>NZ_JBQSVW010000001.1:0-3603139 GCF_052446055.1 Glutamicibacter sp. AOP5-A2-18 | reverse complement strand
TAAGGGCGCCCCACTCTCGATAAAAATGCAATCTTGGTCACACGAATCTTGTTTCCAAGGCTCGAAAACGCCGTTTTTTGGACGACGTCTCCATTGATTCTATCCACCATCCACACAGTTATGCACAGCTAGGTGGAAAAAGTTGGCCACTAAACTGTGGAAAAGAGGTTTTCCCTTGAGAATAAGCGTTTTAAGCTTGGAGATGACCTGCGGTTTCGTGGCTAAATGTGAACTTTCTTTCGTTATACACAGTAGTAATCCACAAGTTTGGGGTAGATTATTCACAGGCTAACCGCCTGCCGGGCGAAGTTGGTGGAACTGTCGCGCCAATTTGACCTATGGCGAACATTTTTCTATTGTTATTCAGTCCTGTGTGCTTCATTTGCGACTTGCTCATTTTTTAGAAGAGCCCGCGAAATACGCACACTTTTTATAAGTTACGAGCGTCATCCTGTTGTTCACTGCTAAATAGTCAACGGGAAGAACGCATCATCTAGATCGTCTTGGAGTGTCACCGTGAGCAAGCGGACTTTTCAGCCAAACAACCGTCGTCGTTCGAAGAAGCACGGTTTCCGTCTTCGTATGCGTACCCGTGCAGGTCGTGCCATCCTTTCGGCACGTCGTGGCAAGGGCCGCACCGAACTCTCAGCATAAATTTGCGACTCAGCTGTTGGCTTCATGATTTCAACGAGCTCAACTAAAGAGCTGGTTGAACCATCATGTTGCCAAAGAATCAGCGACTGCGCTTAGCGCAGGACCTAACAGTCACAGTACGTTCCGGCGTCCGAAGCGGACGCCGGAACGTCGTGCTATATGCACGCCGCCGCGAAACTGAAGAGTTTGCGGGGGACCGGTTTGGATTCATAGTTTCCAAGGCTGTTGGTATTGCCGTTAAAAGGAATCTCGCTAAACGACGAATGCGAGAAATCGCCCACGAGCTTCGGCGCGTAGAGGGCGATGTTGACTTTGTCGTACGTGCGCTTCCTGGCGCCTCGGAACTTTCTTGGGATGAACTTCGTTCCCAGATCAACGCATCATTTTCCGCTGCGTTAAGGAAGCTCGAGGATCGCTGATGCGTAAGGATTCTGCCCCCCGCACTGGGTTGCTGTGGATCATCATTGATATTCCACGCAACACCGTCATCGGGTTGCTAAAGATTTACCGAAAAATCATCTCGCCACTATATGGCGATGTATGCCGATACTTTCCTAGCTGTTCTGCCTATGGGCTCGAAGCGGTGACTCAGCACGGCGTTGTTAAAGGTGCCGGACTGACCACTTGGCGAATCCTTCGGTGCAATCCGTGGTCTCACGGGGGCGTCGATCATGTTCCTGAGGGACCAAGGATTTGGCCAGAAGGCAAACTGCCGAGGATCATAGTTCTGAATCATCCTGTGATTCCCGACGATGAAGACGCCGCGGATAGCGGCCGCAAGGAGCTCGACCACTGATGAACAACTTTCTAGACACCATATTGACTCCGTTTACTTATGCGGTGTCGTGGGTTTTGTGGGCATTCCACGAACTGTTCACTCGGATTGGCATGAACGAAGGTTCAGGCGTTACCTGGACCCTCTCGATCATCTTCCTTGTGCTGCTGATCCGTACGTTGCTGATTCCAGTATTCGTCAAGCAGATCAAATCGCAGCGCGCTATGCAGGCCTTGCAGCCTGACCTTCGCAAGCTACAGGCGAAGTACAAGGGCAAGACCGACCAGATGTCGCGTCAGGCTATGGTTCAGGAGCAGCAAGAGCTGTTCAAGAAGCACAAGACTAACCCGCTGTCTTCCTGCTTGCCTCTGTTGATTCAGATGCCGTTCTTCTTCGCACTGTTCCGCGTACTGAACAATGCCTCGCACGCCAGCGAGAACCACCAGTCCGTTGGCGCCCTCTCTGTTGAGAACATCCGTAGTTTTGATAGCGCCGAGATCTTTGGTGCTCCGCTATCGGAAACTTTCTTGGGAACCTTCAACTCGGGCCATACCAACTGGGCCGTCGTAGTTGTTGCCGTCATCATGATCCTCGCGATGATCGCATCGCAGTTCTTCACCCAGCGCCAGCTGATGACCAAGAACATGAGCAAGGAGGCACTCGAAGGCCCGTTCATGCAGCAACAGAAGATGATGATGTACATCCTGCCGTTGGTCTTCGGTATCGGTGGTATCAACTTCCCAATTGGTGTTCTGATTTACTGGACCGCTACCAACCTTTGGACCCTGGGTCAGCAGTACTGGGTTATCCGTAACAACCCAACTCCAGGCTCCCAGGCAGAGCGTGAACTTAACGCTCGCCGCGCAACCAAGGGTTTGCCTCCAGTAGGTGTTAAGAAGGAAGACGCAGCTGCAGCCGCCGAAGAGGCAGCACTCCAGCAGGCTAAGGGCCAGCGTGACCAGCCAAAGCGAAATAACCGCCGGAAGAAGAAGTAGCGATGACTGCAACTGAGAATATTGACGCTCCAACCGTGGAGCCTCAAATCGTGGCACCACAAGACGCCCTCGACGAGGGTGAGGTTGCTGCAGACTACCTTGAAGAACTTCTGGATATTGCTGATCTTGATGGCGACATCGACATCGAAATCCGTGGCGGACGTACCTACATTTCGATCCTCACCGATGAGGACGATGACTCGCTCAATAGCCTCATTGGCGATAAGGGCGAGGTCTTAGACTCTCTGCAGGAACTGACCCGACTGGCAGTTCTTACCGCTACCGGTGAGCGTTCCCGTTTGATCCTGGACATTGCAGGGTACCGTACGGACCGTGCTGGGCAGCTGAAGAAGTTGGCTGAAGAAGCCATTGAGTCTGCTCGTTCAACGGGTGAAAAGGTCCACCTGGATCCAATGAGCGCCTACGAACGTAAGCTCGTGCACGACGTGATTGCCGATGCAGGATTGCACTCGGAATCCGAGGGTGAATCAACTCGACGCCATATCGTTATCTCGGTACTGGACAACTAAGCAACATCGCGCGCAAGCGTGCTGATCGACCTAAAGGACCAAGACCATGACTGAGGATCTCAGCCTTACTGCAGAAGAGACCCTGGCCGCTGAAAAGATCTTCGGCGACCGCCTGGATTTAGCTAAGCGCTATGTCCAGCACCTGGCTACCTCAGGCATTGAGCGTGGACTGCTTGGCCCTCGTGAGGTACCGCGCCTGTGGTCCCGTCACGTACTCAACTGTGCCGTGATTGAATCGGTCATCGAGCGCGACGTCGAAGTTGCTGACGTAGGCTCCGGAGCGGGCCTTCCAGGCCTCTGCTTGGCCATTGCCCGCCCAGACCTCAAGCTGACTCTCATTGAGCCACTAGAGCGTCGTTGCATCTGGCTTTCGGAAGTCATCGATGACCTTGGCTTGGATAACGTGACGGTTATGCGTGGACGTGCTGAGCAGATGGTTGATGCCGTTAACGCTAGCTATGTCACTGCACGTGCCGTCTCCGCACTGACCAACCTCGCTGGCCTGACGATCCCCCTGCTCCACGGCAAGGGCCAACTTATTGCTATCAAGGGTCGCTCAGCCGCCGAAGAAATCGACAAGGCTTCCAAGGCCATCCGCAAGCTCGGAGGCAAGGAAACAGAAGTCCTCACCATCGGTGGAGAATTCCTCGCAGAGCCAACTACGGTGGTTCGCATTAAGGTTGGCTAGCCCAACGCGATAGTCTGTTTAATAGTTCTTGGGACGCTAACGGCAAATTTCGCGCGAGCTGTAGGCCTGAAGTTGTTTAGCAATTCCAATAACTTGTTTTGAATGTTTCACGTGAAACATTGTCGGTGTTGCCTTGAATATGGGTTGCATCAATTCACGAGGAGGAGTTTTACCTGTGTCCAAGACTAAGAGCTCATCGAGCAGCGCTTTTGACTTCAGTGACTCGTCCTCGCCACTGGCTACACAGATAGCTAGCGAACTTCGTCGTCGCGAAGCTTTGGAGGCCACCACGGTGCCAGCGCCTGATAAGACCCGCTATTTCACGATCTCAAACCAAAAGGGTGGGGTCGGTAAAACGACGACCACTGTTAACCTTGCTGCTGCTCTAGCGCAGGGCGGAATGAACGTTTTGGTGATCGACATTGATCCGCAGGGCAACGCCTCAACCGCTCTCGGAATTGAGCACCATGCCGAGGTCGACAGCATCTACGATGTGCTTATCAATGATCTTCCGTTGGCTGACGTTGTTGCAACCTGCCCAGAGCTTCCTAGCTTGCAGGTAGCTCCTGCGACGATCCACCTCGCTGGTGCTGAAATCGAGCTTGTATCCCTCGTGGCGCGCGAGCAGCGCCTACAGCGAGCCTTAGATGACTACGCACGTACGCGTCAGCGAGAGGGTCTCCCACGACTCGACTACGTGTTCATTGACTGCCCACCTAGCCTGGGCCTTCTGACCGTCAACGCTTTTGTTGCTGCACGCGAAGTTTTGATTCCTATCCAGTGTGAGTACTACGCATTGGAAGGACTGAGCCAGTTGCTGAAGAACATTGAGATGATTCAGAAGCACTTGAACTCCAAGCTGACCGTCTCCACGATTCTTTTGACCATGTATGACGGTCGTACCAAGTTGGCCGCGCAGGTTGCTAATGAAGTTCGCGAGCATTTCCCTGAGCAGGTTCTTGAAGCAGTAATTCCTCGGTCCGTTCGTATCTCCGAGGCACCTAGTTACCAGCAGACCGTCATTACGTACGATCCCAACTCAACTGGCGCACTTTCGTACAAGGAAGCAGCCCAAGAGATGGCCGAGCGCGGCGCTTAGTCTGCCTCAAGCCGTTCCACGTAAATAGATCGATATTTACGTATTTTTTTGTTTGTTTTTCGTGTTCACTTTAAGCGGTTTGAAGCGAAGTCAACACTGGAGCTAGGCTTTTGCGCGCGCATCCCCGTATGAAAGTTTAAAAACAGTAAACTAGTCTCGGGCTGAATGTTCGGACGAAAGGGCGTGCAATTAACATGGCAGAGAAGAAGCGTGGATTGGGTAGGGGACTAGGTGCTCTTATCTCGAGCTCGCCTGTCACGGAGATTGCCGAGGAGAAAGTCGATGTTTCACGTGAAACATCTTCGACTGAGACTAAAGCGGATTCCGCAAAAAGTAAGGCAGCACGTCCTGTAGACATGTTCTTTGAACCGGGTCGCAAGTCCTCGGCACCAAAGTCTGCTGCGCCAGCTGCAAGCAAGACTACGAAGCGACCACGCGCGACGATGCCAGGGTTGAATAGCTCGTTGTCCACCAAGCCAGTGGTTGAACCCACCGAAGCTGAAAAGCCAGCTAAAAAGACTGCACCAAAGATCGAAGCACCTTCGGTGACAACCGATGAGACGTCCGATCTTGTTGAGGTGCCGGGCGCTAAATTTGCGGAACTTGATGTAACGCAGATTCATCCTAACCGTAAGCAGCCAAGAACCAATTTCGACCAGGAACACATGGATGAACTCATCCATTCCATCCGCGAAATTGGACTTCTTCAGCCCATCGTTGTTCGTCCCTCACGCGAAGCTGATGACGCACCGTATGAGCTGGTCATGGGTGAACGCCGTTGGCGCGCGACGCAGGCGGCCGGCCTGGAAACCATCCCAGCAATCATCCGCGACACACAAGATAATGATCTTCTTCGCGACGCATTGCTTGAAAACCTGCATCGTTCGCAGCTGAATCCTCTTGAAGAAGCGGCTGCATATCAGCAGCTATTAGAAGAATTCGACTGTACTCAAGAAGTACTTTCGGATCGTATTGGACGTTCGCGTTCGCAGATCTCCAATACTATTCGTCTCATGAAGCTGCCTCCACTGGTTCAGCGCCGGGTGGCAGCGGGAGTACTCTCCGCTGGACACGCGAGGGCATTACTTGGGCTTTCGAACAACGAAGCCATTGAGCAACTAGCCCAGCGAATCATCAACGAAGGCCTTTCCGTACGAGCTACGGAAGAAGCGGTAGCGCTCAGTGACGACAAGCCTAAGAAGGCTGCAAAGAAGACCAAGGAGACTCAGCGTAACGAACGCCTAGACTTCCTCGCTACGTCGCTTGCGGACCGCCTGGACACGAATGTGAAGATCCAACTTGGCTCGCGCAAGGGTAAGGTCAGTATTGAATTCGCCTCCGTCGATGACCTCAACCGCATCATGCAGGTCATTGACCCTGAGATGAAGCAATAATTTAGCAGAAAAGGCGCATGTTTCACGTGAAACATGCGCCTTTTGCATTTAACGACGCGTTTCACGTGAAACATCATGGAGAGGAAGACGAACGGATGTTCTCGTCCTCAGTAATCCACAGACTCCAAGGGCATCGATAACTGGTGGAATCGACCGAGCCGAAGGAAATCCTATTCAGTCCTACCAGTGGTACCTGACGGGGCTGACGAATGCACACACCTGGGGTACAGGCCTCTCCAGTCCTGCGATCGAGGGGACAGACGATTGATAGGGTGATTAGCCGTGAAGTTTCACGTGAAACATTACGATTTCAACGTTTGACGACGCAGGACTACAGATTTATGCGACCGCAATCGGCGAAAGTTCGGTTGCAGGGGATCCGGGCTTAGAGCGAGTCTAGGAACGACAGAAGGATCCAGTCCGTCAGCCGCAAATTTGCCTCCAAGATGTAGCTCCAATATTGGGATGAAGAGGTCTCTGGAGGAATCACGGTGGAGATGTCAGATTCAGATGGGTCGGCGTTGAACTGCGAGTGTGTAGCTACAACGTCGGATGCAGCGTCGCAAACCACTAATGATCTTGCTGGCCGACTCAGTGTAGCTACCTGGCTTCTGCATACGTGGAGATATGCTTTCGCTCGGACTGCAACAACAGCATTGGGGAGTGTCCCTGGGGTTGGAAAGATTTTCTGTCGCGAGGAATAGAACCACGGGCCTCAACTGAAGTACCGTAGCTATCTTCTAGAAACGGTGTTCCTGATTCGCTGTCACGAGTCTCCAAGGAACTACATAACTGTTCCACCTCTCCGAGATTGCAATACACGATGATCAGGATTCATTAGTTTAGAGATCGTTTTGGCTTCTCCACGGAGGTTCCGAGAGACTAGCGCGTCATCAGATGTAAGAGCGCTGATGCTACAAACATGAAACGCGATCACTGAGACGGATAGGGGATAGGAGCATCTGACATGATTCGCGGATGGACAGTTGCGGCGAGTAGGAATTGAAGCAATCAGTTGCGACTAGGCACGGGTTTCTGATCAGGATCGCCTGCGCTGAGTTACTGGTCTGTAGATTCAGCAGAGACGCACCATAAGTGTGCTCTCGACCTCCGCGACGAATACTGACGGTTTCTTCAAGCACCTGATGAGCTTCAGCTGGAGGGACTATGTGTCTACGGAACTGAATCAGTTCACCGAGGGGGAGTGGTTCTTGATCTACGTAGTGAGTTCATGCCTGTGTCTGGCGTCAGGCTTGAATGATTTCTCCGTGGGCGTGCCCCCGACTGCGGACACGTAGTTCGGTCCAGGTTCTGACGTTTCACGTGAAACATCCGTGTTCGGATGGCCTTCATAGGACTTTCTGAGACCTGCGGGGCGACGGGGCAGTTCAGGTCTTCCCTTAAATAATTATTGGAGGCTCAGAAATTTCCTGTTCGATGATTATGTATTGGTGCTGATCAGTATCAGTGTCTCGTACTGTAAAGCTGAGCATCATGGGCGCTGCGGGTCTGTTGTTGAAACACGATCCATCCGTTGCCGCCTGTTCCTTGGCGTAGCAATGAACAGCAGGACTGTGAACAGAAGGGAGCGCCTCGAGTAGGTTCTATCCAGGCTGAGCAGTGCAAGTATTGGATGGGCACGACGAACTACATTGATGTTTCACGTGAAACAGTGGTGAAAAGTGCGTAATTGCGCAGGCACTTCCAGCGACGGATTGCCGTACGTTTCACGTGAAACATCCAAGCGGACTGGTGGCATAGTTCTTTAGAAATCCTGGAATGCAGTTTAGGTCGCCACGAGATTGGTATCCATCCCAGACAACATAGTGCTCACATTGTTCTGGGGAAGCCAAGTGAAGCTCAGTTAGCCATTCAAATGAGGACGGCAGGCTATATGGTGTCGAAGAATGAAAACAGGAAACGTGTCCAGAAGAGACGGCTTAGTACATAGAGACATGCGAGTATGTGACGGATGCGCGCTATGCCGAGCCCACGCTGAGTGACGGTCTCGCAGATCGAAATCGACGCCTGCCGCGCGATCAACGTTGTGGCCTCAGCGGTGGTCCCGACCTCATGTATTGACCCTTCAGAAGCGACAGGAGCTGATGCCGGAGTAGCCCCGGATCGGGCGACCATGATCGGGTGCGCCCAGAGAGACTTGCGCGGTTCATGGGCCGATAACTTCTGCTGTACAGCGTGACCTAGATAGAAGTTCGAGCTCGTAAGGAATGGATACCACTGGCCTAGTTTTATGCGAACAAAAGCGCCGAAGACACGTGTTTCAAGTGCCTAAATGCCCAACAGAACTCCTCTAGGGCAACCGAGCACCCCTTAGGTGCTCTACGGCCCCCTCAGGGGCCTCCAGAGCCTCCTCTCTCGTGAGAGGTTCCCCCACGTTTCCACGTGAGGCCCCTACGGCCTCTAGAGGCCGATTCTAGGCTGTCCAGTGATCCAGAGAGGTTCCGGGATGACTATAAGAACGAGTTTTGGGCCTATCGAGCGCATACTCTAGGCAATTGGTACCGCGATGAGTGCATGTCATGTCGGCAGAACGCAACAGGAGGCATCAGGAGGCTGAACTCGCGGCGCTTGACGATGTATATCGAGCGTCGAAGGAAAGCTCACGAATTATGGGGGAGAGCGAGCGGCTAGCTGACGTATGGCTCTCTAAGATCTAGTGAAGATCAGCTGAGTTTCAGGTGGGGTGTAGAGACTGTGTCCGGTCTTGAGGGAGAGCTCCTATGAGCGTGATGATCTCCTCGCCACCAGGTTGGTTGGACTGAAACTTGGACTAGATAGCTCCTAAGGGAAATTTGAAAAGATTCGTTCAGTTGACTCTGTCCGTATGCTCCGTGTGGGTCGCGGACAGACACCGGGGCAGCAAGCTGAAGCTATAGACACTGAGGGCACGGACATTGCGAAGAGGATGTGTCTTTGACAGCTTGGGCGTTCAGGGGAGGAGCTATCGTTGTCAGCATCGGTGGCCAAGAACTCAAGATTCCATCTCGGTTCACAACAATTCCATGCGGGACTCGGAGAGCAAAAAAACCGACGTTTTAATCGATAACTACACATAGGTCTAACGCGTTGGTCTGAAAGAGTCGTGAATACAAAAACTGACGGGATCTACAAAGCAGACTTACACCGTGGAAGGAGGAGCTAGTTTTCCTCCCGAGGGAACCAACTGCAGTTCAAGGGGTTGCTCTGGCTGATTCGAGAGAAATGCAAATACCATTTTCGATCGTAGAGGATGCATCTTTGGCAACCACCGGCAGGCGCTTTGAACGAACCGCTCTCCTGAGCCCGGTGAGGTCAGAATTCTAGTTTCAAGTAAGAATATCTAGAAAAACAAAGTAAATAACTTTCATACCGCATATCGTGCTCCAAATAGCTCTCAGGAGAGGCACCTAGTTCACCCTAACCCCAGCTAGGGTCTGAAAATATGCTGAGACAAGAAAAGGGGGACCGGCCGATGGCCGATCCCCCTTCTGGTAAAGCTAGTGACTTACAGGTACTCTGCAAAGTCCTTTTCGATGACAGCCTTTGGCTTAGCACCGATCGAGGTAGCTACGTGCTCGCCACCCTTGAAAACGTAAACAGCAGGGATGCTGGTGATGCCGTACTTAGCGGCGATGCCCTGGTTCTCGTCAACGTTGATCTTTACAACGTCTACCTTTTCAGCGTGCTCTTCAGCAATCTGATCCAGTACTGGACCAAGCTGGCGGCAAGGACCGCACCACTCTGCCCAGAAATCGACGATGACTGGCTTTTCGGAATCCAGAACTTCGCTCTGGAAGGTTGCTTCAGTTACTGCTTTTGCGTTGCTCATGAGAGACAACCCCTTTCTGAGAAATCTACTTAGACGGTAGCTACGGTTTCGGTGGTGATGTTGGCCAGGTAGTGCTCCACGTCCTGTGCAGCGGCGCAGCCGGAACCGGCTGCGGTGATTGCCTGGCGGTAAGTGGAATCGATGACGTCGCCTGCAGCAAATACGCCTGGCAGCGAAGTCTTCGAAGTACGTCCTTCGACGGCGATGGTGCCCTCGGAAGTCAGCTCGAGCTGATCCTTGACGAGATCAACGCGTGGGTCATTGCCAATGGCAACAAAGATACCGGTGACGTCCAGGGTGCTCTCGGCGCCGTTGACGAGGTTCTTCAGTGCAATGCTCTGAACCTTATCCTCGCCGTTGATGCCGACAACCTCTGAGTCCCAAACGAAGTCAATCTTCTCGTGGGCCAGGGCGCGATCTGCCATGATCTTTGATGCGCGCAGCTCACTGCGACGGTGTACAACGGTGACCTTGGTAGCAAACTTGGTCAGGAACAGTGCCTCTTCCATGGCTGAGTCGCCACCGCCGATGACGGCGATGTTCTGGTCGCGGAAGAAGAAACCGTCGCAGGTAGCGCACCAGGAGACGCCGTGGCCGGAGAGGCGCTTCTCGTCTTCTAGGCCCAGCTCGCGGTATGCGGAGCCGGTGGAGACGATGACGGCATGTGCACGGTAGGTGGTGCCATCAGCCAGCGACAAGGTCTTGATGTCGCCTTTCAGGTCCATTTCGGTAACGTCGTCGAACAAGATTTCAGCGCCAAAGCGCTCTGCCTGCTTCTGCAGGTTGTCCATCAAGTCTGGGCCCATGATGCCCTCTGGGAAACCTGGGAAGTTCTCCACCTCGGTGGTGTTCATCAGTTCGCCACCAGCTGTAACCGAACCTGCGATAACCAGAGGTTTAAGGTTCGCACGGGCGGTGTAAATCGCAGCTGTATAACCCGACGGGCCGGAGCCGACGATGATTACGTCGCGGATTTCGTCGTTCTGTGCTGAAGTCACGGGGATAGAACCCTTTCGTCCTAAAATTGCGAGGTGGATAGCGAGGCTTTACCTCACTATCCACCTCAACGTATGGCTTTGCTAAAAAATTCCGCTACTGTTACTTGGCGGAGAATTCACCGATTTGCAGACCGTATGGTCGCGATGAGTTGCTGCCCGATGCCTTACGAGGCAGGTCGGTGACATCGAGGAAGACGTAGGAGCCTTCCATGGAATCCTTATCCCCGTCCTTCACGGCCACGGAGACCGATGGGCCGGAGAATGAGCCCTTGGCTACAGACTTAGCATTGCCCAGATCATCGGAATCACCAACGAGGATCTCGTAGTCACCGCCGGTGCCATTCAAACCTTCCAAGTTCACCTCGGAGATGGCCGCCTTGTCCTTGAGCTCGAGGATGAAGACCATATTGGAGGCGAAGCCACCGAAGTTGCTGGTGGTGTAGGTGAAGGTGTCATAGGTGCTCGAGGCGTTGCCGTCGACCATGTTGGCCAGCTTGCCATCGGTTTCAGCATTCAACTGCTGGTTACCAGGAACCAGTCGTGAAATATCCGAAATTACAGGCTTTGGCAAGGCCGGCTCGGAGGATTCCTTCGGCTTGGCCGACTCGGAAGGAGCAGCGGACTGCTGAGGCTCGTTGGTGGTATCGGCAGTAGTTTCCTTATCGCCACCAAGGAAGTTGAAGGCGAAGACCACAGCAAGGATCAAGATGATCAGCAGAACCGCGCCAACCACAATGCGAGTGCCCTTGGACGTCGACTCATCATCTTCTTGCCCGGTGGCCGCAGCCTGGTTTGGGATGACAACGTTTTTGGCGGCGGCTGGGAAAGTTGATGCCTTGGCTGCAACAGCGGCTGCACCAGCAGCAACAGCGCCCGCGGCACCTGCTGCGGCACCGGCTACACCGGCACCCTTCTTCTTGGCGGGCTTCTGCTCGTCCTCAACAGGCTTGTTATCCGCAGCTGGCTTCTGAACTGGCTGCTGAGCTGGCTGCTGAGCTGGCTTTGCTGCCGCGGCACCTGCTGCGGTTCCGGCGGCGGCGCCAGCAGCGGCCTTAGGCTTGGTGGAATCTGATTTGGCGGACTCGGACTTGGCCGAATCAGACTGAGTCGAATCCGACCTTGCGTCAGCTGGCTTTGCAGCCGCTGGGGTATCACCCTTTGACTGGGCGGCGGCAGCTAAGGCTGCGGTGGCGGTGACGTTTGGCTCGTCGTCCTGATCATCAAGACGGGTAACCGCTGGCTGACCCTCGGTGGTCGGTGGCTCGGTGGAAGCCACAGGGTGGGCAGTGGTAGCCGGAACCTGCTCGTTAGGAGCGGTCTGGTCCGACTGCTGGCCATTGGCCTGGTCTTGGTTTTTCTTGCCGAAGCGGTTCTTCAGACCGGCAAAACCGCTGGAGAAGGCGGTGCCGAACTTGTTTTGTTCAGCAGGCTCGACCTCGTACTGGTTGTCGTCCTCGTAAGACTCTGGGGCGGACTGACGGGTCACGCCGAAGATCTCGGTGCCCAAGGTGTCGGTGAAGAACGGTTCAACGTAGGGTGCGTCGTCGGACTCGAGAACTAGGTCCAACAGGTCCGAAGAGCGTGCCACATTGGCCACGAGGTAGCTCTGGTTGGTGTCGGTGATGCCAAGGTCCAGTACCTGGACGTTGGAGGCGCGTTCACCCATCGCAATTTCGCGGGCACTAGCGGCCAGCTGAGAGGAGTTCTCGGCCGAAGCCACCATGATGCTGACGGAGCGATTAAGTACTTGGTCAATGCCTGCAAGTACCAAGTCACCTTCAGCTGATGAAAGGACGGTCTCAGTGACCTGGTAACGGCCGCTGAGGACAGAGCCGACATCGATTGGCTGCGCCACGTGCATCTCCAAGGGTTGATTGTTCTTCGGTAGCAGTACTCAGACCACCACCTGTCATGTTACCTGTCAGCGGGGCCGATTTGGTGCCAATCTTGCGCAGAATCACTGGCAAGTTTCCAAGGTTTTTTAGCGCTTGAATCCTGGGATTCTTCGAAGGATCGGACCGAGGAAGCCATCAAGCTCCGGCACCTTGGTTTTGTGGAGTAATCCGATGTAGACAACGCCCATGGTTCCGGCCACCGCAATGATCGAAATTATGGCGTTAATCAGCGAGGAGTAGGCAAATCCGAAGCTGAATCCACCCAGTAGCCACAGCACCAAGCAGCCCACTGCGCCGGAGAGCGTAGCCATCCAACCGATGCGAACATAGGTATCGATCACCGACTGCACACCATAGTTTCCGTAGCGGCGCTTAACCAGGAAGTGGGTGCCGATGCAGGAGAGCACGTTGGTCAGGCCGTAGATGAAGGCAATGGCCGCAGCGATGTGCATTGGGTCAATCACGGCTGCTGCGGTGAAGGCCAAGATTAGGCCAACCGCCGCGGTGGCGGACTGGATCAGCATCGGGGTGCGGGTATCTTCTTCGGCGTAGAACACGCGCAGCATGAAGAACTGGAGGGACTTAAATGGCAGGCCCAAGGCGGTGAGAACCAACAACTGGCCCAGTGCTCCGGCGGCTTGCGCGGCGTTCTCCGAGGAGCCAGCAAACAGTCGACCCAGCGGACCGGCAAGCACGATAAACACGATGGTGCAGAAGACGATTGGGATGGCGGTAGAGCGCATGCCGCGGTTCAGTAGCTGGCCAACATCGGCGTAGCGCTTTTCGGTGAAGGCTCTTGCGAAGTCGTTAAACAGCACGGTGGCCACGGTCAGCGCGAACAGCGAGTGTGGCAAAACGGTGATCAGCTGCGAGGTATTCAGCGCGTACTCACCGGCCACCGAGGCGGCCTGTTCGGAAGCCATGGAGGCACGAGCTGCGGTGGCACCAGAGACGATCTTGGAGTACAGCAACGAGGAGAGGTTGCCGATGACCATGGCGCCCAAGGTCCAGATGGCCAGCTTGCCCACGTGGCGCAGGCCCATGCCGCGCCAGCCAAAGTCAAAGCTCAGCTTAATGCCGACCTTCTTCAGTGGCCAGAAGAGCACCAAGGACTGCAACACAATGCCTAGGGTGGCGCCACCGGCAAGCCACATGCTTTTGACCGCGCTCCAGTCCTGCATCGGATCGCCCGAAGAGTAGGCGCCGAAGGTCAGGATGAAGGCGCCAATGACTAGTAGCTGAATGATGTTGTTGACCGCCGGGGCCCACATAAAGGCGGCAAATCGCCCGTTGGCGTTGAGTACCTGGCCTAGTACCGCGTAGAGCCCGTAGAAGAAGATCTGTGGAAGAGACCAATAGGCAAACGCGGTGCCCAGCATGATCATCGGGTCGGTCCAGTTGTTGGTCAGCGCGATGATCAACGGTTTAGCGCAGATGGTCAGGACCAGGGTGAGCAGCCCCATCACCACCACAACCAAGGTCAAAAGCTTTGAGGTGTACGCAGCACCTCGGTCTTTAGCTTTGGACGCCTTGATCAGCTGCGGGATCAGCACCACGTTGAAGACGCCACCGGCGAGCAACATGTAGATGATCGTCGGGATGACGTTGGCTTTTTCGAAAATATCGGCCACCGAGGTGACCGAACCAATAGCCATCGCCAGCAACGCGGTGCGAGCAAAGCCCAACAGACGCGAAACCATGGTTCCCGAGGCCATCAGGGCGTAGATCTTAGAGCGTGAGCGTCCCTGCTGGGTATGCAGCTGCTGGGGAGATTCGGCGACTAAGTCCATGGCCCCGGTCATTGGCTGCTGATCGGAGCCCGCAGAAGAATTAGGAACCTGAGACATGCTTTGTAAGAACCTCGCGTGCCAGATCAGCGATCCGGCGTTCATTAGGGAAGGACAGGCGTTTGCCTAGGGCATCAAGAGGTACCCAGGCAACATCGACGGCTTCGTGATCGGGGTCGTTCTCGATCGTTAGTTGTCCGCCAGTAGCTTCCAGCAGGAAATGGTGCACAGTTTTGTGCACCCGGTAATTGGTCACGGTGAACCAGTAATCGACCGAACCCAACGGGGCAAGGATCTTTCCGGCGATGCCGGTCTCTTCCTCGATTTCGCGGATAGCCGCTTCCTCATTGTTTTCTATTCCCTCGGGGTGACCCTTGGGCAGGCACCATTCCAGCCGTCCGCCACGGTTATACCGGGCGATAATTGCGACGGGGAGTTTGGGTGCGTTGAAGTCGATCACAATGCCGCCGGAAGAGACTTCTTCCACCGTTGGCAAGCTTGTATGACCGCCAGTTGCCTGCGCACGAGCCATTGACGCAGTCAATGGGGTGCGCTTTGGGGCAGACGGGATCGGTCGGTTCATGGATCCACTCTATCGAGAAAGTGGCCTCGTTCGCTTTATCGACGTGGACAAGTAAGTTATATCGCAAGCAATTTCAGCGCATTTTCAAGCATTTTGCCCAGATTTCTGGCACGCTTAAGTAACTATGCATGCACTTCCCTCACCTGACGTATTACGTCAAATCCTGCCCTCGGTTATTTTCGACTTGGCCGACCGTTTTGTGGCGGCGGGCCATGAGTTGTCCTTGGTGGGTGGACCGGTCCGAGATCTCTACTTGGGTCGAGTATCCCCGGACCTAGATTTCACCACCAGCGCGCGCCCGGAAGAAACCATTAAGGTGATCTCCGGTTGGGCCGATAATATCTGGGATGTGGGTCGAGAGTTCGGCACTATCGCCTTCAAAAAGGGCGAGCATACTTTGGAAGTCACCACGTATAGGGCAGATGCGTACGACAGCCAATCGCGTAAGCCAATTGTTGCCTTTGGCGATAACCTGCACGATGACCTGTTCCGCCGTGACTTCACCATGAACTCGATGGCACTTCGATTGCCAGATCTTGAACTGGTGGACCCCTTTGATGGGGTGTCCTCGTTGAGAGATCAGTCGATCAGGACTCCAGGTGCTCCGGATATTTCCTTCTCGGATGATCCATTGCGCATGATGCGTGCAGCGCGTTTTGCTTCGCAGCTGCAGATTGAAGTCAGCGCCGGGGTTCGTCAGGCCATGAGCGAGATGACCGGACGTATTGAGATCATTTCCGCGGAGCGTGTGCGTGACGAATTGGTGAAGCTGATCAAGGGAGCAGATCCTCGGGCGGGCATCAACCTGCTGGTTGAGACCGGGTTGGCTGACAGAGTACTGCCTGAAGTTTCAGCACTGCGCCTAGAAATTGATGAGCACCATCGGCACAAGGATGTCTACCAGCACTCATTGACTGTGCTCGAGCAGGCCGTCTCGATGGAAACGGATCAAGATGGCCCAGTGCCTGGACCCAACTTTGTTCTGCGCTTTGCAGCGTTGATGCATGACATTGGCAAGCCGGCCACACGCAAGTTTGAACCTAACGGCGCGGTGTCTTTCCGCCATCACGACATGGTTGGCTCCAAGATGGTCAAGGCGCGCATGCGGGCCCTGCGTTTTGATAAGGAAACCACCAAAGCTGTGGCTCGGCTCGTTGAGCTGCACATGCGGTTTTATGGTTACGGCGAAGCAGGCTGGTCTGACTCTGCGGTGCGCCGCTACGTTACCGATGCCGGTGACTTGCTTGAGTACCTGCACCGCCTGACCCGTTCGGATGTCACCACGCGCAATCGCAAGAAGTCGGATCGACTGGCCTTTGCCTACGATGATCTCGAGGCACGCATTGCGCAGATTGCTGAGCAGGAAGAGCTGCAGTCGATCCGTCCAGACTTGGACGGGCAGCAGATTATGGGCATCTTGGGCATTAAGCCTGGGCCGGTAGTTGGTCGTGCCTACAAGTTCTTGCTCGAGCTTCGTTTGGATGAAGGTCCGCTGGGTGAAGATGCTGCCATTGAGCAGCTACGAGCTTGGTGGAGCGAGCAGCCTGAAGCGCAGGAAGCAATTACCGAAGAGTAACTGCTGACAAGCACAGAGACAGAATGAGCACCCGGCACCCTCAAGGGGCCGGGTGCTTTTTCATGCTCGAAAAAAGTTCTTAAACTTTTTGACCTAATTAGTGGCGGAGCCTGTGCAATCCATGTATGCTGAATACTGTGATTGGGAAGTCTCAATGAGACTTGCGGATCGATGAAACTTATTAGCAGGCCCCGTGGTGATTCGCGGCTGGCCAACAAATAGATCTTAGGAGGTGGAGAAACGATGAATATCAATCTGGATATTTCAACTCATCGCACATGGCGAATTGACGGTGGCTTTATGTCTACCGGCAATCACGGCCTTTTCTCTCCAACCTCCGGAACAGTGGATTCCTAGAACACGGTGATCCCCACCCAAGTTCCTGAGGTTGAAAGTCAGTAATCGACTCCCACCTTAGGAACTTTTTTCATGTCTAGCCTCCTGTTTTCCTCATCCGCTCAACAGGCTGTTCGCACCTCGGAACTTATCTTCGCAGGACCCGAAAGCCTCAAGGCTCGCGCAATCTCCACGACGCGACAAGATCTTCCCAACCCTTCGAAAGTTAACGAAGGGAGGGAAAACAAATGAAAAATCGACAAGCCAGTCGCAAGTTGAAAAACCTCGACAGCACAGAATTTAACCGTCGCATGCGTGAGCGTGAACTGAAAAACCATGTGCCCGTAGAGATGTACCTACGTATTCGTTGATCCGCGACAACGCCATTACCGTTGTCCGTCCGTCGAATCAGAGGTACCCCATAATGAACTCGCATATTAATGCTCAGAGGCCCGCCGGCCTGCAAGCCGGCGGGCTTCTGCGCATCTAAGGGTGTTTTGGTAGTGAGAACTAGCGTTCCACGTCGCCGCGGATGAAGGCCTCGACTTTGTTGCGTGCTGTTTCATCGTCGTACTGCTCGGGTGGCGACTTCATGAAGTAGCTCGATGCAGACAAAATTGGGCCACCGATGCCGCGATCCAGGGCGATCTTGGCTGCGCGTACCGCATCGATGATGACACCTGCAGAGTTTGGTGAGTCCCAAACTTCTAGCTTGTACTCCAAATTCACTGGAGCATCTCCGAAATTGCGTCCCTCGAGGCGAACAAAAGCCCACTTCCGGTCATCCAACCAAGCAACGTAGTCGCTCGGGCCGATGTGAACATCGTCAGCGGCCAGTTGAGCCGAAGTATTTGAGGTGACTGCCTGAGTTTTGGAGATCTTCTTTGATTCCAAACGGTCGCGCTCGAGCATGTTCTTGAAATCCATGTTGCCGCCAACGTTCAGTTGGTAGGTGCGGTCGAGCACTACGCCTCGGTCTTCAAACAACTTGGCCATCACACGGTGGGTGATAGTCGCACCGATCTGGCTCTTGATATCGTCGCCAACAATTGGGACGCCCGCTTCGGTGAATTTCGCAGCCCACTCGGGAGTGCCAGCGATGAACACTGGCAAGGCATTAACAAAAGCAACGCCGGCATCAATCGCGCACTGAGCGTAGTACTTGGCGGCCTGCTCAGATCCAACGGGAAGGTAGCAGACTAGGACGTCCACCTTGTTTTCCTTTAGCTGCGCAACGATATCTACCGGCTGCGCAGCAGACTCTTCGATGGTCTCGCGGTAGTACTTGCCTAGCCCATCAAGGGTGTGACCGCGCTGCACCGTAACCCCGGTCGTAGGAACATCAGCGATTTTGATGGTGTTGTTTTCGCTGGCCAGAATTGCTTCTGCGAGATCGAGGCCGACCTTCTTGGAATCAACGTCAAAGGCAGCAACGAACTGAACATCACCAACGTGGTACTGGCCGAACTGCACGTGCATAAGACCTGGAACGCTGGCTGCTGGGTCCGCATTTCGGTAGTATTCAACACCTTGGATAAGTGAAGTGGCGCAGTTGCCTACTCCAACGATGGCAACGCGGATCGGATTTGCTGACACATGGGCTCCTTTGAAAATGTGTAAGACCTTCGGACTTTAGGGCGCATCAAAAGCACGTGCTGGAGATTGCCCTTGAAGCTATTAAGCCGTATGACGATCAGAACATTCCCAATCAGCCAAGACATTACAAATCTAAAGCTGAGTAGGGCGGACCCCGGCGACCGCGATCAAAGGTTGATGGTCGAAGCTGAGCTAACAAGGACAGCCATTTTGTACAGAAGTAAAAAGACTTTTACTCGTGTCTCCTAGCTGGAAGTCAGGTCAAAATCTATGTCAGCAGCAATTTACTAGACACTCATGACATAGTTCTAGCTCTGCTGCCACGTGAGCGTTGGTAGCTACGGCGAACCTTCAGTAAGACCTTGACCACCGGCGATGGCAAAGACGTGCGCAGGCGATGACGCAAAGGCTGTCGGCGAATAAAGGCCAACATCTCAGGGTCAGTGCGTAGCTTGCCTTCATTCGCCCGCTGAGCCAATACCTCGAGGGACTGAATGAAGCTGCGATCCATGCGGTGGAAGTAGTTTTCCCTTAACCAAGCTTTGCTGGGTTCACCGAAATTCAAGGAAACAACGTCATCCAAATCGCCGATGATGCCCGAGGCAGTAAATACGGTATTGATCATCTGAGTACTGACGCCAAAATCAGAGAGCACCATCGTGGGTAAACCTCGATCAATGGACTCTAAAGCGGCAGTAGATGACACGGTGACCAGTGCGCTGCCCGGAACCAGGGCTTCGCTCATTGACCCCGCATCAAAGCGAATCCGTGATTCTGAACTGATCAGCTTTTGAGCTTTGAGGTTATCGAACAGACTGTCATAGGGATAGGCCTCCATATGCGTCTGCGGTTCACCCGCCTTGGCACGAAGCTTTATCAGAACCTCAAGGCCCGGATTCATCTGGCTAGCCTTTTCCAACGCTAACAAGATGGATTCACGCTGCTGTTCAGTCTCTGGAACCTTGGCCTGAGGCGCAAACACCAGACGACTGACCTGGTGCTCCTGGACCGGAGGGAAACCAATGGAATGCAAGAACGGCAGCTTGCTGACCATGATGGTCGGCTGATGACCCTCGCTTAGCTCGGTCATATAGGAAAAATCGCGAGCTTCGGCATGAGAATGACAAATAAACGCATCGCCTGCGCGACGGTAATTCCAACCCTTACGAGTCGCAGGATAGGCCACACCAGGCAGAGCAGAAATTAGTGCGGTGCAACGTCCGTCAATCGGTTCGGTACGTAGTATCCGTGAGTAAATTTCAGCGACAACAGGGCCAGTTGCCGAGGCAAAAACAAGGTTTTGCGCCACCGTATCGGCGTTGAGCTGAGAAAGCTGAATGACCTCGAGCGCCGCTGGATCTAAATCGGTTCCTTCGAAGGCTGCCGCGATTTGTTGTGCAGTTGGCATGACAGGGGTGCGCGCCAAATAGATCTTCCGGTCCCATTCAGGGCCTAGACGGTGCAAAAAACTTGTTGCCATTTTCAGGTATGAATCTGAGTCGGCAATAGCGAGAATAGAGGGTTTCATTAGTTTCTTCACACCTTCAACGAACTGGATAGGTGCTCACGAAGTTCAAGTTCTGTATCGTCGGTCCACCAATGTTCAGGAACCGCCTGCGGGTAAAGGAATCGCGCATCAGATCCCAGCAGCAATCGCAGTGAAGGGATGACCGTGGAAGGAAGCGCCCGGATTTCCTGGCCGGGACGCAGCACACGAAGGCGCATTTCAATGGGCACCGTATGTTCCTTGAGTACTACTTGATCAATCTTGGCAATCTTTTCCAGCAACTGTGGGGTCTCACGTCGGTGCGGGAAATAGGCCACCGAACCTTCCGAAGCGATCTGTTCAACCCACTGCAGGTAGGGCTGTTCGTGAATCAACTGATCGGCAACCATGGCTGAACCGATCAAAAGGGTTGGTTCGGTGAAACTTTCGGCCACCGGCTGAGTAGCGAGCCACTCAAACTTGTGTTGAGCGAACTTGATTCCCAACGCGGTCATCTTCTGACGAGTCGGAGGATCAACAAAAAGCGCCGAGACGATCAACAGTCGCTCTTCACGTGCGAGCTGGCGCAACCGATGCCAGGTAGCAAGACCCATGGCAACTCGTGCTGCCGAATTCTTGGCTCGAGCGCGGACCAAGGGCACCGGAGTATCGCTAATGAGCTGCTTGATCAGTGCCAAGGTTGCTAGCCCGTCATCGATGATGATGATTTCTTTGGCTTTAACTCCGGCCAGCAAACTGCGCTGCACCTTTCCCGAATAGGCATCTCCGGTCACATAACGGTCCGAAGAGCTTTTAGGATGAGGTGGTTTGCGTGCGGCCGGTTCAAAGTGAACACCATCCGGTGCACGAGCCAGCAACGCTTCGGTGGTTGCCTCCAGAGGCATGCCCAAACGTGGGACGACCCTAATGTTCGTACCAAGGAGCCCTGCCGCGTGAGTTTCTACGGCAGAGAGTAACTGCAAGGGGGATTCAACCCACACGTGTGCCGTGCCAAAGCGAGGCCGTGGAACTTCGTGAGTATCATGCTGGGTCAGTTTCATCATGGTGAGGGTCATTTTGCCAGTCGGCCCAGGGATCTGGACAATTTATCAAGTCTCTTTGACCCTTTACGCAAGACTCGACGCGAGGCTGAACGAACCTTAGACGGCAAGGTACGTCGCGCAGGGGCCAGATGAACGAAGCGTGGTGGCAGATCCAACTTGGTGATGCGACGGCGCTTGAAGTGTTCAGAGAAATCAAGGTAGTTGGCGGCCAGGAACTCTTCAGCGGCCTCACGCAATTCAGGTAACTGATTAGGCTGCATGCAGTACGCCACGGCTGTCAGCAATGCCGAAAGTTGGTCATCAGTTTCGCTGTGTGTAGGAGCTGGCAGGCCCTGAACAAACAGGGCATGAATGATCGAGAGTGGAATACGGTTCGAATTCTCATAGGGAGCCAGCGCCTGGAGCATCATGCCGGTGCCCACGGCATGGACCTCGGTATCAAGAATGTATCTGGCCGTGGCCAGGCCGGTAGAGAAGCAAGAGATAACAACCTTCGGTCGCACCGCAGTGATCACCGTTTCTGCCAGATGATCTGTGTTCAACACTCGGAAATCTAATCCCAATTCGGCGCCGACAGTAGCCAACCGCGCAGCCGAGGTGGCACTGGCTGAAGGGTGCGCCTTAAACAAGACGGTACTCAGCCCACGGTCTATGGCAACTTGGAGCATATTGACGTGAAGATCAAACTCTTCTTCGGAATCCATCAATCCAAGGGATCCGAGGTACTGTCCGAGGATCAGCGCCGAGGACGCAGGCAAATCAAAATGAGCATCGGTAGCGAGTTCAGTGAAAACTTGAGCCAACTGCTCGGTATGAAGTTCTTTGCGTGCTGGCTCGAGCTCGGCGAGCAGGTGCGGTTCCAATCCAGGAACTAGATCCACATGGATTGTTCCCATCAAACGTTGGCGCAACGACATAGCTAGCCTGGAACGGGTTGGGCCATAGGACATGAGCCCGTCCGAGTGAACCCATAATTGTGCATCAAAGAAGATGCGAGCCAGGGCGCGGGCAGGGTTGACCTGAATCGATTCCAAAACCAAGGTCAGTGTCCCGTCACCGAGGTCCCACGCTTGGCGCAGCAGGCGCTCAAAAATGTGTAATTCGTCTTCACGCGGGTTGAACTGAAAAGGGCGGCGCGGGGCCAGCAGTGCAGCGAAGTCCACCACCCGATCAAAACGTGAGGCAAGTTTTTCAAAGCCTGGAACCTCATCTAACGCGGTGGTTAGCTCTGGAACCTGTGAGCCATTAACCAAAACTAAAACGTACTCATCTGCTTCTGGAAGAAGTCCTGCATCGGCCATCGCGGCCAAAGAAGCGAGCTGGAAGTAGCTGCTGGCTTCAATCAGTGCGATCACTTGCTGACCCCGATCTTCCCTGGCTGGAGGTAGGAAAGGATATGCCGGCGCCGGGCAACATCCATTTCGAGTACTACTTGGTGGGCAACGGTGACGTCGATGTCGCTGAAGATTTCTCGCAGCTGCTGCTTGATGGTCAGTCGCACCTGCGGTGGATAGTTCTTGGAACGCTTCTCGTGGTGGCACACGATGGCGAAGAACTGCCGCAAAGCCTTGGGAAGATGGCGGGCGGAATCTGGGTGTTCTCGTACGGCAGCGAGCACTTGTTTGTAGGCCTCGAGGAAACCTAACTGGCGCTCGTCAAAAACCTGGCTGAGGGAACTTGGTAGTCCGCGTCGGTAGAAGACGCTGGGGGAGGAGATGACTGCATAGCGTGAGGTATCGAGGTGCAGCTTCCAGATCCACGGACGGTCCTCGGCAGATTGCAACTGCTCATCAAAGTAGAAGCAGCCGATGCTGCGCATGAGCTCGGTGCGGTACATCCCGGCCCATGAGTAGGGGTAGTCCACCATGGACGGTGAATCGATTGGCTCAATGTCATCAGCAGGATTTAGCACGATGCCACGCAAGGCTTGAGGAGCACGGAACATCACGCGGGTGGTGCCACTGACGCGGACGTGGTCGCAGCGTACAAAATCAACGTGCAAGTTGCTCAAGGTGTCCGCAAGGGTAGCCAGATGCTGCGGGCCATACCAATCATCTGGATCCAAGAAAGTGTAAAACTCGCCAGTGACCTGTTCCAACGCGATATTTCTGGCAGCTGAAACTCCGACGTTTTCTTCCAACGTGATCAGCTTAAGCCCCGGGACTGTGTCCAGGTACGACTGGACTAAGGCGTCGGTGGCGTCGGTGGAAGCATCGTCAACCACGAGCACTTCCATCTCCCAACGGCCCAGCTGTTGGCGTGAAAGGGAAGCCAGCGCGTCGCAGATGTACGCCTCCTGGTTGTAGGCCGGGATGACCACGGATATGCGGCCAGGGATCGGGCTCGTCATGGCGGGACTGGCTTCCTTTGGTTGGTGCTAAGTGATGAAGTGAAAACTAATGACACTCGGCGGCCGGACCGGGAAGGTTCGGCCGCCGAGAAGTCACGGGGAGAACTGAGATTATGCGTCGACGCGGCGCAGGCGGCTCAGTGGAGCCAACTCGCCTGGGAAGACCTTCTTCACGCCGTCACCCATGGCCTGCTCGAGGATGCGGATGTCGCGGATCAGCGACTCGAAGCCCTTTGGCTCAAGTGAGGAAGCCTGATCCGAACCCCACATGGTGCGGTCCAGTGTGATGTGACGCTCTACGGTCACAGCGCCCAGTGCCACGGCTGCCAGCGAGATCTGCAGGCCGCGCTCGTGGCCCGAGTAGCCCACTGGAACCTGGTAGCGATCGCGCAGGGTTTCGATCATGCGCAGGTTAGCCTCTTCTGGAGGCAG
Organism: Glutamicibacter sp. AOP5-A2-18; assembly: GCF_052446055.1. Classification (NCBI taxonomy): domain Bacteria; kingdom Bacillati; phylum Actinomycetota; class Actinomycetes; order Micrococcales; family Micrococcaceae; genus Glutamicibacter; species Glutamicibacter sp. AOP5-A2-18. Next base: position 3,579,072 of record NZ_JBQSVW010000001.1, on the reverse strand, counting down.
TGGGTAGGTGCTGGTGGCGTGCATCATGACCAGGTTGGAAGTACCCAAGGTCTCAACGGCCTTGTCGATCTGCTCGATGGTGGACATGCCAGTGGAGAGAATGATTGGCTTGCCGGTTTCTGCCAGGGCCTTGAGCAGCTCGATGTCGGTGACCGATGCCGAAGCTACCTTGTGGGTGACTGCACCCTGCTCTTCCATGAATTCAACCGAAGGAACGTCCCATGGGGAAGCAAAAGCGTGTAGACCCTTGGAAGCTGCGTAGGAGATGAGCTCCTTGTACTGAGCTGCATCAAACTCAACGCGGTAGCGGTAGTCCAGGTAGGTCATATCGCCCCATGGGGTGGAGCGGATCTTGTCACGCATATCGGTAGGGGTGGAGATTTCCGGGGTGCGCTTTTGGAACTTCACTGCGTTGGCGCCGGCCTCAGCCGAAACATCAATCAGCTGCTTGGCGATTTCGATGTCACCATTGTGGTTGATGCCGATTTCGCCGATGACGTAGACCTGCTGGCCTGCGCCGAGCTGGGATTCGCCGATGGCTACTGGCTTGATATCGGTGGTCACGGAGGTCATTGACTTGCCTTTCATTGGGTGAAACTTGGGAAATTTGTGGTGGAGCGTGCCGCGATCACTAGCTCTGCTAGTTCTCGCACCGCCCCATAGCCGCCCTTGCGGGTCAGGCGGTGGCGTGCAGCTTGGTGCACTTGGTTGTTGGCGTCGGCCACGGAAATGGGCCAGCCAACAAGTTTCATGGCGCCGAGGTCATTGATGTCGTTGCCGACATAGGCCACTCGTGCCGGGTTGATCGATTCATCGGCCAACCACTGGGCCAGGTATTCGGCTTTATTCTCGATACCGTGGGCCACTTCAACTTTTAGTTTGGCTGCACGGGCGGCAACCACCGGGTTGGCCTCCTTGGAGAGGATCAGGAACTTCACTCCTGCGGCCCGAAGCCGAGCCACGCCCATTCCATCGGAGCGTGAAACACGAACGGATTCGGTGCCGTGCTCATCCACGTAGGCGGTATCCGGGGTGTGCACACCATCAAAATCGGTGATGACAGCGTCAACCTCGATCGGTGCCGGCTCATCGGTGACGCTGAGTTCGGCGAGCTTGAGATCTGCCTCGGTATCAATGTCGATACCGTGTTCGGCGGGAACCTCATGGACTCGAACCCGGCCGAAGAACCGGTGTCCGGCAGCTAAGAAGCCTGCGGTTTCCATCGCGTAGAACGCTCCGGTTTCAAGGAAGCGTGGTTCGCGGTCCTGGCGGCGTGGGCGGTGCAGCTTTTCGTGCCCGATGGCCACCGCCTCGCCCTGCTCATCAAGTCCCCAGTGGAATCCGTGGTCGGACACTGCTGCGAAGCTGACCTCAGCGCGCCCGGAGGTCACCGTGGTGATGGCAGCGTCGAGATCGGCTGGGTCGATAAACGGGCTGGTGCACTGAATGAACAGGGTCACCGCTGGCAACGTGTTGGTGTTTGCCAAGACATGTTCCAGGACTGACTCACTGCTGGCCGTATCCCCGGCGATATCTGCCGGTCGGTCAACAACTCGCGCCCCGTAACGAAGTGCTTCGGCTTTGATCTGTTCATGATCCGTGCTGACCACGACGTCGCTGACAGTCGCCGCAGCCTTTGCTGATTCAATGGCTCGACCGAGCAGCGACTTGCCGCCGATCTCACGCAGGTTTTTGAGCCGGATGCCCTTGGACCCTCCCCGCGCGGGGATGATCGCCATGGCACTTGGCTGATTGGTTTCGTTCACAAATACGACGCTATGGGCCTTAGTTAACTAGCCGGGAGTATTTAGGTAAACGAGGGGTGAAGTCACGGTGTAATCACCTGCAAATTTGCTGAATGTGAGGTCAGCAAGCGGTTTACGTGAATCTTATGACTGAGTTTTTGCCGCTTCGAACATCGTCGGCACTAGGTATTGGGATGAAACTTTGGTGTTCAAAGCTGTGAGCAAGGACAAAGCATTTAGGCTGGAGAGTATGCACGAGCCTAACCAGTCACCACCCAAGCGTGGACCTCTGCGTATCACCGTGCCATCACGGGCCGACGGTTTCCTTCGCCAATTCACCGCACTCATCGGTGGTCCCTTAGGACGGCGCAGTGATCCCGGACGAGTAGATCCAGGGTTCTTCAGCGTGGAAAGAGTCATCATTTTGATGACCACCGTGGGAGCATTGCTGATGCTGCTGGCCAAGAACCCCTGCCGAGTTAGCGGTTGGGGTGGCAATAATCCCTACGTTTATGCCTGCTACAGCGACTGGGTGCCACTATTTGGTGCTCGCGGCTTTGCCGATAATCCTTGGGCACCCTTTAGTTCCGGTGCCGAATTTGAATACCCGGTTCTAATGAGCGCGGTGGCTTCCGCCGTGGCTTCGATTGTTCCCCACTCGGTGGCTAACCGCTCATTGATGTACTTCGACATCAATCTCTTGCTGGTCGCGATTTTGTGGATGCTCACCGTGATTTGCACCGTGCGTATGACCGGACGCCGACCATGGGATGCGGCGATGATCGCCATTGCCCCGGGCATCATCCTGGCCGGAAGCATCAACTGGGACATGTGGGCTGTAGCCCTGCTAGCCGGAGGCATGCTTGCCTTTGCGCGTAAGCACACGGTACTTGCCGGAGTCCTGATCGGGCTTGGCGCGGCGATGAAGATCTATCCATTCTTTATCCTCGGAGCACTACTGGTTCTAGCCGTCCGCACCGGGAAATTCAAAACTTTCTGGGTTACCGCCGGTACTGCGGCTGCCACGTGGGTTCTGGTAAACCTTCCATATGCGTTGGCCTTCCCAGACTCGTTTATGCACTTCTTCAACTTCTCCTCAGAACGTGGTGCGGGTTTCTCTAGCTTCTGGCACGCCTGGAATGTAGTGGCAGGCAAGAACCCTGGTCTTCCAATCTTTGAAGCGGACCAGATCTCGCGCTACGGGCTGATCCTCTTCTTCCTGTGCTGCGTAGGGGTGGCACTGCTGGGGCTGTTGGCTAAACAGACCCCACGGCTAGGTTCCATGGCATTTTTGATCATTGCTTCTTTTGTCATGGTCAACAAGGTCTACTCACCGCAGTTCATCGTGTGGCTGATCCCGTTGTTCGTTCTGGCCTTGCCACGCTGGAGAGAATTTGTGATCTGGATGCTGGTGGAAATAGCGCACTTCTACGGGCTTTGGAACTATCTGGACTCGTTCTCCGCGGAAGATCCCATCAAGACCTTCCCGGAAACCGGGTACGTCTTCCTTGTGGCCGCGCATATGCTCATGCTCGCGTACTTGATGTATTTAGTGGCCCGCTCAATTCTGGACCCACGACGAGATCCAATCCGTGCCGTTGGCCAATTGGATCCGTTGGCCGGAGAGTTCGCTGGTGCACCAGACCGATTTACCCTGCGCGGATTGTTCCCGGGGGAAAAGAAAACTAAAAAATTTGCAGGGAGCCAACAGTGATTGACGTTGCCGTAATCGGTGCTGGTCCTAACGGGCTGGCGGCCGCCGCTGTGGCGGCTCGGGCTGGACTGAACGTTCAGGTGTACGAAGCTAATGAAACTATTGGCGGTGCTGCCAGAACCCAGAGTCTGGATGGCTCTGAAGCAAAGTTTGATTTGGGTAGCGCCGTGCATCCGATGGCGCTTCAATCTCAGGCCATGCGTGAATTGGGTGTCCACGACAAGGTGGACTTCATTGTCCCGGAGCTCTCCTTCGCCCATGTGCTTGATCAGGGCACGGCCTATGCCTACAAGGACTTGGACCGTACGGTGCAAGAACTGGGCGGCGAGGACGGGAAGTACTATCAAAAGCTAATTGCCCCGTTAGTTGAGCAGATCGACTCGCTCAGCGATACCTTGCTGAACCCGCTGCTCAAAGTCCCTTCTCACCCATCGTTACTGGCCACTTTTGCGCTTAGCTCGCTGGGCGGGATGGCGTTGAAGAACGTACGCTCCAGCAAATACGAGCGGGCTGCCGCCTTGTATGCCGGATGCGCGGCTCACGTTGCCGGTGGATCACGAGGGCCAGCCAATGCCGGAGCTGGGTTGTTCCTAGCTGCTACCGCGCACGCCAAAGGCTGGCCAATCCCACGAGGTGGCTCCCAAGCTATCAGCGATGCGTTAACAGCCGAAGCCACGGCTCATGGCGCGCAAATTCACACCGGTGTACGAGTGAACCATATTGATGATCTGGCAGCGCAGAACATTCTTTTTGATACCTCGGCCGAAGAAGCCGCAAAGCTCAGCGCAGGTCATCTTTCGGATCAGCTCTCTAGCGCTATGAGCGCCACCCGGCGCTCGCCGGGTAGTTGCTTGGTGCACTTTGTGCTCTCTGAGCCCGTGCCGTGGAGCGACCCGGCACTGGCAACGGCAGGCACCGTGCATCTCGGTGGAAGTGCAGCGCAGGTCGGCAGAGCAGAGCGTGCCGCGGCACGCGTTGGCTCGCAAAAGCCGTTTACCATCGTGGCCCAGCCTTCACTCTTTGATGACTCACGTGTGCCTGCTGGCCAGCACGTTATCTGGGCTTATTGCCACGTTCCGCTGAACTCACCCGCAGATATGAGTCAAGCGATTGAAACGATGATCCAGCGGGCGGCCCCCGGGTTCTCTGACATCATCCTCGAAAAACACGTGGTCAACGCGCAAGAGCTTGAAAAGCAGAATCCAGCACTGATCGGTGGAGATCTCTCTGGCGGCACCATGGATCTTCTGGGCAGTATCAAACGCCCACGAATTTCGCTGGACCCGTGGTACTTGCAATCCAAGGGACTGTATCTGATTTCCTCCGCAGCCCCTCCGGGACCGTCGGTACACGGCATGGGCGGATTCCTCGGAGCCAAAGCCATGCTCAAGCGCGAGTTTGGTATCAAAAACTGGAAGTCAGCAAAGTAAAACCTAGAGAAGAGCATGCACCATCTGGTGCATGCCCTGTTGGCTATCAGGCTGCGGTCTAACCCTTTGGAGGGAGACAAAGATCAGCACTCTGAGCGGTTCAATGCAACTGTATTTTTCGTAGGCTGGTTAAATGATCCAGGCACAGCAGTTGACGAAGACCTACGGTTCCAAAACCGTAGTAGATCAGGTGTCATTCACCGTCCAACCCGGACAAGTCACCGGTTTCCTCGGCCCCAACGGAGCCGGCAAGTCCACCACCATGCGAATGATCGTGGGACTGGCCGCGCCTACCCAAGGCCAGGTGCTGGTTAATAACCGGGACTTCAAAAAATCAAAACATCCAATCACCGAGGTTGGCACGCTGCTAGAGGCAAAGTCCGTACATAAATCGCTGACTCCTTCCTCGCACTTGCGTTCGATCGCCGCCACGGCCGGACTACCCAGCTCCCGTGTCAGCGAAGTCTTGGAATTGACCGGACTAACTGGGGTTCGCCGCAAGAAGATCGGCGGCTTCTCTTTGGGCATGGGGCAACGTCTTGGCATTGCAACCGCACTGCTAGGTGACCCGCAGGTCTTGATCCTGGATGAACCAGTGAACGGACTGGACCCTGAAGGTGTTGCCTGGGTGCGAAACCTAGCCCGACAGCAGGCCGCCGCCGGCAAAACCGTCTTCATCTCCTCTCACCTGATGAGCGAAATGGCGCAAACAGCTGATCATTTGATCGTTATTGGTCGAGGACGCATCATGGCTGATGCGCCGATTAGTGAATTCATTGATAACGGCCTTGCTCAGACCATCGTGAAATCGAGCGATATCGAAGTGCTGATGAACGCCCTGAGCAGCCAAGGTGTGCAACTTCGCCGGATTGACGCACAGACTCTGGAAGTCACCGGACCAGATTCTGAAGTTATCGGACGCCGCGCTTTAGAAACTGGTGTGGCCCTTAGCGAGCTACGCCCGCTGCAGCGCACTTTGGAAGATGCCTACATGGAATTGACCCGAGACGCCGTGGAATACCACTCGAACATTGTTGCCGAGAACCGCGGCGGGAAGTAATAGCCATGACAACTCAGATTCAAACCCCGCTACGCGGCAAAGTAACTCTGGCTGGAGTCCTGCGCAGCGAAGCTATCCGCATGTTCTCGCTGAAATCCACCGGGATCTTGATTGCCCTTTCCATCGTGCTCTATGTAGGCATTGCCGTCATCGCCACTTGGGCTATCGGATCTTTGCTTCAAGACATGAGCGATCCAAGCCAGATGGAAGGCATGGGAACTATGTCCCAGCCAGGCTTTGCCAGCGAAACGCTGGGCTCCGGACTGGTCTTCAACCAGTTGATTCTCGGAGTGCTCGGCGTACTACTCTTCAGCGGAGAATTCACCACAGGGTCCGCCGTCAGCACCTTTTTGGCCAGCCCGCAACGACTTCGGGTGATGACAGCAAAGATTATCTTCACCGTTGTGCTCACCGGTCTCACGCAGCTAGTCTCCACCCTGTTGGCGTTCATCATCGCCAAGCCGGTCGCTGAAAACTACAATCTGACCTTGGAATTTAGCAGCTCTTCATTCCAATCGGTGCTCTGGTACGGCACCCTGGCAGTGATCATGGCAGCCTTGATCGGTTTGGCGCTTGGCGTTTTGCTCCGCAGCTCCGCCGGCGGCATTACGGTTCTGGCCGCAGTGTTCTTCGTCTTGCCGATCATCACCGCCATCTTTGGCTCATATGTGGACTGGCTACCAAACGTATCGGCATTCCTGCCAGACCAGCTGGGTCTGTCTCTGGCTACACCGCTGAGCGCGCCAAGCGATCTAGAACTGTGGCAACAACTGTTGGGCGTTGCCGGATGGATCATTGTTCCGTTGGCTCTAGGCGCGGTCTTGCTTGCCAAGCGAGATATCAAGTAATCAGCGGTTACTGAGAGAAAACTACACTGGAATCATGACCCAACAGACGCTGCAGGAAACTGTCGCTTCCTTTGATGCACTGACCGCCAAGCGAATGGGACGGTTGCGCCTCTACTTGCGCACCCATCCCCGCTTGGTGGTTGTTGGCGTCGTCGGCATCTATTTGTTGATCACGCTGCCTAGCGTCCTGATTATGGCAGCAATGCCGGACACCAACGCGACTGGTCTGTTGGTGGTCACTCTGGCCGTAGGCGCCGCACTGCTCTATCGGCGAAAAGCGCCGATGACCGTGATTATCTTGGTCTTCGTCTTTGAATGTGTTGCCCTGGTTATTGCCGGTCCGCAAGGCGGACTGGGCGGCGTGGGCATGATGATTGCCCTGTACACGGTCGCCACGAGCTATTCGGCCAAACGCACCATTCCGTTGGCTATTCTTGCCGCCAGTTTTCAAACGGTCCTGATGGTATTGATGGGCTTCCCGGAAATGACCGACATGGATTTGGATCAAAGCGACGGAATTGATGAGACCACATTCAGCCGGATTCTCATTGGCGTTGCCGGAAGTTTCATCATCGGCTTCTATATCTCCGCAGCCGTACTTGGCTTGATTGTGCGCAATGCGCGAATCCATGAAGCAGAACTAAATCACTGGGCACGGCAGGTTTCCACCTTGGCCCAGGTTCAAGAACGAAACCGCATTGCCCGAGAAATGCACGATGTAGTGGCCCACTCACTCTCGGTGATGATTGCCCTATCCGAAGGTGCCCGCGTCGTGGCTAAACGGGATCAAACCCGCGCCGACGAAGTGCTCAATGAGCTCTCGGGCACCGGACGAGCCGCACTGGCAGATATGCGTCGCATGCTTGGGGTACTACGTCAAAACGAAACCGGTGAGCTGGAGCCACAACCTACCGGCGGAAATGTCGAGCAGCTCTTGGAGGGATTTAGAACAGCGGGGCTTCCCATTACGTTTACCCAAACCGGGGGAGCACTGCCAGAAGACACCACTTTCCAGCTCACGGTCTTCCGGATGATCCAAGAGTCTCTAACCAACTCATTGCGCTATGCCCGTAACGTCAGTGATGTGCGAGTACGTTTGGAACGACGGCGTGATGAACTGAGACTGGAAGTCATGGACAACGGGGACGCCACCAGAGTTCCTAGTGTTGGTAGTGGTCGAGGGTTGCGCGGCATGCGTGAGCGCGCAGCGCTCTTTGACGGCACCGTAGAAGCTGGGCCGGTAGCCAGTGGCGGTTGGATTGTTAAAGCGGTACTGAAGCTACCCGAATGCAGCGTGAACAATGAGAAGCAGAAGACGGCGAAGGAATAGACGTGGACGAAAAAATTAAAGTCTTGCTGGTCGATGACCAGCCGCTGTTACGAATGGGATTCCGACTGATTCTCGAAGGCGAGGATGACATTGTCATTGTCGGCGAAGCTGCAGATGGGTTAGATGCCTTGACGCAGACGGCCGTGCTGAAACCTGACGTGGTGCTCATGGACGTACGCATGCCAAAGATGGACGGTCTCGAAGCGACCGAACGCATTGCCAAGGCGCATCCGGAAACCAAGATCATTATTCTTACAACCTTTGACCTAGACGAATACGCATTCTCCGGACTTCAGGCCGGCGCCAGTGCATTCCTGCTCAAAGATGTAGCCCCTGAAGAACTAGTGCAAGCTGTGCGTTTGGTAGCCTCGGGCGACGCGGTGGTTGCCCCGCGGGTGACCGCTCGACTGCTGGAAACCTATGTGCGTAATGGCGGTAAGTCAGCTGCTGGTCAGAAGCAAGAAATACCTCGAGATCCCTTGCTTGATGACCTGACTCCGCGCGAACAAGAAGTGCTCCGAGCGCTCGCCGAAGGACTATCAAATGCGGAAATCGCTCACCGCTTCTTCCTTTCAGAAGCTACGGTAAAAACTCACGTCCGCCGAATTTTGACCAAACTGCATTTGCGAGACCGTGTGCAGGCTGTGGTTTATGCCTACGAAACGGGTCTAGTGATCCCGTCTCAGGGTCTGGACTACTGATTCTGAACGCAAAAAATGGCCGCCAAACGTAGAACCTACGTTTGGCGGCCATCCGCGTTTTTAGCGTTTGCTAGTTTTGCGTTGCTTGCGTGCGGTGGCGCGTAATTGAATAACGCGGGCAACCCCGGCGATAGCCACGACTAGGGCTCCGCCGATCGACGCGATGAACAACGCCAGCCCTAGGTTAACTTGGCCCTCATAGGCGAAGTAGCGCAGGGTGACCTGATCTTGATTTTGCGCGATAAAAATAATCAGCAAGATCAGCACAATGATGCCTAAGACCGTGGCGGTCCAAATACGACCCAGCTTGGTTGCCGGAAGCTTTTCCTTAGCCGGTGGCACTTCCCGCTGGGAGTTGCTTGGCCTCGCCGTGCCCGGTTCGGCCACGGGCTCCACAGGGAAACGCTCCGGGTCCGGAGTTTGATCAGATGTAGCCATGATGATCTCGCTTTCGTAGTCTTCAAGTCTGCCTTCAGCTTTGCCCACGCAAGGCTCCAAGTCAAGCATCAGATCAAGGTGTCCGGCTGGTTCGTCACCGGGCTGGCCGGAGCTGAGCCATTAGTAATTACGCAGTGGGCTACTAAGCTGGAGAGCAACCCGAGAATTCAGGCGGGAACCGCATCCTGGATTTCAGTAAGACGATGACAGAAAGAAGTGAGTAACCAGCTATGGCACAAGCCGCAGCAATGGCCCACATTGCAGACCTAGCCGAATACGTCGCAACTTCACCCTCCAGCTACCACGCGGCAGCAACGGCTGCGAAGCGGCTAGACGCTGTCGGGTTCACCGGCCTGAACGAAGCTGATGCGTGGAATCTAGGACCAGGTTCTTACTATGTGGTTCGTGATGGTGCGATCATCGCGTGGGTGCAACCTGAATCGGCCACGGCTACCAGCGGATTCCATATCCTCGGTGCACACACCGACTCACCAGGCTTTAAACTCAAGCCCAAGCCGACCACCGGATCTAACGGCTGGTGGCAGGCAGGCGTAGAGGTCTACGGAGGACCGCTACTGAACTCTTGGCTGGACCGTGAACTCATCCTTGCTGGCCGTCTGGTGCTTAAGGACGGCACGGAACACTTGGCTCAGACTGAACCGATCCTGCGCATCCCACAGCTGGCGATCCACCTTGATCGCCAGGTCAACGAGGGCTTGACCCTAGATAAGCAGACCCACACCAACCCCATCTTCGGAGCCGGGGATCTGGCTGATGCAGATATTCTTGCCGTCCTGGCCGAATCGGCTGGCGTGGATCCAGCTCAGGTAGCTGGCTATGACATCCTTACCGCACCAGCGCAACGTGGTGAGGTATTTGGCCAAGGCAAGAACTTCTTCGCCAGTGGCCGATTGGATAACCTCACTTCGGTGCATGCCGGAATCATCGCGCTGACCGATCATTCGAGGAAGCCGTCGGGTAAGCGCATTGCCATGATGGCTGCCTTTGACCACGAAGAGTTGGGCTCCAGCTCACGCTCCGGTGCGTGCGGTCCTTTCCTTGAGGAACTGATCAACCGAATCCAGGCTTCGCTGGGTGCAGGGGTGGAAGACCAAGCGCGTGCGCTAGCCAATTCGGTGTGCCTCTCTGCTGATGCAGGCCACGCAGTGCACCCGAACTATTCGGAGCGCCACGACCCAGTCAACCGCCCGCAGGTTAATGCCGGGCCGTTGTTGAAGATCAACGCTAACCAGCGATACGCCACCGATGCGGTAGGCGCTGCGGCCTTCGCCAACTGGTGCGAGGCAGCCGGAGTTCCTTACCAAGAGTTTGTATCCAACAACCGCGTTCCTTGTGGCTCGACCATCGGTCCGCTGACTGCCACACGTCTGGGTATCCGCACCCTCGACGTAGGTGTCGCCCTGCTGTCCATGCATTCGGCCCGTGAAATGTGTGGCGTGGATGATCCTTGGTACCTGTCCAAGGTGACTCGTCAGTTCTTCGGAGCATAATCCCGATCTAGCTCAAGGCCAGCAGCGATGCTGGCCTTGAGCTTTCCCGGCAGGCTATCGGCGGAAGAATCACAATGGCATAATCATCAGCATGACGATATTTGCCCAAGATATGCTCATTTTTCAACAGACCCGAAACTTCTCGAAAAATGATTTTGCGATCCTTGACGCCGCTGGCATGCAGGTTGCTCATGTCGAAACCGGCGGAAGTACGCTGGGACGGATGTTTGCTGGTGCGCGTGAGCTGACGGTCTTTGACGGACCACAGCGACCGGTTATTAAGGTCAAGGACACCATGACCATGGGCCGCGACCGCTTTGAAATCTTTGATGGAAATGACGCTCCGCTGGCGAGCTTGGTCAAGCGGATCACGTTTTTCAAAACGCGCGTCACCATTTCAATGCTTGGCGAAGAACTGGATCTATTGGGCAGCATCTGGGATTTTGATTTCCAGATCACCAACTCCCAGGGCGTACTTGGCACCGTTACTCGTCAATGGTCAGGTATGGGCAACGCACTGATGGGTAAATCGACGTATGCCTTGCACTTGGCCAGCGAGTTAAGCACACAACATCGCCAAGCAATTATCGGTTCTGTCCTGGCCTTGGACCTTATTCGCGAAAAGCAACAGCGCAATTGATGTCCACGGTGAAGTCGTTCCTCCGAAATAACCTGCGACAGGCAAGAACAATAGTATTCCCTGTTTGGAATATTCCATCAGGACAGGTCAGTAGCCTGTTTAGCAATCTGTCGTGCGCTGTCGGGAAACAGTCGTGCGACTGTCGCGACAATGTCGTGGTGCTTTCGTGCACTTCATCGATAGCTTTATGCCATGAATGAATCACGGATTGCAGAACTTCGCCGCACCAAGGGCTGGACTCAAGAACGACTGGCCAAAGAGAGCGGAATTACTGTCAGAACTATTCAACGACTTGAAGCCGGCAATGATGCCAGCCTGGAGTCCATCTCGCTCGTAGCCAGAGCACTGGACGTACAAGTCGGTGAACTATTCCAAAGCGTTCAAACCCCCAATTTCTCTCAAGCTGTTGAAGGGCTTGAATCCAGAACCCGTATCGAACAAGAACGACGAGACTCAATCACACAGGGGATCATGATGATCTTCCGTGGCGTAGGTCTTTTGGTTACCTTCGGCACCGTCATCCTAGGCACAGCGGGAGGAGTCGGCTGGTACGTCTGGCTGATAATTCCTATCTACTGGGGCGCTGGCAAGGTCCTTCTTGACGCGTTGATGCGGTTGAGTCTTGATCCCAAATTGGATGCCAAATATCCACTGTCCGTGCCCAGCAGGGACGAAGATAGCTAAGCTTCCCATCAGCAGTTTTCTCCGCGGATACCGTTTGATTACCTGCTGTTCATCCCGAACTGGTCAGATCGAACAATATGAGTTCGAATTCCGTGCAGGTCAAAAATTTCAGACCAGAAATCCAAGCACTCCGTGCGCTGGCAGTCCTGCTAGTGGTTGCCTACCATCTGGAGCCCAACGTGGTCCCGGGCGGCTATATCGGCGTAGACATCTTCTTTGTCATTTCTGGTTTTCTGATTACCTCCCACCTGTTGCGCGAAGCCGAACGTAGCGGACGAGTGAAACTGTCGGCGTTTTTTGCCGGTAGAGCTCGACGCATCCTGCCCGCCGCCATGCTGGTGATTCTCGTCGTTGTGGCGGCCGGGGTCATGATCCTGCCGAAGACCCAGTGGGGCACACTGGGTACCCAGGCATTGGCCTCAGCCTTCTCCGTGCAGAACTGGGTGCTGGCCGCTGATTCTGTTGACTATCTGGCCGCCGAACAAGCGGCAGGACCGCTGCAACACTTCTGGTCCCTTGGAGTTGAAGAACAGTTCTATCTGTTCTGGCCATTGTTGATCTTGGCGGTGTGCTGGCTGGTTAAGCCCAACCTTCCCGGATCACATTCGGATCAATTTGCCACTCGCCGCAGATGGCTGTGGATGGTCTTTGGGACGGTAGCACTCTTATCTCTGGGGTACTCGGTGTACGCCGGATACTCGGGGGACGCCGCCGGGTACTTCGTGACCACCACCCGCATCTGGGAGTTGGCCATTGGCGGGTTGCTGGCATTGGGTGCGCAAGCACATGCCAAAGATGCCCTTCGTCTGCCACGATGGGTCACCGCTTGGTCCACACGGAATCTGGCGGTACTACTATCGCTGATGGCCATCGGTATCGCCGCCTTTAGTTATGACGGCGCAACGGTCTTCCCCGGCATTGCAGCAGCCGTGCCAGTGCTGGGCTGTGCGGTAATCATTGCCGCCGGCAGTACCCGTGGCCCAGGTTCTTTGCACCAGCTCGTGAATTGGGCGCCGGTGCAGTGGGTTGGTCTCGCCTCGTATTCGCTTTATCTCTGGCACTGGCCACTGATCGTTTTTTACACCGAACTCTCCGGTGGCAAACCAAAACCCTTGCAATCCCTTGCGCTGTTGGCTGGGTCCCTGATCTTGGCATGGGGGAGCCTAAAAATCGTGGAAACTCCGATGCGCCGACTTCGCTTCTTGGCAGTTTCTCCGAGACGGTCATTGGTCGCTGGGGTGGCCATGGTTGCTGTGGCCGCTTCGGTGGCACTACTTCCTGGCCTGGCTCAAGAACGCATGGTTCAACAGGAGTCGCGCGTGGCAGCAGCACTGGCCGAGAAACCTCCCGAGGGTTTTGGCGCAGCATCCCTGTCGCACGGTGCTCCTGCCTTTATCACCGATGAGCACCAAGTAGTCCCGGTTCCCGCGGAAGCCGCCAACGACCTGCCTGACATCGGTAGTTGTGTGCAGAACCCACAGTCGACGCAGATCAAAGAATGCGAGTTCGGGAGCAAGGACGGGACCTTCACCGTGGCGTTGGTGGGAGACTCGCACGCGGCTCACTGGTTCGAAGCGCTGAACGACTACGCACTGAGTAAGAGGTGGAAAGTAGTCACTTACCTGAAGAACTCTTGTCCCTTTAACGCTGCTCAACGCAAAGCCGATCAAGACGGAAGCATTAACTGCCAAGAGACCTTTGAGCAGAGTATGGATGCGCTGACCAAGCGGAACGACATCGACGCGGTAGTGACCTCAAGCTGGGGTGGGTCAACCTTTGTTTCTGATCCAGCAAAGGGTTTAGCTGCCGCCTGGGCTGAACTCGAGGACGCCGGAAAGCCGGTTTACGCAATCGTTGATACTCCGCGGCCTCCGAAAGATTCCTACGCCAGGGACTGCGTGGAGCAAAACATTAATAACCCGCAAGCCTGCTCGTTCCCGCAAAAGGGCGCCTACGAAAAGGGCGATGCCACCAAGGCCGCTGCCAAACTGGAACCGCGAGTGAAAGTCTTGGACTTCAGCGACCAGTTCTGCGTGAACGGCACCTGCCCAGCGGTGGTTGGCAACGTCCTGATCTACCGGGATAAGCACCACATCAGCGACACCTACATGAGCACACTGGTGCCGGTATTTGGGCAACGACTGCAACGAGCCATCGACTCCAAATAGGTAGTCCAGCCACAGCTGCGACATGCTTCAAACCTCAAGAAACGTGTGCCACCACTAGATCTGAATGCTGAGCTGAATCATTGGCCAGAGGCTAAAAATCGGCCAACCACGACGGCTAACACGCAACAGGAAACTTGTGAAGACTGGAGAAATAGCTCGTTGATTAGTACGTAAAGCAACGAAGTATATGTCGTTTTGTTGACCTGAGACTTAGTCTCATTCACGACATAGAGTCGATTCGTGACCTTGTAATGAGCTCGAGCATCGTCGCCGGTCATAAAGGCATCATTGGAAATTTCGATCATCAATACTCGGTGGAAAGCAAACAGTTTCCATCGGAGTCCAACATTGAGCCACGTAATTTTCGAGATTGACCAACAGGCGGGCCAAAAGTTCCGCGACGAGCTTTTGACCCATGACTCAGAAATTGAGGTTGTGGCAGGATCACCAGCGACTGTTCCTTATCTCCACGACCGAACCGCGGATCCCACGCGTTATCTAGCGCTTGCAGCACAGCGCACGGATCATCTGGTTGTACTTCGACAGGGTCAGGTTCAGGAATCTGGCACCTCCTCACAGATCTTTGAGAATCCTCAAACCGAATACGCGAGGAAATTGCTTGCGGATGTTCCTTCACTCAATACCGAACGTTATCGAGATGCTCGTGGGCCCTTAAACGACTCAAGTGCACATGAGAAGGATGCGATCTACGTTGAAGACGTAGTACGACACTTTGGCCACTCCGCTGAATTGGTGAAGGCCGTTGACGGGGTCAGTTTTGAGGTCAAACGGGGCAGTACCCATGCGTTGGTAGGTGAGTCGGGGTCCGGTAAGACCACCACGGTACGGATGATCGTGGGGTTGGAAACTCCTGCTGCCGGCAGGATTTTCTTATCCGGGCAGGATCTAACTAATCGCAGTACCAAAGATTGGCGCGAAGCCAGGCGCCAACTGCAATTGGTCTACCAGAACCCGTTTGCCTCACTTGACCCGGCCTGGTCGGTAGCCACGATCATCGCAGAACCATTGGCCCGGCTGAAATATGGATCGCGGGCGCAGCAGAAGGTAAGAGTACGCGAGGTTCTGGCAGAAGTCGGGCTGGATGAATCTTTCCTTTCCCGCCGTCCAGCCCAACTCTCCGGAGGGCAACGCCAGCGTGTGGCCATTGCTCGAGCGCTGAGCCTGCGTGCTGAGATTCTCGTGCTGGATGAACCAACCTCAGCTCTGGATGTCAGCGTTCAGGCGGACATTCTTGACCTGCTAGCAGTTTTGCAGCGCGAACACTCGTTGACCTACTTGTTTGTCTCCCACGACCTAGCTTTGGTTCGTCAGGTGGCAGACACGGTATCGGTCATGCGTCGTGGAGTTGTTGTGGAAAGCGGAACGACGCAGAAGATCTTTGAGAATCCAGAACATAGCTATACCCAAACCCTTATTTCCTCCGTTCCTAGTTCACGTGGTGATGTCACCCAAGGTGTCCAGGAACAGAGCCCAAGCCACATTTACGCAGGAGCCATCGCATGACAACCGCTACCGCACTACCTGCCTCGGAACTCGTTGGACGGTTCTCCAAACCGCAAGGTTTTGGTGATGCGACCCTGCGCAGTCCTCGCGCTGATTCCATCGAACTCTTAGGTGGCATTCCTGACCCTCACGTTCTTCCTGTGGCCCAGTTGGCTGCCGCCACGGAACGTGTGCTGTTCAGATCCGGAGTCCCAGCACTGCAGTATTCAAGAACGGAGGGAATAGCCGAACTTCGCCAGTGGATAGCTGCTCGCGAAGGGGTTGCGGTTGATCGCATTATCATCACCAATGGAGGGTTCCACGGCTTGTCGCTGGCTATCCAGGCACTGATCAATCCGGGAGATCTTGTTGCCGTAGACAACCCGATATTTCCACTTTTCCTGCGCGGATTGGAACTGGCTACTACCAACATCCTGCCGATTCCGGTAGGGGCCGCAGGACTAGATCTGGACGCATTGGAAAGCCAACTGCGCGCTGGCGCACGGCCAAAGGCGCTCTATACAGTGCCAGACTTCCACAACCCAACGCAGGGCTCACTTTCGCAGGCGGACCGGCAACGACTTGTTGACTTGGCCGCCCACTATGGCTTTGTGCTCTTGGCTGATAACCCATACCGTGAGCTTTACTTCGGGTCAGCAGGTGCATCACACCGAGAATTTAATGACTCTGAAAACGTCATTCACATCAACACCTTCACCAAGACGCTTGGCCCGGGATTGCGTTTAGGTTGGCTTGTGGTGCCGAACTGGCTGAAGTCAGATATTTCCGCGCTGCGAAGCCGGCAAGATTCTCACTCCTCAACGTTGGTGCAAAGTATCGTTGCGGAGGCGTTGACCAGCGATGAGACTCTATTTGATGCAACCCTCGACAAGGCGCGAGCCACCTATGGCAACAGAGCTCAGATTCTCGCAACGGCCATCGAGGTCGAGACCCAGGGAGGACTGGAAGTACAAATTCCGGACGGAGGACTGTTCCTATGGCCCCGAATCGCCAGTGATCGGATCGACCCCGCTAAGCTCTCAGAATCCGCGAAAAGCCATGGTGTGGACTACCAGCAAGGTGCCTTCTTCCCCAGCGGACCGGGCACCGACGCTGCACGGCATCTCAGGCTCTCCTTTGGCCACGTCTCCGAAGAAAATCTCAAAGAGGGCGCTCGCCGGATTGGTTTGGCGTTTAAGGAGCAAAGCTAAAACCCGGAGAAAGTCAGCCTTGTCATGATGTGCACCACCATGACTACAGCTCAGAGCAACTCTGGGCTAAACTAGATAAGTCTGTGCAACCGCATGCCCGAATGTTGGGTGTCTGGTGCTCAGATAACGCAAGAACCTCCTGTTGCGGAAATACCGCGACCGTTTAGCCCAAAGGAGGTGGGTTCACATGCGTGCTTATGAACTTATGGTCCTCATTGATCCAGAGGTCGATGACCGCACCGTAGAGCCAACCATCGAGAAGTACCTCGAGGTTGTCCGCTCCAACGGTGGCACTATCGAAAAGGTTGATGTCTGGGGACGTCGCAAGATGTCTTACGAGATCAAGAAGAAGGCAGAAGCCACCTACGTAGTGGTGAACTACACCGCAGAACCAGCAGCTTCGGCTGAGCTTGAGCGTCAGCTTAAGATCAACGAACTGATCCTGCGCCACAAGGTCACCCGCCCGGAAGAGGCTCGCGTTTAATTACGCCAAACCTTCAGTCGTAAGAAATAACGTTCAATCTTTTTAAGGAGAGTCAATGGCAGGCGAGACTGTTATTACCGTTATCGGAAACCTGACCGCCGATCCGGAGCTGCGTTTCACGCCGTCCGGTTCAGCCGTAGCGAACTTTACGATCGCTTCGACTCCTCGCACCTTTGACCGCCAGTCCAATGAATGGAAGGACGGGGAAGCCCTGTTCTTGCGTGCATCGGTTTGGCGCGAGGCTGCAGAGAACGTTGCTGAAACGCTGACCAAGGGCATGCGAGTCATGGCTCAGGGTCGTTTGCGTTCACGTTCTTACGACACCAAGGAAGGCGAACGTCGCACCGTAATGGAGCTTGAAGTCGATGAAATCGGCCCATCACTCCGTTTTGCGTCCGCCAAGGTTACCCGTACCCAGCGCTCCGGCGGTGGCAACGGTGGCTTCGGCAATGCCAATGGTGGCGGTGGAGGATTCTCCAACGCACCACAGCAAGGTGCCCCAGCGCAGCAGCCGCGTCAGCAGCAGCCGCAACAGGGTGGTGGCTGGAACGCTCCAGCCGCTGACCCATGGAGCACCGGCGGAAACAACGGTGGCGGCTGGGGTAACCCAGGCGCAGACGAACCACCTTTCTAAAAATTATTTATTCACCATCCCGCAGATCACTCTGCGGGCTCCAAACCTAAGGAGCTCCACGATGGCTAAGGCTGAAATCCGTAAGCCCAAACCAAAGTCCAATCCATTGAAGGCCGCTGACATCACCGTCATCGACTACAAGGACACTGCATTGCTGCGCAAGTTCATCTCTGACCGTGGAAAGATCCGCGCTCGTCGAGTGACCGGCGTTTCCGTTCAGGAACAGCGCAAGATCGCACAGGCAATCAAGAACGCACGTGAAGTAGCCTTGCTACCTTACTCCGGCGCAGGCCGCGGCTAAGGAAGAGGGGATATAACATCATGGCAAAGATCATTTTGACTCACGAAGTATCCGGTCTCGGTGCTGCTGGCGATATTGTTGAGGTAAAGAACGGCTACGCCCGTAACTACCTTCTGCCACGCGGTTTCGCAATCGTCTGGACCCAGGGCGGTGAAAAGCAGGTGGAGTCGATCAAGGCTGCACGTGCTGCTCGCGCCGTTGCAAACCTTGAGGATGCTCAGGCAATTGCAGCTAAGCTGAAGTCCCAGCCGGTTAAGATCACCATCAAGGCTGGTTCTAACGGACGCCTATTCGGCACCGTCAAGACCACCGATATCGCTGACGCCGTTGAGGCAGCCGGTCTGGGTAAGATCGACAAGCGCAACATCGAGGTCAACGACCACATCAAGTCGACTGGCAACTACACCGCAACCGTTCGCGTTCACGCTGACGTTGTTGCAAACCTGCGTCTGCAGGTTGTTGCTGCCGCAAAGAAGTAAGTCTTTTAGACTCACCTTCTGATCAACAGGTGGCGTGCATTCCTAAGGGAATGTACGCCACCTGTTGGCGTTTAATACAGTGTTCTGGCGTGTTTGCTCTGCGAAGTAGTTCAGTCTAGGCAAATGTCGCCCATGCGCGAGCTCCGAGCTTTCCACGTAGTTGCTGAACTTACCGGCTGGCCCGTGAACGGAGCAATGATCGGGAGAAGTCGACAATAATTCCGGCCGCGATCAATCCGAAGACTGGTAGCCAAGTGATTGCCCAACCCGAAAAGGCATTCGCCTGGCGGTCCCGGAAAATGATTGTCAGTATAGCCCAAAGGGCGGCCAGTAGTATGCCGACCACGAGGAATGCCGAGTGGCTCTTTGGGGATGCGGTGGAGGGGAAAGACGTCGCGTAGTGTTCGGGGGTTCCGAAGCTGGCGACGGCATCTTCGTAGCTAGTGGCTTCGGATTCCACTTCCCTAGCGATGTCGCGGGTAGTTGCGGGCTCCACGTTGCGTAGTGAAAGGCTGTAGCGCAGCTCATCGATGTAGGTTTTGAGGGTGCTTTCCATGAAGGTCTCCTAGGTGAACTGTCGCAACCAGCTATTGAGGGAAGTCAGAGTCTGGTGGCCCTGGTCGGTGATTTTGAAGATCTTGCGTGCTGGCCCACGGTCAGCAATTTGCCAGTCGGAGATGATGTCCCCGGACTCTTCCATCGATCGAAGTAGTGGGTAAAGAGTCCCACTCTTGACGCCTGATACCCCGAGTTCTTCGAGTTTGTTCAGCATGGAATAACCGTGAACGGGTTCCTCGGCCAGTTGGCTCAGAAGAACAGCCGGAAGCATGGAACGCTTAATCTGTTGAAGTAGTTTGTTTTGTTCCATGAGCTAAGTATGAATTCTACATAGGTTCATTTCTATACTCCTTCAGGATGATCTTCGCTGATCAGCACTGATTGCAGTGCCATTCCTTGGTTCAACTGCGTGGAACGAAGAGCTCTGCGGCCAGACCGACTACCAGTAGAGCTAGCCGACCACAGTGCGCAAGACGTTGACCGGCCACCGCAAATAGCGCGCAACTCATCGAGAAAAGCGCCATCTACTGCTCTGAACGCCCGGACGTGGTCTCAGTGACAGGCGAGAACAGCTAAGGTAATCCGGTGAGATGCGGGTTATAGACCTACGTCACAAAGATGTTTCGAAGGGGTAATTTTGCACGAGCGTATTCAACACCGGGCCTTTGCTGATCTCTTGATGAGCGCCGAGCAAGCGGCAACATTCATCAAGCCGGGCATGACCGTCGCAATGAGCGGCTTCACCGGTGCCGGATACCCGAAGTCCGTTCCCGGGGCATTGGCCGCCCAGATGGAACGCCAGCATGCAGCAGGCAAGGACTTCAAAATCAACGTGCTCACCGGTGCTTCAACCGCACCAGAGTTGGACGGTGTGCTTGCCAAGGCTGAGGGCATGAATCTGCGCCTGCCGTACATGTCCGACCCTGAGCTGCGCCGCCGCATCAACGAGGGCAACATGGAATACATGGACATCCACCTGTCCCATGTCGCCCAGCACGCCTGGTTCGGCTTCTACGGCAAGATCGACGTGGCCATCGTGGAAGTTGTCGGCGTGACCGCCGAGGGCGACCTGATCCCTTCCAGCTCGGTAGGCAACAACAAGACCTGGCTGGAGATGGCCGACAAGATCATCATCGAGGTCAACTCCCAGCAGTCCGCCGCCATGGACGGCATGCACGATATCTACTACGGCACCGCCCTGCCGCCGCACCGCAAGCCAATCGACCTGACCACGGTGCGCGACCACATCGGCCAGAAGTACCTGGACGTCGACGTGAACAAGATCGTCGCGGTCGTGGAAACCGACGCACCGGACCGGTTGAGCCCCTTCGCACCAGTAGACGAGACCAGCGAGAAGATCGCCGATCACCTGCTGGGCTTCCTGGACTCCGAGATCCGCGCCGGCCGCCTGTCCGAGAAGCTGCTGCCGCTGCAGTCGGGCGTCGGCAACATCGCCAATGCCGTGCTCGCTGGCCTGGCCCGCGGCGGCTACAAGGGCCTGACCGCCTACACCGAGGTGATCCAAGACGGCATGCTCCAGCTGATTAAGGATGGCACCATCGAGTTCGCCTCCGCTACCAGCTTCTCGCTCTCGGCCGACGGCATCGAGGAGTTCAACAAGAATGTTGAGCACTACCGCGAACGCATCTTGCTGCGCGCTCAGGAGATTTCAAACCACCCGGAAATCATCCGCCGACTGGGCTGCATTGCGCTGAATGGCATGATCGAAGCCGATATTTACGGCAACGTGAACTCCACCAACGTGCTCGGTTCGCACGTGATGAACGGTATCGGCGGCTCGGGCGACTTTGCCCGCAACGGTTACCTGTCGGTGTTCATGTCCCCATCTACCACCAAGGGTGGCAAGATCTCGGGCATCGTTCCTTTTGCCTCGCACGTAGACCACACAGAGCACGACACCATGATCCTGATAACCGAACAAGGCTTGGCTGACCTTCGTGGGCTGTCTCCGAAACAGCGCGCTCAGGTAGTCATCGATAACTGCGCCCACCCGGACTACCGCCCAATGCTGCAGGACTACTTCGATCGTGCCCGCAAGTACAGCTACGGCAAGCACACCCCGCACCTGTTGGGTGAGGCCTTGAGCTGGCACCAACGGTTCCAAGAAACCAGTGACATGCGCCCGGCCAGCTAGGTCTTACTTTCCCTGACGGACAAAGACCTCATGGGTTTGATTGTTGTACAGCCGATCCTTCTGTAGCTGCGACGTAGTTACCGAAGGATTGGCCGGATCCTGGATCTTGACTCCTGATGAATAGATCATGCCTAGCGGCGCATCAAAGTAGCTCAGCACCGTGAAGCCATTATTTGTTGAGAAGGATAGGGTCTGCGCGTCTTCGCCTTTTCTGGTGACATTTGGATAGTCGATAGTCAGACAGTCTTTTGTTGTGGACTTCCCCTTGCCGTCCAGCAGACACCAAGTCCCGTTGACCGTTGCAGTCTTCAACGTGCCATTTTGTGGGACTGCCAGATCCTGAATTGAACTGGCCGCTAACTTCTTACCGTTCCATTTCAGTGTTGCTTTGTTTTTTCCTGAGGCAGCCGCCGCGGCTTCCATCGGTAGCAGAGCTTGATCGATCACCACCAGCTGACCGTTGGCGTATTTTAGTGAGCTCGGTAGGGTGCGAGCGCCACCATTAACGTCACCCATTTGGAAGGGCTGGCCCAGCGGGGCGATGCCCTTGGCCGTGTTTTGGAACAGCTGGATATGGGTAGGCCAAGCAACACCACCCTTGTCGCAGTAAAAGGTCGCCGCCAGTTCTTTAACCCCATCACCGGTCAGGTCACCTGCCACCACTAACTTTTCAGAAACGAGCGATGGTGGGGTGGCGTTGGGATATTCGGAGTGCTCTTCCTTCAGGACACCGCCGACCAATTTCCCGGCCGGAAACTCGCACATTGACGGGATGCTGGCGCCCAGAACCATATTTGGTGTGAGGTCCTTGAGCGCTGTGGGAGACGGGGATGAACGGGGTGAAGAGGCAGAGGCTGAGGCGGACGAAGAAGTCGTCAGGGATGATGTGGAACTCTGGGCCGTTGATTCAGAAGCCGAGCAGCCCGTCAGCGACAAGGCTGCAATGACCGCGATAACTGTTGGGAATCTTTGATGCACTCTCAATGTCAGTCTCACCTTCAAATATTCAAACATGCAGAATGAATGGTTATTACCTAGAGCTCTGAAAAGCTCAGAGAGTTACGTGTTGAGTTGGCCGATAGGTCAATTCTTGGATACTGCCATCTAAAAGTCGCGAATCAATGAGTTCTAGATCGTAGTCTTCGCCGACATCCAGCACAGGGGAGTCTCCGTGAGCTCCGGTGAGTACCGGGAAAATGGTTATTTGAATAAAGTCCACCAGACCGGCGGCGAGCAGGGAGCGGTTCATCGCCAAGCTACCGTGAGATCGCAGGGGCAACGCTGAGGTGGCCTTTAATTGCCTGACCACCTCCACGGCATCGGCCCGCTCCAAGGTGGCCTGTGGCCACTTCAGTGGGTCGCTAAGCGTTGTGGAGATGACCGTGGCGGGTTGCTCATGCATGGCAACGCCCCAAGGATCTTCAACTTCAGGATTCTGTTCAATCTCCTGCCAAAACTGGGAGAACAAACGAAAAGTATTCGCCCCAAAAACCATGTGGCACTCCTGGCCGTAGAGCTCAAGGCGTCGAGCAAGTAGCTCCGGTCCTTGTTTGCCCCAGTATCCTCCCCAGTCGCCACCGGCACTGCCGAAACCATCAAGACTACTGAACACATCAAAGGTATAGGTGGCACTCATAATGAGCCTCCCGAGGCTGATCCGCTAGATGCCATCAGATTACGCTCAAGATTTGGGCAAATCTACGTTCTGGGTGCGCAATTGTCCGCGCGAAAGTACTTTGCCCGTAGCCGTATCGGTAATAACAACGTCCCAGAGCTGCTGAGTTTTGCTTTGGAAAAGGGCCTTGGCCTCGACCTGCACATGTGCTCCGGTGGAGGGGCGGAGGAAGTCGGTGGCGTTATGAACACCAACGGCAAACTGCTGGCGCTCGGCCACCGCGTAACTGGCTCCCACACTGCCAGCGCTTTCAACCATGGTGGCGTAAATGCCTCCGTGGACCACTCCCCAAGGTGTGTGGTGGTCTTCGTTCAGCTCCGCGTGCCCACGGACAAGTGTGGCTGAGACTTCATCAAAGATAAGACCGACACTATCGGTGAACCGGCTGGTCTTATCGGGGATTGGTTGGTTGGTGGAACTCATAGCTGACTCCAAAACATTTAGTTCTTATTAAGCTGTTCAAGCGCTTGGGCTCGTAGTACGTTCTTTTGCACTTTACCCGTTGAAGTACGCGGCAAATCCTGCGGGAAAACGATGGTGCGCGGAACTTTGTAGCCAGCAAGTTTCTGCTTGGCGAAATCGATCAGATCTTGCGCGCTCAAGGTGGAGTCGCTGGCTCGGATCACGTAGGCCACGGGACGTTCGCCCCACTTCTCATCGGCGATGCCAACAACGGCCAGATCCAGTACCTCGGGGTGGGAAGCCAAAGCTTGTTCCACTTCGATGGTTGAGATGTTTTCGCCACCGGAAATGATGATGTCTTTGGCCCTGTCGCGCACCTGAATGTAGCCGTCGGGATGCATGACGCCTAAGTCGCCGGTGTGGAACCATCCGCCGGCAAAGGCCTGTGCGGTTGCTTCTTCGTCTCGGTAATAGCCGATCATGACATTGTTACCGCGCAAGACGATTTCGCCCATAGTCTGGGCATCGGCAGGAACGTCGAACATGTTCTCATCAACAATGCGTGCCGACTCCGCGGTGATCATTCCGACGCCTTGGCGGGCTAGCTTGGCCACGCGTTCGGCCGGCTCTAGCTGATCCCATTCTTCTTGGTATTCGCAGACTGTGTAGGGGCCATACACTTCGGTCAGCCCATAGACGTGAACGACTTCGATGCCCAGTTTCTGCAACTTGGAAATGATGGCCGGGGACGGTGGAGCTCCAGCGGTGGTGATGCGCAGCGGAGCCTGAAGTTGGTGCGCCCGAGTCGAGTCGGCGATGATCGAGCAAACAGTCGGGGCACCGCACAGGTGAGTAGTTCCGAGGTTCTCGATGGCATCCCACACTGCATCTTCACGCACTCCACGCAGGCATAGATGGGTGCCACCAACTGCGGTCACTGCCCAAGGTGTACACCAGCCGTTACAGTGAAACATCGGTAGCGTCCAGAGGTATCGGGTCGCTGAGCTAAGGCCCTGATGGTGCGCTTCACCCAGAGAGTTTAGGTAGCTGCCGCGGTGCGAGTAGAGCACACCCTTGGGCTTTCCCGTGGTCCCCGAGGTGTAGTTCAAGGCGATGGCAGAGCACTCGTCCGCGATCGCATAGGGCAGTTTCTCGTCGCTGGTGGTAGACAGCAATTGCTCCAAGGTTCCATCAACTTCCACGTTCGGGCGTGGGGAGGTGAACTGGTCGTCGGTGATCTCAATCAGTGCCTGCAGGCCGGGGTTTTCGCCTCGCAGGGTTTTGGTGTTCTCCAATAATTCGGTATCGGCCAGGAGGAGCTTCGCTCCCGAATGGTCGATGATGTACTGCAGCTCGTGGGCGGAGAGTCGCGTGTTCAGAGCGATGAGCACACCCCCAGCTAGCGGCACG
The DNA here is from genome assembly GCF_052446055.1 of Glutamicibacter sp. AOP5-A2-18. Lineage (NCBI taxonomy): Bacteria > Bacillati > Actinomycetota > Actinomycetes > Micrococcales > Micrococcaceae > Glutamicibacter > Glutamicibacter sp. AOP5-A2-18. The sequence goes on along the minus strand of NZ_JBQSVW010000001.1, from coordinate 3,553,991 downwards.
GCGTAGTGAGCCATCAACATCTCAGGAGTATTTGGTGCCAAGACCGCTACTCGGTCACCGGGTTCGATGCGCTCGGCTAGTACTTGAGCAAAACGGTGCACCCGAGTTTCGAATTCTTTGTAGGTATAACTACGAGTCCCATGAATGATGGCGGTCTTGCTGGGGTAGGCCTCGGCCGAGCGTTCAAGGAAACGCAACGGGGTTAGTTCTGAATGGTTGGCCTGAATTTCTACCATGGAGGCATCCTTCACTCATCATCTCTGGCAACGGCGGCAGGCAATGAATGGTGTGACGCATAACACTGCATCTTTTATCGTGGCATGAACCTGAACGCCAGAGAAAGGAACCCGGTTTCATTACGGTGGGCGGCCCCAGAAAAGCGTTGAAGTGGCCTTGGTGACCGAGCTGGGCAGGATGTCACCGATAAGCGGATTGCGTTATGGATCACACATCTTCTGAATAATTGACTGCCAGACACCTCGATGTAGGCCTATGCGTCGAATGAATCATTGAATATTGCGATTTACGAAGTGATTTGTTTGACGATACTTCGTCATGACCCATATCGTTTTAAACAGAATCAAGAGCATCAGCTATAAGCCCTGGCTTGCTGATCGGCAACCCTCTCTACGGTAGTGGGGTGCTCCAGGTGAGGATTCGGTTTCGCGCTAAATGGTGTTGAAACAAGTACCGCGCACTGCGTGAATGATCAGTGAGAAGTGGATTCGGGGACGCCGAACCGTTTGCTCGGGTCTCTTCAGCGCCGTGGGCAAGACCAGAAGGAATCGAGCCATGTCATTGAATCGTGAACTTGACCCGCTGACGCTCCGCAAGGTTTTCGCTCAGCACCCCTCAGGCATCGCAGCTCTTTGCGCCGAGATTGACGGTGTAAAAACCGGAATTATCGCTTCGTCGTTCACCGTTGGTGTTTCGTTGGAACCTGCGCTGGTGATGTTTGCAGTACAGAAAACTTCTAACACCTGGCCCAAATTACGCGAAGCTGGCCACATTGGCGTCTCAGTGCTCAGCGACCGCAATGGGGGAGTGTGCGCGCAGCTCGCCTCAAAGACCGGTGACCGCTTCCGTGGTGTAGACACTGCCGTCACTGATCGTGGCGCGCTGTTTATCGAGGAATCCACATTGTGGCTGGAGACTTCCATCTACAACGAAGTTGAAGCTGGAGATCACTGGGTCGTCTTCTTGGAAGTGCACGGGCACCACGCCTCCGAACATTCGCCACAGATCTTCCATGATTCACGATTTCATTCAATCCCAGTTCCTGAACTCGTCTAAAACTTCAGCTAGCTAGTTGCTCAAACGCTCCGGACGGAACACACGGTGTTCCACCCGGAGCGTTTTTGCGTGACGGCAGCATTTTGATGATGTGGTGAGTTATCCACGGGGACAAAAGATGCCTTGGGGCAAAGAAATGTGGACGACGTCGTTTTTGAGGGTCAAGTGAACCGCTTAACCTACGGTGACTAAGGGTTTTAGGAGAATCTCACTATCCACAGGGTTATCCACACGCTTGTGGGTGATGTGTGTAGAACTCTGTGCATATCGCTAATAACCCCGAATTCCGGGTGTTTTTGGCTGTTGATAACTCTGCGAAGGGTGCCGCAAGCTTCAACAAAATATTTTTCTGTCCACAGCTGTGTAAACACAAACACCCAAGTCAAAACATATTACCGAATGGTAATAGTTATTAATCCACAGGGTTCTCCCCAGTTAGTGAACAGGGCAGTCCACAAGTCAGGCCATGTTATGCACAGGCGCTGTGGATAACGAGGTTTACGTGAGCAAATAACGGTCTTAGTGTTGACTTTGGGACAGAAATATCCACAGACGCTTTTTCAGTTGTCGGTATCGACTGACATGATGGAGCGTTGCCATCTGGCAAGGAAGTTTTTCCCAGCGGTTCAATAGGGATGGAAGTGGCTGTAATGAGTGCTGAGCCGGTTTACGAGGCACGGGAATCCGACGCGGGGCGCAAGCCGCCACAGGACATCGAGGCGGAAATGTCCGTGCTCGGTGGCATGATGCTCTCCAAGGACGCCATTGCAGACGTAGTTGAAGCACTGCGTGGCACCGATTTCTATCGTCCCGCTCACGAATCCATTTACGAAGCAATCATCGATCTTTATGGTCGAGGAGAACCAGCCGATGCGGTGACCGTTGCTGACTTACTGACCAAACGTGGAGAGATCTCACGTATTGGTGGAGCCGCATATCTGCACAACCTCATCCAGCAAGTCCCAACCGCTGCGAACGCTGGATACTACGCAGAAATCGTACGAGAACGCGCAGTACTTCGTCGTTTGGTGGACGCCGGTACCCGCATTGTTCAGATGGGTTACTCGCCAGACGGTGAAGTTGATGCCATCGTCAACGAAGCTCAGGCTGAGGTCTACAAGGTTGCCGAAAACCGCAGCAGTGAAGACTACGTACGCCTTTCGGACATTATCGAAGGCACCGTTGACGAAATCGAAAACGCAGCCAACGCAGGCGACGGCATCACCGGCGTACCTACCGGTTTCTACGAATTTGATGAGCTGACCCAGGGCCTCAAGGGTGGTCAGATGATCATCATCGCGGCCCGTCCCGCCGTCGGTAAGTCGACCTTCGCACTGGACTTCGCACGCTCTGCAGCCATCAAGAACAATATGGCTACCGTCTTCTTCTCCTTGGAAATGGGCCGCAACGAGATCGCGATGCGCCTGCTTTCGGCAGAAGCCTCCATCCAGCTTCAGGACCTGCGAAAGGGTTCGGTGGAAGACTCGCAGTGGACCAAGATTGCAACCACCATGGGTCGCTTGAACGAAGCTCCACTATTCATCGATGATTCGCCGAATATGTCCATGATGGAAATCCGTGCCAAGTGCCGTCGACTCAAGCAGCGCAACGAGCTGCGTATGATTGTTCTTGACTACCTGCAGCTGATGAGCTCGGGTAAGCGCGTTGAATCCCGTCAGCAGGAAGTCTCGGAGTTCTCGCGTAACCTGAAGTTGCTGGCCAAAGAACTCGACGTTCCACTGATTGCACTGTCTCAGCTGAACCGTGGTTCCGAACAGCGAACCGACAAGAAGCCAATGATTTCCGATCTTCGTGAATCGGGCTCGATTGAGCAGGACGCCGACATGGTTATCTTGCTGCATCGTGATGATGTTTACGACAAGGAAAACCGTCCGGGTGAAGCTGACGTGATCATCGCTAAGCACCGTGCGGGTCCAACTAAGACCATCACCGTAGCCTTCCAGGGTCACTACTCACGCTTTAATAACATGTCCTCAGAGGGCTAGTTCCAGCCAGATTCGATTTGCTGGCTATAGTGAGTTCCATGATTGCTTCTTTGCAGGCTCTGCTGTGGGGTACGGTGGCCGGCTCGGCACTTTTGCTGGGTTCCGGTGCGGCCTGGTGGTTCAAGATCCCAAAAGTTTGGGTCTGCGCGATCATGGCTTTCGGCGCCGGAGTATTGGTTAGTGCGCTGAGTTTTGAGTTGGTGTTAGAAGCCTTCGAAACCGGTGGCCTGCTAGCTACCATCGCTGGCGTGCTGGTAGGTGCCGGACTATATTTCTTAGCCAATCGATTACTGGATTGGCGTACGAAAAAGCGTCAAGTGAAGTCAGGTAAAGGCAGCCAAGGGGAATCGTCAGGCACCGCCCTGGCCGTTGGTGCACTGATTGACGGTATCCCGGAGTCGGTGGCCCTGGGCCTAACTGTGGTTACCAGTGCGAGCATCAACCCAGCCATGCTTATCGCCATCTTCATCTCGAATGTTCCCGAAGGTCTGGCCAGCACAGCTCAAATGAAAGACGCCGGGCGCCAAGGCAAAACGATTGCCGCGCTATGGGGATCCATCGCAATTTCCTGTGGGCTGGCTGCCTTCTTTGGCGCACTTGTTATGCAATCCATGCCTGGGCAGGCTCTGGCTTTCGCTACAGCAGTGGCCGCTGGTGGCATCCTGACCATGATTGCCGACACGATGATCCCCGAAGCCTATTCCGTTGAGCATGACTACACCGGGTTGTTGGTTACCGCCGGTTTCCTCTCGGCCTTTGCCTTGCACGTGCTAGGCGGCTAACCACAAGCTGGCAAGATTGGACTATGCCTTCAAACCGTAGTTCCCGCCTGTCTGGACCCACTACAGAATCGATCTACGCACCGCAGTATCTTGCCACCACCATCGGCATGTTTATTCTGGTGTTCCTTGTTGCCTTTGAGTCCATGGCGGTTACCACCGTCATGCCGTTGGTCAGCGAACTACTGCACGGGCAACGCTATTTTGCGTTAGCCTTTGCCGCTCCGATTGCCAGTGGCATGCTGGGCATGGTCGCAGCTGGCGAGATTACCGACCGCTGGGGGCCAAAGTTTCCTCTGCTGATCAGTGTCACGATCTTCTGTGTGGGCTTGGTAGTCTGTGGTTCGGCCGCGAACATGCAGGTGCTTATTACAGGTCGCATCCTGCAGGGCATCGGTGGTGGCGCCATTACCGTAGCCATTTACGTGCTGATTGCACGCGCCTATCCCGGACACTTGCACTCTAAAATCTTTGCGTTGTTTGCTACCGCCTGGGTACTGCCGGCGATGATCGGTCCATGGTTGGCAGGTCTGATGGCGGTGCACCTGGGCTGGCGCTGGGTCTTTACTGGTGTCGCCGTTTTGGTGGTCGTAGCGTTCTGCGGGATCATTCCGGTGCTCAGAGCCCTGGGGTCTGAACGCAACGAAGACCTCGGCCCGATCTCGATGAAGCGCCTCGGGTTGGCAGGTCTCACCGGTCTAGCGGTGATCTCCATGAACCTGTTAGGAAATTCGCGCAGTAGCTGGTCACTGATCGGACTAGCGTTAGCCCTGGTGGTGGCACTTGTGGCCATTCGCCCGTTGTTGCCCGTCGGTACCTTCACCTTGCGGCGCGGTCTGCCAGCCACCATCATGACCCGGATCTTTGTCACCGGTGCCTTCTTTGGTGTGGAGGTTTATCTCCCCTACCTGTTGCGACAGGACTACCAGCTTGCCCCGGATAAAGCGGGGCTGATTTTGACGGCTTCGGCCTTGTTCTGGTCGGTAGGTTCGTGGTTGCAAGGCAAGCTGGGGGAGAAGGTCCAAGCCTCAACCTGCATTACCCTCGGGGCAGTGGCGGGCGCTGTGGCCATAGCCACTGCCCTAGCCACCGCAATCTTCCACCCGCCGGTGATCGTGTTGGTGTGCGGTTGGGCCGTGGGAGGTTTTGGTATGGGGATGATTTTCCCGCGGCAAAACGTCAATATGTTGGCACTGTCAGCCAAGGACGAGCAAGGGTTTAACTCCTCGGCGATGTCAGTGGCAGACTCCCTTGGCAATGCCGGTGCCACGGCGATTGGCGGCGTGATCTTTGCGATGGCAGCTATCGGCACGGGATTCATCTCGGTCTTCAGCTTTAGTTTGCTCCTGATCCTGATCTTGATCATTATTTCTGGGCGCACCAAGGGGACTGCCACCACGGTTGACTACTAATCGCGCGGCAAGATTCCCAGGTGGGCTTTTGTAGGCTCAACCAGATGCGCGTCGTAGTCGCTGTGCTTGGCCACATAAGCCTTGACGTAGGGGCAGACCGCTACGATCTTAGCGCCACTGGCAATTGTGTTCTCCAAAGCGTATTTCACCATCACGCTAGCTAGTCCCTGTCCACCGTATTCTTCATCCACGGTGGTGTGGAAGAAGATTCGCTCAACGCCGTCGGATCCTTCAAAGTCGCGGTAGTGCGCCTCGTCGATCAGCTTGCCGTCATCATCCAGGGCGAAGCGGCGACGCTCGGGCAGGAATACTGGCTTGATCTCACTCATGGGTGGTGTCCTTTGATTTAGGCAGGGTTTACCCGCGGGCGCAGGCGAACGGTAGGTAGGGCTGGGGCCGGTAGTGCTGCTGGAGTATTCGGCGGGAAGGGGCCAAAGCGGTCCTCTGAGGTGTCTGCTGGTTCTGCGCCAATTTCTGCTTGCCACTGAGCACGGAATGCGAGGACTTCCTCGTGGGTGCGTCCCACGAAGTTCCACCACATCAAGATGTCTTCATTCAACGGCTCCCCGCCGATGAGCAAGGCTAATACCGGTTCATCGCCTGAAACCAGACGCAAGGTTTTACAACCGGCCCGGACAAAGCCGAGGTCACGCGCGGCCAATGGGTGCCCGTTGACCTGCAAGGAACCCGAGTCTAAAAGAATTCCGTGCTCAAAATGCTCCGGGACCAGAACCTCGATTTCGGTGTTCGGCTCCAAACGTAGTTCGGCGCCGCCCAGCTCGGTGTGAGTTGTTACCGGGGAGGCCGAGTGCTGTCCGAAAATTTCGTAGCTGCCCAGGAAGACTGACAGGCTCCAGCCTTGACCGAGCAATGGCTCAGGCCGGTAGTTCTCAAAAGTAGGGTCCATGTTCCTGGCCTGTTCCGGCAAGGCAACCCATAACTGAGTACCGTGCAGGGTGGCGGTGTCCTCGGTGAGAATTTCGGAGTGGCTGATGCCGCGCCCGGCGGTCATCAGGTTGAGTTCTCCGGGACGTACCGTTGCCTTAAAACCAGCTGAATCTAGATGGTTGATTTCACCGGTGAACAACCACGAGACTGTTTGAAGTCCGGTGTGCGGATGGCGAGGTACGTTCATTCCACCGGTAACTTGGACATCATCTGGACCGTAGTGGTCCAGAAAGCACCAGGCTCCGATGAGGCTACGCTGTTTTTGCGGCAGGGTGCGGAAGACGGTCATTGCCCGAGGCCCACCCAGAGGGACTTCGCGAGGTGTCAAGATTTCAACTTCAGCAGGGGATAGGGCGTTGCTGCAGTCGATTTCTTCTGGGCTTTGATCGAGGTTGCTCATGAGCCAAGGTTATTCACTGCGAGGGGCTTTGGCCACAAGCAACCCGCGCTCCGGGCGGTACGATCGAATCACCGGTATTGCCCCAATTCAAGGAGTTTGCAACAACGTGGACAGCGCTATTCTTCCGGAAGATGATCTTCTCAAGCTGGAAAAGCAGGTGTGCTTCGGTTTGGCGGTCGCTTCTCGCTCGGTGATCTCTGCCTATAAGCCAGTGTTGGATCCGTTGGGCCTGACCCACCCTCAGTACCTGGTGATGCTGGCACTGTGGGATTCTGGAGCGCTCAGCGCCCGCGAACTGAGCGATCAATTGCACCTAGATCCGGGTACTCTTTCCCCTCTGGTCAAACGCTTGGAAGCTGCAGGGTTGGTAGACAAGACTAAAAATCCGCAGGATGAACGGTCGGTCATCATCGAGCCCACCAAAAAAGGCGCTGATTTGCGCAAAGAGGCGTTGAAAGTACCGCTAGAAATGATGTCTCGACTCCAATTATCCGAGAAGGATGTTCTTGAGTTGAGGGGCATCCTGGACCGCCTGATCGATGCTGGTGGTAGCGCGCCAAAAGCGTAGCCACGAATTTAGTTGGTGCACCAACTAATGCAGTATGCTTGGAAAAGAAGAACTAAATCCCACGGATACTGCAGAGGACTATGAGCATGGATGAATCTCCGTTGCCTATCATCGCCGATACCACTGGCTTGAGTATCGGTTACCGCGTTCTCTGGCGTCTGAAGTACTTGGGTTTGAGCATCTTTGGCCCGGCGGAACGCCGCATAGAAGCCAGCCCTCGCGAGCGCATCAAGTGGGATCGAGCCATGAGAGTTAAGGCTGCGCATGACGCTGCCGGAACCCAGCCCGATGAGCAGACGTTGTACACGGTCAGCCGTCTGGAATCACGCCGTCGGCCCCAGTAGATGGCAAGCTAGTCGATCATTACTCTGGCAGTCACGCATTCTGAGTCGGTCACGGAATTCACGACGATGCCAATAACCCGCATTGGCGATGGAACAATGTCAGATATGAGAAAGTGGACTGCCTGGACCGCCGATATTAAGCCGCTACCCGGAGGTGTCGTTGGTCGCCTGGTGCCGATTCTGCTGGCCCTCGTCATGTACGTGGGGGACGTTTGGGTAGGCTCCGGGGACTCTTTTGGAAAATATGGGACGCTGAAATTAGCGTTACCCTATTTGCCGCTCGCGGCATTATTTCTTGGCGCTCTACCTGGCGCTATTCTCTGGCTCGCGTGTATATGTGTAATCGCTGCGGTGGGTATGCCAGGCGTCCTCTTGGCGGGACTGGTGTTCCCCTCAGTAATTGTCGTTGCAGGATGTTGCTACCTTTTGCCGTGGCGTCAAGCAGTGCTTTTTCCCTTGTTGTGTGAGGCCGTCCTATTCTTCCTGTATTTGTTGGTTCCCAATGCTCCGTTGTTCGCGGTGGTCATGGTCGGAGTCTTTGTTGCCTTCGCTGGTGCCGCGGGGCTCAGCTTGAATGCGTTCCGCCGTCGTCACGAAAACAGCGCTAAACGCATTGAGGCTTTGGAGGTCGAGCAGGCAAAAATTCGAGCCAACGAACGAACCTTGCTTGCTCACGAGTTGCACGACATCGTTGCCCATGACGTCACTATTATCGCGATGCAGGCGCGTCGCACAGAGTTCGTGGACGACCAGAAAAAAACTTCAGAGATTCTGGCGGGAATCGGCAATTCTGCACAACAGACACTGCAGGATCTTCGGTCGCTAGTACTGCTGCTCAAGGAAGAAGATAAAGTATCTGACGCAGCTGGCGAGAGCGCGACAGTTGGTCCGAGTATTATCGATCCGGCAGAACTTTCTGGAGAAACTACGACAGCCGTGGGTCTGGTACATGATCTGGACGCGGTGGCAGATGCGCTTCAGAGTTCAGGATATGAAGTGAATCTCACGGTGCAGGGCGAAGTTGCCCGTATTCCAGCTAGTTTGCGACAGGCCCTCCGCCGAACCATTCGTGAGCTGGGCACCAACATTCTCAAACACGCGGTCCCCGCGAGCAGTGTGGAAGTGGGCCTATATGTTCGCGAAGGTAACGTTCAACTCGTAGCTACGAATAACATATCGGGCGAAAAGCCGATCATGTCTTCAAAAACTGGACTCGAGGCCATGCGTGCGCGTTGCGGGGTCTTCGGTGGGTTTGTGGAAGCGGGAGAGACTGAGGGAGTGTGGACAACCAGCGTCACAATTCCATTAGAAGGACTTTCTAAGGCAAACTAAGGGTGTAGCGCCGTGTTGTCATGGCGCCAGGTAAGAAGGAGAAGCCTTGAGCACCGTATTGCTCGTTGACGACGAAACTCTGACTCGCGAAATTTTGCGTGACTATCTTTCCTCGGATCCCACCATCCAGATCATTGGAGAAGCTGCTGACGGGAAAGCTGCGGTGCTTCAGGCCGCCGGGCTACGTCCGGACGTGATTCTCATGGACATGCAGATGCCGGTAATGGACGGGGTTGCCGCCACTGCGCAGATCCATCAAAACAATCCAGAAATCGCGATTCTTGGGCTTAGCACCTTTTCTACGGACCGTTACGTAGTGGACCTACTCCGTGCCGGAGCTAGTGGATATCTTGTCAAGGACGCTCAGCCCAAAGAGATCACCGAAGCAATTCACAAAGTAATGGCTGGCGAATCGGTGCTTTCCGCTGAGGTAACTCGCCACGTCGTTTCCGGGTTGGCAGACTCGATTCCAGCGCAGGTTGAACCTGATGCAAAATTATCTGAGGCCTTAACTGACAAAGAGCTTGAAGTCATCGTGTTGCTTGGTAAAGGGATGAGCAACAAGGAAATGGCTGAAGAGCTGTACGTTACCGAATCGACCGTGAAGGCGCGTTTCGTTAAGGTAATGGAAAAGCTCGGCGTTCGCGACCGCGTGCAAATTCTTGTTAAGTCTATGGAATATGGGCTGTTAGATATTAGAAGAGCGCCACGCGTCTAGTTAGTGCGTGCAATACATACCCTTAGCTTCGGCCGAGAACTTCCAATACGGGGCGTAGCAATTGATCCATTGCGTGATTCAAGTCTTCGCGCGTTACTCGATCAAGTTCTGACTGTGGGCTAGTGATCAATGACTGTCCCCAGTCCATAATCTGGTACAGATTCGCGGTTTGTGCTAGTTCTATCGGTGAGCGCCACGCGCGACTAAGGTTGGCCAGGCCGAAGTGCTTCAGGCGTTGCACCTCGGCGTCATCCATGGCGTTGAGCTGCACTGGCAGGGTCTGGACGATCCTTTCGAAAATCTGCAATCCGCCGCTCCCTCGGCAAATTCCTTGCCAAGTGATGGCAGCACGGCGTTGTATGAGACCTCGGGAAATTTGGACTGTAGCCCCGTTCCCTATGCTCGCCACCGAGCTCGGTAGCAATGCCGAAGCTCCTCCCGATAGTAGGCACAGTGCCAAGAAGCAGGCAGCCTCTCCGACCTGCTGGCTTGGGTCTTGGCCGGTAATCAGTGTCTGCTGGTAGCCCTGAACCATGTTTTGCTGCATTCGGCTCGGTAACGCCGCAGTTTCTGAGTCATTTCTTGGGAACAAATCGCTAGCAGTGGCAAGGAAATTTTCGGCATCAATGAAGGTTCCGACCACAGCAATCGTCGGCCCGGAGACCAGCTTGGAATCGAGACACGAGGATTCGTGAGCCATAGATCGCAACCAACGTTCGAGCTGTGACTGTTCAGCGGCAACAGTCAGAATTACTGACCCGTTGTCGCCAGAGAACTGGTGCCAGACCGGGATCAGCCGGTCAGTTTGGCCGAAACTCTGAGTCAACAACCTTCGAGTTTCCTGTTCATGTTGCGGATCAGTGCGCCAAGCTAGCGAGAGCACCGGAAAACTGGAGCGGTCATCGGAGATTGTTAATATTCTCTTGGTCAGGGTTCTCATGCAATTTCCTGGAGGGTTGGGGTCACATCGATGGTATGCCACGGCTGAGTAGCTAAACGCTGCGTTGAACCTAGTAGCAGTTTGCGTAATCTTGCTGTCTGTTCCAAAAGAAGCCTCAATCGATCAACAAGTTCATGGGCAAAGCTAGGTGATCCTCGAAGAAGCATGTCGCGAGCGGTAGTCCGTGTCAGCCGTTCATCATCATGCACGGATTTTTCAGCGGTAAACAGTGCCTTTTTTGCCGCAGATAGCAAAGTTGCGTCATCAACAGTGGCTAATGCTCGCAGCCTAAGCATTGGAGCTAGTTCGAGGCCCGTGTCATCTACGAGGATGAATAAGTCGTTTTCGGTTAAGTCGGCCGGACCGAAGATACCAAGGCTGGAATCCAATCCGGTTTGCATTGAAAGCAGTGAAGCGACAATCAAATCACCAAGGAACGATTCGTTGATCGTCTGCGCGTCCGCAGCGCTGGTAGCGGCGAGCAGTCGTCTAGCAGGAAGGCCGGGTACATGAACTTTTTGGTTCCTCGCCGAGCTTGGACGGGCCTCTATGAGGTGCGATGCCATAGTTTCTTGTGTGGTTTTCTCAACTGAGATTGAACCCATTTTTTCAGCGAGGATCTCCAACATGTCGGACGGTTCTTGCGGCCCGAAAGCCACCAAAACAGCGTGTTCAGGGCGGTAGTGTTTTGCGTGTAGGTTTTGCAGACGCTCGACAGAAACTCTAGAAAGTAGGGTTTTGTCGCCTGTGCCATCGTGGCCATGCGCGTGATCTTCCCAATACTGGCAAGTCAGGTGTGGGAACGGCAATACTTCACCAGGTACGGGAGCCAAACGCTGGGTCCGTTCGGTGCATACAGCTTGGATTTGTTCATTAATCTGCTCAGGTTGAAATGCTGGATGAAAAACCTGTTCAATCACCCGGGCAACCATGCCAGACAGATCAGAAGGTAATACCGTTTCGTAGAACTCGGTGTAGTCCATGTGAGTGTGTCCGCCCAAGACACCACCAATGCTGTTAAGTTCAGCTTCACGGTCGCTTGAGGTTATTGCCGCACTATCTTGGTAAATCAGATGCTCAAGTAAGTGAAGCATTCCTTCTTCACCCGGTAGTTCGTGCCGCATCCCTGAGGCAATGGCAAGAACGAATGTACTGTTTCGCGCTGCTGGGTTTTGAATGGCGATTGCGCGGGCACCCTGATCAAGTGTCATGCTGCGCATTTGGGGTGCTTTCAAGGGGGTCGAGTTCATGAGATTTCCTGATCAGTTCCTAGCGGGTTAGATATGTAATTCGTTGCTAATCGCAAAAGCAATGTGGCCTGTTCAATCGATGCTCCGGCATAGTGGTGCCAATCAAAGGCATGGTGAACCAGTCGGAAGGCACGCGCCAAGTTCAGATCATTCAAGTTGGGCACATCGGGAAAGCAGTCGAGAAGACCTTCCTCTAACTGGTTCAACACAGGGCCTAACAAAGGGTGAAATGCCCTGAGCTCGGCAATTTCGCCCAGAATCCAGCCGAAATCATAGACTGGGTTCGCGACGCCTGTATCTTCGCCGGTGAGCAGACTTCCCGATCGTGCATCGGCAGTCAGGACCCAGTGAGCCATTCCAGGGCAACCGTGTACGAGTACACGATGATGGCCCTCGCTCATTCGAATAGCCCAATCATTCATGCGGTTCAGTCCGGCGGTACCAAGAACGGTACGAGCTGGTTTCCAAGCGCCGTCGAGCCATGCGGCAGCGCGTTGCAAGGTGCGAGGCTTGGTGAAAGCTACTTTGGAATCAGGACGAACATTGTGTATCTCGTTGAGTGCAGCGCCCCAGAGTTTCCCAATAACTCGCAACTTGACCGGTTTTGGGTCCAAAAGATGAATCGCAAGGGATGCGCCGGCATGGGTTCGGTAACTGCGATCCGAGCTGTCGCCTTGTCCCCATATGACCAATTCTGAATCGTGAGTCATGTTCGTTAGCCCTGACGGCACAAGGGTGGAAAAACTGAGCGGGCATGTGCGCCCAGGCGATGTTGCCATGAATAGACGCCGTCATGACTGGTTACTTCGGTAGCCAGTAACCCTGTTTGCACCCTGAATCCTGCGGCCGGAGTGAAATTGGCTGTCGTCATTAGCGATCCGTTGTCGAACCGATAGTTCCAGCAACTCGCAACGATTCGAGACGACGCATAACTGCTGGAAAAGGTGGAGGTACCCACGCCAGCGCGCTATCACTAGATTCGCTGGGGCCAGGTACCGGATCGATGACCACGAAGTTCTTTGGGGTGCGCAAGGCATCCAAGATATTTGTTACCAGCGGATTGGACAGCGCGCGGGGTGGCAACGAGGGAGCGATGCATACCGGTGCACTTGTACTGAGCGCAGCGAGTAATGATGGGGAATCGGTAATTCCGCTGGCGAGGCGCGATGCATAGTCCAAAGTTGCGGGATAGATCAGCATGAGATCTGCCCATTCAGCTAGCTCCACATGTGCCGCGATCACCTCGTCTTCCCAATGATCGGAATGTACACGAGCGCGCAAACGCGTTTCCAAACTGTGTCGAGTGATGAAGCGGCTCGCGGAGTCTCGCATGATGATTCTGAACTGCGTGTGGGGTGCTGCGGCCAGAATCCAATCGAGCCAGAATGGCATGACTTGGGTCGCAGCAGAACCTGTCAGAACCAGCGCAACTTTACGATAGCCGAAGCCGTCCAACGAAAGATCCAATGCCTGAGCCGGCGTGGTGCTGTGCGCTGTTGTCATGGTGTTCCTCTGGGGTAGCTGTGGAATGATGCGGCGGAGCGAACGGCCGTTGCCGGCCAAGCACCCCGCCGCAGTCACTGATTGAGGTGAGGCTTAGCAACCCACGGTCAGGGTTGCGCCGATCAAGACGCCTGCGCAGAATGGGGTGGTTGCTGGTGCTTCTGCGGCTGCGTCGGCACCTAGTTCGCTTGGTGCGGCGTAGATGGTGTGCGCTTGGGCTAGGTCGGTGAGTGCGTTGGTGTTACTCATGATGTTGCTCCTTAGTGATGCGCCAAAGAAACGGCATTTGTTGTGATGGGTGTGTGGTCAGCGGGTAAATTTACAGGTTAGTAGACGGCCGGTTAGGGTCAATCCGGGCCTCAGCCGCTTCTTGAATCCACGCCTGAGATAGACCGATCTTTTCGCGGTCAGCACGGAAAAGTGCGTCGGCTAGAACCCGAGAGCGATGTTGCCCGAAGCTCAGGGATCGGTGGGACGGACGTTGATCGATACTCTCTTCGGCCAGGGTGATTCCCTTACCAAGCGGTTGAGTGAATATCGAAGAGCTATTTGGAGTGCTCGACAGGTCTTTCATGGCCCGACCAAGCAGGTCCGCAATTTTTGCAGCGTGCACTGCCGGTACATAGGCAACGATCGCGTCACTGCGAGGGTAAGCCAATGAGGATGACAGCGCCTTGAGGTGGTATCCAATTCCCGAAGCTGCAAGCGTTAGAAGTAACTCGGGAAAGAGCTCTAAGGCTTGAGCATGGGTTTCACAACCAAAATAGAGCCGAGCTGTATCGATGGAAGGCCCAGGGGAAAGCTCACCGAGAACCAGCAAATATCCTGGTGTGGTTCGGGCACGCCAGCTGGGCAGACGTACGGCCAACGTTTCCTTCACAGGGTCCCTACGTACGTCGGACTGTGGTACTAGAACCTTGACACCGCCGAGCTTCACGATGACGTGGGATTCTCCATTTACTGAAGCCGAGCTTTCGAATCCACAGTCCGCTACCTGCCAAATACTTCGGTGTGGAACCAGGGCGGTGAACTGCGCGGCTAAATCTTGTTCTCCGGTTGTAGGCTGGGTATCTATAAGGGGATTGCGGATGTGCAGATGCTTATAAATCTGGGCGCTCAGTTCGTTTTTGAGCTCCCCCGGACTTGATGCGTCAAAATGATGCCCATCGATCCTTGCCGTCATTTTCACCAGGTCCAACTGAACGGATTCTGAGATGGCCGCCAAGATGTCAGTGAAATTAGTTTCAGTTGCCGTAAGTAGGGCGTCCATTCTCAGTCCTTTCCGAAACCTAGTGCGTGGCTATATCGTGCGGGGTCTAAAAGGGCTCTACGGCCGATGCCTGCCGCTGCCCGTTCAATTCCGGGGAGCCTAGAAACCATGGCTGCCCTAGCCATTGAACGATCCACCAAGTGCCAGCCAAGCCGCGCGGTGACGCGCAATGCCAGTTGCGAGTCATCGGTGCTGGAATTAAGCCGATAGTGGTGCCACAGCTCCTGTAGCTGCGGAACGACTGCAGCTAGCCGGTGAGATATCAGGGTTGTCGCGCTGTTTTCGTCAAAGTATTCGGGTGGAGAATCGGCTCCGCCACGAGAGGTGACCGTGTCGAGCACCGCGCGATAGATCCATTCCCCGGCCAGTGTTCCTATGTCTCGTGCCGGGTCTCCCAGGCAGAAGTCTTCCCAATCCAACAGATTCAGTTGTGAATCGTTCACATGAAACTGGTCCCACCGCAGATCACCGTGAATCGGTGATTTGCGGTTTGTCTCCTCAGCATCATGAAGGGCTTCGAGCGCTTGAAGGAGTTCGCCGTCCTGTTGCAAAGTTGGGTACAGGCTGAGTTCTGCCAACGTGAAATCCAAGTACCTGGTATGTGTGACACCGAAGCGCAACGTCTGCACCGGGAGCGTACTGCCCGCTGGATCCAGTCCGTCAGTGGGGCCTGAATGTAATCGTGCCAATAACCTGCCGGAATCTGCCGCGAAACTCACGGGCAAAGCATCCTGGACGATCAGATGAGCCAGGCTAGTTCCGGGACAGTAGTCGAACAGCAACAGGCCAGTTGATTCATCCCCCGCTAACAATTTAGGGGTGCTAGGCGCATGCTGTGGATTGTTTCTAGCAAAGAACGAAAAATTCATTGATCGGGCAAACGCCTGCGGTGATGTCGCAGATGCATTGAACTTCTTGACGAATATCTGACTTCCGTCTGTTAATTCCATGATCCAGCTGCCATTACGACCGGCAAATTGTGTTGCCGAGACTGTGCGGATCGGTGCCCGACCAAGACCATCTAGTAGAGGTTGGGCCTGCTGCGCTGCCGTGGTGCCAGCTTGGGTCGCCGGAAGTGAAGGATTGAGAATGACGGTCATGGCGATGCGCTTTCAGGCTATGAGGTTTGGACAGCGGCTAGGCGAGGAAGGTGGTGATGGCGTAAGCCACGGCGATGCCCATGAGGAACAGGCCGAGATTTCGAAGGTGCTTCTTGAGCTTCGAGGATTTGGACGGGCTATTTTGCGCGGTGTTGTTTTCAGTCATTGTTCTTGTCCTTTCAAAGACGTAGTGACCAGGTTTAGGAACTAGCGTTAGTCGGCCGAGCTCAGGGAAGTACGCAGCGAGACTCGAGACCCGGTACGCAGGGCATTGTTGCGATAAAGAAGGGTTGCAACCCAGAACAGGACAGGGATTGCCATCACACTGAGGCCGGCGGCTGCAATCATTTGCCACATTTCAATGCCGTCAAGGCCGAATCGAATAGGCATCAAATAAGAGGAAAATAGCGGGACAAAGGACAGAGCATGAAGCCAGGCGTTATCTAGATGAGTAGGTAAGACGTACAGCGAAATAACCAAAAGTGCCATTTGCAACACCGACAGTGGCATGACTGCCGAAGCCAGGTCCTCCTGCCTGGCCACGGTGGCTGCCAACGCGGTGTTGAGCAGCGCGAAAACCGCATAGCCGAGCAAGAACCACACCATAAACCACACCAATGATGGACCCACTTGCATATCAAGAAGAGAGAACCCATCCACCACTGTGAACCCGAGTACTCCGGCCCCGCCGATCACTAGTAGTTGAGCCAGTGTGACCAGTCCGATGCCGAGTAGTTTTCCGGCAAGTAGCGGACCGATGCCGATCTTAGTGAGCAGGATTTCAACAACTCGCGAGGACTTCTCTTCCACCACTCCGGCGGTCAAGCTTTGTGAGGAGTAGACCAGAGAAGTTAGCAACGCACAGATCATGGCAGTGGCGAAGAGCATTCGAGGGTTCAAGCTGAACGTCTCAAGGCCTTGCGCGGAATTGACCAGAAACCAGCCTCCAACACCTGCTGCCGCACCGACGCCCAAGGCGAGTAGCCCGGTAGTCAATAGAATGGTGCGGTTTGCCGTTCTGGTGAGGATTTCCCTACGGATAACTAGTCCTGTTTCGCGTAATGCTTGTCGTGATTTCGAAACGGTGCTCATTTACTTGCCTCCGATGCTCTTGTAACTGGTTCGACTTCGGTCGGTGTGGCCAAACCAGCTGAAATGTATTGCTTCGTGAGTAATTCATCCAAAGAACGTTGAACGGATTCGATGCTGCGCAGTCCACCGTGTCTCTGCGCAATGGCTAGCAGCTGCGCAGGAATGTCGCGGTCATCGCCTTCCAAGGAGACCACAACACTGTTTCGATCAGTGGAAGACCTCGTTACGTCGATGGCCTGGAGCATTGCTGTTTCAGCTGCGAAGGCATCTGCATTACGAGAGAAGTTCAGTTGCCAACGGCTTTGACCTTCGGTTTTTAGTTCTGCGATGCTTCCGCTGGCCTTGACTCGGCCTTGATCGAGAATGCAGACCCGGTCACAGAGTCGTTCAACCAGATCCAGTTGGTGAGAAGAGAAAAGTACTCCGACTCCGCGGGCAGCTTGTTCACGGATCAATTCGCCCATGGTTGCCACAGCGCTGGGATCTAGGCCAGAAAATGGTTCGTCGAGTACCAGAAGTGCTGGGTTGCCCACCAGTGAAACTGCTAACTGAACACGCTGCTGGTTGCCCAGCGAGAGATCCTGAATGAGTGTGCGTTCCCTACCCTGAAGTCCCAACGAAGCGATGAGATCATCTGCCACCGTGCGTGCAGCGGGAAGCTTGTGACCTTCCAATAATGCAAAGTGGATGATCTGCTCGCGTACCGGCATCTGTGGGTAAAGTCCGCGTTCTTCAGGCATGTAACCGATGTTGCGTCGATCCTGGGTGGAGATGGGTTTGCCGTCCCACGTAATTTGTCCTTGATCGGCGCTCAGTAGCCCCAAGATCAGCCTCATGCTGGTTGTCTTGCCGGCACCATTGCCTCCGATGAAACCGACGATCTCGCCGCGCTGGACCGAAAGATCCATGCTGTGCAAGACGGTACGGTCCCCGAAGCTACGACTAACGCCGGTTAGCTGCAATCCGTTCATGATGGGCCCTTCCTGGTTTGGAATCGTTGCTGTTGATAACGACTGTATTAGCCGTTGAATCAACTGACCCTGTACTTCCGTACAGTCTTGCGGTGTACAAAAGTTCAACGATTCTTGGTCCGAGAAGGTTAGGTCGGTAGAGAGGAGTGAGGCCTTATTGCGTCTGGGGAGAAAGGAAGAATTCAGCCCGATTTACCGGGAGGGAATAAATCCAGCTGAAAGTAGATAGTTTGCGAGAACTGTTCTTTTGTACAGGTGCGAGACAGCGATCGCGATGAAAAGTAGTTAGTGGCATATGAATGCCGCGACAGATCATCATCGCATTCACGAGTACGGAGAACACCAAATGTCTAACCTACTTTTCACCTTCACCTTCGCCTTGAACTCGATTGCGACCAACGTGGCAGAACCGGCATTCTCGTCTGCCATCGTTTGTGGTACTTTTCCACTGTTTTGCTAAAAGAGTTGAAGGTGGCGTGCGGTCAAGGTTGGGGCTACAGCATCTTTAAGTAGCGATACCATTGAGTACATGGAATCGTTGACTGAACTGGTTATCGCCCGACAGTTTTCTGCACCGAAAACTGCCGTCTGGGCAGCTTTTGTAGAACCCGAAATCATCGCTCAATGGTGGGGTCCTCACGGCTGGGCAGTTAATGAAGATTCTGTCGTTTTTGAAGCCAAAGTTGGCGGTCGCCATGAACTGGAAATGGTGCAGGTCGACAACCCAGACTCAAAGGTTCCGCTCAAGGCAGTACTGACGACCTTTGATGAATATGAATGTCTGGTCAGCGCCGATGGTCCACATGAAATGACCTTGGACCTGATCATCGAAACACGCATTGAATTCAAAGAGTTCGCCGGCCAGACCATGCTTTCCCTGACCCAAGGACCGATACCCTATGAAGTCGTGGAAACAAGCACCAAGGCTTGGAATTCGGCCCTCGGCAAGCTTGAAGCGCTACTGGCAGAGTACTTCTAAACCGCCCGTTCAGCTCCCGGCTGTTCAACAAAATAGCTGCGGACCGCGGTGATTTTTGTGGCCTTACCAGCAGAAGCGAACTTGATGACGTGGCTGAAGTGAGCCACTGATTGCTGGTTGCTGCAGCTTTGGCCATCTGCGCTTGCTTCTAAACCCTGCATGGACGGCCTGCCCGCGATATCCCACTGGATGTCCTTCGAACACCACTGCTCAAGTACCGGCAAATCCTTGCGATAAACCGCGCTGAGCACGTCGGTGATGATCTGGAATCTCTACGCGCATGGGGATTCGCCTAGCCTCGTCCGATGTACGGCATGCCACCGGCGGTAATCGTGAACTGATTGATAGAAGTTCCCAAAGGAACTCCGGCAATGTAGGCAATGGCCTCGGCGGCTTCTTCCAAAGGGAAGGACGGCTCTACAATTCGCTGTCCACTGGGTTGCAGGGCACCATCGTTGGCACCAAAATCATCAAGTAAGTCACTGGCGGTATTGCCAATATCGATTTGTGTGGCGCGGATCCGGTAGGGGCGTCCATCTAGTTCTAGCGACTTGGTCAACCCGGCGATCCCGTGTTTGGTCACCGTATAGGCCACCGAATTGACGCGTGGAACCTGAGCGGAAATGGACCCATTATTGATGATGCGGCCACCGGCGTGCGCTTTAAAATGTGCAAAGGCGCTACGGGCCGCATTGATGGCACCAGTGAGATTGATCTGGCATACCTGATCCCACTGTTCTGGGGTCAACTCGTCAATAGATACCGCTGGCCCAAACACCCCCGCGTTATTAAACAGCACGTCTACTGATCCAAAACGTTGATGGGTCGCGGCAAAGAGCTTGTCCACCGCACTCGGATCGGTGACGTCGGTGGGATGGATCAAGGCCGCGGGGTGGGACTGTGCCGTTTCTTCCAAGGTGACCTTGGTGCGCCCGGCAAGGGCAACATTCCAGCCCTGGGATAAGAGCAATCGTGCGGTGGCGCGGCCAATGCCTGAACCCGCCCCAGTGATCACGATCGTGCGACCCTGCCTGCTTGAGTGAGGTGACTGCGCCATCATTTCTCCTTGCCTGGTTCCATCAACGGTGGTGAGCGTGCGTGCTCCCATCCTAGGAAGACCTAGCCATAATGCCCAGTTGAGGAACCGGCGAGTGTGCTCAAACTCTAGCGACATTGCGGTGAAGACGCAGGAAGATACTGGACCTCAAGCATTCGGTGCCGGCGCAGCTAATTCCAAAAAGGACACCGCGGGACCAATTTTCATCGGCCCCGCGGTGTCTTGAATCGTTGGTACGGCTACACCGTAACCGTCTCTTTCTGATCATCGATCAGGTGCTGGGCTTCGGCATCAATTTGATCTGCGCTCTGCGCAGCCTGCGTTGCCTTCGCTTCCAACGCCCGACCCTGCAGGGCGGCTAGTTCCTCTTCAGGGATGGGGTGGCTGGTTGTTTGCACGACCTTAAGCTGGTCGATCACCAAGGTCAGGGCCAAGCACACCAGGGCCCAGATGGCTAGGGTGATCAAATGTGCACCGAGGCCTTCTGAATCGAAGTACAGAATTGATCGAATGGATTCAACGGCCGCTGGCATCGGAAGGATGTCATGCAGGATGTTGAACATGCGCGGTTCCATATAGATCGACAGTGCGCCGTTGGACGCTGGCACACCGAGGAACATCACGATCAGCATTGTTGGCAGCAGGCAGAGCATTCCGATCAGACGGTTGAATACCGTAGTTAGCATCGCCACGGCAAAGATGGCGAGCATGCCGACACTAAACAGCTTCCAGAAGTGTCCATCAACCGAGTTGGTGAACGGTCCGGCAATCAAATACAACACGACAGACATGAAGGCCGAGTACACGGCCAGCAGTGGAATGAGTTTTGGTAGTGGACGTGTATGCGGTGCAGCGGTGGAGCCAACCATGATGACCATGAAGCCTGCCATCACCCAACCCATGCCCAGATACATGCTGACCGTGCCCATATTGTCGCCCGCTGGCAGTGCCGCGAGCTCCTGATGATCCACAGCCATATCTTGGGACTGACCGATCTGGGTGAAGACCTGAACTACTACCTGCGAGGCGGCATTGCCTGAGGCCTGCGCCGTATAGATGGTTGCCTGCGGATCATCCTGACTTGGCAAAATGAAGGCACCGGTGAGGTCCTGAGACTCGACCATGGATCTGGCCTCAGCTGCATCATCCACGATGGTGAAGTCGAACTTTCCCTCCATGGATTCATTCAAGGAATCGGCCATCTGCTGTGCCTGTTGTGTTGTGGAACCAACCAGGGCCACTGGCATGTGGCGTGGAGTTGGTTCCTGCATGGCGCCCAGCATTGCCGAAAGCATGATGGCGATCATGGTGAAAGGTACTGCGCCCAGAGCGATGTAGCGCCATGCCCGGTTTTGCGGGCGAGGTCCCCCGTGGAGGGAGGCGACATTAATCTGGGTAGGGGTAGCGCTCTTACCCTTGCGAGTCCTCAGGAAGTCGATCAGCGTGGTCAGCAAGATAGCTGCCACCGCGCCAGCGATGAGAATCAAAAGATGTTTCGCGGCCCCGTGGCCATCAAAGTAGAGTACCGATCGCACGGCCTCACCCAGGGCAGGCATCGGTAGGAACTGGTGCAAGAACGGGAAGATCTTAGGCAGCATATAAACCGACATGCCGATATTGGAGGCCGGCTGACCGAGCACCATGAACAGGAACATGCCTGGGATGACGGCCATAGGACCAAAGATGCGGGTCAAAAGAACCTGCGAGGAACCGACGGCAAAGACGCCCAAGGCCAGCGTGCCCCAGACCGGGACAATGCTCGCTGCTGGAATGACGCCCAAAATTGGTCCGCCAATCAAGATGCCCAAACCTGAGAGCAGAAGTGACCAGCCGGCCAACAGTGGCAGTGCACGGCGGCGCTTGAGCAGTTCAGGAGAGTTGGAGAAAGCCAAAGACCATGGCATGTAACCGGCAGTGATCATTGCTGTGGACAGAAGCATCGCGCCCATGCCCATGGAGTCATTGGCAGGAAGTGGCACAAGGTCTTGGCTGTTGACCGTGAAACCCTGTTGCGCCAAAGCCGGGGTGAGCACTGCGGTGATTGCCGAGGAGCTGGAAACACCTGCGCCACTGGCGGTGTACAGGGTTGCAGATTGATCATCAAGCACCACCGCTGCCGTGACCTCGCGGTCAGTGACCTCTGTTCGAGCTTCTAATGCGGAGTCGAGAATCTTGATGTCCACCGCATCGCCGTCACTCTCTTCAAGTGACTCAGCAAATTTTTCTGCGGCTGTTGAGCTTGATGCGGTGATTGCAACAGGCATGTTCTTGGCTTCTTGATGGTGCATGGCACCTAGGTAGCCCCAAATCATCATGCCCACGATCATCAATGGCATGATGAAAACGGCAACTGTCCGCCCGATCTTTTCAGCCTTGGCCCGCTTGGCGGCGATCTCTTGTTCAGAGGTTTCGTGTGGTTCCAGTTTTGCTTCGCGCCGAGAAGGCGGCGTGCTGTGTGGATCGGTGGGTGCAGTGCTCAATTGCTCTGGCTCCTGAAGTCTAGACAGTCCGAGTTGCTTTGGTGGAACAACTGGCTTTAGATGAAGTACATCAACGACTTTACGCCACGTGGCGTAAAAATGACATTGGAAGCGCCATGGATCACCATTAAGATCACTGGACGTACCAGCTTTGAAGGGAAATATTCCGTGAGTCGACATAGCGACAAGGCGCGAGAAGTACTGCTAGATGCGGCAGAAGAGCTTTTTGCGTTGCACGGAATCG
This sequence comes from Glutamicibacter sp. AOP5-A2-18, assembly GCF_052446055.1. Classification (NCBI taxonomy): domain Bacteria; kingdom Bacillati; phylum Actinomycetota; class Actinomycetes; order Micrococcales; family Micrococcaceae; genus Glutamicibacter; species Glutamicibacter sp. AOP5-A2-18. The sequence continues at coordinate 3,531,305 of NZ_JBQSVW010000001.1, read as the reverse complement.
ATGCGGTTTCTAACCGCAAGATCACCGAACATGCTGGCACGGCGAACCACTCGGCCATCAAATATCACTTTGGGAGTCGAGACGATCTCTTAGCTGCGATGGTTGGCCGTGCGATGGATGACGTTCGGGCCATCCGCGCTGAACTGCCGTTGAGCTCGGATGCATCAATGATGAATCTGCGTGAAATAGTCACGCTGTACACGCTGCCACTGGTCTTTTCTTTTGATGCACTGCCTAAACCTTCATGGCGAGCAAAATTCCTATTTCAGGCGTTGTTTCGTCCAGACCTGCGCGAGATGCTGGCCAGTTTGGTTGATGAGGACCTGCGGGGAAGTGAAGTGAAGAGGCGGCTGCCCGAAGAGTTAGAGGGCCTTCCTGAGGTTGTTATCAGCGCCCGCGCCAAGATCCTAGGCCCAATGCTGTTGGGACTCTGCGCCGAATATGAGGGCTCGGTTAATGAGGGTGAAGCGATAGGCACCTGGGAATCGGTGGGCTACTTCTTGGTCGATTCCGTGGTGGGCATGATGGCTGCACCGAGCACCTCGCCGGCAGACTTCATGGACTTCACGCGACGTTAATTTCCCGACGAAGACTCGGTGGGACAGGGGTTCCGTGCGCTGCGCTTTGGCGCTCGCCGTGACCCTTAGTGCTCGGCGTTAGAACCAAAGATCTTGGTCCATGCAGAGGGTGCAGTGTGCGAGATCTTTGGGTGTCGCGTCATGTCTCGGTCCAGACCTTCGATCGGCTGAAACAATCCGGTTCGCAACGCATCCGTGCTGCCAGATGAATCATTTTCCTGCGTCTGAAAATTAATTTTTGTCGGGTCGACGGTGGTCATGAGACTCTCCCTCGTTCTCAAATTTTCGTATTGTGAAAATTATCTTTTATCTAGTGAAACCAGTATGTGAGCCACTCTGGGTCCTTGGCAAGGGCTACGAGGTAGTAGTTTTGGCCGCCCTGTGAAAAGTATTTAACAAATACGATCATGTAAATTTCTGGCGCATTCCCTTGACGCGCACTGCGTGATTTGGCTTACAGTTGAGCCACAAGGTTCCACGAAACCAGCATCGAGTCGAAGCCGAGAGTAGTTTTTTCGGTGGTAAGGGTGTTCAGCCAAGGTCCGTGGAATGTCGACCGATGAAATGAGCTGATCACCCAATGCACCTCGACGCGTTCAACGAACTATCCGCCGACCAAGCCGAAACTCTCTTACGGCCCTGCGTTGATGTGGACCGTTGGATCCATGAGCTGATTGCTGCCCGTCCTTTTGCAAACCGGGACGAACTTTCTTCCTATGCCCTGGATGGCATCGCTCCTTTTGACCCCCAAGAACTTGATGCTGCCTTGGCGCAGCACCCGCGCATCGGCGAACGGGCACAGGGGCAAAGCAAGGAAGCCGAGATGTCTCGTGGCGAGCAGGCTTCACTGAGCCTAGATGGTGATGCCACCTCGCGACTGAAAGCGGCCAACCAAAACTATGAACAGCGTTTTGACCGCGTTTTCCTCATCCGTGCAGCAGGACGCAGCACCGAAGAGATCCTGGCCGAGTGCGAACGCCGGCTGAGCAACGATGAAAAAACAGAAGCTGCCGAAGTCGCCCGGCAATTGCGCGAAATAGCCGTCCTTCGGCTCAAAGTCCTCATTACTAACTAATTCCCTCCAACGATTAGGAGATGACCATGGCAGATGACAGTGCAGAACGCAGCCACATCACCACCCACATACTCAACACCGGGACCGGGAGGCCTGCCTCCGGTGTTAAGGCCACGCTGGAAGCCAAAACGGCATCCGGCTGGCAAGAAATCGGAATGGGATTGACCGATGCGGATGGCCGTATCAAGAATCTCGGACCGACAAAGGTTGAAGCCGGTCGCTACCGGATTTCTTTTGAAACCGGCGACTACTTCGGGAAGCAGGGAACGGAAAGCTTCTTCCCCGCGGTAAGCATCGATTTTTTCGTAAACAACGTCGATGAGCACTACCACGTACCCCTTCTTATCAGCCCGTTTGCCTATTCCACATACCGAGGGAGTTAGAGAAATGACTACCGAAACCACCGCCCCAACCCAGACCAAGATCGTGCTCGGATCCAACCAGTACGGCAAGGCCGAAGTTCGCTTGGTCAAAATCACCCGCGACACCGAACGCCACCAGATCCAGGATTTGAACGTCACCAGCCAGCTACACGGCGACTTCAGCGCAGCACACCAAGACGGAGACAATTCACGAGTTGTCGCCACCGACACGCAGAAAAACACTGTCTACGGCCTAGCCCGCAATGGCGTGGGCGCCGTAGAGGAATTCCTGGTGAAGTTGGGCGAACACTTCACCGGTGAATTTGAATGGATCACCGGCGGTCGCTGGGCAGCGCAGCAGTTCTCTTGGGACCGCATCAACGATCACGACCATGCCTTCTCGCAGAACAAGTCCGAGGTCCGCACCGCAGTGCTGGAAATTGATGCTCAAGGCAAAAAGTCCATCGTCTCCGGTCTTGAAGATCTCACGGTGCTCAAATCCACTGGCAGCGAATTCCACGGTTTTCCACGGGACAAGTACACAACTCTGAAGGAAACCACCGACCGCATCCTGGCTACCGATGTGACCGCTCGCTGGCGTTACACCGATCAGGCTATCGCTGAAGGAATCGACTTTGATTCTCTGTATGCCTCGGTGCGTAACCTGTTGCTGACCCAGTTTGCGCAGACTCACTCTTTCGCATTGCAGCAAACGATGTTCCAGATGGGACAGGCCGTTCTTGAAGCGCACCCAGAAATTGCCGAAATCAAGATGTCCTTGCCCAACAAGCACCACTTCCTCGTGGACTTGGACGTCTTCGGACAGGACAACCCCAACGAGGTCTTCTTCGCGGCGGATCGTCCCTACGGTCTGATCGAAGCGACCATTACCCGTGAAGACACCGAGGCTAATCACCCAATCTGGGCCAATATCCCGGCTTTTATCTAAACGAACAGCGTTGAGGGTGTGCCGGTGCGGACACACTGGCACACCCTTGGCAGCAACTGACGTAGGAGGTCAGCCTTGAGCGCTACACACGATGAATCTACCAAAGAGCTCCGACCGGAGGACATGAAGCTTTCTCCGGGGAAGACTTTTGCCTACGGGTTGCAGCACGTTTTGACCATGTACGGCGGAATCATTGCCCCGCCGCTGATCATCGGTACCGCGGCAGGCCTGTCCCCGGAAGAAAACGGGTTACTGGTCGCTTGTTGTTTGTTTGTCGGTGGTTTGGCGACGCTCTTGCAAACCATTGGTATTCCATTTTTCGGTGCCCAACTTCCGTTGGTCCAAGGCACTTCCTTTGCCACCGTTTCTACTATCGTGGCGATTCTCAACGGAGGTGGGGGACTGCCGGCGGTTTTTGGGGCCGTCATTGTTGCCGCTCTCATTGGTTTACTGGTTGCCCCGTTCTTCGCACGAATCAATAGATTCTTCCCGCCGGTGGTCACTGGAGCAGTTATTACGATGATCGGAATCTCACTAATTCCGGTCGCAGCCAACTGGGCGATGGGAGGTGACGCCAAGGCTGAAAATTACGGTTCACTGAGCAATATTGGTTTGGCTGCCGGAACCTTGGTGTTAGTACTTTTGCTCTCCAAGGTGGGCAATGCTGCGATCTCTCGGATCTCGATCTTGCTGGCTATTGTTTTGGGCACCATTCTCGCAGTGATACTTGGCATGGCAGATTTTTCCAAGGTCTCCCAGGGAGCGATTTTTGCCTTCCCTGAACCGCTAGCTTTTGGCATGCCAGTTTTTGAAATTGGTGGCATCATCTCGATGACTATCGTGATGCTTGTGATCCTTACCGAAACCACCGCCGACGTTCTGGCGGTGGGCGAAATTACCGGATCTAAGATCGACTCTCGTCGTATCGCCAACGGGCTACGCGCCGATATGGCCTCCTCGGCGCTGGCTCCGATCTTTAACACCTTCCCTCAGTCCGCTTTTGCCCAAAATGTTGGACTCGTAGCAATTACAGGTATCACCAGCCGATTTGTTGTGGCAGCTGGTGGCGGCATTTTGGTAGTCCTCGGCCTACTTCCAATCCTTGGGCGAGTTGTTGCTGCCGTCCCAACGCCGGTCTTGGGCGGCGCGGGAATCGTACTCTTTGGCACCGTGGCGGCATCCGGAATTCGTACGCTCTCTAAGGTCAAGTACGACGGCATGAACTTGGTCATCGTGGCCACATCGATCGCCTTTGGTTGTATCCCGATCGTCAAGACCGATTTTTACTCAGGTTTCCCCACCTGGTTTGAGACGATCTTCCACTCCGGCATTTCCTCTGCAGCCATCATGGCCGTGCTGCTCAATCTGCTGTTCAATGAATTCACTTTCGGCAATACCAAGAACGCTTCGGTCTTCTCGGCGGCCCCTCCTCGCATGGTCAAACAAGACGAAGTTTGCGGATTGATTGACGGAGACCATTTTGAAGACGGAAAGCTGATTGATAAACAAGGGTACGAAATTCCTGTGGTCACTCCGGATGATTATCAAAAGATTCAAACCGGAGAAATCCAGATGCCACTTCCCAAGCTGAACCAGGCGGGTTCAGGGCACTAAAAACAGGAAATCAGTGCACCGCTGAAAATAGATGTAGCCGACAGCCTTGGGCTGTCGGCTACATCTATTTGCAAGGTAAACGTGACTAGTTGGTGAACACGTTATTTATGGCGTCATTGGTTTTATCCAAAGTTGACGCCGGCTTGCGGTTGGCCCAGAGATCTTCCAATGCTGGAATGATCAACGAGGTGACGTCAGCTCCGTGGTCAGTGACCGGAAGGTAGAACGTATTGCCGTCCTTCACTGGACCGGTGAAAGCTTCCGGATCCAGACCCTTTTCCGCGTAGATCTTTGACTTGATCTCCGTGGCGTCACGACGTGCTGGGAAGACCACGCCCGCTTTGGCGACCACGCTTTGGCACTTCTCGCTGGCCAGGTAAGCAACCCAGCGTGCGGACGCTTCAGGATTGTCACTGCTCTTGACTACCGAGTCGGCCAGTCCGTTAATGGCGGACTTACTGGTTCCATCCGGACCCTTTGGCAAACGCGTTGCACCAATCTTGCTTTCGCTTGCTGCGTAGGACGCGTTCATCCAGGCTCCATCTGTCACCATGGCGACTGAACCGGAAGTAACCTGACCGATGACACCATCGGCGGAGTTGAACTGACCGTAATGTGGCATGAAGCCCTTGTCGGTGAGTCCAAAGTACCAGTCTAAAGTTTCATGAACTTTCGGATCATCGTAGTTGTAGTGGGTTCCCCACAGTGGCTGGTTGGTTGCCTGCCAACCGTTGGAAGCAGCGAAGCCTGCCCACTGGCTTTGACCCGCGTTATCGCCGCCGGAGTTGGACAGTCCTAGACCATAAATCTTGACCTTGTTCTTGTCGAACCCAGGTTCATCGCCACGGGTTCCGTTGGCATCAACCGTCAGGTGAGCGACTACCTTTTCGAAACTACCGCCATCGGTTGGGGCCCACTGCGAGTTGGAAACCTCTTCGGGTTTAACCCCTGCGTCCTCGAAGATTTTCTGGTTGTAGTACACCGCGATGGTGTCCCAGTCCTTAGGCATTCCGTACTGTTTGCCATCTTCACCTGTCCACAAATCTTTGAGTCCGGCTTGGAACGCATCTTGATCTACACCTTGGATGTCTTTGAAATCATCCAGTGGTGCCAGAACATCTAGCGAAACGAACTGTGGGTATTGAGATACGTGGTTGGTGAAAACATCTGGCCCGGTGCCGGCGATGAAGCTTGCGGTTAGCTTGCTCCAGTAGTCGTCCCAACCGTACTGGGTGATGTTCACCTTCAGCTCTGGATTGTCTTTTTCAAAGCCGCTGGCGCATTTCTGATATGCCGGAAGCTGGCTGGTGTCCCACATCCAGTAATCGATGGTGTTGGAGGACTGAGCGTTTTCACCGTTGCCTGCACAGCCAGTTAAAGCCAGTGCAGTGGTGGCGAGTACGGCGGCGATTCTCCGGGCGCGCTGTGAGGAGCGAAGTTCAGTGGATTTCATTGGGTTCTCCTATTTGATGCCGCTGAAGCCGATGGAGTTTACGATGCGCTTGGCGAAGACACCGAAGAGCAGAATCATGGGCAACGCTGCAATGAGTGTTGCTGCCATGAGCCCAGCCCAGTCAGTTCCCGATTGAGGGGACTGGGAACGGAAGACACCCAAAGCCACGGTGAGCACTCGCGAGGAGTCAGTGTACGAAACCATCAACGGCCAGAAGTAGTCATTCCATGAGGTGATGTAGGTCAGGATTCCCAAGGTGGCCAACGGTGAGCTGGACATTGGAAGCACAATGCGGAAGAAGATTCCTACCTTGGACACCCCATCAATCAATGCCGCTTCTTCGATTTCCTTAGGCACGTTCAAGAAGAACTGGCGGAAGAAAAATACCGCAAAAGGCGTCATGAACATCGTAGGCAAGGCAATGCCCACCAGGTTATCGATCAGACCGAGCTGCTTGATCAAGACGAAGTTTGGCAACAGGGTGAAAATCGAAGGGACCATCAGTCCACCGATGAAGATTGCAAATACCTTGTCTCGTCCCGGCCAGGTCAAACGCGAAAACGCGAAAGCCGCCATGGCAGAGAAAGTTAGCTGGCAAACGGTGATCAGGGTAGAAACAAACACCGAGTTGAGCAGGTAACGCCAGAAGTCGAGCTGCGTACCCGAACCGCCTTCAGCGATGGCCTGTTCGGTGCTCTGCAGCCCCAAAACACGTTCAAATGCGCCAAAAGTGAATTCTGGTGGTAGCCACGAAGCCGGGTTGGCTTGCAGGCCCTGGTTGGTGGACAGCGCCGTGCGGAGCATCCAGTAGAACGGGAACAAGGTAACGATAATGACCAGAATCATTACCACCCAGGCCACGATGCGTCCTGGGGATACACGTCGGCCAACCTTGATAGGTTCCGGTGCCGTGGTCTTTGTTGCGCGATGAGCTGCTGTAGTTGTCATGGTGGACCGCCGTTAGTTCATGTCGCTAGACCCGGCACGGGTCAAACGGAATTGGATGAAGGTGATGATGCCCAGTACCACTAGCAGCGCTACTGACATTGCTGAGGCGTAACCGAACTGGAAGCGCCCAAAAGCTACGTCGTAGATGTAGAGCTGCAGAACGTTGGTGGCGTTGGCTGGTCCACCGCCGGTGGTCACCGCGACCGTGTCAAAGACCTGGAAGGAACCGATGACCGTCATGATCAGCACGAGGGCAAGAATCGGACGCAGTAGCGGCATGGTGATGGAGAAGAAGGAACGGAATTCGCCCGCGCCATCTAGTTTGGCTGCTTCAAAAACATCGTTGGGAAGCATCTGTAAGCCAGCAAAAATCAGTAGTGCCGTGTAACCGACGTGACGCCACACGTTAATCAACGCGATGGTAGGAATAGCCCACGTTTCACTCGAAAGGAAACCAATCTTCTCCACACCAATCCACTCAAGGATTTGGTTGGGCACACCAAACTGAACATCCAAGATCCACAGGAATACGATGGCCGTAACCACGTTTGAGACCAGGTAAGGCATCAGCACGATTCCACGCAATAGTGTGGACTGGGTCAGCCGGTGCATGAGCAAGGCAATGACCAGCGCTACCGCAGTCTGCAGTCCAATGTTGATCACCACGTACTCAATGGTGACCTTCATGGACTGCCAAAATACCGGATCACCAAACATGCGCTCGTAGTTAGCGAACCCGACAAACTCAGCTGGAGTGAGCAGGTTGTACGAGGTGAAGCTCAACCAGATACCGCGCAGGGTTGGCCAGACGAGGAAAACCAAAAAACCAATGGCCGCCGGAGTTAAGAAGATGATTGCCAGACGAAGGTCTTGGCGTGAGCGACGGCTTCGTTTAGCCTGGCTCAGCGAGCGGTAGGGGGCTGCGGAACTCATTTGGTTTCCTTAGTGCTGGTTGCGCGCAGGTGCAAGATGCGCAGAGATTCGGGGTTGAGCCAAGGGCTGAAGACTCCTGCTTTTTGCAGTCCAGCGCCACTGAGGATGACTGCTTCCGCAACGGGCCACCATGCGGGCAGACGCATATTCAGTTCACGGTGAGTCGACTGTGGATGGCGAGACTGGTACTCGGCGCTCGCCGGGAATCCAGGGGTGACATCGCGGATCTGGTAATCCAGCGAGTTATCTAGTCCAGCAAATCTGAACTTTCCGATAGGGTCGGTGTCCGCTAGTGCCAGGCTGACCACGGCGAAAAGTCCCTCGGTGCCGTCTTGGCTTACCACTCCGTGGATGTCCAACGATGAATCGAACTGGTCCACGCGCACCATACGACCGGTGTGTAGCAGCTCGCGGTGTTCCTTGTGGGATTCGATCCAGGCACGAAGTTCCTTCATGTCCTCTGGGTCTGCTTCGGTCAGGTCCCACTCGATGCCCATATGTCCCCAGAACGCAGTACCTGCACGGTAGTGCAAGGAGTGATTGCGGTGGGTGGTGTGCGAAGCGCCGGAGGCAACGTGTGAACCCATAAGTTCAGCTGGGATCAGCTGCTGGGTCCAACGGTGTATCTGCTGACGCTCAAATGGGTCAATATCATCCGAAGCCCAAACACGGTCGGTGTGTTCCAGTACGCCCAGATCAACACGGGCTCCACCGGAGGAGCAAGATTCGATTTCCAATTCTGGGAATCGTTCCTTGAGCTCAGCCATCAGGCGGTAGGCTGCCTGAGTCTGCGCATGCACCGATGCTTTACCGGTCAGCTGATTGCCGGCTTCAAGCAGATCACGGTTGTGATCCCACTTGATGTAGGCGATGTTGTGGGCTTCGAGTACCGCAAGCATCTGCTCGCGGACGTGTTCGTAGGCTCCATCAATGGCCAGGTTCAGCACCTGCTGATGGCGGCTTTCAATGGGCAGTCGCTGACTTGGAGCCATGATCCACTCCGGATGCGCGTGGGCAACTTCGGAATCAACGTTGACCATTTCAGGTTCAAACCACAGACCAAATTCCATGCCCAGGGAAGTAACGTGATCAATCAGGGGATTCAGGCCCTGTGGCCAAACCGCTGGTGATACGGTCCAGTCGCCCAGACCTGAAGTGTCATCGCGGCGCGAGCCGAACCAGCCATCATCAAGCACATAGCGTTCAACACCAAGGTCGGCGGCGCGATCAGCCAGCAATTTGAGTTTGGTCAGATCGTGGTTGAAGTACACCGCTTCCCAGACGTTCAGGGTTACCGGACGTGGGCGTTGTGGGTGAGTGGGGCGGGCGCGCAACCAGCTGTGCAGACGGTGAGCCTGATCATCCAGACCGTTGCCGTAGACGCCGTAGATCCACGGGGTGTCGACGGTTTCGCCCTGTCCCAGCTCAATTTCTCCGGGCATCAGCAGTTCGCTGGCGCCCAAGGCGCGGTTGCCATCGTAGAGTTTCTCGGCCCAGACGCGCTGGTTGCCCGAGTATCCGAGGTGAAGGCCCCAGAGTTCGCCGGTGGCAAAGTTGAAGCCGGGTTCGCCAACGTTGAGCACGTAGCTGGCGTCTGCGCCGGTGCGGCCCTTACGGTTTTCGCGCAGGTGAGTACCTACGGTCAGTTCGCGGCGCTGTGGGACGCGTTCTTTGCCCCAGTGTCCTGCAAAGTCGAGGATCTGGCTGGCGTTGCTTGGCAGTGGCAGTAGTAGGCCAAACTCGTGAACCTGGTAAGCGGTGGCTGCGGTATTACGCAGTGTTCCGCGAGCTCGGAACACACCTTGTGCGGTGAGTTCGAGGTCTAGACCAAGCTCCAGATCGCTTTCGGTGTCGGCAGCGAGGATCTGAAGTGTGGCGGCCGTTGCCGAAGTTAGTTCACCGTTGATGGTGATCTCTTGCGCGTCGGCGTTGCGCAGAACTGCGGAGGTCACCGTGAACTTAGGCGACCAGTCTTTGCCTGCACGGGTTCCGCTTAGTCCTGGGCGTCCTGACTAGCCTGCGTGTTGGGATCCCAAGATGTCGGTGCGTACCGGCAGGTCCTGATTGTTGGAAGTGACGTGGTTGGTGTTGGTGGTGGCCAAGGTGATCACCTGCTGGGAAGTGAGCTTCCCTAGGGTGGCGCCCCAGTGGACGATGGAAGGTAGCTGTTGCCCGCCAAGGTCGATGAGCACTGACACGTCGCCGCTGTTCAAGTGAACAAGGCACTGTGCGTCAATGTTTAGCTGTTCTTCATGATGAATCATGTGCGTTCCTCTTTGAATGCCGATACGGGCAACGTTGTCAGGTCGTGTGCTTTAGATCATAGTAGAATGAACATAAGCAAACAACAAGACTGTTGAAATAAACATGTTTGTGTTTAGATTATGAAGAAGAATCAACACCCTCGCCGTGCGGCGAGGAAGAATGGAGCCCCCGTGAGTGAGAGCCTGCCTGGCCGTCGGCGCCAACAAATTCTTGAGCGCGTGCGCGCCGCGGGCGCAGCAAAAGTTGCGGACCTCGCTGCTGAATTTGGCGTATCCGACATGACAGTTCGCCGTGACTTGAACCAGTTGGTTAAGGACGGAGAGCTTCATAAGGTTCACGGCGGCGCCGAATTACAACAGGACTCATCAGCGGATGAACCAGGGTTCCAAAGCAAATCGCAGCTGCAACTACCGGAGAAAGCTGCCATCGCTTCGGCAGCAGCCAAACTGGTTGAACCAGGAATGTCAGTCTCACTGACTTCCGGAACCACGACCTTCGCCCTAGCTCGCGCGCTGCGCCAAATTCCGCGCATCACCGTGGTGACTAATTCGCCAAGGATTGCAGACCTTCTTCAAGACGCTCCAGTAGAAGGTCAGACCGTACTGCTCACCGGCGGCATGAGAACCGTTTCGGATGCATTGGTCGGCCCCCTTGCCACCGCAGCAATTTCTTCCTTGCACGTGGACCGCTGCTTTATGGGCGTCCATGGTTTCAGCGTTGAAGATGGTCTGAGCACTCCAAACATGATGGAAGTTGAAGTCAACCGACTCTTCCTTGAACGCAGTAACAGCAATGTGTTGTTGGCTGATCACAGCAAATGGGGGACCAAAGGTCTTTACCGTATTGCTGAACTTGCTGCCATCGACACCCTCATCACCGATGACGCTTTATCCCCTGCGGATGTGGACGCCATTACCGAGCACATTCATGATCTGAGACTGGAGAAAGCCTGATGGTAGTCAAAAACATCGAGTCCGAGACGCTCGCTGAACATTGGATAAGTCATCGCTTAGCTGACGGACGCGAGTCAGTGTTTTTTGCAGATCCCGGCAGCACGCTCCCGCAACAGATCAACGACGAACGTGAACTAGATCCGCGCGGCGAGCCCGGAGAGCTACGTTTTGACCGTTTGACCGGAGACTGGGTGGCCGTGGCGGCTCACCGCCAGTCACGCACCTACCTTCCTCCCAAGGACCAGTGCCCACTGTGCCCGAGCGTCGGGGCGCGACACAGTGAGATTCCCGCCGAGGAATTTGACGTAGTGGTCTTCGAAAACCGCTTCCCATCGCTCGGCCCTGCTCTTGGCCGGGTGCCAGCACCTGCAGCTGACGGGACGCTGCCTGAACAGCCACTGAGCGCTGTGGGGCGTTGCGAAGTGGTTGTATTCACCTCTGACCATGCCGGTTCTTTTGGCTCGCTGACCGATGATCGGGCACGCACCGTGGTGGACGCCTGGGCTCATCGAACTCGTGAGCTTTCAGCGATAGAGGGCATTGAACAAGTTTTCATCTTTGAAAATCGCGGCCAGGATATTGGCGTGACCCTGCACCATCCTCATGGCCAGATTTACGCTTATCCTTACGTGACCCCGACGGCAAAAAAGATCGCTGAACAAGCACGCGAATACTACGCACAGACGCAAAAGACGTTGCTGGGACAGATCCTTGAATCTGAAATCGAGGATGGATCGCGAATTGTTGCTCGTGGGGAACACTTCACTGTGTTTGTTCCGTATGCAGCGCGCTGGCCGTTGGAAGCTCACTTGGTTCCGCACCGCCATGTTCCAGACTTTGCGGCGTTGAATAAGGAAGAAAAAGACGAATTAGCGATCATGTACCGAGATCTGTTGCGTCGTTTTGATGGTCTCTATGACACGCCTACCCCGTACATTGCCGCCTGGCATCAGGCACCGATTAATGAAGCGGACCGGGCTGCCACCCGATTGCACCTACAGCTGACCAGCCCACGACGTGCTGCGGACAAGTTGAAGTTCTTGGCCGGCTCTGAGGCCGCCATGGGTGCATTTATCAATGACATTACGCCGGAACAGACGGCAGCAAGATTGCGAGAGGTGTCGCTTTGAGCAACAGCGAAATCCACGAACCAGCAGGACGAATCGAAAACCTGCGTCAGAAGTTCTTGAAACTTTACGGACGTCACCCGGAAGGTATCTGGCGTGCGCCGGGGCGGGTAAATCTGATCGGTGAGCACACCGACTACAACCTGGGCTATGTGCTTCCTTTTGCCATTGATAAAAATGCGTTGGTGGCGATTCGTCGCAAGGCACAGTTTGAGCATTCGGCGAACGAACTGAACCTAGCGTCAACCTACGGTGCAGATGAAGATCCCAAGGTCACCAGCGTGCCACTTGATGGGCTGACACCTCAGTCCGTTTCTGGCTGGGCCGCCTATCCAACCGCTGTGGTGTGGGCACTAAACCAGTTGGACGACGTTGAGATCTCTGGCTTTGAACTGCTGGTGGATTCCGATGTGCCAGTGGGTTCAGGGCTATCGTCCTCACACGCTTTGGAAGTCAGCACCGTCGTGGCACTGAAAGATCTGTATGATCTGGGGCTTTCACACACTCAGATGGCTCAACTAACGCAGCGGGCCGAAAACGAATTTGTTGGCGCTCCGACCGGCATCATGGACCAAAGTGCTTCGTTGATGTCTCGTGCTGAGAATGCCTTGTTCCTCGATTGCCGATCCATGGAATCTCGCGCGGTACCGTTGCCACTGGCACAGAACGACGCGGTGGTATTGGTCATCGATACCCGTGTGGAGCATTCACATGTAGATGGTGGTTATGCCGCACGTCGACGTAGTTGTGAACAAGCAGCTGAGATCTTGCGGGTCCCTTCACTGCGTGATGTGGGAACTGTTGATGAGCTACAGGTCATTGAAGATGAGCTGGTTCGTCGACGAGCAAAGCATATTGTCACCGAAAATCAGCGAGTGTTGGACACCGTGCAGGCGCTGGAAGCCGGGGATCTGCAGGCCGTTGGCAAGCTTTTGTACCAATCACACGTTTCGATGCGTGATGACTACGAGATTTCCTGCGAAGAGCTAGATACTGCCGTTGAAGCATCACTAGCAGCCGGGGCAATTGGTGCGCGGATGACCGGTGGCGGTTTTGGTGGAAGTTCCATTGCACTGATCCATCGGGAGCAGATCGAAGCGGTTAGCCAAGCGGTCCTGGAAGCATTTGCCCAGGCCGGCTTTAAAGCCCCGAATATTTTCACTGTTGTTGCAGATCAAGGAGCGGGCCGCGCATGAGTTGGTTAGTTACCGGCGGAGCTGGATACATCGGATCGCATGTAGTGCGTTCATTGGAGCAGGCTTCAATGAACCCGGTCATTGTTGATTCCATGTCCAGCGGTGTCCGCGGATTTGTTGCCAACGAGCTACCTTTTTATTCGGTCAATGTGCTGGATACCGAAAAGCTCACCGAAATCATGAAGCGCCATGACATCACCGGCGTGATCCACTTGGCCGGTTACAAGTACGCGGGCGAATCGGTAAAAAATCCGTTGCTGACTTTTGAACAAAACGTCACCGGCACCGCCAACCTACTTCGGGCTATGGAAAACGCGCGGGTGCAGAATATCGTTTTCTCTTCATCTGCGGCTGTGTATGGCACCCCATCGGTTGAGCTGGTCACCGAGGACACCGGAACCTTCCCGGAATCTCCTTATGGTCAAAGCAAGCTCATTGGTTAATGGCTGATTCGTGATCAGGCCGTGGCGACGGGGCTGAAGCACACCTCGCTGCGTTACTTCAACGTGGTGGGTTCGGGCAGCGAAGGGCTGTACGACGCCAGCCCGCACAACTTGTTCCCGCTGGTATTCAAAGCTCTCAATGAATCCAAGACACCGAAGATCTTCGGTACCGACTACGAGACCGCGGACGGCACCTGCGTGCGCGACTACGTGCACGTGGCCGATTTGGCGTTGGCGCACGTTGAGGCTGCGAAGAAGTTGGAAGCCGGCACCAAACTGGAGCCGGTCTACAACCTGGGCTCTGGCGACGGTGTTTCCGTGCGAGAAATTATGAACGCGGTGGCCAAGGTGACCGGTATTCAATTCACCGCAATAGAAGAAGCACGCCGCCCGGGCGATCCGGCGCGAATTGTTGCTGACGGACAGTTGGCCGCTCGTGACTTGGACTGGCAGATGCGCCATAGCCTCGAAGAGATGGTTCAGAGCGCCCACCGGGCCTCACAATCCCGAGCGTAAATCATCACCTAGCTGGTGATTAAAGTGGTCATGCGAGGTGCCCCCGAAAGGGGGCACCTCGCATGACCTTTGTGGTTCCGCAGTTAGTTATTGCGGGACAGTTCAAATACCGCAACTTCCCGGCCGCCCAGGGTTCCCTTGGCGCCTGGAGCCTCTGCCGAACCGAGGATCTGAGTGTGGTCGGGTTTGATGACTCGGCAGATACCCCCGCCTACTCACCTCCACTCACCACCATTCATCAAGACTTTGCCGAGGTGGGTCGGCGCAGTGTGGCAGCCATCTTGGAACAGCTACGCACCGGTGAGCAAAAGCCGGGTACCTCCATCGTTCCGACCCGATTTATTCATCGCGCCAGCACCGCGCCGGTGCGTGTGAGCAGTTGAGCACAGCACATTTGATCCCCGGATATCGCTATAGGGTCTAAGCTGGAAAATTGTGAGTCCAGCAAATCTTTCCATCGGCGTTGATATCGGTGGCACCAAAATTCTTGCAGCCCTCGTGGATGAAGCAGGAACTGTCTCCGGTCAGATCTATCGTGAGACCCCAAACCATGACGTAGCCGGCATTGAGCGTGCCCTGGCCGAGGTCATTCGGGAGCTCTCTGAAGGTAACGAAGGGTTGCCAGTGGGCATCGGTGCTGCCGGATGGATGGACCGCAAGGGACAAAACGTACTCTTTAGCCCGCACCTGTCGTGGCGCAATGAGCCAGTGCGGGACCGCTTGATGCAATTAGTGGGTCACGAAATCACCCTCGTTAACGATGCTGACGCCGCTGGCTGGGCCGAGCACCGTTTTGGTGCTGGCCGCGGCGAAAGCGACATGGTGTGCCTGACTCTGGGAACCGGCATCGGCGGTGCGGTGATCCTTGGAGGCCAAATCCACCGAGGTAAGTCGGGCATTGCCGGCGAATTTGGCCATCAGGTGATAGTTCCCGGCGGTCATCGCTGCGCTTGCGGTAACCGAGGATGCTGGGAACAGTACGCTTCAGGCAACGCGCTAGGCCGCGAAGGAGCCGAGCTGGTGCGCAGTAAGTCGCCGGTGGCCTTCCGCCTGCGCGAAGCGGTGGGCGATAACCCGGAGGCCGTCACCGGCGCCGCGGTTACTCGCCTGGCTGCGGAAGGTGATCCTGCCTGCAGCGACCTGATTACAGATATGGGGGAATGGCTGGGCTTGGGTATTTCCAACCTGGCTTCCGTATTGGATCCTGGAACCATTGTTATCGGTGGTGGCTTAGGTACTGCCTCTAAGCAGCTGGTTGCCACGGCCGAAGAAACCTACCGCCGTTCGCTTTCCGGTAGGGGATACCGCCCCTTTGCAAAGATCAAACAAGCCGAATTGGGCCCTGCAGCGGGCCTGATCGGAGCCGCTGACCTAGCTCGGTTTAATCAGCAACAATAGTGAAAACATTGACAGGACATTAGGTCTTATCTAGGCTCATGTTGTTAGGCAACATGAGAGCGAGGTATTGGCGTGATGCGGCCTGCTTTGCCAAACCGAGCTCGGGGTTGGTCCTTACCTTTGGTCTTGGTGACCTATGCGGTCGCCATGTGTGGCACCACTATGCCCACCGCGCTTGTATCCAACCCTGCAAGATGAATACGGTCTGAGCACCGCTGCCTCAACTCAACTCTTTGCTATTTATGCCGTTGTCGTGCTCGCCGTACTGTGTGTCTTTGGTTCATTATCCGATGCCATAGGCCGCAAACCGGTCATGATTTTTGGGCTGCTGGCCTCGGCTGCGAGCGGGATTCTTTATGCCACGGCCACCGATGCGCCCATGCTTTTTATTGCCCGTATCCTCTCCGGTATCTGTGCCGGATTGGTGACCGGTACTGCCACCGCATATCTGACTGACTTGGTTGCTAGCTCGGCGCGAGGCGCAAGTATTTCCAGAGTGGCCAATACGGTGGGGCTTGACAGCGGCTCGGCGCTGGCCGCCTTTTTAACCTACTTTTTCCCCGCAGTTCCGATGATCGCCTTTAGCGTTCATGCGGTGCTTTCTGGGTTGTGCATCATTGCCCTGAGCGTGATTCCCGACAGCGTAGTGCACCGATCAAACCGGTTGAAGCTCACCCTTCCGTTGGTGCCTCGCTTCGCGTTACGTGGTTACTGTGTGGGCGGATTGATGACCCTAGGCTTCGCGGTGATGGGTGGTTGCACCGCAATAACATCCATCCTGGTGGTCCGCGCCTTTGGCATTGCGGACCTGCGGTTATTGGGCTTGATTGGTTCGTTGATTTTTGTCGCCACCACGACGGGTCAGAAAATTGGTGGGAAGCTAGTGACCCAGAAAGTTCATTTCGGCTTTGCTGGGCTGGCCGTTGGCACGGTACTCATTGCGCTGGCGCCGAGAGCCGATGGGCATCTAGGCGTTGGCATCTATCTGCTTGGTCTCTCGGTTGCTGGCTTCAGTCACGGGGCGTTGTTCCCGGTTGGGTTATCCATTGTTTTGCGGCGTATTGAATTGCGCCACCGTGCTAGCGCTAGTTCGGCCTTCTGGGTGCTCGGTTACGCACTGACTGCGTTGGGCGCTTTAGGGCTTGGCTGGGTTGGTCAGCTCAGCGGTGAATCAATGGCGGTGACGTACTTTGGTGTGTTTATCGCGCTGTGCTCGATTGCCTGCGCGCTTGTGCACCGCCGTCTAGTTCGTTCAGGACAGACGCCGGTTTCACCCTCACCGTAGGGCGCGGGACCCTATGCGTGTTGCAAAACACAATGGTTCGCGGAATGAGCGATCAGTTCAGCTGGTTGTGCACGGTAGACAAGATCCTCTGTCCGGTACCGGCGAATTACCCGGCGCGCGGGCCGAACCGAAAGGCAATCTCATGACTGTTACATCCCAGAGAAACCAGGTCGACTCAGCGACGATCAACGCCATCTTTGGCGAAGCCCGCACCGCAAACGCATTCACCGGTGAAGTCACCGAAGCTCAGGCGCAGGAGATCTACGAACTGGCAAAGTTCGGCCCAACCGCTTTCAATTCCCAGCCACTTCGCGTGACCTACGTACGTTCGCCTGAAGCGCGCGCCACCTTGGTTGATGCCATGGCTCACGGTAACCAGGCCAAGACCGCTGCCGCTCCACTGGTAGCAATCCTCAGCTACGACACCGCATGGCACGAACAGTGGGACAACTTCCTGCCAGGTTACAACGCTCCTAAGGCCATGTACGACGCAGACGCTGACTTCACCGCAGCTACCGGCAACAACAACGCTCACCTGCAGGCAGGCTACTTCTTGCTGGCCGCACGTAGCCTTGGCTTCGCAGTAGGCCCTATGACCGGTGCTGACTTCTCGGCTATCGATGCTTCCTTCTTCCCAGAAGGTGACCAGAAGAGCTTCTTGGTAGTCAACATTGGTCAGCCAGCCGAGGACGAAATCGGTGCACCAAAGGCCCGCTTTGGCTACGAAAACGTAGTTCGCACCGTTTAAGTACATCTCGCACTGAGCAAGCAAAGCATGCAAAGCCCGGAAATCACGCTTGGTGGGTTCCGGGCTTTTGCATGCCAACGCGAGCTACGGGTCCCAGCGTTGAGAACCAGCGCCCGGACAGAGAACTGCTCAAGATTAGTCGCTTGCGGTACGAGCTTGCTTTAATGGTCGTTGTGCCATGATGCCTTCGGAATGACACGAACTCTGTTCAAACTCATGAGCGGACTTTGCCGATGGCGGTCAAAGTCTGTGCATGGAGAAGGGCCACGCGTTCTAAAAGTATCCTTAGACGTGACTGGAACCCAACGGATTCGACTCGCTCAGACGCTTGAGACATCTTGTGATTCGATGACGAAAAACTTGATAAGGCGGTCTTGCTCCGTGTAACCAAACGAGAGCGCCGGCGATTCCTGAAGGGGAGCAGAAAATGCAAAAGCCTACTTGGCGCAAACTTGCGATCATGTTTGCCATCGTTCCAGCGCTTGGATTGACTGCGTGCTCTGCGACCGGCGGCCGCGTTCCACCGTCTGAAGCTAATGCGAGTGGCGGAACAGTAGTGAGCACGGACCGGATCAAAGTTGCAGTCATCACCCATTCAGCTGCGGGAGACACCTTCTGGGATATCGTCCGCAAGGGTGCTGAAGAAGCTGCCGCTAAGGACAACGTAGAGCTTCAGTACCTATCGGACCCTGATGGTGGACGCCAGTCTCAGCTCATTGAACAGGCAGTTGATCAAGGCGTTGACGGCATTGCAGTGACGCTGGCTAAACCCGATGCCATGACCGCAGCGATGAAAAAGGCCACCAAGGCCGGGATTCCCATTGTGAGCATGAACGCAGGGGAAAATCGGTTTAAGGCCTTGGGTGCTTTTGCTCATTTTGGATCTGATGATCAACTGGCCGGACAGGCCACTGGTGAAAAGCTGAAGGAATCAGGGTTCAAAAAGCCGATCTGCGTTATCCAAGAACAGGGCAATGTCGGTCTTGAATCGCGGTGCGCCGGTGTTAAGAAGGTTATTCCGGATACCGAGGTGCTCTACGTGCAGGGAACCGACATGACCCAGGTTGAGTCCACGGCGACGGCAAAACTACAAGCAGACCAACAAGCCGATGCCATCATCGGTCTGGGTGCGCCGGTGACCATGACGCTGCTCAAAGCCAAGGCCACAACAAACTCAAAAGTAGACATAGTCTCTTTCGACATGAACTCGCAGCTTGTTCAAGAGATCATTGCCGGCAAAGTACTGTTCACGGTGGATCAGCAACCCTGGCTGCAAGGCTATATGGCGGTTGATGCGCTATGGCAGAACTATCGTGGTGGGTTCACCATTGGTGGAGGCCAGGCAACTTTGACTGGTCCGGCTATCATCGATAAGGCTGCGGCCGAAAAGATCACTACTTTCGCTCAAGAAGGCGTCCGCTAGCCACATCCTTGCATGCGCAGCACCCTTAGTCAGCAGTGGTGGTCATGCGCATAGTTAGGATACGGAGGAAATCTCATGTCATCAGTAACTGCCTCGCCCTCGCCCAAGAAACGAATCCCTGGACACGATGCGTCGGTAGGTAAAAAGAGCGCCGTCGCGGTTCTCTTAGGGCGTCCGGAGATCGGAGCACTCGTCGGTGCGGTAGCCCTGTTTATCTTCTTTGCCATCGTTGCACCGGTCTTTCTCGCGCCGGCCTCATTGGCCACCGTCCTGTATGGTTCGTCAACCATCGGCATCATGGCCGTGGGAGTTTCCCTGTTGATGATTGGCGGCGAGTTTGATCTATCCACCGGTGTGGCGGTGATTTCCTCGGCGTTGAGCGCTTCACTATTTTCTTGGTACTTCGGCTTCAATCTATGGGTTGGCGTCGTGCTGGCATTGATCGTTTCCTTACTTATCGGATTCATCAACGGAATCGTACTGATCAAGACAAAGCTGCCCTCCTTCATCGTGACGCTAGCCAGTTTTTTGATGCTTACGGGCCTGAACCTCGGGCTCACGCGGGCCATCGGTGGATCGGTGTCCTCACCTTCCGTTGCCGATATGGAAGGCTTTCGCAGCGCCCAGGCGGTCTTCGCCTCTTCTGTGAATATCGCGGGGATCGACGTAAAGGTCACCGTGTTCATCTGGTTAGCCATGGTGGTGATCGCCTCGTGGGTCTTACTCAGAACCAAAGTTGGCAACTGGATCTTTGCCATCGGCGGGGATGAGGACGCGGCTCGCGCCGTCGGTGTCCCTGTAGTGCGCACAAAAATTGGCCTGTTCATGTCGGTGGGATTCTGCGGTTGGATCTTGGGAATGCATAACTTATTCGCTTTCGACGCGGTGCAGTCTGGCGAAGGAATCGGCAACGAATTCCTGTACATCATCGCCGCGGTCATTGGCGGATGTTTGCTAACCGGCGGCTATGGTTCGGCCATCGGCGGGGCCATCGGCGCCTTTATCTTTGGCATGGCCAACAAGGGCATCATCTATGCCGCGTGGAACCCTGACTGGTTCAAATTTTTCCTCGGCCTCATGCTGCTACTGGCTACAGTGGTCAACATTGTGGTGAAAAAGCGTGCGGAATCGAGTAAGTAGAAATCAATGGATCAGAATCTGACAGCGCAGCCTTCGGCTGACCATCCCACTGATGACCTGCTCACGCTCAAAAGCATTGGCAAGCACTACGGCAGTGTCAGTGCACTACACGGTGTTGACATGTCCGTTGCACCCGGCAGGGTCACCTGCGTGCTCGGTGATAACGGTGCAGGCAAATCGACGCTGATCAAGATCATCGCAGGACTACACCAGCATGATGAAGGTGAGTTCATTCTGCATGGTGAGGCAGTCAAGCTCAAAAGCCCACGGGCAGCGTTAGACGCTGGAATTGCTGCTGTGTATCAAGACTTGGCGGTAGTCCCGCTGATGCCGGTTTGGCGCAACTTTTTCCTCGGCTCCGAACTGACAATCGGTAGGGGTCCCTTCAAACGGCTTGATGTGCAGAAGATGAAGGAAATCACCAAGCAGGAACTCTTTGATATGGGCATCGATTTACGCGATGTCGAACAGCCGATAGGACAGCTCTCTGGCGGCGAACGTCAGTGCGTTGCTATTGCGCGAGCAGTCTATTTTGGGGCCAAAGTCTTGATCTTAGATGAGCCGACAGCGGCTTTGGGCGTCAAACAGTCCGGTGTTGTGCTCCGCTACATTCTTCAGGCCCGCGACCGTGGTCTGGGTGTCATTTTTATTACCCACAATCCGCACCACGCGTACCCGGTGGGCGATTCCTTCTTGCTCCTGAAGCGGGGACGTTCCATCGGATACTATTCCAAGTCGGAAATCACCGTTGGTGAGTTGACCGCCCAGATGGCAGGGGGCGCTGAGCTAGCTGAGCTTGCTCACGAACTGGAGCAACTCGGCGGACACGACGAGCAATTGGCTGAAGCTGAAATGGGCATCGATCCATAGGCTGACCATCGTAAATAGGTCGAAGCATTAAGATCTGGGATGTCCTGAATATCGCTGAATATACGCAGAACAAACATATTCCCAGAATAAAATATATGTTATTTGACCTGTAGTTTCTCGGATGTTACCTAGACTGACAGTGGTCAACCAGTCGACCTTTGCGATAATGACCGTTGTGAACATTGCTCAGCCCGGTGAAGGGCGCCCAAGTAACAGGCCCCCGTCAATGGCGGATGTGGCGGCCCTGGCAGGGGTGTCGCACCAGACTGTCTCGCGCGTGCTCAACGACCACCCAAATGTCAGAGCCGGAACGCGTGATCAGGTGATGGAAGCAATCCGTCAGCTTGGATATCGTCGCAATCGTGCTGCCCGCGCACTTGCCACATCGCACTCCAGCACCATTGGCATTTTGACCATTGGTAGTGAGTTTTTCGGACCGCAATCCACCGTCCTAGCCATCGAAGCTGCTGCCCGCGCGCAAGGCTACTTCGTGACCGTGACCGCCCTGGATCGCTACGACGCCCACAGCTCAACCGAAGCTTTGAATCACTTGGTTGACCAAGGTGTGGATGGCGTGGTGATGGTTGCGCCGTTCGAAAAGGTGATTGACGCCTTGGACGATGCGGCGCTCAAAATTCCGGTGGTGGTTGTCGCAGCTCGCACCACGGTGCCCGAATCAGATCCGGCCCATTACGTCTATGTTGACCAGCGTGAAGGCGCGCGCATAGCTACTGGCCATCTCTTGGCTTTAGGTCACCGTAAAATCGCCCATGTTTCTGGACCAACCGGCTGGTATGACGCCACTGAACGCCAAATCGGCTGGCAAGAAAAAATGCTGGAAGCTCAAGCTCCGGTCATCGAAGTGCCTGCCGAATCTTGGTTGGCACCGAGCGGTTATGAGGCGGGCAAGAGGCTGGTCGATTCAGTGCGCGCTGGGGAAGTGACCGCCGTGTTTGCCGCCAATGATTATCTGGCCACGGGCATCTTGCGCGCCTTCTGGGAAGCCGGATTGGAGGTGCCAACGGACGTCTCGGTGATTGGCTTTGACGATCTGCAGATTTCTAATTTCCTCATCCCATCACTGACCACTGTTCGCCAGCCATTTAGGGACGTTGGCCACGCAGCACTCACGGAATTGCTCGAAGGTGTCACCGCCGATAAAACCCCAAAGGTGATCGCTCCAGCGCTGGTCATTCGCGCAAGCACGGCACCTCCAAAGTCTCAGTAATCGTCTTCTAGTTGCCAGTATTTTGAAATCCGGTGTTGCGCATCACAAATTGTTAGCGCTAACATTGCATCGAGGTTCTGTTCTGCTCGACGCTGTTTTTTCACGCATCGAGCAGCGGACGATGGCAATGGCGCTGCTCAACGAGCTGTGCGAACGGAGAATTCATGGCAACACAGCTCAACAGGTCAACGGCCCGAGAGATCATCAGCAACGGTCAGGCCGTGCTGGGCATCGAGTTCGGTTCAACGAACATCAAAGCCAGCCTGATATGCCCCGACCACCAGCAGCTAGCCAGCGGTAGCCACGCGTGGGAAAACCAGTACCAAAACAAAAACTGGACCTACTCCCGCGAAGCGATCATTGCCGGACTTCAAGATTGCATGGCCCAGGTGCTTACCGATGCCCAAGCGCGTCACGGGGTACGCCCAACTCAGCTTGGATCCATCGGAATATCTGCCATGATGCATGGCTACCTAGCCTTTGATTCCGAAGGTGAACTGCTTGTCGACTTCCGCACCTGGCGCAACACCTCGACCGCAGAGGCTGCCGCCAAGCTCAGCGAAGAACTGAACTTCAACATCCCTCAGCGCTGGTCCGTAGCCCACTACTTCCAAGCACTGCTTGACCACGAAGAACATGTCCCACAGGTAGCTCGCCTGAACACTCTGGCCGGGTTCGTTCACGAGCAATTGACCGGAAAATTTGTGCTTGGCGTGGGCGATTCAGCAGGAATGTTCCCCATCGACTCAGCTACCGGTAGCTACGACGCCAGCATGCTGGCCAGCTTCGACGCCCTAGCGCAACAGCAAGGTGCTACCGGTTCACTTCTTGGTCTATTGCCTCAGGTCTTGCCTGCTGGCGGCGATGCTGGATCACTCACCGAGGCCGGGGCATTACTGCTTGATCCCACCGGACAGCTCAAGCCAGGAACCGCATTGTGTCCTCCGGAAGGGGATGCCGGAACAGGCATGGTCGCCACCAATTCCGTGGCAGTGCGCACCGGCAACATCTCGGCCGGCACCTCCATTTTTGCCATGGTGGTACTCGATGCCCCATTGACCGAAGTGCACCACGAAATCGATGTAGTCGCCACCCCGGACGGAAGCTCAGTGGCCATGGTCCACTGCAACAACGGGGCCAGCGAATTTGCTGCCTGGGCCCAAGTTTTCGGACAGTTCGCCCAAGCCTTAGGACACAAGGCCGATGAGAACACGGTCTTCGAAACCCTCTTGGGTTCAGCCCTCGACGGAGCCGCAGATGGCGGCGGACTTTTGGCCTACAACAACCTATCCGGCGAACCGGTGGCGAACTTGGCAGAAGGTCGTCCAACCATTGTGCGTACACCAGACTCGACACTGAATCTGGCCAACCTCATGCGCGTTCAGGTCTACTCCATGTTTGCCACCCTCAGCCTTGGCATGCGTGTCTTGGCCGCCGAAGGAGTTGAGGTCAAACAGATGTTTGCCCACGGCGGCATCTTCCGCACCCAAGGTGTGGCCCAACGACTATTGGCAGCCGCGATCAACACCCCGGTACTGGTCGGCGAGAGTGCCGGCCACGGGGGAGCGTGGGGCATTGCAGTGCTCGCGGCTTACCGCCGCCGAGTGCTGGACGGCGTGGATTCAACTCTGCCGGAATTCTTAGATTCCGAGGTCTTTGCTGATGCGCGTTTGTCCCTGGCCGAACCGCAAGAAGCGGATCAAGCTGGCTTCGCTAGCTATCTGAATACCTATGAAGCCGGCCTAGAAATTCAACGAACCGCCATCACCGTCATCTAACTTTTGCCTCAGTTTTTGAACGAAATGAGTAATCAATGAATCAACAACTTTCCCTGGAACGCTACCCGCAATCCATGCGCGATGAAGTGCAACGGGTACGTCAGGTTGTTGCAGATCTGCACGCCGAACTCCCGCGTTATGAGCTGGTGGTGTGGACCGCGGGCAACGTCTCCCAACGAGTACGCCATCCAGAAGTGAGCGACGGCAGCCAGGACCTATTTGTCATCAAGCCTTCCGGCGTTGCCTACGATGACCTGACCGCTGAATCTATGGTGGTCTGCACCCTGGACGGTCAACTTCTTGAGGGGAAACACGCGCCGTCCTCGGACACCGCAGCGCACGCCTACACCTACGAACACATGCCTGAAGTCGGCGGAGTGGTGCACACCCACTCCACCTATGCCACCGCGTGGGCGGCCCGCGGAGAAGAGATTCCCTGCGTGCTAACCATGATGGCTGACGAGTTTGGTGGGCCCATTCCCGTCGGACCGTTTGCGATCATCGGGGACGACTCCATCGGCCGAGGCATTGTCTCCACGCTGCGCGAATCACGGAGCCCAGCGGTGCTGATGGCCAACCACGGACCCTTCACCATTGGCAAAGATGCCCGAGCGGCAGTCAAGGCAGCCGTGATGTGTGAAGAAGTGGCTCGCACAGTGCATATCGCGCAACAACTTGGGGATCCACAGCCCATCGATCCCGCACAAATTGACTCGCTCTATGAGCGCTACCAGAACGTTTACGGACAGTAAGGACATCATGACTAAGGCATATAACAACAAAGAAATCTGGTTCTTCACTGGAAGTCAGGACCTCTACGGTGAGGAAACCCTGCGCCAGGTGGCCGAGCAGTCCACCGAGGTGGCTCGCGGGTTAGATGCTTGCAGCGAGGTTCCGGCAAAGATCATCTGGAAGCCGGTACTCAAGGATTCCGAATCGATTCGTCGTGCCATGTTGGAGGCCAATTCGGATGACAAGGTGCTTGGTGTCATCACCTGGATGCACACCTTCAGCCCGGCCAAGATGTGGATCAATGGGCTTAAGGCTTTGCAGAAGCCATTGTTGCACCTGCACACCCAGGCCAATGTTGAACTGCCTTGGGATTCCATTGATTTTGACTTCATGAACCTGAACCAGGCAGCGCACGGCGACCGTGAATACGCCTACTTGGCTACCCGGTTGGGTGCAGCACGAACCACTGTGGTGGGTCACGTATCCAACCCTGCAGTTGCCCGCCGCGTGGGCACCTGGGTCCGCGGTGCAGCAGGCTTTAATGCCATGCAGAACCTGAATCTGGTCCGCTTTGGCGATAACATGCGCAACGTTGCGGTCACCGAGGGGGATAAGACTGAGGCTGAAATTCGCTTTGGTGTTTCGGTGAACACCTGGGCCGTCAACGACCTGGTTCAGGCCGTTGAGGCTGTGGCTGATTCCGAGATTGATGCACTGGTGGCCGAGTACGAACGCGAGTACGACGTTGTTGAAGAACTTCGTGCCGGCGGGGATCGCCACGAGTCGCTGCGCTACGCAGCGCGTCAGGAAATCGCACTGGAAAAATTCCTAGGCGAAGCCAATGCCATGGCGTTCACTACCAACTTTGAGGATCTCGGTGGACTGAAGCAGCTACCCGGTCTGGCAGTGCAGCGACTGATGGGCAAGGGCTACGGCTTTGGCGCCGAGGGCGACTGGAAGACCGCGGTTCTGGTCCGTGCCGCCAAGGTGATGGGCGAAGGCCTGCCCGGTGGTGCCTCGCTCATGGAGGACTACACCTACGATCTAACCGAGGGCAAAGAATTGATCCTCGGTGCTCACATGCTCGAGGTTTGCCCCTCGCTGACTACTAGCAAGCCACGTGTGGAAATCCACCCGCTGGGCATTGGCGGCCGCGAAGATCCGGTCCGCATGGTGTTCAACGCAGATGCCACCCAAGGGGCCGTGGTGGTGTCGATGGCAGATATGCGAGAGCGTTTCCGCCTCACCGCCAACGTGGTGGATGTAGTGACCCCACCGGCTGATCTACCGCACCTGCCGGTAGCCCGTGCGGTATGGAGCCCACGACCAAACTTCAACGTGTCGGCAGAGTCGTGGTTGGCTGCCGGTGGAGCGCACCATACGGTGATGTCCACCGCTGCCGGCATCGAAGCATTTGAAATTTTTGCGGAAATCGCAGGAACTGAACTGCTGGTCATTGACGAAGAAACGACACGACGAAACTTCGCTGCTCAGATTCGAGTGAACCAGAGCTACTACCGTCTGGCCCAGGGTTTCTAGTTCTTAGCTGATTTTTCAGGGTTTTTTGTGCCTTTCAGGCCCATTCTGTGGGCCTGAAAAACGCAATGAGTAAGGATTCTTAATTTATCTGCAATTAGGGCTGGCCTAACCCGCTATGTTAGCGCTAACATGGTGTGAGCCCCGTCTCACTCGCAGAGTGTGGCACATTTTCAAGGAGGAAAAGATGGCATGGAATAACTGGACCCGCAAAGCTGCGGCGACCATTGGTTCCCTCGCACTGATCGGTTCGCTGGCAGCTTGCGGCGGTAGCGGTGCAGGTGGAGGCGCAGGAGCAGGTGGCGGCGAAGAAACCAAAGCACCTGAGGACATGAAGGTCGGCGTAGCAATGCCAACCGAAACTTCCGAGCGCTGGATCGCTGACGGCAAGGCCGTCAAGTCACAGCTGGAAGCAGCGGGCTACGAAGTAGACCTGCAGTTCGCAAACGATGACATCCCTACCCAGCAGCAGCAGATCGACCAGATGATCACCAAGGGTGATGACATTCTGGTGGTGGCCTCGATTGATGGCACCGCACTGTCCACCCAGCTGCAGGCAGCAGCGGATGCGAATATCCCGATCATCTCCTACGACCGTTTGATCAACGGCACCGAAAACGTTGACTTCTACGTCACCTTCGATAACTACAAGGTGGGTGTACAGCAGGCAACCTCGCTGCTCACCGGCCTAGGCCTGTTGGACAAGGACGGCAAGAAGACCGACAAGAAGGGCCCGATGAACATCGAGCTCTTCGCCGGTTCCATCGATGACAACAACGCACACTTCTTCTGGAAGGGTGCAATGGATACGCTCAAGCCATACCTGGATGACAAGACCCTAGTGGTTAAGTCCGGTCAGACCGACATCCAGCAGGCAGCCACCTTGCGTTGGAGCCAGGAAGAGGCTCAGTCGCGCATGGAGGACTTGATCACCGCTCACTACGCCGGTGGCAAGACCAAGATCGACGGCGTGCTCTCACCATTTGATGGCATCTCGCGCGGTATCATCACCGCACTGTCCAACGCTGGTTACGGCAAGTCCATCAAGGGCGGCCTGCCAATCATCAGTGGCCAGGACGCAGAAATCGCTTCGGTAAAGCTCATTGAAGACGGCGTTCAGTACGCCACCATCTTCAAGGACACCCGCAAGCTGGCTACCCAGGCAGTGGAGGCCGTCAAGGCTTACGGTTCGGGCAACGAACCACAGGCCAACGACACCAAGAGCTACGACAACGGCAAGAAGGTCGTTCCATCCTTCCTGCTGGATTCGGACATCGTGGTTAAGGACAACATCAAGTCCTTGCTCGTTGACTCCAAGTACTACACGGCAGAAGAAGTTAAGGCCGGCCGCAGCAAGTAGTCTCCCACGCCCCGCGCTGGCCGCAACACCCTAGGTGTTGCGGCCAGCAACGGGCAGGGTGCTCACAGCACACACCAAGGACGTCTGCACTATGGACACCACCATCCTGCAAATGCAGGAGATCACCAAGACTTTCCCCGGGGTCAAGGCGCTAGACGGCGTCAACCTCTCGGTCCGCACCGGCGAGATTCACGCCATCTGCGGCGAAAACGGCGCCGGCAAATCCACCCTCATGAAGGTACTGTCCGGGGTTTACCCGCACGGTAGCTACGAGGGCCAGATCATTTTTGAAGGCGAAGAGCTCAAAGCCGCGAGCATCAAGGATTCCGAAGCCAAGGGCATCGTGATTATCCACCAGGAACTGGCGCTTGTGCCTTACCTGTCGGTGGCAGAGAATATTTTCCTCGGCAATGAAACCTCCCGCGGTGGCTTCATCGACTGGAACGAAACCAATCACCGAGCCGCCGATCTACTCAAGCGGGTGGGCCTGGATGAACTGCCAATCACCCAGGTAGGTCAGCTGGGCGTTGGCAAGCAGCAGCTGGTAGAAATCGCCAAGGCGCTAAGCAAAAACGTGAAGCTGCTGATCTTGGATGAGCCAACGGCGGCACTGAACGACGATGATTCCGAGCACCTGTTGAACCTTTTGCGCGGACTGCGCGATCAGGGCATCACCTCGATCATCATTTCGCACAAGCTGGGCGAAATCGAAGACATTGCCAATACCACCACGATCATCCGTGATGGCCAGTCCATTGAAGCCTTGGACATGGCCGACCCGGCATCTAACCAGAACCGCATTATCCGCGGCATGGTGGGACGCGAACTGTCCTCACGCTACCCAGAGCGTGAACCGAATATCGGCGAAGTGGTCTTTGAAGTCCGTGACTGGTCGGTACAGCACCCAGTGCAGCAAGAGCGCACCGTGGTGGACAACGCCTCACTGAACGTGTGTGCCGGCGAAATCGTGGGCATCGCAGGACTGATGGGTGCCGGACGAACCGAGCTGGCGATGAGCGTTTTTGGCCACAGCTACGGCCGCAATATCAGTGGCAGTGTGCTGATGGGCGGCAAGCCGGTGGACACCTCTACGGTAGGCAAGGCCATCAAGGCGGGCATCGCCTACGTCTCTGAGGACCGCAAGAAGTTCGGGCTGAACCTGATCGAAGATATCCGCGTTAACACCACCGCCGCTGGTCTGGGAAAGATCTCCTCCAACGGTTTTGTGAACGGCAACAAGGAAATTCAGATCGCTGAGCATTACCGCCAGTCCATGCGGATCAAAACCCCCAACGTGATGGCCAAGGTCGGAAACCTTTCGGGCGGTAACCAGCAGAAAGTGGTGCTGGGCAAGTGGTTGCACACCGCACCAGAGCTACTGATCCTCGACGAACCCACCCGCGGTATCGACGTTGGCGCCAAATACGAGATTTACACCATCATCAACGAGCTGGCTGCCGCCGGTAAGGCAGTTCTGGTGATCTCCTCCGAATTGCCCGAACTGCTGGGCATCTGCGACCGTATCTACACTCTGGCCTACGGACGAATGACCGGGCAGCTACCGGCAGCCGAAGCCACCCAGGAACGCCTCATGGAACTCATGACCATCGAGAAGGAAAGCACCCGATGACACTCACAACCGAGTTGAAGGATATCTTCACCAAGAACCTGCGCACCTCGGGCATTTACATTGCCTTCGTGCTCATCGTGGTGCTCTTCAGCATTCTGACCAACGGGCTGCTACTGAGCCCCACCAACATCACCAACATTGTCCTGCAATACTCCTACGTGCTGATCCTGGCCTTGGGCATGATCATCGTGATTGTCGCCGGGCACATCGATCTGTCGGTGGGCTCACTGGTGGCACTGACCGGCGCGGTCTCCGCGGTACTGATCATCAAGCACGACATGCCTTGGTGGGTTGGCATGCTTGCCGGCATCGCTGTGGGCGCCATCTGTGGTCTGTGGCAAGGATTCTGGGTGGCCTATGTGGGCATCCCGGCCTTCATTGTGACCCTGGCAGGCATGTTGCTCTTCCGCGGCTTGACCTACGAAGTGCTCAACAACGTTTCGCTCTCGCCATTCCCTGGTGAGTACGGACAGATCGCCGGTGGCTTCCTGAACGGACTGCTCGGCGGCTACGGCTTTGATACCTTCACCCTGGTGATCGGCGTGATTGCCGTGGCCGGTCTGGTCTACTCGCAGTGGCGCAACCGTCAGGGCCGGATGAAATACGGCCAGAGTGTTGAGTCCATGGCCATGTTCTTGGGCAAAAACGCGATCACCGCCATCATCATCCTCTGGTTCTTCTGGCAGATCGCCACCAGCCGTGGCATGCCAATTGTGCTGATCATCTTGGCCGTGCTGATCTTGGGCTACAACGTATTGACCACCCGCACGGTCTTCGGACGCCACGTCTACGCCATCGGCGGCAACCTCTCGGCGGCCAAGCTCTCGGGCGTGAACGTCAAGAAGATCAACCTGTGGATCTTCATCAACATGGGCCTGCTCTCGGGCGTGGCCGGCGTGGTCTTCTCCTCGCGTTCCAATGGCGCCCAGCCCGGCGCCGGCAACATGTTCGAGCTGGATGCCATCGCGGCCTGCTTCATCGGCGGCGCGTCGACCACCGGCGGCGTGGGCCGTGTGACAGGCGCCATTGTCGGCGGCCTGGTGATGGCGGTACTTTCCAATGGAATGCAGCTGATGGGCGTGGGCGCTTCCACCCAGCAGATCGTCAAGGGTATCGTGTTGCTGTTGGCAGTGGCCTTCGACATCTACAACAAGCGCCGCGCAGGCGCCGGCAGCTAGCCTGCGGCTTGCTGCCATGGCCCTCCCGCACGCGATGGCGGGAGGGCCCGCCCATGCCCGATGGTTTCCCAGCACAGCAGAAGGATGACGAAATGGATCGCCAAGCAATGCCGCAACAGGACACCGCCAACGGAACGGTGCTCACGCTGCGAGCCCACGGCTTCACCGCGCAGCTGGCTACGGTGGGCGCCACACTGATGTCCCTGGACTACGGTGGCCGCCCGCTGGTGCGCGCCTTCGATCCGCATGGCGCGCGCCCGGTGTTCTCCGGCGCCATCCTGGCCCCCTGGCCCAACCGGGTGATCGACGGGGCCTACCACTGGGAAGGCCAGGAGCTGCAGTTGCCGATCACCGAGCCGGAGCGCGGCCACGCGCTGCACGGCCTGGTGGCCGATACCAGCTTCGAGATCACCGGGTGCCGCGGCAGCTCCGCCCAGTTGCGCACCGTGATCGCCCCGAACCCCGGCTACCCCTATGAGGTGCAGCTGGTGATCGACTACCGGCTGGAAGCCGGCGGGCTGCGCACCATCGCCACCGCCACCAACCTCGGGCAGGGCACCGCGCCCTTCGCCTGGGGTTCGCACGCCTACCTGGTCGCACCGGGCAAGAAGGCGGATGAATGGACTTTCACCCTGCCAGCCGGCAAGGTGCAGCTCACCGACGGCGCGCGCCTGCTGCCGCGGGAGGTGGTTCA
Organism: Glutamicibacter sp. AOP5-A2-18; assembly: GCF_052446055.1. Classification (NCBI taxonomy): domain Bacteria; kingdom Bacillati; phylum Actinomycetota; class Actinomycetes; order Micrococcales; family Micrococcaceae; genus Glutamicibacter; species Glutamicibacter sp. AOP5-A2-18. The sequence continues at coordinate 3,499,893 of NZ_JBQSVW010000001.1, read as the reverse complement.
GGTGGCTGGCACCGAGCTGGATTTCCGCACCCCGAAGCCGATCGGGGACCTCTTCATCGATCATGCCTACGCTTCCCTGGCCGCCGACGCGGACGGCTCATTCAGCGCATCGATCACCGACACCAAGGGCCTCGGGTCGCAGATCACCTGGGACGAAGCCTGCCCGTGGGTCCAGATCCACACCGCAGACCGCGATGATCCGGCGCTTGACCGCACCGGGCTGGCCATCGAGCCGATGACCTGCCCGCCCGGCGGCTTCAACTCCGGCCAGGACGTCATCGCGCTGGCCCCGGGCGCCAGCCATGAAGCCAGCTGGCTGATTGGCCCGGTCCAGCCGCGATGAGCGGCAGGGAAGTTCGCGGCGCTACCCGCTCCGCGAGGTTTCGTTCCCTGTCAATCCGGTGATCCGCAGGAGCAAGGAGCGCGCCTCGGGGCGCAGCGCGTCTTCCGGCCAGACATCGGGACCACAGGCCCGGGAACCTACGCCATGCTGGGCCGCATCCAGGTACAGCCAGGAGTTGGTTGGTTCCGGCAGCTCGTGCGGATGGGCAGCGCCGGCAAGCTGCTGTGCCGTGTGGCGGCTGAGCGTGAAACCGGGGCGGCGGCCCAATCCGTCGGGCCAGGCCTCGATGCGCAGCCACGGCGCACCGCCCACGCCGAGCTCCAATTCGCGCAAATCGCTGCGGTGCCCTGTTTCCTGCGGACGTGCGTATTCGACCGGCAGATCGTCAATGCTTGCACTGTAGCGGCCTACACGTGCCGCCAGACGGCTGTCCGGGTAGGATTCGTGCGGGCCCAAGCCGTACCAGGATGCCGAATCGACCTCCTTGCCCAGTTGGAAACGCACGCCGAATCGGGGCCACACCGATGTCCAGCCTCGGCTTGGAACCATATCGATGCGAAGCCACAGGCCGGACTCGTCCAGGCTCCATTGCTCGTCAACTCGGATGGAGCAGGCCTGGTCCGCTGCTGAATACCTGGTCGCCACCTGCACACGGCCCGGGCCGGTAGCGACACTGAGCACCCGCGCCTTCAGCCGGTCCAATCCGGCCGCCGTCCAGAGGTCCGCATTTGACGGACCGGGTTCTCCATTGCCCGGGACTCCGTGCTCATCTTCCTGCCAGGGATCAGAATGGTTATAGCTGCCGAAGTGTGCGCCACGGTCATTGTCGGTGGGTGCGCGGAACAACTCCAGCCGCGGCCCATGCACCGGCTGCCCGGCCAACTCCATGAGCTTGCCCTCGGCGAAAACTGCGGCACCAAGCTGCATCCGGCCATTGTCCAGAGGGATCGATGCTCCGCCCGCATCAGCCGAAGAGGGCAACCGTGCGGGTCGCGGCCCCGGCATTGCGGTGGATGGAGCAGCTATCGGCCATTGGGCGCTGGCCACCTCATGGCCCGCGGCCGCCCACGCTGCATCCTCGGCCAGCCGCGCCTCCACGGTTAACCAGTTTTCGCCTGCGGGCAGGGGGTACGGCAAGGCGAGTTCAACCGTGGCAGTTTCGCCAGCTTCCAGCGCGTCGTCAGAGCCGGATACCAAGAATTCTGCACTAGCGACCGGATGCCCGGCCGCTTCCAAGCGCCAGCTGAATGCGAGGTCGCCGCTGTCGGCACTGTGGCGGTCATTCCGGATGCCCAAGCGCACCCGGTGTCCGTCCACGGAGGACAGGGAGAACTTGATCGGGGCGACTACATGCTTGAACTCATGGAGCCCCGGTGAGGCAGTGGAATCGGAGAGGACCAGTCCGTCCATGACGAAGGTGCCATCGTGGAGCTCCTCGCCGAAATCGCCGCCGTAAGCATAGAAGCTCTTGCCATCCGGTGTGCTGGCCTGCAGCCCGTGGTCACGCCATTCCCAGACGAAGCCTCCATGCAACCGGGGATAGCGGTCCACCAGATCCGCATACCGTTGCAATCCTCCGGGCCCATTGCCCATGGCGTGCGCATACTCGCACAACAGGAAGGGCCTGGTCCGCTGGCGCGCGGCCTCTGCGGTGGTGCATCCCAGCAGCGGAGCGGTCATCCGGTCCTCTCCAATTGTCTGCACTTCGGGGAACGAAGCGTACATTCGCGAATACACATCGGTGTATTCTCCGGTGTAGTCGCCTTCATAATGCACCGGGCGGCTGCTATCCCGCGCATGGATCCATGCGGACATCGCGGCAAGGTTGGCCCCGGTGCCGGACTCGTTGCCAAGCGACCACATGATGATTGAGGGATGGTTCTTGTCCCGTTCGAAAGTCCGCTCCATCCGATCAAGATAGGCACTTCGCCAGGCCGGGTCGTCACTGGGATTGCCCTGCCAGCCGTGACGTTCAAATCCGTGGGTTTCCAGATCGTTTTCGAGTATGACCCAGAAACCGAGCTCGTCGGCCAAGTCCAGGAGCCGCGGATGCGGCGGATAGTGGCTGGTGCGAATGGCGTTGACATTGAAGCGCTTCATTAGCATCAGGTCTTCTCGTGCGAATTGCTCATCGAACGCCCGGCCGAGGAGCGGGTGGGTTTCATGCCTGTTCACCCCGTTGAAGACCACTTTGCGATCGTTGACCAGGAACTGGTCGCCTGCAATTCTTACCGTGCGGAAACCTAGCCGCAGGCTGATGGTCTCGCCAGTGCTGGAAACGGTTGCTCCATAGAGTTTTGGCCGCTCAGCGCTCCATGGGGAAACGGCGGGCACTTCCACCTCTCGGATATCCTCGCGGCTTTGCCACACTTCGTCGATTTCCAGTTCGGGAACAACGAAACGTAGCGGGAACGCATCGTCAGCGGCCATGATTTCCGGTGTAATGATTCCGGTACCGGAGGAATAGCCGGTTTTTATCCAGAGGTCGTCAATGCTGCCGTGCGGACGGGCCTTGAGCGTTACCGATCGGAAAATTCCCGGGAGCCACCACTGGTCCTGGTCCTCGACGTAGCTCGAAGCGGAGAATTGGTGCACGCGGACAACGATTGTATTTTCACCGGCGGCTACGGCCGAGCTCACATCGAATTCCTGGGCAAGGCGGCTACCGGTACCCCAGCCAATCATTTGCCCATTGACCCATACCTTGTATCGGGATTCAACGCCGTCGAAGCGCAGCACCAGCCGCTCCATTCCGGAAGTCCAGCTCTGGGGCACTTCGAAGGTCCGCCGGTAGTCGCCGGTAGGATTCTCATCCGGTGGATAGGGCGGGTCGCAAGGGAAGGGAAATTGGACGTTCGTGTACGAAGGGCGTCCGTAGGCGCCATCGGCCTGCAATACCCAGTGCCCAGGGACTGCGATGCTGTCCCAGCTCGAGTCGTCATAGCCAGCATCTGCCATGGACTCGGGAAGCTCGCCTGCCGGCAGCAGTCCGCGCCCTCCGGGCGTGCCCGGTACGCCAGGGAGCCAGCGGAACTTCCACTGTCCATCGAGGCTCAGTTCAGGGGCATCACTGTGGGTCCAGGACGTTGCCGGCAGGCGCCGGCCTCCGCCCGGGGCGGTATCGGACAGATAGGCTGTTGGGGAAGTCATTTAACGGATCCTTCGGTCAGGCCCCCGCGCCAGAAGCGCTGCAGGACGATCATGGCAATGGCCAAGGGAATAGTGGACAGCAAGACGCCGCCGGTGGTCAGCTCGTAGAATTCTGGCAGGCGGTCAACCTGTCCCAGCCAGGTGTTCAGGCCCAGGGTAATTGGATAGAGATCCGAATCGGACAGCATCACCAGGGGAAGGAAATAGTTATTCCAGATTCCGACAAGCTGGAACAGGAATACCGTCACCAGAGCAGGGGACAGGACTCTGAGTCCTATCGTGTGGAAGATCCGCAGTTCGCTTGCGCCATCCAGGCGCGCGGCTTCGAGTAACGCGCTATCCACGGTGCTGGAAGCGTAAACGCGGCAGAGGAACAGGCCGAACGGGGACACCAATGATGGCAGCAGGACACTCCAATAGGTATTGGACAGCCCCATTTCGCTGAACAACAGGAATAGGGGCAAGGCGGTTGCGGTTCCAGGCACGAGAACGCCTCCCAAGACCACACCGAAGACCAGATTGCTTCCGCGGAAACGGTACTTGGCCAGGGCGTATCCGCCAGCTGCAGCAAGGTAAGCGGCAATCAGCGCCCCTGCCCCCGCGTATAGCAACGAGTTCATGAACCAGCGCAGGAAAATTCCGCCGTCATAGGCCAGAACCTGGCCCAGATTTTTCCATAGGACGAAGTCACCGGAGAGGAGGAATCCATTTGTGCTGAACAAGTCCTGGGTCGATTTCGTTGCTGCAACGACGACCCAGTAGACCGGGACCAGGAAATACAATGCGGCTATGGTCAGCAAGGCCGTGACAATCAGAGCCGCTGGTTTTGAAGAGGCGGGCTTTGCGAAGGACTGGCGGCGGATCAGAGTCATGAGGACTTCCTATTGGTCAGGCGCAGGAAGGCGAATGAGAGCGCGAATGCGGCCAAGGCAATGAGAACGGATTGCGCAGCCGCAACATTGTAGTCGTTGTAGGCGAACGCGGTTGTGTAGGCGGAAAGGTTAGGGGTGTATTGGCTGTCGATGGCGGGTGCGACACTCATGAGAACTTGCGCTTCGGCGAAAAGCTGCAAGGTGCCAATCATGGAGAAGACCGTGGTCAAGACCAGTGCCGGGCTGATGAGCGGCAGCTGGATATTCCATGCCACACGCAGTGGACCCGCCCCGTCCAAGCGTGCGGCTTCGTAGATCTCGCCGGGAATTGCCTTGAGCTGCGCGATGATGATCAGCATGTTGTAGCCCGTGTAGCTCCATGTCACGATGTTGGCGATGGACCACAAGATGCTCTGTGGCCCGAGGAAATCGACTTCCAAGCCGACGGCTGAGGCGGCATCGATGATCGGGCTCAGGCCGGGAACATAGAGGAATGACCAGAGGATAGTGGCAATGACCCCCGGCACGCCGTAGGGCAGGAAGTACGCCGCCCGGAAAAAGGCCGGCCATTTGGCGCTCGCCGACTCAAGCAGCAGAGCCAGGACCGTGCAAAGAAGGATCATGATGGGAACCTGCACGATGCCGAACACGATCATGCGGCCAATCGAAGCAACGAAGGCTTCGTCTCCCAGGGCTTGCGCGTAATTGCCGAATCCAGCGAATTCGCTGTGCACGCCGGCTTCTCCGAACAATCCGCGCCGTGTGATACGGGTGAAGCTGGCTTGTATGGCTGCAATGATGGGCAAGATGAAAGTCAGGGTGAAGAGCGCGAGGAAAGGCGCGAGCAACAGCCACGGGGCGATCTCAAACCTGCTTGATGAGGGACCACGTTTTCTCCGGGTGCCTCGGGTGATGGTCGGCGTGCTCACGATGCCTCCTTGCGGATCTTCAGGCCCTTGTTGCGGAATGCCGCAATGATTTCCTGCTCTGCGGATACCACCGAATCGACCAAGCTGGTTCCGGCGGCTTTCCGGCGGAATCCGTCGGAAAGGATATTGAAGGATTGCTGGGTGACCGGCCACCAGCTCCAATTGGGATTCTGCGATTTGCTGGCTGGGACAATGACTTGCTCGTTGTACGATTGCCCGCCGAAGAATTCGGAGGGGCCTTCGCGCGACTCGCCGATGATGCCCGGAACCGGTGACCAGCCAATGCCGCTGTGCGCGATTTCGTTGCTGATCCCGGCTTCCGTGGACGTCATCCAGGCGGCGAACTCCAAGGCCTCATGCGGATGGCGGCTATTAGCCAGAACCGCAACCGTCGATCCGCCCAGGTAGCTGGAGCCGTATCCGCCCGGGGTCCACTTCGGCATCGATGCGACCCTCCATTTGCCCTGTCCGCCAGCGACAGAGCTGACAAGCGCATCAGCCCAGTTCCCACTGGTGACAGAGGCGAGCTGGCCGGATGCAGCCGCAGCATACCAAGACGGGCTGAAGGGCGAGATCGCGGTAGTTACGACATCTTCGTCGATGGCCCGGTCGAAGAACCTGGCGACTTCCAGTGTTGCGTCGTCGGTCATATTAATGACCCAGCCGTCGTCGGATGGCCGAAGCCATTGGGCTCCTGCTTGTGCCGCGTAGGACACGAAGTAGGAGGCATCACTGAGGGAGAAGCAGTCGATGTAGCTGTTGGCTTGACGCAGTTCTGACCCGATCTCGGCCCATTGCGCCCATGTTTCCGGGGCGACGGCGCCGACTTTGTCCAGAGTTTCTGGCTGGTAGAACATTGCCATCGGCCCGGAATCCTGAGGCATGCCGAATATTCCGTTGGGAAAACTGACCTGGCCCCACAGTGACGGATCATATCGGTGAGCGTACTGCTGCGCACCGTACGCCGCGAGATCCACGACGCCATTGACGAGCATGAACTCCGGGAGGGTGCGGAATTCGATTTGGGCCAGATCGGGTCCTCCGCCTGCTGCGAGAGCAGAGTAGAGCTTTGGGTATCCGCCTTGATTTCCACTGGGGATCCAAACCGCCTCAACATGGATATTCGGATGCATGGCGTTGAAAGCATCTGCGACTCGCTGGACATCCTTGAGCCAGCTCCAATATGTCAGCCTGACTTTTTCTCCTGGGGCGGCCGGCGCAATGGTTGGCATGGCATCTGCAGACCGGGGGCCTGCGGTGCCGCATGCAGTCATTACGCCCAGGGCGGCGGCGCCCAGGCCGGCCTTGAGAAGGCGGCGTCTTGTTGTCAATGGCATCCGTGCTCACTTAAAAGTAGTTTTCTTTATGGTGCCCGGGACGAGGGCATGTGAAATAGGTTACAACAAAAATAGAGTGATTACTCAGTTTTGGTTAAATTTCTTGTTTGCCGATCATGCTGGCTTGCTAGGCCGATGCATCATTTTCGAATACTGCTGGGCCTACCTACACTGAGTAACTGTGACGAGCAATGAATCCGGCCGCCGCCGGCGCGGTCCATATGCCAAATCTGCAGCCCGAAGGGAACAGATCGCCCAGGCTGCCCTCCAAGTATTCGGCGCGCGGGGGTATCGCGGCGGAACTGTGCAGGATGTTGCCGACGCGGCAGGCATGAGCCAAACCAGCGTTTTGCACCACTATCCGAACAAGCAGGAACTTCTCATTGCCGCTCTCAAGCGCCGCGACGCCGTCACCGACGGCACGCCGGGCACTGGTGAGTGCTTTGCCCAGTCCATTGTCGAGCAAGCGCAATTCAACGAGGGTGCCGCGGAGTTGATCGAGCTCTACGCAGCCCTTTGCGGGGAATCAACCACTTCCGATCATCCGGCGCGCTCGTATTTCGAGGCCCGCTTCGAGCGCTTGCGCGGCGAGTACGGCGCTGAATTCGAATTCATGAAGAGCATTGGTCGGCTGCGCCCCGGGGTGGACCCGCATGTGGCGGGAGCGTCGCTGCTGGCCCTGTGGGACGGGATCCAAGTGCAGTGGCTCTTGTCTCCCGACGATGTTGACATGGCTGGCACCCTCAAGGCGTATCTGGACCTGGTCATTTTGCCTGAATCATGAGGGGTGTTTGCCGAAATTGGCTCCGGGGCGCCGTAGCCGCGCGAAAATCCAGCTCCCCACTGCGCGCGGACTTGGCGCAAGCAGGGCGAAGCACTTGCAGCGGCACGCCGGAGCGATGATCCCGAAGTATTTCCGGGGCTGATATCTACGTTCTCGGGCTGCCCGGCAAGTGGACGGGTCTGGTTGAAAACATGTTCAAATGTGTTCAAATATGTTTGAGTGTGTTTGAATTAGGGTTGTATCGCTTTACGGAGCGTGTTATTTCAACCTGTCTGCCAAGGAGTCCCGATGAGCGAGAACTTCCCAACCCAGCGTCGACGGCGGATTCTGGATAGAGTTCGTGCCAACGGTGCAGTCAAGGTAGCCCAGTTGGCTGAGGAATTTGGCGTTTCGCACATGACAGTGCGCCGTGACCTGGACCGCCTGGTCAAGGACGGCGAATTGCATAAGGTCCACGGAGGCGCACTGCTCCAGGAATCTGCGTCTGCTGAAGAGCCGGGATTCCAGCGCAAGTCAACTCTGCAGTTGCCGCATAAGGCGGCCATTGCCCGTGCGGCGGCGCAAATGGTTGAACCAGGAATGTCCATCTCCCTTACGTCGGGGACTACGACCTATGAGGTGGCCCGTCTGCTGCGGGCAGTCCCCGACCTCACGATTGTGACCAACTCTCCGCGCATCGCCGACCTCCTACAAGATGCCCCGGCTGCAGGCCAGACCGTGCAGCTCACCGGTGGCCTGCGAACGGTATCCGACGCGTTGGTCGGTCCACTGGCCACTGCGGCCCTGCGGACACTGCACGTCGACCGATGCTTCATGGGGGCCCACGGGTTCAGCGTCCAGGACGGAATCACGACACCGAACATGCTCGAGGTGGAAGTCAATCGACTTTTCCTGGAACGCTGTGACAGCCGCGTGGTCGTCGCGGATTCCAGCAAATGGTGCTTGGCCGGTTTGTACTCCAGTGCTCCGTTGCACGAAATCGACACACTCGTCAGCGACGACGGCTTGGACGAGACGGCCGTCGAGGAACTCCGCCAGCACATCGAGAACTTGAAAATTGAAAAGGTGGTCGAATCATGAGCGTTACCGGCAGGATCCCTTCTGGCCTGATATCACACCGGGTCCATCACCTGGCCGATGGCCGCGAGGCGATCTTCTTCGCCGATGCCAATGCCATCGCCCCCGAACCGGCACCCGACGCCAGGGCGCTGGATCCGCGTGGGGAACCTGGACAGCTGCGCTACGACCGGTTGACCGGAGACTGGGTGGCCGTCGCGGCCCACCGGCAGTCGCGCACCTACCTTCCGCCCAAGGAAGAATGCCCGCTGTGCCCTAGTACCCAGGGCCGCCACAGCGAAATTCCGGCCGAGGATTTCCACGTGGTGGTTTTCGAGAACCGCTTCCCCTCGCTGGGACCGGATCTGGGCCGGATCCCGGCCGCTGCTCCGGTGCAGGTTCCTGCCCCGGCCTATGGCCGCTGCGAAGTCGTGGTGTTCACCCCGGAGCACGAGGGTTCCTTCGCCTCGCTGGATGATGCCCGGGCGCGCACCGTCATCGACGCGTGGGCGCAGCGTACCGCGGCCCTGTCGGCGATGGAAGGCATTGCCCAGGTGTTCCCATTCGAGAACCGAGGCCAGGATATCGGCGTGACCCTGCACCACCCGCACGGACAGATCTACGCCTACCCCTACCTGACCCCGACCGCCACCAAGATGGCCGCCCAAGCGGTGGCCCACCTGGAGAAGACCGGACGCACCCTGATGGGCGACATCCTGGACTTCGAACGCAAGGAAGGTACGCGCATGGTTGCTGCCGGCGAGCACTTCTCCGTCTTCGTTCCCTACGCGGCACGCTGGCCGCTGGAAGCGCATCTGGTTCCGCACCGCCACGTGCCGGACTTCGCGGCGCTGGATAACGAGGAAAGAGGCGAACTGGCGGTCATGTACCGGGACCTTTTGCGGCGTTTCGATGCGCTGTACCAGACCCCGACCCCGTACATCGCCGCCTGGCACCAGGCTCCGATCGCCGCCAGGGAACGCGCGGCCTCGCGCCTGCACCTGCAGCTGACCAGCCCGCGCCGCGCCGCCGACAAGCTCAAATTCCTCGCCGGCTCCGAAGCGGCCATGGGCGCTTTTATCAATGACATTCCCGCCGAAACCACGGCAGCAAGATTGCGTGAGGTCACCCTGTGAGCATCAGCGACAGCAAGGACCACGCGGCCCGCGTCAGCGCGCTGCGTGAAGGATTCACCAAGACCTTCGGGTACCACCCCGAAGGCATCTGGCGCGCGCCCGGGCGCGTGAACCTGATCGGCGAGCACACCGACTACAACATGGGCTATGTCCTGCCCTTCGCCATCGACAAGAACGCGCTGGTCGCCATCCGCCGCAAGTCGCAGCTGGAGCCGGAGCGCACCACGCTGGATTTCGCCTCCACCTATGGGGGCGCGGACTCGAACCCGGTCACCTCGATTACCATCGACGAGCTGGTGCCCAAGGCCGTCCCCGGTTGGGCCGCCTATCCGGCCGCGGTGGTCTGGGCGCTGAACGAGCTGGACGGGGTGCAGCTCTCCGGCTTCGAGCTGCTGGTGGATTCTGATGTTCCGGTGGGCTCTGGCCTGTCCTCCTCCCATGCGCTGGAAGTCGGAACCATCGTTGCGCTCAACGACCTCTATGACCTCGGGCTTTCGCACACCCGGATGGCGCAACTGACCCAGCGGGCGGAAAACGAGTTTGTCGGTGCTCCGACCGGAATCATGGACCAGAGCGCCTCGTTGATGTCCCAGGCGCAGCATGCGCTGTTCTTGGATTGCCGTTCCATGGAAGCGGCGACCGTGCCCCTGCCGCTGGCCGAACATGATGCTGTGGTGCTGGTGATTGACACCCGGGTGGAGCATTCGCATGTGGATGGCGGCTACGCCGCGCGCCGGCGCAGCTGCGAGCAGGCCTGCGAAGTCCTGGGGGTGGACGCGCTGCGCGATGTGGCCAGCGTTGATGCCCTTGAAGCCATCGACGATCCGGTCATCAAGCGCCGGGCAAAGCATATTGTCACCGAGAACCAGCGCGTACTGCAGACCGTGAAGGTCCTTGGCGAGGGAGATCTCGAAGCGGTCGGCGAGCTCTTGTACCAGTCCCACGTCTCAATGCGCGATGACTACGAGATCTCCACCGAAGAACTCGACGCCGCGGTGGAAGCGGCGCTGGCTGCCGGGGCGATTGGCGCGAGGATGACCGGTGGCGGCTTTGGCGGCAGCGCCATCGCGTTGATCCATCGCGAACAGGTGGAGCCGGTCAGCCAAGCGGTGCTGGAGGCATTCGAGCAGGCCGGCTATGTGCAGCCGAATATCTTCACCGTGGTTGCCGACGAGGGCGCGGGCCGGGCCTAGAGCTGCAGCTTGAGCCCGACGTGGCTCTTCTCGTAGCCCAGCCACGCATAGAACTCGTGGGCCCTGAGCCTGGAGGTGTCGGTCGTGAGCTGGGCCAGCCGGGCGCCGCGGGCCCGGCCATGCGCGTGCGCCCATTCGAGCATCGCCCGGCCAACACCATGGGACCTTTCGCTGGCGGCCACCCGCACTCCCTCGATCTGCAAGCGCGTGGTGCCCTTGCGGGACAGCCCGGGAATGATCGACAGTTGCATGGTTCCGACGACGGCATCTTCCTCGTCGCGCACCACCGCAAGATAGTTGGACCAGTCGCGGCTGAGCTTGTCGAAGGCCCGCTCGTAGGCCACCAGCTCGTCGCCTTCGCGCGATGCCCCCAGCTCGTCGTCGTATAATAGTGAGACAATGGCTGGTACGTCGGAGCGTTCGGCACGCTGCACCCGGTATCGACGATCGCCGAGCCGGAGCAGCCCGCCTACCGAGGCGCGGGCCTGGGCGCGGAGCTTGAGGATCAGCGCATCCAGCCAGCCGCCCACATGTTCACGGCCCTCAGGGGTATCGGGGTAGCGGCAGCGCAGGTGCAGCCCGGCATCGTCGAGGATGAACCACAGCATGACCCCGTCGGTGCGGATAGTCGCGCCAATGTATTGGGCTTCGAGCCCGATGGAATCCACGCGGACCGGTAGCCTGCGCAAATCCAGCCAGGAGATGGCGAACATGCCCGGCGCTTCGGGCATTCCGCCCCAGGGCTCGAGGATTTCTTCCAGCGGCCACGAACCGAGCCGCACTGCTTCCTTGACCGCTGCCGCGCAGGCCGTGGGAGCCGGAGCTGCGGATTCGATGACGGAGTTGGTGATGAACCAGCCGACCGAGTCGTCCCACTGGTGGTCGTAGCGGCTGTGCACCGGGAAGACAGCACGCAGCGGGGCTTGCGCCAGGTCCAAGGTCACTGAGGTCATCGCGGAGATGACGGCAGTCAGTGTGGACACCGAATCCTCTTTGGCTTGGGCTGCGAAGGCGGCGCTGTCATCAACGTCCAGGACATCTCGTACTTCGACTCGTTCGGCGTGGGGCACCGGTTCACCCAGCGGCAGCGGGAAGCGGGGCATGACCGAGCCGCTGGCGTCGAGTACTTCAGCCCATCGCTGGTGCACCTCGCGCGGGGCGCGCTCCCGTTCCGCCAAGGCCCGGGTGTGCTCGGTGAAACTGGCAGCGGTCAGTGGCTGCGGGACGACATCATCATCGGATAGTCCCAGTGATCGCAGCAGGTCCCGCACGATGACCAGCATGGACCACAGGTCCACGTGCGAATGGTCCGAAGCGATAACCACGGTTGATTCCAAGGCGGTCTCAAGCAGGCACATCCGGTGGGATGGGGCGTTGAAGGGGGAGCAAGCCTGATCAAAAACATCGCGCAGTGCGTCGTTCATGGACTGTCCGCTGGCTACGGGGTGCTGGACCCAAGCTCCAGGTGCCACGGTGATCTCTTCGAGGCGCAGCTCGCCGTGCTCATCCTGGCTGAAGGCGGAACACAGGGTTCCGTGGCGGTTGATGACTTCCAGCCATGCGCTGGCTAGGACATCGAGCTGAACCTTGGCGGGCAATCTGAAACTGATGGCCATCCAGGATCCGGGGCGTTGGCCCACGGAGACGTGGCGTCGCTGGTCGAAGGAAATGGGCAGTTCAACACCGGTGCGCTGAACAGCGACGTCATATCCGTGCAACTTTCCAAAGGGCAGCCGTAACTGTGCAACGTTCGTCAGTCTCATGGCGTTATCCTATTACCCAAGATTGACTATGACGGAAGCGGACTTGGATTATGGCGAAATTTAGTGTTCAAGGCGCTGAACTTGAAGTGGAACTCAGCGATGAAGGCGGACATCCGGTAGTCCAGCTTCATGGCTTGACCTCCAGCCGGGCGCGGGACCGCGTGCTGAACATGGATTTGGGCCGGGGACTGAGTGGCACGCGGCTGCTGCGCTACGATGCCCGCGGGCACGGCGGATCCACCGGACGCACCGTCGTTGAAGACTACGAATGGCAGAATTTGGCGGATGATCTGCTGGCCCTGCTGCACGAGTACTTCCCGGGCGAAAAGGTCTATGGCGTGGGACCATCCATGGGTTGCGCCACCTTGCTCTACGCCGCGATCAAGGAACCAGAGCGCTTTTGCGGGCTGACCCTGCTGCTTCCGCCAACTGCCTGGGAGTCCCGCAAGGCGAAGTCGCAAGCGTACCTGAACCATGCCAGGGTGCTGGAAATCGAGGGCTGGGATGCCTTTGTCCAAGCCGATATCAATCAGCCGGTCCCTCCAGCGACCGTCGGGAACCCGGTGACCCTGCCGGATAATTCTCCTCAGCTTCTGCCGACCATTTTCCGGGGCGCGGCTGCCAGCGATCTGCCGCAGCTTGCGGATCTGGCACGCGTTAATGTCCCCACGCATATCCTCGCGTGGACCGAGGACCCTTCCCACCCGGTGACTACAGCGCAGGCGTTGCTATACGGGTTGCCCCAAGCGAGGCTGCAGGTAGCCAGCACCCGCGATGAGGTGAATGCCTGGCCGCAGATCCTGATGGATGACGTGGCGAAGCACGGAGCCCCGCATACAGCGGAGCCGATTCACTAGCCTTTGCGCAGCCGGGCCGCGATCTGGTCCATGGTGTTTGCGATCGCCAATGATTCATCCAGTGGCATGATGGGCGACTCCAGCAGTCCTTCGCTGATGCATCGGGCGACGTGCGCGGCTTCCCAGCCTAAACCAGTGGCAGCGGAGTGCTCGGTGAAGTCTTGGCTGTCGGCGACGCTGCCATCCCCGTTGCGCAATACGAGTCGTGAGCCGGCAAAAATGGGGCGCTCTACTTCCAAGGTCGCTTCGGTTCCGGCAATCCAGGCGGCCTGCGGCGAATCGGTTTCGATGCTGCTGAAAATGCTGGAGGTGGATCCGTCGTTGTTGGCAAGCACTGCCGTGAATGATGCGTCGACTCCTGTCTGGGTCATCCGGCCTGATGCGTGCAGCAGCTGTTTGGCAGGGGAGACCATGGCGCTGAAGGCGACAGGGTAGATCCCGACATCGAGCAGCGCACCGCCGCCCAGGGCAGGATCATAAATCCGGGAGGTGGGATCTACAGGGAATTTGGCTCCGAAGTCCGCGCTGATGGAGAGGATCTCGCCGAGCAGCCGTGATTCGAGGACCTGCGCGATCACGTTGCCGACGGGCAAGAGGCGTGACCACATGGCTTCCATGGCAAAGACGCCGGCCGTTCTGGCAGCAGTGATTACCTGCTGGGTCTGATCCGCGTTCAGGGTCATCGGCTTTTCGATCAGGACATGTTTGCCGGCGTTGATGGCCTTGATGGCTAGTTCTGCATGGCCGCTGTGCGGGACGGCGATATAGACCACGTCCACTGACGGGTCGCCGAGCACCTGGTCATAGGAATCGTAAGCCCGGGTGTCGCTATCGCCATGGGTCTGGGCGAACTGCGCAGAGCGTTCTTGGCTGCGCGAACCGACCGCGGCGAGACGACTGGCGGTCAGGGAATTCAGCGAGGTCGCGAATTGCCCCGCAATCCAGCCCGGCCCCAGTATTCCCCAATTCAACGCCGGAGCCATGGATGGATGCGGCGCAGTTGGCTTGGGCAAGGCTAAGGACACGGAAGCTCCATCGGCAGGTGTTCGGGTGGCTGATAATCACCCTAGTGGCCTGTGTCTGTTTGCGAAAGAGCTCAGCAGCGTTGGTGGCTGTTTGGATAAATCAGCTCACGACGATCCGGGCAAAACGCGTCAAATGCTGGCTCTGATTGATGTAGGAGAAGTCTTGATTCGTGGCGAATGCGTAATGCTCGCCAGCGGTGCGCAGCACCGTTTCTTCTGTGGTCTTAATACGGAGCTCGCCTTCGACAACAAGAATCATTTCGGACCAGCCCGCAGGATCAGGTTCGCCGACGTAGCGTTCTTCCGGTTCAAGCGACCAGCTCAAAAGCTGCGCTTCCTTATTGGCTGGAACCGAGGCCATCAGCGTCCCAACGCTCTGTGGGTGCGTCCCTCTCCATACGGCTTCGTTGACCGAGGAGCGCGGGGCCGTGGGCTCAGCGACCAAATCGACGAATGTCACGCCCAGGGATTCTGCGAGCCGGTCGAGTCCTGTGAGACTGATGTTCGCTTCGCCGGCTTCCAGCTTGATGACCGTGCGCCTGCTGACTCCTGATTGGTCGGCCAGTGCCGCCTGGCTCAGGCCCGTGGCTAGGCGTAGCCGGCGAACATTTCTGCTGACGTGGGTCAGGACATCTGCGCTGTCGCTCGTTTGCATGTGCACTATTATTCACCATAAGATTGTGCATTATGTTGCACAATGAGTTCCGGTGGCGTGCGTTCTCCCGCCAAGAAGTGGTCTTAGTCCTTGCCACGGTTGTCTGGGGCGCAACCTTTCTGATCATCCACATTGCCGTGCAACACACCGGCCCGTGGTTCTTCGTCGGCATGCGGTTTATTACTGCAGGCCTGATCAGCGCCCTGCTCTTCGCGCGTGTGCTCAAGGGCCTGACCCTGAAGGAAATAGGAGCCGGAGCGGCCATCGGAGTCATGATCTTCTTCGGTTACGGCCTGCAAACCGCCGGCTTGCAGACGCTTAACAGCAGCACCTCGGCCTTCATCTCTGCGCTCTATGTTCCGCTGGTGCCGTTGCTGCAATGGGTTGTCTTCCGCAAGAGGCCAGGGCTGCTTACCTGGATTGGCGTGTCACTGGCCTTCATCGGGCTTGTTCTCCTGGCCGACCCCGGCAATGTCGGGCTCACCTTCGGCACGGGCGAGATCGTCACGATTATCAGCACATTGCCAATAGCCCTGGAGATCATTCTTATTGGCTGGTTCGCCGGCAAGGTGCATCTTGGGCGCGTCACCGTGGTTCAGTTGCTGGTGGCTGGGTTTCTCGGGTTCTTGACCGTTCCGATTGTCGGTGAGCAAGTGCCCGAGTTCTCGTGGGTGTGGGTCATTGCTTCAGTTGCCCTCGGCGTGGCTAGCTGCATGATCCAGCTTGCGATGAACTGGGCGCAAAAGTCGGTCTCGCCAACAAGGGCCACAATTATCTATGCCGGGGAACCAGTATGGGCCGCGATCATCGGGCGTATCGCCGGGGACCGGCTGCCACCTGTGGCCATTGTCGGCGCGCTGCTCATCGTGGCCGGATCGCTTGCCAGCGAGCTGAGGCCCCGACGCCGGGACAAGTCAGTGATGCCAACACAAGCCCTGGGGGACATCGGGCAATAAACGGCTGGCTTATTGGATGCATGCCGGGAGGTACCTTGCGGCTCGGCGAGGATATTACGCGCGCTGCACTGCTGGTTTTGGGCAGTTGGACGCGATAAAAGACTGGTTTCTTCGATGCCCCAGCATGCAAGTGGAGCGCCAACCCGAACAGCAACTAGTGACCGTGCTTGAGGTGTGATTCAACGACAATGACACTGGCGACCCGGTGTGCAGTGACATCCTGTACTGGCTAACTCGCTAGAGATCCACGGTATTAGCCAGCACCGGCAACTGTTGCCGGGCTTTTTCAACCACGGCCAGATCCAGATCCACCACGAGCAATTCTGGTTCGGCTCCGGCTTGGGCAATGACCCGACCCAGCGGGTCCACCACGAGTGAATGACCCACGCCTAGCGGGGCCGTGCCGGATACCTGCCGCCCCACGCTTTCCGGATCAGCTTGGCCCACTGCCGCCACAAAAGTGGTCGAATCCAAGGCGCGGGCCTTGGCCAGGGTGGTCCACTGTTCAACTTTTCCTTCACCAGCGCCCCACGAGGCGCAGACGATGTTCACTGCAGCGCCGGAAGTGGCATGGCGGATGAACAGCTGCGGGAATCGGAGGTCATAGCAAGTAGCCACACCAAGGATCTGTCCCTCATGCGAAAACTGCACTGGCGTATTTCCCGGGGTCACCGTGTCGGATTCAGCGTAGCCGAAGGCATCGTACAGGTGGATCTTGTCGTAGTGGGTATCTGCCTCGGGACCCGCGATCAGCAGGGTATTGCGAACCCGCCCGCCCTCGCCGGGGGTGAACATCCCGGCGACGATGGTGATGCCAATTTCGCGCGCTTGCTGGCGAACCAGCGCAGGCCAAGGACCATCGAGAGCAACAGCGGCCTTGGCTAGATCATTGCCAAAAGCCACCTGCATCGCTTCGGGGAAGATCACCAAAGACGCTCCGGCTTCCTTGGCTTGCTTAGCGTGATCACGAATGGCCACGAGGTTGCGCTGTGGATCCGAGGTGCTCAGTACCTGGGCTAATGCAATTTTCATGAGGCGCTGCCTTCTTCCGCCATTTGTACTTCTTCGCGTCCCTTGGACACGGACATGATGTCGGATTGGCGCTCGCCGTCCACGCGTTCTGCCAGCGCGTTCAGCGCCGCCATTGATTCCTCGGAGAGGCGGACATCCAAAGCACCAATGTTCTCGTCAAAGTGGTGGGCGAAGCGGGTCCCCGGAATAGGCGATACCTGCACATTCTGGATCCGAGCCTGCTCATAGACCCACGCCAATGAGAGCTGGGCGGTGGTGATTCCTTCACGTTGCGCGGTTTCTTCGATGGTCGTTCGCAATGGGTGGTTGTGCTGCATCCTGGAGTCCTCGAAACGCGGGAAGTTCCGGCGGACATCGTTCGCATCCAGCTGATCGAGCGAATACACTTCGCCCGTGAAGTAGCCGCGGCCCAAGGATGCGTAGCTGACCAGACCCACGCCCAGTTCGCTGGCTGTGGGGAGCAGCCAGCGCTCGATGTCCCGGCTGAAAATGGAGTACTCCATTTGAATCGCTGAAATAGGGTGAACCGCATGTGCTCGGCGAAGTTCGTTTGCGGTCACTTCGGATAATCCGGTATGGCCCACCTTGCCAGCCTCGACCAGGTCCTTGTAGGCGCCGACGGTATCTTCAATCGGGACCCGGCTATCTACCCGGTGGTAGTAGTAGAGGTCAATGTAGTCCACGCCGAGACGCTGGAGGCTCTCGTCAAAGCATTTCTTGATGAAGGCGGGGTCGCCATTTGCTCGCGGGTCGCCCGGGTTCTTGGGTCGAACAATTCCGGCCTTGGTGGCCAGGGTGACCTCGTCGCGGCGCGTCTTGAGGACCTGGGACAGCAGGGTTTCGTTGTGTCCCGCGCCGTAGATGTTCGCGGTGTCCAGGAAGGTGACTCCGGAATCAATCACGTGGTTCACGGTCCTCAAGGATTCCGCGTCCTCGGCGGTACCGTAAGCGCTGCTCAGAGACATGCATCCAAAGCCTTGGCCGGTGACCTTCAGGCCTTGGCCGAGTTCGATGCTGTTGATGCTTCTCTGCTGTTCCATGCCCGTCCTTCAACTGGAAATCAATGCCACTCTTGAGCCTACCGAAGCGGCAAGATGCGGGCACCATCATTGGGGAATTATTGAGTATCGTGAATCGGAGAAGATCCGACACGCCTACTGCATTCTGGTGCTGATCTGGTAAAAGAGACGGGGTCTCATTAAAGGCGAGTGATCTCAGAGTAAAATTTTTGCCATGGGCAGCGTGGTGCGCGATCGGGTGCGCGAGAAGATGAAAACCGAATTGGCTCAGCAGGTGTATACCGTTTTTGCTGAGCGCGGTTTGGAGAACGTCACGGCCCAGCAAGCGGCGCAAGCTGTAGGAATTTCGCGCGCGACGTTCTTCAGATATTTCTCTTCAAAAGAAGACGCCGTGGTGACCGCACTGCGATCCATGAATATGCATTTCTCCCAGATGCTCGAGTCCATGGCATCGAATCCCAGTGAAAGCTTGCTCGAACTTTTGCGCCGGAGCTTTGAGCCGACGGTTGTTGCCGCTGAGGAGGAACCCGAAGCGATGCGCTCGCGAGTTCAACTGGTGTGGAGCACCTCGGCGCTGCGAGCCAGCTGGCAGGAGTCACGTCGCGAACAGCAAGCCGAGCTTGCCCAAGCGTTGCATCCGTTCTGTGCCAATCGTCGATTGGCGGACACCTCGGCGCTGTTGGCCCTAACCCTTTATGACCACGCTCTGGTGCGGTGGGTGGACTCGCACAATGAATCCCTGCGCGAAATCCTCGATGAAGCTTTCGACTGTGCGGCCATGATTGATAACAAATGGTCAACGGGTGCAGCTAGAAAATAAGCTGACCCTAGCTAGAAGTTGCAGGAGAGATGCTGGGAAACTAAGCAAGGTGGAACCCACCGAATCCCCGAGCAGGATTGCGAGCAAATATTCATGAGCATGGAAAGTGCCGCCTGGCATTCGCTATGGAAGTTATCTGGCGATAAGGGGAAGGCCTATTCCTCGACCACGCCTAAACGGGTTCTGAAATTTGCCGCTGGGTATAAGACCCGCCTGCTGATCTTCGTACTCTTCTCGGTAATCGCAGCTGTCCTCGCGGTAGCGACCCCGGTGCTCGCTGGCCGGGTGGTTGACGAAATCGTGGCACAGTCGGGCGTGCGCACCATTGCCAACCTGGCGATCATCATGGCGGTCATCGCTGTTTTGGATGCCATTACTTCCGTCATCGTGCGCTGGTTCTCCTCGCGCCTTGGTGAGGGCATCATCTATGACCTGCGCACCGCGGTCTTCGACCACGTGCAGAAAATGCCTGTCGCGTTCTTCGCTCGCACTCGAACCGGTGCGTTGGTCAGCCGGTTGAACAATGACGTCATCGGTGCCCAGTCGGCATTCGCGGGGACGCTCTCTGGCCTGGTATCCAATACCGTGGCGTTGATCCTCACTGCGGCCGTCATGTTCACCACTTCATGGCAGGTCACCCTCATTGCCCTGGTGCTCTTGCCCATCTTCCTTCTGCCGGCCCGCCACTTTGGCAAATCCGTCGCCTTGCTGCGCCGCGAATCCGCCGAACTGAACGCCAGTATGGGCAACCAGATGACCGAACGCTTCTCGGCGCCGGGCGCCACGCTGATCAAGCTCTTCGGCAGCCCCAAGGACGAGTCCAAGGTCTTCGCCATGCATGCAGGCAGGGTCCGCGACATCGGCGTGAAGATGACCATGCGCCAGTTCTACTTCGTGACCGCGTTGACCCTGGTGGCCGCCTTGGCGCTCGCCTTGGTCTACGGGTTGGGTGGCATGTACGCGGTGCGCGGCGAACTGGCCGCCGGCGATGTTGTCACCCTCGGCATGCTGCTGACCAGGCTCTACACTCCATTGACCGCACTGGCCAATGCCCGCGTGGAAATCACCAGCGCTTTGGTCAGCTTTGACCGCGTCTTCGAGGTCTTGGACTTGGAACCGCTGATTTCCGATGCCCCAGATGCCCGCCGTCTTGAAGCGGGCGCCGCGGTTCCAGTGAAGTTCGATCACGTGAATTTCTCCTATCCGAGCGCGGATAAGGTCTCGCTGGCCTCGCTGGAGGACGTGGCGATTCTTGATACCCGTGGGGGCGAGCAGGTCCTGCACGATATCAATTTCGAGATCCCGGCAGGGCAGACTTTTGCCCTCGTGGGATCCTCGGGCGCCGGCAAGTCCACGGTAGCTTCACTGCTGGCCCGGCTTTATGATGTGGACTCGGGAAGCGTCCAGCTAGCGGGGCAGGATATCCGTCAGCTCAAACTGGATTCACTGCGCACCACAGTTTCGATGGTTACCCAGGACGGCCACCTCTTCCACGAAACCATCCGTTCCAACCTGACCTTGGCCCGCCCTGAAGCCACGGACGAGCAAATCTGGGAAGCGCTGGAACGCGCCCGGCTCAAGCCGGTCATCCAGGCGCTGCCCGATGGACTGGAAACCGTGGTGGGTGAGCGCGGCTACCGCCTTTCCGGTGGCGAACGCCAGCGCATGACCATCGCTCGACTGCTGCTGGCCGCCCCGCAGGTGGTTATTCTTGATGAGGCGACCGCCGCCTTGGATTCAGCCAACGAAGCTGCCGTGCAGGCCGCCTTGGCTGAGGCCCTGGAAAACCGCACCGCGCTGATCATTGCCCACCGGCTGTCCACCATCCGCTCAGCCGACCAGATCCTCGTGGTGGAGGGCGGTCGGATCATCGAGCGCGGGACGCACGCGGAACTGCTTGCCCTTGGCGGGCGCTACACCGAGTTGTACGAAACACAGTTCGCCCAGTAGCTGGGTCGTTGTCCCACTGCGCTCGCGTACTCTGGTGACGGCAGCAAAAATGACGGTTGCCTAGAGGACGCAGGGAAGGGCGGGCGAACATGATCGAGCTGACTCGCACAACGGTTCAGAAAAGAACACTGTGGGTCCTTGCCATCTCCCAGATCTTCGGAACCATCGGCGTGGGCGTTGCCCCGTCGATCGGTATCCTGCTGGCAGAAGAAGTCACCTCGAGTGAAGCCTGGGCAGGCCTTGCCCGCACCGCCAGCACCCTCGGTGCGGCCCTGCTCGGATTGCCCCTAGGCAACCTAGCCTCGCGCTTCGGACGCCGTTTTGCCCTGTCAAGCGGCTGGTGGCTGGCAGCGCTCGGTGCGCTGCTATTGGTTCCCGCCGCCCAATTCCAGATGGTGATCCTGCTCTTCGCCGGCTTGCTGCTGATCGGCTCGGGATCAGCCATCAGCCTGCAGTCCCGATTCGCCGCCACCGACCTGGCTGCCGACGACCACAAGGGCCGCAGCCTGGCACTGATCGTTTGGGTGGGAACCATCGGCACGGTGCTCGGCCCGAACCTCGGAGTTCCTGGCCAGGCGATCGGCAACGCGACCGGGCTGCATGTTTATGCCGGGGCATTCCTCATTGCCGGGATCGCCATGCTGCTGGCAGGCTTGCTGGTCTTCTTGCTGATGCACCCTGATCCGCTATTGCTGATCCGGGAGAACGACCGGTTGGCCGGTGCCGCTCTGCCGGTGCGACAGCGCGGCAGCCTCAAGCGCTTTGCCTCGGAACTGCGCAATAATCTCCGGGCGCGCTACGCGGTGGCGGCGATCCTCAGTGCGCAGGTGGTCATGGTGGCCATCATGACGATGACTCCGATCCACGTCACCCATCACGGCGGCTCGGTGTCCTTGGTCGGCATCACCATATCGCTGCATATTCTCGGCATGTACGCCTTGGCCCCAGTGGTGGGGTACGCGGCGGACCGCTGGGGCTATCGCTTCTCCATCGGTACAGGCTTGGCGATCTTTGCAGCTTCCCTGTTGGCCGGGGGATTGCACCCGGAGAGCATGGGCTGGATCATGGCCAGCCTGATCCTGCTCGGGGTGGGCTGGTCGTTCATCAACGTGTCCGGATCTGCCCTGTTCGCGACGGTCATCAGCAAGCAGGAACGCGCGTCTGTCCAGGGCGGAGTTGATGCCCTGTCCAACCTTTGCGGTGCCACGGCTGCTTTTGCCGCCGGCCCGCTGATGGCGGTCAGCTCCTTCTCGGCGCTGACGGTCATCGCCGCCATTGTCTTGCTTCCGCTGGCAGTGATGAGCGTTCTGCCGCCGAAGGCTGAAGAGCCGAAAGGCTAGTCGGCGGCAGCAACCAGCTGCACACCAAGTTCCTTGGCGGCGGCCTGTAGTACGGGTATTGCGGTCTGCATAAAGGCTTCGTCGACGCGGGTGACCGGTCCGGAGACCGAAATGGCCATGGGAGTTGGGGCTCCAGGCACCGGAACGGCAATGCAACGCACACCGAGCTCTTGCTCTTCTTCATCAATCGCGTAGCCGCGTTCGCGCGTAGCCTCAACGTCGGTGAACAGCTTGCCCAAGGTGGTGATGGTATTCGCGGTCTTCGGTGGCATACCCGCCTGAGAAACGAGGCGCTGCACCCGTTCGTCATCGAGGACCGAGAGTACGGCCTTGCCCACGCCGGAGTTGTGCAGCATCGCGCGGCGGCCAACTTCAGTGATCATGCGCATCGAATGAGCCGACTGCACCTGGGCGATGTAGGTGACCATGTCGCCGTCCAGGACAGCGATATTTGCCGATTCGCCGAGTTTGGCCACCAATTCCTTAAGCATTGGGGATGCCAGCGCCCCAAGCTGTCGATTGGCGACTTCGCCAAGACGGATCAGGCGTGGACCCAAAGAGTAGCGGCGGTTAGGCAGCTGGCGAACGTATCCAACCCCGACCAAAGTGCGCAATAACCGGTGAATGGTAGGCAACGGCAGAGGAGTGTCAGCAGCAAGTTCACTTAGCGCCGCTTCTCCACCAGCCCGCGCGATGACCTCCAGAAGTTCAAATGCGCGTTCAACGGACTGCACTCCGCCGGTGGTGGACTTGCTGGAAGCCTGCGTCATTTTTACTCCTTTGGTTAAGGCACTGATTTTGGAAGATTGTGGTCCGTAAGTTCTACGATGCGAAATCCTCGTCCCAACAATAGCCTAGAAACTCGGTTTTCTTCCACGATCCGATATTTTGCCATCAAAAATCCGTGCCGAAGACCACAATACTCTCTTGCATTTTCATTTTGAGGATAATAGTATCCACTATACGGAAATCTTTTGAAGAGCTGTGATCGTTGATGGAGCGCCGAACACCCACCGGCGCAACAGGTTGCAGTGGAAAATCAAGGTGCACGTCAAAGCACCCGCGCACGGAACAGAGCAGTACTACAGAGCACAAGAGGTTAAGGAACAACTCATGAGTATTTCAATCACCAGCATCCCCGACGTAGCAGATGCCGGGCAGATCCTCTCCGATGATGCCCTCGCTTTTATCCAGAAATTGCATGAGAAGTTCGCCGGAACCCGCAACGAACTACTGGCCGCCCGTTCGGTACGCCGCCAGGAATTCTCCGACGCGAGAGCCATCGACTTCGATCCACAGACCGAGTCGGTGCGCACCGGTGACTGGAAGGTCGCGGAAGCCCCCGAAGCATTGCGTGACCGCCGGGTAGAAATCACAGGCCCAGCCTCCCCAGCCAAGATGGCCATCAACGCGCTGAACTCCGGCGCCAAGGTCTGGCTTGCCGACCTTGAAGATGCCTCGACCCCGAGCTGGTTCAACGTGGTTGATGCCATCTCCAACCTTTCGGCTGCCGCCCGCGGCACCCTGGCCTTCACCGATTCCAAGTCCGGTAAGTCCTATGCACTGCGCACCGACGCACCACGCGCCGTTGTAGTAGTCCGCCCACGCGGCTGGCACCTGCCAGAAAACAATGTGCTGATCAACGGCGAACCAGCCGTCGGTGCACTGGTGGACTTCGGGCTGCATTTCTTCCACAACGCCAAGGTGCTCGCCGAATCTGGCCAGGGACCGTTCTACTACCTGCCAAAGATGGAGCACTACCTCGAGGCTCGCCTATGGAACGAGATCTTCACCTTCGCCCAGGCGGAACTGGGCATCGCCCACGGCACCGTGCGCGCCACGATGCTCATCGAAACCATTCCAGCCGCTTTCCAAATGGAAGAATTCCTCTATGAACTGCGTGAGCACGCTTCGGGTCTGAACGCTGGTCGTTGGGATTACCTGTTCTCCATCATCAAGACCTTCCGCGAAGCCGGTGAAGCGTTTATCATGCCGGACCGTTCGGCCGTTTCTATGACCGCACCCATGATGCGCGCCTACACCGAACTGTTGGTCAAGACCTGCCACAAGCGTGGTGCCTTCGCCATGGGTGGCATGGCCGCATTCATTCCGAACCGTCGCGAACCAGAAGTTACCGCCGCAGCTTTCGAGAAGGTCCGCGATGACAAGTCCCGCGAAGTAAACGACGGTTTTGACGGCTCCTGGGTTGCCCACCCTGACCTGGTGGATATCTGCAAGGAAATCTTCGACGCCAAGCTCGGGGATAAGCCAAACCAGATCGACCGCCAGCGCCCAGAGGTAGAAGTTACCGCCGCTCAGCTACTGGACATCGCCAGCGCCCCAGGGGACGTCACCGAAGCCGGCGTGCGCGCCAACCTCTACGTGGCCGTGAACTACGTGGCCGTGTGGCTTTCGGGTAACGGTGCGGTGGCCATCCATAACCTGATGGAAGATGCCGCTACCGCTGAAATCTCGCGTTCACAGATCTGGCAGCAGATCCGCAACGAAGTGGTGGCCGCCGACACTGGCAACACCATCACCGCGCACTTGGTAGCAACCATTCTTGGCGAAGAAGTAGAACGCCTGCGCGGTGAAGTTAATAATGAAGAGCACTTCAAGACCTACTATGAGCCGGCTGCCGGGTTGATCGCAACGTTGACCAGCGGCAAGGATGAGGACTTCGCAGACTTCCTCACCACCGGAGCCTACGAACTGTTGGAAAAGGAGTACGTGAGCAAGTCATGATCAACCCCTTCGATGAGTCCACGCTGGCCGGCGTAGAAACACAATTGGCCGCCACCGATCAGCTACTGGACAATGCCTACCCGGGTGATTCCGGGGCCCGCCAGCCGGTCCACACTGTATATGTCCCCGGAGATATATACACTGCTGAACTGCCGGTTGCTTGGGGAGCTAACGCTCTGGCAGCTACCGGCGGTGAAGCCGGATTGGCTGACCTAGCGGCGAAGCTAAACCTGGCTGAACCGCAGCGACTGGCCCAATTGGTGGCACAAAAGCTGGCCAGTGAACCCATCGAAGATTTGCGCATTGACTTTGAAGACGGCTACGGCAATCGCAGTGATGCTCAGGAGGACGCGGACGTACTGGCCGCAGCCGACCGACTCGCTGCGGCCGTGGCCGCCGGCAAGGCACCATCCTTCATTGGCATCCGCTTTAAATGTTTCGAAGCGCCCACCCGAGCACGCGGCATTCGGACCCTGGGTCTATTCATTACGCAGCTGCTTTCCCACGCGGAGCTACCAGCCGGACTACGTCTGACCCTTCCCAAGGTCACTACCGTAGATCAGGTCAAGGCCATGGTGCTGCTGGCACAAAAGCTAGAGCAGACCCACGGCCTTGAGGCAGGCCGGATCCGCTTTGAAGTCCAGGTGGAAACCCCGCAGGTGATCATCGCCGCCGACGGAACCCACCCGGTGGCCCAGCTGATCCATGCAGGGCAAGGTCGAGTCTCCTCACTGCACTACGGAACCTACGACTATTCGGCGTCCATGGGTGTGGCCGCCGGTTACCAGTCCATGGAACACCCGGTGGCTGACTACGCCAAGGACGTGATGCAGGTGGCCGTAGCTGGCACCGGTGTGGAGCTTTCCGACGGCTCAACTAACATCATCCCGGCCGGTGACCCAGAGAATATGGCCGAGGCATGGGCGCTACACGCACGGTTGGTTTCCCGTCATCTGGCCCGCGGCATCTATCAGGGTTGGGACCTGCACGAAAACCAACTCCCTACCCGCTATCTTGCCACCTTTGCGTTCTTCCGCGAAGGTTTGCAAGCGGCCGGAACCCGGCTGCGCAACTATGTTCACCAGATCAGCTCCACCATTATGGATGAACCTGCCACCGCTCGCGCGTTGGCCCGCTACATCCACCGCGGGGTTACCTGCGGCGCGGTAAGCGCCGAGGAAGTTTCTGAGCTGGCCCAGATTTCCCTGTCCGAACTCGAAGCGATCGCGCTGAATCGCACTCACGCCTAAGGATCACATCATGACTGTTCCAGCTGTTCAGAACTCCTCGTCCTATTACGCGAACTTCGGCGGTCACCCGCCACAAAGCGATCTGCTCACCGACCGCGCCATTGTTGCCGAGGCCTACACTGTTATCCCCAAGGGCGTGCTGCGCGACATCGTCACTAGCGTTTTCCCCGAGTGGACCAATACTCGCGCTTGGGTATTAAACCGTCCGGTGGCTGGCGGAGCGACGACGTTCGCTCAGTCCATCGTGGAGGTCTCTCCCGGCGGTGGTGCCAGCAAGCCAGAACCTCAGGCCGAGGTCCAGGGGTTCATCTTTGTGCTCACCGGTGCGCTGACCTTGGTTATTGAGGGCACGGAACACGTGTTGGTAGACGGCGGTTACGCCTACCTGCCAGCTGGTAGCACCTGGTCCGCACGGAACGATGGTGCAGAACTCACCAGCTTCCACTGGCTGCGCAAGCGTTATGAACCTTTGGTCGGCGTGGATGCCCCAGCTGCAGTAGTTGGCAACGAACGCGACGTTGAACCTGGCGAAATGCCGGGTACCGACGGTAAATGGCGCACCACTCGCATGCTGGATCCGAACGATGTGGCCTTCGACTTTGGGGTGAACATCGTGACCTTTGAACCCGGTGCCTCTATCCCGTTCGCGGAAACTCATGTGATGGAGCACGGCTTGTACGTACTGGAAGGTAAGGGCGTTTATCGCCTGAACGGTGACTGGGTTGAGGTTGAAGCCGGAGACTATATGTCTCTACGTGCCTTCTGCCCGCAGGCTTGTTATGCCGGCGGACCAGATAACTTCCGTTACCTGCTCTACAAAGATCAGAACCGCCAGATCGCTTTGTAAGGGCTTATTTCGGCTCTTCAAGTTTTAGCGTGGTGACCCCGAAAAAGAAGTAAGGCCCGCAGTCCTCTGCGAAGATGAGTGTTGTCTAGACATACATCAGCAAGGAACTACGAGCCGTGTTCAAGGATACCGGGCCAATCGATGCTGCGTCGATTCTGTTGAACCTCAACGACTACCGCGTCATCAGCGCCACCCACGAAGCAGACGGACGACAAGCCCTCATCGAGCCCAAAGCTACCGAAGCAGCATGCCCCACCTGTGGAGTGCTCACCCAACGAATCCAGGCCAGACCAATACATCGGGTGAAGGACGTGCCAGTCGGCGGCACCGACCTGCAGGTATTGGTGCGCAAACGCCGTATGGCCTGCCAGGAATCGGCCTGCGAACGCCGTTCATTCGTTCAAACCACCGAGCAACTCCCGTTCCGTGCCAGGATCACCACACGACTCTCCCAACAGTTCGTGGACGAGATGAGTTCCGAACTCAGGGCAGTGTCCCGGGTCGCTGCCGCGCATGGGGTGTCTTGGCCTACGGTCATGGCCCGGCTAACCACGATCGGTGAACTGGTCGGGGACGTGGACCGCATGTTCATCCGCCGGCTCGGCATTGATGAGCACCGGTTTCGCAAAGTCCGCTACGCACGGGGCCGGACCGGGAAAGTAGTGCGGATTGAGCCGTGGTCGATTGTGTTTACTGATCTGGATACCGGAAAGATTCTGGATATCGTGGACGGACGCCGCGGCACGGCGGTGAAACGGTGGCTGAAGAATCGGCCACGGTATTGGCGCCAACGGGTGCAGTACGTCGCGATCGACATGTCATCGGAGTTCCGCAAGGCGGTGCGGGAGAATCTGCCGAAGGTAAAGGTTAGCGTGGATCATTTCCACGTGATTCAGCGGGCGAATCTGATGATCACCCAGGTCCGCCGACGTCGCTCCCACGAAGTCTTTGATCGTCGTGGCCGGGCTGCTGATCCGGCTTACAAGTACCGGAAATTATTGACTTGCAATCTGGAGAACTTGTCGATCAAGCAGGTTGAACGGTTGAAGCTGATCTTGGAATCAGACCCGGAACTCGGAGTGATCTATGCGATCAAGGAGCATGTGCGGGAACTATTGAAAGCTACGAATATCCATGAGTTCCAATCCCGGTGGGCGGTGCTGGAAAAGTCCGTGCGAGCAACAACAATGGTTGAGGCGAAGTCGCTGTTCCGGACGTTGACCGGATGGCGCAGGGAGTTGCTGGTGTTCGTTAGAACCAGATTGACGAACGCCAGGAGTGAGGCAGCGAATCTGACGGCGAAGAACTTGAAACGCATTGGCCGGGGTTATCGGAACCATGCGCATTACCGCCTTCGGATACTGTTATATACGGCAGGGCTGCGCCCGTGCTGAACACTCTGCACCACGCTTAAGTTTTAAGAGCCCTTATTTCCAGAGACTGCTGGGCCCGCATCCCGCGCTGATCCTCCGACAATCGGCGCACCGTGTCCGCCTCATGTTCAAGTGATGCTTCTTTCTTGCTCGGACAAGGTGGGTCGGCGGCAGGGCCGCGCGGGATGCGGCCTCCGGTTTTTGCATTCGCTGGACTGTTTTGTGAAGATCGATCATTGGCTGAATCGCCACTGAGACTTTAGAGGTTGCAAAGCACCTCGAACATTGAGAACTAACCATGAATTCTAATGTTGATCACTGTCATTTGGATGGCATTAAAAACTCATTTATCGAGACAACGGAAATAGCCGAGATTTAGTTGATGTTCGATTCGCCTGGATTCACCAAGACCAGTTTGGATGGGTCGACATCGTCTCGCGTCCGAATTTCCGGTAAATGTGCGTCTTCAAGTGCAGTCATCTGCATTGCAACCTTGGCTTGGGCGACTGCAGAAGCAACAGACTGCGCTGAGGCTATCGCAGCGTAGAACTTGGTTGCAAACGTTATGGCCGCGATATCTGTGATCGATTCTGACATTCCAATCACGTTTGGCACCGTCTGTAGGAGGTCGTCTGCGCCCTCCAGACTTTCGCATGCGTTGAGTACGACGAGACGCGGCGGGTCGTCAGTGGCACCGAGGAGTGAAGCCAGTAGACCGAAGTTCATGCCTGCGCCTCCGGTTGTCCCATTGTCATCCTCAAGGTGGACGCCCAATGCCGATGCATGACCGGAAAAGTGTACGACGTGGGGTCGATGGTCGTTGAGACCGTTCATCAGGTCGGGCCCTGTCGCTGCCGGCAAGTGCTCAATCGTAACTAAGTCACGGAATTTGGATGCTCTGAGCGCTTGCTTGACCTGTCGCACTTCCTGATCGACGCGAAGCCAAGTTCCGATCGTTTCAACGGTCCCGTCCGGGTACTCGAACGTGGTCTCTACGGAATCGGGGTTCGCAGTAACGTACAAAACGCGAAGTGGTTCAGGCTTGGGTGGATGCACCTCAACGTAGCGAATTTGCGTTGACGGGCGGCTGAGCCGAGCAATCTCCTGCGCATGGGATTTCTCTGTTTGGCGTCGACGTTCATCATCACGAGTTCTAGTTCGTTGTTCAGTCCGTTCCGCGCTACGCAATGAAGCCTGTTTAGTCGCTATCGACTTCCTGACCGTGGCTAACTTACTGCTGATATCCGCTACCTTCTTTAGTGCGGTGTTGGATTCTTTCTCTTTGCGTTCGGCAGCGCTGAATGCTGAACGACGGCTGGAGTCCGTTCTTGATTTTTCTGCACGGGTGCGCTCGCTACGTGCTTTGGCGGCCGCGTCATTTGCAGTTTTTTGGTGCTTCGCAAGATCTTTGAGGAAGCTTGCCACGCTAGATTCAAGTCGACTTATTTCGGAGCGTAACTGATCACTGCGGGACATGGTATGTATCCGTCCTTACTTTTTCAATGACTAGGCCCTGGCGGTCTCACGATGAGAAGTCAGTTTTACTCTCACCGATTCCTAACTACCCGCTAATTGCGACTGGAAGTCGACTTTCGACCGTCGGTTTCGTAGAACTGGGTCTTGCATGAGGTCAACTGCACGGCGCGGTTGGCCTGCCGAGTGCGTTATCTCACTTTATCTAGAGTGCTTAGCATCCTATCAGCGCTCGCCGACAACATGCGTCGACTGGAAAGGATGGCTAGCTGCTTGGAATGCATCTTGTGCTCGCCATGCTTTCGGGCAAGTTTCTTTGGGTTAGAGCAATATGATGGAAGGCATGATCACTGGGGAATTGAAGTCGCAGGTAGACAGCGTTTGGAACGCCTTTTGGACAGGAGGCATCTCCAACCCGTTGGAGGTCATTGAACAGATAACCTACTTGCTGTTCCTCAAGCGCCTTGATGACAACCAGATTGTCGCCGAACGCAAAGCATCACGTACCGGCAAGCCAGTTGAAAACCCTATATTCCCAGAGGGAAGCGACAAGTTCGGGCGTTCGTACCAAGATATGCGGTGGTCGAATTTCAAGAACTTCGACAAGTCAGAAATGTTTACCGTATTCAGTGAGAGCATCTTCCCGTTCCTGCGCGAAGAGATCACGCGCCAGTCCGACGGTAGCGATTCCACCTACACGGACCACATGAAGGACGCTCGCTTTACCATCACCAAAGACCACGTATTGCAAAAGGCCGTGGATCTGATAGATGGCATCCCGATGGATGACCGTGATACCAAGGGTGATCTTTACGAGTACATGCTCTCCAAGATCGCCACGGCCGGCACCAATGGGCAGTTCCGAACACCACGACACATCATTGAATTGTTGGTCGCCATGCGTAATCCGCAGCCGATGGAGGCAATCTGCGACCCGGCCTCCGGAACCTGCGGTTTTCTTATGGCCTCCGGTGAACACCTCCGCGAGCACAACCCGGAGCTGATGTTTGATCCGGAACAGCGTACGTTCTTCAACAACAAGCAATTCCACGGATTCGACTTCGACTCCACCATGCTTCGTATTGGCGCCATGAACCTGTTGTTGCACGGCATCGAGAACCCGGTCATCGAGAACCGGGACTCGCTCGCGGACCTGCACTCGACGGATGAGGAAAAGTATGATGTCATCCTCGCCAACCCACCGTTCGCCGGCAGCCTAGATTCGGAAAACGTCTCCAAGGAACTGCTCAAAACTGTCAAGACCAAGAAAACTGAGCTGCTGTTCCTTGCCCTTTCCTTGCGCCTGCTCAAGCCAGGTGGACGTGCCGCGGTAATCGTGCCCGATGGCGTTCTTTTTGGGTCTTCCAAGGCACACAAGGACCTGCGCAAGCAGTTGGTTGAAGACCAGCAGCTGGAAGCAGTGGTCAAGCTGCCTTCCGGTGTCTTCAAGCCTTATGCAGGAGTTTCCACCGCGGTATTGTTCTTCACCCGCACCAACTCAGGCGGCACGGAGAATGTCTGGTTCTATGATGTGACAGCCGACGGTTTCAGCCTCGATGACAAGCGCACCCCACAGGAAACTTCTGACCTGCCGGACGTGCTTGAGCGTTGGAAGGCTGTACGTGGAGAGCTCGGCGAGGAGCGTTCGACGAAAGAACACGACAGGGCGCGGACCGAGCGGTCTTTTGTTGTCCCGAAGTCGGAGATCGCCGAGAACGGTTATGACCTGTCGATCAATCGGTACAAGGAGATTGAGTATGACGAAGTCGAGCACCGTGACCCTGCAAAAATTATTGCTGACGTTGAGCAGCTGGACGAAGGCATCGCCAAGGGGCTCGCAGAGTTGAAGGGCCTGTTGGCATGAAAATGGTGGCACTTTCAGAAGTCGCAACAATTGAACGAATCTCGGTTCAGCCAAGTGAAATCATAGATGGAACAACCTATGTGGGTCTAGAGAACATTGCTTCTGGTGGCACTTTCGTTGGTGTTGGTGAAGTCGCTAATGGTGAGCTAGCCAGCAGCAAGTTTAAGTTTGGTATTGGCCACATTCTCTACGGAAAGCTTCGCCCATATTTGACCAAAATTGCATTGCCCGAGATGTCGGGTATTTGCAGCACAGATATTCTGCCTATTAAAGTCAGCGACCAATCAGACCGACGCTATCTCGCGTACTTTCTTCGTCAGAAGCATATCGTCAACCACGTAAACAGTCTGGCAACCGGTGCAAACCTTCCACGAATCAGCCCGAAAGTCCTTGGCGCTGTAGAAGTGCCGTGCCCGCCGATGAATGAGCAGCGCCGCATTGCTGCCATCCTTGACAAGGCTGACGACCTCCGCACCAAACGCCGTGAAGCCATTACCCAACTCGATTCGCTTGCACAGTCCATCTTTCACGAGATGTTTGGGGATCCAGTGCTCAACGTATCCGGGTATGCAGAGCGTGCGTTGGTTGAGCTTTGCCGCAAAACAGACGATATTAAGTGTGGCCCTTTCGGTACCCAGCTCAGCAGGAGTGAGTACAAAAACTCAGGCATACCGCTTTGGGGCATAAGGCAGGTTAACACTGGATTTGCTACGCTACCACCCGAATTTTTAGATGAACAGACGGCAGAACGACTGTCGGCATATTCCGTCGTCCCAGGTGACATAGTCATGACTAGAAAAGGGGACGTGGGGAAATGTGCTGTCTACCCCAATACAAGATCCGCGGGCATCATGCACTCGGATGTGCTGCGTGTACGGCTTGGTTCGTCAGTGGAGACTGAGTTTATTTCGCACCAGCTTCATCATAGTTCGGCGATTCGACGTCAAGTTGACCTCATTAGCCAGGGCGCGATCATGAAGGGCATTAATGTTACGAAGCTCAAGTCTTTACGAGTCCTGACACCACCTCTCGAGATGCAGCAGGAATTTACCCGTCGAGTTTCTTCCATCGAACACCTCAAGTTAAAATATCGCGCCCAATTTACCGAACTCGATAACCTCTTCTTGTCGCTACAGGACCGCGCTTTCAAAGGAGAGCTCTGATGACCGACGCCAATAATGAAGAGTCGGTCTCTGACGTGCCCATTTGGCCGCACTTCATCAAGCACGTGCTGCTGGTTCTCTTGGATGGCGAGACATTGCACCGGCGTGACATCATGGGCCGGGCGATTATCTCGGCAGGACTCTCGGAGGTCGCCCAGGCTGAGACTCTGAACTCTGGTGGGTTGCGCTCCGAACAGCGTTTAGGGTGGGCGCTCAGCAACCTGTTCAAGGCAGGGTGGATCGAAAGGCCGATCCGGGCAAACTACCGAATCACGGAGGCAGGCAGGCAGTGGTTCGCCGAGCATCCTGAAGGCATAGCCAGCTTTTCGGAGGCCAAATTGACTTTCGCATCGTTCTGGCCGAACGTGCAGAGTGTAGCTACCACCGACGTTCTCGAAGAGG
The DNA here is from genome assembly GCF_052446055.1 of Glutamicibacter sp. AOP5-A2-18. Taxonomy (NCBI): domain Bacteria; kingdom Bacillati; phylum Actinomycetota; class Actinomycetes; order Micrococcales; family Micrococcaceae; genus Glutamicibacter; species Glutamicibacter sp. AOP5-A2-18. The sequence goes on along the minus strand of NZ_JBQSVW010000001.1, from coordinate 3,466,559 downwards.
TACAGGCGGAGGCAACCGACCCAATAGAACAGATCGAGACCGGCATCAATCGCATTGCAGCGGATGTCGGCGAAGCACTGTTGGTACGCCTTCGCGAAAGCCACCCGGACTTCTTTGAAGAGGCTGTCGTTAAGTTGCTGCTGGGTATGGGCTACGGTGGTGCCGCACAGCGGGGACGACGGATCGGCGGGTCCGGCGATAGCGGAGTGGACGGTGTCATTGACCAGGACGCGTTGGGCTTGGAACAAATTTATGTTCAGGCAAAACGCTATGCCGAAGGTAACAGCGTTGGTCGCGAGACCATCCAAGCGTTCATCGGTGCCCTCCACGGATTTGGCGCCAGCAGGGGCGTCTTCATCACTACCAGCACGTTTACCCAGCATGCCCGCGAGTATGCGGCAAGTATCCCGACCAGAATCGTGCTGATCGATGGCAAACGATTGGTGTCATTGATGATCAAGTATCGCGTTGGTGTACAGGTCAAGCAGAGCTATGACGTGGTTGACATCGACGAGGACTTCTTCGAATAGTAGTTGGTTCATCTTGGCCGTGACGATGCCTAGCATCGCAAATAATGATGGAGAGTATCTTGGGCGTCGCTGACGGAGAAAATTTGTTCGAAAGCTTGATTCGAAGGCTGACGGCTATGCCTGCTGAATCCGAATGGGTCGAGTTCAAAGAGAATCTTGCCGATGAACAGGCGATAGCCGAATATATCTCTGCCCTTGGTAACGCAGCGGCAGTAGTCGGTGAAGAATCGGCCTATATGGTCTGGGGAGTTGAGGACGGTTCGCACAGGTTGGTGGGCACCTCCTTCGACCCTCGGATCGCAAAGAAGGGAAATGAAGGGCTCGAGAACTGGCTTCAAAGAACTCTCCAAACGAATGTTGACTTTAGATTCGAGGTAGGGTCAGTCGACGGGAAATCACTCGTAGTCTTACTTATCAAGCCAGCGGCAAGCGCGCCTATCCGTGCGGGTGATACGGCTTGGATCAGGGTCGGATCCCAGAAAAAGAAGTTGAAGGACTTCCCCCAGAAGGAAGCAGCGCTGTGGAGATCGTTTGATTCGAAACCCGTTGAACGACGTATTGCCATGGATAGTCTTCGCGTTGAAGACGTGCTCCGACTGTTGGACTACCCCGCATACTTCACTTTGCTCGATATTCCGCTTCCAACGGGTCCGGAGTTGATTCTCAACTCGCTAGAAAACGACAAGATGATCAGGCTGGCCGCCAACGGGACTTGGTCAATAACCAATTTGGGTGCGCTCTTGTTTGCCCGTGATATGAGTGCATTTCCGGATCTGTCACGAAAAGCTTTTCGAGTCATTCGCTATGTGGGGCGAGACAGGCTCGAAACGGAACGCGAACAAGTGGGTAGTCGTGGATATGCTGCAGGTTTTGATGGGCTGATCGGATATCTTGATACCTTGCTGCCAGCCAAAGAATCGCTGGAGTCTCCTCGGCGCCAAGATGGACACTCGTTCCCAAAGTTAGCCATTCGTGAGTTGGTAGCGAACGCGCTGATCCATCAGGACCTCGCTTTAAGGGGGTCGGGGCCGATGATTGAGATATTCGATGACCGAGTTGAAATTTCGAACCCGGGACGTCCGTTGATTGACCCCCTTCGTTTTGTGGATACGGCGCCTCATTCTAGAAATGAAGCGCTTGCATCATTCTTGCGTCGGATTGGTGTGTGCGAAGAGCGCGGAACGGGGTGGGATAAAGTCGCCGCGTTAGTGGAGATTAATGAATTGCCTGCTCCTAGCGTTCGAATTGATGATATTGCCACACGGGTAACCGTATTTTCGCATAGGCCTTTGTCAACGCTCTCCAAGTCTGAACGGAGCGAAGCAGTATATCTTCATGCCTGCCTTAGATATGTTCGTCATGAACAGCTGAATAACGCTTCGTTGCGAGAACGTTTTCGGATTGACAAGAAGAATAGTGCCCAAGCGTCGAGACTGATTCGCGACGCAGTTGAGGTTGGATTGATCGTAGCTTTTGATCCGGATGCTGGTCATAAGGGGATGAGGTATGTACCGTTCTGGTCTGTTCAGCGGAGCTAACTCGATAGCGGAAACTTCTTTGATCGTTCTTTGATCGACAGAAGCCAACACGGCGGGTACGGCGCCACAAAACTGCGGAATTATGCGGAAGAACGGCAAGTATCTTCTTTGATCGATCTTTGACGATCGAGGTTTCAAAGCCGCAACACCTTGGAATTCTCGTACCGGCCAGGTCGAGTTGTTTGTAGATGGGACAGCCCGGAACACTAACTGCGCAGAATATTTTCGCGAGGGGTCTTTGCCGGCATTGGGAGACATCCCAATCTATCTTTGATGCGAAGTAACAGGGTGCGTGTCGGTACGATGCCGAACGCATTCCATTTGTCCCTTGACTACTATGAGAGGAACAGATTGGGCATACACAGGGGGAATGCGCGCATGGTCCAGGACGACAAGGCTCCGCAGCGGCCATCGAACTTCGCGTTCCTCGTAGCCCAGTGGCCCAATGTGTTCGCCGAGGCACAGCGGGCCGAGGGATATGCGCTGCTAGATCCGCGCGGGAGCCTGCTGTATTCCAGGCGTACCTTGGAACAACTGGTCGACTGGCTATACAAGGCAGACTCGTCGTTGCGAATGCCGCTGAAGGACGACCTGAACAACAGGTTGACCACGGCAGATTTCCAGGCCATCGTGCCGTCGATGGTGCGCGAGAAGATGCATGCCATCCGTAAGCTTTCGAACAACGGCGTCCACGGTAATCAACCGGTCAGCACGCAGATATCCCTCTTTGCTTTGGCCGAGCTATTCCACACCACCATCTGGCTGGCAACGTTCTACGCTAAAGATCCCTCTCTGCGTCCGGTGCCTTCTAGCAAATTTGATCCGCATCTCTTGGGCCCTAAACCGGCAACGGGAGTTGTGCAGCTGAGCAAGGCTGAAGCCGAGAAACTCGCCGCAGATTTGGAAGCCAAGGATAAGGCGCTCAATGCTGCAGCCGAAAAGGAATCTGACTACGAAGCGCGTATCCGTGCTCTGCAGGAAGAGATTGAGGCCGCCAAGAAGGCCAACGTGAAAATCCCCGATGGGCACGATTACACCGAGGTCGGGACCCGTGTCTACATCGATATGTACCTTCACGAAGCGGGCTGGAATGTCGAGGATCCCAACGTCCGGGAATTCCCCGTTAATACAATGCCCACGCTGGATGGCACTCTCACGGGTTCCGGCTATATTGATTACGTCCTCTGGGGAGCGAACGGAAAACCGCTAGCCGTCTTGGAAGCCAAGCGCAGCAGCAAAGATGCCCACATGGGTAAACAGCAGGCGAAGCTCTATGCAGATTGCCTTGAACGAGCCTACGGACAACGGCCAGTCATCTACTATTCCAACGGGTATCGGCACTGGCTATGGGAAGACACTCGCTACCCAGAGCGCGAGGTCCTCGGATTCCACAGCCGGGACGAGCTGCAACTGCTTGTTGACCGACGTATCCAGCGCAAGCCACTGGCCAAGGCGGTTATCCCAGAGGGACTGGCCGACCGACCATACCAGCACAAGGCAATCCGTGCCGTAGCCGAGGCCTTCGACACGGATGCTCGCCGCCGTGCGCTGCTAGTGATGGCCACCGGCACGGGCAAGACCCGCACCGTTGTCGCATTGACGAAAATGCTCAGTGAGAACCGGTGGATCAAGCGCGTCTTGTTCCTTGCTGACCGCAATGCCCTTGTCACTCAGGCCGCCCGTGCTTTTAAGAATCTGATCCCCGGATCTTCCCCGGCCCGACTCGGAACTGACGATGCGGCCGGCAGTCGTATACATCTAGCCACCTACCCGACAATGATGAATATCATCAATGCCTCGAGTGAGGGAAAGCTGACCGGTGCCAAGCGCCGTGGAGCCGGCTACTACGACCTAGTCATTGTTGATGAGGCCCACCGCTCGGTGTACCAAAAGTACCGGCACATCTTCGCGTATTTTGATTCCCTATTGATTGGGCTCACCGCCACACCGCACAGCGAGGTGGACAGAAACACCTACGCCCTATTTGGTATTGAGAACAACAACCCCACCAACGCCTATGAGCTTTCCGAAGCGGTAGCCGAAGGCTACCTAGTCCCGCCGCGGGTAGTCGACGTACCGGTGGGCTTCATGCGTGCTGGCGTTCGCTACGCGGATCTCACCCCCGAAGAGCAGGAAGAGTGGGATGAGAAGGACTGGGACGAGGACGGTCTGATCCCCGACGAAATTGCGGCCCCGGAGTTCAACCGGTGGCTCTTCAACGCGGACACCGTTGACAAGGTACTGGCAGTGCTTATGGAACGCGGCCACAGGGTCGCCGGCGGGGACCGCCTTGGTAAGACCATCATCTTTGCCAGGAACCAGGAACACGCCAACTTCATTGCCGAGCGCTTTGATGCAAACTATCCGGCGCACGCGGGCCGGTTCGCGCGGGTCATTACCCATAGTGTGAACTACGCTCAACAACTCATCGATGATTTTTCCGATCCTGACAAAGAGCCCCACATTGCGGTCAGCGTTGACATGCTCGACACCGGCATCGATGTGCCGGACGTAGTGAACCTGGTGTTCTTTAAGCCCGTGCGCTCCAAGTCAAAGTTCTGGCAAATGGTCGGACGCGGAACTCGCCTGCGCCCCGACCTATACGGCCCAGACTCGTCGAAGAAGGATTTCTTGATCTTCGACGTGTGCGGCAATGCCGAGTACTTCAACGCTGGACTCGACGCTAGCGACGTACGCCTGGGCCAATCCCTTGCAGCGCGGACCTTCGCCACTCGGGTGCGGTTGTTGCGCGCGGCCATCGGTTCAGAATTCGATGCAGCATTCCGCGATGACCTTGTATCCCGGCTGGGTGGGGGAGTACGCGAGCTGCCACGTTCTAACTTCTTAGTTCGTCCCCACATGGCCGCTGTTGCACACTTTGCCAACGATGATGCGTGGAAGAACCTTACCGACGCGGAAGCGGCGACCGCCGAGCAAGAGCTTGCTGGCTTGGCTTCCATTGCGCCTGGCGACGGTGAAGAAGAATCCAAGCGATTTGATCTTCTAGTGCTGCAGGCGGAACTTGCTGCGCTCTGTGGCGATACGCAGGCGCTCTCACGCATTGGGGCGCAACTAGTGAAGATCGCTCAGGCATTGCAGGAGCAGGGAAACATTCCACGCATTGCAGCCCATCTGCCGCTCATCGATTCAGTGGTGGAGATGGGCACCGCGTCCGGAGCGTGGGATAGTGCCGATCCGTTGTGGCTGGAGTCTGTAAGACGGAAACTGCGCGAGCTGATTCCCCTGATTGAAAAGAAGAAACGAAAAATCGTTTACTCCGATTTTGAGGACACCATGGGAGAAATCTCTGAAGTCACCCTCGGGGGAGTGCACGAGCAGATCTTTGATGTTTCATACTTCCGACAGCGCGTGGAAGTCCACCTGCGCGGACATCTTGACCACATATCGATCCAGCGCCTGCGCCGCGGACGCGCCTTGACGGAAGACGACCTCAAAGCACTTGAAGGGCTGCTTCTTGAATCAGGGGCCGGTTCCAAAGAGGATCTTGAACGCGCCACGGACGGGGACCTCGCCGGCTTCATCCGCTCTCTGGTAGGACTCGAACCGGAGGCGGTGCAGGAAGCGTTCTCTGAGTTCATCACTGCGACAACGCTGAATACCCGACAGCTGCAACTGATCAACATGATCGTTGCACAGCTGACACGGGGTGGCAGGATGGACACTGGGGCACTTTATGAGAGCCCGTATACCGATCTTGCACCACATGGCCCGGAGGATCTCTTCCCGGATGAAAGCGTCGACAGGATCATAGAAATCGTCAACCGGTTTGGCGGGACGCAAGGTGGTCATGGTGAAGAGATGGCCCAAAAAACGTCCTGACATCGAGGGCGGAGCCGCCTGGCTACCGCGAGCTTGTTTGATCCGCGGCGGGTAAGTCAGGGGACCTAGGGTTGAAGCCGGAGACTACATGTCTCTACGCGCCTTCTGCCCACAGGCTTGTTATGCCGGCGGACCAGATAACTTCCGTTACCTGCTCTACAAAGATCAGAACCGCCAGATCGCTTTGTAAGCAGATAGACCTAGTGAAGTCAGCGGCCGGCACCTACCCATATTGGGCAGGTGCCGGCCTGGATTTTAACTACCAACAATTACACGAGCCTCAACCAACAATTACAACCAACCCTCCTGGATCCCAATAAACACGTGGATTCTGAAATTGTCCGGATGGGCATTACTTACAAATCGCTTCTCAGCTACTTACAGAATCGTCATCGTCGGACTGTTCATTATCACTGTCTGCAATCCGTGAACTAAGTATCAATCGACGCGCTAGACGCGTGAGATCTTGCGGGGTTGGCTCGGACATGGCCGGCTGCAGCGCAGCACGTAAGACTTCACCCACCTCTTGTTCGTTCAAGTCCACACCCACTGCCACGAGCGCATCATCGGCAGGGTCAGAGCCTGGCGTGGCCAACTGTAGATGTGGCTGCCATCCGACCATATTAACCAGGTAGCGCTGAGTTCCGGAGCCGGTTCGGATCTTCACATGGCCCTTGAGACGATATGCTGCCGCCGGCGGATGCTCCAATAGGTCCAACACTGCGCCCGGATCTGCGGCTTCACCACAAGGCACAGTGACCGCGTGGGCATGCGGGGCATGAACGTGATCATGTTCAGCTCGCGAGGCGGCAGCCAATGGAAGTTCGTCCACTGGATCCTCGTTCAGCGCGATATCAAAGACTAGTTCGGGATCAATTGCCGCATGATTGGCCGGCACGATGGTTACCTGCGGGTTGGCTTCCCGGACCCTATTGCTGATCCGTTTGAAGGTCTCCTCACGGGAGTCTTCCGGGATCATGTCCAGCTTGTTGACCACCACGAGGCTGGCCGCGGTGAAGCGGGCAGGAGCCATAGCGGCGGTGTCCACCGTGTGTTCATGCTGCACCGCATCAATGACATCAATAATGCCGCCCGGGCGTACCCCGGGAGCATTGCCGTAACGCAACAAGCGATCCACGTTGATCGGGTCGGCAGCACCGCTGGCCTCAACGATGATTGCGTCCAACCTAAGCTTGGGCGCAGCCAACTTTTCCAGCAGTTCATCGAGGCCACCGCTATCGGGCAAGCAACAGACGCAGCCTCCGGCGATTGATTCGGCGGCATCAATCTGCCCGGTGATCAGCCCGGTATCCACGTTGATCTTGCCGATATCGTTGATGATCACGCCAACGCGAGTACCGGGCCGGGTGAGCAAGCCATTGAGCAGACTGGTCTTGCCCGCGCCGAGGTATCCGGTGAGCACAATAACGGGGATCACTGCTGGTTCTTTCTTCTTAGATTGATGACCGAATTTCTACCAAGTAGGCAGTTGGGGGATCGGTCCGTCAGCCTTAATGTCGCGGGCATTTCCACGGGCCAACCAGTCAACTAAGGCTGCACGGTCAGCACGTACGGTCAACGAGCCATCACCGATCACCCACTGGTCACCTTCTTCGCTGAGCAGTGTCATACCCGGAGCATTCTTGAACCGCATGGTGCGCACGGCGGCTTCCACCGAGTCTTCAAGGGAGTCCGGTTCGGCTTGCGCAATGGTCCACGCGGTATCAAGATCATGATGGTGGATGACAATTTCACAAATCCGCAGGGCAACCAGCGCGGTGGCAGGGATGACCTTGCCGTGCAAGTCCACTTCCTGGATAGCTAGCTCGCCGCTAAGGCGTTCGGACTGCTGGGCAAAATAGGTAGCGGATTCATCAAAAGCCGCCAATAGTTCTTCGCGTGGCAACGCGGCCAGCTGGTCAATCTCTGCATTGCGGGCTTCTTGAGAAGCGTAAAGCTGTTGTGGTTCGCCGCTGGTGACCCAATCGATGAGCTTAACCAGGGTGCGACCATTGGAGGCGAGGTGCGCGATGACCTGTGCTCGACTCCATCCTTCACAAAGGGATGCGGCGGCTAGTTCTTCAGCGGATAAGCTCTGCACGGTGGAGGACATCGTCGCGGTTTCGCGACCCAGGCGGGACAGATCTGAATGCAAGGTGGCAATATCAATCATGATTTCACCCTACCAACGGCCCGGCGCAGTCGGGCACGCGTGAAGTCCAGGCAGCTCAAATGTTGGCTATCTGCTAGGGGTGACACGTAGCCTTGAAAATAAGCAAAGCAACGATGGGATAACAGCTCAGTGGCCAAGAAAAAGAAGAAGCAGAAGCCCAAGCAGGGGCACCCGGCGCGACTGCAAGGAGATGTCGTCTCCATTGAGCGCGCAAAGGTTAAGCGCGGATTAGATGCGCTGGCCGTTCAGTTCACCCAGTGGCTTGAAACGCGACATGGGGATAACGAACTGGCGCCTATGGTTCTGGCCGTCGTGACCGAAACTTTGAGCTCCTACGCTGAGGCGATAGAACTTCGCAGCGTCACCGACTTTGATCCGCCAAAGCTGTTCACCGTGTTGACTGCGACCATCGAGTTTGAAGAGGCCGAAGAACCGGATGATGACTCCGGAGAATTGCGCGATCTAGTCTTCACTGCGTGGACCGTCTACTTGGACTTCTTGATTGAAAGTGACCTGTGGGCTGGCGATCCAGCTAGCCTCGAATGGTTGCTGGCAGCAATTGATGCCGATGATCCCTTCGACGATGAAGATGCAAAAAAGTCGTTGGATGTACCGGAAACTGCAGAGGCTGCAGTGGCTGAAATAGTCCAAATGCCGGTCTCCAAAATGGGTCGGGTGCTTCTTGCCTGGGCCACCACTACCGGTCATGACTACTGGGCCGCCGGTCCGGGTCCTGAATACGTTTCTCAAGCCGCTCATGCGGTACGTGGACTGTTCCCGAAGGACCTAGACTCAACAAGTCGTCACTACGTTGTTACAGTGCTGCTTTCTGCCCTCGAATTCGCCGAGGCACTGGACATCAAAACGGCTGCGCTACCGGAACTGGGCTCAACCTCGCACGACCTCATAGTTCCGGACGGGGCGACCTCCTTCGAGAGCAATTACACCTACCTCAAGGCCATCCTTGATTTGCTTCTGGCTCAGCCGGTACAAGAAGACGAGGAATCTCTTGAGTCCTGGGGTCTAGCAAACCTTTGGCTGCTCGAAGCCATTGACTCAGAAGCACATTCGGTCGCAGCCGCCCGTGACGAGATGTTCTCGGAAGTTGCTTGGGCCGGCGCACATCAGCGCATGGAACTGCTTCGAGCTCTTGGCTTGGTGAGCGAAGGAAGCACCTATGACATTCCGGGAATTGTTCGCCTCGCACTGACCGATCTGGATAACGAAGAGCAGGATGAAGAACCTGCAAGCCAAGCGGTGGTTGATCCTTTTGGATTCTCGCTTGATGATGAGCAAGAGCCTAAGCGAGAAAAGCGGACCGAACCGTACACCGGCAAGGTGCTGCAGCTTAAGCTCTCCCTGCGCGATGTAAAACCACCGATCTGGCGTCGCGTGCTGGTTCCAGTTGACCTGAACCTCGGGGACCTACACGACATCATCCAGATCAGCTTCGACTGGTCCGACTCTCACCTGCACCAGTTCTACGGGCAGAACCGTAAGATCAGCTATGGTCCGCAGAACTCCTATATGGAAAGTGACCACGACGAGTCGACGGTACTACTTTCCAAGCTCTTCAAAAAGCCTAAAGACCGCCTAAGTTACACCTACGACTTTGGTGATGATTGGCGGGTCGGCATTGAAGTGGAGGACGTGCTTAAGTCCGACGACGGTCAGTTGCCGCGGTGTATCGGCGGGCGCCGAATGGGTCCGTTGGAAGACAGCGGTGGACCATTGAACTGGTCCGAAATGGTTCAAGAGCTGAAAGTTGAAGTGCCCTTGACCATGATGCAAGACGTGATTCCCGAAGATGCGGCACTGGAGCCGGGTGAAGATTTTGACCCTGCCGTATTTAGTATCGAGGGAATCAACGAGAATCTGGATCTGGAGTTCTAAGCAGAAACCACTAACCGCAAAGGCTCTGGCTAGCCTTGCGATTAGTGGTTTTCACCGGTGACTTTTCCGGTTGAACCAAGCTTTGATAGTCCTGGCCGAGGTTTAACTGAGCCCCATCAATATCAGCAGTAGCTGGCTTGATGTTCAGGTTCAGTACCTTGGCCAGGGCTTTTGCTGTCTGCTGGGCTTCTTCGGTATCTGCGGCCAACAGTGTGGATTTGTCGGCCACTGCACTCGCGTTGGTCACCGAAGTCACGTTAAAACGCTGCTCGGTAGCCTTGGCAGAATAGTCAGCGGCAAGACCAGGAACCTTAGCGGCGTTGAAGATCTGCACCGGTGCATCGTGTGTGGTGTCTTGAGCTTGTGTGACTACCGGGGAATCCTCATGCAAACTCGCAAAGAGGCTCTGCGCACCGGCGGAGGGAATCACCCGATTTTTGTTCTGTGGCGCCGGCTGCCAAGGCATGGTCATGAAAGTGATTTGATCCGTTGGCACCGCTTGAGCCCGCACTGCCAACGAGGTCAGGTCGGCCAGGGAACTCAGTCCAGGGTCGACCGTCAAGGAGGATGTTGCCGCATCCAAGAATGAATACAACCGGTCTGGGCGGGCCAGTGTTTCCTTGCTGGTGGCCTGTTGAACGATTGCCGACATCACCATCTGTTGATGGCCAAGTCGTGCAATATCGCTGCCGTCGCCCACAGCGTGACGGGTGCGTGCCAAGGCCAGGGCATCGCTGCCATTGACCGTTTGCTCTCCGGCCGGCAGATCCAAGTTCGCTTTGGAATCTTTCATCGCTTCTGGCAGGCAGACGTTGACCCCACCTAGGGCATCAACGATGGACATAAATCCCTCAAAGTTGATCTCAATAAAGTGATCCAAGTGCACTGAGGTTAATGATTCAACAGCGCTCACCGAGCAGGCGGGCCCATAGTTCAACGCAGAGTTCATCATCGCAAGTCCGCCATCAAATTTTCCGGCACCCGTGTCTGCGCAGGCAGGCATGTCAACCAGGGTATCGCGGGGTATCTGCACTGCGTCGATGCGCTTATTGCCGGCGGCAATATGCACCAGAACCATCGAATCACTGCGTGCTCCTGAGGCCTGACCAAAACCTGAACTTTCCATCTGACGGGTATCGGATCCCAGTAGGAGAATGTTCAGATCCATACGCGAGTCTGTAGGTGCGGACTCGGAACCACGCATGACTGCGGTGGAAATGTTGCCTTGGAGTTTGAACCAGAGTCCACCGGCTGCGACCACTAATGAAAGCACCAAGGCTGCGATGACCAGTAGCGTGATGCGCCGGTGGCGAAGTTGTATGCGAAACTTGGTCATCGGTTTCTCCTGGGCATCTTCAGCTGGATTAGATCAAATTCCAGCGGACCATAGAACTACCGGTGCGTTCCAATACCTTGTCCGAGCTCACCTATGCATTCAGGCTATAAAAGGCTGAGAATCCCTTACTTCATCGGGTGAACAGCTCGCGGAATGGAGGCTTACAGGAAACGAAGGAATTCGGTGAGCGCGGGGTTCTGGAAGGAGCCTCGACGGTAGATCGCCCCGATGCTGCGCCCGGTACCTTGCGACAGCGCAAGCTGACGCCCACCGTACACTTCGGCGGACTTAGCCATGATGCTTGGAACCATGGTGATGGCACCGGTGGCAATGCTTAGCTGCACTAAAGCATCGCGCTGAGTGGTGGTGATGACCCTGGGCGGGGTGCATCCAAACCCGCGGTAGACCTCGTCGGTGATCTTTCGAATGGAGGTGCCCTGCGGCAGGCTGACAAGGGTGAGACTGTTCAGCAGCTGCGCATCAACCGCTACATTCTCCGGAAGGTCAGCTGAAACTATTGCGGTGAATTCTTGGTGGTGGAGCAACTGCGAGTGCATATCCGCAGGAACGCTGTGGCTGACTCCCAGAGCAAGGTCCGCGCTACCCAGTCGGACCACCTCGATGAGTTGCTCATGGTCTTCGGCGCTGAGGATCTCGATGTGGATTCCCGGATGCTGTTGATGAAATGGGCCGAGGAACTCAGGCAGGACACTGCCAATCAAGGAAGGTAGCCCGGCCACCTTGAGCGAACCGGTAGTCAGCTCCCGAGTGGAAGCACCCAGTGCGTTGATGGAAGAGAGCTCGTCGAGGATGCGCCGACCGGCCGGGAGGATGCTGCGCCCCGTGTCTGTCAGGTGCATAGTGCGCCCGACCGCACGGAAAATGGGCACGCCCAAACTGTGTTCTAGCGCCTGGATTCGGCGCGAAAGTGAGGGTTGGGAAATTCCAAGAATGTCAGCCGCTGCGGTGAAGGATCCGTAGTCGACGACTGCGATAACAGCTGATATCTGAGCGAGGGAGATACTGCTGATATCCAGATTCTTGGTCATGGATTCAACGCTAACATGGGCGCTAAAGCGTGACTGGGCAGTGATTAGCCAGTGAACAAACGACGGGATGCACTCAGTGAGTGCATCCCGTCGTGGAGAAAAGGTTCTTAGTTTTGCTTAGCTCTCGGTACCGTCGATCGCCGCGCCGGACGGCGTTGCGCCACCCTCGTCGGTCCAGTCTTGACCGACCTCGTCGTTCAGCGCAGGGTCGGAAACGGTATCTGGCAGTTCGGCTTCATTCTTGTTCAAGAAGGCGTCCGGATTATTTGCAGTCATAATTCCATCCCTTTCGTAGGCTGTAGTGCCAACCTAACAAGATTTGGGAGGTGAATGCATCCCGAGACCTAGTGTTTTCAGGGATTCATAAGCAAGTGATCAGCTTGCGTTATCTGCTCCCACAGTCGACTCACGAATCACCAGTTTGGGTGTGAAAACGAATTGTTCGCGAACCGCATCCTCGCCCGCTTCGGCTTCACGCAACAGGACATCAACCGCGGTGCGACCAATTTCTTCGGCCGGCTGCCTCACCGTGGTGATCGGGACTACCGCTGATTCGGCAAAGGCAATGTTGTCGTAGCCCACCAGTGCGATATCTTCCGGGACCGAGAGTGAACCGGACATCACCAGGGCCTGCAAAATCCCTAAGGCCAACAAGTCATTGGCGGCGAAGATACCGTCAGGACGCTGCTCTGGTTCCATGGCGAGAATGCGTTCGCCCACGGCTCGGCCTTCAAGGACGGTTAGCTGCGCCGTCGGCTGGTATTCCAGCACGGCGTCGGCGGTGCCGGCAATAATCGACTGTGCACCTTCGAGACGATGTTGGACCTGTTCGATGCTTTGTGGTCCGCCGACAAACGCGATGCGCTTTCGGCCCAGATCTACCAGGTGTTGTACCGCGATGCGGCCACCTTCAACGTCGTTGACCGAAACCGAGGAGAAGCTGCGGTCCCCACTTCCACGGTCTACCAAAACTACTGGGGTGCCGGATTCGCGAATTTTCCAGAGGCGACTCAAGTCGCTGTGCATCGGGGAGATGAGTACGCCGGCCACTCTTTGCTCTTCGAAGAGATCCAGTAGCTGGCCTTCGGTGGTTAGCGAGCTGTCGCTGGATCCCATCAATACGGTGTAGCCATTGTCTAGAGCGCGGCGTTGTGCACCCTGGGTGACGTCCATGAAAAACGGGTTGCGCGCGTCAAGAACGACAAGTCCAAAATTTCGGCTGTGTCCGGCCCGCAATTGCCGTGCCGCGTCGTTGCGGACAAAGCCAAGCTTCTCAATTGCTGCGGCAACCTTGTCGACCGTGCGTTCGGAAACGACCTGAGGGCGGTTGAGCACATTGGATACTGTGCCCACGGAAACTCCTGCTTCGGCGGCGACTTCCTTAACGCTGACGGCCACAGAGAATTCCTGTTCTTTTTGATGATGGTCTTCTTGCGAGTATATCCCGAGTGGCCCGTTTACAGGCTTGTGCAACCTCATTTTGAAAGGTTTCAAAAATATTTCATTGAGTGATCGATTCCGGCTTGATCTAACTCAGTGAAGTGGCTTACACTCAATAAATCGGGTGATTGAAACGATTCATTTTCATAAAAAATGAGACTCGCCCGAATCCACTTACAACGACGTTGGGAACCGAAGGGAAAACGAGTGCGAGTTTGCTTCCAGCTTCAAGTCGTCCCGAAGCTCATGGACCAGTACATCGAACGCCATCAACAAGTGTGGCCAGAGATGCTCCAAGCCATCAAGGACGCGGGACGTCGCAACTACTCGCTCTTCCTTCGAGAAGACGGGCTGTTGATTGGTTATTACGAAACCGACGACGACCAGGCAGCCCAAGCAGCCTTAGACGCCGATCCGCGCACCGGGAAGTGGGAAGCGCAAATGTCAGAATTTTTTGTCAGTCTCGACGGCCGCGCAGACCAAGGGGCCCAACGGCTCACCGAAGTATTCAATTTGGAAGATCAGCTGGCGCAATTTCCAGCAACCAGGCACTAGTACAAAGCTTTAGAAATGGAGAGGTCAATGGGCACAACGTTGAGTCCCGAAAACCTGCAAACCCTGAACCGTCTAGCCATCGAAGTCCCTTCATGGGCCTATGGAAATTCCGGCACTCGCTTTAAGGTGTACTCCACCGCCGGCACTCCACGGGATCCTTTTGAGAAGATCGCCGACGCTGCCGAAGTTCATCGGCTGACCGGCCTAGCTCCATCGGTGGCATTGCACATTCCGTGGGACAAAGTTGAGGACTTTGGTGAACTGCGTGCCCATGCCGAAAACCTCGGCGTCCGCCTAGGGACCATCAACTCCAATACCTTCCAGGATGATGACTACAAGTTCGGTGCACTGACCCACGAGGATCCAAAGATCCGACGCAAGGCCATTGATCATCACCTTGAATGCATCGATGTTATGGACTCCACCGGCAGCCAAGACCTAAAGATCTGGCTTGCCGAAGGATCCAACTATCCAGGACAAGCCGACATGCGCGGGCGCCAGGATCGGTTGTCCGACTCGCTGGCTGAAATTTACGCACGGCTACACGGCGAGCAGCGATTGGTCTTGGAATACAAATTCTTCGAACCAGCTTTTTACCACACCGACGTCCCTGATTGGGGCACCTCCTATGCTCAGGTGGCTGCCCTAGGCGAGCGCGCCATGGTGTGCCTAGACACCGGACACCATGCCCCGGGCACCAACATCGAGTTCATCGTGATGCAGCTTCTGCGTCTGGGCAAACTCGGCTCCTTCGACTTCAACTCGCGCTTCTACGCCGATGATGACTTGATCGTTGGCGCCGCAGATCCTTATCAGCTCTTCCGCATCATGGCTGAGGTGATTCGGGGCGGCGGGTTGGAAGAAACAAGCACCATTTCCTTCATGCTGGACCAGTGCCACAATGTGGAGAACAAAATCCAAGGCCAAATTCGCAGCGTACTCAACGTTCAGGAAATGACGGCTCGTGCCCTACTGATCGACCGCGTTGCGTTGACCGAAGCCCAGATCTCCGGAGATGTGCTGGTCGCCAACGAGATCTTCATGAACGCTTTTTACACCGACGTCCGCGCGCAGCTTGAAGCCTGGCGGGCCGAGCGTGGACTACCAACCGACCCGATGCAGGCCTTCCGCGAATCGGACTACCAAACACGTATCGAAGCCGAACGCACCGGCGGAGTACAAGCAGGATGGGGAGCCTAAATGGGTACCGTAGCAACGAAGCGCGGCATCTCCGGATGGAAAGCCACCATCGCGGTGGCGATGAGCAACTACATCGAAGCCGGCGCCATCATCGCGCTCGCCACCAGCCTGAGCTTGTGGCAGAACGCCTTCGGATTTGAAGACTCACTCGTTGGCGTGATCGCGGCAGTCTCGGCCAATGCCTTCGGCGCGGCCCTTGGCGCGATGATTGGTGGACCGCTCTGTGACCGCTTGGGTCGTAAGTTCATCTACACCTACGACCTGATGGTCTTTATGCTCGGCGCATTGCTGATCACTTTCACCTTCAATACCGCCCTGCTCATCATCGGCGTGGTCCTCATGGGCATCGCGGTGGGTGCTGGTGTCCCGGCCTCCTGGACCTATATCGCCGAGGAAGCTCCGCAAGAATCTCGCGCCGCCCACGTGGGTACCGCGCAGTTGGCTTGGTCCTTTGGCCCTGCCGTTGGCTTCGCATTGGCGATCATGGTTGAACCACTGGGAGTGGCCGGTTCACGCCTGATCTTCTTCCACCTGTTTATTGTGGCCGCCGTGACCTGGTGGGTGCGCCGTGGGTTGCCCGAATCTACTCGGTGGAAAGAGCAACGGGCGCAGGAACTGGCCAACGGTACCAAGGTATCCTTCTTCTCCGGCATCCGAGGCCTGCTGGCCGAACGCAAAAACTGGTCCGCCCTGTTCTTCCTGATCGGTGTGTATGGACTATGGAATACCGTGGCCGGTCAGGCCGGAATTTTCCAGCCGCGAGTCTACGCAGCTGCCGGCGTGGAATCAGCCACGCAGCAGAACCTGCTGCAGGTATTGGTTTGGGTGCTCACCGCTGCCGCCACGTACTTCGGCTTCATGAAATACGGGGATCTAGTATCTCGGCGGTGGTTGTACTTCACCGGCGCCTTGCTAGGTATTGCCGCCTGGGCGGTGCTGATCTTTGTGCCTCCTGGCGCCTTCTCACTGCTGTTCTACGCAGTGGCCTGGGGCATCTCCGCTGGTATCGGAGCGCAGGCGTTCTACGGTTTGTGGACCGCTGAGCTCTTCGCCACCAAATACCGTGCCAGCGCCCAAGGTGTCCTCTTTATGCTGGCTCGTGTTCTGGTCGGTCTGCTCTCGCTGGTCTTCCCGGTGCTGCTGACCAACATGGGACTGGAGAAACTCGGCCTGCTGATCCTTGGACTGCTCGCTGCAGCCTTGCTAATTGGAACCATCTGGGCTCCCGAAACCCGCGGCAAGTCCCTCGAAGAAATTGAAGTATCTCGTTACGGCAAGCTAGTGGCACCCGACAAGATCGACGCCTAAGCACCAGACCGCCTGATCGCCATAACGCAGATCCCTGAGACGAACTACTGAGAGAATCATGACTCAAAGCATCACATCAACGAGCACCAGCGTAGCTGCGCAGCTCATCGAACGCTCCAACCGCCTGGGGCAAGACAAGAAAAACACCAACTACGCCGGTGGCAACACCTCAGCCAAGGGCAGTGCGATCGACCCGGTCACCGGCGAGAATCTTGAACTGCTCTGGGTCAAAGGCTCCGGCGGCGACTTGGGAACGCTCACCGAACAGGGACTATCCACCCTGCGCTTGGACCGTATGCGTTCACTGGTACAGGTCTACCCCGGGGTGGAACGTGAAGATGAAATGGTGGCCGCCTTCGACTACTGCCTGCACGGCAAGGGCGGCGCAGCGCCATCCATCGACACGGCCATGCATGGTCTGGTCAACGCCAATCACGTTGACCATCTGCACCCTGACTCGGGCATCGCTGTCGCTACCGCCAAGGACGGCCGCGAACTGACCGCCAAGATCTTTGGCGACAAGGTGGCCTGGGTGGATTGGCGTCGTCCGGGCTTCCAGCTCGGACTAGACATTGCCCGAATCAAGGATGAAAACCCACAAGCGGTGGGCTGCATCCTTGGTGGTCACGGAATTACGGCATGGGGAGACACCAGTGAGGAATCGGAGGCGAACTCACTGTGGATCATCGATACTGCCGCCGCGTACATTCAGCAGCACGGAGCACCCGAACCTTTTGGTGCGGTAGTTGCAGGTTTTGAAGCCTTGCCAGAATCTGAACGTCGTACCCGGGCCGCCGCATTGGCGCCAACCATTCGCGGTTTGGCCAGCACCGACAAGCCAATGGTCGGCCACTTCAGCGATGACGAGCGGGTATTGGCGTTCCTCTCACGCCAAAAGCTGGCACAGCTAGCTGCACTCGGCACCAGCTGCCCAGATCATTTCCTGCGCACCAAGATCAAGCCGATGGTTCTAGACCTGCCGGCATCGGCAAGCATTGAGGAGCAGCTGGAGCGGCTCAAAGAATTGCACGGGCAATACCGCGAGGACTACCAGCGCTACTACGAGAGCCACAAGGATGGAAACTCCCCGGCCATGCGCGGAGCGGACCCCTTGATTGTCCTGGTTCCCGGCGTGGGCATGTTCTCCTACGGAGCCAACAAGCAGACTGCACGAGTGGCCGGTGAGTTCTACCTGAACGCCATCAACGTGATGCGTGGCGCCGAAGCACTCTCTACCTACACCCCAATTTCTGACGCGGAGAAGTTCCGCATCGAATACTGGGCGTTGGAAGAAGCCAAACTGCAGCGTATGCCCAAGCCCAAGTCCCACGCTGGCCGTATTGCCTTGGTGACAGGTGCAGCTTCGGGCATTGGTAAAGCTGTGGCCAAGCGGCTGGCTGCTGAAGGTGCATGCGTGGTGATTGCCGATCTGGATCTGGCCAAGGCGCAGGACGCAGCCGCCGAACTGGGCAACAGCGATGTTGCCGTGGGTGTAGCCGCCAATGTTGCGGATGCCGACGCCGTACAGGCCGCCATCAACGACGCAGTGCTGGCCTTTGGTGGGCTGGACTTGGTGGTCAACAACGCTGGGCTCTCGCTATCGAAGCCCCTGCTTGAAACCACGGAAGCAGACTGGGATCTTCAGCATGACGTGATGGCTAAGGGTTCGTTCTTGGTGTCCAAGGCTGCGACTAAGGTGCTGATTGAGCAGAAACTGGGCGGTGACATCATCTACATTTCCTCCAAGAATTCCGTATTTGCTGGCCCCAACAATATTGCTTATTCAGCCACCAAAGCTGACCAAGCTCACCAGGTTCGTTTGCTTGCTGTTGAGCTGGGCGAGCATGGAGTCAGGGTTAACGGCATCAACCCTGATGGTGTGGTGCGAGGTTCAGGAATCTTCTCCTCGGGTTGGGGCGCTCAGCGTGCTGCGACCTATGGTGTGGCCGAAGAAGACTTGGGCCAGTACTATGCAAACCGCACAATTTTGAAGCGAGAAGTTGTCCCTGAAAACATTGCTGACGCAGTATATGTACTGACCGGACCCGAATTAACCCGAACTACTGGGTTGCACATTCCAGTGGATTCTGGGGTTGCAGCAGCGTTCCTGCGATGAGCCAGAAAGAAACGGGAAGCCCGGTCGCAGCCATTGACCTGGGCGCCACCAGCGGTCGGGTCATGATTGGTGAACTGGTGGACGGGAAAGTTCAGCTGACCCTTTGCCACCGTTTTGCCAACGGGCCGGCGCCGTTGGACCAGCTTGAAGACGGCGCATCAACCCAGGCTTTGGCCTGGGACATTGGCGGGGTGTGGGCGCAAATTCGTATTGGCCTGAAAAGGGCCTTTGCGCTGCGTCCGGACATCGCCAGTATTGGCGTGGACTCTTGGGCCGTGGACTATGCACTGCTCAAAGAAGGTCAGCGTCTAGGCCAGGTGCGCCACTATCGGGACCCACGCAATGAGCAAGCAGTTCCTGATCTTGAATCTAAGTTCAGTCGCGCGGAACTATTTGAGCGCAACGGACTGCAGTACCTTCCGTTTAATGCTGTGTATCAACTGCAGGCGGAACACAGCGATTCCCGGTTGGCTCAGGCGGATCAACTGCTGTTGGTACCCGACTACGTCAACTGGCTACTGACCGGCCATGCACGCTGCGAATGGACCAATGCCTCCACCACCGGGCTGCTTAACCAGCGAACGGAAAGCTGGGATGAGGATTTGGTGCAGCACCTCGGGGTTGGCGACTTGCTGGCTCCAATTATTCATCCGGGTCAGGAAGTGGGTTCATTGCTGCCCGAGTTGGCCCGCGAATTTGGGGTCTCAAACCCGGTATCGGTGGTGGCGGTTGCGTCGCATGACACCGCAAGTGCGGTGGCAGCGACCCCGCTGACCAGCGAAAAATCAGCCTACATCTCGTGTGGCACATGGGGTCTGGTCGGTGTAGAACTGGGCGAACCGGTGCTGAGCCAAGAGGCTCAAGAGGCGGGGTTCACCAATGAACTCGGTTTGGACGGGTCGGTACGGTTCCTCAAAAACGTTACCGGCACATTCTTGCTTAGTGAGTCGGTGAGCTATTGGAATCAGCAAGACAAGTTGGCCGCAGGGCCTGAAGTTCAGTTGAGTGGCCTCCTTACAGAGGCCGAAATCCTGCCCGCTGCTGGGGTGCTGATTGATCCGCAACATAAGATGTTTCTCGCTCCCGGGCAGATGCCGGTACGCATCAACGAGGCGATTGTGGCTGCCGGTGGTAGGGCGCCGGAATCTCGTGCGGAGTTGATCCGCGTGGTCATCGAGTCCCTCGCTGCCAGTTTTGCCCGCCAAGCGCGAGAAGCCGCACGCTTAGGTGGATTCGAGTTAGCAGACATCCACATTGTTGGCGGCGGATCTCAAGGCGAATTGTTGTGCCAGCGCACCGCTGATCACGCTCAGGTACCGGTGATCGCCGGGCCGGTTGAATGCACTGCCCTGGGCAATGTGATGGTGCAGCTGAACGTGATAACGCAAGGTACCAACAAGGCCGAAGACCTGCGTACGGTCGTTCGCCGTTCCGTAGATTTGCGTCACTATCAACCAGATAGTGCGCTCAAGCTGGTTTAGATCCGTGTGGGAATCTAAACCATCAGTGATCCTCCAGCCCCGCGGGTTGGAGGATCACTTCATGCTTATTTGTTTCGCTGAACAAACACCACGGAATCTTCCATAACCGCCGGTTCCCCGTTGGGTGCGGTGATGGTGCGTTCGCGAAGCTCAGCGGTGTGAATGCTCCACTGCACCGGGTCCAAGTCCAACGCCTCAAGTTCCTGCTCGGGGCTGGGGAAGATGGGCAGCTCATGCTCCGGAATCTGCGCGAAGGATGGCAAGGACGCATGCGATAAGGCCAGCAGGTGACCGCCGGGTGCAACAAAGCTTGCAGCCTTGCGCAAGAATTCAGCGCGAGGGAACTGGAATGGCGCCTGGAAGAAGCTCAAGGTCACTAGATCAAAGCTCTGCTTTGTATCCCACGCATCCAGATCCGAGGCCACAAACTGTGCTGCGCTGGGATCAATTCCATGCTTTTTCGCTTCCTCAACAGCGCGAGAGATCGCGGTCGGGGAGATGTCCAGCCCGGTGGCCTGCCAGCCATTGGACGCCAGCCACAAAACATCGCCGCCTTCTCCGCAGCCAATATCCAAGGAGGTCCCTGGGGTTAATGGAGCCACCAGATCTTCAATGACCTTATTAACCTTGCCGGACCATACTCGTTCCGATTGCCCGTAGTGCTTTTCCCAGAAGGCAACGCCTTCAAGTTCTTCGGTATTGTGCTGGTGGCTCATTAGTGCCGTCCTGTTCTGATTCGTCAGTCTCTACTAACCGACCGTACCGGCAGGGGAGTGAAGCACGCGAGGTAATTTGCGTCAGCGGCAAGAATTGGCAAAGTTAGCGAGAACTGACCTTTCCGAAGAACCGTGCGATGGAGGCAAGGACCATCGGCCTGCAGGCAATCCATGCACCCATGATGACCAGCAAAGACAGTGCAAAGTAGAGCAATCCCGCCCAGTTGTCCGCGTACGCAGTGGGATCGGTCGAACCTTGCGCAGCGTACATATGGTTCAGATTGCGCAAAGCACCGGTGGAGAACACCAAGATCACATGGACAAGTATGAACAAGACAAAATAGAGCATGGTGGGGAAGTGCAGTGCACGTGCCCACTCGATAGGGTACCGCTTGCTCAGTGCTGGGTTTTTAGGCCAGAACGCACTCAACCGGAATCCGGTGATTGCAGCCAACGGTGCAGCGATGAATACGGTGACGAAGTAGGCCAGCTGCTGCAACGAGTTGTAGTTGACCCAACCATTTTCAGTTGGCCAATCCAAGCTCAGATACTGCAGGGCCGCAGAGAGTGCGTTCGGGAAAACTTCCCAAGACGTAGGGATGATTCTCATCCAATGTCCTGTTGCGAACAGCACGATGACAAAGACCAAACCGTTGATGATCCACAGCAAATCTAGGCTTTGATGCAACCACAAGTTGATGCTGACCTTAGGGCTGCGCTTGGATGACCAATAGGCTGGCGGCTTTTTCTGGTGTCGGACCAACATTCCTGAACGGATGATCAGCACCATCAGGAAGAAGTTGAAGAAGTGGTTCCATGCAAGCCATGCGGGAACGCCAACGGGAGCCGACTCAGGCAGGTGGTATTCGCCCGGGTAGCGATCGATGAACGCGGCAACTGCATCGATGCTGGCAATGCCGCGAGCCACCAGGACCACCGCGGTGGCCATGCCCAAGGCACAGAACGCACCGAGAATCGAAGCCAAAACCCATTGTTTGGTGGTCAATGGACCATGGCGTTTTGGCTCTGTTTTCGTTGGCGCTGGCGTTGCAGTTGTCGTTGGCTTTGAAGGCGCGGCAGCCGGTGCTTGCGCAGCTGGCTTTGCCGGCGCCTTGACTGGTTGTTCTGTTGGGCTTGGTGCTGGTGCGGTAGTTGCCGCAACAACTTCCGGCTGCGCTTGGGGTTCCAGAACCGGGGCCGCGGAGGTATCCACAACCTGTGCCGGTGGCGTAGCAATAGTCTTCGTCTCTTCAACCGGAGGCTGGATTGGAGCGGGCGACGCAGGAGACGACGGAGCAGAAGCGATGAAACTACTTGGTGGCCAAGCTTCACCGTCGGCTACCCGAGGCAGCCCTCGTCTGATTGTTGCGCTTTCCCCACCTGTTGCAATTGGGCTGGCAAGGGCAGTGGTACTCGCGGGTGCAACTTCTGCAGCAGCGGCGTCAGGCTCGACTTCAGCTTCAGCAGGTGCAGCAGAATCGGCTACCGGTGCCGCAACAACTGGCTCCGACCGAGCAGGCGCCGCGGCAGAGGTAGTAACCAGTGTTTGTGCCGGTGGCCAGGGTTGTCCATCAACGCTCCGGGGTAATCCTTGGCGTAGCGACCGGGCAGGTGTTGCCGACGCAGGAGCCACAGCAGAAATAACCGCAGGAGCAACGTCAGCAACAACCTCGGAAGGAACTTCCGGGGCCTGTGGCGCGACGTCGCTTTCAACCGCTACCGGCGGCGCAACGGGTTCGACTTGAGGCACTACCTCGGTAACCGGCGGCCACGGATCTCCACCGGCTACACGGGGCAAACCCTGCCGAAAGGTATTAGATGTTGGGCTCATGATTACTGCGCCTTGCGTGCTTCCAGCGCGGAGATCAACTGCGGAACAACTTTGAACACATCGCCAACAATGCCAAAGTCAGCAATTTCAAAGATTGGTGCATCGCTGTCTTTGTTGATCGCCACAATGGTTTTTGCCGTCTGCATGCCAGCCTTATGTTGGATGGCTCCGGAGATGCCGAGGGCAACGTAGAGCTGCGGTGCCACGGCCACACCGGTCTGACCCACCTGGGCTGCGTGCTCAATGTAGCCAGCATCAACGGCTGCGCGCGAGGCGCCCACGCCGGCGCCCAGCGCATCGGCCAGCTGGTAAACCAATTCAAACTGCTCGGCACTACCCAGACCTCGACCGCCGGAGACAACACGGGTGGCGGTACGCAGCTCGGGACGAGCGGAGTTGCTCGTAGCTTGTTGGATCTCGTGCACTTCGATTTCTGGGCTATGACTAGCGGTCAGCTCAAGGGCGGTAATGCTCGCTTCTTGGCTTGGCGCCCGAAGCTCGCTACTGCCCACCCGGAGGGTGATCACCGGGGCACCAAAGGTAGGCGCACTGAAAGTTGAATAGGCGCCACCATAAATTGAGTGGCTGGCCATGATGCCTTGCTCATCGCGTTGTACACCCAGCGCGTCCACGCTTACCGCTAGCTTGTTGCGTACCGCAAAACGGGCTGCGACCTCACGCGAGGTGAGCGTGTGGCCCAACAATACCGCTTGGGGGTGGACTAGGTCATAACCATTCTGCAAGGCGTCGGTCAGTGGAGCGCTGAGGATGGTGGAGTCGGTGCTGGCGGTCAGTACCGCTGCGGCACCACCTTGAGCTGCCTGAGTGGCGAATGACTGAAGGTTTTCCTCAGTTCCGGCCACTAGGGCAACCGTTGTACCAATACTGCTGGCAGCACCAAGTAGTTCGGCGTAGTTGCTGGCCAGCTCACCGTTGGGCGTGGTTTCGAGGAACACCAGAATGGAATCCGGGGCAAAAGTTGTCATGATTTTTCTCCGCTCACACCAGGTTGTTCTTGGCCAGGTACTCAACCAGCGCAGCCGCTGCCGCTCCGTCGTCATTCATGATCGTGCCAGCCTCACGCGGTGGTCGTTGCTCAACGGCAAGCATGATGGACCGAGCCGTATCCGTAGGTAGTGCTTCAACTCCAAGGTCCGTAAGCGTTAGCACCTCGATCGGCTTTTTCTTGGCGGCCATAATGCCTTTAAAGTTGGGGAATCTTGCATCGGGCAGCGCCTCGGTGATCGAAGCGATGGCCGGAAGCTTGGCGCTAATCTGCGCGGTGGCTCCCTGAAGCTCGCGGGTTCCGGTGATCTGGCCCTCGGCGATTGATATCGCGGACAGTGAGGTAGCCGCAGGCAGGTTGAGCAGTTCAGCGAGCATCACCGGCAGCATCCCGGCCGAACCATCGGTGGACATGTTCCCGGTGAGGATCAGATCGTAGTCTTCCCGGCGTAGCGCGGCAGCCAAGACCTGCGCGGTCAGAACCAGGTCCGCGCCAAGAAGTTGTTCGTCGCTGATCTGCACGGCGGCGGCCGCACCCATGGCCAGAGATTTGCGCACCGTGGCTTGAATGGACTCTGGACCCATGCTCAGCACGGTGATCTGAGTTGCCGGATCTGCATCCAACACCTTGAGCGCCACTTCCAAGGTGCGCTCGCCGATTTCATCAAGCACCGACTCGGAGGCGGAACGTTGCGCCAGCCCGGTGTACATGTTCAGTTCCCGGTCCGCTCCGGTGTCCGGAACTTCCTTGATTAGAACGGCGATCTTCATTCGGATTCTCCCTCGTACCGCAAATGCTAGGACTTCCAAGTTTCTCTGTTGATCATCATGTCCGATTACCGCAGGCAGGTCAATGGTGGCGCGTGGGTTACCGCAAATCGTGGGTGCACCGTAGTCTTGAGACCGAGACCAGTATCGCTAACTCGAAGGATCACTCATGGGCAGCAAAAAGCGTCAAGGTAAGAAGAACTCCGGCGCAGGAAACCCTGCAAAATCCGCACCACGAGGACGTAGCGTTTACCGCATTCAGGTAGAGCAGTATCTGGAATCCTTGCGTGCGCCATACACCGCTTGGGTCACCACCGCGGTCCCGGCCTTCTCCCCAGAAGATGCCGCCACCGCCGCGTCCATCCAGCTCAACGTTGTTGGAGCAGTAGGCGGCGAATACGCGCAGCGCGCCAACAGTTCCAACCTGCACAACATCGACGTTGACCTCTTTGGCGAGACCCTGGCCGAGTACCTGGTATCCCTGGACGACGCAGTGGCGCCGGAGCCGATCTTCAGCGCCTGGCTGGATTACCTCAGCTTTGTTGAAGAGAACAAGCTCTGGGAGGGCGAATCCGAGGACTTCCAGGCTCTGCGCGAAATGCTCGAGGACACCCTTGACGGCTTTGCCGAAAGCGACGCGGAAATCTGCGAACTGCTGCGTGCCACCGAACTGTTTAAGCAGGTTAAAGCCTTCGCGCTGGCCCTGGGTGACGGGGTGGACATGAGTGATAGCAGCGAAGAGTCCACCGCGGCACGCACCCGCGTACTGCGCGCAGTTGGCGTGGACCCGGAATCCTTTGACAATGATGAGCCAGCACCGCTGGCCTTCACCTACGTTTGGGGCGCAGCTCGTCTGTCCGTCGTCACCTACGACGGCCCGGTCATGACCTTGGATGAAGAGTCCTACGACCTGGTGGTGGACGGTGCTGAAGCCGGCAGCGCTCAGCTGCTCTTCGAGATGGCCGTCGGCGCAGTCCAGGCCCACCTGAACCCCGCCTTCGACGTCACCCTGCGCGATGAGGCCCACTACCTGGTGCTGCGCAACCTGCTGGTTACCGCCTCTACCGGACGCGATGGCGACCTTGAAGGCCTGCGCCGCAATGTGGGACCGAAGATTTACGACGCGGTTCTGCCCGAAGCCCAGGCTGCCATGGAATCACTGGCTAACTATGGACTACTGACCAAGGATGGTGATAACTACAGCATCGACGAACGCCTGGTGCCAGTAATCTCCGCCGGTATTACCGAGGTGGAAACCTTCTTCGAAGAAGCCGAATAACACCGGTCGCCGTCCCCGCTTTAGCCCGCAGTTTGATCCGGGCGTGAAGCGGCGATGGCGATCAGTTTTTTAAGCACCTCAAGGTCGATATCCTCTAGTTTGCGCACGTACACACACCCCATACCTTCGGTGTATTTACCCAGTTGTTCCAGGAGCGCGGCCCCTTCGGGCATATCTTTTAGCCCATAAATGGACAGCTGTGCCTTGCGTGGAGAGAACCCGGTTTTAGGCCAGAGGCCAGTATTTTTTGGGTTGGACGGCGAAACGTAGGTATAGGTTCCGTAACCAACAATGCTCGGCCCCCACATCACCGGAGTCTCGCCGGTGACCTCACTGAAAATTCGCTCCAGCTCTTCACCATCTACCCGACGCTTTGCTGGGGTGGCTGCCGCGATGAACTCGTGGACATCAACGTCGGTGGGAAGGGTCTTCTGGGTTGTTGCCAAGTTCTTGCTCCTGAAGTGTTGTGGGCTCTTCTGCTTGGAAAATTGTGGAGAGCTTGCGGTACTGCTTGGTGCCCATAGCTAAGAATGCCACCAAGATCATGATCAGCCCTCCGACAAGGAAGATCAAGGCAATGCCACGGGCCTGACCGTCGCCGAGCAACCACCCCAGTTGCGTAGTTCCCTCGTCGCTACGCATGTACGGGATGATCCAATACTGCGCCAGCGGTGCAATGAGGAATGCGGTAATCGGCGCGGCCGCGGCCTCCATCATCTGGGCAAAGCCGAAGACTCGACCCTGCCTGCGGAAAGTCACCACTTTTTGTATCACTGTTTGTTCCGAGGCTTCAACGGCTGGAATGAGCATCATGTACAGCCAGATTCCCACGATGTAGAGCCACGTCCATTCGCGAATCGTGAATGTTGCGCCCAGTAGACCCATCGCTGCTACCAGCCAGAGCATGGTGCGAATCGGGTTTTTGCCCAATCCGAATTTGGCAATCAACAAACCGCCAACAATGAACCCGGTGGAAGCTAATCCAAAGGTCAATCCCCACGACTGGACGGACATGATGGTCAACCCGTAGGGATCCATCAACGCCATGTATGTGCCACCGATGAAGTTGTTAAACATCGAGAAGATGATCAGCGCGAACAGTCCTGGGATGGCCATTACCGTGGTGAATCCGAGACGCAGATCGCTGGTTTTGGTGCGGCCTTCTTCCTTTTCAGGTTCCTCTTCCGGAATCGAAATCCCCACCAAGTGCAGCATGGTCAGCACCACCATCGCGATGGAAATGACCAACGTCCACCCCATCCCCAACCAGCCGATGGCAAGACCACTAAAAACGCTGGTGATGATAAACGCGATGCCCTGCACCGTGCCAACCAGACCATTGGCGTTGGCATGACGTTCTTGGGGTATTAGCAGCGTGACCGTTGTGGACAGAGCGATTCCACGCATCTGTTCAACGATGGCCCCAAAGAGGATCACCAGGCAAAAGAGCCAGAACTGCCATCCGCCGACATTCAGGATGTCCTTTGTAGGTAACCAAAGATAGATCAGTCCGGCCAAGCTGAACGTGACTGCGGTGATCATTGCCGAGAATACAAACACGGACTTCTTGCGGTGGTTGTCCACGATGGTGCCAAAAACCATGGAGAACACGGCAATCAGCAACATGAACGCACCGCCAATAATGCCGGTAGCCATCACGTTTTGAGTTTCGAGATAAACCCAGAACGTCAGTGCAAACCACAGGAAGCTTGTGCTGAAGTTGGCGATCGCGGTGTTGATCAGAATATGCATAAAACTCCGCTGACCATCGGCCGGCACCACGCGCGTCGCGTTGTCGGGCGGTGTCGAATTTTCAGTTTGCTCGTCACTCATGAGGTGACCTGCTCTAGTTGGTGCCAGTGGTTGTAGCAACAGGATACTCTGGCCGGTCAGGACAGCGATAGCTGTTTAATGTGGATCCTCTAGCTCTCGTTCACTGACGGAAAATTTCCGTCATGCCCGGCAACGAGAAAAGTCCGCAGTAAAGGGTGGGATGAAGTCGGGACGATACTGACGGAAAATTTACGTCATCCGTGCTCGGCGCACTCAATGGACTCAACGAGTGAAGGCGTTGGGCACAGCACAATTTGCAGCAAGCACCGTTTTCTTTCCTGATGCTGCTACATTCTCGGGTCGTATGGGAGATCTGGGTCAATCGTGATGACGGAAAACTTCCGTCACTGCACACCCCTCGATGGGGCTTGACGCCTAGGCCGCGTCCGGATGCTGTCCGGGCGGATCATTGTTGGGGTCGTCAATCGTGATTCTTACGTCGCCACCGCTAACCGTGGTGGGGTGGCCCAGCACGCGTAGCGTTGCCGGGGTCAAATGGACCTTGCGTTCGGGGCAGCGATCATTGGCGTGCTCAAAGTGCTGAACATTGTCTACG
This sequence comes from Glutamicibacter sp. AOP5-A2-18, assembly GCF_052446055.1. Taxonomy (NCBI): domain Bacteria; kingdom Bacillati; phylum Actinomycetota; class Actinomycetes; order Micrococcales; family Micrococcaceae; genus Glutamicibacter; species Glutamicibacter sp. AOP5-A2-18. The sequence continues at coordinate 3,438,112 of NZ_JBQSVW010000001.1, read as the reverse complement.
CTGCCGGGAACGACGAGGGAATTTAGGCCGTGCGGTGTGCGCCAGCACTTAGAACCGTAGGGGCGGTTGATGACCTTCCAGCCCAAAGCGTGCTTGAACATCTGGTGCTGCTTGCACAGTAATTCGGTGTTGGCACGGTTGGTGTGTCCGCCGGTTTCCCAGGCATCGACGTGATCAACTTCGGAGTTATCTGCGGTGCGTCGGCATCCGGGGTAGCAGCAGTGCTGGTCGCGAGCGCGGAGGAATTCCTTGAGCACCCGAGTGGGCTTGTAGCGTTTGCGGCCAACATCCATCACGGCTCCGCTGAATGGATCGGTGAGCATCGGAATGATGGATGGAGCATCCTTGGCAATTTGTAATGCCGCACCCATGGGGATCGGCCCGTACCCTTCCAAGTCCGCCAGGGCGCGGTCTGGATTGGCAATCATCTGCAGGGCAGGGATCGTGACGACTACCCGAGGCTTGAGCGGTGTGCCATTGGTGGTGGGCCATCCATTGATCAGCGCATCACAGAAGATGTCTGCTTCTAGCTGTGCTTGAGTGCGGGTGTCTTCGGGATCGTTATGCAAGGTGGCCTCGTACTTGAGCGTGTTCACTATAGACTTCACATTGACGCTTGGTGCCACGAGCTTCAACGCGGACATCCCATCCTGCAAATCCCAGCTACTTACCTTTCTAGCATCCGCGGCTTTCTTGTGGCGAGCGTCCGCGGACTCCGGGCGGACCTGATCATGGAAGCGACGGATGCGCTGCGTGATGGTCTCATCACTAGCGGTAGCCGCAATGGGCAACAGATTCTCCTGCATCAGGTTGATCTGTTCCTGCGTCAGGTCCTGCGAATACTTCACCATGGCCCGCGCTGCGGCCGCAGTGATCTGTCCAGCGGCCAAGGCCTGAAGGGTTTCTGGGCAAACGTGGCGCAGCCCTTTGGCCGTGAACATGCGTCCGCGAGCCTTTTCGGTTGTTTCTCGAAGCGCGATCGCAGCTTCAGCGACAAAGTTGGAGGTGATGACCTGGTCACTGGTTGGATCAACGCGGTAGTAGTTCGCGCTGAGCCGTTCGCGTCGTTCCTGCTCGGTTTCAAAGTGGGGTTTGGTGACGGTGTCCTCGGCGAAAGCTTGAGCAACCTGTTCCACACTGTCGGCCATGATCGCGGCGCTGACCGCGGAGAGCATGCTGTCCAGCTTCTGAACTTTCTCTAGTCGAGCCAGACCATCACCAGGGCCGTTGAGCGGACCGGCGTTGAAGAGCTCATCAACTAGTTCCTTCATTGGTCCGTAGAACATCTGGTGCTCTAGGTGGTCGGTGAAGAAGGAGTCTGACTGTGACTCGCTGCGTGTGGCAGGCGGGTCCAGCGGTAGGCGATGTTCATCATCGTCATCGGGTTCAAAATATGGATGTGTCATGCTTAAATTTTCCTGCTGCCCACCGACGGTTTGGACTGAATTTGCGCGGTTTTATGGCCTTCGGGCCGATGGTTATGGGATCGTTAGGTAGTGGCCAGAAAGTCACGGTTTGGCCACACGATGACGGCGCAAAATCTGCGCTTTTCGGTAAGACTTTAGAGGAGATACGACGATGATTTTTGGCAAAAAGGGCGATGAGGCAGTTCGCAACAAACTCGGTTCGGCGCCAGCACCTTATGGCCAGATTGCGCTGCGCTTGCACGAGCTGATTAGCCAGAGCGCTCCTTCGCTTGAACCAATCGTTCGCTGGGGCCTGCCGTTCTACGTTAAAGACGGAAAGGATGTCTGCTACATCAAGCCAGACAAGGAATATGTGGTCTTTGGTTTTGGTGAAGTAGTGAACCCGGCGTTTGAAGAAGGTGCGCACATGCACCCTGTGGCTTGGACGATCACCTCACTTGACGATGCCACCGAAGAGAAGATTCGCGCGTTGCTCCAGAAGGCTGCCGGCTGATAGTTGGCAGGTTGATGGCCCCGGACTATTGTCTAAAATGTGACTCAGTACACAATTTAGAACAGGTTGAAGGGTGTCCAGATGAAGTCCTATGCCAAGGGCGAGAGCGAACCGAAGCTACTAGATGAGACGATTGGCGCTAATTTTGAGCGCACGGTGGCCCGTCTGGGAACTGCCGAGGCGTTGGTGGAATCTAGTAGCGGGCGACGCTTCAGTTGGCAGCAGCTGGATGATCAAATCAACTCTCTAGCCAAGGGCATGATCGCCGCGGGACTCAATGCGGGGGATCGCGTAGGAATCTGGGCACCAAACTGCGCCGAATGGGTTTTTACCCAATACGCCACGGCAAAGATTGGCGTCATTTTGGTGAACGTGAACCCGGCCTACCGCACCCATGAATTCGCCTACGCGGTCAACCACAGTGGGCTGCGGATGCTGATGGCCGCGACCGAGTTTAAGACCAGCAACTACCGAGCAATGGTGGAGCAAACGCGCACCGATACTCCGGGACTAGAACGCGTGGTGTACCTGGATACCGATGACTGGCAGCAGCTACTTGATGAGGGTTCATCCGTCCAGGACGCGCAACTAGCGGCTCGACTGGCCGCCACCAAACCCGAAGACCCTATCAATATCCAGTACACCTCGGGTACCACGGGATACCCCAAAGGTGCCACGCTCAGCCACCGTAATATCCTGAATAATGGCCATCAGGTCACCGGCATGATCGATCTGGATGAGCACGACCGGCTGTGCATTCCGGTGCCGTTTTATCACTGCTTCGGCATGGTGATGGGCAATCTGGGCTGTACCTCGCGCGGTGTCACGATGATCATTCCGGCCCCGGGCTTTGACGCGGAAACCACCCTGCGTGTGGTGGCAGAGGAAAAGTGCACCGGCCTGTACGGGGTGCCTACAATGTTCATCGCCATGCAAAACCACCCCAAGTTTGCCAACTACGATCTCTCTGCGCTGCGCACCGGAATTATGGCCGGCTCCATCTGTCCGGTAGAAGTGATGCGCCGCTGCGTTGAGGATATGGGGATGAGCGCGGTATCTATCGCCTACGGCATGACCGAAACCAGTCCGGTTTCTTGTCAGACCCGCAGCGACGATGACTTTGAGCGTCGCACGGCCACCATCGGCCGGGTGCACCCCCACGTGGAAATCAAGGTGGTCGATCCGCTGAGCGGTGAAACTCTTGAGCGCGGGGAAACCGGCGAATACTGCACCCGAGGTTATTCGGTGATGCTCGGCTATTGGCAGGATGAGGAAAAGACCAAAGCGGCCATCGACGATGAGGGTTGGATGCATACCGGCGATCTGGCGGTGATGCGCGAGGATGGCTACTGCACCATCGTGGGCCGAATTAAGGACATGATCATCCGTGGCGGCGAGAATATCTACCCGGCAGAAATTGAGGAGTTCCTCTACCAGCACCCGGATATCGAGGACGTGCAGGTTATCGGTGTACCCGATGAAAAGTATGGCGAGGCAGTGTGCGCCTGTCTGCGCATGAAAGCCGGACGAGCACCACTGGATATTGATGCGCTGCGGGAATACTGCGCGGGGCAATTGGCGCACTTTAAAGTTCCGGCCTATGTGCAGATCGTTGAAGATTTCCCCACCACGGTCACCGGCAAGATTCGCAAAAATCAGTTGCGTGAGGATGCTGCGAAATTGTTGAAATAGGACGGACACCGCTGTGAAATCTGCGCGTGGCAGGCTAGGGCCATGGATATCAAGGTGGTCGAAGCTGATCCGCTCGACGAATCGATACAGGCCATGGTGCGCCAGCATTTGGCCGACATGGAGCCCACTGCGCCGACCGAAAGCCGGCACGCTTTGGATTCCACCAAGCTAGGGACAGAGAACATCTTCATGTTCCAGGTCTGCGTCGGTGAAACGGCCATTGCCATGGGTGCGTTTAAGGATCTGGGAGAGCACGTGGCGGAGCTGAAAAGCATGCGCGTTTCTCCGGAATTCCGCGGACGCGGGATCGGTCGACGACTGCTTGATGAGTTGATCAGCTGCGCGGCACAACGCGGCTTTACTCGGTTATATCTAGAGACCGGAACGCATCCATACTTCACTGCCGCCCGGCGCATGTACCAAGCCGCCGGTTTTGGTTTGTGCCCACCGTTCGGGGACTATCAGCTGGATCCGAACAGCGTCTTCTACCAGCGCGCCATCGGCTAGTGGCAGGCTAGTTCAGCTTGCCGCCCAGCCGGTCCGCCATCTTTTGGCTGGCCTCATTTAGCCCCCGAATTTCCACGGTCTTGCCATAGTTCTGGTACTTGGTGCGGATCGAGTCCATCGCCGCGATGGTCGAAGCATCCCAGAGGTGCGACGAGCTGAGGTCAATGACGATCTGCGCAGGATCTTCGGCGTAGTGGAACTGGGTGTACAGGTCGTTGGAGGAAGCGAAGAACAGCTCTCCGTTGACCTCGTACAACACCTGTTCGCCGGTGACGGTCCGAGTTACCGCGACCATATGGGCCACCCGGTTGGCAAAGAGCACCATCGCGGACAAGATGCCCACACCAACGCCGATAGCCAGATTGTGGGTGGCCACGGTGAGCACCACGGTGATGGTCATGACAAAGGTTTCGCTCTTGGGCATCAGCTTCAGCGTGCTGGGTTTGATGCTGTGCCAGTCAAAGGTGGTCGCCGAAACCACGATCATCACCGCGACCAGCGCTGCCATCGGGATCTGCGCCACCACGTCGCCCAGCAGCACCGCTAGCAGCAGCATGAAAATGCCGGCGAAGGCGGTGGAAATGCGGGTGCGTCCGCCGGAGACCTTCACGCCCACCATGGTCTGGCCGATCATCGCGCAACCGCAGATCCCGCCGAAGAACCCGGTGATGATGTTCGCCGTGCCCTGCGCCCAAGACTCGCGCGTTTTGCTTGATGGGGTGTCGGTGATGTCATCGACCAGCTTGGCTGTGAGCAACGATTCGAGCAAACCCACAAAGGCCACGGCAATTGCGTAGGGGGCGATGATCTTCAAGGTTTCGGTGTTCAGTGGTACCCCGGGAAGATGTAAAAGCGGCAGTGAATCGGGCAGCTCTCCCTTATCGCCCACCGTGGGCACGGAGACCTTCGCGAAGATGGTGATCGCGGTGAGCACCACGATGGCGATCAGCGGCGCCGGCACCGCCTTGGTGATCTTCGGGAAGTAGCAGACGATGGCCACGCCGAGGACCACCAGCGGGTAGACCATCCACGGGACATTGCGCAGCTCTGGCATCTGCGCCCAGAAAATCGAGATGGCCAGGCCGTTGACGAAACCGATCATCACCTGGCGCGGGATGAAGCGCAGCAGCTTGGCCACGCCCAGCACGGCCAGCGTGACCTGGATGATGCCGGCCAGCACCACCGCCGCGAAGAGATATTCCACTCCGTGGGTGCGCACCAGCGGGGCAACCACCAGTGCCACTGCGCCGGCGGCCGCGGAAATCATCGCCGGGCGCCCGCCGGTGATCGCGATGACCACAGACATGGTGAACGATGCGAAGATGCCTACGCGCGGGTCCACTCCGGCGATCACGGTGAACGCGATGACCTCTGGGATCAGCGCCAGGGAAACGACCAGGCCGGCGAGCAGTTCGGTTTTCAGCAGGCGCGGGGTCTTCAGGGTGCGCAGCACCGATTGCCGTTGCAGGGGCGTCAATTCAGTGGTCGCGGTACTCACCGGGGCTCCGTTTCGTCAGGTGTCCCAGGGAAAGAAAAGTGGGAACCCGTCTACGTTATCGCACCTACGCCCAATCGGGCTCAGGGCTGCAGATCGGACGCAGGCGCTGACCGTCATTCGGGAGGTACGCGCTCGCCGGTAGGCAGGAGAGGAGATTGGTCAGTGGCCAGTGTCCAGAAGCTCTCCGACGCCGCGAAGGTTGATTTCACCGACGGTGACTCTGTGCAGATATTGATCTGGTGCTTCTTGTTCAGCACTGTCCCGACTGCAATACAGGGCCGTAGGCTGCGGAGACCCCATGATCCCGAAGACTGGATTCCCATCGACATCCTCGTCGTACGGCAACAAAGTAGTGTGCGTGAGATACAGAATGCTGCCTGTTGCCACGTCCATGCCTTCAGCGTTCTTCACCGTTCGGGCTTCCCAGCTGACTTCAGTTTCCGGGCACTTTTCCTGGATCTCAAAGCATTCACGCTCATTGGCCACGACCGCAATTATTGGCTCTATATGTTCCAGATCTGGAAATGGGCTGGGTTGTTTGCCATAGACAACGTAGACCGACAGTTCCTCTGCATATTTCGGGCTAAGGCGATTCTTGATGCTTGACAGGATGCTGCTCAGAGGCGGCATGGGTCCCCCATTCTGTACAGGAACATACGCACCAGCATAGTAAGTCGCGCCATTTTAAATTAGAAATCCCGGCGAATTGCTTCGCCGGGATTTCTCGATCATCACTCGCACCTTCATGAGGTACTTACAAATATAGGAGGCAAAGCTATGCCGGTGCTGAGCGCCGACTGCAGATTAGGGGAGGATCGTGCCGCCGGTTGCCTCCAGGAAGAGTTCCTTGTCGTGAGTCGCAGGTCGCAGGGTGCCGGAAATAATTTCAACGGCCCTCGTGCAGTTCGCGGTTTCGAGAATTGCCGGAAGCAGGCAAATGGTTTTGGATACAGGAACTGGCACTGTCGCAAGACCGACAGTGCCAGTTTCCGCGTCATCACTCGCACCTTCATGAGGTACTTATAACTCTAGAGCGGCAGTCTGTGGATGCTATAAGCATGCACTGCGCGTAGGCCATGCATCGGGCAAGATGCTTGTTGTTAGCCAGCAACTCCGGCTGGTGAACTGAGCAATGCCCTGCGCCTGGATCATTCAACCCTGCAGCGCCAAGCGACTGCGGCCATCAGGAAGGATACTTGGAACGCATTGCAGATCCCCAGGGAAATGTTGCCCGCAAGATCTGTCTGACCGCCATGGGCGCTGAGCGGTTGCCGGATTCCCGTGCGCTGTCCATCGCCTCGCTGGAACAAACCCTGGGGATTGGCGCCCTGCGGGCATCGGGCAGTTCGTCAAGTACCTGAATCGCTTCAACAGCTCGATCGAAGAGTGCAGCGAAGCCAAAATAGCTTAAAGAGAAGTTCCCGTTGGGCAATCTCCAACGGGAACTCCTACGATCATCACTCGCACCTTCAAGAGGTGTTTACAACACTACTGGCGGTTTCTGTGCCGGCCCTTTGGCTCAGCTACGCATATTCGATGCTTCGGCACAGGCAGGCCGCACAGAACGCGGTTGGGCGAAATGCACATAGATCCACGGGTGGCCCCGAGCGAAATTTGGTCAAATCTCCATAGGCTCGCCATCCGGTTCTCCCTATGCTGGGAAGCATGACTCCAATGCAGAAGCCAGCGCCCGCAGCTACCCGTCCGTTGAACGTGGCCATCGTGCCTGATTCCTTCAAGGGCAGTGCGCGAGCCAGCGAAGTGGCCGCGGCCCTTGCCGACGGCTTCGCCAAGGGAGCGGCCAGCCGCAAGCGCGACGTCGAGATCACCGCGGTGCCCTTCGCCGATGGCGGAGAAGGCACCCTCGAAGCGTTGATCGATGCCTGGGGCACCGAAGCAATCAGCGTGCAGACCACCGACGCCCTGGGCCGCCCTGTCGAGTCCAGGCTGGGGCTATCGGCCGACGGGAAGATCGCCGTGGTCGAAGCAGCCGAAGCCGCCGGCCTGCCGCAGGTCAGCGACGTCGAACGCCGGCCGCTGGAGGCAACGACCTACGGCCTGGGAGCGCTGGTCTCCCGGGCCCTGGAACTGGGCGTTTCGCAGATCATCTTGTGCTTGGGCGGCTCGGCCACCACCGACGGCGGCACCGGGTTGCTCGCTGCCCTCGGTGCCAGCTTCCTGGACGCCGACGGCGCGAAGCTGCCCGCCGGGGGCGGAACGCTGCAGAACCTGGCCGCCATCGACGCTTCGGGGCTTGACCCACGGGCGGCGAACGTCCAATGGCAGATCGCCTGCGATGTCACCAACCCGCTGCTCGGCGCCAAGGGCGCGGCCGCGGTTTTCGGTCCGCAGAAGGGCGCCAGTCAGGAGCAGGTGCAGCTCCTGGATGCCGGCCTGGCCCGGCTGGCCGATGTGCTGGAGGCCGATACCGGGCGCAAGGTGCGCGAGCAGCCGGGCATGGGCGCGGCCGGCGGCTTGGGCATCAGCCTCGGATCCTACTTCCAGGTGGATCTGGTCCCCGGATGGGATTTGGTGGCCAAAGTGCTCGGCGCCCACGGCATCCTGCAGGGCGCGGATCTGGTGCTGACCGGAGAAGGCAGGCTGGATTCGCAGTCGCTGGACGGGAAAGTGGTGTCCGGGGTGCTGCAGGCGGCCGGCGAGAACGCCGAGGTGATCGTGGTCGCCGGCTCAGTGGACCTGCCGGACGAGCAGCTGGAGGAGTCCGGGATCCTGGCCGCCCATTCCATCGCCCCGGGGCCGGCAACCCTGGCAGAGCTCTCCGCGCAGACCTTGTCGCTGGTGGAGCGCACCGCATTCAGCGTGGCGCGCACGTACCTGAGGTAGCCGGTACGTTCGGCATCAGCCGGCGGCGCGCAGGTACTCCTCGAGAGAGATTGGCGGGGTGCCGGTGATGATTTCGACGTGGTTGCTCACCTTTGACATCGCATTGCTGGCTATGGCCGTGTAGGTGCTGACCCAGGCGCCCAACTGCCAGACCGGTGCCCCAAAAGCAGCCCGCGAGGCGTAGGCTTCTTCGATGGTTTCATTGTGGAACACGATCCGCCGGATCCGCGAGCACGGCGGCCGCAGTCCGCGCCACGTCGGCCCGGGCGACCGGGACGAAGCGTCCCTCGCCTGCCGGTCCGCGGATGATCCCGTCTTGCCCGGCAAGGTCCGGCATGAGGTCCTGGTAGAAGCTGTCGCGCAGGAAGGTCCAGCGCACCCCGGAGTCCTCCAGATATTGCTCGGTGGCGTGGTGCTCGCGGGCCAGGGTGAACTGCGCATCGGGCGACGCGGCGGAAAAGGACGTATAGACAACATGCTTCACCCCGGCCTTGCTGGCCGCGTCGATGAAGGCACGGTGCAGATCCATCCGCCGCGGGCCCTCGGGGGCGGAGACCATGAAGAGCACCTCAACGCCGTCAAGGACCTCGGCGCTGGCGGACTGGTCGCCATAATCGAACTGCCGCACCTCGGCATCGGGCAGATCCGGGGCCTTCGACGGCGTGCGCGCCAGCAGGCGCTGGGCGATCCCGAGATGGGCGAGATCCTGGGCCACCAGGGATCCGAGCGCTCCGTTGGAGCCGGTGACTGCAATGCTTGGCGTGGATCTCATGGCTGCTCGATTCCCTTCTGGTGCAATGGCCAGTGCCAGCCTAGGCGCGCTGGACCCCATCCGATGCCCCGGCTCTGGAACCATGCCGCTGGCTGAGGTCTCAGCCGAGAGGTTGAGACCGGCTGCGCGGAGTTACCCCAGCATGCCGATGTTCAGTTGCGGGTGAATTTCTACGATTGAATCATGAACAAGAATAGGTACCTCGCCGTTGGCTCACTGAGCATCATTTCTGCACTACTGCTATCTGGATGCAGTGTCAGCGATCTGTTGTCGGACAAGCTGGATGAATCCACCACTAGAACAGCGGAATCCTCCAGCGAAGCTGTTGCAAATGGCCTCTTGCCGAACTGGGTTCCAGACGGCGGAACCAATATCGAGCTGGTGCAACGCAACACAGGCAACGAACGTATTTTCGTAATGGATTATGAAGGCAAACTCAGCGATGGCCAGTGCACAACTTTGAGCCAAGTCGGAGATCCAACCGATGAAGAATTGGCTCGGGCCTACGCTTCCGACCCGCGTACCAAGGATCTGGAAGCAGAAGAAATATCCACAACGAGAACCCTGGATGCAGAGTGGTGGCCAGACAATGCCCAAGAGCGCACTACTGATCTCTGCGGACGATTCTGGGTCCACCAAGCCGACGGAAAGCTCTATGCCTTTGCCCCTGACTTGGTCGCCCAGGTGCAGGCAATAGAGAAAGAGCGCGCGGCGGCCGAGAACAGCAAGTAGCTTTCTATTGGCAAGCCATGATCTGCAGGCCACCTCGACTCTGAATTTGAGGGTGGCCTGCGATTTTGCGTTTCGAGCGTTACTTTTTAATTATTGGTATTCGGACTCAAACGTGTTGCATACGCAATGCAGCTGGCCAACCCGAGGAAGCTGAGCAGAACTGCAACGAAACCGAGTAGGCCGGGCAGTTGCTGGCTCCAGGTCATATTTAACGTCACGAGCAGCGCTACCAAAAATCCTCCGGTCAGATAGCTGATAGCTGAACTCATGATTAACCTTCCGTGGGCAGAACTTGCTTCAGTGAGCCTAGCATCTCGACGTATGGGAGGCTAAGACCTTTCGTAGTTGTTTTGGGCATCCGCGTATGCGTTGAAGCCGGCGGCTAGGATGAAGTCATGAATCAAAAGGAGCAACCCCGGCTGGCCAGCGCGTTGGCGCAAAAGGTCGTCGACACGATCGCTCCAACCATCAACCGCAACGTGAACATCATGAATGCGCACGGAGTCATCATTGCTTCGACCGATGCCGCGCGAATCGGTACCCGCCACGAAGGCAGCGCCGAGGCGATCAGCCGCAACGGCATCATCCGGGTCAGCCTGGCTGACGGTTCCGCTGGAATGCAGCCAGGGGTCAATGTCCCTCTGACGCTGAACGGCCAGCTGTGCGGAGTTGTCGGCGTGACCGGTGTTCCGCATGAGGTGGAGCCGCTGGCCGGCCTGATTGCATTGACAGTGCAATTGCTCTTCGCACAGGACTACGAGCACTCGCGCAGTGCGCGCCGCGAGACCGAAGCCCGCGACATCATTTCTGCGCTGATCGCAGGCCGCGTTGCCCCCGAAGTCATCGACCGCTCGCTGGCGGCCAACGGCTTGCGCGGGCCGAAACGCATCGAAGCCTGGTTCCCGCGAAGTTCCGAGAATCCGTTGCTTGAAGAACCAGCCAAGGAACATCACCGCACGTCTTGGATCAGCCTTTCCGGTGCGTACTGGAGGATTTGCACAGCCCAAGGTCCGGCTTTCGCTGCAGAACTCATGGACGGAGAACGGTTCCTCGTGTCCATGCCGGTGGAGAAGGCAGCGGATCTCATGGCCGAGACCGAAGCGCTGCGCGTGCTGCTGGGCTATCCGGCGCTCGTGCCGCGCAAGGCCCAACGCCGGATGTGGAGCCGGGAAATAGCGGTGGCTATCGCCCGCACCCCAGCGCGCAGCCTGGAACATGCGGCTGCTCCAGCCCAACAGCTAAACGAGGAACAGGCCAAGACCCTCTTGGTAGTTTCGACGGCTGCGTCGATGAGCCAAGCGGCCAAGGATCTGCATATCCACCGCAACACTCTGGTGCAGCGGCTGGAACGGATCAGCCAGGTCAGCGGTGTGGACATCCGGCATTCCAGCGAGTCCCTGAAAGTCCAGCACGCGATTTACGCGAGAGTGGCCTTGGGCCAACTGCATATTTTCTAGTTCCCGAGAACCGCGGTGGTGGCCTCTGGACTGCACTTAGCGGGCTATTTGCACACATCAGCCGCTATCGATTCTGGGAAAATATGGTCTTGCGCCCATAGGTATTATGTACAGTTTTTCCTAATATTGGCAGGATGATCGATTTTTGCGCCTGAAATCCGTGGAGGCACGGCGGTATCTAAACCAATGGGCAAAGCTTTGAGCAGCTTTGCCGACAGGGCTGATCCGCCGGTTGCGCCAAGGTGGGCCGGGCGCAGAGAACTACCGATATTGGCAAAGGAGCCAACTTACCGTGTATGAACTACTTGTTCTGCTGATCCTTGTAGTGGCCATCGTGATGGTCACCGCACGCTTCAAGATCAGCCCCTTCCTTGCCCTCATAGGCGCCGCGATCCTTGCCGCCTTTGCCTACCGCATCCCGCTGGCTGAAGTAGCATCGACGGTCACCACGGCCTTCGGCAGCACCATGGGCAATATCGGCTTGGTGATCCTTTTCGGCACGATGATCGGCGTCATTCTGGAGAAATCCGGTGCTGCCATCTCCATGGCAGATGCGTTGATCAAGGTTCTGGGTACACGATTCCCCAACCTGACCCTGTCGATCATCGGCTACATCGTTTCCATTCCGGTTTTCTGCGACTCGGGCTACGTGGTCCTCAACTCCCTTCGCAAAGCCATCACCTTGCGCACCGGTGTCTCGGCGCTGGCGACTTCTATCGCGCTGATGACCGGCCTGTATGCCACCCACACGATGGTGCCGCCAACTCCGGGCCCGTTGGCTGCTGCAGAAAGCATCGGCATTGCCGAGAATCTGGGTTTGATCATTGCAGTCGGACTGCCAGTTGCCGCGATCTCGGCCCTTGCAGGCTTGGCCTACGCCAGCCGGTTCAACAAGTCCAAGTGGACCCCGCTGCCCAGCGACGACGAGAATGACATCGCCGAACTCGACTACGAGCAGCTGCGTGCAAGCTTCGGCAAATTGCCTAGCCCGGCGATGGCATTCATGCCGATCCTTGTTCCCCTGGTACTGATCTGTGCCGCCTCCATTGCAAAGCTGCCATCGCACCCTATTGGCGAGGGAACGGCACTTGAGATCCTTTCCTTCCTTGGTACTCCGGTTATCGCGCTGATCTTCGGCCTGTTTGCCGCGACCTTCCTGTTGCGCGGTGGCAACAAGCTGTCGGACTTCAATGAGCAGATGAATGAAGCGGTGCGCACCGCCGCTCCGATCTTGCTGATCACAGGCGCCGGCGCTGGCTTCGGCGCGGTACTGGCCGCTTCGGACCTGACCACGATCCTTTCCGATTCACTCAGCGGACTGGGCTTGGGCCTGGCCGTGCCATTCTTGATCGCTGCTGCGCTGAAGTCCGCGCAGGGCTCGTCCACCGTTTCAATGGTGACCACTTCTGCTCTGGTCGCCCCGATGCTCGGTTCGCTTGGCTTGGATTCGCAGCTGGGCATGGTGCTTACCGTGCTGGCTGTCGGTGCCGGTGCAATGGTTGTTTCGCATGCAAACGACTCGTACTTCTGGGTTGTTTCGCAACTCAGCCGGATTCCGGTCATCACCGCGTACAAGACCTTGAGCGTGGCGACCGCCATCCAGGGCACCGCGGCATTTGGCACCGTGCTGGTGCTGGGTGCGGTGCTGCTCTAGACCTTGCCTGCAACGGGCCGCACCCCGGTGCGGCCCGTTGCATCGGACCTGTCGCTGCCCTGCCCGGGCCAGGCTGCTTCATGCCTGCTCCAGTGCTTCGCCGAATTTTTGTTCAACCACGGAATCGCTGTCGGCCAGGCCCGGCCCGTCGTCGAAGACCTCCAGGTCCCGAGCGGCATCAGCCTCCTCGGATTCTTCCCGCCGACGGCAGCTGACGCTGCCGCGCTGACGCTGCTGGAGCGCACCGCCTTCAGCGTCGCGTGCACCTATCTGAACTGAGGCCCCGCTGGCGCTTCGCGCCAAACCCTTGCCAGCCGGACCCGCCGATGCCTAGCGTGGGAGGCAGCGCGGCAAACCGCCGCACACCCCGTCGGCGAAAGGGCCAGCATGGCAACCGTGAAAGTGGCAGCAGAGAACACCACCGACATCGAGCTGTACTACGAGGACCACGGTTCCGGGCAGCCGGTGGTGCTGATCCACGGCTATCCGCTGGACGGATCCTCCTGGGAACTGCAGACCGCGGCGCTGCTCGGTGCCGGCTACCGGGTCATCACCTACGACCGCCGGGGCTTCGGCAAGAGCTCCAAAACCACCACGGGTTATGACTACGACACCTTCGCCGCCGACCTGAACACGCTGCTGGAAACCCTCGACGTGCAGGATGCCGTGCTGGTGGGCTTTTCCATGGGCACCGGCGAGGTGGCGCGCTACCTGTCCACCTACGGTTCCGGGCGCATCGCCAAGGCCGCGTTCCTGGGGTCGCTGGAACCGTTCATCCTGCAGACCGCGGACAACCCCGAGGGGGTGCCGCAGGAGGTCTTCGACCCGATGCTGGAGGCAGTGAAGAAGGACCGCTATGCGTTCTTCACCGGCTTCTTCCAGAACTTCTTCAACACCGAGACGTTCCTGGGCAGCCGGCTGAGCGAGGATGGGCTGGCCGCGAACAAGGCGCTGGCCTACGCGGCCTCGCCCTACGCCTCGGTCGCCGCCCAGCTGACCTGGGTCACCGACTTCCGCGAAGACATCCCCAAGATCGACGTGCCGGCGCTGATCGTGCACGGCACCGCGGACCAGATCCTGCCGATCGACGTCACCGGACGGCGCTTCGCCGCGGCGCTGCCGGCCGCCGAGTACCACGAGGTCGAGGGCGCGCCGCACGGGCTGCTGTGGACCCATGCCAAGGAGGTCAACGACCTGCTGCTGGGCTTCCTCTCCCGCTAGCCGGCTCCGAATTCGGCGGCCGCCGCGAGCTCTACGAGCGCAACTACTCGGGCAACCACGAGAACGTGCGCATCGAGATGCTGATGCACGCCAAGCAGTCCGGCGCCGTCCCCCTGATGAACGGCATGGTCGAACAGTGCATGGGCGAATACAACCTGGATGGCTGGACCGTTCCGGACCTGTTCAACAGCGACGACGTCAACGCCTTCATAAAGCGCGGGCGCTGACACACTAGTCCGCCTGCACGGAAGCCGGAGTCGTTTCCTTGGTGCGCAAGCATCGAAGGAACGGCTCCGGCTTTTTCCTGCGAAGCAAGCTGCGGGAATCCCTAGCCGGAGTAGGAGTTGGTGAATCCGGTCAGGACGCGTGTGCCCTGGGTGACCGTGGGCAGGGCATCCGGGGACGACTTGCTGACATAGTAGAGCCACACGTCGCCGGTCTTTGTCGTTGCGAGCAACGGGGCGGTCCGGATTCGGTTGCCCGTTTTGTCGGTGCAGTTTCCAGTGGAGAAGGATACGAAGTTCTGCCACGTGGCGGATCGGACTACCTTTGAGCTCCATTTCGTCGGCGTCGCCCGGGGGATCGTGTACTCCAGCAGGCGGCCGTCGGCGGCATTCGCGAGAAAGACGTCTGCCTGGTCGCCGTTGGATAGAGGCTTCGTCATCCAGTAGCTGAAGCCCTTGAGCGGCCACCATCCGCGCGGGGACACCTGAACTGTTCCGTACATGTTCGCGACGCCCTTCGACTGGGTGTAGCGCATGAGGGCGCCCTGGTCGGTGATCGCATAGGTATAGGTGACGCCGGTGGCGGTGTCGAACTTGTCGGTGACGACAACGTCGGTCATCGTGCGGATGCCGCCCCACGTTTTATTGACCGCGGTTGAGTCGTCCCCGTCCACCACATAGAGGGTGCCGGATGGGCTGGTCGCATATAGCACCGAGTCGTGACCGTTTTTCTTGACGATCGCTTTCGGGTTGAAGCCAAGTCCAGTGTGCTGCACCGGATTGACGTTGACGAAAGCGTCGATGCCCGGGCCGCCTGCACTCGATCCCGGCAAGGAGCCGTATTGGACTCCGCGCAAGGTTCCCGGAAACTCTGTGTCTGCCCGGGTCATGTCGGCGAAGCATGTCAGGCCGGCCGGTGCTTCAGGAGGTGGCGTTTCGGCTGAGGCTGGAGCGGCAAGCGGTACGGTGAGCGCCGCGGCAGCGACGGCGCCGATTGCGACTTTTGCGATCCCTCTAAGTTTAATCATTCATTTAGTATAAATCAGGGTATTTCAAGCTTCTAGAAAATTAACTACCGTTCAATGATTCAGCATTCTCGGCGGTGCGTCCGAACCTCCTTGCGCCACCGTGCGGCTTTTTGGGCAAGGGATCGCGTGAAATGCCGGCGCGTGATGGTGAGGCCTGGTCGGCCTAACTGTATGCGTATGCGCGGCCCTGTTGCGGGGAGATATTCCCGGCTGTCGCACGTTGCGCGTGTTGCGTGTCGCGGGGCGGGCTTCCTGTTGCCGCGGGGCTGACGAGGGCTTGATCGCGCGCCGCCTAGGCCGTGGTTTTTCGTAGGGGTCGAAGCCATTCTTTTGCGGGTGCTCGGCGCCCCTGCTCCGAGTTGCCGAGGCGCTGAAGAATCTCGGAATCCACGACTTTGTAGAGTAATTACAACATATCAACCTAATGCTATTCGGGGTTGTTGTAGCCGATTGAGTCCGCCGACACACTATTGATCGTCAGTATATTTTTCAAAACGTCGGTTGATGTACTTAGTAAGAACTGAATATTGCATTACTTTGAATGGGAACTTTTGCGCTATCAAGGGATGGGAAATTCTTGATCGACGTGATCATAGGTTACGTTCTCGTTGCTTAATTAGGTTAGCCTCATGTAAGGTTGCGAATCGTGGTCGCTCAGACCACAACCGAATACATACGCGAAAGGTGACGAAGTGGGACTTCCCTCGATTCCGGGATATCGACTACCGGACGGACAGTTGCCGGAACCACGAGTGACTTGGAAGGCGGACGCGCAACGTGCGGTCTTGCTAATTCATGACATGCAACGCTACTTTATCGAGGCTTTCGACCACGAAGATCCGCGGTCGCAAATCCGAGTTACGCTGAAAAATATTCGGGCTCTTCGCGATGCTGCTGATGATGCTGGCGTGCCAGTGGTCTACACAGCTCAGCCGCCGAATCAAAAGCCCGCGGATCGGGCTCTGCTCACCGATTTTTGGGGTACGGGGTTGACCAATGACGGTCGGGAAGAAATTACCCAGGAGCTTGCACCGCGAACCGGGGACCTGGTCCTCACGAAATGGCGCTACAGCGCATTCGCCAAGACCGAACTCCAGGAATGGATGCGCCAAGCCGGTCGAGACCAATTGCTTATCACCGGTGTGTATGCGCATATCGGTTGCCTGACAACCGCTCTGGACGCTTTCATGCGCGATATTCAGCCATTTTTCATTGCTGATGCGCAAGCGGACTTTTCCTTGGAAGAACATCAAATGGCTATCAACTACGGCTACGGGCGTTGTGCCTCTGTAGTCAACTCGGCGACGGTTCTTAAACAGATGCAGGCCGCATTGGTTGCGACTCGATGAACGACGTGGTCGCGAAACCGCTGATCGTGGTCACCGGCGCCTCCGGCGGAATTGGAAGTGCGGTGGCTGCCAAGCTCGGGGACTCCGGCTACTCGGTGCTTGCCACCGACCGGGCCGGTGACGATGTATTGACCGCCGATATCAGTTCACCGGAGGGAATTAGCGAACTCGAAGCCGCCATCGAACACCGGATTGAACGTGGGCAGGTTCTGGAAGGCCTGGTCAATGTGGCTGGGGTACTGCACCCGGGGAAACTCCTCGACCTCCAGCCGGAGCAGTGGGAGCACATGCAATCAGTTAACGCGCAATCGGTATTCCGAATGACACAGCTGGTTGCTCGTCTCATGATCGACCAGCGAGACCAGGATCCCGGCAACAGCCGCAGTATCGTGACAGTCAGTTCCAACGCAGGACGTACGCCCCGCTACGGCATGGCTGGGTATTGCGCCTCCAAAGCGGCCGCGACGATGGTCACGCGTTGTTTCTCCTTGGAACTTGCTGCCCACGGCATCCGCGCCAATGTTGTCAGCCCGGGATCCACTCGGACGGCCATGCTGCTCGGCATGAACGGTGAAGCGGAAATGAACCGGGCATCGGTTGCCGGAAATCCGGCTCAATTCAGGAACGGTATCCCGCTCGGCCGGATTGCCGATCCAGAAGATATCGCCGATTCGGTGGCATTCCTCCTATCGGCGAATGCCAAGCACCTGACTGGAATTGAACTGACAGTCGATGGCGGAGCAACACTTTCCTAGAACCGCTGCAGTTTCACGAATCAACTTCTCTACCCTCCAAGGACGCAAGAGCATGAAGACCCAGCTGCTGGAAAGCCATCACGAAGTAATCGCAAACGAAGATCCGTCGGCTCCTGCACCACGAACCGAGGCCGCTACATTCAGGTTTGCCTCCTACGGCCGTGCCTTGATCGGTCATGGCACCAAGGCGATCCTGGACGTTGAGAGGGCACGACGCTTGGGTCTCGGGCCGGCCGCACGCCAATTGCTTGCCGAGCAACCTCAGGGAAGCATCCTGGCAGGGGTTGTGCCGTTCGACCGCTCTGCCGACCCTTATCTCTTTGTCCCGCAGAACGTGGAAGACCTGCCGATGCGTGGATTAATGCACTATGGGAATGACACGTCGACGGTCACCGAAGTCGTTGGCGAGTACAACCCAACCTTTATCTGCGCAGCTGGCGCTGCCATTGACCAGATCAAAACAGGCGGCGTGGAAAAAGTCGTACTCGCTCGGTCGCTGGAAGTTTTCGCCGACGAAGACTGGAAGCCCGAAGCGGTCTGGCAGCAGCTGTACCAGCAGAATCCCGCCGGGCACAGTTTCACGATCAGCCTGCCTCAGGATGAGACAAGCATCGTCGGTAACAGTCCGGAACTCATCGCGGGAGTGCGCCGCGGCCAGTTGACCAGCCATCCGTTGGCTGGATCAGCTCCGCGACTCGCGAACCGGACCGAGGACCAGATGGCTGCGGCAGTTCTAGCCGGATCCGCGAAAAATCTGGCGGAACACGCGTTTGTTGTTCAACATATTTCTCAGGCGTTGCGCAGCGTCGCCAAGGACTTGATCGTGCCTTCCCTCCCGGATCTACTGCCCACCGGGCAAATGTGGCACCTCGGCACCCTGATTCGCGCCTCCCTGTATAAAGGGCTCGGATCCCTGGACGCCGCGCTGGCCATCCATCCGACGCCTGCCATCTGCGGGTCTCCTACTGCTGTCGCCCAAGCACTGATTTCAGAGTTGGAACCAGAGGACCGGGGATTTTACGGCGGATTGGTGGGATGGATGAACCAAGACGGTGAAGGCGAATGGGCGTTGCTGCTGCGCAGCGCCATGCTCACCGGCAACCGGGCGAAATTGCATGCCGGCGCGGGCATCGTCGCGGATTCGGACCCATTCGATGAACACAGCGAAACAGCAGCGAAATTCCGAACCATGCTTTGCGCCTTGGGCGTTGACCGCGAAGGAAGCAACCGATGAAACAACCACTAGTCGTCGATGATCCGATGCTGCAGGGCGTCATTCCCTACCCTTCCGATTTCGCCGAGCGGTATATTGCCGCCGGCTTCTGGGGCGGTCGGACGCTGGACCGCGTGCTGCGTGAAACTGCCCTGCGCAGGGGAGACCACCCCGCGGTGATCGACGGGGAACGAGTAGCCAGCTACGCCGAACTGATCAGTCGCGTTGATGTTTCGCAGGCCACGCTCTCTGTCCGGGGAATCAACGCGGGCGATCGAGTCATCATCCACGTGCCCAATGTGCTTGAATTCTTTGATGCCGTGTACGCGGTCATCTCAGTGGGGGCCATCCCGGTCTTCGCCGTGCACTCGCACCGCGCGAGCGAGTTGGAGCATCTTGTCCGTTCCTCGCAGGCGCAAATGCTGATCACCAGCAAGCAAATCCCTGGAATGGATCCGCAGGAACTCTCCGCAGAGATTACCAGCCGGCTGCCCTCATTGTCGCTCCTGCACGCTGAGGCCTTGTACGAGCAAGGCCTGGATCTGCTGGCCGACGGCTGGGAAGTCTCACGCGCGGGCTGCCCCCGCCCCGCGCATGCCGTGGCATTCCTGCAACTGTCTGGTGGCACCACTGGCCGGCCGAAGCTGATCCCGAAAACACACCGCGACTACGCCTATTCTTTCGAACGATCCGCGCAGATCTGCCACCTGGACGATGACACCGTTTACCTTTCCGGGATTCCGCTGGCCCACAATTTCGCCGCTAGCTCGCCAGGCTACATGGGAGTATTCGCCACCGGCGGGACAGTGATCTGCGCCGTGGACGGCAGTGCCGAGAGGATTTTCAGCCTCGTGGCTGAGCACCGGGTCACCGTGGTGGCGGCAGTGCCGCCGCTGGCCCTGGCTTGGCTGAACTCCTCCCAGAAGCATCGCTACGATCTGTCCAGCTGGCAGTTGCTGCAGGTGGGAGGCGCCAAGCTGGCCCGCGGTGTCGCCGAACGAGTGACCCCGGAACTAGGCTGCGCACTGCAACAGGTCTTCGGGATGGCGGAGGGCCTGGTCTGCTATACCCGGTTGGACGACGACCTGGAGACCGTCGTTTCCACCCAGGGCAAGCCGATGAGCGTGGCCGACGAAGTGCTGGTGCTTGACTCCGAGGGGAATCCGGTGCCGGACGGCACCCCCGGCAACCTCTGGGTGCGCGGTCCGTACACCTTCCGCGGCTACTACAACAACCCGCAGGCCAACGCCCAGTCCTTCACCCCGGACGGCTTCTACGGCTCCGGTGACATCGTGGTGAAAGACGCCCGCGGCTACCTGAGCGTGGTGGGACGGACCAAGGACGTTATCAACCGCGGCGGCGAGAAGATCAGCCCGGAGCAGATCGAGGCCGTGCTGCTGCGAAACCCCGCAGTGCACGATGTGTCGGTCATCGGAGTACCGGACGAGGCGCTGGGCGAACGAACGCACGCCTACGTGGTGCCGCGCGACCATACCACCCCTACCCGTGCCAAGACATTGCGGGCCTGGATGCGCACCGAGCATCTCGCAGAACACCATATACCGGATGTCATCACCGTAGTCGACGAACTGCCCAAGACCCATATTGGCAAGATCAGCCGCAATACCCTGCGCCCCGGCGCCAACCCATCGCAAGGAGAAGCATGAGCCGCCCCGAGATAACCGCCGACCAGAGTTACGACGTTGTGGGCCTGGGATTCGGACCGAGCAACATGGCCCTGGCCACCGCCATCCACGAGCACAACCGCGCTGTCGGGACCGAGCCCAGTCTGAAAGCACTGTTCCTCGACCGTGCCAGCGAGCCCGGCTGGCACAAGAACCTGCTGTTCGAGGATGCCAGCATGCAGGTGGCATTCGCCAAGGACCTGGCCAGCTTCCGCAATCCCACCAGCGAGCTGACCTTCATGAATTTCTTGCACACCCAGGGACGGCTGGAGGACTTCTTCAATCGCGGCTCCATGGCACCGCTGCGCATCGAGTTCGTGGCCTATCTGCGATGGGCCGCCGAGCAGCTGTCGGACTACGTGCGGTACTCGTCCGAAGTGGTCCGAGTGGTGCCGCGCACCAGCGGCGGGCGCATCACCGGCTATGAAGTGGATATCGCCGATGAGTCGGGAGTGCGCACGGTGGCTGCCCGGCATGTGGTGCTCGCCGGAGGGCTGCAACCGGTCTTTCCCTCCGGCGTGCGCTCCGGTGCGCGTGTCTGGCACAGCGCCGAGTTCCTGGAACGCGCCGCCGTACTGGATACCGCGGCCGTCCGTTCCGTCGCGGTGATTGGCGGCGGGCAGAGCGCGGCCGAGGTCATCGAGCAGATGTACCACCGCTGCCCGCAAGCGCAGATCCATTCGGTGATCTCCCGATTCGGCCTGATTCCCTCGGACGCGTCGGCCTACGCCAACCGGATTTTCGATCCGCTGGCCGTGGACGAGCTGTATGCGGCAGACCCCCAGGTGCGCCAGGAGCTCACCGAGGCTCACCGGAACACCAACAATTCCGTGGTCAACCCCAACACCATTGCCGCGCTCTACGATCTGGAGTACCGCGACAAGTGGCTGGGTGCGCAGCGGCTGAATTGGCACCGGGCGGCACGGGTGGACTCGGTGCGCGAAGACTACGGGACCCCCGGGGTGCAGCTGGGCCTGGACGAGGGGCTGGGCGACGGCGACGGGACGCTCGAGGTTGATGTGGCGATCTTCGCCACCGGATACCGCGCCCTGGACCCGACCACGCTGCTGGGCAGCCATGCCGGAATGCTGGTGCGGGACGACCTCGGGCGTCCCACGGCCCGCCGCGACTACAGTGCGCACACGGTCCTGCCTGACGACGCGAAGCTCTTCTTGGTGGGGCAGACCGAACACCAGCACGGGATCTCTGCGACGCTGCTGTCCAACGTGGCAGTGCGCGCAGGCGAAATTCTCGACTCCATCCTCGCCGCGGGCACCGACACCGCCCAGCCGTCCGAACACCGAAAGGCCCACGCATGAGCACCGCAGAACTCACCGAAGCGCGCATCTTGGCCGACCTTTCAGCCTGCGCGGGCCTGTTGGCGGAAGAGGTCGAACCCGGTGATGCCCTGGCGGACCTGGGCATCGACTCGATCCGCCTGATGAACCTGGTGGAGACTTGGCGTGCCGCCGGCGCGAATGTCGACTTCCCGCGACTGGCCGCCAGCGAAAACATCGAAGCCCTGATCGCGACCGTGCTGGACGCAGCCCCGGTACGTTAACGCCCACCTCCCCGCCGCAGCTTTTCGAAGGACCGATCATGACTCTCGCCCCCGACACCGTGCGCACCGTGCCGTTGACCGACGCCCAGGCCGGTATGGTCCACGCAGAACTCGCCGCCCCCGGCTCCGCGGACTTTTCCGTCGGTGACGCCGTGGTTTTCCGTGGCCGCATCTCCGCCGCCACCCTGGCCGAGGCGGTGCAACGCACCCTGGCGGAGATTCCGTGGCTCGGATATCGCTTTGATGCGCAGCTCATGGCGCTGGTATCTGGTGAAGGCCCGGCCGTCCCGTCCGCGCCGCGGCTGCTGCCTCCGGGGGTGCTGCGCGGGGAGCTCACCGGCAACTCGGACCGCCAGCTGGCCGAGCAGCTGCGCGCCGAGTATCTGCCGCGCATTACCCTGGAATCGCGGCTACTGCGCGAACAACTGCTGCTCACTAGCCTGGATACTGACGTGCAGCCGGTCGCGGTGTGGGTGCTGGCCGCCCACCACGTGCTTTTCGATGGCTACGGCATCACGCTGCTCGCCCGCCGCGTGACCGAGCACTACACCGCCCTGGTCGCCGGGAGCCCGGTCCCGGAAACCCCCTTCACATCACCGGGTCAGGTGCTTGCCGCGGAAGCCCGGTACCACGGGTCTGCCGCGGAGGAAAGGGACCGCGGCTACTGGCAGGCCCGGCTGGACGGGCAGGACCATCGGCCCACACGGCTGGCCGGGCTGCTCGGCGCCGCCGGACAGCGTCCGGACGCCTCCGCCGTCGTACGGCTGCGCCTGACCGGACGCCCGCTGTCCCTGGGCCGTTTCTCCGGCACGGCCCCGACGGGCTCGGACGCCTCCCGGGCGACTTGGGCCGACGCCGCGATCGCCGCGCACGCCCTGTTGGCTGCTCGGCTGACCGGCGCCAGCCACACAATTATCGGCCTGCCGGCCATGAACCGCACCGGGGCCGCGGCCCTCTGCGCGATCCCGACCATCAACGTGCTGCCGCTGGTGCTGGATGTGGACCCCGCTGGCACCGTGGGGCAGCTGCTGGAGTCGGTGGCCGCCGCCCGCGCCGAGCTGTCCCGGCACGGCAGGTACCGCTCCGAGCAGCTCATGCGCGATCTGCGCCTGGTCGGCTCCGACACCACGCTGACCGGCACCGAGATCAACATCAAGGCCTTTGACTTGCCGCTGAGCGTGCCCGGCGGCACCGTGTCGCTGCACGCCCTGTGCGAGGGGCCGGTGGATGACATCTGCCTGAATCTGCTGCCGGAGCCCGGTACTGGCGGAGTCGTCGCCGTGCTCACCGCGCCGGCCGGGACCCTGGCCGCCGCGGACGCCGTGGTGCTGCTGGAAACCTACGGGCTGCTGCTGGAACGGCTCGCCACGGCGGACCCTTCCACCCGGCACGCCGAATTTTCCCTGGCCCCGGACAGCGCGCTGGCCCCGCTGGCCGGAGAGGCCGCGGCCGAAACCGCCCCGCCGGTGCTCGAAGTACTGTTCGCGGCCAGCACAGCCGCCGCCCCGGAAGCCGCGGCGATCACCTGCGAGGGGGTCACGCTCAGCTACCGGGCGCTGGCAGCCCGGGCCGACGCGATCGCCGCCGCCGTGCTGGCGCAGGATGGTGGCGCGGCAACCGGGCGCTATGTGCTGATCGACCTGGAGCGCGGCCTGGACTACGTGGCCGCGATCCTCGGCATCGCCAAGGCCGGTGCCACCAGTGTCCCGCTGGACCCGAACGCGCCAGCGCAGCGCAACCAGCGCATCGCCGCACGGCTGGCCGGCCAGGATCTGCGCACCCCGCTCGTGCTGTCCGCCGACGCGCAGGGGTGGGCCGGCTATCCGGTGTTGGATCCGTCCTCCGTGCCCGCGCCGACCGGCCCGATCCCGGTAGCTGACGTCCCCCGTTCGACGCCTAGTTACCTGCTGCATACTTCCGGTTCCACCGGGGAGCCCAAGGCCGTGGTGGTTTCCCGCGAAGCCTTCGCGCACTGGGCCGGATACCACCGGCATGCAGGTTTCCTGGGCACGGCGGGGGAAAAGATTGCCCAGTCGCTGCCGCTGCACTTCGACGGCGCCTGGTGCACCTTGCTCGGGGTGGCGCTGGGCCACCATGTGCACCTGATCAGTCACGAAGTGGCCCGCGATCCCGAAGCCCTCGCGGTCCAGGTGCGTGAACACGCCATGACCTGGATGGACATGACCCCTTCGCTGGCCGCCCCGCTGCTGGATACGGGACTGTTCGCTCCCGGAACCCCGGTACGCCGGCTGTCCGTGGGCGGCGAGGGTTGCAGCCAGGTGCTCTGGGAGAAATTGCGGGATCTGGGCCGCCTCGTGGTCGAAAACCTCTATGGGCCCACCGAATTCACCGTGGACGCGCTGGTCGCCAACGTGGCGCAGAGCCCCGACGTAGTGGTCGGCCGCCCGCTGGCCGGGCTGAAGGCCGCGGTGCTGGACCCAGCGCTGCGCCCGCTGCCGCCCGGCCTGCCCGGGGAACTGTATTTGTCAGGACCGCAGGAAGCCCACGGATACCTGGGGCAGGGCGCCCTGACCGCCTCCCGTTTCGTGGCAGATCCAGCCGGCGACGGCACCCGCATGTACCGCACCGGGGACCGGGCGGTGCTCGGCCACGACGGGCTGCTGCGCTTCCTGGGCCGCGATGACGGCCAGGTGAAGATCCGCGGCTACCGAATCGACGTGGGCGAAGTGGAAACGGCACTGGCAGCGCTGCCCGGGGTTGCCCACGCCGTGGTCCGGGCCCGGGCCGCGCAGCTGCTGGCATGGGTGGTTCCCGCGAATTCCGAGGGAGCCGCGCTGGTTGCCGACGCCGAACAGTGGCGCGCGGCGCTGATCCGGGTCTTGCCGCCGCAGATGATTCCGCATGCGCTGACCACCATCGACCGGCTGCCGCTGGGCACCACGGGCAAGCTGGATGAAAACCAGCTGCCAGATCCCCGGCCCGCTAACGTCCCCGGGGGCGCCCCGGTGAACGGACCGGCCCAACAGGCGGTGGCCGCCGCCATGGCCGCGGCGCTGGGCATCCAGGTGCAGGCGCTGGGCGCCGCATCGGATTTCTTCGCCGAAGGCGGGGACTCGATCACCGCGATCGCGGTGGTCTCCGCGTTGCGCCAGGCCGGCTACTCCTCCTCGGTGGGG
This sequence comes from Glutamicibacter sp. AOP5-A2-18, assembly GCF_052446055.1. Lineage (NCBI taxonomy): Bacteria > Bacillati > Actinomycetota > Actinomycetes > Micrococcales > Micrococcaceae > Glutamicibacter > Glutamicibacter sp. AOP5-A2-18. The sequence continues at coordinate 3,412,863 of NZ_JBQSVW010000001.1, read as the reverse complement.
TCGGTCTTCGCCGAGCGCACCGTCGCGGGAATCGCCGCCAAGACCACCGCGCTGGCCGCGGATTCGACCGCAGCGGCAGCGCCTGCCGGCACTGCCGACCTGGTGCAGCTGGATGACGCGGCGCGCAGCCGGCTTTCGGCCATGCTGACCCGTCGCCGCCGCTAAACGCGCAGCCATCCCCTGCGCATTTTCAGACTTCATTGCTTTCAGACTTCGTTGCTTTATGAACCGCAGCCCAAAGGACCCCATGACCGAGCTGACCCGACACGACGTCGAAAATTCCCACGGCCTGCCCGACACCGGGCAAGCCCCCGACCCGCTGGACGCGCAGCTGGCCTGGTGGCCGACCACCGCCTTGCAGCGCGGTCTGGTGGCCCACACGCTGATGCTCCACGACCAAGAGCAGGCGTCCGACCCGTACGTCGGCCAGACCCGTGTCCGGTTGGCTGGTCCGCTTGACCCTGACGAGGCCCGCGCCGCCACGCTGGGCCTGCTGCGCCGGGTGGAAAACCTGCGTGCCGGCTTCCTGCTGGACGAGACCGGTGACCCGGTTTCCTTCGTGGAGCCATGGAACGAGGAGCTGGCGGCCCGGGCGTTCACCACCGGACCGGACGTCGAGGCGCTGGCCGGCGCGCAGTCCGCGGCCGGGTTCGACCTGCAGGACCCGCCGCTGCTGCGCTTCGCCCTGGCCTCGGAATCATCATCGGCCCATGAGCTGGTCATCACCGCGCACCATCTCGTCCTCGACGGCTGGTCCATGCCGCTGCTGCTGGGCCAGTGGCTGCGGGAGCTGGCCGCCGTGCGCGGCACCCGCGCCCCGTCCGACCTGCCCGCCGCCACCGGCAGCTACGCCGAGCACCTGGGCTGGATCGCCTCCGCTGATCGCGAGGCCGCCGCCGCGTTCTTCGCACAGACCCTGGCCCATGCCGACACCGGGCCGCGCCCGCACTTCCTCGGCGCACCCGCGCTGGCCGGCACCGGCCAGGCGAGCGAAACCCGCGAACTGCCTGCAGCCACCGTCACGGCGCTGAACGCCGCCGCCCGCACCCATGGATTCACGCCGGCCACCGCGCTGCGGACCGCCTGGGCCTTGGCCGCGGACTTCGCGGCCGGTACCACCGGCACCGCCTTCGCCCTGCCTGTGGCCCTGCGCGATCCCTCCCGCCCGGACGCCGACACCGTCTGCGGCATGCTCACCGAGACTGTGCTCGCCTCCGGCGACTACCAGCCCGGGGATTCCCTGCTGGACTCCGTGGTGCGCCAGCAGCAGTGGTGGAACCGCAGCCTGGAGCACCAGCACCTTGGTGTTCCGGGCATCGAGCGCGCGCTGTCCGCCACCGGCGAGCTGGCGTGGTCGCTGCTCAGCTTCGACGCCGGCGGCGCACCGGACCGCTTCGCGCTGGACGGGCTTCAGGCCACGTTGAAGGCCACCGGCGACTCCAGCCACTACCCGGTCAACGTGCACGTGCGGGCCGGCGAGCGCTGGCAGATCGAACTGGACTACGACGCGCGTGTCCCCGCGCACGTGGCCGCTACCTTGGCCGAGGCCTTGGTCCGCGGGCTCACCGCGCTGGCACTGGATACGGAGTCCCGCATCGCCGCAATCGAGCTCATGGACCCGGCCCGGGTCAACGGATTCGAGACCTCCGGCCGCGATTACGCCGGAAGCCAGCCGCTGCTGCCCGAGCTCTTTGCCCGCCAGGTCGCCGCCGCGCCGCAGGCCACCGCCCTGGTCGTCGGCGGCACCAGCTACAACTACGCCGAACTCGACGTGCTGGCGCAGCAAGCCGCCGACCGCCTGGCCGGACTGCTGACAACCGCCACCGGCCACCGGAGTCTGGCCGTGCGGCTGCCCCGGGGACTGGACATCGTGGTGGCCCACCTGGCTGCCCTGCGCAGCGCGGTGACCCTGGTGGTGCTGGATAACGGGTGGCCCGCCGCCCGCGTCGAGCGCGCGCTTCAGCTCACCAGCCCGGCGCTGGTCTGGGACGGCGAGGGCCTGCGCGCCACCGGGATCGGATCGCACCCGGCCCCCACACCGATCGCCCCTCAGGCCGCGGACACCGCCGGCATCGTGTTCACTTCCGGCTCCACCGGCGAGCCCAAGGCAGTGGCCGTGCCGCACCGCGCACTGGCCCACCTCGCCGCCCGCCAACAGCGCGAGCTCTACCCGGAGGGCCGCACCCTGCAGGTGGCGCACACCTCCGCCTTCCACTTCGACGCGCACTGGGACGCCTTCCTGTCGTTGTTCACCGGGCATACCCTGCACCTGCTGACCGAGGACGAGTACCTGGACCCGTTCGCGCTGGCCGACTACGTCGCCGCGCACCGCATCGGCTACCTGGACTTCACCCCGACCCTGTGGAACGCGGTGATCTCCAGCGGGGCGATGACCCGGCTGCCGGAAATCTGCGTGGCAGGTGGCGAAAGCTTCCCCGCCGCGCTCTGGCAGCGCATGGGGCAGCTGGCCCGGGAATCCGGTTCCGTCGTCTACAACCTGTATGGCCCTACCGAAGCCACCGTGGATGCGCTGGCCGCGGCCGTGACTGACGCGCCGGAACCGGTGGTCGGCCGCCCGGTCGGCGCCACCGGCGCGCTGGTCCTGGATTCCCAGTTGCGCCGCGTCGCCCCGGGCACTGTGGGCGAACTCTACCTCGCAGGCCCGCAGCTGGCCGAAGGCTACCTTTCGCGCAGCGCGCTGACCGCCGCCCGTTTCACCGCCCACCCCTTCGCCCCGGGGGAGCGCCTGTACCGCACCGGCGACGCCGCGGCCTGGCGTCCGGACGGGCAGCTGGCGCTGCTCGGCCGCACCGACGCGCAGATCTCCCTGCACGGCGTGCGCATCGAACCCGGGGAAATCGAAGCCTTCCTGGCCGGACAGTGCACCGTGCGCCGTGCCGCGGTGCTGAAAGCCACGGACCCGCGGCTGGGCGAACGCCTGGTGGCCTGGGTGGTCCCGTCCGACCCGTCCGCCGTGGGCGATCCGCGGCTGGCCGCCGAGCTGCGCGCCGCCTGCGCCGGCGGGCTGCCGCGCGCCATGGTGCCGGCCGCGGTGGTGCTGCTGGAGTCGCTGCCGGTGACCGGCAGCGGCAAGCTGGATTCCCGTGCTCTGCCAGCCCCCGACTTCGGCGTCGCTGACCCGGCCAAGCCAGCGGAATCCGGCGCGGTAGCCGGGGCATCGGAGGCCGAGCTGGCCGCGGTGACCGCGGTGGTCACCCGGGTGCTGGGGCTATCCGACGAACCGTCCCCGGGGCAGCGATTCATGGCCCTGGGCGGAGAGTCGATCGCCGCGATCCAGGTCATCGCCGGGCTGCACCGTGAGGGCTACGGCTACTCCGTGGCGAAGTTGCTGGCCGCCGGAACGCTGGCGGACATGGCCCGCGAACTCGAAGCCCGGCAGCCCGAGCCCGCGGCTGCCGGGACCGAGCCTGACGGCACCGGCGCGGCCGGCCGGCTGGCAGCCCTGGGCACTGAACGCTCCGCGGTGCTGGCGGACCGGGCGGCAAGCCTGGGCGCCGTCGCGGTGGACGTGTGGGAGCTGACCGCCACCCAGCTGGGCATGGTGCTGCACCACGAGCGCGAAACCGACGGAACCTACCAGACCACCACCCGCTGGCGCCTGGCCGCAGCGGATGAAACCCGGTTGCCAGATGACGAGCAGGTCGCCCGCGCACTGGATACGCTGGCCGCACGCCATCCCCAGCTGCGCGGCGTGATCTTCCAGCACGACCTGCCCGCCCCGCGCCTGGCCATTTTGGATAGGATGCGTTGGACGCTGCAGACCGAGGATTTGCGGTCGGAGCCGGATATGGCCGCAGCGGTGGGGCGGGTCGAGGAGGCCCTGCGCGCCGAGCCGATGGACCTGGCCACCGGGCCGCTGGCCAGCGGACGATTGTTGCGCATCTCGGACACTGCTTGGGAACTTGTCCTCTGCCTGCACCACCTGCTGGTGGATGGCTGGTCCACCTCGCTGCTCACCGAGGAACTGGACACCCTGCTAGCAGGTGGCCGGTTGCCCGAATCACGCCCGATGACGGGGTATCTCCAGTGGCTGGCCCAGTTGGAAACCAGTTCCGGGCAGCTGGAAGCGGCCTGGCGCAGCGAGTTTGCCGGCTTCGGCGCGCCCACCACGCTGGCCGCGCTGACCCGCGCCGGCGAAGGCACCGTGCGCGCTACCGCTTACCTGCAGGCCCCGTCCGCCGCGCAGCTTTCCGCCGCGCTGCGCGCCTCGGGGCACACCCTGGCCGATGCCGCCCAGGCAGCCTGGGCCACCGTGCTGGCCGCGGCAACAGGAACCGCCGACGTCGCGCTGGGCGCCACCCGCTCCGGCCGCGATGCGGAAGTGCCGGGCATCGACGAGATGATCGGCATGTTCATCACCACCGCGCCGGTGCGGCTGCAGCCGCGTCCGGAAGCCCCCAGCGCGGAGCTGCTGGACGAAGCCCGACGGCAGAACACCGCGCTGGCCCGCGCCGCCCACCTGGGCATGGGCCGGATCAAGTCGGTGCTCGGCGCCGAACCATTCGACACCTTGCTGGTGGTGGAGAACTACCCTCAACGCGGGGAAACGGCCGTTTCCGGCCTTGAGGTCACTGCGCTCGGCGGCCAGGACGGCACCAACTACCCGGTGTGCCTGACCCTGACCCCGGGCGAGGAGCTGGCCCTGGAAGTCGAGCTGGCTGGCGGGGATCCGCTGGTTGCGGCAGCGCTGGCCCAGGCAGTGCGTACCGCGCTGGCAGCGCTGGCCGGCGGCACCCAGCCGCAGCCCGAGCAGCTGGGACTCGAGATAGTCACCGCACGGCTGGCCGAGGCCGCACGGGCCGAAGCCGATCTCGCAGAGCCTGCTTCGCTTGACCCCGAAAAATCTTCGATTGCGCAGCCCGCCGTCGCGGAGGACACCCGCACCGCGCTGGCCGCCCAGGCAGTCGCCGAGGTGCTCCAGCTCGACTCGGTGGACCCGTCCCGGGACATCTTCGCGCTGGGCGCGGACTCCATGGCAGTGATCGCGCTGATCGGCGCGCTGCGCGCCCGGGGACTGGTCGTTTCGCTGGGCGAGATCTACCGCAACCCCACCGCTGCAGGGTTGGCCGCTGCCGCCGCGGAGGCCGCCCCGACCCGGTCGGCCGAACTGGCCGCCGACGGGACGTTAGCGGATACCCCGGCCCTGGCCTGGTACCGCGGCCTGCTGGATCGAACCGGGGCGGACGGCCGCGGCTTCCAGCAGCTGCGTGTGCTCAACGTGCCCGCCGGCGTCCAGGCCGCCAGCCTGCAACGCGCGCTGACCATTTTGGCCGAACGTCACCCGGCTCTGCGCCTGCGGGTGGACGGCACCGGGGCCGAGGTGCTGCCCGGCGCAAAGCTGCCGCTGACCACGCTGGCCGCCGACTGCGGCGAGCGGCTGTTCTTCGAGGCCTTGCGCACCGCCTGTCTTGAACTGGATGAGCGGACAGGCCGCGTGGCGGCCGCCGTGTACCGCCCGGCCGAGTCGGGCTACGGCGTGCTTGCGCTGGCAGTGCACCACGTTGCCGTGGACATCTACTCCTGGCGCCTGCTGACCGATGACCTGCGCCGGCTGGTTGAAGACACCCATGACACGCCGGACACCCGGGCCCTTCCAGCCGCCTGCGCCAACCTGCGCGCCTGGGCCGCCGCCTGCGCCAACCTGCGCGCCTGGGCCGCCGCCTCGCACCAAGCCGCGCTGGCCCTGGCCGCCGACCGGGCGCTGGCAGATCGCTGGCTCTCCGTGCTGGATCCGGGGGACCTGGCACAGGTGCGCTACTCGGATTCCCGCCAGCTGGGAACGCTGGCCGACACCCGGGAGGTCGTGCACACCCTGGACGCGGAAACCACACGCGGCCTGCTCGCGCTGGGCGAGGGCTGCGGCATGGACACCGTGCTGCACGCGGCGGTGGCAGGCACACTGGCGGACGGCACCTGCGTGCTGTTGGAGGCCGAGGGCCACGGACGCCCGGCCGGCACCCGCTTCAACGACGCCCGCGATACCGTGGAAGTCGGCAGCACCGTGGGGTGGTTCACCGCCACCTGGCCACTGAGCCTGTCCGCCGCGGCCAGCGGCGGCACCCAGGCGTCGGCGCCTCAAGCCTGGTTGCGTGCAGCACGCGCCGCGTCGGCCGCGCTGCCAACGGATACCGCCAGCTACGGGATGCTGCGCCACCTTGCCGGCTCGGCCGGCGAGAAGCTGGCCGCCGCGGAAGATGCCGCCGGCGCCCAGCTTCTGGTCAATTACCTGGGCCGCGACGCCGTGGCCGACGGCGAATGGCAGCCGGCGGCGGACGCCGCCGCGCTGGAAAGCGAGCTGGGACTGCACCGGGCGCTGCCCGCCACCCACCCGGTGGAACTGAACGCCTACGTCACCGACGCCGCGGACGGCCCGCACCTGGTGCTGCGCTGGCAGCTGGCCGCGGCCAACGCCGCCGGCCGTGGTCTTCCCCAGGCCGTCCGCGCCGCGCTGGCAGGCCTGTCCGGGATGGACCCGCTGGCCGCCGGCACCGCCGGCGCCCTGCATGACGTCGTGGGGCTGGGAACCGCTGAAACCTCGCGGCTGCTGGCCGAACGCCCGGCAGCCCAGGGCGTCTGGCCGCTGACCGGCGTGCAGCAGGCCATGGCCGTGCACGCGGCCGCCGCCCCGCACGACACCTACCTGTCCTTGGCCGGGCTGGAGCTGTTCGGCCCGGTGGACCCGGCGACGCTGCGGAAGGCCGTGGCGGCGCTGGCCGCGGTCCACCCGCAGCTGCGCTCCACCGTGTACTGGCCGGATCACGGAGCCCCGGTGTTCGTCCCGCTGGCCGGGCTCGCCCCGCAGGTGGCCGTGCGCCGCAGCCACGGGCTGGATCCGGAAGCCCGGCAACAGCTCGCCGAGGAGGTCCGTGCCGAGCACATGGCCCGCGGCTTCGACGTGGAAGCCGGTCCGCTGCTGCGGCTGGAACTGGTCGACTTCGGAGCGCACCCGGAAACCGGCGAGCCGCATAGCCAGCTGATCCTGGCCAACCACCACCTGCTGCTGGATGGCTGGTCCATTCCGCCGCTGGTGGATGAGCTGTTCGAACACTACGCGCGCGCCGCAGGGGGAGCCGAGGTGCCGCAGCCGGTAGCCCCTGCCGGCAGCGGCTATGACGCCTTCGCCCGTTCGCTGGCCGCGCGCGACGACCAAGCTCGGGTCGCCGAATGGCGGCGGGTCCTGGCCCCAGGCCGTCCGGGCCACGTGCTGCGCCACCGCGATCCGGAAAATACGGCGCTGCCCACGGTGATCGGCATCCAGCTCGGCGCCCACGTGCGCAAGGCGCTGGCCAAGCGCGCCCGCAAGGCCTCGGCCACGGTGGCCGACGCCGCGAACGCCGCCTGGGCGCTGGTGCTCGGCGCACTGCTTGACACCGACATCCCGGTGTATGGCACGGTCAGCTCCGGCCGCGCCATCGACGTGCCGGGCATGGCCCAGTTGCCGGGCATGTTCATCGACACCCTGCCGGTGGCAGTGGACCTGGAGCAGAAGAATTCCACGGCGCTGCTGGGCGCCGCCCATGCGGCCGGCCGGTGGATCGTTGAATCGGCCGGAGTGCCGCTGTCGAAGATCACCGGCGCCCTGGGCGTGGGCACCCTGTTCGACACCCTGCTGGTTGTTGAAAATTATCCGCAAACCGAGGGGAACACCCCGGACGGGGCCCCGCGCCTGGGCAAAATCCACTCCCAGGACGCCACCGAATACCCGCTGTCCGTCAGCGTCTCGGTGGGCGAGGTGCTGGAAGTCGAACTGGAATTCGGCGCCGAGGTGCCCGAAACCGCCGCCCGCCAGGTGCTCTCGGCCCTGGTGGTGGCCTTCGAATGCCTGGCACTGGGCACCGCGCTGCCGGTGCTGCGCAGGCTGCTGGCAGCCCGGCTGGCTCCGGCGCGCGAGGTCCTGGCCGCGGCCGATGCCCGGCATGCGGCGCCCCGCGGCGCGGACGCAGCGGTTGTGGACGCGGTGGCAGCCGCCTACGGGCAGGTGCTGCGCATGCCAACTGCCGGCGCTGACAGCGACTTCTTCGCCGCCGGGGGCGACTCCATGGCCGCGATGTCACTGCTGAGCGCCCTGCGCAAGTCCGGGTACAAGGCAACGATCTCCCAGGTCTTCGCCAACCCGGTCGCCGCCGACCTGGCCGCCGTGGCGGAACACCTCGTGCCCGCCGCGCCGGCCGCCACCGCCGCCGGGGACAGCGGGGAAGCCCCCGCGGCACCTGCCCCGGCGGCCGGAAAACCCATGATCACGCTTGACGGGGCCTCGATGGCCTCGCTGGCCAACCTGTTGAAGGGAAACTAGTGACCACCTCAACCACCGAGGCGCAGAACGCCGAGCCCCAGAATACCGAGCCGGCCGAACCGGAGATCATCGACGTGCTGCCGCTAGCCCCGCTGCAGAACGGCCTGCTCTTCCACGCGCTCGCCGACCCGGAGGCGCTGGACGTGTACACCATGCAGTCCACCTACCGCTTCGCCGCGCCGGTGGACGTGGCCGCGCTGCGCCAGGCCTGCGCCAGCCTGCTTGAACGCCATCCGATCCTGCGCGCCGGCTTCGCCCACGAACAGTTCGACACCCCCGTGCAGTTCATTCCCGCCGCCGTTCCATTGCCCTGGCGCCAGCTGGACCTGTCCGCGGACCCGCACGCCGGGCGCGAGCTCGAACGGCTGCAGGTTGATGAACGCCAGGCGAAGTTCGAGATGAGCCGGCCGCCGCTGATCCGCTTCGCCTACGCGGACCTGGGGTCCGAGGGAGGCGCCTTGGTTGTCACCAACCACCACATCCTGATCGACGGCTGGTCCGACGCGCTGCTGGTCACCGAGCTGCTGCGGCACTACCGTGCAGGAGGCCGGGACCAGGCGCTGGGCGAGCCGGCCCAGTTCCGCAACTACCTCCAGTGGCTGGCCGAACAGGATGAGCAGGCCGCCCGCGGCGTGTGGCGCGACCAGCTAGCCGGCCTCGCCAACGGCACGCTGGTCGCGCCGGAAGCCGCGGAACGCTCCGCCGTGCTGCCCGAGGTCGTGGAGATGGACCTGCCGGACGGGTTGACCGACGCGCTGATCGCGCTGGCCCGCACCGCGCGGGTGTCGATCAACACCGTGTATTCCCTGGGCTGGTCGCTGGCGCTGCGCCGGCTCACCGGCCAGGACACCGTAGTCTTCGGCTCCACGGTCTCCGGCCGTCCTCCGGAGCTTGCCGGGGTGGACGAGATGATCGGCCTGTTCCTGAATACCGTCCCGGTGGTCACGGAGTTGGATCCGCATACCCGGGTGGATGCACTGCTGCGCCAGGTGCAGGCCCGCCAGGGCGAGAGCCTGCAGGCCCAGTTCGTCGGGCTGTCAACCATCCAGCAGGATGCTGGCATCGGCACCCTGTTCGACACCCTCTACGTCATGCGCAATACTCCGGAGGACGACGCGGCGCTGGACAGGCTCAGCGCTGACACCGGGCTGCTGGAAATCGAGGGCGGGGACGCCACCCACTACCCGCTGACCTTCATAGTGCATCCGGGTGACACCTACCGGCTGATTCTGGCGTATCAGGGCGAGCAGTTTTCGGCCGCGGTCGCGGGCGCCCTGGTGGAATCGGTGATCGCCACCTTGGCGGCGCTGGCCGCCCATGCGCAGGCCCCGCTGGGCACCGCGCTGGCTGCGGTTGCTGACCAGCCGCAGTCCTCCGGGCTGGCGGGCACCGTGCGGCAGCTGGGCGAGGACTCACTGGTCGCATTGCTGGAACGCACCGCCGCCGCCCACCCGCAGCGCCCTGCGCTCGTCGACGGGGCGCGCACCCTCAGTTACACCGAGTTGTGGGCCGAGGTGTCCTCGATCGCCGGCTGGCTGCGAGCCCAGGGCCTGGGTCCGGGATCCACCGTGGGATTGGGCCTGCCGCGCGGGAACCGCTTCGTGGCCGCCATTTTCGCCGTGATGGCTGCCGGGGCGGCCTACATCCCCTTGGATGCTGCCTACCCGGATGCCCGTGCCGCGAAGATGTTCACCACTGCAGAGGCCGATGCGGTGCTGTTGGAACCGGGCTCGTCGAGGGACGCTGCGCTGCTCGCCGCCGCCGGAACCAGGGTGCTGGTGCTGGATGATGCGGCGGCCGCCGGCCATGCCGGGGCCGGGGCCGCACAGCTTCATTCCGGCTACACCCACGCTGACACCGCCTACCTGATGTTCACCTCGGGCTCCACCGGCGAGCCCAAGGGCGTGTCCGTACCGCACCGCGGCCTAGTCAACATGCTGGCCAACCACCGGCGCGAGATCTTCGATCCGGCCATCGCCCGAGTCCCGGACCGCCCGCTGGTAGTCGCACATACCGTGTCCTTCGCCTTCGACATGTCCTGGGAAGAGCTGTTCTGGCTCATCGAGGGGCACACAGTGCACGTGCTGGACGAGGCGCTGCGCCGCGACGCGGGGCAGATGGTCGGCTACCTGCGTGAACATCGCGTGGACGTCATCAACGTGACCCCTTCGGTGGCTTCGGCGCTGCTGGCCGAGGGGCTGTTGGCCGCCGGGACGCACCATCCTGCCTTGGTGCTGCTGGGCGGCGAAGCGGTGGGCGCCGAGGTTTGGGATGCGCTGCGCGCAGACCCGGTGTCCGAGGGATACAACCTCTACGGCCCCACCGAATACACCATCAACGCCCTGGGCGCCGGCACCGGCGGCAGCGCAGTGCCGGTGGTCGGCGGGCCGATCGAGAACACCGAAGCCTACGTGCTGGACAGCGCGCTGCGCCCGGTGGCCGAGGGCGCGCCCGGCGAACTGTACCTGGCCGGCGACGGACTGGCGCACGGCTACGTGGGACGCGCCGCGCTGACCGCCTCCCGCTTCATCGCCAACCCCTTTGGCGTCCCGGGCACACTCATGTACCGCACCGGGGACGTTGTCTCGCTGGACGCCTCCGGGCAGCTGCGCTTCCACGGCCGCTCCGACGCCCAGGTCAAGATCCGCGGCTACCGCATCGAGCCGGGCGAAGTGCAGGCGGTGCTCGCCACTGATCCGCGGGTCGGCTCGGCCGCCGTGCTGGCCCGCCGCATGCCGCAGGGCCACGTGGCGTTGATCGGCTACGTGGTTCCCGCCGCCGGCGCGGACACCGAGGAGGCCCGCGCCGGGCTGTTGGACGCCGTGCGTGCCAGTGCTCGCCGCGAACTGCCGGACTACATGGTCCCGGCCCACCTGGTGCTGATCGAGAAGTTGCCGTTGACCCCGAACACCAAGCTGGATGTCGCCGCGTTGCCGCTTCCCGCCCCGAGCGCAGGCCGGGCCCCGGCCGGCGCCGCGCAGATCGCGGTCGCCGAGGTGTTCAGCACCGTGCTCGGCGTGGATTCGGTGCACGCGGAGGACGACTTCTACGTGCTGGGCGGGGATTCGCTCAAGGCCATGCGCGCCGTGTCGCTGCTGCGCGCGCGTTTCGAGACCCCGCTGACGGTGGGCGCGCTGGCCGCGGCGCCCACCGTGGAACTGCTGGCCTCCAAGCTGTCCGCCGGTACCGATTCCTCCTTCGACATGGTGCTGCCGCTGGCCGGCGGCACGGGGGCCGGCGCCCCGCTGTACTGCTTCCACCCGGCCGGTGGCCTGGGCTGGAGCTACGCCGGGCTGGCCGGGCATCTGGGCCGTGGACGCGAAATCATTGCCCTGCAGTCCCCGCGGCTTTCCGGGCCGGCCCCGCAGGACATGGCCGCGCTGCGCGACTGCCTAGTCCAGGCAATCCGCAAGCGTCATCCGCGCGGCCCGTACCACCTGCTGGGCTGGTCCTTCGGAGCGCATCTGGCCCATATGGTGGCCGGCGCGCTGGAGAAGCAAGGGGATGAGGTGCTCACGCTCTCGCTGCTGGATGCGGACGCCGTCACCACGAACCCTGTCCAAGGCCCGGCCCCGGACGACGCCGCCGCCCTGGAACAGGAAGCGCTGAACTTCCTGCTGGCCGGCGCGCTGCGCGAGCTTCCCCAGTGGCTCACGAGCCCCTACCGGCGCGAGGAGGTGCTGGAGTTCCTGGCCGAGGCCGGGGGAGCCTGGAGCCACTTCGCCAGCGACAAGCTGGAGGCGATCCTGGACTCCTACGCCTACAGCGTCGGGCTGCTGCCCGGCGCCCGTTACGACCGAGTGCACGCGGACACCCGCCTATACACCGCGACGATCAGCCGCCACGGGGTGGCTGCCAGCGACCCTGCGCGCGCCGCGGCCGGCTGGGCCGAGCACAGCGCGGGGCACTTCGCCCAGCAGCTTATCGAAGCCGGCCACCACGAGATGACCAGCCCGGCAGCGCTGGGCGTCATCGGGCCGCAATTGCGCGAGGACCTGGCGCGTGCCGAAGCCGAGCACGCCGGCAACTGACCGAGCAAAAGACCTTCCAGATTTTTTAAACAACACAAGGAGCAAGAGAATGAACCCCTTCGACCGAACCGACGGCAGCTTCCTCGTCCTGGTCAACCAGTTGAACCAGCACAGCCTCTGGCCCGACTTCGCGCAGGTCCCGGCCGGCTGGACGCAGGTCTTCGGCCCGTGTGACCTGGACGCCGCCAATGACTACGTCCAGGAGCACTGGACCGACATCACCCCGCGGGAATCCGCCCAGTGATCCGATGGCTGCGCCGCCATGCAATCGACCTGGGTCCGCTGCGCAGCAGCCGGGCGTTCGCCCTGATCTTTTGGGGTCGACTGGTATCCATCGCCGGGATCGGCGTGCTGGGCACCGCGATTCCGCTGCAGGTCTACGCCCTGACCGGTTCGTCGGTCCACGTCGCCCTGGTCGCAACGGTTTTGGGTTTGGCAGGCTTCGCCGGGGCGCTGTCCGGCGGCCTGCTGGCCGACCGCTTGGACCGGCGCAAGATCATCCTGGCGGCCCGCGGCGCAGCCGTCGCCGGCTTCGCGCTGCTGGCGGTTAACGCCTTCGCCCCCGAGCCGATGCTGGCGGCATTCCATCTGGCAGCGGTCGTGGACGGGCTGGCCGGCGGCATCAGCGCCACCGCGCTGTCCGCCACGGTGCCGCGCACGGTGGAACCGGCCCAGCTCCCGGCCGCGAGTGCGCTCATGGCGATCAGCATGGATTTGGGCATGGTGCTCACCCCCGCCCTGGGCGGCCTGCTGTACGCGGCGGCCGGCCCGGGCTGGCTGTATCTCTGGGTCATCGTCGCCAGCGTGGCCAGCGTGGCCCTGCTCTGGGGCCTGCCCGAACTGCAGCCGGGCGGCGAGGTGCAGGCCGATCCGCAGCTCCGGCAGGCAGGGCTGCTCCCGGCCATCCGCCACAGCTGCGGGCAGGCATGGGCCGATACCCGGGAGGGGATGGCCTACGTGGCGCGCGACCGGGTGGTCGGCCCGATCATGCTGCTGGGTTTCATCCAGCTGCTGTGCGCCTCGCCCTACGTGCTGATTCCGGAGTTCGCCGAACGCCAGCTGGGGCTGGGACCCGAAGCCGCCGGCTTGCTGTATTCGGCGCCGGCCGCCGGAGCCCTGCTCGCCTCGCTGAGCAGCGGCTGGACCGGCCGGGTGCGGCTGGCCGGCCGGGTGCTGCTGGTGGTGCTGTGCGCTTCCAGCCTTGGCGTGCTGGCGCTGGGCCTGACAAGTTCGCTGCCGTTAGCGCTGGCGGCCATGGCCTTGACCGGGGTGGGGGACGTGCTGGCCGAAATTTTCCGTTACGCGATCATCGCCGGGCGCACCCCGGACCGGCTGCTTGGCCGGGTCAGCGCCGTGTGGAGCGCCCAGGGCACCGTGGGCGACACCTTGGGCGGGCCGCTGCTCTCGCTGCTGGCCAAGGCGCTCGGGCCGGGCGGAGCCATCGTTGCCGGCGGCGCGCTGGCCGCCGGCCTTAGCGCCGTGGTGGCATTGGGTGCTCGCGAATTGCGCGGGCTTAGGATCGAGCCCGAAACGCCCGAAGAAATCCTGGACGAGGAGGTTGGTCCCGGCATCCGGGCCGCCGAGGACCGCTAGGCGCGGCGCCGGCCCGCGCCGCTCATTGGCCGGGCAGCTTGCCGATGTCCAGGCGCTCGACCATCAGCGGCGCGGTGCAGGCCAGCGAGGCCACATGCCCGGCCCCGGCGTCCACCGGCTGCAGGTAGACCGGGCCGGAGTCCACGCCGGGTGTGTGCACCGGGGTCCACCCAGCGGGCGGGCCCAGCGGGTCGGCGGAAACCAGAAAACTGGCCGGTTCAATGGTCAGCCCCACCCCCGCCGCCTTGAGCAGTGCCTCCTTGGCCGAGAACAAGGCCAGCCGCAGCGCGTCGGGGCGCGCCGCGGCTGCCACCGCTGCGCGCTCGCCGGGAGCGAGTACCGCGTCGTCGAACCCGGGGAATATTCCCTTGGCGCTCAGCGCCGGCCCGCGTTCAACGTCGACGCCCAGCAGGACGCCGGCGGGGGCCACAGCAGCCATGACCAGCTCCCTGGTGCGGGACAACGACACTGCGCGGCGCCGGTGGCGTGGCTGCCCATGGTCCGCGACGCCGCAGCCCGGACAGTGGCGGGTAATTTCCAGTCCACGTGTTGCCAGGGGCTCGGCGTTTAGTTCCCGGGCCAGCAGCAGGCGCAGCAACGCTCTGGATGCGAGCAACGCTGCGGCATCGGCCGGGTCCTTGAAGGTGCCGGCCTTAGAGGCTTCGGGGCCCAGCAAACGCGTATAGCCGCCCAGTTCGGCGACCTTGTCCCGGACGTCGTCGACGGTGGCGGTGAGATAACTCAGGTACGCGAGGGGCTGCGGGGACGGGCGGGGATGATCTGCGGGTTCCACTCCTCAAGCCTACGGCGGATCCTGCCGTACCGGGCGACCCGCCCGGACCGCAGAAGACGAATAATTTCGAACCCGCATGCCGACGTTTTTGGGTAAGGTTAGCCTATGATAACGTTGCCCCCAGGTGATCCGCTTAGTCACCGAAGTTTTCGCTGAATTCGACAACTCCGAAAGTACTCGCACATGAATTTCACTCCACGCGCCCGCTGGGCCGCCCTGGCCTTGTCCCTGTCCCTGCTTGCCACCGGCTGCGCCGCCGGTTCCAACGCCAACGGCGAGAACGGCACTTCCGCCGCGGCGGCGGCACAGAATGCGGATGGCTCCGTCACCGTCGATACCGCGTTCGGACAAGTCAGCATCCCGTCGGATCCACAGCGCGTCGTGGCGTTGGAGGGTGGCGCAGTGCCTGCCGTGGAAGCCGGCCTGACCCCGCTGGCCACCGCCGGCGACACCTTTGATGATTCCTTCGGCAACGTCGCGGACTATGACGCGGTAGAGAATCTCCCGAAAATCCTCACCCCGGACGGATGGGACTACGAGCAGCTCGTCGAGTTGAAGCCCGACCTGATGATCGGCTTCGTCCGCGGCGGCGACGACGCATCGCAGGAGCTCAGCTCCGAGAAGAAGGCCGAGTTCGAAAAGCTCAACGCCATCGCACCCACCGTGCTGATCCGCACCAACGGTTCCGCCGGCACCCGCGACGCCTCGGTGGCCATGGCCGAAATCCTGGGTAGCGGCGAGCAGGCCCAGGCGCAGAAGAAGGCCTACGAGGACAAGGTCTCTCAGGTGAAGTCCGATTACGCCCAGCAGCTATCGGAAAACACCTTCGCGGCAGTGGACGCCTACGAGGACGTCACCGTCTACTCCAAGATTTCCTGGATCGGCAAGGTCCTGGACGATCTGGGGGCGCTGGCCGCCGAGGTTGTCAAGAACGAAGAAGCCGAAAACGGCGTGTTCCTTTCCTTTGAGCAGCTCTCCAAGATCGACGACGCCACCGTAATCTTCTACCCGCAGTACACCGACGGCGCGTCCGACGCGCTGGACACCCTTGAAGGGCAGGCCACCTGGACCTCGCTGCCGGCGGTCAAGGACAAGCACGCCTTCGGCCTGACCCACTTCTTCCCGGACAACTACGGCGCCGCCCTGCGTGTGGTCGAGCAGATCGAAGAATCGCTCAAGAGCCTCTAGCCACCACGTCACAAGGACCCCACCATGATTATCACGACCCATGATCCGGCATCCGGCGAAATCATCGCACCGGACGAGGAAAACGGCAAAAACGCCACCTATACCCATCCGCTTGTGCCCCGGCTGGTGACCGTCGAATCGGTTCAGCCGCTGGGAGCGCGCATGGTCCGCATCCGCGTGGCCGGCGAGGACCTGAAGTCGCTGCGCAGCGTCGCGGCCGAAGACCACGTCAAGGTGTTTTTCGACCGCGACGAGCAGGGCCGGCCGGTGCTGCCCACGGTGGTGGGCGACCGGTGGGTCGATGGACGCTCGATGACCAGCCGCGACTACACCATCCGGGACGCCAACCCGTCCGAGGGGTGGATGGACCTGGATTTCGTGCTGCACGAGCACGGGGTCGCCGGACGCTGGGCGGGCACCGTGCAGCCTGGCGAGCAGCTGGCCCTGCTCGGCCCGCGCGGCTCCTTCCGGGTGAAGGACGTCTTCGACTGGTATGTGCTGGCCGCGGACGAAACCGCCCTGCCGGCGTTGGCCCGATGGGTCTCCGGGCTGCGCGCCGAGGCGAAGGTCTTCGCCTTCATCGAGGTCAACGACGCTGCCGATGAGATCGTCCTGGACAGCCCGGCGCAATTGCAGCTCAGCTGGCTGCATCGCGGTTCCTCCCCGGCAGGGAGCACCGACTTGCTGGAGCAGGCCGTGAAAGCCCAGCAACTGCCCGAAGGGGAAGGCTTCATCTGGGTGGCCGGCGAGTCGATGTCCATCAAGCCGTTGCGCCGCTATCTGAAGAACGATCTGGGGCTGGACCGCGACAACTGGGATGTCGACGGCTACTGGCGCCGCGGCCAGGCAGACCACGACCACCACCACGACGAGGACTAGCATGGCCGCCGGTCTGCACGACCGGGCGGTGGACCGGCGGGCTCGCAGGAGCCTGCCGGTTTTCGCGCTCTGCGCCCTGGTTTTGCTGCTGGCCGCCGCGGCCAGCCTGTTCTACGGTTCCCAGCCCGTACCGGCCACCGATGTCCTGGCCTACCTGCGCGGTACGCCGGGGAACCTGGCCGAAGCCAACGCCTCGGTCATGGCCCTGCGGGTGCCGCGCACCGTGCTCGGGGCGGTGTGCGGCATCGCGCTGGGTGTCGCGGGGGCCCTGTGCCAGGCGCACACCCGCAACCCCCTGGCCGATCCGGGCTTGCTCGGGGTGAGTTCCGGGGCGGCCACCGGCGTGGTGCTGGCCATCAGCGTGTTCCACCTGGTGTCGCCCGCGCAGTACACGGTCTTCGGGCTGCTCGGAGGACTGCTCGCCGGCGCCGTGGTGCTCGGCCTGGCCGCGCGCATCCGGCTCGCCAACGCCGCCACCAGCCTAATTCTGGCAGGCACCATCATTACCGGGGTACTCAACGCGATTTCTAGTACCGTGGTGCTGCTGGACAAGGTCACCATGGACCGGTTCCGCTACTGGACCGTTGGCTCGCTGTCCGGGCGAGACGCTTCCGTGCTCTGGGACGTGGCTCCATGGCTGGTCCTGGGGCTGCTGCTCACCGTGCTGAATGCTTCCTCGCTGGACGCGCTGGCGCTGGGCGACGACGTGGCTTCCAGCTTGGGCCGCAATGTCGTCCGTGACCGGCTCTTGGGCCTGCTCGCCGTGGTGGTGCTTGCCTCGGCGGCCACCGCTTCGATGGGGGCCATCGCCTTCCTCGGCCTGGCCGCCCCGCACCTGGCCAAGCGGATCGCGCCGGGCGGGCTGCCCGGCGCGGTGGTGCTCTCCGGAATCCTGGGGGGTGCCATCATGCTGCTGGCCGACACCGCGGGCAGGCTGGTGCTGCCCACCGGCGAGCTGAGCGTAGGCATCATGCTGGCCATTCTCGGTGCGCCCCTGTTCATCGTGATCGCGCGCAGTTCGCGCCTGAGGAGTGCCGTTGACAGTCTCTGAGCTCATTCGTCCGGCGACCCAGGCGGGACGAGGCACCGCCCTGCCTTGGCGCTCCCTGCTGTGTTGGGGCATGTTGTCCGCCGCCGGTCTGCTACTGCTGGTCAACGCCCTGGGTCTGGGGCTGGACGTGCGCCTGTGGTGGCAGGTCGCCAGTGGCCAAGCCGATTCAGGAACCATGTTCCTGGTGCGCGACCTGCGCGGCCCGCGCGCCCTGGCCGCGATCGTGGTGGGCGTCGGCTTCGGCATCTCCGGTGCGGTCACCCAGGCGGTGCTGCGCAATGTGCTGGCCAGCCCCGACATCATCGGGGTGACCTCGGGTGCGAGCCTGGGCGCCGTTGCCTCCATTGTCGGCGCCAACGCGGTGCCCGCGATCCTCCTGCTGGGCCCCTGGCGGCTGCCGCTGTCGGCGACGCTGGGCGCGCTGCTGGCCGGGGCGGTGGTCCTGGCCGTCTCCTATCGCGGGGGCATCAGTTCCTTTCGGCTGGTGCTGGTGGGGCTGGGCGTGAACGCCGGACTGGGCGCCGGGGTCAGTTGGCTGCTGCTGCGCGCGGAGCTGCCGGACCTGAACAGCGCCATGGTCTGGCTCACCGGCAGCCTGTCGCTGGCTACCTGGGACCTGCTGTTCCCGGTGGCCTTGGTGGTTCTCGTGGCCGGCACCGTGCTGATCGGGCTGTGCGCCCGGTGGCTGGATATCCTGGAGCTGGGCGACGACATGGCAGCCGCGCTGGGCCTGCGCGTGCGCGCCGCGAGCCTGCTGCTGCTGGGCCTGTCGGTGCTGCTGGCCGGCGCCACGGTGGCGGTGGCCGGCCCGGTGGGCTTCATCGCCTTCGTCGCCCCTCAGCTGGCCCAGCGGATGTTCGGGACGACCCATCCCACCCCCGGACGGGCAGCGCTGACCGGGGCGGTGCTGATGCTGCTGGCGGATTTGATTGGACAGAACCTGTTCCCGGTGTTGCTGCCGGTCGGCCTGGTTACATCCATTGCCGGCGCGCCGTTCCTGGTATGGATCCTGCTGGTGCTTTCGCGCAAGCGCAGCTGAGGCGCACCGGCCGCGTAGCACGGCGTCAAATTCCGGTTCAAGCAGGCCCCCAGAGGGCTGCAGATGACGTCGTCTTGCGTGGCGTTCCGCCGCGTGACGGTCCGGTTCCAACCCGCTGCGGGGCGTGCTTGAATCGGTGCATCTCAGCGGCTGAGAGACCTGGCTCCGCGACGCCGCAGCAAGCCTGCAATCCGCAGGGAGTGCTAACGCCAGGTTCGTTGGAGCCCGGAACTGCCGGAATCCCTCGGAAGTCCAAATCCAAGGAGCCCGATCATGTCCGTCACCGCACTGCCCCGCGTCCCGTACACCGGCACCGCCCGCGACGCCGAACTGGAGCACTGGCGCGCCGTCGCCCGCCGGGTTGCGGACGCCCTGGCCGCCGACGCCCTGGCCGCCGACGCGCTGGCCCGCGACCGCGCCAACAACCAGCCCTTCGCCGAGGTTCGGCTGCTACGCGAGGCCGGGCTGCTGGAACTACTGGTCCCGGCCGAATTCGGCGGCGCCGGGGCGCACTTCGAGACCGCCTTCGAGGTCATCCGCATCCTGGCCGCCGCCGACGGGTCGATCTCCCAGCTGCTGGCCTACCACTACATCAACCAGTCTTCCATCGCGTTCTACGCCCCGGCCGAGGCGCAGGCCGCCTGGTGGCGGCGCACCGTGGAGGAACGCTGGCTGTGGGGCGACTCGGTCAACCCGGTGGACCCGACCCTCGTGCTGACCCGCGAGGGCGCCGGCTACCGGCTGAACGGCGCCAAGCGCTTCTCCACCGGATCCGGGGTGGGCGAGGTGATCGTCGTGAACGCCCAGGTCGAAGGCACCGGCGAGCTGCTGGCCTTCGTGGTGCCGCGCGACGCGCAGGGGCTGGAGATCGTCGACGACTGGAACTACCTGGGCCAGCGGCTGAGCGCGTCGAACTCGCTGGTGTACCGCAACGTGCGCATCGAGCCGGCCGACGTGCTGGGCCCGGTCACCGACGAGCCGGTCTCCGCCCTGCTCACCCCGGGCATCCAGCTGGCCTTCGCCAATTTCTACGTGGGCATCGCGCAGGGCGCGCTGGAACGCGGCAAGCAGATCCTGCTGGGGCGCAAGAACGCCTGGTTCCTCTCAGCGGCGGAAACCTACTCGCAGGATCCGGTGTTCCAGCGCACCGTGGGTGAGCTGAAGGCCCGCACCGCCGCCGTCGCCGCCCTGGCCGAGAAGCTGGGCCGCAGGTTCGATGCGCTGCTCTCGCTGGCCGGCGCGGTCACCCAGCCGCAGCGCGCGGAACTGGCCGTGGCGATCGCGGAGCTGAAGGTCGTGGCCACCGAGGCCGGCGTGGAGGTCGCCAACCGCATCTTCGAAGTCACCGGTTCCTCCTCCACCCAGAGCGGCGTCGGCCTGGACCTGTTCTGGCGCAATGTGCGCACCCATTCGCTGCATGACCCTGTGGACTACAAGAAGATCGAGGTTGGTGCTTACTTCCTGCGCGGAGAGTCCCAGCCGCTCTCGCTGTACACCTAAGAAAACTTCTCCCGGATTGGACTGAACGATGACTGCATTAGCAACTGGCACTCGACTCGCAGGACTCAAAGCACGTTTTGCACCGCTCTTCGCGCGCATCGCGCAGGGCGCGGCCGAACGCGACCGCACCGGCGAATTGCCCTACCAGGCGGTCGCGGACCTGGCTGCCGCCGGCTTCGGTGCGGTTAGGGTTCCAGAATCGCACGGGGGTTCCGGCGCAACTCTGCCCGAACTCTTCGAACTGTTCGTCGAGCTGGCGGCCGTGGATACAAATATTGCCCAGGCGCTGCGTGCGCACTTCGCCTTTGTCGAAGACCGCTTGGTTGCCGAGCCGGGTCCGGGGCGCGACAAGTGGCTGGCCCGCTTCGCTGCCGGCGAGCTGGTGGGCAACTCCTGGACCGAGGTAGGCGCAGTGAAGGTGGGGGAGGTGATCACCAAGGTCAGTCCTGATGGCGAGGGCGGATTCAGGATCAACGGCACCAAGTACTATTCCACCGGCTCGATCTTCGCCGACTGGCTGGACACCTACGCCGAGCGTACGGATACCGGCAAGCGGGTAATCGCCGCGGTCAACCGCCACCAGCCCGGCGTTGAACTGGCCGATGACTGGGATGGCTTTGGCCAGCGCACCACCGGAACCGGAACCTCCATCTTTACCGATGCGATTGTCGCTGAGGAAGACCTCATCGACTTCGACACCCGGTTCAAGTACCAGACCGCCTTCTACCAGCAGGTGCTGCTGGCGGTATTGGCGGGTTCTGCGAAAGCGGCGGAGCGTGATTTTGCCGCAGAATTGAAGGCGCGGAAACGCACCTTCAGCCATGCTGCTGCCAATGTCGCGGCCGAGGATCCGCAGCTGCTGCAGGTGATCGGTGAAGTTTCGGCGGCCGCGTTTGCCGCTGCCGCGACGGTGGAGCGGGTTTCGCAGGCGCTGCAGGGCGCCTATGAAACCGCGCTCGCGCTGCACCAGGGTGCAATCAGCGTGGATGAGGATGAAGCGGCCAACGATGCAGCAGAGCTGGCCTCGGCCCAGGCTCAGGTCGTGCTCACGCCGTTGGTGCTCAATGCCATCACCCATGCCTTTGATGCGCTGGCTGCTTCGGCTACCAGTGTTTCGAAGAACCTGGACCGGCACTGGCGCAATGCCCGCACCGCCGGCAACCACAATCCGTGGGTTTTCAAGGCACGGCTGATCGGCGACCTGGCGGTCAATGGCACAGAGCTGCCCCGCGTCTGGGCGATTGGCGCTTCGAAGTAGATTCCTGATTCTTGCGGGTCCAGCATTCTTTGGAAGGTGCTGGGCCTGCGGGGTTTACACGGTGATGTCGTTGCCCGCAGAACGGCGTGAATGAGAAGATGTCCAGCATGAGCGACTGGCAGATAGAGTTCGATGACGCACGCAACCCGCGGGCTTCCGACTATGACTGGGCGCAGATCGATTCTGTGGTTCAGCGGTTGTCCCTGTTGCAAAGGCAAGCCCGTGAAGGCGCCGAGGTGAGCGAAGAACTCCAAGACAGCGTCGCCGAGCTTGAGCGGCACATCGGGGCCGCCTTGGAGCATGGTGCCAGCCTCCCTGAATTAGGCGAAAGAACGATGGTGAGTCAACGGGATTTGGCTCGTGTCAGGGACACCGGACGTCTTTATGAACGCTAGTAGTCTGCCTCCCGCTGGCTAGACTGAGAGGATGATCAACTACACCCTGCGCCAGCTGCAGTACTTCGTTGCTGTCGCGGAGCTCGGCTCCATTTCGGCCGCGGCTAAGCAGTGCCATATATCCCAGGCCGCAATGTCGCAGTCGATGGACGAGCTGGAACGCGCCGTCGGATCTCAGCTGCTGGTGCGCCGCCGTGCCCGCGGCGTGGTGCTCACCGCCGTCGGCACTGACTTTTTGCATGATTCGCGCGCCCTGGTACGCCATGCCGAAGAGGTGCAGGACCAGATCGTCGAACGCCAGACCAAGCTCTCCGGTCCGCTGGTGATCGGCTGCTATTCCTCGCTGGCCGCCTTCTGGATCCCGGTGATCTGCGAGCGTTTCACCAACGTGCACCCGGATTTGCAGGTCACGCTGCTGGAGGGCGACGGGGCCGAGCTGCAGGAGCGCATGCTCAAGGGGCACCTCGATGCGGTGCTCACCCACACCCGCCACCTACTGCCCCAGGTCTCCTCGCGAACGGTGATGTCCGGCAGGCCCTATGTACTGGTGGGAGGCGGGCATCGGTTGGCGGATCGAGCCAGCGTGTCTTTGATCGAACTGGCCGATGACGACTTCGTCTCGCTGGACATTCCCACTGTGCGCGATAACCAGTTGGTGAATCTGCGCATGTCGGGTTTGGACCCCAAGGTGCGGTGGAGCTCGCAGAGCTTCGAAGCGGTGCGCGGGATCGTGGCCCGCGGGCTGGGCTATACGGTCCTGGTGCAGCGCCCGCCGGTCAATCTGAGCTACGACGGGCTGCCGCTGTCGGTGCTGGAGATCGAGGGCGAAGTCGGCGTCAGCGATATTTGCGTTGCCTATACCGCTTCGGACCGCCCGAGCTTGCGGCTTCGCGCGTTCTTGGATTTCTGCGAGGAAGTCGGAGCCGAGAAAGAGCGCAAGGCCGGCTAGAACTCGAAGGTTCCAACCGGCCTGTGTCCGCGATCAATGGGGACTAGTGGCTCATTTCCTCTGCTTCGAGGTCGGCATCTCGGCCTTCCTTGATGCCGCGCATGGCCAGCGCGGCGACGATGAACGCTCCAGCCCAGACGGCGCCGGCGATCCACAGCGATCCGCCGCCCAGCAGCACCAGCCCGGCGACGATCATCGGAGTGAAGCCTGCACCCACGGTGGAGGAGAGCTGGTAGACCAGCGAGGCGCCGGTGTACCGGATGCGGGTCGGGAACAGCTCCGCGGTGAACGCGCCGAACGGCCCGAAGATGAACGCCTGGACGATGCCATTGGCCACGAATAGTGCGATGGCGAACAGCCACAGCTGGCCCAGTTCCAGCATCCACATGATCGGCAGCGCAGCCACGGCGCCGGCAACGATACCGATCATCATGACCGGGCGACGGCCCAGCTTGTCGGAGTAGCGCGAGGAAACCCAGATGCCAACCACGGTCAGCGCGGCGCCGATAGCCTTGATGTTCAGCACCGAAGTGCGGTCCATGCCGACTTCCTCGACCACGTAGGAGATGGCCCAGACGGTCATCAAGCCCTGCACGGTGTAGGAGCTCATGCCTACCAGGGTGCCGCGGATGACAGACCTCGGGTACTTGGTGATGACTTCCATGAACGGGGTCTTGCGCTCTTCGGCCTTGTCTTCCAGGGCCAGGAACAGCGGGGACTCGGTGACCTTCAGGCGGATGATCAAGCCAATGCCCACCAGCGCGATGCTGATCAGGAACGGAATGCGCCAGCCCCAGGCCAGGAACTGCTCATTGGGCATGATGGAGACGGCCGAGACCGCCAAGGTGGCCAGCACGGCGCCGGCCGGGCCGCCCATGTTCGCGAAGCTCGTGGCGAATCCGCGGCGTTCCTTCGGGGCGTGCTCCAATGCCATCAGCATGGCGCCACCCCATTCGCCGCCCACGGCCAGGCCCTGGACGACGCGCAGGGTGATCAGCGCGATCGGGGCCAGCATGCCGATCTGGGCGGTGGGCGGAAGCAGTCCGATCAGCGTCGAGGCTCCGCCCATCATGGCCATCGAGGTGATCAGCACGCCCTTGCGGCCGATCTTGTCGCCGAAGTGGCCGAAGATGATGCCGCCCAGCGGGCGGGCCAGGTAGCCCACGGCCAGGGTGGTGAAGGAAGCGAAGATTGCCACGCCTGGGGTCAGTCCCACGAAGAAGACCTTGTTGAAGACCAGCGAGGCCGCGGTGGCATAGAGGATGAAATCGTAGAATTCGATCGCGCTGCCGATGAAGCTGGAAGCCAGGATCCGGCGCATCTGCGGGGAATTCAGCGAGGGGACCAGCACCTGTGCCTCCATGCTGGTGCCGTTATTCAAGGTGTTGCTCATCGTGCTGCCGCCATTTCGCTGTTGACGCGGGAAAAGGATATCGTGTCCAGGTCGTTGGGCACCAGGTAGTTGCCGGAGAACTTCTCGGCGTGGGCTTCCCAGACGTGCAACGGTGTCGTCCCGGGGACCAGGTGGTGCAGGGCGAGGGTGCGCGCGCCGGCCTGGTGCGCGATGCCGATCGCCTGTTCGGGCGAGGTGTGCGATGCGCGGTGGTGGTCCATCGAGGCCTGGGCCTCCAGGGTGCCAACCGAACCGTAGGCGCGTTGCACCCAATCGAAATCGATGGCCTCATGCAGCAGCAGGTCGGTGTCCTGCGCGAGGGCTACCAGGTTCTGGCATGGTGCAGTGTCCCCGGAAATGGTCACCGAGCCTTCGGCGGTGTCGAAGCGGAAGGCGAAGGCCGGAGCGATGGGCGGGTGCTTGACCAGTGTTGCGGTCACCGTGACCAGCTCGTCGCGGTAGATCTCGAACGGCGCGAAGCCCTCGGGCGTCGGGTTGCCATTGGGGTGGTACCCGGTGCCAGCCGGGATCGCGATGTCCGAGGCGATGAAGTGGTCCAGCGGCGAGGGACGCAGCGCGTCGATCACGCGGTCGTTCAAGTCCGTGGCGTAGGCCTGCATCAGGTGCTCGAACATCGAGGCGGTCCCGGGGGTCGGGTTGCGCGCGAAGACCGGCTGCGGGGCGGTGGCGGCGCGCGGGGACGCTGGCGGCAGGGCGCCGCGGTCGCCCGGGCCGATGATGGAAATCGGAGCCTTGCCGGCCGGCAGGGTGAACATCCCGAAGATGGCCAGCGAAGCCAGATCGATGGTGTGATCGGAGTGCAAATGCGTGAGGAAGATGCCGCGCAGGTTGGCAGGGGTGAAGCCGGCTTTCATCAGCTGGTTGCCCACGCCGGTTCCGGCATCCACCAGGTAGACGCTCTCGCCCACGACTACTGCGGTGGAAATCCCCGCACGCTTGCCTGCGTTCTCGCCGGTCCACCAGCGTGGTCCGCCGGCGGTGCCCAGCGTAACGACGTGGGGATTGAGATTGGTGGAGGCCATGGAATGCGCCCTTTCTTTGGTTCAAGTGCTGCATTCCATTCTTATGCGCTGGATCACATTCGTAAAACTGTTTTTATCAACCAACTAAATAAGTTTAGCCGATAATCGGTTGGGTATGCTCATAGCAACGATGCAAACCAAGGAGGGTCATGGCCGAGCCAGAACGCAGCCGGATTTCACGCTGGCTATTGCCGCAGGGCAGTGAACCTGACCCGCGCTTCACCCTTGCCAACGAGCGCACATTCTTGGCCTGGATCCGCACCTCATTGGCATTCCTCGCGGGCGGCACAGCGCTGGAGGCCTTCGCCGCAGAGGCCTTCCCGTCGCCAGTTCGCACCTGGCTGGCGGTGCTGGTGATCGGCGTCGGCATCCTGATTGCCGCCGGTGCAGCCGTGCGCTGGGTCCGCGTGGAACGCAGCATGCGCACCGGCCGGCCGTTGCCGATTCCCGCCATTGTCCCGCTGCTGGCATTCGGTGCCGTGGTGGCCTCACTGGCAGCGATCGCCATGATTTTCTGGTCCCTCAGCTCGTGATGAAAGAGCCCATCGAGATCAGCGACCCGGGGTTGCAGCCAGAGCGCACCGTCTTCGCGTGGAACCGGGCAATGGTTTCATTTCTCGTGGTTTCCGCGGTCTTCCTGCGCTGGCTTCCGCACTACGGCATCGGCATGATCCTGCTGATCGCGGTGTCCTCGTCGATGGCTCTGGGGATCCTGCTCTCGCAGCGTGCGCGGTATCGGCGCATGGCCCTCGGGGTCAAGCACGAGAAGGTCCAGGCGGACGTGGTGGCGGTGCTGATGACCACGCTGGCGCTTTGTGCGCTGGGCGGATATGCGCTGTTCCTGGTGCTCGGCCCTAACTAGGCGGGGTGCGGCCGCGTGACGCTGATGGCGATGCCGAAAGCATCGTAAATTTGGCGGATCCATGTGCCGCCAGTGGGCGTACAGTGGAACTTCCGGTTCAGCTCGAATTCGCCGTAAACTCGCTACGCGAGGTCTTTGCCGTTTCGGGTGTTTTGGTGCTTGGCGCCCTGTTGCTGATCCTGTGGTTGCACTGCACCCAGCGCCTGCCGCGGAAAGGTTTTTAGCTTGGCCCCGGAGGGCGGCTCTTCCTTGCCCAGTGGATCTTCCATGGCCTTTGCCGCACCGGGTGCCTGCCCGGCAGTGGCCGTATCGGGGGTCTGGGCCGTTACCGGGGCATCGCGGATCACCGCCCCCGTTCGTGGCGGCAGCGGACGATGGTGATGCACCAGGTAAATCAGCATGGCAATGGCCTTGTGCATGACCACGATGGTGAAGATGAGGGCTCCGGTGTAGCAGCCCCATGCGACCAGGTGAAGCGTGGTCACTTCCAGGATGTTCAGCTCCAGCGCGCCCTTGAGCATCATGATGGCGCCGATCTGCTGGATGACCATGCCGAGCACGGCCAGTCCAACCGCAAACCAGAAATACACCAGGGTATCGGCTCCGGGTTTCTTCACGACAGGCATGTGAACCTCCGTTGGCCAGCTGTCGGCTGTAATTGCTGCACACTTTAGCCCATGGCGGGAAACAGCTTATTTGCCCAAGGTGGCCCGGGCCTGGCGCAGCAGCGGCTCATCGACCATCTGCCCCTCGAAAGCGAAAACTCCCGGATTTGCCTCTGCGGCTTCAAGGATCCGCCGTGCGCGTTCCCGTTCTGCTTCGGTCGGTGCGAACGCCTCGCGAATGACCGGCATCTGGTTCGGGTGAATTGACGCCTTCGCGGCGAATCCCGATGCCTTGGCATCGCGGGACTCTTCGCCCAGGCCTTCCAGATCAGGGATATCGAGGTACACGGAATCAACTGCGGCCTTGCCGTTGGCCACCGCATTCAGCAGCACCTGCGACCGCGCGAACCGTGCCACCTCGCGGTAGCTGCCATCCTGGCCGCGCGAGGATGTGCCGCCGAGCGAGGCGATCAAATCCTCGGCGCCCCACATCAGCGCGACAACATTCTGCGCCCCGGCAATGTCCGAGGCATTGGTGATGCCCTTGGCGGTTTCGCACAGCGCCAGGACGTCGTAGCCTGCCAGCGCAGCCGGCTGCGCCGCCGACTCGCACTTGGGCAGCATCACGGTGCGATAGGCCGTCTGCCCCAGCGCTTCCAGGTCCTTGGCGAAGTGCTCGCTATCGACCGGGTTCACGCGCACGATGACCCGCGCGGGATCCAGCGGCGTATCCAGTAAGGCGCGGCGGGCGGCTTCCTTGCTCCCGGCAGCCACCGCGTCTTCCAGATCGATGATGACCGCATCGGCACGCTGCGCCGCCTTGGCATAGCGCTCGGGCCGGTCGGCCGGGCAGAACAGCAGGGAAGGACCCATCAGGAAGCTAGCCATTGGAGCTTTCCCCCTTGGCTTCCAGCGAATCCAGGTGCGCCTGCTGGGTCCACATCAGGCAGGTTCGGGTGGCGGTGGCCACGATGTCGCCGTTCTGGTTGCGGCCGGTGTGGGTCATGGACGCCAGGCCCTGCCCGGGGCGGGACTTGGATTCGCGCAGCGCGGTGATCTCGGTTTCGGTGTAGAGGGTATCGCCGTGGAACATCGGGTGCGGGAAGCGCACGTCATTGATGCCCAGCTGCCCCACGATGGTGCCTTCGGTCAGCTGGCCCACCGACTGGCCGATCATGGTGCTCAGGGTCAGCAGCGAATTGACCAGCGGCTTGCCGAAGGGCTGGGTGGAAGCCCACGCGGCATCCAGGTGCAGGCCCTGGTTGTTCATGGTCATCGTCGTGAACGCGACGTTGTCCGCCTCGGTCAGGGTGCGCCCGGGCTTGTGCACGTAGGTGGCCCCGAGCTGCAGCTCGTCGAAGTAGAGGCCGCGCTGCTCGACGCGGGTAGGGGTTTTCTCGCTCATGCGTCCTGCTCCTGCTGCTGTGCTTCGGTTGGCTTGGTTGTCCCGGTGGCTTCCACGGTGGCCACGACCTGCTTGGCCTTGACCAGATCCCCGGGCTTCAGGCCGGTCATGCGCACGATGCCATCGGCAGGGGAGAGGAGCTGGTGCTCCATCTTCATCGCCTCGATGCTCAGCAGCAGCTGGCCGGCGGCGACCTCATCGCCATCGGCAACCTGCACGCTGATCACGGTGCCGGGCATGGGGGATTCGACGTGCGGGGAGAAGGTCCCGGACTCGATGGCGAGGGTGGCCAGGTGGCGTTCGAGGACTTCTTCGCGGGAAAGCTTGCGCACCGCGGCGGTCCACCCGTCCTCGCACAGCCACAGCGTGCCGTCTTCGGCGAAGGCGTGCTGGAGTGCTGTGCGCTGGCCGTTAACGGACAGGATTCCATCCGGTTCCTGGCCCACGGTGAATTCTTCGGCGCCCACGTGCACCCGGCTCGCATCCGGATCCCTGAGCAGCGCGGTCTTGCCTTCGGCCGCCGCGGCGTCGAAGTGCTGGATGCTGGCCCGGCGCTGCTGGGCCCGCCAGCCATCGCGCAGGCCCCAGGGCGTTTTCGCCGCAGGAATCCGCTGGTCCTCAAGGTGAGCTGCCAGTGCCAGTTCGCGCTCGCTGATCTGGCGGAAGGCGAACTGGTCCAGCTTCCGCTCGATCAGGTTGGTGTCCAGACGCCCGGCGGCCACATCCTCGTCGGCCAGCAGCAGCCGCAGGTATTCGCTGTTGGTCAGCACGCCCAGCACCACGGTGCCGGCCAGGGCCTTATCCAGCCGGGCCAGCGCCTCGGTGCGGTCCCCGCCCCAGGCGATGAGCTTGGAGAGCATCGGGTCGTAGTGGGCGCTGATCTCCAGGCCGTCGCGCAGCGAGGAATCCACGCGGACGTTCTCCGGCTCGCTCACGCGCAGCACGGTGCCCACCGAAGGCAGGAAGCCGGAGGACGGGTCTTCGGCGTAGAGCCGGGCCTCGATGGCGTGGCCTTCGAGCGTGATCTGGTCCTGGGTGAAGTCCAGTGGCTGCCCGGCGGCGATGCGCACCTGCCAGTCGACCAGATCCAGTTTGGCTCCGTTGACCCGGATGACCTCTTCGGTGACCGGGTGCTCCACCTGCAGGCGGGTATTCATTTCCATGAAGAAGAACTCGTCGGGGTTCTCATCGCTGACCAGGAACTCGACGGTTCCGGCCCCGACATAGCCCACCGACTGGGCTGCTGCTACGGCAGCAGCGCCGATGCGCTCGCGGATCGCCGCACCGTGCTCCAGATTCTCGAATAGCGGTGCGGGGGCTTCTTCGATGACTTTCTGGTGGCGGCGCTGCAACGAGCATTCGCGTTCGCCCAGGTGCACGGTGTTCCCCTGCGCGTCGGCCAGGACCTGCACCTCGATATGGCGCGGGTTGCGTACCAGGCGTTCGAGGAACAGGGTGTCATCGCCAAAGGCGTTGGCGGCGGTACGCCGGGCACTGGCCAGGGCCTCGGGCAGCTGGTCGGCGGATTCCACCGCGAACATGCCCTTGCCGCCGCCTCCGGCTGAGGGCTTGATCAGCAGCGGATAGCCGATATCCGCGGCTGCGGCCAGCAGCTGCTCATCGCTCAGCCCGGGCTCGGCGATGCCTGGAACTACCGGCACCTGGTGGGCCACCACATGGTTCTTGGAACGGATCTTGTCGCCCATGAGGTTGATGGAGTTCACCGGCGGTCCAATGAAGGTAATGCCGGCAGCTTCCAAGGCCCGGGCGAAGTCCACGTTCTCGGAAAGGAAACCATAGCCCGGGTGCACCGCTTGGGCGCCGGACTGCCTGCAGGCGGAGATCACCGCGTCGATATCCAGGTAGCTTTCATTGGCCGGGGCGGGTCCCAGGCGCACCGCATAGTCCGCCTCGGTTACGTGCAGTGCTTGGGCATCGGCATCGGAGTAGACCGCGACCGATTCAATGCCCAGGGCGCGCAGGGTGCGGATGATGCGCACCGCGATTTCACCGCGGTTGGCGATCAGGACCGTATCAAAAAGTTTCGTCTTCATCATGATTTCCTCGCGCTACATCCGGAACAGGCCGAATTGGGTCTCCGGCAGTGGTTGGCGGGCACAGACATCCAGGGCCAGGCCGAGCACCCGGCGGGTATCGGCCGGGTCGATGACCCCGTCATCCCAGAGCCTGGCGGTGGAATAGTACGGGTTGCCCTGGGTTTCGTACTGCTCGCGGATTGGCGCCTTGAACGTTTCTTCTTCCTCGGCGCTCCAGCTGCCGCCGGCCGCTTCGATGCCATCGCGCTTGATGGTGGAGAGCACCGAGGAGGCCTGATTGCCGCCCATCACCGAAATGCGCGCAGCCGGCCACATCCACAAGAAGCGAGGAGAGTAGGCCCGGCCGCACATCGAATAGTTGCCAGCCCCGAAGGAGCCGCCGATGATCACGGTCAGCTTGGGCACCCGTGCGGTGGCTACCGCGGTAACCATTTTCGCTCCGTGCTTGGCGATGCCGTCGGCTTCGTAGTCGCGGCCCACCATGAACCCGGCCAGGTTCTGCAAGAAGATGAGCGGGATGCCGCGCTGGTCGCACAGCTCGATGAAGTGCGCGCCCTTCATGGCTGACTCGGAGAAGAGCACCCCGTTGTTGGCGATGATGCCCACCTGGTGCCCGTGGATATGCGCGAAGCCGGTGACCATGGTGGTGCCGTATTCGGCCTTGAACTCGTGGAACTTGCTGCCGTCCACGATGCGGGCGATGACCTCGTGCACGTCGTAGGGGGCATTGACATCCACCGGGACCACTCCGGCCAGTTCGCTGCCCGGGTAGAGCGGCTCGGCCACCTGGACCTCGATGTTCCACGCCGGGGCCGGGTTGGCCGGAAGTGTGGAGACGATGTCGCGGATGATCATCAGCGCGTGCTCGTCGTTTTCGGCCAGGTGGTCCACCACGCCGGAGGTCTTGGCATGCAAGTCGCCGCCGCCCAGCTCTTCGGCGGTGACGATCTCGCCGATGGCGGCTTTCACCAGCGGCGGGCCGCCCAAGAAGATGGTGCCCTGGTTGCGCACGATCACCGTCTCGTCGCTCATCGCCGGGACATACGCCCCTCCCGCGGTGCAGGAGCCCATGACCGCGGCCAGCTGGGGGATCTTGCGTGCGGAAAGCTGGGCCTGGCTGTAGAAGATGCGCCCGAAATGGTCGCGATCCGGGAAGACCTCGTCCTGCATCGGCAGGAACGCGCCGCCGGAGTCCACCAGGTAGATGCAGGGCAGGTTGTTCTCCAGCGCGATTTCCTGGGCGCGCAGGTGCTTCTTGACCGTCATCGGGAAGTAGGTGCCGCCCTTGACGGTGGCGTCGTTGGCGATGACCAGCACGTGCCGGCCGTGCACCAAGCCGATGCCGGCAATCATTCCGGCGCCGGGGCTGGCTCCGTCGTACATGTCCTCGGCGGCCAGCGGGGCGATTTCCAGAAAGGGGGAGCCGTCATCGAGCAGTTGGTCCACACGCTCGCGGGGCAGTAGCTTACCGCGTGCTACATGGCGTTCCCGAGACTTTTGCGAGCCACCGCGCCCAGCGCGTTCGAGGCGTTGATGCAGGTCCGCCAGCAGGGTGGCGTTGGTTTGAGTATGGCTCGCAAATGCTGCGGGATCCGGTTGGGAACGAAGCGTCTTCACTTTTCAGTCCTTGGGCTCGGGTTCGCTGGCAATAACCAGCGGGGCAGGGAGTTCTTTGATGGCCAACGGGAATTCGTCGGTGACGGCGAGCATTCGCATGGCGAGGGAGACAAAATTTAGTTGCACTTCGGGCAATGACAGCCGTCCATCGCGGCGATACCAGTGGGACGCCCCGGTGCCCATTTCCATCATGGCTAGTCGGGCGATGCCCAGGTCCACGGTGTTGAACAGGCCTTGAGTTGTGCCGGTGGCCAGGATGGATGCAAAGAGCTGCTCGTAGGCATCGCGGAGCGCCTGCATGTCTTCGGCGTGCTCGGCGGACAGGGCGCGCATTTCGTGTTCTGCGACGCGGGAGGTTTTTGGATTAGTGGCGGTGAAGCCTACGTGGAAGGCAACAAGCAGGGCCAACTGACGTACTGGATCGGTGCTGTCGGCGATGGTCTGCCCGGCTCCTTCGATCATGGAGGTCAGGCAATTTTTGATGATGCCAACGAGGAGTTCTTCTTTGCCACCGACATAGTGATAGAGGGTGGCGGAGTTCAGATTCAGGGCAGTTCCGAGTTCTCGGATACCGGTCGCGGCGAATCCGCGCTGCGCAAAGCATGAGACTGCAGCTTGCTGGATTTGACCCAATTCCATGGACACCACCTTGTGTTCCCAATCAATCGATTGACAGTGTCTATCCAATCCGAGAACCGGTGTGGTGTCAATCACTTTTAGCTCAAGAGGCCGATTCTGGCGAGGTTCTGCCAAGCGCGAAATATTTGGAAAATCGTTTATGAATCAAATGCATAACGGTAGGCTTCATGATGGTATTTACATTGAAATCTGAGTTAATGACATTCAGGTGCCCACGAATTACGACCGGAAAGCACTATGCCACAACCCACTGACACCGTCGTCACTGCCCATGTAACTAGCCGGCGAAAGCTCTTAGCTGGCGCCACCGGACTGATCGCACTGGCCTCTCTGAACGCCTGCTCGACACCAGAGGCTACCGAAACCGCTCCTGTCGCTCATGCTGAAACACCCAAGACACCGGACGAGTTACTCAAAGCGCTGAAGGAAGGCAATCAGCGCTATCTTTCGAACGAGCTTCAGCACCCCAACCAAGATGAAGAACGGCGCGACGAGCAGGCCGAGCATCAAAGCCCTTTCGCCCTGATCCACGGGTGCGTCGACTCGCGCGTTACCCCGGAGCTGCTTTTTGATCAAGGAATCGGTGACCTCTTTGTCACCAGAACCGCAGGCGCAGTCCTTGATGACACCTTGGTGGGCAGCATGGAGTTTGCCGTCTCCGAACCTTACTCGGTTCCCCTGTTGGTGATTCTCGGACATACGGCCTGTGGCGCGGTGACCGGAACTCTTCAAGCCATGGAAAAGAATGCCGATAACCCTGAACTGCCCGGAGAGATGGATGACTTCGCGGAGCAAATTGCGCCAGTGGCCCGCAAGGAAAATGTTTCAGGATCAGATGCTGATGCAGTGAACAAGGTGGTCAAAGCTAATGCGATAGCCGTTGCGCAGCAGCTGGTGGGACGCTCGGTCATTATTCGCAAGGCAGTGCAAGAGAAGCGGACCCGCGTGGTTAGCGCCGTTTATGATCTGCAGACCGGCGAAGTGAGTTGGCTGGAAAGCTGAGTTAGATGTCGGCTTAGATCTCAGGACAAGAAGTTAAAGTGAAATCCCCGTCGGCTAAGCCGACGGGGATTTCAACGATCATCACTCGCACCTTCAATGAGGTAGTTACTACGTTACCCAAGCTTTCTATGCTCGGGCTGAGCACAAGCTTCGCGGTTGCAGTGCGTTGAGACGGGGTGAGGAATAGTTACTTCACCAAGTTGGTGCGCAGATCATCAAGGACCTGGGATGCGCCAGTTGGGCCTAGGCCTAGGAACCAAACGTCGTCATTCACGCGCACCGCGTGATCGTTTTGAACAGCCTTGAGCTTCTTCCACAGTGGACCTTCAATCGCGGCCTTTTCACCGGTGGCTTCAGGGGTTCCGTAGGAAGTGTAGAAGATCCAGTCCGAGTCTGCCTCGGTGAGATTTTCAGCGGAAATTTCAGCCGCTAGGTCTTCGATGCTTTGGTTCCCTGGACGCTTCAGGCCAGCATCCTTGAGGATCACACCAATCAGTGACTTGTTGGCGTAGAGACGAATCTTTTCTGGCATGAAGCGCAGCAAGGAAATCTCTGGGTCGCCCTTGACGTCGTTGCCTAGGGCGGAAGCCTTGTCCTGATACTTGTTCAGTACGTCCACAGCCTGGGTCTCTTCGCCCAGTGCCTCACCGGCTAGCAGGAAGTTTTCCTTCCAAGGAAAACCTGGACGAATGGAGAAGACGGTTGGTGCGATCTCGTTGAGCTGAGCGTAGAGCTTATCCGCGCGCAGCTGCGAACCTAGAATCAGGTCTGGCTTTAATGCTGCGATGGACTCGAGGTTGAGTTCCTGGATGGTGCCAACGGTCTTGGCGTCCTTAACCTTGTCGGCAAGGTAGCTCGGGATTGGGCTGGAACCTTCGGTGGACGGAATGCCTACCGGGGTGATGCCCAGGGAGATCACCTCATCGAGTTCACCAGTATCAAGAACCACAACGCGCTTTGGCTTTGAGTCCAAGGTGGTGGTGCCGTTGGCGTGGGTGATGGTGCGAGGGAACTGGCCAGCTTCGGCGTCGGAGCCGAACTTTGCAGTCTCCTCATCCGCGGTGGTGAAATGTGCGCCGCCAATCGCAACATCTTTATTGCCCGAGTTGGTGTCGGTAGTGGTGGACGCGCCACAGCCGGCGGTCAGGCCAACCAGCGCTACGGCGGTGGCTGAGATTAGGGTGCGGCGCCATGCGGTGCCCATCTTCGATAAATTCACATCACAAATATACCTTATTTTACTAAGCCTACCCAAAGGTTATGACGCTAAACTTTGCTTGCGCACGGTAAAGTAATCTCGTTCCCTGCAGTACATCTGACGAAGGGCGCCGGTCATTAGCGCTAATCTCACCAGGCCCACCAAACCTGTGCCCAGCACCAACAGCATGAGTCGACAAGTGGTCCTACTCTGTGCGCTCGCGGCGATATTGCTGCTCTTGGTTGTGGCGTCGTTGGCCATTGGATCTCGTTCGTTGCCTTTGGGAAGCGTCATTCACGCTCTGCTTGATTCCGAACCCACAGTGGAACGAAGCATTGTGGTTGAGTCGCGATTACCGCGCGCGGTTCTGGCCTTGTTGGCCGGATTGGGCCTCGGGGTCTCTGGCGTCCTGGCACAAAGTCTGACACGAAATCCTTTGGCCGAACCCGGAATTCTGGGCGTGAACGCAGGGGCATCGCTGGCCATCGTGATTTCCGTCGGATTCTTGGGAATCCAAAGCTTCAGCGGATATGTATTTTTTGCCTTTATTGGAGCACTGCTGACCACGGCCGTAGTTTATGTG
This sequence comes from Glutamicibacter sp. AOP5-A2-18, assembly GCF_052446055.1. NCBI lineage: Bacteria > Bacillati > Actinomycetota > Actinomycetes > Micrococcales > Micrococcaceae > Glutamicibacter > Glutamicibacter sp. AOP5-A2-18. The sequence goes on along the minus strand of NZ_JBQSVW010000001.1, from coordinate 3,377,469 downwards.
GTGGGAATGCCTCGGCCTGGGTCCAGCGATCCGGTCCGGCTGGTACTCTCCGGCGTAGCTATCGGGTCGGTGCTCACCGGTGTCGGAACGGCCCTATCCTTGGTCAAGCCTCAAGCTTTTGATCAGCTGCGAGCGTGGACTATCGGCTCGCTGCAGGGCAGGGACCCTTCGATTATTCTCACCTTGGCTGGTTGCCTTGTCGTGGGACTAGTGCTGGCGGGCAGCAGTGCTCGCTCCCTTGATTCCTTGGCTCTGGGTGAAGACAGCGCGCGGTCTTTAGGGACCAATGTTGGACGCACTCGCGTGTTGGTTTTGCTGGCAATTACCGTTCTGGCCGGTGCCTCAACCGCAGCGGTTGGCGCCATCGGATTTATTGGCTTGATGGCTCCGCACGCTGCCCGTCGCTTGGCCGGGGCAAATACCGGGTGGATTATCGCTTTCACTGCGTTGTTAGCGCCGATGCTTTTGCTGTGCGCTGACATGCTGGGACGTGTTGTGCTGCCCGGTGAGTTGCAAGCCGGTGTGGTCGCAGCCTTCCTTGGTGCACCATTGCTGATCATGATCGCCCGCGGACGAAAGGCGGTGGCACTATGAGTCTGCGTTCCAAATTACGCGCACCTAGTGCGCTGCTGATCTTGGTGGTGCTCTGCCTGCTGGTCACCGTCCTTGCCATCTCCGGAGGTGAGTATCAGATGAGCCCCTGGAAAGTTCTTCGGGTGCTCTTCGGCGGCGGAGAAGGCATTGAAAACATGGTGATCTGGCAATGGCGGATGCCACGAGCCATGGCAGCTTTACTCTTTGGCGCGGCGCTGGCACTTTCTGGTGCGGTCTTCCAGTCGCTGACCAGAAACCCCTTGGGATCCCCGGACATTATCGGCTTTTCCACCGGTGCCTACACCGGTGCGCTGGTGGCATTAACCGTGCTTGGTGGTGGCTTTGTGGCCACCAGCATTGGAGCGTTGCTGGGCGGTTTGCTCACTGCGGTGCTGGTCTATGCGCTGGCTTGGCGCAATGGAACCGCTGGCTTTCGCCTCATCCTCGTGGGCATCGGTATTTCCTCGGTGCTGGCCTCGTTTAATCACTTCATGGTGCTGCGGGCCGAACTTGATGTGGCCATGGCCGCCGCGGTCTGGGGTGCAGGAAGCCTGAACGGGCTGACGTGGCAATCGGTGATTCCCACAAGCATCCTACTGGTGCTCGTTTCAATAGCTTTGCTGGCCAGTTCATCGCGGTTACAGATGCTGCAATTGGGTGATGACCTGTGTCGGGCGCTTGGCATGCGGGTGGAGCGCACCAAATTATTCTTGGTGGTGCTGGCAGTCCTTCTGGTCGCCGCAGTCACCTCGTTGGCAGGACCCATTGCCTTTGTGGCATTGGTGGCCCCGCAGATTGCTCGGCGTTTAGCCGGAGCTAACGGACTGCAATTACTACCCACCGCCCTTGTCGGCGCGTTACTGCTAGCCAGCAGTGACCTTCTGGCACAGCGTCTTTTTGCTCCGGTACAGCTGCCCGTTGGTGTGGTGACCGTCGTGTTTGGTGGCGTGTATTTGATCTACCTGCTGAACCGCCAAACCACCCGTCTTTAGAGTGAGGTCATTGTTAATGACCCCACCCGAAAACCGAACAAACACAACTGCTAGTACGCGGACTAGTTTTCTCCGCGCAGTGTGATGGATTCGATGGCGTGACCGTGAAGGTCCTCGATCACCAGATCAACGACTAATTCATTCCAAGAAATCAGCGGACTGATCGCTTGAGAAACGTAGTCCAGTACCTGCTGTTCGATCACCTGAACCGAGCTGTCCTCGGCCATGCTCACATGGCATTGCGCCTTCCACGCGAGGTGCGGGATCGCCGTATCGGTGGCCTTAAATTCCGTGAAATTCAACTGAGCCGTGGTTGAACTGGCAAACACCGCTCTGATGGCTTTGATCAGGTCCAACGAGGACATCCGTTGCGGCTGACCCGTCGCAGAATCCTGCACATCCCATACGCGTTGACGTGGCACAAAGCCTGCAATCTTGCCCAAGATGCCTTGCGAGAAAGCCTCGGATTGATGCTCGGGCATAGAAGTTTGCAGTAGCTGGGTGATGAACCCATTCTGATCTTTGAGTCGCTGGCGCTCGGCGTGGCACCAGCGGCACTGCAACTCGTGTAGATCGGCTGGCTCATCGAGGTTTAGTAGGACGTCTTCGGTAGAACGTCCGCAGGGAAGGGTAGTCATGACACCGCCTCACTGATTGCATTGCGTGCCCGTGCAAGTCGCCCTCGCACAGTTGATTCTGAAACGTTGGTCACCAGGGCGGCTTCCTTGTAGCTCATGTCCTGGAGTGCCACCAAGACGAAGGTCTGGCGTAGTGCTGAGGGCAACGAATTAATAATCTCCCACGCATCGGCGATTTCCCCACGTTGTACGGCAATATTTTCAGGTAATTCGCGTTCGGGAACCGGGGTTCGCTCTAGTGCTTCGCCATCTACAGGTTGTTGATCGTTCGCCCGTTGGCGGATTCGATCCAGGCAGATATTTCGAGCCAAACGATAGAGCCACGTTTTGAATGCAGCGCGTTCGCGAAGTGAGTCCAAAGACTGCCAGGCGCGGATCCATGCATCCTGTGCTGCGTCTTCGGCGTCATGCCAACTGCTAAAAAACGTCTTGCAGTACTGACGTAGCCCGGGCGTCATCCCGGTGACCAGCTCGCCGAAAGCCTCAGGATCGCCTTCCATGGAGCGACCAACAAGAAGAGCCAGTCGGGTCGGGTCCAAATACTCCTCCTAATGTGATCTAGGTCACGTGCAAAACGTGTGAGGATTTCTGTATAGCTCTCGTCTGTACGAGTGTAAGGCACAAAATATCCGTTCAATGAATGAGGAGACCATCATGGTGCAACGCGATTCACAAAGCCCGATCATCAAGCCAACCGGCGAAGAGCTGGAGCGTCAAGCAAAGGCCAACGCCGCAAATGAAGCGCAGAACAATGAAGAACTGCGCGGTCCACTACACACTGAACTGGGCAAGACGACCATTGAAGATCGTGTTGTTCAGAAGATCGCCAGCATCGCCACCCGCGAGGTTTCCGGCGTTTACGCCATGGGCAATGCAGCACGTCGAACCTTGAACTCACTGGCCGAACGCATCCCTGGTGCACAGGCCAACGCAGCTGGCGGAGTCAGTGTTGAAAAGGGTGAGCAGCAGACCGCCATCGACGTATCGATCGTGGTTTCCTACGGCTTCTCAATCGTTGAGGTCTCCAACGAGATCCGCTCAAACATCATCGCTCAGGTTGAGCGCGCCACCGGCCTGGAAGTTATCGAGGTGAACGTCGAGGTCACCGACGTACATCTTCCAGAAGACGATGACGACGACACCGAGCCCCGCGACGGCCTGAAATAACAGTCCGCACTTAAGGAGCAGAACATGTTACACGTCAAGTGGGGTTTGATCATTGGAGCCCTCGCCGGGCTGCTGATTGCCTTCGGTTCGTTTACCCAGTTTGTAGTGGTGGCATTCTTCGCCATCATCGGTGCCGCGGTCGGATGGCTCTTGCAGGACAGGGTTGATCTTAGCCAAGTGTTCAACAAACGTCGGCGGTGAATCAAATGACAGAGCTGTCCTCAAACCGTGGCAACACCACGGTGAATACGGCCGTCTATTCAAAAATCGCCGCTCAGGCCGCCTACAAGGTGCCTGTGGTTGGTTCGGCCGCCGGAGGGATCTTGGGGCTGGGCAAGTACAAAGATTTTGACAGCCGTCCCAAGGCCAAAGCTGAGGTGCTCGGAAGTGCGGTCATCATCGAGTTGGACCTAGGGCTGAGTTATCCGAGCAATGTCCAACAAGCCTGCGAAGACGTGCGGGACATGATCGCCGAGGATCTTTATAAGTATCTGGGCGTCGAAAACGTCCAGACCGACATTCGGGTGAGTTGGATGTCTTCACCGGATCAAAACACAGGGAACAGGAGACTGCGATGAGAAGATTCTGGCACGTGCGCAGTGCTCGCACGCTGGCCTTGATGATCACGTTCATCACCTTGTTGACTGTGAGCATTCTCCTCGCGCTTTCCTGCATCCTGCGATTGGTTAGTGGCCAATGGACCGGCCCTGCTGAACAGGTTCTGAATACGCTCAGCGGTATGCGCCTCAATGACAGCCTGGCAGTTAGCGTCATGGCAGTTCTTGCGGTGCTCGGCCTCGTGCTGCTGCTTTGCGCACTGATCCCGGGACGCCGCCAAAGCATCCTGTTGGACACCGATGATCCTGGAGCGGAATCGGAACAAGCAATGTCGTGCCGGGGCATCTCCACCTTGGTGGGCTCCGCGGTTGAACGAACCGACTCGGTGACTCGGGCCAGCGTAAAGACCACGCCGGCCTGGGTGCACGTCAGTGTTCAGACTCCGGCGCACTCGGTGGAACGCGTTCTGCAGAACGTGCAAACTCGGGCGCAAAGTGTGATTGATGGCCTGCCGTTGCAACAGGCGCCCAAGGTTAAAGTCTCGGTCCAGCAGCGAGGAGGGAACTAAGAATGTGGACAACACATGTAGTGCGCCAGCGAATCATCCTGGCGATCCTCGGACTGGCCTTGCTGGTCCTTGGTGGCTTGGGCCTGGCTGCAGCATTGCTTGGTTTTCCCAAGATCAAGGATCTTGGTCAGGCGCAGATTGGTGACAGTTTGCCGATAGACCAGCAGTACTTACTGCCACTGGGATTGGCTGTAGGGATCGTGGGCATTGTGCTTTCACTGGCCGTGATTATCACCGCCATTCCACGCCGTCCGGCGGCACACGAATTCAGATATGAATCGCGCAACGAGGGAGTCAGCGAGATCGAAACTTCGGTAATAGCTAGGGCTGTGGAATCCGCCGCTCAAACGCAACCAGAAATTGTGGATGCGAATGTTCAAATCGGTGGCAGCGCCACGCAGCCCGTACTCTATGCGCGATTCACCTTGCGCGCCGATGCACCGGCGAATCGAGGAATAGAGCTGGTTAACGGCCGGGTCATCCCTGATCTTGAAATGGTGCTGGGTGTGCCCTTTGCACATAAGCATGTTTCGTTCAGTTTCCAGAAGCCAGAAAAACAGGATTCGGATAAAATCGTGCTCATCTGAGCCGGCTTCCGGATAATAAGTAGTAAATCACTAGCGGTATGTTTGTCGTGCCAAAAACACATGGGGAGTAACAAAAAATGGGCATTATTGGTTGGATTATCCTTGGACTCATTGCCGGCGCCATCGCAAAGGCCATCAAGCCAGGAAACCAGGGTGGCGGCTGGATCGCTACGTTGGTCCTTGGCGTAGTCGGTGCACTGCTCGGCGGTTGGATCGGCTCGGCAATTTTCGGCGTCGGAGTAGACAAGTTCTGGTCGCTTTCGACTTGGCTGCTAGCTATCGGTGGTTCCCTGATCGTATTGATCGTTTGGGGCTTCATCACTGGCAAGCGCCGCTAAGCTAAAAAGTAATGGCAGTGGGCGCCGATCCTTTTGGATCGGCGCCCACTGCCATTTAATGCTTGAAGCGTAGTTCTACATGATGCCGGTTGGTACCAGCAGGGCCCAAGCCAATGCCGGAGCGATAAGGACCACAGCACCTGCGTACATCATCAACTGCTTGTAGGTGCGCTGACGGTCTTGTTCCTTCACGTTGGCCACTACCAGCGCGCCAGCGGTGGAGAACGGGGAAACATCAACCACGGTGGCCGAGATGGCGATGGCAGCCACGGTGCCCGAAACACTCAACGAGCTCACCGACAACAGTGGTCCAGCCAGCGGGATGAAAGCGGCCAGCAGTGCGGTGGATGAGGCAAAGGCCGAACCAATACCGATGACGTAGCACAGCACCAAAGCGATGAGGATTGGTGCACCCAAAGCCAAAGCCATATGGGCCAAGGTATCAATCACACCGATGTGCGTCAGCAGCGAAACGTAGGTGATCATGCCGGCCACCAAAAGAACGGTGGACCAGGAAATCCCGGCGACAAACTTGTGCTGATCCTTGATGTTCAGCAAGGCCAAGAGCAGACCTGCACTCAGTGCGACAAAGCCGATCGGCAGACGCAAAACCAAAGCGCAGAAGAGCATCACAGCAATGAGTACCAGCGTGTAGATCTGCTGTCCGTGCGGACGGGTGCTGCGTGACTCTTCAACATCCGTATGTGCCACACCTTCACCGGAACGTAACTTACCCAGCGCAGCGAAGACGATCACGGTGAGAATCGAAAGAATCAGGTTGATGGCAAAGCTGGCGACAAATAGTGCGTTGGCAGAGACGGGGAATCCATTTTCCATGGCGATGTCATGGACCAGAACACCGGAAACCGACAGTGGTGAGAATCCGCCTGCGTGCGCACCGTTGATAATGAAGGCGCCCATGAGCAGCGGGTGGATGCGCGATTCGTAGGCGAAGCCAATTGCTGCTGGGGCCAGCAGCGCCACGGCTGCCGGGGAGAAGGTTCCCAACGAAGTTAGCGCGGCGGCAACCAAGAAGAATACCCATGGAAGCAGCATGGTTTTGCCACGGACCAGGCGCACACAATTTTGCACGATGACATCAATGGTCCCGTTGTGCTGAGCCATGGAGAAGAAGTAGGTGACGCCGATAATGGTCAGCACAATGCTGGCTGGGAAATCCGCCAAGATTTCTTTGTCATCCATGCCGAGCATGAAGTAGCCGATGCCAAAGGAAGCAACCAGACCCATCACACCGATATTCACCGGCCACTTGGTGGCGACGATGAACATCAGCACGAGGACTACCAGTGGGACGATCTGTTCAGAAGTTAGGCTGCTCTGTGGGTCGGCCGGTGCCGCGGAGTTAGCCATTGAAGGGCCAACCAGGAGTGCAATGAGTACAACCACGGCGGCTACGGCGGCAACAATCAGGATATTACGACGGGTGCGACGCTTTTGGCGGCGTGGGTCAACGGTGTGAAAATCAACGTGATTGCGATCAGTCACTGGCGCAACGTCGAGCTCAGTTTTAGTCATGGTCTCTCTCCTTAGCGACTGGCGCTTGCTAGGTCGGTCCCGGCAACGCTGCCGAGGGACTCGGGGAGGTGGATAGTGCTACTGGCGATAGAGCGGGCGGTACGATCTGCTCCGACGAGCAATGAGCCTTCTCGCTCTTCACTCCAGGTTTCGATGATTCCCGCGGGAGTTCGCAGCCTCAGTGTGGCGCCGGTTGGATCCCCGGTAATACTGTGCAAAACCGTGCCGGGTGTGCGGGCACCGATGGTCAGTGCAATACTTCCGGTGATAGCTAAGGCGGGATGCGGCTTTCCCATGGAGAGCATCATGACGTTGATATCACTGCCGGATTCTACCTGTGGGGCTGCGGCGATGGCTAGCTTTGGAATGGCACGAGCGGCCTGCTCGGGTGTTGTGGCCAGCCCCATGCGTACCGCAGCTTCGCGACGTACCTTATCAAGGATGGGAAGCTGTAGTTCAACGGCGCTCATCCACGATTCGTAGTCATTGATATCTAGGCTCAAATCTTCTGCGCGGACAACCACTACGGGTGCTCCAGCGTCCACCATGGAAACCCTCCAGCTCTGGCCTTCAATATCTAAGGTGTCGGTCGAGTTGCCGGTTGGTAGCAGACTGCCGGTGGTCTTGCCTGCTGGATCACGGAATCCTAGGCCGACTTTGTAGCCGGGAGTAGCGACACCCGGCATCTGAGCTTGGGGCACGATTGGCAGGGCGCCGTTGGGGGTGTCTACCCGCTGAATGATGATCTGTCCGGTGTTGGTATTGCGGGTGATAACCCGGGTGACGTCGCCTTCGGGGGTGACCCATCCCTGCTCGATGGCATAAAGTCCAACAACTGCAGAGCAGTTCCCGCAGTTGCTGCCCCAGTCCACGGTGGCCTCTTCGATACCGACCTGAGCGAAGGTGTATTCAACATCAACGTCTGCATCGGTAGAAGGGCTAAGGATGATGGCTTTGCTGGTGGTGGAGGTGGCTCCGCCGACACCGTCGATCTGTCGTGAATCTGGGCTTCCGAAGATCTTTGGGAGCAAAAGATCAAGGCTGATCCCTGTCTGCTCCGCATGATCGGATTCGAAGACCCAGCACTTGCTGGTCCCTCCGCGCATCCATTCGGCTTGTATGTTCATCGTCATTCCTACGTCTCGTTGTGCCCGCTTTGCTCCCGGTCACTCGGTCCGGAATAAGCGTCATCCGGCTACTGAACGAACATAATCTGGATCACATTTGAAGTCCACGTACATAAGATTCAAGGGGATGTAGCAATGCTTAATTTGCTTGAATTGTGCTTATGTGGGGTAGGGATTCTGAGGATTCCGAGTCGATGGTTGAGGTAAATAAACTTGTTGAGTCCGAAGATTTTAGCGATTGAACCAAAAATGAAAATGATTGAAGTGTTGCTTACGGGTCCGTCGTGAAATCTGCGAAAAGAATTTAACACGGCGTTGAGGCGAAGCCCTCTGGGCTCAGTGCCCGCAGCGATCGCTTGATATTGAAGTGCGCAAAGCGCTATTAAAGACGTCGCTGGCGCCACGAATTTCGTGGCGCCAGCGACGGTGGGTCTAGTGCAGGTGTCTCTGACTTAGTAGTAGACAGCCAGCGGTCCGTTGGGGCCGGGGATCACGTTCACCGGGGTTTCAAAAACTTCGGTGAGGATTTCATCTTGCATGATCTGCTCCGGGGTGCCGAACTCTACGACCTTGCCGTGTTTCATGGCGCAAATGTAGTCGGCGTAGTGCCCGGCGAAGTTGATGTCGTGCAGCACGATAACGATGGTGCGGTTCAGTTCTGCCGCAGCACGTTTGAGGTGCTGCATCATGACTACCGAATGTTTCATGTCCAAGTTATTCAGTGGTTCATCAAGCAAGACGGTATCGGTGTCTTGGGCCAGAACCATGGCAACGTAGGCGCGCTGCCGCTGGCCGCCGGAGAGCTCATCAAGGTAGCGCCCTTCCAGCTCACCAAGGTCCAGGAAGTCGATGGACCGCGAAATGATTTCTTCGTCCACCTGATTCAGCCGGCCCTTGGAATGTGGGAATCGTCCGAAGCCCACCAACTGTCGAACAGTCAGTCGAGTGACAAAGTGATTTTCTTGGCGCAGGATCGACACGATCTTGGCCAGATCCTTTGAATTGGTTTTAGTGACGTCGTAGCCCGAGACCTCGATAGTTCCTTCATCAATGCCCAGTAGACGTCCGACCATGGTGAGCATGGTGGACTTGCCTGCACCGTTGGGACCGACCAGCGCGGTCAGGCCTCCGGTGGGAATCTTGAGCGTCACGGGGCCGATGGCTACGGTGGAGCTGTACTTTTTGCTGACCTCTTTTAGGGTAATCACAGCCGTCCCTTTCGCAGGATGAAGATCAAGAAGGTAATGCCGCCAACGGCTTCGATGATGATGCCCACCACGCCTTGGGCGTAGAACAGGTTTTTCATGATGAAGTAGGCGCCGGCCAAAACCACAAAGCCGATGAGGAATGACATGGGGTAGATGTAGCGGTGGTCGTAGGTGTCAGCTAATTGATAAGCCAGCGTTGCCACGAGGAATCCAAGGAAGGTCAAAGGTCCCACCAACGCGGTGGTCACAGCCATCAAGATGGAAACAAAGAACAATGTTTTCATCACCTCGCGGCGATGATTGATCCCTAGATTGATCGTGGTTTCTTTGCCTAGGGCCAGGATGTTCATCTTCTTGGAAGCCAGCACCAAGTAACCGCCGGCGATAATGACCAGCGGGATGGCCACCGGCATATAGCTCATATCCGCGTTGGCCATGGAGCCAAAGAGGCGGGCGGTGAGTACATCAAATTCGCTCGGTGTCAGCAGGCGCTGCATGAAGGTAGAAATGGAACCTAAGCCGGTGCCGATGATGATGCCTACGAGCAACATGATCTGAATATTGCCGAGCTTGCCCGAGAGCAGCCAGCCGTACAACGCTACGGAGAGCCCAACCATGATGGCGACCTGCACAACGAACTGGCTGACCCCGGTCAAGAAAGTGACTCCGGCGGCGCCCAAGGCAAAGACCGCCCCGGTTTGCACCACACGGTATAAGGCTTCAAAACCCATGATGGACGGGGTGATGATGCGGTTGTTGGTCACCGTTTGGAAAGCGACGGTGGCAATGGACTGGCACAGGGCAACGATCACCATGGTCAAGATGTTGCTGGCGCGAAGCTTCGCGATCACCCAGAACCCGGTGGATCCCAGCGGCATCGGGTTATCCCAAGCCAAGAGTCCAACGGCAAAAAATACTGCCAGCCCAGCAAGGATCCACAGGGTCAGCCAGTAGCGTTTGCGCACCTTGGCGGTAGGCAACGGGCCCGATGAGCGGTCTCGATGAGGAGCAGCAAGTGCAGGGGAAGAAATGAGATTAGCCAACTTTGCGCTGCCTCAACAGAAGGAAGATGAATACGATCGCACCGAGTACCCCGAGGATCAGGGACACCGGAACTTCGAAGGGCATGATGATGGTGCGGCCGATGAGGTCACACACGGTGGTGATCGCGATGCCCAGCAGGCAGACCCATGGCAAATTGCTACGCAGGTCATCGCCGCGCACCATGGAGATAATGTTTGGCACGATCAGTCCCAAGAATGGCAGGTTGCCAATCACCACGGTGACCACGCCAGTTGCTACTGCGATCAGTGCAGTACCAAGGAGCATCACGTGGCGGTAGTTTAAGCCCACGTTGGTTGCGATCTCTTCGCCCAGGCCTGCAACGGTGAAGCGGTCGGCCACGATGTAGATCGCTACGGCCACGAAAGCAACGATCCACAGCACTTCGTATTGGCCGCGGATTACCGAGGTGAATGAACCGGCCAGCCAGATGCCCAAAGACTGCAATTTGTCGGTGCTTAGCGCCAGGAATGTTGAGAACGCACCGACAACCGAACCGAGCATGATGCCCACAATTGGCACCGTCAGCGAAGCCTTGAGTGAGACGCGTTGGAGGAAGAGGAAAAAGATCATCGTTCCGGCGAAAGCGAAGGCGATAGCCACACCCATTTTTGCCAGGAGGCTTGCGGTCGGAAACAGCACCAGCATGGTGAGTAATCCAAGGCCGGCCCATTCGGTGGTGCCCGTGGTGGTGGGTTCAACAAACCGGTTTTGGGTCAGTAGCTGCATGACCAAGCCGCTCATGGCCATCGCGGCTCCAGCCAAAACTAAGGCGATGGTACGCGGGATGCGTGTGATGGCGAACATCTGTGCGCCGTCGTCTTGGCCAAAAATGTCGTACACGCCGGTAAAGAGCGAGAAGGCTAGGAGCAGTAAAACGCCAAGGATGCCCAGTGTTAGTTTGCCGGTGAAAACCCTTGGTGGGGTTCGCGCCGAGGTGATTGTGCTTGTCATGTTGCCGCCGTGAAGAAGTGTGGTGGAAAAACAGCTTTAGTGGCGAAGCCGAATTCTGGCTTCGCCACTAAAGAGTTGAGACGTGTCTGGATGTTACTTGGCGGCTTCGAGAGCGTCAGCGAATTCGTTGAGGAATTCGGTGTAAGTCTGGATGCCCTCGTTGGTGTAGGTATCTGCTGGCATCACCAAAACCTGGCCTTCCTTGGCTGCCGTCACGTTCTGCAGTGCCTCGGATTCTTCCAGTAGTTTTTTGGCTGGCTGGTAGTCAGGGCCATCGGATGCAACGGCGGCATCGCGGTCCATGACGATGATCCAGTCAGGGTTGGACTTGGCGATGGCCTCAACCGAGACGTCGTCACCTTCGTGGTCGGTGGAGGAGTCTTCAAGTTCCAGCGCGGGGGTCAGGCCGAGGAAATCAAACATTGGGCCAACGGTGCGTCCGGTCTTCGGCGCTGAGTAGCCAAGCTCGCCCCCCGAAGCGATCAGGCCCATGACGGTGTCATCGGTGTTGTAGGCAGCCTCGACGCGCTTTTGGGCTGCTTCGAACTGGTCAACAAGCTTTTTGGCCTCGTCCTGCTTGGTGAAAATCTCGCCCAGTGTGGTGACCTGGCGTTCTAGTTCAGCATCCAGTGGCTCGCCATCGCGAGGGTCTAGCGAAACGATCGTGGCCGCGGGGGCCAACTCCTTGAACTTATCTGCATACTGGGCGTAGCGCTGACCGTTGATGATCAGATCCGGGTCTACGGTGACGATTGATTCAAGATTTGGTTCCTTGTGGCTACCCAGATCAAGAATGTCCTTGTCCTTGGTGTAGGAAATGGTGTCAGGCATCAGGGTGACGGCTGCGGCGGAGAGCTTGATGCCCCAGCTATCCAGGGTTTCGAAAGTTCGGTTGTCGGTTGCGACGACGGACGTGGCTGGTACGGAGACGTTCTTTTCGCCGTCGTTGTCGGTGAAGGAAACTTTCTTGGCATCATCCGCGTTAGCTTCTGCCGCGGTATCAGTGGAAGAGCCGCAAGCGGTGAGGGACAGGGCAGCGATGCTGAGAAGAGCAGCGGCGCGGAGCTTGATGGAGGCCATAGGGTCCTTTTCTTATGACAACCTTCATTGGTTGCGCGAGTGGATGATCTGATAATTAGCTTAGCCTTATCTGAGTATATTAAGCCAAGTCGGATTCAGGCCATCCGCACCCTTCTGCTTGGAATGTTGCACGTGAAACACAGTAAACAACGTTAAGTACTTGCTTAGTTCGGACATTCATTGCGAAAGACGAGAGAAATACATGCTGTAGCAGTTCGCTATTTCACGAAACATGAATTGGCTTCACTGGATAAGATAGCTTCATGACTCCTAGCCTTGAGCAGATCCATTGGCCCGTGCGCACCGAGAGACTACGCTTACGACGACTGACCGAACAAGATCTGGAAGCTACTTGGAGCTACCGCAAGTTGCCAGAAGTAACCCAGTGGATCACTGCCGGACCTCACGACTTTGAGACTTACCGAGAGCAATTTCTCGAATCGGGGAAGATCGATCTCGATGTCGCAGTAGAGCTGCAGACACCGGATGGCCAACTGCGCCTCATTGGAACCGTGATGGTTTACATCAAGGATGCCTGGGGCCAACGAGAAATTGTGGAACAGACTAAATCCGTGGAAGCCGAACTCGGCTGGAGCTTTGATCCCCAGTTCGCTGGCCAAGGTTATGCCAGCGAGGCGGTGCTCAAGGTCATGGAAATCTGCTTCGAAGATTTGGGGCTACGCAGAGTTGTTGCGGAATGCTTCGCAGCCAACAAACCCTCGGTGAAACTCATGGAACGGGTAGGCATGCGCCGTGAAGCTTTTGAAAAAGCTAACAGCCTGCATCGCAGCGGGGCCTGGATGGACAGTTATGCCTACGCGCTGCTTGCTGACGAATGGTCGGCTCACCGAGGCTAATGATCTTGTCGTGCGCTGTGCATAACAAGCCCTAGGATTTCTTGAACTTGTTCTGCACGAGATTTCCAGTAGCCGGTATCTAGGCTCATTCCGAGCATGGCTTCATCGGCACGCTTTTTGAAGTAATCCCGGTGGTCTTCTAAAGCGTTGGTGAGATCGGCGAATTGATCATTGGTCAGTTCCAGGTTTAAGGTTTTCTGCTTCATGAGCGTTCGTCCAAGGTTGAGGTTTTGTTTTCTGCATCGAGGCTACGCTCGGTGAGCATTGAATAAAACAGGTATTGAGCGGACTATCAGATTGGGTCTGTTTAGTGGCCTCTTGGGAATAGTTCACAACTCATCGTCGTTGTGCAGAATAAGACGATGAGATCAACGATCAGAAGGAGTAGTACATGTCTGAAGAACGTCGAGTAGTCCTTATTGGTGGCCATGGCAAGGTAGCTTTGCTCGCCGCACCAAAACTGGTCGAGCGCGGTTTCGCCGTAGACTCACTGATCCGTAACCCTGCGCATTCTGAAGAGATCTCCGCGACCGGTGCCAACCCAGTGGTGCTTGATATCGAGAACGCCGATGTTGACGAGCTGACCGAAGCGTTCACCGGCGCACACGCAATTGTCTTCTCGGCCGGTGCCGGTGGCGACAGTCCAGAACGCACCGTCGCCGTGGACTTTGATGCTGCGGTTCGTTCGATGGAAGCTGCAAAACAAGCAGGTGTCAGCCGCTTCGTGATGGTTTCCTACTCCCGCGCATTAGTAGATGTGGACAACCTCGATCCAGAGAACTCCTTCTACACCTACGCCAAGGCAAAGCATGATGCGGATGCCGTACTTCGAGACACTGACTTGGAATACACCATTCTTGGTCCAGGCGCACTGACCCTTGAACCAGCCACTAAGAAGCTGGTCATCGCTGATGAGTCCGGAAACATTGACGGTGCTCCGGCCAGTTCAGAGACCGGCAAGGCATCACGCGACAACGTCGCAGAGGTCATCACGCACGTAGTTGATACCAAGGCAGCGGTTCGCCAGACCGTGAACTTCTACGACGGATCAACCCCGATTGCCGAGGCCATTAGCTAAGCAGCTGGTGCACCAAGCGATCCTTAGAGGGCAAAACACCTACGGTCGTCGTAACTCCTGAATTCTCAGGAGCTACGACGGCCGTTGGTGTTTAAGTTGGGTATTCACAGCGCAAACTACGAAGAGAGGAACGAAGATAGCAACGATATGACGCATGTTTGCGGGCAGAATTCGCAGCGTTACCCAGCTGCGCGATTTGTTACGTTAGCTGGTCTTTAGTACCCCGTCATCGAAATAGTCTCGCGTGCAGCCCGACGATTAGCATGCAAACAGGAGTTTCGAGTTTGCATGCGGTGGTGACTGAGCTGCACTTTTGCGAAGGCAGCCAAGGACGGCGCGAACCTCGCCTCCCCAAACCTGTCCGGAAGTAGCGAAAGAAAATTAGAATGACTCACCTGTTCAAGACTCACGGCCCTGACCGAATCAATCTCTGGTTGATGCTCGCACTGACCTTTACCACGGGAATCATTGACGCCGTTGGTTACCTCGGACTGGACAGGGTCTTCACCGGCAACATGACCGGCAACGTAGTAATCCTGGGCATGGCGCTTTTGGGTGCGGATGATCTTCCCGTGGTTGGCCCGGTTGTGGCACTGGCCGGATTTGTTGTGGGTGCCATGATCGGTGGTCGCGTTTTGAAGCGGGAACTAGCTGGCTGGAACCGACGAACTACACTGTTGATCGCTGTGGTGGGTGTGTGCCTCGCGCTGACTTCGCTCGCTTTGTTCCTAGACCTTCACCAAGCATCAGACGTTGTGGCACTGTTGATCACTGGCTTTATTGCCGCCTCGATGGGACTCCAAGCAGCAACCGCGCGACACCTGGGCGTTAAGGACGTCACCACGGTCGTGGTGACTTCAACCCTGACCGGCCTTGCCGCTGATTCGCCACTAGGTGGTGGCAGTGGAAAGTTCTGGCAGCGACGATTGCTGGCGGTTGTATTGATCCTCGCCGGTGCAGCAACCGGTGCCGCCTTCTTGCAGATCCACATTGGGTTGGGAATTCTTGTGACCGGTGTGCTCGCCATCGCTGTGGCGTTGGTTGGAGAGGCATCACGCAAATACGCTGCAGATCAGGAAACTGAACAGCTGGTTGAGGATAGCGTGAACACCATGTAATCCACTGACGCAAAAAGGAAACCCCGATGCCGAAGCATCGGGGTTTCCTTATGTCATCACTCGCACCTTCATGAGGTACTTACAACTCTAAACGCGCTGTCTGTGCACCAACTGGGATGCTCCTGCGCATTCACTTGGTAAGGGAATTGGCAGTGATTGGCCACCCGGTCAGGACCTTGGGACGTGGGGGAGCGTAGGTGCGAACCTTCGAGGTGCTCAGCCCCATTCGCACCAAGGAATCCGCGATAGTCACCGCAGCGCGGACCCCGTCAACAATCGGCACACCGGTAGCCTGCCGCACTTGTTCCTCCAGGTCGGCCATGCCACCACAACCAAGACAGATGACTTCAGCCTTGTCCTTTTCCACTGCGATTCGAGACTGCTCAACGATCGCAGCTACCGCGCGCTGTGGGTCAGATTCCAGTTCAAGAACACCCAGCCCGCTGGCGCGCACCGAGGCGAGGCGATCCGTGAGACCAGCGAGCTTCAGCCGGTCTTCAATCAGCGGCACCGCACGATCCAAGGTGGTAACCACCGAATACTTGTGGCCCAGGAATTGAGCTGTCGAGGCCGCTGCCTCGGTGATGTCTACAACGGGGACATCAAGGAGTTCTTGCAGTCCTTCGCGTCCATGTTCGCCGTAGCCAGCTTGGATCACTGCATCAAAAGGTTCTGGATATCGAACCACTTTGTCCATGACGGCAATGGCCGCAAGGTAGCTTTCAAAGTTGCCTTCGCAGGAGTCCGCGCCGAAGTCCGGAGTCAGCTCAACAATTTCTGTGCCCGGTGAAGCTACCTGCCGAGCCGAGTCGCCGATGGCCTTGGTCATGGACGCAGTGGTGTTCACATTCAAAATGAGGATTCGCATGATGCTCCTAGTGAGTTGGAGCCACGGCGATAGGCTCACCTTCAATGTCGACAAGATCGTTGTGTCGCTTAGCTAGGGCAAGGTACGCCAGGGCACCTGCGCCAGAACCGAGGAACCACGCGAAGGAACCAACAACGTGAAGTGCAGGAACAAAGGCCAAGACCAGAGCGATGGCCGAGCTGATCACTAGGGCGGTCACCGCGCGGTAGTTCACCCCGCGGGTGAAGTAGTAGGTTCCTTCCGGATTTGTCCGATACAGATCCATGACGTTGATGCGCGCACGGCGGATCAGCCAGTAGTCGGCCATGATGATGCCAAATAGTGGGCCAAGCAATGCACCGAGTCCACCAAGGAAGTAATTGATGATTTCCGGAGAGTTGTACATATTCCACGGCAGGATCACCAGGCCGATAACTCCTGAGATCATGGCGGCACTGCGGAAGTTCAGTTTTTTCGGGAACAGATTGGTTAGCGCGTAGGTGGGTGCCACAAAGTTGGCCATGAGGTTTACCGCAATGGTGAGCACCAGCAAGGCGGCGGAAGCTAGCAACAATAAGAAGGTGTTGGGAATGGCCCCGACAACATCAGAAGGCGAGGTGATGACCTTGCCATTGATGGAGAACTGGGTGCCGGTCAAAACCACAACGATAGCCCCGAAGAACAACATGTTCAGCGGGATGCCAAAGAAGTTGCCCTTGATGATGGCCTGCTTGGAGGAGGCTCCGCGAGTGAAGTCGCAGAAGTTCAGAACGAAGGTTCCGTAGATGGAGACCCATAGGGCGGCGGCACCAAACATCGCGGCCCACATCTGCCCGCCAGTTTTGGTTTCGCCGGTGCTCAGCGAGATGTTAAATCCGGATTCGAAGAGCATCCAGATGGCCAGCGCCAAGAAGGTTACCAAGATGACGGGACCGGCGAAGGCCTCGTACTTGCGGATCATTTCCATGCCGTAGCTGACAATGACCAACTGGACGGCCCACAGTGCCACAAAGCAGATCCACCCGAGCATGTTCAGCCCAAGGAAGCTGGACTCTTCGAGAGTTGCAGCGCCTGGGGCGACGGCAACGACCATCACCGAAAGTACCTGCGAGGCCAGGTAGGTTTGAATGCCAAACCAGGCGATAGCCACTGCTCCACGAATCAGCGCAGGAATTTGGGCGCCATTGATGCCAAAGGCGATTCGACTCATGACAGGGAAGGGAACGCCGGTCTTTTCACCCATGTAGCCGGAGAGGCTAAGGAGGACAAAGAGTAAGGCCGCCCCGATGGCCAGTGCGCCAAGAATTTGGCCGGCACTCATGCCTAAGGCGAAGAGCCCGATAGCAAAGGCGTAGTTGCCTAGAGAGTGAACGTCGTTGGCCCAGAGGGTGAAGATGCTGTAGGCATTCCACGATCGTCCATTGCGGGTGGTTGGTGCCAAATCTTGGTTGTACAAGGTGGGGCTGAGCTCGTGCGGGTTGGCAGGATCAATTCCTTGGCTGGGTGTAAGTGCAACTGCTGGCGCGGCCAAGCCGGGCTCCGAAATGTTTTGCCTCATGGTGAGGTCCTCTTCTCAGAAGAATGCTGGAGGGCAGGGGTATGCAAAGAAAGAAATCTCTGGGGGATTGCCTGCACCTACAGCGCGCATGCACGAGGCATGCTGATCTATTTGTAGCGTGAGATTGCATCGGTCCGAATACTGGACCAGAGCCTTGGCTACGGGTAGATCGGTTGTCCGAAGTTCCGATAGAACTCGGACGGGGTGCCTACTACTGGCAAAGTCGCGGAGGGCAATTGCCCCCACGTCCTGCCAGCTGGACTCCCTATGAGACGTACGCTCATGGCTGCTCCTGAGTTAGAAAAAGTCACTCCGAGATGTGTGCCACATCAACTGGTTACCAACTGTAGGCTTGCGTTTTGGTTACCGCAATAGAAAATCCTGATTTCACTCAGTGGAAATATTTGAGAAACGCTTTCGCCATTCTGCGCAGGGGAATGGGCTGGCTAGACCCGGTTTCTGTCGATCATGTTTCGTGTATGAAGCAATCATTACTTGCCTTCCCGGGGACAAAAGCGTTCCGCAGCGGGCTATCGAGGAGTATGTAAAAGTTACTCCTCAAGGGGTTGACAGTGCTCCGAGTCGAGACTTACTGTTTTCATAAAGCAAAACCTAGATTCCACAAAGCGGAAATTTAGGAGGATGGTCTTGGAGGGAAATCCGGTGTCTTACACTCTGAATTGCTCGATTCTTCTTACTGAACTGCCACTGTTGCAGCGTGCTGCAGCAGCACGTCAGGCGGGTTTCGAAAGCGTCGAATTCTGGTGGCCATTTACCCAGGCCGTGCCCACGGATCAGCAGGTTGATGAATTTGTCGCCTCACTGATGGACGCCGGAGTCCAACTCGACGGACTGAACTTCTTCGCCGGCGACATGCCAGATGGAGACCGAGGCCTAGTTTCCTGGGTGGGACGAGAAGCCGAGTTCAAGGACAACCTCGACGTTGTTGTTGGTATCGCTGAAGCCACCGGATGCACTTCCTTTAATGCCCTATATGGAAACCGACTGCCAGATGTTGCCCCAGAAGCTCAAGATGAGCTGGCCTTGAACAACCTCCTGGCTGCAACCGCCGCGGTGGCCAAGGTTGATGGAACCGTGCTCATTGAACCGGTCTCCGGCATGGAAACCTACCCGCTAAAAACTGCAGCTCAGGCTCTCAACGTAGTCAAGGCGGTTCAAGCTCAGGGACAGTCAAATATTGCCCTCTTGGCTGACTTCTACCACCTAGCCGTTAACGGCGATGATGTCGCAGCGGTCATTGAAGAACATGCCAAGGACTTCGGGCACATTCAGATCGCTGATGCACCAGGCCGAGGCGCCCCGGGCACCGGAGAGCTACCACTGCTTGAATGGATCGCTCGCTCTCGCGAACTGGGATACACCGGAAAAGTTGCACTGGAATACAAGCAGGATGCAAGCACCGCTTTTGACTGGTTGGCCACCGCCCAAGCTTCGACCTATTCCGAGTCCACACCACTTTAGGAGCACCTCATGACACAGAACATTGCCTTTATCGGACTGGGAATCATGGGCCTACCAATGGCCAAGAATTTTCTCCACGCTGGTTTCAACGTCACCGGCTATAACCGCAGCGACGCGGCAGCCGACGCACTGGCAGCCGTGGGTGGAACCAAAGCAACGTCCATTGCCCAAGCAGTCGCGGACGCTGACGTAATTATCACCATGGTCCCAGATTCCCCCGACGTCCAAGATGTTGTCCTTGGCCAAGACGGAGTTTTTGCCAATGCCAAGGCAGGCGCCCTGTGGATTGATAACTCAACCATCCGGCCAGACGTGGCAGTCTCGCTGGCTGCCTCTGCCCGCGAAGCAGGACTTCGTCCGCTGGACGCCCCGGTCTCTGGCGGAGAAGCAGGAGCTATTAACGCGGCATTGTCCATCATGGTCGGCGGAGAATCAGCGGACTTTGAAGCCGCCCGCCCAGTGCTGGATGCAATAGGGAAGACCATCGTCCTGGTGGGACCAGCTGGCTCCGGGCAGACCGTGAAAGTGGCCAACCAACTGATTGTCGCCGCCAATATTCAAGCGCTCAGTGAAGCAGTGGTGTTCCTTGAAGCCTACGGAGTGGACACCAACGCAGCGATCACGGTGCTCGGCGGGGGACTGGCCGGCTCCAAGGTACTTGACCAAAAAGCGCAAAAAATCCTGGACCGCGAATTCGAACCCGGATTCCGTCTTGCCCTCCACAACAAAGATATGGGCATCGTGACCTCGGCCGCCAGAGAAGCTGGAGTGGTGCTCCCACTCGGTGCTTTGGTGGCCCAACTGGTGACCTCCACCGTGGCCTGCGGCGATGGAGCGCTGGACCACAGCGCACTCTACAACGGCGTACAGCGCCTGGCCGGAAAGATCGACGCACCCCAACCGGCCTAGGCCTCCCTTATTTCCTACGGCGAGCAGCGCAGCCAGCGCCAGCTCCTCAGAACTTGGTACGAGCCACCGAATGATTCGGACAGCCGCGACTTTGGTACATGGTAAGTCGCAGCCACTTCCGTCGGTGGCCCGTGAGGGCTACGTTCCAGCCCGTCACCAAAATCTGGTGCTCAAGGAGCAGATGCTGTGGTGACTCAAACGCCGCGTAGCTCGTCGTAGGTTCAATCTTTCTTCTTAAAGGACGTGTTACCCATGCCAAAGATGCGTGCAGTAGATGCCATCGTTCAGATCCTGGAAAAGGAAGGCGCCACCGAAGCCTTCGGCCTTCCCGGGGCAGCCATCAACCCGTTGTACTCAGCCATGAAAGACCATGGCGGAATTCGCCACACCCTGCACCGCCACGTGGAAGGTGCCTCCCATGCCGCCGACGGTTACTCACGGGCCACCGGCAAGATCGGCTTGTGCCTAGGAACTTCGGGCCCGGCCGGTACCGACATGATCACCGGCCTCTACGCAGCTATTGCGGACTCGATCCCGATGCTGTGCATTACCGGGCAAGCTCCGACCAACGTATTGCACAAGGAAGATTTCCAAGCGGTAGATATCGTATCCATCGCCAAGCCGGTGACTAAGTACGCTTCCATCGTTTTGGAGCCAGGTTTGGTTCCCGGAACGTTTGCCAAGGCCTTCCAGATCATGCGCTCCGGACGTCCCGGCCCAGCACTTATTGACCTGCCGATTAATGTTCAACTGGCGGAGATTGACTTTGATATTGACGCCTATGAACCGTTGCCCTTTGAGCGGCCCAAGGCCACCCGCGGACAGGCAGAAAAGATTGTTGATCTGCTGCTCAGCGGCAAAAAACCAATCATCATTGCCGGTGGCGGCATCATCAACGCCAACGCCAGTGAGCAATTAGTTCAATTGGCTGAAGAGCTGAACATCCCGGTCTCACCAACGTTGATGGGCTGGGGTATCATCCCGGATGATCATAGCTTGCAGTCCGGCATGGTGGGCATCCAAACCCATACCAAATACGGCAACGCCAGCTTCCTGGAATCAGACATGGTGCTGGGCTTGGGCAACCGTTGGGCCAATCGCCATACCGGTGCACTGGATACCTACCGGGCGGGCCGAAAGTTCATCCACGTAGATATCGAAGCGACGCAGATTGGCCGAGTGTTTTCTCCGGATCTTGGCATTGTCTCTGATGCCAAAGCCGCAATCGAAGCCATTCTCGAAGTGGTGCGTGAGCGTAAGGCCGCAGGCACCCTGCCGGACTACTCCAGCTGGGCCGATGAGTGCACCGCACGTAAGTCCACCGGGCACCGGAAGACCAACTTTGAGAACATACCGATCAAGCCGCAGCGTGTATATCAAGAGATGAATGCAGCCTTCGGACAGGACACTACCTACGTCTCCACCATTGGGCTTTCGCAAATTGCGGGCGCACAGATGCTGCACGTTTATGGTCCACGCAAGTGGATCAACGCCGGGCAAGCAGGTCCGCTGGGGTGGACCGGGCCTGCCGCGCTGGGCGTTGTGCGGGGCAAGCCTGGGCAACGAGTTGTAGCACTGTCGGGTGACTATGATTTCCAGTTCATGATCGAAGAGTTGGCCGTGGGTGCGCAGTTCAAACTGCCTTATATTCACGTGGTCGTCAACAACTCGTACCTTGGCTTGATTCGCCAGTCGCAGCGACCTTTTGAGATGGATTATCACGTCTCGTTGGGCTTCGATAACATCAACTCTCCTGAGACCAACGGGTACGGGGTTGACCATGTGAAGGTAGCTGAAGGCTTAGGCTGCAAGGCGGTTCGTATTGAGGATCCGAGCCAGCTGGCCGACGGTTTTGCTCAAGCTAACGCGCTGGCCAAAGAACATCAGGTTCCAGTGGTGGTCGAGGTGATGCTGGAGAAGGTCACCAACATCTCCATGGGCGCTGCGCTGGATTCCGTCAATGAATTTGAAGACTTGGCTCTGTTGCCTGATGACGCACCAACCGCATTGGTGCCATTGGGCGCAGCAGCCACCGTGGGTGCGTGAAAGGCAGTCGTCGCTGACTTGCGAACCCGCAAAAATATTGGCGCGGGGCACCGGTTCACCAATATGGGTGTGCCCCGCGCCACTACCACCTAAACTGGCATTGAGCTGCCAAGCACAACACCACCAAAAACGAGTAGGAACAACGTATGAGCATCAATGAGACCGTTGACCGCAATTCCGCCGAACCCTCCACAACAACCGGTGCTTATGATCTGGTTCTTCGCGGTTCGCAGGTACTAACTGCGCAGGGAATTGGCCCGCGCGAAGTTGGTGTTCGTGACGGCAAGATCGTCGCCATTGAAGAACTCGGAGCTCAGCTTGTTGGTGAGCGAGTCATCGAGGTAGCTGAGGACGAAGTGCTTCTACCCGGGCTCGTGGATACTCACGTTCATGTTAATGAGCCGGGTCGCACCGAATGGGAAGGCTTTGAATCAGCCACCAAGGCGGCTGCCGCTGGCGGGGTAACCACCATCGTGGACATGCCGCTGAACTCCATTCCTCCCACCGTGAATCTTGAAGCGCTGAACATCAAGCGAGAAGCCGCCAGCAAGAATGCGTTTGTGAACGTGGGTTTCTGGGGCGGAGCGGTGCCGGGCAACAAACAGGATTTGCGCGAGCTACACGAGGCTGGTGTCTTCGGTTTTAAGTGCTTCTTGCTGCATTCGGGAGTTGATGAATTCCCCTCGTTGAGTGTTGATGAGATGGAAGAGGATATGGCTGAACTAGCCTCCTTTGACTCTTTGATGGTGGTGCATGCCGAGGATTCAGAAATCATTGATAGTTCTCCTCAGGCTTCAGGCTCCACCTATTCGCGTTTTCTTGATTCGCGCCCGCGCTCAGCAGAAAACTCGGCTATTGAGCAGGTCATTGACCGTGCTCGTAAGACCGGGGCGCGCGCACATGTGCTGCACCTTTCCAGCTCGGATGCGTTGGACATGATCCGCCAGGCTAAAGCAGAGGGCGTGAAGCTCACGGTGGAAACGTGCCCGCACTACCTGACGCTGTTATCTGAAGACATCCCAGACGGCGCAACCGCCTTCAAATGCTGCCCACCAATTCGCGAAGACGCTAACCGCGACCTGTTGTGGCGCGGTCTTCAGGACGGAATTATCGACTGCATCGTTTCTGATCATTCACCGTCAACCGTTGATCTGAAGGACGTGGAAAACGGTGACTTCGGAGTGGCCTGGGGTGGCGTCGCATCGTTGCAGTTGGGCCTGCCGTTGATCTGGTCCGAAGCTAAGAAGCGCGGGATCAGCTTGGAGCAAGTGGTTTCGTGGATGAGCGTGAATCCCTCCAAGCTCGCCGGACTAAGTAACAAGGCAGTGATCGAGGAAGGCCGCGACGCTGACTTCGCCGTCTTTGCCCCGGAGGAAAGTTTTGAGGTGGATGTTCAGAACCTTCACCACAAGAACCCGATTTCTCCGTACCAGGGCAAAGAACTGCAAGGACTAGTCAGGCGTGCAATCGTCGCTGGCACCGACGTGGACTTCCAGACTCCACACGGTCAACTGATCCGTAGAGAAAACTAAGTAATTACCGTCCAAGGCTCCTTCCATGTTCATCAATAATCGTTGACGCGGCAGGGGCCTTGCGACATCTAACCGTGACCACATGAACGTATCGTAACGAACCCATATCAATTACCTGAGAATGGTCAAGTTCACTGCGCGAGCATCATAGGGTGGAGTTCTATGGTGACGATGACGCGGTTGCTTACGATTTCAGGAACGAGTACGGATGCGAACTCTGCTCCATCATTGTTGACCAAAGAGATCAGTGATTTCACCCCCAACGATGTGCTGCTAGTTTCGGTAGTTTTTGGTGCCATACTCCTGAGCATTCTTATCGGCTTCGGTATCAAGACCTACCTTCACTTACGTCACTCCCAGAAGTCATCTACGGACGAAGATACCCCTGCGGTCCGTGCAGATCTCCCGGTAAAGATTGAGCGGCCAACGGCGACTCGCGAAGCACCGCCGATGCCCGTTGGACTACGAAATTCGGAACCGGCCATGAGCAAGTTTGAAAACGGTAGCTGACCAATATCGTGTCGCCCACCGTCGACTCTCTTCATTCCAGGACGCACTAGAAAGTCCATCGCGCCGTAGGATCAAGCTATGACTGAGAACCCTGTGCCAGAACTTCCCCCGGTTAACGCAACAGCTGCAGAAGCCATGTGGGCCGAATATCTGGCACATCGGGCCATCAGTTCTGACGCTGCACCGCACCACGTCGCTGAATCTTTCGGCGACCATCCTGCCTTGGCCGATGAGCTGTCGAACGCGATTGTCCATGGTGACAAACGGGCTACATCGTCATTGGCCAGTGAATATGCGTACAACGACGAACGCGTCCCGCAACCAGATGATCACTGCATTATCTGTGACGGTCAGGGTGAGCCCAAAGCCATTCTCCGTGTGATCAGTGTGGACCGTTCCAGCTTCCACGAGGTGGATGAGCAGTTCGCGGCGGCCGAAGGCGAAGGTGATCTGTCCCTTGCCTATTGGCAAAAAGAACACGAGAAATTCTGGCGGCGAACCCAAAAGTTAATCGGTCGTGATTGGTCACCGACGGATACTCGGAAGCCTGGGGGCGAGCTGATCTTGGAGCGCTTTGAGATCTGCTGGCCAGAAGAATTCGCTGACTAGAAAACCAAAACGCACCAAGGGCGTTGCACGGCGCCACGAACTGCCACCGCTGAAACTTCCGGCGTAGGGTGAGTTTGAGAAGCTTCTGTTTCGGTGAAGCACCGCTAAGAAAGGTTGACCATGTCGTTTGTTGTCATCAATGCCCTGTCGGTTCCCGAAGGTTCCGGTGAAGAACTGGAAAAGCGCTT
The DNA here is from genome assembly GCF_052446055.1 of Glutamicibacter sp. AOP5-A2-18. Taxonomy (NCBI): domain Bacteria; kingdom Bacillati; phylum Actinomycetota; class Actinomycetes; order Micrococcales; family Micrococcaceae; genus Glutamicibacter; species Glutamicibacter sp. AOP5-A2-18. The sequence goes on along the minus strand of NZ_JBQSVW010000001.1, from coordinate 3,352,326 downwards.
TGCGGCACGCAAGCAGTTCGTGGATTCCTCGCCAGGCTTTGAAGGTTTTAAGCTGTTACGCCCAGTGGCCGGCGAAGACCGCTACTTCGTGTACACCCAGTGGGCCACGCGTGAGGATTTTGAGAACTGGCGAGATCAGCGTTCGGGCGCTGCCCACGCTGGCAGTGAAGGCAAGAAGCCGGTAGCGCACGGCGCTGACCTGATGGAGTTTGAGGTCGTAGAGCTCTAGTCGGAGCGCAGGATCAAAAAGGGACGCCGGAAGGTCTACAGATCTTCCGACGTCACTTTTTTGCTCTCTAGGAATTGACGCGGGTTGGTACCGATGCGGTTGCTGGTGTGGAGCGGAGCGCCGAATTGATCAGCAGCGCTACACCGAGGGTTATGCACAACACTGCACCAATCAAGAAGGTCATATTGATACCGGTCGAGCTTGCCTCGCCATGCATTCCGGGATGGGTGGCGATGATGGCCGCCGAAATCGCGGTGCCAAATGAGGACCCGACAGTTCGCAAGACCTGGTTAAAGCTGACCGAGCTACCCAGTTCCTGCACTGCCACGCTTCTGGCAATCAGTGCCGGCATGGCCGCATAACTGGCTCCCATACCAAGACCGAAGACCAGCATGCTCAACAAGATTTCCCAGAGCTGGGAATGCAGCAGCCACAACAGGGAGCCAGCTAAGGACATGATGATTGCACCGATGGGCAGCATTACTTGAATGCCAATTTTCTTGGCCAAGACTCGGACAATTCTGTTGGCGGTGAAGCTACCAACGGAGAGTGGAAAGATGACAAATCCGGCCCAGAACACGGGCAAGCTCAGCCCGTATCCTGTGGAGGTTTCTGCCTGAGCAACCAGTGAAGAGACCGACATGCCGATATACAGTGCAGCTCCGAGCGCGATGGCCGAGATATTGGCAAGGAGCACTTCACCCTGCTTGAGCGTGCGCAGGTTGATCAGGGGGAAGGCGAGTTTGTTCTCGACGAGAACCCAAACGGTCAAGATGATCACGGCAAGAATGATCAATGCCAGGGTGGGCAACGATGACCAACCCCATTTAGGACCTTCAGAGATGGCCAAGAGCAGCGAGCCGAGCCCGAAGGTCAGCAAGACGGTGCCAACGTAGTCGAACGGTCGAGACTCTGCGTGTGTATCGGGACCGGAAGGAACTACTTTCCACACCACGATGATGGTGGCCAAAACAAAGATGGCGCCAAACCAGAAGGCGAAGCTGTAATCAAAAAGCCCCGCGATGATGCCGGTCAGTGGGTAGCCAATGCCAATACCCGAGGAGACCGTCACCGACAGGGTGGAGATGGTTGGCTGAACTTTGTTTTTCTCAACGTAGCGGCGGGCAATGGAGATGGTGATGGGAACGATGCCATAGGATAGGCCCTGCAGGGCTCGACCGGCCAAGAACAATCCGAAGTTTGGTGCTGCGGCGGCCAAGACTGATCCGAGGAACATGATGCTCAAAGAAACTAGGAGCAGACGCTTTTTATGCGGGCCGTCGCTGAGTCGGCCAAGAATGGGAGTTGCTACGGCGCCGGCTAGGAGATTGACCGTGAGCATCCATTGGGCCGTGGCCACATCCACATCGAACTGGCTGGCGATGGACGGTACCAACAACATGCCAAGTGAAGAAACAATGGCCGTAGCTAGGGCGGCGAAGACGAGTGTGGGCAGCAGGGTAGTACGTTCGGTTGCTAATTTTGTATCGCTCATCGCTTTGCCGCCGTCTTGATTTTTGTCAGTGCAGGAATAGCGTCGTGGATAAGTTTGAGCTCCTTATCGCTGAGTTTGTTTCCGATAGCTTGCTTGAGTGCTTCGCGCCCTTGTTGGACTTCGGAATCTAGTTTTTGCTGGCCTGTTTTAGTCAGACGGAACCAGAGTTTGCGGCGGTCGGAGTCATCTTTGTGCCGTTCGATCAGTCCTAAGGATTCCAACTCTTTAGTGGTCAGTGAGATGGCTTGTTGGCTGACGCCGATTACCTGGCTTAGTCGAGTGGCGCTGACATGATCTTCTGCCGCGAGGGTTCTGAGGATTCCGATTTTCCCGGGAGAAAGGGTGCGGGCTGCATGGACCAATCCGAGCAACGGAAACAGTGCATCAAAGAGCGCTTGGGGTAAGTCAGTTCCTTCCGAAGAAATTTCCATAGCTTCAGAATACAATTAACTTGTACAAGTTTGTTGAAAGGTTCCTGTTCCGCTGAGCACATGCTTGAGCTGGCCTTGGCACGCTGGGGATGACAGGGGTTCACGAAATACTCAAGAGATTCAAGCATGTGTAAGCTTTCTGGAATGTAGTTAAGTTCCACTGAAAGGTATCTCTGTGCTCGATATCAAGAGGTTGCAAATCTTGCTCGCTGTTGTTGAGGGCGGCTCAGTAACTGCGGCAGCAGATGAACTTTTCTACACGCCTTCCGGAGTTTCGCAGCAGCTAAGGAAACTGGAAGAGGAAGTTGGTCAGCCGCTGTTGCAGCGCCACGCGCGCGGCATGGTGCCAACCGATGCGGGGCACGTTCTTGCCGGTCATGCGCGTTCGATTCTTCGACAGATGGATGCGGCCATTGCTGACCTTGATCAGCTGGCCGGTCTGAAGAGTGGCAGTTTGAGTTTGGGCACCTTCCCGACCTTGGGCAGTTCGTTCATGCCACAGGTGATTAGCCAGTTCCGCAAGATGTATCCCTCAATCAACCTTGATGTGCGAAGTACCCGACTGCAAGAACTCATGGGTCTGCTCTCGCGAGGCGAAATTTCCTTGGGATTGCTCTGGGAGTATGAGTGGATGCCATTAGATCGGGCTGACTTTGAGCTCACTACGCTGTTCACTGAACCGACGGTCTTAGTAGTCGGAGCAGATCACCCGCTGGCCGAATTTGACGAAGTCGATATGGCCGCCACCTCCAGTGAGCAGTGGATTGTTCGGGCGAATATGCACCCTGTGGCCGAGCTGCTGGAGCGTTCGTGTAACGCTGCTGGATTCTCGCCGAAGATTTCCTTCCAGGCCAATGACTATCAAGAAGCTCAGGCGATGGTTTCGGTCGGTTTGGGTGTTGCCTTGGCTCCGCAGTCGGCGGTGATGAACCCTCATCCAGGGGTCAAGATTCTTTCCCTTGGAACTGGTGCTGCCGCACGAAGTGTTGTTTTGGCTCAGCGTCGAGACCGTGTGCGCGCACCGGCCGAAAACGCGTTCCAGCCACTGCTGGTGGATATGGGTAAGACCTGGATTAGCTAGTGCGGGGCGTTGAGGCGTTGATGTTGTGATGAGACAGCGTCTCAGTGAGCCTTGTTTGCTTTGAAGTTACACGTTGTGACCGTGCTGAAGTAAAAATCCTTGACCTGTTTCAGGTGGTGTTCTAGGCTTCAATATAACTTGATATACCAATCGGATATTAAACAATAAGTGCTCAGAAAAATTCTGTGCGCTCATACTTTCGTAGCCCCTGTGCGGGAAACACTTGCGTATTTCTTTTGGTCTAGGTCTGTCTTGCCGTGCAACTTGAGCGAGGGGAAATCACCATGATCTCCAACGAAACTGTCACCAGCTACCTTGAACGTCTTGCATCAAAAGCGCCGACACCCGGGGGAGGCGCAGCTGCAGCGTTACACGCTGCCCAAGGCGCTGCCCTTGTTTCCATGGTCGCTGAGTTCACCTCCGGCCCGAGGTATGCCGAAGTCCAAGAGCAAGCCCAACTAATTGCCAAGCAGGCCAAGATGTTGATGCGCGAGGCTCTTATTGCGGCCCAAGAAGATGAGCGACTCTTTGGAAAGCTTGGCGCCGCTTATGGAATGCCGAAGGGCACCGAAGAGCAGAAGGCTGTTCGGCGACTAGCTATCGGCGAGGCCACTGTTGATGCTGCCGGACCGTTGGTTTTAACCGTCCGAATCGCGGCGTCAGTGGTAGAACTGGCACAAGAGTTACTACCTATTGGCAACCGTTCGGTCTCTAGTGATGTGGCGGCCGCAGCTGAGGCCGCGCGTGCTGCTTTGGCGACCGCCCTAGTTACCCTCGAAATGAATATTGCCGCCATCAAAGATGTTGCAGAGCGAGAACGGTTACGTCGAGTCACCGAGCAAGCCAGCGAAGCGATCAGCCAGGCCGAGCAACTCAGCGCCGCAGTCCGTTTGGCGGTGACCGTATGACGGCTCAACGCCTGAGTGGAAAGCCGGTGGCCGAGCAGATCCGCGCGAGGACCACGCAACTCGTTGAGAACCTGAAGCGTGACGGTTTTTCGGCCAAGATCGCTGTCATCTTGGCTACCGACAACGAAGCCACTGCTTGGTATGTGCGCTCTATCGAGCGAGCTGCTTCTCAACAAGGTGTGGATCCTCAAGTGCTCAGAATGCCTGAGGCCACTCAAGAAGAGTTGGTGGCGAGAATTCTTGAGCTGAACGAAGATGAAACAGTTCACGGGATCATTCTTCAAACCCCTCTGCCCCAGGGTGTGGATCCGGCAGCCCTAGTGCAATTGATCAATCCAGCTAAAGATATTGATGGAGCCAATCCGCTGAGTCTAGGCCGGCTCACCGTCGGGCAGCCTGCCTTCGCTCCAGCCACAGCACGTTCGGTCATTGAAATCCTGGAACACTATGACATCCCATTGGCCGGGCAGCATGTTGCCGTCGTGGGGCGTTCGGCAGTGGTGGGCAAACCGTTGACCCAGCTGCTGTTGCAACGCGATGCCACGGTGAGCATCTGCCATTCCCGGACAACCAACCTTGCTCAATTTACCAAGACTGCCGCCGTGACGGTGATGGCCGTTGGCAGAGCAAACCTGCTGGGTGGCCAAGACGTTTCCGACTCGTCGGTGGTTATTGATGTGGGAACCAATGTGGATGAACAAGGGCAGTTAGTTGGAGATGTGCATGCGGCTTCGGTCCAGCCCAAGGTTCGGGCGCTGAGCCCCGTTCCCGGCGGTGTCGGCACGGTGACCACCGCATTGCTGATCCTGCATACCGTGCAAGCAGCTTCGAAAGTTTGTGAGTCGATCATGTGGAGGGGAGAGCCCATGACCATAGGCCGGTAGCTGCATGCCAGCGTTCGGGCTCGATACTGCGGGCAAGCCAGTTCGCCGTATCGCAAAGGACGCTGGAACGGCTGGTGCCAGGCGGAGTGATGAAAGGATATGGGCTTTCCGGCAACGTGGTGAAGTGGGATCCGCTGATCGGATACTGCCCAACAAGCCGCCGCATGATTGATCTGGAGTTCAGTCATGCGGCGGTTTCCGCTGTCATGACGCTGGCGAAGGCCTGGATCCAGGCAGGCGCAGGATGATCAGCTATCGGTACACGGGGAATCCGGACGCTGCCTGGACTTCATGTGGTTATAGGATTCGAGGGCCGCTTGCCGTGATTCCTTCAGATCCACTACGGGCTCGGCCGCCAACGGAGCATAGCGGGCTACGTAGGTTCCCGACGGATCGAACTTCTTGGCTTGCAGTTGCGGATTGAAGACCCTGAAATAGGGCGCGGCGTCGGCTCCGCTGCCCGCGACCCATTGCCAGTTGGCCGTATTGCAGGCCAGATCCGCGTCGACCAGGGTATCCCAGAACCACTGTTCGCCAACTTTCCAATGCAGCCCGAGGTTCTTGACCAGCAAGCTCGCGGTAACCATGCGCACGCGATTGTGCATCCATCCCGTCTGCCATAGCTGGGCCATGCCGGCGTCCACCAGGCCGAATCCCGTGCGTCCGCGTTGCCAGCATCGCATGTAATGGGCCGCGCGAGGTGAATCATCGGGCCAGGCCCAATCGAAATCGTCAAATTCGGAACGCAAGTTCTCGGTGGGCAGCTGCGGCTGGTGGTAGTAGAGGTGCCAGCAGAAATCCCGCCAAGCGACTTGGCGGCGCAGGGCCAAGGCTCCTTCGGCCGCATGCGCAGTGCTGCTGGCGAGGGCGCTGAGCTCATTCCACACTTGATGCGGACTCAGGTGGCCCCAGCGCAGCGCAGGGGAAAGTGCCGAGGTTCCATCAAGATCCGGGCGGTCATGGCGCTCGCCGTAGTGCTGCGCGATATCGCCGAGCACCTCGGCCAGGCGTTCCTGGGCGGCCGGCTCTCCAGGACTCCAGGCATCCGCCAGCCCGGTAGTCCAATCGGGCGAGCTGGGCAGCAGTTCCCAGCTGACGAGCGCATCGCTGTTCGGGAGTTCAAGATGTGGCGCGGATTGCGGCTGCGGCGCCGGGTAGGGCTGCCGGATCCCGGTGCTGCGCAGCGCGTTGTGGAATGGAGTGAACACCTTGTAGCCGGTGCCCGCTTGAGTGAGCAGTTCCCAGGGCTCATGCAGCAGCGTGCCCGCGTGGCTTTGCGCGTGGATTCCCGCTGCGCGCATGTGGTCCTTAATCAAGGTGTCCACCGCGCGTTCAGCCTCGCCATAGCGCCGGTTCCAGTGCACCGCGGCGCAGGCACCCTGGCCCGTGATTTCCTCGATGATGTGCAGGCTGTTTCCGCGGCACAAGATCAGTGGGATGCCGAGCTCCTGAAGCGATGCGCTCAGGCTGACGAGTGCATGATGAAGCCACCAGCGTGCCGCGGCCCCCAGTGGCCTGATCCCGGGCGATTGCTCATCGAGGATATAGAGCGCAACGGCGGGTCCGGCTTCGCTGGCGGCCAGCAGGGCCGGGTGGTCCGCGGTGCGAAGATCATCGCGGAAAAGCACCAGCTGGTAGGGCTGTGTCGTATCAATGCTGCTCTTAACCGTCATGGCGCCAGCGTAAATGATGGTCTTCAAAGATGAAGGGCGACAGTCAGGTCGCACTCAGCAACGCGCGCTGGCGCGCCTGCTTAAACAGATTGAGGACATCGACATCGATGTCCTCAATCTGTTGCGTTCCATTGCGTTATTCCGCGGGGGCGGCGCCTAGTTCACCGGGGTGGCTGGGTCCTTGCCACGCAGGACCGCCAGCGTGTTCTCGCTGGCCAGCACCGCCGTGGTTGCTGCGCGAATTCCATGGATGGCGACGCGGCCGGCGGATGTTTCCGCCTTCCGGGCCCTCATCAATAGCTGATGATGTTACTCGGAAACCTTAGCCAGCTCCGGATACAGCGGGTGAGACTCGGCCAGCTTCAGAACTCGGTCCTTCAGCTCTGGCAAAACTGCAGTATTACCATCGGCACCGGCGATCAGTGTCTGCGCGATGATCTCCGCGACCTCAGCAAACGCAGCTTCCGAGAAGCCACGGGTTGCCAGTGCTGGAGTACCAATGCGCAAGCCCGAAGTGGTCATTGGCGGACGTGGATCAAATGGAACCGCGTTGCGGTTAACCGTGATCTCCACCTGTGCCAAAAGATCTTCTGCCTGCTGTCCGTCAAGCTCCGAGTTACGAAGGTCAACGAGCACCAGATGCACATCGGTGCCACCGGTCAAAACGCTGATGCCCTTGGCAGCAACATCTTCCTGGGTCAGACGCTCAGCAAGAATGCGCGAACCAGCCAAGGTACGCTGCTGGCGTTCCTTGAACTCTTCGGAAGCTGCAATCTTGAAGGCTACAGCCTTACCAGCGATGACGTGCTCCAGTGGACCACCCTGCTGGCCTGGGAAGACTGCAGAGTTAATCTTCTTGGCAATATCCGCGTCGTTGGACAGAATGATGCCACCACGAGGACCGGCAAGGGTCTTGTGGGTGGTGGAGGTAACCACGTGGGCGTAAGGCACAGGCGATGGGTGCAGACCAGCTGCTACCAGACCTGCAAAGTGAGCCATATCCACGAACAGGTAAGCGCCGACCTTGTCAGCGATTTCGCGGAAGCGCTTGAAGTCCAGCTGACGTGGGTAAGCGGACCAACCAGCAACGATCATCTTTGGCTGGTTCTCCACGGCAAGGCGCTCAACTTCGTCCATGTCCACCAGGTTGGTCTCTTCATTTACACCGTAAGGAACGATGTTGAATAGACGACCGGAGAAGTTGATCTTCATGCCGTGGGTTAGGTGACCACCATGTGCCAGGTTCAAACCCAGGACGGTGTCGCCTGGGCGAACCAGTGCGTGATAAACCGAAGCGTTAGCCTGAGCACCGGAGTGTGGCTGAACGTTGGCGTACTCGGCACCAAAAAGAGCCTTGAGACGATCGATGGCCAGCGTCTCAATGACGTCAACCTCTTCGCAACCACCGTAGTAGCGGCGTCCCGGGTAACCTTCGGCGTACTTGTTGGTTAGCACCGAACCCTGAGCCTGCATAACAGCCTGGGCGGTGTGGTTCTCCGAAGCGATCATTTCCAGTCCACGCTGCTGGCGAGCTAGCTCGGCATCGATGCGCTGTGCTACCTCAGGATCCAGGGTGCTGAGGTCTTCGGTCAATGAGCTGATGGACAGATCCTGCGTACTGATCAACGATTTCTCCCTAATGTACTAATCGCAGACAATTGATATATCACTAGCTTGTGACAAGGTTATGGACCGAATCTTGATGAGTTAATAGGCAAGAACGGCACTCCTGCTAAGTCCACAGCCGGAGACGGGCAACAGCGGAGAGGCCGCGGAGAGATGCGCGCACAAAGGTTCATGGCGAATTGCGTTTGACGGGATTGAAGTGGAAATCATGTCCCACTGGTAGTCAGGGGTGGTTGTTGAGGGTTCCGGCAATGCTCGCGCACGCCCTGGCGGGCACGTCTGCATCTCCTTCGGGATTTCCATGCCTTGTACGCGGTTCGACATGGTGCGCTGTTGTCTGTCATCTCAAGTTCCGGACACGAGGGAAAAAACCTTTAAATAATCCAATCCGGATTCTTCATGGCCCCGAATGCCCTGTGACAGCCCAATCCAAGAGGCTTGGGAAACCGACTGGCCCAATGGGGTCGCCAGGTAAGGAGTTCGACATGAAAACCATGCAGCGCAAGACGGTAGGACTGCTCTCGATTGCCGCGGTAGCCGCGTTCGGATTGAGCGCCTGCTCGATGGACAACAGCGCCGAGTCCACTCCCAGCAGCGAAAGTTCGGCATCAAGCATGGCTCCTAGCAGCCCGGAAGCATCTGAGGATTCCGGAATGGCCAGCGAATCGGCCATGGATCCAGCCGCCAACCTCGTTGGTTCAGGATGTGCGGCGTACGCGGAAGCAGTGCCCGAAGGTGACGGTTCCGTTGCTGGCATGGCCCAGGATCCGGTAGCCGTGGCAGCGTCCAACAACCCGTTGCTGACCACCCTGACCAAGGCCGTGTCGGGAAAGCTGAACAAGGACGTGGACCTGGTGGACACGCTCAACGGCGATGAGTTCACCGTCTTCGCACCGGTGGATGATGCATTCAAGGCCATTCCAGAAAAAGACCTGAACGCTGTCGTGTCGGACGCCGACATGCTGACCAAGGTGCTGACGTACCATGTGGTCCCCGGCCAGATAACCCCCGATGAGTTGAAGGGTGATCTGGAAACCGTTGAAGGCGACAAGGTCAAGATCAGCGGCAGCGGCGATGACCTGATGGTCAACGATGCCAAGGTTATTTGCGGTGGCGTGCAGACTGCCAATGCCACCGTTTACCTCGTTGATTCGGTGCTGATGCCACCGGCAAAGAACTAGCAGTACGGCTAAAAGCCGAAAAAGCCAGGGAACGGGCGATTCGTAATTTGGGGGAGGCCCGTTTCCTGGCTTTTGCCTGCCTCTGGCCGGGTCCTTCTTACCTTGGCTGCCCGCTTGCAGTGGCCAACCCATTGGCATGAGATCCCGGATCGCTTGGTCTGCTTGCGGTGACGTGTTCCGTACTCGCCGGCCGTTTGCAGAGCGAGCCGGGCACTACCATGAAGTGCTGAGAAGTTATTTTCGACTTTTCTGCTTTTGCCGCTTTCGAAAGAGACCATCGGATCGAACGGACAATAGCGGGGCTGGCGGCATCGAAGGTCTATGGCAGGATCCGGGACCGGAACAAAGTTGAATTGATAATTGACGCTGCAAAGAAAGCCGAGGAACAGCGCGATATGGGATTCAGTGTCGAGGACATTCGCCTGCATCCTGTCAGAGACGTGCGGCGTGCGAATGGAGAACATAAGAAGAATATTCCTGTTGTCGCACAAGAGTTTGCCGTTATCTGTCACCTTGTGGAGATGAAGAACCGCAATTGGAACCTTGCACGTTCGCTATCATTTCCTACCGCAGTGGGGTGGCTCAAATTAGTCGTCGATCCCGTCGTTCGTATTCTCAGCCAACCGCTCTTTTAGATCTTCCAGCTCCTGTCCTACTGCCTCGATGACCTCGTCATCCTCTTCATACAGTTCGCGGAATTCAGAGTCTGGCTCAAGCATTGCGGTAAGTAGCTTTATGCCGCGTTCAAGGTGTTCTTCGAGCTTCTCCAGATCACCAGGCCACACATAGATGCGACCAATCGTGTTGAGCATATAGCAGGCAGCGCGAATCTGATCATACTCATCGTCATACTCCAAAGCCGCTTCAATGCGGGAATCGACGTCTATGCCTTCGAAGAATTCCGCAAACCAGTCTGCCGCGCCGTCGCTATCCCAAGGACTCGCTCCCCAAGCACCCATGTTGTGGCATCCCTTCGCTACGTCAGCTTGTCAAAATACTAATTCTGTGGCGGCATTGTTGCCGCTACCTAATGATGCTCCGTAGAGCCGACGTTTTGAAGATCCAGGAAATGGACACGCGAATGATCGATGAATATCATCTCGATGGTTCACTGCCGATATCTCTTGGAGAATTGCAAGTTTTCATGAAGTGTTTTCTGCCAGCCTACCAGTACAGAAAACGAGCGTTTTAGGCGTCCTTATAAGGCACCTTCACCGGGCAGTTTTGCGGGCGGGGTATACGGAACGCTCACCTTGCCCGTGAACATAGAAATTGTCAGTTTCCGAAGTCCTCAGCATTTCTGTCCATAGTCCACAGCACTGCCGCCCGTAAGAGGAACCTCTACTGGGACGGTGGATGGTGCGAACGGATCCGGACCGCCAATACAGCAATCTTGCTCTCCTGACCGATGTGACGACGCCAATTGTGTCGGCCCTTGGCGACAACGACGAAACTGATCCATTAACGGATCTGCGTAGGGAACCGCCACCATTGACCGGTCTCGATAGGATGGTGATCCCGCACGTCAAAGACAAGGAGCTCATCGGTAATGCCTACAAGAACCTCAAGACGGCGACCTACAGCATGGTCGATCATCATATTCGCCCTCGCCCTGTTCATGTTTGGACTCAGCGTCATGGCGGTAGCGTTCTGGACGCCCATCGATGAATTCTTCGTCAATCGAGCGGACGAGGCAGGAAACATGAGCCTGTTGCTTCCGCACCAGAACGAACTGTGGCTCGTCCTCCACGCGCAGGCCTTCGCTGCTTTCCTTATATCCGTGTTCGCGTTCGTCACAATGTGGAAATCGCGGCCGGAGCGCGCCAACCTCCAGGGCGGCCGCCGGACATCCAATCAACTGTGCCTACCTACTCAGGAGCATGAGCCCGCCCCGTAGAGGAACCTCTACTGGGACGCTCTCCGAAAGCCAGACGCTTTCCTATGACAACTCCGTATTCGTATACGCAACACTCGGACCAGGCTAACGATAAGCATCTAGCTCAGCAGTGCGAATGACCGGTAGCGCAGCGCACCCTGCCAGAATGGCCCAAATCCACAGCAGTAACACCGGTCCCGTGATCACCGCAATGCTTCCACCGAGAAGTGCCGCGACCGGCATGACACCCAGAGTGATGGTGCGTTGGGCCGAACCTACCGACGCCAGATTCTCAGCAGGAATGGTACGAGGCAGGACCTCAGCCCCAGCAACCGACGCAATAGCCACCAAGAAACTCCAACTCATCGACTGCGCAGCAAGCCAAATCAATTCGTGGCCAGGAAGCTGCTGACAAGCAATAGCCATTGCGACGGCTGGCATCGATAGCAATGCGGCTGCGATCCTCAGCGCCCGGATCCCGAATTTCGCGGACAATCGTGGAGCGAGCGCTGCGCCGAGTATTGCACCGAGGGCGGACACTATTCCCAGTGAAGCGAATAGTGCCGGGGCGAGGCCCAAATCCCGCAGCAGAAATACTGGCAGCACCGTGTTCCCAAGCATCACCCCTGCATTGATCAGTGCGCTGGAAATTGTCAATGACCAAAGCGCGGGACTCTGGCGCAGGGTACGGAAACCATCGCAAAACCCTCTTCGTTCACGTCGACTCAAGCGCGCGGAAGCTCGGTGCGGAGGAATGCCGCGTTGCAGCAAGAAGGAGCCTGCGTAGGAGCAGAGCGCTAGCCACAATAGCCCTGGCAGACCCAGGAATCCGAGCATCGCGCTTCCAGCCGCGGCCGCGGTGGTTGCAGCGCTCTGATTCGTAATAGTCAATTGAGAGTATGCGAGCTTCAATCCCTGTTCGGGGACAAGCCCTTGAATGACAGGGCCTTGCGCCGTAGTGAAAATTACGTCGGCCAACCCGATGACTACGGCGACCCCAATGACAGCTGGTCCCGAAAGCCAACCTACAAAGAACGCCCCAATAAGTGCAGACAAGGCTACGAAGCGGGCGAGACTTGCGGCGCCCATGGCCCTGCTGCGGTCTGGGAGACGGTCGATGAGCATGCCGATCGGCATGCCCAGTAACAGGAAGGCCCCTAAGCCGATTGAATTGATGACACCGACAAAGCCGGTGCCGTATCCCAAGACGGTGACTGCGATTAAGGGCATGAGCGTACGCGCCATCGCATCCCCGAACCCCTCGGCAGCAGTTGTCGCCAAGATGAATCGGAAGGATTTAGGCAGCTTTTCCCGTGCCGGCATACGTAGCGGTAGTGGTTCACTCGAAGTCATAACGCAACTCAACATTCTGTAGGGTAATACCTGACAGAATGTCAGGCAAACCCTGACAGGTCAAGTGTTTCCCGTAGACTGGAGTCCATGGAACAGGGCGCTAAAGGTGTTAAAGAGATTGCTTCAGCAGATCAGCCGTTCATGTGTTCGTTCTGCCTTCGTCCTCGTGAGGAAACTGGTGCGCTAGTGGGCGCTCCCGCTGTGGGTATCTGCCAAAAATGCACGGAAGCTGCGGTGGTCCTTTTCCAGAACTCTGTTCCTGAATCCGATACGAAGCAGCGAGCCCCATGGGATGCGCTGAATAATGAAGAACTCCTTCGCCAGCTGCCCAAAGTCGCGAAAGCACGAGATGACGTCGAAAACCACCTTAGAACCTGGGTCGGCGCAGCACGAAATAGAGAAATTAGCTGGGCCAGCATCGGAGAGTCTCTAGGGATGTCCCGCCAATCGGCTTGGGAACGCTTCCATCAGCCTGTTGTGGCTGGAGATAAATCGGTGTGCCGCTAACCGTCCGCAAGCAGAACGTTTTATCAGCATGAACGTGTCAGAACAACGTATTGGGCTACTCCAATCGGGAGTATTCGAATCCATCCGCCGGAGGTGGTCTACCCCAGGAATAAAGTTTGTGAAACAATCGCCGCATGCATGAGAGCGAGCTGCAGACGAAACAAGAAATGATGATCCTTGAGGCTTTAGTTCAAGCGATCGATCGGCGTGAGGAGGTTTTCGACGCGATAGGAAGTTCTGAGAACCTGGACGAAGCTAATCTTCGTGTCTCTCAGCTGTTGGGAGTGGGAGAAAACTGTGGTCGAGTGGTTCTCGATATGCAGGCCAGAAGGTTCACCCGAGACCAGCGTCAAATTTTAGCTTCGCACTTAGAGGAACTCAGATCAAAGTTATCTCGTGCACAATGAATGGATCATAAACGCCGGAGGCTGCTCTACTCAGCATAGGCGGATAGTGAAAATATGCTTCAGTGGTTGGCTTGGTTCCCGGAAAGTTCATATCTCTTGGACCAAAATGAGTGGGCCTTGCAAAAGAAATATCAGTTGAACCGCCAGCCTGACTTGCACTGACCTTCATTCCTTTGCTGTCCTATAAACGAACCTTGAGCGGGAAATTTGGGTGAGAATTGGATCATGACAAATGAGTGGTTTGATAAGCCTGGTGGGGAGCCAGTGGAACTAAAGGAAGCTGATCCACTGTGGCCATTGGTAGCGGCTGAATGGTCTAACCGAATCCAATCGGCCATCGTTCCCACGGTTGCGCGAATAGAACATGTAGGGTCAACATCGATCCCTGGCCTGATCGCCAAGCCCGTACTTGACCTACAAGTATCTGTGCCAGATATAAACGATGAATCGGCCTATCGTCCTGGACTTGAATCGTTAGGTCTCGTGCTTCGGCAACGCGAACCGGACCACCGATTCTTTCGCCCACCAGCCGGTGAACCTCGCGTCGTGCACATACACGTCTGCGAAGAAGGATCAGCTTGGGAACACGACGTGTTGCGTTTCCGCGAAAAGCTTCGAGCCGATCCGAATCTTGCCGCCGAATACGCCACGCTTAAGTCCGGTCTCGCTGACCGCTACAGCACTGACCGGCTCTCCTACAACAACGAAAAAGCTCAATTTATCTCGCGCGTCATTGCGGGTGAGTAGTTTCTGCGAAGATTTTGGCTCTAGATAAGTGTCCGCGCAGGTCATTTGATCTGTACGTTCAATATGTCCCGTAAGACGGTCCTCCACCGGACAGGCCAGCCGCTGATCTGCTGCTTTGCTAATGGTGACCTATGGAGTGTCCGTATAGGGTGTACGGTGAACTGTCCGGTGAAGGATCCCTATGTGACACACTGATCTACATGTCTAAGATCATGGTCGGTTACGCACGCGTGTCCACGGAGGAGCAAGACCTCACCGCCCAGCGTGATGCCCTGGCATCCCTCGGCGTTGAACCCGAACGCGTCTATGTTGATCATGGCTTTACCGGCAGGAACAAGAATCGCGCAGGACTTCGCGAAGCCCTCGCCGCATGCCGGGCCGGAGATACCTTCGTCGTTACCAAACTCGATCGTCTGGCCCGGTCCGTCCGGGACGCCCACGAGATAGCTGGCGACCTTGCCAGCCGCGAAATCAAACTCAGCATTGGTGGTTCCGTCCATGACCCCACCGACCCCATGGGCAAACTGCTATTCAACGTCCTGGCGATGATCGCCGAGTTCGAAGCCGACCTCATCAGCATGCGCACCCGCGAAGGAATGAAGGTCGCTAAAGCTAATGGCCGACTCCGGGGAAAACAGCCAAAACTCAGCGTCAAACAAGAAGCCCATCTCCTGGAACTACACGATGCAGGGAAATACACCATGACCGAAATGGCCGAACTTTTCTCCATCAGCCGATCCACCATCTACCGGGCCGTTGAACGCGGACAACGCAGGGCAGCCGAACCACTACGCTCCTGAGAAATGTGCAGTCGACTCCTGACGGAGTCCACCCAACACCAAGCCAGAATCAGCATCAACACACCCTAAACGTGAATTTCCGTACCGATCCTCCTCAGACCCCGTTAAGGTATCGCGAAGAAAACGACTGTTTGTGCAAGCGCGTTTCTATAGTCAAGCTTGCATAATGTAGATTCTGCAAGTACGGTTATAGAAAACGCTCTGAAAATCAGGGTGTGCCTATTGATTGGAGCTTCACAAAATGTTTAGTAAGCAGACTGACGGTAAGGGTGTAGGGCGTCTTGCACGTCAAGAAATGCCAGGACTTCTCATCGATCTTGAGCTGTATCGCGAAGCTCGGTTGGAAAAAAGCAGGATAATTGCGATTCGAGAAGATGGCACAGAAGAAGTATTGGTGATGGGTAGCCGCCGCTTAAGCTCAACAGAGCAAGCCACCTCGCATATGACTCATATTCCTAATGACCGGCTCGATACAGCGTTTGAAGAGACAGGCATCCGGGCTGGAGCTATATTCCTGGTGCTTGATGCTCAAGCAACATCACTGACGATTACAGTGCTGCCGAAAGAAGCTATCGACAAGCTCCTTTTGCTCAATAGTTTCCTTACTCAGGACGGCACGTTGCTCATGAGATACCCGGATGGTTTTGCACAGGCCGTCAAGGAAAATGGTGGCCGGGTAGTGAGGTTCCATAGCGCTGTTTTGTAGTGGAGCGGTGGTAATCGAGGAAAGAGAAAGAATCCCTGGACTGAAACAGTCCAGGGATTCTTTCGTTCTCTCATGGGGTCAGTCAGTGATGCCGGGCCCGGTGTGTGTGGTGTCGCGTTCTGGATGATGACGATGATGATCGATATTTTCGGCGGGTGGTTGTATGCGTTGTTCGGTGGCGGGTGCGTCCCAGAAATCATCTGGTGGCAAGAATTCGTCGTCGTATCCTTCGACGGGCAACGAAGCGCAGCAGATCGCTAAAAGCATCCACCGCTGGATCACCACACAATCACGCATGTGGAGCGACGGCGCAGCCGTCTACGAAGCAACATTCATCGCAATCCAATCAGCACGCGGACGCAAAAGTATTGAAAAGAAACGGGAACACAGCCAGACTGCGAAGAACATCTTGGAGGCGATCAAATGACCCCGCAGCGAATACCCCGAAACGGCATGAGCGTAAGTTCGCTAGCCAAAAAAACTGGCTACTCGACCAACACAATTATTCGGTGGACTTCTGAACCGCGCGAGGTCTACCTCGGCCGAGCTGCAGACCGTCACCAAAAGATCCACGAGCTACGCGAGCAAGGGCTATCCATGCGCGCGATCGCGGAAGAAATAGGAATCTCAGCGCGCGCGGTTCACTACGCGCTCCATAAAGACGCGGATAAACGCGACACCGCCTAGAACCTGCTGGAGGTCACTACATGGCGCGTAAAGGTCGTGCCTGAACATCGCTGAACGTATCTAGCGACGTCACAAGATAGTCGCAGTCAAGAACTCGCTGAACCAGCTGGAACTAAAACGGAGTCATACCCTCCTACTAAAGTATGATTTACAAGCAGAATCATCTTCACTAGCGTGTAATTTATCGGTTGATATAAGAAAAATAGTCATCTGCTCAATTGAACTGTTCTCGGATTCTCGCAGGAAGTATCAGTTGTCGGAAATTCAGCCGATTTTCATCACTGTTACGATCAATGAGGAGTACCCGATGTTCAAGAAAAGCGCTGTCATGTTGTGCTCTGCAACTCTGGTTGGCACCTTGCTTGCAGGAGTTCCGTCTGGTGCGTTCGCTGCCTCTCAGCAAAGCACTAAAACTATTGCTACGTCTGTAGCTGCTGACTCGTCAGGTGAAGTTAGCCAGAAAGAAATGGAACAGCTGGAAAAAGACGTGGAGACTCTGTTCACGCGCTATATCCAGATGGATTCTTCGGGTCAATTCTTTGTGAACACAAAGAATCTTGCTAAGGATGGGGCTCAAGACAGGGCATCTGAGCTACGTATGCTGAGCGACTCGTTAAACCTGATGGCTGAAAAAGAATCTGAGCAAGCAACTAACGAGATTGAGCGCAAGACTCCGGGGAAAGCACTCCAGCCCTACGGAGCAACAGAATTTGCAAAGTGCGTAATTTTGAACGGTCTTGGAATCCCTGCTCTAGGCGGATCTCCGGGCATCATTTCAGCTATCAAACTTGGAATCAGCTCTTGGAACTGGGGAATCGCGGCAAAAGCAGTTGCTAAGTTCCTAGGCCCTGCTATCGTAAAATCTATGGGCGGTCCTGTGGGAATCGGCGTGGCACTGGGATGGGGCGCATGGAGTTGCCGAGGCAAACTATAAAGGAGTCAAAATGGAAAATTCTGCTCACTCAAGTAGCTCGCCTGCTCCCTCAGGTAGAGCGCTAAAAACTGGCCTGACCTTTGTATGGGTTTTGCTAGTTGCCCGAATCATTACAGGCCTGACGATTTCACATGATCTTTCTTCAATGCAGTCGTGGTTCTCGATTCAGGCTTGGATTGCACCTTTAGGGTTTGCTGTCATCGGCACTGTTATCTATTGGAAGAACTCTGCGAATAAATAATTCGCAGGATCTGGGATGTTTGATGGCTACTAGAAAAATTTTCTAGCAGCCATCAAACATCCTTTCTTGGCTACCTAAGAATTTCTCCCGTAACCACATGCAGGCAACTATAAACGTTCGAAACGCGCCCGCTGCCGTCACAAGAGACACGCAACCAGGCACACACTGAACCACGCTTTTAAAGCTGTTCAGTGTGTGCCTGGAACCGTTAAGAGCGAGCTACGACAGCAGCCGAGTGAACCAGACTGTCAGCCCGGCACAAGCACCTGCGCCGTAGGTGCTCCAAAACAACTTTTCTAGATTCTTCAACACACGTTCACGGTTCAAGTTCTTATGCTCCTTCGTCTGCGCCCCCTCGCATGGAGGGCGTCTAGCTGCACCATGCGTCGTTTCCAGACTCAATGGTGGGATGCGCTGCTTTTGGGATCTACTGGCGCATAGCTCAGTGTCGGTACAGCGGTGCTGGAGCTTTAGGAAGAGTGAGAAAAACGCCCGTACACCTCTGGCATCGAGCAGCACTTACCGTCACATATGTGACGGTAAGACGCGGTAGTTCGACCTCGGTTATCAAAGATGCAAGAGGTGTGACCGAATAAGGGCGTGTTCTAAGTTAATCTAAACCAAGTCAGATGTTTCCCTTATTCGGTCGATTGATCGTTTGCGATCAGTCCGTGCAGCTCGTGAGCTGCACGTGTAATGCCAGCATTACGGGTAATACGGGTTTTACAGGTAATGCACGTTTTACGGGTTCCCGTACAAGTTCTACAGCTTTACGGTGCGGGTTTATGGTTTCGTGTACTGGCTTTACAGCTTTACGTACGCTCCTACAGCTTTCTGTACTGGCTTTATAGCGTTGCTGTACATGCGTTGCTACGGCTGTGCGAATGCGTAGTAGATGCACTTTTACTGCACCTCTAATGCGCTGCACTGCCGAGGGCTTCACGCGCGACTGGGGCACCAGTCGCTATGCTTGCTAGCTCTCTTTGCGTCCTGTGCGTTTACGTGGCTGCGGGTAGGGCGGGAAGGTCATTTCTCCGGGGAAATCTGCCTTATGTGCTCTGAGGGTGTCCTGCGGTAGTTGGGGTGGCTTGTGAAAAAGTGAAATATCCGACGCTAAGGTTTCTGGAACCGCGGCACTTCACCCTGATGAAGCAGTCTACGAACCAATGCTCGGCTCCGGGTGAAAACAACAGCGAAGCCGAAGTCTGGCCGAAGCCACCATCGGCGGACGAACCTCTACCGCTTACATCAGGTGAACGTATCTTTCATTAGATGAAATTGCGGCCAGCAGGAAGAGCGGTACGAAAATTCACGCTAAGAAGATTCCTGTGCTGCTTCCGGCGTGAGATCGTGTGAATCCAAATGGCGGCCTCGCCGGAGCACTTGATGACTGACCCAAAAAAGGACGCCCTACCTGATATCCAGGTAGGGCGTCCTTTTTTGGGCGGGCCTCACCAGATGTCCTACTTCAGTTTGTACGAAATCTTGCCGATTTCCGTCATGCCCAAGTCGTTTGATGCGACGAGGTCCACCGGGGTTTTTACATCGTCAAGCTCAAAGGCAATTGCATTTGCGACGGTTCCACCCTTCTTGATGTTCTCCATCTGGGTGTCTAGGAACTTGTCATCGGGGAGTGAACCCACCTCAAGCTTGTTCTCTGCGTTTGGGTTGTTGTCTTGGAACGCTTCCACTACGTAGATGAAATTCATCGGGCTTACGTCTTTATCGACGTCTTTCTCAGTCAGATTGGTAGTTTTGTACCAAAATGCAATGACGGGTTTCGACCCGTATTCATTGCCCTTTTTGCCAACCGGGATGACCTTGTGGTCCGTGATCTCAATCTTCATCTCCGGGGTGGTGATGACACCATCCACAAAAGACGAGTCGCTTTTCGGCGTGTCAACTGAGTCGGCTGTATTTGTTGCGCTGGTGTCGGCTGCTTCAATCGTTTGAGCCGAACCGGTGTTCGCCGCCTGATTGCTATCCGTTGCTGTTCCACCGCAACCACTAAGTATGAGAGCGCCCGACGCGCACGCGAGCAGTACCAAAGACTTTTTCATCAAAAATTTCCTTTATCCCCAGCTTGCTGCGCAAGCAAAATGTATCAAACTCAGCTTAGTGGCCAGATCGCAGGGGCTATTTACTCCTCAGATGGACACGCCGATAATTTCGTGTTATTCGTTAGTTCGGTAAATAGGCTGGCTCAGCTTCCGCCAAATAGCGCAGAGCCGCATCTAGTCGATCGGCAACGTCATGTACGGATACTGTGCTGAGTCATTTTCCGCCATCGTCTGGAAACGCAGCGCACCGGCTCGAAAGAAGGCAGAACACGTGTTCTGCTTATTGTTCTTCTTGAGGCTTGTGTATTCGTCGAAAATCCGATCTAAGACTTCGTAGCGTCCGGTAACGATTGTTCTCGAGACACTCTTCTTCCGGATTCTTGGCCCGCGGATTCCCGCGGTAAATTTTGTAACGCTTGCCGTGTACGCGGCAATGTAACGCTCAACCTGGTTGGTGATACATTTTGGGCATGAGAATCGGATACGGGCGTGTCTCAACACGCGATCAGCACCCCGAAGCCCAACATGATGCCCTGCGCGCGGCCGGCTGCGAGCAGGTGTTCCTCGACACCGCCTCGGGGAAACTCGCCCGCAGACCCGAACTCGACAAGGCACTGCTTTCAGCCAACCGGTCCGGCGATCAGCTCGTTGTCACGAAGCTGGACCGACTCGGGCGATCGCTGGAAAACCTCATAGACCTGTCCAAGACGCTGCAGGAGCGCGGCGTCGACCTGGTGGTCCTGGATCAGGGCATCGACACCTCATCACCCGCCGGGCGGATGTTTTTTCAGATCATCGGCTCGATCGCCGAGTTCGAACACGCGCTGATGTCCGAACGAACCCGCGACGGGCTGGCCGCCGCGCGGGCACGTGGGCGGACCGGTGGGCAGAAACCAAAGCTCGGTCCCCGCCAGGTCAAGCTGGCAAGGGAAATGTATGAGGAAAAGGATGCCGACGGGAAACGTGCCCATACCGTCGAGCACATCGCCCAGGAATTCGGCGTCAGCCGTCCCACCATCTACCGGAACCTGGCCAAACCATGACTCGCGGGCATGGTGCTCCGCAGCAGCGCGAGGACAAGTCCGTAGATTGCGGCCTTCCAACTAACAAGGATTTCTGACATGGCCCTGCGTTCCTTGCTCACGACTGCCGAACGCGGCCAAGTCCTTGAAATCCCCACCGGCACCGAGGACCTGGCTGCCCACTACACACTCAGCGAAGCGGACATGTCGTTGATTCGCCAACGCCGCGCAGATGCCAACCGGTTGGGCTTTGCCATCCAGCTCTGTCTGCTTCGGCACCCGGGTATCGCACTGACCGACGACACCGAAGTACCCACTGAAATGATCGACTGGGTCGCGGCCCGCCTGACGATCTCGGCCGAAGCCTGGGATGAATACGGGACACGTGGGGAAACGCGGCAAGAGCATGGACGGGAGCTTCGCGCGTATCTGGGCATGTCTGCATTTGGAATCGCGGAGTTTCGCCAGCTCGTGGAACACGTGGGCGAGGTGGCCGCACAAACAGACAAGGGCCTTGTCCTGGTCGAAGGCGCGCGGGACTTCCTGCGCTCAAGGAAGGTTGCCTCTCCTGGGGTGGGGATCATTGAAAGGGCCTGCGCGCAGGCCCTGACCCGGGCGAACCGGCGAATCTACGCCATCTTAGGCGACCAACTCTCCGGCGAGCACCGAGGTCGTCTGGATGGTTTGTTGCTTCGCCGCACCGATAGTTCCTTGACCGAAATCGGCTGGCTGCGGCAGGCACCCCTGCGGCCCAACGCACGGGCGATGAACGAGCACATCGACCGGCTCACGGCCTGGCGTGCGCTTTGCCTGCCCTGGGACGCCGGCAAACTGGTGCACCGGAACAGGTTGCTGAAGTTGGCCCGCGAGGGCGCATCGATGACCGCGGCGGATCTGGCCAAGTTTGAACCCGGACGCAGGTACGCGACCCTGTTCGCGATGTCCGTGGAAAGCATGGCGACGGTCACCGACGAAGTCATTGATCTGCATGACCGAATTATTGGCCGGATCATTCGCACCGCTCGGAACAAACAAAACCAGAACACCCTGGCCTCCCGTGCCACCGTCGCAGCCATGATGCGCCTGCACTCCAAGCTCGGCGATGCCCTGATCGCAGCCAAGGAGAACGGTGAGGATCCCTTCGCAGCGATCGACACAGCGATCGACACAGCGATCGGCTGGGAATCCTTGGCTGAAAGCATTGCCCAAGCCAAGGAACTGACCCGGCCTGCCCTCGAAGACCACCTCGCCCTCGTCAGTGCCCACTTCACCACTCTGCGCCGCTACACCCCGGCATTTCTTGCCGTCCTTGACCTCCAAGCAGCCCCCGCAGCGCAAGACCTGTTGGCTGCCATCAAAGTCATCCGCACCATGAACACCTCCGGTGCCCGAAAGGTCCCCGAAGATGCACCCACGTCATTCATCCGGGCTCGGTGGAAGCCTCTGGTTTTCGCCGAGAACGGCACCGACCGTGGATTCTACGAGTTTTGCGCCCTTGCGGAGCTCAAGAATGCGCTGCGGTCCGGAGACATGTGGGTCACCGGTTCCCGGCAGTTCCGCGACTTCGATGACTACCTGCTGGCTGGCTCCGACTACACGCTGATGAAGAGTGCCGGGGAACTGCCCCTGGCCACGGCCACCGGTGGCGAACACTACCTACAGGATCGCCTCGCCCTGCTTAGTGAACGGCTACACCAAGTCAACACCCTGGCCTCCCGGGATGAACTGCCCGGGGTGCTGATCACCGCCAGCGGCGTGAAGATCACCCCGCTCGAGACAATCGTGCCACAACACGCGCAGCCCTTGATCGATCAGGCCAGCGCCATGTTCCCGCGAATCCGGATCACCGACCTGTTGATGGAAGTCGACGGCTGGACCGGGTTCACGCGCCACTTCACCAATCTCAAGTCCGGCCAACCCTCCAAGGACAAGCAGCTGCTGCTCACCGCAATCTTGGCCGACGGAATCAACCTGGGATTGACCAAGATGTCCGAGTCATGCACCGGCGTCACCTACGCCCAATTGGACCGCCAGCAGGCTTCCCATATCCGGGATGAAACCTACAGTGCCGCCCTGGCCGAGCTGGTCAATGCCCAGCATGCACACCCCTTCGGTACGCACTGGGGCGATGGCAGCACCTCGTCCTCGGACGGGCAGCGCTTTCGTGCAGGCAGCCATGCCGAGTCCACCGGGCATGTGAACCCGAAATATGGTGCCGAGCCCGGGCGGATGATCTACACGCATGTCTCGGATAAGTATTCGCCCTTCCACAGCAAACTCATCAACGTCGGTGACCGCGACGCGACCTACGTCTTGGACGGGTTGTTGTATCACGAGTCCGACTTGGCCATCCAGGAGCATTACACCGATACGGCAGGGTTCACCGACCATCTCTTTGCCCTCATGCACCTGCTTGGATATCGGTTCGCGCCCCGGATCCGCAACATCGGCGATACCCGCCTCTACACACCTACCAACAACGCCGAACTGTCGACGTTGGCTCCGCTGATCGGCGGCACCATCAACACGCAGACCATCACCGCGCACTGGGATGAGATCCTCCGCCTGGCCACATCCATCAAGACCGGAACAGTGACCGCCTCCTTGATGATGCGCAAACTTGGCGCCTATCCACGCCAAAACGGACTCGCTACCGCACTGAGGGAACTAGGCAAACTGGAACGAACTCTCTTCCTGCTGGACTGGCTCCAAGATCCCGACCTGCGCCGCAAGGTCACGGCCGGGCTGAACAAGGGAGAAGCCCGGAACACCCTGGCCCGGGCCGTTTTCTTCAACAGACTTGGAGAGATCCGCGACCGCAGCTTCGAGCAGCAGCGCTACCGGGCGTCAGGGCTGAATCTTCTCACCGCGGCCATCGTTCTCTGGAACACGGTCTATCTCGACCGCACCATCACCACCTTGACTCAGGAGGGCAACGCCGCGGACCCTGAGCTGTTGCGGTTCCTCTCACCTCTGGGTTGGGAACACATCAACCTCACCGGCGATTACACCTGGCCACGCACCAACAAGATCAAACCCGGCAAATACAGGCCGCTACGGCGCTCGACAAAACCTTAGCGTCGGATATTTCACTTTTTCACAAGCCACCCCTAGGGGGGTGCTTGGAAGTTTGCAGCTGGCCGGAGCCGTGCGAGGTTTCCTTGACCATAGCCGGGGATTACTCGGCTATCAGGACTGGGATGTGAGGATCAACGCGGGGGAGCCGAACTGCTCTTACCCCGATGGATTTTCTAGCGCTCCGAGTCTGCCTTTACGCGCCGTCGATCTCTCTCGGTAAACCCTTTGGTCTCTCTACACCCGGGGGCTAGCCGGTGGCCTTGACGCTCATGTTCAGCTTCGACATGCTGGAGCGTGTACCTTCGCAGTCTTGCCGGACTCAAGGTACTCTTAAATTGAATTTTCTGTTCGAAAATAATGATGCCTGACCCTTGCCGGGGTTGGGCATCACCTTTTTAAGCGCCTTGACTAGTTCCCTAGCAGACATCCCCGGATCTATTGGGGAAGGGTCGAACTCGCACCGAAGAAAATTCGATTTCTGTTTGAGCGTGTCGCACAGAAGCACTGAGTGCTAGTAGGCCTTCAATTCCTACCGAACCAGCATGAACAGAAGGTCAGTTTCTGGTTCGGGGTCAAAAATGTACGAGAGAATTCCGGACGCTCCAATGATGAAGGCAAGTAAAACTAAGCCCGCAACGATGAGCGACACAACTATGAAAAATCGCTTGTCTTCTGGTTTCATTATTTTGTCCATAAAATTGCCTATTTTGGTTCTGGTGAAATCTTGTCAAAGAAAAGTCTAAAAGGTCTCGCGGCTTTATCGATAGCCGCCCTGCTGATTGGCAACGCAAATGCTGCTGTGGCCTTAGAGGCTCCTGATTCTTCCCACAAAGCGCTCTTAAATTTGTCGAAAGTTTCTTCCGATACGAATGTTGACGTGCTGAACACGTCTGTTGAGGCTAAAGCAAATGTTTCAGGCGAAGGTGCTTTTGATCTCACTGTAGAGGGATCAGAAATTTTCGTTCCGAACAGCCCATCAGATCCTGTTGAAATCGGCTCTGAGGATACTGATGTTGTGAGCATCTATAGGCCGATTGATGGTGTCTCTAAGACTGAACCAATCGCAAATGGAGTCATTGAAAACAAGGGGAAAGAATTCACGACAGTAACTTCCGTCAAAGACGACGGCGGGTTACAGATGGCTACTATCCTTCACGATTCCAAAAGCCCCGAACGCTTTGAATACCTTCTAGATGTTCCTAGTGAAGCGACAATCCGCGAAACTCACGGAGGAGTTCTGATCGAGGACAAAGAAGGGGAACTTATTGGAGGATTCACTCCACCATGGGCGAAAGATGCTAACGGTAATGACGTTCCTACACGGTATCTAGTTGAAGGTAATACTTTGGTGCAGATCGTTGACCACCAAAGTGCAGAAAACCTTGCCTACCCTGTAGTTGCTGACCCCGTATAGCTCGACAAAACCTTAGCGTCGGATATTTCACTTTTTCACAAGCCACCCCAACAAGACTAAAAAGCTCTCACACCTCTGGCACCGAGGTGCACCACCCAAACGAAAACCGTTACGGTAACCCGCCTTCAACTGTCCCAAATTGGACACCTAAAAAACTCACCTGATCCATTTGGATCACGTGAAAATTCAGCTGTCTCAGATGAGACAGCTGAATTTTCACGTGCCCATTTTTGGGCACTACAGCTTTACGGTGCGAATTTTCGTAATCCATGTAGCCATGTGTTCCTCTTCGTTCTCTTTTGATTCTGGTCGCTGGCCTTGACGAACTAGTTCAGGAAGAGATTGATGCCACCGATAAGGCGGTCGCATCATGAGTAACGAAGCTCAATCCATCGAAGCAGAAATTATCGTTGAAGAAGATCGGGCAGCAGTCTTACCTCCAGATGTAGCTCGTAATCTAACCAACGAGATTCGCAGGGCGCTGAAATTCACTTGGGATCTGGTTATCAAGGCCTACCAAGGCCAGGCATGGCTCGCGTTGGACTACAAGACCTGGAACGACTACTGCGTCAAAGAATTCGGCAACCAACACATCGCCATCCCACGTGAAGATCGCAACGAAGTCATCGGTTCGCTACGAGATGCTGGGCTCAGTACTCGCGCGATTGTTGACGCTACGGGACTTTCTAAAGGCACAGTCAGTCGTGAAATTAGGAAACTTGACGAGGATCCTAGTGCCCCAAATGGGGCAGTAGAAAGTGGAGACGATGAGTCTCCTGCCTCAAATGGGGCTGCGGATGGTGGGAACGAAAATTCAGGTGTCCAAAATCGGACACCTGAAGAAAAGCCTCAAAAGGTTCAAGGCGTTAACGGCAAGATGTACGACCGCTCTGCCCCACCAAAGCCGAAGAACAATGACTCGGTTGAGCCGCCGCTGGACGGACAAGCAGACATTGGCGACGCTCTCGACACCTCACTCGAAGATCTAGGCATTACACCGATCGACCCAGAAGAAGCGGTCAACAACAACGCAAAGACCCGCGTCCAGCTCGTAAAGCGACTCACCGGTTCTAGCGGTCAGTACGCTCAGGCACCACTTCCGATGGTGATCAGCCTTGCCGGTCAGATTGTCGAGCGAAGCGCTGGTGTCAACGACCTGGACGTAGAAGAAGTCACCTCATTCGCTGACGATTCATCCCGTGCAGTGCTCGTCCTCGCAAGGTTGCTGGAAACCATTGATCCCGACGAGATTGACGACGACAAGACCCGCACCCAAATCGAGCAGAAGCTGAACCAAGCGCAGGAATACCTCGACAACTTCTTGACCACACTGACGGAGGTCTAACCCATGAGTGCTCATGAAAAAAGCTCCCCAGCTGACTGCAATTCAGCTGAGGAGCCATCAAAACTTCTACCACGAAGTACTCCCATTACAGGCAGGAAGACACCGCTACTGCTACCTCTACCCGAGACGGCCGAATCAACCCCGATTCACGTCAGATGCTCTGGCTTGCTGTTTCCCTTGTAGTTTTCCTTGGCGCGATCAGCTTTATGGTGTCATTCGCTGGGCTCGTCGCCGTCGCGGAGTGGGCTGGACTGCCACCGGCAATGCGTTGGACTGTTCCGATCTTCATCGACACCGCCATCCTGGTCTACTCCATTGCCGTGCTGGTGCATCGTTCACGCGGGGAGAAGACCTGGGCATCCTAGCTTTCGCTCGGTGCATTCACGTTCGTTTCCGTGCTCGCCAACGTTGGCCACGTCCTGCTGCTCGATCAGAACGTTGACAGCTTCAAGACCGGCATTGGAGCAATCGTTGCAGGCATGGCACCAATCGGCGTGTTCGCTGCCACTGAGGAATTAGGCCGTTTGGCTATTGCCCGTCCGCAGCGTCGACGCACCGAGGAGCGTTTGGTGCAGGTTGGCGAAGACCGGCCTAACCCGACACCGCCGACGACACCACGGCCAGAGAGTACGACACCAGAAATCGAGGTGACGTCGCCTGTCGCACCGATGCTGGATCCTGTCGCCTCGTCCAATGATCAGTCGGCCGCTGAGCCTGAGCCAGCAGTAGCTGTCACCCAAGAGCCCGCGCCTGAGGGGCATGGCGTCTTCGCTTACTACCCATTTGGCCAGGAAGCCAGCGAGCTGGAATGGGGTCGCACGTTCATCCCATCAGTGGATGCTGAGCCCGCCGTTCCTGCAATCAAGCCCACACCCGCAGCCGAGATGCCTGTTCCAGTCGCAGAGCCTGCTGAGCCAGCGTTGAGCGCCATGTCCTATGTCAGCCCGGCAGATCAGGAACAGCAGCAGATCAACAAACTGCTTGAAGCTCATGGAGCAGACCTGACCGCAAAATTGATTGCCGTCGCGCTGGGCAAGAACATCCGAATAGGTCAGCGGAAACTCACTCGCATCAAGGCAAAGCATCCGGAAATTTTCGGAACCGAGACCACAACGGCCAAGGAGGCATGAGCATGAGTGCTTCATCCATGGCATCGAGAACGCGAATGATCATCCGGTACTGGCTGTATTTCGCTGTCAGCGCTTTCGCGTTTTTCTACTTCGACGAGGTTTTCAGAATGCCGATGGGGGCATTGCTGCCACCGGTCTGGGAATCAGGCTTCGGCGTAGTCGGGACGGTTCCATCATGATGCGAATCAACTCCCGACTGACCAATAAAACCCTGCCCCACGAGAACTTCACCCAACAGATTCAGAAACAGTACAAGGAGATGGATTCACAGTGAGTTTTGAAGCGACGAACCTCGCTAGAAAGATGGCATCCTCCAAGCAGTTCAAGCCAGGTGGATTGCACGTCATGCTGTTGCCTGCTGATCACGCCAATGAGGAATGGAAGTGCTGGCCCTCCTTGGCGCTGCTGACCATGTACACCTGCATGGGTGAGCGCACTGTACGCCGTCACCTGCGTGTCTTGGAAGAGCATGGTGTGCTCGAATGCTACGCGTTATACAACTCGCGCGGCGGTCACCGCATAGGCAACCAGTTCCGGCTCGTCGAGTCAGAGATGCAGCGTCTGGCGGCTGTTGGGGAGCAGCGTCGCGCGCAGATGAAAGAGCGGATGGCTCAGCGTCGAAGCACCGTTAGTCACAGCAAAGCCGTTGCCGTTGAGTATGGAATCGACAGGGATTCAGAGCCACCGGCCAATATGAACGTTGGTTTCAGCCCAGCAAATTCAAGCCCGGCCAAATTGGCCGATGGTAAAAATAGCATCTTCGACCAGGACCACACCCCAGCAAAATCAAGCCCGGCCAAATTGGCCGATGGTAAAAATAGCATCTTCGACCAGGACCACACCCCAGCAAAATCAAGCCCGGCCAAATTGGCCGATGGTAAAAATAGCATCTTCGACCAGGACCACACCCCAGCAAAATCAAGCCCGGCCAAATTGGCCGATGGTAAAAATAGCATCTTCGACCAGGACCACACCCCAGCAAAATCAAGCCCGGCCAAATTGGCCGATGGTAAAAATAGCATCTTCGACCAGGACCACACCCCAGCAAAATCAAGCCCGGCCAAATTGGCCAAAATACTGAGGTGCTTTCAAAGGAACACGCACGTATTAACTTAACCCTCTCCATCAATCGTCAGACGGACGAACGGTCGAGCCGATTGACACCCCAGTAGCTGACGAGGATGGCTTGACGACGAAGAGGAACCAAGAGCAGCCCCAGTAAGCGGCACAAGACAGCGGCGTTCAGGGAGCGAATAAGTCCGGCTCTGTATCGCCTGTGCGCCGTTCGGATAATGCCAAGCAATTTAGCAGCCGAATCACTGAATGTTTCTCCCAGCAGGGGCCACCGCCAGTGCATTCCCCGTCTGCAGGCGGTCCGTCGTACTAGAAATTCTCATTGGTCAAGTAGCCCCGCAGATTGTTTGCGGGGCTACTTGACTTATTCGTCCGTCCATCATGTTATGTAAAGTAAATAGGTTGCGGTAGCTGCCAAAAGACTAAAGCAAGAAGAGGATCTATTCGACTTCGCGGATGGAATGTTCCAGATCAATGAGGAATTCACTAATGACACGCATACTAAGTCAGGACGATCTGAAGAACTTGGACGCGATGTTCAGCCAGGAGCAGTTTCCGGGGCAGAACTGGGAGACGGACCCGGAGTCTTGGAAGAACCCGGAGGATTGTCCTTGGGGAGATCTGGTGGAGAACTTCAATCAAGAGTTCGACCAGGTGCCGACGATGGTGCATCAGGTACTTTTTCAGAATCCGCAGCTGAACGAGACGTTCGAGGACATGCTGATCAACAACGTGATGTTCAAGAAGGGGACCGGCAGTCAGGACTTTCCGAGCAAGTTCACCCACGAAGAATTCGCGGTGGCCTCGGACGCTCAGAAGATGCAGACGCTGAAGGCAATGGACAAAATCAGTCAGGAAGTAGTGGAGTTCCTACAGATGGAGGGTCTTCCAATAACGACAGACGGATCACCGATACCGGATCTGCGCCTTTACAAAGCGCCAGCAGTGAAGCAGTAGACGAAGCGCGCCCAGAGCGTTCTGGCCCGGTTCCAGCCCGATATTCTGGAGAGCCGGGCCTCACCGCACCCAGAAACGAACGCGAACGCGTCCAGTTCAATCTCGATGCGCTCGAACTGGTCAACACGCTCAATGAGGAGAACCGCTGGCCTACTGTTGACGAGCAAGCGGTGCTGGCCCGGTACGCATCGTGGGGTGGCGCATCCAAGGTCGTTGAAGAATTCCACCCGGGATGGGAGGAAGAGCGCGCTCGGCTCAAGTCTCTGGTCGGTGCAGACATTTACTGGAAGCTGAGCGCTACGACGCTGAACGCGCACTCCACCCCAGACGCACAGATCCACCACGAATCGTTCAGCAATTTCGGGGTGCCGGATCCAAATCACCTTCCTGGCCGCTATCCGCTCCACAACCACTTCATCAACAAGTCCCTGCAGCCGACTACTCCGTCGCCAATGGTTGCGGTGGCCAGGTAGTAGCCAATGCTCATCTTGGAGATACTGACGGTCATTGGTTTTGTCCTTTCACCCAGGATTCGTAGCGGTTCATGGTGGCCAGGATGTCGCGGTGTCGTTGTTCTGTCGGCCGGCCGCCTGTGCGCCGGTAAAGTTCCCTGGCCATGACGCGCCATTGGGTGATAATCACCCGGTGCTGTTCGCGTTGAGTGGCGGCCGTCGAGAGGGCTTGCTGGGATCGGGAGTACTGATCACGCAGCTTCATGTGGGCTGTCTTGGCGATGGTCAATCGCTCCGACAACGTGTTGATGATCTTGTCGGCTTTGGCGATGGTGTCGCGTTGTCGCACGATGATGTCATCGTGGCTGGTCTGTGCGACAGCGACACTTGGGCCTGTCGTTGTCGTTGTCGAGAGTGTCGCGTCTGCAGCGGACGACAACGTGTCGTTGTCGCGCAGTGTCCTAGGTCGGTAGTGTCGCAACCCGAAGGTGTCGTCTAGTTGTCGCGACACAGAGGCGACAAGTTCTACAAGTGCTGCGGTGTTGTCGTCGTCGCTGGGCAACGGGCCTCGTTGCATTGACGCAGGGGCTGTCGTGGTTGCTTCCCAGGTCGTTTGTCCGTCGCTCACTGCGTGGAGCTGGTGCCCCAGTTCAATGATCATCGTGTGGGCCAGTCGGTATTTTGCCCGCAGTTCCTGGTGCTGGTTTTGGAAGTAGAGCAGAGAGCGCTGGCGTTCTTCGGTGAAGCGTTTCAGATCCTTGCGAGCTGCTTTGGTTTCTTTGCGGTAGCCCATGGCCCGGTTGTGAACCTTGGCCAGTTCGGCCCGGGCGCGAGAGAGCTGTTCGTGTAGCTGCTTGTTTTGGATGGCCAGCACATCGGCCGCTGAGGCCTGGGGCTGGCCACCTCGTTGACGGGCGCGGTTCTGGCGCATTCGACAGGCGTCGCCGCAGTACTTGCGGCGCTTGTCAGCACCTGCAGGAAACGGCTCGTTGCAGGCATGGCATCGGTGGTGGGTTTGTTCCATGCTCATGTATCGCACGCGGCAGCTTGGGGTATGTGTCATCCCGAACGCTTGCGTTCGGGTAGTGCACCTCGGTGCCAGACGTGTGACTGGTTTTTGGGTGAGTTGACTCCGTGGCTGTGCTGGTTGTTTGCTGGGGTGATCGCTGGCTGCATTTTTTGGTGACCGTTAGATTCTTGGGTGGCTTGTTAGGGTTCGTTTTTTGTTGGGTTGAGGTGTTTTTGGGGCGCTTTGGTGAGTCCTGGTGCATCTTCTCCGGTGTTTTCAGGTGTCCCATTTGGGACACCTGCTGCGTGATTCTCTACTGTCCCATTTGGGACAGTAGAGTTTTCTGCCTGTGTGTTCGCGGTGATCGACCGGCGAACAGTTCCGCGACCAAGGCCAGTTGCGTCCGAGATTGCGCGGACACTCAGCCCAGCCGAACGCAGCGAACCGATGACTTCATCACGATCTTCACGTGGGATAGCGATGTGCTGGTTGCCGAATTCTTTGACGCAGTAGTCGTTCCAGGTCTTGTAGCGCAAGGCATGGGTTGCAAGACGTCTCACCGAGACCCAATCCTGTGACTGTTGACATTATTTGGCGGCTAAAGTGCCATTCTAAATGGCGGTTCGTTGGGTTCCGCTAGAAGAACGGTGGCCGAGACGGCCGGTGTTCAAATGCTTAAACGATGGAACGCTTCGCTTCATGTCGCTTGTCACTGCACCTCTGTTTCAAGGGCGCGCAAGACTAGAATTACACGCTAGCGGAGCTACCCTCGCAGGTGGTCTCGGTAATTGTAAAAGCAATGCCGAGCGCCTTTGTGGACGCGAAGAACAGCTCTAGGCTTCAATTCGACGGAGTACGGGGTCTGCGATAAGGCGTGACGGTGCGCACAGAGTTTGACCAAGTTGCTGAAAGGCCTGATCTCTGTCCGTGAAGTAGCCGTAGTCGGCGCGGACAAAGCGTGAAAGGTCATATGGATCGCTACTACTCCGGCCGTCCCAATTGACCGCGCAGCGCCCTACGGCCTCGAAAAGCGTTTCGGAGCCTTGATTCACGAAAGGGGACCCTCCTCGACAGCCAATTGGTCCGAACAACTCGGACACGGGGTGCCAGCCATCGATATTGAACTCGGGCCAGGCTAGCAAGATGCGATTTGGAAGGACAAAGCCGAGGCGGGGAAAACGTGCATACCAAAAAGATCGATCGATGAGCAAAATACGCACCCGAGTGGATACACTGAGGGAACGCGCAACGCTTTCTAATAGCGCCAATCGTTGACTGCAAGAACCATATCCGCGGATTAATGTGCGCGAAGCAGGCGTGTTCTCCTCTAAGGCGTAAACAGCCCGTATTTCATTGCTGATAATCGAGTGCGCCGCCTTGAGCACCTCAATATATTCGTGCGATGGCGCTAGTTCACGTGAACGGGCAACCAGCCCTGCCACAACAGGTGCTTCATAGTCCAGAATCGACGTCGGAGCGACTGAGCCCGGTTGTTCGTGGCCCCAGCCAGATCGGGCTGAGGTGCGCTTGTACCAAGGTGTAATGAGCGATGAAAACGCCATTTAGGTCTTCACCTGGCTCACGCGACCATCTTTGTGTCTGCGCACTTCACGCAATACGATCTGCTCCGGACAAACGGTAGAGAGAAAGTCTCCGACAGAGTGCGCCAAGCGTTCCTCACCGAGGGTGTACAAGATCCGGTTGGCATCACGCCGTTCGGTGACGAGTCCTGCATGGCGTAAGACAGCTAAGTGGCGGGATATGGTCGGCCCGGTGGCTTGGAAGCGTGAAGCAATCTCTCCGGCAGCTAGCTCGCCATCCTTGAGGTCTTGCAGAATTTGCCGTCGCGTGGGATGAGCTAATGCAGTGAATACGTCGGACATTGCGTCTATCATATTTAGCAATATAGCACATATGCTAAATATGAAATTTGGGTTCAACTTCTTCTACCGGTAAAGACCCGTAGAGGACTTTGCCGTAGGACTGCTCAGCGAAAACCCTCGACAGCATTTCTAAAAAATAAGTTCCCTAGTGGGAGCTTGATTATTTCTGAACCGCGTCCTTTACTCCGATGTGCGTCTTTTAGAGATGAGAATCGTAACCCTTAAACGTTATTGCTCATTAGTAGCAAAGACCGTAGCCCAAACTTTGACTTTCTCGCGGAGCTCGAGGCGCACTTCTTGGTTATCTAGCTCTTTACGCAGGATGGAAAGGCTAGTTTCGGCAGCGTCATCGTCCCCACAGTCACTGCCCCCAATATTAGTTTCGCTACTTAATGCGATGTCCCAAGGCGATGAGCCTTCGCAGGAGACGATGAATCCGACCGAATCAAATCCGTCAGGTACTTCTCCGATGGTTAGTTGAACTGATCCGTTACCTTCCACCTCGCTCAGTATTTGATTTCCCGCAGAGAGGCGCTGAATAGATTCCGAATGCCTCTTATAGACCCCTGCTGAATCCAAGACAGTTGAACTGGGTGACGTGGACGAATTGTCCGGAGTTGTTACCGGCGCAGCAGTCTCCGAAGTGGAACTACTGGTGCAGGCGCTCAATAAAAGAGTGGCAATTGCTATTCCTGAAGCTGCCCCAAAGACGCTTTTTTTCATGAGGAAAGATTATCCTTTGCTCAGATAAAAGCAAACTCTTCGAATGTATTTTTGCGGACAGTCTTCCCATCTCAATTCAATTCTCGACATTGAGCACCACCCTCAACTAAATTCGCGCATTCAAAGAGGCGTCGGAAATTTTAATCCTGCATGCGTGGCGGTTATCGTCACCTGGCGTTTAAGTGGCAGTTCTACATTGCGTCCAGATGACTGTGGATTGCGCAGCTCCGCTTGTCCCAATAACCTAAAGATTATTGAGACACTCTCCTCAGTCTGGCCATGCCGTCTCAATATTCCGGAACGGCAAGGAGTCCAACCGTCTTATAAAGTCGTCCCAACGTAAAACGTCTTACCTGCTTGCCGTGCAGGGGTTTTTGAGCCACACTGGGCAGGTGAGACATTTGGGATACACACGCGTGAGCACTTTGAGCCAAGACGCGGCCTTGCAGCTCGATGCCCTGGTTGCTTCAGGGGTGCAGAAGCGCGACGTGTTCGCCGACGTGACTTCCGGCAGCCGCAGCGCGATCGAGCGGCCCGGAATGAAGAAGCTGCTGGACTATGCCGAAGCCGGCGACACCGTCGTGGTGTGGCGGGTTGACCGGCTGGGCCGCTCCCTGATCGATGTCTTGAATACCGTGAACCTTTTGCGGGAGCGCGGGATTAATGTCCGCTCCATTTCCGATGGCATCGACCCGGCCACCTCGACCGGTCGGATGATGCTGAACATGCTTGCCTCGTTGGCCGAATACGAGCGCGAATTGATCGTGGAACGAGTCAACGCCGGCATTGCCGCCGCCCGGCAATCCGGAACCCGTTTCGGCCGGCCGGCCTCTGACCCGGCAGTGATTGCCGACAAGCTCGCGATCGCCAAAGATGCCCGCGCCAGGGGACGCACCGCCGAAGACGCAGCACGCCTGGTTGGCTGGAGCCGCGCAACGTTCTACCGCCACTTGGGCCAAGAGCCCACCTCTTCCAAGAGCTTGTGATCGGCCATGTCCCGGCGAAGCGAAACGCGCAGGGACGCACCGCTGGGGCGAGACCAGAATGACAGCAGTACCGAGAAAGCAGGAACTCCTCGTGACTACCTGGCTAAGGCAACAGCACGTTGGGAAATGCTGCGGCAACACGTCGAAGACGGAGTGCCGCTGACGGTTCTGGCAGGGGAACACCATATCGGCCTGAGGACACTGCAACGATGGCACCAGAGCTTCAAGCTCCACGGGAAGCCTGGTCTGGAACCGGTGGCACCTGGCAAACGTGGACGCCGGATGCCCAGCGAATTCGTGAACCTGGTCGAAGGCCTCGCCTTAGCTAAACCGCCCAGGACCACGGCAGCCATCCACCAGCAAGCTAACAAGGTAGCGCTCCACCAAGGGTGGGCACCGGTTTCCTACTCCACCATCCGCTCGATTGTCGGCGAGATAGATCCGGGGATGATGACGCTGGCGCAGCAAGGTACGGCGGCGTACCGAGATAAATATGAACTGGTCTGGCGCCGCCGCGCCGAACGCCCGAACGCGGTGTGGCAGGCCGATCATACCGAGCTCGACATCCCGGTTTTTGACGCTAGCCACCAGCCGGTCCGCCCGTGGCTCACCACGATCATGGATGATTACTCGCGAGCCCTCTGCGGGTACATGATCTTCACCGGCGCCCCCTCATCCTTGAATACGGCATTGGCGTTGCGTGAGGCGATCTGGCCCAAAAAGACAGCTTATTGGCCGATGTGCGGAATCCCTGATGTGCTCTATGTAGACCACGGAACCGATTTCACGAGCCACCACTTAGCGCAGGCCGCCAGAGACCTGCACTTCGAAATCATTTTCTCCACGGTGGCCCGGCCGCAGGGCAGAGGAAAGATTGAGCGATTCTTCGGCACCCTCAATACCGAGCTCTTAGCCCGGTTGCCTGGCTACCTGCACAGCGTGCCCAATCCTAAGCCGGGGCTGTCCATCGGTGAACTGGACACGGCGCTAGAAGAGTTCATTGGGCAGAACTATCACCAGCGTGAGCATCAAGAGATCAAGGAAACGCCTCAAAAAGCGTGGCAGGGCAACGGCTGGTTACCGCGTCTGCCTGAAACCATCGATGAACTGAACCTGCTGCTGCTCACGGTCGCCAAACCAAGAATCGTCCACCGCGATGGCGTGCACTTCCAAGGCCTACGCTACATTTCCCCGTTGCTGGCCGCCTACGTCGGAGAATCCGTCATTCTTCGCTACGACCCTCGGGACGTTGCCGAGATCCAGGTCTTTCACCGGGGCCAGCACATCTGCAAAGCCGTGGATCCCACGCATGAACGAGCCACCGTGACGTTCAAGGACATCCAGAAGGCACGCTCCGCACGCAAGCGTCAGTTGCGCGGACAAATCAAAGAACGAATAGCCACCGTCGCAGAATTTCTACCGGCCGGACAACCACCAACGGAGCCAACCCAACCTGATCCGGCGGCCCACCCAACTAAGAAAACGAAGTTGCGCACCTACGCAGAGGACGAATAATGGCACCCTCAACATTTATCGCAACAAAGGAGCACCGCCGCTTCACTGAGTTCGCCAATGCGGTGCGCAGGCAGCGGACCATCGGGATCTGCTACGGACAAGCTGGAATCGGCAAAACCCTCTCGGCTAAACGCTATGCCAACTGGAGCCCGAAAGCCGCGGCGTTAGTAGAGGAATGGGGTCGCCGGGAGGACAGCGACCTCCAAATCTATAAGGATCTAGCCAAAACGCGAACCGTCTTCTTCACCCCAGGGGTTCTGACAACTCCTAAGCAAATCAAAGAAGAGCTCTCACTGATCACTAATCGGACCTCGATCTGCATTCACCAACATCTTGATACCCTAGGCGTCACGAACGGTCCGATGAATCAAGACAAGCATGTGGAGCTGATCATCGTCGACGAGTCGGAACGACTCAACGCCACTGCCTTGGAAGTGCTGCGAGATAGGTATGACAGGAACAATATCGCTCTGATGCTGATTGGGATGCCCGGCATAGAAAAGCAGTTCAGCCGATATCCTCAGCTCTATAGCCGTGTCGGCTTCGCCCACGAATACCGTCCGCTTGCGCAGGATGAACTGCATTTCGTCCTGCAACGAAAGTGGCGTGCCCTCGGCAAAACCCTGGATTTGGAGGACTTCACCGATACGCAAGCTGTCGCGGCGATCGCGCGCATCACGCGCGGTAATTTCCGGCTGATTGATCGGCTCTTCACAGGGGAGTGGTAGGTGGTGAGACGTCTTGCAACCTATGGGTTGTGCGACGCTTGTAGTATCTTACGGATTTGAGATTGTTAGTGATTCACCGAACTTTGTTCCTTGAAGTGCTATCTCACGAAGCAACGCCATCGTTCCAGAACATTTCGATCGTGGACTACTGAGAAACTACGCGGAACGGTGTGTGGAAAAAATGTTGTGTTTCGTGTCTCTTCTGAGAAACAAAGGAATGTTGGAGATGATCTAACTAGAGAATAGATCGGAAAGCGTCGGGTGAAATTTGCATTCGAATCCTTATTTCGAAAGTTATGGAAATCCGCGCATTGCTACGGGAGCACCATGAGGCTGAAAAAAATCAAAGTTCGAAACCACAGTAGGCTGCAGGATTTTGAAATCGAGGTGCGAGAGCATCTGGTGCTTGTAGGGGCGAACGATGTAGGGAAGTCGTCACTGTTGCGTTGCCTTGACATGTTGCTTGGTTCATCTGCAGCTCAGCTCTACAACAAATTGGTAGCTGAGGATTTTCGCGATCCAGAGCAACCGCTTCAGATAGAGGTCACTCTATGCGCCTTTACCGAGGTTGAAAAGGCGACTTTTCCTGACGAGATACTGATAAATACAGATGGATCGGAAGCTCTGTTAATTGTTCAACTTGAAGCGATCCTTGATAACGGGGGCAGCCTCGAAATTCGAAGGGTTGCAGGCAGTGCGACTGGCCGTCAGATTTCCAGAGATCAGCTGGCAGTTCTTGGATGGAAATCGGTCGGGGCATTGCAAAGCTCCTCTCGGGATGTGCGCGAGGAAAGAAATTCCGTACTTAAAGAGATCCTTACGGCAGTAGACCTCGGGGATGAAGCCGAAGACTTAGGGAAATTAGCAGACAAGTTCCAAGAGGGGCTTGCCGAGTCACGAGTATTAGCAGGTATTCGAAGTGACCTTGCTAGTCAACTGTCAAGGGCTATTCCAGTTCCGATCGCTGCGGAGGAACTTAGCTTCGTTACCGCTTCGCGTGCAGCCGATGATCTGCTGGCTGATGTTCAACTACGGCTCAAACGCGAAGGCAGGGAGCATAGCTTAGCTGAACAATCAGATGGGGCTAGAGCGCTCATCGCTCTAGCTCTGTATGACTTGGTAAGCTCCTCGGCCAATATTGTTGCCATCGACGAACCGGAAATTCACCTTCATCCGACGAGCCAACGTAGTCTTGCCAAGCTCCTGAAAGCTGGGAGCAATCAAAAGATTATCGCTACGCATTCACCGGACATTGTCGGTTCTTTTTCCCCTGAAGATATTATTGTCGTCCGCAAGGGAGGACAAATTATTCAACCTCAGAGAGGGTTCTTGGACGCCGAAGCAAAGTTAATGGTCCATTGGTGGGTCAAAGACAAACTAGAACCACTAACGTCTGCTGTTGTGATTCTTGTCGAAGGCGCCTCTGACCGGATTCTGATCGAACGTGCCGCAGAACTACTGGGAAAGGATCTTGACCGCCTCGGTGTTTCTCTCATGGAGATGGACGGTTCAGGGGACGTTAAGTACATTCGTGCCCTGTTCGGTCCGAACGGATTCGATATCCCGACACGCGTTCTCATCGACGCAGACGCTGTTGATAAGACTGCCTTGGAATTTGATATTAGCCCGGCCTCATTGTCGAATGATGAGGCACTCGAAGCAGCAGGGGTCTTTGTTTCGCACAGGGATTTGGAGGACGAATATGTTACCGCCTTTGGAGCTGATCGGTTGTGGGGGATGATCGAGAAGAGCAATCTGTTCTCCAACAACGAAAGGGCTACCTGCCGGCCCCCTGCAACGGGAGGCTCACGATCGAACGCTGAGATATCCAATTTTTGTCGTTATAAGAAACGGAAAATTAAGGCAGCGATCATGGTAGTAAATGCACTTGGCGCTAGCGAAGCAGCAAAGCTCAAATCTGTAGTGCGCCTTTTAAATTCATTGGGCGCAAAATGAGCACTTACCGGGAACCGACTTTACGCCAAAAAGAAATTCGTGATGCCCCAGAACTGGGATTGCTCATAACGGCTCCGGCTGGCTGTGGAAAAACTGAAGCTCTGGCCTTGAGGATCAAAGGGCTAATCGATCATGGCCGGGTCTTGCATCCACGACGAATTCTTGTGCTCACCTTCACAAATAGGGCAAAAGACAATATTCAAGAACGTATGCGTGACTATCTGGAAGCCCATACGATCCGCAATCATGTAACCGTACATAATTTTCATGGGCTCTCAGCAAGGATTATTCGTTCCCACGGTAACCTTGTTGGCCTTGACGATGAATGGCACTTGCCGACCTCCGACTGGATCGGAATGGAAGCTCGCGAACGGGGACTCAGCTGGAGACAGGCAAGCTTTGTCAGAAGCAATCTGCAAAAAGCTAAGCAAGATACTGTCTGCGATGAGGAAGTGCTTAGCCGACTGGCAAAACTTGAACACCCTCTGACTTTGGGGATCGAACAGAAACTCATCGTCGAGAAGATCTTGACCTACGATGACTTGCCACGGTTGGCTGACCTTATCCTAGAAACCGATCAGGTATCAGAACTCTACAAGGAGCATTTTTGTGCTGTCATCGTCGATGAGTTCCAAGACTTGACACCTCAACAACTACGAATTGTTCAACATATAGGCAGGGGTAGAACCACATACGCAGGCGACCTTGCCCAAGGCATTTATTCCTTCACTGGAGCAGATCCTGAAGGAATTCTAAGTGAGATAGAAAAAGAAGTTCAAGGCGTGATTACCTTCGCAGAATCGCATCGCTCATCGCCCGCCGTGTTAGGAATGGTGAATGCGATGGTTCCATGGACAGGAGGAATCGAGTTAAAACCGGCTCCCGGCAAGACATGGCCAGGCGGTGGCTTGGCCTCCCACTTAGAGTTCGATCGAGAAACGTCGGAAGCTGAATGGGTTATCGCATTTTCTCGAAGTGTCTTAGCACGTGGAGAAAAGCAACGGATAGGTGTTCTTTCAAGGACGAAAAAGCGGCGAGAAGAATTGGACGCAAAGCTCGAGGAATCAGAGGGTATCAGCTGGTATCGATGGGATGACCCCATCTTTGATTCAGCAACTGCGCCTATTATTCGCGGTGTCCTGAACAGGATTAATGTAACAAAATTCTTTGCCGCTGATGCCCCCACGTCGTATTTGAATTCTTTGGTGAATATCAATGAACCCTTCGACCCAGCGACACTAGAGTTGGTTCAAGCAGGTGTTGAATGGATTGCGGATTTACTTCGTGACGGAATGACTGTGGATGGAATTCGTCAACGGGTGCGCTTTGGCGACGGCGATACTCTACTGACTGTTCCCGGGATTCATCTCCTTACCGGTCATGCTGGTAAGGGCCAACAGTTTGACTGGGTGATAATTCTTGGCTTGGAAGAAGGATCGATTCCTGCTTTTCAAGCTAAATCTCCCGAAGCTATTACTGAAGAAGCACGCGTTCTCGCGGTCATGTTGTCTCGCGCAAGACATGGTGTTCTTACTACTAGGACCCGTCTTGCTGTGAAACCGTGGGGCGAGGAAACCGCTACTCCATCGCGATTCTTGCAGTACCTCGAACAGTCTCCACATCATGTGAGTTGGGCAGCTGCTAAGGAATGGCTTAATCACACCGACTGGAAATCAATAGCAGACACGACCTCGTAATATCTGAACGCTTAGGAATCAGGATTTTGAACGCTAATTGATAGTTTTTGAAGTGCTGTTGGTTTGCTAGTTACAGAGCACGAACAAGCCAAGATTACGTATCGTTTGGGAGCTTAGAAACCGTAGCTTTTGGCTTGTTTGCCAGCGATAGGGTCGGAGCCGGCCGTGTACATGTAGATCGAGGAATACTAAACGGCGATCTTGACTTTGGCGCACCTGAGTAAGTGGCCTATCAGTCTTATTACATCAATACTCGTTGAAGAAGCTCTCTTCTGGCACATAGTTTGTGACATTGAGTTTTGCGACAGTCGGCTCTCAAAAATGTGTTGATTTCCCAACTGCCGGGAATTTTCCCCGAGACTGCCGGTCGGTGTGTCTAAAACGACCGTTTCCGGTCCTTCTGCAAACAGATGGGGCCATTACCACTTCAGTTTTACGGGATGTCGAAATACAGCGCTCAGTCTGGAATACTAGGGGTGTGCAAAAATCCGCCCGCTCGACACGTGTTCTCAGAGGCACGACCGCCGCATTCTTTGCGACGTTCGTTTCTCTGTGCTCCCACGTACTCGCAGGCGGAGAAGTACCAGGACTCCTGAACGTCGCGCTACCTCTCGCGCTGTCGCTTCTCGTGTGCATGTTGCTCAGCGGTCGACAATTCACCCTGTGGCGCTTGGCCGGGATGGTTGGATTCAGCCAGCTGCTCTTCCATCTGTTGTTCTCGATGGGAGCCGGGCATTCAGCTGCGTCCATCATTGGCGGGCAGGACATGCACGCGCATCATGGGATGACTATGCCCATAGATATCACTACCTCGGCCGACGCTGCCACCATGAGCCATGGTGATACCACGATGCTTCTAGCCCACCTCATGGCGGGCCTCGCTACCGTGCTGGTTCTGCATCGCAGCGAACAAATGCTCATCGCTGCCGCTAACATCGTTGACCTGTTGACCTGGAAACTGCTGTGGCGACTAGTTACTTTCGCCTACCAGCTAATCCACCCACTGCCGACTCCCACTGCCCCGCGTGAAATCCCGACCTACACGATATGCGTGTATTCAACGTCGGTTATTCGTCGGGGTCCACCCGCACTCACCACGGTGTAAGA
Organism: Glutamicibacter sp. AOP5-A2-18; assembly: GCF_052446055.1. NCBI lineage: Bacteria > Bacillati > Actinomycetota > Actinomycetes > Micrococcales > Micrococcaceae > Glutamicibacter > Glutamicibacter sp. AOP5-A2-18. The sequence goes on along the minus strand of NZ_JBQSVW010000001.1, from coordinate 3,310,424 downwards.
CCACTCCCATTTACAGATCAACGCGTCTGTGGGTTTTTTACGTCTGCCTTACTGACGACTGACAGGCGGATTTGTTGCGTCTCGTGTTGCTGTCCACAGGAATTTGCTCGTATGCAAGACCGCTTTGAACCCGGGCCTGGCATGCTGCTTCACGCACAACTATTCATCGTGATGATTTCCTAGCTCAGCAACTGCCTGCGTCGTTTCGCGCCCCGTCGCTCAGTAATCCGCACAGTGCGCTTACACCATAGACTTCCATGCCCTTCTTCTGAGGGCAATCCCTCACCATGCCATCCCCAACAACCGGTTGCCCCGCATATTGCTCGGCATCCAGAGTTTTTGGGCTCAACAGCATATCTCCTTCGAAGCGCGCTGTCTGCGCTTCCATATTTTTAGGATGAACCTTGAACACCTCTTTTGCTCTGCGTACCGCTGCTCTCTGTGCCGCTGCCCTGCTCACCCTGAGCGGCTGCGCTACAAACCCCGCCGAGAACAGTCCCGCATCACCGTCTAATGCTTCGGTCACGATGAAAGATCCGTGGGTGAAGGCCGCTGACGAAGGCATGTCCGCAGGATTCGGCACCATTGAAAATACCGGGGACCACGACATCACCGTTACCTCCGTGACCAGCCCTGCCTCCACCGATCTGGAACTGCACGAGACCGTAGCCAATGAATCCGGGGCCATGGTCATGCGTGAAAAAACCGGTGGCTTCACCATCCCCGCCCATAGCGAACTGCATCTGGAACCCGGGGGAAACCACATCATGCTCATGGACCTCACCGAACCACTGCAACCAGGCAATGATGTGAACCTGACCCTGACCTTCTCCGATGACACCACCTTCGATGTCACCGCCCCCGTCAAGGAGTTCGCCGGAGCCAACGAAAACTACGAAGGCACCGAGCACGGGGACATGGACCACAGCACCATGGATATGGACCATTCCGCTTCGGAAAGCGCCCACGATCACTGATGCCCCACGAAAAGACACCCACTCAAAGAGGCCCTAGCCGGCGCGGTGTGCTGTTCGGTGGAGCCGCCGCTGGGCTGGGAGCGATCGCAGCCCTCGGCATTGACTCCTTGACTAGCACCACCGCGCCCGCTGAGGCAGCGGATCAGTTGCACGGGAACACCGTGATTCCGTTCTATGGCCCCCACCAAGCAGGCATCGCTACGGAACCGCAAGCCCACGCCACCTACATCTCTCTCGCCCTGAATGAAAAGGTGGACAGTGCAGCAGTGCAGCGCCTCCTGCGACTGCTCACAGATGACGCAGCAAGGCTCACCCAGGGGCAAGCTGCATTGGCAGATACCGAACCGGAACTAGGAGCAGTTCCTGCCCGGTTGACCGTGACCTTCGGCTTTGGCCCGAAGCTGGTGGAGCTGGCAGGATCCTCTGCCGCAGGTATTCAGCCACTGCCTAAGTTCAGTATCGATCGGTTGCAAGAACGGTGGAACGACGGGGACCTGTTGCTGCATATCGCCTCGGATGATCAGCTGACCGTGGCTCATGCCCAGCGGATGCTGCTCAAAGATGCCCGACGGTTCGCATCGGTGAAATGGGTGCAGCCAGGGTTCCGCCGTTCTAGAGGATCAGAAGCTACTGGCACGACGATGCGTAACCTCTTCGGACAGGTTGATGGAACCGTCAACCCCTCGCCGCAGACCGAAGACTTCAACGCGCTGGTATGGAACCCTGATGGAAGCACCACCATGGTCATTCGCCGCATCCAGATGGACGTCGACACCTGGGACGAAGTGGATCGTTCCGGTCGAGAATTCAGTGTTGGACGAACCTTGGCGAATGGTGCCCCCACCACCGGCAGTCAGGAACACGACGAACCCGATTTCGAAGCAACCAACGCTCTCGGATTCACGGTCATCCCGGCCCACGCGCACATTCGACGCGCCCGCTCAGAGAACCCCAGCGAGCGGATCTTCCGCCGGGGATACAACTATGACGAGCAGCCCACTGGAACCGATATTTCCGATTCGGGACTGATTTTCGTGTCCTACCAACAAAGCGTGGCCAAGCAATTCGTCCCGTTGCAACAACGTCTGGCGGAGCTTGACGCGCTGAACCAGTGGACCACGCCGATCGGCTCTGCCGTGTTCCTCATCCCGCCAGGCTGTGCCGAAGGAGGATTCGTCGGTGAAACCCTCTTCAAGGCATGACCAGCCCTATTATTTCTCTTCTTTCAAGGATTACTCATGACTCTCTTGGACACCGCACCCCCGGAATCCCAACCGCCTTCCATGCCTTCCCGTCCGACTCGCAAAGGCTGGTTTGGGCAACTGCTACTTCGGCTGCATTTCTACGCAGGAATTTTCATCGGTCCGTTCATCCTCATCGCCGCCGTGAGCGGAGCCTTATACGCGATCACGCCGCAGATCGAACAAGCGGTCTACGCCAAAGAACTGCACGCACCGGTTGCTGATTCCTATCTGCCGCTAGCTGATCAAGTCGAAGCGGCCAACACCTATATGGGTAGCAGCGAAACCTTGGTCGCGGTGCGTCCGGCACCGAATCAAGGGGACACCACGCGGGTGATGTATGCCGACCCAGCACTGGGCGAGAGCGAAACCAGGGCCATCTTCGTGGACCCTGCCACCGCTGAAATCCGCGGCGATCTCACCGCCTACGGAACCAGTGGTGCCCTGCCATTACGCACCTGGATCGACCAGTTGCACCGCAATCTGCAACTCGGTGAGCCAGGACGCATGTACAGCGAGCTGGCAGCTTCCTGGCTAGGTATCATTGCCCTTGCTGGCTTAGGTCTATGGATCTTGCGGATCAGGCGCACCAAACGCAAAAAGGACCTCCTACGTCCCAATACCAAAGCCACCGGCTACCGCCGACTGGCCAGTTGGCATGGCTCTCTGGGGATCTGGGTCTTGCTTGGCGCGTTCTTCCTTTCCGCCACCGGGATCACTTGGTCCACCTACGGCGGCGCAAACGTGGGTGAATTGCGTACTGCGCTGAACTGGGGCACCCCCTCCGTTAGCACCGACCTCACTGCCACTGGCGACGGTTCCGCTGATGAGCATGCCCACCACCATGGAGCGTCTACAGCACCCACCGGGGAGTCGGTGAACCCGGCAGCTTTCGACACGATGCTCTCCATCGCCCGCGAAGTCAATATCAACACCGGACTGGTCGAAATCAAGCCGCCCGCTGCGGAAAGCAAAGCATGGGTGGTCCAAGAAATTCAACGCTCATACCCGACCGAAGTTGACGCGGTCTCCATTAATGGTCAAACCCTGGAAGTCGTCGACCGGGTAGATTTCAAAGACTTCAACCTTGCGGCGAAGCTAACGCGGTGGGGAATCGATATCCACATGGGGTCTATGTTCGGATTGCCGAACCAGATCTTGTTGTTCCTCGTCGCTACCACCATCGCCACCATGGTGGTGCTGGGATACGTGATGTGGTGGAAACGTCGACCCATGAAAAATCCCTCGCAACGCATGGGCAAGACACCGGCTCGCGGCGGATTGTTGCGTGCCCCGTGGTGGGGGCTGCTGTTGCTACTGCTTGCAGCCGGAATGGTAGGGGTCTTCTTGCCCCTGATGGGAATCAGCCTCGCGGCTTTCCTCGTCATTGACATGATCGTAGGCCGGCTCCAACGCAGTAAAGTTCAACATCGAACCACTGAATAAATTCAAAAGTTCAAACAAGTTTTAGTTGTGCCCTTCGCGCTGTAGGCGAAGGGCACAACTGTTTCAAAAACCACCGTTTTTGAAAGTTATATGCAGTATGCAGCAGTGTGATCTTTGCCCATTCCCCGATAGGGATGGCTGCACCGTCCCGCAAACCATGCTGCCGTTTTATGCGCGACAGCGTCGGGTAACGAGCCGGAAATTTCATCATAATAGGTCGCTCGAATTCCTCCGGTGCTTGGTGGAACAGAGAGGAACGCAGGCGTTCGCAGCTGTACCAATGCACCCATTCGAAGACAACCTCCACAACGTCTAATTCGGTCTTAACCGCTCCGATGCAGAAAAGCGAGACCGTGGCGACGGCCTCGTTCTTGAACAATCCCACACGGTCTTCGCGGCGGCATGGTCGTACGCCGCGCTGCCGATGGACAGTTCCACCCACTAGATCTCGAGGGGCTCGGTGAAACGTCCTGGGTTTCATGCCGCTTTCTATTGAGAGAATGGAAAGCATGCCCAAGCAGTACACCCCTGAAGCCAAGGCCCGCGCCGTCGCCTATGTCCTGGACCGGTTGGAGCGATACAAGCCGGTCTACAGTGCCGGCCAGGATCTTGCACCCAAGCTGAGCATCGGCGCCGAGGCCCTGCGCCGGTGGGTCGTCCAGGCCCAGGTCGACGCCGGGGACCGCACCGGCCCCACCAGCGAGGAACTCGCCGAGATCAAAGCCCTGGAGGCCAAGGCCAAGGACCTGGAAGAAAGCAACGAAATCCTCCGCCAGCCAGCGATTTTCTTCGCGAGGGAGCTCGACCCTCGCCGGCCCTAATCACCGAGTTCATCGACCATCAACGCGAGTGCGGCTACGCAGTCGAGCAGACATGCCAAGCCCTGACTATTCAGGGACTGCAGGTCTCTGCGCGAACCTACCGCGGCTGGAAACAACGCCAACCGGCATCCCGGGACATCACCGACGCCCAGATCCTCAACGTCCTGCACAATCTGCAGCAGCCTGATGAGAAGACCGGCAGGCCTAAGCCTGAGGTTGCTGTACGGGCGTCGGAAGATGCGGGCTTGGTTGCAGCGCAACGGCTTCCTTGAGATCTCGAAGCACACCGTGGACTTAGCTGTTGCGCGAGGCGGGAATGAAGGGTCTGGCCAGAGGCCGGAGGACTGTCACCACGATCCGTGTGAAGGACAAGATTCGGGCCAAGGATCTGCTGAACCGCAAATTCTTCACTGTCGCGCCTGACAAGGTCTGGATCACAAATTTCACTGATGTGCCGACCGGCGCCGGGTTCACCTACGTATCGTTCATGATCGATTTGTTCTCCAGACGGATTCTGTCTTGGGCGACGTCAACCTCGCATGATACCGAGTTTGTGAAGGAAGCTCTCCGGATGGCGTTATGGCAACGCCGGCATGGTTCGGGATCTCGTAAAGCCCGATTCAAGGCACGGTACATCATTCAGATGCCGGCAGTGAATATACCTCGCAGCGGTACACCAGGACGCTGGCCGCTGAAGGGCTGGTCCCATCGATCGGCACCATCGGGGATGCGTTCGTCAACGCGGCCGCCGAAACGGTGATGAGGTTGTTCAAGAACGAAGCCGCGGCTAGGGATTCCCCGTTCCGCAACAGCCCGTTGGCAGCGGAATCCGATGTCGGGGATGTCGTCGTGGATTGGGTGCACTGGTACAACTATGCCCGGTTGCATTCGACCCTCGGCTATAGTAAACCGGTGGAATTTTAGGAACTCTACTATGATGACTTCAACGGCGCGATACCCGATGTTGCCGCTAGTAAATTAGCGACATGATTTCCGGGACGGTTCATATAGACAAATCGCAGTACTGATCGCGATCCCATTCCTAAGGAGTAACATGAAGAAAGTCTTTGCCAGCTTCCTGATGATCAGCACTGTTGCACTGAGCGGATGTACATACTTCAATGAGTCCACCGCCAACGAGGTTGCTGCTGGCGCCGCCACCGGCATCCCTAGGCCTGACTCCGAGCAAGAAGCAAAGCTACGGGAAGATCTAGCGGAAATCGATCCGGCGCTGAACAATGAGAAGGCTTTTAACAGCGCTCGCAATCAGTGCACTGACATTTTGGGCGGTATGTCACCGGACAAGTTGATCTCGAGTACTCAAGCTCGTTTTGAAGGCGCAGGCGTGGAAACGGTCACCGAGCGGGATGCCAAGAAGATCCTGGACGTCATCAAGAACAACGGGTTCTGCAAGTAGAAGCCGCCGAGCCGTGCGCCGCGCAATCCTTTGCGTGCAGCGCACGGCTTTTGGGTACCCAACCACATGTATCGCAGAATTTCAGCGGCGAAAAGCCCATCGTTCTTCCTCCTCAGCAGCAACCGTTCGGTTCAAAGTCGAAGCTCCCGTGGCCAGTCGAGCAACGAGTTGCACGGCTGCGGTGTAGGTCTTAGCGTTGTAGTGGACCAGTTCGGTGCGGCGCATGCGCAGTGCTTTGGCTTCGCTCAGCTCCTCGCAGGGGTTCAGCCACCGGTAATAGGATGCCCTGGATACCTGCAGTTTCTGGCACATTCAGTTCACCGGGTACTGGCCGGCCTGGGCTTTGATGAAGGTGAAGATTGCGCTTATTTCTTGCTGTTCGAGGCGAAATAGGCGCTGACATCGTTTAAAAAGTCGTTCTCCCGTTTCACCTCCAGCAGTTCCTTGCGCAATTTCTCGTATTGGGCCCATTCCACTGGTCCGCGTTCCTCTGCTTCCGATTCTGGGTGCTCGGTGCGGTAAGCGCGGACCCAGTTGCCCAGGGTTCCTTCGTTGATGCCTAGAGAGGCTGTGACCTCGACCAGGCTCTTCTGGGAGGAGATCACTAGTTCGACTGCTTCGGCGCGGAACTCCGGGGTGAACTTCTGACGTTTGGACATGCACTCATTCTCCTACGAACGCGTGTCTCACGACATCATGACAGCTCACACGAACACGGAAAGTCCGTAGGAAGGCGAGAACTACAGAATGGAATTCCTGTCCACCCCCGACAAAAAGACGGGGAGAAGTGCAGCATTCCCCCTACTTAGGCTTTCTTTCATCCTAGTGCGCAGATACAGCGATGTGAACACGAATATCCAGCACATGGTTTCTACTATGTAGGAGTGGGGAAATCACTTTTCGTGACGCGCAAAATGAAATTTTCGTTCTGGAGTTGCTGAAGAGACATATCGAACATTGGACCGTCCGTTGGAGTTTTTGTCGCTTCGTGATGTCCGTACATGTCAGCATACGACGACGTTCACGAGTTGCGGCTACCTTCCGCGCCGACGAAGATGCGATACACGACGCTTCCCGGAGCCTCCACCAGAACCTTGGCTTGTTCCGTCGGAGAACCCTCCGTCGCGTTCGAAACGAACGCAGCACCGTTGAAGTCGCACGCTTGTGTGTCGTCAAGCAGCTTCGCACCGTTGGCGGCGGTCACCCTCACTCGTAGGTGTGACGTGGCACGATCGCAATCCACCCAGATAGAGACAAATCGTCCCATACCGAGAGGAACATCAGTGGAAGTGGTGCCTTTCAGGAGTGGGTCTGCTACCACTACATCGAATCCAGGACTGTCCATCTCATCGGGAGGCACGCGGGATGCGAGACTTTCCTGGGTTGAGGTGGTCGGTTCGATCCCGCCATAGGCGCGCGCACCTGGAGACGGCGTGTCTAGGGGGCCGCAGGCGGTGAGCCCCATGGCGATGGCGCCTATTCCAGCGGTGATCAGGAACTTTTTGGTTTGCTTGTTCATGTGTTGTCCTTCGCTTGGCGCGCCCACGTAGAGGCCCGGTGCATTGCTCAGTGTCGCACCTGAGGTAGTACTAGTGAATCGCCCCGCAGTAGGATCTTTGAGAGCGGACTGCTGCACAGGCAAAGACTAGGGGGTCCGCGTCCAAGAGCGTCAAGGACGACGAGCCTTGGGGTGGTGCGTTCGTGGGTTTCCGGACCTCCATGAAACAGCATTGGGGTTAAGTGACAATTTTCGGATGTGCATGTTCTTCGATGCCCGATGTCACGTAAACGACCGTTTGTGGCACTGATCGAATCTGTCCCACTTTTGTCGCATCCATTGTGTCAGTTTGTGGATGTATGCGTTAAGTGTCCAGTTGGTGGCTGAACTTTTCCGGCATGTTGTCTCTTCGGCATCTATGGTTGATATATGTCCCAAATCGAACGCGATCTTCCTGCTGACTATTCTGATGCGTTGTTGACCTTGAAAGAGCTGATCCACGGGGCCCAGCATCGGGCGCAGCGGATGGTTAATACGGCCATGGTCGAACTGTATTGGAATATCGGGCGAATCATTCTTGAGCGTCAGGCTGGTCAGCCTTGGGGGAGTAAGGTGTTCGACAGGATTGCGAGGGATCTGCGAGCTGAGTTCCCTCATATGAAGGGGTTCTCGAGAACGAATCTATACAATATGCGGGCGTTTGCCGAAGCGTGGGGTGATGAAGATTCAATTGTCCAGTCAGTAACTGGACAATTGAGCTGGACTCACAACGTGGCGCTTCTGAATAAGATTAGTGACGGTGAATTGCGTCAGTGGTATGCGCACCGTGCTGTTCAGAATGGTTGGTCGGTGGCGGTTCTTGAGCACCAAATTCGTACTCGGTTGCATGCACGCGAAGGTGCGGCTCCTAACAATTTAGAATCTCGTTTACCTAGCCAGGGCAGTGACTTGGCGAAGGAACTGGCCAAGGATCCCCTGATCTTTGATTTTTTGGGGCTCACCGAAGAGGCGCAAGAGCTTGCGATTGAAGAAGCCATGACGCTTCGTTTGTCGCAGACTTTAGCCGAGTTTGGTGCTGGTTTCGCGTTCGTCGGTAGGCAGTACCATCTTGATGTCGATGGCGATGATTTTTATGTTGATCTGTTGTTGTATCACGTGCCATCGGACCGTTATGTCGTCGTTGAGCTGAAGGCTGGGAAGTTCAGGCCTGAGCATCTGGGGCAGTTGAATTTCTATGTCGCTGCGGTTAATGACATGTTGAGGCTTCCCCGTCAGGCTCCTACGGTGGGGATCTTAGTTTGTGGGTCTAAGAACGATCGGACGGTGCGGTATGCCTTGGAGGGTTCGACACAGCCGCTAGCGGTTTCTTCTTACACGTATGATGCGTTGCCTCAGGAGGAGAAGACGTCTTTGCCGTCTCCTGAAGCGATTGCGGCTGCGTTGGAGGCCGAAGGAGGTCTGGCAGGCGAATAGCATTGATGCTGCCGTGGATCCAAGTAATTGGTCAGATGGCATATTGATTGATATGACCTTCTGAGCTGCCAGGCTTCGAGAATGTCGCTGGGATGAATCTTGTCCCTGAGATTTGGCGAATTCTGGGAGTGATGCCAAGCGGCGTCACCATGCACGGTACCGGGTTAATTTATTGGTGAATGTGGATTCCTAGATGTCGAGTGTTCTCTGGGGCCGTGAAGTTTCGGTTGAAATAACAGTATGATGTTGAATGATCAATCCACTGGAGGAAGCTGCCTTATGTCTGACCCTGTTTACCCGCCGAATAATCCTTATGCGACGTCTGAGACTGAAAGTCTGAGCTTACCGTTGTACGGAGCGTCTTTTGGCGAAGCCGTCAAACGGTTCTTCAAGAAGTACGCGACTTTCAGTGGCCGTGCGAGTTTGAGTGAGTACTGGTGGGTGGCGTTGTTCAATTTCATCGTCGGTTTTGTGGCTGTGATCGCGATGTTCATGAGCGGTGCACTTGCTATTGAGCCTGGCGCCGTTGAGGTCCCTACGGAGGCTGTCGTGGTGGAGTGGATAGTGAACATCTATGGTTTGGCGACGCTGATCCCGAATATTTCGATCGCGGTGCGTCGTTTACATGATGCCAACTTCAGTGGCTGGTTGTATCTGTTAGCGCTTGTGCCGATCTTGGGTACCTTGGCGCTTTTGATTTTGACATTGATGCCAGCCAACCCGGTAGGTACACGTTTCGACAAACGGGAGTTGTGGCCGGGGTCTGAGGAAGATCGGTACGGAAATTCACGCTAACGACATCCCGGTGTCGATCCTGGCGTGGATAGGGCTCGCGAAAAAGCGAAATGCCCGACGCAAAGCTTTCGCAGTGTGGGGCAACGGATGAGAGCCGCACGTCATCTTTCGGTGGTGGCAGGAAGAGGTCACGGAGTGATTGTGCCGGTTTTCTTGCGTTGGCCGCGTTCAACGGCCCGGTAGATGGTGGATCGGCTGATGGAGAATAGTTCTGCCATTTCGGTCATGGTGTGTTTGCCGGCATCGTGCAGTTCGAGGAGGTGTGTTTCTTGTTTCACGGTGAGTTTTGGCTGTTTTCCCCGGAGTCGGCCGTTGGCCTTGGCAACCTTCATTCCTTCGCGGGTGCGCATGCTGATGAGGTCGGCTTCGAACTCAGCGATCATCGCCAGGACGTTGAACAGCAGTTTGCCCATTGGGTCGGTGGGGTCGTGGACGGAACCACCGATGCTGAGTCTGATTTCGCGTCTGGCGAGGTCGTCGGCTATCTCATGGGCGTCTCGGACGGACCGGGCCAGGCGGTCGAGTTTGGTAACGACGAAGGTATCTCCGGCCCGGCAGGCGGCGAGGGCTTCGTGAAGTCCTGCGCGATTCTTGTTCCTGCCGGTAAAGCCATGATCAACATAGACGCGTTCGGGTTCAACGCCGAGGGATGCCAGGGAATCACGCTGGGCGGTGAGGTCTTGCTCCTCCGTGGACACGCGTGCGTAACCGACCATGATCTTAGACATGTAGATCAGTGTGTCACATAGGGATCGCTCTACGGGAAATCAACCGGCACGCGGAGTGATAGCCACATTAGACACAGCGGGGATGAATGATTTTTAAGCTGATGTGATTCAATTTTCAGATTTCTTGCTTGTCCTGAAGAAGATGTAGCCAAAGGCACCCGCAAACATGGCGGCCCATATGAAACGCACTGCTTCGTCGAGTTCCCATGCACCCAAAACAGCGAAGAAGGTTACGAATGTGAGCAGGGTGCATGCAGCGTTGACTATCTTTTCCATTGGAAGCCTCTGTTTGTGATTGGAGTAGTGAGTAAGGCACGCCTTTGGCGTCGCCAAGTTGCGCAGTGAACGTGCTTGGACCCAGCTGTCTAGAAAGGCAGGTTGTTTGCCTGCATTGGGTGCACGATGAGAATTCCGGTGACTTTCCCGGCGCCGTTGTAGGCAACTCGCCCGAGCCATTCGCCTGCTTCATGATTGATTTGCGTTTGTCCTGTCAGGCCGCCGCCGAGGTACTGGTTCAGTTTCTGTGCAACAACATTCGTGCCGTCGGAAGTTTGAATGGTGGTGTTGGAACAAGATTCGAACTGTCCACTGTCTGCCACCACTTGGTCCCAGACATCCATAACCTTTTTCTTCGTCAGGACGCGGGAACAGGTGAAGGTCATCAGTGATTTCACGGAACCGTAGTCACCTTTGCTGAGGTGCTCAAAGATATTTTCGGTTCGCGAGGTGAGGTCAATAATTGGGTTAGCCATGGTTTCTTCTCCGATGCCTGTCGTTGAGATGGTTCCGAATCGCTTGAATGCCGCCTGTCGAGTAATACCGAATGCGTTGCCTATGGCTTGCCATGACACGCCTCGCGCCCTAGCTACGGCAACGGAGCTCTCCAAATGTACTTGGGCTGCCTGCTTTAATGCCGATCCTAAACTCTCCCGACCAATCGTTCTCCAACACTGACCGTTCCTCATCATTGAGTGCAAATCAAGGCAGTGACCGATCCAGAAGTGGGCACGAAATCTCAGATGAGCTCATAGTTCGATGGGTCAAAGTTGTTTGTTTGGCCCATCGGAGTTATGGTTGGTGACACTACATGTTGTGCCTCTATGTTCGGTTGAGCACAACATATAGCTTGTATGCGTGCATCGGTCCAAAATCAATTGAGTGAAGGAGGAGATACTAAGGTGACCGCCCAAAGAAATAAATTCTTAGACCTCGCCGTACGAGAATTCAAAGATTCTGATTCTCCGAATCTCGTGTACTTTTCGAGCGTGTCGGAGAACACCAGCCGCTTCGTCGACCGGCTGCAGTTGCATGCGGTGCGCATCCCGCTGCGGCCCCGTCAGGAGGGGCTGCTTCGGGTAAATAGGCCGTTCGTGCTGATCGTGCCGACCTATGGCGGCGGAGAGCGCACAGGTGCAGTTCCGAAGCAGGTGGGCATGTTCCTGAACGACCCTGCCAACCGGGCACTGATCCGCGGGGTCATCACCGCTGGCAACACCAACTTCGGCGAGCACTACTGCCTCGCCGGCCCCATCATCTCGACCAAGTGCCAAGTGCCCGAGCTGTACCGCTTCGAATTGCTCGGCACTGACCGCGATGTCGAACGCGTCAGAGAAGGACTGCCCCGCTTCTGGGCGCAGCAGCACACAGAGGAAAGGAAGACGGCATGACCACTACCATCGACTCCCCGCAGGCTCTCACGCAACCGGAGGGCATAGGGGCGCGAAAGGACTACCACGCACTGAACGCGCAGCTGAACCTGTTCGGCCCCGATGGATCGATCCAGTTCAGCAAGGACCGCGAGGCCGCATGCGCATACTTCCGCCAGCACGTCATCCCGAACACCAAGATGTTCGGCTCGGTATGGGGGCGGCTGGAATGGCTGATCGACAACAATTACTACGAGGAAGCGTTCCTGCGCGCCTACGACCCCGCTTTCGTGACCTCGCTCCACGAACGCGTACAGATGGCCGGGCACCGCTTTGCCACCTTCCTCGGTGCCTTCAAATTCTTCACTTCCTACGCCCTGCGCACTTTCGACGGGACCACGTACTTGGAGAACTTCGGAGAACGCGTTGCCGCTACCGCGCTATTCCTCGGGCAAGGCAACGAAACCCTCACGACCAGCCTGGCAGACGAGATGATCTCGGGACGTTTCCAGCCAGCAACCCCGACGTTCTTGAACGCCGGAAAAGCACAACGCGGCGAGCTGGTCTCCTGCTTCCTGCTGCGGCTGGAGGACAACCTGGAGTCCATCGGCCGGGGCGTGAACTCGGCGTTGCAGCTGTCCAAGCGCGGCGGCGGCGTCGCCCTGCTGCTGACGAACCTGCGCGAGACCGGCGCGCCGATCAAACAGATCCAGAACCAGGCGTCCGGGGTCGTGCCGGTCATGAAGATCCTGGAAGATTCTTTCTCCTACGCCAACCAGCTCGGCGCCCGCCAAGGCGCCGGCGCGGTCTACCTTCACGCACACCACCCGGATATCCTCCGGTTCCTCGACACGAAGCGCGAGAATGCGGATGAGAAGGTTCGGATCAAAACGCTCTCCCTGGGCGTCGTGATCCCCGACGTCACCTTCAAACTCGCGAAGGAGAACCGGGACATGCACCTATTCAGTCCCTACGACGTCGCGCGCGAGTACGGCAAGCCCTTATCTGACCTGTCGGTAAACGACCATTACGACGAACTGGTTGCGAACCCACGGATCCGCAAGACCACGATCAGCGCCCGCGAGTTCTTCAAGACCCTCGCCGAACTGCAGTTCGAGTCCGGCTACCCCTACGTCCTCTTCGAGGACACCGTCAACCGCGCCAACCCGCTCGCGGGGCATGTCAACATGTCGAATCTATGCAGCGAAATCCTCCAGGTTAACACGCCCTCGACCCTAGACACCGCCGGCGGCTACACGAAGATCGGGAATGACATCTCATGCAATCTCGGCTCGCTGAACATCGCCGCTGCGATGGACTCTCCCGACTTCGGCGCCACCATCGAAACCGCCGTGCGCGCGCTGACGAGCGTCTCGGACCAGACAGACATCGACGCAGTGCCGTCGATCGCAGCGGGGAACAACGCATCGCACGCGATTGGACTCGGCCAAATGAACCTTCACGGGTTCCTCGCCTCGCAGCGCATTCGTTATGGCAGCGAGGAAGGCATCGACTTCACTGACATCTATTTCCTCACCGTCACCTACCACGCTCTACGCGTCTCAAACCAGATCGCCATCGAACGTGGCACGACGTTCGCCGGGTTCGGGACCTCGGCCTACGCCGATGGTTCCTACTTCGACAAGTACATCGAACGAAATTGGCAACCCTCCACTGAACGAGTCCGTGCCCTCTTTGCAGAGGCAGGCATCGCAATCCCCACCCGCAATGACTGGTTGAACCTACGGGGATCAGTTCGGCAGCACGGTATCTACAACGCCTACCTGCAGGCCGTCCCACCGACCGGATCGATCTCGTATGTGAACAATGCGACCGCATCGATACATCCGGTTGCGGCGAAGATCGAGATCCGCAAAGAAGGCAAGCTCGGCCGTGTCTACTACCCTGCCCCGCACATGACCGACGCCAACATCGAATTTTTCGAGGACGCGTACGAGATCGGCTACGAAAAGATTATCGACACCTACGCCGCCGCCACTCGCCACGTCGACCAAGGCCTCTCGTTGACACTGTTCTTCCGGGATAGCGCAACTACCCGCGACATCAACAAGGCGCAGATCTACGCCTGGCGTGCCGGAATCAAAACCCTGTACTACATCCGCCTGCGCCAGCCCGCCCTCGAAGGCACCGAAATCGAAAACTGCGTCTCGTGCGCCCTTTAGCGTTGAGACGCTGATCTGCCAGAAGGAACCCCCATGAATTCCAGCAACACTCTTCAACCAATCACCGAAATCTCTGTGACCCCGCCGGGCTACCGGCATGCCCCGGATGCCCGCATACGTCCTATCAACTGGAACCGTGTCGGCGATGACAAAGACCTTGAAGTTTGGAACCGCCTCACCGCCAACTTTTGGCTCCCCGAAAAAGTCCCGCTCTCCAACGATCTTCCTGCCTGGCAAAAGCTCACCCAGGAAGAACGCACACTGACCATGCGAGTATTCACCGGGCTCACAGCGCTCGACACAGTCCAAGCCACCGTTGGGGAGATCTGCCAGATCCAAGATGCCCGGACGGAACACGAAGAGGCCGTCTACACCAACATCGCATTCATGCAAGCAGTGCACGCCCGTTCCTACTCCTCCGTTTTCTCCACCCTCACCTCGACGCCTGAGATTGACAGCGCTTACCGATGGGCCATTGCCAACGACCTACTCCAGGAACGGTGCAAAAAGGTACTTACCCACTATTACGGGGATGACCCGCTTAAGCGCAAAGTCTCCTCAACGCTGCTCTCCTCGTTGCTCCTGTATGCAGGGTTCTATCTGCCGTTGCACTTCTCCGTCCACGCGACACTCACAAACACCGCGGACATGATCCGGCTGATCTTGCGCGACAAGGCTGTGCACGGCTACTACTCCGGATACAAGTACCAGCGCGGCCTCGAAACCCAGTCCCCTGCCACGCAGGAAAACATGCGCGAATTTACCTATGCACTCCTCGACGAACTCTATGAACTCGAATTGCAGTACTCCGGTGAGCTTTACGAACCGCTCGGGCTCATGGACGACGTAGCCGTCTTCGTCCGCTACAACGCAAACAAAGCGCTCATGAATCTCGGCTATCCCGCCCGCTTCACACCTGAAGAAACAAACGTCAACCCCGAGATCCTCGCTGCCCTCGCACCAGGAGCGGATGAAAATCATGACTTCTTTTCCGGGTCCGGCTCTTCCTACATCATCGGCAAGGCCGAAGACACCAGCGACGACGACTGGGATTTCTAACCCAATCCTCATTCCCACATACTCGATCCTAGAAAGAGCATTGTCCCTTGAATAAGAACGTCTCCGTCCTCGTCGGCAGTCTGCGTCGAGGATCCTACGCACGAAAAATCGCCCACAATCTTATCGACTATTTCCCTGAAGGCTACAACGCACGCATCGTCGAGATCCGGGATCTCCCTCTTTACGATTTCGACTACGATGACCCCCAGGTCAGCGACAAACCGACCCCGCCTGAATACGCGCTGTTCCGCAAGATCATCAAATCCTCCGACGGGATATTTTTTGTCACGCCCGAGAACAACCGCACCATCCCCTCCTGCCTGAAAAATGCCATAGACATCGGTTCCAAACCCAACAGCGATGTCGCTTGGGAAAACCTTCCCGCGGGAATCGTCAGTCACTCCGTTGGGCGTATGGGCGGGTACAGCTCGCAGAAGAACCTTAGGCTGGCCCTTTCATATTTCAACATGCCCACTCCCGGCCAACCAGAAGTCTTTCTTTCCCAGTCACCCACGCTTCTCGATGCAGACGGCCATGTGAACCAAGAATCCACAGTGGAATTTCTTCAAAACTATGTCTCTCGCCTTGTTCAGCTCATCGAACAAAACACCGATTCCCGCTGACCCTCTGACCAAGCTACAAGGAGAACCTACAATATCAACGCTCGTGCGATGCCGAACATGGGGGCGGTCCAAACAAGCCTAACCAGCAAGTTGAGCCGAAACATGGGGAAAATGGCTTAGAGCAGCGCGCTGAAGCTAATCCCTTTGAACTGAGCGAATGAAGTTTAGAAACCTCTTTTCAGCCCAGTTCCCTTTTCTCATTATTGAAGGTTGATAACTTCACGACTATTGCGATCTGCTTGTTATCCTGAATCCATACAAACTTCAGACCCGCGACGGGACCCCGCACGGTTCGGACCGAGCGTTTCACCTCACTCGTCCTTGCGGAAAACCCAATCGAATGGTCAGGCGCCCATATTGGTCGCCTGACCATTCGCATCTATCGGATACTTGAGCCGCCAAACGGATCGATTCATATGGCGCTTTGCAGTCTTCCCGAAGAAACTACACATCAAACTTCAAAACCAGAGCAGAACCATAGTAAGCAAACAAAGAGACATTCGACCCGCGTAAGCCACGCTGCCGGCTATACCCTCAGCAAACCAATTGCGTCGCGTTACTGCGTGATGCGGTTGCAACACGTCTGACAGGCAATTAAACCGGCTCTTAAAACTTAAGCGTGGTGCAGAGTGTTCAGCACGGGCGCAGCCCTGCCGTATATAACAGTATCCGAAGGCGGTAATGCGCATGGTTCCGATAACCCCGGCCAATGCGTTTCAAGTTCTTCGCCGTCAGATTCGCTGCCTCACTCCTGGCGTTCGTCAATCTGGTTCTAACGAACACCAGCAACTCCCTGCGCCATCCGGTCAACGTCCGGAACAGCGACTTCGCCTCAACCATTGTTGTTGCTCGCACGGACTTTTCCAGCACCGCCCACCGGGATTGGAACTCATGGATATTCGTAGCTTTCAATAGTTCCCGCACATGCTCCTTGATCGCATAGATCACTCCGAGTTCCGGGTCTGATTCCAAGATCAGCTTCAACCGTTCAACCTGCTTGATCGACAAGTTCTCCAGATTGCAAGTCAATAATTTCCGGTACTTGTAAGCCGGATCAGCAGCCCGGCCACGACGATCAAAGACTTCGTGGGAGCGACGTCGGCGGACCTGGGTGATCATCAGATTCGCCCGCTGAATCACGTGGAAATGATCCACGCTAACCTTTACCTTCGGCAGATTCTCCCGCACCGCCTTGCGGAACTCCGATGACATGTCGATCGCGACGTACTGCACCCGTTGGCGCCAATACCGTGGCCGATTCTTCAGCCACCGTTTCACCGCCGTGCCGCGGCGTCCGTCCACGATATCCAGAATCTTTCCGGTATCCAGATCAGTAAACACAATCGACCACGGCTCAATCCGCACTACTTTCCCGGTCCGGCCCCGTGCGTAGCGGACTTTGCGAAACCGGTGCTCATCAATGCCGAGCCGGCGGATGAACATGCGGTCCACGTCCCCGACCAGTTCACCGATCGTGGTTAGCCGGGCCATGACCGTAGGCCAAGACACCCCATGCGCGGCAGCGACCCGGGACACTGCCCTGAGTTCGGAACTCATCTCGTCCACGAACTGTTGGGAGAGTCGTGTGGTGATCCTGGCACGGAACGGGAGTTGCTCGGTGGTTTGAACGAATGAACGGCGTTCGCAGGCCGATTCCTGGCAGGCCATACGGCGTTTGCGCACCAATACCTGCAGGTCGGTGCCGCCGACTGGCACGTCCTTCACCCGATGTATTGGTCTGGCCTGGATTCGTTGGGTGAGCACTCCACAGGTGGGGCATGCTGCTTCGGTAGCTTTGGGCTCGATGAGGGCTTGTCGTCCGTCTGCTTCGTGGGTGGCGCTGATGACGCGGTAGTCGTTGAGGTTCAACAGAATCGACGCAGCATCGATTGGCCCGGTATCCTTGAACACGGCTCGTAGTTCCTTGCTGATGTATGTCTAGACAACACTCATCTTCGCAGAGGACTGCGGGCCTTACTTCTTTTTCGGGGTCACCACGCTAAAACTTGAAGAGCCGGTTTACCGGGACAATCCCCACCATGAATGAGTATCTGAATCGGGCGAAAGAGTTGAAGACTCCGTTGCTTGTGGAACTCAAGGTCTCAGGACATGAGGCGCCTGGCTTTATGGACCGTTTCCTCAAAGAGATTGACGCGGCCGGCACCGCCGAGCAGAACATCTATCACTCGCTGGATCCCGCGGCGGTCAGTGAACTGAAAGAACGGCGTCCCGAACTTCGTGTGGGGCTCAGCATGGCCATGAGCCTTGGGGCGATCCCGGAAGTTGAGTGCGACTTCATTGTCGTGGAGCAAGCGTCCTTTGACCCTGAACTGTTGGCGATGGCCAGGGAAGCGGACAAGCCGGTCTACGTCTGGACGGTTAATGAGGAACAGAAAATCCTAGAGCTCCTAAGAGATCGCGCCAATAGGTGTGCAACATCCGCAGTAAGTATTAATGACAGCGTAATTAACCACGTCAGGCACGTCATTAAGCAGTGAAGCAGGCACGGACAGTGTTAAACAAGGTTTGTCTAGAACCGTTTACACAAGAAGGTCACGTGCCTGCCCTACCATCTTCCATCATCGAGCCTCTCTGGCGCCAATTCGAAGCGTTGATCCCAGATCGGAACGTAACCCATCCACTGGGCTGCCACAAGCCACGGATCAGCGACCGGATCATCTTCGACAAACTCATCCAAGTCCTCGTCCTGGGCGCGGCCTACGAGAAAATCAGCGACACGACCTGCTCGGCCACCACCATCCGACGGCGCCGCGACGAATGGATCACCGCAGGGATCTTCCGCGAACTGGAGCAGATCTGCCTGGAATCCTACGACCGGATCATTGGACTGGACCTAGAGAATCTCGTCATCGACGGATGTCTGGTCAAAGCGCCGTGCGGCGGTGAAGCCGCCGGAAAATCCCCGGTAGACCGCGGCAAGCAAGGCACCAAACGCTCGCTGATGACCGACGGGAAAGGCATCCCGGTCGGCTGCATCACCGCAGGCGCGAACCGGCACGATTCCCCGTTGCTACGCCCCACGCTCGAACGCCTTTCCCGTTTCGGCTACCAGCTGCCAGAGCAGATTACCGTGCATCTGGATGCTGGATATGACAGCCGTAAAACACGGGAGCTGCTTACCGAGCTGGGTTGTGATTGGGAGATCAGTACCAAGGGCGAACCCTTGCAGGCCGGGGTCCGCTGGGTGGTGGAACGAACCAATTCGTGGCACAACCGGGGGTTCAAGAAATTGGCGATCTGCACCGAGCGCAAGGTCCGGGTCATTGACGCGTTGATCAGCCTCGCGAACAGTGTCATCGTGATCCGCAGGCTGATCGGGGAAGCGTGGGCGACCCATCGGTGGGATACGAGGCCTAATCGAAAGCCTTAAGAATCGTTTGTCCCCTATTGGCGCGATCTCTAAGTCTAGGAGTGGATGGAATTGTCACCGACAGCGTGGACGTCGCGCTGCGAGACCGGGACTTTGTGGCTGAGAACCCGAGGTCTGATTACCGTGTTGGTGTAGCTCTAGCGCACCTAGACCTCTTCAGATAAGAGCACCAACATTTGCGAGCTGTTCTGATTCTGTCTCCACCCTTGGGTTGATCCGGGCGCTCTAAAGTCGTCCTTGTATGCGAGGTATTGGAAGTGCCTACGGATCTAGGCTTGAGACTGTAGCAATTGCACACCTTGATCTCGTGAAGGAATTTCATGCGTGGATTTTCATCGTCCGACCTTTCTCGCAACATTGCCCGAATGTCGGCGAGCACAGCATTTTTAGCATTAGGCGTAGGTCTGGCAGGGTGCGGCGCAGTGGACTCCTACGACAAAGCAATTTCCGATGCGTGGTCTGTGACCTATGAAGTCAGCGTGGATGGTGCCTCCGACGACACTTTGAGCGAAGTCTCCTATCTTGAGGCGCAAAAGCGTGGCGAGGAGTCGGCTGAAGTCACCGAAGATACGGTGACAGCTAATGCCGACGAGAAGAAGAAATCTCGCAAGGTCTGGTCCGTGGAAAGTATGGTCACCGCAGAACAAGATGCGGCCATTGCTGCCACGCCGGGGAAAGACGCAACGGCAACCTGCAAGATTCTCCTAGACGGTGTTAAAGAAATAGCTTCTGAAACGGGCGTACCAGGCCAACGCGTGGACTGCGAAGCTACGACCCCGGCGTTTAAAGGAAAATAAATTGCCGCCATCCTTGGCGATTCTGAATTCAGAATCGTCCAGAGAGCTCTAAGAATTTGGGGTCGTTTCTGAGACCCCCTCCACAGCGAAGAAAAAGAGACCGGGATAAGATAGTCGTTAGCCTTCTTTAGGTTTCGAAACGATTGGAACGGGATAAAACGCTGTGAACGACAGAATGAAATTCGGATCTACTTGCCCGGATCATTCTGCTCAGTTGCACCCGGCGACCCGCGAGGTGGCACCAACCTTTTCGCAGATTCCCGGATTCCTTCGTCGAATTTGGCGTCTTAGCCATGCGCGAGTTTTCCGCTACCTAGCTGTCATTAGCGTGATTCAGCTGATCAACGGACTAGGCGTCTTGCCGGCTATCAAGTACCTGTTTGGGCTGGCCCTTGAAGCTAGTCATTTGGAAAACGTCACCGACCGTACCTATACGGAATTGCTGACCCATCCGATCTCCCTTCTGTTGATACTGGCCATCGCGATCCTTGGTTTTGCGGCCATTAGTTTGCAGTTCGTGGCGTTGATCGTGATGGTCAATCGGCAACAATCAGGCCGCCCACCAAACCTGGCTGACATGGTCAGGGATACTCTTACGGTGATGCGCAAGTTGCTGCGCTATCCATCTCCACTGTTGATGGTTTACTTCTTCCTGGCGTTGCCAATGGGCGGCTTGGGCCTCTCATCGGTATTGATTCAAGGTGTGGGTATTCCGCCGTTTATCACCCGTGAGTACCTGAAGGTCCCGCTAAGCACGGGCCTTTATGCATTGATGATCGCCGCGATCTTGTGGCTGAACCTACGTCTGATTCTGACCCTGCCACTGTTGGTTATTGGCGAGAAAAAGTCATACGCAGCATTGGGCGGAAGCCTCAAAGCAACGCATAAGAACTTCTTCCGATATCTTCTGCTTGTGGGTCTGCCACTAGGGATAGCCGCGTTGAGCGCCTCGCTGTTGGTAGAAGTTCTGGCGTGGATCTCCGAGATGGCCACCAACATCATGACTGCGCAAAGCTCTGCGGTGGTTGCGAGCTTGTGCATCGGGGTAGGCCATACCCTAGGGTTCATGATCATCGGTGCTGCCACAGTGGTGGCCCTGCAAATTCTGGTCGCTTTGGGACGTGACCACCTCGGACTCACCTCCGTCTTTGAGGAGTACACGCTACGCAAGCGCACTGTGCAGGCCAAAGCTACCCGTGCCTCGGTAGAGGCGCTGGCTTTTGGTCTTGCGGTCTCCGCCAGTTTGTATGCCGCTCCGGCCTTGGGCCAAACAACCTCCAGTGCCGAAGACAGTTTGGTGATAGCCCACCGCGGTTATGCCGCCGGTGGGGTGGAAAATACGCTTGGTGCTCTGGATGCCGCTGCCGAAAACAAGGCCGACTATGTTGAAGCGGATTTCCAGCAGACCAAGGACGGAAAGTTCGTCGCAAGCCACGACACCAATCTGCTGATGGTTTCCGGTGTCAACAAGAATATCTACGACATGACCGTGGATGAGGTACAAAAGGTGACCGTCCGAGAGGGTGGCTTCACCGACCACATTCCCACCATGGCGGAGTACTTGAAGCATGCCAAAGAACTTGGAATACCGGTTCTAGTAGAGCTCAAGGTCAACGGGCATGAGCATAGGGGATACCTCAAGGAATTCCTCAAAGAAATCGATGCGGCCGGGACTGCAACCGATAATATCTACCACTCGCTCAACGCTCCTGCAGTCAAGGAAATTAAGCGCCAACGCCCTGAACTTCGTGTTGGTCTCACTGTGGCCATGAGTGTTGGCAGGCTGCCACAGGTGAACTGCGATTTCTACACGTTGGAACAGGCATCGTTCCGTCCAGACTTGCTGGATCAGGCTCACGAGCAGGGTCAGGAAGTCTACGTTTGGACCGTTAATGACGAGTCCAAAATTCGGGAGCTGTTGAGCCTGCCGGTAGATGGCATCGTGACGGACCAAGTTGAAATGGCGATAACTGACCGCCAGATGGTTGCTAGCGAACCAGCCAGCGAGTATCGAGTCGGCTATTCGTTGGCGTACCTGGACCTGTTCCGGTAATACCGAGACGGCTCTGTGCCCTCTTGTTTAATTGGTACCAATAGTGGAACTATGGTGTCATGCCATTGGTAGACGCCGTTGTGGCGCAGATGAGCCAAGGTCTTAATAAGGTTCGTTTCTCAAAGCTGACCAAAGCTTGCAGCGCATGATTTGGGTATTCCGCGTCAAGGTTTTTTGGCGTAACCCGTGGACGTTCAAAACACCAACGGGACAACTGGGTCTTATTAGGTGAAACTAGGGCCTCCGGTTATCAAGGAAATGGGGAAGGGAAGATGGCAACTGAAGAATCAGTGCAAGTAACTCGCTATAAGTACAGTGTTGCGTGGTCCGCTGAAGATGATGAGTATCTCGCCACCGTGGCCGAGTTCCCGTCACTGTCCTGGCTGGCCGAGTCCCAAGCAACTGCACTGTCGGGGATGCTTGGTCTGGTGAGAAGCGCGGTTGCTGACTTATCCAGAGCAGGCGAAGAAGTGCCAAGCCCATTTGCCACACGTGAGTACAGCGGAAATATTCGACTGCGAGTGTCACCCCAAAAACATCGGGACCTAACAATCAAAGCTTCGGAGCAAGGCGTTTCGCTTAACCGCTATCTGAACGAACTGCTCTAAGTGCGCCAGTTCCGGTTGATCAGGACGGTTGGATTCCACTAGAGCGCGACGGTGTGCAGTTCATATGGCGTAGCATATATGTTACGCTAGAATCCACGCCGAGGAGGGTTCAATGGAAGCGCCAACAACATTTTGGGACGATCTAGCTAAGGATCTTGAGGATCCGGAATTCCTCAGGGAGTACGTTGTCGAATCGATCCGGATTGCCACTATCGACAGCATCGTGAATGGTCTGGATGAGGCTCGCGTTGCCGCGGGATTGTCGAAAGCTAGCCTGGCCCGCGCTATAAGTGCTGAGCCGGCAACAATGCGACGGCTCTTTTCTGGCAGTGCATCTAATCCGACACTTGGGACGCTCGCCGAAGTGGCTGCGGCTTTGGGCATGAGGGTAAAGCTTGAACCTCTACCTAAATCAGAACGCTCGGCGCTCACCCGGCCGCTACTCGAAGGAAGATCTGCCAACACGGAAGAATTGGCTGAATACTTAGAAAAACTCCGTCAAACTACGAAGGCTTCAAGAGCTGCGTAATAATGGACTCAAGCAAGAGGCCGTGGGTTTCGACTGAAATATTCGTCGCCTAGCTTGCGCACTGCAGCGTAGTCTTCATCTGAAAGCGTCGTTCGAGTTGGTTTGCTTCGACCGTCAATAATTACAAGCAAAGGCTTGTCGAGTCCTTCTGCTTCGTAATCGAGTCTGCAGAAAAGACGGAAATGTTCTTTCTTCTTTGGGCCGTCGACGCGAATCTCAAACCATCCAGACATATCGCCGTGCATTGCTTCCCAGTATCCGCCGCCAGAGAAGCTTTTTGGAGGGGCCTCGGCCACTGCGATAAGTACTGCCCTCATGGTTGCCCGAACTTTCGGTGGGCAGGATTTTAGAAAATCTCGACCTGGAGAAGGTTGGTTCGGATCACCATCCTTATGGCGCTTGAAGTAAACCAATGAATGTACATCATCGCTGGAGGGTGCTCGCTTTGCCTGCGAGGTTGCTTTTAGTGGCAAGCGTGACTGCTTAGAGGGCTTACGTTGTCTCTTATCCGGACTCATGAAGCGAGATTCTACGCATCGCACTCAATGAATGGGCCAAATAGTATCTTTGGCAGGGATAAATCTGCCCTCTGTCCGGCGCATTGGCTCTACTAGTCTCGTGCACAAGGTGCTTGCGGTGAGGTTACTGGGTAGCGACTAGATGCCCTCCTGTAGGACCTTCGAGTCCTGTTTCTTGCTATGAAAAACAAGCCCTAAATCGCGTGCTGAGCAAGGATTGGTTTCTCGCTCCAAGTATTTACTTGGAAGCCCTAGTATTTAGTAGGATGTCCAACTATATTTGTGGCTAACCGCATCTTTGGAAGGCCCGAGCATGTTTGAAATTACCGAGGACCAGCGCGCACTAGTAGATATGGTGCGTGATTTTGCAACCACCGCATTGGAACCAAACGCGG
The DNA here is from genome assembly GCF_052446055.1 of Glutamicibacter sp. AOP5-A2-18. Taxonomy (NCBI): domain Bacteria; kingdom Bacillati; phylum Actinomycetota; class Actinomycetes; order Micrococcales; family Micrococcaceae; genus Glutamicibacter; species Glutamicibacter sp. AOP5-A2-18. The sequence continues at coordinate 3,286,226 of NZ_JBQSVW010000001.1, read as the reverse complement.
CGAGCTGGGACGAAAATAAATACTTTCCCGTAGAGGTTTTGGCCCAAGCCGGTGAATTGGGAATGGGTGGCATCTACGCCACCGAAGAGTTCGGCGGCTCCGGACTGACCCGCAGTGATGCGGTGCTGATTTTTGAAGAGCTTGCCAAGGCTGATCCGACCATCGCAGCCTACATTTCCATCCACAACATGGTGGTCTGGATGATCGATACCTTCGGATCCAGAGAACTGCGTGAGCAGTGGATCCCGCAGCTGGCCTCCATGCAGTCCTTGGGTAGCTACTGCCTAACCGAACCCGGCGTGGGTTCAGACGCCGCAGCTCTTCGCACCCGAGCAGTGCGCGAAGGCGACGAATACGTGCTCAATGGCGTTAAGCAATTCATCTCCGGCGCGGGATCTTCGGCCGCTTACGTTGTTATGGCTCGCACCGCGGACACCGGATCGCGTGGCATCTCCGCGATCCTCGTCCCTGCCGATGCTCAAGGTTTGTCCTTCGGCCCTAACGAAAAGAAGATGGGCTGGAACGCACAACCTACCCGACAGGTCATCCTCGACAACGTCCGAGTACCCGCAGGCAACCTATTGGGAGCTGAAGGTGACGGTTTTGGCTTTGCCATGAAGGGTTTGAACGGTGGCCGCCTGAACATTGGTGCATGCTCGCTAGGTGGCGGACAGAAAGCCTTAGAAAAGTCAGTTGCCTATCTCAAAGAGCGTGAAGCTTTTGGCGGCCCACTAACTAATCAACAGTCTTTGGTTTTCAAACTTGCCGATATGGAAACCGAATTAGAAGCCGCCCGCACTCTACTGTGGCGGGCGGCAGCAGCGTTGGATGCAGGCGCACCCAACGCAGTGAGGCTGTGTGCCATGGCCAAACGACTAGCCACCGACGCAGGATTTAATGCTGCCAATTCCGCCATACAGCTCCACGGCGGCTACGGATACTTGGCTGAATACGGGTTGGAGAAAATTGCCCGTGACCTTCGAGTGCATCAGATCCTTGAAGGCAGCAACGAGATCATGCGCCTGATCGTAGGCAGAACCTTGCTGGACTCATAGAGTTCCGGGTTGCAGACTGAAACCCAACGAACAAGCCTTCAATGAAGAAGAGAGAATTTCAATGGTCAAGAACATCGCATTCATCGGTTTGGGTCACATGGGTGGTTATATGGCCGCCAACCTGGTCAAAGCAGGACATCAGGTCACAGGCTTTGACCTCTCGGCTCCAGCCCTGGAAGCTGCGATCAAGGCTGGAGCGAATATTGCCGAATCCGGGGCCCAAGCAGTGACGGATGCCGACGTTGTTATCACCATGCTTCCCGCCGGTCGCCACGTAATCGGCGCGTTCGAGGGACCGGACGGACTACTCGCAGCAGCCCCCAAAGGCACGCTGTTCTTGGAATGCTCAACCATTGCCGTGGACGATGCCCACACAGTGCATCAGATGCTCAGCGCCGCCGGACATCGCGGTGTGGACGCCCCAGTATCCGGCGGAACCACCGGTGCAGAAAACGGGACACTGACCTTCATGGTTGGCGGCAGCGACGCAGATTTTGCCGACGCAGAAATCATCTTCAAAGATATGGGCAAGCGAATTGTGCACTGTGGCGGCCCTGGCGCCGGACAAGCGGCGAAGGTCTGCAACAACATGATCCTCGGCGTGAGCATGATTGCCGTTTCTGAAGCTTTTGTACTGGGTGAAAGCCTCGGACTGTCCAATGAAGCGCTCTTTGATGTGGCCTCCGCAGCCACCGGCCAATGTTGGGCGCTGACCACCAACTGCCCAGTCCCCGGACCGGTACCAACAAGCCCGGCCAACAAAAACTTCGAGCCAGGCTTCGCCGGTGCATTGATGGCCAAGGACCTCGGCTTAGCGGTCCAGGCGGTGGACGCCGCAGGCGTTCAAGCCCGACTGGGAGTGGCCGCCGAAAAGATCTACCGAGACTTTGCTGCCGGTGAAGGCGAACGCAAAGACTTCTCCGGAATTATCAACGAGATCCGAGCTGCTTCCGCCGCAGCCAAGCCCGCCAACTGATCTGGTCAACCCTAGCTTTATTGAATACGAGGAACAATGAGCACTTCTAACACTGATCCACGCACCGAAAACCTGCTCAACGGTTTTGACCAGCCCATGTGGATAGATGGCGAAAAAACCGAATCGAGTACCGGTGAATGGCGCGAGGTCCGCAACCCGGCGATCCGTGAAAGTGTCATCGCCCGAGTGCCTGCCGCCGGTATCAAAGATGTGGATCGAGCGGTTGACTCAGCTCGCAAGGCGTTTGGTGCATGGCGCGGGGTGCACTTCACCGAGCGTGCCCGGGCACTGGCCAAAATCGCCGACGACATTGAAGCACGAGCCGAGGACTTCGCTAAGCTCACCTCCCTTGATACCGGCAACGCGCTGCGCACCCAGGCCCGCCCGGAAGTCACCACGCTGGTGGCCCTGTTCCGCTACTTCTCCGGCATCGCGGGCGAAGTCAAAGGCACCACACTGCCCGCTGGCGAGAACCAACTGCAGTACACCCGACTTGAACCGTTGGGAGTGGTCGCGTGTATCTTGCCGTGGAACTCACCGCTGATGATTGCCGGCTTTAAGATTCCAGCGGCGCTAGCAGCCGGAAATACTGTCATCCTCAAAGCGGCCGACGATGCGCCGCTGACCATCTTGCTACTTGCCGAAATCTGCAACCGACACCTGCCCGCAGGAGTGCTCAACGCGTTGACCGGTCGCGGATCCGTGATAGGTCAGGCCTTATCCGAGCACCCTGGCGTGGACAAAGTCTCCTTCACCGGATCAACCGACGTAGGTCGAGGAGTCGCCCGCACCGCAAGCGAACGCCTTGCACATGTCTCTCTGGAACTAGGCGGAAAGAATCCTTCGATTGTCTTCCCCGATGCCGTAGACGATGAACTGATTGATGGGCTGCTGGCCGCCTCGCGCTTCACCCGTCAGGGGCAAAGCTGCACCGCCGGATCGAGGCTTTTCCTACATGAAGACGTCTATGACGAAGTCTTGGAAAAGCTGACCCTTAAGCTCGGAGCGCTGAAGGTGGGTGACCCGCTGGATGAGGCCACTGACATGGGCGCGATCATCAATGCCAGCCAGCACCGCCAAATCAGTGACTACCTGCAAGAAGGTCGGAACAACTCGGCGCTGACCGTAGCTTTGGGTGGAGACGAGCCAACTTCAGGGCCACTGACCGAAGGGTACTTCCACCAGCCCACCGTTTTTGGCGGAGCAAGCAATGACTTCCGTCTTGCACAAGAAGAGATTTTTGGGCCAGTGCTGGTGGCTATTCGTTGGAAAGAAGTCGACGAGGTCGTGAAGATGGCCAACGATTCGCACTATGGTTTGGCCGCCTACGTATGGAGTCACAACCTAGATAATGCGCTGAACACTGCCCACCGTGTGGAAGCAGGTTGGGTTCAAGTCAACCAGGGAGGTGGCCAAGTGGTGGGCCAATCCTATGGTGGCTACAAGCAGTCAGGCATCGGGCGCGAAGTATCTCTAGAAGGAATGCTGGCCGGCTTCACCCAGACCAAACAAATCAACGTAAAGTTGCGCGGCTAGAAGCAACAAAATGGGCCGAGTAAAAGCTAGTTCGCTTGGTGAAGAACGAATGATGCTTTGATAGAGGCAGGACTGATCAACTGGCCCGGAGATGGGTCAGCGCTAAGGGGCGGACTATGAGTGTCGAACAGCAACCGGATCTAACAGGTAGCCTGCGCGTAGAACGCAGTGGCGCGGTGGCAACGCTGTATATCGATAATCCGCGTCGACGTAATGCGGTGTCCAAAGATATGTGGGGACAGTTTGCGACCCTGCTTTATACCCTGGCTGAAGACGACTCGGTACGCGTGCTGGTAGTTCGCGGGGCCGGAGAGAACTTCAGTGCCGGTGCTGATATCAGCGACTTGCGCGCAATCTTGCATGATGCAGAGTCAGGCCGTCATGACGGTGGACATGTCAGCGCCGGAGAAAACGCGTTGGCAGCATTCCCTAAACCAACTATCGCGGCGATTGATGGTTATTGTGTCGGCGGTGGTTGGCAGATAGCCGGAGCCTGCGATATCCGCATCGCTAGCGAGCGTGCCCACTTCGGGATTACTCCGTCCAAGATTGGCATCGTTTATCCCACCAGTGGCATTGAACGTCTAGTGCGTCTTGTGGGCCCTGGCGTAGCCAAGCAATTGCTGTTCAGCGCTGACTTCATTGATGCGGATGAGGCGAAAAACGTTGGGTTGGTTGGAAGTGTTTTACCGGTTCAGGGGTTCTGGGAATGGATCGAAAAGTACGCACAACATTTGGCGGGGCGTTCGGCCCTGTCAATTCAAGCCATGAAAGCTATTGTTGACGCGATAGCTGTGGGTGGCATTGACCTAGAAGAAATCAACGCCTATTGGCAGCAGCAGATGGATGTCTCGGATGATCCAACGACCGGTATTACGGCGTTCTTAGAAAAGCGGGCACCCGAATTCACTTGGAACCGTACGGTTGCCTTGGATTAGCGTGTTGGGAATGAACGCTCGCCGAAAATCCGCACCACATAGCGCCAGAACTCTTGGGAAGGATCCGCCGTGGGGAAGACCAATAGCGCTGATATTCAGATTGCTCAGATGACCCAAGATCACTGGGAGTCGGTATCCACTATTTATGGGCAAGGGATCACAACCGGGCTGGCAACTTTTGAATCAGAGGTTTCGTCCAAGGAAAAATTCTTTGGTGCGAAGATCCCGGAGCTGACCTTGGTGGCGCTCGATCCCGAGGGAAATGTTGCCGGTTGGGCTGCTGCCGCACCTATTTCAGAACGCTCCGCCTACCGTGGGGTGGTTGAGCATTCGGTCTACATTGATCCGCAATGCTCGGGGCGTGGGATCGGAACCATACTGCTTCAAGAGCTCATCAAACGGGTCAATGAGCAGGGTTATTGGACGATTCAATCAGCGATTATTTCCGGCAATGAAGGTAGTAGATCACTGCACAAAAAAGTTGGTTTCCGGGAAGTCGGCCGCCGAGAACGTATTGCGAAGGGCGCATGTGGTGAGGTTGCCGGACAGTGGATGGACACGTACCTGTACGAGCTGAGGCTTTGAGTGGACGGCAGTGAGCTGACCGGCTCGCTAGGGCGGGGTCATCTGAACTAATGAAGCTACTTTTTTGCCACCAAGGCTGCGCTTAGGGATTCCAGTGCGCCGGGAACCACGGAGAAGTAGGCCCAGACGCCACGCTTTTCGCGGTGTAAAAGCCCTGCCTCCACCAAGATTTTCAGGTGATGGGAGACGGTGGGTTGCTTCAGTCCCAGGGGTTCGGGCAAGTCGCAGACGCACGTCTCAGATTCCTTGTTCGCCGAGACAATCGAGAGAATGCGAAGCCGGTTGGGATCGCTGAGCGCCTTAAAACGAGAGGCGAGTAGCTCGGCTTCTTCTGCCTGAAGGATGTCTTTGTCCTCAGCTGGAACACAACATGGAGATTCGAAAGGCTGAAGGTTCAGGCCCGACTCGGTGCTTGTGTCCGTACTCATTGTTTGGGCCGCTTTCGTAGTTCCGTCAGAGATTGACAAACGTCGATATATGCAAGGATACTCGAAATATCGATAGTCGTCGATGTCTAATCTTGGAGTGATAATTCAGTGACACCCGCGCCAATGCCCGACACCGCCCCCGTGGCGGCGAAGCTCTCTTTCCTAGACCGATATTTGGCACTATGGATCCTGCTAGCCATGGCCATCGGGCTGGGGTTGGGACGCATCTTTCCTGCGCTGGGTGAACTGTTGGACCGCTTCACTGTCGGTGGGGTTTCGGTTCCCATTGCCATGGGGCTCTTAGTGATGATGTACCCGGTCCTAGCCAAGGTGCGTTACAACGAAACCTCTCGAGTTCTCACTGATAAAAAGCTCATGATCACTTCGCTGGTGATCAACTGGGTGCTGGCACCGGCCTTCATGTTTGTCCTGGCCTGGATCTTCCTCGCAGACCTCCCCGAGTACCGCACGGGGCTGATCATTGTTGGTTTGGCTCGCTGCATCGCGATGGTGTTCATCTGGAACGATTTGGCCTGCGGTGACCGAGAAGCGGCAGCCGTGCTGGTAGCCATCAACTCGATCTTCCAAGTCGTTGCCTTTGGTGCGCTGGGTTGGTTTTACCTCCAGTTGCTGCCTTCCTGGTTAGGGCTGGAAACCACCAGTGCAGAATTCTCCATAGGTGCCATCACCGCCTCGGTACTCGTCTTCTTGGGCATTCCACTGCTGGCTGGTTTCTTGACCCGAACCCTGGGTGAAAAAGCCAAGGGCAGGGATTGGTACGAGGGTAAATTCCTGCCAAAGATTGGCCCGTGGGCGCTCTACGGTCTGTTGTTCACCATTGTTCTGCTCTTTGCCTTGCAGGGAGATAACATCATCTCCAAACCGTGGGATGTACTGCGGATGGCGCTGCCGCTACTGACCTATTTTGTGGTGGTTTTTGGTGCTGGAATGCTCATTGGTCGAGCCCTGAATCTTGGCTACCCACGCACCACTACGCTGGCTTTCACTGCAGCTGGCAACAACTTTGAGCTGGCTATCGCGGTGGCCATTGCCACCTTCGGTGCAACCAGTGGACAAGCGCTCGCTGGCGTGGTTGGTCCACTGATCGAAGTACCAGTTTTGGTGGCACTTGTGTATGTGGCCCTCTGGACCCGCAAATTCTTCCCATCCACTGAACTCGCAACTACTTCGGCCTAAGGAATCAACTAACCATGACTGAGCTCCACAAACCTTCGGTACTCTTTGTCTGCGTTCACAATGCAGGACGTTCACAAATGGCTGCTGCGTACCTCTCCCATCTTTCCGAGGGCAAGATTGAGGTCCGTTCAGCCGGTTCCGCACCAGCTGATTCGGTGAACCCTTCAGCCGTGGCAGCCATGGCCGAAGAAGGCATTGACATGTCGGCTGAAACTCCAAAGATTCTGACCACCGAAGCGGTGAAAGAATCCGATGTAGTGATCACCATGGGCTGCGGAGATACCTGCCCGATCTTCCCGGGTAAGCGCTACGAAGACTGGAAGCTGGAAGACCCAGCCGGTCAAGGAGTGGACGCCGTACGTCCAATCCGCGACGAGATCCGCAGCCGGATCGAAACCCTGATTTCCGAGTTGCTACCAGCTAACTAGCCACCTAACGCAGTCCTTACGCAAAGGAGAATGCCATGAGCTCAACCTATCCGGTGATCGTAATTGGTGCAGGACCCATTGGCCTGGCCACCGCAGCACACCTGCGTGAACGCGGTCAGGAAGTATTGGTTCTGGAAGCAGGAGAGCAGGCTGGTTCGGCCATCAAGCAGTGGGCACACATCAAGCTCTTCTCTCCTTGGCGGTTTAACATCGACGCTGCCGCTCAGCGTCTGTTGGAAACCGCAAGCGAAGGCTATGCAGGGGAGTGGGAAGCACCGCGAATCACCAAACTTCCTACCGGCGGCGAACTGGTCAGCGAGTACCTTCAGCCGCTGGCCGCGCATCCCGAACTGGCGCCACGCATTCGTTACGGTCACCGGGTTATCAAGGTCAGCCGCATCGCCGCCGACGGGCGCGGTGTAGACAAGACTCGCGGTGCCAATCGGGACGAAACACTATTTTTGGTGCGCGCCCAAACTAACGAGGACCAAGTAGATCTCATTGGTCGCGCCGTGGTTGATGCCAGCGGAACCTGGAACCAACCCAGCCCAGTAGGTCGAGCAGGTATCGAAGCCATCGGAGAAGCGAAAGCCCGCGAACGCGGATATATCCTCGGTGGTCTTGTTGATCCGCTAGGTGCTGATGAGCAGGAATTGGCTGGAAAGTCCTTGCTGGTTCTCGGCGCCGGGCACTCGGCAGCCAACACCATCATTGCGCTGGGTCGATTGCAAAAGCAGTATCCCGAGACCAGGGTCGTGTGGGGCTTGCGTGGGGACGCGAATCCGATTCGCCTCTATGGCGGTGGCGCCGCTGATCAGCTGCCTGCGCGAGGACAACTGGGAACCAGCCTGCGCCGACTGGTAGAAAACGGCAACGTGCAGCTACTTGAAAATGTGGCTGTGGCTTCGCTGAAGTCCGAAGAGCAATTGACGGTGTCCCTGTCCGATGGCCGGGAGCTTGTAGTGGACCGCATTATCGCGGCGACCGGTTTCCGCCCAGACCTGCAGATGCTTTCCGAGCTTCGTTTGGATTTGGATGAAAGTGTTGAAGCACCACGACAGTTGGGGCCACTAGTTGATCCCGAGTTCCATAGTTGTGGCACGGTCACCGCGCACGGAGAAAAGTTGCTGGCTCATCCGGAAAAGAACTTCTACATCGTCGGAATGAAGAGCTACGGACGCGCCCCAACCTTCTTGATGGCAACCGGGTATGAGCAGGTGCGCTCCATTGCCGCCGCGTTATCCGGCGATAGCCAAGCCGCTGACCGGGTGGAGCTGGACCTACCGGAAACCGGAGTCTGCTCTACGGATCTGGGTGGCTCATGTGATGCCCCGGCACAGGAAGAATCTTCGTGCTGCAGTAGTGGACCGCAGCCGGTGGTCTTCGGGCTATCAACCGGAACGTTGCATGGGAATGCACAGTTGGTCGAGGGAACTTCAAGCGACTAGGTGCTTCTTCGGCGCTCCCCTTCGGTCCGTCAGCGGGGTGTCTGCAAAGAAGATCAGGACGCGCGCGAGAGGTACTCGTCCAAGGCGCGACGGATGACCTCGCTGGGCTTTATCTGGTCATGCTCTGCTCTTTCGATTAACTTCTCATCCATGTCTGCAGGTAGTCGTACAGATCTGGCGGGAGATATGCCGCGTCCACTGAGGGACGGTTTCCCAACGGCGCGATGCACCGCTATTTTCGAACCTAAGGCAGTTGCGAGTAGATCCATTCCGGCACCCGCAGCTTCGGATTTACTAATCAACGCATTTTCAGAGATCTGCGCAGTTTCTGCCCAAACCTCTAGCTCTTTGATCTCAGTTTCGCTCAACATGTCAAAGGTGCCTGAGCTCTTGATGGGTGGATTCTTCTTATGCATGTCTACTGAGTGCTTTCTCGCACAATATTCAAAATCTTCTTTCGAGCCTCCATGGCGTGAAAGTTGAAGACCTTGTTTGGCGGGGTAACTACCGCCATAACTTCTAGCAACTTTGAGCGGTCTCGTAATGGACCGATGAACAGGTCGGGGCGACCGTGCGATCCGACACTGGGCTTGGCAAATTTCTCTTCGCGATACTGATAATTCAAAATAGCGTTCAATGCATCTCTGCGGTCTATGCCGTGTTTGTCCGCACTGTTAGAGAATTCCAATGACACAGGAATATTGTCACACAATATTGATTGGAATCAAGAAGATTTTTTCCGATGGGGAAAACTCAAGCGACGCTGAGGGGTGCCAGCAAAATCCCCAGCGAGACATAGCCTTACAGCGCAAGGTGAGCAACCCTAATTGCTCAGTGTTGTAACGATCTCTAACCAGAGGCAGGCCACCGGAAAACATCTAGCAAGCCATGGTCTGCTTGAAAGCCTTTGGTGGGCGTCCTTTGGTTTAGGGTGAAGCAAGGAACCGGCCCTCTAAGCATTAGCTCTGACAGTCGGTCTGACCCTAGGTGTAATGCTGCGGCAGCCTGGGGTTGCTTCTTCTAAAGTCCTGGATGTGGATCTATAGGACAAATGGGGGAGCGGGCTCAAACCTGGAAGGGTTGATCCCTTGAATCTTTCATCTCTTGAGGAAGCGCACCGACTGCCGTGCCCTTGATGACGAACAACCATGAAGCTATGGATAAAACAGGAGCCACGAGTTGCTAGTACATGAGCGCAATGTGAACTCGCTGAGGTGTCAGGCAATTAAAAATAGGTATGGCGGGCATACTTCAAAAACGGATTCAATAACCTAAACCCGACCGGCGCGTTAATGCTTGCGTGAACCACACGGAGTGTTAATTTGTGGGTATGCCAAACCCCGAAGTCACCGACGCTGAACGCCGACTGCTCAAAGACTACAAGAACACTGCTCCCCACAAGCTCGTGGTGAATAAAGCAGAAGCAGTACTCCTGCTTTCTGCGGGTGTTGACCCGGTGATCGTTGCTGACTTCGTGGACCGTGAACCTTCCACGCTGGAGGACTGGGCCCGGGACTGGAGTAAGCAGCGTATGGCGTCTTTGTTTACAGGTCATGCAGGAAACCTGAACCGTAGTTTCCTCACTGAGGAGCAACGAGAGATTGTCGCTCAGGTCCTCTCCCAGCCGCCAGGTGACCAGTACTTGCCAGCACAGTTCTGGGATGTCCCGAAACTAGATCACTGGTTATTCACGACGTTCAACGTTGAATATGCGTCTGCGACTTCGTATCAGTTCTTGTTGCGCATGGCGGGGTTGTCTTTTCATAAGCCAGAGAAGTTTGACCGCAGACGAGGCGATGACAAGGCCATTGACCTGCGGATCAAAGAGATCCGTGAAGAACTCACGGTCCCGTTAGCTGACGAGGACACGTTGGTCTTCGCTGCGGACGAGGTGCGTATTGATCAGGAAGCCGTTGTCCGGCGGGCTTGGTATGAGAAGGGCACGAAAACCGTGGTGAAGGTTGACCGGCAGAAGGCTTCGCAGTCGTTTATCGGGTTCTTGGATCAGAATACGGGCCAGTGTTTGACGTTGCGGTTGGATTGGCAGAACGCCACCACGATCCTTGAAGCTGTGCAAACGTTGGTGGGGTTGCATCCAGGGAAACGGATTGTGATTGTGTGGGATAACGCGGCGTGGCATAAGAACCAGTTGCTACGTGTAGAGCTAGCTCAGGGCGAAACGTTGCAGGATGTTCATTTGATCAGTTTTCCGCCGTACGCTCCGGATCATAATCCGGTTGAGCATGTGTGGAATGATGCGAAGAACGCGATCAGTAATGTTCAACGTGATGACTTTGAGTCGACGGTGGCGGCGTTTGAAGCGCATATCCGGTCACGGTTGTTTGATTACAAGATTTGAGGTTCTGGCTGACCGTTTTTGATATATGAGAGCCATAACTGACTTGTTAAAAGGTGATTTCGTTCGGTTCTTTGATGCGCATGATCCACGTTGCTTCTTTATCGAGAACGCTTCGTGAATCCATCTTCCTCCGGGCATACCCGGAAGACTTTTTGGACTGGGTTTGGACGTACGTCGCGTTGATATCCCGCTGGATTCCGTGTGGATTCCGCGTGGATTCACAGTTGCATTCGGGATTGCGGCGGGATTCAAGTGAAGACGTCCAGGAGCCGCACTTGCTCGGTTCATTGGGCGGTCCAGATTCCCACCGCCACTCTGCATGCGTAGACACGCAATTTCTTCGCTGACAGCGAACCGTTTATGCTGAACCGTACGAAAAATCATTGCAGCAACGCGTGCAGATTGAACCTTTCTCTAGTGAGGCACCATGGCAGGAACACAAGATCCCTCCAGCACCCCAACCGGAACGACAGTTAAGCCCAAGCAGCTTCGCTCGCGCCACGTCATGATGATTACCCTCGGCGGAATCATCGGCGCAAGCTTGTTCGTCGGTTCGGGCAACGTCATCCGTTCGGTGGGTCCAGCGGCAATTATCTCTTACCTCATCGGCGGCTTGCTGGTATTTCTTGCCATGCGGATGCTCGGTGAGATGGCAGCTACCCGCCCTGCGGTCGGTTCCTTCATGGAGTATGCCCGAGTAGGGCTGGGCAATTGGGCCGCGTACCTGGTGGGTTGGCTGTACTGGTATTTCTGGGTCGGAGTGCTCGCCTACGAAGCGGTGCTTGGCGGTGAAACCCTGAACTCCTGGTTTGCTTTCCTCCCTGCCTGGACCTGGTCGCTGATCCTGATCCTAATCTTCATCGGCACTAACGCCATCTCTGTGCGTACCTTCGGCGAAGTCGAATTCTGGCTGGCAAGCATCAAGGTCTTGGCCATCGTGGTCTTCCTCGGCGCTGGTCTGCTCTTCGCGTTGGGCCTGTGGCCTGATACCGAAATTTCGGTGAGCAACTTGTGGAATCATGGCGGGTTTGCCCCGAATGGCTATGGGGTGGCGCTCACCGGTGTGGCACTGGTGATTTTCTCCTACTTCGGCACCGAGATCGCCGTGATGGCAGCGGCCGAGTCTGAGGACCCAGCCAAGGGAATTAAACAGGCGACCAGTACCGTGATCTGGCGTATCCTGCTCTTCTTTGTCGGAGCCGTATTGATCATCACCATGGTGATTCCATGGGATGAGCTGCCTGAACCAGTGAACGTAGCCGCAGCCCCGTTCACCAAGGTCTTTGAACTGCTCGGTTTGCCGGGAGCTGCGATCATCATGCAGCTGGTCATCTTCACCGCGGTGATTTCCGTGCTCAACTCTGGACTGTATTCGGCCTCGCGCATGTTCGCCGCGCTGGCTGATCAAGGGTTCGCTCCTAAGTTTGTGGCCCGCCGTTCCAAGAACGGCGTCCCATTGTGGGCTTTGGTGGCTTCCACTTCCGGTGCGGTGATTGCGACTATTGTGAACTTCGCTGCTCCCGATTCGGGAGTCTTCGACTTCATCATGAACTCTGCCGGCCTGGTGGCGTTGTTCGTCTACGTCTTCATTTCGTTGACGCAGATGCGCTTGCGCCAGAAGATGACCTCCGAAGAGGTTGCGAATCTGAAGCTGAAGGTGTGGCTGCACCCGTGGCTGAATATTGTGCTGTTTGTTGCTATCGCGGGCGTGCTGGGAGTCATGCTCAGCTCCGAGAGCGGTCGAACCCAGGTGTGGACCAGCTTGCTGGCCACCGCGGTGCTCGTCGCCTTCTGGCCGCTGGTGCGCAAGAACCTGAAGAAGCGCGGAACGTCTCAAGACGCCCTGGCGCTGAACAACGGCACCGAAGGTGAGCGCGTCAGCGAACACTAGGAATCATTGAACAAATGAGAATCGCCCTCAACCATTGATCATGGTTGAGGGCGATTGCCGTTCTGGCCCGGAGTGAGTGACCCGAAGTGAGAACCAAAGGGCATCTGGTCGGTGCCTAGGAGTACGGTAAAGGCATGACCTCATCAAAGATTTCCTTGGGCGCAATCAACATGACCGCCGACAACCCACAAACACAGGCCACCTTTTGGGCAGCAGTAACCGGCAACCAAATTTCTGGTGGAGGCGACAGCTTCTACCTGGCACCTGCCAGTGCTGACGGCTTTGGAATGTTCTTCCAGCCTGCCACCGGGCCACGTTTGCAGTCGCAGGACGCTCATATGGATCTCACGGTCCCTTGGGGAACACGGGAAGAAGAAGTTCAGCGGGTGATCGAACTGGGCGCTACACACAAATGGGATGTCCTCGGAGAATTTGAGCACGTTCAGTGGACTACTCTGGCAGATCCAGAAGGCAACCTCTTCTGCATTGCGGAGCATCCTCCGGTTCACTAATTCTTGGCCTTTCTGGGCAGATAATAGAGGGGTATTTCTTTACCGAGTTCCTTGCCGGTGAACCCCAAAATCGACGCACCGTATCCCCAGCCTCTTGCTTTATCAGCGAGGTGGGCGTGATGGAAAGATGGGGCGCCTGCCGCAGCGTGAGTTTGCTCCGATTCTTGGTGTGACGCCTTTTGCCGTTTCAGCCCTCGCCATCCGCGCACGTGACGGTCAGCGTTAGGCGTATCTTGCAGCACATCTGAAGGATCCGTGCGTGCTGTCGCAGCGGGACGTTGATGCGCGCAAGCATCTTCTCCCTTTGATCCTTGGCTCTAATAAAAGCAAAGAAGAGAAGGCATTAAAGCAGCACAGTAAAGTGGCTCTTCCGAATTCAGAGTGTAGATACCTAAACCCAACACCACAGCTCACAGGCATGTCATAAATCAATAAAAAGTCGAGGCCTTCACGAGAATGGAAGTTACCACACTAACGATTCTTGAAAGACCTCGACTGTGCACCATTCTATCTATTCCCCAGCGGATCTGACGACTTTCACCGGCCTCGACAGTCTAGGACTAACGGCTATCGCTCAACACATAACCTCAGCCAGGGCTGAGATTCTCTGCGAAGTCACCACCCCAAACCCATGGTGCCAATCCTGCGGAGCCCAAGGAATACCACGCGATACCGTCATCAGACGTATCGCGCACGCACCGTTCAGCTGGCGGCCCACCGCCCTAGCTATCCGTCACCGCAGGTACCGGTGCACGCAATGCCACCATGTCTGGCGTGAAGACCTCACCCAAGCTGTATCACCACGACAGAAAATCAGTAAAACTGGTTTGCGTTGGGCGCTCTATGGCCTGGTCACCCAACACCTTTCAATCTCACGGATTGCTGAAGGATTAGGCGTTTCGTGGAATACCGCCAATGACGCGGTGTTGGCCGAGGGTCAACGGTTACTGATCAATGATTCCACCCGCTTTGACGGGGTCAAAGTCCTTGGCGTTGACGAACACGTGTGGCGTCATACCCGCGACGGGGATAAATACGTAACGGTCATCGTGGACCTCACGCCCGTCATGGAAGACACCGGAGCATCCCGTTTATTAGACATGATTCCCGGCCGTTCCAAGGCCGTGTTTAAGACCTGGCTTGCTGAACGCGATGAAGCATGGAAAAACACTGTTGAGGTCGTCGCGATGGATGGTTTCACAGGCTTCAAAACCGCTGCCGCTGAAGAGCTACCTCAAGCCGTGGAAGTTTTGGATCCTTTTCATGTGGTCAAGCTCGGATCTGACGCGTTGGACCAGACAAGGCAGCGGGTTCAACGGGTGCAGCACGGTCATCGAGGGCGCAAAGATGATCCGCTGTATCAGTGCCGGCGGACCCTGACTACCGGGCTGTCATTGGCTACGGAGAAGCAGAAAGCCAAGGTTGAAGCGTTGTTCAAGAAACCTGAGTATGAGCCGGTTGAACTGGTGTGGAGTGTTTATCAGAAGATGGTTGATGCGTACCGGCAATCGAAACCAGAAGTCGGTCGGTGGGCTATGGGGCAGTTGATTGAGGAGATAGGAACGAAGGTGCCCAAGGGTTTGCCGGAGTTGAAGAAGCTCGGTGGAACTCTGCGGCGTAGGAAGAGCGATATTCTGGCGTATTTTGACCATGTTGGCTGTTCGAACGGTCCTACTGAGGCGTTGAATGGGCGGTTGGAGCATTTGCGGGGTATCGCTTTGGGGTTCCGAAATTTGACGCACTATGTCGCACGGTCATTGTTGGAGACCGGTGGATTTAGGAAGGTTTTACACCCTCATTTGTGAAGAGCCAGTAAAGTTTGCAAAGAATGCAGTACGGTTTTTGCTGAGCTCAATGAAGTGGGCTCGGGCCTGCGCGCCGTCATTCTTCCATTGGTTGTTGATGGCACTACAGCCCTGGGTTTTCCGGCGGCCGGCCAATAATTCGGCGGTGCTGGACGTATTACCGCGATGGCTTCGGCGAGTGTTGCCGGCAGTGCTATCCGTGACTATGTTGCAAACGAACAGAAAACGTTCGATCAGCTCTGACCTCCCGGAGAGTCCCCAGTCGTTCTCCGAGTTCAGGATCCGCTAGTTGGACTAAAGATATCGCCCAAGATCAAGAAGATCTTGGGCGATATCTTTACGCGAAATTGAGCAGTAGCCAACAAACTATTTTTGAGTTTCCAGCGGCAGATCTGACAGAGGTAAGTCATCGCTCGTGCGGCGCCCTCCGCGCTGTGCCCCGGCTCCGGCCGCGATCACGATAATGATGCCAAAGACTTGGAACCAGGTTGGGGTCTGGGCCAAAACGAGCAAGCCGATAAGAATGCCAAAGGCCGGTTCGATGGAAAGCAATGTGCCAAAAGCGGTGTGCGTCATCCGCTTGAGGGCCAACATCTCCAAACCAAAGGCGATGACCGGGGTGATGAGGGCAATGCCCGCTGCAGCGGGCAGAGTCCACCACGCAAAATCGTGGCTGATAACTTGTGGCAGGCCCACCGGCATCGTTGCGAAGGCAGCCACGGGGATGGTCAATGACAAGCCGCTGATTCCCGAGAAGCGATCACCAACGTGTTGAGTCAGTATGTTGTATAAGCCCCAACAGGTTCCGGCGCCCAGTGCGAACATCACACCTACTGCGTCAATTTTCCCGTGCCACGGTTCGGTGAGCAGTACAACGCCTAGGACAGCCAATATTGGCCACATCAACGCCTTGCGGTTTTTGCTCATGATTCCCGCAACGGTGAGCGGACCGAGGAACTCGATGGATACGGCAGTGCCCAGGGGTATGCGGTCAACGGCTTCGAGGAACAACGCGGTCATGAAACCGGTGACCACACCTAGTGCGATCAACGCTGGAATGTCTTGCTTGCGAATAGAGCGGAAATTTGGGCGCGCTATGATCCAGAGGAAAACAACGCCAAAGCACATACGAAGCCATGCCGTACCGCCAGCGCCAACCTGCCCGATGACAAAGACGGACGTGGCGTTGGATAGCTGGACTGCCAGCATCGCGGTAACCGCCAAGGTCCACGGCGGCAGGCCATTGAGTGTGGAGCGAGGGTTCACTGGGCACCTACCATCCGCTTGGAAACTCGTACTGCGGTGCCCAAAGACTCTAGGGCTTGGCTCAAGGCTTCGCCGCTTGCCTCCAGCTCTTCACCGGTCATGGGGGCTAAAGAATCCAAGATGAAAAAAGCGATAGTGGTGTCCTGGGACAGCGCGGTGCGCTTACCTTGGCGCCAGTTCCAGCGGCGACAGGTCACCCCCGTGTTATCCCGCCAAATCACTTCGCCTGCTTCAGGGTTCTCTAGCACCACTTCGCCGCCAGCACTCGTATCAAAGGATTCGTCACCGGTGGCACGGGTGAGCGTGGCCGGTCCGTCGTAGAGATCAAAGTCTTCGCCACCGAGCGGAATTTGATGCAGTACGGAAATGGCGTTGTAAATATCAGTCAATGCATTCACACGCGGTAAGCCTGCGCCTGCGCGACGAGTGAGTGCTTCGAGGCTGTTGCGGGTGCGTTGAGGTTTGGCGCCAAACCCGCGGTAAGCTTCGCGCCAAGCGCTGATCTGCGGTAGCTGATCCACTGGGGTGGAGGCCAATAACTCATTGGCGTGAGCTTCTGCCTTGTTGATCAATTCATCAGCGATCTCAGAATTCGCCTGTGGGTCGATACCTTCAACCACCAACAGTAGTGCGCGGTAGTCGGTGCGTAGTTCTATGACCGAGGGGTCAATGGAGCAGCCGTAGAGGAATTCGGTGGGGGTCAGCCTATTCGTCATGGGTGTTCTCCGTCTTATGTGTGTGGCCCACGCCTGGTTCGAATACGCACAGGCTGAATATGGCGGTGGTCTTGTGAGTGTTTGAGTAAGAGTGGGCGGTGTCCCCGTCAAAGGACATGGCATCACCGGCTTTGAGCTCGTGGGCTTCACCATCAACGTCTACGGTGATAGAGCCTTTGAGCAGATGCAGAAGTTCGCGGGTTCCTGCAACATGGGCTTCGCTCTCGTGGCGCTCGCCGGGGGCTAAATTCCAGTCCCATAGCTCAACGACTTCAGGGGCTTGGGTGCCGGCCACCAGAATTCCTCGGCCGCCATTCTCACCGTTCCACAAGACGGCACCTTCGCCTGCGCGCGTCACATTAGAGTGGCGTGCTTCCGGCGGTTCGACCAGGGCGGGCAGTCCTAGTCCCAACGCATCAGAAAGTTTGAGTAAAATGCTGACGCTGGGGTTGGCTGTCCCTTGCTCAACGTTGATGAGCATGCGGCGGCTGACCCCGGCATGCTCAGCGAGCTGATCCAGCGTCCATTCGTGTTTTTTGCGTTCGTTTTTTACCCGCGTGCCGATGGTTTGAGCGAGCCGCTCCGCGCTGGTCTCCATTAGTGCATCATATTGCACTGAAAGTGCATAGTCTATATTTAACGTCCGAAATGTCTGTAACTTCGTGGTCATAGGGTGCTTGTCATAAGAGCAAAATTCATTGACCGGTGCCAACTGATCACCTAGGGTAAACAAAAAATGCATATAGGTAATCCATCTCACGCCATATGCCCACCTCGAAGCGTCCGAATCCGGACCTCATCCTTGGGAGAACCGTTGAGCACAGTTGCACCTACCGAACAAGACGTTCTGGCCGCCGCCGCCAAAATCGTGAAAGCATTTGGCACGACTAACACTGAAGAATACTTCTCACTCTTCGCGCCCGAAGCATCATTCATTTTTCACCCCGAAGCATCCCGCTTAGATGACCGCGCTAGTTACGAAAAACTCTGGGACAGCTGGCTCAGTGATGGATGGCAGGTCACCGGATGCCAGTCCACTGAGCAACTGGTTCATGTTTTCGTTGGCGGTGCAGTCTTCAGCCACACCGTGGCAACACAAACCCGCACTGGAAATGATCCAGAGAACTACACCACTGATTCCTATGTAGAACGTGAAACTATCGTTTTCCGCCACGAAACAGACGGCTCACTGATAGCCATCCACGAGCACCTTTCAACGGTGCCGGAGACAGCACCAGCTGAAGCCACCGGTGAGAACGCATGAATCTCTACCGCAAATTTGAACAGAAGCTAGAAGCCGGCGCCGAAAGCTCCGGCCCGATTCGCGGACAGCTGGGCACCGGCCGCATCGGCATGATCTGGCTAGCAGCAAACCTCGTGGTAACCACACTTCTGACCGGAACCTTCTTTGTACCCGGACTGAACTTCTCACTGGCGCTGGTGATGATCGTTGCCGGAACGTTGATCGGTGCCGTCATCTTGGTGTTGATCGGAAACATTGGCACCCGCACCGGGCTGCCGACCATGGCCATCACCCGCGGAGCTTTTGGCACGCGAGGCAGCTTGTTACCCGTGGCGGCCAATGTCATCGTGCTGATGGGATGGAGCTGGGTGCAAGCCATGCTGGCGGGCGTCACCGTCAACTATCTAATTGCCTCCACGACCGGGTTCAGCAATCCTGTCCTATTCTCAGTGCTTTGCCAAGTCTTCGTAGTGATGCTGGCACTGTTTGGGCACGAAGGAATCTCGAGAGTTGAACCCTGGCTTGCCGTATTGATCTTGGCCATCATGGCCTACGTCTTTGCCATGGCCTTCGGCAAATACAATCCTGCAGAGTTTGCTGCGATCCCAGTTGATACCTCGCTAGGGTACACACCGTTTATCGTTCTGGATATCGTGATTGCCACGGCGATTTCATGGACTGTGCTATCGGCCGATATCAACCGCATGGCGCGCAATACTCGCGCCAGCATTGTCGGTTCAGGCATTGGCTATACGCTTTCCACCGTGTTGGCAATGATCCTTGGCGCCACCGCTATTGGGTACGTCATCCTTTCCGGTGACCAAGCAACAGAGTTTGATCCAACAATCCTTGTTGAAGCCTTTGGCGCCCCACTGGCTATTGCCATTTTCTTATCGGTGATGGCCACCAATACGATGGCGGTCTACGGAATGATCACCTCGGTGGTCAACTCTCGTCCCGAACGTAAACTGCCGTTCTTGGCTACAGCTTTGGTGGTCGGTACAGTTTCCATCCTCGGAGCCACCTGGCTAGCGTTACTGGATCAGTTCACTGATTTTTTGACGCTCATCGGTGCATTTTTCGTTCCAGTCTTCGCCATCATGATTGTGGACTACTACCTGCTCAAGCGTTCGCGCTACACGCGTGACATCCTGCGCCACACCGGTGGAGCCTACTGGTACCGCAACGGAGTGAACCCGATTGCCGTTGCCGTATGGGTGGCAGGTGCGGTTGTCGCCTACCTGCTGACCTACCTCTTCCCAAGCCCAATTGGCGCCACCCTTCCGTGCTTCTTCGTCAGCTTCCTGCTCTATCTGGGTCTGTCCTGGAAACAACGAGACCGAGGCCAAATTGTAGCTCATGAGCACCTAGTAAGTGAGGAATCTCAGAACGCCAGCTGACCGGCAAGAGAGCAAGGTCTGGAGCTTATATCTGAATCTCTGGCACCGGTAGCCACCACTTCACTTCTACACATAGACTTGCTAAAAAACGGGACGAGTCAAGCTCATAGCTACTGACATCGAAATGACCGCCAGCAGTGTTCTCCGCCGTAAGAATGTGAGTAGTGACTATGGAAGTTACCGGTGCTTTAACACCCTTCAATTCACCCATTGTGAAACTTGAGCGTCTCTTCGATGCCAACGAAATTGAAATATTCGCCAAACTGGACTCATTACAACTTTCTGGCAGCACCAAGGAACGCACCGCGGAATCCCTGATCACAGCATTCCTAGAGACAGGTGAACTGAAGCCTGGCGGAATGGTGGTGGAATCAACTTCAGGTAACTTGGGGATTTCCCTGGCCCGGCAATGCATCGTGCGAGACATCAGATTTGTTGCCGTTGTTGATGAAAACGCCAACAAATCAGCCCTAGACATCATGCGTGCCTATGGAGCAACCGTGGACCTAGTGGTGGATCCACCCGATGGCAACAGACTTGCCGCACGCCGGAAACGGGTCGCTACCCTGTTGGCAGAAAACCCTGGTGCGGTGACCACCAACCAGTACGGGTCTGCGCGCAACCCCGAGGCTCATTACTCCACGACCATGCCAGAAATCATGGAGGCGATGGGTGGGGATCTAGATATGCTCTTTGTCGCCACCAGCACCACTGGCACGATTCTCGGATGCCAAAAGTACGTGCGAGAACATCAGCTCAAAACAAAACTGATTGCGGTGGATGCGCTGGGCTCGGTGCTCTTTGGCGGCCAATCGGCCGAACGGCGCCTGCCTGGTCTGGGTGCAGGAATCGTCCCTGAGCTGTCCCTAGAAGTACAGCCCGACGAAGTTTTACGTATACCTGAGATCGAAATGGTTCGTGGCTGCCGACTACTGGCCAAGCGGGAAGGCATCCTTGCTGGAGCATCTACCGGAGCAATCGTCGCTGCCATGGGGAAAATGCTCCCAGAAATTCCCCAAGGATCACGGGTTGCTTTCCTCGTGCACGATTCGGGGGTTCCCTATCTCCACACGGTCTACAACGACGAATGGGTGCAAAAAACTCTCGGTGAGTCGCCTCAGTCTGCAAATTTAGCTGAGTTAGAAGTTGATGCTGAACGATGATCCGCATAGCGATGATCGGAGGCGGACCAAAATGTTTGTTTGCTTTGCTGGAACTGAACGATGTGCTCAGCGACAACGAAGCCCAAACAGTTCAGGTTGATGTTTATGACCCATACCCGCCGGGAGCCGGACGGGTATGGAATACCACGCAGCCCAAAGAACTGAGACTGAACGTCAACTCGCGCATTATCGACGCGTCATCCAGTCTGTGCGATCAGACGTTCAACGAATTCAGAAATAACGCATTGCAGGGAACTACCGATGAGGTCTTTCCGCCGAGGGCTCTTGTCGGGGAGTATCTCAGCAAGCAATTTCAACGATTGGTACAGCACGGGAAACTACCGGTCACACATCGGGCATCAGCAGTGCACAAAGTGGAACGCCAAGCAGGACAGTGGTTGGTGACCAGCGACTCCTGGTACGAGCTCTATGACGAGGTAGTCATCGCCACTGGGCATGGACTCGCTGGCTACCAACACGAGCAGAAGTCGGCAACAACCATAACTGCGGCTGAACTAACGGTAGAGCGCTCGGCCGATGCTCAGCAGAAGGTTCCCGACCGAAGCACGGTGCGGATCCGCGGTGCAGCACTGACCGCTTACGACGTGGTCATGACGTTGACCGAGGGACGTGGCGGGCAATGGGCACCTTCGGAGGACGGGACACCGGGCCGCTTGAGATATGTGCCCAGCGGAAAAGAACCACGGCACATGACCATGCTCTCGCGTCACTGTATCCCGATGACACCCAAACCCATGGGCCTTCCAACCCAAGCGCAGGACATTCTTCATAACTACCGGTTACAACTGCGCCAGTGGAGCAACACCAGCGAACACCACACCGAGCAGATGTGGCGGATCCTTTTAGCTTGCGCCATGGACATCGCCGGTAGCGCCGGAGTTCCGGCGAACGAAGAATCCCTAAAACAAACGGTGGATAACGGGAGATCAGAGCAGTTCTCCACTCTGGCCAGTCCCTTTGAACAAATGAGATATACCCTTGATGCGCACCGTGGGCTGAAGCCGCAAACCCATGAATGGGTGTGGGCCATCGTTTGGTCTGGCCTGTATTCAGAACTAGTGACCGCACTGGCTAGATACCAGTGGGCCCCGGCGGACCGGAAGAAGTTCAACGCGGCGGCCACTAATCTTGAACGCATGGCTTTCGGACCGCCAGAACCGACGGCGCAGAAACTGCTGGCCCTGTACGACGCCGGAATGCTCCAGCACCAAACATCCGGCATGGAACATACCGGCGGCGTCCTAACCATCGATGCCGTGACCGCACCTCCCGGTGTGCTCGCAGCTGCCTTCCCTGACGGAGAACCCGCCAACGAATTGATCAGCTCGTTACTCTCTGCCGGCGAGGTCAAGATCAGGACCGGCGAGCGCGGGCTGCTCACAGATGCCGACGGGACCTGTATCAATGCCGAAGGTTCACGCAACGAATCCTTGAGTGCTCTAGGACGCCCCACCGAAGACCCCACCTTGGGCCATGACACCTTGAATCGAACCTTGCACCTGGAGTACCGGGGCTGGGCCCGGCGCATCATGGCGCAAGTGAACGCTCGAAGCCAGAAAGTAGCCAACTGATGCCACCGCTGATGCACGGAACCTTGCCCATGACTGCCCGACTAGAACCATGGATGGAGAGCCTGGTTCAGGATCCGGAGCTATGCAAAGAATTGCTGTCCGATTACGGGTCACCACTGAACGTTCATGATTACTCATCCATGGCCCGGAACGTCGCTGAATTACGGGATGCCGCGGCAGTGCATGACATTGATTTCCAAATCTATTTGGCACGCAAGGCCAACAAGACCCTGGGTGCCATCGACAAAGCCGTGGCCGAGGGATGCGGTGTAGATGTGGCGAGCTTCAATGAGCTGGATCAATGCTTGAGACGCGGTGTCAGCCCAGAGTCGCTGATTGTCACCGCCGCGGTGAAATCTAGAGCTCTGCTGAAGTTGGCGGTAGAGAATGACGTCGTACTGAGTCTGGACAACACCGATGAAGTCATGGATCTCTTGGAATTGACTACGAGTGACGGAACGCCGGTGCCGGTGGCTTTGCGTCTGGCCTCAAGCAACGCGGCGATTGCGCCCACCAGGTTTGGGCTGAGCGCTCAGCAATGGCTGGACTTCTTTGCCCAGATACATAGTCCCGAAGTTTTCAGCATTGTTGGTGTGCACTTCCACCTTAACGGCTACAGCGGCGAACAGCGGGCACTAGTCTTGCAAGAGTCCTTGGAATTTGCAGACGCCCTGGCACAGCTGGGTCATAAGGTGAAATTTGTAGATATGGGTGGCGGTATTCCCATGTCTTATCTTGATGATTCGCAGCAGTGGTCTGGATTCTGGGAAGCGCTCGCCGAAGTACCTGAGGGTGATGAATCATTAACTTGGAAATCTGACCGGCTGGGCGCCACTGGGCCGCAGGCCAGCACCGCTTTGTATCCGTATCACCAAGAACTGATTCGCGGCCCATGGCTGGAGAAGATTCTCATCGCTCGGGGTGCTGATGGGTCCCAGACTGTGGGCCAGATGCTCAATGCCCGGGGGATCCAGCTGCGTTGCGAACCGGGACGTTCGCTACTTGATGGGTGTGGACTGACCCTGTCCGAGGTGGCGTTTACCAAGGAACGCAACGACGGGGTGAGCCTGGTGGGACTTCATATGAATCGCACCCAGTGCCGTTCTACTGCCGCGGACTTCTTGGTCGACCCGATTCTCATCAAAGCTTCGGGAAGGCATGCGAACGATCGTTCCCCATACAGTGGCTTCCTCGTAGGTGCGTACTGCATCGAGGAAGAACTCATCCTGCGCCGGCGCTTCGAATTCCCGCAAGGGGTAGCCAAAGGCGATGTAGTGGCTTTCCCCAATACCGGGGGATACTTGATGCACATTATCGAAAGTGCTTCGCACCAATTGCCGCTAGCCAAAAATGTTGTATTGGATGGTGCCAACGCGAGCCTTGACGATATTGACCAGGTCGGCGCCGGCCATTGATGGCTGGTACCGACCTGGTGCATGACGCGCAGAAGCGGATGATTTGGACTAGCCCACGTGCACCCAGGGCCGGCGCTGCAGATTAGGCTCTGCTTCGCGCAAAACTTCGCGGGTCAAGGGGGCAATCTCACCTTGTCCAAGGAAAATGAACTTGGCCAGGTTCAACAGTGGATTGCCTTCGGTCCAGCGGAAGTAGATGTGTGGCATTACCTCGTACTGATCTCGAATCGCCATGGAGATGGCCACAATCGAGGTAGAAACCGAGGGGGCTGTCGCTTCAAGAATCCATTGACCGTGTCGGGTGATACCGTGAACTTCAATATCTTGGGCGAAGTCCGAGTAGTCGCTGACCTTGATTTCTAGGAACACCACCGGTGCACGTTGCGGGATATGGCTAGCAAGGATAGCGTGCTGGTGCTTGTGCAAGTAGCGCCGCTTGGAGATCTTCACCGGTTCATGGGCGATCAGTCGGAGCAACCCAGCGCTGCTGGCTTTCTGGATGATGTCCACTGCGCAGTCATCAAACATGACCGAGGTGGCGCGAAGTTCAGTGGAGCGGCGGAACCTAGAAAGTATCGAGACCATGAGCACTGCTGCAATGAAGAAGGCGGCAATCTTCAAGCCATCCGGGCGCTCAACACAGTTGGCAATCGTGGTGTAGACGAAGACCAGGCTGGCAGTTCCAAAGAGAGTTGTTTTGCCTCTTTCACCGTGCCGTCGTGCCGAGATGGTTACCGCAATGGCCGCGGAACTCATCAGCACCAGAACACCGGTGGCATAGGCGGCTCCCTGCGCATCAACACTTGCATCAAAATGAACGGTGATGCCGATAGCTACCAGGATGACAACAAGAACCAGGGGGCGCACTGCGCTGGCCCACGCCGGAGCCATACCAAAACGAGGCAGGTAACGCGGAATAAGGTTCAGCATGCCAGCCAACGCTGAAGCGCCAGCAAACCACAAAATGAGAATCGTGGAAATGTCATAGACCGTTCCAAATGCGTCACCCATCAGGTGGTGAGCTAGCCACGATAGTGCACGGCCATTGGCCTCACCGCCGGCTTGGAATTCTCGAGCTGGGATCAAGATGGTGGTCACGATAGATGACAGGACCAAGAAGCCGCTCATAATCAGCGCTGCTGTGGTCAAGAGCTTTTTTGCGCCCTTGATGCGACCTGCAGGTTTTGCCTCGGTATCGCCTGGAGCCTTGGTGATTTGGGGCATGACAGCAACGCCGGTTTCAAAGCCGGACAGGCCCAAAGCTAGCTTGGGGAACACTAGCAGGCAGACCAGCAACATCATGATCGGATCCCCGTGCGCGGTGAACAGTGAGTCAAGCCAGTTGCTGACCGTGACAGGGTGGCCAATGATGTTGGCTGCCGAAACGATGATGATGACCAAGTTCAGTGCCAAGAACGAGAACACGAGAGTTACGGCAATCCAGATGACCTCTGAGAAGCCACGCAAGAACAACGCACCGAGCAAGACCAGTAGAACTAGGGTGATTGGTACTTCTTTGCCGGCGAACCAGTCCGGGGTGAATGGGTTTTCAATGAGGTGTGCTGAAGCATCCGCGGCCGACAAAGTCGCGGTGATCATAAAGTCGGTGGCTGCGAATCCCAAGAGGATGAGGACAAATACTTTGCCCTTCCAATGCGGCATGAGCCTTTCGAGCATGGCAATGGAACCGTGGCCGTGGGGGGACTCTTGGGCAACGCGGCGGTATACCGGCAGAGCGGCGCCCAAGGTGACGGCAACAAGTATCAATGTTGCAAAGGGTGCGAGTGCGCCGGCAGCAAGCGCGGCAATAGCTGGCTGGTAGCCGAGCGTAGAGAAGTAATCCAGACCTGAAAGGCACATTACCTGCCACCATTTGGCACCATGCTTGCCCTCGTTGCTGGTGTCTTCCTGGCCGACTGAACTGTCGGTCAGCCACAGGCGCAATCGAGATGGCACCTTGGCTGCTGGTGCCTGATTCGACCCTTGGATCTGCGCATTTGTTTTGTTCACGAAAATGTACAGTACGCCTCAATTGGCAAGTAAGCGCCCCTTTGGGAGGAATTTTTTTAAAAGCCCAGTCAATGCAGGAAATAGTGATTGTGCGCAAGTTAGGGTGAACGTTTACGAGGCGTCAGAAATACTCTATTGGTGCGCAAGTCGACCCGGAACTGTCCAGAGGAAAATCCCTTTGATCTATACCTTTAAAATCCATACGATTGGTTGATGGCGAAATATGAGATTTCGGCGTCGAGGGTCTTTTTCTTTGGAAGTGAGAGCATTCAGACGAAAGAAATTGTGTCGTTGAGCACAGGAATGGCCGTGATGTGAAGCCATTATCAAGATTCCTCCAAGGCGCATTAAGACGGCGTTAAGAGCCGGTCTTGGCGGGGCCTTGGAGAGGTGCAATGGGAATGTATCAGCGTCATGCATCGACATGGCCGAAATTCCGCAGAGTGTACAAGGGTGGACAGCATCGTGTTCGTGAAGGTCCAGGGTTCCCAAGACGCAGCACAGCTGATCAGCGCTCTGACCGGACCAGTTCGCAAGGCATTGCTGAATAATCCTGTCCGCCTGGTGCCTCTAGGGTTTTTGGCCGCAATTGCGTTTGGAACGCTCATGCTGCTCTTGCCCATGTCGCGAGTTGACCCACAGGTTGGTGGCTTCATGCCAGCCTTGTTCACTGCAGTATCCGCTGTCTGCGTCACCGGCTTGGTTACGGTAGATACTGCTACCTACTGGACTGAGATAGGTCAAGGTTTCATCCTGCTACTGATCCAGATGGGTGGTTTCGGGATTATGACCCTGAGTTCACTTCTGGCGTTGTTAGTGCGCAAACACCTGGGCTTGCGCACACAACTTGTGGCCGCTTCGGAGACCCAAGCCTTAAACCTCGGCGATGTGCGCCGGATACTCGTTTTTGTCGCCAAAACTACTTTTGCCATCGAATCAGCGATAGCCCTGGTGCTGTCGGTACGGTTCTGGGTTATTAATCCCGCAGATCCGGCTGGCGCCATCTGGGGCGGTGTCTTCCACTCGATTTCTGCTTTTAATAATGCTGGATTCGCCCTCTACAGCGATAGCCTGATCAGCCACGCAGGTGACCCGTGGATTATGGTCCCATTGTGCGTCGCGGTGGTTCTGGGCGGATTGGGATTTCCGGTGATCTACGAATTGCTTCGTGGCAATGGCTCAAAGAAGAGCTGGTCCGTACACACCACGCTGACCCTCTGGGGAAGTGTCGGCCTGCTGGTGATAGGGGCTTTGCTTCTGGGTCTGTTCGAATGGAACCGGCCCGAGACCTTGGGGAACCTTTCCCCAGGAGGTAAAGCACTGGGCGTGATGGGATTGAGCGTCTTTCCACGTACCGCAGGCTTTAACAATATTGACTATGGGCAGGCCTCATCCGAGTCCTTGCTGGTTACAGAAGTCCTAATGTTCATCGGCGGAGGAAGCGCGAGCACTGCCGGTGGCATTAAGATCGGCACCTTTCTGGTGCTCGCCTTCGCCGTGTGGAGCGAAGCGCGTGGCCATGAGCAGATCACCGTGGGACGTCGTGCTATTGGAACAGTGATTCAGCGCCAAGCACTATCCGTAGCCCTATTGGGCGTTGGCGCGGTGGTGGTCGGTTCGCTGTTACTGCTGGTGCTCACCGAGCATTCGTTGGAAGAAGTCTTGTTTGAATGCATCTCGGCGTTCGCTACTGTCGGAGTAAGTATGGGAATTACTGCCGATCTGTCCACCGGCGCCCAACTGGTGATTATCAGTCTGATGTTCATCGGCCGTGTGGGGATCGTTTCGGCTGCCGCCGCGCTGGCCCTGAGCCACCGACGGTTGCTGTTTAGGTTGCCAGAAGAGCAGCCGGTCATAGGCTGAGTGGGGCACCGTGTCTGAGCTACCGTATTCCGGTACGATCACTGGGTACTGGCTAGGATCCCGAACGCCAAGGAGCATCATGGACGTGTCGAACACCGGGCCACAGGTCCACCCGCTTCTGATCGTCGCGCTGTCGGGCCGTGCCGGGTCCGAGTCCCTGCTGCGCCGCGCACTGCACGAGGCCGTGCAGATGCCAGGGGCTGAGGTAATGGCGGTCCATGTTCCACAACGTGGCATGGGTGCAAATCAAGCAGGCCAAGAAGCCGAGCTGGCCAGATTGCGCACGGCCGCGGAAAGCGCCGGGGCCACCTGGCATATGGTGCTGGGCCAAGACATCAGCGAAGCGCTACTGGGATTCGCCCGAAGCACACAAGCCACACACCTGGTCATCGGAGCCCAGCTCCCAGGCACTGGACGCCGGCGGATGCGCGATCAGCTGTCCCTGAGGCTGGCACAGCAGGCCACCGCACCGGCTGATCCCAGCATCATGATCATTCCCAGTCCCGCACTGCCAGGTAGCGAAGGAAGGGCCATGCGTGATGTTTTCCAGAAACGCCAACGGCTTAACGGCACCCGGCGACTGCTGGGCTGGCTCTTAGCCGCTTGCGGACCACCCTTGCTAGCCAGCGGTTTTCTACTGGGCGGCAGTGAAAGCGAACTGCTGACCTTGATCTTCCTTAGCCAGCTCACACTGGTGGTCTTCGTAGCCCTGTTGGGAGGCTGGTGGCCAGCGCTGGCAACGGCCTTACTGGGCACCGCCATCCTGAACTGGTTCTTCACCCCACCGACGGGGCAATTGCATATCCATGAGCCATTCAATGTCGTGGCGCTGAGCCTGTTCTTGCTGGTCGCGGCCGGCGTGGCACGGGTGGTGGACATCGAAGCACGGCGCACCGCCGAGGCCGGCCAAGCCCGGCACCAGGCAGACACCCTCTTTGAATTATCCGGCGGGGTGATCCGCGAAGGACTGCGCGTTCCGGCACTGCTCGAATGGCTCTGCCGCTCCTACCAGCTGCGCGGGGCCGCACTGGTTCGGCGGGGTAGTGAGTCCTCGCCGACTCCGGTCACCGTGGCATCGGCTGGAGTAGCGCCTGCGAAGGCAGAGACCAGCGACTACGCCATCACGGTAGATGCAGAACATCTGCTGTTGATCGATGGCATTCCGCGTGAAGCCTCGGATCAGGGAATCTTTGAGGCCTTTGCTGGGCGCATCGCCGCAGTGCTGCAACATCGAGCGCTCGCCGAGGCGCGTTTGCAGTCCCGGGAACTGGCCGCCGGTAATGCGATGCGCACCGCATTGCTTGCCGCGGTGTCCCATGACTTGCGCACTCCGTTGTCGGGGATCAAGGCTTCGGCCTCCAGTCTGCGGATGCAGGATGTGGTGCTGAGTGAGGAAGACACCTCGGACCTGTTGGCCACCATTGAGGAGTCGGCCGACCAGCTCAGCGAGAGAATCGAGGATCTGCTGAGCATGAGCCGGATCCAGGCCGGCGAGCTGGTGGTGCACCGCAGCCGGATCCAAGTTGAGGATCTGGTGGCTTCGGCCGTGCGCGATCTGGCCGGGCAGATTCGTCCGGCGCACCTACAGGTGCAAATTCCCCCAGACTGCCCACCGGTCAGTGCAGACTACGGACTGGCCGTGCGAGTGTTGGCCAACCTGTTGGAAAATGCAGTGCGCTATGGCGGGGAGAGCCCGTTGCAGCTGCGCGCGGTCCCCACCTCCACCGACGTGCGTATTCAGGTCATCGACCATGGGGCAGGGGTGCCGCAGGAAGAAAAAGACCGGATCTTCCGCCCCTTCCAGCGGCATGGCGATAGGGATAACACCACCGGGCTGGGGCTGGGATTGGCCGTAGCCCGAGGTCTGGCCGCGGGCATGGACGGGGACGTCCAAGCACAAGATACTGAGGGCGGGGGAGCCACGATGGTCTTCATCCTGCCGATATTCGAGGACAGAACATGACCACCACTGTATTGATCGTGGAGGATGATCCGCAGATCGCTCGTGCCTTGCTAGTGAACCTCAAGGCCCGAGGCTACCGCGCACTGCATGCAGCCACCGGACTTCAGTGCCTGCAGTTGGCTGCGGACGCGCACCCGGACGTGATCCTGCTGGATCTGGGGTTACCCGATCTTGAAGGCGGGGATGTTATTGACGGAATCCGTGGCTGGTCAAGTGTGCCAATTATTGTCGTCTCGGCCCGGCATGAGTCCCACAGCAAGGTGGATGCCCTGGACCGTGGGGCGGATGACTTCATCACCAAGCCCTTTGCCATGGATGAGTTGTTGGCGCGATTGCGTGCAGCCCTGCGCCGTGCACTTCCGGACCCGGGACAGGCCGTCGTGGAAACCTCGGACGGTAGGCTACGCATTGATCTATCTAGCCACTCGGTGAGCGTTAATGGCGAAGCGGTGCGATTGACCCGCTTGGAATGGCGAGTGCTGGAGGTGCTGGCCAGCAACCCGCATCGGCTGATCGGCGGTAGCGAGCTGCTCACTACGGTCTGGGGTCCCGAATACGGTGAAGAAGCGAACTATCTGCGGGTATACATGTCGCAGCTGCGCACCAAACTGGAACCTGAGCCGTCTAACCCCCGCTACTTCCTGACCGAATTGGGTATGGGGTACCGCTTTACGCCGTGAGCGACGAACACGATTAGAAGGTCTTGCCCGAATATCCCAGCTTGCGCGAAATTTGCGCTGCGGTAGTTCCCATGACCGTCTTCAGTGCCTTCATGCGTTCATCCGGCATATATGGATTGGTGGCCGACATGCTGATGGCGGCAATGATTTTTCCACTGCCATCACGAATTGGCGCAGCCACGCAACGGATTCCAGGTTCATTGTCTTCCAGATCCAAGGCGATACCTTCTTTGGCGTAGGACTTCATGCGCTTGAGGAAGGCTGCCTTAGTTTGGTGCGGTGCTTGCTCGATGGGGGACTCCGAATCGAAGGTTGATTCCCACCTGTCCGGGGTGTCTAACAGCAACGCCTTGCCAATGCCGGTGCGGCTTAGTGGCATTCGTTGACCTACCCGAGAGCGCATCTGTGCGCCACGAGTTCCGGGAACTTTGTCTACATAGAGCACCTGCGCTTCGTCTTCCACTGCTAGGTGCACGGTGTCCTGATATTTGCGGGCCAACTCTTCAAGGATTGGTTTGGCAATGACTGGAACTGGGCTTTGGTAGAGCGCATGGAAACCCAGCTCAATGAGCGCTGGGCCCAAACTGAAATCAGTGCCATGGGTGCTGCGCAGGAATCCGCGCTGCACCAAGAGCTTCACCATGCGCTGGGCGGCGCTTTTGCCAATGTTCGCTTCAGCTGAAACTTCATTGAGGTTAGTTGCACCGCGCCCAACAGCACGCAAAATGTCTAGTCCGCGTGCAAGTGTGAGGGTGCCAGCGGGCGGAGAGTCAACTGAATTTTCGTCTTTGAGTTCAGCTTCGAGTGCCATTGACGTCCCCTTGGTTTGATAATCAACAAGATCCTGTATCCCACTATATGCAACGCTCTTTGAAGTATTGGGATGACTCAGAGAATATTCACATGTGAATGGGACCACATTCAAGTGAGCTCGTGCAGTGCACGGGATGAAACAGGAGTTATGACAAACATCGCCGAAGCCCAGCTGATTGCCCTTGACTGGGGAACCACCTCCGCACGTGCCTACCTCATGGGCAACGACGCGAGCATTGTGGCCGAACGAAGTGCAGCTCTAGGAATCATGCAGGTCGCGACACGAGCCAAAGAACAGTCCCTGACACTGAATAAAGCATTCGAGCAGGCCCTGGTCGAACTATGCGATAACTGGCTGGAAGACTATCCGCAGACCCCCGTGATTGCTTGCGGAATGATTGGCAGCCAGCAGGGCTGGGTTGAAGCAACCTACCGTCCTGTGCCCGCCGATTTGGCAGACCCCACCTTTGAACTAGCCTCGGTCCAGATTGCCGAGAACCGACGAATGTACATCATTCCCGGCGTCCTAGACCTCAAAGAACTTCCCGATGTCATGCGTGGAGAAGAGACTCAGATTCTCGGCGCAATCGAGCTTGGAGACACGGCTACAGATGACGCAGCGGAACAGCTCTTTTTGCTCCCCGGCACCCACTCAAAGTGGGCCACAGTTCAAGGGCGGACAATCACGGGATTCTCTACCTCTATGACGGGGGAGACCTTCGGGTTGCTCAGTACCCAGTCCATCTTGTCCAAACTGATCAAGCCAACAGACTCAGTGAGCTGGGATGCCTTTGAGCGTGGGGTGAACATCTCCAAATCTTCGAATGGGGATGCGGACCTCATGCTGACGTCGTTCTCGGCGCGCACCTTGGTACTCACCGGACGTTTGGAGCGAACCGAAGTCAGTGACTATCTGTCCGGATTGATGATTGGTGCCGAGATTCGTTCGGTACTTGGTGCCTGGCATGACTCAGCACTTCCAGCGCTGACCATCTGCGGCAATGAAGAATTGAGCGCCAGGTAC
Source organism: Glutamicibacter sp. AOP5-A2-18 (assembly GCF_052446055.1). NCBI lineage: Bacteria > Bacillati > Actinomycetota > Actinomycetes > Micrococcales > Micrococcaceae > Glutamicibacter > Glutamicibacter sp. AOP5-A2-18. Next base: position 3,253,920 of record NZ_JBQSVW010000001.1, on the reverse strand, counting down.
ACACGGGCGCTGAAGGTCTTTGGTGTCACCGAAGTCCGCGCACTGCAGGGCACCGCGCCTCGTGGAGTCTGGGCCGTGGCCAGTGCGCTCGGCATGTTTCAGACCACCTCGGTCTAAGTCATTTATCTCGCCAACAACTCTTATAGAAAGGCTCACGCCGTGAATGAAGATCCATCCTCGTTGCGTCCCTCCGGGCTTGTCGCCATCTTGCGTGGCCTTGACCCGGCTGAAGCGCAGGCCGTCGGTGAATGCCTCTATGCCAGGGGTTTTCGCTCTTTAGAAGTACCGCTCAATTCACCACAGCCACTGAAGAGTATCGAAATCTTGCGCCGCACACTTCCTGCGGACGCCGTTGTTGGTGCCGGGACCGTACTCACCGTGGATCAGGTTCGCGCTTGCCACGATGCGGGCGCACAGATCATCGTTTCGCCAAATACCAACGTCGCGGTTATCGCTGAAACCGTGGCACTACGGATGGAATCATTCCCCGGAGCCGCGACTCCGAGCAATGCCTTTGACGCCATCGAAGCTGGTGCCACAAACGTAAAGATTTTCCCGGCCGAGCAAGTTGGCTTGGCGGGCTTCAAAGCCTGGACCGCAGTGCTCCCCAAAGAGATTCGCCTGATACCAGTAGGCGGTATTACCGAGGAGAACATGCAGCAATGGGTTGAAGCCGGTGCCACCGGATTTGGTATTGGCTCCTCGCTCTACAAAGCGGGACGAAGCCTAGAAGATTTGAAAACTAGAGCGGACAAGATTGTCCACGCTTACCAAACGATCCATGAGATGAGGATGTCTGCATGAAAATCACCAAACTGACCACTTACATGGTGCCACCACGTTGGCTCTTCCTGAAGATCGAAACCGACGAGGGAATTTCCGGCTGGGGAGAACCAGTTCTTGAAGGTCGTGCATCAACCGTAGCTGCGGCTGTGGAAGAACTTTCTGATTACCTCATTGGCCAGGATCCACGAAACATCGAGGACCTGTGGACCGTGATGTACCGTGGCGGTTTCTACCGCGGTGGCGGAATCATGATGAGTGCGCTGGCCGGTATCGACCAGGCGCTTTGGGACATCAAGGGCAAGGCACTTGGTGTTCCTGCCTACGAGCTGCTGGGTGGCAAAGTCCGCGACAAGATCCGTGTGTATTCATGGATTGGTGGCGACCGCCCCTCGGACACCGCTGCCGCAGCGAAGGCCGCTGTTGACCGTGGCTTCACCGCGGTGAAAATGAACGGTACCGAAGAACTTCAGTACATCGATACCTGGGACAAGGTCCAGGGCTGCTTGGAAAACGTTCAGGCAGTTCGTGACGCGGTAGGCGAGAACGTAGGCATCGGTGTGGACTTCCACGGCCGTGTCCACAAACCTATGGCCAAGGTCCTGCTCAAGGAACTAGAACCCTACAAGTTGATGTTCATTGAAGAGCCAGTGCTCAGCGAAAACGTGAACTCAATGCTGGAGCCATTACGCAATTCCAGCACTCCTATTGCTTTGGGCGAGCGTCTATTCTCTCGCTGGGATTTCAAGGATGTCTTGGCCAGTGGAGCAGTAGATATCATCCAACCTGATCCTTCGCACTGCGGTGGCATCACCGAAGCGCGCAAGATCGCGGCCATGGCTGAAGCCTATGACGTGGCCGTAGCGTTGCACTGCCCGCTGGGTCCAATCGCTCTGGCAGCAAACCTGCAGATTGATGCCGGCGCATACAACGCCTTTATCCAGGAACAGTCCCTGGGAATCCATTACAACAAATCCAACGATCTCCTTGATTACGTCAATGATCCGTCGGTCTTCGCCTATGAGGATGGCATGGTCGCCATCCCTGACGGCCCGGGTCTGGGTGTTGATGTAAATGAAGAGTACGTCATTGAACGCGCAGCTGAAGGTCACCGCTGGCGCAACCCAATTTGGCGGCACAAGGACGGATCCTTCGCAGAATGGTAAATCGAATGTCTCAGTCGACAGTGTCGTCAGCTGCCACACTTAAGAGCACTGACAAAGCAACAAAGATGCGCTACGCCGTAGCGTTCATGTTGTTCCTCACCGTAGTTATCAACTACATGGATCGATCAAACCTTTCCGTTGCAGCACCCTTGATTTCCGAAGAATTCGGCCTGGACACGGCTCAGCAAGGTCTGTTGCTCTCTGCCTTTGGCTGGACCTACGCCGCCATGCAGCTGCCTGGCGGATGGTTGGTAGACCGGGTACAGCCCCGCCTGCTGTACCCAATCTGCCTCGTGCTCTGGTCCGTAGCGACCATCTTTATGGGCATGGCTGGAAGCTTCGTTGCCTTGATCGTTTTGCGTTTGGCCGTTGGTGGTTTTGAAGCACCTGCGTACCCAATCAATAACAAGGTAGTCACCGCCTGGTTCCCAGAACGTGAACGAGCCACCGCCATTGGTTTCTACACCTCGGGCCAATTCATTGGTCTTGCGCTTCTGACCCCAGTTCTGCTGTGGTTGCAGCATGCGCTGACCTGGCACTGGGTCTTTGTTGTCACTGGTGCTGTTGGCATTGTGTGGGGCTTGATCTGGTTCTTCATGTACCGCAATCCGGTGGATTCCAAGCGGACCAATGCTGCTGAACTGCAGTACATCCGAGAGGGTGGCGGACTGGTTGATTTGGGCAGCGCGCAGGCCAAGGCGCCTGCTGCAAAGCTGAGTAAAGCAGAATTCGCTCTGGTGCTGGGCCGACGCAAGCTCTGGGGCATCTACATTGGTCAGTTCTGCTTGACCTCTACCTTGTGGTTCTTCTTGACCTGGTTCCCAACCTACTTGGTGACCTACCGCCACATGGACTACATCAAGACTGGTTTCTTGACGTCACTGCCGTTTGTTGCAGCGTTGGTGGGTGTATTGATCAGTGGTGTTCTCTCTGACTTCATGCTCAAGCGTGGAGTAAGTCTGGGGACTTCTCGCAAGCTACCAATCATCACCGGCCTGTTGCTTTCCATGAGCATGATCGGGGCAATCTTCACCGACAGCACTGCCCTGGTCATCACGTTCATGTCCATTGCCTTCTTCGGCAATGGTCTGGCATCGATTACCTGGTCGTTGGTTTCTGCGCTGGCACCGTCACGTCTGATTGGTTTGACCGGTGGCATGTTCAACTTCATCGGCAACCTGTCCTCGATTGCCACCCCAATTGTGATTGGCCTGCTGGTCTCGGCGACTGACTTCGGTCCTGCCTTCATTTACATGACGGTCATCGCGGCAGTTGGCATTCTTTCCTACGTGTTCTTGGTAGGTAAGGTGCAGCGCGTCGAAGGCTAGCTCACTAGGTAGGTGCGCAGGCAAAGAAATCGCCTCAGCTGTTCAAACCAACATGGAAATGTTTGGCAGAACAGCTGGGGCGAAATTCTTGCGCCCCGAAGCGCTGTTTAGTCGTTATCTAGTGCGATCTTCATTTGACGAGCGATTCGTTCGATCACGGGGACGACTACGGAATTTCCAGCCTGCTTGTACAGGTGTGAGCGAGCCATGCCTTCCGGGAGGCGAATATCCTCAAATCCCTGGACCGCGAAGCATTCTTCGGGTGTTAGCTTGCGAATGCCATGTTTGGTTAGAACTAGCGGAACATTATGGCCGCCAGTTCCCATGTTTGCGGTCAGAGTCGGGAACAAGTTGGACTTGTTCTTTCTGACGTACTGCCTTCGCCACTGGTAGACAGTTGATGCGTCCGTGATCTCATCGACGATTTCTGCGTAGCGAGGAAAGCTTTCGGCTGTGTAGTAGAACTTGTCGTCGACCTTCTTGTCGAGATCTACGATGTCAGAAATTTTCTTTGTCAGAGGAAGCTTTTCTGGCCATTCGAAGCGTTTGGCTACCTGCTCGTCGCGGAAACCAACAATATAGATTCGTTCCCTGCTCTGTGGAACGTTGCCGTACTCTGCTGCGTTCAAAACCTTGCTAGTCAGGTGATAGCCAGCATCTTCCAAATTGGCCATGATGACCTTGAAAGTATTTCCGCCGTCATGTCCCCGCAGATTCTTCACGTTCTCGATGAAGATTGCTTCGGGCTTCTTCTCACGAATGATGCGAGCTAGTTCGAAAAAGACTTCGCCTCGTTCGTCTTGGAATCCTTTTCGGTGACCAGCTACGGAAAAAGCCTGGCAAGGAAAGCCGCCCACGATGACGTCAACAGCAGGAACATCCGCGGAATCGACACTGCCAATGTCACCCACAACAAGTTCGCTTGCATGGTTCGTCGAATATGTTTTCGAGGCCTGAGGGTCTAGTTCATTCGACCAGACGGAATTGAAGCCGGCGCGATCGAAGCCACGTTCAATGCCGCCGACGCCTGCGAAGAAGCCTGCTACACGGGGTTCACTGTTGTTTTTCATCACCTATATTCTAGAACAAAAATACGAGAAAAGCTGCCCGTGTCACGAAACTCACCGCACCCGATCCGGTCGTTTTTGAAGGGCTCTATTCTACCTGTGTGGCGTTCAACGCGCGCGGTGACGGTTATCAGTATCTCTCTTATGCTGAGATAACTAGAATTGCCAATTTGCGGAGCCTGCCTCGTGTTTGGCGCGACTCGTCTGCGGTTTTGGAGATCCAAGCGGCGAATCATTAGGCAGTTCTGAACCTATGCGATCCCGAAAAACCGCATTGAGCAAGTGCCAAAAGATACCCGTTGCATCGGAGGCAGCATTGCTAAGCGCGTTTCAGATCCATTGCTAATTGGGGCAGTGGTTATCTACGATGACTTGTATAAACAATGTCGCCAGCTAGTGAAATGAGTGTTCCTATGACAACTATTTGGCAACAATACAGCTCGGACAGTCGTGAGCAGTACGTAGCGGCAATCAAGGCTCTTGGTTCCCTATCTGCGTTGTTCAGGCAAAAGTCTGACGGAACGATCGATCATACGGCGTACATATCCTCTAAGTATCAAGAAACGGTATTCGCCCGATTTTTTAGCGGATCTGTTGTGGACAAGGGTAATGACCCGTACGACGTGATGGTTCCAAGTTCAGTTTCAGGGAAACGCGACTTGGTCGGCATCAAGACATTCCTCAACTCTTCAAGTTCGATGCAAAAAATCATGCAATTCAAGAGCGTCGCTACGACGGAAGGCTGGACTGCTTGGATCAAGGACGGCGAGTATCAGCGTCTGGTTAGCAGAATCGCAGAGCTTAGAAACCAAAAGCTGAGGTCGACGCAGAACTTGTTAGCCGGAGCCGGTGTAGCTCCTGAAGAAGCGTTTGCAAATATTTTTTACCATTACCTGTCTCCGCTGAAAGACGGGCGAGTCTATGTGGGTGAGTCTGACTACTCATTTATGGATGAAAGCAATCTCCGCTATGTGGCACCGGACGAATCGAAGCGTATTTCTTCCCTCCAATTTAGCGATGGTAAGAACGAATACAAGTACACCCCTGCCGATTCAACCTTGTACATGCGTTTCGTGCATACGAAGAAAAGCGACAATGGTGGCGACATAGTTGATGAGTTCGCAGTCCGTCAGCTGGTCGACCCTCATGCTTCATTGATGCGCTTGTTAGAGGGGGATTTGGCTGAGCTGCTGCCATCCAAGGTATCCGAGGAGCAAAGCGACGAGCGCTCACAGGATGGCCTTTTTGATGTCAAAGGACTGGATGCGAATGATACCCCGACGGTTGTGCCCGCACCCGAGCCGGACAGCGACACCTTCACTGTGGTTGATAGAAACGTTGCGCCGAAGGCACGTTTGAAAAAGAAAACGCGCTCATCAGAATCGGTGACGTACGGGAGCGGACCAGACTCGACTAGCGTAGGTCAGACCTTCATCTTCCCGATCTTTAGACTATCCGATTACGGTGAAACACCCGCCGGCGAAGTGGACGCAAGATCAGGTCTGAACGTACGCCTCGGAGCGCCTAAGAACAAAGGATCGGACACTCGACGTCCGGTGAATGAAGTTGAAATCAAAATTCCCGATCCGCGCAACTTCCATCAGGAATTTCCACTTTTCTTCGGCACCAACGATGCCGGCGATCCCATTTCCAAACTTCAGAAAGTCGGTTCAACGTGGAAAACGGCATTCGAGGATATCGGTGATCGGACGTTTGAGCTTGAACTGACTCAATCCGGTCAACGGATGGATGCCATTTTGACCGGCGACGGAAATAAGCAACTTATGTCTAAACATCGTCAGGTCATTCTAGGAGGCTGGATTCTGTCTCAAGTGTTCCAGCTTGGAGAATATGAACGTTTGGATCGCAACAAGCTAGACCAGCTCGACTTGGACAGCATCAGGCTAACGCGACTTGGGAACAGGTGTGTAGGCATGGAATTCATCAAGGCCAAAGAGGAAGACCTGGAATTCTTGTGGCCGTCAAGACAGGATCGGTTCAGAGAGCTCTGGACGCCACCTTCGTCCGAGGATGAGTAGGGTCCTTGTGGTCAGCAGTGGCAAGCTCCGGAGCGGATGTATCCGTTCCGGAGCTTGTAATTACCGAATTCGCGCTTTTGGCAAAGCATGAGTTTTGGTAGCAGGGATGACAACGTCGATGGCGATCGGACGGGAGCCATTTTGCCTTGCGACTGAATCCGCATGATCCACCGCATGGTCAAGATGGTCGAGATCTGAATCGCTAAATTGAACAACACCAGACATCTGCACGAGCGCTCTAGTGACCGCACGCGTGTAGTCGCGTCGTGTAGAACCTTGCAAGCCACTATTTACTACCTTCACGGCAACTTTTCGGGCCAACTGACGATGCTCAAGAGTCAGTTTGCGTTCCAACAACGAGCCGTAGTCGTCTTCCGTGAGTATTCGTGCTCCGACGATTTGCGATCCGAACACCACATGCCGTTTCCAAAGCCGTTGCAGGACGTGGCGTCGATTCCCACCGGACAACCGGCTCCGGGCTGTCCGGTTTTCGCTTTGGTCGTCTTCAGGCAAATTGAATCTCTGAAGCGCGAGGTCAGGTAGTAAGACTAAGGTGATGAAATCCCAAACGGCTGCGACACCGAAGTCGCTACCCGCCATCGATTCCCAATTTGAGATCTGTTTTCCAACCGCCAGATCGAATTCAGCCTTAAAGTCTCCGCTTGAATTCATCGCTTGTTCGGAAGCCTCAACGCAACCCTTCCTAAAATCGAGAAGTTCATCCTCCTGAATACGGACAGGGCCAGTAGCTGGGAACGCGTTGGGGCTAAGGAGGTACTCTTCGAAAAGAGAACGGTCGAAAGTAGAGGCTTTTGCTCGACTAAGCAGTGCGTCGCGCAACTTGTTCGCATCTTTGAATTCAAGCCGAGGAAGAGATCTTGAGGTATTCATTATTTGATCCTGTAGAGGTCTGAACCGGTCAATAATTTGTAGTCGAAAAGGTCGGGCTGCCGGAAGTACATGCCCATGGCTGAATCCAACGAGCAATTGAGATATTGCTGTGAAGCCCTTGATGCGGCTGACGCAATGGAATTTGGTGCTTCTGTCGCGACCTCTTCTGCCGACCGTGAGTCATTTGACGAGAATTTGATGCCTGCGACCGTGCCAATGAGAACTCGGGTGATGGAGGAGACGAGTTCGGCATGTACCGAAGGATTCGCTTTGCCTGAGATGAGTTCTCTTACTACTTGAAAATCTTCGTTAAGTTCCAAGCGCACTGAGTGGGCAAACGGCGCCTCGATGTCCTCGGCAGTCACAGTCAGTCGCCACGGGGCAGCAGGAAGCTGTTCCTCCTCAAATGAGAATGCGCTTGTCGGGAAGCCGACTAGATCAGAGTTCAGAGCTACTCGTGCCGTAGGGCCTTCTGCCAGCACACCTCGACGCAACCAAGGTTGATCATCCACGGAAGCGATAATGGCAGTCGAAATTTCTATGCTCTCAGAAACGGCGCTTCCAGTAATCGTGATTTCCGCAGTCGCGTCTGTGGCATCGACTTTGCGAGTGAACGCAACCTCTTCTGTCAGAGAGTAAGCAGTATCTCGACACGTGACTTCGATGATGAGACGGGCAGAGGCGTAGTCAATATCGATACTCTCGAAGAGCAGCTTTTCGACAACGGCCGAAACGCGAAAAGTGACCTCTGAGTTCGAGTCCCATAGATCAGGAAGCTGTTCGAATGTGTACGTTTCTCCGTCCATGTCTGCCGACAAATCTGTCCACTGGACGGACTGCAATCGAGGAAATGGGTAAAAAATTACCTTACTCATTTGACTTCCTCCGTTTGCAAATCTATTTCGAGGGTCGCGACAATGTGCGTTCGGAACGCGAGGTCGACGACGGCGCCGTCCTCAACTGTGTGGGAGTGGCCCTCAGCAATTTGTTGCCCGTCTCGGAGCTATAACACTTCGGCTTCCTCGTCAGTAAGCTTCATCCGCCCCTCAGCCGTGAGCGCAAAGATGTTCGCTTTGACGAGCACATTGTTACCTGCCTTCGACCGGGCACGCACTTGAAGTTGTTGTCCTCGCCGATCATTTGTGGCTCCACTGCCTAGGATTTCGACTTGCACACTGGAAGATGCTTTGTTGGCTTGTCCTCGGCGTTGGTCACCTTTGAGGTTCCTTTCTTCCATTTCATCAACTCTGCCGAATGGTACGAATTCACGCAGTCCTGTTGCGACTTCTCGCACTGATCGAGTGGTTTCTTTTTGCGGCGATTGGTGGACGGACAGGAACTCGCGCGTCTTGGACCGAATATTATTCAATGTCCGGGTAACCACATAGGCCGAAATCTCGTTATCAGTGCCAGAGCGAGGATTCCAACTGTCATGAGTTGGTGGCTCTGACGCGCTGAAGTGTTTGTCGCATTCCGGTGTTGGTTTGAAGACCCCATGCCATTCAAAGTTTTCATCTTCGAAGAGAAAGTCGTCATCATAATAAACAACGAGCTCTGCTTCGGATCGCATGAGGCAAAGAGCATTTTGACGCTGAGATGAGGGCGCCCCAAGAGGAGTCTTGAGCCTGAGCGACAGATGAAGGTGACCGACAGTTCGGTCTCGTCGCGTACCAAAGTAATCCATCTGGGAAATTCCAGGCTTTTTTGGCGGTCGTAGGGTTATCGGAATCGTTTTTTCATCCAGAATCCCGGCTGGAACTGCGCGCCCTTCTTCGTAGGTTTGCTGGCCCTGTTGCGTCCGAACATGAATGAGCGCGTTTGCATAGATTTCGCTCTCTTGGCGGATTCGCTCGGCGACTTTGAGCTCATCCTCGTTCCGATACAGCTCAATTAGCATCGGTAGGTTATCGTCATCAAGCGGAATAGTCTTGGGCCATGAATTCATAGACAGCGCTTCCGAGATCTGCTTGAGCAGTTCGGATACGTGATCATCTGTTTCGACAGCGACCTGAACTAACGGAGCTTGCTCGCCTTCTAGCTCTCCCTCAAGTACATCCTCCACCGAAATTACGGGTTCTAGGATCAGGATCGAGGTCCCTGTTTCATGGTTGTCACCATCGTCCCCAAACGGCAAATGAAAGAGGAGCTCTCCTAATTTCTGAGCTTCTTCACCAAGAATAGGAACAATGTCGGTAAGTGCAGGATTTGAAGTTGACGGAACTAAATTGCCCCACCAATGTGCTCCCGTGTAGCGCATCTGATTTTCTGCGTATGGCTCATGTAAGCAAGCAGCAATCAAACGGTGCTCGTATTGGCCTTCATCGTTCAGGCAACGGGTCCAATACACAACGCTGTGAACGCGTGACACTTCAAAGGTTGCAGTCTTACCGAACCCGAAAGTGCCTCCGGAAGATTCGGAAGTTTTGGTGGTTCCGATGTCAAAGACGAATGAATTGAAGTTATTGGGCCCACCCTCTTCAGCAACTTCCGTTGCGCGGTAGGGCCCATTCAATCCCGATGTGCCGCGATCAAAGATCTCAATCGCGTGAAGGTTTGGATTATTGAGACTGGACCCCAGATCTTTCAAGGAAGAAGGTAAATTCGTGAAAATTCGTTCACGCAGAATTCTGCGAGCATCTTCTTTCACCTTGTAGACGCGTACTCCATAAGCTGGATCCCAGTCTGGGTCCCTTGCATCCCAAGAGTTTTGTAAGGTTTCTCGGACTACGATTCCTACGCGGGAGAGGTCAGAAGTTGGACGCAGAAGTTTGCCGCGACCGCCACTTGTTTGATCTCCTGCACCGCGCGGTTTTGAATAGCGATTTAGGGTCGATAGGGTCATTTCTGGTCTCCTAACGCAAGTCGATCGAAGTCAAAATGGGTATCGGCAGCGCCGAGTGCAGCAAGGTGAAGTTTGTAGTTCACGCTGGAAATTGCGTCCACATTGACCTGCGCCAGGCTTGTCGAACTCAGCACCGGACTTTCAGAGGTAATTTCCCAGAACCGCCAGGAAACGATACTGAACCGGAAATTCTGGGCGTCTGGCATGCCAATGACATATCCGACCTTTTCGAGTTTCCCAACGAGCTGTTCCCGATCAACCCCAAGCTCTAGAATCCGCCTAATTGCATCATCAATATGTTCGCCACTGTTGTTGTCAATTTCAGCGACGGCTAGGGTCAACGTCGCAGTCATGGGCACTGCGAGTTGTTTTAGGCCATGGATTGAGACCGCGGACTCAGTCTGAAACTTGGAAGTTTTTACTTCGACCCGCGAACCTGTAGAAACGAAATCGTGGATATCAAATTCTGAGCGTTGCCAACTTTCCAGCGCGATTGGCCCTACTGCTTTCACACTCTGTTCCAGGAATATGAGTTCACCGTAGAGACCGCTAGCGAAGTTAATATTGAACCCTGAAGTCGCGAGCTGAAGTAAACGTCGCCAGTCAGACGCTGACTCCTGTAAAACGGCTGAGGGGTTGACCTCGCCCAGAAGACGTTCTAGCAGCTCGTCCACAAAGACATAAAAGACTTCGTTGAGTCTAGGCTCACGACAAATAATCTTTATGCAATCTACGTCTTCACCGGTACTGTCGACCGCAACCTGTGTCGCAGTTACATCAATAACTTTGCTGACGGAAAATGAGCGAACCGATTCAGAGGGAGCCTCAAAGTAGGCAACTGCATTGCCATTCTGATCAAAACCAACCCAGGCGCGATGTGGTTCTTCTCGATCGCGTATGGTCTTGACGTCAGCTTCATTCTTATTGAGCAGAGAATGGGCGTCACTTAGCTCAAGGAAATATTCGCGAGACCTCATAGTAGTCATCCTGTGTAGCTGCCTTCGTTGTCTTGAATGTCGTCAATTTCGTCATGAGACTCGCCGAACTCTGGCACGACCCTGATTCGAGTTCCGCGCGGTACTTCGAGCTCGTTTCGACTGTCCAAAGGCGCGATGTATGCGACACCCATAATCGGCAAGTTACTATCCTCTAGCAACGTGGGCGCGACTTCGTGCAAGACCTCCGTCATGTCTCGGCGGTGTTTTCTCTCGCCTTGGACTTTTGAATTTCTTGAAATTGGGTAAAGGATCAATAGCCCTCTACCGTCGAGACCATCTCGATCTCGTCGCAACTCCAGCTGTTGATTGTGCTTCGCGTTTGCACCTAAATCATGTTTCCGGTCGAAGTACGCTTCGAAATCTCGGAGAATATCTCCACCTGCCATCAGCGATCTAATATTGATGTGAGTTAAATCCGTTGCATGATCCGCACCAATGGGTGTGCGCTGTATCAACTCGAATGGCTCGTCACCGTTACTATCAGGTATGACCACGTTCCAAGTTTTTTGTGGCATGTTTTCGGCAGCCCAGCGGTACGCACTAGTGAAGTTCTCCTCGAAACGCGAGTGCACCGCAAAGTTGCTAAAGAAGTCACCTAGCTCGTGGATTGGGACGTCAGCGTATAGCGAAGAATCCTCGGCCTTCCGGTACTTCGCAAGTTGGCTTCTTAACTGAAGCGCAACTTCTACGTTTTCATTGTGGACCGATGGATTTGTGACGTCGAAAAGCGTTGTCTGCAGACGTGTTCCTTCAAAATCAACTTCAGCGACCGTGGCATGCTTCATTTTTGCCGCGCTGGTGACCTGTAGTCTTCCGGGATGCAAAAGAACTCGGACACCGATCTGCTCCGGTGTTTGGTTAGAGCCTGCCATACGACGGATCTCTTGGCGGACGTCCTCTTCGACCGTAGCCAAGAATCGGTAGTCGCCTTCAAGGCCAGGGCTGAGCCATACTCTTTGAAGGTCTTCGTAGCCGATTCGGTAACCGAACCAACGTCCCATCTGCAGTAATGTGTCGTAGGCGCTTGAAGTGCGTGTGAAGTAGGATACGAACAATCCTTCAAGAGTCAAACCACGTGATAACGTTCCACCACCGATAACGATTACTGTTTGGGGATTATCGTCAGGGTAACTCAGTCGCTCCGTTTCGGACGCGGAACCATTGTCTACGGAGATTCTCAGCGAACGCAGGACATTTGGAATTTCTGCTTTCACGGACTGCCAGCTTGGGGCATCTGAATCACCGGTGTAAAGCTCTGCCGCGCGGTCACGCTCATCGTGGAATGTATCTAGGAAAGATTCCACGTCCTCTTCGCGGGCGGCTCGCTGCAACGGGGCAAGGAAGGCTTCGACCTCGTCACGCATTGCGAAGTGTGGGTCGACTCGATGGGTCGTGTGTATGAGCATTGTTGAATGCTTTTTGGCTTGCTCTCGTGTTCGGCGAATAGCAGCAGAAACTACGAACCAGCGAATCGCGTCTTCCAGTGATTCTGTGATTGTGGGGCATCCCCCCTTCGCAGGGGCTAGATGCTCAAGCTCTTCCTTGGAGATGGCCCGGACCACGTCGGGCAGTTTGGCGTCGGGTGAACTTTCTAGTCCAAAGATCCGTTCAGCACCGAAATAGGCCTTCGGGGTTGTCATAACGTGAATAAAATCTTTCGGGTACAGCTGAACCAACTCACCATCGTTTGCACCACTATTTGGGTCCATGAGTATGTTGGCGAAAGGGGTTGCTGTGTAGCCGATGTAGGTACCATTGCGTACTTCAGCCCAAATCTCACGCATGAGTTTGTTGATCTTGGTGGGATCATTTTCCGGTTTGGTTGATGAATCCGGCGTGGCCTGATCCGATTCATCGTCCACGATTAGGACAGGTGTATTTTTTCGAGTTTGTTCGTCAACGGAGCGCAAGAAATCCAAGACATTCTGAAGGCGGGATCCGTTTTTCTTCACAACCGCAATGATCTTTTCATGCGTTGAGACGACCACACCGGCGTTGCGGATGTGGGCCCGACCAAAGTCTCCGTCAGGGTCGGTGAGGCGGTACCACCCTTGTCCGCCGTCCTCCATCCCAAGGTCTCGTTCCAATCGCTCTTGGGTTTGCTTGCGGAGATTGTTGTGGATTCCTGAAAGAACCAGAACGAAGCGGTATTTTTCGTCGATGGCTTTGGCGATGACCGCTGAAAAATTCGCGGTTTTGCCTGACTGAACGTTGCCAACAACTAGGCCGAGGCGCTTTGCGTCGTAGACTCTAGGTTCGGCTAGTGAGGAGACGATTGCATCGGTCGACTTGTCGATTTCGCCGATGGCATCGGCCAGTCCCGACTGCTGCATGCGCTCGCCAAGTTGGGACCATACGCCATTTTCTTTAGGTCCTGTGTACCACCCGAGTTCAAGAACGTCACGACTGGTAGAAGTGTTGCCATCTGCTTCGCGTAGCTTTTCGCGACGAGCGATTTCAGCTCGACGTTCATCAACTAATACGGACACTGCGGATCGAACATCCGGGATGAGTTGCTCTAAAGAACGTACGACCTCTTTACTTGCCTCACCGAAAGTTTGTCCACCAGCTAAGAAGCCATCAAGCAATTGACGAACAATACCGAACTCATGCTCTTTCAAGCTATTTTCTCTTTTCATGCGCAGGAATGGTGACGTTTTGATCAGTCTAGCCAGAGTAGCGACAGTTTAGATTTCTTTGGTGAAAAAAGTCGAGCATAAAGCCCAATTTGAAGCTGTAAATCTTATATGGAGGCCAAAGGTGATGTCAGTTTGTGGTGTCGTGGTTGTTGCCGAATTGAAGTGGTTCGTTTCTTTGCGTAGAGGACGGAGAGGAGTTTCTCTTTGCAAATCACATGCGTTTGAGGGTTCTTTCCAGTTCGGAAAAATAGTGCCATGCTCTCATTGCTAGCTGAATGCTGACGATGAAGATCCGGTAGTCCACTACGTCAGGCTGTTCTCGGTAGCTTGGACGTACCAACGAAATTCCCTGAGCTGAACCAGTCGTAGCAGTACTGAGCTATTAACAAGATGACAGTGCGTACGGTGATCGCATTGAAACGTTCAACGTGGCACACCTTTGCGATGGCTTTATTTCTGGCGAATTCGGAAAGGTCAACGATCGCCACCTACGGCTCGGTCTAAGATTTTGGTTCTCGTTAGCGGAAAATTAGTAGAGCTTAGCAACTATAATGAATTTTGGACGTGGGTTTGAATAACCGGATCCATTGAGGAGCGCTAAATCCTAAGGACCCATGATATTCAGACGGATAGAATGACGTTCAGCACGTACGCAGGCAACTCGTTTCGCCACGCGAGCAAGGTCCCGAGTAAAGGAATTCGCTTCCACCGACTTCGATGTTTTTACTGACTCATCTAGTTCGGCCCAGCGGGATTGGGAGTAACGAATATCTGTGGCTTCCGAGTAATTCCGCGTGTGTTCATTGATCCCATAAAATATCTCCAAACTCCGGAACATATCCGATAAGCAGCTTCACCCTTCAAGCAGTTGAATTGAAGGATTGCAGATAACAGTTCGATAATTTCTGAAACCGGAGGACCAGCTCTGTCACTCGACTGCCGAGTTCGGAGAACTCGTGGGAGCAGCTTCCGCGAACCTTGGACGATTATATGATTTGCATGCCGAATTACATGAGGGTGATCCACACCGATCTTTTTGGCAGGTCATCGCTCACCGGATTACGGAATGAAGATGGTATTTCAAGCGCCACGTATCGCATCCATTAATGCCAATACCTAGACCGGTTCTTCAACGAGTTCTTCACTATCGTATCGCGGCGAATGAACAGGATATCTACGAGTTTCCCGATATCAATTTCAGTGAACACGATGGATCGCGACACAATCCGAACGACTTTTCCGGCTCTTCACAAATGAGGGTGTAAAACCTTCCTAAATCCACCGGTCTCCAACAATGACCGTGCGACATAGTGCGTCAAATTTCGGAACCCCAAAGCGATACCCCGCAAATACTCCAACCGCCCATTCAACGCCTCAGTAGGACCGTTCGAACAGCCAACATGGTCAAAATACGCCAGAATATCGCTCTTCCTACGCCGCAGAGTTCCACCGAGCTTCTTCAACTCCGGCAAACCCTTGGGCACCTTCGTTCCTATCTCCTCAATCAACTGCCCCATAGCCCACCGACCGACTTCTGGTTTCGATTGCCGGTACGCATCAACCATCTTCTGATAAACACTCCACACCAGTTCAACCGGCTCATACTCAGGTTTCTTGAACAACGCTTCAACCTTGGCTTTCTGCTTCTCCGTAGCCAATGACAGCCCGGTAGTCAGGGTCCGCCGGCACTGATACAGCGGATCATCTTTGCGCCCTCGATGACCGTGCTGCACCCGTTGAACCCGCTGCCTTGTCTGGTCCAACGCGTCAGATCCGAGCTTGACCACATGAAAAGGATCCAAAACTTCCACGGCTTGAGGTAGCTCTTCAGCGGCAGCGGTTTTGAAGCCTGTGAAACCATCCATCGCGACGACCTCAACAGTGTTTTTCCATGCTTCATCGCGTTCAGCAAGCCAGGTCTTAAACACGGCCTTGGAACGGCCGGGAATCATGTCTAATAAACGGGATGCTCCGGTGTCTTCCATGACGGGCGTGAGGTCCACGATGACCGTTACGTATTTATCCCCGTCGCGGGTATGACGCCACACGTGTTCGTCAACGCCAAGGACTTTGACCCCGTCAAAGCGGGTGGAATCATTGATCAGTAACCGTTGACCCTCGGCCAACACCGCGTCATTGGCGGTATTCCACGAAACGCCTAATCCTTCAGCAATCCGTGAGATTGAAAGGTGTTGGGTGACCAGGCCATAGAGCGCCCAACGCAAACCAGTTTTACTGATTTTCTGTCGTGGTGATACAGCTTGGGTGAGGTCTTCACGCCAGACATGGTGGCATTGCGTGCACCGGTACCTGCGGTGACGGATAGCTAGGGCGGTGGGCCGCCAGCTGAACGGTGCGTGCGCGATACGTCTGATGACGGTATCGCGTGGTATTCCTTGGGCTCCGCAGGATTGGCACCATGGGTTTGGGGTGGTGACTTCGCAGAGAATCTCAGCCCTGGCTGAGGTTATGTGTTGAGCGATAGCCGTTAGTCCTAGACTGTCGAGGCCGGTGAAAGTCGTCAGATCCGCTGGGGAATAGATAGAATGGTGCACAGTCGAGGTCTTTCAAGAATCGTTAGTGTGGTAACTTCCATTCTCGTGAAGGCCTCGACTTTTTATTGATTTATGACATGCCTGTGAGCTGTGGTGTTGGGTTTAGGTATCTACACTCTGAATTCGGAAGAGCCTGCTAGGCTCTTCACAAATGAGGGTGTAAAACCTTCCTAAATCCACCGGTCTCCAACAATGACCGTGCGACATAGTGCGTCAAATTTCGGAACCCCAAAGCGATACCCCGCAAATGCTCCAACCGCCCATTCAACGCCTCAGTAGGACCGTTCGAACAGCCAACATGGTCAAAATACGCCAGAATATCGCTCTTCCTACGCCGCAGAGTTCCACCGAGCTTCTTCAACTCCGGCAAACCCTTGGGCACCTTCGTTCCTATCTCCTCAATCAACTGCCCCATAGCCCACCGACCGACTTCTGGTTTCGATTGCCGGTACGCATCAACCATCTTCTGATAAACACTCCACACCAGTTCAACCGGCTCATACTCAGGTTTCTTGAACAACGCTTCAACCTTGGCTTTCTGCTTCTCCGTAGCCAATGACAGCCCGGTAGTCAGGGTCCGCCGGCACTGATACAGCGGATCATCTTTGCGCCCTCGATGACCGTGCTGCACCCGTTGAACCCGCTGCCTTGTCTGGTCCAACGCGTCAGATCCGAGCTTGACCACATGAAAAGGATCCAAAACTTCCACGGCTTGAGGTAGCTCTTCAGCGGCAGCGGTTTTGAAGCCTGTGAAACCATCCATCGCGACGACCTCAACAGTGTTTTTCCATGCTTCATCGCGTTCAGCAAGCCAGGTCTTAAACACGGCCTTGGAACGGCCGGGAATCATGTCTAATAAACGGGATGCTCCGGTGTCTTCCATGACGGGCGTGAGGTCCACGATGACCGTTACGTATTTATCCCCGTCGCGGGTATGACGCCACACGTGTTCGTCAACGCCAAGGACTTTGACCCCGTCAAAGCGGGTGGAATCATTGATCAGTAACCGTTGACCCTCGGCCAACACCGCGTCATTGGCGGTATTCCACGAAACGCCTAATCCTTCAGCAATCCGTGAGATTGAAAGGTGTTGGGTGACCAGGCCATAGAGCGCCCAACGCAAACCAGTTTTACTGATTTTCTGTCGTGGTGATACAGCTTGGGTGAGGTCTTCACGCCAGACATGGTGGCATTGCGTGCACCGGTACCTGCGGTGACGGATAGCTAGGGCGGTGGGCCGCCAGCTGAACGGTGCGTGCGCGATACGTCTGATGACGGTATCGCGTGGTATTCCTTGGGCTCCGCAGGATTGGCACCATGGGTTTGGGGTGGTGACTTCGCAGAGAATCTCAGCCCTGGCTGAGGTTATGTGTTGAGCGATAGCCGTTAGTCCTAGACTGTCGAGGCCGGTGAAAGTCGTCAGATCCGCTGGGGAATAGATAGAATGGTGCACAGTCGAGGTCTTTCAAGAATCGTTAGTGTGGTAACTTCCATTCTCGTGAAGGCCTCGACTTTTTATTGATTTATGACATGCCTGTGAGCTGTGGTGTTGGGTTTAGGTATCTACACTCTGAATTCGGAAGAGCCCGTTAACTCGTCAATTTCATCCGGCCGTACGAACTGCACTGCTCCTGCACATTCAAACCCAATATGCTCAAGTAAGGCAAAGGGATTCTTTGCCGAAATGCCAAAGTCATCAGCGAACGACTGGCGGACAGCTTCGCCTTCCGGAATTAGCCCCTCGATGAACGGATCAGTAATAGAGCGCTGGTAAGGGGTCTCTCGATAGGGCATTGCCAGGGACAATCTGGCTTGTCTAGAATCTTGTGGGACGAATTGAAATTTTCTGTTACCAGAATGATCTTGTTGAAGGATTCCGACAGGCTGCCCGTATAAAAAGGTCACGAGTTCTTTCATCGCGGGCCCTATTCGTTGTTCTCATCTTTATTGTCCGGTTCATTGCATTCGTCATTATCAAGAAGTGCTTGATCCTGCTCGCTGCCTTCGTCGTTCGCGGTGCTTGAGTTGCGATCGAAAGTCGAAGCATCTGAACTAGGAAACCCTTTTCTAAGGGACTGTTGTAATGCCGATTGACCGAGATCGGAGGCGGCTAGGTTTCGGATGCCTGTTTGGTTGCGCAGTTCTTTGGCGAACTTTTGGAATGAGGATTCGCCGAGCCCCGATGCGGCTAGTTTTCGGAAGGCCGATTGACCTATGTTCGAGGGTGCCAATCTTGGGAAAGAGGACTGATCCAAACTCGAGGCTTTTCTAATTGCTTCCGACGCGGCCGGAGAGATACGAGCTATCGAATGGTAGCGGTCTTCATCTGATGACTCGATTTCGAGTTCAGCATTGAAAGAAAGATTTATTGATATCCCGAGTGCTTCAAAGGTATCTAACACCTTGCCGAGTTCAGCTCTCGTGCGTACACCCTGCTCCAGGCCTATAAGCCATTTGCGCGAAACGCCTGCGCGGTCGGCTAGGGCTTCTTGAGTGAGGCCGAGTTTCATCCGGGCATCATGCACGAATGCTCCGAGTTCCTTTTGGGTCGAAACGTCGCGATTCATGAAACCTCCTGTTGTGCACGTATATGCACATTATTATAAGTGAATGTACGTACACTTTTACGAAAGTGTACGTTGGTTCACTTTCATTAATGTGAATGAACGTGCACTTGGGCTTAGGTCACTGGACGACAGGGAGGTCTCAATAGCGAGAGCTTTTGCGTCAAATCGCTCTTGATGAGCTTTTTCATTTGCGCAGAGTCCAAGTCATCTCGATCGCTGAACTTCAGCACCGGAGAAGATATGAGGATTTTCGGCAGTCAGAAGTGCTCTTGGCACCTCAAAATAGGGGAGCTGAACGCAGGCCAGGCGTAAAGAGAGCCAGCTATGGGTCCCTCCAAAGCGATGGTATGAATTTCCCTTACTATCACTTTCTTAGAAAATGATAGTAAGGATCCGTGTTGCTATCACTTTCCGCTTGGTGGTTCGTGGTGGCGACGTAACCAGTCGAGGGGCAGCACGTGGAAAAAGGCGCGGATCAACGTTCCCGTCCGGCGTCATTGTCAGGGGCGACTGAACGCTTTGTTCGATGACCGATCCAGCTTTCCCAGACCGTATCCCCGTAACCGGTACAAGTCCGGTTGGGCCCCGCCGCATCGAGGCGTAACACAAACACCTCGAGGAGCGAGATGGGCAGACCGCAGAAGATTCCTACGAGCCCATCAGGGTTTCGGCGGCAATGCGCATATGCTCGGAGATTTCCGAGCTCACTGCGGCGCTGTCGCCAGCCTCGATGGTGTCCACCAGCTTGAAATGGCGTGCGACATCCATATTGCGCACCCCGCGTTCGTAGCCGCCGAACATGATGGACATGCGGATGGAGCCCTCAAGCTGCTCCCAGGCATGCAGCAGGGTGTCATTCTCGGACAGCCGGCACAGGGTGCGGTGGAACTCGAGATCCGCTTCGATCCGTTCCTCGATTTCATGGCCCGCGAGTTGCTCCATGGTGCTGACCGCGGCGCGCAGCTGCGCGAGCGCATCGGTAAGGTCTTCGCGCTGCAGCAGCGTCGTGGCCGCCAGGGTTTCCAGCGAGGCGCGCACCGCGAAGATGTCTTGGATTTCCTTGTTGTCCAGGTGGCGAACGGACAGTCGTCCGCGTTCTCCGGCGGACACCAATCCCTCCTGCTCCAGCTGGCGCAAGGCTTCGCGCAAGGTGCCCCGGCTGATCTGCATGGACGCAGACAGCTCGGTTTCCACCAGGTGGGTTCCCTGCTGCAATTCGCCGGTGGTGATGGCACGGCGCAACGCAATCAGGGCCTGCTCGCGCAGGCTCTTCTTGCGAAGGCCTACCAAGGAAGAATCGGCGATGGCCATGGAGCACCCCTAGGGATTGGAATTCAACTGTCGATTGTTAACTGTTGATTTTAGCGCCTTGGGAGGGTGCAGTGCGAGCACTGCACCCTCCCAAGACGAATCAGCAAGATGATCGAGGCAGATCTAGCTAAGCGCTGCCAGGACCTTGGACACAATCGCGCTGATCGACAACCCGTAGCGGTCATGGAGTGTCGGCAACGCGCCTGCGTTCAAGAATTCATCGGGCAGGCCGATGGGAATGACCTTAGAGGAAACCCCGCCGCGGATCATGGTGGAAGCCAGGGTCTCGAACAACCCGCCGATGACCGAGTGGTTCTCCAGTGTGACCACCAGGCGGTCCCCGCTGACCTCCTTCAGGACTGTTTCCGAGTCGAAGGGCTTGATTGTGGGGGAGTGCACCACCGAAACATCCACGTTGTGCTTGGCCAGTTCCTTCGCGGCGTCCAGCGCGCGCATGGTCATCAGGCCGCTGGAGACGAAGACGACGTCACGTCCACCGCGTAGTACTTTTGCCTTGCCCAATTCGAAGCTGTAGTCGTATTCATCCAGGACGGTAGGCACCTTGCCGCGCAGCAGGCGCAGGTAGGTTGGCCCTTCGCAAGCCGCTAGCTGCGGCACCGATTGCTCGATGTCCACCGAATCGCAGGGATCCACGATGGTCAGGTTCGGCATCCCGCGGAAGATGGCAATGTCCTCGGTGGCCTGGTGGCTCGGGCCATAGCCGGTGGTCAGCCCGGGCAGGCCGCCCACGATATTCACATTGAGGTTCGGCTCGGCGATATCCAGGCACAGGAAGTCATAGGCCCGCCGGGCCGCGAACACCGAATAGGTGGAAGCAAAGGGGATCATGCCGGTTTCGGCGAAGCCCGCGGCGGCCCCGAACAGCAGTTGCTCGGCCATGCCCATCTGGAAGAAGCGCTCGGGATGCTGCTGGGCGAAGATGTGCATATCCGTGTACTTGCCCAGATCGGCAGTCAGGCCCACGATGCGCGGATCCTGCTCGGCCGCCTTGGCCAGGGCATGGCCGAAAGGCGCTGGCGCGGTCTTCTGGCCGGGCTCCGCGAAGGAGGCAATCATGGCCGAGGTTTTCAGCCGTGGTTTAGCGGTGGCAGACATTTAGGAGTTGCTCCCTTCGAAGCCTTCGGTGAGTTGGTCGCGGCAGATCTGCCATTCGTTGTCTTCAATGCGCATGAAGTGGGCTTTCTCGCGGTTTTCCAGCAGCGGAACGCCGCGGCCTACCTTGGTGTCGCACAGGATGACCGAGGGGCGCGAGGCGAGGGCCGCTTGGGCCGCGATGTTGTCGAAGGCCTGCAGCAGCGCTCGCGGGTCATTGCCGTTGATCCGCTGGGCGTACCAGCCGAAGGCTTCCCATTTCTCGGTGACCGGTTCCGTGCGCAGCACGCCGGCGGTCGCGCCATCGGCCTGCAGGGCATTGATGTCCACCATGGCGGTCAGCTGGCCGAGCTGGTGGTGGGCGGCACCCATGGCCGCTTCCCAGGTGGAGCCTTCATCCAGTTCGCCATCGGAAAGGAAATTGATCACCCGCTGGGTCCTGTTCTGGTGGCGCAGTCCCAGGGCCATGCCCACCGCGATGGACAGGCCGTGGCCCAGGGAGCCTCCGGAGATTTCCATGCCGGGGGTGTAGGTGGACATTCCGGACATCGGAAGCCTTGAGTCATCCGAACCGTAGGTTTCCAGCTCCTCGACCGGAATGATGCCCGCTTCGGCCAGTGCGGCATAGAAGCCGATGGCGTAGTGGCCGGTGGAAAGCAGGAAGCGATCGCGGTCCTCCCAGTCCGGTTCTGCCGGACGGAAGTCCAGCTGGTCCGCGTAGACGGCCGCGAACATGTCCGCAGCGCCCAATGCTTGACCTACATATCCTTGGCCCTGCACCTCGCCCATGTTCAGCGAGTGGTGGCGGATGCGGTAGGCGGCGTCGCGGACCCTTTCGGTGCGCTGGCCCAAATTCAGCGTCTGGTTGTCGGTGGCTGCAATTGCCATGGGAAGTCCTTTCAGGAATTCAACGGGTCGGTGTCCGGGGTTGCTGCCCGGGGTCAGACGCAGCTTTTCTGCGGATTCGCGGCGATGGCCTGGTCGGCGAGACGCCGTTCGCGTGCGCCCCAGGTTTCCTTGGTGGCTAATGCCGCCCACAAGCCGATCAGCGCGTAGCTGATGAAGAGCGCGGCCGGGCCCATCCAGCCGAACTGCATGAAGAGCAAGGTGGTGATGAATGGCGTGAAACCTGAAACCATGGCTGAGATCTGGTAGGCCAGCGATGCGCCGGAAGAGCGGGTCTTGGCCTGGAAGAGCTCTGGGAACCAGGCACCCTGGGCGCCGGCCATGGAGTTCTGGCAGATTGCGTAGGAGATCACGATCGTGGCAATGATCATCAGGAACGAGCCAGTGTTGACCATCAGGAACATCGGAATGCCGAAGAGCGCGGCAAAGGCGCAAGCGAATAGGTAGACGGTGCGCCGTCCGACGCGGTCGGTGAGCCTGCCCCAGCGGTAGGTCGCGAAGATGCCAACGGCCGCGGCGATGCTCAAGGCGGTCAGCGTCTGCCAGTTCGCCGCCAAGCCGGTGGTGTGCAGGTAGGAGATCATGTAGGTGATGGAGACCGCGTAGCCTGCGGTCTCGGCAATGCGCAGCCCGATGCCGCGCAGGATATTGCGCCAGTCGGTGCGGATAACATCCATAATCGGCGACTTGACGATCTGCCCTGAGTTTTTGACATCGTCGAACACAGGCGACTCCGGGACCTTCGAGCGGATGACCAATCCAACGATGACCAGCAGGAGGCTGGCAAGGAACGGAACACGCCAGCCCCAGTCGCCAGGCAGTTGCACGCTGAGCAGGAACACCAGATTGGCCAGCAGCAACCCTACCGGGAATCCGGACTGGACGATCCCGGTGAACCTGCCCTTTTGCATCCATGGTGCGTGTTCATAGGTCATCAGGATTGCCCCGCCCCATTCGGCGCCGAAGGCCAGTCCTTGGACGATGCGCACAAAAACCAGGAGTGCTGGAGCCAGCACGCCAACTTGCTCATAGGTGGGCAGCAAACCGATGAAGAAAGTGGCCAGGCCCATGACGATCAGCGAAGTGACAAGCACCGGCTTGCGCCCGATTTTGTCACCGAGATGGCCGCCGATAATTCCGCCGAGGGGCCGGGCGGCGAAGCCTACGCCCAAGGTGGCGAAGGATGCCAGCGTTCCGAGCAGCGGATCGGTGCCCGGGAAGAACGCGTGGCCGAAATACAGGGCGGCCGCGGTGCCGAAGCCGATGAAATCGTAGGTTTCGATGGTGGCGCCAACGCTGGAGCCTATGGCGACGCGCTTGGCGTCCTTGGTGCCGTGGATCGGGCCACGCATTTCTAGAGCTTCACTGCTCATGGGTGGCTCCCTTCGTGAGTTGTGGGATGCGGGCAACTTTCATTGTTGACAGTCAACACTAATAGCAGTGTGAGTGTCGACACAAGTCCTGTCAAGAAGAAATTTAACAGTTGACTGTCAACAGTAAACAAAACTATCGTGGTGTGCACCACAAACTTCTGGTGCTCTCGCCCAGGGCAGCGCGCCGCAACCACCAAGTTCGCCTCATCGTTGTTCGGGCGAGCCGTATTGAAAGCAGGAATCCTATGAATCAAATCCAGCGCACTGCAGTACTGACCGGTGCCACCTCGCCACAGGGGATCGGCATCGAAACCGCCCGGCACTTGGCCCGGGAAGGCTGGGGAATAGCGATTCTGGATCTGGACCACTCCGCATCCGAGCGCGTAGCCGCGGAGATTGCAGAAGAATTTGGCGTGCCGGCATTCGGCCACGAGATCGACGTTGCCGACGAGTCCTCGGTCGCCACCGCACAAGCGGCAGTGGCAGCCCGCGTCGCCGCGGGGGAGCTGCCTCCTGCCGGCGCCGTAGTGAATATCGCGGGAATTACCTCCCCGGTGGATTTCCTGGATACGACTTTGGATATCTGGAACAAGATCATGAACGTCAACGCCACGGGCACGTACCTGGTCACCAAGGCATTCCTGCCGGAAATGATCGAGAGTGGATGGGGACGAGTAATCAACATGTCTTCCGTGTCAGCCCAACGTGGCGGCGGAGTCTTCGGCAAGGTCCCTTATTCCTCAGCGAAAGCGGCAATCCTCGGTTTCACCAAGGCGCTGGCCCGTGAGATCTCGGCTAGCGGCGTCACCGTCAACGCGATTGCACCAGGCGCTGTGGATACCAACATCCGTGTTGGCAGCACCGACGAGCAGGAAGCGGCCATTGCCGCGGGGATCCCCATTGGGCGCACCGCAACCACTGGAGAAGTCGCATCGGTCATCGGCTTCCTGGCATCCGAAGGTGCTTCCTACCTGACCGGCACCACCATTGACATCAATGGTGGCAGCCACATGCATTAGCAGTTCTGGGTCCGGGCAAGTTCAAGGAAAAGAAGAAGCCAGTGGCCACGCTCCGAAGAGTTCGAGGCGTGGCCACTGGCTTATTGTCATGTTCTGGCGGCCGTTAGCCGAACCAGGGCTTCTCGGCAGCCGCGAGCGTCCCATCGTTTTTGGCCATGTTCAGCCACTGGTTCACGTACTCCTGGAACTCGTCATCGCCCAGCGGCAGCAGATAGGCCTTCTGGGAGAAATTGAACGGCTTATCCGGGTGCACCGCACACAGCTCGGGGTGCTCGTTGGCCACCCACCGAGTTTCGGAGGCATCGGTGGTCATCACGTCGGCACGCCCGGCAATGATCTCATCGAAGATCTTGTTGTTGTCCTCGAAGCGGATGATCTCACCGTCGGGATAATTCGCATCGGCGAACTTCTCGTTGGTACCGCCGATCGGGGTGATGGAACGGACCCCGGGCTGGTTGATTTCCTTGATCGTGTCGTACTTCTCCACGTTCTCGCACAGGGTGATTGGCGTCTTGCCCTCGTCCAGCGTGGCTTCGCTGTAGTAGGCCTGCTGGGCACGTTCCATGGAAATGGAAACCCCGCCTACTGCCATATCGCACTTGGAGAGGAAGTCCGGCATCAAGTCTTTCCACGAGGTCTGGATGAACTCTGGTTCGACGCCCATGGTCTCGGCAAGATTTTTCGCCATCGTGATGTCGATTCCCGACCATTCCCCGGAATCCGGGTCGAGGTAGGTGAACGGACGGTAGTCGCCGGTGGTGCAGACCTTCAACGTTCCGGTTTCAACAACGCTATCCAGCCTGGTGCTGTCGGAAACTGGCTTCTGGACGTCGCCGGATTCCGGGGCTGGAGCCGAACAGCTTGAAAGGAACAAGGCTGCGCATAGGACCAGCAACGGCAACCGGCGGGTAATGGACGGATTCTTCTGTGAACTGTCGGTCATAGTCCATCAATCTATAAGCCGTCCAAGTCAGGGTGCAAGAGTCAAGTCCGTTTCGTGAATTCCCCAAATACGTGGGTGAAACGGAGTACTGATCAAGCTAGCGACAGGAGACACAGACGGTGTTCGTCTTATATCGGTTGCTCAAGCTAGACCCTTTCGACGCGACGTCGGCGAAATGCGCTTCATCTCGCCAACGTCGCTGAATTGCATGCGGACTACAATGTGGCTTCTGCGGATTGGCCTTCTTGGAATTGCCTCCCCGCACCGGTAAGCATCTCCGACAGCACAATCGCAAGTTCCTGCTGAGTTAGCAGCCCTGATGATAGTACCAACTCGGTCACTCCTTGCCCAGTGATCAGGGCTTCTTGAGCGATACGTGTTGCATTCTCGTAACCGATTCGTGGGCTGAGAGCAGTAACCAGCCCGATCGACTCAGTAACGCGTTGTTCGAGGAACTCTTTGTTAGCAGTGATTCCATCGATGCATTTATCTGCCAGCATTCGACTAGCGGCACCGAGTTGCTGCAAATTCGCAAAGAGTGCCCTGGCGATTATTGGTTCGAAGGCATTGAGCTGGAGCTGTCCGCTTTCGGCTGCCAATGTCACGGTGACATCGTTACCGATTACTTCGAAAGCCACCTGGTTAACCGCTTCCGGGATAACAGGGTTCACTTTACCGGGCATTATGCTCGAACCAGCCTGCCTTGCTGGCAGATTGATTTCATTGAACCCGGAACGTGGCCCTGAGGACAGAAGCCTGAGATCGTTGCACGTTTTGGATAATTTGACCGCGACACGCTTCAGGATCCCAGACAGCTGAACGAAGACTCCAACGTCTGAAGTTGCTTCGACAAGATTGGCAGCCGATACCAGGCTATCGATCCCGGTAGCTGATCTAAGCGCGTCGATTGCATGTGCACGGTATTCTGGGTGAGCGTTCAGCTCGGTACCGATGGCAGTGCCCCCGAGATTCAACTCGTGCAACAGCAAGCGTCCTTCGCGGAGCCGGGCCTCGTCTTCACCAAGAGTTACTGCATAGGCCAAGAATTCTTGTCCAAGTGTCATCGGTACTGCATCTTGGAGCTGCGTTCGGCCCATTTTGATGACGTTGGCGAACTCTTCCGCTTTCCGTTGCAATGCACGTCTCAAGTGGGCCAAACTCTCCAGGAGACTGAGAATATGGTTGTCCAACGCAAGCTTGAGCGCTGTCGGGAACACATCATTCGTACTCTGACCCATGTTTACGTCTTGGAGCGGATGAAGGAACTCGTATTGGCCCCTTTTGTAGCCAAGATGTTCCAAAGCCCGGTTGGCGACAACCTCGTTGGCATTCATATTTGTCGAAGTCCCAGCACCGCCTTGGATCATGTCTACGATGAACTGGTCGTGTAACTTTCCTGAGCGTATTTCGTCACAAGCCAAGATGATTGCATCTGCCTTCTCAGCACTCAGCTGCCCGGTGGCTTTATTTGCGATCGCGGCGGCCTGCTTAACGGCGGCCAGAGCAGCAATGAAGACGGGCTGCGAACTGAGCACCGATCCGCTGAGCTGGAAGTTCTCGGCGGCACGGGCCGTGTGCACACCGTAGTACGCATAGCTGGGGATTGCGTAGTTTCCAATGAGATCGTGTTCGATTCTGGAACCTGCATGGGAAGCGCTAATTAGTGGCATGGTGATGTCAACGGCTTTCATTCGCGAGGTGGACTAGGCGACCTTCGAGGGCAGTCGCTACAACTTTGTAGCGGAAACTATTTCCCCGGAAGGGATTATTATCGGACTTCGAATACCGGTTTTCAGAAGTTACTGTCCACTGCTGATCTTCAATTAGGCAGAATGAGGCAGGTTCTCCGACGGCTAGCGGGCGCCCTGCGAATTCGCTGATACCGCCTATCCGCGCCGGCGCCTCAGACATGACAGCTGCGACGAGATTCCAATCCAGATGTTCTGCATCCTCTAGCACTTTGGCAACAACGGACAGTGCGGTCTCGAGTCCAGTCATTCCGAAGGGAGCATCGCACCAGTTTCTGGCTTTTGTTTCCGCAGTGTGCGGGGCATGATCAGTGGCGACAGCATCAATGGTTCCGTCCAGCAACGCCGCGCGCAAGGCCAGCACGTCATCCACTGAGCGCAAAGGCGGGTTGACCTTGTAACGGGTATCTGCAAGAGCTGCCAGCTCATCGGAGAGCAACAGATGATGCGGGGTGACCTCAGCGGTAACCGGCCAACCTTGCGATTTTGCCCAGCGGACTATGTCTGCTGATCGACGCGTCGATATATGGCAAACGTGCAAATGGGCACCGGTTTCTGCGGCCAGGATGGCATCCCTGGCGATAATCGTTTCTTCGGCAACTCCCAGCCACGCCGGAATCCCAGTCGATTGGGCAGCTGGACCGGCATTGATCTGTCCTTGACCTGCCAAATCGGCGCTTTGGGCATGCTGAGCAAGAACTCCGCCAAATGCGGCAACAGCTTGAAGTCCCTGGCGAGTGAGATTGGCGTTGTCAAGGCATCGGCCATCATCTGAAAAAATGTGTGCTCCGGCGGCGGCCATTTCTGCGTAGGGAGCGGATTCATTTCCTTCCAAGTTTTTCGTCAGGGCGCCAACCGGATGTACACGGCACGCACCATGGAGGTTGGCTAATGCGACTAGGTTCCGAACGCGCTCAGCTGAATCCGTGACAGGATCGGTATTGGCCATCGCGAACACGTCGGTGTAGCCTCCTGCCGTCGCCGAGCGTGTTCCGGTCGAGATGGTCTCAGCCGCTTCACCGCCGGGTTCTCTGAGATGGGTGTGGAGGTCGACGAATCCTGGCATCATGATCAGTCCTTGGCAATCCACTACCTGGGCCTCTGGATTGCGAGCTTGATCCTGGGAAACGAAAGAAACGAACTTTCCATCAGAAATCAGGACATCAGCTGGCGGGCCACCATAGGGAAGGACGCCGGTGAGAATCATGTCGCCGAGGGATGAGCCGATGCTCCAGTGTGCAGCGGCCGTTTTCATGGGACCTGCAATTCTGGGGAAACCGGGGTCCAAGAGAAAACGGGACCATCGTTGCAGATCAGAGGGCTTTCATCTCCTTCACTGCGAGCCCCTGAAGCGCATCCGTGGCAGTAGCCCAAGCCGCAGGCCATATGGGCCTCCACAGAGACTTGGATTTTCGCATCCCAACGGGAAGCCAGGGCTTCACACAACTTCGTGAGTCTTTCTGAACCACAAGTCATGATGACCTGTGGGGGATTGGAATCAAGATCAGAGGTAAGCGTGGCAAATAGCGCTTCTGGTGTGCTTGTGCCTTCGACATCGGTAACTTCATATACCTTTGCGCCATTGTCCCGGTAGAAATCCGCGCCAATCAATGCCGTAGAGTCTCTTGCACTGGTCACTGCTGTGATCTGGAGATTCCGCTTGGCGTTATGCTGCGCGACGGTGGTCAATGAGCAGGTGCCGATTCCCCGTCCGATAAGCAAAACGCGCTGTACATTCTCTTCGATTTCAAATGCCCGGCCCAAGGGGCCGACAACGAACATTTCCTCGCTCACTCGGAAGGATTTAAGCCGTTCTGTGCCAGATCCGACAACGCCATAGAAAACTTCGATATTTCCGCTGTCATCGTCGGTAGAGTAAATTGCCATGGGTCGTGGCAAAGCAGGCGTGGCTTCACCCTTGCGGGCAGCGGTCAACATCAGAAATTGGCCTGGTTGAGCAGACTCGGCTATAGCGGGGGCATGCAGCGTGAGGGCCATGTAGCGGTCCCCGAGCGGACGATGGTCTATGACCTGATAATGACCGGCGGTGGCTCGTGGGCGTGGTTTGCGTGGCAATTTGGCCAGTTCCCAGCCGTCGGCGCAGGGAGCATTGTCCGGGCTGAGCACGGGCACGTTAGAAGTTGTGGACATGGCAAGCTCCTAGTGGGAATTTTGGGTGTTGAGGGAACTATCGAGCTCTCGCAAGCTCACTGTGAGGAGATCGATGCCTACGGCAAGATCAGAATAGGTTGTCAGCTCGTCCGGTGAATGGCTTACACCATGGTTCTGGCTGGGGACAAAGATCATTCCGCTAGGGCAAACATGGTTGATCATCTGGGTGTCGTGGCTGGCCCCTGAGGGCATTACCCGATACTCAATACCTTGTGATGCTGCTGAAGTCGTAATTGCGTTGCGGATCGCAATGGGCAGAATCACTGGAGAAGCATCTGCGAGTATTTCAACATTGATCTCGGTTTTCCGGGAACTCGCGATATCGTATGCACGTGAAATCAATTCTGATGTGGACACGCGTTGGCGCGCGGGGTCCGTATCCCTCACGTCAATGTGAAGCTGGCATTCTCCCGGGATAGTGGTTATCGAACCCGGGAATACGTCCATCTTTCCGACCGTGATGCGTGTCCCGTGGTGACCTGGGTCGTTTGCAAGGGACTCTGCCGCCAGCACGATTTCGGAGGCTGCCGCTAGAGCATCTGCACGAAGGTGCATCGGGGTTCCGCCTGTGTGCGAAGCACGCCCCTTGATCTCGATTTTAATGCGCGTGCTTCCGGAGATCAGGTCAACGACTCCGATTGGCATGCCGGCGTCGGTGAGCACGCTTCCTTGCTCGATATGCAGCTCTATGAAACCGGCCCAGTCGTCTGGATTCCATTGGGCTTTCTCAACTGCAAGAGGATCGATACCGAGGGCCGCCATGGCCTGAGCGACACTAATTCCGTCCTGATCCAATAATGCCGGCAGATCCCTGGCCTTGGTCAGTCCGGATATGATACGGCTTCCGGTGCAGGCTTGGCCGAATCTGGCTCCCTCTTCTGCGGCGAAAGCCACGAATCGGATGGGGTGGCGCGGCGGTTGACTTGCCGTGCTCAACGTTCTGGCAACTTCCATCGCGGCTACGACGCCGGCGATGCCGTCGAAGGCGCCACCATTCGGGACGCTGTCAAGGTGGGAGCCAGTACCTATGGCGGGTAGCGAAGGATCCTGGCCCGGTAATTCCGCTATTGAATTCCCTGCAGCGTCAGTGCTTACCTCTAAGCCTAGGCCCGCCATATAGGACTGGAAGATTTCGTGGGCCTTGCGTTCTAGGGCGCTGTAGCCCAGCCGGGTGATCCCGGGACCGCTGGCGGGTTCGCACACGGAAGCAAATGCCTCAATGTGCGATTGGACCCGCTCAGCGGCGAACTCCGAAAGGGCTCCAGTTGTTTCAGCCGTTGTCGACGACATGTTGTTCCTTTAATGAGTCTGGTATTTCAAGTTGGCTGCCGGTTAGGGCATGCGTTTTGATTCCGGCTGCGATTTCTAGATTGGGTTCAGAAATGACCGAGCCGACGCTGAGGACTGTTGCTCCCTTTGACTCTACGAAACTGGCCAAAGCGCTTAGGCCATGGAGCTCGGACCAGTCGTAGCTGATCAGGGCCACTCGTGAATCGGAGCGGAGCTCTGCGGACAGGCCGAGTGAACCCTCAACTGAGAAGGCGTAAATTAATTCAGCATCCAGTTCCCGGGCCACGACGTGGCCAAGAACTGCAGACTCGATCTGGTCCCAGACCACCACTGTGGAGATAGGGGAGGAACCCAAGGCCGATGCCAGTTCCTTTCCCAGAAGTTCAGCGACGGTGGGTGCTTGGACAGAGGTCATCTTGCTGGCCTCAGCTGGTTGGGCGAGGGTGTGTGCGAATTCGAGAATGCTTGCGGTGTTGTCAGTCATGGTGTCTCTCCTGGATAGGGTGTGAGAGTTCAGTGAAGTCGAACAGCGTGTGGGTAGTCAAGTCCGGAGATGCTGTCTGCGAGTACCGGGTCTCGAGAACGTGCAAGCTCATTTCCGGCGCTGTTCCGGATGCCTGGAGGATGGCTAAGAGGCCAGGCGTATTTGCGTCCAGTTCGAATCCGATAAGTAGAGTTCGTTCAGATCGGTGCATTTCTCCTAAGATCTCGGGGTTAGCGAGATCTACCAGTGCGAAGGCGATGCCGCTGTGCAGCGATACCGCAGTGGCGAGAATGGCATCTGTCCCTGACTGGGCTACGAGACGGTCAACGCCTGCAGGAATACGGGCAGCAAGGGATTCCGCGAGACGTCGTAATATTGCTGGACGATGAAGGGCCAAGCGAGCGTCCGGCAGGTCTCCTTCGGTTGGTCGCAGGGCTTTCAAATCGGCCAATAGATCCAGCCGCTGCTCGGAGCTGTCTTGGACAATTTCTGGCGGAGTAGTTGTTGAGAGCGTGGTCATTGGTTTTCCTTTGCCTGAGGGCGCGAAGAATGCCGCATGCACTTGCGGCCTGTCGGGCTTAGTTGAGTTCTGCTCCGCTGCGTTCGGGGACGAGGAACATGGTGAGGAAAGCAAGAAGATAGATTGCTGGCAGAAGCCCCAGAGCGAAAGCGAAACCGTACTGGGATGCGATGAGTGCGATCACGATTGGGGCAAAACCACCGATACCGCGGCCGATGTTGAATAGAACATTCTGTGCGGTGGCCCGAGCCTCAGTTGGATACAACTCGGCCATGAGAGCGCCATAGCCGCCGAGCATGCCATTGGCAAAGGCACCCATGACGAAGCCGCCTATGAGCAGCAAGGTTGCGTCGGTCATCTGGCTGTAGGCTAGAACGGAAACTGCCGCGCCAATTTGGAATATCCAGAAAGTCTTGCGTCGGCCAATTCGATCAGCTAGTTGGCCGAAGACGAGGATTCCGGACATCATGCCAACAACGGTTACTGCCGTCCAAATGGAAGAACTCATCAAATTGAGGTTGAACTGCGTATTAAGGTATCGAGGAAGCCAACTCATGATTCCGAAATATCCAAAATTCTGAACAGACGTCAGGATGATCATGGCTAGCGTGATCCGTACAGCTTTCTTGCTGCCTACTAGCAGACGCAATGGGTTGGACTTGGCCTTAGTTTGCGAGTTCTGACCATCATTGTGGACTTTTTCGAGGAATTTCGGGGGTTCGTGCAAGCGCTTTCGCAGGACGATTGCGACGATCGCGGGGACGGCTCCGATAACGAAAAGTCCGCGCCAGCCAAATACGCTGATGACAGGTGCCGAAAGTATGGCGGCGGCGAGTACACCGAATTGGAAACCGATCGCCACCCAGGAAGTAGCGCGAGCACGCATCTTCGCTGGCACGGCTTCTGCCGCTAGCGTCATGCCAATGCCGAATTCACCGCCGATACCTATGCCTGCAATGAATCGGTATGCCGCAAGATCCGCGAATCCAGTGGCAACGGCTGACAAACCCGTAAAGAGCGCAAAGAGCACTACCGAGTAGGTCAATATCTTTACGCGGCCAAACCTGTCGGCCAAAACGCCAAAGACAATGCCTCCCAGAACCGCGCCCAGCAAGGTAATAGTGTGAAGAGACCCTGCTTCAATGTCCGTAAGCCCGAAAGTTGCGATAATTCCCGACAAGGCAAAGCTGAGGATCAAGAGATCGAAACCATCTAGTCCGTAGCCGATGGCGGAAGCGAAGACGGCCTTGCGTCCGTAGCGTTCCTCGTCCGTTCTGTTGGACGACTTGCCTCGCCTCGCTTTGAGATCAGAAGTCAGGTGATTATTTGTCATGCTAGCCTCCGGGAGGGAATAGGGGTGTCAAGGGTTCCGATTAGATCCGAGAGCTTGGAAACCTTCAATTGGTGGCAAAGAGCATCTAATCCAGCAAGAATTTCACCCATTGCCGTGGGCCGCGTAAATGTTGCTGTCCCTACCTGAATTGCAGTCGCACCTGCGATCATGAATTCAGCAACGTCCCGCGATGTGGTGATTCCGCCGCATCCGATGACAGGAATGGTGACTGCCTGCGCAGCATCCCGCACTAACTTCAGTGCCAAGGGCTTGACGGCCGGGCCGGTGTATCCGCCGGCTCCACTGCCCAATACGCTTTTCCGCCGCGGGGCGTCGATAGCTAGACCCGAAAAGCTGTTAGCTACAGTTACCGCAGTTGCACCAGCATCTTCCGCAGCTTTTGCTATTTCTCCTATCGAGTGGACCGTGGGGGTGAGCTTGACGAATAAGGGATGATCAGTATGTTTGCGGATTCCCTGAATCACTTCGAAAACTCGGTCGGGAGAGGTTCCGATCGGCAAGCCATCATGTTCCAAATTTGGACATGAAACATTCACCTCGAAAGCGTCGACGTCTTCCTGGCCCAGCTTCTCGGCAACCGTGAAATACTCTTGGGTGAAGAGGCCACCAATGCTGACTACAACGCGAGTTCCGCTAGCCTGGTATTCCTTGAGAAGCCCATTTCTAAACCCCTCGCTGCCCAGACTTGGAATACCCACACTGTTGAGCATTCCAAATTCCGTTTCAGTCAATCGATGGGCTGGATTCCCGGCTCGATGCACTGAAAAGACTGTTTTGGTCACCACCGCTCCAAGCTGGTCGAAAGCGAGGAACGGAGCAAGCTCAGGTCCGAAGCAACCCGATGCCGGCATGATCGGATTAGCCAGAGAAAGCTCGCCCAGGGCGATTGATAAATCCGCCCCAGCATCAGTCGCGTGCTTCTTTTCGCAGCTCGACGGACTGTCGAGTAAAACCTCATTTTCCATTTGGCAAAATCCCTTAATCCGTGACGTGAACTTATGACAAGCATGAGGTGCATCACAAGTACCTGTCAAGATCCCGATCTTCGTTGATTTCGACGCTGAATGAACGGCATTTCACTGAATTCCACGCAACGGGTGATGAAGTTTCCATTTCATCCGCTAGGTGAAAACACAAACGGATTTTTGGCATGCGAAGTGGAAAATGATGATTAAAAAAACTTTGACAAATATGGTCTTTGGATCATCAAATATGACCGAATTATGACGCAAAGAAGCCTGCATGCTTGCGGGCGAGGGCTGCTAGTGAACGATGCCATTTCATATAAAGGTGCTGAGGTCATAGTGCACGAATGATTTACCGAGAGCATGAGAAGCGGAGGAGCTCCCGTTTCTAGGGGTGGATGCATCGGGTTCGAGGCAGGAATGGATTCCCGGAAGTGATCGCGTGGAGCAACGCAGATGACCCTGAGAGCCCAAATCGTTTCTGTTCGCAATAACCGTGCGCTCAGGAGAGGGAAGACCTGCGGTGTTGGCGGTTGGCCCAACGCAGATTCCATTAACCAGTCACGACGGAATACCTGATCCGCGTTTCCAAAATGGGCAGGATGAACTGCGTGTGCGGCAAGCGATTCGAGCGATATACGGAAATCCTGCAGCGTGATAGGGGCTGTTCTCTAATGCCTAGGTCTCTGGTTCTTCATAGCCCAGATCGGATGCCATTTCATGCGCAGCGGCCAAAGTGAGCCGTACAGCCTCATCTCGAATATCGGCTCGTGCCATTCGCTGCGTCGGCGAAGCCAGGGTTATTGAAGCGACAACTTGGCCAGTGGAGGATCTAACTGGCGCGGAAACTGCCCAAACGTTCTCGTCCAGTTCCGACTCGCAAATGTCATAGCCCGTGGCTCTGATGGCCGCCAAATGATCCATTACCGCATTAATCGTGCTAGGGGTGTCGGGCGTAAATGGAGTCAGCTCGGAATTTGACAGCAATTTCTGCACGGTTTCTGGCTGCTGCCACGCTAGCAGCGTGCGCGCGGCTGCGGCAGCATGTAATGGCATCGTCTGCCCTACTCGTACATAGAGACGCAAAGGATATCTGGATTCGGACAGCGCAAGACACACGACTTTGTCGCCGGAGAACTCTGAAAGGAAGACAGTTTCGCCGCTGAGCCTGCTTGCTTCTGCGACCGCCTTATGCGCGGTCACGAGTGGAGATTCGCGAGAGTAATCTGACTGGACAAGCTCTAAGACAGCCGGACCCAGAAAATAACGCCTATTGGTGGCGGAACGCGTAATGAATCGCTCGCGTTCGAGCACTGCCGCTGTTCTGTGCGCACTGGCGACGGGCAGGTCGAGCCGATCGCTGATTTCCCCAAGAGTCATTCCCTTCGGGGATCGTGCCAAGATCCTCAGTACTTCGAGTGATCGGACCACTACCTGCATGTCTTCCTCCGTTACCGTCCACCGGAAAGGTGGTTTCCACTGTAGCGGGTATGGGGCAACTATTATGAAATTCCACGATCCCAGAGTGGTTCTTAATGCGTTACCTGCACATGCAGGCCTCGCCCAGGACGTTATCGCGCGGAAGAAGAAGTTCGGGATCAAAACCGTCCAGCTGGTCTGGATGAACTCGGTTCCCGCATTCATCGACATGGCAAGAATTATTGTCATCATGATCGGGATTTCCGGCTAACCCTCCGGCTTTCGGACCTGAATAGTCGCTGGCCCAGCAACTTCCGCTGTTGCTGGCCTTGTGTGTTTCGGCTTCCTACCAGCCGGGCTTCCGTCTCCCCTCTGAAACAGGTTCTTTGGTGTTGCTGGAAAATCTGGGATAGAGCCGCATAACCCGGCAGGAACTATGCAACAGGTAGGTCAGGCAATGGAATTCCGGTCGGTTTTGGAAAGATTCTTTTGTGAGCTGCCGGTCAGAGTCCATTAATCCATATGCGGTCCAAGTCAGGGCAAAGGAGATCCGTCCTTTGTCAGACGGCGGAAATCAGCTGGCGGAAGGAACCGCCGCAGTGATATCCAGCGCAGCCACGAGATCCTTGCTGTGCTGGTGTTCCGCATTGCCCAGGAACTCGTAGAGCGGACGATGCTCCACCAGCTCGCCCTCGTAGAACACGGCCACGTCATCGCTGGCATAGCGGATCACGTCCATGTCGTGGGAAATGACCACGAGGCTCAACCCCATGGAGTCGCGCAACTTAAGTAGCAGATCAAGGATGTGGCGCTGGGCTACCGAATCCAGTGCCGAGGTGGATTCATCGCAGATCAAAATCTGAGGGTCGGTCAGCAGCGCTCGTGCGATAGCCAGCCGCTGGAGCTGGCCGCCTGAGCACTGGCCCGGCCTGCGATCCAGTAATTCCCCGGGCAGCCCCACCTGGGCCATGGCTTGCGCCATGCGCTCCCCGGCCTGGATTGCCGGCAGCCGGTGCACTGCCGCGCTCATCGAAGTGCGGATGGAAAGCCGGGGATCGAAGGAAGAGTACGGTTCCTGGGCAATGACCTGCACCCGCGTTGCTTCGCCATTATGGTGCGTTTGAATGATCCGTCCGGTCGTTGGCTGTTCCAACCCGGCCAGCAGCCTGGCGAAGGTGCTCTTGCCCGAGCCGGAACGGCCTACCACTCCCAGGACCTGGCCACCGTGCAGGCGCAAGCTCGTGGGCTTCAATGCTGCAGGGCCCTTTGCGCGGCGCGTGTAGTTCTTGCCCGCGTCTACCGCTTCCAGCAAGCATTGCGAATCCTTCGCTCGTGGCGTGCGCAGGGGAGGCAAGCTGGCCTCGACCAGCTCGCGTGTCTTGGCGTGGCGGTCCTTGGAAAAGATCTGCGCGGTGGGGCACTGGTCCACAATCTGCCCGTCGCTGACTACCACGATGCGGTCGGCAATGTGCTGGATGCTGGCAATGTCGTGGGTGATGAACAGGACGCCCACGCCACGTTCCTGCTGCTTGCGGCGCAGCAATTGCAGCACCTCGGACTTGAGGATTGAATCCAGCGATGAAGTCGGTTCATCTGCCAGGATGAACTCCGGGTCAGCGGCCAGGGCGATGGCCAGCATGGCGCGTTGGGCCATGCCGCCGGAGAGCTGGTCCGGGCGCTTGCCGGCAATCTGCTTGGCGGGGGCCAGGCCTACTTCTTCGAGCAGGGACAGCACCTGCTCCTCGTGCTGGCGGGCTTTGCCCCAGCCGTGGGCTCCAAGGGCTTCGAGCAGATGCGCGCGGATGGTCAGCCGCGGGTTCATCACGCGCTTGGGCTGCTGGAACAACATGCTGATGCGCCGTCCGCGGATCTGGTCCATGGCCTTCTCGCCCTGCTGGTCAAGGCGCTGGCCATCAAGCAGGATCTGCCCCTCAGCACGCAGCTGCTGGGGCAGCAGGCCGATAATGGCCTTGGTGAGCAGCGTCTTGCCGGAACCGGAACGCCCGACAACCGCCACCAATTCGCCGGCTCGCAGGGCACCGCGCGCTTCGGAGAGCAATCGCTGATCGCCGGAGCTGACCGAAAGATCAATGAATTCAAGTTCTTTAGTCATGGGCTTCCGCCTTGGCCTCGGTAGCAAGCACGTCCTGCCCGCCCAGCACCTGGGTGATTCGATTGCCCAGCAGGGTGACGCAGAAACTGATCAGGAAGATGGCGGCGCCCGGCGCAATCAAGCCCCAAGGGGAACGGATTGCATGAGGCTGGGCCTCGGCCAGCATCGAGCCCCAGTCCGACTGCGGCGGCTGGACACCGATGCCCAAGTAGGACAATGAGCCGAGCAATACGAGCAGCAGCCCGAAGCGCAATGCGGCCTGTGCCAGCACCGGTCCAGCCACGAAGGGCAGGACGTGGTGGCGCAGGATGAACCAGCGCGAAGCGCCCACATGCTTGGAGGCTTCGACATGGTGGGTGCTCAATGCCTGGGCCGCCATGGAACGCACCAACCGTGCGGTGGGGGTCCACGCCACAACGCCCACGGAAAGCACCATGGTGAAGAATCCGGGACCCATGACCGCGATGATCAGCAGCGCTATCACGATTTCGGGCAGCGCAAGCAGCAAGTCGTTCACGCGCAGGAAGAGCTCATCCAGCCACCCGCCGCGCAGCGCGCTGAGCAGGCCCAGTGCGGTGCCAACCAGCAGCGAGAACAGCGTGGTGATCAGCGCTACCGACAGCGAGAACCGGCCACCGTGCAGCACCCGGCTCAAGGTGTCGCGGCCCAGGGCATCTGTGCCCAGCAGGTGGGACAGGTTGGGCCCCTGCAACCGGTCCGCCAAGCTCTGGGCATCAGGGTCATAGGGGGAAATCCACGGGGCGGCGATGGTCAGGATGACCACCGCCAGCAAAATGCATGCGGGAGGGGCAAGCAGGATTTCCTTGGAATGATTCCTAGCCATGTCGTACACCAATCCTCACATTGGGATCACTGATCTTGTGCACCAGGTCAACGATTCCGGTCACCACCACGGCACAGGTCACTACCACCACCACGCCTCCCTGGGCTACCGGGATATCAGCATCAACGATGGAGTCGAAGATCAGCCGTCCCATGCCGGGAATGGCAAAGATGACTTCCACGATGACCGACCCGCCCAGCAACCCGGCAAACCAGACACCCACCATGGTCCACAACGGCAGCAATCCGTGGGGAACCACATGGCGAACCAATGCTTGGATGCTGCTCAGCCCGCGGGCACGGGCCGCCAGCACGTGCTCGGAGTCCAATGCCTGGCGCACGCCGGAGCGCACCGCAACGGTGAAAAAGCTGATGGGGCGCAAAGCCAAAATGAAGACCGGGAGCACCAGAGAAGCGGGGGAATCGTAGCCGGCCGAGGGAAGCAACGCCCAGCGCACGGCAAAGAGCAGAACCAGCAATGGCGCCAACGCGTATTCGGGAATGGCGATGAGCGCATGGGTGATCGAGGTGATCAGCTTGTCGGGCCATTGCCCGGCGCGGGTGGCTGAAATAACTCCCAAAAGAATCGATACAAGGATGGCTGCCAGCAAGGCGGTGCCTGCCAATGACAGGGTGACGCCGATGGCCGGCAATACCTGGTCTGCTACGGGGGTGCCGCTGATATGCGAGATGCCCATATCTCCGGTGAAGAACCGACCCAGCCATCGCCCGAACTGCACCAGCATCGGGTCGTTGAGGCCAAACTGCTCAGCATAGGCCTGAACCGTCGCCTCATCAGCTTCGCCAAAATCCATTCTTGCGCGCAGCAAGGACCGCACGGGGTCCCCGGGGGAGACGAAGGGGACAAGGAAGACCGCGAAGGAGGAAAGCAGAACTGCTGCGCCGAGGCCAACGACCCGGCGCAGCACGGTGGCTAGTGGTGACACGCTATTTGGTTTTCGCCAGGTCCTTGGTCATCACATAGCGGGTCAGCGGGTCCTGGACATAGCCCTGGACCTTGGAGCCCACACCGTCGATGGCCTGCTCATTAACCAGCCAGACGTTCACGGCATCCTTGGCGAGGATGTCTCCGGCCTGGCGGTAGAGATCATTGCGCTTGGCCTGGTCCTTCTCAACTTGGGCCTGGCCCACCAGCTTGTCGTAGTCCTTGTTGCAGTAGTGGCTCAGGTTGTATCCACCCTCGCAGGTGTAGTCGGCCTGCAGGAAGCCGATGGGGTCAGCGATATCGATCATCCGGTTGCGCTGGCTGAGGATCATGTCGTACTTGCCGGCCAGCACATCTGGCTCCACTGCGCCGTAGGACTTGGTGACGACATTGGCCTTCAAGCCGATCTGCTTGAACTGCTCCTGGATGATGGCGCCCACGCCAGCGAATTCGGCACGCTCGGTGATCGCAATGATGTCCAGCGGCTTGTCTTGCTTGTAGCCCGAGGCTTCCACCAGCTTTTTGGCTTCCTCGAGATTCACCTGGGGTACGGTCAGATCCGGGTTGGCCCAAGGCTCGCTTGGTGCAAAGGGACCGGTGGCAGGTTGGGCGGCGCCTTCATAGATGCTGGCGGCTATGGCTGGCAGATCCAAGGCCATGGTGGCGGCCCTGCGCAGGTCCACGTTGTCGAAAGGGGCACGCGAGTTGTTCAGGTACAGGGTCGAGGTGCGAGGAGAGTCGGCCTTGAGCACGCTGATCTTCTCGTCTGCTTCCAAGGTAGCCAAGCTGGTGGCCGGGATGGACATGGAGATGTCCGCTTCACCGGTCTGTACCTGGGTGGAGCGGGTGGCGCCGTCGGTGATGTAGCGGATTTCGCCGCCGGCCAGTTTCACCTCACCATCCCAGTAATTCTTGTTGCGGTCCAAGGTCAAGGACTGTCCGGCCTTCTCTGAAACCGGAGCGAAAGGCCCGGTGCAGTGATTCATCGGATCAATGCCCTTGTCGGTGTACGCAGCACCCGAGAGCACGCCGGCATTCACGCTGGCAATGCGATACGGCAAGAGCGGATCAGCTGCCGGGGTGGTGACGCGTACGGTATCAGCGTCGAGGGCTTCTACCTTCTTGATGGTCTTAGGGTTCACTGCACGTGCTGGTGCGGTGGCATCAAGAACATGGTTCAGTGAATTAGCAACAGCCTTGGCGTTGAAGTCGGTGCCGTCCTGGAACTTTACGTTCTTGCGCAGGTCGAATTCCCATGCGGTATCCGAGGTCTGCTTCCAAGAAGTGGCGAGCATTGGCTCTACCTTCTTCTCGGTCTGGTCATACTTGGTCAGGGTTTCCAAGCAACCGGCGATTGAGAGCACATAAGCGTCATCGCTTTCCAAAGCCCAGTTGGAAATTGGGGCACGGAAGTTCGCTACAACTACGCGGGCTTCGGCATCCGCTGCTGCATCCGGAGCGGGGGTGGCGGTGGAACTGCAGGCAGTTAGTGCGAGGGCTACCGCTGCAAAACTTGCAGCTACGCTCAATCGTCCAAGGTTCATGGAAATCCTTCGGCAATACGTGATGAATTGGCATCCAATGTCTTAGAGCCTTGGTAAGCGTACCCTAATTCCTTGATTTCTCATGAAGCAATAAAAGGCCATGAAGACCCCTTTAGAACTTCGGGATTCTGGACTGCGATAGAACGCTAGCTGAGTAGTAGAAAGTTGGTGTCAACCGTGGAAGTTCTGAGGACATTTTGCGTTATGTGTCGCAGTTCACGCACTGCGTGTGCGTAGCATGCGGTCACGAACCAACCGAGAACCAAGCCACGAAGCCAGCAACAGCGGAATGATCATGACTAGCCAAGGGATAAAGGACAACTCGGCTGCGCCTGCGGTGTGTGAGAGTAACCAGCCAAAGAGCATGTTGCCTAGAAGTACTGCTAGGCCGCCGCAGGTGGAGAGTAATCCGAAGTAGGAGCCGGTAGCGTTGAGCCCGGCAAATTTTGGAACAAGACTGAGCGCGGTGGGATGAACACTCATATGACCCAGGGTCATCAGGGTGACTGCGCAAAGAATTCGCACCAAGCTGGTTTCCTCACCAAAGGCTGATGAAGGGATGAAGGCCAAAACACTAAACCCCAAGGCGCTGAGAATATAGCCCATGCGCAACGTTGCAGCTGGGCCGATTCTTGCAGCAAGCCACGATAAGGGAATCTGCAGGCTCAGGGTCAAAATGGAGATCCACGCAAAGATCAGCCCCAACCACTGGGTA
Organism: Glutamicibacter sp. AOP5-A2-18; assembly: GCF_052446055.1. NCBI lineage: Bacteria > Bacillati > Actinomycetota > Actinomycetes > Micrococcales > Micrococcaceae > Glutamicibacter > Glutamicibacter sp. AOP5-A2-18. Next base: position 3,212,267 of record NZ_JBQSVW010000001.1, on the reverse strand, counting down.
GGCATGTCTTGGCGTTCAAGTTCCAAAGGAATAGCTAGATACAGCTGGTTGTAGGCCAATAGGTCCGCGGCATGCAGCGAACAGAAGGCCAAGAACTGGCGGTCGCGCAGACATTCTCGGAAGCTACTGTGAGGCTTCGATGCTTTAGTTCCTGCACCGGTAGCAGCCGACAGTGCGCTCGCCGTGTCAGTCTTGCCAAGAGTGAGCGCCAAGAAGATTCCGATGGCCACAAAGAATACTGCGCCAAAACCTGCCACGGTGGAAAATCCCCAGCCCCACAGGGCCGAACCCACCAAAGGTCCGGTGACGGCGCCAATTTCACCCGTGATGCTCAGCCACGCAAAGAGCGTAGCCCGCCGAACGTGCTGGACTTGTCCTTGATCCCGCGCGCTTTGGGCAGCCGCCACCAAGATGTTTAGTCCCGGGGAGAATAGTGCCCCACCAAATCCGGTGAGCAGTGCGCCAAAAATGAACATTCCCAAGTGTGGAGTACTAGACCATAGGGATGCGGCCAAAGTGAGGAAACCTGCGGCACGTACCGCGCAGCCGATCAGAATCATGGTGCGGGCGCCGAAGCGATCCGCCAGAGTGCCACCAGCTAAGAACAGTCCTTGCTGGGCAAAAGTTCTGATTCCTAAGATCAGACCCACCGCGGTAGATGCCAACAGGAAATCATTGCTGAGGACTACCGCAAGGAAGGGGACTACAGCGTAGAAGCCGATATTAAACAGCGTCTGGGTTCCCAGGAGCGCGGTAATTTCTAAGCGTTGCGAGCGAGTTTTCATGGGCCTCTGGGACGCGGTGATGATGACCAGTCTGATCTTAGCTAAAGGATGGTCAATCACTTGTGTTCAAACTGTCGGTGCATTGTCCTATGGTTGAAAACAGGTTCAAGAGTTACGACGTAAAGTACCTGGCTAGTCGTACGGCAACCCCTCTCCGGCTCACGGGGTGCCCCAGGGGAAGAACCGTTCCGAGGCAAATGTCATCGGTTCAGTTAGCGGTTTGCCCCGTCCAGTATTCGGTACGGGGCGGCACCGCTCTCACGCTAGGAGAATTTCCATGGCTAATCAGCCAATTGATGACAAGCATGAATTCGACTTCCGTGAATGGACGAAGGAGATATTTGGCGAGGAAACCAGCAACAGCAGGGTTGATCAATATGGATTGCCGTTTCTGTCCGACGAAGCAGACTTGAGTGAAGAAAGGCAACGCAAGCTCCGCTGGTATTCGGCGCTGTTGGAAGCTCCTTACGTTGCCCGGGTGCAGACGAGAACGCGCAATTCTTGGAGCGATTTTATGAGTAACAATTCCCGGCACCGGCGCTTGACCAATGGCCAGTGCTACAAAGCTGAGGGCTATGACGAATATATTCAGCGTTGGGAATCGGTCGGCATCGGTTCGGACTTGTACCTTTTGATCCACGCGTCCTTGAAGCGGGCAGTTGAGATAAGTCGCAGCCGGCATACTTCGGATCTGGCGAAGCTGAATCTGGAAGTCCGATTGGATGAGCTGCACCTGTGCCGTGACGACGGCGGGATGTATGGTCGAAGCTTGGTTCCCGAGCACTGGAAAGATTTCCCAAACCTGCGGACCCGTTTGAGTCCAGTGACCGCTATCCGGCGAATCATTGACGCCGGGTTCTAGAATCCAATCCAGTTGATGGAGTTCAAGGGACAGGCCGCCAGCGGTCTGTCCCTTGAACTGGCTATCGAATCTTCTATTTTTTAGCTTGCGCCTTCCAAGGCCATCTGCGATGGCTGATTCTTGAAGCCCTTGGTGGTGGTTGCCAAAATAATGGTTCCGATGGCCAGCCAGATGCTGCCGATAATTACGGCATGAATATCAAGCTGCGTGAGTAGGAACGCGATGACTAGAACACCAATAGCTGGGCACAGCACGTAGAGCATTGCATTAAGCTTGTTGCCTGCGCGACGTTGGCGATCCCAATAAACAATGACCGACACGTTGACCATGATGAACGAGATGAAAGCACCGAAGTTAATGAATGAGGTTGAGGTGGCCACATCCATGAACATGGCGATCAAGCCCACAACTGCGATGGCCAAGATAGAGAAGACCGGGGTGCTCCAACGCTGGTTCAGCTTCCCAAAGAAGCTGCGTGGCAGTACTCCGTCTCGACCCATGGCGTAGAGCAGTCGACTGCCAGCAGCCTGAGCGGCGATACCTGAGGTGAACTGGGCGATAACTAGTGCGGCCAAGAAAATAGCACCAAATAAATTGCCACCAATGTGCTGTGCTATTTCGAAACCCGCAGCATTAGAATTCTCAAAGACACCGCCTGGATGCACCAGCTGTACTGTGTAGGCCACGATGACAAAAATGCCTCCACCTATGAGGGCAACGAGCATGATGGCCTTGGGGACGGTGCGCCGGGGTTCCACGGTCTCTTCGGTCAGAGTGGTCACCGCATCAAATCCAAGGAACGAGTATGCGGCGATGGCTGCACCAGCGGCGATACCTGTTGTGCTCGCGCCGATCCCGGTAAACGGAGAAGAGCTCACTAGAGCGCCTGCGCCGTGCTCGCTGGAGACACTGGCCACGGAGAGAACTACGAAGAAAACGATGACCAAGATCTGGAAGGACATGAGTACCAGATTCACCCGGTCTGCCACCTTGATGCCGATGATATTCAAAATGGTTGTCAGCACAATGAAGCCAAGGATCCACACCGGCATCGGCGCGGCAGGGAATTGGGCTTGCAAGTACGAGCCACCGATCAGCCAAATCACCATGGGAAGGAAGAGGTAGTCAAGCATAGTGGCCCAACCGACGAGGAAACCGATCCGTCCGTCGATGGTCTTGCGTACGTAAGTGTAGGCAGAACCGGCCACCGGGTACGCTGCAGCCATCCGGCCGTAGCTATTTGCGGTAAAGAGCATTGCCAGTAGAGCAATCAGGTAGGCGCTGGCGCTGGCGCCACCGGTTTCAGACGCAATGACACCAAAGATGCCTAAGACAATCAGGGGTGTCAGGTAGGCCAACCCAAAGATCACCAAGGAAGACAATTTCAGGGTGCGAGTAAGTGTGGGGGTCGAAGACATGGAAAACTCCGTCGTTTTCTAAGAGCGGGATTGGGGTTGTTGTGGCGCCCAGCGAGATGGTTCCAATGCGCCGTCATAGAGCGGAAGACTAATCGGTGCATCGTCCGGACCGAATTGAGACCACACGCGGTTAGTCCCTGCGGTTCCGTGATCACGCACTCGCTGTACGGTGTCCGGGTCAACCCGGACCACGAGGGTATCTTCGCCAAGGCCAGCTTCACCCAGGACCATGCCTTCGGGATCTACCGCGATGCTTCGGCCGCGTCCTACAGGGTGGGCGCAGTTCACGCTGAGCATGTACACCTGGTTCACGATGGCGTTGGCTCGTGCCAGGATCAGTTCCTGTTCACGGTCGTCACTAGTGGTTTTCACAACGTTCATGATGGTGTTGGCACCCATCCAGGCAAGATGGCGTGAGTGTTCTGGGAACCAAGAGTCGTAGCAAATAGACAGTCCGAAAGCGCCGACTTCTGGCACGTTTGCGACCACAAATTCGGTTCCTGGCCGGTGCGGCTCAAACGGCCGCCAAGGGAACATTTTGCGATACCTGGCAACCAATGCGCCGTCCGGGGAGAAGAGTAGCTGGGTGTTGCGGAAACCACCGTCTGTATCGCGCTCGCCGATGCTACCTGGGCACAGCCAGATTTGGTGTTTGGCGGCAATGGCACCGAGCGCTGACACAAAAGGGATCATCCAAGGAGACTGCTGCGTCCTCCAATGCGGTGCTTCGCTCTTGTTCAGGTAGATGCTCGGTACCGTGCAGATGCATCTCAGGGTAGATCAGCATCTGAAGATCGTCATGCTTCTGTAAAGTCTTGGCAACATCATCAGCAAAAGGCTGAAGCGAATTCTCAACTGGCAGCGGGACGCGCTGCGCCAATCCTGCGGTGATTATCTGGGACATGTGGGTCTACCTTCATACAAACTTATAAATGATCAATATGATCAGATATACAAATGTATGTGACGTAGTCGATAGACTCAATACATGACGGCGAAAAATATTTCGAGACTGACCCACGTCGAAGAGCGCGAAATTGACCGCCTGTTTCATGCAGTGCCGGGGGCCGCAGCAGTAACGCGTTTGTCAGCCGTGGAAACAGTACGGGCACGGATCTTGCTGTCAGTGGAGCATGGGTTGCTCATTCCGGGTGGAAAACTTCCGAGCACTGATTTGATTGCGGCAGGTCTTGAAGTCAGTGACATCACTGCGCGGCGTGGTTTGGAGAGCCTAGTCGAAGACGGCGTGCTGGAGCGACGCAGGGGCAGAGCCGGAGGAACCTTTGTTGCCCAGAAGCCACCGAAGATTAATGACGTAGCGGTCCAGGCTTATCTTGAAGACGTGCCGGCGGTGCGGATACTCATTGATCAGCGAAGCCTGATGGAAAGCGCCATCGCCGCGCAAGCTGCGCAGAATGCTACAGAAGCTCAGTGCCAAGAACTCGAAGCTCTGATTAGGCAATCGGCCAATGCCGCGAACTGGCATGAGCATCACATCCCGGATACCAAGTTTCACCGACTGGTAGCCGAGATCAGTGGCCTTGCTGAAGTACCCGCTTACCTCTCTAACTATGAGTCCCTACTCAAGTACTTTGTCCCCTATCCGCAAGAGAAACTTGTAGAAGGGCGAGGGCACCACCAGCAGCTCGTTGAGGCTTTTCGCAACAGGGATTCGTTGGCCGCGATGTCGGTGACTCGAGAACATGTTGACGCCCTTCGGAGGGAAATGTTCTTCGGTCTGCACGTTGCGAACCCTTCGCTATCCGAGTAGAAAACCCAGCAATTAGCGGCTGACGGAACTGATTTTCATCAGTGGTCTTTGGCATCACCGAATCTTCGGATTGTAGTTCCGGTGACATGCTGATCTTGGCGCTTTTTGTTATCAATGAGCACCGGCATGGTGTGGATGATTCACGCTGATGTAGCGAATTGCCTGCTAATGCACAGCTGATCAACTCTGTCTCATGTCGAGCTGCAAGGCGACGAACCGTAGGTTGTATCTGTCGTCGAAAATAATCGTTATTGCGCCACTGGATCAGACCGACACAAGTGCTCGGTGATTTAGTGCTGCGTTGCAACTCTTGGCTTTTGAATCATCAGAAGCGTGCAGAGCACCACGCAAAATCCGATGAGCAGGCAGGCCGCGACAAGAACGGCTTGGTTGAGGGTTCCGGAGGTGGCCAAAGCGCCGATACCAATTGCGATGAGGGCCTGAAAAACGTAGGTGATGACGTATAACAAGGACAGCGTTGATCCGCGATGCGTAGCTGGTGCAATGCTGTTGATGAGTCCGATTCCACCGTTAAACAAGAGTGAATAGGCGACTCCGTCGGCCACACACCAAACTAGAAATAGTGTGGGTGAACCAAAGTTTCCTGCAGCCACCATGACCACCAGGCTCGGGATGGTCACGCACATGACGGCCCAGATTTGTGTGCGTGCGCGCACCTTGGTCAACAGCAAAGCCGAGAGTCCAGTGGTCAACGAGGAGCTGGCGAGTAGGGCGCCGATGACTGCGCTGTTCCGTGTGTGGGTAAACGCCGTGATCATTTGGGCGCCGAGCGATGGGAAGATTGCGCCCATCCCCAACGCCAACGTCACGGACACCAGAGCGATGCAGAATCCTACGCGGATATCGCGCTGAACTTTTGGACGTTGGGGGCGCCACGCAATTTTAGCTGCGGGTCGATCGTTGGGCGTCAAGATGAGCGCGCAACCGCTGATGATGGCCAAAATCAAAAGTGCTATGTAGCTCCAAACCAATGGGAGTGGCGCAAAGTGTGCCAAGAAGCCGCCGACAAATAAGGCTAGTGACAATCCTGTTGCGGTGGCCGCAGTGGCGACAATGCTCGCCAGTCGGGGGGGGGTGCTGTTTTGATTGTTTTCGGTCAGCGATACCGTGGCTGTTCCCATGGCCAGGCCGGCGCCGGCACCTTGTAGTATCCGACCGACGAATAACCATCCGACGCTGGGCGCAAGAGCAAAAACGATAGAGGACACGACGATTAGCCCGAAGCCACCAAGCATGACAACGCGTCGACCGTAGACATCAGAGAGATTGCCAAAGATAGGGAGTACAACAACTAGGGAAAGTTGGTAGGTCGCAAAAATACTGGTGGTTACAACTGGTGCAAGGTCCCATTTTTCTGCGTATAACGGGTAGAGGGTGCTGGACGCAGCTGAAGACCACAAGGCCAAAGCCAATACGCTTGCGGCACTCTAGAAGGCTCCACGTTTACCCAGGCGTCCACCACGTCGGGGCCGTCAGGGCAGTGCTTGTTCAACTTCCCCTAGGTGAGTCACGATTGAGACTTTGACTGAATCACAAGGCAGGTTGTCGAAGCGGTTGCGAGGACCCGGCCATCTGCGTCACGAATATCAGCTTCGGCAAAAGTGGCGCTACGCCCTCGACGGGTCACCCAACCGTGCGCTGTCACCAAACCGGTGCTAGCAGTGATTGGTCTAAGGAATGACACCTTGAGTTCGAGACTTGTGTAGCCGACACCGGCAGGCAGGGTGCTATGCACCGCACAGCCCGCCACCGAATCAAGAACCGTTGCAAAAAACCCGCCATGCACCGAGCCAATTGGGTTGTAATGAGACTGATCTGGCAGCGCACTCATCACTACGTCGCCGTCGGCTAACGAGACGATCTCCAGCCCGATATGACTGCTGATTGGTGGGGGTGGGGTACGCCCCTCGACCATTGATTGAAGTTGCTTCAGTCCGGTCAGTGCGAAGAGCTTGGCCTTGTCCTCTTCCGGCAGGAAATATTCAATGGTGCGCGATTGCTTGACTGGTTCCGATGCTTGAGAATTCATTGGTGACCTTCCAAATGACTTTCTGAGCGGGAAAGCTCAGCGGGGATAAGCGGCGGGGCAAGCCAACAAAGGTGCGTACTCCGCTGTACTGGGAGACGACGAAATAAGCGTTGGCTCAAAGACTGACTCGAGTGTGATGTACGTAGCATACGAATGCTAAGTTGGTTATAGCAACCCAGCCTCGAACGTTGCGTTTTGAGTTAACACAAGAATGGAGCCAACGCCATGCCGGCATTTCAGGTTCACATTCCGGAGCAAAGATTCTCTTCTGATCAGAAGTAGCCATAGAACTTCGCCAGAAGACGAGGAATAGGATGAAATCATGCCTAGAATTTCTCAAGAATTAACAGGTGCAATGGGCGGTCGGTGCGGTATTGCCCGTAGCTTGGGCGTGCTCAGCGATCCGTGGAGCTTCTTGCTGTTGCGCGAGGCTTATCGTGGCAATCGTACATTTGCGCAGTTTCGTGATTCGTTGGGGATTGCCAGTGATGTGCTCACCGCAAGGCTCAATTCCCTCATCCATTATGGGGTCATGATGCGAGTGGCCTATAAGGAACCGGGGCAGCGCACGCGGGATGCCTATGAACTGACAGATGCGGGCGAAAAACTCAAGGTGGTACTTGTTGCGCTACAGCAATGGGGTGAAGATTTCCTGCCCGTGGAGCAAGAACCGGCGGTACTTCCCATGACCATCGATACCCACGATCGGGTGTATGCACGTCTAGTCAGTTCGGCTGGAGTAATCGAACACGCAACAAGTGTGCAGTTTTTTCGGGGATCCGACACCGGAGACTAAGGCTGGTCCTTGGCACGCTGTTCGCTGGCCATGAACATTTGCCGATAGTTGCACTGCTGGACTGTCGAAGACGTGCCGGACGTGAAAGTGTGGAATGCAAGCGGCATCGCTGAACCAAGCCAGTGGCTCGGCCGCCACCAACACACCTGCTACATGATCAGGAGCAACTAATGAGCACCTACGCAGTGACCAACCCAGCCACCGGAGAGGTGGAAGCAGAATTCCCCACCGCAACCGACGAACAGATCCAGCAGGCGATGACCACTGCTCATCAGGCTTACCGCGGCTGGTCGACTTCTTCCTTGGATGAGCGTGTAACGCTACTCAATCGTGTTGCAGACATCTATGAATCGCGTGCTGATGAACTGGCAGCGATCATCACCCGCGAAATGGGTAAACCGATCAAGCAGTCACTCGGTGAAATTAGCATTGTGGTGGCCATCTACCGCTACTATGCCAAGAACGGTCCCAAGTTCCTAGAAGACGAAGAGCTGGAAATCGCTTCGGGCGGTCGAGCCCTGGTGCGCAAGGAATCCGTGGGTGTGCTGCTGGGTATCATGCCGTGGAACTTCCCTTACTACCAGGTGGCCCGCTTTGGGGCTCCAAACCTGATGAACGGCAACACGGTTCTGCTCAAGCACGCACCGCAGTGCCCTGAATCGGCTGCCGCCATGGAAGAGATCTTCCGCGAGGCTGGTGCCCCAGAAGGTGCCTACGTGAATATCTATGCCACCAATGATCAGGTTGCTGACATCATTGCTGACCGCCGGGTCCAGGGTGTTTCGCTGACCGGTTCCGAGCGTGCAGGTTCGGCCGTGGCCGAGATTGCCGGACGCAACCTGAAGAAGGTTGTACTGGAGCTGGGCGGCTCTGATCCATTCTTAGTCTTTGACGATGCTGATATCGCTCGCACCGCCAAGCTAGGACTGCGCGCACGTTATGGCAATACCGGTCAGGCCTGCAACGCGGCCAAGCGATTCATCGTGGATTCCTCAGTGTATGAAGACTTCTCTTCTGCACTGGTTGAGCAGGTTGCCGGCATCAAGGTCGGAGACCCAACGGTGGAAGAAAACTTCGTGGGCCCACTTTCCTCGGTGGCAGCTCGCGACGGATTAGCTGAGCAGGTACAGGATGCCATCGATAAGGGAGCAACGGTACTGACCGGCGGCAAGCCAATTGATGGTCCGGGCGCTTTCTATGAACCAACGGTATTAGCTGGTGTCACCGAGAAAATGCGTGCCTTCTCCGAAGAGCTCTTTGGCCCAGTCGCCGTCCTGTACAAGGTTGACGGCGAGGAACAAGCCGTAGAACTGGCAAATAATTCGGACTACGGATTGGGAGCCTCCATACATACGCAGGACGCCGAGCGCGCACAACGTATTGCCACCCAGCTGAGCAGTGGCATGGTCGCCATCAATGAACCATCCTCCACCTCACCTGAACTGCCATTTGGTGGCGTGAAGCGTTCTGGCATCGGCCGTGAACTGGGCAAGTTTGGCATGGATGAATTTATCAACCGCAAGCTGGTGAAGATCGCCGGCCGCTAAACTCAGCGTCAATAAGCAATGGCCCGGTCTACAGGAAAATCTTCCTGCAGACCGGGCCATCGTTGCACTTATTTGCGGTTAGTCGTTAGATGCCCAAGACTTCGCGCAGTCGGGCTACGTGGCCCTTGGCGTCCACACCGTATTCAATCTGCGAAATCTTGCCTTCCGGATCAACCACCGCGGTGGAGCGCAAGGTGCCAACCGATGTCTTTTCACCAAACGTCTTGGTGCCATAAGAACCGTAGGCCTTGGCCACTTCATTTCCTGGGTCTGAGAGCAACGGGAAATTCAATGATTCATCGCTGGAGAAACTAGCCAAGGTTTCTGGCTCGTCTGGTGAAATGCCCAGTACTGCATAGCCGGAGCTACGTAGAGAATTCAGGTTGTCACGGAAGTCGCAGGCTTCGGTGGTGCAGCCAGGGGTGGCTGCTTTCGGGTAGAAGTACACGATGACGTTCTGCCCCGCGTAGTCCGAAAGCGATACGGTCTCACCTTCGGCGTTACGCAGCGAAAAGGCTGGTGCTTGCTGTCCAACGGAAAGTGCGGTGGATTGCTCTGACATGATCCCAACTTTCGGATTGTGATATTTGGTTTTCATCCTATGGCTTGTTGCTGTCCGAGGCTAGAGGGGAGTGCTTGAATAGTTTTTATGTTCAAGAGCAAGGCGATACCTTGGCATTGCACTGCGTAAACCTCCGCGCTACCTGCCAATCACGAGCAGTTGGCGACATTCTGTTGATAGAAGTGTTCCACTGAATCGGCAGGAATGGGCGATCAATTGATCATTCTAGGACGGATGGGAGCTCGATGACTGAGAACATGACATCGATACGCACAGTAGGGCTAATCGCGGACCCAGACATTGCCCGGGCCCTATCAAACCGTGTCTCCAAGCGCTTAGAAATTAAGCTCAACAACGGTTATGACAGTGACTACCACTGGCAAGTTAATACTGATACCTATACCTTGCCGCTGGGTGAGAGCGGGCGAGTGGCTTTGAATGAAAAAGTCCCTGAACTACGTGAAAAGCACGGCTGGAATTTCATTATCTACCTCACCGACGTACCGCACTATGTGCAAGAACGCCCGGTGCGTTCAGCGATCAGTCCCAATGACTCCTCTGCGGTGCTCAGTGTGCCCACTATGGGTTTTGCACGGATCAGTGTCTTGGCAAATCAACTAGCAGAGCTAGTCCATGAACTCGCCACTGGTCAAGAGCCCAACCGTCATGGGTCACAGCTGGCCAAGGCGATGAGCATTCAAGGCAGTCTTGCTGACGGGGATGAGTCCCAGGATCGAGTCTCCAGTATCGAAGGACTACGTGGCAGGATCTTGCTCATTGGTGGCATGGTACGTAGCAACCGTCCTTGGCGGTTAGTGCCAAGGTTGTCTTCGGCAATGGCCGGTGCCGTAGCTACCGGTGCCTTTGGTGTGTTCTACACGAGCATCTGGTCCATGGCTGACTACTCGTCCTCGCCTCGACTGACACTGATTACAGTCTTCAGCATTCTGGTGCTGACCATCTGGCTGGTACTGCATAACCGATTATGGGAGAGCCCTCAGGGTAGCCGCCGACGAGAAAAGCTCGTGGTCTACAACCTGGCTACGTTGCTCACTGTATCCATTGCTGCCTTCACCATGTACATACTGCTTTTCTTGGCGCTATTCCTTGGTTCGCTGATTGTCATTGATCAGGAATACCTCGCCTCGGAACTGGCCCATCAAGTGGGGCTGGCCGAATACTTCAACCTAGCCTGGCTAGCTTCCTCATTGGGTTTGATGGGTGGTGCGGTCGGCTCCAGCTTTGATGACGTGGCACGAGTGCAGCGGGCTACCTTCAGTCAGCGCGAATATGAGCGCCGCAATATGGACTTCAGTGTAGATGGCACAAACGAGGACTCCGCCTAAGTGCGACGGAGTCCTCGAAAGGCACTATCTATGGCTGGTTCTTGCCACCGTTAACATGCACGGTGGAACCCACCACGTAGGAGGCCTCATCACTGGCAAGGAATACATACGCCGGCGACACTTCCACCGGCTGTCCAGCCCTGCCCAACCAGGTATCGTGCCCGAATTCGGGCAGGGCCTCGATGGGCTGACCATCACTTGGCTGCAGCGGAGTCCAAATTGGACCCGGTGCCACAGCGTTCACCCGCACCCCCTGTTTGGCAGCTTGTGAAGCCAAGGACTTGGTGAAATTACTGATGGCACCCTTGGTGGCCGCGTAATCCATCAAATGATCCGAAGGGTCAAAAGCCTGGATGGAGGTGGTGTTGATAATGGAGCCTCCTTCGCCGATGACCTTCAGCGCGGCACGCGACAGTGCAAACATCGCAAAGATATTCACGTCAAAAGTCGCCTCGACCTGTTCATCACTGAGATCCTGCAGGGACTCAACGCTGATCTGCTTACCGGCGTTATTTACCAAGATATCTAAGCCACCCAAAGCGGTGGCGGCTTCATCTACCAATGAATCCCGGTAGCTTCTGTTCCGTAAGTCTCCGGGCAGATGCTTAACTTCCACCCCAGCGTCTTCTAGTACTTGTGCCACGGTGAGGGCATCAGAGGTTTCAGCCGGAAGATAAGCCAGCGCAACGTCGGCACCTTCTCGGGCAAAAGCGATGGCTACCGCTGCCCCAATTCCTGAGTCACCACCGGTGATCAAAGCACGCTTACCTTTTAACCGGTCATGGCCCTTGTAGCTGTGCTCGCCGTGATCTGCCTTGGGCTGCATCTTGCTATCAAGTCCTGGTTCAGGCTGGCGCTGTTCAGGTGGGCTGATGCGTTCTTTACCTGCCCGCTGAGTATCTGCTGCTGGATCTGTCATGAGAAGTCCTCCTTCAGCTGGTGGATGATGCCCGGAGTTTGCCCCAAGGCATCTTCGAACAATGCCCAGTCTTGGCTTAATAGGTGCATAGTGACAGCTCCACTGCTGTTTTTGTAGGCAATGGCCAGTATGCGTCCGGTTCAAATTCAGCGTCAGGCACCAAGAAATTCAATGTGTTAGTGCTCAATTCTGAGTCCTTATACAAAACCACGCTTTACCCCTTTCATCTGATCGCTCACTTAGCTAGCGTGGGTTGCGCAGGGAACTTGTTGGTATCGGCAGCATTGGAGGTTCAAGATGGCAGGGAAAGCACAAAGCCCTATCAAAGACGAAGAACTCTATGAAGAACTGCGCGAAGAGGGCAACTCCAAACAGAAGTCAGCACGAATCGCTAATGCCGCAGCTCGCGACGGACGTTCCGCGGTAGGTAAGCGAGGTGGAGAAGCTGGCGACTATGATGACTGGAGCGTTGCCGAACTTCGCAAGCGGGCCGGTGAGATTGGCATCAAGGGTCGTTCCAAAATGGTCAAGAGTGAATTGATCAAAGCTCTACGCAATTCCTAATTCTCGAATCTAGTCAGACAGATCAGGAGATCGTGATGGGTGACCGCAAGAATCCAGAAGAACCAGCACGCACGGCAGAAATTGATGAATCTGTAGAACCCGGCGACGAGCGCGTTGTACGTCGTGGCGAAGTGCAAAGCGACAACGCAGAATCAGCAACCTCAACCGACGATGATCGGTTTGATGCCGGATAGCCACTACGGTTCTGGCAAGTAAGCACCGAAAACACCGACCACAGCTGCCACTTGTGGCATTGAAATAGATGATCTGCACGCCCCACAGAAATGGAGAAAGATCATGGGATTTTTGGATAAGGTAAAAGATTTGTTCGGCAGTGCTAAAGAAACGTTGAAAGACCCAGACAAGAACTTGGTTGAGAATACCTGGCCAGCCGGGGAGCCAGATGACGAGCATGTCCCTGAGGACGGCGTAGAGCTCACCGAATACTCCGAGACCGACGCAGAACCGGTCACCCCTGATCACGCCGAACCAATCACCGGAGTGGATCCCGAGCTGGACGCTCCAGATGAGGCACAGTACAGACAAGACGAGCGGTAACCCTCTCTGGCGGTAGGGGATAGGTAGTTTCGTACGTAGGTAGCTCCCAGAACATAGCGTTCTGGAATGCCAAGCTGATCCGCCGCTAGTGCAGTGGCGGATCAGCTTTCTAACTTCCAGCTATTTGTCACGGAAAGGATAACCATGAGTGACAACGACATTCTTGATAGGCAACAGGTAAATCAATATCTTGAGGAGCTGCCCGAATGGCGATTAGTTCCCGGAGCTATCGCCGCAGTTTTTCAAACCAAGACTGCAGCTGCAGCCATTGAGCTGTTTGCAGATATTGCCAGCGCAGCGGAGCTAGATAATCATCATCCGGACGTCGACTGGCGATACAACATTCTTTTTGTCACCACAACATCCCATGATGTTGGCTCACAAGTCACCACCCGTGATATCGCCTTGGCGAGCAAAATCTCTGAGCGCGCTGCAGCCTTGGGAGCCACCGCACGAACCGACCTGATTGGTGTTGTGGAGATCGCGGTAGACACTGCAGACGTGAATGAGATTAGTGCTCAGTGGGCTGCCGGTCTTGGATATAAAGAGAAGGGCGATGGCAGCTTGGCCGACCCTAATCATCGACTGCCAGCCATCTGGTTCCAGGAGACCCAAACGCCGAACGATAACCGTCTGCACCTAGATGTCTGGCGCGCCCATTCCGAGAGCCAGCCGGTGCTTGATGAACTGCAACAAACCGGAGCCAAACTTGATCACGAAAGTGCGCCCAGCTTTGTAGTGGTCACCGATGCTCAGAACAACAGATTCTGCATCTGCACGGAGAAGGACCGGTAACTAACTAGGGTGCCATAAATAGTTAGAGAAGCAAGATCAGGTGCTTGATTAGCGCCTATGATCGGCACCACCAGACCCTGAGATCATGCGGTCTTTTGAGTGACAAGATAGCGATTGACAAAAATCAATCGCAAGGATGATTCTACTTGTCGGTGCACCGGGTTAGACTGGCAATCGCTCTTCAATCATCGCGCCCTTAAACCGAAGTGGCCCGGTGCCGGAGACCCTGATGTCAGCGAGGATTTTCCACATGCTTCTCAAGCTCATCTTGAAACACTCCAAGCCTTATACAGGCTGGATTATTGCCGTAATCATTTTGCAGTTGGCGACCACCATGGCCACTCTCTATCTCCCTAGCCTGAACGCCAAAATCATTGACGTAGGCGTGCAGTCCGCAGATATTGACTACATCTGGCGTACCGGCGGACTGATGCTCATTGTTGCTCTCGTTCAGGTAGTCACCGCTGTGGCTGCCGTGTACTTCGGAGCCAAAACCGCCATGAGCGTTGGCCGTGACATTCGACAGTCTGTTTTTGAAAAGGTCTCCACCTTCTCGGCTCAGGACGTCAACAAGTTTGGTGCCGCCACCCTGATCACCCGTGGCACCAACGACGTGCAGCAAATCCAAATGCTGACCTTGATGGCATTAAACTTCATGATCAACGCACCAATCATGTCCATTGGTGGCGTCGTCATGGCTATCCGCGAAGATCCCGGATTGTCATGGCTGGTCTGGGTTTCGGTGCCAATGGTACTGATCGTTGTTGGCCTGCTGGTCATTAAACTGATGCCGCTGTTCCGTGACATGCAGGTACGAATCGATGGGATCAACGGGGTACTGCGCGAGCAGATCACCGGTATCCGTGTTGTTCGCGCCTTTGTCCGTGAAGAGCACGAAACCGAACGGTATGCTGACGCCAACCAGAAGCTGACCAACCTTGGTGTGAAGGTCGGTAACCTGTTTGTGCTGATGTTCCCAGCCATCACCATGATCCTTCACCTTTCCACCGCAGCAGTGCTGTGGTTCGGTGGTCACCGTGTAGATAACGGCCAGGTGGAAGTTGGCGCGCTGACCGCCTTCTTGCAGTACATGCTGCAGATCCTGATGGCCGTCATGATGGGCACCTTCATGGCCATGATGATTCCACGCGCCATGG
This sequence comes from Glutamicibacter sp. AOP5-A2-18, assembly GCF_052446055.1. Classification (NCBI taxonomy): domain Bacteria; kingdom Bacillati; phylum Actinomycetota; class Actinomycetes; order Micrococcales; family Micrococcaceae; genus Glutamicibacter; species Glutamicibacter sp. AOP5-A2-18. The sequence continues at coordinate 3,197,137 of NZ_JBQSVW010000001.1, read as the reverse complement.
TTTCAGCTGACCGTATTTCTGAGGTCCTAGATAGCGAGCCATCGATGAAGGACGCGGAAGATCGCGAAGTGGCTCTTCCAGAACCGGGCACCGTTGAATTCAAAAACGTGAGTTTTGGCTACCCGGGTGCAGAAGCCCCGGTGCTGTCCAACGTTTCCTTCACTGCCAAGCCTGGACAGACCACCGCAATTATCGGGTCTACCGGCGCTGGCAAAACTACCTTGTTGAACCTGATTCCTAGGCTCTACGACGCTACCGAAGGTGAGATCCTCATCGGTGGTGCGCCACTGACGGAACTGGGCCGAGAGGCAATTTCGCAGAATATTTCCTCTGTGCCACAGCGCCCCTACCTGTTCTCCGGAACCATTGCCAGCAACCTGCGCTTTGGTGCTCAGGACGCGAGCGATGAGCAGCTCTGGGAAGCCTTGAGAATCGCGCAGTCAGCAGATTTTGTTGCTGAACGTGATGGCCAGTTGGAATCCACCATCGCTCAGGGCGGTACCAACGTCTCTGGCGGTCAGCGTCAGCGACTATGCATTGCCCGTGCCTTGGCTGCCAAGCCAAACACCTACCTCTTTGATGATTCCTTCTCTGCTTTGGACGTGAACACCGACGCCAAGCTTCGCGCGGCCTTGGCTGAACCAACCAAGGAAGCAGCGGTCATCATTGTGGCCCAGCGAGTCTCCACCATTACTGAGGCGGATCAAATCCTCGTCTTGGATCACGGAGAAATTGTGGCCCGAGGAACCCATGAAGAACTCTTGGAATCCTCGGAAACCTACCAAGAAATTGTGACATCCCAGCTGAGCGTGGAGGAGGTGGCCTAAGTGGCGAAAAAACAGAAAAATGTGGAACCAGAGCAACTTGATAGCGAGCTCGCCGCAATTGATGAATTTGAAGTCGCCGCCGGTGCAGACGACTGGAGCGGTGGTGCTCCAGCGCGTAAAGCTGAGCGCTTCTGGCCATCGGCCAAACGCCTGGTAGGACTGATGTCCCCCTATAAGTGGGGCATGGTTCTCGTCTTTGCACTGATCACCGTGTACGTAGTGCTTTCGGTGATTGCCCCTCGCGTTCTGGGTAAAGCCATGGACGTGATCTTTGCTGGTCTGATCGGCAAGAATCTTCCTGCCGGAACTCCTGCCGACGTCATTGTTCAGCAATTGCGTGACTCCGGTCAGGACACCCAAGCTGACATGCTGTCTAAGGTGAATTTTGTCCCCGGTCAGGGCATCGACTTCACTCAGCTCTCGCAGTTCATCCTGATTGTGCTGTCCATGTACTTCGTGGCCTCAGTCTTCTCTTGGGCTTCAGGTTGGTTGCTGAACAAACTGGTCATGCGCGTGGTTTACAACCTGCGTAAGGATGTTGAAGACAAGATCAACCGTCTGCCACTGAACTACTTTGATACCCGCCAGCGCGGAGACATTCTCTCTCGCGTGACCAACGACGTGGACAACATTCAGAACGCATTGCAGCAGGCATTGAGCCAGTTGGTGCAGTCCATCATGACGGTTATTGGCATTGTCATCATGATGTTTGTGGTCTCTTGGCAGATGGCGTTGATCGCTTTGGTGGCGCTGCCACTATCCGGTGTGGCCGCAGGCTTCATTGGTTCCAAGGCACAGAAGCTGTTCACTGCCCAGTGGAAAAACACCGGTGCACTGAACGGCCAGATCGAAGAGTCCTTCTCCGGACATGAGCTTATGAAGGTCTTCGGCCGTGAAGAGGACATGGTTGCACGTTTCACTACCCGCAACGAAGAGCTGTACAAAGCTAGCTTCGGTGCACAGTTTGTCTCAGGCATGATCATGCCAGTGATGAACTTCGTGTCCTACCTGTCCTACGTCGGCATCGCCGTGGTGGGCGGGTTGCGCGTAGCCTCGGGTGCGATGAGCCTTGGTGATGCCACGGCATTCATCCAGTACTCGCGCGAGTTCACCCAGCCACTGGGCCAGATCGCTGGTATGGCAAATATGCTGCAGTCCGGTGTGGCTTCGGCAGAGCGTACCTTTGAGCTGTTGGATGCCGAGGAACAAGATCCGGAAGACGCGCAGGTAGCACTGCCTGAACGCACCGACGGTCACGTCTCCTTCCAGAACGTCTCCTTCTCCTACGCCCCAGAGCGGCCACTGATTGAGGACCTGTCCTTTGACGCTGATCCTGGGCACACCGTGGCCATTGTCGGACCAACCGGTGCCGGCAAGACCACCTTGGTGAACTTGGTGATGCGCTTCTACGAGCTGAACTCCGGGAAGATCTTGGTTGATAACCATGACATCACCCAGCTCTCGCGTGCAGATCTGCGTTCCAAGGTGGGCATGGTGCTTCAGGATGCGTGGCTGTTTGGCGGAAGCATTATGGAGAACATCCGCTACGGACGTCTGGATGCTACCGATGAGGAAGTCATCGAGGCAGCCAAGGCAACGTTCGTTGATCGATTTGTGCGTGCGCTGCCTGATGGCTACGACACCATTATCGATGAAGAAGGTACCAACGTCTCGGCCGGCGAGAAGCAGCTGATCACGATCGCGCGCGCGTTTGTGGCCAATCCATCCTTGCTGATCCTTGATGAGGCAACCAGCTCGGTGGATACGCGTACCGAGTTGCTGGTGCAGCAGGCCATGGCCGCCTTGCGCAGTGACCGCACTAGCTTTGTGATTGCTCACCGCCTGTCAACAATCCGTGACGCCGACACCATTTTGGTGATGGAATCGGGAAAGATTGTAGAGCAGGGCAACCACGAGTATCTGCTGAAAACGCAGGGTGCGTACTACCGGTTGTACCAATCGCAGTTTGCTGGTCCGGCTGAGGATGTGGACGCAAATCCAGATACCGCTGCCGTTCCTGCGGTAGCTGCCGGTGCTCCGGTGGCTGCTGAGTTGGCGCCGGAAGCAAAGGAAGAAACCGAGTAGGTTTTCTTCGCTTTTAGGACCCAGATCTCTGACAGAAAATCTGTCAGAGATCTGGGTCCTTTGTTATATCTGACAGCGCTCCAGACCCGATTGGTATGGCACGCCAGTAGGTCATCAATAGCGTTTCTCATCCCGATGATGATGCAATGTGATCATGATGCTTAGACAGCTGGAATATCTGGTGGCTTTGGCCAATGAAGGGCATTTTGCCCGGGCCGCTGAAGAATGCGCTGTGTCCCAGCCGGCCTTATCGGAGGGGATCCGAAAACTTGAGAAAGAACTCGGTGTCCCATTGGTTAGGCGGAACCACGCTTTCCAGAGCCTGACCCCCGAAGGGCAGACCGTGCTCAAATGGGCGCGAAAACTCTTAAAAGACCATGAGTCGCTGAAACAGGAAGTTTCTCATCATCTTCATGGTCTGAACGGCACACTGCGCATTGGTGCTGTTCCCGCTGCCTCTTCCACGGTCGCGATGCTCACTGACAAGTTTGCGCGAGCCTATCCCGAGACACGCATCAATGTTCAAGCGAGTCTGCGTTCACAAGAGATTGTCCGACAGATCAGGAACTACGAGCTTGATGCGGGCCTGATCTACGCAGAGCCACAGGATGTGGCCGGGTTGCTGGTGTACCCGCTGTATGCAGAGGAGCATGTGCTGCTCACCGCGTCGGGCATGCGTAAGAAAGATGCTGTTGAGTCATGGGCGACAGCATTGGAAATGCCGCTGTGTCTTCTCGATTCTTCTCTTCGCGGACGCCAAGTCTTGGACCAGACCCTCATCCAGCATTCTTTGGAGGTTTCACCACGAATTGAATGTGATTCGATAGTGACCCTCTTGGCGCATGTGTCGACCGGGCATTGGGCCAGCATTGTCCCTCGCCAATGGCTGCCTCCATTGGGCGCCCTTCCAGGAATCGAGCTAACTCGGCTGGACAATCCGCAAGTCACCTCTCAAATCTCTGTGGTCATGGTCGATGACAAACCGTTAACTTTGATGACGCAGGCGTTAAAGGAGATTATTTTTGACACATTTGAGTTGAGCGATAAGTCAACCACTAGTGATCATAATGAATGATTATTGAATCATTGATTGTGATTGTTGGAATTGATCAAGTCTGATCCTTGATCCTAGAGGCAGACCCGAGCCCCAGAAACGAATCGGGTCATGCAACTAGATGCGGGGACAGTACAGTGCGACAAGTCAGTTCAAACAAGCGGCCAAGTGCCGTGCAGACTAGGTCTACGTGATGCCGGCGGGAAAACCGGCCGACGTTTTTGCGGCCATTCCAAAGGTCAAGTCGAAGATGGCTTCACTCGTGGACTGGCAACTCTTCCTCATCGCGCACAGCCCTGAGATCCGTCCGGCCCTGCGCGTAGGCCTCGGCTTGGGTATCCCAGGCAGTTTGCTGTTGCTGATGGGTCGGGTGGATCTACTTGCCTATGCGGTCTTTGGGTCAATTGTCGGAATGTACGGGCGCGATCCGCATCGTTGGCAACGGCTGAAGAACCAGCTGATTGCCATGGCTTTGATGCTCGGCGCCGGAATCTGCGGGATCGTTGTGGCCCCGATGGCAATACATGGGTGGCGGTTGCTTGCCGGGGCAATGTTTTGGGCTGCCTTCAGCTCGCTGGTCGCCGATCGATTTGGGATCAAACCAGGCGGCGCCTTCTTTCCGCTTTTCGCGTTTGGCGCCTTGGGAACCTTGCCGGTGAAGGACCTGCCCGCTGTGGATGGACTTATGGCGTTTGTGGTCACCGCGCTGTTCAGTGTCTTGCTCGGCCAAGCGACGCGTTTCGACCGCGCCGCGCAACGGTTAGTAGCCGTCCACGATATTTATTGGCCAGGCATCCTGCGCAGGGTCAGAACCTACCTGATAGTTATTTTCCTAGCTGGGGCGTTGGGGATTTTCCTCCAGGTTGAGCACCTTCAGTGGACACTGGCTGGAGCGGCCGTTCCTCTGGCCGTCGGCAACGCCCGAGGTCGACTGCAACGAGGAGCCAACCGCATCGCCGGAACCCTAGCCGGCATCGTGGTGTTGATGGGAATTAGCTATCTTCAGCCCAATGAAGTCGCGACCGGGTGCCTGATTATCGGACTGATGTTCCCGACTGAAGCCTACATGGTGCGTAACTACGGTCTTGCCCTCAGCTTTTTCACCCCGCTGGTCATCTTGATGCTCCAGGCAGCGAATCCGTCGGCAGGATCCCAAATGTTATGGGACTGCGCCATGGGCAATCTCCTTGGCGTTGTGGTCGGTATTCTGGCGGCAGCCATAGTTGAACGCCGGCCTGTAGTCGCATAACTGTCGGTTAGTTCCACCGCTAGTGAGGATTTGTCTTTTACCTCCAGCGTTTGTCACAAGCAACCCCAAAACTGCAGGCAAGCGACCTGACAAGAGAATACTTCGCGAGATGCATCGGAATAATTGGTGAAATCTCTATTCAGGTGTCCTTCGATGGACATAAGCTGACAGTGAACTCGCATTATTCATCGAGGAAAGGGAAAGAACGGATGTCAGACATTGCCGTGCCCACTGTGGGCGCAAAACTCTCGGCAGAATTCTTGGGCACATTTGTGCTGGTCTTCGGTGGCTGTGGTTCGGCCATCTTCGCCGCAAAGGTCATCGCGGATGAATCGGTCAACATGGGGATCGGATTTGTCGGTGTTTCACTGGCCTTCGGTCTAACCGTGCTGGTCATGGCCTACGCGGTCGGCCATATTTCAGGCGGACACTTCAACCCAGCGGTCACCCTCGGAACAGCCTTCGCCGGCCGTACCCCGTGGAAGGACGTTGGACCATACATCGTTACGCAGATTGTTGCCGCTTCGGTAGCAGGTGCCGTGCTGTTCGCGATTGCCTCAGGCAAAGACGGCTTCAGTGCGGTTGAATCAGGATTTGCTTCCAACGGTTATGGCGATCGCTCACCAGATGGCTATTCGCTGGTAGCAGCATTGATTGCTGAAATCGTGCTCACCGCCATTTTCCTATACGTGATTCTGGGTTCCACCGACGAGCGTGCACCAAAGGGCTTCGGTCCAATTGCTATTGGTCTATCTTTGACGTTGATCCACTTGGTTTCCATCCCGGTCACCAATACTTCGGTTAACCCAGCGCGTTCGTTGGGTGTTGCTTGGTTCGCCGGGCCAGAAGCCTTGGGTCAGGTGTGGCTATTTATCCTCGCTCCAATTATTGGTGCGGCCATCGCAGGCGTAACCTACAAGATCTTGTTCCCAGCATTTGTGGACAGGGGTCGCGAAGGTTTCGACCGCAACTAGTTTTGCATTGAGCTAGGGCTACGGCCGTGGCTCGAAGCGACCCCGGGATGAGTGCTGTGCACACAGCACCAGTTCCGGGGTCTGTCATGTCTGCAAGTTCTACGTGAAGCGATTCATAGGCCAGACAGCCTACAGTTTACGAATTCCATAGCTAACGACAGTAGGCTTGTACCATGCAACAGTGGCCCGAACACCCGACTCAGTATGCACCGCTCAGGCCCAAACAACGTGTCTTCAACGCTGGAAAATTCAGCAAGGGCGACCTGTTCACCGTCTTGGCCTACCTGATTTTCTTCATCGGGGGAGCCGCTAGCCTCATCGCCCTGATTCCTGGGTATATGGATGCCTTCGACACCCAAGATCAGGCGTTGTTCGGGATCAACCTGATCCTGTATGTCACGTTCTTTGTGCTGGCCATGATCCAGTGTGGGCCGCAATTTTTCGAGTCCTTCAAGACTATGCGTTACCACTCGTTAGCAAAATGGCTGATGCTGCCCGGTGGCTGGCTGCTGACCATCATGCTCAACGCGCTGGTGGCAGGGCTTACCGGTCAAGCGGTCACCAGCGAAAACCAGGCTGCCCTAGAAAGCATGGCCGGAACCGTCCCATTACCGGTGATGTTGGTTGTCACCGCGTTCTTTGGCCCCTTTGTTGAGGAATACTTCTTCCGTCATCTGCTCATCGGCAAGCTCTCTCGCAAGCTTAATGTCTGGATCACTTTACTGATCTCCACACTCTTGTTTGCCGGAATCCACTTTGTTGGAGCTGGCGTTAGTTCGTGGCTAGAAGTAGTTCCGTACTTCATGCTCGGAATCATGATGGGCCTTGCTTACATCCTCAGCGGTAAGTCGATGGCCTATTCCTACATGTTCCACGTGCTGAATAACACCGTGGCTTTGTTAGTTGTGTATCTGATCTACCCATTACTTCCTGCAGGAGTCTAAAGAAGTGTCTTTTACCGGACATGTTCCACGCACCCCGGCCTATCGTGGCATGCTGCTGGCATTATTTGCTAGTGGTGTTGCCACTTTCTCTCAGCTATACGCGGTGCAGGGACTGCTTCCAGTCATCTCCGACTACTTCCAGATCAGCTCATCTCAAGCTGCCTTGGCCGTCTCTTCGGCCACCCTGGGATTAGCGCTTGCGGTCACCCCGTGGGCCATCATCTCGGATCGAATTGGCCGGCGCAAGGTGATCTGCGCGGCGCTGATCGCGTCGGTTCTACTTGGCTTGCTCAGCACCCAGTCACCTAATTTTGAAACCCTAGTTGCCATTCGATTCTTTGAAGGGCTTGCCCTGGCCGGCGTTCCCGGATCGGCGTTGGCCTTCCTCGTTGATGAGGTTAATCCAAAAGCAGTGGCAGTAGCTAGCGGCACGTACATTTCAGGTACCACCCTGGGCGGGCTGGCCGGACGTCTGGTAGCCAGCTTTATCGGCGAACCCGCAGGATGGCGCTGGGGAATCGCAGCGGTGAGCATTATGGCCGGATTGGCCACTTTGTTCTTCTTGCTCAAAGCCCCGCCGGCCCGAGGTTTTGCCCCAATCCGAGGCCAAAACCTCAAGGGCATCGCCGCGAAGTTTGGGCGGGCACTGCGCGGCAAAATGGCTTTGGTTTACGCCCAAGGCTTCTTGCTGATGGGTGGCTTTGTCGCCGTATACAACTACCTCGCTTTCCGCCTGGAAGCCCCACCGTATCTGATCCCATCCTCGCTGGCAGCTCTCGTATTCTTGGCTTACCTTTCTGGCACCTACACCTCGGTGGCCAGTGGCAAAGTGGTGGCCAAAATAGGACGGCGTAATACCCTTCGCCTGAGCATCCTGCTCAGCGCGCTCGGCCTAGCCTTGACCCTGGCCGGAAACCTCATCGTGATTGTTGTCGGCCTGTTGATCTTCACCGCCGGATTTTTGCAGCGCACGCGGTGGCCAGCGGCTGGGTTCCTGTCTTGGCTGCGGACGCTCGGGCCCAAGCATCCAGCCTGTACAACCTGTTCTACTACGTTGGTTCATCGGTGCTCGGATGGCTCATCGGTATTCCGTTCATGTACTTGGGCTGGGGCAGCGTTGTCCTCAGCGTCATCACGCTGCAGGCGCTGGCCATGCTTCTGGCGTCCTTCTTATCCAAGCGGGATCCATCCTTGGGTAAGGCCTAGTTTTTCAGCGATCCCCAGCGGACGAGCACTACCAAGAATTGTCTTGCCAGCTGGGCATGAATGGTGAAAGCTAGCGGTGCTTCGTAGAGTGGAGTCTGTGAGCTCATCAACCCCCATCGATTCCCCGAAGAACATCTCGCGGCAGATCCTTGCCCTAGCAGTGCCCGCCCTCGGTGCGCTCATTGCTGAGCCACTGTTCTTGATGGCGGACTCTGCCATCGTTGGCCACCTTGGAGTGAACGAGTTGGCCGGCGCAGCCCTGGGCACCACGGTGTTGCAGACCGCTGTGGGACTGATGATCTTCTTGGCTTATGCCACCACTCCGGCGGTGGCACGTGCCATCGGTGCCGGACGACCAGCCCAAGCCATGGCTGCCGGACGTGACGGCATGTGGTTTGCGGTTGTCATTGGTGTGCTGCTTTCGGTCCTCGGGTACTTCGGCGCCCGACCGCTGGTTCTGCTGATGGGTTCAGATGGGGTGACTGCCGACTTTGCGGTGGACTACATCCACTACTCGTTGCCGGGGTTGACCGCCATGCTGTTGGTGCTCGCTGCCACCGGTGTATTGCGCGGAATGCAAGACACCAAAACGCCACTGGTGGTTGCCACCGTGGGCTTTGGTCTGAATATCGTGTTGAACTTCGCCTTGGTTTATGGCGCCCACATGTCGGTGGCCGGTGCGGGCTTAGGTACTTCAATTGCCCAGTGGTTGATGGCGGCCGTCTACCTGTGGATGTTGCTACCGCGGATCCGTGAACAAGGGATCTCGCTGGCGCCGAGCTGGGCAGGATTTATCTCCACCGGTCAAGTTGGATCCTGGCTAATGCTGCGTAATCTGACCATGCGTGCGGCCCTGCTGCTCACGGTTCTTGTAGCGACGTCTTCGGGGACGCAGACCTTGGCCGCACACCAATTGGTCTTCACCATCTTCAGTTTCCTCGCCTTTGCCCTTGATGCTTTGGCGATTGCTGCTCAGGCGATGATTGGCCAAGAACTAGGCCGCGGTGATGCACAGCGCGTCCGCAAACTCACCGGCATCATGAGTCGTTGGGGAATCTACTTTGGAGCGGCCACCGGCATTCTGCTGCTAGCCACCTCATGGATCTTCCCGATGATCTTCACTCCTGATGAGCAGATCCGTCAGCTAACTACGGTGGGATTGTGGGCTCTGGCCTTGTCGCAGCCGTTGTGCGGGCTGGTGTTTGTACTTGATGGGGTACTGATCGGCGCTGGCGATGCCCGCTACTTGGGGTTGGCTTCCGTGGTGAACCTGGTGGTGTACCTTCCGATGCTGTGGGCTGTGCTGGCTTTGGCGCCCGAACCAACATGGGCAATTTGGTGGATCTGGGTGGCCTTTGCCCTAGGGTTCATGGCCTCACGTGGGGTGACCCTCGCGGTGCGCGCCCGCGGAACGGCCTGGATGCGCTTGGGCGTGTAGCGGAGGTAATTCGCAGCTTTGAAGATGCGAAAACTGAAACTGTTGATGTCCCTCGGCGAGAAGCATCATCACCCTAGGATGTGAGGAACCCCGGTCCAGCTGGCAGTTAGTTCTATGAACGGTAGAATAGAAATTGTGCCTGCACCAACAACCACCCCAGTTCAAGCCCAAGAAGTATTCCGCCCAGTCCTTATGCGCGGTGTCACTGCCGTTATCTACGCTCTGCTCTCCATCTTCTGGATCGGAGCGGACCAGAATGCTCTGGCCTATGTAACTGCAGCGTTCTTCGTGGTCACCGCCGCATTGATGTGGCAATACGTAGCGGTGGAAAGCGCGCCTGCAAAGTCGCGTAGCCCTTACGTTCTGGGTGCTGGGTTGATGATGTTGGCAGGTATCGCGACTATCTTTGTTGATTCGGTCGCCTGGATCAGCTACATTGCTGCATTCGCTTTCCTAGTCTCCGGTATTGCCGAGCTTTATGTCTTTACGAAGCTGCGCGAGCAGTTCCCGCCGTTTAGAAACCAGCTGGTATCCGGTGCAGTAGGCGTGATCTTGGCCATTGCACTGAGCCTGTCCGGGGGCATGGACGCCCATGCGCTCTTCGGCCTGATTGGTGGCGGCACCATTATTCTGGCGGTCTTCGAGCTGATTGCTGGCTTTGGGCATCGCCACGAAATGAAGGCAGCAACCGCGAACGCAAGCGATACACCAGAGCCGGAAAGCAACTAGTCTTAAGGCCTGCACGAAAAGTAGAAACGGAGTTCTTGGTGGGAAACGACAAGAAGAAGCAGCCGTGGAGCCAGTCGGTCAAGGGTCCACTGAGCTTTTCGCTGGTCATGGCGCTCATCGCAGGAGTTGTCGGCCTGGTTAGCTCCACCGGCGGATCACAAAATCCTTTGCGCTTTGATATCGGCCTAGCGTGCTTCGGCATCGCCTTTATCGCTTGCCTGCTGGTCATCTCGGTGATGACCATGGCCGGCAAGGAGAATGATCCAGATTTGGGCAAGGGGACCGGCGTGAACCGATCTTCCTTGAACCCGGACAAGAAGTTTGAAGACTGATAATAAAGCTTAACCACGCATCACGCGCTGGGACTGTCCACCATAGATAGTCTCAGCGCGTTCTCGTTTGCCGTAACACGTTCAAGGATTCCCCGTGAGTAGCACCAGCACCACCGAGCCATCAGGCAGTACCCCTTTGGGCAAGCAGTTGCGCCGCCGCAAGTCCATCAAGGCGATGAGCAACGACGCAGCCAACAACGCAGGGCTCGGGCAGCTTAAGCGCTCACTGGGCGTCTTGCAGCTGGTGATGATCTCCGTTGGTGCAACCCTCGGAACCGGCATCTTGGTGATCCTTGGATCTGCCGTTCCAGTGGCTGGTCCGGCGATCTGGATTGCCTTTGTGCTTGCCGGCATCACGGCGCTTCTTTCGGCAGTGTCCTATGCCGAGATGGCTGGCATGGTTCCGGTGTCCGGATCAAGCTACTCGTACTCCTATGCCACTTTGGGTGAAGGTGTGGCATGGATCTGCGGTTGGTGTCTGGTCTTGGAATACGCGGTTTCCGCGGCAGCCGTTGCCGTGGGCGCTGGCGCGTATGTCAACCAGACCCTGCAGATCTTTGGTCTGTCCTTGCCTGACTCCTTGGCCGGCGGCCCGGGTGAAGGCGGGGTTATTAACCTCTCTGCGCTGATCGTGGTGGTTCTTGCAACCCTGTTGCTGGTACGTGGTGCCCGTGAATCTGCGCTAGCCAACACCGTGATGGTGTTGGTGAAAATCGCGATTCTGATCTTCTTTGTCATTGTTGCTTTTACCGCTTTTGATGCCGGAAACTTTGCTCCGTTGTTGCCGATGGGAGCTGCCGGAGTCACCGGTGCGGCCTCCATGGTCTTCTTCTCTTACATCGGTTTTGATGCTGCCTCCACCGCCGGCGAGGAAGCAAAAAACCCGCAGCGTGATCTGCCAAGAGCCATCATGATCGCCATGATGCTGGTCACCGCGATCTACGTACTGGTAGCCGTTGCCGCTATTGGTGCCCGCCAGTGGGACTGGTTCGCTACTTCTGAAGCGGCGCTGGTTCAGATCGTTTCGGAGATCACAGGACAGAAGTGGCTGGTGCTGGCCTTTGCGTTAGCTTCGGTCATCGCGATTATCTCGGTAGTGCTCACCACCCTGTACGGACAGACGCGTATCTTGCTCTCCATGGGGCGCGATGGGCTGGTGCCAAAGTTCTTCGCCAAGGTTTCACCCAAGACCCACACACCGGTAGTTGGTACCTGGGTTACTGGATTGGTGGTGGCAATTGCCGCCGCACTGATCCCCTTGGGTCAGCTGGCCGAAGCAACCAGCATCGGTACGCTCTTTGCCTTTGCGCTAGTTGGTGTCTCAGTGATGTACCTGCGTAAAACTCAGCCCGCCACCCCACGTACTTTCCGTGTTCCGCTCTACCCAGTCACCCCCATTCTGGGCATCGCAGCCTGCCTGTTCTTGATGTTCAACTTGGCTGGAATTACCTGGGTGGTCTTTGGGATTTGGATGCTTGTGGGCATCGGGATCTACCTTGGTTATGGACGACGTCATTCACGCCTAGGCGCACTGAACGCTAAGGCCTACCAAGCAGAACTGGATCTGTAACAACTAACTTGTACTGGCTGGTACGTGGGGCACCGATATGCTGTGTTGTGGAACACCTTCGCAGATTCTAAGGAGCCCGAATGCAGCAGGAACCGATTAGCACTGCAGACCTCTATGACCAGCATGGTGAGGCTTTACAGTCCGTTAGTGTGCAATTCCAAGACTTCGGCGGACGCCTATCGTTTAACGGTCCAGCGCGCACAGTGAAGTGCTTTGAAGACAACGGGCTGATCAAGGAGCTCTTGAGCTTCCCCGGTGAGGGTGCAGTCCTGGTCGTTGATGGTGGGGGATCCCTGCGCTTTGCACTGATGGGCGACATGATTGCCGCCAGTGCGGAGCTTAATGGCTGGGCTGGCGTCATTATCCACGGCGCGGTGCGCGACCGCGCAGCGCTGGCGGAGCTTGAGCTGGGCATCAAGGCGCTTGGTAGCAACCCACGCAAGACGGTCAAACGTTCACATGGTGCGGTAGATGAAGTGATCACCATTGGGGACGTGAAGGTGCGTCCAGGTGCGATGGTCTACGCAGACATCGACGGGATCCTTGTTGAGCATTAACCTCAGCGAGCGCTAACCTCGGTTAGTGCTCGCTCACGGCTAGCGTTCTTGGTCGCCTGCGGATTCCCACTCATTACGGAATTCCTCCGGGCTGAGATTTTCTAAGTCTTCGCGAATCTGCACGATCAGGCGTTCGGCCTCTTCCAAACTGGAAGTGGTCATGCGCAACAGTACCGAATCATCCACACGTGAGTGCACAACGACCTGTGGCTCATTGGCTTCGAATTCACCGTCGCCAAAACTTGCTGAAGCCAGTGCCACTACCCAGCGACCAGCGGCCATCAACGGATTGCTGTGACCGGCTTCCAGACGTGCCTCGTAGTCATCTGATGCGTGCGTTCCTTGTGACATGACCTGTCCTTTCAGCTACTACAACTCCGGTGTACTGGTGGTGTGTTCATCATAGGGTGCTGATCGGGTTAAAGGCGAGGAATCACCGAGTCAAAACCGGTGATCACCGTACACAAGCGCAAATTGGGCCGCAGGTGCGTCGCTGGATGTGGTTGCTTAGGCGCCTTCGGTAGGCAGGGCACTGTCTACCTCAGTGATCACAGGACGAGGCTTGCGCCAGGTGCGGTTCACCGTCTTGTGGTGCGCTTTGAGCAACGCTGGGACGGTGATGTAAACGGTCAGCGGAACGACAATCAACGTCAGCACCAGGGAGCGAAGAACTGGATGCCACGGGGGAGCAAGCCACGCCAACACCAACATTCCCGCAGACACCATCGGGAAAATGGCTAGCCATGTTAACGCCGCTCTGGTGTGTACGGAGGGGAGTTTTGGTGGAGTCAGCAAATCTGCATAAGTCTCGTCGGTCGCTAGCTCGTTGCTCGTGGGGGTCATGAATCTCCATCTATATGTGTGAAGTCAGTTTACGTGTCCGGCGGAATAATTACCAAACAACTGTTTGGAGATACGATTGACTCATGAGCTGGGATACGGAAGCGACTCGTCAAAAATTGCTCGCCGCTGCGGTTGAAGAATTTGCAGACCGTGGGTTTGCTGGCGCCCGAATTCGAGAGATTTCAAATAAATCGGGATGCAACCCAGAGCGGATTTACTTCTACTTTGGCAACAAAGAGGGACTCTTTGAGGCGGCCTTGGTGCACGAATTGTCCACGGCCCTTGACGCCGTCACGGTGGTGGGTCAGGGCATCGAAAGTATCGTGGCATTCGCTGAAAAATACTTTGACTTCTCCTCAAAGAACTCAAAAATGGCACGGCTTGCTCATTGGGAAGGTCTTGAACATGGCAGTGCAGCTGGCGCCAAAGAACGCTCGGTGCGAGCTGAATCCAAAGTTCAAGAGATTCGCAATGCTCTGGGTATCAGCAACTTAGAGGACGCGCAGAACCTGCTGTTTGTTGTAGTGTCGCTGTGCAATTCTCTGCTGGCCACACCCAACGTTCACCAAGTGATCTTGGGGAAAAAATCAGTGGCTGGCCACAAGAAAATCGTGGCAGACGCGATACGTTCGCTGGCGCAGGACCTTGTCGAGAACGAATCCGAAGGTCAAATGGGCATGGCCGACAACGCGCAGAACCAAGAGCTCTCCAATGACTGAAGAAGTCAGGTACTCAGGGTAAGAGTACGAGTTTGCCGCAAGCCTTATCTGATTCCATTAGGGCATGGGCATCCTGAACTTCGCTGAGCTCAAAAGTCCGGTCTAGTGGAACGGTGGCGGAACCAGCGGCAACCTGATCCAAGAAGCGTTGCAGTACGGTGGCTGGAAGATCCCTCGATTCACCAGAATAGGCGGAGAGTCGCACACCGCAAGGCAGGTAGTCGATGGGGTAGAAGTCCTTCACTGTCCACTGGTTAGAAAGCATGCCGGTGAAACAAACGGTCCCGTGCATCCTTGTTGCCAAGAGCGTATCGCGAAGTGTCGGGGTGCCGACAAGCTCAACGGCCGCATCAACTCCTTCCGGATAGATTTCCCGTACTTGCTCCGCAACGTTTCCATCATCAATGATGATGTGGTCCACTCCAAGCTCACGCAACCTATCGCCCTTGGTTTTGTCTCGGGTGGTTGAAATGACGGTCATGTTCATCAACTTAGCCAGCACGGCGATGGTCATGCCAATTGAGGATGTTCCGCCTCGAATGAGGATGCTTTGTCCAGGCTGGGCATCCAGACCTACACTCAACGTTCCGTAGGAAGTTTGAAGCATCTCCGGTACTGCGCCAAGAACTTCCCATGGCAACTCGGAGGTAAATGGAATCACCTGGTTGACTGGAACGCAGGTGTATTCGGCGTAACCGCCGTCAAAGGTGCGTCCCATGCCACCCATCATGGTGGCCACCTGAGTTTCGGTGGTAAACGTGCCGCTGGGATCAAGGCCCACTGTGCCAACCGCTTCAATGCCTAGGACTCGAGGCATCTGCACTGAGTCGCCGGCCAACCCAAGCCGGGTGTGAAGTTCTGACCGGTTCATTCCCGCCGCGCGAACGCGGATGCGAATCCAGCCCTCGGTTGGTTCTGGAATGGGTAGGGATTGAAGCTGTAAGTTGGACACTGGTCCGGGCTGAGATAAGACGACTGCACGCATGGTCATTTGGATCATTTTCCTTCGTTGTCATTGAGAAGCTCGCGAATCCACTTGCGTTCTTCATTGCGCAAGGCGCGGGCGCTGCGCTGAACACCTCTCCGGTATGGATCCGTCATGTCTGCAATCTTCACGCGAACTCCCTCATTTGAGTAGAAGCTGGCTGGTGCTTCGAGAAAGTCCAAGCGTCGCTGAAGCACTGCGTTTCTTTCTTCGGCATCAGGTAAGACAGAAAGGAAAGTGAGGACGGTGAAAAAATGTGTCAGGTCGGTGATGGCTAGTCCGGAAGCGTCCCGCAGAATTGCCAAAAGGCGAACGTGCCCAGCCTCGGTGAGGCCTAAGGTTTGCCGCTGAGCGCCCGCTACTCCGGGTTCGCTTTCTTTAGTCACGTACCCAGCTTTGGCAAGTCGGGTGATGGCTGGATAAAGGGTGCCGTCACTGATCTTGCGGGCGTGCCCACCGAGCTCTTCCATTCGACGTCGAAGCTCATAGCCGTGGAGACGGCCTTCAGACAAGAATCCCAGAATCATCAACTCAATCACGTGAACATCATACCTCGATTCGTGGTATATCGGAACGAGGTATAGAATTATCTGACCGTCTTGACCGGAAAGGTGATCCGGTAGTCAGGTATCGGAAACTGTTGAGCCGAGCTTGGGATCTGATCCTGAACTTGGCGTCACCGTCCAGGAGCGAGAAGGACCAATGGCAAAACCAGCCGAAAATATTGAACCAAAACCAATGCGCTGGGATGCTCAGAAAGACGCCGTTGAACGAGACGTCATCACTGGAGCTGCCGTACTAAAACTCTCGGGAGTCACCCGCACGGTTCGTACGCCGGAGTTCGCAGGAATCGTATTTCATGAAGTCGAATCCAAATCTGCACTGACTAAAGTGCCAGAAACCTCGCGAATGCCGTTTCGCTGGACCATCAATCCTTACCGAGGATGCACGATGGGCTGCCGTTATTGTTTTGCCCGCAGCACCCACGAATACCTGGGGCTCAATAGCGGGCCAGATTTTGACCAACAAATCATCGTGAAAACAAATATTGTTCAAGCGCTGGACCAGGAACTGAGAAGAAAACCTACGTGGAAGCGTGAACTGGTTGCGCTGGGATCAAACACTGATCCGTACCAGCGTGCTGAAGGACGCTATCAACTCATGCCGGGCATCATCCAAACGCTAGCGGCACACGATACTCCGTTTTCCATCCTGACCAAGGGCAGCTTGATTCGGCGGGACATCCCTCTACTCAAGGCGGCACGGGAGCGCGTAGATATTAGTATCAGCATGTCTATTGCGATCTTTGATGAAAGCCTGCGCGAGCTGATGGAACCCGGCGCACCAAAGGCCGAAGCCCGACTAGAGACGGTCAGGTTACTGACCAACGCGGGATTCGACGTCACCGTCTTCTTGATGCCCATCATTCCGTTTCTCTCGGATTCAGCGGAACACTTAGAGCGCGCTATGGAACTGATTGCCAGCTCCGGTGCCAAGGCTGTCATGCACGGGGTGATGCATCTTCGACCGGGCGCTCTCGAATCGATTCAAGCGTGGGTGCGCACGCATCGCCCTGAACTAGGCCCGCAATTTGAGAAGCTGTATGGGCGCTCTTCTAATGCACCGGTTGAGTACCGCCGGCGCATTAGTGAGACGGTACATGTCTTGGCGCACAAGTACGGGTTACATTCACTGGATGATGCGGATCAACCACTAGGACAGTGACTACGAGTGTTTTGCTGCCTTGCGCGCACGATAGGCGCGAACATGCTCACGGTTGGCACAATTGCCGATATCGCAATAGATCTTTGAGCGGTTTCGTGACAGATCTAGCAGGGCGTTGTGGCAATCGGAAGAAGCGCAGATTCGCAGTCGATCTAAACCGCCAGCACGAATGACCTCAGCAAGTGACATGGCTGCGTCCACTGCCAACCGGTCGTAGAGCGGAGTGCTGGTGGTTGTGGCGTGCAGGTGATATCCGAGGTTTTCACTCTTGATCAACTGTGGCTGGGCGTTGGCGTTACGAAGGATCTGATTGACCCTAAATACTGCTTCTTCCTCATCTCCAGTCCAGATGCTCTTGAGCTGGGAACGCAGCTGACGAATGGAACGAAGTTCGGCCTGGTTGTGAGCGCGGGAGCCTTCAAAATTTTCAGAGTCAAGGAACTCATCCAGATCAGCCACGGTGGAGAGCATGTCGATTATTTGCACCTCGGTGTTCAGGAGGTTCACGACGGTCTTAAGTGAGGCTTCGATGTCTGGAGCAAAGGTCATAATTCGTTCCTGAATAAGGGTGGATTGACTGCCTTACAAGCCTAACCGCATCGTGATGCCCGCGTGTTTGGTTGCCCTTGTGCGGGGCGGAAAATTCTTCCCAAAAGTTGTCATTAGGCATGAATGAAACCACTGATCCGAGGTTGCCACCATTGCTGGCACGTTGTTGCCCTTGCTGAGTCTGGCAACCGTAGAGTCCAGGAATCGAGAGGTGCTTTCGCGGAGGTTTTCTTGTGAGTCAACGAAACGTTGAAATTCTGGGTGAAGTAGGAATATAGTTAATGGCGCAGACCCCCCTCATATTCTTGAGATCAAGGGGGTCTAGCTGTTTAACTTTCAGATTTCTTTGCACATCAGGGTTTTTACCTTGCGCTCATCCCTCAGCGTTGCTGTTGCCGTCATGCGGATGTGACGTTCATTCGATTATCGGCTCAAACGGAAATAGTTTCGGGATGAAATGATATTTTGAAGGGATGAACGACTTTCTGATTCCTCAGTTCCAATGGAACTCCCTGAGCTACCTGACCTCGCGGGCTGGACGTATAGGCACCCAAGAACTCACCGAGCTCATGGAATCAGAATCACTGACACGCAACCACTTCATGATCGTTTGCGCGCTCGCCGAGTTCGGGCCAATGTCGCAAAATGACTTGGCAATGCATTCAAATCTGAACCGCGGACACCTAGTGGCCTACTTGGACGAGCTGGCTGAACGAAAGATCTTAGAGCGCAGTGTTGACCCGGCGGACCGCCGGCGCAACATCGTCACACTGACGAACGCCGGCAAGAAGTTCACCGCACGGGCCACCGCCGCGGCGCAGCGTAGCGAAGCTGACGTTTTTGGTGCGCTTGATGCCAAGCAACAAGCAACGCTGCGTTCATTGCTTCAGCAGGTAGCCATCAAAGATGGCGAGGCACGCTAATGAAACAACATGTTAAAGAAGTCCTCGCACGCAGTCTAGTTGTCGCGCCACCTAAACCCTCGGTGATCCCGGCCGCTAAGGCAGCGCTGGCACTGACCGTCCCGCTGGTGTTGGTCACCATCACCGGCCACCTGGACTGGGCAATGTATGCCGCCTTTGGTGCTTTCTGTTCGGTCTTTGGACGTTACGATTCCTACGCGCCACGTTTTTGGCAGCAGCTTTCCGTAGGTCTGGTGCAGCTGGCTGCCATGCTGCTCGGAACCTATTTCTCGTACATCCACGCGCCATTTTTCATCTGCGTCGTCGTGCTGGCGCTGATTGGTTTTGGCGCGCACTATGTTTCTCACGCAGCCCGATGGATGCCACCAGGACCTGTCTTTGCGGTCTTCGCAGGTGGCGCTTGCATCACCGTTCCCGCTACAACTAACTCGTTCATCGGTGTGCTGCTCGTTGGTGGCGGAACGATGATCTTCAGTCTGCTGTTCATGCTTGGTCTGTCGCTGCGTCGGGCGCACCTATTCCACACGTTGGGTCGAGGGATCTCTTGGGCCCCATCGGCACGCGCCCTGCCCGAATCACTCCAGATGGGATCCGGCGTGCTACTGGCAGGCATCGTCGCTCAGCTGGTTGGTGGTGGGCACTGGTACTGGGCCAGCCTTGGTGCCATCGCAGCCGTAACTGGAATTGATACCTATGCGCGGGTGGCCAGAGGGCTACAGCGTAGTGTCGGAACCTGCGTTGGTGTACTGCTGGCCGCCGCAGTTTTTGCCTTCCAGCCGCCCATCTGGGTCATCTTGCTGGTGGCGATTATTGGTCAGATCTGCATTGAGCTGGTCATCTTGCGCAACTACGCCGTTGGCATGATCTTCATGACCGTCACCGCGCTATTGATGGTTCACATGGTCAGCCCGGAACCGGCTTCTAGCTTACTGATTGACCGGATCGCGATGACCGCACTGGGCGCCGGGGTTGGCGCAGTGCAGAGCATCGTGATCGGAATATTAGCGAGTCGCCGAAAGGCCGCCCAGTAGCACTTCTGGTTTGCCCTTGGGTTGGGCAGTGGTTTCTTGATTCAGATTGAGCACCACGCAGCTCAGTCGGTGCGCGTCCGTGGAAATGCGGCGGGCCAGTGAAAGATCCTGCTCGGTAATTTCGGTATTCAATTCATGGGCTAAACGAAGCGTGACAACATCAGCACGCCAATCCACCTGCGGGTGAAGGTCCACCTTCTCAGCGAGCAAGCCCACGAGGGTAATGAATTCTAATGCGGTGCTGCTGGATTCAAATCGGTAGGAAGCTCTGAATGAATCCTCGTCTGCTATCCAATCATCAAGAGCGGCTAAACGCTGCTTCAGATTTAATGCTGTTGGTGATTCATGAAATGGAATCTGTCGAAGGACAGTCATGGTGTATCTCCTGAAGGCGGAGGGTCATCCCATGGTGCTGGCCAGAGGCCGCCAAATTTCATCATCGCAGTAATTAGTCCCGAGGTACAGCGTCCACAGTGAATACGTAGGCTGCCCCGGACCCTAGGCCTAAGGTCCGGGGCAGCCGGCTGTCGCGCTGAGGTACCTTGGGCTACTTATGCGCCTTTTGCTCCAGAACCTTATCCGTGGCTGGAATATCGCGATGGCCAAACGCCTGAGCATCTCGGTAGGCCGCGGCTTCATAGCGTTCGTGGGCCACCTTGCCCACGTGCGCCATACGTAGCGCTTGGTGCCTCGGGTGGCGGCGGATCACGAGGTAGGCAATACCCAGTAGCAGGAACCAGATGGGTGTGACCAGTAGGGCAACAAGAGTATCTGGCTGAGTGGTCAAGGCCCACAGAATAAATCCGAAGAAGCCCAGAACTATGTACGGCATCACTCGACCACCGGGAACCTTGTAGGCCGACGCATCGTGCAGGTGAGGGCGGCGGGCGCGGAACACCAGGTAACTGAGCAGAATGATCGTCCATACAAACATGAAGCACAAAGCCGAAACGGTAGTAACCAACGTGAAGGCTCCCATCACCGAATCGCCACTGTAGAGCAGGACAACCCCGGCCAGCAGGAACATGCACGAGAACATCAGGGCGTTCTTGGGAACTTTGCGGTGCGAAAGCTTGGCAAAGCTCTTTGGAGCATCGTTTTCTAGGGCTAGGCCGCGCAGCATGCGGGAAGTGGAGTAGATGCCGGAATTGGCGCTGGAGGTCGCGGAAGTGAGCACCACAAAGTTGATGATGCCGGCCGCCCCAGCCAGCCCGGCTAGGGTGAACATCCCGACAAATGGCGAGTTTTCCGGGGAGAACAGCTTCCATGGTTGGACAGTCATCAAGATGATCAAGGCGCCGACGTAGAAGAACAGAATGCGGATCGGGATGGAGTTGATGGCCTTGGGCAGGGTCTTCTCAGGATCCTTTGTTTCGGCGGCAGTTGTACCCACTAATTCGATGCCCACAAAAGCAAATACGGCGATTTGGAACCCTGCGACAAAGCCCATGAAGCCCGTAGGGAACATTCCGCCATTGGCCCACAGATTACTCACCGATGCGGTGGCACCATTGTGTTGGAACCCGGTGATGATCATGACTAGCCCAATAATGATCAGTGCGCCGATGGCGATGATCTTGATCAGCGCGAACCAGAATTCGGTTTCGCCGAAGGCTTTCACGGTGGCCAGATTCAGCACGAGTAGTAGCGCGATGCAGCCCAGAGCGGGAATCCATAGTGGTAGCTCACCCCACCAGTAAGCAATGTAGTGGGCGATGGCTACGACGTCGGCAATGCCGGTGACCACCCAGCAGAACCAATAGGTCCAGCCGGTGAAGAACGCCGCCCAGGGCCCAGCAGGTCTCCTGCGAAGTCGGCGAAAGTCTTGTGATTGAGGTTGCTCAGCAGTAGCTCGCCCATCGCTCGCATGACGAAGAAGAGCATGAAGCCGATGATGATGTAGACAAAGATGACTGACGGGCCGGCGACGGAGATCGTTTTACCCGAACCCATGAACAGGCCGGTGCCGATGGCACCGCCAATGGCGATGAGCTGGATGTGTCGGTTAGATAGTCCGCGTTCAAGTGTGGGATCAGAACTGGTGGTACTCATGCTGGTTGCCTTCCAGGAGTGTGGCGTGACGCCTAGCAACTTGCTTTGCTCAAGACGCCAGATTCGCCGGCTCCGGGAAGGCAACGTCAGCTCGCTGCGCTAAGAGCAGCTACTGCCTATGCCACTGGAGAGAGCCGTCGAATCTAATGCGCACAAAGCGTCACTGTTCGTGGTCCCTCCCCAATCTGTATATGAACCTGAGAGTTTTCGCTTCAACCCGACTACTGGGCGAAGCTTGCTCCTTCGGTGAGCGCAGTTCATTCTGCGCTGCTTTCCATAGTTGCCTTCTCGTGGCGGTACGGGGCCTGAGAGTTTCCCGGGGAGGAAAATGCTCCTACGGCGCCCGCCCTTGCTGAGGGCGGGACTCTCCCGCCACGTATCAATGGCATTGTGGTGATTATCGTCACGGTATGCCCTGAGCGGTGAATGTGACGCAAGTCTCATGGCGCAAGGTTTCTTTGGGGGGCGTACCGAGGCATTAGTGATACCAAACCGAGGCAGTATCTTTATATCCGGACTCTTGATTAAAGGTCGGGTCAGTTTCATCATTGTGGACGGGAGAGAGGACCCCACAATGAAACCCATTCTCAAGTCGCTATCCAAGGGTGGCGCAGTACTGGCAGCGAGGCTTCTGCTTACCAGCAGTGCAGTTGCCATCGCAGCACCACCTGATCATGCAGGACGTCCGGATCATGTCGGCCCACCGGGCCATGCAGGTCCGCCGAGTTGGGCGCCGGCACCGGAGCATGCCGGACCACCAACTGCCAAGCCAACTCCGACACCTGAGCCAACGGAACCAACCGAAGATCCGGGGGGTACCTGGCGTACCGTTTCGCTGTACAACGTCACCTTTGACCTGCCGCAAGACTGGGAAATCGTTGAAGATTGTGAATATGGATGCCAAGACGACTATTCGGTCTACAAGATCTTGGATTCTAAGAAGAATCTCGCATTGGATCTTGAAACGACTAGTTTCAGGGACACTGACAACCCGAACACCTATAAGCGCGAGGTGCTCGACTCGGCCCCAGCGCCTGATTTGCAGTACGCACCGACCAGTGTGGTCTCCTACTACCGGGAAGCCAGCCTCGGCGACAGGGATTTGAGTGTTGCCGTCATCATCGATGATGTATGGCAAAACTGGACCGAAGCACCGGCAATTGATTACTTCAAAACCAGTGCCGAGGAAACCCCAATCATGGCCATGAATCCTGAGTACCTGCACGCACTGGGACTTGATGAGGACGGGGATACCACCCTCGACGAGGCCAAGACTTTCGTGGCAAGTGAGCAGTACTCAACTCTGAAGAAAGTCCTGACCAGCGTCAGGGAGACCCCGTAACCGCCGGGCTATTTGCCAAAGCTGCGAAGGCGCAGTGAGTTGGCAACCACCAGAACGGAGCTGGCTGCCATAGCGGCACCAGCAATCATTGGATTGAGCAAACCCAAGGCCGCGATCGGGATACCCGCAGTGTTGTAGGCGAAAGCCCAGAACAGGTTCATCTTGATCGTGGCCAAGGTTTTGTCCGATAGATCAATGGCGGCAGCGACCTGATGAAGGTCATTGCCCATCAGAGTAATATCTGCAGCTTCAATGGCAACGTCGGTGCCGGAGCCCATGGCGATGCCGAGATCGGCTTGAGCCAACGCCGGAGCGTCGTTCACACCGTCACCCACCATGGCCACAACCTTGCCCTGCTCCTGTAGCGAAGAGATAGCCTTGGCCTTTTCGCTTGGCAGTACACCAGCAAAAACATCGTCAGACTTGATGCCAACTTGTGTTGCCACCTTGGCGGCCACCGATGGGTTATCACCGGTAAGTAAAACTACCCGCAGACCACGGGATTGCAGTTCATTGATCGCTTCTGAAGAAGTTTCTTTGACTTGATCACCAACGGAAATCACCGCTTGGAACTGGGCATCGACCGCAACCAGAATCGCAGTGGCGCCGGCTGCTTCAGCCTCTTCGAGCAAAGAGCGGGCCGAGGAATCAAGTAGCGTTCCCTGGGCTTCAAGCCAGCTGGGCCGGCCAACAACAATGGTCTTCCCAGCCACGGTTCCCGATACTCCGCCACCGGGCTCCGAGCGGAAATTACTCACCTCGGGAAGCGTGCCAACGTTGGCACCGGCGGTGGCGATAGCCTGGGCAATTGGATGTTCTGAATGGTGTTCCACTGCTGCGGTCAACAGCAAAACTTCAGTTGCGTCCACTCCAGCGGCGGTGGTTGTGCCCGTATGTGTCATCACTCCGGTGGTGACGGTGCCGGTCTTATCTAGAACAATCGTGTCCAGTTTGCGTGTGTCTTCCAAAACCTGTGGGCCACGGATCAAGATACCCAGTTGAGCTCCACGGCCGGTACCCACCAACAAACCGATGGGGGTGGCAAGACCTAAAGCACAAGGGCAAGCAATGACTAGCACAGCAACAGCTGCACTGAATGCTTGATATGGATCAGCGGAAACCAGCCACCAAATAACAAAGGTGAGTACTGCGATGCCCAGAACAATCGGCACAAAGACGGCCGAGATGCGATCGGCAAGCCGCGCAATGGGTGCCTTGCCGGACTGTGCCTCGGAGACTAGCTTGCCCATCTGGGCCAGGGTTGTTTCTTCACCTACGCGGGTGGCTTCAATTACTAGACGGCCAGAAGTGTTCAGGGTTGCCCCGGTAACTTCGGAGCCCACGCGAACCTGTTGCGGTACGGATTCGCCAGTGAGCAATGAGGTATCTACCGCGCTATCACCGTGGGTGACCGTGCCATCGGTGGCGATTTTCTCACCGGGGCGCACCACAAAGTGATCTCCTGGCTGCAATGCACTGGCCGAGATCTTCACTTCTTGGCCATCACGCAGCAGTACAGCTTCCTTCGCTCCCAGACTGAGCAAAGATTTCAGCGCGTCAGATGCTGAGGTTTTGGCGCGATGCTCCAGAAAGCGTCCAAGCAACAGCAAGGTAGCCACAACGCCTGCGGTCTCAAAGTAGAGGGCATGCTCGCTCATGGACATACCCACGTGTGCCGTCATCTGCGGATCCAGAACAAGCTGGGTTGCCGAGAAGAGATAGGCGGCCAGCACACCGAGAGACACCAAAGTATCCATGGTGGAGGACAGATGCCGGGCGTTGATTGCTGCTGCCTTATGGAAAGGCCACGCACCATAGAAGACCACTGGGGTGGCCAGGGCAAAGGCTACCCATCCCCAATGCGGGAACTGCGCGGCTGGGACCATGGAGATCACAAACAGCGGGATGGTGAAAGCCGCCGAAATGATCAGCCGTCGCAACAGATGGTTGGGGACCAAATGCTCATGACCCGAATGTTCATCCCCTTCGTGGTGATGCTGCTCAGGCTGCGCTGGCTTTTTTACCGAGGCGCCGTAGCCGGCAGCTTCAACGGTATTGATCAGCGTTTCGTCGCTGACATCCACCGGTACCTGAACCTTTGCTGTTTCCAGCGGGAGATTTACCAAGGCGCTGACACCGGGCAGCTTGCCCAGTTTGCGTTCCACTCGGTTCACGCAGGAAGCGCACGTCATGCCTTGAATATCAAGATCGACGGTACGCAGTTCTGCGATTGGCTTCTGGGGTGCGTGGGAGCTCATTATTTCTACCTTGCACTTTCTGGCCCGTTGTTTACGGGCTGTGCCTGGCGCGGGTGGCTAGGCGTTGATTGCTTCGAGGGTGTAACCGGCCTCGTCGATCGCTTCGCGCAGGCTTGCTTCGCTCAGCTGCTGCGTTGCGGTGACGGTGGCCGTGGAGATGCCCTTGGCATCGAGTACGACGTCGACGTTTTGTACGCCGGAAAGTTCCTTGAGTTCTTCGGTGACCGAGGCGACGCAGTGGCCGCAGGTCATGCCGGAGATCTTCAGTTCCGTTTGGATGTTTAGGGGAGTTGCCTGATCACGAGTGGTGATCTGTAGGCCCTGGGAGGTCTTCGAGTTGTTCTCATTGGAGCATCCGCAGTTGCATTCGTGGCTCATGATCTTGCTCTCTTTCGATGAATTTTGTGTGAATCGGAAATCTAGGTGAAAAAACGCTTAGCGGACCAGCCTCGATATTGCGGCGGTGGCCTCAGAGATTTTCTCCTGCACAATGCTCGGGTCCCCGGTTTCCAGCGAAGACTTCGCCGCATCAACCACACAATGGCCGATGTGGTCATCGATCAGCTGCACGCTGACCTTGTGTAATGCTGCGTTGATCGCCGAAATCTGGGTCAAAATATCGATGCAGTATTTGTCTTCATCAACCATCTTGGCCACTCCGCGAACTTGGCCTTCAATACGCTTCAGGCGGCGTTCCAGCGCGGCTTTATCCGCGTGGTAGCCATGATGCTGTGCATGCTCATCAACGCTCTGCGTGGTTTCCATATTCCTAGAATACCCCTATGGGGTATTAAGTCAAGTACCCCCTAGGGGTATTCAACCTCCCTACTTAAGTCCACGAAGCACGATAAGATTTCACCCGTGAGCCACAACGACCTGCACGTGCGTCCGATTACCAGCGCCGAACACTCAGTTTTCCTTGAGACCGCCCTCGACGTCAGCTTTTTGCAGCGTCCAGAATGGGCCCGAGTCAAGGGCGGCTGGCGTGGTGAATCCATCGGCTGGTTTGACCAAGACGAACTGGTAGGCACCGCGCTAGTACTGCACCGCGCTGCCCCAGTCATCAAGAAGACACTGGCCTATGTGCCAGATGGTCCAGTGATTGACTTCCAGGCGCACCCAGCCGAAAAGGTCATCCGCCCGCTTGCTGCGTACCTGCGCAACCGTGGTGCCTTCCAGCTGAAGATGGGCCCAGGCCGCGAAGTACGCACCTGGGCAGCCGGAGCCGTACGCAAAAACCTTGGCAAGGAAGGCTTCGCCCAACTTTCGGACCTAGAGCTGAAAAGCTCGTCGGCCCAGGCACTGGCCTTGAACGACGCCCTGCTAGACCTGGGGTTCACCAAGGAAGACGTCGGCCTAGACTTCGGCGCAGGCCAGCCCGAATACGTCGCTCGGGTAGCACTGCAGGATGAAAATGGCACCCAGCTGGACGTTGAGCAGGTGATGGCCAGCTACTCCGCGACCACCCGCAACGAAACTCGTAAGGCGCTCAAGAGCACCTTGGAAGTTGAAGTGGGAGACACCGCGGACATGGCTCGATTCCATGCCCTGTACAACACCACCGCAGACCGCCAAGACTTCACCGGCCGTCCACTGAGCTACTTCGAGACCATGCACAAGGTGCTCAACGAAGCCGTTCCAGGTTCTTGCACTCTGTACATCGCGAGTAATGAAGGCGTGGATTTGGCCGCCTCCATTGTGATCCGCTCTTCTAACCTGGCGTGGTACCTGTACGGTGCCTCCTCCAATGAGCAGCGCAAACTCTTTGCCCCTAAGGCGATCATGAACCGCATGGTGGAAGACTCCATCGCTGCCGGTTGCCGCTACCTTGACCAGGGTGGCGTGAGTGCAACCTTGGATAAGGAACACCACCTCTCGGGTCTGACCAAGTTCAAAACCAATACCGGCTGTGACATCGTGCAGACCAACGGCGAATGGGACCTAGCGCTGAACAAGCCGCTGGCCTGGGCCTTCGAAAAGTACATGAACTGGCGCAAGAAGTAGGGAAAACAGTACTCATGGCAATCGAAGAAACCCAGCCATTCGTCCCCGTCATTCTCGGCGGCGACATTGGCACCTACACCCTGGCGCGCGAATTTTATGAAGCCTACGGCGTTCGCTCGGTAGTCCTGCCCGCAGCAGGCAACGGTGTTATCGAGCATTCGGTAGCCATCGAACTGCGCCCCATCGGCTCCATGGCTGATGAAGACCGCGTTGTGGCAGCACTGATCGGGTTGGCTGCAGAGCTGACCGCAAACTCTGCACGCCCACTGATGCTCTTTGGCTCGTTGGACTTCCACATCATGCTCATTGCCAAGCACCGTGAGCAGCTCGAAGCACACTTCGTGATTCCCTACCCAGAGCGGGAGATCATTGAAGCGGCCGCGCTGAAGGAGAACTTCTACGCACTGGCGGAAAAGCTTGAGATCGCGCACCCACGCACGGCCGTGTACTATCCGAGCAATGACCTTGAATTGATGGCCAAGGAGTTCACCTATCCGGTGATCGGTAAGCCATCAAGCTCCGCGGATTGGATCGCTGCGAAGTTCGAGGGTAAACAGAAAATCCACACCATCAATAACCGTGATGATCTGGAAACACTGTTGTCCAAGATTGACGCCAGCGGTTATGCCTCTGGCTACGTCCTGCAGGAATACGTGCCTGGCGGGGACGACGCTATGCGTTTGTGCACCTACTTCGCTACCAAAGAAGGCAAGGTCATCTTTGCTGGCTATGGGGAAGTCGTCATTGAAGAACACGCCCCGCTGGTACTGGGCAATTCCGCGGCAATCGTCACCGGTCAAAATGATCAGATGGCCGCCGATGGTGCGCGCATGCTTGAAGAACTCGGATGGCGCGGTATCGCAATGATTGATGCGAAGTTTGATCGCCGAGATAACACGGTGAAATTCTTCGAGATCAACCCACGCTTGGGCCGCAACCACTTCTATCTGACCGCTGCTGGGGTGAACCCGGCCCGTTTCTACGTCACCGAATTCTTGGGTCCTGAATTTGATAGCGGTGACCCACAAACCGATGCAGTCATGGAAACGCCTGCTGGCGTGCTGCAGTTGCGTCGTGAGCACCTGTTCACCGTCCTGCCACACCACCTGCTGGGACGTTTCTTGGGCAGTGCAACCGGGAAGAAGGCAGCTGCCCTGCTCAAAGCTGGCAAGGTATCCAACCCGTTGAAATTCGCTGCAGAGAAGCACCCACGCCGTAAGGCTTACCTAGTGCTCAATGCGATTAACCACTACCGCAAGTACAAGAAGTTCCCGCCGCGCGAGCAGTAGTCTGCGCAGTTCGGTACCCCTAGATGGCTGGCCGCTAACCGGAAGAATCCGGTAGCGCCCAGCCATCTAGTGCTTGAACCCACGGGCTCTGGCTGACTTCGCCGCCGTCTAGAATGTCCAAGCTAGTTGCTGATTGCTCATACATACTGGCAAGCTCGGTGGCGCTAAAACCTGAAGCTGCGCTGATGCGCAACCTCGTAGTTTGATCCGGGTCGTTGGCCGTGGACATGGCCTTCCACTGCAAGGCAGACAAGATGCTTTCACCAGCAGGAATCACAGCGCGCTGAGATTGAATGTGTGGCATCTTAGTTAGCGTGACGTCCTGCTGTGGCTCACCGTCAGCGTTGAGAAATTGAATCTGCGGATAGCCATTAACTGCGCAGGCACCGCCAGAAATGTTCTTGGCGTATACGGCCATGTAGCGTGAACCTGTTGCTGCATCGGGAGAGCCGAGGCTTAGGGCAAGATCTTTGTCAGTGCAGATTTGAGCGGCAGCATCCTGCGGCCAAGGCGTCACAGCTTCAGGCAACCGCGCAGGCCTAGCAATCAGGGATTCAGGAATTTTGTCTCCAAGCCAACCTTGGATGATGTCGGCAAAACCGGGGCTGGATAAGGTGAATGCCATCGGTTCTTTGAGAGGCTCATGCTCGGTCAGCCACTTCTTGATCTGAGCGGTTTCCTTCGAATCAGCAGCAGTTTTGGTATGCACCGAAAGCCCAGACGAATCCATGATTGCCGATTCCACGGGTCCAAGGCCTGCAGCTTCAATAGCTAAAGCAAGCTGGGCAATATCAAACCCTGTGGTGGGCGTATACCGAATGGAACCATCGGCTAGTTCTAAGGTAATTGGAGCACCCTGGTTCGAAGCGTAGTCTGCCAAGGCCGTCAGCACTTGAGTATTTTCGGCGGTCGCGGAATTCTGGCCGACTTTTTGTGCGCCGAGCTGATGTAGCGCAAAGCCCCGTGCGACTTGAGCCTTGGCCTCTGAACTATCCGAGACGTCCAACGGATATAACTTGAAGTCAGGAATCGATGATTCTTGGGGTTCTCCAGCGACAAAACGCAATGAGCTTTGTACCAACGGGCGAGAAGCGATGAAGCTTTGGACTTGTGCCGAAACAGCGGAAGCGAGTTCGCCGGCCTGCGCACTGTCAAGATCTTCAGCTAGCTCAACGGTCCAACGGACCGTTGAGCGGTCGCCATCTTTGGCGTCAACGGCAGTAACTTCATAGTCCACAGCGGTTGCTTCGACGCCATCCTTTTCTTCAAGCTGGGAAGCTAAAGCGCAGAATTCATCGGGAGCATGACAACTATCTAGCAGCTTCCATGGTTTGGTGATCACGATGAGCGCCACTACGAGGATGAGGGCCGCGACTATCGCGCCAGCACGCAGTGGTCTCATGAAGTCACCATACCAAGAAGCAAAAATGCGGTGGCTTAAAGCGAGTAGAGTTTCAAGCACACGTACTTTGAAAGCGAGTCCCCATGAGTTTGAAAGATCGCCTGCGCGAAGACAGCATCGTCCACCTGAAAGCAGGCAACGAGCTGGAGAAGACCACCCTACGCAATATCCTCAGCGCTATCGGCACTCGTGAGAAGTCAGGGAAGAACCCTAGCGAACTGAACGATCAGGACGTAGAGAATCTGTTGCGCAAGGAAGTTGGCAACCGCGAGGAAACCGCCGAACTGGCTGCCAAAGACGGTCGCGCCGAGCTAGCCGAACGTGAACTGGCAGAGGCAGCATTCATTTCTACCTACCTGCCAAAGCTGCTTGATGAAGCCGAAGCTCAGAGCATCGTTGACAGGGTGATGGCAGAACTGTCTGCTGATCACGAGTTGACCATGAAGGATATGGGACAGGCCATGAAACTGGTCGGTGCCGAGATCGCTGGCCGCTTTGACGGCAAGGCTGTATCGCAGATGGTTCGCGCCAAGCTCGGCTAGTAACGCCGAGAAGTAGTGATCAGGGTCGTTCTTCGGAACGGCCCTCTGTCATATCTTCCGTTGCGTAGGGCTAACGACGGCAGGGAACGGGTAGAAGAAATTGCCACTTAGAAAATCTAACTCGGAATTTTGGGGCAATATTTCCAGTAAGAGACCTTAGCTAGCTACTTCTCCCGCGGGCCCGTTGGACTCAACATCTTTGCCAAAGCCAAGATCCGCACGACTTCCCGCGACCCGGCCGGCCAGGGCAGCGTTCAAGCTACCGGAGGCTGCGCGGTTACGGCTGCGACGCAAGGACGGATATTTTTCGCTGACAAATTCGTCAACCTGTTCCTTACGACTAACGAGCACAAGTTCGGTACCACTGCCGCTGTGTTCGCTTTCCTCTTGGTAGAGCCCGCGAATGCGCTCAGCAACTTGCAGATAAAAACTTCGCTGGAATTCACGGCGCTCAATGACCTTTTCAGAATCGGTTCGATCCCAAGCGATGTGTCTGCCTTCTTCACTCCACCAGTGACTCATCGCGAGGCTTGCCTGAATGACTAATGAGGAGAACAAGTTTTTCACGGTACTGACGTCTGACTCGTGACCAATGATGTACAAACGACAGAAGTTCGAATAGTTCGTTTGCAGCAGTGTCACGGTGCGGAAAGCATGCCCGACGGTAGCTAGCCCGTCGCGTTGTCCTAAGCGGTAGGTACCTCTCATATCGAAGCGTTCTTCAATGATCGGTTCTTTTTTCTTGTCCGGGCCGGTGGCCATCGCATCAAGTTCTGCGCGGCCAATACCGTAACGAACCATGAGGCGCTCAGCATGCTCTTGGAAGGTCTGGGCTTCAGCGGGGAAGTTGGTGTTTTCAGCCTTATTAAGCAGTAACGCGATGCGTTCTTTGAGTCGCTGAAGCTTGTGTTCAGAGGTGCTCATGACGCCTTCTTTCCGGGCTTTGCTTCGGGCAACGAAGCGAGTTTTGTGGGTTCATTGCCCCAGTGTGGCAGGAGAGTGAAAATACTGCTTGACGGGCTGTGGGTAACTGTTTGGCAACGACTCTAGCCGGTAGTGATATCCGCGCGTAGAGTGAAGGCACCAAGCAGGTCCAGCATGCCCCGCGACCCTGGTTCGGGGCCATTTGAGAAGAGGTTCTGATGGGTGATTTTCGGACGTACACCATGGAAGAGCGGGGCACTTACTTAGCTCCTTCCTGCCAACGTTGTGGACAGCATCGCCACATCGTGTGGGAAAAAGTTGAAGGCACCGAAACCTACAGGCCACGTGATGCTGGATGCTCCAATGAGGCCTGCACTGCCTAGGTGCAGATGAATCAACCCATCACTCAGGTGCTTAGTTCAACCGAATCCCCAACGCCTGTGAAATGCGTTCGGAAGCGTTGGTGAGCACCTGGGCGATGTGCTTCTCATCCAACTCTAGTGGCGGATAGATGACCGCGATGGCTGCCGGTTTATTCTGCGGCAACAACAGCGGAACCGCAATGGAGGTCAGGCCCGGGATAACTTCGTCGTGACTGGATTCAAAGTCCCTTGCTGGATACTGTTCTGGGTTCAGTTGCGAACGGATCACTCGGCCAGGTGCACCATTATCAATGGGGTGACGAGTGCCGGGGCGTTGAGCCACCGTGGCATCGGCCATCCGGGGTTCCGCGGTACTCAAGGTGACAGCAGCTTCACCATCAAAGACCACCAGTATGGCGGTCATGCGCAGTTCATCAGAAACCGTGGCCAAGTGCGGCGCCGCTGCGGACTGCAACGACTTGGCGACATTGCGTGCCAGTGCGCCGAGGCGTGCTCCGAGTTCAAGATCGCCTGAGGCCAAGCGTTCTACAAAGCCGTACTGTTCAAAGGTCTTGACCAGGCGGTAGGCCATGGAGCGGTGGATCCCGAGCTGCGTGGCAAGCTCAGCGACACTCAGTGGCCTCTGCGATTCACCGATGAGGGTCAGCGCTTCGAGTCCGCGGCCCAAAGTTTGGGACCCGCCTTCGGTGGATTTGGTCATAACTTCATCTTTTCATCTCGTCCGCGCCTTGAGCGACAAGCTACTTACTCGTCCGAACTATATTTGCTCACAGCCTAGCTCAATGCTTTGGCATGGCTTGCTTTGAACTTAATCAGAAGCCAAAGGCCCGCCCCACCAAAACTTGGTGAGACGGGCCTTATCTGCGAAGCATGACCGAAAGGAAGCTGTTAGCGGATGGGCGGATCGGCTGGCAACAGGTGCTCGCCGGTTCGGTCCGTAGCCAGTGCCAGTGAGGAGATGTACTGCAGTTCTCCGTTCGGACCAGGGACCGCCGAGGCCAGCATGTCTGGACGCTCGAAGCGCAAACCGGTCACGCAGCAGGTGTAGAGCTCATCGCTCGGGTTGCCTTCAGCATCTAGTAGTGGGCTGTTGATACCGTCGTCGCTGCGGCGCAGGTAGTAGCGTCCCTTGGTGACGATGGCCAAAATCGGTGGCAGGAACAAGGCCAGAGCTACGGCTACCAGTGGGCTGAACGGCTGGAGCTCAGGGCCGAGCAGTCCGAAGAAGACCGCGATGGAAGCGATGGCGGAGACCAGCATCGAAACGAAGCCCACCGGATTGACCGCGTAAAGCATGCCACGACGGAATTCTGGCACCTTGGGGGAGAGCTTAAGCAGGTACTTGTTGATCGCAATGTCGCTGGCCACGGTGACCACCCAAGCCATCGCGCAGTTCGCGTAGAAGCCAAGCACGGTATTGAGGAAGTCGAACATATTCGATTCCATCAGGATCAGGGCGATGCCCAGATTGACCAGCACGAAGACCATGCGGCCGGGATAGGTTTTGGTCACGCGGGTAAAGGAGTTGGTCCAGGCCAGTGATCCCGAGTAGGCGTTGGTGACGTTGATCTTGATCTGCGAGATGACCACAAGAACCACGGCCAAGCTCATGGCCAACCAGGCCGGCATCATTTCACGGTAGACACCGAGGAACTGGTGCACCGGCTCGTCCGCGGTAGCCGAGGCCTGCGGATCCAGCGTGGCAATCAGGTAGACAGCAATGAACATACCGGTGATCTGTTTGATCGCACCGAAGATGACCCAACCCGGTCCGCCAAGAATCACGGCGGTCCACCATTTGCGTGCGTTGGCTGAAGTTTTTGGTGGCATGAATCGCAGGTAGTCGATCTGTTCTGCGATCTGCGCCATCAGCGAGAGGCAAACACCGGCGGCCAGCATGGCCGAGGCGAAGTTCACGCCCTCGCCGGTGCCCTGTGCGCCGGCGTAGTTCACAAAGGTATCTACGGATTCGGGGTGGCTAGCCACAAGATACACCATGGGTACGACCATCAGGATGAGCCAGAGCGGCGTGGTCCACACCTGTAGTTTGGCCAAAGTCTTCATGCCGTAAATAACCAGCGGGATGACCATAAGCGTTGAAATTGCATAACCCAGCGCCTTAGGGATTCCGAGTCCCAGCTCCAGACCCTGGGCCATGATGGCACCTTCTAAAGCGAAGAAGATAAAGGTAAAGGTCGCGAAGATGACATTGCTGACGATTGAACCGTAGTAGCCGAACCCGGAGCCACGGGTGATCAAATCCAGATCGAGGTTGTAGCGGGCCGCATAGTAGGCCAGCGGGAATCCGGTAACGAAGATGATGACCGCTGCGATGAGCACACCGGTAATTGCGCTCGCCGTTCCGTGGGCCAAAGCGATATTCGCGCCAATGGAGAAGTCCGCGAGGTAAGCGATACCGCCCAGTGCGCTGGTGGCCACTACCGAAGGAACCCATCGACGGTAGGAGCGTGGGGCAAAGCGGAGGGTGTAATCCTCTAAAGATTCCTTGGCCGCGTTCAGTTGGTCTTGCCCGGCAGTAGCGCCGGTGACTACCGATGCCTGCTGTTGTTCATTCGTCGCTGTCATGTTTCTCAGCTTATGGATCTGATGTTTCGCCGATTGCCGTCGTTCTGTGTCCGGCACGTAAATTACGTCCACCCCACGTGAACCCTTGGTTACGTGAGTGACTGCCCAACTCCGTGTGCAGTCTGATTTATGGCTCACGGTTGTTTGCTCAGGAAAGAGGTCAAGGAGCATGGTGTAAGTGGTCGCATGAAGCTACACTTGTTTCTATAGTTAGAACAGTGTCGCAATTATAGAGACAATGACGTTTTGCGGCACAGAACTAGGAGTCGGGTAATGCAGATTCACCACCGGGGATATGTTTCGGGGGATCCACGCGTCAAAAAGGCCGCAGGTTATGGAATCAATCGATCAACAGATATTCCTGATCAAATGGACGTGCTGATTGTTGGCACCGGCCCGGCCGCCTCCGTGGTGACCGCTCAGCTTTCTCGCTTCCCTAGCATCAACGCTCGCGCCATCGAATTACGCCCCGGTCGCCTCGACGTAGGACAGGCCGACGGGATCCAAGCCCGTTCAGTGGAAACATTCCAAGCTTTCGGCTTTGCCAATGAAGTTATTGAAGAGGCCTACCGCAATGTGGAGATGTGCTTCTGGACCCCTGATCCGGAAAATCCAGCGAACATTAAACGTCACTCACGGGCAGCCGATGACGCCAACGGCATTAGCGAATTCCCTCATATCTATGTGAATCAAGCACGCATCCTTGACTACTTCCTGCGTGATGCAGAACGTGCCCCGGGCAAGATCACCCCGGACTACGGTGTGGAATACCTCGGCTGCGAAATCGACCCCAGCGCCGAGTACCCGGTGACCGCGACGATCAAATATGTTTCCGGTGAGCGTGCCGGTGAAGAGCGCACCGTCAAGGCTAAGTACTTGGTTGGTGGCGATGGTGCCCGCAGTCAGGTGCGCCGTTCGCTGGGCCACAAGTTGCATGGCGATTCGGCGTTGCATGCGTGGGGCGTCATGGATGTCATGGTGAATACCGACTTCCCGGACATTCAGGTTAAGTGCTCCATCCAGTCCCATGATGCGGGCAATATTCTTTTGATTCCCCGTGAGGGCGGCTATCTGGTCCGCTTCTACGTTGACCTAGGAGAGCTGAGCGCACAGGACGCTGGAGCCATCCGCAATACCCCGGTGGAAGACATTGTTGCCACCGCCAACCGCATCATCCACCCGTACACCATGGACGTGAAAAACGTCGCGTGGTTCTCTGTCTACGAGGTGGCGCACCGTATCACCGATGGCTTTGACGATGTCTCTGACCAAGAGCGTGGAACCCGTGCTCCGCACGCCTTCATCATGGGCGATGCCTGCCACACCCACTCGGCCAAAGCCGGTCAGGGCATGAACGTTTCCATTCAAGACGGCTTTAACCTCGGCTGGAAACTCGCCGCAGTGCTCGAAGGCCGTGCCCCCGAAGCGCTGCTAGATACCTACGCGGAGGAGCGCAAGGTGATTGCCCAGAATCTTATCGACTTCGACAAGGAGTGGTCCTCACGGATGGCCAAGTCGGTAGATGACTGGGAAGACCCGGACGAACTGGAAAAGTACTATCTGAAGACCATGGAATTTCCTGCCGGCTTCATGACGCAATACACCGAATCAGCCATCACAACCGGTATAGAACACCAGGAGCTGGCCGTTGGATTCCCGGTAGGTAAGCGCTTCAAATCGGCTGAGGTGATTCGCCGAGCCGATAACCGTTGGCAGCACCTGGGTCACCAGCACGAGGCCGATGGACGCTGGCGCGTTTATTCTTTCGCTGATGCCGCAGCTCCTGCGCTTCAAGGCACGGCCATGGCTGACTTCGCTACTTGGTGGGAGGCGGATCTTGCTTCCCCGCGCAACCTCTACACTCCGGTTGAAGGAGATCAAGACGCGGTCTTTGATACCAAGGCGATCTACCAGCAGGACTACACCGAGGTAGAACTGCATGATGTGCCCAAGATCTTCCAGCCGCTGAAGGTGCCTTTTGGGCTGCACGACATCAACCAGGTATTTGCTGCCGGACATGGACGCGACATCTTCAGCGAACGGGAAATCAACCGCGATGGTGCCATCGTCGTGGTTCGGCCGGATCAGTATGTCGCAGGCATCTTCCCGCTGGATGCCCGTGAGGAAATCAGCGAGTTCTTCGCCCGGAACATGCTGCCTGTGAGCGATCCTCAGACCTGAATTGGCGGGTCGGGTAATATCTACGGACCGCTGGCTCCATGAGAAGTGCATGGAGCAAGTGGTGCTACTGATTTCGGAAGCTGGTATCTAGCCGCAGCAAGAAGCAACTACGTTCTGGCAGGATGATCTGAAGAGAACGCTGTACCGAGCCGTGGCGTCAGTTCAAGAGTTCGTTGACAGCTCTCTACGGCTACTTGTGCACACAATTTGAGGCTTGCCCCGATCAAACGGGCATAACCCTGAGAGCATGAATTAAAAGCAGAACCCCGGCCGTCTGATCGGTCTACTAAACGACTACAGGGACGGTTCCGGGGCTGTTCTCTTCCTTTCTAGCTGAGGTGGGGACAACAGTCCGATGTTCAGTCTTGGCACTTTTACGAGTTTCGTTTTGGGGCTGCACACCTCAAATACTTTCCAATTGAATGTCATGACGTTCAAGGTCAAGCAATGCTCCCTTACAAATGGAATTCCGTTACCCGCGGCAGTTGGTGAATCGCTGTGCGACATGTTCTCTCTGAACGGTCCAAACAACGCGGGCCGATGTCAGGCACAGTCCCAGACCCGACGCCCGGCAACTCGTCCTGTCCTACGGGGCTGATATTCTCTGGGGCATGAACGTGTTATTTGATTCCTTGCCGATACGCCGAATCTCAGAGCATCCCAAAGAGCCCATGGATCGTTCCGATTGGGCGGCTCAAATCCCAGCGGTACAACAAGTCTTGGACGAAGGTCTGGACTTGGGACAGCTGACCGTGTTGGTTGGTGAAAACGGTGCCGGCAAGTCAACCCTGGTTGAAGGCATCGCGGCGGCCTTCGGGCTGAATCCAGAGGGCGGAACTCGCGATTCCATGCACCATACACAAATGACCGAATCAGGGTTATCTTCGCACCTGCAATTAGAACGCGGAGCCGGGGCTTCGAAGGCAGGGGTCTTTTTGCGTGCCGAAACCATGCATGGGCACTTCGCCTATTTGGGTTCCGTCGGCTCGCGCGGCAAGCACAACTTCCAGAGCCATGGTGAATCCTTCATCGAATTCTTCACTCAACGCTCCAGCGTCAACGGGCTCTGGGTTTTTGACGAAGCCGAATCCGCGCTCTCCTTTAACGGCTGCCTGATGTTGCTCTCGCACATTTCCGATCTGCTGCGCAGCGGATCCCAAGTCATTCTCTCCACCCACTCACCCATTCTCGCCTCGCTGCCGCAGGCAAAAATTTACGAAATCGGCCAGTGGGGGATCCGCCCGGCCAGTTATGACGACTTGGAAATGGTCAGTAACTGGCGTTTATTCCTTGATGCACCAGGACGCTACCTGCGCCACTTTGACGCGTAGGTTCATCGAATTGCCCTTCAGTTATTGAGGCAGGCGCTCTTCCCCTAAGCTTTAAGCAAAGGACAACGAAGGGACGCACCATGGCACAGAAGCGCTCAATTTGGGCTCGAATGTTCGGAATCGGCAAAGCCAACGCCAACGCGACACTGGACGCCCTCGAGGATCCAAAGAAGATGCTGGACCAGACGGTCCGCGACTACACCAACAACATTGCTCAGGCAGAGCAGGCCGTTGCCCAGACCATCGGCAACCTGCGCATGGCCGAGGACGACTACGCCAAGCTACAGCAGGAATCCACCGAGTGGGGTTCAAAGGCCGTCGCTGCCTCCAATAAGGCTGATGAATATGCTGCCGCAGGAGATGCGAACAGCCAGCAGAAGTTCAACCAGCTAGCCACCGTTGCTATCCAGCGACAGATGGATGCTGAGAAGAAAGCTACTTCGCTGCAGTCGACCATCGCCACCCAGCGCGACGTCGTAGATAAGCTCAAGACCGGTCTGAACACCATGCAGGCCAAGCGCCAGGAACTGGTGGCCAAGCGCGATGAGCTGGTGGCTCGTGCACGCAATGCCAAGACTCAGAACCAGATGATGGACACCATGAAGGCTTTGGACTTCAACGATCCATCCAGCGAAATCAGCCGTTTTGAGCAGAAGATCCGTCAGGACGAGGCCAAGGTTCGTGGTGCTCAGGAACTCGCAGCTTCGTCGCTTGACGCGCAGTTTGCTCAGCTTGAAGATCTGGGTGCGGCTTCCGAAATTGATGCCCGTTTGGCTGCGCTGAAGTCCAACAACAATCCTCAAGATGTCATCGAGCAGGCACCGGCTGATCCTCAGCTGGAAGCAGCTGCGCCAGATCTTTCAGAGGTTGAAGCACGTTTGGCTGCGCTGAAGAACAAGCAGGCCTAAGCTTTTCTTTAGACACGAACAGCATGGGCTGCAGATGATCAAATCTGCAGCCCATGCTGTTTGTGTTCTCGGATTAGTTATTCCAAGGACCAGGGCCAGAATCCTGTGGATGGAAGGTGGCATTGCCGGCCGAAACATTGACCGAGATCTTATTCGGTGAATCCATATCCGTTGCTAGTTTGTTGCTCACGTCCCCGGCTGAGACATCTTGACGCAGGTCATAGGTGACGTCGGGGAGCTCAAGTTCCAAGGAACCGGCGCTGACTTCAGCGTTGATTTGTTTCGGTGCCTTGCCGGATAGGGTGCCTTGAAGCTGCCCTGCGGAAATATCAAAGTCAGCTTGTTCAACATCCTCTAAGGACACTTCAGCGTCTCCTGCTCCGATCTGCACTTTGGCGTTCTTCGCTGTTCCGGACAAGTCCAAAGAACCTGCACCAACTTCAACCTCGAGATTCTTATAGGAACCGACAGCATTAAGTTCACCGGCGGAGAGGTCAAAGTAGGCATCCATACTTCCATCATTCATGGATTCAGGTAGCGTGAGCACCGCTTTGTTTTCATAGGAACTGCAGCCAAAGAAGCACCAGTTGCCCCATGAATCCGGTGAATCAACGGATAACTTGTTTCCCTCGCGCTTGAGCTGCCATTCCTGAGAATCTGAGCTATCCACTTCCAACGTAGCTTCTTGGACCTTGGCAAAGTGCAGATCAAAGCGTCCAGAACCGGCACTAATTTCTAAGTTGGTGACACCGGCAATGTCGGCACTCTGTGTGGAGTTTTCACGGCTCAAGGTGGCAAAGGCGCTACGTGCGGAGCTGATCAACAAGGTGAGGATCACCAGCGCACCGATCACAGCGAGAATGATATTCAGTGCTGTGCCGTTGCCGTTGGACGTAGGGGGAATCGGTGGCCTCGCGGTGGTTTGTGTATCAGTCATGATCCGTTCCGATCTGTGTGGTTGGTGCCCAGGTTTTGTATATGTGCCAGGGCGGCCAGCACACGCCGGTTGCCCGTTCCGTCGGCCTCTAAGCCGAGCTTCTGGAAGATGGAGGTGATGTACTTTTCAACGCTGGCTTCCGAGAGGAAAAGCAACGCAGCAATTGCTTGGTTGGATTTTCCCTCGGCCACCGCGGCCAGGACACTGCGTTCCCTATCGGTCAGTCGTTGCATTCGGTCATCATGATTGCGGCGAGTTAATAGCTGAGCGACAACTTCCTGATCCAAAATAGTGCTGCCGGCAGCGATCTGTTCCAACGACGCAATGAACTCACTCACATCAGCCACCCGGTCCTTGAGCAGGTAGCCAATGGCCCCTGACTGAGTGGAAATCAGCTCCGAAGCGTAACGCTCCTCAACGTATTGGGAGAGCACCAGCAACGGCAGATCCGGATAGACTTTGCGCACTTCAAGAGCTGCTCGGATGCCTTCATCGGTGTAGCTCGGCGGCAGCCGAACATCCAAGATGGCGATCTGTGGGAAGTCTTCGGCATCCACCGATTCCAAGAAACTCATTAGCCCGGTGGCGTCGGGCAGATCCACAACCACGCGGTGACCGCTGTGATCCAGCAAGCGCACCAGTCCTTCGCGCAGCAGCACCGAATCCTCACAAATTAGTACGCGCATGGCACGCTCACTTCCACTGTTGTTGGTCCGCCGGCCGGACTTTGCAGAAGCAGGGTTCCACCGGCTGCCAGCACCCGGTTGTTGATTCCATCTAATCCGCCACCGGCAGTGATGTGTGCGGAGCCCACGCCGTTGTCTTCAACTCGCGCCCACAAATGTGGCTGACCGTTGGTTTCGCGCACCCTTACGGTTACTTGGCAGCGTTGGGCTCGTGAGTGTTTGGCCGAGTTGGTCAAGGCCTCAGCGATGGCGAAGTACACGGCTGCTTCTGCCACCCGCGGGTAGCGACCTTCTAACTGCACATCAAGCTGGACCGGAATATGTGAACGTCCGGCCACCGCCGAGAGTGCTGCGTCCAGGCCACGATCATCGAGCACTGAGGCGTAGATGCCTCGGGTCAGTTGACGTAGCTCGGTGATGGCGGACTTAGTGGAGGCATGAGCTTCGGCCACCAGCTCTTTGGCCTGTTCGGGGTTGGAATCGATCTGCTGATGCGCCAACCCCAAGGTCATGGCCACGGAGACCAATCGCGGCTGGACACCATCGTGTAGGTCGCGTTCGATCCTGGTGCGTTCCACCTCGGCGGCACGCACCGCACCTTCCCGCTGTACCGCGGTGCTGCGCACTCGTTCGGTGAGCTCGGTTTCGCGGGCCAAGGATCCGATGATGCCAACGGTGATACTGCGGTGCAGGAAAGCTGTAGCGATGATTATGCCTGCTCCGGCGATGGCCAGAAGCATCAGCCACGGGGCCTGGTTGACAGGAGTGTCCACGTTGAACGGTCCGGACACTGTGTCTGTGCCGGTGAGCGGAGCGAAGGAAAGAATCGCGAAGTGCACACTCCACTGCAAAACTCCGAGCATGATGGTGCCGGTGATGCAGGAAAGTACCAAGCTGCCCAGAGCCGCCCACATGCGTGATTCGGAGACCGCCCGGCCAAGGGTGCGGATAAAGCCGCCAAAGTCTGGACCGCGTCGGGCCGGCCAGCGCAGTGGCACCGCATCAATGCCGTACAGTCCGCCGATTCGTGAAATTTCAAAACGAGCCACAACAAACATCGCGCCGAGCAGGCCAGCAAGTACCAGCAGGCCAATACCGAGTAGCGGAACGAGACCAATTCCTACCGCCAGCCAGGTAACCAGTAGCCCTAGGCCGATGACACCAAAAGTGCCCATCACTGCTAGATGCAGCAGCGTGAAGCCTAATCTCAGTGGTGGGCGGGAGCGCGTAGCTCCCGGTGAAGACAGTGATGTCGAAGTCATAATTCAACAGTAGATTGCACAGATCAGCGCCGATACACAGGGAACCATACAAGTTCATTATGGAAAACCCGAAGTAGTTGGCATCAGCGACGCGGTGGCCGGCTGATGGCCATGGCTGATCATGCGAAAGGTCTTTTGGACTGCGTGCTGATTCCAGCATTTACCCGGTGTTCAACTCGAATGTGAACGCCATGCACATTGACCCAATAGCGTCATTAGTATGGGACGGCTATTTATGGCGCTAGGTGATTCTTTCACCGAAGGAGTAGGGGACTGGGAGCCACGGTTGCCTAACGGGGTGCGCGGCTGGGCGGACCGCGTGGCCAAACAGCTGTCTAAGGCTGATCCGCAATGGCAATATGTGAACCTGGGGATTCGCAGTCGCAGGCTTGAACAAATCATTGAAGAGCAGATCCCTGTGGCCCTTGAGCTCAAGCCGGACGTGATCACTTTTTACGCTGGCGGAAACGACATCTTAGAGTTCCGCAAAGACATGAGATTTTTCCTTGAACGATATTCGCAGGCAGTGGATGACCTAGTCTCCACCGGGGCCAAAGTACTGTTGTTCACCGGATTTGATATCCCAGTACATCCGGTGCTGGCACCGTTTAAACGTCGCAACTGGCGGTTTAATGACTGCGTGCGTACGTTGGCGCAAAAGTATCCGGAGAGTGTCGTGCTGGTGGATTACTGGCAATGGGATGCCTACCGAGACCGGCGCATGTGGGATATCGACAAGCTGCATATGAATCGTGCGGGCCATCGTTATATGGCCATCCGAATTCTTGAGATTTTAGAGTCTGAGCACCAGTTGGAATTTGATCCGCTGGCACATGCCGAGCGCGCGGGATTCTGGCAGGCCACCCAGCGGGACGTGGAGTGGTTGCGACAATGGGTGCTACCAATGTTTGGTCGACGGATGCGCGGAGTGACGTTGGGGGACGAGCTTGCACCACGTTGGCCAGAACCCATGTACCCGGCCAAGGGCATGAAAAAACAATTCCGCAAGCGCCGCGCCTCGTTCGTGGCGCAGCCTTTGCGGAATTCAGAAGTTTCTTGAGTACTTAGCCTGCTGGAGCTTCCATGGCTTCAGGGCTCATCCAAGCAATTTCCCACACGTGTCCGTCAGGGTCCTGAACTGCTGCCTGATACATGCCCGGGAATGGTTCGCTGGCTGGACGGTAGGTCTTGCCGCCGCCGGCCTGAGCGCGGGAGACAAAATCATCCACGCCTTCACGAGTCTCGGCGGTCAGGGAATTGAGTGCTTCGCGGAATCCTGAATCCAGTCCTGGCTTATCGCCATTGACTAGGAAAGTAGCGAAGAATTCTTGCTTCAAGCTCATCACAAAGATGTTTTCATCGATAACCCACGAGGTTGCATGATCATCGGAGAAGGTGGGGTTCTTGGTGAATCCAAGCGCTTCGTAGAACTTGTCTGCTGCGGCCAGATCTGCGGT
This sequence comes from Glutamicibacter sp. AOP5-A2-18, assembly GCF_052446055.1. Taxonomy (NCBI): domain Bacteria; kingdom Bacillati; phylum Actinomycetota; class Actinomycetes; order Micrococcales; family Micrococcaceae; genus Glutamicibacter; species Glutamicibacter sp. AOP5-A2-18. The sequence continues at coordinate 3,153,853 of NZ_JBQSVW010000001.1, read as the reverse complement.
TGGCAGATTGACGAAAATCATTTGTCCCATGGTGATGCTCGCTTGTCTCTATGCGGGTGATATCTAACGGCAAGATCTACTTTGCGGGATGCTGCCAGCTAGATCAAGTGCTTTGCCTCAACTGCCATGGACAAAGCACAAGACCTCGACCCGAACACATTAGATGTGTTCGTGATCGAGGTCTTGGAAGCACCCTGAATGCAGTGTGGGATTAGGGTCTTTGGTACTGAAAGTTAGATGAGCGCAGTGGTGATTTCCAGCGGGATGCGATCCCGGGTGTAGGTGATGTGGTCGAAGCCGTGTGGCTGTGGCTTACCGTCTTCACCGATATTCACAAACACGATCTTTTCGATGGTCAGGATTGATTCCTGAGTGAAGATGTTGCGTACTTCTGCACGCAAGGTGATCGAGGTGCGACCGAAGTCGATGGCCGTGAGGCCCATTTCAATGAGGTCGCCTTCCTTAGCCGAAGCAATGAAGTTGATCTCGGACATGAACTTGGTGACAACATGCTTGTTGCCCAGCTGGATGATGGAGTAGATCGCCGCTTCTTCATCAATCCATCGCAAGAGGCTACCGCCGAATAGCGTGCCGTTTGCATTCAGATCTTCTGGGCGAACCCACTTACGCGTATGAAAAGTAATACCCTTAGCCATACTCAAAATGCTAAGTCAGATACGGGTCATTGCGCTGTTATGTGATCCACACTGTCGCCGAAAACACATAGCCTTACCGTGGAACCGGGCCTTGTGCTAGCGATAGCGTTCTTTAGGTTGCGACTTTTGGTGCCAATAGGCAGAGCTGTTGGTAGTCTCAAGTCAGATAGGCATGATTAGGCATTTTTTAGAAGCAGAGGCAGGTGGCATTGAACTATCCTTCGGAAGGCAATAACGAGACCATTCCTACGGATTTTGACGACGTAGTTCAGCAGGTATCTACCGGTGCGCTGAAAAATGACCAAATCGACAAACTGCTCAAAGAAGCCCATGAACGTTACGCAGATGTAGATGAAGGCCTGCTGGCGCACTACATTCCGATTCTCGGACAAGCGGACCCTGGACTCTTCGGTATCGCTATGTCGCACGTGGGTGGCTCGATGCACTCGGTGGGCGACTGCGCTCATCCATTCTCCATTCAGTCGATTTCTAAGATGTTCGTTTACGCGCTGGTCCTTCAGGAACATGGGCGCGAAACGGTTCGCGAACGCATTGGCGTGAACAACACCGGAATGTCCTTCAACTCGGTGATGGCTGTTGAACTCAATAATGGGCACCCAATGAATCCGATGGTTAATGCTGGCGCAATTGCCACCACCTCGTTGATTCCGGGAAAGACGGCAGCCAAAAAGTGGGAGAACGTGCAGGAAGGTCTCTCCGCTTTTGTTGGTCACTCGCTGAGCTTGGATGACGAGGTGTATCACTCCGAGTCCTTAGCCAATGAGCGCAACAAGGCTTTGGGACGTCTGCTCAAAAGCTATGGTCGGCTAGAGGATGACCCGTTCGACGCCGTGGATGTTTACACAAAGCAGTGCTCACTGAACGTCACGGCACATGACCTAGCCATCATGGGCGCAACCCTGGCCGATGGCGGGGTGAATCCGGTGACCGGCAAACGAGTGGTGGATGCCGATGTTTGTCGCGATACCTTGGCTGCGGTGGCATCCAACGGACTATATGAGCGCTCCGGTGAATGGCTCTTTGAAATTGGTTTGCCAGCAAAGTCTGGTGTTTCCGGTGGCATCGTTGCAGTGGCCCCGGGTAAGGGTGCTATTTGCTCGTTCTCACCACCTCTAGATATGGCCGGAAACTCGGTGCGAGCTCAGTTGGCTATCGGTCAGCTTTCGCGTGCCATGGGTTTGAACCTCTTCGCTTCTGCGCCCAGCCTACTGCGCTGAACTCAAGCAAGTGAGCTCTGAAGACCGTCCAAGATGATGTCCAAGCCGAGTCGGAACGTTTCCACGGAGCGGTCCTGAACATCTTGGCCTGAGTCCAAGGCTTGCCTGAAGGCGGTGGAGACCTCGGTGTCGGCAACCCAGACTTCACTCGGGGCTGCCGCGTCGAGGGCTGAGCCCAGGACGAAGGAATCAATAATGGTGATCGCTTGCAACCGCTGTTTTGGTTCAAAACCGGCAGCTGCGAGGGCTTCGGCCAAGGCATCGTAAACACGCAGTGTGGTGCTATTGCGCACCGTATAGCTGGTCATCAACGGGATGAGCCTCGGGTGCTTTGAATACGAAGCCCAGTACTCGATGGCGATTCCTTGAACGGTGTCTTGCCATGAAGAATTCTCTAGGTCAGGCAGCTTGATGGCAGACATCGCTTGGCCACGCATCAACTCAATGATTTCATCGCGACCCTGAACGTGGTTGTACAGCGAGGAAGCGGAAACCGACAAAGCCTTGGCTAACTGGGGCAGGGTGAAATCTCCGTGGGCATCCACTAATTTCAGGGCTGCCTTAGCGATGGCGTCGGTGCTCAGCTTGGGTTGTGATGGCCGGGCCATACTCACTCCTGTAGGTGGACATCTCTTGACATGAGCATACACAAAATAAACGAAAAGCATTCGTTAAACCTCTTGCTTTCACCCCGCGGAAGCATCTACGCTATAAAATGAATCACATTCGTTTAAAACCGTGAAGGTGAACCATGCAAGAAATTCTGGCCCTAGAACCACCGGTGTCCCCGGCCCGCGCCGAAGAAGCCACCCGAGGCACACTGACCGTAGCGTTGGTCCAGCACCGCTGGCATGAAAACCCGGCAGACACCGAAGCCGAACTAGAAGAAGGCATCAAATCGGCAGCCAAGCACGGCGCCAAAATTGTCTTCCTTCCCGAGCTCACCTTGAGCAAGTACCCGGCTTTTGAAATCCCGGATGCCAACGCAGCGGACGCAACGGCGGAAGATCTGCTCACCGGCAGGACCTTTAGCTTCGCGAAGAAAATGGCCGCGATCTACCAGCTGCAGGTTCACATTTCACTGTTCCGCAAGGCCCCAGAGGCCGACGGTTTAGGACTGAACACCGCCATTATTGTTTCTCCGGAAGGTGAGCTGGTGGCAGCGACTAACAAGCTGCACATTCCGCGCACCGCTGGCTACTACGAGGACAAGTACTTCCGCGAAGGACCCAACGAAGATCCCTATCCGGTACACCGTATTCCAGCCCTAGGGGATGTGGCCATGGGCCTGCCCACTTGCTGGGATGAATGGTTCAGTGAGCCACCACGCATCTACTCGCTGGCCGGTGCGGATCTGCTTGCCTACCCAACGGCTATCGGCTCGGAGCCAGATCACCCGGACTTTGATACCGAACCACTGTGGCGTCAGACCATTGTTGGCAATGGCATTGCCAATGGTCTGTTCATGGTGGTCCCTAACCGGTGGGGAGATGAAGGAGCATTAACCTTCTACGGTTCTTCCTTCATTTCTGATCCCTACGGACGCATCCTGGCCCGCGCACCACGCGATGAATCTGCGGTACTGGTCGCTACGCTAGATCTTGACGCGCGCCGAGACTGGCTGACGCTCTTCCCATTCCTACGTACCCGCCGGCCAGAAACTTACGCAGCGCTTCGTGAAGCGCGCGAAGAGACTGGTTTGGGAGAACGGAGCAGCAGCAATGTCTGAGTTTTTCATGCCTGCAGAAACCGAAGCCCATGATCGAATCTTCATGGCCTTCCCTGCCAGTGGCTACACGCTGGGGGATACCGAAAAGAAGCAGAAGCGGCGCGATCCACCTGGAGTCAGGTAGCCCGGGCCATCACCAAGTTCACCCCGGTGACCATGGTGGTGGATCCTTCGAGCGAAGCCGACGCGCGCCGCCACCTAGGGGACTCGGTCAGCTATTCGTTCCATGAACTAAACGATGCATGGATGCGCGATATCGGACCAACCTTTGTGCGCACCGCACACAATGAACTGGCCGCCGTGAACTGGAACTTCAACGGCTGGGGTGCCCAAAGCTGGGCGAGCTGGGACAAAGACCAACTCATCGCAGATCACCTAGCGCAGCTAACAGAACTGCCCATTGCCCGCGCGAACATCACCAATGAGGGTGGCGGAATCCACGTTGATGGTGAAGGCACCATTTTGGCTACCCGCAGTGTGCAGCTTGATCCAGGACGAAATCCTGAGGCCAATGAAGTGCAGATCGAGGAGGAATTCGCCCGGTTACTGGGCACCTCAAAGGTGCTCTGGTTGGACCGGGGATTGACGCGCGACAATCAGGAGTTTGGTACTCGCGGGCACGTGGATATTGTGGCCTGCTTTGCCGCCCCAGGCGTGGTGCTCTACCACGATCAGCAGAACCCAGAACATCCAGATTTCCTGATTTCCCAAGAGGTGCGCACACGTCTTGAAGAATCAACGGATGCCAAAGGCCGAAAGCTCAAGCTCATTGCCGTGCCCGCACCCACGGTGCTGCGCGACGACGAAGGATGGGTGGATTACTCCTATATCAACCATCTCGTGACCAACAGTGGAGTCATCGCTTGTGCCTTTGATGATCCCAATGATGCGCAAGCAGCAAAGATCCTGGCCGAAGCGTATGAAGGCCGGGAAGTAGTCAGGGTAGATGCACGCGAACTATTCGCCCGCGGTGGTGGCATCCACTGCATCACCCAGCAGCTGCCACGCAGTTAGAGGATATCTAGTTAGCTGATCCCCAGCGCGCGCCGACGTTCTAAGAACAATGGCTCGCGCTGGGTCCGGCTGGCTGAGAACAATTCTTCTGTGCCGCGACTGCCCAAGGCCAGTTGGGCGAGGTACTCACCGATAGCCGGAACAAACTTGAAACCGTGACCACTGAAGCCCGCACCGATGGTGATCGGTCCAAGACGATCCAAGATGAAATTCTCGTCATCAGTATTGGAATAGGTGCAGGAAATTGATTCATAGATTTCCGAATCCACCCCAGGTAGCCAGCGCTGAGCGTAGTCTTGCAATCCGCGGATCTGTTCCTCGATGACCTGATGTTCACGGTGGTTAGGATCGGTCAGTCGCCCGGAGCCATGCCAACCGACCTTGATCCCCAGTCCCGGAGTATGCATGCCGTACACGGGACCGAAGACCGGGGAACCAATATCCCGCGTGCCGTCCAAAATATGGTTAAAGCCGGGGAACTTGGCCTCGGAGGAACGCAATGCGAAGTGCACGGGATGCTCTTCGGTGACGTGGATGGCTGGCAAATCATGCTGACCCAGTAGCTGATGGGTCCAAGCTCCAGCGGTGACGATCAAATGTTTGGCAAACACAGTGCGCTCGCCGGACTCATCACGAACGCGCACCGCTACCTGTTCGTCGTTGATCACCTCGATGCCTACGACTGGGTGCTCATGCTGGATTCTTGCGCCGGCCTCGGCCGCCAATCGCTGCATTGCGGCCACGGCGGCATCAGCGTTGATCTGCCCGCCCGCTGGAATGTGCAGCACTTCGGTTTCAAACTTCATGCCACTAAAGCGTTCTTGAGCCTCATCGATGCTCAACAGTTCGCTAGCAAAACCTGCACCGGCCAGTACCTCATGCATGTGCCGTTGTTCCGCGACAACGCCGTGGTTGACCAGCCCGGTACGAGTCAGCAGTGGGGTGTTTGCCTGAGCCGAGATGTCATCCCAGAGGATATTGGCTCGCTGTAGCAGTCGCAGGTACTCGGACCGTGCGTAAGCAGCATTAAAGTTGCGGGTGCTGCCATGGGAAGCGCCCTGCTGATGCCCCGGTTCAAAGCGCTCAAGTAACAACACTTCGTGCCCGCTCTGCGCCAAAGATAACGCAGTTGCTGAGCCCATGGCCCCGCCGCCGATGATCAAAAATTCTACGTTGTTGCTCACGTTTAAAGCTTAAAACCTTAGTCAGTGCCTAGCTGCGCAATGAGTCGTATTCTCGCTGGGCTAACGTAATAGTCAGGACATCCAAAGACACAGAGGAAGAGTGGGTTTGAGCGGGGAATTAGCAACGGTGCTTTTGCTGGTAGCAGCAGTATTCCTTGGAGCCTCCACTCAGCGCATCTCCGGAATGGGCTTCGCCATGGTGGCCTCCCCATTCCTGGTCTTGCTACTCGGACCGCATGCAGGAATTACCTTGGTCAACCTGCTCGGAGCGTGTAGTAGCCTGATGATTTTTGTTCAGGTCTTCCGAAAGGTGCAATATAAAAAGGTTGCACTGATCTTGATTCCGGCAATGCTCATGACCATTCCCGGTGCCTGGGTAGCAGCCCGAGTTCAGGGTCCGTGGTTATCCATTGGCATTGCTCTGATGGTGCTTTTGGCACTGGGTTCTAGCTTTATGATCCGCAACCTTCCCGCGGCCCAAGGCAAGTCACTGGCTATTGGCGCCGGCGCAGTCTCTGGATTCATGTCGGTGACCGCCGGAGTCTCGGGTCCTGCCATTGCCGGCTACGCGGTGGCCAGTCGTTGGCCACAACGCCAATTCGCTGTCTCGGTGCAGCTGTATTTCCTGGTGCTCTCGTGCACCTCCTTGGTAGCTAAAGGCGGACTGCCACATTTACCCGCTGGTCAGTGGATCGGTTGTTTCACTGCCATGCTGATAGGCATCTTGCTGGGTAATTATTTGGCACCAAAGATCCCGTCCAAATACAGTCGCGCATTTGTTGTGCTGATTGCCTTTGCCGGTGCGCTGAGTCTGATGGTTGAAGGAATCACCGCGCTCGCAGCTCGCTGATGGCTAGCGGTGCCACGACAGTTTCTCTACGGTAATGAGAGAATAGAACACGTGCCATACCAGTATTCCGAAGTCCCAGCTAACCGCCGGATCAGCGAGCTTGCTATTGAGCGGCGTGCGCTGTGGGCCGGACTGTTCTGTTCTCTTTTTGGCCTGACCGCGGCGCTGATCTTCTTTGCCGGTGAACGTCCCGCACTTTTTGGACGTTGGTCGGTGGGCTTTGTATCGGCGGTCTGCGGTGCAACCGCAGCAGCATCAAGTAGTGCCTATGCTTTCCGTTCGATCCTTAGATATCGCGAACCGTGGTTGCGGCGCATCCCGGTATGGCGCCAATTGGTCACCGGTATCGGGTTGATCCTGGTGCATATGGCCAGCTCAGTCATGATCATTTTGGTGGTCTTCCACCTGTTCCAACAAGCATTTTTTGGTTTGCACCTTGATGTTCTTGCTGGGGCGTTGGCGGTCAGCGCGGTGACTGGATTGACGGCCTACCTATGCTTGGTGGCCACCGCTCGTACGAGTGCTGAAACGCTCTCGGTGGTCTTGGGAATCTTCATGGCCGCCGGTGTTTTGATCAGCATGTTGCTGGCTGAAGAACAAGGCTGGTGGCGCAGCATGTTTTCCTTCTTGGGTACTGCGCAGGCTGGCCGAGGATCCTTCTGGACGTTTAACCTGACGCTGATCATTTCGGGTTTGGTCTTGGCGGCCTTCACCGAGTTCCTCACCCGTGATCTTATGTTGCTCTCTCGGACCTATCGCTGCCGACCAGCACTACGCAGATATAAACTTGCACGGAAACTACGTCCCCGTCCAAGGATTGTGCGCTGGTGCTTGGTAGTGGTGGCCGTGGGCATTATCGGGATCGGTCTGGTGCCGGTGAATGTGTCTATGGAAATACATTCGGTATTTGTGCAGCTCGCTTCGGTAGCAATGATCATCCTTTTGGCAGGTACGGCAGTCTTGCTGCCGGGTTATCCTGCCGTATTCCATCTGATGTCCTATGCGGCTGTTGGTGCAGTTTGGGTGGCCTTCCTGCTGTGGAATGACTGGGCTTACTACAACTTGACCGGGTTTGAACTCTCCGTCGTAGCCATCATGTTTGCGTGGATCTCGGTGTTCATTCGTACCACAGCGGCGATGACCCGAGATGGTGAAGAACGTGAACCTGCCGGTTTTTCGCACGACTCTGCGACAAAAATTAGTTCCTAATATCCGTCGAAATGCTGAGGACTGAGCATTGGTCGGGTAGGTAGCCTGTAGGCATGCTGATCTCAGAAAAGCTCTACCTACTGATGGCCGATAATCAACAGAAGCCCGAAGCGGTGATGACAGCTGCCGGCTACGGGATGAATGCCGCAGTACTTTCTGACTTAATGATTGCTGGACGGGTTGCGCTCAGTGATGACACGGTTCCACGGATCAAACTCATTGGCGCCGGTCCTTGCCCGGATCCGGTCTTGGCTTCTTCGCTGGAAAAGTTGGAGAAAAAGGGCAGTCTCACCTTAGACGCTGCGGTCAAGATTCCAGGTCTGTGCAATGTTCGTCGGGTTACCGATTCTTTAGCCAAGCAGGGCATCGTTGAATACGGTCCGCGGACAATGCTCGGTTTGGGTAAAGAGCGGGTCAATATTCTCAACGAACAAATTGAGCGTCAGATGCGCGCGGATTTCAGCGCCCAGATCCACGGCAAGCGTCCTTCGGGGATCAGTGACACCACGGTGCTAGCAATCCTGCAAGCATTGGGAATCGCTCAAAAAGTACTAGCCGATGAGATCTCTCCGATGAGTTCCGGGCAAGCACAAACGCGTATCGCTGAACTAGCTCAAGACTCGCCGGCAGCAGATTCTGCCCAGCGGGCTGTGGCCGAGATGAATGCGATCATCACCAGCGCGCAAGTCATCCCTCCCGCGACGGGATCCAAGTAGAAATCCCCGGTGGCGGGTAACTAGGTCATAACAACTACGACTCGTTTTGATCACTTACGTGAACGGATCTGCCTTTTGGGTCCTCGCTCCCACCGGAATTCTCCCTGCAGTGGCCAGCCATGGATTCCACTGACGGGAGTCGAATGAGTGTCTTGAATCAGGGACGGAACTTCGTGGCTTCGAACCGACATGACGACGCGAAATTTAGCTATGCCAAATTCGCTTTTCTGACCGCTGGTAGGTCTCGGAACCGTAACTTTTATATCAATCTATTGCATTAATGGTGCGAGGAGTTGGAGACTGGCTGAGCCTACATTCGCGTGCAACGGCGCATGCGGAGAAAGAAGGGAATCAGCAGGAATACGAAGATTCGCGGAGTTCTGTCCGCAGTTGGGGCGCTCGCGCTAGCAGTGACCGCATTCGCACCTGCCTCTGCAGCGCCATCTGAAAAGAGCAACGTCACCTGGGCCACTGCCGAGATTGCGCAGGTGGGGGAACTAGAAGGGTTCACTGGCACCTCGCACCTGATCGGATTTTCCGGGAACACCGACGGCTTTAGTGACGTTTCGGTGGTGAGCTTCAACTGCCCTGAGGGTCAACTTCCATCATGGGATCCGGACAGCGGGTGTGAAGAAGTGGGGATAGTTGGCATGTATGGCTACGCCGCTGATGTCAGCATCAATAAGAAGCTGTCACAGGCCACGGTTGATTCAACGGTTCGCGTCTACGAAGGTGAAACTGAATCAGGTGAGCCGATCTGGGGCCAAGCTCGACAGCTGAACTTCACCATGCAGGCCACCGGTGATCTCGTGACCACGAAGGACCGGCAGGACGGATACGTTCGCACCGCTAGGGAACGTCCTGCCGTGGTCACCAGTGGTCAAGTCAGTGAATTGGACCTGGCTGGCAGCGTGGGAAAGATTGAACAGGTGAATGAAACCTACAAGTACTAGCCGCTCGAATCAATTGGTGCTGCATTGTCGCTAAGCTGACGGTGCAGCACCATTAGCGCGTGCCCAAACTCACCGCCAAGACGCTTCCGATACGTGAAACAATAGGTAGTAATGACTTCCATCGATTCCACCCCACTTTCCGCTGACGAACGCAAGGCACTGCGCACCGAGCAGGCCGCAGCTCAGCGCGCCCAGCAGCTGCGCATCTCCAAGTCCCGAGCCGACGCCGAAGGGCGCGCCCAGGTCATCCCAACCGCTGAAGGTTGGAAGCAGGAGATGGGTGCCGATGGTCGTCCCGAACTACAGTTCGCGACCAAGCGCCGCGTCTCCCAGCCGCCAACGCACCTAGCCGACCTGTCGCTAGCTGAGCGTCAGGCCAAGCTGAAGGAACTGGGTCTGCCAGGATTCCGCGCTAAGCAGCTTTCGGTGCACTACTTCCAGCACTACACCACCGATCCTGAGAAGATGAGTGATCTTCCTAAGGAGCGCCGTGCGGAACTGGCCGAGGCCATGTTCCCGAAGCTGCTCACCGAGGTTAAGCGCCTAGAGACCGATGATGGCAAGACCATCAAGTTCCTTTGGCGTCTCTTTGACGGTTCGCTCGTTGAATCCGTATTGATGCGTTACCCAAACCGCATCACCCTGTGCATCTCTTCACAGTGTGGTTGCGGCATGAACTGCCCATTCTGCGCCACCGGACAGGCGGGCCTGACTCGCAATATGTCCACCGCTGAGATCCTGGACCAGATCGTTCAGGCTAACCGCGTGATCGCCGAAGGCGGTCTGGGTGGACAGCAGCACCCAGAGGAGCGCGTTGGCAACATCGTGTTCATGGGTATGGGTGAGCCACTGGCTAACTACAAGCGCGTCATGAACGCCGTGCACCGCATGGTCGCTGAGGCACCTGAAGGCCTGGGTATGAGTGCCCGCGGCATTACCCTCTCCACCGTTGGTTTGGTTCCTGCCATCCGCAAGCTGACAGAAGAGAACGTCCCAGTGACCTTCGCTCTGTCGCTGCACGCACCAGATGATGAGCTGCGCGATGAGCTGATCCCAGTGAACTCACGTTGGAAGGTCGATGAGGCATTGGATGCCGCGTTTGACTACTACGTGAAGACCGGACGTCGTGTCTCAATTGAGTACGCGTTGATCAAGGACATGAACGACCACGAGTGGCGTGCAGAAATGCTAGCCAAGAAGCTCAACGCTCGCGGTCGCGGATGGGTTCACGTGAACCCAATTCCGTTGAACCCAGTACCGGGTTCCATCTGGACCCGAAGCGAACCGGACATCACTTCCAAGTTTGTGCGTCGCCTCGATGAGTTGGGTGTTCCAACCACCTTGCGTGATACTCGCGGCAAGGAAATCGACGGAGCATGCGGCCAGCTCGCAGCTGACGGCGACAAGTAAGCAAAGAAAAAATCGGGACCCGAGAGGGTCCCGATTTTTTTAGTTAAGCTCAGTGAGCTGGAAGCTACAGCTTTTCCTGCGAGTCAACGTTGCGAGCGGCCGCAGTGAAGCGACGCTCAAATTCTTCGGCGGAGACCAATTCGCGCTCAACGCGGAAGGACGATTCCGGAATACCAAGCACCGCTGCAATCAGGGTGCGGGTATAGCCAGCAATCTTGCGTGACTTTCGGGTGCAGGTTACCTGATCAATTTCCGGGACCCAGATGTTCCACCAGCCGCCTTCTTTGCCGACGACGGCTTGGAATACTTTTTGCTTGCTCATGTGTTGCCTTTGCTCTCTGCGTTGTCGGGGCAGAATCCTGCCGTCTGCGTTAATAGTCCACCATACTCGTCCTTGATGGTCAGTTGCCCGGCCGCAATAAAGCTCTGATCTCTACGCCTTGATAGATTTGGTGAAGTAGGGATAAGGGGATGGTATGAATCAGAATGATGACCAGAATTTTGACCCGATGATTTACGACGTCATGCGCGAGCTGAGCACCCGGGTTGCCGGTAGATATGTTGCTTGGGAAGATCAAGCGAGCAATGATGGCGAGGCGAATCATTGGCGCGAGGAATGGCTACGGGTGGAGAAGGAAGCGCGTGAGGTTAACCCGCGCAGCCGCGCAGCCATTGAAGCTAAAACGGCCGAACTTCGTCAGGTCCTGCTCGAGTTGCCTGTAGATGCGCCGACGCTTGAGTAGTGCTCAGGATCAAGATCTCAAGATGAAGTGGACGACTGATTGGCACTATGCGCTTGGCTCAAGGCCAGCCGGTGTAGCGTTGGAGGCTGAGAGTTAGGCGCAGGTCAAGCGCGAGTGCAAGTAGTGAGGACAAAAAGTGCAGGTATCCCAGCGCGCCCAAGTTGCTCCCTTTGAAGTGATGCAAATAGTTGATCAGGTGTCCACAATGCGCCAAGCGGGTCACGACGTGATCTCCTTATGCGTCGGCGAACCTGGTGGGGGAGCACCGGCTGCGGTCAATGGGCTTGCGGCGCAACTGCACGCTGAGCAGGCCGACTTTGGGTACACCTCTACTGCTGGTTTGGCTGAAACCCGCCAAGCCCTCGCCGAGCATTACCGCAATTCCTACGGCGTGCAGATTCCGGCGAAAAACTTCGTGATGACCACTGGCTCCTCGGGTGCTTTCCAGCTGGCGTTCCTCGCGGCCTTTGATGCCGGAGATGTCGTCGCACTGGCACGTCCGGGCTACCCGGCCTACGCCAACATCCTCAGAGCGCTGGGCCTGAAGGTAGTGGATCTTCCTACCAACGCCGAACAACGCTTCCAGCCGACTATCGCCAACTTGGAACAGGCCAAAAAAGAGCATGGCCGTTTGGATGGGCTAGTAGTCGCCTCGCCAAATAATCCCACCGGAACCATGTTCAGTTCCGAGGAGCTGAACGAGTTGGCTACGTGGTGCGAATCCAACGGGGTTCGGTTAATCAGCGACGAGATTTATCACGGCATCGAGTTTGATCCTGAGCGTAAGGGGCACACCTCATGGGAGTTCTCCGAGACGTCCATTGTTGTCTCATCCTTCTCTAAATATTGGGGAATGACTGGGTGGCGACTGGGCTGGATGGTTGTTCCCGACGACCTGCTGTCAGCCGTTGACGCCTTGGCTTCCAATCTTGCGTTGTGCGCACCTGCTCCAGCGCAGCGCGCTGCGGTTGCTGCCTTCACGCCCCAGAGTCTGAAGGAAGCAAACCAAAGAGTTGAAGAGTTCTCTCGCACTCGCACGCTGGTTCTTGAAAACCTGAAGAGGCTAGGAATCGCTGAAGCCGCACCGGCTGATGGCGCGTTCTACCTCTACGGACGGTTGGCCCCGGAAGTACTGGAACATTTTGGTTCGGCTAGCGAGTATTCTCAGGCAGTCCTTGAGCACGCACATGTTGCTCTGACCCCTGGTGGAGACTTTGATCCGTTTGAAGGTCACCTCTTTATCCGACTGTCTTTTGCCGCCGGATATGAACAAGTGGCCGAGGCGCTGGAACGAGTAGATGCCTTCTTGCGGCAGAGCCTTGCTGGAGCATAGATGTCCACAACTCGTTAGACGTAGCGTGCTGGGCCGGCTCAAAGCTGGAAAGTAATGGCAGGAGCAACAACTTGGTTGCTCCTGCCATTACGTCTTTAAGGAGTTCTGATGTCCCAGCTGCCATTACCGGTTGAACACGAATGTCTGCCTTGTTATCTGTACCGGGTTGCCGGGTCGCAGTCCTGCGATGGGACCCTGCAGATGCTCAGTCACTACCGGGACCAATGCGCCCCGCGGGCCAGTGCACTGGAGAAAAAGATGCGGTTGTTGGGCGGGTATTGCGACTGCGAGGTGTTGCTCAACGCGGTGCGGCCAGCATCTACCCAAGCCATGCGTTTGATTGATGCGGGCGAAGATTTGGTCTGTAAAGGAGTACGCCGCGGCACAATCCAACCGTGTGAGAACTGGTTGATGCGCCGCGGCGTACAGTGGGGTGGCGGTCGTTTTAGCCGCCGAAGTGCTTAGAAATTAGTCTTCGATGTTCTTGCTTGGCTTGCGGGACTTGAGCAATTCAATACCGATCGGGATGACCGAGACCAGCACTATCAAGATGAAGATGATGTCGATATTTTCTTCGATCCAGGTGAACTGTCCCAGCCAGTAACCCAGCATGGTGACGCCGATACCCCACAGGGCGGCACCGATCAGGTTGAAGGTGGCGAAAGTCTTGTGGTCCATCTTCGCAACACCGGCAATGACCGGGACGAAGGTACGTACCACTGGGACAAAGCGTGCGAGGATCACTGCACGACCACCGAACTTTTCAAAGAATTCGTGGGCACGTTCTACGTTCTTCTGCGAGAAGAACCGTGAGTCAGGCTTGTTGAAGATGGCCGGGCCGGACTTCCTGCCAATCATGAATCCAGTTTGATCTCCTGCAAAAGCGCTGATGAAGATTGCTAGCGCGAAGAGCCACAGTGGGATGTGGATGGTGCCAGTTGCGATGAGCATACCCACGGTGAAAAGCATTGAGTCACCAGGGAGGAAGAAGCCAACGAGCAAGCCGGTCTCAGCGAAAACGATGGCGCAGACAAGCACGACGACCCATGGGCCGAGGTCTGGGTTATCTAGGAAAACCGCAGGGTTAAGCCAGTCCGGTAGGAACGCGGCACCCATAGTTGGTGAGACGTAATTCGTCAGCGTGGAAAGGAAAGAAGTTTGATCAAGCACAGAAAAAATCCTACGGGAAGTCACTGTGAGTTTCCCATAGGACTCGGCAGAGAAAGGTTTGTCAGATCAGAGGTTCGCAAGGCAAGAGATCGACCTTTTGATCGCTAACCGGTATTGATCACTACTTCTTTGAAATTCTCACTCCAACAGCCTCGGTCCACTTCGCGACCAACTGTTGTCTAAGTCACAGCGTATATTAAAGCTCAGGCCAGATCGTTGTTTTGTTGCAACCAGTTTGTTGAAGCCATGACAACTGTCATGCGTAGGTCATGACATTCCGCTCTTCTGTGGTGTTGTTCTGAAGCAAAGAATAGAAATATGGAAACGATAATTGGGGCCAATGCCATTTCGTTGAGTGCGGTGGAGAAAACGTTCACGTCGGGAAAAAGTACGGTTCAGGCAGTAAGAGGGATAAACCTTCAAATCGAGCAGGGACAAATTGTCGCGCTACTGGGCCCAAATGGTGCCGGGAAAACCACCACTATCGACATGATGTTAGGGCTGATTTCTCCCTCGTCTGGATCCATCCGAGTATTAGGTAACAGTCCCCACCAAGCAATCTCTTCTGGAAACGTTTCGGCAGTACTCCAAACCGGAGGACTGCTGCGCGACCTGACCGTGAGGGAAACCATTAAAGTCATCGCAGCGATGCAAGAGTGCACAGAGCGAATCGACTCGGTAATGGAACGAACTAGTCTGAATAAGATTGCCAAGCGCAAAGTTGGCAAATGCTCCGGTGGTGAACAGCAACGCATCAAATTTGCGTTGGCTCTGCTACCAGACCCAGACGTGCTGATCTTGGACGAGCCAACCGCTGGCATGGATGTGATGGCGCGTAGAGAGTTCTGGCAAACGATGCAGAGCGAGGCTACAGCAGGGCGCACCATCATTTTTGCCACTCACTATTTGGAAGAAGCCCAAAATTTTGCCCAACGCACCGTCTTGATGAGCCAAGGACAAATTGTGGCGGATGGGGCAACAGAAGAATTGCGGCATCTCATCTCTGGCCGTGTAGTTAGTGCCAGTTTCACTACTGAATCCCAGGCAGACCAAGCGCGCAATTTTGACGATTCGGTCTTCATCACCGGACGTCAAGGGCTGCGCTACACATTCCAATGTGCCAACTCTGATCAGTTCACGCTGGCGCTGTTGCAACACTTCGGGGCGCGAGATATTGAGATCTCGTCCCCGAGCCTTGAAGACGCTTTTATCCAACTCACCAAGGTTGCATCATGATGACTACCTACATCCAAGTGGAGTTTGCTCGGCACTTCCGCGACGGCTACAACTTAGTTTTTGCATTGTTGTTACCGGCGGCAATGTACATCCTCTTCGGAAACATCCCGAGTTACGGACAATCCGAGCTTGGGGGAGGAAACGTCAAGTTTTATCTGATGATCTCCATGGCTGCCTACGGTGCAGCGGTGAGCACTGTTTCTATCGCAGGAACGGTGGCCACCGAAACAATGCAGGGCTGGGGCAGACAAATCGCGTTGACCAGAATGTCTCCTACCGCTTTTGTTGCTAGCAAGATGATTGTCGCCGCCACCGTTGCCGCAATTTCTGCGGCCGTCGTTTTCGTTCTAGGTGCGGCCACCGGCGCGGTGGTTCTAGACAGCTGGATCTGGAGCGTTAGTTACCTAATCACCTTGCTCGGAGCCATGATCTTTGCATGCTACGGAATCGGAATGGGCATGATTCTTAAGTCGGAGTCCGCTTTAGGTCTGGCGTCAGGGCTGATGGTGTTCTTCGCATTCTTTGGTAACGTCTTCATGCCGTTGGAGGGAGTGATGCTAGATGCGGCCCGTTTCACACCAATGTTCGGTTACGTAGCCCTTGCCCGTTATCCGATGCTCGCTGATATTCCTGCTGGCGAGCCTATGAGCTCAGACCCATTGTGGATGATCGCTACTAACCTAGTGGTATGGGCAATGATCTTCGCCGTCTTCGCGGTACTCGCCACGCGCCGGGCCAAGGCGCGTCAGTGAACAACAGCGCGGGTAACGCAATGGATGCCGAAGAGCAGTTCTGGCGCCGTTGGGGATGGATGCTATCCGGCGTATGGCTTCTTTTCTTGATCTTCCCAATTCTTCAGTTGTTGCAGAACCCGTACCCAAGCCATGTGCGAATTACCGGGCTCGGATTGCTTGTCATATTTTCCTTCACGTACCTGAGGGGCTTCAGAAAATATTCGCATCTTGTGGGGCAAGGAGGCACCAATGAGCCAGAAGCGCTACTCAGCTTCTTGCTCTTGGCCGTCTTGGTAGTTCCCGCGATTTTCTTCATCGAAGTCAATGCTCTAGGACTGCTCCCGTTCATTACCTCCTTTGCTGCCTTCTTGCTGACGAAGCGCTGGGTGATTGCCACCTATGCTGTTGCGGCCGCGCTGAGCATTGGACTACCAATATTTTTAGGTCAGTTCTCGGATGGACTGTTCCTCATTGGTCTAAACCTGGCAATGATGGTGGTATATGCGGTGACCGTGGCAGCGATTAGCAGATCCGTTGCCTCTGAAGAGTTGCGTGGCGACTATCTGGTGATGGCTGAACAGGAGCGAGTGGCCCGCGATGTTCATGATGGAATTGGTCATTCACTCACAGCTCTGAATCTCAAAGCACAGTTAGCCCTGCGTTTGATTGATGCCGGACAAATTGATCGGGCCCGCACGGAAGTTCAACAGCTCTCGACATTGGCGCTCGATGCGCTTGCTTCAGTGCGGACCACCGTTCAAGGACTGGAGCGTCAGGACCTAGACGCGGAGCTGGCTCTACTTCGCAAAGTCTGTGACGATTCGGGACTGTCTTTCACTTTGGTGGGTAACGCCGAGCAGATTGAGCTACGGTGGCGTTCTCATACCGCTTGGATTGTGCGCGAGGCGCTCACAAACGTTCTACGCCATGCTCACGCTGGTGCAGTGCGAGTCACGATCACTGCCGTTGAGGTGACTGTTGATGATGACGGAGACGGGTTGCGGGAGCAGGATACGGGACACGGTATCCGGGGTATGGTCGAACGTGCCAAGCAGATCGGAGCAACAGCTACCGTGGGCCCATCGCCCTTTGGTGGAACTCGTCTTCAATTGATTTTTGCGAGCAGCATCAAGGAGCAACAGTGATTCGAGTATTGATTGCCGATGACCAGCACTTGGTGCGTGGCGCCATAGCGGCGTTGTTGAATCTGGAAGATGACCTTAATGTCGTGGCTGAATGCGCTGACGGTGACGAAGTGGCAGATGCCCTAGCGACCCATCCAGCTGATGTAGCACTTCTGGATATTCAGATGCCTCGACTTGACGGGTTACAAGTAGCCGAGCAACTTTGCTCCACGCACCCTGAAGTGAAGGTGCTAATTCTGACGACCTTTGATCGGCCTGGATACTTCCGTCAAGCCTTTGAAGCTGGAGCCAGCGGGTTCCTCGTAAAGGATGCGCCGCCAGCTGAGCTGATCGCGGCGATCCGCAAAGTCCATGCTGGTAATAAAGTAGTTGACCCAAAGCGAGCGATGCTGAGCGTGGAGAGCAAACGAAATCCGCTCACCGAGAGGGAACGCGAAATCCTTGAGCATGCGGCTACCGGCGCCCCGGTATCTCACATCGCCGCCAGCGTGCATCTTTCTACTGGGACAGTGCGCAACCACCTGTCTAACGCGATCGGCAAAACCAATACTGCCAACCGGATCGAAGCCGCCCGTAGGGCCAAACAGATGGGCTGGCTCTAGCGGGTCGCGAAGTGCGCGATTAGCCCGATCACCCAAATGGATGAAGCCAAAAGTACACAGCCGAATTCAACTACAATGCCTAGTCCCATAGCCTTCAGTGCGGCCCAAGAAGAACTGAACGCACCGGAGACTTCACGACGCCGCACGCTCTCTCCGAGGAACAGTCCCACAGCAAAGCCGATGAACAAACCCAGCACGGGGATGATGAAGGCTCCGGCGATGGCTCCGATCACCGCAAAGAGAATTGTTCCCTTGGGAACTTGATGCTCTTTGAGTTTGCGTCCGGTGAGTACTGCGGAGGCTGACCATCCCAAGAAGGTAATAGCCATGCCCAGGCCAGCTGCCCACCATGAAGCGCTGGAACCTAAGAGCCAACCCCACGCAAGCAGGGTGCCGATGGTCAATAATGAACCGGGCAGCACCGGGAAAATGGTGCCAAAGGCCGAAACTACCAATAGTAGTCCGGCAAGGATGGTGTAAATAATCTGTGTATCCACTCACCCAGTGTGGCACGAAGTTCCCGGTGAGCGGGCTATTCCTGGTCGAACTGCGCGATCAGTTCTCGCTTGAGGATCTTACCGCTGGGGCCCAGCGGGAATTCTTTGACTATCTCGATGAAGCGCGGGTACTTGTAGGCAGCCATCTGCTCACTAGACCAACGGATCAGTTCTTGGACACTGAGTGTTGAACCCTGCACCAAGGTCACCGAGGCAACCACTTCCTGACCGTGCTTGTCATGAGCTACTCCGTAGACGGCAGCGTTGGAAATCTCTGGGTGGCTGGTGAGCACCTCTTCAACTTCGCGCGGGTAGACGTTGTAGCCATTACGCAGAATCATGTCTTTGGTTCGGTCTAGGATCCGCAGGTAGTCCTCTTCGTCCTTGGTTCCCAAGTCTCCGGTGCGGAACCATCCATCCACTACTGCTTCGGCGGTTGCGTCGGGGCGGTTGAGGTAGCCGGAGAACAGGTTATGACCACGTACCACCAGTTCACCCAGTTCTCCGCGTGGCATCAACCGGATCTCGTTGGGGTAGGCGGGGTCAGCAATTTCCACGTCCACGCCCCATACCGGCGTGCCGACGGTGCCTGGACGAGGTTCGCGCCCGACATGGTTGAAGCAGGCTACCGGTGAAGTTTCAGTTAGTCCGTAACCCTCGTAGATCTGTGCGCCAAAACGCTGTTCAAAGGCGGAGAGTACCGACAGTGGCAAGGAGGCACCACCCGAGATGGCATAACGAAGGTTGGTTGGTTTGCCTTCACGGTTTGCCCCGGCTTCAACGAGGGCAACGTACATGGTTGGCACACCAAAGAACACGTCAATCTCGGCATCCAAAACCAGATCTAAAGCAGCGTCCGCGGTGAACTTGGGCAGCAACATGACTTCGGCACCGATTCTCAGGCCCGTGTTCAGTACACAGGTTTGGCCGAAGGTATGGAACAGTGGCAATCCGCCAAATAGCTTGTCACCTTGGCGAATGTCCATGGTGTTCAGCAGCGTGGAGTGAGTCTGTTCGATTAGTGCCAGATGTGTCCCCAAGGCGCCCTTGGGTTTGCCGGTAGTGCCCGAGGTGTAGAGGATCGTGGCAATGTCTTCGGCCTTGCGAGGCAGGTAGGTGGTGATTGGTTCAGCCTTGGCTGCCAAGTCTTCTAAGCGAGTGATTTCCCCGGCTTCAGGTTCCATTACGCTCACCAAGTTGATCCCGGAGTTTTGGGCTCCCTTGGCGCCTTCGCCTAAGAGTCCTGCAGCGCAGACCAAGATCTTGGCTTCAGCGTCTTCTAATACATAGGAGATTTCGCGGGCCTTGAGTAGCGCGTGGATGGGAACTGCTGTGGCGCCGAGGGATAGCACCGCGTAGTAGACGCGGGCGAAGTCGGTGACGTTGGGGATGAGCACTGCTACCCGGTCACCCTCGGTGATGCCCTGTTCTTTGAGAGCTCCGGCGTAGGCTTTGGTTTCCTCCCAAAGCTCACGGTAGGTGGTGCTTACGCCGTTCATGGTGATGGCGTTCAGATCCGGGAAACGGTTGGCACCTTCGGCCACGATGGCGGCTACCGAAAGGGTGAGGTTTGAAGTGGTCATAGAAGTCTCCTCGACGCTGCAGAGTTTAGATGTGCTCCATGTCACAAACAAGCCTAATGGAACCGCGATTCAAATCAAGGTACTAAGTTTCGTAATAATGCTCGTTTCAGCAACGAACCGGAATAGACTCAGCGCATTGAGCTGGTATGAGCGCGAAATGGGGTAGCGATGCCGGTAGTCAGAGGTCCACGAGCCGAACCTTGCTGGGTGGATTTACTCACCAGCGATATTGATGGTGCCATCGAGTTTTACTCGGAACTCTTTGGATGGAAAATTCACGATGATCCGCAAACTCGCAGTGACGGATACCTTCCAGTCACGTTGGATGATCAACCGGTCACCGGCCTTGTGCTCAACGACCAAGATTCGGCGGCCCCGGATACGTGGACCACGTATCTGAATGTGGCCGATATTCATGCGGCCGTCTTTGCCGCCCATTTACATGGCGGTCAGCGTTATCTGAAACCTGTGGCCATGCCCGGTCAGGGGACCGTGGCCCTAATTGGGGATCCCGCAGGTATCGGAGTGGGACTTTGGCAGTCCTTTGACCCGACTAACTATCCGGCACGGAAAATTCACGGTCACCGCATCTGGAATGAGCTGCATACCAAACACTTTGAAACCGCCTGCCGGTTTTACCGCGAAGCCTTGGGGTGGGATCTAAACCAGGTCGTTGATTCTCCCGACTTCCGTTACTACACCCTGGGCCAAGGAGCCGATGCGGCCGCAGGACTCTATGACATCAGCGGCCAAGACTCTACCGAGGGCTGGCGAACCTACTTCGCGGTAGATGACGCAGATCAAGTAGCGCAGCTCTGTACAAGCCTGGGTGGACAAGTGGTGAACGCACCGCATGACTCGTACTTTGGGCGCACCGCCATGCTCAGTGATCGGGGTGGCGCCGAATTTGCGGTGATCGCACCAGCTCACAAATAGCTGGCGCGCAACTAACTACACTTCGCGATTCCAAACGTATGGCGTGGTGGTGGAAACTTTGAGCAGGCCCTGGCTTTCCAAAATGGGGCGCGAGTATTCGGTGGAGTCACTATGGACGTAGCGCAAGCCGTGGGACAAGGCGCTGCGTGCCCGAGCGTCGGTGAGCGCGCGGTAGATTCCGCGGCCGCGGTACTCGGGTAAAACGCCGCCACCCCATAGACTAGCAAATTCGGTACCCACCACCGGCTCCAAACGTCCTGCACCCACCATGTGCCCATCGATGATCGCAACCCACAGTTCCATGCCATCCTTTGTGGCTGAACGAGAGATCAACGCATCGGTGGTGGCTGGGTCATAGGGTTCGCCAAAAGCCTGATCGACCATGCGACACATTTGTTCAATCTCGGCCGGAGTGGTTACCTGCCGGACTTCCACACCTTCGGGCGTGGGCTGATCACTGATCAGAGTTTGCATTAAACCGATCATGATTGACTCGGTAGGTTCAGCAACAAAGCCCAGCTCTTCCAAGCGCTGAGCCAAACCCGGCGCATGGTCATGACCGCGAGTTTTGAATTCCACCGTCCGGATCTCAGGTTGTTGGGTGAAGTGTTCCAGCGCAGCAGGCACTAGTTCGGCCAAAGACTGCGGTGCCTGGTCGGTGATGTGCGGATAGGTAATGAACCCGCGCCCGTTGGCGAAGGTGACCAAGCGCAGTTCACCGAGCATGGTCACGGACAGCGCACTGGGTGTCTCTGCGTCGGTTCGTAGCTGCGCGTCGTAGAGGGCCAAAAATTCTTCACTTGGTGAGGGCATTTGCTCAGTCTACGACCACGGTGGAAGACTCGGAGCAGTGAAATAGCAATGTAGGAGCAGAGCATGGGTCGAAAGATCGTTCGCCGTCGAGTTATTCGTGCAACCCGTGAGGGCGGCTGGCGTACCCGCGAGGAGAAACTGGCGGGCGAAGAGCCGCTGGAAATTCGTTTTGGGCACACCTCCTACACCACCTCCATGCGCACCCCCGGAGACGACTTTGATATGGTCGCCGGTTTCTTGGTGGGTGAAGGCGTCATTCGCGAAGCAGAACAACTTGTTTCCATGCGCTACTGCGCGGGCACCGACGAGGAAGGTAATCAGACTTTCAACGTCATTGAGGTGCAGCTAGGTGCAGGAGCTACGCCGCCGGATCTAGGGGCGGCCCGCAATGTGGTGACCAGCTCTGCCTGCGGAATCTGCGGAACTAATTCCATTGATGAGGTGCGAAAAAAGGCCGGATTTAAGCTGGCTGATCGCAGCGGGATCATTGATGTCAACACCTTGCTGGACCTACCCGATACGCTACGTGAATCCCAGCAACTCTTCTCTTCCACCGGCGGAGTACATGCCGCCGGACTGTTTACTACTGCCGGGGAATTGCTAATTCTGCGTGAAGATGTGGGACGGCATAATGCGGTGGATAAGGTGATTGGCGCGGCCCTGCGCCAAGGGATGTTGCCACTAAATGACGCGGTACTGCAGGTTTCCGGGCGGGCGTCCTTTGAGCTGGTTCAGAAGGCTGCGATGGCAGGAATCGGGCTACTCACCGCAGTTAGTGCTCCCTCGTCCTTGGCAGTAGATCTAGCTGAGGAAACAGGTCTGACGCTGGCAGCATTTTCGCGCAATACCAGCGTGAACATTTATACACATGCGCATCGAGTGATCGAGGCGTAGCCTAGTAATATGTGAGCTGGATATCAGGACCAGGTTACACAACCAGAGGAGAGCCTCATGCATCGTTCGGCACCTAAAAAAGACATCAACGAAGATGATCTGAAAGTCAGCGAACCAGCCCACGCGGCGGCCGGTCTGAAGGCTGTCATGGTATCCATGGAGCGCGGATTCAGCCAGGCAGGCCCTAGCCGAACGCTGCATGCGATGTTGCGAGTTAACCAGCATGGCGGATTCGACTGCCCGGGTTGCGCCTGGCCTGAATCCATTACCGCACGTCGTAAGTCCGCAGAGTTCTGCGAAAACGGTGCCAAGGCGATCGCTGAAGAAGCCAGCTCCCGCACCGTCACCCCTGAGTGGTTCGCGCAGCACCCAATTTCGGTACTGCAGGACAAGACCGAATACTGGTTGGGTTCACAAGGCCGCATCACCCAGCCCATGATCATTCGTGAAGGTGAAAGCCACTACCAGCCAATCAGCTGGGGCGACGCTTTTGAAACCATCGCGCAGCATGTTCATGATTCCACCCCTGAACGCTGCGTTTTTTACACCTCCGGTCGTACCGCCAATGAGACCGCGTTTATGTACCAGTTGCTGGCTCGTAGCTTGGGCACCAATAACCTGCCAGACTGCTCGAACATGTGCCACGAATCCTCGGGCACCGCGTTGAACCCAACGATCGGTATCGGCAAGGGCACGGTCAGTCTTGAAGACTTTGAACACACCGAACTGATTTTTGTTGTTGGCCAAAACCCCGGCACCAACCACCCACGGATGCTCTCGGCGCTCGCCGATGCACGCAAGCGCGGAGCACGAGTTGTTGCGGTCAACCCACTGCCTGAGGCTGGATTCTTCGGATTCAAAGATCCGCAGACCGTAAAGGGCATGCTCGGTAGTCCAGACCCGGTAGCCAGCGACTTCCTGCAGATCAAGGTGGGCGGAGACTTGGCACTGTTCCAAGCCTTCGGACACCTGTTGCTTGAAGAAGAAGCCAAGAACCCCGGCACCGTGGCGGATCACCAGTTCATTGCCGAATCCACTGATGGTTTTGAGGCCTACCGTGAAGCGCGCGCAACCTTGGACTGGGATGCCACCGAAGAGGCCACCGGTCTCACCCGTGCGGAAATCACCGAAATCGCCGGACTGCTGATCAAGTCCAAAGCGACCATCATCTGCTGGGCGCTGGGATTGACCCAGCAGCCACACTCGGTGCCAACGCTGAAGGAAATCATCAACCTCTTGTTGCTCCAGGGCAACTTTGGCAAGCCCGGCGCTGGGGCCTGCCCGGTACGCGGTCACTCCAATGTTCAGGGAGACCGCACCATGGGCATTTGGGAGAAGCCCACCGAAAAGCTGTTGGCTTCCATTGATAAAGAATTTGGCATCACCTCACCACGCGCGCATGGTTACGATTCCACCGAAGCCCTGCACGCCTTTGAAAAAGACGAGGTTGATGTTTTTGTCTCCATGGGCGGAAACTTTGCCTTGGCCAACTCCGATACAGCCGCGCTAGAAGCGGGCATGCAACGGGCCAAGCTCACCGTGCATATTTCCACTAAACCAAACCGCTCAAATGTGGTGCACGGTAAGACCTCGCTGATCCTGCCCACCTTGGGACGCACCGATAAGGACAATAAGCACCCGGGCGGTGCACAGTTCCTTTCGGTGGAAGACTCGATGTCGGTTATCAAATCAACCCAAGGACGGCTCAGCCCAGTCTCTGATCATCTTCTGGCCGAACCAGTGATTGTGGCGCGTATGGCCCAAGCGATTCTGGGCGACGAGCACCCCATTGACTGGCGTGCCATGGCCGAGGACTATGACGTCATCCGCGACCACATTGAAAAGGTGCTGCCAGGATTTGAGGACTTCAACCGCCGGGTGCGCGAAAAAAATGGCTTTGTGTTGCCCAACCCGCCACGCGATACGCGTTCTTTCGCCACGGATATCGGCAAGGGTCGCTTCACCGTCTCACCTTTTGAAGCGTTGGAAGCTCCTGCCGGTCACCTGATTTTGCAGACCATGCGCAGTCACGACCAGTACAACACCACGTTCTACGGACTTGATGACCGTTACCGTGGCATCAAAGATGGTCGTCGTGTCATCTTGATCAACCCAGAAGATCTGGCAGAATCCGGTTTTGCCGACCGTGATCTGGTTGATGTGATCTCCACGTTTGCAGGCACCGAGCGAAGGGCCAACCGTTTCCGTTTGGTCTCGTACCCAACGGCTAAGGGCTGTGTGGCCGCCTACTATCCAGAAGCCAATGCGCTGGTACATCGTGATTTGGTGGCCCGCGAATCCAACACTCCAGGTTTTAAGGCAATGATGGTGCGTTTCGTCGAACATACCCAACAGCCGGGCGCAACATTGGACTCCTAAAGCCGTAGTTCCGCAGGCCTGCGGTGGTGATGGGCGAGAATTAAAAGCATCATCTACCGCAGCGAACTGAAGAGGAACAACCCCATGAGTGCTGCCAGTCGCCAACCTGCACTGAGTACAAGACCCGAAGATGAACGCCTGAGCCCCGGTCGCACGGTGGCTTACGGCTTCCAACACGTGTTGACCATGTACGGCGGCATCATTGCCCCGCCACTGGTGATGGGTGGAGCCGCGGGGATGGATACCGCCCAGATGGGTGTGTTGGTCGCGTGCTGCCTGTTTGTTGGTGGTCTGGCTACCATCTTGCAGACCCTAGGTATTCCGTTCTTCGGAGCGCAGCTGCCGCTGGTTCAGGGTACGTCGTTTTCCGGTGTGGCCACGATGATCGCCATCATGAACGGTGGAGGTGGCATGCCCGCGGTCTTTGGCGCGGTGCTTGCGGCCGGTGCCATCGGCATTGTGATTGCCCCGTTTTTCGCCAAGCTTTTGCGGTTCTTCCCGCCGGTGGTTACCGGCGTGGTGATCACCATTATCGGTGTCTCGCTATTCCCAGTGACTGCCGATTGGGCCATGGGCGGATCGAATGCAGGGGATAACTACGGGTCGATGAAAAACATTACGTTGGCCGTCATTACACTGGTCATCCTGCTGGCTCTATCTAAGTCCGGGGTTGCAGCACTCTCGCGTTTGTCGATTCTGCTCTCTATCGTCCTGGGTACGATTGTGGCCGTTTTTATGGGCATGGCTGACTTCTCTCAGGTACTTACCGGTGACATTTTTGCGGTACCAACGCCATTCGCTTTTGGCGCCCCAGTCTTTGAAATCAGTGCCATTATTTCCATGATGATCGTCATCTTGGTGACCTATACCGAAACCACGGCGGACATGCTCGCGGTGGCTGAGGTGACGGGATCCAAGATTGATGCCCGTCGTATCGCCAATGGCCTGCGCGCCGATATGCTTTCCTCGACCGTCGCGCCAGTGTTCAACACCTTCACCCAGTCGGCCTTCGCACAGAACGTCGGACTGGTAGCAATTACTGGTGTGAAGAGCCGCTTTGTGGTGGCAGCTGGCGGTGGCATCCTGGTGATTCTGGGCTTGCTGCCAGTGCTGGGACGCGTTATCGCTTCGGTGCCGCAACCGGTGCTCGGAGGCGCTGGCATTGTGCTCTTTGGCTCGGTGGCAGCTGCTGGTATCCGCACCTTGGCCAAGGTCAAAGACGACAACATGAACATGCTGATCGTCGCGACCTCGCTGGCCTTTGGCTGCATCCCTATGGTGAAGCCTGACTTCTATGCTGCCTTCCCGACGTGGGTCGGCACCATCTTCCAGTCCAGCATTTCTTCGGCCACCATCATGGCGGTACTGCTGAACATCATCTTCAACGAACTGTCCTGGGGCAAAAAAGAAACCTCGCTGCGTTCGGTCTACAAGTACCAGCTTGCCGGACTCGAAGACGGTGACCGTCTTATTGATGGCAAGCTCTATGATCACCAGGGTCTTGAAGTTCAGGTTATTACTGAACAGCCCGGCCAGGCCGGTGACCGGCCTATGCCGCAAGGCTAGAGCCACAGCTCTCAGATACAGCAATCGCCGCAACCTATGTTGCGGCGATTGCTGTATCTAGGTGAAACTACTTTGTCTTCTCATTACCAGTCATGGTGATGGGCTGAACTCCCGAATTAGGGAAGCAACCAATAGGACTCTGGTTGGATTCAGCAACGATGTCCAAGCACTTGGAGGTCAGCGTCTCAGGAGTCAAAGAGCGTTCCAAGATCTTGTTGGCCTCTGCCTCAGCGGTGCTGGTCTGCTTGCGCTGTTCAGCAACACGCGTCTTAGCGGCTTCAGACTGCAGCTCATTGATGCGGTTCTGCGTTGGCTCATCAAAGTTGATGATTGGCAGGGTTACCGAGCGGATCTCAATCTGCGTTTTAACCTTGGCCTGCATCTTTTCCTGAACGGACTTTGCAAGCCCCTCAAGATCCTGACCACCCTTGCTTGGTTCGGTGTATGCCAACGGATCATAGGTGGCCATCACTTCGTTCAAAGTGGCGCGGAAGTTTCGATCAACAAGGTTGGACTGGATACCTTCAAAGGTGCGGTAATCCAGGAACACATCCATCGCGTCATCGGTTTTCAGCTGCCACTGAATCGAGGCATCAACGTTGGCGCGACCATTGTTTCCCAAACGAACTGGAATGCCGCTATCTCCGGAGTAGACGTCGTTCTGGACTGAACCGTCCAGCTTCTCGACCTTTTCCCAAGGCCACTTCAGGTGGAAGCCGTTGCTTACCACCGAAGTTGGCTTGCCCAACGCGACCTTCACACCCACGGTTCGTGGCTGAACGATGGTGGCACACATAAAAGCGAGAATGATCAGCGAGACAAAGAATATGCCGAAGCCGGTGAATCGAGTGGACGTGCGGTTTTTGTTCTCGGGTTTCATTGACTTGCCAACAAGGATGACAATCAGACCGATGAAGGCGCAGATGAGCGTTAAAATTGCGGGGAACATGATCTCCTCAGTGTAGTGATAACAGTCAATATTCTATCGAATGGAAAATAAAGTAGTTGGTTGAAACACCGTCGTCAGTATCGTTTTTTGCTGATGCGCCATAGACTCAAAGCTATGAAATATAGTGAACTCTCACGCGCCAACCGCAAGGTATCTGTTATCGGCCTGGGAACATGGCAACTCGGAGCTGATTGGGGATCGGTCGATGAAGCCGATGCGCTGGCAGTATTAGAAGCCGCTTATGAAGCTGGCGTGACCTTCTTTGACACAGCGGATGTCTACGGCGACGGACGCAGCGAAGAGGCGATTGGTAAGTGGCTCAAAGCAAACCCAGAAGCTGGCATCACGGTGGCCACCAAAATGGGCCGCAGGGTTGAGCAGGTACCGGAAAACTACAACCTTGATGCCTTCCGAGCTTGGAATGACCGCTCGCGTAAAAACCTTGGAGTGGACACCCTGGATTTGGTGCAGTTGCACTGTCCGCCAACTTCGGTGTATTCCACCGATGCCGTCTATGACGCGCTGGACACGATGGTGGATGAAGGCCGCATGGCCAACTACGGCGTTTCGGTAGAAACCGTGGATGAAGCATTGGCTGCCATTGCTCGGCCGAACATCGCAACAGTGCAGATCATTATCAACGCCTTCCGACATAAGCCTTTAGAAGTTGTCCTGCCAGCAGCACGCGAAGCCGGCGTAGGAATCATCGCTCGGGTTCCTTTGGCCAGCGGGTTGCTCACCAATCGATACAACTTGAACACCGAATTTGCCCAAGACGATCATCGAAACTTCAACCGGGACGGTTCGGCCTTTGACGTAGGCGAGACGTTCTCCGGCGTCGACTTTGCCACCGGGGTTGAGGCTGCTGGTCAGTTTGCACAGTTAGCCAAAAAGGAATCCCCAGAATCTACCAGCGCGCAGGTTGCGTTGGCTTGGTTGGCGGCTCAAGAGGGAATCAGCACCATCATTCCCGGGGCACGTAATGAGCAGCAGGCACGCGCTAATGCCGCGGCCGGTTCACTAGAGATCTCAGGCCAGTTCAACACTGCGGTTCGTGATCTCTACGATGCCAAGCTGCGCGCACAAATCCACCCGCGCTGGTAACAGCTCGAAACTGTAAGCGCGGGTGGATTTGGGGGCACTTAGTGCTGGGTTACTTAGTGCTGGGGTGCTCCGATGGGGATGTGGGTGCCTAACGCCACCGGCTCGGCCGGACGCTTCTGGCCACGCTCTGGAACGTAGGCCAAGTCGGTATCCGGCTCTGCGGTGTTCACGAAGGAACGGAAGCGCTTGAGCTTGACTGGGTCAGCCAGGGTAGCGGCCCACTCATCCTCATAGTTGGCAACGTGGCGTTCCATGGCCGCTTCCATCTCTTCAGCCAGACCCAGGGAATCGTCGATCACTACCTGCTTCACACGATCCAGTCCGCCATCCAGATCCTGCAACCAGTGCGCGGTACGCTGCAGCTTGTCTGCGGTGCGGATGTAGTACATCAGGTAGCGGTCGATGTATTTGAGCAGGGTGGCGTCATCTAGGCCACCGGCCAGCAGCTGAGCGTGGGCCGGGTTGGCTCCACCATTACCGCCAACGTAGAGGTTCCAACCTTCGGCGGTGGCGATCACGCCAATGTCCTTGGCCCGAGCCTCGGCACATTCGCGGGCACAACCTGAGACGCCCATCTTGAACTTGTGTGGGGCACGCAGCCCGCGGTAGCGCAGTTCCATTTCGATGCCCATGGCCACCGAGTCGAGCATGCCGTAACGGCACCAGGAGGAACCGACGCAGGTTTTCACATTGCGTAGGGACTTGCCGTAGGCCTGACCGGACTCAAATCCGGCGTCCACCAGTTCACGCCAAATTTCAGGCAACTGGTCGAGTCGGGCACCAAACATGTCGATACGTAGGCCACCGGTGAGCTTGGTGTACAGACCATATTTCTGTGCCACCGCGGCAATCACTGCGAGCTTCTCTGGAGTGATTTCACCACCTGGAATACGTGGGACTACCGAGTAGGTGCCATCCTTTTGCATATTGGCCAGTGCGCGGTCGTTGGTATCCTGGGCGCCGGCTAGACCTGCATCCATGGGGTGTACCGAGGTCTGCGAGGAGAGGATGTTGGCGATGGCCGGCTTACAGATATCGCAACCTGGCCCGGTGCCGAAGCGTTCCATCACTTCAGTGAAGGTGGCCGCACCGGCAACGCGGATGGCTTCGAAGAGTTCTGGGCGGGAGAAGGAGATGTGTTCGCACAAAGCCGTGGAAACCTCGGCTCCGTCCTTCTTCATCTGGGATTCCATCAGCTTTTTGATCATCGGAACACACGAACCACACTGAGTTCCGGCACGGGTGCAAGCCTTCAGGCCAGCCACCGTGGTGACTGGATCCTTGCCCTCGCAGCTGCCGCAACCGGAGACTGCGTCGCGGATGTCTCCTACCAAAACGTTGTTGCAAGAACACATCACCGCGTCATCGGGCAGTTCACCTTCCGGTGCTTCTCCGCCAATTGCGCTCAGGTAAGCACCGGGTTCGGCAGCAAGTTCACGGCCAAGCATGGGACGCAAGGACTGGTACGGGGTCGCGTCTCCAACAAAGATGCCACCGAGCAAGGTCTTTGCGTCGGCTGAAACAACAAGTTTTTGGTAGAGGCCGCGCGGTGCGTCAGCGTAAACAACTTCCAGTGCACCGTCGGATTGGGCAAAAGCATCACCGAAGCTGGCGACGTCTACCCCGGAGAGCTTGAGCTTGGTGGCGGTATCAAAGCCAGGGAATTCTGCGTGTCCGCCGGATAGCTGTTCGGCAACAATTTCAGCCATGGAGTTGGCCGGAGCGACCAGACCGACGCACATTCCGTCGAAGTTGGCTACTTCACCGATGGCCCAGATGTTTGGGATTCCGGTGGAGCAGTTCGAGGCGATGACCACACCGCCACGTGGGCCCATGCCGAAGCGGCGAGCTTCGCTGCCGGCCTGGTCGAGGGTCTTGTTGTAGGTGCGGGCCAGCTCATCACGCGGGGAGACACCGATGGAAGCGATGACCATATCTGCGTCGATAACTTTATCGTTGGTGAGCAGGACGCCGGTGACCGCGCCGTCGTGGGTGATGATTTCCTTAGGGCGGAACCCGCCGTGCACGGTGAAGCCGGTTTCCTTGATCAATCGGCCCATCGCCTGACCGGCACCTTCATCGAGCTGGGAGCGCATCAACCAGTTACCACTATCAATAACTAGCGCTTCGGCACCTAAAGCCTGTGCGCCGGCGGCAGCTTCCAAGCCGAGCAGACCGCCACCGACGGTGGCTACTACTGGAGTGCGGCCAAGGGTAGTTTTGAGTTCCTCGATCTTTTCCGCGATAGACCAAACATCTTCTAGGGTGCGGTATACAAAACTGTGCTCGTTGCCTGGGATTTTCAGTGCGGTGGCGTCGGAGCCGGTGGCAAGTACAAGCTCGTCGTAGCCGAAGGTGCGACCGTCTTCGGTGGTGACGATGCGCTGGTCACTATCGATGGCTACCGCTTTAGCGCTGGTCTCCAAAGTGACGTGCTCTGCTTCCCACAAAGTGGTATCACCCAGGGTGAGATCAACAGTGCGGTCGGTTAGTGCCCTGGAGAGAGCAACTCGATCATAAGGTAGGTGGACTTCTTCGGTCAGCACCGTGATGTTTAGATTCTGTGGTGCGCGACTGGACAGCGACTCCGTGAAACGGTGTGCTGCCGGTCCGCCACCAATTACTAGGACGCGGCGTGCGATGTTCGTTGTACCCATGATCAAATTCGACTTTCGCTTGGAAACGAGGAGTTTCAGGCTGATAGCTCTACTGTAGAAAGTCGTTTTTGCAGTCCAATTTCTCTTGTGTTTCGGTCGATGTAACTTTCTTCCCCAACAGATTTTGGGGCAGTGAAACTCATGAAACATCGTGGACTCATTGCACTGATGATCGCCTTACTTGGGCAGGCCGCGACAGATCAAAAACGTGGAAATGACGGTAATTTTGCGGTCTCACTCTGCCAATTGTGAATGTTAGTCAGGGTTTACGACCTAGCAACCGCTCACGGCGTTGAGCGAAACATGAGACTTCTATGCTCGGTATATCAGCGAACGTCCACTAGTAGAGGAACAGGTTCATGAGCACGCAATTTGCCGAAGAAACCCTAGAGAAGTCAGTCAGCTTCGCGCCGGTATGCCGTAGCGAAGAACTTGAAGCAGGCTGGGGCGAAGCCCTCTTGCTTGATGGTGCTCAGCTGGCACTCTTCCGCACCGAATCCAATTCTTTTTACGCTGCTTCACACCACTGCCCGACCACCGGCGCCAAGGTGATGGCTCGCGGAATTCTGGGTGGCACCATGGTTGATGGTCAGTCTGTGGCAACGGTTGCTTGCCCGCTGCACAAAGAGGTTTACCGTTTGGATACCGGCTCATGCTTGAACGCGGATTCGCCGGCACTTCAAATGCATGAACTGGTTGAGGTCGCCGGCCAGCTGTGGCTGGAGAAGACCAAATAAACGTCGCACCCAGGAATCACAAACCACCAGCCAACAACGACATAGCAAAAAAGGAACGCAGGGACTTCGGTCCCTGCGTTTTAGTTGCGTAGAAAGTACTGATTCGGTGGTATTGATTCCAGGCACAGAGAATTCATGCAGGTCGTCAATGGATAGTGACGACGTGCGTGAGCTCATTTGTCTATGTTTTACGCGCCCAACCGCGAGCGGGTTTAGGCCAGCGCGGG
The DNA here is from genome assembly GCF_052446055.1 of Glutamicibacter sp. AOP5-A2-18. NCBI lineage: Bacteria > Bacillati > Actinomycetota > Actinomycetes > Micrococcales > Micrococcaceae > Glutamicibacter > Glutamicibacter sp. AOP5-A2-18. The sequence continues at coordinate 3,121,589 of NZ_JBQSVW010000001.1, read as the reverse complement.
AGCCTTCTTGAGTAGTTCCTCAATCTTGGATTTGCATCCACCGCAACCGGTGCCAGCACGGCAAGAGTCACCAACCTGCGCGACAGTGGTGCAACCTTCACCTACTGCATGGGCAACCTGCCCGTAGGTAGCTCCCGAACAACGGCACAACTGATCTTCATCGCTGGGAACTACGGAGCTCAAGTCCAAAGCGGCAGGATCATCCAGGCGCAGAAGCGTTGAGCGATCAACAGGCAATTGATTTCCGCGCTCATAAGCCAAGACCAGCTCGGCGCTAGTCTGTGGCAGTCCGATGGAAAGGAAACCAGTCACCACACCATCGCGAGTGACCACTTTGAGATAACGTCCGGCCGATGGGTCAGCAAATACGGTGGCCTGTAGTTCCGGTTTATCCCAGAAGCCAGCGCTGACATCTCCGGCGGCGGCCACCTCAATACCTTGACCTTTGAGCATCAACACATCAGAGGCAGAAAAATCTGGGGCCGGAACTTCGGTAGGTGTGGATAGGTGCTGGGCAAGCCAGCTGGCTTGGGCCCAGCCCGGAGCCAACAGGCCGACAGGGGCTTGGCCGTCCACTTCGGCGCAGTCACCCAAAGCGTAGATGCGCTGTTCGGTATCGGCGCAGAGGAATTGGTTGGTTTTGATTCCGCGTCCTACCGCCAGGCCACAACCTTCGGCCAGTTCGGTGCGTGCGCGAACACCGGTGGAAATCAGCAGTGCGCCGCCGAGGATCTCTCCATGGGTGGAGGTGGAAAGAGCGGTAAATCCATGTTCATCTTTGCTGATACCGGTGGCTTTAACTTCAGAGATCACTTCAACGCCGGCGTCTTTGAGACAGCGGGTGAGCAATGCTCCGCCGTCACTATCGACAACTCGGCCTAGGGGAGCGGCCCCGTGGTGAACCAGTACGGGCTTGCCTCCGCTGGCGGCAATGGCTAGGGCAGCTTCGATGCCGAGAATTCCGCCACCGAGGATCAAGATTCTCCCGCCGATGCTCAGTGAATGTTGCAGCTTTTGGGCATCATCCACGGTGCGTAAAGCGAAGACTCCGTCGGGCAACGCGGTATCGGCGTGCGGGTCAAAGTTCAACCCGTTCAGCGTCGGGATCATTGCCCTGGCCCCGGTAGCAAAGACCAGACGGTCATAGGACACCGGTTCGTGATCGCGGACCAGCACCTGGCGGCGTGCACGGTCAACACCGGTGGCCTGAGCGCCAAGCAAAACGTTCACTCCAGCGGCATCAAGACGTGCGGCATCCACCATGAGCAGGTGCTCAAGTTCTGCAGCCCCGATAGCTAGTTCGGCCAGAAGCACACGGTTATAGGCCAGGTGCTTTTCGGCGCTGATGACGGTCAGTTCGCAGTCGCCAGCGGTGACCGAGGGCAGCAGCCCTTCGATCAGTGAGGCTGCTACCGGGCCGAAGCCGATGATGACAATCTGTTCAGGACGCTTCATGATTCCCCTTTAATCGGGTTCAGAGACACATGGGCATGTTTAAACTCGGGCATCTTGCTGAATGGATCCACACTTGGATCGGTCAGTAGGTTGGCGGTGCCGGTATTCGGGAAGTGGAAGGGCAGGAACACCGTGTCCAGACGCATATCCGTGCTCAGCTTTGCACGGGCAATGCTGGTGCCACGCTGGTTGGAAACCTTGACCATTTGCCCGTCACTGATCTGGTGGGCCAGGGCAGTGCTCGGGTGGATTTCCAGGGCTGCCTCAGGTGCGGCGGTAGCCAGCTCATCAACTCGACGGGTCTGCGCCCCTGACTGGTAGTGCTCCAGCAGGCGACCGGTCACCAAGGAAATCTGCTTGTTTGGCAGCTGGTTAGGTGCGTAGACGGCGATGATCTGTGCCTTGCCATCACTGTGCGCAAAGCGGTCGAGGAACAACCTCGGGGTGCCGTTGCGCTCGCCGGTCATGGTACTGATTTCACTGCCTTCGGGGCAAGGCCAGTAGATGGCTGCACCCTGATCCACGTCCTCCCAGTTCACTCCGGAGTAGTCGGCAATGCCGCCGGCGCTGGCAAGCTTTAGCTCGTCGAAGACTTCAGAAGCGTTGGGGGAGAAAGTGCCTGGGGCGTTGAGGCGTTCTGCGAGTTGGGAGAAGATCCACAATTCGCTTTTGGCTTGACCGGGGGCTGGCATCGCGGCGCGGCGGCGAAGGATGCGTCCCTCTAGATTGGTCATCGTGCCTTCTTCTTCAGCCCACTGCAACACCGGCAGGACCAGGTCCGCTTCGGCGGCGGTTTCGGAGAAGAAGAAATCGCTGACTACCAAGAAGTCTAGGCGGCGCAGGGCGGCAAAAATCTGGTTGGCATCCGGTGCGGAAATGACCGGGTTGGCACCGTGAACCATGAGCATACGTGCCCCGGACTTGGTACCCAAAGTGTTCAGAAGTTCAACGGCTGGGATCCCTGGACCGGGAATGATCTCTGGGTCAACGCCCCAGACTTTGGCCACGTGGGCGCGGTGTTCCGGGTCAGAAATTTTGCGGTAGCCAGGAAGCTGGTCGCACTTTTGACCGTGTTCGCGTCCGCCCTGTCCGTTGCCCTGACCGGTGATGGTGCCGTAGCCACCAGCCAGTGTTCCCGGCAGGCCTAAGAGCAGCGCAAGATTGATGGCTGCGGTGACGGTATCGGTGCCGTTGGCATGCTGTTCAATGCCGCGTCCGGTAAGAATGTAAACCGGGTTGCCACCGTTTTTGGCACTTTTGGCCGCAGCGGCCAAGGCGCGAGCGGTGCGACGGATTTGATCGGCTGGAATACCGGTGACTTTGGCGGTGCGCTCTGGCCACCAGCTGGCTACCGAAGAACGCAGTGAGTCTAAGCCGACGGTGCGCTCTGCCAGGTATTGGGTATCGGCCAAGGACTCGGTGAGCACCACATGAGCCAGACCCAAAAGCAACGCCAGGTCACTTGATGGGGTGGGCTGCAGGTGCCAGCCGGCGCCTTCATCGGCCAGCTTTGCGGTGGCCGAACGGCGCGGATCCACCACAATCAGGCCACCGCGTGCCCGCACCGTTTCCAGGTGGCGGACAAAGGGTGGCATGGTGTCGGCTACGTTGGAGCCGAGCATCAAGATCATGGCCGCGTTATCAAGATCGGCCAAGGGGAAAGGAAGACCGCGGTCCAGGCCGAAAGCCTTGTTGGTTCCCGCAGCTGCCGAGGACATGCAGAACCGGCCGTTGTAGTCGATCCGTGAGGTGCCTAGGGCCAGCCGGGCAAACTTGCCCAACTGGTAGGCCTTTTCATTGGTTAGTGAGCCTGAACCAAACATTGCCACTGCGTCTGCGCCAGACTCGGCGCGGATTTCTAATGCCTTGTGGGCAATCAAATCCAGTGCGGTATCCCAATCCACCGGCGCAAAACTACCATCGGCTTGGCGTTGCATCGGGTCGGTGATGCGTTGCGGGTGCTCGAGTAATTTAGCGGCGCTGAATCCTTTGCGGCACAGTGCACCACCGTTGGTCTCGAAGTCCCGGCCACGCAACGAGGTTTGCGCGCCGGTGCCTTCGAGGGTGATGCCGCACTGCAGTGCGCAGTAGGGGCAGTGGGTGTCGGCCATTTTAGACTCCATGCTGGGCGAAACGGGTCCCGCGACGAGCGTAGTTGAACCAAGTCATCAGCATCAGCCCGAGGTAGGCCACGATGAAGACGATAAACGCTGGGGTGTAGGAACCGGCGTTGGACATCGATAGTCCCAGGGCCTGCGGAATCAGGAATCCACCGTAGGCGCCAATGGCTGAGATCAGGCCCAGGGCAGCTGCCGACTTGCGTGATGCTTCGGCACCCTTGGAGCCGACACCGAGGGCAAATACTGCGGGGATCATGCGGTAGGTGGAACCGTTACCGATACCCGTGGAGGCGAAGAGCATCAAGAACAATACAAGGAATAGCCAGAAGTTCGCCAGTGGCAAGGTCACCACAACCAGTGCGGTAATCAGAGCCATGGTGGCCAGGGCGGCCACGGTGACCTTTGCTCCACCAATGCGGTCAGCCAGCTTGCCACCATAAGGGCGGGAGAGCGAACCGACCAGTGGGCCCAGGAACGCCAAGGTGATAGTTGCGGTGCCCAGTGGCAAGTGAGAGAAGGCCGGGAAGGTATCAACGATCAGCTTAGGGAAGACGGCAGCAAACCCGATGAAGGAGCCGAAGGTTCCTACGTACAGGCAGGAGATGATCCACAGGTGCTTTTCCTTCAGGCAGGCAATCGCTCCACGAACATCTGACTTAGCTGAAGTCAGGTTGTGCATGTAGCGCCATGCGCCATAAGCGGAGATGAGGATCAATGGAATCCAGATGACACCAGCTAGTGGCAACTGCAGGGATCCGGCTGCAAAAACGGTGATGGCGATGGGAACCAACAGCTGAGCTACGGCGGCACCGAGGTTACCACCGGCCGCGTTCAGGCCCAGTGCCCAACCCTTTTGTGCTGCTGGGTAAAAGTGGGTGATGTTAGCCATCGAGGAGGCGAAGTTGCCGCCACCAAAACCGGTGAGGGCCGCTAGCAGCAGCATGACGCCGAATGGGGTGGAGGTGTTGGCCAGGGCCAAGGAGAGTCCCACCGCGGGGACTAGCAGCAGCAGAGCCGAAACGATGGTCCAGTTGCGTCCGCCGAAGCGAGCAACCATGAAGGTGTATGGGATGCGCAGGGTGGCGCCGATCAGGCTTGGCATGGAGATGAGCCAGAAGAGCTGGGAGGTGCTGTAGGTGAATCCTGCCGTTGGCAGGTAGACAACCACGATGGCAAAAAGCTGCCAGATGCTAAAGCCAAGGAACTCGGCGAAGATGGACCATTTGAGGTTACGGCCGGCGGTCGTTTGACCAACGCCGTTCCAGAAGTTGGAATCTTCAGGGGTCCAGTTGTTGATCCAGCGTCCAGGGCTGATATCAAGGGATGGTGCGCTGGAGGTGCGCAGTTGCGTACCTGGGTCGACTTGTGAACTCACGGCGGTTTATCCCTTCGCAGATGACTGATGCTTAGAGCATGACAAACCGGTATTTCACTTACGTGCGGTGGGTGTTGCACCGAGGGGAACTTAATCTCACCGACCACAATTTTGGGCCGATAGAGATTGGTAATCCGTTGGAAACGCAAAAAACAGCGATTTATTCATAATGTGAAAAAACAATCTCAAAAAGATTGCGAGCCCCAGATCACACTGATACTCTCATACGTGTCTATGGCGGGCACCCATCAATGGGTCGCTATCTACCGGGCGTGCAACTGATAAATTTCAGCAGCCAAGTACGGTCGGGTCGTGGTGGGTTACCTCGTGATGCGTCGTGCTTGACGAAAGCATGAGGAGACACGCGATGAGCGTTAATACCACTGGCCAGGACTATCTTTCGATGGCCATCGACCTTGCCACCCAGAACGTGAACAATGCAGGCGGCCCCTTCGGCGCCGTAGTGGTCACGGCAGACGGACAGGTCTTCGAAGGAGTCAACCGCGTTACCGCAACCAACGACCCATCGGCTCACGCCGAGGTAGTTGCCATCCGCACCGCGGCCGCAGCACTAGAAACGTTCGACTTGAGCGGCTGCGTTCTCTACACCAGCTGCGAACCTTGCCCCATGTGCTTGGCCACCTCATTGTGGGCACGCATCGGCAAGGTCTACTTCGCCGCAGACCGTCACGATGCTGCGAAAGCAGGCTTTGATGACGCAGTCTTCTACGAATATTTCGAGCAAGAATCAAACCGCGCGCTAATGCCGGTGCAACACTTCGAGCACGAATCAGTCCAATATCTCAAGCCTTTCCAGGCCTGGGACTCCTTGGAATCCCGCACCGATTACTAGGCGCCGGTCATGACAACGCTTAGTCGTCAGCAAGCCCCTGTCGCGTCCGCACCAAAACCAAGCGGACCAAAGAAGATTCTCGATTCCTTCTTTAACATCACCGGCCGTGGATCCACCCTCGCCCGCGAGGTTCGCGGCGGGTTGGTGACCTTCTTTACGATGGCCTATATCGTCATCCTCAACCCGCTGATCCTTGGTGGATTCAGCAACGATGCAGCACCGCTTGACATGGCAGGAAACTGGTTGCCGGCAGCCCAGGTGGGAGCGATGACCTCGCTGACGGCTGGGGTGATGACCATCCTGTTTGGCATGGTCGCCAACCTTCCTTTCTCACTGGCCGCCGGGCTGGGGATGAATTCCTTCCTGGCCGTTTCGGTGGTCCAAGATGTCACCTGGCCGGAGGCCATGGGACTGGTAGTGATCAACGGTGTATTGATTGTCATCTTTGGAATGACCGGTATCCGTACTGCGATTTTCCGGGCCATCCCCAAGGACCTGAAGGCTGCCATCACCGTAGGTATCGGACTGTTTATCACCTTCATTGGCTTTGTAGATTCCGGGTTTGTCACCCGCACCCCGGCCGGACCTCCGGTGCAGCTAGGGGAGGGTGGATCAATTGTTTCGATACCGACCATGATCTTTGTCCTCGGACTGCTGATCATGGGGGCGCTGGTAGCCCGCGGAGTACAGGGCGGGATCCTGATTGGCATCATCATCTCTACGGTGCTGGCGGTCATTGCTGAACAGGTCTTTAAGATCGGACCGAGCAGCGATAGCAATCTGCACGGCTGGCATCTGAACATGCCCATACTTCAGGGCAATATTGTCTCGCTGCCAGATCTGTCATTGGCCGGGAACTTTGACTTGCTCGGCTCCTTCAGCCGAATCGGAGTGTTGGCAGCCACCATGCTGGTCTTCACCCTGGTCTTCACGAACTTCTTTGACGCCATGGGTACGATGACGGGTTTGGCCAAAAACGCCGGACTAGCCAGCAAGGACGGCACGTTCCCACGGCTCAAGGCAGCCTTTGTGAGCGAAGGTTTGGGAGCGGTTGCTGGTGGTGCTGGATCTAGTTCGTCCAATACGGTGTACGTTGATTCGGCCGCCGGCATTGGCGAAGGCGCAAGGACCGGACTGGCTTCGGTAATCACCGGAGTATTGTTCCTTGGCTCCATGTTCTTCACACCGCTCACCTCGGTGGTGCCCATGGAAGTGGCCGCCGCAGCGCTGGTCTTGGTAGGAACCATGATGTGCGCGCAGATCCGCGAGATCAACTTTAAGCGGTTCTCTTCAGCCATGCCAGCATTCCTGACCCTGATCACCATGCCGTTGACCTATTCAATTGCCAACGGAATTGGTGCTGGGTTCATCGCCTGGGTTGTGGTCAATACTGCAGCAGGGCGCCACAAGAAGGTGCATCCACTGATGTGGGTCGTGGCCTTCGGATTCCTGATCTACTTTGCCAGAGGACCGCTCACGCTCCTGCTTGGGTGATGTGATCCGGGTTATATTTGAGTTCAGTACGCAGTTGAAGGAGAAACAACCCATGGGTGAAACCACCGCCTGGTCCAAGGGCCAGATCGCGCACGGACACTAACCGCGGTACGTCCCGCACAGTATCCATTTCATTCATGGTGCACCCATTTAGCTGGGTGCAGGAGGTGTTAACGGCATGAGTGCCGAAAATTCACTACAAACCGACTGCCAGATCACGGTCAACGGCAACCCACTGGACTTCAATGGTCCGCCACACAGCAACGCACTAGATTTTTTGCGCAACCAAGGTTTGGTTGGCAGCAAGGAAGGCTGCGCTGAAGGCGAGTGCGGTGCGTGCGCCATTTTGGTGGCACGCACCGATGGCGACGGCAGCCGTTGGACCTCGGTGAACGCCTGTCTAGTTCCAGCCGCGGCCCTAGACGGTCAAGAAGTGATCACCTCTGAAGGCTTGGGTCCGGTTGAAAACCTGCACCCGGTCCAAGAAGAGATGGCTGAGCGTGGAGGGTCGCAGTGCGGTTACTGCACACCCGGCTTCATCTGCTCGATGGCAGCTGAGTACTACCGTCCAGAGCGTTCGGCGCAGGGCACAGCGGAGCCAGGCCATGAATGCGGACCCAATGGTTTTGACCTGCACGCACTATCTGGAAACCTGTGTCGTTGCACCGGCTACCGCCCGATTCGCGACGCCGCCTACGCACTGGGGGAGCCGGCAGCAGATGATCCGTTAGCAGCCCGCCAATCCAACAGCGCACCGGCACCGGTAGCCACCGACCTGTACACCGCCGATACTCCCACCGGTGAACTTGGACGCTTCCGCCGCCCAGCCTCACTGAGCGAAGCGTTACAGATCTTGGCCGATGAACCGCAATCCACCGTCGTGGCTGGCAGTACCGACTGGGGTGTTGAGGTCAATATTAAAGGCGCTCGCGCTCGCAGTGTGGTGGCGATTGACCGGTTGGAAGAATTGCGTCAAATTCGTGGGGAGGATGACTTTCTTGAATTTGGTGCAAGCCTGACCTTGAGTGAGGTGGAACGGCACCTCGCTGGCCGCGTGCCGTTGTTGGGTCAGCTCTTTGGACAGTTTGCGTCCAGATTGATTAGAAACTCGGCCACCATTGGCGGAAATCTTGGCACCGGCTCGCCCATTGGTGACACACCACCGGCCTTACTGGCCTTGGAAGCGCAATTAGTTTTGACCAGCGTGCAAGGTCAACGAGTGGTGGAGCTAGCCCAGTACTTCACCGGCTACCGACAGACCGTGCGTAGTGCAGGCGAGCTGATTACCGCGATCCGCATTCCGCTGCCGCTGGCTACACACACCAGTTTTCAGAAGATTTCCAAGCGACGCTTTGACGATATTTCATCTGTTGCCGTGGGCTACGCGCTGACCGTGGTGGACGGAGTGATCAGCACAGCTCGAATCGGTTTGGGCGGTGTGGCCGCAACCCCGCTCCGTGCGGTGGCCACCGAGGCCATGCTGGAAGGCAAGGCCTGGAATATCACCACGATTCGTGAAGCGGCCGCCGTGATGGCTGAAGAAGGCACACCAATGGATGACCATCGGGCCAGCGCCAAGTATCGCAAAGCGATGCTTGCCTCGTCGCTTGAACGTTTCTACGCCCAACAACTAGCGGTGCAAGCCCCTATGAAGGAGGCGAAGTAATGAGCCAGCTATCTCAACGACCCGAAGCGCCCATTGTTGGTCAGCGTCAACGCCATGAATCGGCCGCTGCCCACGTCACGGGCACCGCGCTGTACACCGATGATCTGGCCCACCGACTTTCGGGAGTATTACACGCCTACCCAGTGCAATCCACCGTGGCCCACGCCAAAATCTTGAACCTGGATACCAGCGAAGCGCTGCATATCCCGGGCGTTATCAAGGTCATCACTGCAGGGGATATTCCCGGAGTTAATGACCAAGGCGCCAAACACGATGAGCCACTGCTGCCGGTAGATGAGGTCATGTTTTATGGCCAACCGGTGGCTTGGGTACTCGGCGAAAATCTGGAAGCAGCCAAGGCCGGAGCCAAAGCAGTTTCCGTGGACTATGAGCCGCTGGAATCCTTGATCACCGTGCAAGATGCCATCAAAGCCGGTAGCTTCCACGGTATTCAGCCGGTGATCCAAAAGGGCGATTGGGATGCAGGTTTTGAACAGGCAGCACACGTGTTTGAAGGTGACTTCGACTTTGCTGGGCAGGAACACTTCTACCTAGAAACGCAGAACTCGTTGGCGCTGATTGATGAGAGTGGACAGATTCTGATTCACTGCTCAACCCAGCATCCCACCGAAACTCAAGACATCGTTTCGCACGTGCTTGGAATACCAGCGCACGAGATTTCCGTGCAGGTGCTGCGCATGGGCGGCGGTTTTGGTGGCAAGGAAATGCAGCCGCACGGTTATGCAGCGGTAGCCGCTTTGGGCGCCAAACTCACTGGGCGTCCGGTGCGGGTGCGGTTGGACCGCACCTTGGATATGACCATGACCGGCAAACGTCATGGCTTCTATGCCAGCTGGAAAATCGGTTTTGATGACCAAGGCCGAATCCTTGCCTTAGACGCGCAGCTCACCGCTGATGGCGGGTGGAGCCTGGACCTGTCAGAGCCAGTGCTGACCCGCGCCATGTGCCATATCGACAACTCGTACTGGATCCCTAATATTCGGGTTGCCGGGCGGGTAGCTAAATGCCACAAAACCTCGCAGACCGCATTCCGTGGATTTGGTGGGCCCCAAGGCATGCTGGTCATGGAAGATATTTTGGGACGGGTCGCCCCGCAACTTGGTATCGAAGCCAGAGAACTGCGCCGACGTAATTTTTACACCGAAGGCCAGGACACTCCCTACTTCCAGCCGGTGCGTCATCCAGAACGTATTGATGCTGCCTGGCAGCAGGTGCTTGATTCGGCAGATATAGCTGGGCGTGAAGCAGAGATTGCTCAGTTCAATGCCAGTAATCCGTACAGCAAGCGAGCGCTGGCTATCACCCCGGTGAAGTTCGGTATCTCGTTTAACCTCACTGCCTTTAACCAAGGTGGGGCACTGGTGCTGGTCTATAAAGACGGATCAGTGCTGGTTAATCACGGTGGCACCGAGATGGGTCAAGGCCTGCACACCAAGATGCTGCAGGTGGCCGCGACCAGTTTGGGTGTTCCGCTATCCAGCGTGCGCATCGCTCCCACACGTACCGACAAGGTGCCCAATACTTCGGCCACCGCCGCCAGCTCCGGCAGTGACCTTAACGGTGGTGCGGTCAAGGACGCTTGTGAGCAGATCCAAGCTCGACTGGCTCACGTGGCGGCCGGAAAGTTTGGGGTTCCAGCTGCAGATGTTCGTTTTGCCCACGGCAAGATCACGGCGTTGGGCAAAACCGAAGAGCTGGAATGGAATGACGTTGTCCGTGATGCCTATATGCAGCGCATCCAGTTATCGGCTGCCGGATACTACCGCACCGAGGGACTGCACTGGGACCTGGCACGCATGACCGGCAGCCCGTTTAAGTACTTCTCTTATGGTGTAGCAGCCAGTGAGGTAGAAGTCAGCTGCTTTGATGGTTCCTACGTCTTGCGTCGAGTCGATATTGTGCATGACGTTGGAGATTCGCTCTCGCCCATGATTGACCTAGGACAAATCGAAGGTGGGTTTGTTCAAGGCACCGGTTGGCTGACCCTTGAAGATCTACGTTGGGACACCTCTGATGGTCCAGGGCGTGGACGGGTAGCAACCCAAGCGGCCAGCACCTACAAGATCCCGAGCTTCTCCGAGATGCCCGAAGTCTTTAATGTTGCCTTGCTGGATAAGGCGCATGAAGAAGGCGTGGTGTACGGTTCCAAGGCTGTTGGTGAACCGCCTTTGATGTTGGCCTTCTCGGTACGCGAAGCATTGCGCCAAGCGGTTGCCGCTTTTGGTCCGGAAGGTAGCTCGGTCACCTTGGCGTCCCCGGCAACTCCCGAAGCGGTGTTCTGGGCTATCGACTCGGTGCGTGAGTAACAGTGGAATCGTGGATTGATGCGGTCACTGCCTTGCGAAGCCAGCGCCGGGCCGCGGTCTTGTTGACGCTCACTGCAGTGCGTGGGCATGCCCCGCGCGAGGCCGGGGCCAAGATGGTCATCTCCCAAGATAAAACCTTTGGCACGGTCGGTGGTGGCAACCTGGAAATGGCTGCCATCACCCGTGCCCGACAGCTGATCAGCGAAGGTGCAACGCGACCGGAAACCATGGAGCTGCGGCTTAATGACAAGGCCCCGGCCACCTATGGTCGGCAATGTTGTGGTGGGGAAGTGAAGCTTTTGCTTGAACCGTTGCCGGTGCCAAAAACTGTGGCGATTTTTGGGTTGGGGCATGTGGGCATGGAGCTGGCCCGTATCCTCTCCCGTCACCCCATTGACCTGTATCTCACGGACTCGCGTCCTGAAGCGATCGAGGCCGCTTCATTGCTACAACACAGTGTTGCTTCAATTCAGGCGCAGGTGGCGGTCATGGGTGAACAGGTGCTCAGTACTCTTCCGGAGGGAAGTCATGTGCTGATCATGACTCATGATCATGCCGAGGACTTCCACCTCAGTGACGCTGCGTTAGCTCATCCTTCGCTGGGATCCATCGGGTTGATTGGTTCCAAAGCCAAATGGACCCGTTTTCGCAAAAACCTGAGCGACAGTGGACACAGCGAACAAGAGATTTCACGGATCCAGTGCCCCATTGGCATTCCTGAGGTCACCGGCAAACAGCCTGCGGTGATCGCGGTGAGTGTTGCCGCGCAGCTAATGCAGCTCTTGGGAGATCACCATACGCAAAGCCAATCTCAGAGTCACAACGTGGTTGAGCTGCGCGCCTAGTCGCCGGCCGGATGCCCAACAAGGTGAGCAGTACGTGGTTTCTGCCTAGAGGTACTGGCAGCAACCACGTACACCACAAAGCCAAGGAGGGTCATGGCCGAGGCTGCCAGATTTATTGCCGTGAAGCTGCCGGAGGAATCCAGTATGAATCCACCAAGCAATGATCCGAGCATGATCCCTGCGCCCAATGCTGCGGTGTTGGCCGTTCCGACCAAAGGGGAGTCTGATCCTGCAAAACGCAGCACAAAAGTTTGCAACGGAGTGAGCAATCCAAACCCGCACGCACCAAGCAAGAATAATGACGGAATGACCACCGTTTTATGGGTGGCGCCAAAAGCCAAGACAGCTAGTACCGTAGCCAGCAAAAGTAATAGGACCACCGTGGTGCGGACCAATGCGCGGTCTGCGGCTTTGCCTGAGAGCGAATTGCCCACTACCAATCCAGCGCCATAGATTCCCAATAGCCAAATTACCTGGCCACTGCTGAACCCTGAAACCTGTGTCAGCATCGGTTCAATAAAGGTAAATGAGGCGAATAGTCCTCCGAAGCCGATCGCAGTGGCGCTCAAAGCCACCCAAAGGCGAGGATTCGTGAAGGGGCGCAAACTGTTTCGGTAGCTAACCGGTTCGAGACTGCGATCGGCAGGCAACAACAAGGCCAGGCCCACCAAACTGATCAGGCTAATGATGGTGACTACTACGAAGGACGCTCGCCAGCCGGCGGCCTGACCGATCAACGTGCCTAAGGGCATGCCCAAGAGCATCGACAGGGTCAACCCGGTGAATACCAGCGCGATGGCGCTGCCCTGCTTTTTGGCTGGAACTAAGCCGGAAGCGGCCACGGAGGCAACGCCGAAAAACGCTGTGTGGGACCACGCGGTGACAAAACGGTTGCCCAGCAAAAATCCGAAGCTCGGGCTTAAAGAGGCGAGGAAGTTGCCCACGGTGAAGATCGCCATGAGTATGAGCAGGGTGCGTTTTGTTGGAAGACGCAGCAACGCCAGCGCCAGAACTGGTCCACACATCTGACCCAACGCGTAAGCAGTGCTGACCATGCCGGCTTGCGCAATGGTGACGTCCAATTCGCCCGAGAGCGATGACAACAGTCCATTGGTCAGAAATTCTGTGCTTCCGATGGCGAAAGCGCCAAGAGCTAAAGCGAGCAGAGCCAGAGGCATAAGAGTGCGGGATCCTTAATGGGTAGTTATTGTCTTAGAATCCATGCTCGCTGGTTTTTCGCGGCGCAAACAGACACCTGCTTTTGGTACTCCTGGCAGGGTTACCTTGATCTTCGTCCGGATGCTAGGTGGAGGACTAGACTGTCCGCGTGACGCAAACCAATGATCTAGGAACCTTCCTCAAACACCGCCGGGCCGCCGTTTCGCCAGCAGACCATGGCATTTCAGTGCGTGGAGGACGCCGGGTATCGGGCCTGCGACGAGAGGAAATTGCCCACCTGGCAGGTGTGAGCGTTGCTTATTACACACGTTTGGAACAGGGCAGTAGTACCAACGCTTCGGAGCGGGTACTAGAAGCGCTAGCAAAGGTGCTGATGCTCGACGAAGCTGAGCGTGCACATCTGAAGGATTTGAATGGTGCGCGGCCCGCCGTCAAGTTGCGCCGACCCAAGGCGGAAAGTGCACCGGCACCGATGTTGGATTTATTGGCTGCGATGCCGCAGGTGCCGGCACTCTTGTTAGGCCGTCGCAATGACATCCTTGCGTGGAATCAGCTCGGGCATCAATTACTTGGTAGCCATTTAGACTTTGACGCACCGCTGAACCCAGCAACGCGTCCATCGACCACCCGCATGCTGTTCCTTGATTCCCAGACTCGAGCCCAAGAGGGTCAATGGGAGCACTGTGCCGGGACCCATGTCGCTTTCTTGCGGATGCTCAGCGGACGCTACCCCGAGGACCGGGACTTAGCCGAGCTCATTGGTGAGCTGATGATGCGCAGCAGTGAGTTCGCAGAATTTTGGGCGAGTACCAAGGTCCGCGAATGCAGCTTTGGACAACGTATCTTGCATCATCCACAAGCAGGAACCATCGAGCTGACTTATCACGTATTGAGCCAGCCGGCATTCCCGGATTATCGGGTCGAGTTCTATACCACCGAAGCTGATAGCCCAAGCCGACTAGCGATTAACACGCTTTCCGGGCGTTAGCCTTGTTGTGCTGCTTCGCGCACCCGGGTGATCTGTTCTGGGCTGACCTGGCAGCAACCGCCGATCAGCCGGGCGCCAGCGGCGATGAGCGCAGGGACAGCGGAAGGAAGGTCGTTGCCTTCAGTTCCCGGAATCCAGACGCGTGCTTCATGATCCCAAATCTCACCGCTGTTCGGGTAGGCGGAGAGTGGAAGATTAGTTTCTTCGCCAAGAATTTTCAGGGCGTCCACCGCTTGAGGCACTGGGCAACAGTTCACACCCACACCTGCCCAGACACCAGAGTCTTCAATCAGCTTGGCAGCTGCGCGAAGATCGGTGCCATCACCCAGCACCACATTTCCTTGCTCATCAGCGCGAACCGCAAGGCTGAGCCAAACTGGCAGCGTCAGCTCCTTGGCCACTGAGGCTAAGGCTTCCACCTCGGCCAGACTAGGCACCGTTTCAAAAATGATCAGGTCTGCGTCGGTCTCGGCCAGAATTTCTACTCGGGCGCGGTGCCATTGAGCCAGCTGCGCAGCATCCAGATCATAGGCGCCATCGTATTCGGTACCCGCACCGGGTCCTGCGCCGTAGGGTCCGACCGAGACGGCGACCCAGCGTGGAGTTTCTGAGGTTTCAGTCGTGGCCGCTTCTCTGGCCAGCCGCACGCTGGTGTGCAGCATGGTTTCGAACTTGTCGGAGGAACCGACACCCGCCAGCCCATCGAGGCTCACTTGGTAGGAGCAAGTGGTCGCAACTTGCGCGCCAGCAGCAAAAAAGTCTTGGTGTGCAGCGCGAACTTCTTCGGGACGGTCCATGAGGATCTGCGCTGACCAAAGTTTCCCAGTGACGTCATTGCCACGTTCTGCTAGATGGGTGCCCAGACCACCATCGAGGATGATCGGTGTGGTGCCTTCGGCACGCAGGGCTTGAAGGAAATCAGCGGGATGCACAGTGATATTCACGTCCTCGAGGGTACAGCCCAAGGCGTTGAAAGACTGAGTTTGACGCCGCATGACTGAAGATGACGTGCACAGCGAAACTAGGTGACAAATCCCGATATTCTGAAACGCATTCATTTCAGAAGGAGCCCCATGACCGAGAGCATCATCAGCAACCAAGAGACCTCAGAATCTGAGTCCGGGCTGCGAAGAACTATGACCTCGCGTCACCTGGTGATGATTGCTTTGGGCGGTGTGATCGGTTCGGGTCTGTTCGTATCCTCTGGTTACACCATCGCTCAAGCCGGACCGCTAGGAGCCGTACTGGCATATGCGGTGGGCGCGCTGGTGGCCTACATGGTGATGAGCGGATTAGGTGAACTTTCAGCACGCTATCCAGTGGCCGGCGGCTTTCACGCCCATGCCACCCGAGATCTTGGTCCGGCGTGGGGCTTTGCTACCGCATGGCTCTACTGGTTGTGCTGGGCAGTAGCCTTGGCCAGTGAGTTCACGGCCGCCGGTCTGCTGATGCAACGTTGGTTCCCCTCGGTTTCCGTCTGGGTCTTTTCACTGATCTTCGCCGCCATCCTCTTTGCGTTGAACGCCATTTCTTCACGTGTCTTTGGTGAGACGGAGTTCTGGTTTGCGCTGATCAAGGTTGCCGCGGTGCTGTTGGTGATCGTTGTGGGTGCTGCGACCATCTTTGGAATCAACCCAGCTAGTGACGCCGGGACTATTGGTCTGTCTAACTTCAACACCGAAGACGGTCTGTTCCCCACCGGAATCTCCGGGGTGCTGGTAACAATCTTGTCGGTGTTCTACGCCTTCAGCGGTACCGAGCTGATCGGTGTAGCCGCCGGCGAAGCCAAGAACCCACAGTTGAGCATCCCTCGGGCCATCCGTACCGCGGTGGTTCGTCTGACCATTTTCTTCATCGGCGCCATTGTTGTGATTGCCGCGATCATTCCCTTTGCTGAAGCTGGAGCGAATGAGTCTCCCTTTGTCACCGTGCTTGACGTGGCCGGTCTACCTGCCGGAGCTGACGTGATGAACTTTGTCATCATCACTGCGTTGCTCTCCGCAGGTAACTCCGGGTTGTACTCCTGCGCTCGCATGTTGCACTCGATGGGTGTTGCCGGGCAGGCTCCGAAGGTACTGTCCAAGACCAATAGCCGTGGCATTCCAATGCTGGCGTTGAGTCTGTCCATGCTCGGCGGACTGGTTTCACTGTTCTCCAGTTTTATCGCTGCCGAGTCGCTGTTCCTCGCTTTGGTCTCTGTGGCGGGTTTTGCTGTAGTGGCTGTCTGGATAGTCATCTGCGCTTCTCACCTGTCATTTAGACGCCACTATGTAGCGGTTCACGGCTCTACTGATTCTTTGCCTTACCGGGCTCCGCTGTTCCCGATCTTGCCAATCATCGCCCTAGTCTTGCTGACCGCTTCACTGGTAGGCGTGGCCTTTGATCCGGTCCAGCGTCCTGCGTTGTGGTTTGGTATTCCATTCACGTTGGTCTGCCTTGGGTACTACCGCTGGCGCCATGGTGCCGGAGTCTTCACCCCAGAACGTGAAGTAGCACGCGTTGCCCAGTAAAAGGGAACTTAGTTCACTGCTGAGGAGTTAAAAGGGGAAACGCGGGCGCAGAGCGCTCCGCTTTCCCCTATATGAGGAGTGATAGTCGTGTCCATGTTTAATAAATTGATCCGCAAGGGCAAGCAAATGGCCGGCGAGTACGTGCGCGAGCAACTCAATGAGCGTAGCTCTAATGGGTCGCAACGTTCGCGTGGCAATGCTCCGACTTATGGACAGCAGCAGCAGTCAGGCTACGGCAATCAGAATTATGCCGGTCAGCAGACGGCGGCTTCTGGGGTTTCGCGAGAAGACCAAGCAGCTATCGAGAAGTACAAGTACATGCTGCGCACCGCTCCACCTCAGGATATGGAGCGTGCCCACACTGAAGCTTTCTCACGGCTGACCCCGCAACAGCGTGCGTTGTTGCAGAATGAACTTTCCGAACAATTGCCGGCGGCAGAACGACCAGTTAGCGATCAGCCTCAAGACTTGGCCCGCGCTGCTACTCGCGCCGAGGTATCGCGTCCAGGGTTCATGGAGAAAATCCTAGGTTCTGGCTCGGGACGCTCACGCATGGCAGGTGGCTTGGCTGCCGGTGCCGGTGGACTCGGTGTAGGTCTGCTCGGTGGTGTCGCAGGCGCCTTCATTGGCACCGCGATTGCCGGACCGTTGCTGGAAGGATTCTCTGGTATCGGTGACGAATTTGGTTCGATCGCCGATGGGTTCGGTGAGAGCCTCTCAGGTGCCGGGGATCAGATCTCCGCAGCTGGCGAGAGCGGTCTGGGCGACTTCCTCGGCGGATCTGGTGGGGACTTTGGTGGCTTCGAGTTCTAAATAGTTCAGCAAAAGCTGGCAGTCACGCAGAGCGCGTGGCTGCCAGCTTTTTCAGTGATTGCGCAAGCTGCACTGTGGCTACAAGGTGGATCTGCAACACAGTTGTGGCCCTTGGCCAACCTTTTCAGTAGTGTTAAGGTTCTAAAATGCAAAGGGGGGGGGAATTGTGCGCATTGGTGAACTGTCGGAACGATCGGGAGTGCCCACGCGGATGCTTCGGTACTACGAAGAGCAGGGCCTACTGACCCCGGGCCGCAGTGAGAACGGGTACCGGTATTATGAGGCGCCACATCTGGAACGAGTGGAAAAGATCCGTGGCCTCATTGAGGCGGGTATCCCCACTCGCATCATCAGCGATATCTTGCCCTGCCTGGATCGGCAGCGGGAAATCGTTGTTGTTGATCCTGACCCAGGATTACGCGAAGTGCTGTTACGGGAGCGCGATCGCATGGCTAAACAGATTAATCTACTGACTCAAAACCGGGATTCCATCACCAGGTATGTTGAGGCGATGGACGGCGTAAAAGTCTTGGCAAGTTAAGCAGGTCACATCTGCTTGGAATTACTTGACCTTCTCATAGGCGTGAAGGTTAGAAAATGATTCCATGACTACTTCACTCACTAATTCTTCCACGGCGCGGAGCAAGCGAAAGCTGCCACTTGGAAGCTTGCTTGCGCTCGCCGCCGCTGGCTTCCTTACCGCAATGCTTGAAACGCTGCCGGCCGGAATCCTGCCGAGACTCAGCGCGGATCTCGGCGTATCAGAAGCCTCCGCCGGACAAACAATTACGGTTTACGCCATCGGCTCCATCGCCGGTGCCATTCCCATCATTAGTGCCACGATGGGATGGCCACGTAAACGGCTGCTTGTTCTAGCCCTATCGGGCTTTGTGATCACCAGTTTGTTGGTAGCCGTCTCACCTTTTTATGTGTTCACCTTGGTAGTCCGCTTTCTCACGGGTATCAGTGCCGGAGTTCTATGGGGCAGTCTGGCCGCCTACGCTGGCCGTCTAGTACCTGCTGAACAACGTGGCCGCGGCGTCACCATCGCCATGGCCGGCACGCCCATTGCTTTGGCGCTAGGCACACCGGCCGGAGTGATCTGCGCCAATGCCATCGGTTGGCGACTAACCTTTGTCCTGATGGCGGTACTCAGTGCAGCGGTGCTCGTCTGGGTCCTGTCAGTCGTTCCCAACTTCCCGGGTCAAGAAAAGTCTCTACGCACTTCACCACTCAAAACTCTTGCCCTGCCTGGAATTGCCCCGATCGTCATCACTTCGGTTCTCTACATCACCGCCCACATCTTGATCTACACCTATGTTGCGGCATTCCTTAATCCGCTAGTCATGTCCACTAGCGTCGGCGCCGTCCTGCTAGTATTTGGTCTCGCCGCGTTACTGGGACTTTGGGGTGTCGGACTGATGATCGATCGTCATCTTCGACGAATGATGATCGGCAGCGTATTGCTCTTTGCACTGGGCATGTTGGTCCTGGCAACCCTTTCACAAACGCCGGCACTAGTGTTTGTTGCGGTCGCCGCGTGGGGCATCGCCTTTGGTGGATCCGGCAGTATCCAGCAAACCGCGCTGACCAATGCCGCGGGGAGCGCAGTGGATACGGCACAGGCCGTCTTGGTCACCGGCTGGAATCTTGGCATTGCCGCCGGCGGAGTACTTGGCGGAATCGTGCTAGCTAACGGTGGACCGTCCACCCTCCCGTGGGCCACTTTGGCACTTTTGGTACCGGTATTTGTTGTGGTCGTGATGTCCCGACGTCACGCATCCCCGGCACCAAATACCAAGTAACCACCCAACAGTTTTGCGCTGATGTCCGACCGTTGGTCAGGGCATCAGCGCAATTAAACTTCATAAGTCCTCATCGAGGCAGGAGCAATAACCACCATGGATAAGCCACAGATGATCTTAGGCATGACTTTGGCCAACGGATACGGCACACAGGGCACTGCCTGGCGTGCACCGGGAGTCGACCCGAACAACTACACCAACTTTGACGCTCAGGTGCGTTACGCGCAGGCTGCTGAACGTGGCAAGTTCGCCTTCCTCTTTCTTCCCGACTTCTTAGGTTTGCAGGCAGATGTGGAACGCGACGCTCCACCGATCACCCTGGAACCCATGCTGACGCTGGCCGCCATTGCCCGGGAAACCGAGCGGATAGGGCTGGTCGCCACCGGGTCGACAACCTTCAACGAACCTTACAACTTAGCCCGCATGTATAAGACATTGGACGTGATGAGCCACGGGCGAGTGGGATGGAATGCTGTCACCACGAGTGATCCAGTATCGGCAGCTAATTTTGGCAAGAATGTTGCACCACGCCCGCAACGTTACGAACGCGCCCACGAAACCATTCAAATTGTTCAAGGTCTGTGGGGCAGCTGGGGGCAGGAAGCCTGGATCAAGGACACCGCCGCAGGATGCTTGGCTGATGCATCAAAGATCCAACCGATCAACATGCAGGGCAAGCAGGTAGCCTCCCGCGGCCCCTTGGCTATTCCGCCTTCGGAACAAGGTCAACCGGTTGTTTTCTCGGCCGGCGGCGGGGAGAACGGAATTGAACTCGCCGGGCTTTATGCCCATGCCGTCATCGGTGCCACGTACACGATTGACGACGCCCGCAGGCAGCGCAATGCCTACCGGGCTGCGGCCAGCCGCGCTGGGCGTAACCCAGATGAAATTAAGTTCTTCGCTGGTGTGCAACCTGCCATCGGAGCAACCAAGCGGGCGGCACTGGACCGACGTGTAGCGCTCGGCGATCAGACCGCACCGTCACGAGTTCCATATTTGGGGAGCATGTTGGGGCGGGAACTGGATGTGAGCCAGATTGACGAACCGTTGCGTCCAGGCCAGCTCGCCGTCGCGCAGGCTAGTGGATTTGATCCACGCTCACAGAGGGCCTTGGAAATTGCTCGCGAGGGTTGGACTATTCGAGACATTCTTGCGCACGGGGTCATTGATTATCATCCGACCCCTGTGGGTACCGCCGGGGTCACCGCTGATCACATGCAGCAATGGTTTGAAGCTGGGGCCTGCGACGGTTTCTGGATCAACATTGATGTTAATGAAGACGGCATCGATACCTTTGTTGACGAGGTGATTCCGCTGCTTCAAGAACGGGGACTTTATCATCATGATTATGAGGGAGCGACACTTTGGGATCATTTGGGTGCTCCAGCGCAGTATGGGCTGGATCCTCGGCTGAATGGTGCCGATGCATGAGTCCGGCCACAAAAATTGATGCGGTAGATTTTCGACGTGCGCTCGGTCGTTATGCGTCGGGTCTTACGGTGATTAGTGGCTTGGATGAGGCAGGACCCATCGGCTTTACCTGCCAGTCTTTTTATAGCGTTTCCATGGAGCCGCCACTGATCTCCTTCAGCGTTATGAAGAGTTCGAGCAGCTATCCAAAAATTCGTGCCACCGGCAAGTTCGCAGTGAATATCTTGTCCGAAGTGCAAGAGTCCGTGGCCAATCAATTTGCGCGCGGCGGCGACGACAAATGGGTGAATATTGTGTGGAAACCAACCGGACAAAACAATCCCGTCATCGATGGCTCGCTCGGCTGGCTCGACCGCAAGATCTGGGCCGAGCACGACGCCGGAGACCACGTGATAGTGATCGGACAAGTCCACGAAATTCACACGGAGCAAACCGATACTGCGGCGCCACTGGTTTATTTTGACGCTCAGTATCGAACGCTAGCCAACGAAGCACGTGTTCTCTAGGCTGAAGCCACGATGCCCGCGTTGTGCGCTAATGTAGCGGCTTCAACGCGCGAACGCACTCCCAGCTTCTTGAACACGTTGCGCGTATGGAACTTTACCGTGTTCTCACTGATGCCCAGGCCACTGGAAATTGCCCGGTTCGATTGACCTGCGGCCAGTAGCTGCAGCACCTCGAATTCTCGGGCAGCCAGCTTCCACTGCGCCAGATCGGCCGGTGTTTGTTCAGGGGCATCGAGCGGGAGCGCGATGGATACATCGGTACCCCAGTCAGGGATGGCTTCCAGTTGCATTTTGCCTGCGAGGGCTTGCACCTGACGGTTGAGCCGCGCAATGGTGGCGGACGCGTGGTCCAAGGCACCGCGTCCGTCATCACGCACGTTAATCAGTAAGTTTTCACCATCGCAGTCCCACTGGGCACGGATCCTGGTGATCTGTTTTTGTTCCATCATCTCTAGCGCTAGCCCGCGCATAATTGAGCGAGCTGCGTGAGCGACTTCGCCGGGCAGGGCTCGGCCATTGGCTGGCGGCTCAACAAGCTGCAATTCAACGCCGCCTGATTCGATCAATGGACGTAAGTCCTCGCGCAACCGGGTGAAAGCACTGACAACAGGTTCCTCGACCAACCCATTAACGCGGTCATCAAGTGAGCGTAATCCGACCAGGGTTTTGGCCGCCATGTCGGTGGTTTTGTTTCGTGCCAACGCATCACTGATCGCAGGGCTGCGCAGGGTCGCCAGCATCAATTCCAGGCTGGTGGAATACTGGTCCACCAATTCGGTGGTCACCCGAGTACGTTCGGTAGACATGGCCCGAGATTCCCGAAGGTAAGAAGGGGAGGCGTCCGCGACCTTCTCGCGGATTCGAGCTGCCGCCAGCTCCCAGAGGTAGCCAAGCAGATCACGGGTATCACCGGCATCGACTACATCTTGTGCCAGTACCGGATTGATAAGTACCAAGATGGCATTGCTCGGCGGATAACGTACAGCAAGAATCTCGCGCTGTTCCCCGCCAATCATGGCCCGACCTAACCACCGATTCTGCTGTGGGTTTGAGCTGCGAATCTCATCTAATTCATTGATGGTCACCCGGGAGGTGATGGCTTCGGGACCCGACTTCTTTTGCGGCCTGCCCGTACATTCTTCGGTGAAAATCAGCAGCGCGGAACAGCGCAGCGACGGAAGCAATGCGGTATGTAGTCGTTCAGCAATTTCCAGTAGTGGGGCGCTGACCAACTGGGAGATCGAGTCGAGTAGCGTCCAGAGTCGCTCCGGGGAGATCCGTTCGCCGGAAGTTGCTTTAGAAGATGGGGCCATAGTCTCGAGTGTAGGCCACGCAACCCGAATGCCCCTACCCGTATGGGTAGGGAAAGACCGTCAAAAAAAGGAGTATTGCCCACTCCTTGTTTTGGCGAAGATGGAATAGAAGCAGACGGGATTTCATGCGAAACCCGAGTCAGAGAATCGAGGGGAGCGCCATGAGCACCACGCAAAGCAAACCACGGCAGCAGATTAGCGGCGCAAATATCTCGGCCGCACAAGACTTGATCCAACGCGAGATCACCGAGGTCTTGCAGGCGGTAGATCCGGCGCAAGTGGCGGAAGTTGCACAGCTAGTTCGCGCAGCGGAACGTGTCTTTGTCACCGGTGCGGGACGTAGTGGATTGGCCCTGCGTATGGCAGTAATGCGGTTGATGCATCTAGGAATGAATGTGCACGTGGTGGGCGATACCACCACGCCAGCAATCACCGCATCCGACATCTTGCTGGTGGCTTCCGGTTCAGGAACTACTGCAGGGGTAGTGCGCAACGCGCAGACCGCGGCGCAGCTCGGCGCAACTATTGCAGCTGTAACCACTGACTCACAGTCGCCCTTGGCACTGTTGGCCAACGCGGTGATTGAAGTACCAGCAGCGCGCAAAACTGATCATGGTTCGGCAGTATCTGCTCAGTACTCCGGAAGCCTGTTTGAACAGGCCCTGTTCTTGGTGACCGAGTCCTTGTTCCACAGCTTGTGGGACACCGTCGAGGCATCCGCAGAAGAACTCTGGTTGCGGCACGCCAACCTCGAATAGTCATCAAGTACTGGCGAAGACCCCAAATTTTTTGACCCAAAAACCGATTGAAAGGCACCATCATGAAAATTCAAGTAGCTATCGATTTGCTCACCACTCAGGAAGCACTGGAACTTGCAGCGAAAGTTGCACCGTACGTGGACATCATTGAATTGGGTACCCCGTTGATCAAGGCTGAGGGCCTCTCTGCGGTTGCAGCGATCAAGAGTGCTCACCCAGACAAGCTAGTATTCGCCGATATGAAGACCATGGATGCCGGTGAACTGGAAGCTGACATTGCTTTCGCCGCAGGAGCAGACTTGGTTTCTGTTCTTGGCAGCGCCGATGACTCCACCGTGGCCGGCGCAGTCAAGGCAGCCAAAGAGCGTAACAAGGGCATCGTTGTTGACCTGATCGGCGTTGCCGACAAGGCTGCACGTGCCAAGGAAGTTATTGCCTTGGGTGCCCAGTTTGTCGAGTTCCACGCCGGCCTTGATGAGCAGGCGCAGCCAGGCTACGACCTGACTTCTCTGCTCACCGCGGGAACCCTAGCTGCCGTTCCATTCTCGGTAGCCGGCGGAGTTAGCATCAGCACCATTGCCGAGGTTCAGAAGGCCGGAGCCGACGTGGCTGTTGCCGGTGGAGCAATCTACAGCGCTGCAGATCCTGCAGTTGCTGCCCGCGCACTGCGCGAGGCCTTGGTCTAAACTGCGAAGAGCAGTTAGCTGACCTAAAAATAGAACGGTGCCGCAGCCAGATGGCTGCGACACCGTTCTATTTTTGATCCCGAGATCCTCGAGGATCTACTTCTTCAGGTGGTCAACCAACTGCGAAGCAATACCGTTGTAGGTACCTGGAGTCATGTTCTGCAAACGCTCTTGCGCATCTGCGGACAATCCAAGCTCACCAACAAATTCCTTCAGTCGAGCTGCATCCACACGGTGTCCGCGGGTCAGGTCCTTCAGACGCTCGTATGGGTTGTCCATGCCTTCAACGCCGGCGATAGCCTCGGCGCGCATAACCATCTGGATAGCCTCGGCAAGAACTTCCCAGTTGTGGTCCAAATCGTCAGCCAGTACAGCCTCGGCAACGTCCAAACGGTCAAGACCCTTGGCAACGTTGGAGATAGCAAGCACCGAGTGACCAATGGCGGTACCGATGTTGCGCTGCGAGGAGGAGTCGGTCAGATCTCGCTGCCAGCGGCTGGTGACCAAGGTGGAACCCAAGGTGTCCAGTAGGCCGTTGGAGATTTCCAAGTTCGCTTCAGCGTTCTCGAAACGGATTGGGTTGACCTTGTGTGGCATGGTCGAGGAACCGGTGGCACCTGCCACTGGGATCTGTACGAAGTAGCCAATGGAGATGTAGCTCCACACGTCGGTGCAGAGGTTGTGCAGAATGCGGTTGAAGCGCGCGATATCTGCGTAGACCTCGGCCTGCCAGTCGTGGGATTCGATCTGGGTAGTCAGTGGGTTCCAGGTCAGACCCAAGTGCTCAACAAAGCTGCGGGAAACCTGCTGCCAGTCGGCGGATGGAACCGAAGCGTAGTGAGCAGCGTAGGTACCGGTGGCACCGTTGATCTTGCCCAAGTACTCGGTCTTCTCGATACGGTCCAGCTGACGGGTCAAACGCCATGCAAGTACTGCCAGTTCCTTGCCCAAGGTGGTTGGGGTCGCTGGCTGGCCGTGGGTACGCGAGAGCATTGGAACTTCGCGGGACTCTTCAGCCATCTTGGTGATCTGAGCTACCAGGTCGCGGGCTGCTGGCAGCCAAACTCCGGTGACGCCGCCCTGAACACCCAGTGCGTAGGAGAGGTTGTTGATGTCTTCCGAGGTGCAACCGAAGTGGACCAATGGCTTGAGGTTGCCAATGCCAATAGCTTCTAGACGGTTAGCGATGTAGTACTCGACTGCCTTCACGTCGTGAACGGTCACTGCTTCAATTTCAGCCAGTTCCTTCACGGACTCTGCGTTGAAGTCGGTGACGATCTTGCGTAGGGCCGCCTTCTGCTCATCGGTGAGCGGGGAGGTGCCCGGAAGAACGGAGTTGTCGGTCAAATGGATCAGCCATTCAACTTCAACGTGAACACGATCGCGGTTCAGAGCCGCTTCGGATAGGTAGTCAACCAGCGGTGCCACGGCGCTGCGGTAGCGACCGTCTAGGGCAGTTAGTGCCAGTGGTTCATTAGCAAGGGAAGTGCGCGCAATCTCAGCCATACTCATATTCTTCCATCCCTTGCCGTCCATCACATCTTTTACATCCGACAGGTTTCCACAACGGGGAGCATTCCTTGGTTCTAGCTAACCTCTCGCGCTCATGATGAGGTTCAAGAATCGATTGATAAGGAGCAAGAAAATGATGTTCTCGGCGACGTTGGACTCGATGGCGTTTCAGCTGGATGATGCTCAGAAGACGACGAGATTTGCCATTACTCAGCTTGATTCCATTGGCTCACTGACTTGGCAATCTGAGGCTGGACAGGCCTTTTATGATCGCGTGGTTAATCTGAGCTCATGGCTTGAGAATCTCAACCAGGTGCTGGCTGACGCTGAGGGCTACATGAGCAGTGCGACTCGTGAGATTCAGGAGCTGGAACTAGAAATCATGAAGCAGAAATTGGTCTTCTGATCATGGGGTATGAAGTCAGTTACAACGAGTTTGATTACGCCAAGGCCTATCTGGTGTGTCAAAAGGTCACCCGAGATCTTGAAGAGGTTCAACAGCGGGTCAAAGCAGCGCAGCGTGCTGCAGAACAAAGCCAACATCGGCTCAGCGCGCTGGGCATGAGTGTGTGCAAAGTTGTGCGCAGCCCGAGCCTTGACGTCCTGGCCTCCAAACTGGACGGGGGACTGGTGCTGATTAACCTCTCCAGTGCAGAGAGCAAAGACATCACAGCGACTATTGGTCAGGCACGCGGGAACTACGAAGCGGCGGAAGCCAGAGTTGAGCATGAAATTCTCTTGACCTCAGTTCCACACGCGATCTCCCAGATTTTTTCCGGGATGAAAGACAACGACATGCGGCCGTCCACCGAAGACATGGAAACGGCGCTCCGGCTGATGATGTTCTTCCGCATAGATCTAACTTCGGGATGGGGGCAGACTTTTGGGCAGCAAATCGTGAACCAAACCAAACATCTTGCAACCGTGCTTCGGCATTTCAGAAACCAGCAGAACAAAGAAATCGTGATTACGCAGAAGGATCCACCTGAATATGTCAGCGTGGGCGGTGGGTTAGATAGCTATTATGAGTTACACAGCATGCTTGAAGACCAAGGACCTGAAGAAAATGGAAAGTTCATGGTCGTGCAGACCGATAAGGACAGTTATATCGTTGTGCTGCCGGGAACCCAGGACGGACGAGAATACGAGTCGCCGTTTGATGATGTGGGCGTTGGAGATGGCTTCGGGTATGAGTCCGAGAACTATGCGGATGCCATAGCTCAAGCTCTAGAAGACAGCGGAGCCAAAGATGGGTCCAAGGTGACGTTCTCTGGTTATTCTCAAGGCGGTATTCACGCCGCGCAGCTGATGAAGAACAAGAAGCTGAAGGGCAAGTTCAAACTGAACAAGATGATTACCTTGGGCTCGCCTATAGCCAGTATCGACATCCCGGATGATGTGCGCAGCTTGTCCCTTGAAGATCAGAAAGACATGGTTCCAGGCCTAGATGGCACCCCGAATAAGAATCGTGGGCGTCACCATCTCACCACGATTTTTGATGGGCCAAGCGAACGCATCAAACGGCTCACTCGTGAGGAATCCACTTTCGGGACTCCACACAAGCTCATCAACTATGGAGACCACCTACAAGAACTTGATCTGGACACTCGGCCAGAAGTCAGGGAGAAACTTGATGCTTTCCACCTGCCGAGAACTCCGATCAAGACTCAAAAGTTCAAAATCCAACGAAAGCCCAGGACGATGACTAAGGAACAGCAAGAAAAAGTGGTTAAACATCTCGGCACTATCTCGCCCGGGCACTAAATAGAGGACGGTGTGAGGAGCCAAAAAGAAGGTGGCTTCCAATGGAAACCACCTTCTGCGCAGCTAGGCGAAGTTGCTGTGTTTAGTTATTGTCGTTTAGTTCTTGTCGCTCTTGACGAACAATCCCAGAACTGCCGAAATGATCGCAATGATGATGGTTCCGGCGATGGCATCCCACCAGAAATGTTCGATCACAAATTCGATGGGCGTGAAAGTTGTCAGCCATGACGTCAGCAGTAGCATCAGTGCGTTGATCACGATGGTGAACAAGCCTAGGGTCAAGCAGGTGATGGGCAGGGTGAAGAACTTGACGATTGGGCGAACTAGGGCGTTCACCAAACCGAAGATCACTGCGACGATCAGGTACGCGATGGCGGTGTTTACTGCACCGTCGCCTACGGCGCCAATCTTCAGGCCTGGGACAATCCAGACTGCCGCGGCCAAAGCCAAAGCATTAATGATGACTCGAATCAGGAAGCTCATGCTTTAACTCTGGCATAAAAAGCTGAGACAAGAATGTGGGATGGATGTAATCAGCCTTGAATTGCGTACTAGGCTTTGAAGCATGACTGAGAATCCGGTGACCCCAGGCCAGGTGCAGCCACGTCCCGTTGTTGCACGTTTACCAAAGTACGCAGCGGGCAAGCCGCCTAAAGTGGTGGAAGGTATTACGCCCTACAAGCTCTCGTCGAATGAGATCCCTTTTGGACCGCTTGAAGCGGTGCAACAGGCGGTCAATGGGCAGAGCAACTTGAACCGTTACCCGGATCCGCTATCGAGCAAATTGCGCGAAGCACTCTCTGATTACTTGGATGTACCTGCCGAAGATATCGTGACCGGGGCTGGTTCCCTCGGTGCGCTGACTCAGATCCTCAATACCTTTGCGGGACAGAATGAAGATGGCATACAAGATGAAGTGATCTACGCTTGGCGATCCTTCGAGGCCTACCCGATTCTGGTTCAGACTGCGGGTGCTCTTCCTGTTGAGATCCCGTTGCTCGAGGATGGTCGCCATGATCTTGAGTCAATGATCGCGGCCGTGAACGAAAACACATCGGTGATTCTCTTATGCACCCCAAATAACCCAACGGGTCCAATTCTGACTCAGGCCGAAGTTGATGACTTCCTGGCCCGGGTGCCCAAGAACGTCCTTGTGGTTTTGGATGAGGCCTATATCGAGTTTGTCCGTGATGAGAAATCCGTGGATGGAATCCATACCTACAATGAGAATGAAAACGTGGTTCTGCTGCGTACCTTCTCTAAAGCTCATGGTCTGGCTAATCTCCGCGTGGGTTACTCAGTCGCCCACCCCTCAATCACCAACAACATTCGCGTGATGGCTACGCCGTTTGCGGTATCCAGCGTCGCCGAAGACGCAGCTGTGGCGTCGCTAGAACATATTGATCAAGTTCTGGAACGCGTTGAATCGTTGGTTCAGGAGCGCGAACGAGTGGTTGCTGCCTTGGTAGAACAAGGCTGGAATATTCCTTCAACGCAGGCAAATTTCGTCTGGCTCCCACTGGCTGAAAAGACCAGCCAGTTCGTTGAGCGAGCCAATGCGGTGGCACTTTCGGTGCGCGGTTTTGCGAACGAAGGTGTGCGAGTATCCATCGGTGAAATTGAAGCGAATGATCGATTCATTGAACTGTGCAAGGAATCACGGGACTTGGCGGACAGCTGATCGGACTCGTTATCTCGCGTTTTAGCGGTCAATAGCTATAGGCTTAGGAGTTAGACAAGCCGTATATGTCCCATGCGGAATGTATTCCGTCTGGGGCATATTTATGATCAAAGGAAGATAAATGACGCGTGCTGCTACCGAGGCGACGGAGTCGGATCTAATTCAGATCCTGACCCCGGACGGCCAGCGTCACTCCCACGAAACGTATGACGCGTATCTGGGTGACGTTGACGATCAGATGCTGCGCGGTTTCTACCGCGATATGGCAATGACTCGCCGTTTTGACCAAGAAGCCACGGCGCTGCAGCGTCAGGGCCAACTGGCGCTTTGGGTTCCGCTGCGCGGACAGGAAGCAGCCCAGATTGGTTCGGGTCGTGCCACCCGGCCGAACGACTATATCTTCCCTACTTACCGCGAACACGGCGTAGCGCTGACCCGCGACGTTTCATTCTCGGAGATGCTCCGCCTCTTCCGCGGCATTTCCGGTGGCGGTTGGGATCCTCGGGAAAACAACTTCCACATGTACACCATGGTTCTTGCCGCACAGATGCCACATGCAGCTGGCTACGCCATGGCGATGAACATGGAGCAGCATGGCTGGGACGAAGAACGCCGTGCAGCCGAAGGCAACGCCGTCGTAGCGTACTTCGGTGACGGATCATCCACCGAAGGTGAAACCCACGAGTCCATGGTCTTCGCCAACTCGTTCAACGCCCCAGTGGTGTACTTCTGCCAGAACAACCAATACGCCATCTCTGTGCCATTCGAAGTACAGTCCAAGGTCCCACTGGTCAACCGTGCCATCGGCTACGGCATGCCTGGTGTACGCGTTGACGGCAACGACGTCTTGGCTGTTCTTGCAGTAACTCGTTGGGCGCTGGAACATGCCCGCAGTGGCAAGGGACCGGTATTGATCGAAGCGGTGACCTACCGACTCGGTGCACACACCACCGCCGATGATCCCACCAAGTACCGCATGAGCGAAGAGGAAAAGCAGTGGGCTCCCAAGGATCCGCTGATTCGACTCGAAACCTACCTACGCGACAACAACCTCGTTGATGAAGCGTTCTTTGAACAGCTTTCCACCGACGCAGACGCAATGGCAGCCA
Source organism: Glutamicibacter sp. AOP5-A2-18 (assembly GCF_052446055.1). Classification (NCBI taxonomy): domain Bacteria; kingdom Bacillati; phylum Actinomycetota; class Actinomycetes; order Micrococcales; family Micrococcaceae; genus Glutamicibacter; species Glutamicibacter sp. AOP5-A2-18. Next base: position 3,091,399 of record NZ_JBQSVW010000001.1, on the reverse strand, counting down.
AGGTCCGCGAAGACGCCATGGCCTTCCCTGTTCCACCACTGGCGAAGTCCTTTGAACAGGTATATGCAGAAGCGCATCCACTGATCCAGGAAGAACTGGCCTGGCATTTGGAATATGAAGCAGGATTCGCTGATGCGGCCGAGGGAGAGCAGTAAATGACCACCACAATGACCCTGGCCAAAGCAATTACCTCCGGCCTGGACAAAATTCTTGAGGGTGACGACAAGTCGTTGCTTATGGGTGAAGACATCGGACGCCTTGGCGGCGTTTACCGTGTCACCGACGGACTGATCACCAAGCACGGTGCACATCGTGTGATCGATTCACCACTGGGTGAAGCGGGCATTGTTGGCACCGCGGTGGGCATGGCCCTTCGTGGATTCAGCCCCATTGTTGAGATCCAGTTTGATGGTTTTGTTTTCCCTGCCTTTAACCAGATCACTACCCAGCTGGCCAAAATGCACGCACGCTCAGAGGGACGTTTGACTGCTCCGGTAGTCATCCGCATTCCTTACGGTGGCGGCATCGGTTCCATTGAGCATCACTCTGAATCCCCGGAAGCGCTCTTTGCCCACACCGCAGGCCTGCGCATCATCACCCCATCCAACGCACACGACGCCTACTGGATGATCCAGCAAGCTGCCGCATGCCAGGACCCGGTGATCTTCTTTGAACCTAAGCGCCGTTACTGGCTCAAGGGTGAAGTCGATACCGAAACTCCGGCCTTGGATGCTTTCAAAGCACAGGTAGTTCGCCCAGGTACCGACGCCACCATCGTGGCTTACGGTCCACTGGTTCCAATTGCCTTGGCTACCGCGGACGCTGCGCTGGAAGATGGCCGCAGCATTGAGGTCATTGATCTACGCTCGATTTCACCGATCGACTTTGACACCATCACCGAGTCGGTGCAGAAGACCGGACGCCTGATCGTCACCCACGAGGCTCCGACCTTCGGCGGTATTGGTGGCGAAATCGCTGCGCGAATCACCGAACGTGCTTTCCTTTCCTTGGAAGCTCCGGTACTGCGTGTTGGTGGATTCCACATGCCGTATCCAATTTCCAAAGTGGAGTCCCAGTACCTGCCGGACATCGACAAGTTGCTTGAAGCCCTCGACCGGTCCTTCGCTTACTAAAGCGGAACCCAAGGAGTAAACATGACAGTCTTTAATCTCCCCGATGTGGGCGAAGGCCTGACCGAAGCGGACATTGCTTCCTGGAAGGTCAAGGTCGGCGACACCGTCGAGGTCAACCAGATTTTTGTGGAAATTGAAACCGCAAAGTCACTTGTTGAATTGCCGTGCCCGTTTGCCGGCGTTGTCACTGAACTGCACGCCGCCGAAGGCGACACCGTATTGGTGGATCACCCGCTGATCAGCATTGACCAGGACGGCGATGCCACACCGCCAACCGGCGTGCCAGAACCGGTGGAAGCGCTGAATACCGCGGCCCCGCAGGCCTCCGAAGAACCCGGCCCGCTGGTCGGCTCCGGGCCCACCGCTGACTCGTCAGTACGCCGCCAGCGCACCAGCCGTCCAGCCCCATCGGCCACCGGCGCCCGCACTGCGGCAGTGCGCAACTCCGGCGCAGCACTGGCTGACACCATTTCCCGTCGCGCCCAGTCGCTGGGCAGCGTCGTGCGCGAAGAAGTCGATCGCCGCAAGCCTGCCATGGCCAGCTTCGTAGACCGGGTATTGGCCAAACCGCCGGTACGCCGCCTGGCCAAGGAGCTGGGCATCGATATCAACGATGTTGTCGGCACCGGAACCCAGGGCGAAATTACCCGCGAAGATGTGAACAGCTACCAGGCCCAGCGCGAAGCCGAGCACGCCGCAGCGCCAACCTACTGGGCTCACGGCCAGCTGGCAGATGCCCGTGTGGAACGCACCCCGGTGCGCGGCGTCCGCAAGGCTACCGCCAAGGCGATGGTGGACTCGGCCTTCACTGCGCCGCATGTCTCGATCTTCGTTGACGTGGATGCCAGCCGCACCATGGAGTACGTGCAGCGGCTGAAGAAGTCCCGCGACTTCGAAGGCATCAAGGTCTCCCCGCTGCTGGTGCTGGCTCGCGCGGTCATCTGGGCTGCGGCCCGCAACCCTTCGGTGAACGCCAGCTGGGTGGAAACCGAAAACGGAGCGGAAATCCACCAGAAGCGCTTCATGAACCTGGGCATCGCCGCAGCCACCCCGCGCGGCCTGCTGGTACCGAATATCAAGGATGCCCAGAACCTGAACATGAAGGAACTGGCTATTGCCCTGAACGAGCTGGCCACCACCGCTCGTGCCGGCAAGACCCGTCCAGAGGACATGCGTGATGGTTCGCTGAGCATCACCAATATCGGTGCGCTGGGCATTGATACCGGTACCCCGATCATCAACCCGGGTGAAGTCGCGATCGTTGCCTTCGGCACCATCCGCCAGAAGCCATGGGTCGTTGATGGCGAAGTCGTTCCACGCTGGATCACCACGCTGGGCGGTTCCTTCGACCACCGCGTTGTAGACGGTGACCTCTCGGCTCGTTTCATGGCTGATGTGGCTTCCATCCTGCAGGAGCCAGCGATGCTGCTCGACTAGCACGACCTGGTTGGCACCCCCGAGGAAGACTTTGAAAAGTTCTTCTTCGGGGGTGTCACAGTTAAGCTCCCTGTTTCGACGTATGTAGTGAAGGCACAAACAATGCCTACAACATCGATTGAAGGGGAGCAGCGCCATGCGCATGAACTTGAGCAATACTCATAAAAAGGGCTACGCAGCTGTCTTGGGATTGGAATCCTATGCCAGCTCGTCGGTGCCGAAGGAACTCTACGAACTGGTCAAGCTGCGTGCTTCGATCCTCAACGGATGCTCGTTCTGCACGGACATGCATTCGCATGACGCGATGGCCATGGGCATCCCGGCGGCGAAGCTCTTCGCCGTGGCCGCATACAACGATTCGCCGCTGTTCAGCGATGCAGAGCGCGCGGCCCTGCGCTTGACCGATGAGGTCACGCGACTGGATTCCTCACGCGGGGTCAGCGACGAAGTCTGGAATGACGCTGCCGAAGAATTCAGCGAGGAAGAAGTAGGCAATCTGATCTTGGCTATTGCCACGATCAATGTCTGGAATCGCATCGCGATCACCACCCAGCTGGAACCACCCGTACGCGGTTAATGCCCAGAGCTGCTGATACGATCGGGCGCGTGGAACAACCAGAAGCGACGGCCGCGCTGGAGCATTGGCACGAGTCCAAGCCCCGGCTGACGGTGCTGGCCTACAACATGCTCGGTGTCTGGGCTCAGGCTGAAGACGTGGTCGCCGCAGTCGGCGAACAGGTCTTCAAGCTTGAGCCTGGCCAGGCGGATGCGGTGCAGAACTGGCCGGCATTCCTCACGACGTTGACCACCCGCCGATCCATCGATGTCTTGCGCTCGGCCGAGCACCAGCGCACCGACTATGTCGGTTCCTGGCTTCCGGAGCCTATCGACCAGCAGATGCTGCCCGAAGAGGCCGCGATCAATGATTCGATGCTGCGCCTGGGGGTCCTGATGCTGCTTGAGGAACTTTCCCCGCAGGCCAGGGCCGCCTACGTGCTCCACCATGCCTTGGGGTATTCGGCCACTGACATCGCGCCAGTGCTTGAAAGCTCGCCGGCGGCCGTGCGGAAGCTGCTGAGCAGGGCGGCCAAGAAGCTGGGGCAAGCTAGGACTGCACAACACGATGTCTCCAGTGTCTCGTCGATCCTGACCGAGATTGTCCAGGCCATCCATCGTGCTGACATCGATGGTGTGGTCAAGCTTCTGGCCCAGGATGCAGTGCTGTACTCCGACGGCGGAGGAAAGGTCCGGGCAGCGCGCAACCCGGTTGTTGGGGCACAGCGGATTGCTCGTTTCATGATTGGTGTAGAGCGGAAGAACCCGGGACGCCAGATATCCACCGGCAGGGTCAATGGCGAACCGGCCTTGCGGTTTGCCATTGAAGGCCGGGAAGACGTGCTGGTCATCGACGTGGTTTCCGGGTCGGTTCAGCAGATACTGCAGGTCTCGAACCCCGACAAATTAGGTCTCGTTGGCGGGGACTGGGACGCGCTTGCGACCTAGTTGAGACGACGACATGCTGCAATAGTTAGTCAACGCCCTGTTGATACAGTAGTTTTCATGACTCGCACCAGCCTAGAAAAGTCACTGCGCCGCGCTGTTTCAGTAGCCTGCACGGTGGCCTTAGCAGGCACCTTAAGTCTTGGCGCGCCCAGCCATCCGGCGCAGGGGGCCATACAGGCTACCACCATGCAATCCTCGGAACCCGTGTACCCCTCGGCCTCGCCAAACAGCGAATCAGAGGATGAGGACACCATTCTCATCCCATCGGTGACTTCCCAAGAAGGCAAGATGTATCTTGCCGTCACCGATACCGCGATCGATGACGTTGATTCGCAGAAAATCATGGATGCGGTCCGTGAAGCCGTCGATGGGCAGAACGCAAAAATCCTGTTGGGCGTGGATAAAAAACCCAATAATCTCAAAGGCGCCAGCCAACTGGTACGAGGCATGCTGATGTTCGGCGACAGCGACGCCATGAGCGATGACTGGCTGGAGAACGGCAAAACGAAAGGCTACGTTGGCGAGGGCTGGATTGCGGTAGGCGTAATGCTCCCCGAATCGCCCGACGGCGAGGTCGAAGTCTTCGTTGATCCCGGGCGCAACGTGAGGGAAACCGAAACCGGAAGCAAAGACAAGATCCTGGACGCCGGCACTAGGTATTTCGAGGCTGGCGATTACACCGCTGGAATCAGCGCAGTCGCCATCTCCACCACCGAGAATCTCCGTGCGCCGCTGGACAAGAGAATTGCCATGGGCATTGTTTTCGGCGTGCTCTTGCTGATTGTCGCGGTTCTCGTCTTTGTCGGACTTCGCCAGAAGCGCCGCAATGATGTGCAGGCCGCAGCCAAGAAGCGCCTCAAGAAAGCTGAAGTCTGGGAATCCACGATTCAGCAGGATCTCAACGCACTGCGCCGTACTCCGACGACCGCTGTTGATGCACGGGTTTCGAACCGCAGCGCTCAGACGTTGAAAGAAATCCAAGCGCAGCGCGAGCTTGCTGAGAATGGGTCGGTGACCGAGGACATGCAGGGCGCCATCGTCGAAGGGAAGATTTCCGAAAAGCAGGCCTTGCGGCTCGAAGAGCAAGCCGAGCACTTGGGCTTGCTGCGCCGCGCGGTAGAGCTGGCCCGCAGCCTCAGCGACACCGCCGGCAATTCGGTGAAGTCATGGAACCAGATCATCGAACAACATCGCGGCGGACTGCAGCTGCTGGTTCAGCTGATCGACCACGAAGGGGCCTCCGGCCTGCAGGTGGTGCCGCAGATTCGCACCGCGATCGTCACCCACACCGATGCCCTTGACCAGTTGCATGAACGCGCCACATCCAAGCCTGGACCTGCGGAGCCAGCGCAGCTGCTGGAAGACTTGTGGGTGCTCCGTGATGAGCTGGATTCCCTGATTGACCTGGCGCTGTCCCAAGCCGAGGCGGTCCAGATTAAAGTCGACGCGAAGCTTGAGGAGCAACTGTTCGCCTTCTTGCCGCGTGAGGGAGCCAAACCCAATGACCCGATTTCGGTGCTCCGCGTATTTGCACCCGTTGGCGGGCGGAAATAATGGCCGCCCGGTTGATGCACGATTCCATGGGGCGCCGTTTGCGCCGGCCCTATCATTGGACGGCTTTTGTCGCTCTTTTCCTTGCGGTGGTCACCGCGATGCTCGGCGTCCGCGCAGCGTTCGCACTTCACGCGGCCAGCGTCCCGCTGCCCTATGAAGTCACCGTGCAGGTCCAGGGACAGCAAGATTTTAATATCAGCCAGGAACGCGTCAACGCCGAATTAGCTGAGCATCCGGTGCGGTCCTCGCAGCCGTTGACCGTGATCCTGGTGGACCGTTGGCTGACTGGTGATGAAACTCTTCGCGGCCAAGTGCCTGACGGGCAGATCATCATCTCGTCCAAGCTGGAGGACCTGGATCCCAAGAACACGGACGTTGATGAGCGTTTCAGCGGGGTGGCGCTGGCCGAGAATCTCACTGGCAGCAAGGAAGAGCGGACCGACGCCCGCTACGACATCGAGAATGCCTTCACCAAGAACGTCTCCGTAGGCCACGGCGTCAAAGCCGTGGTAGCTGCGGCGCATACCGCTTCGGTGGTGCTGGATCAATCCCCGACAAGTTCGGTCATGTTCTGGTTCTCGGCGGTGGGTCTGAGCGCAATGCTCACGGCCGCGTTCCTCGTTCCGGCGTTGCGTTTCCGTTCGCGGTGGGAGTCCCGGCACCGTCGGCTGGCTGTAGCCCAACGCAAGCTGGCCCGCGTGGTACTGGATCTGGCAGCCTTGGAAGCCACCTACGTCGCTACCGATGAGTCGAAGCGCCCCGAAGGGTTCACCAAAGCCTGGAACCAGCTGCAGAAGCTGTCCCTGAATGCGGCTCGCAATGAAGATCCGCTGGTTGCAGCGATCTTCGATGGCGAACAATGCCTGGCCAAGAAAACTGGCGAACAGCTCGCCGGTTTTGAAGCCACCACCCGCAAGCTCACCACCCTGGCCGACAGCCTCATGGGCGCCGGATCGGTCCATGCGCGCCTGGCCGGTACCGGATCCACTTTCGACCAGCTCAGCACCCCGATCAACGATGCCGCCACAGAGCTGCTGATCAGGTTGGAAAACGCCCCCGGAAAAATGGTGGCCGGCGCCGACCTGACGGCGCTTCGCGAATCCTTGGGAGCCTTGCTGGATGCCGCCGAAGGCGACGCGAAACAGAACAACGCGGTGCAAGCCTGGGCGAGCGCCGAAGAAGAATTGTCGAGGATCGCTGGGCGCCTGATCCGCCAGTTGCGCCGTTATCCCCACGGGAAGCGCTCACCCATCCCCGAGGTAGCAGCGGAGCATAACCAGTTGCGCTCGACCCTGGGTTTGGCGCCGGTCTCGCAGCAGGGCGCTTTGCATCAATTGCATGTGGCCAACAGCGTGGCTCGGTCAATTCTCGGCGATACGCTCAGCACCGACCAAAGCCAGAAAACAGAAACCAAGGGCACCTCGTGGCTAGCTGCGTTGCTGGACAAACTGGCTGCGGCACGCCCTGGAGGCAAGGATGAACCGGGCAAACTCGGCCGTGCCAAGATCATCGGACTACTCGCAGTACTGTTGTGCGCCAGCCTGATTGCCGCGGGAATCATCGTCTACAACGCCACCAAAAAACCTCGGGCCACCTATGAGGGCTCGGGCCAGGGCATGGTGCTGGAAATCGATGACAAGAACGGTCTGGTTGATGAATCCGAGATCCGCAAGTACATGGAAGAGGACTTCGAAGTAGAGCAGCACCTCTTGGTCGCGGTGCGTGATGCTGAATCCTATTTGGAATTGCATGCCAGGGAAGGCTCTGAATATCGCGAGTCAACTCCGCGCAGCGTGCAGCAGGCAATTTGGTGGATCAAGAACGAGTACAAGGACCGCATAGATCCGGTCGATCAGGAATTGCCTGAAGACCTCACCATTGTTCCTTTGCTGATCACCGATGAAGGCAAGGGCATCATGCCCGGCCTGATCTCAGGTGCAGTGATCAGCGGAACCGCTACGTGGGGGTCCACCTTGGGATGGGAGTACGGAAGCATCTACGAATCCCGATACCCATCGATGGAAGTGGCCCACGCGGCCGAGGACTTCGCAACGGTGCTCAAGCGCGCAGGATATGAAGAACCTGACTACAACGCGACCTTGCTGTTTTGGATCCTCGCGTTCATGTTCTTCTTCACCGTGCTCAACCTGATCCAGCTAGTTGCCTACCTGTTGGGTGCGACGTCGCGGATCAACCGGTTCTCCCACGGTTCGCGGGCCTTGGAGCAGACCCGCAGGCGTTTGGAGCAGCTGGCCTTGGGGCTGGAGGATTCGCAGATCAATGCGGTGGCGGTCTTGGGTTCCTCAGAGTCCGGCCGGGCGGATGAGGCTGGGCAGCGGCTATTCGAACGCGCATTGATGATGGCCTGGCGCGAGGCAGAAGAGCTGTCCAACATGAGCCTGTCCGAGCGCCTTGGCTCCAGCTTCGGGGCACGGGCCGAGCACCTGCAGCGTCTGGTGGCTTTGCTTGATGAACGAGATGCCGACGTGGCCAAGCGCGCCCGTGATCTGGTGCTGGCCAGCCGAGGTGCCGGCGGCGATGCACCGCAGAAGGTGGTTTTGCCGGGGCAAGCGTAGCGCTCACCCCGGCAAAACCAGCATGCCTTAGCCCAATAGCTCAGGCAGCTCGCCAGGGGCGTTGCCCAAGACCTTCTGGGAGAGGAACTCGGTAACCACTTCGTACCAGATCTTCGCGTGCTGCGGGCTGAGGATCCAGTGGTTCTCGTCCGGGAAGTACAGGAACTGGTGCTCGGTGCTTCCGTCTTCCTTCTGCGGCAAACCCGAATCGGCGAGCAGCTCGTACCACAGGCGCAAGCCCTCGCCGATGGGCACCCGGTAGTCCTTGTCGCCGTGGATGACCAGCATCGGGGTGACGATATTGCCGATCGAATGATGCGGAGAATTCTGCTCGCGCATTTCCGGGCTCATCTCGCGGGTCCAGTAGAAGGCCGCATCGGTGGTCTTGCCGAAGCCTTCCAAGGCCCACAGGCTGGCGTGGGTGACGATGGCCTTGAAGCGGTCGGTATGCCCGGCCACCCAGTTGGCCATGTAGCCGCCGAAGGAACCGCCCATTGCGGCGGTGCGCGTTTCGTCGATATCCTCGCGGGCTTCGGTCGCATCGGTGATGGCCATGAGATCCGTGAAGGGCTCCTGGCCCCAGCGGCCCCAGCCGCGCTGGATGAAGTCCTGGCCGTAGCCGGTGGACAGGGCGGGGTCCGGCAGCAATACCGCGTAGCCTTGGGCCACCAGCAACCAGGGGCTCCAACGCCAGCTCCAAGCATTCCACGAACCCAGCGGACCGCCGTGGATCCAGAGCAGCAGTGGCGCCTTGTTCTGCGCCGAGGCCGTCTCCGGCAGGGCCAGCCAGGCGCGGACGGTGGAACCATCCTCGGCCGTGGTGCTGACCTCGGTCAGAGTGCCGGGAAGCGCGGGGCGCTCGGCGGGGGAGATCAGTAGCGTGGCTTCGGCGAAGTCGCCGGCTTCGAGCTCGTGGACGTGGGTCAGGTCCACGGCCACCGGCTCTGCCGGGTAGAGGTAGCTGGAACGCAGCGCGTAGGCGGTGCGTGAATCGCTGCTGATGGTGACGTCGGTGAAGCTGCCGTCATCCGTGAGCCGGGTGATCTTGTCGTTGTACAGGCTCAGGTGGAAGATCGGGCTGTGCCCGTTGTCATCCGCGGTGAGCAGCAGCGAACGCCCATTGGGCACCCACTGGATGTCGTTGACCCAGCGGTCCCAGCCATCGGCGATCTGGTGGGTTGAACCATCGGCCAAATGCATCAGCCACAGTTCGAAGACCGGGGCGGTCTGCGCAGTGGAACGGTGCCAGCGTGCGTAGGCCAGCTCCTTGGAGTCTGGGCTGATCTTGCCAATGGTGTATTCGTAGGTGTCATCCGGGCTCAACAACATTTCTTGTGCGCCGGTATGTAGATCGATACGCATCAGACCCGGTGCGCTGGAAGCTCGACCTTCAGGAACTTGCCATTCGGTGATCAAAAAATCACCGTTCGAGGCAACATCGAAGGCTGTTTCTTGCAGGTTGGCACCGATGCCTGGTGTCAGATCGGTGAGTTCTGCGCGCTTAGAATCTTGGACTTCAGGAAGGTTGCCCGAATAGAAGTGGGCAGTTGCTGGACCCAGATCATGGTCCCAATAACGCACCGGGTATCCGGTGTGCAAAATGGCGGAGACCTTTTTGTCTTTGCGGTCCGTGCGCAGTTTTTCTTCGGCTTCAAGGTCTTTGGCGCGGCTGTGGCCGCTGCTTTTTAACACAATGGTTTGCGGTGACTTACTGCAGACGCTTAGTGATTGCACGCCGGCCGGGTGAGAAATGGCCGGACGGGCTTCACCACCTGCCGCTGGTAGTAGCCATCCTTCAGGTTTGGCGTCGTCCTTGCTGGAACGTTTGGCCACGAATAGTAGGTCGCCGTTAGCGGTGAACTGAGGTTGGAATTCGCCGTGTTCGCCGAAGGTGAGCCGGCGCGCTGGCAACTGTCCTTTGGGGTCGATAGACCACAGTGCACTGTCGTAGCTAGTTTCATCCTCGGACAGGGTGCTCATGGTGGTGACCAATTGTGTTCCGTCGGGGGAGAGCGTCAATCCGCCGACGCGGGCTAGTCCGATGTAGCTGTCTAAATTATGAAATGAATGCTTAGAGTGTTCCACCTCACTCATCTTGCCACTGATAAGAGCCCGAAACTACTGTCGGGGCAAAGTTACGCTAAACCGATAATGTGCCAGCCGATTGAGGCGAAGGATTTCTGGACGATTCACGTAACCCACGCCTTGCCCCGATGTTGTTGAGTAAATGATCTTGACCTCCCGATTTCTGTCCAGAACCTGTGGCCAGGAACCTACAGTTAAGAACTTCTCGGCTTCTGTACTTTTGTACAGATGGAACCAGGCTGTCCGCCGGTAATTTTTACAGTATCCAGAAAATCTAGTTGGAGGATAAGTGAGAATTTCAGTCAAAAAAGTGTCAGTTGCCGTTGCTAGTTGCGCATTAACAGCGGGTCTCGCTGTCAGCATGTCACCGGCCTACGCAGCCACCTCAACAGTCCAGTCATCGCAGACAAGGATCTCTGATGCGGAATCGCTCTTGGGCGCGGACGACCTAGAATATATCGAGAAATCATTCGAAAAGCTGAATATCCCTGTTGCTAAACAAAGTGCTCTTCTCGAAAAAATTTCATCAGGAAGAAAATTGGATTCTGAGACGATGAAATCGCCTGTGAAGGTCACCAAGGCATTAAATCCTGATGGTTCGCAAACCGTTACCAAATCTTGGGAGGATGGTTCGGCGATCAGTGAAACCGTATTTCCTGACAAGTCTGCCGCTGCTTCAACGGGTGGTTTCCCGCTAGCATTGCCTGCTAGCGTCAAGGGATGCACAACCAAGTACGAAGTAGGTATGACGCATAAAAGCAGTTGCCAGGTGTGGCACCAAGCAGTAACTTGGTCAGCAGGTTTTACGGCCAGCTTCCGTTATAGTCTGAGCAATGGTCATTACATCAAAAGTATTAGCAACCCCAAAACAGGCGGAATCGGGATGGGAAAAGGCTCGTTGAGCTACATCAAGCGCTCTGCATACTCAAGTCAGACGGCCAAAGCTCAGTTGAAGGCCCGACAAACCGTGAAAATTGCAGGAATACCAACTAGTCGCGATGTAGGAGTGATCCTAAACGTCAATACTGGTGGTGGCTCCACCTCATCGTTCGGTTCATGATCGAAGCATATTGAAAGAGAGTATTTGAAATGCAACCGTGGCAGATTGTCGTTGCAATAATCGCTATTGCTATCGTGACGTTCGTTGTCTTTTTGGTTCGACAATTTTTGGTGGGTTTTTCAGCTCGAGAAACGTCTCATCTGGACCGCGATTCACAGCGCCAGGAGTAGGACCACGCAATAGGTTCTGTTGAAGAAGGTTGGCGAAGTTTTCGACGAAGAGACGCCAGCCTTCTTCGATAGGTAGCCAGCGAATTTTTCCCTGCCAAGTGACCTTGTCAGACAGGTGGAGCGAACTAGCTTCTGGTAGACCAGCGGTTCCAAGAAAATCTGGACTTGCGATGAACACTCTGAGGACCAGCGGCGCTTCGAATAGCTTCGCAAAGCGCAACATCATCTTGTGCCGATTGCACCAGTAAGTCGGGGTTATGCGTCGCGGGATTCAACGCTTAAAACAAGACCAGCAATTATCGGAGTCAGTACCTTGGCGGGTCTTTCAAAACAAAACAGCGGCCCGGGAAATCAGCTTGAAGCTGTGTTTCCCGGGCCGCAGTTTACGCGGTAAAAGCGAAGTCGCTTAGACCTCGTTCGCCGGCGCTTTGGCGTTCATGCGAGCCTGTGCCAGCTCGTTGATACGGCCGCGGCACAGGTACCAGCCACCGATGATCATCGGAATGATGATGACCAGTGAGGCGACGGTCCAGGTGCCTACCGGGTTATCGAAGGCCATCATGACCAGCACCATGACCAGGAAGGCCAGGGTGACCCAGCCGGAAATCGGCGCCAGTGGCATACGGAAGCTTGGACGATCCTGTTCGCCACGCTTGGCCGACTTCACCAGGGCCATCTGGCACAACACGATCATGCCCCAGGAAGCGATGATGCCGATGGCGGCAAAGTTCAGCACAATCTCGAAGGCCGCAGCGGGAACGATGGCGTTCAGGACAACGCCGAGCACTGCCACCACGGCGGTGATCACGATGCCGCCGTATGGCACGCCAGCCTTGTTCATGCGTCCGGCGAAGCGCGGAGCCGAGCCGTTCAGCGACATCGAGCGCATGATGCGGCCGGTGGAGTACAGGCCGGCATTCAGCGAGGACAGCGCCGCGGTGAGCACCACCAGGTTCATGATGACATCCATGCCCTGGATGCCGATGGAGCCAAAGAAGGTCACGAACGGGGACTCGCCCGAGCTGTAGGCGCTGTATGGCAGCAACAGCGAGAGCAGAACCAGGGAGCCAACATAGAACACGGCGATGCGGATGATCACGGTGTTGATGGCCTTGGGCATGACCTTCTCGGGGTTCTTGGCCTCGCCTGCGGCGGTGCCGATCAGCTCGATCGAAGCGTAGGAGAAGACCACGCCCTGCATGAGCACCAGCACCGGCATGAAGCCGTTGGGCAATAGCCCGCCGTTATCGGTGATCAGCGAGAAGCCCACGTCGTGGCCCTCTACCGGGGTGCCGAAGATGACAAAGTAGCAGCCGATAATCAGGAAGGCAACCAGTGCAATCACCTTGATCAGTGCGAACCAGAATTCCATCTCGCCAAAGGCCTTGACTGAGATCAGGTTCATGGTCAACACCACGGCCAGGGCTAGCAACGCCCAGACCCACTGTGGCACCGCACCGATCCAGGTGACGTACTTGCCGAAGAAGCCCATGTACAGGGCTACCGCGGTGATGTCCACGATGGCGGTCATCACCCAGTTCAGCCAGTACAGCCAGCCGGTGGCGAAGGCGGCCTTTTCTCCGTAGAACTCGCGAGCGTAGGAAACGAAGGAGCCGGTGGATGGGCGGTGCATGACCAGTTCACCCAGGGCACGCAGAATCAGGAAGGCGAAAAAGCCGCAGACTGCGTAGCTGATGACAATGCCGGGACCGGCGTCGGCCAGTCGGCCACCTGCACCCATGAACAGGCCGGTGCCGATGGCGCCGCCAATGGCGATCATCTGCATTTGTCGGGAGGAAAGGCCCTTGTGGTAATCATTGTCGCCGGCGGTCAGCGCTGCGTCAGGCACATGTGCCGCTGTGGCGTGCGGGGTGGATGAGTCCATGAGGATCCTTGAAGCTAGTCGGAGAGGTTAGCGAGGCGCTCGGGGGAGAGCAGCTCATTGAGGTCTTGTGCAGAGAGCAGCCCGCGTTCGAGCACCAGCTCTGCCACGCCGCGTCCAGTGTGCAACGCTTCCAAAGCCACCGAGGTGCTGGCCGCGTAGCCCAAACGTGGGTTCAGCGCGGTCACCAAGCCGATGGAGTTCTCCACCTCGCGGCGTAGCGCTTGTTCATCAACGGTGATGCCGTCGATGCACTTTTCGGCCAGGGTCAAGCAGCCATTGGTCAGGTGCTTGAGCGAGAGGCCGATCGAGTGGACGATTACTGGTTCGAAGGCGTTCAGCTGTAGCTGGCCGCCTTCGGCTGCCATGGTCACGGTCAGATCATGGCCGACTACCTGGTAGGCGATCTGGTTGACGACTTCCGGGATCACCGGGTTGACCTTGCCGGGCATGATCGATGAACCGGACTGCACGGCAGGCAGGTGGATATCGTTCAGGCCCGCGCGCGGACCGGAGGAGAGCAGGCGCAGGTCGTTGCAGATCTTCGAGATCTTCAAGGCCACGCGCTTGAGCACGCCGGAGAGGTGCACAAAGGCGCCCACATCGGACGTGGCTTCGATCAGGTCCGGGCTGGTGGTCAGCGGCAGCCCGGTCAGCTCGCGCAGGTGGCGGCAGGCTGCCTCGGCGTAGCCAGCCGGCGCGTTCAAGCCGGTGCCGATGGCGGTAGCGCCCAAGTTGATCTCGGTGACTAGGGACAGCGACTCGGCCAGGCGGGCCCGGTCCTCGCCCAGGGTCACGGCCCAGCCGCGGAACTCCTGGCCCACGGTCATCGGCACGGCATCCTGCAGCTGGGTGCGGCCCATCTTCACCACGGTGCGGAATTCTGCGGCCTTGGCATTGCAGGAATCTTCCAGCGTCTTCATCGCTTCCAACAGCGGCTGGGTGGCGAAGTGGGTGGCGATGTTGACCGCGGTCGGGTACGCGTCGTTGGTGGACTGCGACAGGTTCACGTGGTCGTTCGGGTGCAGGTACTGGTACTCGCCCTTTTGGTGGCCCAGGATTTCCAGGGCCAGGTTGGCGATGACCTCGTTGGCGTTCATGTTGGTGCTGGTGCCGGCGCCGCCCTGGATCGGATCCAGGATGAACTGGTCGTGCAGCGAGCCGTGGGCGATGGACTCGCAGGCCTGGTCGATGGCACGGGCGCGGTCGGCGTCCAGCAGTCCCAGCTCGTGGTTGGCGCGGGCCGCGGCCTGCTTCACGCGCGCCAGTGCGCGGATCAGGTGCGGGTTGCCAGCCAGGGTGGTGCCGGTGATGTTGAAGTTGTTCTTGGCGCGCAGGGTGTGCACGCCCCAGTAGGCCTCCACAGGGATGTCGAGGTCGCCAATCAGATCATGCTCGCTACGCGTTTCGCCGCTGAGCAAGGTTTCAGACATGGTGGATGTATCTCCAAAAAGGTAGTTATGCGAAAAAGAGAAATCTAGAGAGCCTTGAGCACACCGACGGGTGCACCGCCACCAAGTGCTGGGCTGGTGGCCAGTTCGGCCAGGGCCGCGGGTGCTGCTTCGCCGAGGAACTCGGTGAGTAGCTTGATGGTGATCGGCATGCGTGCACGGTCCCCGCCGTCGGCGATTTTTACTGCCAGCGCGGTGCCATCGGGTAGTGCGACCGCCTGAATACCTTCAAAGCCGTCTTTGGCTACGGCCCCGGGAAGTGCACGCATCAGAGCGGTGACATCGCGGCCCTCACCGGCCACCAATTCTGGGTGGGTGGACATCGCTTTGGCCACGCGGGCCTCGGGGGTGCCGGCCTTGGCAGATGCCAGGCGAGCAAAACCGCGGGCCAAACCAACAAGGCTGATCAGGTACACCGGGGTGCCGCAACCATCGGTGCTCACCCCGCTGATCTTTTCACCGGTGAGCTCTTCGACGGTGTCCTGCAGCATCTGTAGCAAACGCTCATCGTGCAGGTAGTTGGCGGTATCCCAACCCTTTAGTTTGCTCAGCGCTACCAGAGCTGCATGCTTACCCGAGCAGTTCTGTGCCAGCTGGGTAGCGGTGCCGCCCTGTGCCACATAGGCTTGGCGTTCGGGCACACCGTAGGGCAAGTCGGTGGAATTGCCCAAGGCCGTAGCGTCGAGGCCAGCAGCCTTCAGTGTGGAAGCGGCCACCTGCTGGTGCATCGGGGCACCGGAGTGGCTAGCCGAAGCCAGGGCCAACTGCTGGTCATCAAGTTCAAGACCGGCACGCAGCATGCCTACCGCGAACAGTGGCTTCAGGGCTGAGCGTGGGTAGTACGCAGCCTGCGGTTCGCCATAGCTGGTGCGGACTTCACCGTTGGCATCAAGCAGAACTGCCGAGCCGTAGTGGATGGACTCCACTGCATCACCACGGGTAGCCACCACCAACGGCTCATGTTTGGCCAGCACCGGGTTTTCTAGCTGGGTGATCTGCGGCTGGGACGGGGCGGGGTTCACTGATTGCTCCTGACGATGGTGGACACTGCGTGTTGTACTGCGGAAAGGTGATCACTCATGGCTTGGTTGGCGCCATCAGGATCTTTGGCTTCGATGGCCCGGAAAATGGCGAGATGCTCGTTTTTAGAAGGGTCTCGGCGACCGGCCACGAGGTTCACGGTTTCGGACTGGCGGGCCATGGCTTCGCGGATATCGGCTACCACTTTGGTGAACACCGAGTTGCCGCTGGCTTGGGCGATGGCGGCGTGGAAGGCTGCGTCTAGTTCTACCCAGGCGGCCGCGTCATCTTCCTGATCCATCTGCTCAATGAGCCCGCTGATGCGTTCTAGGTCTTCGGAAGTGCGTCGGGTTGCGGCGAGCGTGGCGGCCGGAATCTCGATATGTGGGCGGGCTTCGAATAAGTCATCGGAGGAGAAGGTGCCCAGCTTGAGTTCGCGGGTGGGGCGGTGCGAAATAACAAACGTGCCACGGCCGGTTTCGGTCCGTGTCAGTCCAAGGGCTGCGCAGGAGCGAAGGGCTTCGCGAATCACCGAGCGGCTGACTTGGTAGCCGGCAGCGAGGGCGGCTTCTGAGCCTAACTTGCTGCCAAGTGGGATTTCTTGGGCTTCAATGGCCAAGCGGAGTGCGTGGAATACGGCTTCGGCAGCAGAGCGTCGCTCAATCGGCCGTTGTCCGGGTGTCCAGCTGTCTGACAGGTTCACGTTTACCAGTCTGCGGTGTGATCCACCCAACGTCAAGTTCGCTGGGTCACTAATTTTTTGCACAAAATTAGGGACTTGGTTCACGGCACGTAAACCAAGCCCCTGATTTGGGTAGATAGAAGAAAAGTCTTTTTCAGCTACTTACGGGATGGTGATGATTTGACCTGCGTAGGCCAGTCCGCCACCAAAAGCGAAGAGCAATACCTTGGAACCGGATGCCAATGGCTCATTCGATGCCATCATCTTGGACAAAGCCAGCGGCATGGAAGCAGCTGAAGTATTGCCCGAGTGAACCACGTCGGTAGCGACTCGTGCGTTGGGAGCACCAATCTTTTCGGCCAGTGGCTCAATGATGCGCAAGTTAGCCTGGTGCAGGACGATAGCGTCCAGCTCCTCTGGCTTCAGACCTGCACGGTCAATGATCTTCGAAGCGATCTTTGGAAGCTGGGTGACGGTCCAGCGGTAAACGCTCTGACCGTTCTGCGCGAACTTCATGTTGTTTTCGGTTTCAATGCGGACCGCGTCCGACAAGGAAGGAACTGAGCCCCAAACAACTGGTGAGATGCCGTTGTCTTCCGAAGCGGTGATGATGAAAGCGCCGGCGCCGTCTGCGGTCAAAACGCAGGTGGTGCGGTCGGTGAAGTCGGTGTAATCGGTCAGCATTTCCGACCCGATAACCAATGCCTTGGTGGCTGAGCCTGAAGCAATGGCGCCCTGGGCTAGACCAACAGCGTGGGCAAAGCCTGCACAAGCGACGTTGACGTCCAGTGCGGCTGGACCCTGATCCATGCCCAATGCATTGGCAACACGAGCTGCCATATTAGGCGAGCGGTCGGTGGCGGTGCAGGTGGCGACAATAACCATGTCGATATCAGCAGCGGTGATATCGGTGGCGTTGCCCAATGCCATCTCGGCAGCCTTGATAGCCATGGAGTCTACGGTTTCTACTCCGGTGCCCCAACGACGTTCTTCAATGCCAACGCGACGAGTGATCCACTCGTCGCTGGTTTCCACCAACTTTTCCAGCTCGGTGTTAGGGACGATGCGCTCTGGCTGGAAATGGCCAAAGGCGACGACTTTGCTGCCGGTCATGGATATAGCTCCTCGGTGGATTCAAATCTGCTCTTCTAAGGTTAGTCGTTTAATGTGCTACTCGCTGTTCATGTACCTCAGAATGCATGTATTGCTGGCTACATCCGTGTATTTTGTCCTAATTCGTTCGGTTATCGAGAAGCTGGGATTTGTTAGGACTTCACATCGTGTCAGTTCCTTGTTCATCTCTTCTTTAGAGCAGAACAGTTCAATGGAATGAACAGCAGCACGACGCGGGGAGGGAACGATGAAGCCACTGACAGTTATTCATCTGAGCGACACTCACCTCTGCCGCGACGGGCAATTACTCCACGAGACCATCGATTCGTGGCAGCAAATTGAACTTGCGCTAGAAGCAGCACGGGCGTTCTCGCCCGACTCGATTGTCCTCACCGGGGATATTGCGGACCGCGGAGCACCCATTCACTCTCGGGCAGCCAAACTGTTCAACGAGTTCCAAGAGGAACTGGGTTGTCCGGTGATTAGCATTCCAGGCAACCACGATCCAGCCCGAAGCATTGGAGCGGAATTTAATACCCGAAGACTTTCAACTGGACCTCACCCGGCCAATACCGTGCACGAGGTTATGGGTCTAAGAATTATTGGTCTAGACAGTGGTGGGTACCAGCAAAGGCAAGGAGAGCTGGATCGCGCCCAGCTGCAATGGCTCGAATCGTTGCTGACGGTTCCAGCTCCGCGCGGTTCGCTCCTACTGATTCACCATCCCCCGGTGGAAGCAACCAGCGAGTTTAGAGCCGGCCGAGGACTCAAAGATCCCATGGCATTGGCCGCGGTCATTGCGGGCAGTGACATCAGAGCCATCTTGTGCGGGCACTACCACCAGGCCGCAAGCAGTCAGCTACTAAATACTCCGGTATTCATGGCGCCGGCTGTCTCCTACAACATGAATCCATTTGCTTCAGATGAAGTTCTGGAAGAATCCGGAGCGAAATTTGCGCTCCTGCAATTGGGACTGAACACAGTGAACTGGTCCGGTGCTTCAAGCGATCAGTCCACCGGTATGCCACGGGACGTGGCCTTACCCGCTCCAGTCAGTATTCACGAGAACACTGACTGATCCACAGAGAACTTCGCACCGCAGGAAAGAAAACTAGCGGTGCACGCCAGAAAGAAGAAGACGATGAGCGAACAGAAAATTGTATTGATCCGCCACGGACAGACCGAATGGAACAAAGCAGGCCGACTTCATGGACGAAGCGACTTGCCAATGAACGAAACCGGCGTACGCCAAGCCCAGCAGCTGGCTCAGGAATTTGCCGTACAGGGCCCGTGGGCCGCCGTGTATTCTTCGCCGCTCTTCCGGGCATTACAAACTGCACAGATTATTTCCAAGGGAATCGGCACCCGTGCCCTGTACGAAAACCCTGAACTCATGGAACAAGACTTTGGCGACTGGGAAGGCAAGCTTGTTGGCCACCCTGCTGATGAGCAGCGACAGTTGCATATTGGTTCCGGCGAAACGGAGAAACATCTTGTGGAGCGAGCCGTCAACGCCTTGTTCAAGATTTGCCAGCAACACGCAGGCGATAATGTTTTGGTAGTCAGCCACGGAGCACTGATCAGCTCTGTACTTAGCGCGCTGACCGGTGAATCTGATCCGCAGGTAGCCAACGGAACCTATCGCGAACTAGATGCGCGGCTGCTGAACAACTACGTGTCCCGAGAACCACTGAGCCACTAAAAGCGACTGCATTGAACAAGTCCGCGGGCTGGTCAGGAGACCAACCCTCGGACTTATTTGCTAGGCGTTTTTACCACCAAGATGAATCGGTGACGGTAACAACCGGTTGTCCAGTGCTCCAATCGATGTTGCCCGTGAAGCTCCGTTCGATTTCTTCCTCGACGTAGTCGATGTACTCTTTGTCCGTTTGCTTGTATTTGAACGTGACAGGCGAGCTTTCGAAGGTATCCATTCCTTCAAGCGTTACTTGCTCGGCCTGTTTCTTCACCGAGAAGGACTCTAGATCTTTGGCCTGCAACTCATAAGGGCAGCCCTCATCGAGATTGGTCGGTGCGGTGACACAAGCGGTAGAAAACGCTCGTACCTTCTCCAGCACAAGTTGATCAACCTTTGCCGTGGCCACGGTGCTCAGAGTAACGGCGGCTTCCAGATCATCTGGGTGATTTGCGCGCAATTGCTGAACATCAGTTTCTTGGTATTCAGTGCTTGGAGCCGTGACGTTGTAGATGCCAGGGTAAACGTAGTAGTCACCGCTGTAGGAGGAGGAAGTTTCATCAAAGAACGATTCGCCCTCACCAAGGTGAACCTGTTCCTTGCCAACGGTGACATCCGAGACTAGACCCGAACTGATTTTTACTGGCACCAGTAGCGGTTCGTTCAGTTCCCAGGTATCAAGCAACCCGAACTCTTTGTCCCCGCGGTCTACGCTAAAGACTTTTTCATGCTGTTCACCGTTAATGGCGTAGGTCGCGCGGATAGTTGCTGAACTGTCGTCCTTGGACTCACGATTAACATCAACAACCTCCAAACGCTGCTCGGCCCCAGCCATTGCGTCATCGGTGAGCAGAACGCGGGAAGCATTATCAATGCCCGGGTCAACCATTTCCCCGGCCTTGTCTGCTTTTCCATCAGCCAGCAGGGACAGATACTGCTCAACCTGTGCCTCTGGTTTTCGCTGAGAATTCAGGTAGGCCACGGCACCAATGCCGAGACCTACAAGGACCGCCAAACCGAGTACGCCAAATCCAACAGCTTTTGCCTTCTTCTTGGAAGCTGCGGAGGCTGGCTGAAGTGCAGGCGCTGGGCCTACAGGGGAGACCGGTGCGGTGTTGGCGCTCGCAGCTGGTGCTGCGGCAAACGAAGTTGTGGCCGGTTCGGTGGTGGTGACCGGCATGGTCGTGGTCGGAGCAGCTGGCGCTGGTGCTACTGAGGCTGCTGGTGCTGCAGGTGCCGTCGCGACTGGAGCCTGTGACTGTCCGGAGATCCAGTGTTCCGTAGCAGCTTTACCACCCAGTACGCCGAGTAGCGCTGGGAAGTAGCGGTAGACCTGAAGCGGCAGAAGTTCGGCGAGCACCGAGACGATAGCTGCACCGATGGCTAGGAAAATCACGGAATACCAAGTGATGCCGAAGGAGACATCTGCGTTCATGTTGCCCAGTTCGCCAGCGCTGATCTTGCCGCCCAAGGAAAGGCTGGTCAGCCACGCGAGAATCATCCATAGGACGAGTGTGACAACCGGTAGCTGCCATACCCGCTGCCAGTTGATTCCACTGGTACGGGTGCGGTGAATGCCGACTCGAATCGCCACGGCAACAACCAAGAGAACAGTAAGGACAATCAGCCAAGCGCCCTTACCGTCGGCGAAGTCCCAGATCCGGTACGCGGAGGTTGGGATGGAATCTCCGGTGAAGTTTTCCAGGGTCGAAGCGGCACCAGAAATGTTTGGAGCCACCGCACCGAGGAAGCCCAAAGCACCAAGGTAGGCGCCTAGGGTTCCAAGCAAAGGAAGCAACATCAGAGTCATGCTCCACGGCATGTCTTCGCTCTTGTTGACCAATACGATGATGACGCCGACTACGGCAAAGACCGTCAAGACAGCAACAACAAGAGTAATTGCCTCACGTACACCGTTCATCAGCGGAGTTTCAGCGCTGGATCGAGCTGGGGCAGTGGCAATGAACTGTGAGAAGAATACAGTGAGCAGAACAGTGAAGAAGACGCCAGCGTACCGCGGCGAAATCGTTGCACTCACGAATTCCATGGCTTCCATACTGAGCTTGCCAAAGAGCGAAATGATCAAGAAGACCAGTGCAAGAACCAGTGCGTGCAGTCCCGAATTCAGAGCGGCGCTCTTCCAACCACCGGCAGGAACGCCTCGCTTGAGTTTGCGAACTACCAGGTAGTTTGCAATGCAGATTGCGAGAATCGCAGTGATCGAGACAAGCGAGAGCGCTAGGTGCGCTTCTCCGGACATGCCGAAGCCACCACCGTTGCCCGAAATCTTCAGGCCACCGCCGAGCATGGTGCTAAATAGCAAGATGAAGGCTTTGAATGAGTTGAGTTGCGAGGCTAACCCTGCGTCTGAGTAGTCAGAGTAATCGCTAGCCCCTGATTCCTTAGCCGCGGATGCCAACGGAATAAGGTAACAAAGGGCAAGTACGATAGCGATAACCGCAATAGCGCCGGCCTGAATTGCGAGCAATTGAAGGCTAGCTTTGGACTTGAGGTCCACTAGCGCGTCAATAACCTTTTTTACCTGCGGATTTTGTCCGGCTGGTGCCAGCGGTGGTGGCGGAGGATTGGAGGGCGTTTGAGGCGCCTTTGGTTCATCCGGTTGTTGCAAATTTTCCAATGGAAGTCCTGACGTGGTGCGATGATGATCAAGCAATGGCAAAACTCGTCGCATTAAAGTCGAACGAGTTGAAATTTGGCCTACCAATTTCATATCACAGAACGCGGACAAAATACCTCCGAATAGAGACTGTGACGCTGTTTCAAAGCCTGAATTCGCTTTTCATTACGCACATAAAAAGCCGGGGTCAATGAATATCAAAATTCATTGACCCCGGCTTGGTCACCGGAACTCCGATTTAGAGAGAACGAAGCAGTACCGCGGTGCCCTGTCCGCCACCACCACAAATACCAATGGCGCCCAAGGAACCGGCAGGTAGCTCCTGCAGCTGTCGAGCCAAGGTGCCAATGATGCGAGCGCCCGAAGCGCCGATCGGGTGACCCAAAGCGGTGGCTCCACCATGCTGATTTACGATGGACTCATTGATGCCCAGAAGTTTGGTGGACTCAACAACTACCGCGGTGAAGGCTTCATTGATTTCAACCGCCTTCAGGTTTTCAGCCTTTTCGCCGGCCTTCTGCAAGGCGGCGGCAATCGCATTTGAAGGCTGCTCATGCAAGGTGCGTCCTGGGCCAGCGACAAATGCGTGCGAGACGATTTCGGCCGAAGCGGTCAGGCCAAGACGTTTAATGGCGGCGTCGCTGGCCAAGACCACGGCGGCAGCACCGTCGGTGATCTGAGAAGAGTTACCAGCCGTGATCGTTCCGTCCTTCGAGAATGAGGGGCGCAACTTAGCTAGGGTTTCTACAGTGGTGGTGTCACGAATGCCATCATCTTCGGAGTAGGTTGTTTCGCCCTTGCGGGTGGTGACGGTGAACGGAGCAATTTCACCGGCAGTAAATTCGCGAGAGGCTGCAGCCTTCTGGTGCGACTGCGCGGCAATCTTGTCCTGAGACTCACGGGTGATGGAAAGTTCGCCGTTGTGCTCTTCCGTCGAAGCACCCATGGAACGTTTTTCTGCCGCGTCGGTCAGACCATCGTGGGCCATGGTGTCAATCATTTCGATGGCACCGTACTTAACACCAGCACGAGCTCGTTGTGCGTGGGGAGCAAGAGTCATGGACTCCTGACCGATGGCAAGAACTACATCTGCTTCACCGCTATTGATGAGTCGGGCACCGGCGACCACTGCCTCGGCGCCGGAGAGGCAGACCGCGTTCACCGCAATGGATGGAACGTTCAGGGGAATACCTGCGCCAACTGCAGATTGGCGCGCAGGGTTCTGACCGGCTGCCCCCTGAAGTACCTGACCGACGATAACTTGCTCTACTTCTTTGGGGTCAACACCGGCGCGTTCCAACGCGGCTTTAGCCGCGTGTGCACCAAGCTCTGTGGCTGGAACATTGGCGAAAACGCCGTTGAACTTTACAAAGGGTGTGCGGGCGTAACCAACAATTTTTGCGCTCATGCGTTCAGATCCTCCAGGATGTCGACGGCAAATTTAGCTGCCGTGATCTCTTTAATAGTTTCTACGGTTTCACCGGGGGCCCCTGCGCGCAAGGTCAAGGCGCCGTTCTCAATGTCGAACACTGCCCGGTCGGTGATAATTCTGTTGACTACGCCAACGCCGGTCAGCGGTAAATCGCAGCTCTCCACGATCTTGCTGGTGCCGTCTTTGGCTGTGTGGTCGGTTAGCACGATCACTCGTGGCGTTCCAGCAACGAGGTCCATGGCGCCACCCATACCTTTGACGAGTTTGCCAGGGATGGTCCAGTTGGCGAGGTCGCCGTTGGCGGCTACCTGTAATGCACCAAGAATAGCGGTCTGTACATGGCCTCCACGGATCATTCCGAACGAGGTTGCTGAGTCGAAGAAGCTGCCACCGGGCAAGATGGTAACGGTTTGTTTTCCGGCGTTGATTAGATCTGCGTCTTCTTCACCCTCGTATGGGAACGGGCCCATGCCCAGCAGACCATTTTCACTTTGGAGTTTGACCGAGACACCTTCGGGTAGGTGATTGGCGACCAAGGTAGGAATTCCAATACCGAGATTGACGTATTGTCCGTCGGCTAATTCGCTGGCTGCAATGGATGCCATTTCATCACGTGTCCACATGTTTAGGCCTCCTGCTTGCTGCGTACGGTGCGCTGTTCAATGTCCTTGACTCCGTCGGTGGCCACCAAGGTCTGCACAAAAATACCCGGGGTCTCTACCAATGAAGGGTCAAGATAGTCATCAAGAATTTCTTCGGCTTCGGCGAAGGTGTGGCGGCCAGACATGGCAGCCAACGGGTTGAAGTTCTTTGAGGTCATGCGGTAGCGCAGATTGCCTTCGGCGTCTGCTTGGTAGGCCTTGACTAAAGCGATGTCCGCAAAGATGCCTCGCTCTAGGATTGCATGCTTGCCGTTGAATTCCATGACTTCTTTGCCTTCAGCCACCGGTGTTCCGACTCCGGTCGGAGTGAAGAACGCAGGAATGCCCACTCCGCCAGCACGCAATCTTTCGGCTAGTGTCCCTTGCGGGCAAAACTCAACTTCAAGTTCTCCGTCGAGGAACTGTTTGGCAAAGAGTTTATTTTCGCCAACGTAGGAGGCCAGAACCTTGGATACCTGATGATTTTCTAGAAGGATCCCTAAGCCTTTACCGTCCACGCCCATGTTGTTGGAGACGATGGTGAGGTTGGTTGCTTTGGAATCCCGCAATGCGGTGATCAGTCTGTTGGGAATGCCGGAAAGGCCAAAGCCGCCTACGGCGATGGTCATTCCATCTTTTACTACTGCGGCTAGTTCTGCTGCCGCGTCTTCTCGAAACTTCGTTGTCATCGATTTCTCCCTGCGTCCACTATGTGGAGAGCGGTTATGTCTTGCTATAAACCTACGTAGTCGCAGATGAGCATTCAATAGTGATCACTGGATTGGACGCATATTGATCGGATAGTGAAGAAAGTTAGACAGCTTGTCCATAATATGAACGCAAGTTTTGAAGCTAGACGACGTCAAATTCGTTGCCTTCAGGATCTGCCATGCAAGCGGCGAAATGATCCATCTCCGGTAGATCCATCACGCTGCGGATGCTCGCGCCGAGAGCCACCAAACGTTCGGCTTCTTTGTTGACCTGCGTCTTGCGTTCTTCAAAAGGGACGCTGCGTCCTCCGCCAACTAAGAGATCAACATGCAGACGATTCTTGATGCTCTTGGATTCAGGAACCTGCTGGAACCACCAGCGCGGTCCGTGCCCTTGCGGATCGATGAGCGACTCGGGGATATCGCCGGCGCCTGGTGGCAACTCTTCGGCGGGCACGCCCATGGCCTGCCAATATGAACGCCAGGTGGTGTGGGGGCTTGGTGGTGGTTCGGGGATGTAGTGCATTGCCTGCGACCAGAACTCGACCATTACGCGCGGATCATTACAGTCAATTACCAATTGCCATGAACTCTTCATGCCCCACAGTATGCACCTAGTTGGCGACATAAAAGAGGGAGAGTCAAAAAGAATCGTCCATAATATGGGCATGAGCAATTTACCGGCCGGAGCCCAAGTGGTTGGCCGACTGGCTACCGTACTGAGAACGGTGAGCGCCTCGATGCCGCAGGGCATCACAACCAGTGAGGCCGCGCGTGCCGCAGGCTTGGCCAGGCCTACAGTGCATCGACTGCTATCGGCCTTGGCCACCGAGGGTTTCTGCGACCACGACCGAAAAACCGGCAAGTGGCTACTTGGCCCGGAGCTCTACCTCATGGGAGCGGTGGCCGCCGAGCGATACGACATCAGCGAGCTGGCTCGTGAACACGTCACGGCATTGGCAGAAGCTACCGGAGAATCTGCCTTTCTTTCTGCGCGACGCTCAGATGAAACGGTGTGCCTCCTACGTCAAGATGGCGCCTTCCCCATTCGTTCCTTTGTGCTTTACGAAGGGCGTCGCTTCCCGCTGGGTGTGGCATCGGCGGGCATGGCCATCCTTGCTTTCCTGCCCGAGGAGAGTATGAAGCGCTATCTCGCTAGCGCTCAGTTAGAGGCCGAATACGGTTCTGCGCACAGTGCTAAGGAATTGCGTAAGAAGATCGCCGAAACCAGAAAAGCTGGTTACTCCATCAACCCCGGACTCATCGTTGAGGGCAGCTGGGGAATGGGTGCAGCGGTCTTTGATAGCTCTGGACAACCTGCCTGGGCGTTGAGCTTGACCGGCATCCACACGCGCTTTGAACAAGATCGTCGCGAGGAATTGGGGCAACTTCTTTTGCACCACGCCCATGAGCTCTCGACCAAGCTGGCCGCGCGGACCAGTGGTGCTCGGATGTAGCGCTTAGCTGGTTGCTAGAAAGCTGCGGTAATCTTTTTGATCGGCGGATTCAACAAAAACACGACCGTCACCGCGACGCAGTACAAGTATTAAAGGAACGGTAGACGTGGTCTCAATCCCTGCTGGCATCAGCACGCCACACATCATGATCGATGTGGCCCAGCTGGAAAAGAACATTTCCAAAATGGCCCAACGGGTCGCCAGCCAAGGTTTGAAATTACGCCCGCACGCAAAAACCCACAAGATGCTGGAAGTCGCTGGCCGTCAACTAGATTCTGGTGCCGTCGGGCTGACCATGGCTACCGTCGGTGAAGCGCTGAGCTTTGCGCTGCAAGGCGTGGCTAAGCTTTTTATTGCCTATCCGCTATGGGTTGATGAGTCTCAAGCAACTCGCATTGTGGAGTTGATGCGACGGGCGAAGCTGAGCATCGGTACCGACTCGGTCGAAGCCGTCCAGCAGATGTCCCAGATGCTGGGGGAGAAGGCCGCAAAAATCAGGCTCATGATTGAGATTGATAGCGGGCACCACCGCAGCGGTGTGCGACCACAAGATGCGGTGGCCATTGCGCAAGCAGCCAGCGCAGTTGGCATGCGCGTGCACGGAGTCTTTACCTTCCCTGGGCACAGCTATGATCCCGATGGAATCGACGCTGCGGTTAATGATGAATTTAAAGCGTTGGCCGAGGCGACAAGGTTGTTGCGTGAAGCCGGATTTGTAATCAAACGCATCAGCGGTGGCTCCTCACCGACCGCTGCCTTGAGCGATAGCTCTGTGCTGACCGAAGTACGTCCCGGGGTTTACGTTTTTGGGGACGCTCAGCAATTTGAACTTGGACGTATTGGCTTTGACGAGATCTCATTGACTGTTGCGGCAACCGTAGTGAGCCGTCATGAAGGAAATGAGCAGATCCCTCGCCGAGTAGTACTGGATGCCGGTAGCAAAATTCTTGGCAGTGACCGTCCCAGCTGGGCTACCGGGTACGGGCGCATTGTGGAATGTCCGGACGCCAGAATTAGTGCACTCTCCGAACACCACTCCACGGTCTTGTGGCCCGAAAATCTTGAGCTGCCTGCGCACGGCACTCGCCTGCAGGTGATCCCGAATCATGTGTGCCAGGCAGTGAACCTGGTTGATTCTGTGTTGGCCGTGCACCCCGATGATTCCACCGAGGTGTGGGACGTGGCTGCTCGCGGGCTGAACTACTAAATACTTCCCTAGCTCTCTAAGGTGGTTTGGCGGTTAGCTGACCCCAAAAGTGGGCAGGGAAGTTTTTTTGCCAGCAATAAACATCAAGTGATGTTTATGTGTTACGCTGAATTCATGATCAAGCCATACGCCACCGTTGCAGCCGGATACACGGTCTACTCCGACGTTGAATTCATGAACTTTCCTGCCGGGGAAGCACACTTCAAAATTGGATCCGCAGCCAACGAGCAGACCCCAAGCCACATCATCATCACCGGTACTGACGCCAACGACTTCATGCGAGCTGGTCTCTGGATTGACTACGCACACCAGCATGGTCACGAGGTCAGTGTGGTCATTCCATATCTGCCAGCAGCGCGGGCCGACCGTGGAGAACCCTTCGGTGCCAAGGTCTACGCAAATATGATCAACGCGCTTGAAGCTGATCGGGTGATCTGCTTTGATCCACACTCACCAGTGATCACCACCTTGGTCAATAACCTGACTGTTATTGATCCAGCTGAACCGCTAGCCAAATGGCTGGGGCACTTCGGCCAGCACTACGACGGCATTATCGCTCCGGACGCCGGAGCGGTGAACCGGGCAACTAAGGCAGCCAAGGCCTTCGGACTGCCGGTCTATAAAGCAGGAAAGAAGCGCGACTTTGAAACCGGGAAGCTCACCGGCTTTCACTGCGAAGAGCTTCCTGTTGGCGGCCGCTACCTAGTAGTTGACGATATCTGCGACGGGGGAGGGACCTTCAGAGGTCTAGCCGCTGCGACCGGGCTGCCAAAGGAAAACCTGGATCTCTGGGTTAGCCACGGGGTGTTCTCGGGAGCCGCCGGTGAACTGAAAAATCACTTCGGACAGATCTTCACCACCGACTCTCACCCTGGACATACCAACCCAGAGGTCAACGCCCGCATCTTGCCCATCGCCTCAATCATCCCCACCTACCTCTAATCCTCAGGGAGTCATCATGAACCTGCTCGCCGACACCACCACCACTGCCGCGATCACCGCACCGCTGTTCCTCACCGACTGCTACAAGCTCGGACACAAGGACCTCTACCCGACCGGCACCACCAAGGTCTACTCGAACTACACCAACCGTGCCTCCCGCATCGACGGGGTAGATCACGTAGTGCACTTCGGTCTGCAGGCCTTCATCCAGTCCTACTGTGTTGAAGCCTTTGCTCCCTTCTTTGCCGCTGATGAAGACGAAGCTATCGCCGAGTATGAAAAATCTTTGATTAGCGTCTTGGGCCCGGAGCACGGCATTGATACCAGCCACATCCGCGAATTGCACCAGCTCGGTTACCTGCCGCTGGTCTTCCGCTCGTTGCCTGAAGGCACACGCGTCCCGTTGCGTGTACCAAGCTTCACCGTGGAAAACACAGAAGCTGACTTCTTCTGGTTGACCAACTACATCGAGACCATCCTGTCGGCTGAAATCTGGCAGGCCTCCACCTCGGCAACCACCGCAGATGTCTACCGCCAGTTACTGGACGCAGCCGCGCAGCGCACCGGCGACGACTCGGCATTTGTGAATTGGCAGCTCCACGACTTCAGCTTCCGCGGAATGGGTGGAGCCCACGCAGCAGCCATGTCCGGCGCCGGTCACCTACTCTCCTTCACCGGGTCAGATTCACTAGGAACCATCGACTGGGTCAACCGCTACTACCCATCAACTGCTGGAAGTGAGAACGGACAGATCCTTGGATCCATCCCTGCTACAGAGCACTCGGTCATGTGTGCCGGAATTGCCCACGAAGATGAACAAGCAACCTTTGAACGCATCCTCGAAAAGCACCCGGTAGGCAATGTGTCGGTAGTTTCGGACACCATGAATTTCTGGAGTGTACTGGGAGAAATCCTGCCAGCGCTTAAGAACAAGATCATGGCCCGCGAAGGAAAACTGGTAATCCGCCCGGATTCGGGAGACCCCGCTGACATTGTCTGTGGCACCCGAAGCAACCCCGATTTCCCAGAGCCCGAGCAGGATCAAACACCTGAGCAAAACCCCGCTTACTTCGGAGCCGTGCAACTGCTCTGGAATGAATTTGGTGGCACTATCAACGCCGCAGGTTTTAAAGAACTCGATCCACACATCGGGCTGATCTACGGGGACTCCATTACCCCAGCTCGGGCCAAGGACATCACCGAACGGTTGGAGAAGGCTGGGTTTGCCGCCTCAAATATTGTCTTTGGTGTTGGCTCATTCACCTACCAGTACGTCACCCGCGATACCTTCTCTTCGGCAGTCAAGGCCACCTGGGCAGAAATCGATGGTCAGGGTTATGACTTGCTCAAAGATCCAGTCACTGACTCTGGCATGAAAAAGTCCGCAACTGGTCGATTAGCGGTGCTACGTGATGAACAAGGGGAGCTGTACTTGGTAGAACGTGCAGATGCCAAGGCCCAAGCAGCCTCACTATTGGAGCCAGCGTGGAAGGACGGCGAGTTCCTCAAGACCCAGTCCTTCAAGGATGTTCGCAACGTCTTGGGCAACATCGCGTAGCCGGCATTGAGCACAGGGCAGGAGCAGGCGAATAAGATGGGAGTTATGCCGCAACAGCCCCTGGTCTCCATTGACGCCGTACCCTTTATCGTCGTGGACGATTCACTGCACGTGATCACCGCACGTCGCCAGTGGGACCCATTTATCGGGCAGTACGCACTGCCAGGTGTTTTGCTCAACGCACACGAACGACTCAATGAAGCCGTGGCACGGGCGCTGGCCGATAAGGCCGGAGTCACTGAAAAAGTCACTCCCCAACTGGTTGCCGTCTTTGACGACTTTGAGCGTGATGAGCGTGGACCCACGTTGTCCATGGCGCACCTAGTGATCCTGAGCCACATGCCCGAGGATGAGAATGTTGCAGCGGAACCGCTGCTGAACCTGCCAGTGCTTCCCTTTGACCACAACGCCATCATCACCCGCACCGCGGCGATGTTATTGGACTCGCTGTGGATCAATCAGGAAGTGACTAGGGCTCTGCTGGGTGAGCAATTCACCACCGCAGATGTGGTGGCACGCATGAAGGAGCTGGCTGTCGCTGCTGGCCGCCCCGAACCGGTGATGAACAATGTTGGCCGTGCACTGGCCACCAACAAGTCGGTAGCCAAACTACCGGCCGTGGCCGTGGGCACCGGTCGCCCACCGGCACGGTGGCAGTGGGCCGAGAACGCATAAAAACCTGCACAAAAAATCGCAAGGTTACCGCCGCGTAGGGCATGATAGAGGCTATGGAGAAAAGCGCTGCGCCCGCTTGGGTAGCTAATTATCAGCCCGGTGTCCCTGCCGAGATCGATCTGCCTACTGAGCCACTGAGCCGTATGTTTGAGCAGTCGGTGGCAGAAGCCGGAGCCAGTCCAGCCACTGAATTTTTCGGTCGCCGCACCAGCTACACGCAACTAGGCGAACAGGTTGAACAGGCTGCCGAAGGCTTGCGCACACTGGGCGTGCGCGCTGGGGATCGTGTGGCGCTGATCCTGCCCAACTGCCCACAGCACGTCATCGCCTTCTACGCGGTATTGCGTCTTGGCGCAGTTGTAGTGGAACACAATCCGCTGTATACCTCCCGCGAACTTCGCCACCAGTTTGAGGACCACCAAGCACGTGTGGTCATTGTCTGGGACAAAGTTGTTTCAACGGTGCAAAAGTTCCCTCAGGACGTGCAGATCGACGCCATTGTGTCGGTCAACCTACTTGACGCGTTCCCACCGATCAAGCGTTTGGCACTAAATCTTCCGGTCAAAAAACTGCGTGAAACCAAGGCTTCGCTGACGGTGCGCATTTCGGGAACCACCAGCTGGAAAGAGCTGCTCAGCGGCGGACGTCTGGATGCGAGTCATCCACACCCTGGGGTAGATGACCTGGCTGTCATCCAGTACACCTCTGGAACGACCGGCCATCCCAAGGGCGCAATGCTCACCCACTTCAACCTTTATTCCAACGCCTTGCAGGGTGAAGCGTGGATGCTAGGGGCCAAGGAACGCGAAGAAATTCTCTACGCGATCCTGCCAATGTTCCATGCCTTTGGCATGACCCTTTATCTAACCTTCGGGGTGAAAAAACAGGGCCTGCTGGTGCTGTTCCCGAAGTTTGATGCCGAGATGATACTTGATGCCTGGAAGAAATCTCCAGCCACGGTTTACTGCGCAGTTCCACCAATTTATGAGCGCACCGCGTTGGCTGCTAAGGAACGTGGCATGTCGCTCAAGAGTGCCAAGTACTGCATCTCTGGCGCGATGAATCTTCCAGACCACGTAGTGGAACTGTGGGAATCGATGTCCGGCGGCCTATTGGTTGAGGGATACGGTATGACCGAGTCCTCCCCGGTAGCACTGGGCAATCCTTTCCACCCAACCCGTCGTACCGGAACCATTGGTGTTCCATTCCCATCAACCCTGATGAAGGTTGTTGACGTGGAAGATCCCTCCAAGGAAGTAGCTCAAGGTGAAGCTGGCGAGCTGATGATCAAGGGACCGCAGGTCTTCCAAGGCTATTGGAACAATCCTGAAGAGACTGCCAAAACCAAAACTGCCGATGGCTGGCTACACTCAGGTGATGTGGTCACCGTGGATGAAGATGGTTTCACCCAGGTGGTTGACCGTGCCAAGGAACTGATCATTACCGGTGGGTTTAATGTTTCCCCCACAGAAGTTGAAGTAGCCCTGCGCCAGCACGCCGATGTGGTTGACGCGGCGGTCTTCGGCAAGCCTTTGGCTCGCGGTGGCGAGATGGTTGTAGCGGCGGTCCAGCTGGAACCAGGTGTTGAACTGAACGAAGACGGCCTGCGGACCCATTGCCGTGAACTACTAGCTGCCTACAAGGTACCCAAGCGTGTAGTGGCGGTCGAGGAATTGCCCCGCTCATTGCTTGGCAAGATCCTTCGCAAGCAAGTCAAAGACGAGCTGACCGACACGATCTAACGTAAGCGTGGCATCGCCGAGAGCAACTTCTGGGTGTACTCGCGCTGCGGGGAGCCGAAGATCGAGGCGGTATCACCGTGCTCGATGAGCTTTCCTTGGTGCATCACGGCCACGGTGTCGCTCATGTGTTCAATGACCGACAGATCATGGCTGATGAACAGGTAGCTGGTTCCGGTCTCCAACTGGATCCGATCCAGCAGATCCAGCACGGTGGCCTGAATGGACACATCCAACGCCGATACCGGTTCATCAAGAACTAACACCGAGGGTTCCGGTGCCAGCGCACGGGCGATAGCTAAGCGCTGGCGCTGACCCCCGGAGAGCTCGCGTGGGTTGCGGGCCAAGAGGTCTGCGGAAAGTTCTACCTGTTCCAAAAGCTGAGTTACGGGCTTTCGGTATTCGCTGGCGCGCTTGGATTTTCCGCGGCTCAACGCATCGGTGAGCAACTGTCCTACGGTGTAGCGCGGATCAAATGAGCCCAGCGGGTTCTGATAGATCGCACCCATCTGCTCTCGCAGGTTCTGTCGCTGTGAGGCAGTGCTGGGGGCGAAGCGCTCGCCGAGCAATTCGACGGTGCCGCTATCGGGCTTTTCCAAACCCAAAACCATACGCGCGGTCGTGGTTTTTCCCGAGCCTGATTCGCCCACAATGCCCAGCGTTTTACCTCGCGGTAGCTCAAAGCTGACCGAGCTGACGGCTAGGTGCTTGCCGAAGCTCTTGGATAAGTCTTTTACCGACAATGCCGGGGAGTGTTGTTCGGAGTCCTGAATCTTTCGTGCCGGACTTGTTGTTTCCTCGGCTCCAAGATCCGAGAGCGCGGTGAAGCGAGGGACCGAGGAAGGCACGGCCCTTAAGAGCTTGCGGGTGTAGTCATGTTGCGGGTGTTCCAAGATTTGCTGTGTAGGCCCGGACTCAACAATCTCACCGTGGCGCATCACTGCAATGTCATCGGCGAGGTGGGCTACCTGGGCCAAGTCGTGGCTGATCATGAGGATGCCACGGCCCTGTTGTTTCAGCGCGCGAAGCTGCGAGAGGACTAGAGCGGTAAGTTGCGAGTCCAACGCGGTGGTGGCCTCATCGGCAATGACCACCTGCGGGTTGCCAACCAAAGCCTGCGCAATCAACGCACGCTGACGCATACCGCCCGAGAGTTCGGTGGAGCGCTGATTGGCTCGCACCTCAGGTTCTGGCATGCGTACGGATTTGAGCACTTCGAGAACTCGCTGTTTGCGTTCTGCGGATTTCAACGCAGTGTGTTCTTTGAGCCCGTCATTGATCTCGCGTCCCACCGGGCGTAAAGGATCCAACGCCATTAAGGCATCTTGCAAGATCAGGGAGAGAGTATTTCCGCGGATTTTCTGCCAGGCTCGGTCCGAAAGCGAACGAGCATCGTGCCCACAGATGTCCAAGGTACTTGCGGTGACGGTGCCACCGGAAAGTCCGAGAAGACTTCGTGCGGTCACCGATTTTCCAGACCCTGATTCGCCCACCAAGGCAAGGACCTTTCCCGCCTGAACGGTAAAGGAAATGTTTTTTACTGCCGGTGTTCCGTCAAAACTTACGGACAGATCTTTGACGGTGATCAGAGTTTGCTCGCTCATAGTGACTTCACCTTTCCGCCCAAAGCGCGGCCAATCAGGGTTGCAGAAACTGCCACGGCAACGATGGCCAAGCCAGGGAACAGACTCATCCACCACGCGAGGTGAAGGTAGGTGCGTCCTGCCGATAACATGGCGCCCCACTCAGGTGCTGGAAGGGGCGTGCCCAAGCCGAGGAAGGATAGCGCTGCCGCCCAAATCACTGCTTGACCGATGCCCAAGGTGACCAGCGCCAACAGTGGTTTCAGTGCGTTCGGGATTAAGTGGTTGCGCGACTTGCGCCACGTGCCACGTCCTAGGACCGTGGCAGCTTCAAGCATCTCTGAATTCTTCAGACTACGGATTTGGCTGCGTACCAGTCGGGCATAACCAGGGGCCGTTGACAGGCCCACGGCAACGATGGCCGGTCCGACGCCGGGCCCGGTGAAAGCAATGATCAGCAGGGCCATCAACAGAGATGGAATAGCGTAGAGGGCCTCAAGGATGCGCAGTATGATCTCATCAAGCCAGCGCGGAGACAGCGCAGCAATGGTGCCCAGCACGATGGCTAGTCCCATGCCCAATGCCGTCGCGGCCAAACCAATGGCTAGCGAATCGCCGGCCCCGTGGATGACGCGAGTATAGATATCGCGGCCCGATTCGTCGGTACCGAAAAAGTGGGCCAGCCCTGGCTTTGCAAACGCTTGCGTTGGGTTGATGGCCAGTGGGTCACCGGGAGCCAAAACAGATGGTGCCAACGCCATCAGTAGCCATAGGCCGATAACCAGTAGGCAACAGATTTTTGCGGTGCGGCTCATCGTGACTCACCTGCTGGATTGATCATTCGTTCAATGCCTTCGGAGATGGCCATGACCACGATGTAAACCAACGCGGAGAACAAAGCGATGCCGGTAACCATGGGAATATCCCGGGCCAGCACCGCTGAGAGTAAAGAACGTCCCAGTCCCGGGCGGGCAAAAATCGCCTCAACCACTACCGCGCCGGAGAGTAATGAAGAAAATGCCCAACCGGTCAGGCTCAGTGCGGGCAGGGCGGCATGGCGCAGGCCATGGCGCCAGAAGAGTTTCAGTCGGCTTTCACCGCGAGCTCGGGCGGCCAGCGCAAACTGGCTACCCATCGCTTCGCTGAGTGAATCTCGCATTAGCTGGGTGAGGAATCCAGCCAAAGGCAGAGCCAGGGTGAGAATCGGAAGTACCAACCCGTGGCCGGTGCCGTTATCCACCGCTGGAAGCCAACCCAGCGCTGAGGAGAAGAGCATGATCAGCACGGCACCAAGCCAGAAGTGTGGAACCGCAGCAGCAATGATCTCTAGCAGGTTACCCACCTGGGATCCGATGCGGCCTGCACGCATGGCCAGTGCAGAAAAACAGAGCGCCAAAAGCCAGGCGGCGGCCAGCGCCATCAACGATAGCCATAAGGTGTTGGGCAGTACCTCGCCCATTACCTGGGTCACCGGCTGTTTCAGCGAATAGGAGGTGCCAAAATCAAAGGTGGCGAGCTTGCCTAGGTACAGCAAGTACTGGGTGATGACCGGTTGGTCCAGTGCATACTCGGCTCGGGCCGCGGCCAAAGCTTGAGCGGAGGCTTGAGAGCCTGGTCCGCCCATAATTGCCTCGGCCGGGTCGCCGGGGATCAACCGGATGGCGATGAAGATGGCCGAAGCCACCAGCCATAACACCACCAACGCCCCGCCGACCTTGCGACCGGCCCAAGCCAGCGTGTTCATCAGATGTTACTGATCCAAGAAGGTGTCGAAGTAGATCGGGGAGGACACCGCAGTGGTGGCGCCGACACCGTGCACGTTCTTGCCGTAGAGGAAGTGGTTCTGCTGGTCATAGAGCGGCAAAACGTAGTAGCCCTCAAGCACAATCTTCTGTGCCTGCTCGTAGAGCGATGCGCGCTGCGCTTCGTCCTCGGTCTCTTCGGCCTGCACCAGTAACTTGTCTAGTTTGTCGTTTTTCACCTGTGCATTGTTGGCGAAGTAACCCGACGGTGCTGGAACGGTGGAATCGGAGTGGTACAGAACGCGCAGTACCGATGGGCCAACCTTGGTGTAAGGAGCCGAGACTAGGTTGTACTCATGCTTGGCCAGTGCGCCGTACCAGCTGGACAGGTCAAGCAAGTCGATCTTCACTTCAAAGCCCACGGCCTTGGCCTGTGCTTGGAACTGCTCAAACAGGGACTGCTCGGCAGGTACAGACTGGTTGGTGGATACCGGGAAACGCACGGAAAGGCGCTTGCCATTCTTGGTGCGGTAACCCTGAGCATCACGTTCGCTCCAGCCGGCCTCATCAAGCAGGGTATTGGCCTTGGCAGTATCGGTGCCAAAGAGCGCTTCATCGGAGTAACCCAGTGGTTCTACCGAGGAGAGCAACGAGTAGCTACGCTTCGCTGTGCCGAAGAATAATGCGCCAACACCGGTGTTGGCGTCCACTGCGCGGATAAAGGCTTCACGCACTTTTTGGTCATTAAATGGTGCCTTGGAGCTGTTGAGCTCAATGCGGTTTGCCGAACCCGGACGCGGTGCATCCAGGTGGCCTAGGCCAGCATCTGCTGCAGACGCGATGGTATCTGGCTGGGCGTTATCAATGACATCAACTTCGCCGGACTGCAGGGCGGCATAACGGGTGGCCGCTTCCGGGATGAAGCGCCAGGTAATGCCGTCGAGGTAAGACGTGGAATTAGCACGCTGATCATTAGGGACCGGCAAGACGTAGTCATCGTTGCGGACCAAATTGACGGCCTTCTGATGTTCCCACGAAGCCACCTTGAAGGGACCGGTGCCAACTGGCGAAGTGCAATTGGTGGCCTGATCTCGCTCTAGTGCTTTGGGGGACGCGATGGCGGTCCAAGGCATAGAGAGCGATTCAAGCAGAGCGTTATCTGGGGAGGAGAGTTTCAGCGTCGCGGTCAGCTCATCTTTAACCTCAACCCGAACAACCTTGCCCACCGCGAGGTAGCCGGTGGAGGAAGCGGTGTTTGGGTCCTTGAGGTGTTCAATGTTCTTTTTGATTGCCTCGGCGGTGAGCTTGGTGCCGTCGGTGAACTTGATACCGTCATGCAAGGTAATCGTGCGGGTCAATCCGTCTTCGGAGACTTCGGTCTTTTCGGCCAGCCAAGGGATGATCTTGCCTTCAGAATCTTTGGTGAACAAGGATTCAAGGAATTGGCTTGCTACCAGGGCTTGTGGGTAATTGCCGCCCACA
Source organism: Glutamicibacter sp. AOP5-A2-18 (assembly GCF_052446055.1). Lineage (NCBI taxonomy): Bacteria > Bacillati > Actinomycetota > Actinomycetes > Micrococcales > Micrococcaceae > Glutamicibacter > Glutamicibacter sp. AOP5-A2-18. Next base: position 3,054,231 of record NZ_JBQSVW010000001.1, on the reverse strand, counting down.
TGCGGATCGAGGCAGCTTGGCTCGGCATCGCCCGAAGCGTAAACCATGGTGCCGCCGGTGACCGGTTTTGCATCTTGTGTTGATGAGCCGGTGCTGCCCGCAGATGAGCAGCTGGCCAGAAGTGCGCCGATCAGAGGCAGGGCAAAAGCCCCGGCCAGAATGCGCGAAGAGCGCGAGTTGCGTTGCATGAGAAGTGACTTACCTCGGTGAGCTAGTGGAATGACCATTCCAACTTTAGCCCTGTGCAGAGAATTCGTCAGATCGGCGCACTATGGCGCCGATCTGACGAACTTCAACGCAGGTTGGGCAACGCCAGTTTTTACTTTTCGCTGGCTACGGTCAGGCGACGGTTCTCGTGAGCTGGAGTTTCGATTTCGTCGAGAATTGCGACGGCGAAGTCCTGGCTGGAAACAAAATCGCCAGCAGGTGAATCGGTGCCCTGCGCGTAGCTACCGGTGCGGCGACCTGGTGCAATCACTGGAGCTGGTGCAACAACGGTCCAGGTGATTCCAGAGACCGAGGTGAACATGTCATAAACAGCTGCTGCGGTCAGTGCTTCAGCCTTGTAAGCTTCTGGGAAGTCTGGGCTTTCGACCAAGCGAACACCGTTAACTTCGGTTGCGCCTGCGCCGCCAACAACGATCAGGCGAGCTGGGATGAGGGTTTCGGTGATTTCCTCGAAGGCATCCAGGTATTCCTGGTGATCCCCGCCCGTGCGCGATGGTGGCACGGAAATGACGATAACGTCATTGTTCTTGCCTAGATCGCGGTAGGTTGCGATGTCGTTGAGTTCAGCTGCGACGGCGGTGGTGCCGGCAACTTCGTTGCCTGAACGAGTTACCGAGGTGACTTCGTGTCCGCGGGAAATGGCTTCTGCAACAACTTCAGTGCCGACCATGCCAGTGGCTCCGTAAACTGCAATCTTCATAGTGAATCTCCTTGGTAGTGGAATGCGTTATGACACGATGGTATCCTTTGAATACTGACTACTACAACGAAACTAGGTTTCCTAATGGATAGCCATGAGTCATTTAACGTCTTCGTGCAAAACTGTCCTTCACGTGAAATTATGCAACGACTAGGGGATAAATGGACACCTCTGGTGCTGCTCGCGCTTGCTGAAGGACCACAACGTTTCTCTGTATTACGTTCGCGGATCGGTAGCGTCACCCCAAAGGTACTGACCAGCACCCTGCGCACCTTAGAACGCGACGGACTGGTCAAGCGTACGGTTTTTGCGCAGGTGCCGGTTCGTGTGGACTACGAACTCACTGATGTTGGACTCAGCCTGCTTGATCCCATGGAAATTCTGCGTCGTTGGTCAGAACAGCACGCAGCTAAGGTGCTCAAAGCACGCGACGAATTTGATTCGCGCGAAGAGATCAACACCTAAAAGAGCTCAAGACTTAACCGCTTAGCGGATTCTGGTTGTTGCCGGTCAGGAGTTCTGCAGCGCTCACCGGGTTAGCAGATAATGAGTCTTTGGGATCCGGATGGACCGCGTGGATGAGAGGTGTGGAAGAGATGACCGCGTCGATTCCGTCCAATGCCATGACATCAAGCAAGGTGCGTTGGGTAGGACGCATCATTTTTAGTTCGTCACGCTCCTGCGCCGCAAATAGCTCGGCAGGCTTGGCCCAATGGGAGCGTACGGCCTCGGTAGTTTGATGTGCTGGTGCTTGTTCTGGGTCTAAGGCTGCAACAAAAAAGTAGGTATCAAATCGGCGGGGGAATCCCTGCGGAGTTACCCAATTAGCCCACGGGAACAGCTGATCAGCCTGAAGTCTCAGGCCGGTTTCTTCAAAAACTTCACGAAGTGCAGCCGCCAGAATTTCTCCGGCCTTTTGATGCGCTTGTCCTTCGCCTTCATCCCATACGGCGGTGTTGGCCCATTGCTGGCGGTGTGCCTCAATGATCGCGGCATCAAGCTCTCCGCGGTTTACAGATTCACCATCTTGCGGGTCTACTCGGCCACCTGGAAATACCACCATGCCGGCAGCGAAGTCCATGGTGGACACCCGATGCTGAACAAATACCTCCAGCCCATCAACCCGTTCACGCAGCATCAGCACACTGGCTGCTCGACGAATCGGGACGGTATCGGTGGGCACGAGGCGTTGTTGGCTCATGAGCACCAGTATGTCCTGTTATCTGGGGCTAAGCCAGCAACTAGTGGCCCTCACCCGAGCGCTAGGAGCGTTCTTCGCGCAGAGACAGTGCCGCCAGCGGACACATTTTGACGGACTCTTTAGCTGCTGGAAGCTGCGTGTCAGACACCGTGAGCATTGCCGAACCTTCTGGGTTTGACGTTCGAGACAACGGGTATCCCCAAGGATCAGAAGCTAGTGATTCGGGTAAGAGTTCAACGCACAGTCCGCGTCCCTGACAGCGGGTCCAATCAATGTGTAGTTCGGCGCTCATGAGTGCATCTCCGATGTATGTAGGCAGGTTCCGTTCAGGTGGGCGGTGAGTTCATCGTCAAAGATTTGCAAGGAACTCAGCGCCAGTCGGGCGGTAGCATCCGGGTGATGGCAGGCCCCGCGACCGGTCACTAAAGAGCTGAGTCGGGCGATGCGTTCTGGGAGTTCAAAGTCTTCAGACAACGTAGCCAGGGCATGCATGTCACGAGCCAGGGTCGGCAGACCATGCACACATGGTCCACACTGGCCGGCCGAAGACTTAGCCAGGTAGTTTACGATTTCGGCTGTTCGGACTAATGGGCAGTTGCCATGTGGGAGAAGTTCAATGACCCCAGCTCCAGCAGCCATTGTTTCTGTGCCGGGATACTTGTTGATGTCAGTGACCAGCCGCGTCGACAGGTTCCTACTCCACGTCCCATGGAAGCCGCCCACCAGTACCGCCTGCGCGGAATGCGGGTTGATGCCCAACTGATCCAGCACCAAGTCCAGTGTGCATCCGCCGTGCACCTCTACCACTTGATATTGGCCTTGGTCATGGACGGTCAGTAACCGACTGCCCGGATCCTTGTTGGTCCCGACGGTCCGAAACCACATGGCGGAGTAACGGGCTATGAGTGCCAGATGAGCCAGGGTCTCCACATTCAGTAACAGCGTTGGGGCACCGCCCAGCCCGAGATCACTCAGATGCCAACGTGGATTTTGTGGCAGTGATGCGCCACCTTCCAAAGAGGAAAGTACGGCGGTAGCTTGCCCGGCCAGGAAATGGTCTTCGCTGGCATGCAATTCAACCTGAGTGTCGCCGCGTTCGGCCAGCGCTTGTTTGAGCAGCGGGTGGTCCACGGCTTCAGCAACAAGATAGCTTTCATTAGCACCGATGATCCTGGCGGTCAGCGCCAGCCCATCGAGTACCAGATGAGGTGCGTGGGTTAACATCATGCGGTCCTTGTGGCTGAGTGGTTCGCCTTCAGAGCCGTTGCCAATCACTACCGGTGCGCGGCCGGTGCGAGCCACCGAACGAAGTACTGCGGCGATCTTTTGGGAGGTGGGGAAGGCCCCACCGCCGCGTCCGGCCAGGTTAGAGAGCTTCCATTCAGCCAAGATCCATCGATCTTTGGTGGCTTTGGGTAGTGGTCCGAAAGCTGAAAGGTGTTCAGCCAATCGTGCTTGGGGTCCGGCTGTGAGAAGCCGCGGTTCATCCAGTGTGCCCAAAGGGGCAGTTGGAATGCTGGTGGTTGTCATTGCTTGACTCCTTCGCGGGCTTGGCGGCGGGCAGCCGCATGGTCGTGGTAGTTCGAGGTGATGCGCCAGATGATGGCGGCAAGGAAGAGCACGATGCTCACAATGGTGGCGCCTTGGTACCAAAGGCTGGTTGCATCGGTGCCGTTGCCCAACCCGTGCGCTACTGAAATCGGCCACAGCAAATAGGAGGAAAGATGGATGCCGTTGAAGACGCCTTGGCTGATTTTCTGTCGAAGCAACCCGGTGATCGTTATAAGCAGCATCAACAGCAATGCCACTGTTCCTAAGCCCTGCCAAAAAGGTTTGGTCTCGCCCAAGAAGGGGACAAAGAGATCAATGACGTGCATCTTCGCGTAGGAATCGGCGAGCAGGCTCAGCACATGCAGACCCACAAACAGCAAAGCGAGCAGGGAGAAACTGCGGTGCATTAGGCTCAACGTGTAGCGCGAAAGCTTGCCTAAAGGGCGGCCCGAACGATTAAGGATACCCAGCAAAACTGACCCGGTGAGAAGGGAAAGGCTGATGATGCCGCTGGTGCGCGCGATGGACCAAAAGAGCTCATCCATAAAGGCTCATCTGCCCTTCTGTGCTACTTTCCTCGCTGGCAGGTGCTGGCCAGCGTGAGGTGCGGTGTACCTGAAAATCGGAGTCCACCAATCGGGCCGCGAGATTTAATGATTCAAACCAGTCCAAAGCCTTGGTCCCACGCACAATGCCCGCGGTGCTGTAGGTGTTGGCCACCAGGCAGGTTGGGGCTGCCACCGTAATGCTGGACCAAAGTGGTTCGGCTGGTAGGCCAAATGCTGGGTCCAAGATGTGGTGCATAGGCAATCCGCGGTTACTCCAGCGACGTTTGCGAGTACTGGAGGTAGCCAGGGCAAAACCGGCTTGCAACGAAATCTGCTGCCCAGGATCATCCTCGGTGTCTTGAATTATCACCTGCCATGGAGCATCGGTTACTCCGGCGGTGGCGATGTCACCACCTAACGAGATCAGTACGGCGGTGTTCAGCTCTTCGGCAACTCTGGCTGCGGCCCAGTCTGCGGCCGTCGCCTTGGCAGTAGCACCCAAATCAAGCGCGGTGCCCTGCGGCAAGGTGAGCTTGTTTCCCTCCAGCTTGATCTGTGGCCACAAGATGGGGCGCAGTGGGCGTTGGCTGATCTGCACACCGTGCACGGAAGTTTGTGGCAGCTGCTGGATGTCGCGGTCATAGCCCGATTCAACGAGATCATGTCCAAGCAACGGGTCAACATTCCCGTCACTGGCCCTAGCTGACTGTAATGCGCCATCAACCAGCATGGCGAGGGTGGCGGAAATTGGGGTTGCATTAGCACCTGTGCGGGCAAGGTGCATCAATTCTGAATCATCACGGAAGCGACTACTTGCTAGTTCCACATCGGTGAGTACTGAATCCACGAGGGCTTTGGCCTGCTGAATTTGTTTGCCGTCGTGAACAGCCAGGCTGGCTTCCAGACCCCAGATACGCCAGGTAATTTTGTTGTTCATCTTAGGACCCCGAAGACTTGCCGCTGACCGAACCGCCAGAACCCGGGGTGACTGCAGAAGAATCCTCGTCGCTTGGGGTATCCCACTGGGAAGAGGTGTCGGTGCCCGAATCAGTAGCCGACTCATCGGTGCTGGTGTCAGAGCTTGAGCCAGTGGAAGACTCGGTGGTCGAACCGGTGCTGGAATCAGTTCCGGTGTCAGTTGATGAATCGGTAGTTGAGCTATCGGTGGTGGTGTTTTCTGAGGCTGGTGCAACTTCTTGGGACTGCACAGACTCGTCGGTTTGCGAAGCTGTAACGATGGCCCCGAGCCCGATGACGGCCACGCTGGTGGCAGCGACTGCGGCGCTGATACGCCGGGAGGTTCGACGCTGTTGAGCAAATGGTCTCATGATGGCCCTTTGGTAGTTGAATGTCTTGAAGTTTGTACCTTGATATTCGCAAGGCATTCTTTGGCCATTGCCTGCTGTTTGTAGCAGGATCCTATGAATACTTGAGCACGCAAGTTTCACTTTTGAATGCTGGACCGTGCACGAACGCACACTGACCTGCGGAATCTGCACAACACGAAATCGTTGACCCGGAATGTCTCAGAGCCATAACTTTGCAGTGAGACTTGCAACTCAGGTCTGCATCGCAATGACGCGCAAGAAGGGGTAACAAAGCCAATGACTCAAGAATTGAAGCAGCCTGTGAACAGTGGAAATGGTTTGCAAGGCCGCAGAGCTTTGGTGACTGGAGGAGCCTCGGGTATCGGCTTGGCCTGTGCACAGTCCTTGTCTGACGCTGGTGCCATCGTGACTATCGCAGATCTTAATGAAGAGGCCGCCAACCAGGCCGCGGCGAGTCTGGGCGGCAAAGCATGGGCGGTGGATCTATCGGATACCAAAGCATTGGAAAGCTGCAGTGTTGATACCGACATCCTGATCAATAACGCAGGAGTGCAGCGAGTAGCTCCCATCCATGAATTTGATCCAGAAGCATGGCGACTGATTCACCGGCTGATGTTGGAGGCGCCGTTCTTGCTGATTCGTGCCGCGTTGCCGGGAATGCGCGAACGCGGTTTTGGTCGAATCATCAATATTTCATCGGTCCATGGTTTGCGGGCCAGCGCGTTTAAGAGCGCCTATGTTTCGGCCAAACATGGGTTGGAAGGGCTTTCGAAAGTGACTGCGCTTGAAGGAGCGGAGCACGGGATCACCAGTAATTGCATCAACCCGGGCTATGTCCGCACGGCGTTGGTTGAAAAGCAGATTGCGGATCAGGCGAAGATTCACCAGATTCCAGAGGCAGATGTAGTTCAAAAGATCATGCTCACCGAGGCCGCGATCAAACGGCTTGTTGAGCCCGAGGAAGTGGCCTCCTTAGCGACCTGGCTAAGCGCCGATGCGGCGGGAATGGTTACCGGAGCTTCCTACACAATGGATGGAGGATGGAGCGCACGCTAGATTACGCCGACTCAATTTCCAGGCTGTTGCGCTTTTAGGCTGGCGGGAAAAGTAGGGTCCCGCTGGCAGCAACCGCAATGATGGTCCCCGTTGCGGCCAGAGCTAGTAGTAGAGTCTTGCCGCTTTTGGAGAAGATGCTGCGTAAGTGAACTCCCAGACCGAGTGCAAACATGGCCGAGGACAACAGCAGTGTTTGAACTACTGAAGCACTATGAAGTACTGCCTCTGGTAGGTCCACAGTGCTGCGCAACAGCATCGTGGCGACAAAGCCAACGATGAACAGCGGCACCAGCGGGGGATGCTTTTCTCCGTGAACCGAGTGCTTGGTCCGCATGTACACTCCAACGCCGGCGACTATTGGGGCAAGAAGCAAAACCCGGGCAAGCTTGACAGTGACAGCAACGCTCAACGCAGCACTACCGACCGAACCGGCTGCTGCCACTACCTGCGCCACCTCATGGGTGGATGCTCCAATAAGCATTCCCGCACCGTGCTCATCTAGACCCAACACCATGGCTATGGCAGGCATGGCCGGAATCATGAGCGTGCCAAATAGAACCACCAGCCCCACGGCGGTGGCCACCTGATGCTCTTTGGCTTTGATGGTTCCCTCCGCGCCGGCAACAGCTGCGGCACCACAAATAGAAAAGCCAAAGGCAATCAACAGGCGCTGTTCAAGCTCCAAACCTAGAAGCTTTCCAATCCATGCGGTGAGAAGAAAAGTCACCGATACAGATAAAAGCACTACTAGGAGCACACCGGGACCAAGGCTCAGAATTGAATTCAGTGAGAGTTGAAATCCCATGACAACAATTCCCAGACGTAAGAGGCTCTTGCCCGACACCGCAATCCCGGGATCAAGGTTTTGAGGAACTGATACAAGATTTCGCCACACGATGCCAAGAACGATGGCCAGGAGCAAGGCGCTCAGTGAGTTGAAGTAGTGGTTGGCCAGTAGGCACAGCGCGCCAACCGCCAGGCAAAGCAAGACCCCGGTCGCCGCAGTCGGCGTCCGTTTAGAAGACGCCAGAATTTCGGTGGACCGCATCGGGGAAGCTAGGTGCTGGTTCATACTTCTAAGTCTTCGCCTCAATGGTCCCCAGCAGTATTCACCTTCTGGCTATCACGGGCATATGATCATGATATGGATAGCGTCTTGTCGTCACCGCAGAGCATGACTCATTGGCTCCAGCTCTCTTCTTTGGAACTGCTGGTAGGCATCGCTGATCATGGCAGCCTTAGCGCTGGAGCGCGTGCTGCCGGTATGGCTCAATCCAATGCATCCAGAGCGTTAAAAACTCTGGAACGTCGATTGGGTTATGCCTTGGTGACAAGGAAAACCAGCGGTTCAACGTTGACACCAAAAGGCGCACTGACGGTCCAGTGGGCACGCGAAGCTTTAGCTGGCGTGAACGCTTTTGCTGCCGGAGTTCAATCGTTGGCAGAGCATGGCCAGGCCGAGCTCGAATTTGGCGCCAGCATGACGGTAGCCGAGTATTTGGCTCCGTTATGGATCGGGCGGCTGCACCAGCAACTACCCAACGTCACCCCGCGAATGCGCATCATGAATTCGCATGACGTGATCGAGGCAATTGAGCAAGAGAAGCTGAACTTTGGATTTGTTGAGACTCCACAGTTGCCGTCCAATGTCCAAAGCACTGAAGTCTTTAGAGATGAAATGCTCATCGTTGTCGCCCCGACTCACCCATGGGCCTCACGCACAGAATCGCTGAGTCTCGAAGAACTGCAGGGCACTGCACTGATTGAACGTGAAGAAGGGTCGGGGACCCGCGCGTTCTTGGACTCGATCTCCACCGTGGTCAGGCCCAAACCGATTGCTGAGTTCAACAGCAACGCAACCATCGGGCAGTGTGTTGCCGGCGGAATGGGGCCGGCGGTACTGAGCCAACTGGCCGTTGAAAATCAGCTGACGCAGGGGAGTCTGGTCGAGGTGCCGTTTGCAGGTCCGGCCCTGTTGCGGGAGCTGCGAGCAATCTGGTCAGAGAAGAGAGTCTTGAATTCCAATGAGTTAACACTCTTGGAGATCGCTACCGGTCAGGGCCACGCAAGCCAGTAGACGAAGAACTGTGGTGCTCCTTAAAGCACAAACCCGGCAGCATGATCAGTCTTTCGCAAAAGACTGTAGTCACGCTGCCGGGATGTTTAGTGGTCTTGTTGCTCCAAGAAAAACGCTGAAGCGACCAGGTCAGTTATTTTTAGCTAGGAGACCTTCTGGATGATGTGGCCCAGTTCCTTGGTAGGTACGCGGTAAGTCTCGCGTGCGGTCAGCGCAGAAATTGAAGCGACCACGGAAATTGTTGCGGTGAACAAGCTGATCTGAATCCAGCCATTGGCTTCCAACCCGCCGAGTGCAGCCACGATGGATGGCGCGAAGCCTGCCATGAGGAAGCCCAACTGAGTACCGATTGCCAGTCCGGAGAATCGTACCTGCGAAGAGAACATTTCGCCGTAGAAGCTTGGCCATACCGAGTTCGCTGCAGCGTATGCGCAGGAGAAGACTAGGACCGACAGCGTGAACTGCAGTAGTGCGTTGCTTGATTCCATGGAGCGCAGGTAGAACGGCATGATGGCCGCTGATGCTAGCGCGCCGTAGATGAATACCGGCTTGCGGCCAATCTTGTCCGCGAGCATGCCGAAGAATGGCTGCGTGATCAGGGCGCCGATATTACCGGCGACAACCAGCCAGAGAGTAATGGATTCGTCCATGTTGCCGATGGTCTTGCCGTAGGAAATAGCCAGGGTTCCATAAACGGTAGAAACGGCTGCGATGAAGGCACAGAATACGACGCGCAGAACGTCCTTCCAGTGGAAACGAAGCAGTACAGCCAACGGAAGCTTGGCGATTTCATTGTTCTTCTTGGCTTCTTCAAACTCTGGAGTCTCATTCAACGAACGACGAATGAAGAAGGTAACGATAACAACCAGGGCCGAAAGCCAGAACGGGATACGCCAGCCGATGCCATACTTGATCTCATCAGGCAAGGCCACCACAGGAATAAAGATCATGGCGGCAAGAATCTGACCACCCTGAGTGCCCGTCAACGTCCACGAGGTGAAGAAGCTACGGCGGTTATCCGGCGCGTGCTCCAGTGACATAGAGGAAGCACCTGCCTGCTCGCCAGCTGCCGACAGTCCTTGGCAGAGGCGGGCGAAGACCAACAAGATAGGCGCCAGCCAGCCGACCTGGTCAAAGGTAGGCAGGCAGCCGATAAGGAAGGTTGAACCACCCATCAAGATGAGGGTGAACATCAAGACTTTTTGCCGTCCAATGCGATCACCAAAGTGGCCCACAAAGATCGCGCCAACTGGCCGGGCGACATAGGCGAAGCCGAAGGTAGCCAGCGACATAACGGCGGCGTTGGTGTTTGTACCAGGGAAGAATATGTGCGGAAAAATCAGTGCAGCCGCTGAACCGAAGATGAAGAAGTCATAGTATTCAACAGCGCTTCCCATGAAGCTAGCGACGGCAGCTTTGACCGGGGTGCGGCCCTGACTGCCTGAATCGGCTGATGCGTTGAGGCTATCTGGAGATGGCATCGGAGGTACTCCTCGTCGAGTGTTTAAAGCTGAAGCTCAAGAACACTGTTCGCTATGCGTACACTTGTTCGGAATGTGTTCATTGCATTACAGTAGATGTAAATCACATCTCAGGCAATACCTGAAGTAAACAAGAAGAGTTGCGGGAGAAAATGAGTACACGTGCTGAGTCTTATCTGGTCGGTTTGATCGGTGATGGTGTGATGCCGTCGCTCACCCCACCGATGCACGAAAGAGCTGCCGAGGTTCACGGTCTGCGATACCTCTACCGGCCTATTGACCTGACCGAACTGAAACTACCGGCCAGCGACATCGGAGAATTGCTCATTGCCGGAGCAAAGCTTGGTTTTAACGCATTCAACGTTACCCATCCTTGCAAACAACTCGTACTTGATCACTTAGATGACATCTCACCCACCGCCAAAGCCATCGGTGCGGTTAACACCGTGGTCATCACCGACGGCAAATTCCACGGGCACAACACCGACGCCTCAGGATTCTCTCGCGCTCTCGACACCGGTCTTCCCGCAGCTAACAAGCAGCGCGTCCTGCAGCTAGGAGCCGGCGGCGCCGGTGCCGCCGTCGCGTGCGCATTGCTGGATTCTGGAACCCAAGAACTGCATATCGTTGATCTTGATGAAGAGCGCGTGAATCATCGAGTCCAAGAACTTCGCAAAAACTTCCCCAAGGCCAGCATCCACGCTGCCACGCCAGATCAGGTGCCTGAGTTGCTGGCACAAGTTGATGGGCTACTTAATGCCACGCCGATTGGCATGCATCACCACCCAGGGGTGCCACTAGATATTGCCGCTCTGGAAGCCCGACACTGGGTCGCAGATTGCATCTACCGCCCGGTGGATACAGAACTGATCGTGGCCGCTCGAAACTTGGGCTGCCAAGTTCTGGACGGCGGACATATGGCTGTGGGACAAGCCGTGGACGCTTTTGAAATCATCACCGGCATCAAGCCAGATGCCCAGCAGGTGCGCGAGCACCTGCTGGAACTGCTGGAAAAGGGACTGTAATGCGTACATCCATCGCCACCGTATGCCTCTCAGGAACACTCGAAGAGAAACTGCTGGCCTGCGCCAAAGCAGGGTTTGACGGCATCGAAATCTTTGAACAAGACCTCTTGGTTAGCCCGATGTCACCAGAAGAAGTCAAAGCCATGGCGCAACGCCTGGGGCTAACCTTGGATCTGTTCCAACCCTTCAGAGATTTTGAGGGAGTCACCGAGAGTCAGCTGAAAGCTAACCTGCATCGGGCCGAAGCGAAGTTCCAACTCATGAATCGACTGGGCATGGATTTGATGTTGTTGTGCTCCAACGTTGGCACCGCAACCATCAACGACGACCAAGTGTTTATCGAGCAGATCCGACAGCTCTCGGATCTGGCGGCAAAATACAATGTGCGCATTGCCTATGAGGCGCTGGCCTGGGGCAAGTACGTTGACACCTATCAGCACTCTTGGGAGATCGTGAAGCAGGTGGACCGCGCGAATGTGGGCCTGTGCATCGATAGCTTTCACATTCTTTCGCGCGGGGATGACCCGGCAGAGATTGCGAATATCCCTGGCGAGAAAATATTCTTTGTTCAGTTGGCTGACGCCCCAGTGCTTTCGATGGATATCTTGTCGTGGTCCCGCCACTACCGGCTCTTCCCGGGGCAGGGTGGATTTGCACTCGATCAGTTCTTGGCGGAACTGGTGCGCTCGGGGTACAGCGGCATCATTTCCCTTGAAATCTTCAATGACGTATTCCGTCAGTCCAACGTAGAGCGTACTGCCATCGACGGCCTGCGGTCCCTGCAATGGCTTCAGTCTCAGACGGCACAGCTACTAAAATCCAACGGCGAACAGTACGCGCTGGAGCTCAAAGAACTTCCGGGCATTCAAGACGCCACCGGATTCGACTTTGCTGAGATTCGTACCGAGGATCCTGAACTTGTCGGCGGGATGCTGGCCCAACTGGGCTTTAGTTTCCGCGGCCAACACCGCCGTAAGCCGGTGCAGCTATGGACCTCGGGGGACGCGCGGATCATCATCAACTCGCAGCGCAGTCGCGGAGTTGAAGCAGCGGTGTCCGGTTTTGGCGTTCAGGTACTAGATCCCGGTGCGAGCGGCGAACGGGGCAACAGCTTGTTGGCCACCAAGGTCCCGCGCTTGCGAAGCTTTAATGAACAAGAACTTCCAGGATTTGTTGCCCCTGACAGCACCGAGATTTTCTTTAGTTCGCCAGAGAATACACAAAACTGGATCATTGAATTTGAAGAAGCGACGCTGCCTAATACGGGCGTCAACGATGGGCCCATCCTGTGCATTGACCACATCAACCTGGCTCAACCATGGCAGTGCTTTGATGAATCCGTGCTGTTTTACAGCAGTGTCATCAACCTCAAAGCACAGCCGGGAACCGAAGTTCCTAGCCCCATGGGTCTGGTGCGTTCGCAGGTGCTTTCCACCGAGGATTCCAGCGTGCGTCTGGCGTTGAATATTGTTCCGCATGGTCTGGAGAGCGCCATCGAGCGCAACCATGAATATCCAGAACATGTTGCCCTGCGCACCGAGGACATTATTGGGTTGGCCAAGGATGCTCGCGCACGAGGCATGGAGTTCTTGCAGGTTCCGGCGAACTACTATGAAGACTTGGCCGCACGCTTTGACCTTGATTCGCAACTGCTCACAACGCTCAAAGAATTGCACCTGCTCTATGATCGTGATGAAGCGGGGGAGTTCTTGCATTTCTACACCAAGACCATTGGCAACATGTTCTTGGAGGTAGTTGAACGTCGTTCTAGCTACGATGGGTATGGAGCGCCTAATGCTCCGGTGCGACTGGCCTCTCAGTTTGAGAGCAACCGCTGGAGCAGAAACCTATAAAGCTGGGGAGAAATACACGTGGCAGAGCGGCCAGATTACTTTGTTAAGTCTGCGGATAAGACTTTGGCCGTGCTGCTCGCATTTTCAGCTGGCAACACCGAATTGACAGTCTCTCAAGTGGCTACGGCAACGGACCAGACCCGCGCTTCGGCTCGCCGGTTCCTGCTGACCCTTACGGACCTTGGCTATCTACAAGCTAACGGCAACGCGTATCGGATGACCCCGCGCGTTTTGGATATCGGTGCTGCCTATTTGTCGGGACTCACTCTGCCACAGGCAGCGGTGGGTCACCTACAGTCTCTGGCGCGCGACTTGGAAGAGACCGCTTCATTATGTGTGCTTGAAGGCCAAGACATTCTGTACGTTGAACGCGTTACTGCACCACGACTGCACGCGCTAAACGTCTCCATCGGCAATCGACTGCCGGCCTGGGTGACATCGATGGGCCGTGTGCTGATCGCTCACCTAGAGCCTGCCGAGCAAGAGACATTCCTTGAGCGGGTAGATCTGCACCCGTACACCGAACACACGGTGGCTGATCTTGCGGCATTAAAGAAGGAACTGGCAAAGGTCCGCGAGCAGGGATGGTCACTGGTTAATCAGGAACTCGACGAGGGACTGCGCGGACTGGCTGTTCCGGTGCTTCGCGGTGGGAAACTTCTAGGCGCGCTGAACATCTCGGTACAGACCAGCCGGAACAACTCTGAAGTCATCGAAGAAGAGCTGTTGCCAAGGCTGCGACGTACCGCCAAAGAAATCGCTGATGACTTTGGCGGTCGCCTGAGCTAAGCGAGAGGCGGACCCTAGCTAGCGTTTGCTTCGATAGCGGAAGCTAGCAGGGTCGATAGACGCTGCACACCTTCAGCGATGGTGGCCTCATCAACGGCGCAGAACGCTAGACGAAGCTTGTTATCTGCCTGTCCGCTTGGGCTGAACGCCGCTCCTGGAATGAAAATGACTCCGGCCTTCACGCCAAGTTGCAGCAGCGCATACGTGTCGATTCCTTGGGGAAGAGTCAACCAGATGAAAAATCCACCTTCAGGTCGCGTGTAGCTGACCTCTGCTGGTAGGTACTTTTCTAGGGCATCAAGCATTGCGTCGCGACGGGAACGGTACAGATCGTTGTATTTAGTGATCTGTCCCTTCCAGTCATGCTCTTCAAGATAAGCACTGATGATCATCTGATTCAGGGTTGGTGGGCACAGCGCCACAGCTTCGCCAGCCAAGTAGAAACGACGGAACAGATGGGTAGGCACTGCGGCCCAGCCAATGCGTAGACCGGGTGCAAAGATCTTGGAGAAGGAACCCATGTAGATGACGTTCTCGGGATCCAAGCTGCGCAGGGTTGGCGCCGCTTCTCCCTCGTAACGCAGCATTCCGTAAGGGTTATCTTCCAGAATCAGAATGCCTTCTTCACGGCAGATGGCCACGATTTCTTCGCGTCGCTCGGCTGCCAGCGTGATGCCTGAAGGGTTGTTAAAATTCGGAATGGTGTAGAGGAACTTGATGCGTTCCCCGGAGGCTCGCAGCTCAGTGATGCGCTCACGCAACGCTTGAGGAATCAGACCATTATCGTCGGTGCCTACCGGACGTGCTTTGACCTGGTAGGCCTCAAAAGTATTCAGCGCACCAACATAGGTCGGGTCCTCGCACAGTACGGTATCCCCAGGATCGCAGAAGACCTTGCAGGCCATATCTTGTGCCGATTGGGATCCGTTGGTTACCACTACGTCTTCAACTTTGACGTTGGTGATTCCTTCTGCGGCCATGACATCGAGGATCTGCGCGCGGAGTTGAGCGGTGCCCAAACCGGAGCCGTACTGTAACGCTTCAGGCCCCTGCTCGGTGATGATGCGCTGGGAGATTTCACCAATCTTTTCCAGTGGCAGTAATTGCAAAAAAGGATTGCCGCCAGCAAGGGAAACCAATGAAGGATCCAAGGAGAGTTCAAAAACGTCTCGTACCGCAGACTGTTTGATACCTGCTGCCCGCTCGGAGAGCAATTCTTCGTGGGCAGATGTTAGGGACTGGGGTGCGGTGCTCATGGTCCTCCTTGGCCAAGGCTCCCACTGATGTAAGGAGCGCGCTCCTCGCATTCAGGCTCCATGCGAGGATGTGTTTTCAAATAGAATACTTTGGTATTCCAACAGGAAAACTCGCGGTTGGCAAGAACTTCAGCAATGTGCGGCCATTGCCCTTAACCTAGGACAGGTATTCGTCCGGCTACTTCTCGGATTCGGCGCGAGAATCTAACCAATCCTGAATGGAGCTAGGGCGGATACGCCGGTGTGTGCCGCGGTATTCCACCTCGATAATTCCTGCATCAGCAAGCTTTCGAAGGTAGCTATTTGAAATGCCAGCCATCTGAGCGGCCTGAGAAGTGTTCAGCAGTAACTCTGGAGTTCCGATGCTGACCGACTCTCCATTGGCAAAACGCGCGAGCACTTCAATGAGCGCCTGATGAGCTTCCTTAGGTAGCTGTAGTGCAGTGCCATTCACAAACACCGTGGTGTCGTTTGATTCATCCAGCGCGCGTCGCAACCGTGTGGTGGTCTTTTCGTCGAGTGACTCGAAAGTACGTACTTTGCCCAAGGCTGAAGTCGGTGATGCCATGGAATTCATTTTGCCTCAAGATGCGCACCAAGTGCGTGCAATGAGCACCAGAGGTGGATATTGCTACGGCAAGTCATATTAGAGCTCCACGACGAAAGGGGGTTGTATTGCGACAAACGGTTCCCGTATGGTGGAAATTGTAGGTCTAAAGAAAGTACTGACCAGCCATCTTCCGGCACACCACGACGGAACCTTCAGCCTTACCCGGCTGAGCTCCTCGGGGAACTGTGTACATAGAAGCTTGATGCCCTCCTTAATTGCGTCGGGTCAAGCTCTGTTGCGGTCGGATGAATGGTCATGCGCGTTCCTACGCTATGCCACAAGCTTTGTGGGTACTGCGTTTTCGTCGTTCAAAACTTTCTTGAAAGAAGAATCATTCAATGTCGATTGAATCCTCCAAAGACCTGTCCACCATCACCGATGCAGAAGTATTCGACGCTCACATCGGTGGCAAACTCACCGTTCAGTCGCAGATGCCACTGAAGTCCAAGCGTGATCTGTCCATTGCGTACACTCCCGGAGTAGCCAAGGTTTCCCAAGCGATCGCTGATGATCCAGCCATGCACTCCACCCACACCTGGGCCTCGCGTCTGGTTGCCGTCATCTCCGACGGCACCGCAGTGCTAGGCCTAGGCAACATCGGTGCAGCAGCGTCGCTGCCGGTGATGGAAGGTAAGAGCGCACTATTCAAAGAATTCGCTGAACTAGATTCCATCCCGCTGGTACTGAACACCACCGACGTTGATGAAATCGTTGAGACAGTGATTCGTCTACGCCCAAGCTTCGGTGCGGTAAACCTCGAAGACATCTCGGCGCCTCGTTGTTTCGAGATCGAAAAGCGCCTCATAGAAGCGTTGGATATCCCAGTGATGCACGATGATCAGCACGGCACCGCCGTGGTGGTCCTGGCTGCACTTATTGGGGCCGCTCGTCAGACCAAACGGGACATCAGCTCGCTGAAGGTTGTTGTCTCCGGCGCGGGTTCAGCCGGTGTAGCCGTGACTAACCTGTTGCTCAAGGCAGGAGTGGATGACGTGATCGTTCTCGATTCGCGGGGAACCATTCACCGCGAGCGTGATGACTTGAACCCCATCAAGGCCGAATTGGCAGGACGCACCAACCGTGATGACGTGATGGGCGGATTGGCTGAAGCCTTGGAAGGCGCTGACGTAGTGGTGGGACTATCTTCGTCGAAGTTTGACGAAGCAGCATTGGCCAAGATGAACAAGGATGGCATCATCTTTGCGCTGTCTAACCCGACTCCGGAAATCATGCCGGATGTGGCCAAGAAGTATGCGGCAGTGGTTGCCACCGGACGAAGTGACTTCCCAAACCAGATCAACAACGTTCTGGCCTTCCCTGGAATCTTCCGTGGTGCGCTGGACTCGGGCGCCACGAAAATTACCGAGGAAATGAAGGTCGCCGCGGCTCATGCCATCGCTGATTTGGTCGGTGATGACTTGGCTGAGGACTACATTGTTCCTTCGGCTCTGGATGATCGAGTGATGCCAGCTGTAGCCGCCGCGGTGGCTGCTGAAGCACAGTCGGCTAAGTAGTCTCGTAGGCACCTGTCGGTGTCGCACCTAAGGCGTTGCCTGCAATCGATGTGATTGCGGGCAGCGCTTTTTTGTTGTCCACACCTAGTTTGATTCTTAACCTCCAAGCCTGATATCAGCGTGAGACTTGCTGACATCACATCATGCAAGGAGGAGTAGTAGTGAGAGACTTCGTAACGAAATGGTGCACGATCAGAAGCACCTTATCCACTGCGGAAGAAGCGGCCTTTCTGGCCGAATTAGAGATAAAGCGCCGCGGCTATGCGTTGTTTGCCTACCGTATTCCTCTGTCGCCGCTTGTCATGGCATCAACCAAGGGTCTTGAGGATTCGGGCCACGCTGAAATCGCCACCCTTGCCGGCAGTGAAGACGAAGCCTTTGGCTTATTGAAGTACCTTGCTGAACAAGTCCTCGACCACGGCCGACATTTCACAGAGGGAACCAGCGGAACAGCCTTCTTTGGAGAATTGAAGTTCCACGACTTGTCTGCCGAGGCGTATCTCCTTGATGCCTTTGAGGATTTTGACGACTTTGAAGACCCTGAGGACTTTGACGATCTTGATGACTTCGACGACGCGCTGGGCGAGTATCGTCCACGTTTGTTAGTTTGCGAGTCTCCATCGCGCAGATCAAGACCGGCACGCAAGGCGCTGCACCAGGTCCAACGCAAAGCAGCCTGAGCTCATGGACAGCAATCGAAGTAAGAAGGAGCGCAAGCATGTGCGATATGTGTGATGGGATGAGCCTTGCAGATGTGGAGGCCAGAAGCGATCAGTGCATTCGTGATTTTGGACGTCAGGTACTTTTTGTAGAACCGGGCCGATTCAGCCAGCCCTACGCCTACACCATCGGGCTCAGCCTGCGAGGGCATCCAGAATTTTGGTTCGTGGCCTGAACTTTGCCGATAGTTTGTACCTGCTCAACGGCCTTTCAGGATCAGTGTTAGAGGACAATGAAGTTTTTGCGCACGGCCATAACTGTTCGTGGAATGAGACCACGTTGTTGTACTTCTCGAAGATTTCCAGCGGGATCAGGCACGAGGCACCATGGGCTTTTAGTCGGTACGGCGAGAATATGAGACTGCTAGAAGTGCTCTTTGTGAGTCGAGATCTTCCCTTTGGCGCGATGATATCCCCAAATAATTGACCCGTTGCAGTCCTTGCCTGGATAAAGAAAAGCCGTGATCACCCGAATGGATTCGGATGATCACGGCTTTGCCTAAAAAGGAAGATTGATCCTTATTAGTGCTTCTTCGAAGCGAGGTAGGCTGCTGCCTCACGCTTCTCTGCAGCTACACGCTCCACATGTGCTTGACGCAGCTTATGATGCTGAGGATTGTTGCGCAGCAACAGATAGCCGATACCAACCACAACGAACCAGATTGGCGTTGCCAACAGGCCAGTCAAGGTGTCTGCATCCTTAGTGAAAGCCCACAGCAGGAACACGAAGAACGCCATGACTACGTACGGCATGAAGGTGCCGCCCGGCATCTTGAAGACCGACGTGTCATGAGCCTGCGGACGACGCTTGCGGTAGACCAAGTAGCTGATCAAGATGATCGTCCAGACGAACATGAAGCACAGCGAGGAGATCGTGGTGACTACCGAGAAGCCGGTGGACTTATCCAGACCGAAGACCAGCAGAACAATCGAACTGAGCAACACAACGCCGGAAAGGAACAACGCATTGCGTGGAACCTGACGGCTGGTGAGTTTGCCGAAGAGCTTTGGTGCATCACCGTCGGTTGCCAGTCCGAAGACCATACGCGAAGTTGAGTAGATGCCCGAGTTAGCCGATGACGTCGCAGAAGTCAGCACCACGGCGTTAACCAGGTGAGCTGCAGCGCCAAGGCCTGCCAGCGAGAAGAGCATCACGAATGGCGACTGATCAGCGGTGAAGCGATCCCAAGGAACGACCGACATCAAGATGGCCAGCGAACCTACGTAGAAGAGCAGAATACGCACTGGGATGGCGTTGATAGCCTTTGGTAGGTTGTGTTCCGGGTTCTTTGTTTCAGCAGCTGCGGTACCAACTAGCTCAATACCAACAAAGGCGAAGACGGCGATTTGGAAGCCCATAACGAAGCCCATGAGTCCGCCACCGAAGAATCCGCCTTCACCGTTGAATAGGTTCAGGAAGGAAGCCTGAGCGCCATCGTGCTCGAAGCCGGTGACGATCATGACCAGGCCGACGACAATCAAGACAACAATCGCGACAATCTTGATCAATGCGAACCAGAACTCGGTTTCACCAAATCCGCGTACTGAAGGTAGGTTCAGCAGAATCAGCAGCACGATGACTGCCAATGCTGGGATCCACAGCGGAATGGTTGGCAGCCAGTAAGTGACGTACACCGAGGCGATCACAATGACGTCGGCGACGCCGGT
This sequence comes from Glutamicibacter sp. AOP5-A2-18, assembly GCF_052446055.1. Classification (NCBI taxonomy): domain Bacteria; kingdom Bacillati; phylum Actinomycetota; class Actinomycetes; order Micrococcales; family Micrococcaceae; genus Glutamicibacter; species Glutamicibacter sp. AOP5-A2-18. Next base: position 3,034,627 of record NZ_JBQSVW010000001.1, on the reverse strand, counting down.
AACAATCCAGCAGAACCAGTAGGTCCAGCCGGTGAAGAAGCCAGCCCATGGTCCAAGGATGTCTCCGGCGAAGTCGGAGAAGTTGCGGTAATCGGTGCGGCTGAGCAGTAATTCGCCCATAGCGCGCATCACGAAGTACAACATGAAGCCGATGACCATGTAGACCAGGATGACCGATGGGCCAGCAACAGAGATGGTTTTTCCCGAGCCCATGAATAGGCCAGTGCCGATTGCACCGCCAATGGCAAGGAGCTGAATGTGTCGGTTGGACAACGCTCGTTTAAGCTCGGGTCCAGTCTCTGCGGGATCAGTAGTTTCTATATTTGCCACGCAGGGTCCTTTATCGTGCAGCTTCATCGTGAAGCATAAATCTTTGTGGAGACAGATTCGCCTAGTGCCACGTCTAGTGACATTACCGGAAAACGTCTCGTTGTTTGTAATTGTCCTCACATCAGACTGTGTTGGTCGGCTCAATTGAGGCAAATAGTGTACATACCTAGTGGAAGCCCTCAGGCCCAAGTGAGTAGTCTGGGAACTATGGCAATTCGAAATCGTCGAGCAGCGGCTCTTCCGGCAAAACTGTCCCGTTCCTGGCTTTTGGTGAATGCAGCAAAAGAGGAGGACTTTGCGCCGGCTCTCGCGAGCGAGGCCGACTCAGTCATCTTCGATATGGAAGCTGCTGTCCCTGATGACAAAAAACTTCAAGCTCGCGACAATGTAGTCCGCGCGCTGTCCAATGGCATGACCGCATGGGTGCGCGTCAACGGCATTGATACCGACTTCTGGGCCGATGATCTTGCAGCCCTGTCTGAGGCACCAGGTCTGCGCGGCATTATGCTGGCCATGACCGAGCAGCCAGAGCAGGTCACCTACAGCGCCATGCGTCTGCGCGCGGGCACCCCGGTGCTGGCCTTGATCGAAACCGCATTGGGTATCGAGAATGCTACCTCGATCGCATCGGCTCCTGGCACTTTCCGTCTAGCCTTCGGCGTGAATGACTTCCGCAAAGACACTGGTGTCTCCGATGACCCACTGGCGCTGGCCTATGCTCGCGGCAAGCTGGTCATCGCATCACGTGTTGGAAAGCTTCCCGGCGCCATTGATGGTCCACCACCAGCTGGTTCGGACGCAGCGAAGGTCAGCGAAGAAACTCGTGTCACCGCATCCATGGGAATGACCGGCAAGCTCTCGCTCTCCCGCGACCACGTGGACGGCATCAACGCGGCCTTGGCTCCGAGCGAAGACGAACTGTCATGGGCCATGGAACTGCTCGAAGCCCACGCCGCTGGCGCTTCGGTGGGTGACGGCTCGTACTTGCCGCGTTTGGCCCGTGCGCAGAAGATTGCGGATCTGGCTGACTCCTACGGACTGTGGAACGCCTAAGCTTTCCGAGGGCTAGTTGCGAACCTGGTTTAACAGCAAATGATCTCGGTGCGGATCCTGGAAACAGGATCCGCACCGAGATCATTTTTTTGCATCAATTCGCGCCTAGCTCATTAAGCGAGGTGTTATCCGCTATGTGCTTGACGATGTTGGGAGGAACCAACAACGTCACCGGACTTCCACTCACTCCAGCCATCGCGGTCCTTCATGAAGTCCTCAATCTGTGCCTTGTTGGCTTCCAGCTTCGGATCATTCTTGAGGTACCAGCGGGTTTCACGAGCAATCAAACCGGACATGATGAGCAAGCCCACGAGGTTTGGTAGGGCCATAAGACCGTTCATCATGTCGGAGAAGTTCCATACGGCGGTCAGCTCGGTGGTGCAACCTACGTAGACAATCAACGAGAAGAGAACGCGGAATGGCATCACTGCGCGTCGACCAATCAAACGCTCAATATTGCGTTCACCGTAGTAGCACCAGCCAAGGATGGTTGAGAAGGCGAACATAACCAGGCCGATGGTGACAACCCAGTGTCCCCACTGGCCGGGCAGGCCGTGGGTGAAGGCTTGGCCGGTCATCAACGCGGCGGAGACTTGCTCGCCGGTGGCTTCATCAATCTTGTTCCAAGTACCGGTGGTGATGATCACCAATCCGGTGCAGGTAACTACGATGATCGTGTCGATGAAGGTCTGAGTCATGGAGACCAGACCCTGACGGACCGGGTGGGTGGTCTGTGCCGCGGCAGCCGCGATAGCCGCCGAGCCCATGCCGGATTCGTTGGAGAAAATACCGCGAGCAACACCGTACTGTACGGCGATGATGATTGCAGACCCGGCGAAGCCACCTACGGCCGAGGTGCCGGTGAAGGCGTCAGTGAAGATCTCTGCAAAAGCGGCGGGGATGCCACCGACATTGGCAATCAAGATGTAGATCGAAGCAACCACATAGAACACGATCATGATCGGCACGAAGCCGGCGGTGACCTTGCCGATGGACTTGATGCCACCAACAAGGACAGCCAGTGACAGAATGGTGAGGATCAGGCCCGTGACCCACGGGGTGACGCCAAAGGAATTATCCAGGTTGGCGGCGATCGAGTTTCCCTGGGTCATATTGCCGATGCCGAAGCTGGCCAGAGTCGCGGCGACAGCGAAGAACAAAGCCAAGAATTTACCGAATGGGCCTTTGATGCCGCGCTGCAGGTAGTACTGCGGTCCGCCGGATTTTTCACCTGCAATATCCGTGCCGCGGTAGCGGACGCCGAGGTAAGCCTCGGAGTACTTGGATGCCATTCCCAGCAGGCCGGTGACCCACATCCAGAACAGCGCGCCCGGTCCGCCAATGCCGATGGCTGTTGCCACGCCGACGATATTGCCAGTTCCAACCGTGGCGGCCAAGGCCGTCGTCAACGCTTGGAACTGCGAGACGTCGCCTTCAGCACCATCATCTTTGCGTTTGAGCAATCCTAGGCGAAGCGAAGCGGCGAGCTTGATAAATTGCAATCCGCCGAGGCGAATGGTCAGGTACAGGCCAGTGCCTAGTAGCAACGGGATCAGACAGAATGGTCCCCAAATAACTGATGAAATATCTCCGAAGAGAGTTCCCAGAGCTTCCATGTATACAACATCCCTTGTGCGAGTGAGTGACAAAGAGAAAGCTTGTAGCTCCCATAGCTGACATCTTATGGCAGAGTGCGATGTGTGTCACTGAATGCTCTGGTGAGCGGGGTAATCATCACGATGGACGGCGCCTTGCCGGCATCGAAGACGCGATGCCGGCAAGAGAGGACCGTTAGCCCTGACGAGCCTTGAGTCTTGGATTCTTTTTATTGATGACGTAGATACGTCCGCGACGCCGAACCACTTGGGATCCTGGCGCATTTTTGAGGTCGCGAAGAGAGTTGCGAACTTTCATTTTTCACCTCCTTTGGGGCAGGTCATGTTGGCGGTAACTCAGGATGCGGAGAATAGCCCTTGCAGCTCTTCCTCTGTCACCTGGCATTGGTGGAATAGGTTAGTAATCTCGTTTGCTTCGTGTTCTGAGCCGTAGAGCAAGAGCTCGGAAGCGGCGATTTCAGTTGACCATGAGCCGGTATTTTCCATCCAGAGACGCGGTCCTGCACTTCCGATGGCTACTCGTTCACTTAGTGCACTGGCCACCCAGAGTCGTCCCCGGATGCAGGTACAGGTCGCGGCTAGCGCAGGGAGCGCTTCACGGAACCGTTCGGGATGAAGGGGTCGTTCTGCGATTAGGTGGATTGGTGCGTGTTTTGTTGGTGACGAGGCTTCTGAGATATCAGGTATGTGCCCAGCACTGGTACGTTGCTGGGCGGCACCGGGATTGAACGAGCCGACCTGGCTGTCATGACTGCAGATAGTGGCGTGTGGGGCCATCTGTTGAACCACGCCAAGTCCGGTGTCAAAGTCTTCGCCGCCAATGCGACGAGGCCCCTTGGGGGATTCCAGCAGCCGTGTGTGCATCCCTTCTACGGGTAGGACCGTGTCAGCTTGCATGAGCTCGGTGAAGAAAAACTCTCCGGCGGTGCGTTGGTCGCGCTCCATGGAGCTGAATCCTGACTCCCATAAGGAGCGCTTGTCCCACATGTGATCTTCAAGTTCAGTGGGGTCCAGCGAGAGTGCGATGCTGTTGATGCTGATGTCAACAGTGGCAAGCTTTTGGGCCAATGTTTCCAGCACCGACCCGCTATGCCACGTTGCGGGCAGACCGAGGAGCATTGTGGCTTCGTTATCCTGGGGCGCCAGCCGTTCAATAGCGGGAAAGATTTCGTATTTGACGGCGCAACCGATGCACGGATGTTCGAGGACCGCTTCACTATGCTCGGCTGCAGCGTTCCCTGCAACGGTGCGTACCAAACGATTTCCCTCGATGAAATCGTAGGAAAGGATTATGGCCTCTGGATAGTGGCGCCGTAGGTGTTCCAGCCCAGCATCGCGGCAGGAGGTGTCGAGGGCAGAGAGGACGATAACATTCACGTCTTGAAGACTATATGAGAATGAGTCTCAATAACAAATAATGAAGCGCGGACAAAAATGGCCTGCCAGTTCTAACTGACAGGCCATGAGGGAAAGCTAGCTAGTGCTGTGCAGCGTTGAAGGTTGTCCGGGCGACACCCAGACCGTCGATGCGAGTCTCCAACACGTCGCCGTGCTTGAGCCACGGGTGACGGCCATTTTCATCGCGACGTCCCAGCGCCACTCCGGCAGGCGTGCCGGTGAGGATGACATCGCCTGGCTGAAGTTCGTTAAACGTCGACAAGTAGGACACCAACTGCTCAGCGTTGAAGATCAAATCATCAATCTGGCCTTCCTGGACGATAACTCCGTTCACGGCACTGGTGATTTTTGCTGCCGGATCTAGCTCATCTGGCGTCACCAGCCATGGACCTAGCGGAGTGGAGTGGTCCCAAATCTTTCCTTGAAGCCATTCGGAGCTTCGTCCTTGGAAGCCTCGCATCGACACGTCACTGGATACGGCGTAACCCGCGATATGTGATGCGGCATCTTCTTCGGCGATACGCCGGCCCGGCGTACCAATGATGATTGCTAGTTCAGCTTCATAGTCCACCCGGTGATCTTCGACAGGGATTTCTACTTCGTCGTTTGCGCCGCACAGCGACGAAGCGAACTTCGCGAACACTGTGGGGTATTTAGGCAACTCTTGACCAACTTCAGCAGCGTGGGACTTGTAGTTCAGTCCGATGCAGTAGATCTTTGACGGGTTAGGAATCAGCGGCGCGTAGTGAGCTTCACCTTCAGCAATAGACTCACCCACCAGTGCACGAGCGATGACTTCCTGCTGCGTTGGCTCATCCAAGCGCAGGAATCGCTGGACGGTATCAAGGTTGTCTAGGTAGTAGGCTCGGCCATCTTCGATGACGGCTGCGGTGGTGTGTCCTGGTTCGCTGGTGAGGCGGAGCGTTGCAAGTTTCATGATTCCATCTCACTACATTTCTCGTTGAAATCACACCCTGTTTCAGGTTCCAAAAGCATTGTTTTGAGCAAGCTAACTGCCCATGTACCAAGTCAGGAAACGCCGCGAACCTTGGTGAGCTAGATAACCCCCGGTAAGCTCAGTGCAGGAACAGGGCGATTTATGCGTCCTGAGATCGAGCTTGATACGTAACTAAAGTGAAGTAGGTTTTAATGTGGGTGAATTTTTTGAGGAGCGATATCGCAATATCCTCTTCGCCTCCTGGCAACACTTTTCGCTTGTCCTGCAGTGCCTGATTCTGGCAACCATCATTTCAGTAGTGCTTGCCGTACTGGTGTATCGCAATAAGGCATTATCTGGAATCGCGAACTCCGTCAGTGCCATCGGCCTGACCGTCCCATCCTTTGCACTGATCGGTTTGCTCATTGTCCCGTTTGGTTTTGGTGTCGGACCAGCAGTGATCGTTGTGACCTTCTTTGCCGCCTTGCCGATTCTGCGCAACGCCATCGTAGGCCTGAACAACATTGAACCAACCATTGTCGAATCAGCCAGGGGCATCGGCATGAGCCGAATGAAAACCCTTGTTTCCGTTGAACTGCCCATTGCTTGGCCAGTGATCCTCACCGGCGTGCGTGTTTCGGCGCAGATGGTGATGGGTGTAGCCGCCGTTGTTTCCTACGCCTTGGGCCCTGGACTTGGCGGATTTATCTTCCAAGGTCTTTCCCGTTTAGGCGGCGCTAATGCCCTTGAATCAGTGGTTACCGGCGTTGTCGGCGTCGTGATTCTGGCTCTCATTCTTGACCTGATTTTGCTCGGCATCGGCCGACTAACTACCCCGCGAGGTATCCGTGTCTGAAAATAAGAATTCCGAAACTTTGACTGCCCAGAATGTCACTGGCGCTTCGATCATGCTTGAAGAAGCCACCAAAACCTACCCCGGGCAGAAGAAATCTGCCGTCGGGGGACTCACCCTGGAAATTCCAGCCGGTTCAATCGTGATGTTTGTTGGTCCTTCCGGTTGTGGCAAGACCACCACACTGAAGATGATCAACCGTCTGATCGAGCCCACCAGCGGAAAAATCGTCATCAACGGCGAAGACGTGACCGGAATGAACGGCGATGAACTACGTCGTCGCATCGGTTACGTCATTCAGGCTGGCGGCCTGTTCCCGCACATGACCGTGGCAACTAACATCGCCATGGTTCCTAAGATGCTGGGCTGGTCAAAGGAAAAGATCGCTGCTCGTGTTGATGAGCTTCTCGAGTTGGTCTCGCTGGATCCCGAGATGTACCGCGACCGCTTCCCGAAGGAACTTTCCGGCGGACAACAGCAGCGTGTTGGTGTAGCCCGCGCCCTGGCCGCTGATCCACCGGTCTTGCTGATGGATGAGCCTTTTGGCGCGGTGGATCCGATTACCCGTCAGCGACTTCAGGATGAGCTTCTGAATATTCAGTCTGAAGTTCAGAAAACCATCGTCTGTGTCACCCACGACTTTGATGAGGCCGTGAAGCTGGGGGATTGGATTGCCATCTTCAACGAAGGTGCACAACTGGAGCAGTACGATTCGCCAGAACGAATTCTGGCCAACCCCGCCAGCGAGTTTGTCGAAAACTTCATCGGCTCAGGCGCCGGGCTCAAGCAGCTGACCTTGACCCGAGTCAACGAAGTTGAGCTGGAAGAAGCAGTCACAACCACTCCGGGCAAGCGAGCTTCAGAGGTGCTTTCCCATCTGCAGGGTGCCGGGCGCAAACACGCTGTGGTCTTGGACTCGCGTGGCCGCCCATTGCGTCGCTTGGATCGACGTCAGCTATCGCGTGCAGAAATCATCGATGGCACGCGTGATCAGAATCTGCCAGTAGTTGGCGAGCAGGCAACCCTGAATGACGCGCTGGATACGATGCTGGTAGCCAGTTCCGAGTCCGCTTTGGTCACCGGTCGTCGCGACGTGCTTCTTGGCGTCATCTCGGTGCAGACCGTTATGGAAGCCATTGCGGCAGCTAACGGTTCCCAGGATGGAGCCCACAACGCGCCGGTCGGTTTGAATTCTGGTGCGATCAATGTGGTGGACATTGAAAGTGAAGCCATCACGCCGGATGGTGAACCAGTATGAGCGGAGAAAAACGAAGCCTGATATGGCAGATCATTGGCATTGCCATCGCCTTCGCGGTGCTGGTTATCTGGCTGTTAAGCGCAGATCTCACCGAGACTGAGCGCCAGACACTGGATCCCGCCACCATTTGGGGCTACACGCTTCAGCATCTGCAACTGACGGTGATTGCAACGATCATTGTTCTGATTATCGCCATCCCGTTGGGCATCCTACTGACCCGTCCCTCATTGCGGCGCGCTGCCCCAATCGTTCGCGCCATCGCTAACTTCGGGCAAGCTGCACCGGCTATCGGTGTCATTGTCTTGTTAGCTTTTTGGCTTGGCTTTGGATCGAAAACTGCCATCGTTTCACTGGTGATCTACGCGATTCTTCCGGTGCTCTCCAACACCATCGTGGGATTGCAACAGGTTGACCAGCGCATCGTGGAAGCCGGGCGCGGTATTGGCATGTCTTTGATGTCTGTGCTGTTCAAGGTAGAGCTGCCTCTGGCAGTTCCGGTCATGCTTTCGGGCATCCGCACCGCATTGGTCCTCTTGGTGGGTACAGCAACGCTGGCCACTTTCATCAACGGGGGTGGACTGGGCATCTTGATCACTACCGGCGTGAACCTGAACCTGAACGTCGTACTGATTACCGGTTCCTTGCTGGTGGCTTTACTGGCTCTGACCATTGATTGGCTAGGGCGAGTAGTTGAACAGGTTGCACGTCCGAAGGGACTGTCATGAAACACGTACTAAAACTATCGGTGTTGTCCGTTGCCGCCGTGATCGGTTTGACCGGTTGTGGCCTGAGTCCATCCACTGGCACCGTTCCAGAAGTGGGGCCCGGGAAAATTCAGCCGGTTGCCGACGCTGCTGATGCTCCGAAGGTGACCGTGACTTCTAAGTCGTTCACCGAGCAGCTGCTGTTGGGCAAGATCTCCGTGATTGCCTTGGAAGCTGCCGGATATGATGTCACCGACTTGACCAACGTTCCGGGATCTCAGCCTGCACGTCAGCTCTTGCTCTCTGGAGATGCAAGCATGCTGTGGGAATATACCGGCACAGCCTGGTTGACGTACCTCGGGCATGAGAAACCAGTGGTTGGCGAAAAAGCTCAGTGGGAAGCGGTGCAGAAGGAAGACGTGCCCAATGGCATCAACTGGGGCAAGCCGGCACCACTGAACAATACGTACGCCATGGCCATGAACGAAAAGACGGCAAAGCGTCTGGGCATCACTAAGCTCTCAGAGCTGAAGAGTTTGGATACGAAAGACCTAACCTTCTGTGTTGATCCTGAATTCAACTCACGTCGTGATGGTTTGACTCCAATGCTGGAACACTATGGCATTGATCGTGGGTCTCAAGTATCTGAGAACAACATCGGTCTCTACGACGTAGGTGCCATCTATCAAGCAACGGCTTCAGGAGCCTGTGACTTCGGAGAGGTGTTCACCACCGACGGTCGTATCAAGGCGCTGAATCTGACGGTGCTGGAGGACGATAAGAAGTACTTCCCAAGTTACAACGCTGCTCCGGCCTTCAACGAGGCATTCTTGAAGGAACATCCAGACGTCAAAAAGATCATGGGTGAGATCGCTCCATTGCTCACCGATGAGGTGTTGATGGAACTGAACTACCAAGTTGATGTGGTTGGGCGCGAACCGGCGGACGTCGCCTTTGAATGGATGGTTGGCGAGGGGCTAGTCTCCAAGCCGTAGGCCTGATCTTCTTACTGCTCAATGACAACTGCTCACTACCAAAGGCTGGATCCTGACACTTGAAAGTGTCGGGATCCAGCCTTTGTCATTGAAGATTCACGGGAAGTTATTCCCAACGGCAAGTGATGGGCGCATGATTGAAAAGGTGAATGAGACTGGTGTGGCTGTTCGCGGACACGTTCAGGGCGTCACAGGAGCCGAGGCAAAATAAGTTTTCTGGCAAACATTCAAGTCAGAAACGATTTATCGGGTTGAGTCTCTAAAACGAGGAAAATTTTTAGCAAAGTTGTTGACGCTTCAACTTTCTTCGTGCAATACTTGTATCAGCAAAACAAATTGAACCGTCAACTAATTGTTGGCGTGATGAAAGGACTTAGATATGACTGCATCTGCACTGACTTCCGGCACCTGGAACCTTGACGCTTCACACTCCGAGGTCGGCTTCTCGGTCCGTCACGCTGGTATCTCCAAGGTTCGCGGTAGCTTCACCGAATTCGATGCAACCCTGACCGTCGGCGAAACCCTGGCTGACTCCAGCGTTGTTGCCAACGTTCAGATCGCCTCGGTCAACACCAAGGACGCAAACCGCGATGGTCACCTCAAGAGCGCTGACTTCTTCGACGCCGAGCAGTTCCCAGCCATGACCTTCAAGTCCACCGGCATCAAGGGTGACTCGGAAGAATTCGTCTTGGTCGGCGAGCTGACCGTCCGTGGCGTTTCGAAGGAAGTTGAATTCGACGTAGAGCTTGGTGGCCAGGCAGTGGACGCATTCGGTGCAACCCGCGCTGGCTTCTTCGCAAGCACCACCATTTCCCGCAAGGAATTCGGCATCACCTGGAACGCAGCTCTTGAAGCTGGCGGTGTTTTGGTCAGCGACAAGGTCAAGATCGAAATCGATGCTTCCTTCGTGCTTCCAACCGAAGCCTAAATAAAACTTCCCGAAGGCCGTCGCATGGGGTGACGGAATAGAGGGCCGATACAGACAAAGCCTCCGAACCATTCGTGGTTCGGAGGCTTTGTTGTTGTTGTATGAAGCGTTTTCTGAGCTTAGTAACTGTAAGCGGATTCAGACGCTTCCGGTGCCATGATCGCAAATACGATCACACCGACAAAACTCAGCACGTAGATGAGGCCAAGGATTAAGCCGATCCAGCCGGTTACCCTGCCAACGGTTGCTGGAGTATTAAACTCGCGCTCGGCCTGACGAGCCTTGATGATGGCGATGGGGCCGAGGATGATTCCGAGAAGGAAGAGTGAGATGATGCCCAGAATCATTGAAGTTTGCGCGAGCTGGCTGCCTACGAACTGATTCTGATTTGGGTACCCCTGATTTGGGTAACCCTGAAAACCCAGTTGGTACGGCGAGTTCTGATTAGGCGACTGCTGGTATCCGAACTGCTGATACTGACGGGACTGGCCATACTGCTGATTTTGTCCTTGGTTTGGCTGGCCTGAAGTGTACGGATTCTGTGGTTCGCCATTCGGAGTCGACATTGCGGCCTGCTTTCAAACTAGGTGGTTAGTTCATTAAATCAATCATGCGGCCAATTCACGCAAATAAATTGTGTTTGGGCCAATGAGATGTCACTTCGGGGCGCTAGAAAAGTCATCAGTTAGTCGGGCAAGCCAATTGGTTTCTAGAATGGTGAATCATGACTTGGGCTTCGTTTTGCGCGTATCTTGGCGTGTGCGTGATGGTGACACTTTCACCCGGACCGGATACTTTTTTGGTACTGCGCTATTCGCTGGTTCGTCAGCTACACGGAGTCATCGCGGCTCTCGGGATGATGGTGGCCATCTTTGCTTGGGCCACTCTGGCAGGGGCTGGAGCAGCTTCGGTCATTCAACGATTCCCTATCGTTGAGACGGTCATCTCGACTCTCGGTGGACTGTATCTGATCTATCTCGGGCTCTCTGGTTTTTTCAAATCACGAGCGGTCGCTAAAGCCGACAGCGCTATCGCTCGCACCGAAACCCGTTCCACCACCGCGCGGCAGGTTCACTCGCTGGGCAAAACTTTTACCGCCGGCATGCTCTCGGCTGCGCTCAATCCGAAGCTGGGCCTACTGTTTCTAGCGATGATGCCAAGCTTTATTCCCCAAGGTTCTAATACCTTCGTGTGGGGCATGGGGCTGGGCGCAATCTTCGCTTCGGTTGGATTCATCTACATGCTGATTTTGAGCACGGCAGCGTCAAAAGCGATGCACTGGTTCAAGCGCCCAGAGATCGCTTTGCGCTTGGAATGGGTTGCTTGCGCAGCGCTATTCATCATGGGTGTGGGCGTACTTGTTCACGCGTTCTTGTAGACCGAGGCGTGGCACAACACTCGTATCGAGGAGGCATCTGTAGCATCGATAGCTAGCGTTAGGTGGCCAGACTTGGTGCTGGGCACTGCGCGATGGCACCGTCGCGCAAAGCGATGGCTCGATCCGCAAGCATTTGAGAGTCGTGATCATGGGTCACCAGCACCACTGCTCGTCCACGGTCCGCTTCGTCGCGCAAAATCTTATGAATCGCATCTCGGCTTGATGTATCCAGCGAAGCTAGCGGTTCATCAAGCAGCAGCACCGGGGTTTGCTGGACCAATCCTTGAGCCACTAGCGCACGCTGGCGCTGCCCGCCGGAAAGCGTGGAGAAATTTCGGCGTTCAAATCCACTAAGGCCCACGCGCTCTAGTCCCTGTGCGACGACCCGATTGCGTTCTATTCGTGTGGATCGAGTGTGCCATGTCCCCATCGCTACAACATCGGCCACACTCAGTGGCAGAGCCGGGGGAGTGTTGGGTCTTTGAACCACCAGCGCAACTGGAACCGGTCGTTCGATGTGACCGTGGCTGGGCAGCATGACACCAGCAATCAGTTCAAGCAATGTTGACTTTCCTGACCCATTGGCGCCTGTGATGGCCAGTATTTCTCCCTTGTTGATAGTCAGTGATACTCCATGCAGCATTTCTTCCTGAGCATAGGAAAAATGCACCGAGCGAACGTGGATCAAAGTGTTGGGTGTTGTCATAGCTCCAGTGTAGCAATTGATAATGATTCTCATTTAAGGTTACTCTGTGTCATGTGTTGATACTTCCTTTCACTTCTGAGTTCATGGAGCGCGCCCTGATCGGCGGCAGCTTGGTCGCAGTTATTTGTGCCATCGCCGGTACATGGGTCGTGATTCGTGGGATGGCTTTTCTCGGCGAAGCGATAGGCCACGGCATGCTCCCTGGAGTTGCCCTCGCGACCGTATTGGGACTGCCGGTAATGCTCGGCGCTGCGGCCAGTGCCGTGGTGATGACTGGCCTACTTGGTGCAATGCAACGGAAAGGAAAACTTTCCTACGACACCAGCATCGGTCTGGTCTTCGTGGGCATGCTGTCACTGGGAATCATCATCGTCTCCCACTCACGTAGCTTTGCCACGGACGCCACAAGCATGCTCTTTGGCGACATCCTGGCCATCAACACTGCGGACCTGTGGCTTCTAGCCGGTGCCTTGTTGCTGAGCGTGGCCATTGCCGTGAAGTTTCACCGAGCCTTCGTAGCTAGTGCGTTCGACACTCGAATCGCCTTGACCTTGGGCTTCAAGCCAGGACTAGCACAAATCATGCTGGTGCTTTTAGTAGCGCTGGCTATCACAGCCTCTTTCCGGTCTGTCGGAACGTTGCTGGTGGTTGGCATGCTTCTGGCGCCAGTCGTAGCGGCCAAGGTTTGGGTAGCGCGCATTCCCGCCATCATGATCCTGGCCACCGTTTTCGGAGTGCTCGGTGTGAGCGGCGGACTACTAATTTCTTGGTACGCACAAACGGCAGCGGGGCCTTCAATCTCTTGCCTGGCCATTGCGTTGGCCGGCATTTCGGCCTTGATTCAAAAGCTTCTGAGTACTCACAAGTGCATGACTGAAACGGCACACAATAAATCGCTACTACACGTTGAAAGTGCCACATGAAGGCTCAGTCCTACTCACTTACCGCAGTACTACTAAGCGCAGTACTACTGGCGGGATGCGCCGCCTCTCCGTCCGCCACCAACGACGATAGCGCCGTGGAACCGGCAGATCACGGAGCCGTTGAAGGAGCACAAGAAATGCCCGAGGCACCACTACATCTAGTGACAGTGGACGCTAGCGGCACAAGCGGAATGCTGGATCTGCTCACCGATGAAGAAACTGAACTGAGCGAACTAAAGAACATCCAGAATCTACAAACCGAGGGACGCTACCTCTTTGCCGATACGGGGGCAGGGGTAGACATCGTTGATAGCGGGATGTGGAGCTGGAACCACACGGACCATTTCCATTACTACCGCGGCACAGCGCAAACTGTCGGTCATCTCGATGGCGAGGGACCAGCGCAGATCACCGGTGGACCGCTCTCCACCGCAGGAAGTACCGGTGTTTATTTCCCAAAGACGGGAAAGGGAATTCTGCTAAAGAATTCTGAACTGGCCAAGGGTAACGTCAGTGAACAATTCACTACTCAAGCCTCACCTCATCAAGGTCTACTGACTCCGCTGGGAGAAGGTGCCATAACTAGCGAAGCTAAAAGTGAAACGTCTCCGGCACAAGTGCAATATTTGGACGCCGAGGGCCACCCGGTAGACGGTGCAAACGCTCCCTGCGCTAACCCGAGTGATGCCACACAGACTGCTGCAGGACTCGCTATCGCGTGTGAACAAGGCATCCTCGTTGCCAACGAAGAACAGCCTGGACACCCAGAATTTGAACTGGTGAAATATCCCCAAGGGACTACCGCTGATGAACGAGTTGACCAGCTTGAACATCGCAAGGCCCGCCCTGTGGTGGCTGGTCTGGCAGGGGAGCGAGGGGCTTGGGTTATTAATACCCGAGACCTGAGCATGAACAGAATTATGGAGGATCAGAACCTCCTGAAGGTCACTGCCGTGGGGGATAAAGACGGCAACGTGGTGGCTGTAGATGCAAGCGGACGGGTGCTGGTCTACTCCACAGAAGCCGGAAAAACTACCGGAGTCAGCAAGCCAGTGCTTCAGGAAACTGTGAAAAATCCTCAGGCCTTGGCGAGCACAAATTTGGTCGTCGATGCTCAGCGAGCCTACGTGAATGCCCCTGCGCAGAAGAGAGTGTTTGAAATCGATTTTGCTGATTCAGCACGGATCGCCCGCACCCTTAGCCCGCAAATAGATCCGACCTGGATGACTCAGGTGGGGAATTGATGAGCAACAATATAAGGCACTCAGGTAAAGCGCTGGCCTTGCTGCTGGGCGTATCGCTGTTACTGACTGGCTGCATCGGCACGGCACAGCAAGATGAGAAACCGAGCATTGTGGTCACCACCAACATTCTTGGAAATGTTGTGCAGAACCTAGTCGGTGACCAAGCCCAAGTTCACACGCTGATGCCACCGAATGTTGATCCACACTCCTTCGAAATCTCTGCGCAGCAAGCCGCCTTGCTCCATGATTCAGACCTGGTGGTTTCCAACGGATTGAAGTTGGAAGAAGGCCTGCAACATCAGCTGGACGCGGTTGATGAGGCCGAAAACAACCACTTTGTCGCCAGCGATCATTTTGAGGTTCTAGAGGTTGCAGGGTCTAACGGTGCAGACGACCCACATTTCTGGACCGACCCAGCAAAGATGATCCAGGTGGTTGACGCCTTACACCAGCAACTCAAGGATCTCCCCGGAATTTCTGCGGAACAGTTGGCTTCCGATACCCAGGGGTACCGCGCCGAACTCACTGAGCTTGAACAGCAGATGACCGCTTCTTTCGCGCAGATTCCCGAACAGTCTCGGGCGTTGGTAACCAACCACCATGTTTTTGGTTATCTCGCCGAACGCTTCGGATTCAAAACCATTGGGGCAGTGATCCCTTCGGGGACAACACTGGCCTCTCCAAGTGCAGCGGATCTAGCGTCGCTGGCCGAAGCCATTCGTAGTTCAAAGGTCCCCGCGATCTTTGTTGAGTCGGCCCAGCCGGACAAGCTGGCACGCGCCCTGGCCGAAGAAGCCCAAGTAGAGGTACAAATCGTCGAATTGTATTCAGAATCGCTCACGCCACCGCATCAAGGGGCCGATAGCTATCTGCAGATGATGCAAGTGAACACCGAACGAATCACCCATGCCCTGCGCAACTAAGCGCAACAAGAAAGGAATCATGAATCTCATCTCGCCTCGCACCCTCAAAGCCGGGTCAGCTCTAGCCGTCCTAGGTCTACTGGCCACCGGATGCACCGCACCCAGTGCTGCCGAATCCGAAACTGTGTCACCAACTAGGATCGCGGTGACCTATAAAGACGGCGTCTCAGTACTCGACGGGAAGTCACTGAAAGTACTCAAGAGTTTTGACACCGAAGAATTCACGCGATTGAACTCGGCAGGAGATGGCAAAAACTTCCTGCTCACCACCTCCAAAGGATTCCAAGTTCTGGATGGAACGGCTCCTGAACTGACCGAGACCACCTTTGACGCCGGAGCTGCTGGACATGTGGTTCCACATGCTGGCAAGACAGCGCTCTTTGACGACGGCAGCGGAACCACCACGATCTTCGACACCAATAAGCTCGCAGAGGCCGATGGAAAACTGCCGGAGGTTCAAACGGTTGAATCCCCAGCTCACCACGGGGTCTCGGTGGCCTTGGACGACGGTTCCTTGTTAACCACCGTTGGTGATGACACCTCACGTACCGGTGTGAAGCTGCTTGATGACAAACAGCAGAAGATCGCCGAAAGCACCGATTGTCCGGGAGTGCACGGTGAAGGTACCGCTGCCGATGGCCGTGCAGTCTTCGGCTGTGAGGACGGGGCATTGGTATTTGCTGACGGAAAATTCACGAAGCTCACCGCACCTGATACCTACGGTCGCATGGGCAACGCCTACGTCTCACCAACCAGTGAATTAGTCATTGGCGACTACAAGGATGACCCAGATGCCGAGGGCAATTTGCTGCACCAGATCACCCTGATCGATACCGCCAAGCTCAGCTACAAGGTAGTAGATCTGCCCAAGGGAATTGAATACACCTGGCGCGGACTCACCCGTGGTCCACAGGATCTTGGTTACCTGTTAGGTACCGACGGTAAGATCCACGTGATTGATCCAAGCACCGGGAAGATCACCCGTGACATCGATGTTATTGACCCGTGGGAAGGACCGGCCGAATGGCAGGAAGCCCACCCGTCCCTGCGCATTGATGGCAACACCGCCTACGTCAGCGAACCAGCTAAGAAGTCGGTGTACGCCATCGACCTTGAGACCGGTAAAAAGACTGCGACCGTGAAACTGGACGCGGAGCCTAACGAAATGGCTGTGACCACCAAGTAGAGCTTGCAGAAGAAATAGTTGTGGCCGATTGCCCGCCCGAATCTGGGTGGGGAATCGGCCACAAGTCTGAGCGCGTACAATTACAGACCGCGCACCATCAGTACATCCAAGGTTCGTGGACCGTGCACACCCTCAACACGTTCGAGCTCGATATCACTGGTGGCCGAAGGCCCAGAAATCCAAGTTAGCGGGCGGGTGATAGAAAGCCGTGGCATGGCTTCGGGCAGCAGCTGCACAATCGTGGAGATCGGCACAATGCACACGTGGTGATCCGGTACCAACGAGATGGCACGACGTCCCTGATCTGGCTGACCATCAAGGATGATGGTGCCCGACTCCGCGACGGAGACTGCTGAAGAAGTCACCACCGCACTGGTGGCATCTAGTTCGGCCACACTCAAGCGGGCGCCGGGAGCATCAAGACGCTGTTCCACATCTTTGTCTAGCGCCGAAAGCCAGTTGGTATCTAGGCCCTGCGGGTAGACAACACTGCTGGCGTCCTTGAGCTTGGCTACCACAAATTCAGGAATCTGCGCCGCATCGATGACCTCAACGCCGGCCTTGTAATCCACCAAACGGTCTACCAAGAGTTCGATGAGCTGCTCTTCATTCATGGCGGAGGTGGTGCGGTATTCGCGCGGCACTTCTTCGGTCACCGGGGTATCGGCTAGGGCCGTACGAATCCTTGAGAGGATCTCATCTTTGGCGCTCACTTGGACTCCTTTTCGTCGCTCCACCAGTCGCGGAAAGACTTACTTGGTGGTGCGGGAATGTCGCGGCTCTGGGTCCACCCGGCAGCGATGCCCGGCAGCTTTTTGATCTTCTTATCCTTACCGGCGGCCAATCGACCCAGTGGCAGTGCTTTTTCGAGCAGACCAATATTTTTGCCCTTGCCCAAAGCCCAAGATCCGCCCTTCATCAATAGATCCATCTGGGTAGGCAGTTTGTGCTTCTCACGTTTGGCATCCACATCTTCGCCGCGCAGGTGCACAAGGATTTCTGGGATGTTGATCTTTACCGGGCAGGCTTCATAACAAGCCCCACACAGTGAGGAAGCGTAAGGAAGAGATCCGTTTTCCTCAACCTCGATGCCGGTGAGCAGCGGGGAGAGGATCGCGCCGATCGGGCCCGGGTAGGTTGAACCATAGGCGTGACCGCCCGTGCGCTCGTAGACCGGGCAGACGTTCATGCAGGCCGAGCAGCGGATGCAGTTCAGCGCGGTGCGGCCAAAACGATCGGCCAGGGCTCGGGTGCGTCCGTTATCGAGCAAGACGATGTGCACATTCTGCGGGCCGTCGTCTTCGGTGACACCGGTCCACAGTGAGGTGTACGGGTTCATGCGCTCACCGGTGGAGGAGCGTGGCAACAGCTGCATGAAGACCTCGATGTCCTCCCACTGCGGCAGTACCTTCTCGATACCCATCACGGTGATCAGGGTTTCTGGCAGGGTCAGGCACATGCGGCCGTTGCCTTCGGACTCGACCACGCCCAAGGTGCCGGTATCGGCTAGGGCAAAGTTGGCTCCGGAGATCGCGACCTTGGCAGCCAAGAACTTCTTGCGTAGGTGGGCACGAGCCGCTTCGGCCAACTTGGCTGGCTCATCGGTCAGGTTCGGATCCACCACCGGCATCTCCTTCAGGAAGATGTCGCGCACCTCGGTGCGGTTTTTGTGGATGGCAGGAACCAGGATGTGGCTTGGCTTGTCGTGGCCTAGCTGGACGATCAGTTCGGCGAGGTCGGTTTCAAAAGCACTAATACCTTCGGTTTCCAAGTGCTCGTTGAGACCGATTTCCTGAGTGGCCATGGACTTAACCTTGACCACCTCGGTAGATCCGGTGGCTTTCACCAAATCGGTGACGATCTGGTTCGCTTCATCCGCGTCGCGGGCCCAGTGGACAATGCCACCGCGTGCGGTGAAGTTCTTTTCGAATTCCAGCAGACGCTCTTCTAAGGTGGCCATCGAATTGTTTTTAATGACGCTGCCCGCATCACGCAGGGCTTCCCAGTCGGGAAGTTCTCCAACGACCTTCAGGCGCTTATCGCGGATGGTGTGGGTGGCATGGCGCAGGTTTTTGCGCATCTGGGTGTTGCCCAGTTCGCGGTGCGCTGCCTTGGGGAATGGCTCTTGCTCGAACAGGTTGCCCTGTCCGCCGGCTGGCATGCCGAGGAATACCTGAGTCACAGTGACACCGTCTCTTCCATGGTGCTGGCCAGAATGTCGGCCAGGTGCAGGGTTTTTGGCTTGGCGCCGGTGCGTGAAAGACCACCGCCGATGTGCATGAGGCAGGAGGCGTCGCCACCGGAACAGGCTGAGGCGCCGGTGGAGCAGATGTTTTTCACCTTGTCATCTAGCATGGCCGAGGAAACATCGGCGTTCTTAATTGAGAAGGTGCCGCCGAAACCGCAGCACTGGTCAGCCTCTGGGAGTTCGTTGACGGTAATGCCACCAACGGATTTGAGCAGATCCAGTTGACGGTCGCCCAGACCCAAAGAACGCATCCCGTGGCAGGAAGGGTGGTAGGTGATGGTTTCGGGGAAGTAGCTACCGAGTTGTTCGGCCGCATTGGTGACACCTAAAACGTCCACCAGCAGTTGGGTGAGTTCATAGGTGCGTTCGCCAACTGCTTTGGCGCGTTCCTTGAGCTCGGGTTTGCCCAGACGCTCGGCCAAGTAGGGGTGTTGGTGCTTCACTGAAGCAACGCAGGAGCCTGATGGGGCAACGGCGACGTCATAGTCGTCGGTGTCGAAGGCATTGATGTGGTTTTGGACTACGGGCAGAGCTTCAGGCATGTAGCCGGAGTTCATGTGCATCTGTCCGCAGCAGGCTTGAGCCTTCGGGAAGATCACTTCATGGCCAAGACGTTCCAGTATTTTCACTGTCGACTTGGCTGTTTCTGGGTACATGGCGTCAACAATGCACGTGGCAAAGAGAGTAATTCGCATAATAAATGACTCTTTCAGGTGTGGTCTGACCATACTATGCCAAGGATTTTGTAATAGTCAAGACTTGTTGTGATGGCACTCACGTTGTACTCTTGGTGGTCGGACCACATATGGTCAGACCATCTTCTAGTAAGGACGCCCACACCGTGTTTACACCATCCACCGAGCCGATAGCGGGCAGTGTTGCCCTCTCAGCGCTGGTTGCGTTGATCCCGTTGATCACTTTCTTTGTACTGTTGGCGGTGATCAAAACCAAGGCTCACTGGGCCGGATTAGGTTCCCTGGCAGTCGCCATTATCATCGCCATAGTTGGCTGGAAAATGCCGGTATTGATGGCACTGAATTCCGGGGTGATGGGAATGGTTTTTGGCGCCTTCCCGATCGTCTGGATCGTTGTCATGGCCATCTTCCTCTACCAAGTTACCGTCAAGTCGGGACGCTTTGAAGACCTACGTCGTGTCTTTGACGTGATCGGTGGAGGGGACGTGCGCATCCAAGCGGTGCTGATCGCTTTCTGCTTTGGTGGGTTGCTTGAAGCGCTGGCCGGGTTTGGTGCTCCGGTAGCGATTACCGCGACCATGTTGCTGGCGCTGGGGCTATCTCCGCTGCGTGCAGCTTGTGCCGTGCTGATTGCCAACACCGCGCCAGTGGCCTTTGGTGCTGTGGCTATTCCGATCACTACCGCCGGAGCCCTGACCGGTATCCCCGCGAAGGAAATCGGTGCCGTCGTCGGCCACCAGTCGCCACTGTTGGCGCTGTTCGTTCCCACCATCCTGGTCTTGATCCTCGATGGCTGGCGCGGCGTGCGCCAGGTACTGCCGGCTACGCTGACCATCGGTATTTCCTTCGGTATCGCCCAGTGGCTGTGCTCCACCTACTTCTCCTACGAACTGACCGACATTGTGGCCTCGCTCGTCGGATTGGCGGCAGCGGTCATCTTGCTGCGCTTCTGGACTCCTAAGGGTGCGGCCGAAGCACGCGAGCGCGTACTGACCCCTGAAGCTGCCGCGTTGCCAGTGGAGCAGGGCACCAAACTGCACGGTCCAAATACCTGGATGGCACTGTTCCCTTACCTTTTGGTCATCGTGATCTTTGGTCTGGCCAAACTGTGGAAGCTGGGTATCAATATCCCAGCATGGCTGACCAGCACCGACATTAAGTTCGGCTGGCCAGGACTCTATGGGGAAGTGGTGGATTCGAGCGGTAAGGCTGTCTCGTCAACCATGTACACCTTCTCGTGGCTATCCTCACCGGGTACTTTGCTGCTCATCACCGGCGTGATTGTCGCCTTCGTTTATTCACGCAATACCTCCGGAGGCAAGTACGCGATGACCTTCGGCGAAGGGCTGTCGGAAATCGGCAAGACCATCTACAACATGCGTTTTGCCGCTTTGACCATCCTTTCGGTCCTCGGCTTGGCCTATGTGATGAACCTGTCCGGCCAGACCATTACCGTGGGAACGTGGCTGGCTGGAACCGGTGGATTCTTCGCCTTCCTCTCGCCAATCCTTGGCTGGATCGGCACCGCGGTGACCGGCTCGGACACCTCGGCTAACGCGCTCTTTGCTAAGTTGCAGCAGACGGCCGGAGTCAATGCGGGCATCGACCCCAACCTTTTGGTGGCAGCTAACACCTCCGGTGGTGTGGTCGGCAAGTTGATCTCGCCACAAAACCTCGCAATCGCCGCAACCAGCGTGAAGATGGAAGGCCAAGAATCGGTCATCCTCAAGAAGGTCGCCGGCTGGTCCGTTGGTATGCTGCTGGTGCTGTGCTGCTTGGTCTACCTGCAGTCCACTCCGGTGCTCTCATGGATGCTTCCGTAGCCCGCTGACCGGCTAAAATAGATCCGATGCCAATTAACCCAGCTCCGCGTGCGTACCAGATCGTGCTTCAAGCAATTGAGGAAGATCTGCTGACCGAGAGGCTGTCCGTTGGGGACCAGCTTCCCGGTGAACGTGCGCTCGCGGAGCAACATGGGATCTCTCGCGCCTCGGTGCGAGATGCCATTCGCATCCTTGATGTGATGGGCATCATCAAGACCTCCACGGGCTCCGGACCCAACTCCGGGGCAGTGATTATCTCCAACCCTTCGGCCGGGATCTCCCAGGCCTTGCGCCTGCATCTGGCGGCCAAGGGGATCAACGTTCGCGAGATCGTCGAATCGCGCATTCTGCTGGAAACCTGGGCCGCGCAGATGAACCCCCGCGACCCGATCCATGCGCAACAGGTCATTGACCGCACCGCGGTGCTGATCATGCGCATGGATGACTCGCAGCTGTCCCGCGAATCCTTCCACCGCATTGATGCCGAGTTCCACGTGCTGTTGGCGTCCATGGCCGGCAACGCGGTAGTGGAGTCCATGATGGAATCGCTGCGCAATTCGATCAGTGACTATGTTTCTGCGTCGATTCCCGACGACGAATCATGGCAACCGGTGGTGAAGGTCTTACGCCGCCAACACAAGGCCATCCATCATGCCTTCGCTACTGGACAGCGCGAGCGCGCAGCCCAGCTGCTCGAAGAACACATCACCTGGTTCTACTCGCAGACCCGGTAGAAGCGGCCGGTGCGAAGGCACATTGGTGGTCGGGTCGTAGCTCTTCGTAGGTGGGATTGTCTCTTTACACTTAATTCTGGCGGTTCAAACCACGCGCTCGGGGCGGTGACTTCGCAGAGGATCTCTGCCCTGGTTGAGGTCACGTGTTGACCAATAGCCGTTAGACCTGGAGTGTCGAGGCCGGTGAAAGTGGTCAGATCCGCTGGGGAATAGATCGAATGGTGCACAGTCGAGGTCTTTCAACGATGGATAATGTGGTAACTTTCATTCGTCTTGAAGGCCTCGACTTTTTGTTACTTTAGGACAAGCCCGTAATCTGTCGTGCGGGTTTAGGTGTTTGCACTCTGGATCCGGAGGAACCCCTTTAGCTCTAGTACTTAGCCTGAGCGCGTGCTCTTGTTTATTCGTGGTTTTTAGAAGATTCCATAGAATAGGGACCCAATGTGTGCTTGAAGATCTTAGGGTGGGCTTCCGTATAGACCTCGGCCAAGTCCCTCAACGTCCGATCGAGCTCTAACGGGCCATCTAATTTGCCAGAGTAGAAGTCGCGGAACAGTCGATTCTTAGAAGTCGTGAGCATCCGATAGATGACAATGTCCCCAGATGTTTTATTACTGCATACATTGGCAGCGTAGGCAGCGTCAAGAAGGCAATCATCAAAGGCCGCCAGTCCCTCTGGAAAATGCGGGTACTCCCAGAGCATGGCGAACTTTTGTTCGGACGCCCTCATGCGACCGGCTATCTCTCTCACAGCGTCCGGCCCTTCTAACACTCTTGAATCAAGATCGGAATATACCCCGAGCAATTCAAACAGTGATTCCAGTTGAATCGTGCGTTCATAGCGAAACGCATTTTCGGAGACTTCGTGCTGTGCAACGCTTAGCTGTTGGCGCGAAGTGTCCCAGGCCTTCCACGCGAATATTGCCATGACAACCGTTACAAGCACGCCGAAACAGGTGCCGACAGCAGACCAAATGTCCGCCCCATTTGTAGCGTTGGTGCTGCAGTAGAGCACACCTTCTTTGAGCGCGTCAGGTGTGGGTATTGCGCATTTGAATTGTTCAGCGAGTGTCATGTTCACATGCTATGTGATTGGTTTCGGAACAACCTCACCAGAAGTTTTCTGCACCGCACACAACATTAAGAAAACGCCGTATGCGTAATGGCGCCCACACTGTAGTTTTTTGAGTCACTCAGCGTTGATTCCTCGAATTTGTTTAAAACGTTCGAAAGCTTCAGGATTCTTTGCCAAGTCGCTGGCGATCTTGTCCATTTCAAACCGTTTCATGGTCACAGCTTCGGATTGTTTCAGAGGCTTGGAAATCAGGTTGGCAACTAGATCAGTTAGTGGTTCACCAACTGCTCTCCGGAAATTGAACCCCAAGAGTTGTAAAATGTTGATGGTTTGCACCGACAAAATTGGTTTGATCTTGTCGATCATGGCTTGCGTTTCTTCGCTGTCTCCGCTCTCAGGAACGAGCTCTTCAATAAGTGGCACAACACTGTTGACTATGTAGTGCACATCGCCTGCGCTCAACTCCTGAGAAGTGAGTTCTTGCCTGTAGGATTGCGCGATTCGGAGTAGTTCTGCTTTTTCATCTACGAGCTCGCTGATCAGCTCTTCAAGACCAGCAATGATTTGGTCTTGTTTCTTGCCACTTCTCAGCGCCTTGATCTTATCTGTAACCGCGGTTGCACCGTTGGTTGCGCCGATTCGTGCGAGTTGGGCTCCCAACGCAATTGCTTCTGGCGCTAAATTTTCCATCAATTCGCCTCATCCTAATAAGTAATGTCTAGTACGCGTTGTCCTATCAATGTACACAGAACGTGAAAAACCGCCATCAAGCGTCATAATCCTGTGACTTCTCCGATGATGGCGGAACCCAACCAAGACCGGAAGCTGGATGCATCCGTTGAACACATTGGCGTTTGCAATGCGAACTAGGCGACCTGACGTTGAGCCATCGCTTCCATCTGCTCGATAACGAGCTTGATGGCTTCGGGCTGCTTGTCTGGCGGGTAACCGTTCAAGATCAGTAGCCGTTTCACGGACGAGCGCAGTTTGGCGCGGACGTCCTCGCGGACGGTCCAGTCGGTGCGTACATCTCGACGCATGACTTGAACCAGTTGGCGGGCAATGGTGGCCAGCATATCTTCGCCTTGTTCCAAAAGTGCAGATTCATTCAGTGCAACTGCGTCGTAGAATGCCAGCTCGTCCTGGTCCATGGGTGGCGAGAACTTTTGACCGCGGTTGGATTCCTCGGCTACTTCCTTTGCCAGTTCCACCAACTCGGCAATGACTTCTGCCGAGGTCAACTGCTGGTTGGTGTATTTGGTCATCAACTCTGTGATTCGTTCAGAGAACGCCCGCTGGCGGATGACGTTATTGCGAGTGGACTTCGCGGATTCTTCGGCCACTAACTTGCGCAACGCTTCAATGGCCAGCTGTGGGTTTCGTGACTTTTGCGTCTTAGCAATGAATTCCGGAGTGAGGTCACTAAGAGACGGCTTGGGCATGCCCGCGGCCTCGTAGATATCAAGAACCTTGCCGGTAGCGTCAGTTGCCGTAGCAATAATTTGGGCGAGTTGTCGTTGGATATCCTCTGGAACAGGCAGCCCACGTGCTTGACGGTCTTGGGCATCAAACTTGCCCATCCACACACGGATTTCCTCATAAACCTGGATCTCGGGACGGAGCTCTTCCAACTTGCCTGAGCCCGTGCAAAGAGCCCATGCTCGTGCCAGCTGGCCAGCGGTAGTGCGGTACTGAACCGCAAGAGGTTGAGCGCCTTCGGCAGCTCCAGAATTTCCTGCAGTGGCAGGATCACGCAAGTAGTTGACCGCACCGGTGACAGCATTCAAGAAGGACTTCGGCCCAGGCTTGCTGAGCGCTGCTTTCCAATCGTGCCCGGCGAGCAGTACACGAAGTTGGTTGACCAGCTCAACTGCCAGAGCGATAGCTTCATCAATATTCTTGCCAACTGGTTGGTTTTTGCGGTCATCTGCCGTGTATTCAGCCAACGCGTTGGCGAGGTTTTCGGCAAGCGGAGCGTATGCAACAAGTAAACCGTCACTCTTTCCGCGGAAGGTGCGGTTGACGCGGGCAAGCGTCTGCATGAGCAAGGCGCCTTTGAGCGGGCGGTCCAAGTACAAAGTATGCAGGGGAGGAGCGTCGAAGCCGGTAAGCATCATGTCCTTGACGATGACCAATTCCAGTTCATCCTCAGGATTCTTGAGGCGTTCCTTGATGACGTTATTCGCCGAGTCGCGGCGAACGTGGTCGGATACTGGGGGTACGTCTGAAGCAGTACCGGAGTACACCACTTTGATCTTGCCCTTGTCCATTTCATCCGAGTGCCAGTCGGGGCGTAGGGCGGTGATGGCCGAGTAGAGATTCGCGCAGATTTCGCGCGTGCCTCCCACGATCATGGCCTTGCCGGAGGTCGGGGCGCCAGAGACGTCAGCGATGAACGGAGCCATGGTGTCCCGGCGCTGTTCCCAGTGCGAGACTAGGTCCCTGGCTAGTGCAGCCAGCCGCTCGGGCGCGCCGTAGACCGCATTGACCACCGCCACTGACTGTTCAATGCGTGTACGCTCAATGTCGTCTAGACCCAATGTTGCGCGGTCAGCATCAGCATCCAGATCTTCCAAAGTGCGGCCGTCCGCCAACTGAACCTTAATCAGGCGAGGCTCAAAGTAAACAGGTACGGTTGCGCCATCATCTACTGCACGCGAGAGATCATAAATATCGATGTAGTCACCGAAAACATCACGGGTGTTACGGTCTTCAAACGAGATCGGGGTACCAGTGAATGCGATCAGAGTTGCGTTGGGCAAGGCATCGCGCAAGTGGCGGGCGTAGCCATCTAAGTCGTCGTAATGGCTACGGTGTGCCTCATCTACGATGACGATAATATTTTTCCGGTCGCTGAGCAGTGGGTGTTCAGTACCAGCGTCCTTCTCGTCCTTGGTGCGCCCGAACTTCTGTAAAGTCGTGAAGTAGATGCCACCGGTGACCCGTCCTGAGAGTTCGGAACGCAGCTCGGTACGGCGACGAATCTGTTTGGGGGTGTCGGGCAACAGCTGGGAACGGGCAAAGCCTGAGTAGAGCTGACCATCGAGTTCGTTGCGGTCAGTGATCAATACGACCGTGGGGTTCTTCAACGCAGGGTGGCGCATGACTGAAGCGGTGTAGAGTTCCATTTCCATTGACTTGCCTGAGCCTTGGGTGTGCCAGACAACGCCGGCTTTTCCATTGGTGCGCACAGCGTCAATGGTGGATCCAACAGCCTTGGTGACAGCAAAATACTGGTGGGGCTTGGCAATACGTTTTAGCAGTCCTTCGGCTCCGGAATCGAAGGCGGTGAAGGAACGCATCAGCTGAAGGAATCGTGTTGGGTTGTACAACCCGTCAATCGCAGTCTCGATGGGCAGAACCGCATCGCCATCGATAACCAGGTCAGCCGGGACTGGGACGCCGTCATCATCGACATTCCACGGTGAGAAGTGGTTCAGCGGCGTGAACGGGGTGCCGTACTTGGCATCCAGGCCGTCGGAGGCGAAAGTGAAAACGCAGAAACGGAAAGCCAGCGGGAATTCGCGCAAGTAGGTTTGTAGTTGGGCATGGGCGGCAGCGACGTCCGCGTTTTTGGCCCCTGCGCGCTTGAGCTCCATGATGCTCACCGGCATGCCATTGCAGTACAAGACGACATCGAAGCGGCGCTTGTAGTCGCCCTGGACCAGGGTGACCTGGCTGACGGCCAACCAATCATTGTCCGTCTCTTCGGCACCGATCAGGCGCAGCGTGGGATTCTGCTCGGTTCCGTCCGGGTCAAGATAGGTTAGACGGTAGCCGTCCACGAACATCTTGTGCATGCGGTAGTTCTCGGTGATTGCATCCTGGGATGCAGGAGCTGCGATTTCCGCGCAGGCCTGCTGCAGGTACTGCTCCGGGATACCGGGATTCAGGCGGCGCAGCGCGGCGAGCAGACGCGGACGGATCAATAGCTCGTCCCATGATTCGCGTTCGCCGGTGCCCGGCGCGATGTCGTGGCCGTGGGTGGGCCGCCATCCATCGCCGAGCCATTCGAGGACGAGTCCTTCGAGGTCCGCCTCGGAGAAGCTGGTGTGAGTCGTCATTGAGCTAGATCCTTAATCACTAAGCGAACAATCAATTTGGTTACTGTTTTGGGGAGTTTTCATGAGGAACCGTTACCTTCGCCGCTACCGGTAGCAGCAAATTCCGTTTCCAATTCATCGATACTCGGCAGACTGCGGGAGTCCTCTTTTGGAAGTTATTCCTTAGACGCAGTCGCCCACTTGGTAATGCAGGATGGGGAGTAGAGACCGCGCTCAGCGCACATTCGGTAACCACAGAGTTCTTGAGCTTGTACAACGGTAGGCCAGTTCATACCGTTTCCTCTCTGCTGTGGAACTACCTTTGGCTACAATCTCTCAGGTGCGCGTGATCAATTGGAGGCCGGTTACACAACAGACTCAACAATTGCTTCGGCATCCTTGACGCGGAGCTTGCCCGACATGAGTTGGGGGAGCAACATGTCACGTATGACCGCAAGATGCCGGTTTTCAAGTTCAATGCTGTGCTGCATCTTGCGCAGTGGATCAGCAGTTGTTTCGAACGAATCCCTAGCCACACTCTCCGGCCAACTGATTGGCGCTTCCTCGAATCGACTCGATCGAACGGCTGGATATGCGCTGCCCTCGGCAACGTTTTCGAGGTATGCGGAGAATTCACGAGTTTTAGTTGACTCGTATAAGTAGGCGTAGCCGATACTGTGAGGACGTAGCACGGCGAGTCCCGTCGAGCCAACGAGCAGTTGATCTGAGGAGAGATTCAGTGCATGGGATCTACGATTGGGACGAACCGTGGACCACAATGTATCGCCGCTTTTTACCTGTCTCCTCGCACGAGAAGGGGCGTCGTCCCAGCTGGAGACCTCCGGAAATTCGTAAGACCCTTGTGCGACAGACGAAATGTCAATATACCGAAGAGACCCACCGGCAAGGGGTTTGCAAGAATCAGGATTTACAGATGCGATCTCGCCGAGTCTGATAGTTGGAGAGCTTCGCGTTATACGTGCAAAGGAGGCGGCCAGAAACTGGTCGATTGTTTGTGAAAGGTTTGTGTTGACAACGATCTTGTCATCGAGCGCGCCTAGCACTTCAGCGATGGCTGTCTGGACCGAAAGATCTTCGTGTACTGACAGAAGCAACTTGTGAAAGTCACCCTTCTTGAAGTGCGGAATCATCGTGCCGACATGCATGTTTTCGATTTTTCGCCGAGTTTCTGACGCTGACATCAAATAGTACAAGTACCGGTTATTGGCGATTGCTGGATCGGCACGCAGGGCCACCATATCTTGCGCGATGCAAAATGAAACGGGGTCGGGGACAAGCGCAACTCGACCGGGGCTTCCTTTGCAGACGAAAATGATGTCCCCAGATTCTGGATGTCCGCGAAACCAACTACTGTAGGTAGCAGAATCTACATATCTAACGTTTTCGAATACCGGATAGAGTTCATCATCTTTGATGCAGTTAGTTGCAATCAACGGAACGCCAGTATCGGCTGTTGGGCAAGTGCGTCCGCGGTTATCCACTATATGTGAAAGGAGATCTGTCAGCGGGCGTTCTTTAAGCTCAGTCATTAGATTCTCCCTAATTGCACTCGTAGATTTGCGGCCAGCCGCTCTGACTCTTCAAATTGTGTGAATAGCTCAGTCTTCAACCGCGCGATTTTTTCTTCGATGGGTTCGCCATCGTCTTCAGTTTCGGCTGCCCCGACGTAGCGTCCAGGAGTGAGCGCGTATTCGGCGTCTTTGATTTCCGACAATCTTGCCGAGTAACAGAAGCCAGCTTCGTCTGTGTATTCCTTACCTCCAGCTGAGGCGCTTCCACGCCATGCATGGAAGGTGTCAGCGATCTTCGCGATATCGTCATCGCTAAATGCTCGTTCGGCGCGGTCCACCATATAGCCAAGATTGCGGGCATCGATGAAGAGTACCTGTCCCGAACGGTCCATTGAACCCTGTTCGCCAGCGGTCTTGTCCTTCGCTAAGAACCACGTGCAAACAGGAATGCCGGTGGAGCGGAAAAGCTGTGTAGGCAACGCGACCATGCAGGAAACGAGATCCGCCTCAACCAGCTGGGCACGGATATCGTCTTCGCCGCCTGCACTAGAGGACATGGAACCATTGGCCATGACTACACCCGCAGTACCACCTGGAGCCAGCTTGGAAATGATGTGTTGGATCCAGGCATAGTTGGCGTTGTTTGCCGGTGGGACACCATAGCGCCAGCGCGGATCAGACTCGTTGCGTGCCCAGTCCTTGATATTGAATGGAGGGTTGGCCATGACATAGTCAGCCTGCATCTCTGGGTGCACGTCACGGGCAAATGTGTCACCCCAGCGTGGACCGAGATTGGCGTTCAGACCATGGATTGCCAAGTTCATCTTGGCCATGCGCCAAGTGCGCTCGTTCAGTTCCTGACCGTATACAGAGATCGCGGTACGGTCCGCGTTATGCGAGTCCAAGAATTTTTCGGTCTGGACGAACATGCCTCCGGAACCGCAAGCTGGGTCATAGACTCGGCCACTTGTGGGTTCTAGGACCTCTACCAATACGCGCACCACGCCAGCAGGAGTATAGAACTCTCCGCCACGCTTACCTTCGGCGCGAGCAAATTTCTCTAGGAAATATTCATAAACTTCACCGAGCAGATCACGGGCTCGGCCGGAACCTTGGCCGGTAAAGCGCGCGGTATTAAGCAGATCAAGTAATTCGCCCAGACGGCGTTGGTCCACGGAATCACGGTTGAAGATGCGTGGAAGTGTTGCTGCAAGTGGTGGGTTGGAAGCCATGATTGCATCCATGGCAGCATCGATTAGCTCACCAATATTCTTGGGAGCCTCACTGCCAACTGCAGGAAGTCCCTTGGCGTTCTCGGTCAGGTACGTCCAACGTGCGTTTGCAGGGACCCAGAACACGTTCTGGCCGATATACTCATCTACATCGTCTAGCAGCATCGCTACCTGTTCTTCGGTCATGCCGTCTGCGGCAAGTTCAGATTCCAATTGCTCGCGACGCTCGGTAAAAGCATCAGAAACATACTTGAGGAATACGAGGCCGAGAATTACGTCCTTGTATTGTGAAGCATCCATGGAACCACGAAGCTTATCTGCTGCTTTCCACAGAGTATCTTTGAGTTCCTTCATCGTGCTTGGGGCAGCCGCAGCTGCCTCCTTCTTAATACGTGCCACTAGGGACGTCCTTCCTTAAAGCTGTCTGGAACAAGTATCTCAAGTTCGCCGGACAATAGTGCATTGGTTATTTGCTGAGACATGTCGTCTAAAAGTTTTATTCGCTGGGCAGCTATCGTTCGCTCTGTGTCTAGCAGCTGGAAGGCTCGGTCCATGGCTTCAAAAGTATCTGGGTGAACCTGCCTAATTTCCCACTTGTGCCAGTCAGCAGGCTGTTGACTGTTGATGTCTGAGGCAAGGACTGCAGGATGAATCCTTCGGGAGGAGGTGGGTTTGATTCTTAGAATTCGTGCCGGGAAATTTACAACCTTTGATCCTTCTAGATCTACCTGTGCTGCTGGGATTCCGATGGAGGTGAAAATGACATCTCCGGGTTCAGTAATCACTGCCCGTCCGTAAGATTGTGCAAGATCAAAATATGAAATGACGGAGGAGGGGCTCCCAGACACAAGATCGGCGGGGGACCAAACTCCGATACCGTCAGCCCAATCGCTCTGCAGAGATTCCTCGGTGAATCTGGTGCCGGACAAGAGCTGCAACGCTCCTCGTACAATGAGGTCAGAGACCGTGAGCTGCTCGGGCGCGTATTCGGTAGCTTCCTGAGAATTTCGGGGCCGCAGTTCCATCTGAAAGGTTGGGCGCTCGGGGGTAGCCTGGTTGAGCGCAAGGACAGATTGTTCAAACTCAACTTGGTGCTTGGCACGGATCGTTGAGTCTTCACCGATAAACTTACGGCTGAACCGATGGCGTGGAATTAATCCATCTGAGCTTGCGATCAGCTTGCTGGTGCGTCTCCATTGGGCGAACCGGAACGAGTGAGCCCGCAGCCCTTGAACATCCAAAAAGCTTGCCGCTAAATCTGAAACGAAGTCAGCAATGACTCCGTCGTCTAGTGCTAGCTCACTGAGGTCTGCAAGCATGATTCGACGCTCGACGAGTGGGACCTCAGAATTATCTGGGCCAATCACCCATAGGGCCAAGGCGGTGCGAGGCTTGTAGAGGAAATGTCCTTGTGGAAGGCGAGCGGCAGCGAGGATACGTCCCATGCGCAGAATAGAGGCTCGGGTGTTCGTCAGTTCTTTGTCTCGTGACGAATCCACCAAGACGTTTGCTGGAGCAATGATCACTGCACTTTGATTCGGGGCAAGTTCCAAGACGAGGTTATCGATGCCCTGCAGGATCGTTTTAGGATCATCGTCTAGCGCACCCGGAGCAGGGAACTGAGCCAAGCGAGTAGCTTGCAAAGCGTCGACTGGATCTGCTGTGAGTACAAGGGACTCATTAGAAGCGACCAGCATTTTTATTCGACGCTTGGTGAGCCTAGCTTCTACATTCTGGGCGTCGCCTGATTCAGGAAGAAGGATACACAAGGTTTCTGCTTCGGGCAGTCCATGCGTTAGTTCGTGGAGGAGGTCGCTGCCACCAGCGCTGCTTTCTTGGAAGACCATAGCTGTGCTAGCAAGTTCCCGTGCGCAGTGGGCAACGAGCCGGCGCGTTGGTTCAGAGATTGCAGTCTTGCTCAGAGCGTCTTCATTGGCGCGGAACCGATCAGCGAAGAGAGCTTCAAAAGCTGGCAGCGCTCCGTACGAAGCGTCCACCAACTTGTCCACGTAAGGTGCCAAAATCTCCAAGTGATCTCGCACCGATTCGACTTCCGAGTACAAGATCTCGTCCTCTTCATCTACGTTGTCCGCAAGATCAAGGATGTCGTTAGGCGAGAAGCTGGCCAATGGTTGGCCTACCTGTTGCTGTAGTGCCAAAAGTGCTGTCACGACGTGGAAATTCTCGCGGGCCAAAGTTGTGTAAGCCGCCGAGTCTTCTTTGAACTCTGGGTTATTGCCACGTCCAGTTTCTTGAAGCCATTGAACGATTTCAGACGAGGAAAAAAGTTCCTGAGAACCGCTGATTTGCTGTGCTTCTGGAAATGGGAATTGGCTTCCGCGACTTCTGGTGCGCCAGACGGAAACGACCGGCCGCTGCACCTGAGCAAGGCGGGCGATGTCGGGCAGCGAGATAAGTTCCTGCAAGTTCATCGGTATTCCTCCTTGGCGCGAGCGGTCGATATGTTCTGAGCCTATAGGAGTAGTTGGTCTTGGTATATAGATCAGCTGATAACCCCCATTATCAGCAATTTAGTATCCATAATAATCAATTGTCCCTCAGTCTGGTTCTACGACGTAAACAAGCCAATACGCTCCAGAGGATGCCGGGGCCGAGAACGTCTATTTCATCGCTTACTCGCCCAGGAGGCCATCATGGATCAACAGATGCAGGGACCAATTGTCCCGCCGGAGATGCTCAGAAAACGCGCCAAGAAGTCTTGGCTGATGCCGGCGCTTGGCGGCCTAGTAGCCGGCACCGTTCTAGGACTCGTTATTGGAATTTCCGTCCCTAGCGGCGTTGCCGGAAATGCCAAGGCCTTGAGCCAAAAGGTCATCGATCAAGCAGTTGAAAATTGCGGTATCGAGGCTGAGGGTTACACCGTCCTTGATGCAGGTGCTGCCATTGAGCTTGATACCAAG
Source organism: Glutamicibacter sp. AOP5-A2-18 (assembly GCF_052446055.1). Classification (NCBI taxonomy): domain Bacteria; kingdom Bacillati; phylum Actinomycetota; class Actinomycetes; order Micrococcales; family Micrococcaceae; genus Glutamicibacter; species Glutamicibacter sp. AOP5-A2-18. The sequence continues at coordinate 3,001,892 of NZ_JBQSVW010000001.1, read as the reverse complement.
GGTGAGGACTTATTGGATGGTGGAACCACGGATTGGACCGCCTCTAGCTGCATGCTGACCGAACTTGGCGTACCTGAGTCAACGCAACAGAAGATCAGTCGCACCCGAGCTTTGGACGGTACGCAAACCGACTCGTGGGGTTCATTGCAAGCCACTTGGACTTACCACCCAGACAACGGTTCCAGCGTCTTGATTGAAGAAGGTGATCAGTAATGAGCGAAGCAACACCGATGCAGTCACAGCCTGAAATCTCCCCTGTGAAAGCCAAGAATAAGAAGAAGCGTTGGGCGCTCATCCTCACCTCAGTACTAGTGGTCGGTTCCCTGATTGGTGGAGTCTTCTGGGGAATGAACATCTTGGATCCCAAGAAATCTGACGAGTATCTGGCATTAGCCGAGACAGTGTCAACAGTAACCGAGCAACGCGACAAGGCTCAGGCTGACTATGCGGATCTTGATTCAGGGATCAGTGAACGCGAAGACGCTGCGGACGAAAAAGACACCGCGTTGAACGAACGCGCGACGGAGCTAGACGAACGTGAAGAAGAACTGAGCGACGCAGAAGCTGAAGTTGCCGAGCGAGAAAAGGCTGTCGGCAAGATCGAAGCTGAACAGCTAGAAAACTCCGTCGAAAGCGGAGTTTGGACGGTTGGAACCGACATCAAAGCCGGCACTTACCGGACCAAGGAATCTGTCGATAGCGAATGCTATTGGGCGGTGCTGGCGACCGGTACCAACGGCAGCGACATTATCGACAACGGTATTCCTGGAGGCGGGCGTCCCACGGTCTCGCTGAAAAAGGGTCAGGACTTCGAGACTCAGCGCTGCGGAACCTGGGTCAAGCAGTAGAACCCGCAACTCACCAAATTTACCTTTCATCACCCATCTGAGGAGTCATCATGAGCAACATCAATCAGCAACCTGCTCCAATGGAGCAATACCCCGCCCCGTACCTACCACCAAAGTCGTTCCTGACGACGTGGCTTCTGTCCCTCCTTCTGGGCGGACTGGGCATTGACCGTTTTTACCTGGGCAAGATTGGCACCGGAATACTCAAGCTGATCACGCTTGGCGGTTTTGGACTCTGGTCAGTCATTGACCTGATCATCATTCTTTGCGGAGGGATGACCGACAAGTACCGCCGTCCGTTGGTGGGCTACGCACAGCACAAGATGCTGGCGTGGATCATCAGCATTGTTTTGATTGTCCTTGGCGGAATCATGGGAATCACCGGAATTAACGGTGCTGCTTCAGATTCTCCATCTACTAGCTCAGCTCCAACTGTGGTTGACCAGCCTGCCGCTAGTTCAACCACAGCTGCTGAAGAGTCTGCAGAGGAAGAGCCAGCCGCCGAGGTGGAGCCAGCGGACGCGACCTGGCAGGAAGTAATCACCATTGACGGTAAGTCCGATAAGTCCAGCCAGGTCTTTGAGCTCACCGGAAACGAAGCGCGAATGACCTACAGCTTCAAGGGTGGCGAAGACATGTCTTTGGGTTCCATCTACCTCCTGGATGAAGGAACCGATCTGATGAAGGACGGTGGACTTCCTGAAGCTATGATCGATGGCCCGATCAGTGAAGAATCTGCACTTCACAAGTCTGCAGGAAAGTACTACCTAGATGTGAACGCTGCAAACTTTGATGGCTGGAGCGTCACCATCGAAGAAAAGCGCTAACAAAGATTTCGTGTCCATTAGTCGGGGACTAGTGGACACGAAAACATGCTCGGACAGGATCTCCTTGGGGAGAGATCCTGTCCGGGTTTAAAACACAGACTGTAGCCCACACAAGTCTTGGACTCTTGCGGGCTCCGGTCTGTTCGCGTCTGACAGATTGGGTGAAATTCGGCAGTCAGTTCACGTGAACTATCGACCGAGCCAACCAGCGACCCACTCGAAAGTGAACATTCAGCACCGGAATATTTACTGGTCCTATCGACTGTTTCCCAATGTGAAAAGGGCTTGGTCTACCTGCCGAGCAGTCCACTTTTCATCATGTTCTGCAGCGACAGCTATCAATTTCTGCAATACATCCATGTACCTCGAATATCGGCCACTCTTGTTTGACAGTTCTATGCCGAGCAACGTCAGTCCATGATGTGCGCGACGATCATAAATAGCCATTCGAGTTGGTGCAGCAGCGACAATGACCGATGAAGCCAGAGCATCTCCTGACTTGAATCCAGGGATGGAACCGATTGCGCTTCGCGCTTGCCTAGCTGCATCGGGAACACTAAGCGCCTCGTTATTAGCAAACCTGAACACGTTTTCCGTGGCCCCGCGCACTTCTAGATCAGGAGTGTTCAGCAACGCTTTTGCCCAGCGGGTGTTTGCCTGGAGTCGCTTCCACAACAGGAGAGAGCCAATGTCGGCTTTTCCTAACGAACCAGATGCGACAAAACGTTCCGTGATCTCTAGAAGTACCTCGTCGTAGTGCTCTGACGTGTCAGTGATGTAGTTTCGATAGGAATTAGAGAGATGGAGCCAGAGTTCGTTTTCGTTGGCAGGAGGAAGCGTCAGTGGCGAGTTCATGATTGCATCCTGACAGTAAGAGCTGAAATCGAGTAATTTGAGATCGTCGACGACAACCCGAGGCTGTTTTACCGTGGCACCGTGTTGACCTTCAATGAAGTATAAATCGTACTTTATTGCAACCTGCGTCACATATATCTGATATGTTTTGAGAGAGCGACGGGGCTCCCTTTTGGAGACCACGCCGGGCACAAGCCGGAGTGATGAGTTCCCGTCGGTGCACTATCGACACTTTTTTGCGAGGGAATTCATGAGTCAACTCTTTGACCTGTCCGGACGACTGGCCCTAGTAACCGGGTCTTCGCGTGGCATCGGCCGCGAACTAGCCCGCGCCTTAGCCGACGCCGGCGCCACCATCATCCTGCACGGCCGCGACGAGCAACGTCTAGCTGCAACCACCGCCGAATTCAGCGCGCAGTACGGTGCCGAAAAAATCCATAGCGTCTGCTTTGATGTCACCGATGATGCCGCCGTGCGCGAGAACATCGCAAGCATCGAAAAAGACCTCGGCGCCATCCGCATTTTGGTGAACAACGCCGGAATTCAGCACCGCGTCCCGATGCTGGAGTTAGAACTTGCAGACTGGCAGCGCGTCATTGACACCAACCTGACCAGTGCATTCCTCGTTGGCCGCGAAGTGGCTCGCGGCATGGTGGAGCGTGGCGAAGGCAAGATCATCAACATCTGCTCGGTGCAAACCGATCTAGCCCGACCCACCATTTCTGCGTACACCGCGGCCAAGGGCGGCCTGCGCAACCTCACCCGCGCGATGACCGCAGAATGGGCCGGAGCCGGTTTGCAGATCAACGGCATTGCCCCGGGATACATCCACACCGAGATGACCCAAAACCTGGTGGATGACGAAAAGTTCAACTCGTGGATTCTTGGCCGCACCCCGGCTGCTCGCTGGGGCACCGTCGCAGATTTGGCGGGCCCGGCAGTATGGCTAGCCTCCGACGGGTCGAACTACGTCAACGGCCAGACCATCTTCATCGACGGAGGTATGAGCGTTGTCGTCTAATACCTTGACCAACAGCACCGTGGCCGTGGTGGCTCACGCTGCAGGGGATCTGCGGGTCGAGCAGATCGCCGTGGCAGAACCAGCAGCTGATGAAGCACGTATAGCCATTGCCTTTGGTGGTATCTGCGGGTCAGACCTGCACTACTGGAGCCATGGCGCCGCCGGGGAATCCATCCTTAAAGCACCTATGATTCTGGGCCACGAAATTGTTGGCACGGTCATCCAAGCTGCAGCTGACGGCACCGGTCCACAAGCTGGCACCAACGTGGCCGTTCACCCAGCCACCCCGGGGGAAACCGGCGAGGCCTACCCCAGCGAACGCCCGAACCTTTCCCCAGGCTGCACCTACCTGGGTTCGGCCGCACGCTATCCCCACACCGAGGGTGCCTTTGCTCGTGAAGTGAACCTGCCCGCCCGGATGCTTCGCGCACTGCCTGCAGGACTTTCACTTGAAGATGCAGCACTGGCAGAACCGGCGGCCGTCGCCTGGCACGCGGTGTCTCGCGCTGGAGAAATTAAAGGCAAACGCGCCTTGGTAATTGGCGCGGGTCCGATCGGTGCGCTGGCTATCGCTGTGCTCAAGCGCGGCGGAGCAGCAGAGATCATTGCAGTGGATATGCACGAGAAACCGTTAGAGATCGCCCGGGAACTGGGTGCCACCGCTACCTTGCGCGCCGATGATACCGAGGCGATTGCCAAGGTCGCAGCGGACGTGGTCATTGAAGCCAGCGGTAACTACCGTGGGTTGGCTTCAGCCGTTCGCGGAGCGGTACGCGGCGGTCGAGTAGTAATGGTCGGACTGCTACCCACCGGCGAGCAACCAGCACTGATCTCATTGGCCATCACCCGCGAGCTAGAACTGGTCGGTTCCTTCCGCTTTAACGACGAAATCGACCAGGTGCTTGCAGCTCTGGCTGATGGATCCTTACAGATCTCCGCCGCGGTCACTCACCAGTTCCCGGTGGACCAAGCATTACAAGCTTTTGAAACGGCCAAGGATTCGGCCAGCTCAGGCAAAGTACTGCTGGATTTTCGTAGCGAATAAGCGCAACTAGCAAGATCACGCGCTCGTGGCGGTGGCCCCATAATTATGGGGCCACCGCCACGAGCGGTTTTAGAGCAAGATCGTATTAGTTCGCGCCAGCGATATGCACCGAGGTGCTGACCGGGACCGGATTGGTGAACAGATCTAGCACTGGGCAGTGAGCATCCACAGCCTGGCGTAGTTCTTCATAACGCTCGGCGGATTCAGGACCAGCGATGTGCACCTGCAAGTCCACGGAGGAGAAGCCCGGACGAATTGTTTCATCAATGCCAAACAGGCCACGAACATCAAGCTGGCCATCAGCGGTGATCTGCACATCATCTACTTGGATGCCCAAGTTTTCCGCGTACAGACGGTAAACAACTACTTGGCAGGAAACCAACGCTGCCAAGGCATATTCCACCGGGCTGGCCGCGATGTCGCTGCCTCCCAGTGCAGCTGGTTCATCAACGGTAAAGCTGTGCTTGCCGGCCCTGATGTTACTGGCAACAGAGCCGAAGCCTTCGCCACGAACACTAAACGTGAGTTGTGCGCTCTGTGGGGCTGCCGAAATGCGTTCACCCCACCCAGCGTCAGCTTCTTGCAAACGCGCAGAACGGTCTTCGGCTACGGAAAGTTTCTTGGTTGTGGTAGGCATAAGAGGTGTTCCCCTTTTCTGACGCAAGGGTGCGCCATCGTTTACGCTTCTTGACTCTCAAGATGCGTCGAATCTTCACCTGGGGCACCCCGCACAATGACTAGAGGGTTGCCGTCCACTCAGCCAGGGCCGTAGTGAGTGGAACTCGTGATTCAGTGATTCATTTTTATCCTTGAGTACCGCTGCGAGTAAAGCATTCGCTTAACTTTTCGTCATTACGAAGCTGTCGGTAACCGTCGATAGGATGGAGGGTAGCAACCGGCTCTATTGCGTACACAACGATTGGCGGATATGGAATACCAGCTGACTATCAAAAACTTGGACTTGGTACTGGACCAGGACACGTTGGAGATTGGTGCGTTCTACTATCAGTCGGGAAAGGTCTCGCACGTTGAACGCCACGTTGAAGCCGGTCTTACTCAAGTGCGCGGACAGGTGCTCGGCGCGCAGGTGAACGCAACCTTCCGATTTGAAGCGCAAGGGATTTCATTTGAAGGTGGTTGCAGCAAACACCCCACCAGTACTCGCTGCGAAGAAGTCGCCGCGTTATTGATTGAAACCATTAACGAAGATGATGAGCCTCTGTACGTTACCGACGGTGCGGTGCGGCCGCATGACTGGCAACGTCAAGCGGTGCCGCAGTGGGAACGTAGTCTTAACCGCCTATTGCCCGTCATTGATGATGAACCGGACGTCGCCCAAGAGCCGCTGGGCCTCATTCTAAAAATCGTCAGCGAACCACGCTACGGCAGCGATGATGTCCTGACCCTTCAGGCCCGTCCGGCGCGACAAGGTACCAAGAGCCCATGGATTCAGACAGGAGTGAGCTGGAAGTCTGTGGCCTTTGACAAGCGGTTCTCCAAAGAACAGCGCCGTGCCATTAGCGAACTAGACCAGCTACGAGAGCAGGCTGAAAAGCAAAAATACGGTTATGTCTGGGACGTCAAAGACTGGATCTCGCTAATGGATTTGCCGGGCAAAGATTTGCTCGAAGCTTTCGTTGCGCTGCAAGCAGCCGGAGTGCAGATCATCAACGGAAGTAGCAACGCCAAGCCCGCTGTGACCTTCAGCCCTGAGCCGGCGAATGCTTTTGTAGATCTGCGCCGTGGTGAAGACGGGTTGACCATGGAGGGGTTCATTTCCGCACCTGATCCACAAGACTCACATGTACTGCCCGTCGGAAATCCACCGACATTTTTGGTGTACTCGGCTAAGCCGTTGGCCAAGGCTAAAGACTGGGGACTGGCAGAATTTGCTGAGCCTGTTTCAGCAGAACTTGCCTCTTTTATTGCTTCTGGAGTTCAGTTCGTTCCAGCAGCAGACGTTCCGCGTTTTGAGGAAAAACATCTGGAACGCATGCGCCACTTGGCCCCGCTGAAAAGCGTCGACGTGAGCTATAAAATTCCTGCCCCTGCTCGTCCCGTCCTGAGGCTGGCTGTATCTAGCAGCCCAGAAGTTGTCGCCCTGCGCTATTCGTGGAAGTACCCGTCCAAGGCGCCACGGCAACGTGGCATCGAGAAGGAAATCCTTGCCTCGATCAAGGACAAGCTTGGAGACGACGCTGCCTTGGGACCGGTGAACTCCTCGGGCATTTTTGAAGATCAAGACCTGAGCATCTCTCAGTCCATCGACTTCTTGGTTTATACCCTTCCGCTGCTCGAAGAGCACCCGGACGTATTGATCGAAGCGCAAAACCGACTGCCCAAGTACCAAATAAATGATGCACCAGCCACCGTTGCCGTTGAAGCCGGAGAAAGCACCGGAGACTGGTTCGACCTTTCCATTGAAGTCACCATTGATGAGGTCAAGGTACCTTTCCCTCAACTACTCGCAGCGCTGACTCGGCATGAGGACTACCTTGTCTTAGATGATCTGACCGTCATTCCCATCGCCGGTGCTGACTTTGCTCAGCTACGTCAGTTGGTCAATGAAGCTGGGGAACTGGGCACAGTTGAAGGCGATACGATTCGCATCCACAAGCTGAGCATCGACTGGTGGCAACAACTGCTGGACTTGGGCATCATTGAAGCTCAGCACAACGCCTGGCTAGAAACCATGAACGAGCTGACCAGTGGCGAGGAACTTGCGCCCGTAGCTCTGCCAGAAAGTTTCAAAGCGAATTTGCGCCCGTACCAGGAGCAGGGACTGGCCTGGCTGAATTTCTTGCGTACCCACTCACTGGGTGGAGTGCTCGCAGATGACATGGGCTTGGGTAAAACGGTCCAGTTGCTGGCCTGTCTGGAGCAAGCGCGCACGGAAAACCCTGATCAAAAGTTCTTGGTTCTTGCCCCGACCTCGGTGGTAGGTAACTGGATCAATGAAGCGCAGCGTTTCGCGCCGAACCTTCGTACGCGGGGGATTAGCTCCACGTCAAAAAAGGCCGGGCAGAGCATCAAGGATCAGTTGGGTGACGCGCAGCTGATTGTCACTAGCTACACGATCTTCCGACTGTCCTATGAAGAGTTTGAAGCTGCCGGATTCTCCGTGATGATCATGGATGAAGCGCAACAGCTGAAGAACCACACCTCAAAGGGCTATAAGCAAGCGCGCCAGTTGCCGGTGCCTTGTAAGTTCGTTGTCACTGGTACGCCGATGGAAAATAATCTCCTTGAGCTGTGGGCTCTGGTTTCCTTGGCTGCCCCTGGACTGTTGGGCGGACAGAAGGCCTTCAAGGATATTTATCAGAAGCAGATTTCCGACGGTGATAAAGAAAGACTCGATCGTCTCAAGAGCCGGTTGCGTCCATTTGTACTTCGACGCACCAAAGAACAGGTGGTTCCGGAACTTCCAGCAAAAACCGAACAGATTCTGGAAGTTGAGCTGGAACCAAGTCACCGTAAGGCCTATGACCGTCGCTTCCAGCGGGTACGACAAGAAGTGCTCGGATTGGTTGATGACGTAGATTCCAACCGTTTCAAGATTTTGCAGTCGCTCACGTTGCTACGCCAACTGGCCTTAGATCCGTCCTTGGTCGGTGAAGGTGACGGCCCGAGCGCCAAGCTTGAGCTACTACGAGAACTGATGGCCGACGCAGTGGCTGAAGGACACAAGATCTTGGTCTTCAGCCAGTTCACCAGCTTCTTGACCAAGGCGCGGGACGTTGCCGTATCGCTAGATATTGAGCACGGTTACCTAGATGGTTCCACTAGTGGAATCAAGCGAAAAGAAATGATCGATGGGTTCAGCAATGGGGACTTCCCGGTCTTCTTCATCTCGTTGAAGTCCGGCGGTTTTGGTATCAACCTCACCGCTGCTGATTACTGCATCTTGTTGGATCCTTGGTGGAATCCGGCTGCGGAAGCTCAGGCCATTGACCGTGCACACCGCATTGGTCAGGAACGACCGGTTTACGTGTATCGTCTGGTCGCCAAGGACACCATCGAGTCCAAGGTGCTGGCCTTACAAGCCAAAAAGACGCAGCTGTTTAATGACGTTTTGGGTGACGAATCGGAGGCTGGTCAGCAGTCTGCCTTGAGCGCTGATGACTTCTTAGCTTTGATGCAGTAGCTTGAATCGTTGTCTTTAGGTCAGCTCTTCGAAACTGATGTTCAGTCGGTGCAACAGCTGTCCAAAGTTTTGTAGTTCGCTAGCTTCCCATTCGGTGAGCTGGCGGCGCAGTTCCTGACGCAGGGTGTTTCCGCTGTCGCGCCACTTGTCTCTAGCCAGTGCCGTGGCAGAGACCAGTTGAGCGCGGCCGTCAGAGGGATCCTGGGTTCGGTTCACTAGGCCCAAGGACTCTAGCTGCTGAACCAGTCGAGAAATAGTTGCCTTATCTAGACGAAGCTTCTCGGCCAAAGTGCCCTGTTGCTGAGCATCTTCGCGGATGACAAGTCCGAGCAGGCGGTAACCAGGCGCTTGCAAGTCCGGGTGGACCGCTTTTGCGCGGCGAACTATCATATCTCGTGCGTGCAAAAGTATGGCAGTGAACTCATCTTCAACCGTCTGCAACAGCGTTTCATCTTGCATAGGAACTATTCTAGGGAGTCGAGGCCACCTCAGGAGAATTTAGTCCTTTGCGCTGTTCAGCTACCGAGGCAAAGTCATTGATATTGGAGCAGATTTCCTTCACCCGAGAAAGAAAAGTTTCTCGCGAGTGCTCCGAATAATGTGGTGTGGCAATGACCAATGGATGCGCAGCCAACCGTTGAGTTAGCACGGGCGCAACGGTGCCTGTCGGGGCGTCCCACCAGACGTCTAATGCTGCTCCGCCAATGAGCTGTTGATCTAACGCGTCAATGAGAGCTTGCGCGTTGATTATCGGTCCACGCAAAACGCTCGACTGGAAGACTCCAGCCGAGCGTATGCGTGAATCATTTGTAGAGGCCTAGACCGTCGGTGCTGCGACGACCGTCAAAATCCGCTGACCGGCTTCACTATTTTTTGGTTCTTGATACTTCTTTGAAGGACTAGTTGGTGGCTAGCGAGGTGTCGTCGATGCGGAAGGTTGTTGCCTGGGAGCTGTCTTCAACACCCCTGAAACGCAAGGTGACGGTCTTGCCGCGGTTAGTTGTTCAGGTTGATGCTTTTCTGCGCGTAGGACGAGCTTGCGTCGAGGTTTGACCATGTACCGACGTTGTAGGTGCTTGAACCATCGAGTACCTGAACGGTGAGCTTGTCGTATTGGGTGGACGCAGTGGTTTCGTCGGTCAGCACCCGCAGGTAGAACTTCAAATCTGCAGTGGTAGCAGTAGAAGGAATGGTGACCTGCTGATCCAGGGTGTAGGTGCTTGCTGTACCCCATCCGTTGAGACCGGCCAAACCGTTGCCGGTGCGAGCAGCTGTTCCGGTTTCAAAGGTGTCGGCACGATTGGCGGTCCAGGAGTCGGCACCGCTTTCAAAGCCTGGGTTCTTCAATAGATTGCCGCTGGGCTCGGGAGTTGGGTCCGGGGTGGTTCCACCCAGGTTTGTCATGATCTTCGTGGCATCGACCAAGCCTGCACCACAGCCGATGCTGCAACCGCCTGGCATAGCGCGGGTGCCGTTCTTCAACACGGTTTCCACCTGAGCAGGGGACATGGATGGGCTGACGGACTTCATCAGAGCCACCATTCCTGCCACGTGTGGTGTAGCCATGGAAGTGCCTTGGTAGAAGGTGTAACCCTGGCTTGATGGGGTGGTGGTGCCGGTGTTGATAGTGGAAAGAATGCCTTGGCCTGCGTAGCGGGTGTCGCCACCAGGGGCGGTCACGTCAACTGCAGAGCCGTAGTTTGTGTAATACGACGGTGCTCCCGATGGGTTGCTGGCAGCTACCGTAATCACGTTGTTGCAGTTTGCTGGGCGTGAGTTCGAAGCGTTTTGGCTTTCATTACCTGCCGCAACCACTACCGAAGTTCCGCGAGAGACCGCGCTATCGATAGCTGCTTGGTACGTGGTTCCGCAGGATCCACCGCCACCGAGCGACATGTTGATGGTGTCAGCCGGGGTCGAGTTGGCTGGGATGCCAGGCACGGTGCCACCGGAGGCCCAGATGATCGCATCTGCGATATCAGAGAGGCTGCCGCCGCACTTCGCTAGGACGCGTACCGGTTGAATCTTGGCGTTGGGTGCAACTCCGGCGACGCCGCTGGAGTTGCCGGTGACTGCCGCGACGGTGCCAGCTACGTGGGTGCCGTGCCATGAGGAGTTTCCGGCGTAACTGCTGCCGCATTCGCCAGCTGCGTACCAGTCGCCCTGGTCTTGTGGGTTGGAATCTCGGCCGTTGCCGTCACGCGCCGAAGTTGAGCTGGAAACGAAGTCATAGCCTGAAATCACGTTGGAGTTCAGATCCGTATGGGAGGTGATTCCGGTGTCCAAGACGGCCACAATACTGCCGGTGCCGGTGCCGATGTCCCACGCAGAAGGGATACGCATGCCGTTGGTTCCGTGGAAGTCCCATTGTTCGCTGTAGCGGGTGTCGTTGGGCGATAGGGAGATCTCCATCAGGGCATCAGGCTCGACTGCTTCAACCAGTCCAGACTTGGCAATTTCTGCCATAAACTCTTCGGCGTCGGCGCCCTTGAGTTTCTTGTCAGCCGTGAGAACAAAACCTCCGGTGGCCATGGCGCGCAGTTCCTTGACCGAAACTCCGGCGTCCTTGGCTGCTTTGCCCCAAGCCTTGGCCCGGCTCTGCTTGTCGACGCTCTGGGTTGACGCCTTGTAAGTGACGATGAACTGGTCGTAGGACTCACCGGACTGGGGTGAACCGATCGTAACCTTCGCATCGTTGCTTGGTGCGGGAGCGGACTTTTCTGCCGGTGCCGTTACGGGCTGTGCTGAGGCGGACATTGCGCCGGCCCCTAAGCCGGCCAAACCGATCACGACTGCGGTGGACGCAGCCAAGGATCGTCGAAGTGGGGCAGAAAAACGTGCCATTGATGTTCTCCTTAGTGGGTTTTGGGCGCACAAGGTTCGGTGATCAAGCGAAATGGGGTGTGCCGATATGGAGCGTAGCGCCTGCGATATCCAGAAAGGAAGTAGTTCTCAAATAAATCTTTTATATTCCTGCATGTGCTAAAAACTCACTTCACACTTTCGCTGCAGGGAATCTAACGATTTTCAAGGCTTCGAAAAATGAATGCCAGTTACTTGCGCGATAAGGTGATCTAAAAATTTCAGATTCGCTCTGACTACGGCAAACGCCTAACTATTTTTCGTGACTCATGGAATTTATTCGAGACGTACCGTGGGTTAGGCCGAGAATAAAGTGAAAATTTCGGCGACTTTTAGCGCGGAGAAGCGGGTCTATGGTTCATTGCCTAATTCATTGAGTAATCGGTACGATGATTTTTCTGACGATGCTACGTCAAGTAGTTACGACTGCTCGCCTGACGATTGCGTGACTCGCAGCGAAGTCCTCGGTCCAAAAATGCGAGCTCTTGGGGCACCCGGACGGGTTCTCAAAGTAATCTGAAAACCAAGCACAAACAGGAGCAGGTAGATGACAACTGGATTATTGGCCGTTGACGGTGGGCAAAGCGGGATCAAACTTCGTCTTGAATTTGATGGTGAGCGCACTGACTCGAAATTTCCTGGTGTCCAAACCGACGAGCCGGTCCTGCCTCAGTTGGCACGTGTGATCAATGAGTTCATCGCAGCAAGCCCGGTGGACATTGGCACGGTAACCGTAGGCACCACCGGCTTGGTCAAAGAAGAACACGACGCACATCAACTCTTCGAACTGATCGAATCAACCACAGTTGAACGTGTTGCCTTGGCCCATGACTCGGTCACCAGCTACCTCGGCGCCTTGGGCAACGAACACGGCGCCGTGGTTGCTGCCGGTACCGGAGTGGTCACCCTCGGTGTTGGCCCTGGCAGCGTAGCCCGAGTTGATGGGTGGGGCCATATTATGGGCGACGCCGGTAGTGGTTACTGGATTGGCCAGCAAGCACTCATCGCAGTGATGCGTGACTTTGACGGACGCGGACAAGCCACCGCACTCACCGCTGCTGTGCAAGAACGTTGGCCCGATCTATCCGAGGCCTACATTGACTTACAAGCACTTCCCGACAGGGTTTCTACGGTGGCCTCCTTTGCCACCACCGTTGCCGAACTTGCCTTCAGTGATGCCATTGCTGCACAGATCTGTCGCAGAGCCGGAGAGGAACTGGCTGATTCGATTGCCACAGCCTTGCGGCGCGTGGGCCTAGAGAAAGCCGACGGGAACGTTCCAGTAGCCGCAATCGGCGGTGTGTTTGAAGGTGAGTATCTGAAAGCTGCCTTCGAGACGGAGCTGCACCGACTACACCCCGGATTGCAGATTCAGTCTGTCACCGGATCGGGGTTGGACGGAGTGCAACTGTTGGCGCAACTACCCGCCGATCATGCCCTGCAGGAGCTGGTCTCGCGCTATGGATTTGGGAACTAGTCAGAAAAGCACGGTCATCGTGATCTGCCAGCTAGGTGCTGGCGATCAATAGATGACAAGATGAGACTGATCAGTATTGAGCATTAAAGGAGTCATCGTGAGCTATCGAGTCGGTCCCGTAGATCTAGTCCCAGAAGGCGAATCCCTGCTGGTAGATTCCAAGGACAGCGGTGCCACCGAAGACATTGCGATCTTCCATGCCGAAGACGGCAACTTCTATGCCCTTCAAGACGAGTGCACCCACGAGGTTGCGTCCCTCTCCGATGGGTGGATTGAAGACTGCTCGGTGGAGTGCCCAATTCACTCCTCAACCTTTGATCTAAAGACCGGCCGAGTGCAGTGCATGCCAGCAACGGTAGACGCGCGCACCTACACGGTGAACGTCGTGGATGGTTTTTTGGAGCTCGAAGTCTAAATGCCTTCGGTCCACATCATCGGCGGTGGCGTTGCCGGTTACACCTTGGCGCGCGAACTGGTGCAAAAGCAGTATGCCGGTACCATTACGATCAGCGACGCCCAGGGCTTACCCTATGATCGTCCGGCGCTGAGTAAAGCCTTGCAGGTTGAGCCCTTTGCTCCGGTTGCTTGGTACCAGCAGCACCGTATCAACCTCATCCAAGAAACAATCACCGAGGTTAAACTGCCAGATTCGGAAACGGATTGGGTTGTCCTCGCTACCGGTACCGTGCCGAATCGGCTAAGTCTGCCCGGGGCTGAACACGCACACACGCTGCACACCGCGGCCGACGCTGTGGCACTGGCAGAAATTATCGATTCGGCCATGTTTGGCTTCCAAGTGGTGGTCATCGGGGCCGGACTGATTGGTGCCGAATTTGCTTCCACCGCTAGCATGCTCGGAGCACAGGTCACCCTGATTTCTAATAATGATGCTCCACTAAGCGCCATGCTCGGCCAGGATTTGGCCGAACAACTACACGCTGAACATGCACAACGTGGCATTCGAACTATCACCGGAACTACAAGCAGCATCGCTGCGGATCATGTAGTTGTGGACGGTGAGCGCATCGAAGCTGACTTGATCGTTAGCGCCATCGGTGTCCAACCAGATACCGCGTTGGCTGCCTCCATGGGATTAGCCGTGGACAACGGCATTGTGGTCAACGCGCAGCAACGCTCCATCACACAGCCACAGGTACTGGCCATCGGGGATGCGTCGCGACACCAGGGCGCTCGCCGGACCGTGCACTGGGAAGCTGCTATGGAAGATGCGGCCCAAGCGGCAGCAACCATCCTCGGCACGGACCCAGTAAAGCGTTCGGTGCCGTGGTTCTGGTCCGACCGCCATGAGATGCATGTGGAAAGTGTCGGCGATTTTGATCAAGCGGTGCGTACCGTTCATCGTTACAACCGTCGAGGTAAGATCCAAGTGACCTTCGGGCTAAATGCTCAGGGTGCTTTGGTGGCAGCTAGCATGATTGATGGCGGGCTGATGGCCAAGGCCGTGAAGCGGCTGATCGCTCGGTCTGCCTCGCTCAGCGTTGAAGAATTGGAGGACCCGAGTGTGGGACCTCGCGAATTAGGGCGGAACTGACAATGAGCACAGCCGAACCAGCGAAGCTACCTTTGGCTCTGCAGGTACCTACACAGCGAGTGAGCCGCGGTTGGATTGCTGCGGTGGTCACCGTCCACATTGGTATCAATATCGGCTTTTTCGCCCCCATTCAGGTGCTCCTTGGGCTGCATGCCGAGCAACTGGACGCTAGTCAAAAGGGTGCCATCTTGTCCTTGGTGATCGGTGTGGGAGCGGCCGTGTCCATGGTTGCTAATCCACTCTTTGGTGCCCTCAGTGACCGCACTACCTCTCGGTTTGGCCGTCGAATTCCGTGGGTATTGTGCGGAACCCTGTGCGGGGCCCTCGCCCTGTTGCTCATGTCAACGGCCCATACCGTAGGGCTTCTGGTCCTTGGCTGGGCTTTGATGCAGGCCGCTGGAAACGCTGCGGTAGCTGCCATCTTTGCTGCCATCCCGGATCGTGTCCCGGTAGAACAACGCGGCATTGTGGGCGGATTAGTAGCGCTGGGACAAACTTGCGGTTCGCTCATAGGTGCGGTCATCGGCATGGTGGCCGCTGGCGATCTAGTCTTCGGTTACGCGTTGGTCGCCATCGCTGTGGCCATTTGCGCCGTCCCTTTTGTCTTGATGCGCAAGGACTCAGTGCTACCCAAGGCAGCACTAGAACCCATCACGGCGTTGCAATTTGCTCAAAGTTTCTGGATCAACCCGGTCAAGCACAAGGACTTCGGTTGGGCCTGGCTGACGCGGTTCCTGCTCTACCTCGGTAGCCAGCTGTGCCTGGTCTACCTCTTGTACTTCCTGCAAGACGCCATTGGTCATCCAAACCCTGCACAGGGTGTTTTGGTGCTGACCGCCGTCTATGCGTTCTGCGTTATTTTCTCTTCGGTGATATCCGGAAAACTTTCTGATCGCGATGGTAAGCGTAAGAAGTACGTCATCATTTCTTCAGTGATTGTCGCCTGTGCAGCAGGGGTTATGGCAGTCTCATCTACCTTTGCCATGGCACTGATTGCTGCGGTGCTGCTAGGCATCGGATTTGGTGCCTACCTTGCGGTGGACTTCGCCTTGCTGACGCAGGTGCTTCCTACAGCCGATTCACGCGGCAAGGATCTTGGCATGATCAATATTGCCAATTCCTTGCCTCAGGTGGTCGCCCCGCTGGTGGCCTGGCTGGCAGTGACTTGGCTTGGTGGTTATCCGACCTTGTTCCTTTGCTCGGTAGTCGTCTCGCTGCTCGGTGCAGTGCTGGTGCGAAAAATTAAGTGTGTTCCATAGCCTTGGGTGACTCTATCTCGTGGTTGATCAACGACGCACCTTTTGGGGTGACGTTGTTGTTCTTCTTTCTTGGCGCCTTCACTCGTGGCAACGCGACGTACTGGGTGGGCCGCGGGATTGCCAAGGGTGTGGAGCGTAGCCGCTTTGAGAAGCGGCTTCACGCTCCGGGGTATCTCAAAGCCCAAAGGTTCATCCAACGCTGGGGTGCACTAGCGGTTCCGTTGAGTTTCTTGACTGTGGGTGTGCAAAGCACGGTCAACCTCTCTGCTGGGATAAGTAAGATGCCACTGCGTCGATATGTCCCGGCCGTGGCACTTGGCGCGGCATTGTGGGCCTTGATTTACACAAGTATTGGTATGGCTGTGTTCTACGCGTGGTTGGCGTTGGACCGGCCATGGATTGTGGCAGGCATTGTCCTGCTAGCCATAGTCGCGTTTGTTGTCCTTCGCTGGCGCACTCGCGAGCGCGAGAAGCAGGCGCCGGATGCAGAACAACCTTCAGAAATAAAGGGCTGACCGGCCGTATGATGAGTGGGTCAAACCGCGAACACTGAGAGTAGGTACGGCAAATGTCGCTGAACTTATCCAAGTCAGAGAACAGTCCTGTGCAGCTCGATGAAATCGACCGCAAGCTGTTAGCTTTGCTGAGCAAGAACTCACGGCGAACAAATAACTCGTTGGCGCAGGAGCTCGGTATCGCGGCTTCGACCTGTTTGGCACGGTTGAATGCTTTACGCGATTCCGGAGTGATTTCTCGCTTCACCATCGAGGTGGATCCGCAGGTCTTGGGGCGCGAATTGGAGGCGTTGATCTTTGTGAAGATCCGCCCGGGCGCCCGACATCTTATGTCTAACTTTGCTAGTGAAATGCGTTCCAAGTCTGGGGTGCGCCAGCTGTTCTTCTTGGGTGGCGCCGATGACTTTGTCTTGCATGTGGCGGTGCGCAACTCTGCCGACGTGCGACAGTTTGTACTTGATAACCTTTCAGCTAATCCTGCCGTTGCGACCACACAAACTTCTCTGGTGTTCGAACACGGGCAGGGAAGTGGCGAATTTTAGGCCTTAAACTCAGGCGAAGTACCCCGCAGATTTTCGTAGGAGTGATCCACGCAATGGGTCTACTTCGAAGAAATGTGCTAAACTTGTTGTTCTTCTCTTAGCAATACCGCGGTCCTCTGGCCGTCAAAGATTTACTTTGACCAAACGGATGGACCACATACGGAAGCGACTGAAGAATGGGGAGGTCGAGAAGATAATGAATTTGGAAACAACAATCGTAACGGCCGTGGTGACTCTGGCGGTTTTGGCCATCGTGAGCATCGTGATGGTTCTTCGTTACAAGCAAGAACACCAGACAGAAATTCGCCAGGCTCTGGTGGCCAAGGCCTATAAGTATGGGATTGCCTCGCCTGAGGATCTATCAAACCATGATCTGAACATGCAGATCCGCGAGGCCAAGCGCCAGCGCAAGAACAATGAGAACGATTTGAAAACTGTCTAAACAGATTCATCGTTAGAGCATTCGGCCCCAGGTTGATCAAACAGCCTGGGGCTTTTGCATGCCAAAAGCTGCCACAAAAATGTAGGTCAATTGTTTTGGCGCTATGTCCCCGGTCACCGAAAACTCGATTTAGCCCCAGAACCGTGCGGATTGCATCACAAGTGCGTGTGTGGTTCTCGACAAAAGACTTCCGCAGCTAAAACGGTTCAGAAATGATGGTTATAGCTGGAAAGACGTGATGGAAATGAACTAGGAGCAACAGGTATGGCAACGATCCCTTTGGGCGAAGATATTCTTTTGGCACGGCACGGTGCCAACATCGTTAAGCTTCGCCAGGATCGTAAGACCCGTTCAACTGTTGCTGTGTTGCGTGATGGTCAGATGGATACCGCATCCAACTTGCTCACCTTTTCCACCCCATCACTGATCCCGGCCGCCAGCTTTAGTCGAGGTGCGGTGCGGTACCTGAATGATGAAGCTGAAGTGAGCCGCGGTGAGGTCCGTTCTTTGATCAAGATTTCCCTTGGCTTCAGCGCTGTGATGGGCATTGTTTTTGGCGGACTGGTTTTGGCTCTGTACAAAGTCGGCGGAAACGAAGCGATCCAGTCGCTGGCATATATGGGTGGCGCTCAGTAGACCCCGCAGTGTGAAATTGATGGTGAGGTTCCAAGATAACTTGGAAGCTCACCATTTCTTTTTGTGGACAGAAAACTTTGAACGCGGCACGCCTTATAGCTCTCGTTTTTCTTCATCTGCGGGCATAGGATGACCAGACCTAGGTGAACAAGGAGCAGGCCATGCGTTTTGTTTTGGAAGTCAACTTCGATACCGAGAACATGCAACTCAAGCCACTAGAAGAGCTTCAACGGATTCTGGGGGACTGGTCGCAACGCGTGGCCATGTATCCGCTGGAACCGGGGTCTCAAGAAGATGTCTACGACTCGCAGAATGAAGAAGTCGGAGAATGGGCAATCTTAGAAGACTAATCTCGGCGCTTGGAAATCCATCCGATCACATAGCCGACCGCCAGAGTTACTAGTAGGACCAGCCATAGTGGTGCCGCGGAGTGGATCAAGAAAAACTCCACCCGCACATAGGTCAGGTTCTGCAAGATGAATACCAGAGCGAGAATCACCAAGGCGATGGCCATGATCTGCTTGACGTTCAGCGCGAATCGGCTGGGCTTGCGCTGCGGGTCAGTCATTGCTTTTTCCTGTGCCTAAGAGCCCATCGATCATGGCCGCGAGACCACGCTGGAAAGAATCATCGCTGGTATTGAGCTGTGTTTCGCGTTGTGCCGCCACCGCTTGGGTGAAGTGTGGGGTGAGATCTTGGTGGTTGCTGGTATCAAAAATATCGTGGGGTGCTGCGGTGTCCATGGCCGAACCAAAGATAAAAGCTTCCAAAGCAACAATGGTCGGAATGATCGTCTTCTCGGCCAGTCCGAAGTCTTTGAGACCTTGAGCTACACGCTCATACATGCCCAAGGTGCGTGGCGAATCCGAGACTGGAAGCACCGCAATAATGGGGATGAGCGGAATGTGCCGACTGAAAATATTACGGTAGTTGGTCGCCCAAAGAACTAAGGCATTTCGCAGTGGTTCTGTATCAAAAACTGACGTATCGATATCTGCCATGATCAGTTCCTGAATCCACTGCATCAGATCATGTTTTGAATCCACATGGTTATACAAAGCCGAGGGTGAAACACCTAATGACTTGGCCAGGCGCTGCATTGTTAGTGATTCATAACCACCATCGGAAACCAGTTCCAACGCGTTGACGGTAATACGTTCCCTGTTGAGCACCGCCTTGCGTGGTCGCCCTGCGCGCCTGGTTCCGGATTCTGTCATTCGTTCTCTCCCTGACGTGGGTTGCTTCACAACTCGATGTTCTTCCCCTATGCTATATGACAAGTAAATGAACCGAATTCATTTTATTGTTTGAGGGAGCTTTTCATGGAACATCTGGAACGCGACGTAGTTGTCATTGGCGCTGGCCCATCGGGTCTGACCGCAGCCTACGAGCTGAACAAAGCAGGCAAGTCTGTCGCCGTACTCGAAGCTCGAGATCGTGTGGGCGGCCGCACCTGGAGCGACCAGATGGACGGAGCCACCATCGAAATCGGCGGTCAGTGGATCAGTCCCGATCAAACTGGTCTCTACTCGCTGATCAACGAGTTGGGCATCGAAACCTTTGAACGCTACAAGGCCGGCAAAAGTGTCTACCTGAACGAGCAGGGTGAAGCCATCGTTTATGAGGGCGAAGACTTCCCCGTCTCCGAAGACAGCGTGGCCGAAATGAACAAGCTCATCGGCATCATGAACGAACTGGCCGCACAAATGAATCCAGACAAGCCATGGGAACACCCACAGGCCCAAGAACTGGACATGGTTTCCTTCCACCACTTCCTGCGTCAGCACTCCTCGGACGAACTAGCCTGCAACAACGTCGGCCTCTTTATTGCCGGTGGCATGCTCACCAAACCAGCCCATACCTTCTCTGCACTTCAAGCAGTATTGATGGCTTCCTCGGCGGGATCCTTCGACAACCTCGTTGATGAAGATTTCATCCTTGACCGCCGCATCGTTGGCACCATGCAGGGCGTATCCAAGACGGTTGCTGCGCGACTGGGTGAAGAAATTGTTTTCCTGAATAACCCAGTACTGAAGCTGGAATGGAATGATGACGGGGTAGTAGCGCACGGTCAGACCGTCAGTGTCTCGGCAAAGAAGGTTGTGGTGGCAATTCCACCTAACCTGTACTCGCGAATCACTTACGTTCCTGCGCTTCCACGCAAGCAGCATGTCACCCATCAGCACCAGTCCATGGGCTTGGTCATCAAGGTGCACGCCGTTTACGAAACCCCGTTCTGGCGCGAAGATGGACTGTCGGGAACCTGCTTCGGGCCCAACGCACTAGTCCAGGAACTCTACGACAACACCTACACCGGAGAAAGCACCGGAACCTTGGTGGGCTTCATCTCGGATCTGAAAGCCGACGAAATGTGGGAACTAGACGATGAGGCACGTCGCGAGGCCATCTTGCAGGGCATTGCCGACTACCTAGGGGAGAAGGCACTGGATCCTAAGGTCTTCTACCTCTCGGATTTCGCCTCTGAAGAATGGACCCGCGGAGCGTACGCAACCAGCTATGACCTAGGTGGTCTGCACCGCTTTGGCCCCGTCCAGAACGATAACCTCGGACCAATCTATTTCTCCTCCTCGGACTTAGCCGGCGAGGGCTACCAGCACGTGGATGGCGCGGTACGTATGGGTCGCCGCTCGGCCGCACGCATCATCGCAGAACTTGATGGCACCAGCTACGACGAGAACTACGATGGCGTGCAGACACTGACCTCTACCGCAGATAAGGTCAACGCCTAAATCATGAAATTGCTTGTAGGTTACACCGCCGATGAACGCGGTGCCGAAGCTATCGAACTGGCCAGCGCGCTTGTTGCATCCACCCCGGATGCGTCCTTGCACATTGCCGTTGTGCTTCCGGCTGCTGCACCCTTTAGCGCTGTCTACCCGGGTGGAGATCATGGATATTCAACCATTCTCTCCGCTCAAGTAGACCAGTGGGCAAAACACGCCCTGACGCTGGTGCCCGAAGGAATCCAGGCCTCGGTGGTGGCGAGATCAGTCTCCTCCGTGGCCGAAGGGTTGATTTCACTGGCTCAACAGGTTGATGCTGATGGCATCGTGCTCGGCGGCCGCAAACGTCACCGGGCAGGGTTCTTCATGCCCGGGGCAATCGCCAACGCGTTGTTGCACTCCTCGCCAGTTTCGGTGTTCATGTCCTCACCGACTGCGATAGAAACCTTGCGAGCTGCCAACGGCAAGCTCACCAGGCTGACCGCCTTTGTGGGGGACCGGCCCGGAGCTAAAGACGTCATTGAACTCTCGGCCCAAATTGCTACAGCCTGCGCAGTACCACTTCGAGTAGCAACCCTAGTTTTGCCCTACGACGTTCAAGACCCAGACCGGGATCTTGATGCCCACGTTCAGGCAACCAGCGATTACCTTTCGCAACTGACAGCGTCCATGGAATTGGACGCCACTATTGACGTTGTTGTTGGGCGCAACCTCGATGAAGCAACTGGCCAGCTTTCCTGGCAAGACGGCGATCTCGCCTTGCTTGGCTCAGCACGCTTAGCGGCTGCCCGCAGGCTCTTTATCGGGCTTAAAGCCCAACGTATCCTCGGCAAGCTTTCGGTGCCCATGGGTGTTATCCCTAACCCGGGATCAGACAACTAGCTTCACGTTTTTAGATCTTGAAGGAAGGGTGGCTCGGTACTTCTGACCGACGCACTTATCGCCTCACTAAAGCAAAAGGTAAACCAACATGTCGCAAGACTTGAGGCAGGATTCTAATCCTGCAGCCGCTGAAACCGGTTTGCACGAAAAAGGGCTCTCCAAGGGCACCGTAGGCGTTATGGGCCTGGTGGTCATCGGAATTTCCAGTATCGCCCCGGCCTACACCCTCACCGCAGGACTGGGCGCAACGGTGGCTGAAGTAGGCACCAGTCTTCCAGCTATCTTGCTAGCAGGGTTCTTGCCCATGCTGTTGGTGGCCTTGGGCTACCGAGAGCTAAACAATGCCATGCCCGACTCAGGGACCTCGTTCACCTGGGCTACCCGTGCCTTCGGACCAATGATTGGTTGGATGGGCGGTTGGGGGCTGGTGGCTGCCACGGTGATTGTCCTTTCAAATCTGGCCGCTGTCGCAGTTGATTTCTTCTACATCCTGCTGGCCCAACTGACCGGTCACGACGAGATCGCTGAGCTGACCACCAATCTGTGGATCAACATTCCCACTACCTTGATCTTCATCGCTGTTGCCGCCTTCATCTCCTATCGAGGCATGAACGCAACCAAGGTCTTCCAGTACGGTCTGGTCGCGTTCCAGGTAGCGGTGCTGTTGCTGTTCGCGGTGATGTCCTTTACCTCAAACCAACCTTTTGACCGAACCCCGATTACCTTGGAAATGTTCAACCCAGCTGGCGTTGAGAGTTTCTCGGCCTTTGCCGCCGGCATTTCACTGTCTATCTTCGTTTTCTGGGGCTGGGATGTCACCCTGACCATGAACGAAGAAACCACGGATCCTAAGAAGGTTCCGGGCCGAGGTGCGACGTGGACTGTTCTGCTGATCATGGCGCTGTACGTAGCAGTATCCCTCGGTGTGCTGTACTGGGCGGGCGTGGGAACCACAGGCTTAGGCGCTGGAAACCCGGAAAATCAGGAATCAATTTTCGCTGTGCTCTCCGGTCCAGTGATGGGTCCGCTGGCCTTGTTGATGTCTTTGGCAATCCTCTCCTCCTCGGCAGCCTCGCTGCAGTCCACCATGGTTTCCCCGGCACGTACTTTGCTGGCCATGGGCTACTACAAGGCCTTGCCCACCAGCTTCGCAAAGATCTCTCCACGATTCATGTCGCCTTCGGTGGCTACCTTTGTTACTGCTGCCGCAGCTGCAGTGTTCTACGTGGTTACCCGTCTGGTCTCTGAAAATGCCCTCTGGGATACGATCACCGCGCTTGGCCTGATGATCTGCTTCTACTACGGGCTGACCGCATTGGCTTGCGTTTGGTATTTCCGTGCAGAGCTCTTCAGCAGTGCAAGAAACGTCATCTTCAAATTCCTGGCACCACTCATTGGTGGCGTGGTTTTGCTGGTGTTGTTCTTCGCCACGGCCTTCGAGTCGATGGACCCCGACTACGGTTCAGGATCCAACATTGGGGGAGTAGGAATGGTCTTCATTCTTGGCGTCGGAGTTCTGCTGCTTGGTGTCGTAGTCATGATCTACATGCGGATCACCCTGCCATCCTTCTTCAAGGGAGAAACCATCAAGACCTACAAGCCAATCAAGTAAGAGATCGCGCCAATAGGGGACAAACGATTCTTAAGGCTTTCGATTAGGCCTCGTATCCCACCGATGGGTCGCCCACGCTTCCCCGATCAGCCTGCGGATCACGATGACACTGTTCGCGAGGCTGATCAACGCGTCAATGACCCGGACCTTGCGCTCGGTGCAGATCGCCAATTTCTTGAACCCCCGGTTGTGCCACGAATTGGTTCGTTCCACCACCCAGCGGACCCCGGCCTGCAAGGGTTCGCCCTTGGTACTGATCTCCCAATCACAACCCAGCTCGGTAAGCAGCTCCCGTGTTTTACGGCTGTCATATCCAGCATCCAGATGCACGGTAATCTGCTCTGGCAGCTGGTAGCCGAAACGGGAAAGGCGTTCGAGCGTGGGGCGTAGCAACGGGGAATCGTGCCGGTTCGCGCCTGCGGTGATGCAGCCGACCGGGATGCCTTTCCCGTCGGTCATCAGCGAGCGTTTGGTGCCTTGCTTGCCGCGGTCTACCGGGGATTTTCCGGCGGCTTCACCGCCGCACGGCGCTTTGACCAGACATCCGTCGATGACGAGATTCTCTAGGTCCAGTCCAATGATCCGGTCGTAGGATTCCAGGCAGATCTGCTCCAGTTCGCGGAAGATCCCTGCGGTGATCCATTCGTCGCGGCGCCGTCGGATGGTGGTGGCCGAGCAGGTCGTGTCGCTGATTTTCTCGTAGGCCGCGCCCAGGACGAGGACTTGGATGAGTTTGTCGAAGATGATCCGGTCGCTGATCCGTGGCTTGTGGCAGCCCAGTGGATGGGTTACGTTCCGATCTGGGATCAACGCTTCGAATTGGCGCCAGAGAGGCTCGATGATGGAAGATGGTAGGGCAGGCACGTGACCTTCTTGTGTAAACGGTTCTAGACAAACCTTGTTTAACACTGTCCGTGCCTGCTTCACTGCTTAATGACGTGCCTGACGTGGTTAATTACGCTGTCATTAATACTTACTGCGGATGTTGCACACCTATTGGCGCGATCTCTAAGTACAAAAAGAATCTTTGGCATTGAACCACCCACGAAACTCTTCGTGGGTGGTTCAATTGGTTTATGGCTAACTCGGTGCTTTTCATCTGCTCACGCAATGCCGGCAAATCTCAGATGGCTGCCGCGCTCATGGACTATATTTCTGACGGCAAAGTCACCAGCTATTCGGCTGGCACTAATCCGGGCTCTGGCATCAATCAAGAAGCTGTGGCCGCGTTGTCGCAGGCCGGGGCCGACATGTCAGGTGGAACGCCGAAGCCTATTGATCCGCAGATTGTGGATCAGGTGGACCGGGTCATCATCTTAGGTACAGATGCGCACCCGAACCTTGCCCCGACGGTGAACGCGGAACGCTGGGTGACCTATGAACCCAGTGAAGATGGAATCACCGGCGCCGAGCGCATGAATCTCATCCGAGATGAAATTGCTGAGCGAGTCAGGGAACTCTTCCACGAGCTGGAAGACTAGTGCTTGTCTTTGCTGAGTTTCTTTAGCAGTTCAGTGGTGCGGTAAGGAATTACGTCGCGCAGAATCATTGAGGTTGAGGTGCGGGTAATGCCCGGGCACAGTCGAATCTCTTCACTGACGCGGTAGAGATCATCTGGATCCGTCGCCGAAACACGAATCAGTAAATCGGTGTCGCCAGCAGGTGCAACACATTCCAAAACCTCAGGGATCTGGCGAAGGGCTGCGATGGCTTCATTCAGGCTGGCCTGATTCAGTTCAGCGCTGACAAAAGCACTGACACCGCGCCCCATGGATGCAGGCAGGATGCGAGCGGTGTTTGGACGCAATGCACCGGAGTGGGCCAGACGTTCCAAGCGAGTCTGAACAGTGCCTCGGGCTAGGCCCAGTTGCTGCGCCAACATCATGATCGGAACACGTGGATCAGCATCAAGCGCCAGCAGGATACGTCGGTCGGTTTCATCGAGCTGATACGTATCCGAATTCATATACTGGTCTCCTGTGACAGGTTGTGATGCGCGTGCGTAAGTACCTTCTTAGGATTTTAGTCAATATGACCAGTTGAGCCCAAATGTGTTGCGCGGACTGCCCGATAATGTTGCGTAAAAACCGGCGCTCCATGCTGTGGCTTCGTTCGCTTGGTGGCGGGGTTTTTGCAGCGCTCCGTGGCGGTCTTGTTGCCGCGATCACGCAGGACTGGCTGCAGGTTGGTGTCGCGGTCTGAACCGAGAGGGGTGCGCCCGGTCGGGGCCGTTTGGATCGCTGCCGCTACGTCAGAGTCCGAAGGCTCCGCCGCTGACGAGGATCACGATGCCGAGGCCGATGAGAACGATGGGGAAGAGGATGTGCTCCCAGCGTTCGAGCACTTCGGCGATCGGGGGGCGGGTGGCGACGAACTTTGCCAGGGCCACCAGGACCGCGACGAGCGCGAGGAAGACGATGCAGTAGGCGACTACTGCGAGAGGTTCCACGCTGAGGAAGACAGGGGTGTAGACGCCGATGTTGTCGCCGCCGTTGGCAAGGGTGACGCCTGCGACTGTCCACACGCCGACCTTCTTGCCGGCAACCTTGGCCTCGTCGTCATCGTCGTCATCGTCGTCATCGTCTCCGCGCCAGGCCTGCCATGCGGCCCAGAGGCCGAGGCCCAGAGGGATGAGACCGAAGTACGGGATGGCTGCCGAGGGCAGGAATGTTCCGGCGCCGATGGTCACCAGGACCGCGGCACCGAGGATGCCGGCGAATCCGAGGTACTGGCCGGCCAGAATGCGGGCGGTAGTGCCGCGCTGGCCTGCCCCTCGCGCGAAGAAGAGGGAGAGCACGATGATGTCGTCGATGTTGGTCGCTGCGAACAGGCCCATCGCCTGCAAGACCGAGGTGAGGATCATGCGCCCACCCCAGCTGCGTCGCATCCGGGAAGCGAGCAGGCGGGATCGATGCACGGGGCGTCTTCGTCCACTGCCAGGGTGGCATCGACCAGTGCCGTCAGCGCCTGCGCCAGGTGCGAATCGGCGATCTCATATCGTGTCCGACGACCCTCGGGCTCGGAGACGACGATCCCGCAATCGCGCAGGCATGCCAGGTGGTTGGACACGTTCGGGCGTGTCAGGTCCAGATCTCGGGCCAGTTCCGCCGGGTAAGCGGGATGGTCGAGCAGGGTCAAGATGATCCGGGATCGAGTGGGGTCGGCCAGTGCACGACCCAGGCGGTTCATCACGTCGAGACGCGAAGCAATAGTCAGCATGCTCTGAACTATACAGCACGCACTGAACACTCGGTCACAGGCGTCAGCCCAGATCGCATGCCCGCAAGGGGAACCCTCACCGGACACCACCGCTACTTATCGAGAGGAACGACGGCACACCTGGCGGGCTGTCCCGTAAGACCCGTCCGGTGAACTGTCCGGTGAAGGGAGGCTATATGACACACTGGGGAGCATGTCCCCCTTGAAGGTCGGCTATGCCCGAGTCTCCACCGACGAGCAGGACCTGACCGCGCAGCGTGACGGACTCGCGGCGTTCGGCGTCGATCCCAAGCGCATCTACGTCGATCACGGGCTCACGGGCCGCAACGCCGACCGTGAGGGCCTGCGGCAGGCGCTGGCTGCCTGTCGGGACGGCGATACATTCGTGGTCACCAAGCTCGATCGGCTGGCGCGTTCAGTCCGTGATGCCCACCAGATCGCCGACGACCTCGCGGCGCGGGAAGTGAAGCTGAGCATCGCCGGATCGGTGTACGACCCGACCGACCCGATGGGGAAACTGTTGTTCAACGTGCTGGCGGTGGTCGCCGAGTTCGAAGCCGACCTCATCCGTGCCCGCACCCGCGAGGGGATGAAGGTCGCCAAGGCCAAGGGCCGGCTGCGCGGGAAGTCACCGAAACTCACCCCCGGCAAGAAGCTCACCTCGTCCAGCTACATGCCGCCGACGAGCACACCGTGGGCGAGCTGGCCGAGCTGTTCAGCGTGGGCCGCTCCACGGTCTACCGCGCCCTTCAGCGCGCCGAGCGCGGGCGCGAGAACGCCTTGCAGTAGGTGCGTCGTGGACGCTCGAGCGCGGTGGCGAATCCTCAGGCTCCACGTCGAGGACCAGGTGCCCCTCGCGCGCTTAGCTCGCGAGACCGATGTAGGGCTGCGGACCCTGGAGCGCTGGCACGCCCGCTACCGCGCCGACGGCTACGCCGGACTGGAGACAGCCTCACGAGCGGACACCGGCTCCCGCCGCCTTCCGCCCGACCTCGTCCACCTGATCGAGGGCCTGGCACTGAGCAAGCCGCGGCCGGCCATCGCCACCATCCACCGCAAAGTCACCGGCATCTGCGCCGCCCGGAAGTGGCCGGTCCCCTCCTACTCGGTGGTGTGGGACATCGTGCGGACCCTGGATCCCGGCATGGTCACCCTCGCCCTGGAGGGCGCAGCGTCCTACCGCGACAAGCACGAGCTGGTGCTCCGCCGGCAAGCAGAGCTGCCCAACGCGATGTGGCAATCCGATCACACCATGCTCGACATCCTGGTGGTGGGCACCGACGGCAAGCCCGCACGGCCATGGCTGACAACGATCCTCGACGACTGCTCCCGGGCGGTCTGCGGCTACACAGCCTTCCTGGGCGCACCGTCGGCGATGAACACCGCCCTGGCGCTGCGCCAAGCGATCTGGCACAAGACCGACCCGGCCTGGCCGATGTGCGGCCTGCCCGACGTGCTCTACGTCGACCACGGCAGCGACTTCACCAGTGACCAGCTCGCCCACACCGCCGTCGACCTCCACATCCGACTGATCCACTCCACCGTCGCCCGACCCCAGGGCCGCGGCAAGATCGAGCGGTTCTTCGGCACCATCAACACCGAGCTACTCGCCACCCTGCCCGGACACATCACCGAAGGGCACCCCTGGCCGACACCGAAACTGTCCCTGGCCGAACTCGATAGCGCCCTGGAGGCGTTCGTGGCCACCTACAACGACCGCACGCACAGCGAGCTCGGAACCTCCCCGCGCAGCGCGTGGATCGCCGACGGCTGGCTGCCCCGAATGCCCGAGAGCCTGGAAGACCTCGACGGACTGCTGTTAACCGTCGCCAAGACCCGCGTCGTGCGCCGCGATGGCATCCGCTTCCAGGGCCTGCGCTACGTCTCCCCAACTCTGGCCGGCTACGTCGGACGCTCGGTCGTGATCCGCTACGACCCCCGCGACATCACCGAGATCCGCGTCTTCGATCACGACGAATTCGTCTGCAAGGCCGTCAACCAGGAGCACCACGATCAAAAGGTCAGCCTCAAGGAGATCCAGGCCGCGCGCAACGCCCGCCGCCGGGCGCTGCGAGCCGGCATCAACGAACGCATCGCCCTCGTGGCCGCACCTACCGAGACACCACGGATCACCGAAGCACCGACTCCGGCGCCGAGGTCGGCGTTGAAGATCTACAAGGAGGACCTCAGGTGAGCCAGCGCTTCATCGTCACCAAGGAGCACCGCCGCTTCACCGAGTTCGCCGACGCCGTGCGCCGCGGGCACACCATCGGTTTGTGCTTCGGATCAGCCGGCGTAGGAAAGACACTCTCCGCACGCCGCTACGCACACTACGAGAAGGCTCATGACCTGCTGACTTACTGGGGGCCGCGCTCCGACAACGACGCCAAGATCTACGCCGCCTTGAACCGGAGCCGCACCGTGCTCTACACCCCCAGCGTGCTGACCACCCCGCGGACCCTGAAGGACGAGCTGACCCAAGCCATCACCCGCACCAACATGTGCATCGAGCAGCACCTCGTACCTCCCGGCACGGCCACTCCCGAGGCCTGGGGATGGCGACACGGCAGGAACTACGTGGAGCTGATCATCGTCGACGAGGCCGAACGACTACGTCCCGCCGCGCTGGAACTGCTGCGCGATCGCTACGACCGCGACGACATCGCCCTGATCCTGATCGGCATGCCCGGCCTGGAGAAGCAGTTCAGCCACTACCCCCAGTTCTACAGCCGAGTCGGCTTCGCCCACCAGTACCGGCCCCTGGGACAAGACGAACTGCTGTTCGTCCTCGAGCGACACTGGCGATCCCTCGGCAAGACCCTCGACCCCGACGACTTCACCGACGCCCAAGCCATCGCAGCCATCGCACGGATCACCCGCGGCAACTTCCGGCTCCTCGAACGCCTCTTCCCCCAGATCCAGCGGGTCCTGAAGATCAACGAACTCGACACCATCACCAACGACGTCATCGAAGCCGCACAGAGCACCCTGGTCATCGGTGTCACCTGACCCCGCCACGAAGCGACCGAAGAACCCCGCCATTCAGCAGACGAAGTCACACTCCATGCCAGTAAAAGCGGTTTCGCGTCATCCGTGATCTCTTGTCCACACAAGCGTGCTTCACCGATGTTTTGGGAAGTAATCCAAGTACCCTATTGCTATGAGGTTTATGCGCTTGGAAGATGTTGCTGAGGAGCTTAATGTAAAGCTTCCTCAAGTCCGCGCCCTAGTAAAAAGCGGCGAGCTACCAGCAATCCAAATTGGTGGCCGTGGCATGTGGCGCGTAGAACGCGTCGAGTTGGAAAACTATATTCAGCAACGCTATGCGCAAGCTCGCGAAGAGATCACGAACGACTCCACTCTTAGGGCTGAGTAGTGTTCTTCAGATAGAACTTCAGGGCGTCACGTACCAGCGGCGCATGTCCGCCATAGTTCTTAGCAAACCGTTCGTCGGCGACGTACATGTCGGCCAAAGATTCAATGTATTGAGCATGTTTCTCAGGACCTTCAGCACCCAATGGCGTTCCAGGAACGGAAGATAACCATTGCAGGTGACGTGCGGCCAGCGACTGGGCCACCTCGCTTTCTGCACTCACTTGGTCGTTGCCTGCCTGGATCCACGCGTCGTTTAGTTCTTGAACCAGCGCGAAGAATTCACTCTGCCCTTGCTTAGTCTTACTGCGCCACCATTTATTTGAGCTGTTGTAGGCCTCGGACCCCCAACGCTCGGTGACTTCTTGTTTGTACTGCTCATTGAATCCGTCAAAGCTCGTTTCGGGTTTCATGGTCTCTCCAGTTTCTAGTGCGGTAATTGAGTGCTTCAGGGCGAGAATCTGCCGGTCTAACGTTTCTCGTTGAAGCTGAAGCTGCTCGACGTGCTTCTTGAGCGCCTCACGTTCATCGCTTTGGCGCTCTAAGATCTCGGCGATATTTTCTAAGCTAAGTCCCATGTCCTTGAGTACCAGGATTCGTTGAAGTCGAACCAGCTGGTCTTGAGCTTAGAAGCGGTAGCCGTTTGAAGCCACGCGGTGCGGGCTAAACAGTCCGATGTGGTCGTAATGGCGCAGGGTGCGGCTGCTGATCCCTGCGGTCCGAGCCAAATACGCAATAGAGAATTCGTCAGGCTCTTCAAAGTTTGTTGGCTCGTTCATAGGCCACACGCTACCGGTTGACGCTACGTCAATGTCAACGGGTAGCTAAGAATCTGTTATTCGCAACTTGTGATTCAGGTATCTCGCCAGAATGACGAAAAATTCTGAGCAAAAGTGATTCTCGTTGATCATATTGACTACTGTGTCGACCGTCCGTTGCGCACGGTGAATCATGTGTAGTTCAATGAAATCAGACGACGTTGGAAAGGTAATCGCCGAATCCAACTACGACCTAACGTGTTTGTAGACCACCTGCATCTGCATCGCTAAAGAAGAACTGGCCACCCACGCCAGGACTTGGTGAAAGAACTTTATCGATGGCTCGTGAGCATTCTTGTTTGTTGGAATGCTTGCGGGCCATCTTTTTTGTGAGCCTACCTAAACTGCGAACATACCTCGTGCCCTTCGCGCAGTGCTCGGTCGGCTCTGGAACAATGAGCCCGTAGGTACATGAAGGAGCATTGTGGGTTCAATGAGGCGTGTCTGGCAAAACTGGTGGATGCAATTAGTCGGTGGCATTTTGATGGCGGCCATCGCTGTCTTGCCGTGGTTGTGGATCGGTGAAAACGACCGAGCGATACTCCCGGTAGCTAGTGACGATGCTCTTGGATTGATTATCGTATTCGCTTTGACAGCACTGCTTGGTAGCTGGTGTGTTCGCCGAATAGGTCGAGGACGAACCGGATTCGCGGTGGTGACCGCGGTAGGAATGTTCCTGGGCATGCTTGCCCTTGGTGCTCAAGGAATTCAAGCGACAAACCCGGCGGCTTTCAGTGGAGATCTGTCCAAAGCTTCAGTACACCAGCTCTGGGTATTTGGTTCGCTTCTGGTCATTAGCCAAGCGTGGTACTTCTTGAGCGCAAAGTTGCGTTTACCCGTGGCAGCACTGTTCTACGCCATGTTGACGGTCAGCCTTGGGTACTGGTTGCAGATCGTTGCTTCGCTCATCGCCGGCGCCCAAAGTTACGCAATCTATCTGGGCTATGCAGGAGCCTTAGTCTTGGGTCTCATCCTTGGTTTTGTTGGATTCCTGCGTGCTTCGAATCTGATTTTTTGGGTACTGTCCTTAGCTACCCAATGGGTCATGCCCGCGGTAGTAGACAGTGCAGCGCGCGTCATCCAATCAGAGGTTGGTTTCGCCAAGGGACTGCGTGCTTTTGGTAAGAACTTCAGCGCAACCGTGCTTGAGGTGCCATGGCAAACGCCATTGATTATCAGCCTCGCGACGGCCATGCTCACCAGCGTCATTATCGTGATCGTTCGCAAGGCACGTAGGCGCTAGGGCGATACGACCTAGAATGAACTCATGGATGAACTGCGCGAACGCGATCCCGAAGAACTGGTCCAACCCATAATCTTGAGGATCGACAAAGAAGATCCTTCAACTGAAGATGAGGGGCTTTCGGCAGTTTCTCGCGCAGCGGTCATTGCATACCTTCAGGACCCGCATAATGAGGACTGGCAGAAGTGGGCGGAACAAGCTTTCGCTAAGTCGGTGCGGCGAGCGAATCCGAAGATGTTCGCCAAGGTCCTTGAGTTGTTCCCAGAGCAAATGGTTAGCGAAGTGGGCAAGGCTCAAGCTGTCGGTTTGCCACCGCTTCCGGCCGCGGATCTTCCCAAGCTTATTGCCAAGCTTCAGGTCTCAGGCACGCAGCTACCCAAGAGCGATGAAATCCTTGATTCTAAAGTAATCATCGCCGTCAATGCCTCCCTTGAAATGTCTACCGGCAAGGCAGCCGCTCAGTGTGCCCACGCGTTGTTTGCATGGTTGACCGAAAGCAGAGGTCAAGACATTGAGGGATGGCTCAAAGTGCATGCTCCGGTAGGGATTCGACACCTGCCTAAAAAGGACTTTGAAGTATTGTCACGGCGAGCAAGTGGGCCGGTGATCCAGGATGCCGGCCGTACCGAGATAGAACCCGGATCTACTACCGCATTTGTTCTCGTTCAAGCCGACTAGCGAGAACTCTTGTTGAGTCTGGAATGTCAGACAGCGCCTGAAACAATGCTCTGGTTGATTCTTGCTGAGTCTGTTCTGCTGTAGGTATGGGCGAACTACCAGAAGCACAACAAAACTCCGTGGACCGTGTGGCACCAAAATGGGCTGGTCGAGTCGACGGAGATGGACCTGAACACACCCGCTGGCATCAGCGTGTGAGTGAGCAGGTTCAGCCAGATCTTTCTGGCGCCGTAGCGCTGATCGGGTTCTGCTCGGATGCAGGGGTGCAACGCAATCAAGGACGCACCGGTGCAGCTGATGGCCCCGCTAGCTTGCGGGCCGCGCTGAGCCCCTTGGCCATCCATAGCCAGCGGGCACTAGTGGACTTAGGCGACGTTGTGGTTACCGGTGACGATTTGGAGCAGGGCCAGGATCGGTTAGCAGCAGTGGTGGAGCAAGCCTTGGATGCTGACGCTCTGCCGATAGTGCTCGGTGGTGGGCATGAAACCGCCTACGGGACAGCCAGCGGATTACTGAATTTCCTGGCTACGCAGACGTCGAAACGCATTGGCATTCTTAATCTTGATGCCCACTTTGATCTGCGTGATGAACCTCGGCGCAGCAGTGGCACATCGTTTCTTGACATTGCCCGAGTCATGGAAAAATCTGGGCGAGAATTCAACTATGCCGTTGTGGGGATCAGCCGTCCGAGCAATACCTCGGCTCTCTTCGCCAGGGCTGACAAGCTAAGTGTTAGCTACTTGCTTGATGAGCAGTGTCAGCCAGATCGCGCGCAGCGTTTTGTATCCGAATTCTTGGATCGTATCGACGTGCTGTATCTGACCATTGACCTTGATGTATTGCCCGCAAGCGTGGCTCCCGGGGTCAGTGCTCCCGCCGGATTTGGCGTTGCTTTTGAAGTCATTGATGCCGTGTGCCGTCAGGTTGTGCAGAGTGGAAAGCTAGCTGTCGCAGATGTTGTTGAGCTCAACCCGAAATTTGATGTTGACTCTCGAACCGCGCGTAGCGCAGCGCGACTGATCTACGATCTTGCGGTGGGGTAACGGCGTCATTAGATTGATTGTTTGACCCCTCAAACATTATCCTGTGTGTAAGCGAAGTTTGTCGCTCGCGTTCTCTTGCAACGAGGCAGGAGTAGCGCCACGAAGCTCAGGATTTGAGGACACAAGTGCTAATAATGTCCGGACTACGCAAGCCATCGCGCATGATGGCATTGCTTGTTGTGTCGTTTTTGGTGGTGGCTACGGGATGTACTCCGGCAAGTAAGTCGCAGCCGGGTATGGCCGAATCAGCTGACTCCCGACCTGTGGTGATCACGACCTTTACCGTGCTGCAGGACATCGCTCAAAACGTTGCAGGCGATCACCTGCGGGTGGAATCACTGACTCGTCTAGGAGCTGAAATCCACGGTTATGAGCCAACCCCCGATGACCTGCGCCGTGCCTCCCAAGCTGATTTGATCCTGGATAACGGGCTAAACCTTGAAGCGTGGTTCGCCCAATTTGTTCAAGAGAGCCCGGCACCGCATGTCACCGTCAGTGACGACATCACGCCGATTGGAATTGTTCAGGGGGAAGGTGCTGGCAAACCGAACCCTCACGCCTGGATGAGTCCAATGAACGTGCAAAAATACGTGAACCGGATGGCAGAGGCCTTCAGCAAACTTGATCCAACCAATTCCGCTGACTATCAAGCTAACGCCAAGCGGTATCAAGCTGAACTACAAAGAGTTCAAGATGATCTTGCCACGGAACTCAAATCAATTCCCGCGCAGCAACGGGTCTTGGTTACTTGTGAAGGTGCCTTTAGCTACCTAGCTAAAGATGCCGGGCTCAAAGAAAAGTACCTTTGGGCGGTCAACGCGGAATCTCAGGCGACGCCACGCAAGGTCGCCTCCACCATTGACTATGTACGAGAGAACCACGTTCCTGCAGTCTTCTGCGAATCAACCGTATCTGATGCGGCGATGCAACGAGTGGTGGAATCTACCGACGCAAAATACGGCGGAACACTGTACGTAGATTCACTCTCAGAAGCTGATGGACCAGTGCCGACTTACCTGGAACTAATTACGCACGATACCCAGCTCATTGCCCGATCGTTGAAAGGCCAAACGCCATGATCGTCACAAGTACTACTGAGTTGGCCGTTGACGTTTCATCGGCCACCGTTCATTACGGTCCCGTGCTGGCTTTGGATAACGCATCGTTGGCGCTGGCCCAAGGCACCGTCTGCGGGTTGGTGGGCATGAACGGATCCGGGAAGTCCACACTCTTCAAAACGATCATGGGCCAAATCAAGCCCGACAGTGGGAGCGTAAAAATCGGTGGTACCGATCCGCTCCAAGCGCGTAAGAGCGGAATGCTCGCCTATGTTCCACAGAGCGAAGCGGTGGATTGGAACTTTCCCATATCGGTACGCGATGTAGTGATGACTGGCCGGTACGGACAGATGGGATGGAGTCGAAGGGCCAAGAAGAAGGACCATGCGGCAGTCAACGAAGCGTTGGAACGGGTGGAACTGACCGAGTACGCAGACCGGCAAATCGGCCAACTTTCCGGAGGTCAGAAGAAACGTGCCTTCGTTGCCAGATGCATCGCCCAAGGTGCCAGCATCATGCTGCTAGATGAACCGTTCGCCGGCGTAGATAAACGCAGTGAAGCAACCATCACCACGCTACTGCGCGAAATTGCCGATGATGGTGGAAGCATCTTGATCTCCACCCATGATTTGCAGGCCCTGCCACAGCTCGCTGATGAAGCGGTGCTGTTGATGCGCAAGGTCCTGATGCACGGTGCACCCGAGGTCGTGCTGCAGGCAGAGAACTTGGCGTTGGCCTTCGGGCTAGATCCGATGAAACGAGATGTCTCATGAACCTACTTGAACTGCTCGCCGAGCCCCTGAGCTACACGTTCATGATCCGCGCCTTGTCGGTGACGGTTATTGCTTCCGTGCTCTGCGCGGTACTTTCTTGCTGGCTGGTGCTTATTGGCTGGTCCTTGATGGGTGACGCGGTCTCGCACGCAGTATTGCCAGGGGTCGTCTTGGCCTACATCGTTGGAGCGCCGTTTGCACTGGGAGCATTGATCTTTGGATTCTTAGCGGTGGCGCTCATCGGGGGAGTGCGGGACACAACCAAACTGAAAGAAGACGCAGCAATAGGCATTGTCTTCACCACTCTGTTTTCCTTCGGACTGGTTCTCATCTCTGTCACTCCAAGCCACATCGATCTCAACCACATTATCTTCGGCAATCTATTGGGTGTCTCTGCTGAGGATCTGTGGCAAGTATTGATCTTGGGAGCGGTGACCTTCTCAATTCTGATCTTCAAACGTAAGGACTTCACGCTCTACGCTTTTGACCAGACGCACGCACACGCATTGGGAATGAACCCACGACTGATTGGTGCAGTACTTCTCGGGTTGCTGGCCATGACATCCGTGGTTGCCTTGCAAGCTGTCGGAGTCATCTTGGTGGTCGCGATGCTGATCATCCCCGGGGCCACAGCCTTCTTGCTAACTGACAAGTTTTCAAAGATGTTGATCATTGCACCGGCGCTCGCTGCGTCTGCCGGGATATTGGGCGTCTACGTAAGCTACTTCCTCGACGCATCCACCGGCGGCATGGTGGTTCTAGCTCAAGGTCTAATCTTCACCGTGGTCTACCTGTTCAGCCCTCGGCAAGGATTGATTGCCGCTTACATCGCAACAAAAAATCGGCGCAAGTCATTGGCGGCCGCTAGCTAGAACGAATCCACGAATATTCACGAAGCGGCTGTCGCTTCAGCAGAAATGAACATGGCGGGGGTCGAAGACCTCCGCCATGTTCATTTCTCGATTATGCGCGCCAGCGAAGCTTTCCGTTGGCATCGTATTTGCAGGTGTACAGCTTGCCTGCGGCAGATTTTCCACGCTTGCCCTTGTCCACGTTCTTGCAGTAAGAACCAGGATGTACGGTGCCCTTGACCGTGCCAGGGGACTTAGTGGTCTTTTTCTTTGGAGTAGTTTTTGGCGTTGAACCAGCAGGCTTAATCGCGGTGACTTTGGCGCCCTTTTGGTTCTTGCAAGAGTTCAGCACCTTGGTCATGGCGTTCTTTTCGGGTTTTGTCACCGAAAGCGCGTACTTTTTCTTGACGCTAATCTGTGTGGCCACGTATTGGCAGCGGAAGCTCTTATTCTTTGGCAACCACTCAGCCGTATTCTTCTCGCCCTTCTGGCGATTAGCGGACGCATCAGCAGCAATAAGGTTCAGCGGATCGTTAGCTAGTGCCTGACGCTGAGATTGTGAAAGCTTTTGCGCACCGGAAATCCACGCATTTTTCAGGGCAACCACGTGGTCAATATCGACGCTGCCAGACTTGACCTTCCAATTGATCCTCTTGCCGGTGTACTTGTCATTCAACGTACCGGAAGCGACCGTGCACTTCTTGCGATCCTTGAACTTCACCTTAGACATATCTCGGGAGAGGGTGTCTTGGCGTTCGTCGCATTTGTCCTTGTCGAAGTCTTTCCAGCCGTTGCCGAATTTCTTGTTTCGGTTGTATCCAGTAGCGGCCGCTTTACCCTTGACCGGTAGCGATTTGAGCATAGTCGTGGCCTTGGGACCGTTGAGCTTGGGGCCGGCGCTGACCTTCTTGGAGCTGGTCGAAGCGCGTTCGATGACCAAGGTCTGACCTGTGGTCAACGGTGCTGGAACTGTTTCAGAAAGGCTGGCCAACGAGGGCGAATCTGCTGGGGCACTGCAACCGGCGAGAACCAGAATTGCAGCGCAGAGCAGGGCAAAGATTTTCCTTGGCAAGGTGAAGTCTTTCGGCAGGAAGGAATACGAGTGATGACCAAAACTCGGTGGATCGATCCAAGGAAAAGAAACTTGAACTTTTCAGTAAGTTTGGTTGATTCTTACTCTAATCCACATTCCGACAAAATAAGCCGTTCGAGGATTGTTACTTGTGCTAGCGCAGCATTTGAAAGCTTCGACAAAAGCTTTGTAGGTACCGCATCAAGCTACGTGTGAGACCCAAACTGCGGTGCTTGCACGGGTTCCGAGCTGAGCGGTTGATTTTTTCCCAGCGACCTTGACGGTGACGGTGTCAGAGAAATCTTCTGCAACCGAAACGCTGAGCTGAACTCCAACGCGGATGTCTTGATCCGAGAAATACTGAAGCAGCTGAGAATCATCATCAGCAATGCGCTCGACTACGACGCGGCTGCCGTCGGCGGCGTCACTGAGATTGATCGCTTCTGGGATGTTGATGTGGCCTTCTGCGGTGGGAATGGGATCGCCATGAGGATCACGGGTCGGATGTTCTAGAAGATCGTCAATGCGCTCAATCATGAAATCAGAGACGGCGTGCTCTAGATTTTCGGCCTCGTCATGCACCTGGTCCCAGCGGTAGCCAAGCATCTGGACAAGGAAAGTCTCAACTAATCGATGGCGCCGAACCATGGTCATCGCGTAGCCACGGCCTAAGTCGGTGAGGGTAACGGCACCGTATGGAACATGATCCAAAAGACCCTGCTGTCGCAGCTTACTCAATGCGCCGGAGACCGTGGAAAGCTTCATGCCAGCTTTGGTCGCAATGACGCTGGCTGTCACTGGATCGTTGGACCACTCAGTGAGTCCAAAGATGATCTTGAGATAGTTTTGCGCGCTATCTGAGAGCTGGTTTACCGACACAATCTTCATCTTAGCGATTTTGGACGCCTCGGGGTGGCCTCGGCCGGCCTCTTATCACTGCCGAACCATTGAAGAATCGTGGTCGGCCTATTAACAGGTAATCTTCCTATAGGTATTGGTAACGGCCATTAACACCAAGAGCGGTTAAGAGGAAAAGAATGCAGCAGGACATCCAGGTCACCATCGTGGGCTCAAGCAATGTAGACATCACCGCGTTGATGGCACGTTTGCCCGGTCCAGGAGAGACCGTGCTGGCTAATTCCTACCAACTCTCACCCGGCGGCAAAGGTGCCAACCAAGCCTTGGCTGCTCAACTGGCCGGAGCGGCTACCGAATTCATCGGCGCTGTAGGCAACGATTCACACTCTGAAGTTGCCTTGGGTCAAATGCAAGAAGCAGGCGTGAAACTGGACCGGGTGGCCCGAAGTAGCGAACCGACCGGTGTGGCCATTATTCAGGTGGACTCGGCGGCAGAAAATTCCATCGCCGTGGTCTCAGGAGCCAACTCCACCGTCACCGATGAGGCGGTCAAAGCAGCAGAGGCTATTAACGGCATTCTGGTTCTACAAGGTGAAATCCCTGCTTCCGGCATCAAAGCCGCGATGGATGCCGCCACCGATCGCATTGTGCTGAACCTGGCACCAGTGATTGAACTGGAACGTGAATACCTGCTCAAGGCCAACCCTTTGGTAGTCAACGAGCATGAGGCTGAAGCGGTGCTCCAGCAGCTGAACCCGCACCCAGCCCGTGAATTTGATGGCAAGTATGAGCGACTGGCCAACATGCTGGTGGAAGAGGGCATCGCCAGCGTGGTCATCACGCTCGGGGCCAACGGCTGCCTAGTTGCGGACCGTGTGGCCCTAGACAATGGTGGGGTCCAAGTTCGTGCACTGCCCGCGGTAAAGGTCAAAGCAGTAGATACCACCGGTGCCGGTGATGCATTCACCGGTGCCGTGGCGGCACGGCTAGCTCATGGTGACGACCTTGCTCAGGCCGCAGAATTTGCCGGTAAATTTGCGGCCCTGACGGTACAGGCACACGGTGCCCAAGCTTCCTACCCGCGTTCGATCACGAACCTCTAAAACAACTTTTTAAGCAAGACTCAAAGGAAGCCTTCGTGCTGAAATCTGAAATTCTCAACGCGCCATTACTTGGAGCGCTGGCTACCTGTGGCCATACCGATACCGTGGTGATTGCCGACTGTGGTTTGCCTCTTCCCAAAGGACCAACGGTGATCGATCTGGCTCTGGTTCAAGGTCTATTGAGCTTTGAGCAGGTGCTTGATGTGCTGGTCCGCAATATGGTGATCGAGCACAGCACTTTGGCTACGGAAGCCAAAGACAGTTCAGTCCAAGAGCTCTGCGAGAGCAAGGGGCTGGAGCCTGGATTCATCTCCCATGAAGAGCTCAAAGCAGAACTGCCTGCAGCCAAAATCATTGTGCGCACCGGGGAATCAACTCCCTACGCCAACGTGATATTGCACTGTGGAGTCGCTTTTTAGTACTCCTGGAATGCCGGTGACTACGATAAAGGTACCGGCCCATAAAAGACTGGCAAGATGGCTTGTCGTAACTTGTGGCACCAATGCATAGGGCCGAACAGCGAAGTTGCCGATTAGATGAATCACAGCTGTTCCGCATATTTTGAAAGGTCCACAGGGTTGGAAACGTACGTTAGAAACCGACTCTATGCGCAGATTCTGTCGTTGCCGGTTTTCACACTTTTAGCATTATTTGTCGATCTGGGAGTAAGTAAGTCGCAGGACACTCCGTTTGGTTACTACACCCTGTGGGGCGGCGTCCTCATTCCCTTTACCTCTGTCATGTTTTTTGCTTTTGCGCCGACAATTCTTAAAAGGACTCGCTCGGTGATTCGTGATCTCGTAGGAGTTTTTGCGGGCGCGACGCTATTCGGTGTAGTGGTCAGTATTGCCACTTGGAATCCGAGCAGCCATCAAGCTGACACAGCCGATTGGAATAACAGCCTTGGCCTCGTCTATTCACCGATGCTTGGCATTATTGTCATGGCATTGTTCGGTGTTATCGCGGGAGTCATTGAATACTCACTGCAGCGACGGGCTCGAATCCGGCATGGTGCAAACTAGTGCTACTGAGCTACTTTTCAAATCTGACCGAACTAGTTCGCAGCTAGTTCTTGCTCTTCCAACAAGGCAGTCAGCTCCTGGAGAGTTGGTGGCATGGCGCCCGAGCGACGAACAGCTACGGCGCCTGCGGCGACGGCACTGCGGCCCAGCTTTTCGAGCTGCGTAGTTGTCAGATTTGCCGTTCCGAGTGCGAGCAGGCCATGAAGCAGGGCTGACATGAACGCGTCTCCAGCGCCGATAGTATCGGCCACTTCGCTGAGAATTGCAGGGATCTGCACTTGCGAAGTATTGCTGGTCAGTTCTGCTCCGTCGCCGCCACGAGTGAGCACGACGAGCTTGGGGCCAAGGGCCAGAATAGTCGTAGCGACCTGCTGCTGATCTAGTTCTGGGTACAACCATTCGGTGTCTTCATCGCTGAGTTTCACCACATCGCACAGTGAGGCCATACGTTCAAAGGTGGACAGGGCCAAGTCGTGTTCGCCCACCAACGCCGGACGGATAGTCGGATCATAGGTGACCAATGCCTGACCCTTGGCTTGGGCCAACAGTGCCGCCACGGCTTCAGCGCCAGGCTCTAAGAAGGTAGCGATGGATCCGGCATGAGCAATCTTTGGCATCGGGTCAAGGGTGTGTGGTGCGAGATCCCAGTTGATATCAAATTCGTAGCGAGCCGAGCCATCAGCGGCCAGTACCGCGGTCGCCGAGGCAGTGCGCTCTAGGTTCACCGAATCGGGCAGCAACTGTACGTCGGCGGTAGCTAGATGTGACTGAATTTTTGCGCCAAATTCGTCATCGCCCAAGGCGGTAAGCAGTGCAACAGGTACACCGAGTCGCCCCAACCCAAAGGCTACGTTGGCAGGTGAACCACCCGGGTGGGCAACAGAGCCTTGATCGGTGGCGACAATGTCGATCAGCGCTTCGCCGATGACCAGAATCTCGTGCGATGGGGTTGGTGCGGCGTTGGTAGTCATTATGTCTTCTCTTAGCTGGGCGGTGGGGCGAAAATGGCGGAAATTAGGGCACTGGGCACGGTGTGTGGTTCCGTGCCCAGTGCCCCTAGATAGTACAGGGCGTTAGCCCAACTTAGGCCGTGGCGGCACCGGTCATGATGACCAGGTCGGCACCGCCACCTCCCCAGAATTCACCATCTCTAAGGATCGCATTGGCATGCTCGTTGGTGGTGGACACCGGCGTAATGACCCTAGCCAACAACTAGAAGTGCAGTTGATGGTGGGCGGCAAGATCGTGGACACCATCGCCGGAGACAACGCCGGGGCAATGAACTGGAAATCATGGGAAGTGGCCCAATACAAAGGCCAGAAAGCCCAGATCAAGGTCGTTGATCAGGCTACCGGCGGTTGGGGACACCTCACCCTGGACAATCTAGTTCAGACCGATGAACAAGTTGTTCCACGCTCAGATGAGACCACAGTGAATCTGGTGGTTGACGATAAGACCGTGCGCACCACTACAGGCTCAGATAGTGAGAGCCTGGACTTCTCCTCATGGAATGTTAAAGAGTTCGCTGGCAAGCAGGCCCAAATCGAGATTGTTGATAACAATCGGGACGGTTGGGGGCATATCCTTGCCGATGAATTTACGCTTTCGGACACTGCAGCAAAGTCCTCTTTGGAGAGCTATGACTGGTTGGACTACGGACGTGATTACTACGCGTCGGTTTCCTTCGGGAACATGCCACAGGACCAGCGAATCATGCTTGGTTGGATGAACAACTGGGACTATGCCAATGACATTCCCACTGATCCGTGGCGTAGTGCAAATTCGCTGCCACGCCAGGTAGGACTGACTCAAACCGCAGAAGGACCTCGGCTTACCCAGACGCCGGTTGACCAGGTCAAGACCCTAGGAAGCAAGCCAAGCTACATCGAAAGCAATCGCTCGATCGCTGAAGGAACCCGCACGCTACCATCCCAGGCCTCAGGATCTACCGCCAAGGTGGATCTGACCTTTGATCCAGGAACTGCAAAGACTTCGGGCATCACCGTACATGGGGATGCTAAGAGTTCAACAGTGATCGGTTACGACGCAGATTCAAAGAAGGTTTACGTTGACCGCACCAATTCAGGGAACGTGGGCTTCAACCCTAACTTCGCTTCCGTTGAAGAAATGCCGGTGAAGCTCAACAGCAATGGTGAGGTAACCCTACAGGTTTACCTTGACCGTTCTTCGGTAGAAGTTTTCGCTCAGAACGGGCAGCGCACCCTCACCGACCAGGTCTTCCCGAACCAGGGAGCAGATCAGTTGGCGCTCTTTGCCAAGGGAGGCACTGCGAAACTCAAGACACTGAAGGTCACCCCATTGCAGCAATCGATGTTCACCAACACCGATAAATAGCAACACATCGGTGTAAACCAGTGTGGATGCTGCCACGAAAGAAATTCGTGGCATCATCCACACTGCACTTTTAAGCGAACCATCTATTTTGACGCCTAAAATCAGAGTCATGAGTCACCAAGGTTCTGAAAGCCGAGGTCGCGAGCAGTTCACTCGAATTGCCCCGGAAGCCGGCCTGCTACTAGGCGCTGGACGCGCAATCCTCATGCAGCTGGCCCACCCGCAGATCGGCCAAGCTATCGCAGAACATTCGGATTTTGCCAGCAACCCACTTAGCCGGCTAATTCACACCTTGGGCTACATTTATGCGCTCAGTAATGGCACCGCCGAACAACAGCGCAAGATGATCCGTCATGTAGATAACGCACACCGCAACGTGCGCGGCACGAGGGATCTGGGCAAGGGAACGCCGGCCTATTCTGCATTGGATCCCAAGTTGCAATTGTGGGTTGCCGCTTCGCTCTACGACTCAGCCCGAGTGATCGCCGCTCAAGTGTTGCCTCACGAAGTTGAGCATGACGAACAGCTGTATCGGCAATACGCCCAGCTAGGTGATGCCCTGCAAATGCCAACGGACTATTGGCCTTCAACACTTCAAGAGTTTGACCAGTACATGAACACAACTTTGGCGTCCTTAAAGGTCACTGACCAAACAAGAGCCTTAGCCAACGAATTGTTTCTAGGCCGCAATGCGCCGTGGTGGATTCGGCTAGGGCTACCGCTGATGCGGGACGTGACTATCGCTCAACTGCCGCGGGCAGTGCACGAACAATTTGGGTTTGATCTCACCCAAAAAGTCCAACGACGCAACCGGGTGACGGTGAGTTTTGTGCGCATGGGTACGCGCATCTTGCCTGTTCGGCTTAGGCACTTACCCATGCGCATGATGCTACGACGAATCGATCGTATGGTTTAGCTTCGGGAATTAGTCGCCAGATTCGCGTGCGTGACTTGGAATCAAAATCCGTGGCAGTGCGAGCAAAAGGAACAGGGTGACTACAACCAGTGAGCCACCGACCCACGCTCCAAGTTGCCAACCAAAAAGCACCTGCAGGACAAACCAAACACAGCCCGAAACTAGCAGGCCCACGCCTATGCCAACGATTTTTAGCACATTGTGGCCCAGCTGGACGGTCTGATCCTTGAGGCGTTGACCGAAGAAATAACGGTGGACAGCCACAGGGGTAATCATCAGAAGAATTAGTAACGTTGCAGCGATCAATAGCGCTATGTAGATCATCTCCTCGGGCCGGTTGAGAATGTCAAACCTAGCCTGGAAGGGCAGCACAACCAGGAACGCAGCAAGGATCTGCACGCCGGTCTGCATCACACGCATTTCTTGAAGTAGTTCGTTCCACTTGCGGTGCGAATCGCTATCTTGGCTATCCGGGTAAGAAGGTGTGTTCATTAGAAGACTCCTGAGAAGTATCGTCAATTCGAAACTGCCATCTGATCTCAAAGACTATGTTAATTGTTGGCACCTCACCTGCTAACAAATATAGTCGACGAGCCTAAAGCGTCGGCGCTCACGGCTAGATTGGGCAGACCCGCATCAACTAACCAGGGAGGAAACGATGGCGCCGGCAAATAGCTCAAGTAGCCGCCTTGATGTTTGGAGCATGCCTAGCCGAGGGATCACGTGGTGTGACTGCGGAGCGGACCACGAGATAACCGAAGAATTTGTGTTCAATACCTTGATAGATATCGGGCTGAACCCAGCCCACATGCTCACCCACAGTGAGCTTGTTGAGTTGACCGCAGAAGTTTGGAGCTACGACGAAGTCTGTCGCTTTTTCCACCTTGCACTCGAAGAATCAGCACAACGGATTCATGGTGGAATCGATGAAAGATATCCACTGCGCGAAGCCCTATCCATTGTTGGATACTTCTCCAAAACGTGGCAGGGCTGTCCAGAGGCAGACTGCACCAGCTGGGACGATGAGCCTGGGCACTGAGCTGCAGACGCAGAAATTGGGTTGAGTTGAACCGGACGCATACTGTGGAGAAGATGAACAGCTTTGCATCGCCTCAGCCAACGGCCACGCAGGACGGATTTATCCATGTTCGTGGTGCCAACGA
The DNA here is from genome assembly GCF_052446055.1 of Glutamicibacter sp. AOP5-A2-18. Taxonomy (NCBI): domain Bacteria; kingdom Bacillati; phylum Actinomycetota; class Actinomycetes; order Micrococcales; family Micrococcaceae; genus Glutamicibacter; species Glutamicibacter sp. AOP5-A2-18. The sequence goes on along the minus strand of NZ_JBQSVW010000001.1, from coordinate 2,957,085 downwards.
AAATAACTTGGACAACGTGGAAGTGCGGATCCCACGAGATTCAATGGTCGCCTTCACCGGGGTCTCCGGGTCGGGAAAGTCATCACTGGCCTTCGGGACAATTTTTGCCGAATCCCAGCGTCGCTTCCTAGAATCGGTAGCACCTTACGCACGTCGACTCATCGCACAGGGCCACACGCCCAAGGTTGAGTTCATCTCCGGTTTGCCTCCAGCGGTCGCATTACAACAGCGCCGTGGTGCCGCAAGCTCTCGCTCAACAGTAGGAACACTGACAACCCTGTCGAATTCGGTGCGCATGCTGTTCTCTCGTGCGGGCAACTATCCTCAAGGAGCTTCCCGGCTGGACTCTGATGCTTTCTCTACAAATACTGCCGTGGGTGCCTGCCCTCAGTGCCACGGTGTAGGCACAGTTCATTCAGTCACCGAGAAGACTCTGGTTCCGGTTCCCTCATTGAGTATTCGAGACGGGGCAATAGCTGCTTGGCCCGGAGCTTGGCAAGGAAAAAATCTTCGGGACATCACCTCGCACCTGGGCTATGACATTGACCTGCCCTTTGAACAGTTTTCTAAAGAAACACGAGATTGGTTGTTATTCACCGAGGAACAGCCGGTCGTAGAAGTCACCCCAGAGCGAGACCGTGTCGCCAAACCTTATAAGGGAAAATTCTGGAGCGCTGAACGTTATGTTCGCAATACCGTCGCGACGTCCAAGAGCGAGAACCTCCGGGCAAAAGCACTGGAATTCATGATCTCTCAGGACTGCCCTGAATGTTCCGGGACCGGTTTCCGACCAGAAGCACTACGGGTCAGCTTTGCTGGGCTGAACATCTCTGAATTCAACAATGAATCCATGCAGGCACTGGCGCAGTTGTTGCGTCCTTTCGCCCACCAAGCCGGTGGTGAAGCGAAAGCCGATGTGGTGAGCACCATCAGCGCTGATCTGCTGGATCGGATTGAAGTCCTTGTAGATCTCGGATTGGGTTACTTGAGTTTGGACCGTGCCACCCCGACCTTGTCACCGGGTGAGACCCAACGATTGCGTATCGCCACCCAGCTACGCGCGGGTCTCTTTGGGGTCATTTATGTCCTTGATGAACCATCGGCAGGATTGCACCCGGCTGATGTTCAACCGCTCATTGAGGTACTTTCTGCACTCAAAGCAGAAGGCAATACCGTCTTTGTGGTGGAGCACAATATGGATGTGGTTCGCCGTGCGCAGTGGATAGTCGATGTGGGCCCTGGAGCTGGCAGTGGAGGTGGCCGCGTTCTCTACAGCGGGGAAGTGGAGGGTCTTAATAAAATTGAAGAGTCGGTGACTCGAAAATTCTTGGATCCGGAGCCAGCTGCACGCCGTGAACTCAGGACGGCAACACAATGGCTTGAACTGCGCGGGATCAATCTGCATAACCTAGTGGACGTGGAAGCGAAATTCCCCTTGGGAGTTTTGTCCAGCGTGACTGGGGTATCAGGTTCAGGAAAATCAAGCCTTGTCACCGGAGCATTGGCCCAAGCCGTTGGCGGGGCAGCTAGTCAAGCTTCCGACGACGACGCCGAGGTAGTTGAGCACGCATCCATTACAGATATCACGGGTGCTGAGCAGGTTAATCGTGTGGTGCTCATGGATCAGAAACCTATTGGCCGGACCCCACGTTCAAATGTGGCTACCTACACCGGGCTCTTTGACGCGGTCCGGAAAATCTATGCGCAGCTGCCTTTGGCTAAGGAACGGAACTACAACGCTGGCCAATTCTCATTCAACGTTGCAGGGGGACGCTGCGAAAACTGCCTAGGCGAAGGATTCTTGGAAATTGAGTTGCTCTTTTTGCCAGGAACTTACGGCCCCTGCCCGCAGTGTCATGGGACTCGCTACAACGAACAAACTTTAGAAGTTGAATACCGGGGCAAGAACATCGCGCAGATTCTTGAACTCAGTGTCACAGAAGCCGAGGAATTTCTGGCTGATATTCCTGCTGCTGCCCGAGCACTGGCGACCTTGCGAGAAGTCGGATTGGGCTACCTTCACCTTGGCCAACCGGCAACTGAAATGTCCGGTGGTGAAGCCCAACGCATCAAGTTGGCTACCGAACTGCAACGTCAGCGCCGTGGTCATACGCTTTATTTGCTTGATGAGCCGACTACGGGATTGCATCCTGCCGATGTTCAACTTCTGGTCTCCCAGTTGCAACAGCTTGTGGATCAAGATAATACGGTGATCGTGGTTGAGCACCATATGGATGTGGTTGCTGCCAGTGACTGGGTCATTGATATGGGTCCAGCAGGTGGCGACGGCGGTGGACGCATCGTTGCTGAGGGCGCACCAGAACAGGTGGCACAAAACAAGGCCAGCCGAACTGCGCAATATCTTGCGCGCCGACTGGCCTCGTAAACGTCGTTAGTTGCTGCGTAGCTGAGCGAATGGGGGAGTCTGCACACCATCGGCTACAGCTTCAGCCGGGTCATCACCGAGGTGAATGATGCGGTTATCAGCATCTACGTGAACCACGCTAGGCACGTAGTTGCGGGCCTCGGCATCTTCCATTTGTGCGAAGCTGATCAAGATGACTAGATCGCCGGGGTGAACCAAATGTGCAGCAGCACCATTAATTCCAATGACACCACTGCCTGGTTCACCAGCGATGGTGTAGGTTTCCAAGCGTGCGCCGTTGGTGATGTCCACGATGCTCACCAGTTCTCCGGGCAAAATATCCGAGGCCTCCAGCAACTGCGAGTCAACGGTTACTGAGCCGACGTAGTGCAGGTCGGCTTGGGTGACGGTTGCCCGGTGGATCTTGGACTTGAACATGGTGCGTTGCATAAGACGTTTCTTTCACATCAGGTGAGTGGTTTCCCAGTAGTAAAGTTTACGCTTCTTCTAGTGCACAGAACTTTTCTGACTGCGAAATCACATCCCTGGGCTGCTTCTTTAGGCGGGAAGGTGCTCTCGCAGTACTCGGTGCACCGCACCGGTTGCCAGTAGCTGATCTGCAGCTTCTAGCTCAGCGGAAAGGAAGCGGTCCTCGCCTGGACCTGCAACTTTGGTGCGCAACAGTTCAAGTACCGCCCCGGTGCCGGCGCCCGGCTGCAGCGGAGCTCGCATGTCTAGTGCTCGGCCAGCAATGAGCATTTCCACTGCCAAGATACGGCGCAAATTTGCTACCGCGGTGCGCAGTTTGCGTGCGGCATGCCAGCCTAGGGACACGTGGTCTTCCTGCATAGCCGAGGAAGGAATGGAATCAACACTGGCCGGAACTGCCAGACGCTTGTTTTCCGCGACCAGACCAGCTTGGGTGTATTGGGCAATCATCATGCCCGAATCAACTCCGGGATCATCGGCCAGGAAGGCTGGCAGGTCACGCGAACGGGCAGGATCAAGCATGCGGTCGGTGCGACGCTCGGCGATAGAACCCAAGTCGGCTACTGCAATGGCTAGGAAGTCCAAGACGTAGGCCACCGGTGCACCGTGAAAGTTTCCGTTTGAGGTGACTTCTCCACTAGGAAGAACCACTGGGTTATCGATTGCTGCGGCAAGTTCGCGGGTGGCAACCATTCGCGCGTGGGTGATGGTGTCGCGCACCGCGCCGGTAACCTGCGGTGAGCAGCGAAGTGAGTAGGCGTCCTGGACTCGGCCATCACCTTCACGGTGGGAATTGACGATAGGAGAGTCGGACAACAACGCAAACATGTTGGCTGCGCTTCGGCCTTGGCCCGGATGCGGGCGAAGCGCCTCATGAAGTTCAGCGCGGAATACCTGTGCGGTGCCCATCTGAGCCTCAACGCTCATGGCTGCCGTGGCGTCAGCGATATCGGCTAATTCTTCAAGATCTGCCAGAGCCATCAATAGCTGACCGAGCATTCCGTCGGTGCCGTTGACTAGTGCCAGGCCTTCTTTTTCGGCCAATTCAACTGGGGCGATTCCGGCTTCTGCTAGCAGCTCGGGCACTGGGCGCTGCACACCGAAGCGGTCGGTTGCTTCGCCTTCACCCATGAGTACAAGAGCGCAATGGGAGAGTGGGGCGAGATCTCCTGAACAGCCTAAGGAACCGTATTCGCGCACAACTGGAGTGATTCCAGCGTTGAGCAATCCGATCATGGTTTCTAGCACCACTGGGCGTACGCCGGTGCGGCCCGATGCCAGAGTCTTGGCGCGCAGGAACATCAACGCGCGCACGACCTCACGCTCAACTGGGGCACCCATGCCCGCAGCGTGGGAACGAATCAGTGAACGCTGAAGCTTGGCGCGGTCTTCGGGAGCAATGTGGCGTGTTGCTAAGGCTCCGAAACCGGTAGATATTCCGTACACGGGAGTGTCTGCGGAAGCTAGAGCATCAATGTGAGCGCGGACAGAAGCAAGTTCTTCAAGTACCGAGGCGGAAATCTCGATGTGCGCATCATGGCGGGCTACTGCGATGACATCCTCGGCTGTGACACCGCGAAGTTCAAGGGTTACTTGGGGCGAAGAAGTCACGAAAATCAGTCCGTTCGATACTGTACAAGGTGGTCTCCAGCTTCTATTGTTCGGCAGTAATGATTGGTTGGTGGGGGATAATCAGGGGTTATGTCTGAAATACCGGACGTGGTGTGATCGGTGTTTAGAAACCTTGATCTACGCGAGAATGAGCGTTGGGGTCAAGAGTATTGGACTGGCCACAGTCTTGTCCCGAAGCATTCCTATTTCGCCAAGCCACTGTTCTTCACCTGCATGCAGTTCCCAACGAGTCTGAAGATCTGTCCATCGCCATTCAGGTTCATTCTCGAGAGCGCTTTTTCTCGGTGGCTTGAGACTCGTCCCGCTTAAAATTCTTCCGGACGGAATCCTCTGAAGTCTTTTTGGGAACAATACCCGTTCCGGAAGCCACACCTTCTGGATTCTTGCGGCGCTCAGTTACAGTGCCTTCAATGGGAGCTGCACTGCGAACAATAGTTTTTGCAGAACTTGAGGATGATGGCTCAGATTCGGAGGAGCTTTGAATTCTCACGCACCCTGCAAGTGAGGTTGCGAGAAGTCCGATCGCTACTGCGAGCCCGTAGTGTCTTGCTAGGGATGAGTCCATGGCCAACCTCCCGGTTCAGTAGCTTGTCGTTTAGTTTTTAGCGTCTGAATATTCATTGTCCATCTGCGCTGAGCTAAAAGATCAACGATGTAGAAATCAAATTGGCGTTTGCGGAAAAGTGCAGGTCAAATGCCACTAGTTCTGCGCAGTAAACAGGCCTACCCTTTACCTATCAGCGACTCTGTGTGCCAAGGGTGCGCGAATGGGAGGCAATGTGGAAGCAACAGTCCAAAGACAGCCTGGGAAACTGTAGCCATCACGAGTTACGGCGTATCCAGTGGTCCATTCAATGATGAATTACCTTGGAGCGGACAGATGCCTAAAAAAATTCACGGGATAGGTCTTGTTGTTGGTGGAGGACTCATCGCCACCTTGTTTCTCTTATTCATATTCACCGCCGCAGAAAGCGGGGCCGGCGCCTTGACTCCAATGTGGCTCGGAGTCATTTGGGGTGGCTTGGCCATGGCATGGGGAATCTTCCGGATGATCGCCGGTCCTTCAACGTTGGACCGTGTGAACGGTGGAACCGTCGCCGGAGCATAACGATCACTGGCGAGCAATCATTGCTCGCCAGTTTTTTGAGTCTTGACGCGTTATGGTCACTTGCTGAAAGTCTTCTCAAAATTGTTGATTCAATTCGGAATCGCCGTGCAGCGGAAGTAACGTGCAAAGAAGTGCACCGGAACTCAACCGGTGTCGGCAACGTCAACTTCAATGCAAGGGAGATGCCATGACAGACATCAGGAAAACCACAGCTAAGAAAACGACGAAGGAAAATGCCGAGCAGGGCTTTATCGCTCCAGCCTCACTTGGCGACGCTTTGCAGAACGTGCTTGTCCAGCTCCTCGACCTGCAACTGGTTGGCAAGCAGATCCATTGGAACGTAGTGGGTCCAAACTTCAGGGATTTACATCAGAACCTCGACGAGATTGTAGACATTGCCCGCCGTGGATCAGACGAAATTGCTGAGCGCATGCGTGCACTTCACGTCACTCCAGATGGATTGGCTGCAACGGTCACCAAGTACAGCAAGCTGGAGCAACCAGTTAACACCGAAATCCTGACCACAGATGCAGTTGACATGGTGGTCAAGGCACTGCAGAGCACAGTGGGTGTCATCCGAGAAGTGCATGATCCGGTGGACGAAGCGGATCCAACCACCGCTGACATCTTGCACCAGTACATTGCTGATCTAGAGCAGCAGGCATGGTTCATCAGCGCGGAAACCCGACGCCCATAATTAGCGCCATTCCGACCGGCCACCGAAACGAAAGCCGCTTAGATAGTAAGTAGTCGCCTTGTCTCTGAAAGGTCAGAGACAAGGCGACTTCTTCTTGAACTGTTTCCGTAGAGCTTAGCTCTACGGAAACACCGCAACTGCAATCAGTGAAAGCAGCCGAGTGCTAGAGCGAAGATTAGAACCCCTCGTTCTGGCCCTGGTTGCCGAAGCCTTGTTCTTCGTTGTCGTCACCGAACGATCCGCGGTTGGACTGTTCGCTGTCATCACCGAGGGACTGCTCGCTGTTGGTGTCACCGTACGAGCCCTGGCTCGACTGCTGGTCCTGGCCTCCGCCATAGGGCTGCTCGCCGGACTGTCCGTTACCGCCACCGAAGGATCCATGGCTCGACTGCTGGTCCTGGCCACCGCCGAAGGACTGCTCGCCGGACTGTTCGTTACCGCCACCGTACGACTGCTCTTCGTTGCCGCCGCCGTACGACTGTTCTTGACCGTTCTGCTGGTCATTCGACGAGCCGAAGCCGCCGTTTTCTTCCGACTGGTTGTTCTCGAAATTTCCGAACTGCTGGTTTGAATCCTGCTCAGACATGACGTCCTCCGTGGGTCGGTAGTTCCTGACCTGACCTACGCTATGCAGGAGTAAATTCTCCTTCAAGGCTTAATCGGAAGCCTTGAGGTATTCGTCATTACACGTTAAGAAACCGTTCATTGTGTCCATGTCAGACGCAATTTTTCGTTCTTTGACGGCTGACGAAGCAAGGGGTTAGCGTGCATTGCCAGTAGATCAACAGGCAATGCACGCTAACTAATCATCAGATCATTTACCGTTCATAGGAATACGCACGGAGCGCTCTTTGGCGACTTCAATGGCCCGGTCGTAACCGGCGTCCACATGCCTGATGACACCCATGCCTGGGTCATTAGTGAGCAAGGCTTCCAGCTTCGCGGCTGCTAGCTCGCTGCCGTCAGCCAAGGACACTTGACCGGCGTGGATCGAGCGCCCCATGCCAACTCCGCCTCCATGATGAATCGACACCCACGATGCGCCTGAGCTGGCAGCGGTCAGCGCATTGAGCAACGGCCAGTCTGCAACTGCATCGCTGCCGTCCTTCATCGCTTCAGTCTCACGGTAAGGCGAAGCTACAGAACCTGAGTCCAAGTGATCGCGGCCGATGACTATTGGCGCTGATACTTTGCCCTCGGCTACCAACTGGTTGAACAGCAGCCCTGCCTTATGGCGCTCGCCGTAACCTAACCAGCAGATTCGAGCGGGTAGTCCTTCAAATTCGACATGCTCTTGGGCAGCGTCGAGCCAACGATGAAGATGCTCATTGTTGGGGAAGAGATCCTTCAGGGCTTGGTCGGTGACCTTGATGTCTTCCGGATCTCCGGACAGAGCCACCCAGCGGAATGGGCCAAGTCCTTCACAGAAGAGCGGACGAATGTAGGCAGGAACAAAACCAGGGAACTCAAAGGCGCGGTCGAAACCACCCTTTCTGGCTTCGTCGCGAATGGAGTTTCCGTAATCGAAGACTTCGGCGCCGGCATCTTGGAAGCCAACCATGGCTTCGACGTGCTTGGCCATGGATGCTTGAGCTTTTTTGGTGAAGCCAGCAGGATCCGCCGAGGCCCGCGACTGCCACTGATCCAGAGAGAATTCCAACGGAAGATAGCTCAGTGGGTCATGGGCGCTGGTCTGATCGGTGACGATATCGAAGGTGAACTCACCGGCCTTGTGGCGTTCGAGCAAGGCGGGGAAAATCTCTGCCGCGTTGCCAGCGTAGCCAACGGACAGCGCCCTGCCCTCGGCCTTGGCAGCAAACACCTTTTTCAGAGCTTGCTCCAAATCCAGTTCTACATCGTCTAAGTATCGCTTGGACAAGCGACGGCGCAAGCGTGCCTCATCAACATCGATGATCAGTACGGCACCGCCATTGAGCGTCACCGCTAGTGGTTGTGCCCCGCCCATGCCACCGCAACCGCCGGTCAGCGTGAGGGTTCCAGCAAGGGAACCATTAAAACGCTTGTCAGCAATGGCAGCGAAGGTTTCATAGGTGCCCTGCAAGATGCCTTGAGTTCCGATGTAGATCCAAGATCCAGCGGTCATCTGCCCGTACATCATCAGGCCTTCTGCTTCCAGCTTGCGGAAGTGCTCCCAGTTAGCCCAATCACCTACGAGATTTGAGTTGGCGATGAGTACTCGTGGTGCCCATTTGTTGGTCTTGAAGACGCCAACCGGTTTACCCGACTGCACCAGAAGAGTTTCATTGTCTTCAAGATCCTTGAGCGTTTCCACGATGGCATCAAAGGCTTCCCAAGAGCGGGCTGCCTTGCCGGTGCCGCCGTACACCACTAGATCATCAGGGCGCTCTGCCACCTCGGGGTCAAGGTTGTTCATCAGCATGCGCAAGGGGGCTTCGGTGGCCCATGACTTTGCATTGAGTTGAGTACCCCTGGGGGCGCGGACGACGCGGGCTTCGTGGCTCATGACAATTCCTAACAATGTAACGTAGCTAACTATTTACATCATTGGTCATGGGGCATCCGCTGAGTACCTCCGAACAGGCAGAGGTGTCCGGTATTTCAGAATGCGAAAGAATTTGGGTCCGCTGAATTGGATCGGCCAGGATTGGCTGGCCGGTCAGGTCATCAGTTCGCGTATGAACCTAAGACCATCAGCAAGGCGACACCGTGCCAGGCGGACCACATGCCTACCAGCAGGTGGTCCAACAGATCGCTTGAGCTAATGACCAATAATTTGGAGCTTCGAGTTCCATACGATGCCGAACTCCTAGAAGGGGCCGCACTCGCCGCCATTGGGGCATGAACTAGGAATGGGACCATTTTTGATGCCGTGGACTGGACTATCCGGCTCGAATCAGGCCAGCGTCTGTGCTAAATATTGCTCCTTGTTGGTGAACACTAACCGTCCTTGGGCTCCGTTGATGATGGCTAGATGTGGTGGAACGTGACCGCATTCAACGTTACCGATGATGGGAACGTCGAGCGTTCCCAGAGCGTCGAGAACTGCCTCGCTTTGGGTGAGAGTGTCAGAATCTGGTGCGCCAGTACGCCCGACAAGGATGGCGGCGGCTCCGTCAAAGAATCCAGCCAAACGCATGCCGTGCAGATGACGGCAGATCGTGGTGGCCTCGACGCCGGAGGCTTCAATGTAAACGATTAGCGGATCGGCCGGGTCGTTCCGCAAGGATTCGGTTCTCAGATACGGAGTGCCGGCAAGATTGGCAAGCGTTTCGATGCATCCGCCAATCAACCGACCTGACACGCTCACTTCATCGAGCCCTGCATCCAAGCGCTCCCAAGTTCCCTTGCCGTTCCATGCATGTTCGGTGGCTTCTGGCTCCACGCTCCAGTCATCCCAGTCGTTGATTCTGTAAACGCCCGGTGGAGACTGTTTGAAAGTGTCACCAGCAGATAATGAAGCGACATCAAGCCAGGACCGCAATGAATCGGGAACCCGATAAGGCGTGTCCATCAGGTTGCCGCCGTGGATGGTTGCATTTCCGGTTAGCAAGGTGAGGGGCGCGATCAACGTTGAAATGTCGGAGTATCCCACAAGCCAGGTCGGCTCCGCCGCGGAGATTGCCTCAAAATCCAGATGAGGCAATATGTCGATAGCTGTGACTCCACCCCAAGGCGGAACGACGGCCTTGATTTTCGGATCAAGGAGCATCCTCATGAGTTCTTCGGCGCGTTGTTCGACCGGCGCACTAATGTGTGTAGCGCCATCCATGCAGTTACCAAGATCCACCACAAAACCCAGATCTCGCAGGTGTTGTAGAGCGAAGTCAAGACGCCCCACGAGCTCGCTTGGAACACCGCTTGATGGTGATGTAACGCCGATGATGTCACCGGTCATGAGCGGCTGCGGGTATCGAATCTCCATGGATTCATACTTCCATGCCAATCCAAGTGAGCCCAGAATACATTCCACGTGTCGTCTTCTTAAGCTGACGTTAGTGTTGAATTTGAATACGTAGCTGAACCACCGCTTTCGGCATGAATCCCTGGCAAGTGTAAACCTTGACTGCCGGTCGTATTTACGCCTGACTCAGTCGGCGTCCTTGGATCCGTGTGGTCAAGGCTGCCGCCGTGGACCGGATCTGTGTCAGCAGTTTGTCCCATTGTTGCTCTGGGACCCGGTCTGCGAGGAAAGTGACTGCGATAGCAGCAACTGGCCAATTATTCGCGTCACGAATTTCCACTGCAAGAGAGTGGAAGTCTGGGGTGACGTCCCCGCGTTCTATTGCATATCCGCGTTGTGCACACTGTTCTAGGTCGCGCCGTAATTGCGAATAGTTGCTGATCGATGAGTGTTCTACTCGATCCGAAAAGCTGGCCGCATTGGGGTAGAGGGCACGAGCCTGGGACTTGGGCAGCGCCGCCAAAATGGCACGCCCCGAAGCGGTAAGGTGCGAGGGTAGACGAACACCTACGTCGGTGACTAGCGAGGGGCGGCCCTTGGCGCGTTCTTCCACGATGTACAGAACGTCCGAGCCATGGAGGATGGCCAGATGCGCGCTTTCTCCGACCTTATCCACCAGCTGCGCGATTAGTGGTGCCCCAAGTCGAGCCAGAGGTTCCTGGCGGGTGTAGGCGCTTGATAATTCGAAGGCGGCAATGCCTAAACCGTAGGATTTTTCTTCCGGGTAATGGGTGATAAATCCTTGATCAAGCATGACCGAGAGTAGCTGGTAGACGCTAGAACGTGGAAGTTCCAACAAGGTGGCAATCATCGCGGCCGGAGTGGGAGTTTTCCTGCTAGCTAAAAGCCTAAGAATCCTCAAGGTGTTATCAGCTGCGGGGACCTTACTGCCCATGGGACCTCCTTAGTACATGGTGCTCTGCAAGACACTCTAGTCTTGGGCAGAGCTCCGGTAGCTATTGAGGTCCCGTCAGTGGTTTATACGTTCAGCCGGTAGCCGCGTTTGATCACGGTGGTGATGATTTCCGGCTGTGGCAAGGCCCGGCGCAAACGACTCAGGGTCATATCCAAGGCATGACGCGAGCTCACCTCAGGCAAAGCGGCACCTAGTTCATCGCGTGAGAGCACACTGCCGCCGGCCTCGATCAGCGCCCTGACCAATTCGGCCTGACCGGGAGTCAACTCGCAGTTCTGATCATCAATAGACAGCGTTCGTCCACGTAGTTGTACCTGCCCGTGGACCGTTTCTGCTTGCAAGGTACCTAGCGAGCCGAGGTGCTCAACGAGCTGACCGATCATCGCACCCATGCGGTGGCGTTCGGGAACCAAGGGGCTGATGCCGGCTTCTACCAAAGGCGAGGCAGTGACCGGCCCAACGGTGGCCACGGCTACACGTTCGGCTAGTGACCGCTGCAGGGCAGGCAAGCGATTGCGAGCATTGGCTGCCGCAAACAGTGCGTGCACACTTGGTGCACTGGTGAAGGTCACCGCATCAAAGTGGGCGGCGCATAGTCCTTCAACCAAGGCGGAGATCCCGGTGTCGCTGCTGGTGTCTTGCCAACGGTAGGGTTCAACCTTGATCACTCGCTTGGCACCTAGCTCACGAAGCTGCTGCGGCATCCCGTGATCCGAGTCAGCGTGCAACTGCAGGGCCACCGTGGCGCCTTCAAGCTTGCCCTTAAGCAACTCGATGAGTGTGGAACTGCGTCCATCCTTAGCCAACGCGGCAGGTTCAAGACCCAGTGCACGGACCGAACCGTGGGCTTTGGCCCCACGAACATAGAGATCGGACTGGCTGAACGCGGTAATCAGTTCATCACCAATACCAGCAGCCTCAGCGGTGTCCAGCCAGCGGCGGAACCCGTAAGCGGTGGTAATCACCACAACTTGAGGTTTAGCCTCGATGAGTTTGTGCGTCTGGGCAAGCAGCTGTTGTTCATCATCTAGCGGGGCCAGGCGAAGCAGGGGGGTGTGCGTGACTTCGGCGCCACGGCGTTCAAAAGCTTCAATCAGTTCAGCTGAGCGACGGTCACTGGTAACCGCAATTCGGAATCCGGCTAAAGGTTTGACGATATTCATTAGGCGGTCTCCAAAATTTGTTCTGTAGGTACCGCTTGAACCAGTGATTGTGGCAAGGCGGCAACTTCACCAATGACAATCACTGCAGGATTGGAGTGATTGCGGGCTGTGCCAGCCAACTGATCAAGTTGGGTGTGGCTGGTGCGTTGGATGTCCGTAGTTCCGGACTGGATGATGGCACACGGCATATCCTTGGGCATGCCTACGTGAAGAAGTCCAGAGACGGTCTGCTCCACGGTGCCCATGCCCATCAGAATCACGATGCTGCCACCAAGCTTGGCAAGGTGTTCTAGCTGATCCAGGCTCAGCGGGTCATGGCCGGAAACGACGGTAAACATGGTGTTCACCCCGCGTGCGGTGACCGGGATACCGGCTGCGCCAGGCACAGTGATGCAGGAGCTCAACCCTGGAATCACGCTGACTGGAACATTGGCTTTGGTGGCCGCATCAACTTCTTCAAATCCGCGACCGAAGACAAATGGGTCTCCACCTTTTAGTCGAACCACTTTGGCTCCGGCCTTGGCCGACTGAATCATCTGGGCTTCAATTTCACGTTGGGTAAGTTTGTGGTGCCCCGGCAGTTTGCCGGCGTCAATAATTTTTGCCTGCGGTGCCAGAACGGCCAGGTGCTCGCTAGGACCTAATCGGTCAGCGTAGATCACTTCGGCTTCGGCCAGCGCACGCACTCCGCGAAGGGTCATAAGATCCAAAGCTCCGGGGCCTCCGCCGAGCAGAGTAATTGAACCGGCAGGAGCAGCTGGCTGAGCGCGCATCACCGGGATTCGCGCGGTGCTCACCACAGCGTCGAAGCGTTCTGGCTCTGCATCGCAAACCACCAGCAAGCCGGCCTGGCCGATTAGCTCAGCGGCCTGCTGCGGATCCTCGGCGAACAGCAGTGTGCTTCCCTGGGCCAAAAAGCGCTCCGTAACGGTTCTGTTTGCGGTGCGGTTACCAACAATCAACACCATGCACTGGGCAAGTTCGAGGTCAACGCCGATCATGATTGCCTCGATCCTTGCCGGAATTTCGTGTATGACATGGTGTGCTCCTTGGAATAAGTAGGTGCTTTCCAGCCTAGAGTGCCAGCTTTTCCCAGAGGTATCGCAAATGTTTCGGCTGTAATAATTCGAATAAAGGTTAACCTTCTGGAAATCTTCGAGTCGGCAGGAAGAAACACAACGACATTAGTGTGATTAGTGTTGCAAGGCACTGGGCCGGTCAACCTGCAAAATTCAGTGAGCGAATACACGGGAGCTTGCCGGTCGATGCCTGCAACAGGCACGCTGGGTACATGGAGTCACTATTTGATGACAGTGCCTTTGAACGCACCGGGGGACAAGTTCGCCCCGGAGCGTGGCACCTGCCCGGTTGGCTAAGCCCTACCGCGCAGGATTGGATTGTCGCACGCTTTTTCCAGTGGGGACACGGACCCGTTCCTCCCCACCGCACGCAAATTAATGGTCATCCCATGAGCGTGCAATCTTTAAGTTTGGGCTGGCACTGGAGTCCCAACCGGTACTCAAAAACCGCCGATGACCTCGGCGGTGCATCAGTGGCACCCATGGAACAATGGTTGGTTCGTTTAGGCCAGCAAGCACTCGCAGAAGCTACCGGTGATGCCGCACGTGCTGCCGCCTACCAACCGGACGCAGCCATTGTGAATTTTTATGATCAGCACGCCACGATGGGCATGCATCAAGATGCCGAGGAACGTATCAACGCCCCGGTGGTATCTCTTTCCATCGGGGACTCGGCAACCTTCCGGCTTGGCAATACGGAAAATCGCAATCGTCCCTGGCAAGAACTGCGCTTGGCTTCAGGAGACCTATTCATCTTTGACGGCCCGGCGCGCTTTGCCTATCACGGGGTGACAAAGATCCATCCGGGTACCGCCCCGGCCGAATGTCAGTTGGGCGCCGGACGCATCAACATCACCCTCCGACAGACCGGTCTGAGCGACAGTTAGCTGCTTTAGCTATCCAAATCGACGGTGGCTTGCAGGGCGTAATGGTCAGAATCGCCAATCTCTAGGCGTTCAAGTCCGGCAGACTCGACCCCACGCAGCATCACATGATCAATGCCCAGCATCGGGAAGGGGGAGCGCGGCCAAGTCAGGGCCAGTCCCCACTTGCTGTATTTGGCCTCATCCATGGCCTTGGCAATGGGGGCAAAGTGACGGTCGGTGCTGGCGGCGTTAAAGTCACCGGCGGCAACAATCTTTGCTGATTGATCTTTGGAGACGAAGTTAGCCAGCGACGCTAGCATCATGTCGCGTTCATCGTGTCCGGTGGGACGTGCCGAGGCAGCATGAACTGAATACAGCCGCACGGTACTTTGCCCGGTATTCACATCAACGCGTAGGGCTCGATTCCAACCCAGCCCCAAATCTAGTGGTTCCGGGTTCTCCAGCGGGTAGGCACTCCACACTCCGACGGTACTGACCATGTACTTGTAAGGATGAGATTTGGCCAGTTCTTCACTGATCTGGTCTTCTTGGCCCTCGCCGATTTCTTGCAGAGTAATAACCTCTGCCCCTGCGTCAGCTAACTCCTTGGCTGCCTCTACGCCGGCTGATTCGTGCACGTTTTGGGTCGCGACTTTCAGGGCAGCCTGCGGTGCACGTTGGGTAGCAGGGATGAAGTTAGGTCCAAACAGGACCGCCCAGACTACCACAGGAATAAGCAGTCCGATGAAGCTAGCCCGGCCTCGCACCACCAGAGCAATAAGGAATAGCACCGGGATGCCCAGTCCTGCCCAGGGAGCCAAATTATCTACAACAAGTCCAAGTCCCAAGACATCGGGGATCTGCTGATGGAATACCAAGAGCCCTGCCAGCGCTAGGCAGAGCAGAACAAAAAAGATCCTCGCGATAATCAGCGAGATCGGAAGGCGTTGGTGCGATGCATGAGACATAGGACTTAAACAGTGGCACAAAATACTGTGGGATTCGTAATTTTGAGCTGGAGAAGTACCCCGGCGATTCGACACAGTCACTACGATAGGAATAGAGCGCCGAGGATGCCGCGATCAAGCAACAGCCTAGAATTGAGTACTAAATGACTGCCTACCTGTCCGGCGGAAAATTATTATTAGCGATCCTCGCTCTGGCCATGGGTGGCTTTGGTATCGGCGTTACCGAATTTTCAATGATGGGCCTGCTTCAAGAAGGCGCCACCGATCTAAATGTCAGCAACTCACAAATGGGTCTGATGATTAGTGCCTACGCCATGGGTGTAGTTATTGGTGCGCCCGTACTGACTGCTATGGCTGCCAAAATCCCGCGCAAGCGTGCAGTGCAGCTGCTGATCCTTTTCTTCACCCTGGCAAATCTTTCTTCGGCTTTTGCTCCTGATTACAACACCATGCTTATCACCCGTTTCCTTGCTGGGCTTCCCCACGGCGCGTACTTCGGCTTGGCCGGTGTGCTGGCCGGTAGCTTGGTTCCAGGAACCATGCGTGGCCGCGCCATTGCGTGGGTCATGCTCGGGCTATCGGTAGCTAACGTCGGTGGTGTTCCGCTGGTAACCATGCTTGGACAGCAAGCTGGTTGGCGCTCAATGTTCTACATTGTTGCCTTTATCGGTTTGGTGACCGCCGCACTAATTACGCTCTTTGTTCCGTGGCGCAAGGTAGAAGCCGGAGCAAGTATTAGACGTGAACTTACCGCTTTGAAAAGTCCCCAGATCTGGTTGGCCATGGCGACCGGAATCGTGGGCTTCGGTGGTTTCTTCGCGGTGTATTCCTACATCTCACCAACCTTGACCGAAGAGTCCGGGCTGGAGATCAACCTAGTACCTATTGCCTTGGCGCTGTATGGCCTAGGCATGGTGATTGGTTCTTTGATTGGTGGCCGTTTGGCTGACTGGTCGGTGTTTGGTGCCATCAAGCTTTCGAGCATCCTGATGGCTGCAACCATGCTGGTCTTCGCCGCTGTGGCTAGCTGGGTCATCCCAACGATGATCATGGTCTTCATTTTGGGTGCCGTTGGGTCCCTGTTGATTCCAAGTTTGCAGACCCTGCTGATGGACTCGGCACCGCATGCCCAGTCGCTAGCGGCATCGCTGAATCACTCGGCACTGAACGTGGCTAATGCCTTGGGCGCTGCCTTGGGCGCGGCAGTGATTTCCGCTGGCTTCGGTTACCGTGCACCGTCGTTGGTGGGCGCAGGGTTGGCCGTCTTGGGCTTGCTTATTGCTTTGATTACGCAGATGCGTGCCAAGAAGATTGGCCTGCTCGTGGGCCGAGACGCTGTCGCGGCCCGCGAACATACCGTTGCTGATTAGTCGCGAACAGCTGAAATGTTGAACATCCAGACCACGCCGAACTTGTCGCGGAGCTGACCGAAGGAGTCGCCCCACGGGGCCTTCTCCAATTGCATTTCGATAGTGGCACCTTCGCCGAGGGCTTCCCACCACTTGTGGAGCACGTCGTCGTCGGCGGTGTTGGTGGCGTCGCTGCTTAGAGCGATGACGCCGTTGCCGGTGACGTTCATTTCTGGTGGGGTGTCCGAGGCCATCAGGTGGATGCCACGTTCAATGAACAGTGAGGAATGCATGATCAAATCAGCCGTAGCTGGATTGCCATCGTTCATTCCCTCCTGGAAAGTCATCATCGATAGCTCGCCGCCGAGGGCTGCGTTGTAGAATTCCATGGCTTCGCGGGCATCACCGGCGAAGCGAAGGTATGGGGTCATTCCAATGGCCATGGGAACGCACCTTTCACTCAATGTCTGTTGGAACCGATCGGCTCCGAGATCATTCTTATCACTGTGCACGGGCAATTAGAATAGTGGCCTGTGATTAGGGTCTCTGAGAGCGGATTTGGTGTTTTTCGATACCCTCCGGTAGAGTCTTATCTCGGTTCAACGGTAGTAATATCTTTGATACTGACTCTTTTGGGGGTATGGCGCAGTTGGTAGCGCGTCTGCATGGCATGCAGAAGGTCAGGGGTTCGAATCCCCTTACCTCCACAAATTTGAATAAAATTCTCCCGGTCATTTGACCGGGAGATTTTTCTTTTCCTCGCGCGAAGTCCTTCGCCTGAGAAGCAGCAACGTGTATTGCCCAAAAGCGATCAGGTTAGCGTTCGCTATTTATTGTGCTGGTACCCCAGTCGCTGACTAATTTTGCGTGCAGCCCTCAACGCCGCCGAGCTCAGTTCTTCCAATTCGGAGGATCCGACGCGGTAAAACGGAGCGGCGACCATGGCGCAGGCAACTACTTCTGAACGGTGGTCTAGAATTTCTGCTGCCACAGCGACTTCCTCATTGGAAGTCTCGCCATAGTTCACGGCATAGCCCCGCTCTCGCACGAGCTGTAATCGTGCAGAATATTCCTCCACGCTCAGACCGGACAACTCAATCTCCCCAGAGGCCAATAGCTCAGCGCAACGCTCGGGGTCTTCGTGAGCCAAGAAAATCTGCACAGAGGCGCTGAGCCCTGAACGGTACCGCGAACCCATGACCGAGGTGTGCTTGACCAGACGATTCGAAGGGATCTGTTCAACGGAGATAGATTCGCTCCCATCCCAGATATTCAGCACAGCTGTCTCACTCGTAGTTTCGCGCAATTCTTCCAAGATCGGGTAGGCAACCTGCCGAACGTCTAGGTTCGCTAACAATGGGCCAGCGATAGCAATGAGCCCTACTCCCAAGCGATATTTGCGAGTTTGCTCGTCGCGTTCAACCACTCGTTCTTGTTCGAGGGTTGAAAGGATGCGCGAGATACTCGACTTGTGGAGCCCTACTTGCTCGGCAATTTCCGTCACCCCGTTGAGTGGACGTTCAACGGTGAAACAACGCAACACATCTAGTACGTTGACTATCACCGAAGTGCCTCGGGCTTCACTGCGTAATTCGGTCACTGCGCCTCCTTGCTCGCTCACTATCCTACGGTTATCCCAGAGGTTTGCGGCTGGTCTCGGCCGAGCAGAGGACAGCTATCAATGAGATTACGGCCGCTGCCATCAAATACCATCCTGGTGCCAGTAGGTTTCCACTGGCGGAAATAAGTAGTGTGGCTACAAAAGGTGCGGTGCCGCCGAACAATGCATTTGAAACGTTGAAGGAAACTGCGAAGCCCGTATAGCGGACCTTCGTAGGGAACATTTCAGCCAAGTAGCTTGGCAGGGTTCCGTCATTCAAGGTCAACATGGCACCTAGTAGGATCTGCACCAAGACGATGGCTAGGAAGCTTCCTGAATCAAGAGCCATGAAAGCAGGAACCGTCAATAGTACAAACAAGATTGAAGCAGTGATCAAGACACGTTTGCGTCCAAAACGATCAGAGAGCATTCCTGTGAGGAAAATGAATCCGACATAGGTAACCAGAGCGATGGTTGTTGCTAAGAAAGACCGAGTTGCATCCAAGCCTAATTCTTGGGATAGATAGGTCGGCATGTATGACAAGATCACGTAGAACCCAACAGCGTTAAGCAAAACTGCACCAGCAGCGAGTAATAGCTGTCGCCAGTGGTTCTTCAACAGTGAGCGCACCGGTGAACCTTCATGTTCAACGCCTCTGGACGCTTCGCGGAAAGTCGGTGAGTCTTCCAGCTTGGTGCGGATGTAGCGGCCGATCAGCCCCATGGGTGCTGCCAATAAGAATGGCAGGCGCCATCCCCAGGATTCCATTGCCTCAGTGGAGAGCAAGCTGGTTAGTCCGGCAGCAAGTAATGAACCCAGGAGCAATCCAGCCGCAGTACTTGCCGGGACAACCGCAGCATAAAGCCCGCGCCGGTTACCTGGTGCGTACTCGACAAGGAATGCCGAAGCTCCCGCGTATTCACCTGCGGCTGAGAAGCCTTGGACCACACGAAGCAACAGAAGCAATAACGGAGCAGCGAAACCAATTGACGCATAGCCCGGCAGCAAAGCGATGCAGAAAGTTGCTCCTGTCATCAGCAAGATTGACAAGGACAGTGCGGATCGGCGACCGATCTTGTCGCCGAGGTGACCCCAAATGAAACCGCCAACTGGGCGTACTAGGAAGGAAATCGCGAAGACACCGAAAGTCATAAGTAGCGAGGCTTTGGGGTCTTCGGTGGGGAAGAATACCGCTGCGATAGTGACTGCCAAATATCCATAGGCGGCGTAGTCGAACCATTCCACAAAGTTGCCTATGAAGCTGGCCATGACCACCTTGCGACGTGTTTGCGTATCGATCAAACCTGTCTCGGAAGTGGTGGATGCGCTCTGAGCAGTGGCAAGAGATGCACTGCGATGAGTATTGCGTAGGGGGCTCATGGTGAAAATCCTCTGGAAGTCGTGCCGAAAAAGTTTGGATCCTAGTTTCTTGACGGTGTTGCCTGATAAAGCAATGGTGGGGCGGGCTGCTGTTCCCACCCCACCATTGCGGAAGGCTCATTGGTTTAGATGATGTTGTTTTCCGGGCCGAAGCCGAATTTGGTGATGTTTTCGACGCTGTTGTCTTCACCTATCACCAGAATGTCGTGTTCGCGGTAACCACCAGCTCCCGGTTGGCCATCAGCCACCGTGATCATTGGTTCCATGGAAACAACCATTCCTGGCTCCAAGACTGTTTCAATATCCTCGCGTAGTTCAAGACCGGCTTCTCGACCGTAATAGTGCGAGAGGACTCCGAAGGAATGACCGTAACCGAAAGTACGGTTGGGCAGCAGTCCGTGGGAAATATAGATCTCATTGAGTTCCGCTGCGATGTCCTTGCAGACTGCGCCGGGTTTGATCAGTTCCAAACCACGTTTGTGTACCTCAACATTGATGTTCCAAAGTTCCAAGGAACGTGCATCTGGCTCGCCGAGGAAGAGCGTGCGTTCCAGCGCGGTGTAATAGCCCGAAGTCATCGGGAAGCAATTCAGCGAGAGGATATCTCCACGTTCCAGCTTGCGAGTAGTCGCCCAGTTGTGAGCACCGTCGGTGTTGATTCCAGACTGGAACCAGACCCACGTGTCACGAACTTCGCGATGGGGAAACGTCTTGGCGATTTCGTGCACCATAGCTTCGGTACCGATCAAGGCAACTTCATACTCGCTGATACCTTCACGGATGGCTGCCTTGATGGCTTCGCCACCAAGATCACCGATACGCGCACCGTGCTTGATAACCTCAATTTCCTCTGCTGACTTGATCATGCGCTGACGCATGGCATCTTGCGAGATATCAACCAAGGTTGCTGAAGCGAACGCGGCAGCAATCTTGTCGCGGGTTAGAGCAGGTAGGAAGTCATCTTCCACACCAATGCGTGAAGCCTTTACTCCATCGCGCTTGAGGGCCTCTTGCAGACCAAAATAGAAGTTGTCGCGCTTCCAGTCTGTGTAGACGATGTTCTCGCCGTAGCTGGTGCGCCATGGCATGCCGGCGTCAATGTTGGCGGTGATCGTGGTCGAGTTGTTCGCGGTGACAACTAAGGCGTAGTTGCGCCCGAATGTCGTGTAGAGGAAATCAGAGTAGTACTTGATGCCGTGGTAACTAGTCAGGATGACCGCGTCTAAGGCCTTGGCTGCCATGATCTGGCGAAGCCCGTCCAACCGACGTTCAAACTCTGCATCCGAAAACGTCAGTTGTTGCTTAATGCCATTGTGCAGAGTCTTCAGACGAGCCAACTCGGTGATGTTGGTGGTGACGTTCATGGTTGTCATTGGTCCAGCTCCTGATCAGTCATCAAATGTATGGGGAAGAACTACGCCTTCGTTGCGTGGACGTCGGTCTAGGGCGACCCGCAAAGAATATTGGTTGTGTTGCACTCATTGCAACGACGTTGCATTCAGGTTATGGGTGCACTCTGTCACTGTCAAGAAAAATATTCTCTAAATGGGGGAAAGTTTTATAAATGCAGGTCAGACCGCGAAAACTCGTGGTCAGTCGCTTGTTTCTAACGTGTTACCCCTACGTTAGAGATGGGTTTTTGCAGTCTCATGATGCTCAAATTCAACAGCGTAACGGGATGCTAAGCCGACCAAGGAATGCATTTTTGGGTGCATCAAAGAGGCCTTGGCGAAATATTGAACTGTTTGCCCGCCTTCTCAGAAAAGTTCGGTCCGTTGGAGTATGTGCGAGGTTTCATGGGTCGGTTTGATCATGCGTTTAACACTGTGCATCGCCATCCAGTTCTGGGCTTTCGTGCTCCTGTTGACGCGCATTTCGGGATGCCTGGGCACGTGGATGACCAGCGACTGACGGTGTTGGGTCAGATATGGGCGGAGCATTCAGAGTGGTTCAGTAAGTACTGGTTACCGAAGAAAAATGCTGATGTATGAAGTGGCTTGGCTTGACGAACCGCTCAAGCGGGGCAAAGGGAAAAAGACGTTGGCCAAAGACTTGATGGTCTCACTTGATTTGAAAATTTCAGGAGCGACGTCGAATGCTGGAACTCGGAGCTCAGCAGGCATACGATGAATCCACGCTCTTGGAGCCAGCGCCGTAACATAACCTCGAACGAGTTCGGTCATGCGCCAAGGCTGAGCGCAATCGACAGGGCATCTAACGATGCAGCGTGCAAGCTTTACCAGAACAGAATGGAAAGCAGGTTGAGATGAAAGATCGTCGTGTTGTGCCTGCGGCGTTAGTATCAGGTGTCTTGCTTGCAAGTATTTCGCTCACCTCATCTGGTCAACTCGTAGGACCTTCAACGCTGGCCTCGGGCATCGGATTCTTTGTGTATGGAGGATGCCAAAAACACTCGTTGCTCGGGGTAAATCATCCGCAAGTAGGATGTACTTCCCAAGTGAAGGGTTGAAATAAAAGAATGAATTCACGCTCGGGTCTCGTCCTTTTAGGCGCAGTATTTCTCGCTGTGCCATCGTTGGCTGGGTGTTCGATAGCGGACCCGCAGCGTGCTCTGACTCTGCAGGAGCTTGTAAACTCCGACAGCCAGGGATCAGTAGATGTCACGACTCAGCCGGAAGAAAATACTGAAATTGCCTGCGCAGCATCGGTGGATTGCGTTGAAAGCTACAGCACCACAGAGGCCAACTATTTTCGATTCGAGAGCAAAGACCGCGCCAAGGAATTCGGCGATACGCTTCAGGACGGGTTCACAATGAACTACATCGTCATGGACTTTGCGGGCAAAGACGCTTCTGTGGAGCACCAGCTATGGGCGATGCAAGAACTAGCAGGTACATGGAATGACTACGAAGGAGACTTTCCAGACCGTCGCTAGTGATCCTGCTTGATCGCTTCCCATGATGAACCCGAAATCGTGGCGAGGGGCCCAAGAGAATGGATGGTTCACGCGAGGCAGGTGAGAGGCACCGACAGGCGGAACCTAGAGTACTGCGCGCACCGAAGACTCGAAGCTGGCGATATGTTCGCGGGCAAGCTCGCTGGCGGTAGATGAGTCTTGATCCAGTACGGCCTGTAACAACGCCTGATGTTCAGCGATGTGTTCTTCAATGCTCGGCAAGCGGTCCAAGGTCAGGCACCAGATGCGGGTAGCTAGGTTGTCCAACCTGATCAGCGTCTCTTCCATGTGATGGTTTGCTGCAGCTTGGTAGATCAGCCGGTGTACGGCCAAATCATTTTCCATCAGCGTGCGCCGTGACTCATCACCCTTGAAGTTCGTAATGGCGTGCAGGGTCTGTTCAATCTGGGCACGTAACGATCCGCCGCCTAATGCTGCCGCGCGATCAGCTGCCAGTGGCTCTAGGGCAAGGCGGACTTCGGTGATGGCCGCAAGTTCAGTGATGTCCACCCGCGTGGCAAAGGTTCCGCGACGCGGATAAGAATGAACTAGATGGTCAACTTCCAAGCGCTTGAGAGCTTCGCGTAGGGGAGTGCGCCCGATGTTCAGTTCTTGCACCAAGGCAGCCTCATTGATCGGCTCACCTGGAGCAATGTCCAACATGATTAAACGGTCGCGCAGTATCTGGTAGGCGCGATCTGAGAGAGATTCACTCACTGAAGTCCTCCTGCTGTGCGTAGCATCCACGTAATTTTCGCCAACCCATTGACCGGGTTTCGTTTTCTATCATACAGTGAATTGCAGATTGATATATCAGTTGTCGGCAATTCATACATTGAAATGGTCCTGGCGGAGATTGGAGATTCACTGTGGCTGATCTGCTACCTGAGCACCCGGAGTTCCTGTGGGCGAACCCGGACCCTAAAAAGTCTTATGACGTAGTTATCGTCGGCGGAGGTGGCCACGGCTTGGCTACTGCGTACTTCTTGGCGAAGAACCACGGCATCACCAACGTGGCAGTCATAGAAAAGGGTTGGTTGGCTGGCGGGAACATGGCCCGCAACACCACCATCATCCGCTCGAACTACCTCTGGGATGAATCGGCTGGCATCTACGAAAAGTCACTGAAACTCTGGGAACAACTACCCGAAGATCTGGAATACGACTTCCTCTTCTCCCAGCGCGGTGTTCTAAACCTGGCTCACACCCTAGGCGACGTACGCGAATCGGTACGTCGTGTGGAAGCTAATAAGCTCAACGGGGTAGACGCAGAATGGCTTGACCCATCCCAGGTCAAGGAAGCCTGCCCCATCATCAATACCAGCGACAACATCCGCTACCCGGTCATGGGCGCTACCTGGCAGCCACGCGCCGGTATCGCCAAGCACGACCACGTTGCCTGGGCCTTCGCCCGCAAAGCCAATGAGCTGGGCGTAGACATCATCCAGAACTGCGAAGTCACCGGCTTCATCAAGGATGGCGAGAAGGTTACCGGAGTGAAGACCACCCGCGGCACCATCAACGCGGGCAAGGTCGCACTAGCTGGAGCCGGGCACTCCTCGGTACTGGCCGAAATGGCCGGTTTTGAACTGCCCATCCAGTCTCACCCACTGCAGGCACTGGTCTCTGAACTCTTTGAACCGGTACACCCCACGGTAGTCATGTCCAACCACATCCATGTCTACGTCTCCCAAGCTCACAAGGGTGAACTGGTGATGGGTGCAGGCATTGACTCGTACAACGGTTACGGTCAGCGCGGTGCATTCCACGTGATTGAAGAGCAGATGGCAGCGGCCGTGGAGCTCTTCCCAATCTTCGCCCGAGCCCACGTATTGCGTACCTGGGGCGGCATTGTGGACACCACCTTGGACGCCTCACCGATTATTTCCAAGACCCCAATCCAGAACCTGTATGTGAACTGCGGCTGGGGCACCGGAGGGTTTAAGGGCACCCCGGGTGCTGGCTTCACGCTGGCACACACCATCGCCCACGATGAGGCCCATCCGCTAAATGCCCCATTTAGCTTGGAACGATTTGAAACCGGCCACCTGATCGATGAACACGGCGCGGCAGCCGTCGCACACTAGGAGCAGCCACCATGATGCTAATTGACTGCCCGCACTGCGGGCCACGCAATGAAAACGAATTCGGCTACGGCGGAGAAGCACACGTTGCCTATCCAGAAAACCCGGCCGAGCTAAGCGACAAAGAATGGTCTCGTTACCTGTTCTACCGAGGCAATAAAAAAGGCATTTTTGCCGAACGCTGGGTCCACTCCGGTGGCTGCCGCAAGTGGTTCAACGCCCTACGCGATACCGTCAGCTACGAATTTTTGGCCGTTTATGGCGCCGGTGAGGCGCAACCTGAGATCCAGCAGCTTCAAGGAGGCACCCGATGAGCAAGCCGCAACGTCTGAGCGAAGAACTCAGCTCACGTGCCCGGATCAACCGAGACGAACCGCTGAACTTGAGCATCGATGGTCACCAGATCTCCGCCTACCGCGGAGACACCGTCGCCAGTGCGATGTTGGCCAACCAGATTCGTGCCTGTGGTCCTTCGCTCTACCTGAAGCGTCCGCGTGGCATCCTGGCCGCCGGGGTAGAAGAGCCCAATGCACTGATTACCGTGGCTGCTCGTCATGAAGCAGACATCAACGAATCCATGCTTCCGGCAACGACCGTCTCGGTCACCGAGGGCGTAGCCGTTAGCCTGCTCTCCGGTTTGGGTGTGCTGGATCCCAATACCGACACTGCTTACTATGACCACGTTCATGTACACACCGATGTTCTGGTGGTTGGTGCAGGTCCTGCTGGTTTGGCCGCAGCGCGTGAAGCTTCGCGTTCCGGCGCCCGGGTGATGCTGCTCGATGAGCGCCCCGAAGCTGGCGGCACACTCCTGGATACTGCCGGCGAGCAGATCGATGGACAGGATTCCACCGACTGGATCAGCGAAGTGGTCGGTGAATTGGCCCAGGCCGAGGAAACCACGCACCTACAGCGCACCACGGTTTTTGGATCCTATGATGCCAACTACCTGGTGGCAGTTGAACGTCGCACTGTGCACCTAGATGCTGCGGCAGCGGCCGGTGTTTCCCGCGAGCGCATCTGGCACATCCGTGCCGGACAGGTCGTGCTGGCTACAGGCGCCCACGAGCGCCCGGTGGTATTTGAAAACAATGACCGTCCGGGCATCATGCTTGCCGGTGCGGTGCGCAGTTACCTGAACCGTTACGGGGTTCGTGCAGGGGATAAGATCGCGGTCTTCACCACCAATGACTCGGCCTACCAATTGGTCAGCGAATTAGCTGCCTCCGGTTCAGTGGTGGCAGTCATTGATGCACGGCAGAGCATTTCCGCAGCGGCTGCCCAAGCGGTAGCCGACGGGGTGCAAGTCATCTCGGGTTCTGCTGTGGTTGATACCGAAGCCAATGAGGATGGGGAGCTTTCAGCCATCTTTGTTGCCACCTTAGATGAACAGCGTGAGCTGGGCGAAGTGACCCGTATTGATGCAGATGTGCTGGCTGTGGCCGGTGGCTTCAACCCGGTAGTGCACCTGCATTCGCAGCGTCAGGGCAAGCTGGACTGGAATACCAACATTCATGCTTTTGTCCCCGGCCACGCGGTAGCCAACCAGCATTTGGCTGGTGCCGTGACCGGACTACTTGATACCGCTAGTGCCTTGTCCACGGGTGCTGCCACCGGTGCAGCCGCAGCGAGTGCTGCCGGTTTTGACACCATTGCTCGGGTGCCACAAGCCCTGGATACAACGATGGGCGAAAGCCGTCCGGTCTGGCTGGTGCCCTCACGATTTGGTGATGACGCAGCCAACTACAAGTTCCACTTTGTGGACCTGCAACGTGACCAGACGGTAGCTGACGTCTTGCGCGCTACAGGCGCTGGCATGCAGTCGGTGGAACATATCAAGCGTTACACCTCGATCTCCACCGCTAATGATCAGGGCAAGACATCCGGTGTGGCAGCCATCGGTGTGATTGCTGCGGTTCTGGGCATTGAAAACCCGGCCACCGTTGGCACCACCACCTTCCGTGCCCCGTACACCCCGGTGGCTTTTGCCGCCTTGGCTGGACGCAACCGCGGGGATCAGTTGGATCCTGCACGGTTGACCGCAATGCATTCCTGGCATGTAGAGCACGGTGCAGAATTTGAAGATGTCGGACAGTGGAAGCGCCCTTGGTACTACCCACAAGCCGGCGAAGATATGGAAACCGCGGTTTACCGTGAGTCCAAGGCCGTACGTGAATCGGTGGGCATGCTTGATGCCACCACCTTAGGCAAAATTGAAATTCGCGGAGCAGACGCCGCAGAATTCTTGAACCGCATCTACACTAACGGCTACACCAAGCTCAAGGTTGGCATGGGGCGCTACGGCGTGATGTGCAAGCCCGACGGCATGATCTTTGATGATGGTGTAACCCTGCGTTTGGCTGAAGATCGCTTCTTGATGCACACCACCACCGGTAACGCGGCGGCGGTACTGGACTGGTTGGAAGAATGGTTGCAGACCGAATGGCCAGAGCTGGACGTGGTGTGCACCTCGGTGACCGAACAGCTAGCCACCGTAGCAGTAGTGGGGCCAAAGTCCCGCGAAGTAATCGCCAAGCTCGCCTCCAGCGTTGATGTCTCCAACGAAGCCTTTAAGTTCATGGCATTCCAAGACATCGTGCTGGATTCCGGGATTGAAGCACGACTATCGCGCATCTCCTTCTCTGGAGAATTAGCCTTTGAAATTGCCATCCCGGCTTGGCATGGACTCAAGGTTTGGCAGGACGTGTACGAGGCCGGCCAAGAATTTGGTATCACCCCCTATGGCACCGAAACCATGCACGTACTGCGTGCAGAAAAGGGCTTCATTATTGTCGGTCAGGACACCGACGGTACGGTCACCCCGCAAGATGCCGGTATGGATTGGGTTGTTTCCAAGCTTAAGGACTTTGTCGGTAACCGCTCCTACTCACGAGCAGATAACCAGCGCGAGGACCGCAAGCACCTGGTCTCGGTGTTGCCGGTAGATAAGAACCTACTCTTGCCAGAAGGTGCAGCACTGGTATCGGTGGAGGAACTGGCCGCCGAGGGGATCACCCCAATGGACGGCTGGGTCACCAGCTCCTACAACTCGGCTGCATTGGGTCGAACCTTTGGTTTGGCGCTAATCAAAAATGGGCGCAACCGCATTGGTGAAACCCTGCGAACCCCGGTAAATGGCCAGCTTGTTGAGGTCACCATCGGTGAAACCGTCCTCTTTGACCCGGAAGGAAGCCGTCGAGATGGCTAATGACACTTTGATCAAAAATGAAACACGTGTGTCCCCTGCAGCGCACCTGTACCAAGAAATGGCTGACGCTTCGGTGCCCGGCGCATTGTCGTTGAGTGAAGTTGCCTTCAGCACCAAGGTCTCGGTGCGTTGTGCACCGGGCAGTGCTGGCTTTGACGCCGTGGCAACAGCTACCGGTGTGGGTTTGCCTCAAAAGGTCGGAGAGGTGCGTGGTGAAGTGGATACCGTGGCAGTGCTCTGGTTGGGCCCGGACGAGTTCTTGGTGGCGGCCCCGGAGGATGCGCAACTGGCGGCTAAACTCGATCAAGCTCTAGGGGAAAATCCAGGACAGGTAGTGGACCTTTCGGCCAACCGCAGCGTGCTGGAACTTACCGGCGCTAGAGCCCCGCTGGTGCTACGCAAGAG
Source organism: Glutamicibacter sp. AOP5-A2-18 (assembly GCF_052446055.1). Classification (NCBI taxonomy): domain Bacteria; kingdom Bacillati; phylum Actinomycetota; class Actinomycetes; order Micrococcales; family Micrococcaceae; genus Glutamicibacter; species Glutamicibacter sp. AOP5-A2-18. The sequence goes on along the minus strand of NZ_JBQSVW010000001.1, from coordinate 2,928,915 downwards.
CTGTCCGGCAGATCTTCATCCACGAGCATTTGCGGTGAATCACGCGATCACTACATCACTGGCTAACATTCCAGTATTGCTCTGGCGTACCGGTGAAGAAAGCTGGCGGATCATGCCGCGAGCTTCCTTCACCGAGCACACCACGCGTTGGCTCATTGATGCGATGATCGAATTTCGTACCGAATCGATCTAGCCGGGTTAGCCTGGACGGGCTACTCGTCTAGTGCGCGGTAGGTGCGTTGGGCATCCACCGATTGCACGGAATCTAATCCACGTAACTGTGTAGCAACCTGCTCGCTGCCCTGACCAATAACTTGGCCCAGGGCAGCGAGCACTCGTTTAACTTGTAAACCGTGAGATTCAAGTTCACTCACCGCGCCGGTGGCTTCAATGCCTTCGGCGAGCGTGATGACATATACCGGTAATTCAGAGTCGGACATGAGCCTAGCTTTCTGCGCTGGTGGGGGCTTGGGCCAGGCCGGCACCCACATCGGTGGCAGGCAAGGACAGGCTGCGAGCCTCTTGGACTAACTTGTCCCACAGTTCTTGGGCACGTAACCCGGTGGATTCTGCCAACAGTGCAGCAAGTCCAGCCACATGCGGGGTCGCCATGGAGGTACCGCTGATGGTGTTGTAGCGCCGGGAGCCTGGCCAAGAGGAATAAACATCTACACCAGGACCGGCAATGTCCACCTCGCCGCCCTCGGTGCTGATCGCTTGGGCCGAGAAGTCAGCAACCGCCAGTTTTGAGTCCACCGCGGCCACCGCCATGATGTACGGGCTATTAGCTGGTGCACCTACAAAGCCGGGGTTTCCCGCTGAACGCTGGGCATTGTTGCCGGCGGCGGCCACGATCAAAGATCCTAGTTCCAAGGCGCGCCGGCCTGCGGTGACATAGGGCGGGTGCACGGTTTTTACATCGGCGCCCAGAGACATTGAAATGACTTGGCACTTGTTTTCCAGCGCCCAGTTGATGCCAGCGAGGATATTGGAGTCAGAACCTGAGCCGTCGGCGCCGAGCACCTTGCCGGCAAAGATATTCGCCTCGCTGGCCACGCCATAACCCGGGCCTTGCTCAGGAGTGCGTGGTCCACAGGAGGTGCCGATGCAGTGGGTTCCATGACCGTGGCTGTCGGCAGCATCTTCGCCGTCCACCAGGGATTTGGTGGTGACGTTGCGTCCGGCAAAATCCGGGTGGTTAGCATCAAAGCCGGTATCCAGAACCGCGAGGTTGATGCCCTTGCCGGTGTAAGAGCTGAGATCTGCGCCCACAGCTTGCAGTCCCCAAGTGAACTGCCCCGTGTCGGTGAAACTGTCCTTGGCTACAGCATCCGGAAGGATGCGGTAGATCAGTTCGGGTACCACCTCGGCTGGCAATCGGTGGCCTGCGCAGCGTTGGCGGAAATTATCAAGCTGGTCAGCTTTGCTGGTGACCACCGCGATGCCCAACATTGGGAAGTACTCGCTGATGGAGTAGCCCTGTTCGGTTAGCAGTTGAGGAACTTGCTGCTCGCGAGCTTCGGCAGCGATGCCCGGGGTTGCCGGATCCGCCGAATCAAAGATGATCACAAAGCGGTCGGGAACTTCGGTGGCTGCTGAGCGTGGAGAGTTTTTGCTGAACATGTCGGGCTCCTTGCTGGTTCGTGGACGTTGCACCTGCGAGTGCTTCGTACTGTACAAGCAGGGCCCGACATGTCACCACGCTCGCCACCGAATACCCAGCGAGCTTTTACTTGGCTGTTTTTACTTGCCTTATTACTTGCCCTGTGCCAATTGTGGGTAGAGAGCTTCCAATGGTGCCGACAGACCGGACTTCACCTGTACGGAGGTTTCGTCAGCAAGAACTTCAAACTCTCCGGCCTCGGTAGCATCAAGTACCTTGGTCACCAGCACTGCTGGATCCAGCTTTGGATCGGTGCTTGCAGCGGCCATGGCGGTATCAACCCAACCTACGTGCACGCCGACTACCTGCACGCCTGCAGGCTGCAGTTCCAGGCGAAGCGAGTTGGTTGCGGACCAGAGGGCTGCCTTGGTAGCCGAGTAAATTCCGGCGACCGCATACCAAGCCAGAGCCGAGTGGATATCGATGATTGCGGTGTTCCCACCCTTGGCTGACAGCAGTGGAGCGTAGGCACGAGCCAGGAACAGTGGGCCCAAGAAGTTCGTCTCAACATTGGCACGGATTTCTTCGTCGCTGTGGCTCAGAATCGCCGAGGTGCTTGTCGAGGCGCCGGCGTTGTTGATCAACACTGTGACATCTGGTGCAGCTTCGACGGCGGCCTTGATGGACGCCGAGTCGGTGACATCCAAGGTCAGCGGTACAACACGCTCGTCATCCCAAACTTGTGGGTTGCGGGCTGAGGCGTAGACCTTGGCTGCGCCACGGGCCAGAGCTTCGCGGACAAAGTGGCCACCGATTCCGCCGTTTGCGCCGGTGACTAGAACAACTGCATCTTTAAGTGAAGTCATGAGAATGCTTCCTACTTTCTTTTGTGAATTTGTTTCTGTTGGTTTTAGGCGTGGGCCAGGGTTGGGTAGTCGATGTAGCCCTTTGCTCCACCGACATAGAGTGTGGCTGGGTCCAAATCATTAACCGGTGCGTCGGTACGCAGGCGTTCAACAACATCTGGGTTAGCTAGGGCAATGCGTCCCAGTGGTTCGATATCTGCCAATCCTGCCTCGATGTCCGCACCGATAGTTTCGCGTTCGCGGCCATAGCGCACTACCAGCACGGCCGTTGGCCAAGACTGGCGCAAGGAGCACAGTAGTACGTCATCGCCCAAGTGATGAACGTGCAGGTATACCAGATTCAGTTTGGCCAATTCTCCGACCAAGTGTTGGTACTGGGCATGGACATCTGCTGGCTCGCCCTCGAACAGGCCTCCGAGTGGGAAAGCAGGCGAGATGCGGATGCCGGTGCGATCCGCTCCAATTTCTTCGGCAACCGCCTGAGCGACCTCAACGACAAAGCGTGAACGATTTTCTACCGAGCCACCGTATTCGTCGGTGCGTTCGTTGGCATTTGGGGCCAGGAACTGGTGCAACAGGTATCCGTTAGCGGCGTGGATTTCTACACCGTCAGCTCCAGCCGCGATGGCCGAAGCAGCTGCGTGACGGAATTCGCCAATGACTTCTTGGATATCTTCGCGGCTCAGTTCGCGTGGCACGGGAGTCTGCTTTTGACCCTCAAGGGTGAAGATCTCTTGCTCGGCGGAGATCGCTGACGGCGCTACCGGCTGACGATGATGTGGGGTGTTATCCGGGTGAGCCGAGCGGCCAGCGTGCATGAGCTGAATGAACAGGTGCCCACCTTCAGCATGAACCTCATCAGCGACCTTGCGCCAGCCTGCGATGTGCTCTTCGGTGTAGATGCCTGGGGTGTTGAAGTAGCCCTGGCCGTCAGCCGATGGCTGGGTTCCTTCGGTGATAACCAAGCCGAGGGATGCGCGCTGTGCGTAGTACTGTGCGACATGCTCGCCCGGGGTGCCGTCTGCATTTGAGCGGTTGCGGGTCATCGGCGCCAAAGCAAGGCGGTGGGGGAGTTCGATCCGGCCGAGAGTGAACGGCTGCCAAAGGGACGGGGAAGTCATAACGAGCGGTTTCCTTATCTACTAATTGTGGGCACTGTCCTAGGGTTGAGGCCTTGTTGCCTCACGCCATCGTGGAAGAATGGAAGGTGTAAATTTCCAACCCCAGCAAACGGTGACTATAATCAAAACTGAGTGTAGTCATAGTTTATTCCCGGAGGATAAAAAATGTCAGTGGCGTCCCAGCCCCTAGGGCGGCGTGAGCGGAACAAGCAGGAAAAGCTTGAACGCATCACCGCGGCCGCCAGTAAGCTCTTCGCCAAGTACGGCGTAGACGAAGTGACCACACAACAAATTGCCGACGCTGCCGATATCGGCACCGGTACACTATTCCTGTATGCCAAGAACAAAGGCGAACTGCTACTGCTGGTGCAAAATCTGCACTATGCGCAGTCTCTGGAACGCGGATTGTCGGCAGCGAATAAGTCCTCCACTGCGCTGGATGGAATTCTGGCCTTTATTGAACCAATTGTTGAATGTAACCGCGTCCAGGTAGAAAATGGCCGTACCTACCTGCGTGAGATGGTTTTTGGAGATCCGGAAGAACCTCACCACGCTGAAGCCTTAGCTATCGTTGAGCAGACTCAAGCGGCGACGGCGGACCTTCTAGTCGAGCGCTCCCATATGCCGCAGGATCAGGCAAAGAGTTTTGCTTCGGTGATCTCATCGATCATGTTCTTGGAATTGTCTGCGACGGTCAATGCCCAGTCCAGCAACTCGGAAATCATGGGGCGACTTCGCACCCAAATTTCCTCGATACTGCCAAGCTAAGCTGAGGCAATCAAGCAGTGCACTAAGGCCTGCGCCATTCGGTCAGTGGGTTGGACTGACCGAATGGCGCAGGCCTTAGCAGTTTGCCGGGCGGCTAGGATTCGGGTGCTGCGAGAATCTCGCCACCCTTTACGTAGCGCAGTGTCGTTTCCACATCGTAGGCGTGAACTGCCGAGGTAAAAGGCGCAATTAGCTCCGAAAGATTGGCAGCCTGACCTCCAGCGAAAAATTTCTCACGCGCCTCGTCGTCAACAAAGCCAAGAATCACCGAAGCATGTAAATGCTGGTCCTCAGGATTATCGTGCGCCACATTTGGGGTATCCCACAGCTTCTGACTCCAAGGTAGAAATACCTGGGTGCGAAGTTCAGTAAGCACCCCGGTCTCTACTAGAGCTGGTACCAAAGTTTTCTTCACGAACTTATGGAAGGCCACCGTGCCGGTGTCCTTGCCGCGGCGTAGGTACAGCACTGCGCGAGATCCCGGATGGGACCCAGGAGCCACGTCGTACCACCGGGACGAACTCGGAGGTCCGGCGTAGAGCAAGGTGCGGCGGAAGACATTAACCTCGTCTGCAAAGGCCAATGCAGTTTGCTCGCGCCCAGCCAAAGGGGACAGAGCATTTTCAAAGGTTACTTCGGCGATGCCGTCAATCTTCCGATCCTCGGGAGTGAGCGTCTCCAAGGACGGGCGGGCTGGCCACCGTCCAGGATTAGCTTCTGCCAGATGAATCTGCCGATATTCGGTCAAGCCCGGAGTATTGGCGATAATCCCCGAATGGGGGCCTTTCCAATAGTCCATGCCGGTTTGGCGTGGCTGGTCCTTGCGCATCCACAGCAAGATCGATGAAGTGAAGTGCTTAGCGACCTCTGGTTTTGCTTTCTCACTCATTTTCATGCCTTCCAATTGATTCTTGCGAAGAAAACGGGACTACTCGGACAGGAACTCGGCGGCGACCGGCGCGAACTTCTCCCAGTACTGGAAGACGCCACCGTGACCGGAGTTCGGGTAAATGATCAGTTCGGATCCGGCGATGCGCTGGTGTAGGTCTACCGAAAGGATCGATGGAACCATCCGGTCATGATCGCCATTGGCGATCAAAGTTGGGATGGTGATCTTTGACAGATCTGAAGGTGTCGAACGGCCAAACTTCACGATGGCCTTGAGCTGGGTTTGCAGCGCTTTAAATGCGATGTCCTTGTCGCGGTCAACGGTGCGCTCCTTCAAACGCTCCACAAAAGCCTTGCCAGCTTTTTTGCCTTCCTTGTTGCGTTCGAAGAACAAGAATTCTTTAGGATCTGAGCGGGTGATGGTGGCGCGGAAGATGTCCCAGTAGGTCACCGCAACCACCTTGTCGATGTTCCGGCCGCCACGTGGTCCGGTGCCGGTGAGCACCAATTTCCGCACCAGATCTGGGTGCTTGACCACTAGGTCCTGAGCGATGAAGCCACCCATAGAGAACGAGAAGATATCGATCTTGTCGTAGCCCAGTGCGGTAATGAAGTTGTACGCATCGTCAGCGGCTGCCTCCAAGGTGTCGGGAACTGTGCCAGAAGATGCGCCTACGCCGCGCTGATCAAAGGTGATAACGTGGCGGTTTTTTGCGATGGCATCAACAATGCGTGGGTCCCAGTTATCCAAGGTTGCTGCCAAGTGGACAAAAAAGACAACCGGGATGCCGCCCTTTGGGCCCAACTCGCGGTAGGCAAAATTGACGCCACCGGCACTGATGGTTTTTGCCGGTGCTTGCGCGTAGGAAGTGATGACTGGTTCATTTGTGGACATGATTTCTGCACCTCCTGAGCTTGGGGAATGCTAAATGGTATGAGAACTAGGCGCCGAGGATAACAACTTTGCCTCGGGCGCCACCCTTGGCTAGAGCTTCCAAAGCTTGAGGTGCCTGATCAAATTCAAAGGTCTTGCCAACTACCGGATTGAGCACATCATTGTCGATGAGCTTGGCGATTTCGCGCAGCTGTTCGCCGCTGGCATCCATGAACAAGAACTCGTAGCTGACCCCAAGTTTCTTGGCCTGCTTGCGGATTTTGGCGCTCAACGCGGTGACGGCCAAACGGAACACTACGTTCAGACCCGCCTTAGCTGCGAAGGCAGGATCTGGTGGTCCTGAGATGCCGATGGCCTTGCCGCCCGGACGCAGGATACGCAGTGATTTCTCCAGGTTTTCGCCGCCGAGTGAATCGAGCACTAGATCGTATCCGGAGAGCTCCTTTTCGAAGTCCTGGTTGCGGTAGTCAATAACTTCATCGGCACCCAGCTCGCGGACAAAGTCGGCATTCTTGGCAGACGCAGTAGTGGCCACATACGCACCGAGGTGCTTGGCGAGCTGGATCGTGATTGAGCCAACGCCACCGGCGCCAGCATGGATCAGCACCTTCTGTCCCGGCTGAATATTTGCGCGGACTACTAGGGCCTGCCATGCAGTGAGCGCAACCAACGGCAACGAAGCGGCCTCTGCGATAGTGATGGTGGTTGGAGCCAAAGCAACGTCGGCCTCATCGATGGCGATGCGTTCGGCAAAGGTGCCAACGCGGAAATCGCGGGGGCGAGCGTAGACCGTGTCCCCGACTTTGAATCCGCGGACCTGGGAGCCGACACTGATGACAGTACCGGCAACGTCGTGGCCAAGGACTAGCGGAGTCTCGTAGGGAAGGATGGTTTTGAATTCGCCTTCACGAATCTTTTCGTCCAGCTGGTTCACGCCAGCTGCCAGTACCTTCACCAGTACGTCGTGCTCGCCGAGGGATGGCTCGGGAACGTTGGTCTCGCTGAGCGTACCTTTGTATTTATCGATAGCGAATGCTCGCATGTTACGTGCTCCTCTTGGCTGGTGTATGGATATTTGTCGAAACGTCGCTCGGTCAGCGACTCAAGAATTTAGTGATGGTTTGTGAAATTGATGCACGGTGTTAGGAGACAACACCATGCCCGGCGTCCGGGTAGATCTGCACCTGCGTTTGGGGGAGTACCCGCTTGAGCGCTTCGGTATTTTCTGGGAAGACCATTGCGTCAGAATCGCCGTGCAAATCTAGTACGGGGCCAGCGAACCCCAAGGTCACGGGCGTTGCTTGGCCCCAACGCTTGACTGCGTGTAGCTGGGCCACTAATACGTTTGGCGCTACCGGCTTGTCACGACCGGTGGACCGGAGCATTAGCCGAGCCTGATACTCTTTGGCGGCTTGCTTGCCGTTGTCAGTTTTTGTGAAAAACAAGACGGAGGTGGGGTTGACCAAAGTGATTGCCCCACGTAGGACACCGCGGATGAAAGTCTTGGTCATTTGCGTCAGTCCAGGACCGCTCTGCGGTCCGGTCCCGGCGAAGACTACGCGGTTCACTAATTCGGGTGCTTGGCGTAGGACTTCCAGTGCCACCATCCCGCCCATGGAGAGCCCAAATAGATCAATTTGAGCTAGGCCTAATGCTCGGATGGTCGCTATCGCATCTTGAGCCATGGCCTCGAAATTATCTTGCGGTGTTCCGGTAGAAGCACCCCACGCCGCGGTAGCCAATCAGGATGACTCGTCGCGTGGCGGCGATGGGGCCGATGAGTTCTGGATCCCAGCTATCGAGGTTCGCGCCCAAATGGGTCAGCCCGACCAGGGGCAAGCTCTCATCCTGAGCATTACCAAGTTCGCGGTAGATGAATTGTGCCCCGGCGGCATCCACCGTGCGATTTTCCGTAGCAACAAGCGATGCTGTGGCACCGTGATCTTCGTTAGGTTGCTTTGTCAATTGCGCTGTGTGCTTCCTGCCTTGTTCGCTGTGAGGATGAAAGGTTTTCATCTCCATGCTTCCGAGTTTACTCAATTATGAGCAAACTCAGATATTTTTGTCAAGGGAGGAAATATGAAGTCTGTCTATGCTCCCCGTGGTCGCAGGGAACGGGCTAAAGAAGAAAAACTTAAGCGAATTTTGTCCGCAGCCAGCTACCTGCTCGCTAAAGAGGGAATCAACAGTGTCACAACGCAACAGGTTGCTGACAAAGCAGATATCGCTATCGGAACCCTGTACCTCTATGCGGGAACCAAAGCGGAGCTTTTGATTATGGTGCAGAACCAAAAATTCGCCACCGCAATCGAAGAAGGGCTGGCTGCCGACACCTTGATTAAGGGGCCGGAGCCTCACCCCGTTCGAGACCTCATGGCTCTGATAGACCCGGTGCTGACCTGTATTCGAGAGCATCCAGAAAATGGTCGCACCTACATGCATGAGCTAGTTTTTGGCGACCCCGCAGAACCTCATCGAGCCGAGGGACTGGCCCATGCCCAGCGTTGGGAACAAGGAATGCGAAAGGTGCTCTCGGAGTACGCTGGCCTTGACGCAGCGATACTCGCTCGTGTGATCACCTCGATAGTCCATGTCACTGCAACGGCCACCATGTACCTAGATGACTCATTGCCTGTCATCCGCGCCAACGTTGAACAGCAGATCGCAGCAATCTTGCCAAGAGAAACAAATCTGTATCTAAAGGAGAACTTCCATGAACACCAGCACTAATCACTTTGACGTTGTCGTTCTCGGCGCAGGCCCCGGTGGTTATGTCGCCGCTATCCGTGCCGCGCAACTGGGCAAATCGGTGGGCGTCATTGAAAAGCAGTACTGGGGTGGGGTGTGCCTTAATGTGGGCTGTGTTCCTTCCAAGGCCCTGCTGCGCAACGCTGAACTTGCTCACACCTTCACTCATCAGGCTGAACAGTTCGGCATCCGCGGAGAGGTGGACTTTGATTTCTCGGTCGCTTTTGACCGCAGTCGCACCGTAGCCGAGGGAAGAGTTAAAGGTGTGCACTTCCTCATGAAGAAAAACGGCATCACCGAGATCAACGGACTGGGTAGCTTCAGCGACGCTCACACCCTTCAGGTTCAGCTCTCCGAGGGCGGAAGCCAAACCGTCACTTTTGACAACGCCATCATTGCAACGGGCTCCACTGTGAAACTGCTGCCAGGGGTGGAATTAAGTAAGAACGTTGTGACCTTCGAGTCCCAGATCCTTTCCCGAGAACTGCCAAACTCCATGGTGATCGTCGGTGCCGGAGCCATTGGGATGGAATTCGCCTATGTCCTTGCCAACTATGGAGTCGAGGTCACGATTATTGAATACCTTGACTGGGCTCTACCCAATGAAGATCCAGAAGTTTCCAAAGAGATCGCCAAGCAGTATAAGAAGTTGGGTATCACCCTGCTCACCTCGGCCTCGGTGAATACCGTCGAAGATGATGGATCCTTAGTGACCGTGACCTATACACCGAAGGGTGCTGAACCCAAAAGCATCGTTGTGGACAAGGTGCTAATGTCCGTGGGCTTTGCTCCACGCACCGATGGCTATGGGCTGGAAAATACGGGCATCACATTGACCGATCGCGGTGCCATCGGTATCGACGACTACATGCGCACCAATGTGCCACACCTGTACGCGATTGGAGATGTGACCGCAAAGCTGCAGCTGGCCCACGTGGCTGAGGCCCAGGGCGTCGTGGCAGCGGAAACCATCGCCGGCGCAGAAACCCAGACGCTGGGAGACTACCGGATGATGCCACGTGCGACCTTCTCGCAGCCGCAGGTTGCCTCCTTCGGGCTAACTGAACAGCAAGCGCGAGATGACGGCCACGAGCTGAAAATTGCTAAGTTCCCATTTACCGCCAACGCAAAGGCGCACGGCCTGGGTGAACCCGGAGGATTCGTGAAAATCATTGCCGATGTCCAGTATGGTGAGCTGCTCGGCGCACACCTGATCGGTGCCGATGTGGCTGAGCTGTTGCCAGAACTCACGCTCGCTCAAAAGTGGGATCTGACCGCGACCGAACTTGCCCGTAACGTGCACGTTCACCCGACGTTGGGAGAAGCTTTGCAGGAAAGTTTCCACGGGCTTACTGGACACATGATCAATCTCTGAGTGAGTCGATTAAGTCCTTGCCAAGCACAGCGTCCGGGTGTGAGTATCGAGGTACATGGTTGTCGAGGAATCGGGTGCAGCATGGAATCGATCGTTGTCCTTGGTGGGGGTTTAGCCGCTGCAAGCGTCGTGAGCGAATTACGTGAGCGTGGTTATTCCGGGAAGCTGACTTTGATCAGTGATGAAACCGATTTGCCTTATGAACGTCCGCCGTTATCTAAAGGCTTCTTGCAAGGCAAGGAAGAGCCAGCGGACTTCATCGTTCATGACTCCACTTGGTACTCCGAACATGGGGTTACTCTGCGTCTGGGTGTGGCCGGGATCAGCATTGAAGCGGAACAGCAACGAGTACTGCTAGCGGATGGCGATTCGGTGAGCTATGACCATCTGGTTCTAGCCACCGGATCGCGGGCCAGCCTCGGGAAAGAGGCTCCGATTGCCGGCTATGACTTGCCTGGTGTGCACGTGTTGCGGACGCTGAATGACGCAAAGTCTCTGCGTGAGGACATCACTGAAGGAACGCAAGTAGCCGTGGTCGGCTCTGGCTGGATTGGTATGGAGGTCGCTGCCTCGGCGCGTCAGAGCGGAGCGCGGGTCACCGTGTATTCGCCTACCGACGTTCCGCTGAGCAAGGTTTTTGGCGAGCGCTTCGGAAACTATCTCTTGGAGCTACATCAACGTCACGGTGTCGATGTGCGTACAGCACGGGTACAGGGCATCGAACGAGCGGACGGGCATCTGCAAGTGTATTCGGATGCTGGATCCTCCCGTGCTGACGTTGTAATCCTAGCGATGGGTGCGGTTCCGAATCTGGAACTGGCTGAAACTGCGGGGTTGGACGTGGACGGTGGCGTAGTTGTTGACCAGAGCCTACGAAGTAGTAATCGACAGATTCTCGCAGTGGGAGATATTGCCCAAGCTTTTAACACACATCTCGATCGCCACCTGCGCGTAGAACACTGGGATAACGCAATACGCCAAGGGAAGCTGGCCGCCGCAACGCTCACCGGCGCTGATGAGTCCTCTGACTGGTTGCCGTACTTCTTTACAGACCAGTTTGATCTGGGTATGGAATATGTTGGCCACAGTTCACCGGATGACACAACGGTGATCCGTGGAGATACTGAATCTGGAGAATTCATTATATTCTGGCAGCACGGCCAGACGGTGACTGCTGCGGCCAACGTGAATATTTGGGACGTCAACGATACGTTGCGGACGCTGGTGGGGCGGAACATCGACGCGGAACGTTTGGCCGATGTGCAGATTGATTTGACGCAACTTTAGTTCGGGATTTTTGGTGAATACCGGTTCGTTAGAAAGCAGGAACAGCTGATGGGCACGATGGTTTTGGGTGTGGAACCTGGAATGAATGCAGCCGTGTTGGCGGCCGCTGGAAAGCTGGCGAGAGAATTGCATGCACGTCTGGTGTGCGTTTATGCAGACTCTGGACGGATCATGACGCAAAAGTTGGCCGCCGGAGACCTGTTAACCTCGGCGGGCAAAGTCTCAGAGGAACTAGCGTGGGAGATTTCCTCGGTGATTACTGGTGTCGAATTCGAAACCTACACAGTTGCCGGCGACCCAGCAAAGGTGCTCAGCGCAGTAGCCGAGCAACTTGATGCTCAAATGATTGTTGTCGGTACTCGAAGAGCTGGCTTGCGCAACAGAATGACTGAAATCATTGACGGCTCCATTGCCGTCACCTTGGCGCACAAACAGCTGCGCCCCGTATTGGTTATTCCTCGGCAGCCTGAAGCTGCCGAAGACTTCTAAGACGACAATTCGAAATACATGTTTTCGTGGAGTTTGCAGCCTGGGTTGAGTAGCGCTTGGCAGTGCGGGCATGAAGATGAAGCACGGTATTCATCAATGCTTAGTTCGCAGCGGCAAACCCCGCAGAGAACCGCGGGTTGATCAAACTTATCTGCCGGCCAAAGTTGGGCCGGATGATCAGCCAATTCGGCGTGGCAGAGGTGGCACGGGTAGTAGGTATCGCAGCAGGCGTGCTTGAGCGCAATCACGTCGTTGAGCTGATGATAGTGAGCGCATCTGGTTTGTTCATCCATCTGTACACCACGCAAATTCACGTTTATCGCCACGGGACCTCCTGAAGAACTTGATGGCCTGTGCAAAAAAGCACGCCGAATGTGCACAATCTGTTTCCTACTATGCACCGTTGCGACTATCTTTGGCGATGTGATCCGGGTCATACTCTCTGGTGAAGCTGGTTCCGATGGGGTGACTGGCAAGGGCGTTAGGAAATAAATCGTGGCCAGTGAAACGTCAACAAAATCTGAACGCAAAGGATTGCGCAGGGTAGTAGCGGCTTCCATGGCAGGAACTGTGGTCGAGTGGTATGAATTCTTCCTCTATGCCACCGCCGCCACTTTGGTATTCAACAAGATCTTCTTTCCAGACAACGGCAATGACCTCGACAACATCATCAAAGCCTTCCTCACCTACGCGGTGGGATTCATCGCTAGGCCAATCGGTGGCATTGTCTTTGGACACTTTGGCGACAAGTACGGTCGCAAGCACCTACTACAGGTGGCCATCGTCTTGGTCGGTGCAACGACCTTCTTGATGGGCTGCCTGCCGACCTTCCATTCAGTTGGCTACGCAGCACCAATCATGCTGGTCGCCTTGCGCTTCCTTCAGGGATTTGCTGTGGGTGGCGAGTGGGGCGGCGCGGTGCTGCTAGTAGCCGAACATGCTCCGAGTAAGGAACGTGGATTCTGGGCCTCCTGGCCACAAGCTGCTGTTCCAGTCGGAAACCTGCTGGCAACCGTGGTGCTGTTGGTTCTGTCTTCCACCTTGAGCGACGAAGCTTTCTTGGCCTGGGGTTGGCGTATCGGTTTCTGGCTTTCAGTAATTATCGTCATTGTTGGCTACTACATTCGTACTCGTGTTTCGGACGCACCAATTTTCCAAGAAGCAAAAGCTGAGCTGGAGCAGAATGCTGCCGTCGGCTATGGTGTCGGAGAAGTATTCAAGCGCTACCCACGCGGCGTCTTCACCGCAATGGGACTGCGATTTGGTGAGAACATCATGTACTACATGGTGGTGACCTTCTCGATCACCTACATGGCCACTCAGTTGAAGATGGTGACCTCAACCATCTTGGGCCTGATGCTCATTGCCCACGTCATTCACGCAATCTTGGTTCCGCTGGTTGGACGCTTCACCGATACCCGCGGGCGCCGTCCGGTTTATGCCACTGGCGTTATCCTCATGATGGTCTGGGGTGTAGTGGCATTCCCAATGTTCAACACTGCCAACCTTGGCATCATCCTTGCCGCTATCGTGCTGGGACTTGCGATACACGCACTGATGTATGCTGGCCAGCCAGCCATCATGGCTGAAATGTTCCCAACCCGCATGCGCTACTCAGGTGTTTCCTTGGGCTACCAGGTCACCTCGATCGTGGCCGGTTCCATGGCACCGATCATCGCTACCTGGCTACTGAAGGTCTACGGATCTTGGGTTCCGGTGGCTGGTTACATTGTCTTCGCAGCACTGGTCACCTTGGTCGCAGTCTTCTTCATGCGTGAAACCAAGGGAACTGACTTGAGTGCCATTGACGAAGCGGACCGTTTGGCTACTGATGGTGAGGTTGAAGTAGCAAAGCATTTGAAGATGCAGAAGTAACAGCTTCGTCGATAGCCAAGAAGGTGGTCAGTTCATCACAGAGCTGGCCACCTTCTGTTTTTCTATTGCGTAGGTGCGTAGGTGCGGAGAACCCAGCGGAGCTTTCCGGGGTGCGGGCGTAGACTTTTCGTCTGGGAAAAACACGTCCAAGGAGAAAAAGATGCAACCGTGCCGACTGTATATTGTGGGCGCCAGCGGATCAGGAACAATGACGCTAGGTAGGGCCGTGGCCACTGCTTGGTCGGTGCCTCATGCTGATTCGGATGACTACTTCTGGCTCCCCAGCGATCCGCCCTACGTTCAAGCACGGCCCGTCAAAGATCGGGTGGATCTGATGCTTAGCATGTTTGTGCCACGCGCCGCCTGGGTCTTATCAGGCTCGGTTAATGGGTGGGCAGATTTGGTCTTACGACAATGTGATGCCGTGGTCTTTTTGTCCTTGGACCCTGCGGTGCGCCTCAGCCGGACCAGGCAACGCGAATTGATCCGTCGTGAGGGGGAGGATATCGACAGTGCTGCCTTTGACGAATTTATGCACTGGTCCCAAAGTTACGACGATCCACAATTTCACGGTCGAAACCGGGCTAAACATGAAGCGTGGTTGGATACGTTGAATTGCCCTGTACTGCGCCTTGATAGTTCGCGCAGCGTGCCAGAGCTGTGTGAAGCGGTGCTTAGTTGGGAGCCTGCTCAGGGAACGGAAGAATAAACCAATCCCCATTGGCTGCTGCATCATTCAGCGCTCGAACGGTCGCCTGCACGGCCTTGCTGCGCAGAGCTTCCTCGCGGCCGACAAGCCAATATTCCGAGAGATAACTGAACTGATCGTGCAGCACCGGAATCAGATTCGGGTAATGCTTAGATAAGAAAACGGGGAGTAATCCGAGACCAGCATGATTCATTGTTGCTGCGTACTGCACGGCAATGCTGGTCGAGGAAATTGCTCGCCGCATAGGCGGTAGATGACTGGTCGCCTCGTCGAGCTTGTCCACGGTCAGAGCGGTGTCGATGTAGTAGTTCAGGCTATGCCTAGCCAGCTCTGAAAGTTGTTGCGGAGTTCCATGGACTTCTAGATATTCGGCGGTAGCGTATAGTCGCAATTCATAGTCCATGAGTTTTGTGGAAGCCGCTTTACGGACGTTGGGCTGTCCAATGACTATTTCCAAATCCATGCCGGTGCGAGTCTGCCGCGCACGCGTGGTTTCCGAAACAATTTCAAAAACCAACTGCGGATGACGGGCCTGCAACTTAGCCAAAGCAGGGGCAGCAAGATGAGCGCTGAACGCATCAGGCGCTGCCAAGCGCACGTGACCGGCGAGCGCTGGGGAATCGTCCTCGGTGCTGATCGCTGCTACCGCCTGCTCGATGGCCTCGGCACTGGCCATGGCATGGCGTCCGAGGTCCGTTAGTTCCCAACCGTTGGGTGTCTGTGTCAGCAGGTGGCCGCCCATGGCCTTTTGCAGGGCGTCGATGCGCCGGGAGATTGTCGAGTGGTTCACCCCGAGTACAGCTGCCGCTGCGGTGTAGCGACCCAAGCGTGCCACGGTGAGCAAAGCAATGAGGGATTCGAGGTGGCGGTAATCGATCTGACGGTCCATAGAACCAGTCTGCCATGGGCAGTGTGCGCCAGCGCACACTGCCCATGCGCAATTAGATTGCTCCCAAACATTGAGTGCCCCTAGCAGAGCAACCTACTCTGGCTTGAGAAGACAAAACTCAATGGTGAGGGGATATTCGATGAGCACGTACGCATGGATTGGTCTAGGCAATATGGGCGGACCGATGACCGCCAACCTCGTTGCAGCAGGTCATCAGGTGCTGGGCTTTGATCTCAACGAGGATGCCTGCAATACCGCGGCCCAAGGCGGGGTACAGATCACCAGTTCGGTCCTCGAAGCCATTGATGGTGCCGAAGTAGTCTTCACTATGCTGCCCAAGGGGCAGCACGTGCGCTCGGTGTATGAAGGTGAGGCAGGAATCTGGGCCAACTCCACCAAGGACATGTTGCTCATTGATTCCTCTACCGTGGACATCGAAACTTCACGCTATATCCATGAAGGTTCTACCCAACGTGGTTTGAACTTTGTTGATGCCCCAGTCTCTGGTGGCATTTCCGGGGCAGCTGCAGGAACCCTGGCCTTCATGCTTGGCGGTGCGCAAGAACTCATGGAGCGGGCAACCAACTATATTGCCCCGATGAGTGGGCGGACCATCATCGCAGGTACGGCCACTATGGGCATTGCCGCCAAGATCTGCAACAACATGATGCTCTTTATTGATCTGATGGCTAGCGCCGAAGGCTCTCAGCTGGCCGAAAAGCTCGGACTGGATCCCAAGGTGTTCTGGGAGATCGCTTCGGTCTCGTCGGGCAAATCCTGGGCGCAACAAACCTGGTACCCGGTCCCGGACATTATCGACACTGCCGCGGCCAACAATAATTTTGAGGCCACCTTCCGTGCGGATCTAGCGCGCAAAGATATCGGCCTTGCCTTAGATGCCGGGGAAAGCACCGGGGTGAGCTTGCCGGCGGCGACACTAGCCCGGGAACAATTTGATGAGCTAATTGCCCAAGGGCTGGGGGATAAGGACTGCTCGTTGATCGTCAAAAACCTCTTGCCTGACGGTGCGGTCCGCGGGTGGAACCCAGAGCAGGCAGGCTAAGGGTGCGCTTGATCCAGGCCGCCGTTCTTGAACAACGAGAGAATCAGCAACCCTACGCCGAACACCAACCGCTTTCATTGCGTGAAGTGCAGCTTGATGAACCTGGTCCTGGCGAAGTGCTGGTGCGCATCAACGCCGCGGGGTTATGCCATTCTGATCTATCGGTGATTGATGGCAACCGGCCACGGCCTCTACCTATGGTGCTTGGACATGAATCGGCGGGCATTGTGGAACAGGTCGGTGCCGGGGTGCAGCTGGCAGTGGGCCAGCAAGTCATTTCGGTGTTCCTGCCACGCTGCGAGAAGTGCCAAGCCTGCGCCACCGGAGGAAAGCTACCCTGCACTGCCGGTACCGAAGCCAATACCGCAGGAACGTTGCTCACTGGCACTCGCCGGCTGCAGATGGATGGCCAGGGGGTGCACCACCATCTGGGTGTCTC
The DNA here is from genome assembly GCF_052446055.1 of Glutamicibacter sp. AOP5-A2-18. Taxonomy (NCBI): domain Bacteria; kingdom Bacillati; phylum Actinomycetota; class Actinomycetes; order Micrococcales; family Micrococcaceae; genus Glutamicibacter; species Glutamicibacter sp. AOP5-A2-18. The sequence goes on along the minus strand of NZ_JBQSVW010000001.1, from coordinate 2,911,900 downwards.
TGCCTTTGCTACTTATGCCGTGATGGATGCACGCAGCGTGGTGCCGGTAGGAGCTGATATTCCCGCTGAAGTAGCTGCCGTACTTGGCTGCGCGGTACTCACCGGTGGCGGGGCCCTGCGCAATGCAGCCAAAGCTACGGGTGCAGAAGATGTTGCGATCGTTGGGCTCGGCGGAGTAGGCATGGCCGCTTTACTGGTGGCAGTAGGTCAACGCACCACAGGCAAGATTCTGGCGATAGATGCCAATGAAGACAAATTGACCACAGCCTTGGAACTAGGTGCTGACGAAGCCTGTACACCGCAGGATCTTTCCGGGCGTAGCGCCAGCATCGTGATTGAAGCTGCGGGACACCCACGAGCTTTTGAAACCGCGCTGGCCGCTACCGCTGTTGGCGGGACGCTGGTGACCGTGGGGCTTCCTGCACCAGGGGCGATGAGCAGCATTGAACCACTGTCGCTGACGGCTGGGGCAAGAACCATCATCGGCAGCTACATGGGCTCAGCCCTTCCAGCCAACGACATTCCCTGCTACGAAGGCTTATGGCGCGCAGGAAAACTGCCAATCGAGAAGTTGGTGCGTACCCGGCCGATGGCGCAGATCAATGAGGCGTTAGATGAATTGGCTCAGGGGCGTTCAGTTCGCCAAGTACTGCTGCCTTGACCAGTAGGATTGAGGGGTGACTGATTCGACCGCCGGTCCACGAGCACTGGCAACTCTGACCGACATCCGGGTGTTTGATTACCTGTGCACCGCACCGGCGACGCGCACCCAGATTTCTGCCGACCTTGGCATCTCCAAACCCACTGCTTCTCAAGCGATCTCACGATTGCAGGAGAACGGTTTGGCCCTGGCCATTGACCGTCCCTCTGAAACGAAGCGCGGACGTACCCCAGAACGCTACGCGCTACGCGCCGAGTTTGGTCACCTGCTCGCATTGTGCCTGCAAGCCGAATCCTTGCAAATTCGCGCCACCGATCTGGCGGGCAACATTTTGGTGGATCGGCTCTACGCTTTGACCCCGCACAGTAGCGCCGAAGAAGTCGAAAAGATGGCGGGCACGGAGATCACCCGGGTACACAAGCAGTTGCGCTCGCCGTTGCTTGCTGCTGCAGTCAGTCAGGCAGCTCCGGTGCTCCGTGAGGATTCAGAACGCGTAGTTCCCACCGAGATTTTCCCTGCCTCAGGCGCCAACTTGGCTGGACTCTTTGATCAGAAGACGCCAGTGGTTTTGGACAATGACGTGAACTGGATGGCGGTAGCCGAAGCCGAGAACAGCGACGGCTCACTAATGATGCTCTACATCGGTGCCGGTCTTGGTGCTGGATTGGTCATTGACGGAAAGCTTCATCGCGGACGTCACGGTACTGCCGGCGAGCTGGAGAACCAGCTGCTCGGTGAAAAGAACCTACGCGAAGTATTGGGTGAAGCTGGCATGTTCCAGACCCGCGTGCTCTGGGAGAAGCTGGCAGATCAGCGCACGTGGAAACCTTTCCTGAGGCCACTGAGCCAGGTGGTGGCGAATTTGGTCGGTTTTGTTGACCCGCAACAGCTGGTCGTTAGTGGGCCTGCGGTCACCGAAGAATTGTGCCAAGCACTGGCTGACGAGGTTAATGATCGATTGCTGGTTCCAGTGCAGGTTCATTCTTCTGCACTCGGAGCCCAGGCTGCCGCACATGGAGCCATTGCTGGTGCGCGCGAAGTCGCATTAGATAAACTTTGGGAAAACTACCGCGAACGTTGACCAAACGGCGGAACCAATATATCGTAAAGAGTCCTTAAAATTTCTTTGCACCGCTGGGGAGAATCCTGATGGCATCATCTGACGCATCGGCAAGTAAGTCGCAGTACGCTGCCATCGGCCTTGACATGGGCGGATCTTCGATCAAGTACGCCTTGGTCGGTACCGACGGAAGACTTGTCGAAAGTACCGTGAATAAGGCGACCACCCCAGAGGGTGCTCACCCAGACGCTGTGGCCGAAGTTATGGCGCAGATCATCATCGATTTGCAGAAGGTCACCGGCGAGGATCTTGCCGGCATTCCCGTGGGCGTCACCGTGCCAGGCATCGTCATTGACGGTGTAGTGCACTCGGCAGCAAACATCGACAAGGCATGGATCGGCCTTGACGCCACCACCATGCTCGGCAAAGTCTTGGGCCGCGAAGTCCACGTGCTCAACGATGCAGATGCCGCAGGCGTAGCTGAAGTCTTTGCTGGCGCAGGTTCCAAGGACGGCATTCCACTCAAGGGCAGCACCTTGTTGCTGACCCTGGGCACCGGAATCGGTTCAGCATTCTTCCGTGATGGTGTGCTCTTCCCTAACGTGGAATTTGGCCACCTAGAAATCGACGGATTTGATGCTGAAAGCAAGGCAGCCGCACGCGTTATGCGCGAAGAGGACCTGAGCTGGGAGCAGTACATTCAGCGACTGCAGCGCTACCTGTCGCACGTTGAATTCTTGTGCAGCCCTGACTTGATTGTCATTGGCGGCGCAATCTCCGAGGACCACGAGCACTTCTTGCCTAAGCTGGAGTTGCGGGCAAAAGTTGTGCCTGCGCAATTCAACAACGCCGCTGGAGTGTTGGGCGCAGCGCAGCGCGCCATGCATCCAAACAACTAAGGAACTAATGCATACCATTGACCCGAACGCCCAAATTAAGCTCGTTGCCGTTGACATGGACGGCACCTTTTTGGACGGAGACGGTCAAATCCCGGATGACGCTTGGGCCGTGATTGACCAGCTTCAGGCTCGCGGCATCAAGTTTGTGCCCGCCTCAGGCCGGCAGTTCGCCACCCTGCGCGAGCAGTTCGCGCAGCTCGGCGAAATCGCCATCATTGCCGAAAACGGCACCGTGGTGATGGATGGCGACAAAGAAATCTACTCCAACATCATCGATTCGGCATCTGTGGATGCGGTCATTGATGCGGTCCGAGCACAAGAAGCGCTGGATGCTGGATTGGTGTTGTGCGGACGACGTACTGCTTATGTTGAACGCAATGACGAAGAATTCATGCAGGCAGTCGCACCGTACTACCGTGCAGTTGAGGTCGTTGAAAACCTCAATGACGTTGATGATGAAATCATCAAGATGGCAGTGAACGTTGGCACCAGTAAGGTCCAAGAAATGGCTGATGTGCTTGATGTTCCGCTGCAGGTTGTCATCTCTGGAAGCCACTGGGTTGACGCCATGAACCACGGTGTACACAAGGGACTAGCTCTTGGTGCGCTGCAAAAGGAACTAGGCATCAACCATGACGAAACTGTCGTGTTTGGTGATTACCCTAATGATCTGGAAATGATCAAGGCAGCCACCTACTCCTTCGCCATGGCCAACGCCCACCCCGACGTTGCTGCAGCCGCGAACTTCACGGCCCCAGCCAATACCGAACACGGTGTGCTGCAGGTCTTGCGCGCCTACCTTGAAGGTCGCACAGCCCTCTAGCGCCCCAAGTAGTGCATTAATCCTGCCACCGCGGCACGAACTCCGGTATCCAGCGCTCCACGGTATTCCGGCAGGAAAAATGGCGAATGGTTGACCGCAGGCGAAGCATCTTGCGGGTCAGCGCCGCCAAACATCCAAAAGACATTTGGCACGCCGATGGCATCGGCCAGTGCGCCAAAGTCTTCGGATCCCATCGCTGGGGGAGCCAAGCGGATCTGATCTTCTCCGAACTCTTCACCAAATGCCGATACCAGCTGTTCGGTGTGCTGCGGATCATTGTAAAGACGAGGGAAAGTATACAACTCGGTGATCTTCGGTTGTGGCGCATCGGATGCCTCAGCTTCTGCATTGATGATGCGAGTGACAGCGGCCAGCACCTTGGCACGTACCGGGTCGGTGAGCGTGCGGATATTTAAGGTGAACACAGCGGAATCTGGAATGATATTTTCCTTCAGCCCAGCGTGGAAGGAACCACAAGTCACCACGGCAGAATCCAATGGGTTGAGCTCGCGTGAGGTGATGGTCTGCAATCGGGTAATGATGTTGGCGCCCAGCACTATCGGATCAATAGAATCCTGCGGCTGGGATCCGTGGGCTTGTTTGCCGTAGAGGGTCACCTCCAAGGAGTCGGCCATCGCCATGGCAGATTCAGGGGTCACCGAGATCGTGCCGGTGGCAAAGGGGAAAACATGCTGGCCCAGCACCACCTGCGGAAGTGGAACCTTCTCCCATAATCCGTCGGCCACCATGGCGCTAGCTCCGGCGCTGGTTTCCTCACCCGGCTGGAAAATGAAGATGACGGTGCCCTGCCACGAAGTGGAACTGCGGACCAAGATTCGTGCCGTAGCCAGCGCACTGGCCCTATGGGTGTCGTGCCCGCAGCCATGCATCACCGGTACCTCGGTGCCGTCGGAAAGCGTGCCGCGTGCGGTCGAAGCATAGTCGACCTTGGTGTCCTCCTGGATGGGCAATCCATCACTATCGGCCCGGAAAGCCACCACTGGTCCCCGACCATTTCGCAGGATGCCCACCACACCGGTGCCCCCGCACCGGAAGTTTTCGATGCCCATATCGGTGAGCTGTGATTCGATGAAGCTGGCGGTATTGTGCTCCTGCATCGACAGTTCCGGACTCTGGTGCAGGTGCAGGTAGCCCTGGTGTAGTTTGTTGGTTTCGATCTCGGTGAGCTGAAGTGTGGTTTGCACGGGGAGTACCTCTTAGCTTTCTGAAGTGTAGGTTTTCTTGCGGTCGCGCAATACCCAGGAAAAGGCGGTGGAGCAGATAACCAGGATGGCGGTAGCGAACATCGCCAAGGATGGGGCTAGAGGGACAAACACAAAGGTCATCAGCAGCGCTAATACGATGGCAATCACGGTGGGTCGCAACGACTTCATCGCCACAATGCTCTGGACCAATACCGCCCCCATCAGTGACGGCAGAATGTACAGTCGGGCCGCGTCGGTGATCTCTGCGGGAATCAGCGAAACCAGCCACGTTCCCAGCAGACCTACCAGAAGCAGCAAGCTGGTCAGGTGCACCGTTGCCGCACCACAGATAGCCATCACCGCAGCCAAGTCCCCGCGTTTGGTGCCAGGCTTGGCACCAATGGTGGACTGAGCAACGATGGCCGCTGGCAGTAGCTTATTGGAGATGTTGCCGATCATGAACGCCTGGTACATGGCAGCAGATCCAAGAATCGGGAAGTACGTCAGTGGCTCGACAATCCAGAGCACTCCAAAGGTTCCGGCCACGGCGAGGAACGCCACCCAGACCATGGACCCGGTGATCTCCAGTCCGCTGAAGAACGCGATGTAAATTGGACCAATCAGTGATAGCACCAGTCCAATGATCATGGTGTTTCGACCATAGCGGCTGGTTTGCTTTTCAAAGCGCTCGATCGAGGCATCAGCGCTGGAAAGTTGTGGTGCCGCAGTCATGATGATTCCTTAAGCGGTGTGCAAGAAATAGGCGGCAATAATCGAGACGACGATGGAAATACCCAACGCCCATTCCTTCATCCATTGGAGCTGAAGCGTCTTGGCCAGATAGAGGCACAAGCCCATCATGGCCGCGAAGATGAAGACCAGAATCATGTGGACGTTGGACTTTGGCAGTTCCGCGATGGTCAACGCGCTGAAAGCCCCGAGCAGAGCTGCGGTAGGCACCAGAGCCATCACCGCAGGGTTACGTTTGGCTAGATTATTTCCACCTTTTTTGAGCAGTGGAGTCATGATCAAGGTGCAGATCATCCATATTGCACCGGAAAGGCTCATGGCCATAAAGGCCACACCGAAGACCTGCTGGGTGTAAGTCTCACCGCCGAGGGCAGCTCCCATGGTGCTGGCCGAAATGCTGGCTGAGCCGGTTTCTGCAGCGGCCGATCCGATCAACCCGATGCGTACCAAAACGGCTGGGGTGCCGAAAAGCGCCAACAATGCGATGGCTACTAGCACCACGGCGAGGGATGGGCCGATGGACGCAACAGCGCCAGCACGGAAGGATTCCTTGACTTCCGCCAAGGGCATGTCCACATGCGGTGCTGCCTTTTTTACGGCCCTTTTGTAGAGCACGCACTGTACAAAGATGACTGCATAGACACCTAGTGCGCAGAGCCAAAGTACTGGGGAGTTGGCAAGTGCCCAGATGTCTGTGGAACCCGGATCACCTGCCGCCATAATCTGTTGCGCTTTCATTAGCGCTCCTTGCCCTGCGAACCATTGATATGAGGCACGTCTCTGTGGGTCTCAACGATCCGCTATCACAGTACAGCTGACAAGATCTGAAAGGTTTAGCCAGATTCTTGTCTAAACACCCAGTTTGATGCGCAGTTCTCACCTGAAAATGGAGGAAACCGCGCCATTTCAGTTGAAACAAAATGGTATCTAGGCGCAAAAGTGATTGCTTATTGGGGAGTTTGGCCTGAAATTTGAATCTATGGCTGATATTCAAGTATTGGGTGAAGTGGAACGACGTATCGTCGTTGCGCTTCAGGTAGATGGCAGAGCAACATGGCGAAAGATTGCCAAAGTCATTGGTGAACCGGAAAGAACGGTCGCCCGCTATGGTTCAGCATTGTTAGATGAGGGCAAGGTCAAAGTTGCAGCCATCGCTCATCGTAAGGCCGCGGTCATTGCTTCACTCAAGTGCGCGCCTGGAACTATACCTGTAGCCATTGAAGCTATCTCGCAGCGCTCAGATACTTCATTCACTTACATGGTTACCGGCGAGAGTGACGTGGTTAGCGAACTACATTATGACGGTGGGCTTGAAGACATTCTGACCTTGCAATTGCCGGCAACACCCGGACTGAGCAGCATTCAGATTTATCCGATTCTGAAATACTTCAAGACTGTTCGAGCGTGGAGGGCAGGATCGCTCAGCGATGCTCAGGAAGCCGCGCTCACTCCCAGCGTAGGTGGGGAGCTCACCACGTGGAATCCTGCCGATGGCATGACCGATATTGATCGCTTGATTGTTGAGGTCCTGCGCAACAATGGCCGGGCAAGTATCGACAGCATTTCTCGGCAGGTGAGGATGAGCGAAACTTCGGTTTCGCGCCGAGTGGACGCCCTGCTACGAGGAGAACATATCAGTATTCGCACGTTGGTTGATCCTGCGCTGATGGGGTTCCAAGTCGAAGCACTATTGCGGATTCAAGTTTCACCAGCCAGCGTGGACGCGGACGGGAATAAGCTCAAAACGTTGCCACAGGTCCGCTATGTAGCGGCAGTGGCTGGAGACGCTCAGCTGCTGGTAGAGGTCACTGTTGCTAGTCAGCGGGATCTTTACGAATTCATTGCCGCCACCGACTGGGGCGAGATGGTCCAGCTGCGCACTTCAATGGTGCTCGGAGCGCGCAAGCGTGGTGGACGAATGGTCGAAGAATTACGTTATAGGTAAGAGCGTAGCGTCAAATACGGCACTACAAAGGTCAAAATCTAATGAATGAGCCCCGCCACTCCAGCGTTCACCTGTGACTAGGTGAGAGCTGAAGGTGCGGGGCCAACGGAAGTGAAAAAATTTCAGATCATGGCAAGGCTTTATCCGGAGACGGTGGACGCAAAATCTGTCTCTTGGAATTCAAAGCCTGCGTGGGCAAGAACTTCGCTGGTGACCTTGCGTCCGGTCAATGCAACGCGTGCGTTGGAGCCCATGACCGCGGCACCAATCTTTGGCAGTACCGAGCCGGTAGGAATTCCTGGCAAGCCCGCGACGGAGCGTAGCGCCGCCATCACCTCAGCGTTACGCAGCGGCGTAGGACTGGCGGCATGTACCAGCCCGGCAGGGATCTGCGGGGTTTCAAATCCAAGCATGCACCGAATGACTCGAAGCCAGTCCTGCAAGCCGATCCAGCTGAACCACTGTTGCCCGTCGCCCATGGGTCCGCCAAGACCGGTATTCACCAACATATTCAGTGGACCAAGCAGCGGTGCATCGGGGTGCATCACCAACGAGGTGCGCAGTACATAACGCTGTGCTGCATTAACGTCAGCTTCGTCAAAAGCCTGTTCCCAGGCCGAGGCGACACCGGTCATTTCTGGTAGCGCGCGACGGTCCGTTGGTAGCGGACTGGACTCGGTGAGATCCGCTTCGCCGGCATCCCCAAAGATGGCGGTGGTGCTGGACTGAATCCAGGTAGCCAATTGGGGCGCGGAAGCTGCAGCATGCGCCAACGTTTGGGTGGTGGTCACGCGCGAGTCAGTCAGCGCAGCGATATTTGCCGGAGTATTTCGCTTGTCCACTCGCTCACCAGCAAGGTTGATCAGATGCACCGGATGCTCACTATGAAGCACTCGGGTCCATGGACCTTGATGGACGCCGTCCCAGGTATATTGCTCTGCGGGGAAATCTTCTGCGGTTTTGCGGGTGAGCACAGCTACCGAGATGCCACGGCAAATCAGATCAGCCGCGAGGTTTCTACCCAGGAAGCCTCGGCCGCCTGCAATAACCACTTGGGCGTCTTTCTTGCGGTGAGCTGTCGGAGCGGTGATCTTATACAGTCGTGCTGCAGCTACCGCGAAGTCTTTACATAGTGCATTGGCCACGGTGAATTTAAACGCGGTAGTACCGGGGCCGGAGAGGTTCACGGTGAAGTGCAGCAGGGCGCCGCCCTCATGCTCATCAACCTGCCAACGTAGGCTCATAGAGCCACCGGGCTGCGGCTGCGTGAACTCAACCATGCGGGTCTGGTGATTGCGTCGAGTGATCGTGCCAGTGGGCGCAGTATTCCGGTGTAACGGGCCGAAGATCTTGCCAGGAGCTAGAAGATCTACTTTGGTTCCGACGCCGCGCTGGTCATCGTGAACAACAAATCCGTCGAAGCTCTTCATCCATTGGCCAGTCTGCGACAGGTTGCCAACAATCGAATAGACGGCGTTGGGGTCGGCGGCCAGGAACTGGGTTTCGGTGCGCTGCCAGTGGGTAAATTTATTCTGGGTGCTCATCGTGCTTGTTCCTTCCAGCTCGGTACATCGGGCATAGCCCAAGGCTACTGGGCGCGGCTATGTTTTCTACGTGCGACATCGGTGTGTGAAGGGCATGAAAAAGCTCCCCGTATCCTCAAACCGTGAAGGTAACGAGGACAGGGGGAGCTAGATCAACTAGTGCTTAGGCAGTGACCTTTGCGCCGACTTCCTGTTCCATCTCGGAGAACTCCGAATCGATGGCTGGATTTGGACGGTAGGTGGCCCGAGAGACCAACCAAGCAACCACCAAGGCTACGACAAAACCAGGAACGATTTCGTACATAGCCGAGGACAGTGGCTTGATATTTCCCCAGATAAAGACCACAACTGCGCCGGAAACCATGCCAGCAAAACCACCGACGGCGGTTAGCTTGCGCCAGTACAGAGCCAACAGAACGATCGGGCCGAAGGCCGCACCGAATCCGGCCCATGCGAAGGAAACCAGGTCCAGAATCGAGGAGTTAGGGTTCAACGCAAGCAACGCTGCCACGACGGCAATGAGCAGAACGCCTGCTCGGCCGAGGTTTACCAGCGCCGTAGGTGAAGCCTTGCGACCGGTGATGTTGTACAGGTCTTCCACCAACGCAGAGGAGCAAACGATCAGCTGCGAGGACATGGTGGACATGATGGCTGCCAACACAGCGGCCAAAACCAGGCCAGCAATTAGTGGGTGGAAGAAGATCTGGCTGAGCAGCAGGAAGACGGTTTCGCTGCTTGACTTATCCAGAGGCTTATCAGCAAAGTGCGCGACACCAATGAATGCGGTCAGTACTGCACCCAAGGTGGTCAGGAACATCCAGGTCATGCCAATTCCGCGGGCGGCCTTAGCTTCACCCGGGGAGCGCAGAGCCATGAAGCGAACGATGATATGTGGTTGGCCGAAGTAGCCCAGACCCCACGCTGCGGTGGAGAAAATTGCTACGGCTGCCACGATCCAGCTGCTGTCGTTGAAGGATGAGAACAGGTTAAAAGCTTCTGGATTCACTGCGGTAATATGCGAACCGAGAGTCTGGAAATCACCCATGCGAATCACGGCAACAATTGGCACTGCGATCAACGCAGCGAACATCAAAACACCCTGAACCATGTCGGTCAAGGAAGCTCCGAGGAAGCCGCCGAAGAGGGTGTAGAGCAGGGTAATGACGGCAACGACGAACATGCCGGTGAGGTATGGCCAGCCGAAGGAAGCCTCGAAGAACTTGCCAGCGGCCACCATGCCCGAAGAAACATAGAAGGTGAAGAACACCAGGATGATCACGGCGGAGCCGATGCGCAGCAGGTGCGCATTATCCTTCAGACGCTTCTCAAAGAAGCTCGGAATGGTGATGGCGTTCTCCGAGATGGCGGTGTAGGAACGTAGTCGCGGAGCGACATACTTCCAGTTCAGCCACGCACCGATGAGCAGGCCGATGGCAATCCATGCTTCGTGCAGGCCGCCTAGGTAGATGGCGCCGGGCAGGCCCATGAGCAGCCAGCCGGACATGTCGGAGGCGCCGGCGGACAGCGCGGCAACCCATGGTTTCAGGCCGCGGTCGGCCAGCATGTAGTCGTCGATATTGTTGGTTCGGCGATACGCGACATAGCCGATGCCAAGCATGGCGGCCATGTAAATTGCGATCGCGATCATCTGGAAAGTCTGGTCGGACATTGTTCCTCATTACCGTTGCTGTCCCGAATCGTTGACGTGATCCGGAACGCGGATTCAAGTGGTGCGCGTCACCACTATGACACGAAAGGTCTGGTTTCCCGCAAGTGTCATAACAGTTGTGATGGTCGATACTTCTATTCGACCGTATCGAAATCTTTGGGCGTAGCCAAAATTACAGAGTTGTTTGCGTCACTCATTCCCGGTTGTGCATGGAGCATATTGCGCACGGCCTGAATGCCCGGGGATTTGGTGGATGAATGCCGCATGGCGGTGAAAATGGTGCGGGCTGGGGCGCCGGAGAGATCCACGGTACGCAGGGTGTGCTGGTTGGAACGCAACACTAAATCCGGCAACATGGCAACAGCATTTCCAGTTTGAACCAGTTCCACGTGCGCCTGCAGGTCGGCGGTTTCGTACCGCAGATCCGGTTCAAAACCTGCCAGTCGGCAAGCCTGCAATGCCCAATGGCGGCTGGCGGCGCCATCGGGTTCAACCACCCACGGCAAGCTGGCCGCATGTTCCAATAAGGTGACTCGATCAAAGTCTTCATTGCCAACCGACCCCAAGACTGGCAGGGCCAAACGAATCGGGTCATGAGTCAATACCCTGCGGTCAAGGTTGGAATAGTGTGGGGCTGAGTGTCCTGAATATTGCTCAGCGACGACCAGGTCAAAGGTTCGACTGCTGGTTTCTTCCAGCGCGTCAGCCGGTTCTTGCTGGCTCATTTCAACCCGAAGTTGAGGATATTTTTGGCGCAGTTCGCGCAACACCGGTGGCATGAGTGCGAGCATGGCGGTTTGGAAGACGGCCAGCCGTACGGTGCCAGCAACTGAGGACATGGTGCCAGCCAAATCTGCGTCGGCCTGTTCCATGGCTTCAAGCAAAGTTTCGGTGTGGGCCACCAAGAGCTGCGCCTGGGCGGTGAGCTTCAGGGTGCGGCCGGTGCGTCGAAGTAGTTGTACTCCAGCCTCGGCTTCCAACTGACTAAGCTGTTGCGAAACCGAGGAAGGAGAGTAGCTCAGCGAATCGGCTACTTCGGCAATGGTTCCGCGGATGCTTAGCTCGCGCAACAGTCGTAATCGTCGCAGTTCAAGCACGGGTTTTCCGCCGTTCGGTCGGGTTTGAAAAGATGCGTAAAGATACATTAGCAAACCCGAACAAATATCTTCGGTTTTGTTCACTTTTGCTTAACGCAACTTAGGTTCATACTCGAAATTGCACACAGCTATTTTGTTCGGGAACACAGCAATCGCTACCCGCCAAAAAAGCCATAACGACTTACGCGTTCGGTGCCGAACCAAGACTGAAATAATTTGCATCGAAGGGACCAATAAGTGTCTTCTCTCTCCACCCAGCACGCCGTGCCAGCAGCAGTAGATGTTGATGGCAATCCGCTCACCTCACCGGCAGATCTTGCCGATGAAGTTATTGCCTTGGTGCGCCGTTGGCTCACCGAAGCAGCTGACTATCCGGTGGATGCAGCGGCTGCCCGACTGGCAGGTGTGCTCAAAGATCCCAACGGCCTGGACTTCACCGTGGGATTTGTTGACGGCGTTATTCGCCCTGAAGATCTCAACGTTGCCGCAGCCAACCTGAAGAAGCTGGCACCAAAGGTTCCAAGCTTCCTACCTTGGTACATGCGCAAGGCCGTGGGTCTCGGTGGAGCCATGGCGCCGGTAGTGCCTCAAATCGTTGTTCCTATCGCGCGCAAGGTTTTGCGCGAAATGGTGGGACACCTGATCATTGACGCGTCCGAAGCCAAACTGGGCGGAGCAATCAAGAAGATCAAGCGTGACGGGGTGAACCTGAACGTGAACCTGCTGGGCGAGGCCATCTTGGGCGAGGGCGAAGCCGCCCGCCGTCTTGAAGGAACCACCACCCTGCTTGAACGCGATGACGTGGACTACGTCTCCATCAAGGTTTCTTCCACTGTCGCCCCGCACAACCACTGGGCCTTTGATGAAGCGGTGGAGCACATTGTTGAAAAGCTCAGCCCGCTGTACGCACATGCGATCAGCAACCCTAAGAAAAAATTCATCAACCTGGACATGGAAGAGTACAAGGATCTTGAGCTGACCATTGCGGTCTTCACCAAGATTCTCTCGAAGCCAGAGTTTAAAGATTTGCCGGCCGGTATCGTCTTGCAGGCCTACTTGCCAGATGCCCTCTCGGCAATGATTCAGCTGCAGGAATTTTCCGCAGCACGTGTAGCCGACGGCGGAGCGCCAATCAAGGTGCGCGTGGTCAAGGGCGCTAACCTGCCGATGGAAACCATGGAAGCTGACATCCACGGCTGGCCACTGGCTACCTGGCACAGCAAGCAAGACTCGGACACCAGCTACAAGTCCGTTCTGGAATACGCCTTGCGCCCAGAGCACGTGAAGAACGTACGTATCGGCGTTGCCGGACACAACCTCTTTGATGTTGCCCTAGCTTGGCTACTGGCCAAGTCCCGCAATGTCACGGACGGCATTGAATTTGAAATGCTCCTTGGCATGGCCACCGGCCAGGCCGAAGCGGTGCGTAAAGAAGTCGGCTCCCTGCTGCTGTACACCCCGGTAGTGCACCCACAGGAATTTGACGTTGCAATCGCTTACCTGATTCGCCGCCTTGAAGAAGGCGCAAGCCAAGAAAACTTCATGTCTGCGGTCTTTGAACTCTCAAAGAATGAACAGCTTTTTGAACGTGAAAAGAACCGATTCTTAGCTTCCTTGGACGCACTGACCGATGTGGTTCCTGCACCACACCGCGTACAGGACCGAAACATTGAAGATCCAGCCTTGGCGCAGCGCGTTGCTGGTTTTGCCGATGGAACCACCGAATTCTTCAACACCCCGGATACCGACCCGGATCTTTTGCAAAACCGTACCTGGGGCCGCGAAATTCTCTCCAAGATGCGTGACTCCTCGCTGGGCAAAGACTTGGTCAAGGCGAACACCATCAACGCCGCCGGCGAATTGGATGAAGCCATCGCCATGGGTGTTGATGCTTCGCAGGCTTGGCAGGCGCTGGGATCAGCAAAGCGTGCCGATATCCTGCACCGCGGTGGACTGCTCTTTGAAGAGCGTCGCGCCACCTTGCTGGAAGTTCTTGGCTCCGAGTGCGGCAAGACCATTGACCAAGGTGACGTTGAAATCTCTGAGGCCATCGACTTTGCCCACTACTACTCGCAGCTTGGCCGCGAACTGGACTCAGTGGACGGCGCAGAATACGTACCATCCAAGCTGACCGTGGTGACTCCACCATGGAACTTCCCGATGGCCATTCCTGCAGGTTCAACCCTTTCGGCGTTGGCTTCCGGCTCGGCAGTGATCATCAAGCCAGCGACTCAGGCAGCTCGTGTTGGTTCGGTTATGGTGCAGTGCCTGTGGGACGCTGGCGTGCCAAAGGATGTACTGCAGCTTGTCTTCGTGGGTGATCGTTCGTTGGGTCAGCAGTTGGTTTCCGATGAGCGAGTAGATCGTTTGATCCTCACCGGTGGTTACGAAACCGCAGAACTCTTCCGTTCTTTCCGCAAGGACCTGCCACTGTTGGCTGAGACCTCGGGTAAGAATGCCATTATTGTTACCCCAAATGCAGACCTTGATCTAGCTGCCCGCGATGTAGTGCAGTCGGCTTTTGGTCACGCCGGACAGAAGTGCTCAGCGGCCTCGCTGGTAGTTCTGGTTGGATCGGTTGCTGACTCACGTCGGTTTAACAACCAGCTGATCGATGCGGTCAAGTCGCTGAAGGTTGGCTACCCGTGGAACCCTGAATCGCAGATGGGCCCGTTGATCGGTGAACCCGGCGAGAAGCTCAAGCGCGGTTTGACCACCTTGGGAGACGGTGAGCGCTGGGTAGTTGAGCCAAAGCAGTTGGATGACTCCGGCAAGCTCTACTCTCCCGGTGTGCGCTACGGTGTGCAACGTGGCAGCGAATACCACAAGACCGAATACTTCGGCCCAATTCTTGGTGTGATGACCGCGGCGACTCTGGAAGAGGCAGTGGAAATCGTCAACGAGGTGGACTACGGACTGACCTCGGGACTGCATTCCTTGGACCGTGGCGAGATGGCTTACTGGATGGATAACATCCAAGCAGGCAATATCTATGTCAACCGTGGCATCACCGGTGCTATCGTTCAGCGTCAGCCATTTGGTGGTTGGAAGAAGTCCGCTATTGGTGCAGGCACCAAGGCCGGCGGCCCTAATTACCTGATCGGTATGGGTAGCTTCAAGGATGCTCCGGTGAAGGACACCGCTGCTTTGTCTCGCTTTGATGAGCGACTACTCGCAGCGGCCGAGCTGGATGAGTCACAGCTGCAGTGGCTGACCGCTGCTTTGGGCAGTGACAAGTACTGGTGGAACGCTGAGTTCAACAAGGCCAAGGACCGTTCCGGTCTGCAGGCTGAGCGCAACGTTTTCCGCTACTGCTCGGTGGATGTCACCGTGCGCTTTGAGCAAGAAACCAGTGGCCATGGTTTGGCTGAGGCTTTGCGCGTTGTTGCTGCCGGCGTCACCGCAGGCTCCCGCGTATACCTCTCGGTGGATGCGCAGCTTTCAACGCAGGTTCGTGGCTTGCTGGCTGAACACTCGGTGACCGTGGTGCGTGAAACCAGCGACCAGTTTGCTGCTCGGGCTGCCAAGCTTGCGGCGAAGACCGGTCCGGATTCGGCAGCTCGGATCCGTTTGATTGGTGGATCGATCAAGGCGGTTGCCGAGGCAACCGACGGCAAGCCAGATGTCGCCATCTACGCTTCGCCAGTGACCGGTGCCGGACGAGTAGAGCTACTGCCATTCCTGCACGAGCAGGCAGTATCTATTACCGCCCACCGTTTTGGTACGCCAAACCACCTCAGTGACGGTTTGGTCTAAGCGCTCATAACAAGAACTACGGACGGCACCTGCCCAAGGCAGATGCCGTCCGTAGTCTTATGTGGACGTTATTTCTTGAAGGGCTTGTACTTGGCCATGTAGAAATCGGCCAACGCAGCAAGCACCGCTGGTACTACATAGCGGGCCATGCTCACCAAGACAAAGGTAGTAAGGGATCCGTGATCCGAGGTCACCGTTGCCTGCGCGAGGAATCCCAGGCCAACGGCCGAGAGAAGACCGATGATCCATCCAGCAAGCTGGCGTGAGCGCAAAGTAAACCAACCGGCCAGGGCGAGCACTGGTAGCAGTAAGCCCCACACGGTGAAGTAGCCACTGAACTGGCCGGTGAGATCAAGCGCGGAAACCAGGAACCAGTCACCGTATTCGACAGTGTCCAAGACGGGTAACTTCAGCAAGATATCCAAGATCTGTGAGAGCAGAACCAGTGCCATGGCGAAGATCTTGGTGTCCTTGCGACCAGGCAGTAGCCAGAAGCTAGATATGGCCAGAACACGGATGACCCAAAGAGCCACAATGATCAGCAAGCTTCCGCCAGTGACATAGTGCGCTGTGGCCAATAAGGTGGATCCGGCAATGCCGACAATCAAGGCGAGCCAGACTCCAATAAGTCGGGCTGGCAGTTGAATCAGTGGTTTTTCTTCGCTCACTTGGTCAAGTCTAATAATGCTCGCTGTGCAAGCGCTGTTCTGCGTCATGGCTGGCGGCTGGGCGTGCAGCGCACCCAAGGGAAATTTCAGAGAACAGCGGACTAGGCAGAAAAGTTACTGAGCGGTAATGTGATGGTATGCACATGATCTTCAGAATTCTTATGCTCTTTGTTAACAGCAAAAAGTCCAGCAAGCTCACCATGTTTGATACCAGCTCCGTGCAAATGCGAGCCACACTGACCGACATCGACTTTGCTGGGCATATCAATAACGGAATGTACTTCTCGATCTTTGATTTGGGTCGTTTTGATCTGATGTTCCGCTCCGGGGTCTGGGACATCATGCGCAAGAACAAATGGACGCCAGTGGTTCAGACCGAAACCATTACCTTCCGTAAGTCTGTGCGTCTGGGAACCAAATTCTCGCAGGAGACCAAACTGCTGGGGCTAGATGACAAGTGCATCTACTTCGAACAGCGCATTGTGGTTGACGGAGAAATCTACGCCCGCGGTTACATTGCCACCCGCATGACCTCAAGCAAGGGTGCAGTATCCAACGAGCAAATCCTCGCCGCCGTAGGCTTGGATGTTCCTGAAGACCGTGTAGTTCCAGAATGGTTGCACCAGTGGCGCGAACAAGGAGCACTGCCCGGCTCGCGCAAACCGGCACCACATAACTGGGTGGGCTAGAAACTATTCAGCTTTCGCGGCGTCAAGGAACTGAGCAATCAGCAACGGGTCTTTGACGCCGCGTGATGATTCAACACCAGAAGAAACATCTGCTCCGGTGGCCCCGGAGATTCTCAACGCCGGGGCAACATTGGCAGGGCACAGCCCGCCGGCTACTAACCATTTGCGTCCAGCAGCCAATTCACGCACGGCAGCGTAATCCCAACTTTCACCGCTGCCTGGCACGGAGGCATCGATGAGCAAAAGCTCTTCGCCCCAATCAGTGAATTCTTCCGCAGTGGCATCACGACGTACGGCGCGGATGACCTTAAACCCAGCAGCCTGGACCTGAGTCACGTCCTCTTTGGTGCGCTGGCCATGAAGCTGAACCCAGCCCACCTGTGCTTGTCTCGCCCTTTGAACCACGGTAGGGATATCTTCTGAACGGAAGACCGCAACGGTGGCAATGTCTTTCGGAACTAGTGCAACAAGAGTTGCGGCGTCTTGCGGAGCAATTTCCCGAACGCTAGAAGTCAGCACAAAACCGATCGCATCTGCGCCGTGGTTTATGGCTACCTGAACATCTTCGGCAGTGGAAAGTCCGCAGACCTTGACCAACGGTTGTACATTGTTCATGAGGCGCTCGATCCTACCAGGTGCACTGGTGTGTAACCGCCAGGTGCGTTAGCTCGAATGGCCACCAACTCACGAGCGTGCTCCCACAAGCGCCGGTCCTCTTCACTGACCGGAACCCAAGGCTTGACCGGAACGGCAGTTCCCGTCTCGTCGCGGGTGACCATCACTGTCAGGCAGTAAGTGGTTAGATTCATTTCGCGTGATTTCGGATCACCGGAGCGCACATGGACAGCGACGTGCATACCCTTGCTGCCGGTGTATACCAAGCGAGCTTCTACCTCAACCAAATGTCCAATAAACAGTGGCTGATAAAAACGCACGCCACCGGAGAAAACAGCAACAGTATCCTGCTGGCAGTAACGGGCAGCGCAAAGCTGGGCAGCCTCATCGATCCACTTCATCACGATGCCACCGTGGACTTTACCGCCCCAGTTCACGTCTGTTGGTGCTGCCATGAACCGAAGGGTAACGCGTTCGGCGGTGCCAGCATCCGTGTATTGCTGATCTTTCATCGACGCAACGATCTGTTCACGGATCTCAATGCGTGCCAGCGCGTCGTCGCGCAGTTCTATTTCACGTACCGTGCCCGGGCTGAAACTAGGCACCGCGGTTGGTTTGCCTGATTCATCCACAGCAACAAAAATCACCAGACAGTTACTCGATGCCACGGGGCGCAGTTCGCGTGGATCTCTGAAGGAAACTTCAGTCTGAATGTGCATGGAGCTGGTTCCGGTGTAGACCACTGAGGCTGTTACTTCTACAAGATCACCGGAGTGAATCGGATCAGCAAAGTGGATATTGCCAACGTAGGCGGTGACGCAATAGCTAGTGGACCAACCTACAGCGGCAGCGTAAGCGGCCTTGTCAACCCACTCAAGTACGGTGCCCGCTGGAACCATCCCGTTGACATCAACGTCAGTAGGGGCGGCAAGAAAACGCAGGGCAACGGAATGGGGGCGCTGTTTTAGCTCCGAAGTGCTCATGCACCAAGTTTCTCTCACAAGCGCTCTGAGCGGCAATGTGTGACAAAGCCCCTGCAATCCGTCCCTGAATCTGTCCTAGGATAGTGATGTGCGTAGGCTTTTTGGAATTCTCTCAGCAGCAACGGTAATGGTCGTGGCTCTGAGTATCTTCGCTGCCGCAGCTACCGCCGGATTGGTGATCTTACTGGGACAGGGATTTGACCTGTTCTATCGAGGCGAATCCCCAGACACACGTTGGTACATCGGGGTTGCCGGTGAATTACTTGCCCTGGCACTATCAACGTTCTTGGTCCCTGTGGTTATTGCGCACGATAGCCAACAGCTCACCGCCTATCATCGTTCCAAGCTGCTCAAGCATTACCTGTCCATCGGTCCGCTGGCCGTTCGACGGGCCGGCGAGGGAGAGCTGGTGCACTCGGCCATGGATTTGGTGGAACGCTCGGTGAAATTCCGTTCAAGCTTCCTTGGCCCAGCCAGTGCCGCGGTGGCCACTCCCGTATTAATCCTTGTGTTCATTGCACTGTTTATTGACCCGCTCAGTGCCATTTTGCTTTTGATCCCCACCGCCTTGGTGCCGGTCATCGTCTTGGGATTCCAGAAGCGCTTTGGGGGATCCGCCGGTGAGTACCGCAGGGCTCAAGGAATCTTGTCGGCCACCTTCTTGGATGCACTTCGCTCACTAAATATGCTCAAGCTCAACGGTGGCAGTAGCTGGATGGGCGAAACCATTGGGTCGGCAACCGAACGGGTGCGCCAGCAGGTCATGAAACTTTTGGCCCGCAACCAGCTCATCCTCTTGGTCATTGATTCCAGCTTTGCGGTGTTGCTCTTGGCAAGCTCCGCGGCTCTAGCCTGGTGGCGAACCAGTTCAGGGGCCATGAGTCCAGGTTTGGGATTCGCACTGATCATTCTCAGCTATTTGATGCTTGCTCCGGTGAACTACGTAGGTAGTTTCTTCTACATCGGGATGACCGGGCGGGCAGCAGAGAAAAAGCTAGCCGAAATTCAAGACATTCCGATGCACCCTTCGATGGCCAACCCACTGACCGTCAATCTGTCGCAGAACGGATTGTTCATCGAAGATCTCTGCGCGAGTTACAACAACGCCGATCTGGCACTGAACAAGATTAATCTCCAATTCCCCGTCGGATCCCGAACAGCTATTGTGGGTCCCTCCGGAAGCGGCAAGAGCACCCTGATTCGGGTGTTGCAAGGACAGCTGCAATCCTCGGCCGGGATCATTCATGACGGCCGCCAAGCCATGGGTCCTGCCACTCTTAAGGCGAATACCGCGGTGGTTGAACAGCAAGCCACACTATTCGGCGTGAGCCTAGCTGCGAACCTGCGACTAGGTGCACCTAACGCCACCGATGAACAACTCAGGGCGGTGATCAGCCAAGTCCGGATGGACTCATGGCTGGCAGATCAACCCCTGGGACTTGACCAACCACTGGGTGAAGGTGGGGCCCGGCTCTCCGGTGGCCAAGCGCAACGGCTTGCCTTGGCTCGTGCCCTGTTAGCACAGCGCCCAGTGCTCTTACTTGATGAACCCACCAGTGCCTTGGACGTGCACAGCGAAGCAGATATTCGCCAAAGCCTGAGAGAGCTTGGCTCATCAACAACGATCATCACCGTCACCCATCGTCTTGGACTATTAGCCGATTTTGACTACGTCGTGGTCATGGATCAAGGACGAGTTATACAGTCCGGGCCGCGCGAACAACTGGTGAATCAAGACGGTTATCTCAAAGGCGCATTAAACGATCTGTCACAGCGCACCGCGCAGCTACAGGCTTCAGGTCTACGTGCCTTGGGGGAGGGGAAAGCATGAGTCAAGAAAAGAAGCGCACTGTCTCCACAGTCTTCTGGCTCATCGGTACCACTAAGGATCTGGTACCACCGTTGGCGTTAGCCAGTGTTTTCTCGTGCCTGACGCGTCTGGCTTCGTTGAGCATTTACGTTCTTGCCGGCATTGGGTTGAGCAAGGTGCTGGGCCTGAACAGTATTGAAGTGCTCAATTCTTTGAACTGGTGGTTGCTGGCAGGATCCATCGTGGTTCTGGGCCTTGCTAAGGGCGTGCTGCGCTACCTGGAACAATATGTGGGACACCGCGTAGCGTTCCTGTCGCTAGCGCGTCTACGGCGGCGGATGTACGCAGCCTTTGAACGCCAAGCTCCCTACAACGCGGCCACTAAAAATTCCGGACGCCTACTGGCCCGAGCCACCAGTGACATCGACAAGGTTGAAGTGTTCTTCGCGCACACGCTACCGCCAGCGGTAGCCGCGGTAGTGATCAGTGCACTGGCTACTTGGGCAACGTGGATTTACTTCGGCGAACTTCCCGCGTTGATCCTACTTTGTGCTTACACGCTGATAGGCCTGATCATTCCACTCATTGGGGTGCGCACACTACGGGCCAGCTCGGCAGCTACGGCTTCTGCAAGAGGAGCGCAAAACCAGCTGATGAATGAAGCGATGTGGGGCATAGAAATCCTGCACAGCTTCCGCGGCGGCAACGAGACACTGAGAAAACTGCGTGAGAGCACCAGCCAATCAGGGGCTGCCAGCCTACGCACCGGTACCATCACAGCGCTACGCGCGACACTCACCCAGCTGACCATCTGGGGAAGTCTGCTGGCCCTGTTTATTGTCCTGGGCGGCCAACATCAGTTGGGTGCTCTGGTGATCTTGGGCTGCGCCGCTGTGCCTTCCTATGAAGCGGTACGAACCGTTGATGGGTTTGTGCTTGGACTCCAGGATTCGCTGGCTAGCGCTCGTCGGCTGCATGCCACAGCCACCCAAAAGCCCGAAGTGGCCGAAGTGGCCAAGCCAAAAGAACTCCCTGAAGCTGGCGCCCTAAAGATCAACGATGTGGCAATCAGCTACGGGTCCCAGCAAGTGGTCAGCGGGCTAAATCTCGAACTGAATCCCGGGGGCATGGTGGCTCTGGTTGGCGAGAGCGGATCAGGGAAATCATCGATTGCTTCCGCTGTGGTTAGAGCGGTGAACTTCACCGGGTCTATCACCTTTGGCGGTGTAGACATCACCGAAGCTGCGCTGAGCGAACTGCGGGAAAAGATCATGTTGGTCTCCCAGGAGGCAGCGATGGTTCGCGGAACATTGCGTGAAAACCTGCTTTTGGGTCACGAAGGCATCAGTGATGAAAAGTTGGAAGAAGTACTCGAAGAGTTGGGCCTGAGCACTTGGCTACAACAACAGAAATCCGGGCTCAACACGCGCTTAGGGGATCGGTCCTCAAGACTCTCTGGAGGACAGCGTCAACGGTTGGCATTAGCTCGGGCACTGGTCCGTGAACCTGCGGTGTTGATTCTTGATGAGTCCACCAGTGCATTGGACACTGCCAGTGAAGAACTAGTGTTGCAGGCAATCGGACGCCGGCGTCAGCACTCAATGAGTGTCATCATGATAAGCCACCGACTGGCAACTGTGGGCCATGCGCAGCAGATCTTGGTGTTGGAAAATGGTGCAGTGGCTGAAAGCGGAAACGCCGGGCTGTTGCTGGGGCAGAAAGACTCGCTGTTTGCACAAATGGCCATTCGTGAGGCGGATCGAATCCTCCCTGCGTAGATGCCTGACAATCACGTCCTAAACTATTAGGCTCGCACCATGATGCGTATAGTGGTTCTCCTGTTCTTAGGTGTGCTCGCGACCGGTTTTGTGATCACCGCAATCCTGGCCAGTACCTCTGGAGGATGGGTCTGGTGGATCTTGGTGGCGCTAACCGGGCTTCTGGTCTTGCTTGGAGTTCGGGACCTTGTGCAGAAAAAGCATGCGATCTTGCGCAACTTCCCCATTGTGGGGCACGCGCGTTACCTCTTTGAATTCATCCGCCCAGAAATTCAGCAGTACTTCATCGAGCGCAATACCGATGGCAAACCTTTTGACCGTGATACTCGCTCCCTGATTTATGCGCGTGCCAAAGGAGCCGACAGCCACAAGGCCTTCGGTACTGAACGCAATGTGAACGAATTGGGCCACGAGTACCTGCTTCATTCGGCGGCGCCAGTTGCTCCTCCCGCCAGTCAGTTCAGAGTCAAAGTTGGTTCCAGCCAATGTACTCAGCCCTATGAGATTTCGTTGATGAATATCTCCTCGATGAGTTTCGGCGCTTTGTCAGCTAATGCTGTTTTAGCCATGAACAAGGGTGCTGAAATGGGGGAGTTTGTCCATGAAACCGGAGAAGGCGGGCTGACTAAGTACCACCTGGAGTACGGGGCAGATCTGTTCTGGGAGATCGGGTCAGGTTACTTTGGCTGCCGTACCCCCGAGGGACGGTTCAACCCGGAAACCTTCGCCAAGAAGGCTAACCACGAGAAGGTCAAGGGCATCACCATCAAGCTCTCGCAGGGTGCCAAGCCCGGATTGGGCGGTGTGCTTCCGGCAGCAAAGGTCACCGCAGAGATTGCGGAAGCCCGTGATGTTCCGATGGGTGTGGATTGCATTTCCCCAGCTAGCCATGCCGAGTTCTCGACTCCACGAGAACTAATGCATTTTGTCGGTAAACTGCGTGAGCTTAGCGGCGGCAAGCCAATCGGAGTGAAGTTCTGCGTTGGTTCGCGTACCGACATCATGGCGCTGTGTAAGGGCATGCTAGATACCGGCATCCTGGTTGACTTCATCACCGTGGACGGTGCTGAAGGTGGCACGGGTGCAGCTCCGCTTGAGTATGAAGACCACGTTGGCGCACCGCTCACCGAGGGGCTGATGCTGGTGCACAATACGTTGGTTGGTGCGGGACTACGTGATGAAATCCGATTGGCGGCCGCGGGCAAAATTGCCAACGGATCTGACATCATCAAACGCCTGATTCAAGGTGCCGATTTCACCTTCTCCGCGCGTTCAATGATGATGGCCACCGGTTGTATCCAAGCTCAGCAATGCCACACCAATCACTGCCCGGTGGGTGTGGCTACGCAGAACAAGCGGTTGATGCGAGCCTTAGACGTAGAAGATAAAGGGCACCGCGTCTACAACTACCATCACCTGACAGTTACTGAATCTGCACAGATCATGGCATCAATGGGGCTCACCAGCCCGACACAACTAAATACCCGAATGCTACGTCGCCGGGTCAACCTACAGTCAACCAGGTCCTATGCTTCGCTGTTCCACTGGCTTCGTCCAGGCGAACTGCTTGACGAAGCCCCCGGGTCTTGGAAGGAAGACTGGGAGGAAGCGGACTCAGATCACTTCGGCGAGCACGCACCATTGCATTACGAAGAACCAATGGGCGTGGGCATTGAAGCCAGCGTCGTGCGAGAGCCTCAAGATGCGGTGAGCGCACCGCGTATTGAACCTAGGGAATCAGCGAAGGTTCGTCCGGTGCATTCGGACGTCACCCGACCCGAAGGCCGACCCGAAGGCCGACCCGGAGTCGACAGCTAAAGCTGAGAATCACGCACCAAGGACCGTAATTCGTCCTGGTCAACTTCGCCTACCAGCGCAGGAGACCAGTGCGGGTTGCGGTCCTTGTCTAACACCTGAGCACGGATACCTTCAGCCAGATCAGGCCGATACATCAAGAACCGTGCCAAGCGTAATTCGCGGTCTAATGCGGAGCGCAGATCTTGTTCAACGCGGGCCTCTCGCACCGAATGGAACGCTCCACAAATGCTGGAGGGCGAATTAGCTTTCAGCAACTGTGCGGCTTGATCCGCCGCCGGGTGCACCATCTGCTCCAAACGACTAATAACTTCTTGCGGGGTATCGGCGCTGAACGCGTGATCAACCCAGCCTTGGATTTGTTCAACTCCGTGAGACTCGGGCGCCCCATGAAGTACCTCGATAGCTGAGATGATTTCTGCTGCGGAAAGTCCGAGGAATTCATCAAGCTCATCCAAGATGTTCTCGGCAAAGGAGTCGGTCACTACAACGTCAGCAAACCCCATGAAGACTGCATCCGCGCCGGCGAATGAGGTAGCGCTCATGGCGAAGTATTCCCCTAGGTGTCCTGGAGAGTTGGCCAGCAAATGACTTCCACCCACATCAGGGGTGTAGCCGATTTTGGCTTCGGGCATCCCCAATTTTGCGCTTGCCGTGACAAGCCGGATCGGCGCATGAGATGCCAAGCCCACGCCGCCACCCATCGTGATGCCGTGAGCCAAGGTGATCAGTGGCTTGGGATAGGTGGAAATAAGATAGTCGAGATCAAACTCCAAAGACAGCAGGTTGATGAAGTCCTGATGTTTTCCGGTAGTGATCGCTTGATGGAAATCTGCAATGTCCCCGCCAGCACAGAAACCCCGCTCGCCGCACCCCGTCAAAAGAACCAGTTGGATCGATGGATCCTCGGCCCATACTTTCAGTACTCTCGTCAGCTCAGTGAGCATCTGAAGAGTTAGAGCGTTGAGCTTAGCGGGGCGGTTGAGCTCTATGTGCCCAATGGGTCCATAAACATGTGAGAGAACCGTAGATCCGTTGTTGGTTTGGTTGTGAGCGCTAGTCATCAAAAGACTCTCTTGATAAATTCTTAGGCACGTGCGGTGCCAAACGGTCAGGGCCAGGTTCTACTGCGCTTGGTCTTACTGCGCGGGTTTTACTGGGCCAAGATCTGGGCTAGTCGGTCTAAGACCAGCGCCACCTTTGGCTTTTTAGAGTTCTCTGGTTTCAGCGCAAAGATGGAACGTGCCAAACGGATCTCCGGAGCATCCACGATACGAATACCTTCCGGGGCGTTGGCCATGGCAAGGTCAGGAACTAACGCGGCACCCAGGCCTGAAGACACCAAGCTCAGCGAGGCATTAAAGTCATCGCAGTAGGCAGCCACCTGCGGGTGGATGTTGTACGAAGAGAACAGCCGGGAGATCAGGGTAGCGTCCGAGGTTCCAGGGTGGTGGAAGATCCACGGCCATTCGGCCAACTGGTCAACGGTGAGCTGAGAGTCTTCGGCGATAGGCCATGAGGCGGGAATGACCACACGGAATTGGTCGTCACCTAGCCATGTGCGTTCCAGGGATGCAGGCCACGATAGTCCGCCGGGACCCACCTGGAAGATCAGCGCGAGGTCGAGGTCTCCACCGGTGCCTAGACCGGCAACGGTCTGTTGCGGTTCACCGATCCACAAGCGCAAGTTGATTCCTAGCGAGGACCAGTCACGTGCTGTCAGGATTTGTGGCAACGCGTAAGTGGCCAAGGAAGGGAAGATGCCTAGCTTGATCTCTTCAAGGTCGGTGGCCTCGGTGGAGATCGTGGCGACATCGGCCATGAGCGCGTCAAGGTCTGTCAGCACACGCTTAGCGTGGCGAACCATGCGCATGGCCCCAGGCGTAGGAGTGATAGAGCGGGCGCCTCGGACAAACAAGGTTGTGCCGGTGCTCCGCTCCAGCGCT
The DNA here is from genome assembly GCF_052446055.1 of Glutamicibacter sp. AOP5-A2-18. Lineage (NCBI taxonomy): Bacteria > Bacillati > Actinomycetota > Actinomycetes > Micrococcales > Micrococcaceae > Glutamicibacter > Glutamicibacter sp. AOP5-A2-18. The sequence continues at coordinate 2,886,187 of NZ_JBQSVW010000001.1, read as the reverse complement.
GTCATCTGCTGAGATACAGCACTGGCCGTGTAGCCTAGGCGGGTTGCGGCCGTGGCAAAGGAACGATGCGCCACTACTTCGAGTAGCGTGCGCAGATGAACTGGATTAATCACTTCTAAAGTCTATGGCCTTTAGCCCAAGTTTTGCTTAGCCGCCGTGTCAGTCGTCATCCTCAGGTTCAAAGGATTCGTCTTCTTCATCATCATCGGAACCGTCGTTGGAGAATTCGTTGTCCAGATCATCTTCGGTTTCTAGATCATCGTCGTAGAGGTACTGACGCTGGGCTAGCGGATCATGATTGCGCATGGTCTCCGGCATGTCGCTGGATCCTTCATAGGCCTGAGAGTCACGTCCGTCATCAGGCTCATAGATATCGTTGCCGTATTCCGTGCCAAATTCTGTTGGTTCGAATTCCCTGCTCATCGCGCGCTCCTTCGGTGATACGAGGGATCCACCTTCGAAGCCGGGGATACTCCTCGTGACTTCTCGTAGCACCAGCCTAGGACCACGCATCTGGAAACTAAAGACTTGTTTTAAATTTCTTTTAGGTGGTGGGAACTAGAGCATTTATTAGTGATCATGTTCGGTGTAGTGTTCCAGCAAAGGGGAGGAGCGGTAGGCCAGATGAGTGTGCAAAGCGAACGTGGTTTCCGAACGGGTGACTCCCTTGATGCGCAAGATCTGGCGCAGCGCAGACTGCAGCTGGTGAGTGTCGGTGGCAATGAGTCGAACCCACACATCTCCGCGCCCGGAGGTCTCATGGATTTCTAAAACATTCGGGATCTGACGCAGAGCGGTGATGACCGTATCAAGGTCACGGTGGCTCACCTCCAAGGTGACAAAGGCCAGCACGTCGTAGCCCAACTTACCGAGGTCAATATCGCGACCGCCATCTCGAAGAATTTCTGAACGCTGCAATCGGCGCAAACGTGACTGAGCGGTATTGCGGGCGATGCCTACCTCATCAGCAAGTTCCGAAATTTGGATACGCGGGTCCTTGATTAAGGACAGCAGCACCTTGAGGTCTACTTCGTCTAAGCGCACTATATGCTCACTCCAGGGGTTGTTGCGGGGCGTTATTTTGACCAAACTGCTCAAATCCTAGCAAGAATTCTTTCGACCTGCTTTGAAAGGGTGGATATTAGTGAGTGAACGATCTGTTGCAGTAGACAAACTCAAGCAGAACGCTCAACTCACCGGTGGGGAAGCGAGTAGCCCCACCGGTTAAAACTTTTTCAGGACTGTTCCTGATCCCAAGACCTGATCTATTTTGCTACCGGGAGTGAACGTGTCCGTCATCAGTGAACTGCGCATGCAGCCCATGCAGCACCGGACGCTTTCCTGGAACCCGGGCTTGACCACACGTCTGGTCATCACGGTGGCAGTGAGCTTCCTGTTGTTGGTGGGCGCCAACCTAGCTACGCCGTTGTACCCAGCGCTTCAGGACGAACTACATTTGGGCGCGATGGGAACTACCATCGCGTTCGCCAGCTATGTCTGCTCGCTGATGCTTTTCCTATCCACCGTTGGACACTGGTCCGATCACATTGGACGTCGAGCTGCCCTAGTCATCGCCGTACTGGTCTCGCTCATTGGCACGCTCGTCTTTGCTTCGGCCTCTAATCTGGTTGAGCTTTGCCTCGGGCGAGGACTCCAAGGAACTGGCGTCGCGCTAGCTACCGGTGCCAGCGCGGCAGCTCTGCGTGAGCTTTTGCCTTCCAAGCCTGAATGGGCCTCACGCTTCACGCTCTTGGCATCCTCGGGTGGAGTTGCTTTCGGACCGGTCTTGGGCGGATTGCTGGCAAACCTTCCCGGTGGGCGAACTACCGTGTTCTTGATCCAAGCCATTTTGTTGCTGATGATCATGGTCCCGTTGGGTACCTTGCAAGCACGTCCAGCCATTGCCATGGCCGAACGAGGCAAGCGCGGCAAGGCACTAGCCCCTCGCCGTCTGGGCATTCCAAGTACTGCACGTTCCCAGTTCTGGCTGGCCGCACTGGTAGGGTTCTTGAGCTTCGCCGTCTTCGGCTTTGTGCTCTCCTTGGCGCCGGGCTACTTCGCTCAGGTCTTTGGGCTGGAATCAAAGTGGATCATTGGCCTGATTGCCGGGCTGCCTCTGGGAGTCTCCGCACTATCCCAGGTAGTAGTGCGTGGAGGGGCAAAACTTCTTCCCGTCGGTTTGGGACTCATGGCAGTATCTACCGTTCTGCTGGCCTTCGCCGCCGAACACCACCTATTGGTCCTTGCCCTGCTGGCTCTGGGCATGGTGGGTCTGGGCCAAGGCATGAGCTTCCGCACCGCTTTTGCTAAGGCAGTTGACTCGGTCAGCGACCGTCAGCACGCGCAAACCGTGTCCACCATCTACCTGATGACGTACCTCGGCAGTGCAGTTCCAGTGATCGCACTGGGATGGGCCGTTGGTGTATTTGGCCAGGAAATTAGCATTCTGGTCTTTGCGATTTGCTGCTCTGCTCTTGCTGCAGTTCTTGGTCTCTGGGCCATCATTGGACAGCGCACCAAAGCTTAGATTTCAGAACTAAAGCGTAAATACTTCGCCCCCGAGTTCAACAGAACTCGGGGGCGAAGTGTGTCTAGGCATTACTGCTATTACTGCGCGGCGACCAATTCGGAAGCCTTGGCGGTGATCATGACCGATTCCAAACGTTCCCGCTCTTCAGTGGGGTAGTGAATGGTGATCAGTTCATCGGCCTGAGCTGCGGTAGCGAAGTGCTGAAGGTAATCAGCAACCTGCTCGCCGGTACCTACTGCGGTGTAGCGCATCATGTCCAAGATCTGCTCTGCCTGTGGGGTGTCCATCAGCATGTCGATCTCGGCTTCGGTGAATTCCTTCTTGGCGTTGCGACCCAGGAATGCAGCCACACGGTGACGCTTGGCCACGTTGAGCAACTCGTGGGCCTTTTCGGAAGTTTCTGCCGCGAGTACACCAACACCAGCAATCACGTATGGTTCGGACAGCTGCGCCGAAGGCTGGAACTCGTCTCGGTACACGCGGATGGCTTCATGCAAAGCGGCCGGTGCGAAGTGCGAGGCGAAGGAGTATGGCAAGCCAAGCTGGGCGGCGAGCTTTGCGCCAAACAGCGACGAACCCAAGATGTACAGTGGCACGTTGGTGCCAGCGCCTGGGGTGGCGGCAACGGTAGGAACCCGTGACTCACCGGCGAGGTAGGCCTGAAGCTCAAGCACATCGTGTGGGAAAGTATCGGCGGCTGATGGGTCGCGACGAAGGGCGCGAAGGGTGGTCATATCAGTGCCCGGGGCGCGGCCTAGACCAAGGTCGATGCGGTCCCCATAGATGGTGGCCAAGGTACCAAACTGCTCAGCGATCACCAATGGTGAGTGGTTTGGCAGCATGACCCCGCCCGAGCCCAATCGAATGGTCTCGGTGTGGTGGGCTACGTGGCTGATCAGCAGAGAAGTCGCGCTGGAGGCGATGGTCGGCATGTTGTGGTGCTCGGCGTACCAAACACGCTCATAACCATGACGTTCTGCGGTCTGGGCTAGGCGAACAGAGGACTTAAAAGAGTCGGAAATAGTTTGACCGGGAGCAACCGGGGCAAGATCCAAAATAGATAGCTTCACATTTAGTGCAACCGGTCAGTGCGCCGAAGTATTCCAGTGATCTGCAACGCTCATAACAAAAAGAAGGTCACCCGCAATGCGGATGACCTTCTTTTGAAAAGTCAGGCGTTAGAGCCAAAGACCTTCTTTAGAGAGCGCGGATATCTGCAGCCTGCAGACCCTTTGGACCCTCAACAACTTCGAACTCGACCTTCTGGCCTTCGTCCAGGGTACGGAAACCCTGGGTCTGGATGGCGCTGAAGTGAGCGAAGACATCTGGATCTCCGCTGTCTGGTGCGATGAAGCCGAAGCCCTTTTCAGCGTTGAACCACTTTACGATTCCGGTTGCCATGTTTCTATTTGGTCCTTTCAGACGTTTCTCGCCGGTTCTATTGGCGATCTTGGTTGTAATCTACGTAAGGCCTCACTCCCTGGTGGAAGAACAGGTCTTACGAAGCAGCCAAGTCATTCACTGCACGTCTAGAAGGGGGCTCGCGTCAACCGAGGTGGTTCGACATTCGCATACTTCTAACGGGTACTTCGCGAATTACTTTGGAACTACACTGCCTAGCCTACGTGCTAGCCGTCAACAATTGAATAACTTTGAACCAATTAATCAAAAATTTGCTCAAGTGGTGCGTTCAGTTCACTTAATTGCCGGTTTGATGACGCGAAATACAAGGACTGCAGCTACCAAAGACAGTGTGGCAGCGATTGTCGAAGTAAGTAATACACCGTGATCGAAGGCCTGCGCCGCCGAAGCCAGCAGCGCTTGAGCATCACTTGCGTTCAAGGATGCCGCCACCTGATGCGCACCTCCCAGAGTTTCACCTGCCAGCTGTGCCTGCTCCTGGCTTAAGGATCCTGGAACCAGCAACCGTGTGGAGTAGACCGAGTTTAAGATGGAGCCCAAGACCGCGACGCCCAACACCGAACCGACTTCATAGGCCGTCTCGGAAATGGCCGAGGCTGCACCAGCCTTGGAAGCGGGAACCGCCGCCAGTGTCATGTCATTGGACAAGGTCTCGGTCATGCCGATTCCAGTACCCAATACCGCGAAGGCAACCATCAGCACCGGTGCGGTTAAGTGATCTCCGGCCAGCATCACCATCAGGTAGGCCGCCGCGGAGAAGATCAAACCCAGCGCCATAATGTTTGGCGAACCAAAACGACGCGACAGGGCCACTGCTGCCAACCCGAAGAGCATGGTCAAAACCAGTCCGGGGGTCATCCATAAACCAGCTTGGATGGGGCTGAATCCGGTGATGAGCTGCAAATGCTGGGAGACGAAGTAGATAAAACCAACCAGCGAGAAGACCCCGATGAGGTTGACCATGAGCGCTCCGGAGAAGGGTGCATTCTTGAACAATCGCATGTCAAGCATGGGGGATTCACTGGCCAGCTGCCGGCGCACAAAGGTGATACCGCTGAGAACAGCCAACCCGACACTCGCTACTAGAACAAACCACGGTGCGGTGGCGAAAGTCTTGATGGCATAGGTAAAGGGCAACAGGGTGAGGATGATCAGCACAATCGACAGCGGATCAACCCGTCCAGGATTGGGGTCCTTGGATTCGGGAACCAAAACCAACCCGCCGATGAGCAGCGGCAACAACATTGGAACTGCCATTAGGAAGACCGAGCCCCACCAGAAGTGTTCTAGCAGTAGCCCGCCAACGATTGGTCCCAGTACCGCACCTCCCGAGAAGGCAGCTGCCCAGACAGCAATAGCGGTACGTCGTTCGGTGGCGTCCGGGAAGATGGTGCGGATCAGCGACAGCGTGGCTGGCATCAGCATGGCGCCAAAAATGCCCAGCAGGGCACGAGCTGCAATGAGCTGGCTGGCGTCGGTGGCGAAGGCTGCCACGGCTGAAACAATGGCAAAACCGGTGGCGCCGATCAACAGCAGGCGGCGTCGCCCGATGCGATCTCCGAGTGAACCCATGGGGACGAGGAGCCCGGCCAAAACTAGGGCGTAGATGTCAATGATCCACAGCAGCTGATTGCCGGTGGGGGACAGAGCTTCCGTCATCGCCGGTACGGCAAAGGACAAGACGGTGTTGTCCACGGAAATCAGCAGTACCGGGAAAATTAGAACAGACAACGCCGCCCAACGACGCGGCTTGCTTAATGCAGAAGCGCGTTCGGAGATGTTTGAGCTCATAACTTTCACCTTTGGGAGTTAGTAGAAATGTGTGGTTTGCCCACAAATGGTAACTGTACCGTCTAGACGGTACAGTTACAATTGACGATAAGGTTGAATTGATCACCGCCCCAACGAAACGGAGAGCCATGGCCCGCCCACCTGCTGCTCGCAACAAAGTGCTGGAATCCTACATATCGCTGTTATGCGAAGAAGGAGAACGCGCAGCAACGCTGGACGCCACCGCAGCACGCGCCGGCGTATCCAAAGGGGGACTGCTCTATCACTTCGCGTCGAAAGAAGCGCTAGCTGAAGCGGTTATCGAAGCCGCTGAAGTACACATTGCCCATGACGTTGAACTTATGAGCAACTCAGCAGAAGGCGGCGCTGCCTACTTCATCCGCACCAGCGCCGAAGTAGACACGGAACTGGACCGCCACCTTGTGGCCCTCCACCGGCTGGCGCAGGCTGGAGTCAAGAGCGCCACAGACAAAATCGAAAGCACCAACGAGCGATGGTACGGGGCTATTCTCGAAGATGTGGGCAGCAAAGATCTCGCCCATTTGGTGATGCTCACCGGTGAGGGACTCTACGCTTCTCTTTCACTTCCAAGCAATTGGTACCAACGTAATTTTGCTGGTGAGCTCGATCGCTTACTAGAGTTAGTCTCATCAATCAAAAAGTTGGGGAATCTCAACCAACACTAAGCAGGAAGAATTCAATGGCGAAAGACAGCGACTCCACGTCTTTACGCGGACGGATCGGGGCGCTTGTAGGCATCCTTATGCTCGCCCTGTCGCTTCGTGCGGCGGTAGTTTCTGTCCCGCCCCTGTTAGCCAGGATCAAGACGGACATTGAATTTACCGAACTCACCACCGGTCTGCTGGCAATGCTTGCCCCGGTGGTCTTTGCAGTTTTCGGCCTGCTCACTCCGCGACTGATCAAGACTTTTGGGCTTGAGAAGACCTTGATCATCTCGCTCGCCTGTGCCGTACTTGGACAGCTGGCACGAGTTTTTATGCCCGAGGTCTACTCATTCCTCGCCCTATCCATCGTGGCCTTGGCCGGATATGGAATGGGAAACGTAGTCCTGCCGCCACTGGTTAAGAAATATTTCCCAGAACGCATCGGGATGGTCACCAGCGGCTACGTCACCATGATTGCCGTGGGTACCTGGATGGCACCACAGTTCTCGGTCCCACTGGCCAATGTGAGCAACTGGCAAGTCTCCATCGGAGCTTGGGCGGCACTTTCGGGCATCGTATTGATCCCTTGGATCCTTCAGCTCATTGCTGATCGAGGGGTCAAGCGCTCGGAGCATCTGGTCGGTGCCAATGGCGTGCCTCATCCGGTTATCAAGATCAACCCCTGGAAGTCCAAAGTCGCTTGGGGTCTGGCGATCTTCCTGGCAGGTAACTCAGCCCAAACTTATGTGTACTTCACTTGGCTGCCACCGTATCTGCAAGACCGTGGACTTGATGAACTGACCGCGGGCAACATGCTGGCGCTCTTTGCCATCCTTGGCTTGCCGATGAGCCTTTTGGTTCCGCTGTGGGTTCCAAGACTAAAAAACCCGATTGTCGCAGTACTGATTTTCACCGCCTGCTGGATCGTTGGGCACCTAGGTATATTCCTTTCACCAACCCATAACACCGTGCTGTGGATCTGCGCTGCCGGGCTGGGTCAGGGCACCTTTGCTGTCGCCCTGCTGATGATGAACTTGCGTTCGCGAACCACCTACGGTTCGGGTGTGCTTTCCGGCTTTGCCCAGGGGCTGGGCTATGCGGGCGCAGCAGTGGTTCCAATGCTCTTTGGTGTGGTGCAGAAAGCTACGGACTCTTGGGGTGCTGCGTTCTCGATGCTCGGCGGTTGCCTCATTGTGATGCTCATCGGTGCAGTGATCATCAACCCATCACGGACCATTGAAGACGATGCGCCCACGACTGAAGAAATGGGCAAGCTCGAACGCATCGACTAGGGTTCAGCGCGAACCTAGAATCAGCGCGAACCTAGAAGTAGTGACGCTGCGGACCGTCTGACCCTGGTGTGCTGTGATTCGGGCGGTGCCAGTGTCCGGCGGCCAAAGGCACCGACCAACCGAAACGCAACGACGCAACACGGATGATAAAGGCCAGCGCAGCGATACCTGCTCCGACCGCAGCGTTCATCAATCCAGCGTGCCAGGCTACAGCTGTGAGAGCTGAACCGACCATGGCAGCCATCGCATAAATATCGCGGGGGTTGAACAGATCCGGGGTCACATTAGAAATGACATCACGCAGCAATCCGCCGCCCACACTGGTAATAATGCCTAGCAGCACGGCAGTGACCGGATTGAAGTGATGTTCCAACGCTTTGAGGGTGCCGGTAACACAGAATAGGCCCAGCCCTGCAGCGTCAAAAAGCTGAATGAGTCGGTGCAATTTCTTTACCGCCGGTGTGAAGGCATAAACGCACAGCGCGGCTAAGGCTGGTGGTACGAAGTAGATCGGATGCTGGAAGGTCGCAGGGGACTCGTTAAGGATCAAATCTCTGACCACTCCACCGCCCAAACCGCAGACTCCGCCGAGGAAGGCAGAGCCTACGAGATCAAATCCGCGCCGGGCAGCCATTAAAGATCCTGCAACGGCGAAGAAGAAGATGCCGACGAGTTCGATCAGAATATACATTCCAGAGCCTTTAGTGCAGTCGGCGAAGTGTGGTCAATGCCCAATTATTGCCTGTCTGAGCCTTAGCCAACAATCTTGGCGATTTTCACCAGTGTGTTGTGGTTTCTTGTCGTGATGATTCTTCGCTTGGCTTGGGCTTGGATTAGCTTCGCTACTGGGTCAGTGGTGCTGGTTCCCTTAGAAGCGATCCAGCAGATGGCCCGGCCGATGGTCAATAATTCTCTGGAGTCATCTAACGTCTTGATGGCCTCGCCCATAGCTAGGGCATCATCTTCGCTCTGGCACAGCGTGAGATAACAGTGATGCTCTGCCACTGGCTCAGGCAGAGGCATCCCAAAAGGTCCGGATAATTCTTTGATTTCTTCGGCGGTATAAACCAACGTGGGGATCTCGCGTTGGTAGTGCGTTGCCAGAAGTTCATTGCAGGTAGCTTGAATGATCTGCGGGTCAGACTCTTCTGATGAAAGCACCACGTTACCGCTGGCCAGCAAGGTCTTGACCTCGGTGAAGCCGGCGGATAGCAGTAACTGCGACAAGTCCTTCATAAGGACCTTTACGCCACCAACGTTCACTCCGCGAAGAAATACGGCAAATTTACTCATTGTTTTCCAAGCTCTTGAACATGAATCTTCTTAGGGGTCGTTCTGTATCCCAAAGATCGCTAGGATCAAGAATATGCCTATGCACTTGCCTTTCGGATCCTGGCCCTCATCAATCACAGCACAAGACGTTGCTGCAGGGACCAAGCCATTGGGCGGCGCCTGCTTCTACGGCGAGCGGATTATTGTCCAAGAAGGACGCCCCGCTGAAGGTGGCCGCATCACCCTGGTCGATTACGACAGCAACGGCCAAGCTGGCAAACAGCTGGTTGATGCCCCGTTCAACGTTCGCTCACGAGTCCACGAATACGGTGGAGCGAGCTGGACGCTCATCGAACAGGGCGCTGCACAAATAATCTTTGCTAACTTCAGCGACCAGCGTGTTTATTCCTTAACTATTGGCGAAGGCGAACCGACTCCACTTACCCCAGAAAGCATGGTTGATGCTGACCCGGCGCTACGTTTTGCAGAGTTTAAGCGTGGTCCCGAAGGTAGCGTCTTGGCCATCATGGAAGACCTGCGGGCAGAACCTGTACGACAGATCGTGGCCATTCCCTTGGACGGCAGTGCTGCCCAAGACCTTTCCAACATACGAATTCTGAGCGCTCCGGCCCGCTTTGTAGCGGCTCCGCGCTTAAGCCCTAATGGTGAGAAGCTGACGTGGATCAGTTGGGAACACCCAAATATGCCGTGGGACTCCACCAACTTGCACCTTGCCGAGATGACTGAAGCAGGAGTGCTTAATAGCAACATCATTGCCGGTGGCGAAGATGTCTCAGTGATGCAACCTGAATGGCTTGATGATGACCGCATTGCGTTCATCTCTGATGCCAGCGGCTGGTGGAATCCCTACGTTTATCAGGATGGGTCTTCACGCACCACTCGACTAGTTGACCGTCCTGCAGAATTTGCAGGACCACTATGGCAGGTAGGTACCAGCTGGTACCTGGTGGAAAACCCACATAGCTTGCTCTGCTCATACGGAACTGGAACCAAATCCTTGGCACGAGTGCATTCGGTGACCGGGGGACTGGACGACATTTCCCTTCCCTTCACCGGGATCCGTCCTTTGGCACTCAAAGACGACTGGTTGTTGGCCGGCACCTCATCGATGACTCACGGTGAGCAGATCACCTTGATCAATATCGAAACTTTGGAACACCGCGAGATCACTCGTTCTATTCAGAGCTTGCCTGACCCAGCCATGCTGCCAGAGGTTGAAGAATTTGAATGCAAAAACCTGGCAGGCCAATCGGTACACGCGCTGCTCTACCGCCCAACCCAAGCAGGCTATGCCGGCGTAGAGGACGAGCTGCCACCATTTGTCACCTTCGTTCACGGCGGACCAACCAGTCAGGCGACGGCAACACTGAGTGCAGCGGTGGCCTATTACACCTCGCGCGGCATCGGTGTTATTGATGTGAACTACGGTGGCTCAACCGGTTACGGTCGCGAATACCGCAATAGATTGCGCGGCTCGTGGGGAGTTGTTGATGTTGCCGACACCGTTGCGGTGATCAACGCACTGGTAAGACAATCAATTGCTGACCCGGCGCGGATCGGCATTGAAGGCGGTAGCGCCGGCGGTTGGACCGTTCTTTGTGCACTGACCTTCGCTGACGTATTTACCGCAGGGATCAGCCGGTACGGTGTCTCAGACCTTGTAGGTCTGGTGCAGCATACTCACGATTTTGAATCCCAGTACATGTTCTCTTTGGTGGGCCCTTACCCAGAAGCCGCCGACCTGTATGAGAAGCGTGCCCCGATCAATCACGTATCAAAGATTTCTTGCCCGGTACTGCTGCTGCAAGGTGACGAGGACAAGGTGGTGCCACCTGCCCAATCGCAGGTTGTTGCTGATGCGCTCGCTGCCCGCGGTATCAAGCACGCCTACATTCTCTTTGAAGGTGAACAGCATGGATTCAGGAAGTCGGAGAATATTGTGCGGGCTTTGGAATCGTCGTTGGCGTTCTACTCACAAATCTTCAACTTTGAGACAGACGTGCCAGTCATCGAGCTGTCCTAGATCTAAAGAGTCATAAGAGAGCTACTGCTCGGAGCCGGGTTCCTGCCAGGAAGCACGCAAGCGATCCATCTCGCGGCGGTCCTTCTTGGTGGGACGCCCGGCACCACGCTCGCGCAAAGGAACTTGCGGGACCACCATCCGTTCACGCGGTGGAGAATGATCGATATAGCACTTGGTGGCTACCGGAGCTGAAACTCGTTTGGAGAGCAAGCCGGTGACTTCAAGGTCTCGGTCAAAACCGTCTTTGCGCACACGAACCCGATCTCCGGAGACCACATTTTGTGATGCCTTAACCGGATCTCCGTTTAAACGCACATGCCCAGCACGGCAGGCAGTAGTTGCCGCGGAGCGAGTCTTGTAAACCCGAACAGACCACAACCAAGCGTCGAGTCGTACTTTGCCACTGGTGGGAATTTCAACCATGACAAAATTCTAGATCACTGGCGTGGGAACTGATTTGTTAGTTGCTCTGGGCGGTGGCGTTGTCACAGGAGGTTTTTAACCGATCCTGGAGAGCTGCCGGGGCCTTATCCCCGGAATCAGCCAACTCGTTGAGAACGTTGACCATATCCTCCGGAAGGCCGCCGCCCTCTACAGACCCCACGATGGAGGAGAGCACACGAAGCTCACTGGAATTGATGGTGCCGTCTTGAATCGGAGCGCACGCCTGACGTACGAGTTCTTTGCTAGCAGCGTCGGTGAGTTGGTCTGACGCACGAGATGCGGTGTCTTCAACTACAGAACATCCGGCACTAAGCAGTGCTACTGATGTTATCGCAAATACCGATGCCACCTTACGAAATTTCACTTTCCCCATGGAACTAAATTCTAGCGACCGATAATGAATTTCAGCTGAATGCTAACCGAGTCGATCATCTGAACTTTAGAGCCGTTAAGACACAATGGATCGGTGAGTAGCGAGCAGAAGAACACAGTAAGTGACCACGGTGTGCAACAGCGAATCATCGCTCAGCTGGCCAAGGAACTGTCCACTGAATCCACGGTTGCCACGTGGCAGGTCAAGGCAGCGGTAGAGCTACTTGATTCGGGATCAACCGTTCCATTTATCGCTCGTTACCGAAAAGAAGTCACCGGAACACTCAGCGATAGCCAGTTACGTTTACTTGAAGAGCGCCTGCGGTACCTGCGCGAACTTGAAGACCGACGAGTTGTGGTGCGCGAAGCGATCGCCGAAGCAGACAAGCTCACCGATGAGCTTTCGGCCGCCATTGCAGCAGCGGCCACCAAGGCTGAGTTGGAAGACATTTACCTTCCCTTCAAATCCAAGCGCCGCACCAAAGCTCAGATCGCTCGTGAGGCAGGGTTGGAGCCGCTGGCAGACCTATTGCTTTCCACTCCTTCAACTGACCCGCAGCAAGCGGCAACAAAGTATCTCAATGCCGAGGCCGGATTTGCCGCCGAAGCCGACGTGCTTTCCGGTGCACGTTCCATCGTCACCGAGCGGGTATCTCAAGACGTGGCACTGGCCGGTGAACTACGCGAACGCTTGTGGAAGACTGGCAAGATTTCTGCCAGCGTTTCACCCACTGCCAGCACCGAAGGCCAGGGCAAGTACTCCGATTATCTGGACTACGTTGCTAATCTGGACCGGCTGCCTTCACACCGGGTTTTGGCGCTCCTGCGTGGCGAACGTGAAGGCGTTTTGAACCTGCAGCTGGCTGAAGCTGATCCACACGATGAAGAGGCGGTAGCCCAGGCACGCCAAGGATACGAAAATGCGATCACCGCGTCGCTGGGTCTCAATGTTCCTACCGGTGCGCCAGCTGCGTCCTGGATCTCCCAGACCGTCCGCGTGGCCTGGAAAGCGCGCCTGTTAACCCGCTTTGAGTCTGATCTTCGCTCGCGACTCTTTGACGCAGCAGAAGATGAATCAGTGAAGATTTTCGCCTCCAATCTCCGCGACGTTTTGCTTGCTGCTCCGGCGGGAAATAAGGCAGTGCTTGGCTTGGATCCTGGACTCCGTACCGGCGTGAAGGTCGCGGTAGTGGATCTGACCGGTCAGTGTATTGAAACTGCCACGATCTATCCTCATGCTCCGGTGAAGAAGTGGGACGAGTCCCTAGCAACTTTGGTTCAGCTAGCCAAGAAGCATGGAACGAGCCTCATCGCCGTGGGCAACGGAACCGCTGGGCGCGAAACAGACCGTTTGGCGGCTGAGGTCATCAAGGCCTTGGGCGATTCGAAGATCAGTAAGGTGATCGTCTCCGAGGCCGGTGCGTCGGTCTACTCCGCCTCAGAACTGGCAAGCCAAGAACTACCCGATATGGATGTGTCCCTACGTGGAGCCGTGTCCATTGCTCGCCGCCTGCAGGACCCATTGGCTGAGCTGGTCAAGATCGATCCAAAGTCCATCGGCGTTGGTCAGTACCAGCATGACGTTACTGCTTCCAAGCTAGATCGTGCCCTGGATGCCGTCGTTGAAGACTGTGTGAACGCGGTCGGCGTAGACGTTAATACTGCATCCCCAGCATTACTCTCTCGTGTGGCTGGTGTGGGCCCACTGCTCAGCCGGAACATTGTTGATCACAGAAACGCTAATGGTCCATTCGCCTCACGCAAGGCTCTGCTCAAGGTTCCTCGCCTAGGTGCCAAGGCCTTTGAGCAGTGTGCGGGATTCCTTCGCATCACCGGAGGCAAGGAGCAGCTAGATGCTTCGTCGGTCCACCCTGAAGCATATGACTTGGCCAAGAAACTACAGCAGGCGGCCGAAGCTCAAGGGCGTCGACTAGAAGAGCTTAGCGTTCAGGACTTTGTCACTGAACAATTCGGTGAGCCAACGATCCGCGACGTTATTTCTGAATTGCGTCGCCCTGCTCGTGACCCGCGTGGCGAATTTGTGACCGCTTCCCTCAAGGAAGGCGTTGAGAGCCTCAAAGATGTTAAGCCGGGCATGATTCTTGAAGGAACGGTCTCCAACGTTGCTGCCTTCGGAGCGTTTGTTGATTTAGGCGTCCACCAAGACGGTTTGATTCACGTGTCCGCAATGAGCTCTAAGTTCATCTCTGATCCGCGTGAGGTAGTAAGCTCTGGACAGATCGTTAAGGTCAAGGTTTTGGAAGTCGACAGTGTCCGCAAGCGCATCTCTCTCACGCTGCGTCTGGATGATGAGCTACCGGTAGCTGGAGAGCCAAACAACAACGGTGCTTCGCGCCAGCGCAAAACGACCAGTGCTCCTCGTCCTTCAGCGCGCGGTGAAAATCAGCGTGGTGGACAGCAAAACCGAAAGACTCGTGCGCAAGAACGACAGCCGGCGGCTTCGGGCAACACTGCTATGGCAGAGGCGCTGCGCAGAGCTGGACTTAGCCGGTAGTTTAGGTGCTGTTCGGTTTACCTAACCTTGGTTAGCATCGGCTACGATAACTTGCTCGCAACGTGGGATGATTCCCTAATTCGGGTTGGACTAAGTGAGTGCAAACTTCAGTGACAAGTCAGGAATTTCGTCCTAGTCTAAAGACATGGAACTTACAGGAAAACTGGCAGAAGCCTTCAGCACTCAGGTAACTCTCGAACTAACCGCAGCCACGGTTTACCGTCAGCTGGCAGTTGAAATGGACGTCAAGAGCCTTCCAGGTATCGCTGGTTGGTTCCGCGCCCAGGCTGGCGAAGAAGTTGTACACGCAGAAAAGTTCATCACTCACATGACTGACCGCTCGGCTCACCCGAAGATTGGCGAGCAGCCAGCACCAGAGCTGAACATCAAGAGCGTCGCTGATGCTTTTGCAGCATCCCTGGCTCATGAGCAGAAGGTCTCCGAAGCAATTCGTGAGCTTTACCGTCTGGCTCAGACCGAGGGAGACATTGACTCCCTTCCACTGCTGCACTGGTTCATCGATGAGCAGATTGAAGAAGAGGCAACCGTCTCTGAAATTCTGGATCGCGTGAAGCTAATTGGCAACGACGGAAGTGGTCTTTTGCGTCTGGATGCTGAGCTCGGCTCTCGTCCATCCGATGACTAATCGTGTAGGAAGTACGCATCTTCTGAAAATGGAATAAACTTAGGGAAGCAACCTTCGGTTGCTTCCCTAAGTTTTTATTTGAGGTGGTTGTGAACCCATTGGGCTTACCGCATAAGTCGGCTTTGACGTCGTCAGTAACGTTAACCCATCGGACTACTGCCTCGCTGAAACTGCGCAAGGGTGCCGGACGGCACTATGTTGTGCAGAGCAACCTTGCCGAGCTCACCGAGCTCGCCTTGATTGAAGTTCAAGGATCTTGGGCCCATGTGTTTGTTAACGGAATTTACGGCTGGCTGCCCAATATCTATTTGGAGCCAATCCCGACAGTCTTTGATCAGCCAGTTGTGGCCGAGAACGAAGACGAGGATGACTACGCCGAACCGGTGCTCTCCCGTTACTCGCTGATTGAAGCGACCCACGTAACCACGGCGACACTGAACCTGCGCAAGGGCAGCGGCACGGGATATCCCGTACTAAAGGTCATAGATCAGGGCAACAAGGTTCGTTCGATGCTCCAGCAGGGCCTCTGGTCCCAGGTTCAGGCAGGAAAACTTCTCGGTTGGGTACCGAGTATGTACCTGCAGGAGATCCCGGCACGTCCAGCGCGTGGCGGTCTGATCGCCGTACCAAATCAGCGAGCGCTGACCACGATTCGACTCAACGCACGACGCGGTCCGGGCGACCACCATTCGCTGGTACGCATTCTCCCGGCAGATACCGCGGTAATTATTGTTGCGCGACAGGGCGCCTGGCGTCAGATCGACCGCGACGGCGAAGAGATGTGGGTTCCCGCTAGCCAATTGCGGACCGTTTACTAGGCCAGTCATCGGCAGAATAGCTGAATACAAGATCCACTTGCCGTGTTTGAGGCTTGGGGCCCATGGAGCTGCATGCCGGGAGCTACTAGTTAGGCGTTGTTTTCGGTGCATCAAAAGTAGTCCTGCTCCAGGGCGTCTGCAAAGTCCTGAACCGGTCAAATCGTCTTAAAATCTGAGACAAATTTGATCTGGCTTTAAATAGGCAGGAACCCCTGTTAAACATGTGAATGTTCAAGCCCACATGTCAGCACAGGAGTTCCTACGTGCCATCGTCTCATTTGCATGCCTTCATTGACCAATTTGAAGGACTCCACCCCGACATCATTCAACCCAAAACATTCCTTCGCAGCTTAGCGGCACTCCCAGATCCCCGCGCCAAACGCGGCATCCGCCATCCGCTAGCCCATATCTTAGTCATCGTCATCTGCGCGGTCATCGCAGGAGCGAAAAGCCTGGTTGAGATCGCTGAATGGGCTCAAGACACAGCCCCCACAACAGCTGGCCAGATACGGCATCGGAGCACCCCACGCTACAACGATCGCCAGGGTACTTCAGCTCCTGGATACCCGAACTTTTGAGCTGCTCCTTGCTGATTGGGTCCAAAACTTACGTCACCGAACACGCCACAACACAAGAATCAGAGCGATCGCTATCGATGGCAAAGAGGTCCGCGGAGCGAAGAACGGAAACCACCCACGCGTGCATCTGTTATCAGCCATTGACCAAGACTCCCACGCGGTGCTCAGCCAAGTTTCTGTGGGAGTCAAAACCAACGAGATTACCCAGTTCACAACCTTGTTAGATCACGTGACGGACCTTAAAGGTACCGTCGTGACAGCCGATGCCCTACATACGCAAAAGGGACATGCTAGGTATCTGCATGGGCGTGAAGCGCACTATATTTTTACTGTCAAAGGCAACCAAGCCAAGCTTTTGGCTGAGCTTGAGCAACTCCCATGGGACGCTATGCCGGAAGGTAATCGTACTATTCAGACGAAGAATGGGCGTCGGACCATTCGCACAGTCAAAAGCGTCACTGTGACCACCGGGACTAGTTTCCCGCATGCGACCCAAGCAATGCAGATCACCCGTAAATCACGGTCGTTAAACTCAACGAAGTGGCATCTTGAGACGGTGCATGCATTGACGTCGTTGCCGACACATCTTGCAAGTCCCCGAGAGTTGGGCGAACGGGTTCAAAAGCATTGGGGTATTGAGAACGGCCTGCATTGGAGGCGGGACGTGACTTGGCGGGAGGATAAATCTCAAGTCAGGACCGGGAATGCTCCGCACGCGATGGCAACGTTGAGGAATATCGCGATTACGTTACTTAAGAATCTCGGGCACAGTAATTTGGCGAAGGCTACGCGGAAGCTACGCAATCATCCTGACCGAGTGTTGTCGCTGATCGGTTTGGACACCAGTCACTGACTTTGCAGACGCCCTGGGCGCCTGGCATTGTTATTCGTACGTCTAACGGGATTGAACGATATTCAGAGCTCATTCGATCTGCTTGGCTGCACTCGCAGCAGCGGTTGGCACACCGAACTTCGCAGCGGCGTGGTTCCCGTGCCCGGTTCATCATCAAAAGTGGTTAAGCCCTTGACCCTGACAGCTCAATCATTGACCGCCGGTCTTTCAAGGCTACGGACGTGGTGGATGTTTTGGAGGGCATCATTGCCGAAACCGGACTCCAACCGACGTTCGTGCGGTGCGATAACGGGCCTGAATTCACTGCCGGCGGGCTGGTGGATTGGTTCAACAATGCTGGGGTGCGCACTGCGTTTATCGATCCAGGTTCGCCCTGGCAGAACGGTTTTATTGAGTCGTTTAATGCGCAGTTCCGGCGTGAACAGCTCTCTGGGGAAATCACAGATACCGTGGTGGAGGCAAAGTATGCGGCCGATGAATGGAAGGACATTTACAATCAGGAACGTCCCCCATGGTTCCTTGGATGGAATGACGCCGTCCCGGTTATGGGATGAATGGGTTAGAGAGAATCAGTGAGCTATCGCATAGATGCTGGACCGCTCAAAGGGACCCAACCAGTCTCAAGTCGGAGATGTTCCATGGAGAGCACTTTAGGGATCTTGGAGAGCCCAAAGTGGAAATTGAAGCGTACATCGATTGGTACAACACGAATCGGCGCCATAACCTTGTAGCCTGAGCAGGGACTATTATTTAGCTAGTCCAACTTTCGGGACCCAGTTCACTGCGCAAGGCAGTCTTCCGGGGGTATGCGAATCCGTACAATTAGTCCGGGTAGTCGAACTGATACTGACTAAGCCTGTCAGGGTCGAGTCAGTACCTCCGGGGCGGAATTCGAGTGCATACCCGCCGGCCATGGTGGTGAGTCGCCGTATTCAAAGACCAGCAGCCGAAATCATGGAATAGGTCTCGTCCAAAAGTGACAGTTTAGGACTTTGAGATGGATTAGTGCTGGTGCAAGTCGTGGCGAGTAGAGTCTCGTTGCAGCTATCGACAAGAGTAAAGGCAGGTATCTGAGCAATACTCGGATACCTGCCTTTACCAGTGTGGTTATTCGCCGATGTAGAACAGTCGCTTGTTCACGAACTCATCCATACCCAGTGGTCCAAGCTCTCGGCCGAAGCCCGAACGCTTCACGCCACCGAAAGGCATTTCTGCACCCTCGGCACTTGGAGTGTTGACGTTGGTCATGCCGGTCTGCAACTTCTGGGCTACCTTCGAGGCACGCTCCACGTCGGTGGAGTGCACCGAACCGCCAAGACCGTAGATGGTGTCGTTAGCCAAGTCTGCAGCTTCTTCATCGCTGGTCACCTTGTAGACCACTGCTACAGGGCCGAACAGCTCTTCGTAGTAGGCGCGCATGTCCTTGGTGATGCCGGTAAGTACAGCAGGGGAGTAGTAAGCCGAAGGTCCATCGTGCAATACGCCACCGGCGTGCAGGGTTGCACCCTTGGATACTGCATCCTGAACCTGCTCGTGCAGGGACTCTGCTGCCTTGCGGGAGGAAAGCGGTGCGAAGGTTCCTTCTGCTTCTTCCATTGGGTCACCTGGCTTCAAGCCAGCGGCACGCTTGGTCAGCTCTGAAACGAACTCGTCATAGATGCCTTCCATGACAATCATGCGCTTGTTCGAGTTACACGCCTGACCGGTGTTATCGATGCGGTATCCCCACGCGGTATCAACGATTGCCGGAACATTATCCGAGTCGAGAACTACGAACGGATCCGAGCCACCTAACTCCAGTACGGCCTTCTTCAGGTTGCGGCCGGCCTGCTCTCCAATGATGGCGCCAGCGCGTTCGGAACCAGTCAAGGAAACACCCTGGATACGGGTATCAGCAATGATGGTGGAGATCTGGTCGTGGGTAGCGAAGACGTTGTTGTAAGCGCCTGTTGGGACGCCAGCCTCATCCATGATTTCCTGAATAGCTAGGGCCGAACGTGGGCAAGACTCAGCGTGCTTCAAGATGATGGTATTGCCCAGCATCAGGTTAGGTGCTGCGAAGCGAGCAACCTGGTACAGCGGGAAGTTCCAAGGCATGATGCCAAGCAGTGGACCAACTGGGCGCTTCTGCACGACAGCCTTGCCGCCGGAGAACGACTTGATTTCCTGATCCGCAGCTAGAGTTGGGCCCTCGCTTGCGAAGTATTCAAAGATTTCCTGGCAGTACTGTGCTTCGCCTACTGCTTCAGAAACGGGCTTACCCATTTCCGTGGTCATGATCTTGCCCAGTTCATCCGCACGTTCGGCGAAGAGTGCTCCGACTTTGGAAACAATCTTTGCGCGTTCGTTGATGTCTACGTCCTGCCATGCCTCGTAGGCAGACTGGGCGGCAGCTAGTGCCTGCTCAACTTGCTCGTCGGTTGCTGAAGCGAATTCTTCGACAACCTCGCCGGTAGCAGGGTTCAAAACCTTATAAGTTGGGGCGCTCATCAATGCTCCTGTCGTTAATGCAGATTCGTCAGCGTAAGCCTGTAACTTGACGCTATCGGACTTCACTCGATAAATGAATGTAATTCACTTCATTCCGCGTCTACTCTGAGCTTATCCTCAGATTCGCGTTTGAGCCACTATGAAGAAGCAAATTTGAACGGTGGGAAATAACGTGCTTGTTGATCACCAAGAAAGGGCCGTGGTCTGCCCGAGAGACTTGGGAGACCACGGCCGCAAACTGATCCGCTTGGTCAGCGGCGAGAGGGGTACTAGCTGATAGCTGAAGCGCGCCACCAGTCGATGCCCGCATCACCCTGAGCGATCTCTGCAATGCTGGAAAGTTCAGCTTGCGTGAACTCCAGATTCTTCAGAGCCCCCAAGTTCTCATCGAGCTGCTTAGTTGAAGAAGCGCCAATGAGCACCGACGTTGCAGCGCCATCGCGCAACAACCAAGCCAGAGACATCTGTGCTAGTGACTGCTCGCGCTGCTGTGCAATCTCGTTCAAGCGACGCACCTTGGTGAGGTTTTCTTCGGTGAGCTGGCTTTCCAAAGAACGCCGGCCACCTTGACGCTCAACATCGGTGGTGGACAGATACTTATCGGTCAGCAGACCTTGTGCCAACGGAGTGAACGCAATCGCACCCATATTCTCCTTCTGCAAAGTCTGCAGCAGGCCATGCTCAACCCAAGGATTGAGAATGTTGTATGAAGGCTGGTGGATGACGAGTGGCGTGCCCAAGTCATCGGCAATTGCCTTGGCTTCAGCGGTACGTTCTGCAGAGTATGAGGAAATGCCGACATAGGTGGCCTTGCCCTGGCGGACCAAGGTATCCAGAGCGCCGATGGTTTCCTCTAGGGGAGTGTCTGGATCAAAACGGTGCGAGTAGAAGATGTCAACGTAGTCCAAACCCATCTTCTCCAAGGAGGCCTCGCACGACGCGAGCAGATACTTACGCGAACCGAAAGTGCCGTAAGGACCAGGCCACATGTTGTAGCCAGCCTTGGATGAGATCAGCAGTTCATTGCGGTAGGCCTTGAAGTCCTTGCGCATCATGCGCCCGAAGTTCTCTTCTGCCGAGCCAGCTGGAGGCCCATAATTATTGGCTAGATCAAAGTGGTTGATTCCGTGGTCAAAGGCATGACGGAGAATTTCGCGCTGGGAATCAAAAGGACGGTTATCACCGAAATTCCACCACAGCCCTAACGACAATGGTGGAAGGCGTAAACCTGACTCACCCACACGGCGGTAACCGAAATGCTCATACCTGTCGGCTGCAGCGGTGTAAGGGCGGTGCAATTCGTTGACGGCCGGGATTCGCTCGTATTCCACGAGACACCTTTCTGCCAGCGTCGATGCTGACGGGGTGGATGACGGAGGGTCTTCCACTTCAGAATATGGCAAGCGACCTAAGTCGCACGATACCTGCCGGTAAATCTGCTAAATGCGTAACGCGCATGCTGGTGGGCAGACGAGCCCAGGTAGGCGCAGCTTAAATAGAAGAACCGATCCAGCAGGCCAAGGAGGTAACGCCTGTGTGGATCGGTTCTTCTAAATCACTCGCACCTTAAGAAGGTAATCACCACACTAGGAGCCGAGTCTTGAAACAAGCTGAGTGCTAAGTGTGTGCTCACTCAAGATGCATAGTGATTAGTAATTTGAAGGTGGGTCAGAAGCCGGGAAGGATTCGTCTTCCCATTCTTCGACAAGCGCTTCATCGTGCTCGTCATGACGTTTCTTTTCTTCGTCAGCTGCGAGCTGTTGCTCGTCGGTTAGTTTCTCGCTCATAGTATTCCCCCTTTTTCTACTTGGATGGTCTGCCGTGATCGGTGGCCTTGGCCTGTTCACGTACTGTCAGTCTTCACCTAATGCACGGCATTGTCGATAGCTTGTACGGAACTCGGATTTCGCCATCCTCGCTTCGAAGGGATTTAATCAAAGACATGCCAATGATCAATAATCCTGTCGACGGTTCAGATATCTTCTTTGATGATGATGGTGCAGGCGGAGAGCCAATTCTCTTCTTACATGGCTCTGCTTTGTCTCGCTCTATCTGGCGGGGACTGGGGTACACCAAAGCTCTGGGCGAAGATCATCGAACTATCCGCATGGACCTGCGTGGACATGGGAAATCTTCCAAGTCTCATGACGTTGCTGATTACACGATGGACAAGGTCATCAGCGACATCCAAGCAGTACTTCAACATCTCAACGTTGATCGAGTACATGTTGTTGGCTATTCATTTGGTGCGCGTACCGGAATGCACCTGGCCATGACCCACCCTGAACAAGTTATTTCATTGATCATGCTTGGTGGCACTTTCGAAATTACCGAAGGGGAGATCGGCAAACTCTTCTTCCCCGGATACCTTGAAACCCTGCGTCGCGGAGATATCGAAGGATTTGTTACTGGCCAAGAAACCAACGGCAAGCTGGATCCTGCCACAAGGCTGGCGTTTAGATCCAATGATCCGCTGGCCCTCGCTGCATATTATGAAGCAGCCGAAACAGTACAAAATGTTGAGCTGAGCGAACTGGCCAAAATTAGGATTCCCACGCTGTTGCTGATCGGCACTCGGGATCAACCCCGCTTTGACCAAAACAAAATCATGGTCCACACGTTACCCAATGCGCGCATGGTGGCCCTGCCCGGGCGCACCCATGGCGGAACCTTGTTCCCGATTGACCCGATCATCTCTGCCATTCGATCCTTCTGGTCTGGGCGAAGCGTATGAGCGATGGTGGCTTTGATCTTGAACGGATCTCTTCGGGTCTGGCCTTCGGTCCGAGCCGCAATGAGCTGTTTGACGCCCTAGCAAACAACCCTTCTGGACCACTAGTCATTCAAGCACCGCCGGGCTCCGGTAAAACCACCATCGTTCCGCCAACGGTAGCCAATGCACTAGATCAGGCAGGGCTGAACGGAATGATAATCGTCACCCAGCCTCGCCGTGTGGCGGCCCGTGCAGCGGCTCGACGCTTAGCGCAGTTGGACGGAACCGCTCTGGGTGAGCGGGTGGGCTTTGCCGTACGTGGAGAACGAAAAAGTTCGGCCAACACCCGCGTTGAATTTGTGACCGCCGGCTTGATGCTGCGCAGGTTGCTGGCGGATCCAGATCTGGCCGGCGTCAGCGCGGTCATTATCGATGAAGTCCATGAACGCTCGATTGATACCGACCTTCTTTTGGCGATGGTGAATCAAGTCAGTCAATTGCGTGATGACCTCTCACTGATTCTGATGAGCGCCACCTTGCATGCCCAAGAACTTGCACAGTTTCTAACCCGTGAGGCTGCGGCTCCGGTGCTCAGCGCGCGCACCGCACAGTATGAGGTCGCCGAAAGCTTTGATAGCTTTTCATCGGCTCGCACCAATGAGTATGGGCTCAAAGACGAGTACCTTCGACATGTGGCCAGCGTGAGCCTGCAGCACTCCGCGGCCGTAAATGCACACAGTGATGAACCGGTTGACACCTTGGTTTTCCTTCCCGGCGTGCGCGAAGTAGAACGTATCTGCGCTCAAATTTCGGCCAGTGGCGTCACCGCCTTGGCCTTGCACTCGCAAATATCTTCGGCGCAGCAGGACTCGATACTCAGTGTGCCGGAGCTGGGCAGTGAACCACGAATTATCGTCGCAACGTCTATTGCTGAATCTTCCTTGACCGTCCCTAGAGTTCACCTTGTTATTGATGCGGGCTATGCCCGCGAACCACGCCGGGATAACGCCAGAGGAATGTCCGGGCTCGTGACCGTGGTGGCCAGCCGTGCCGCCGCAACGCAGCGTGCTGGCCGTGCTGGACGACTTGGCCCTGGACGTGTTGTGCGTACCTTAGATCTAAAGTCTTTTGCCGCCGCGGCAGAATTCTCAACCCCGGAAATTCGAACCGGTGATCTGGTATCAGCGGGGCTGGCAATGGCGGTCTGGGGAACACCACGTGGTGAGGGACTAGATCTTTGGGAAGCGCCGCCAGCATCCACCATGGCTAGTGACGAGCAGGTGCTCAAGAGCCTTGGTGCCGTGGATGATTCTGGGTACATCACCGCCCAAGGTGAGCAGATGGCCAAGATTCCCACGGACCCTCGAACTGCTCGCGCACTACTCGACGGTGCACAAATCTATGGCCCCCGAGCAGCTTCTGAAGTTGTGGCTCTCTTAGCGAGCTCTGAGCGAATCGCCAGCGCGGATCTACACGAGTTGGAATCGGCAGTACGGCGCAGTTCGCATCCTGGGAACCGTGCCTGGAAGCAAGAAGCCGCGCGACTTGAACGACTGCTAGAACTGCACACTGACGCTTCCTTAGCTAAGCAGCAACCGGCTGGCACAGAGCGCGATGCGCTGGCCGGTGTCAGCGCTTTGGCCTACCCACAATGGGTGGCGCGTAAGGTCAGCCACGATGAATATCTATTGGCGTCAGGCACTCGTGCCACGTTGCCGAGAAATAGCCCGTTGGCCCATGAAGAGTACGTGGCTGTAGTCGAGGTTGCCCGTGCTGGGTCTAAAGCAATGATCCGACGTGCCGTCGGTATTGAGCTGCAGACAGCCATGGAGCTTCTTCCGCAGCTACACAAGAGCGTTGAAACTGCCGAATTTATCGATGGGAAGATTAGCGCACGAAAGATAGAAAACTTTGGCGCCATCGAGTTAGCTTCCCATCCGATCAAAGCCACTGAAGAGCTCGGTATGAAAGCTGTTGAGTCAGCAATTCAAGACCAAGGGATGGCCTTCTTCGGTGAACATGAAAACTTTGATGCTCTGCGTCGGCGAATGGCTGTGGCCTACCGTTTGCTCGGCGAACCCTTTGCTGCCGTGGATAATCAATCGCTAAGTAATGATGCACAGAACTGGTTGCAACCTGTTCTGCGTCAGGTAGCCAACGGAAAGAACGTGGCCAAGGTTGATCTGTACTCTGCACTGCGCAACTTACTGCCCTGGGAGCACGCTCACGACTTTGATTCCTTAGTACCGCAACGTCTAGAAGTTCCATCAGGATCAAAGATTGTTGTTACCTATCCACCGGTAGGGGACAGTGGCCCGGCGGTGGTCGCGGTGAAATTGCAAGAGTGCTTTGGACTGGATAAATCCCCGCGTTTAGTTAGGGACAAGCTCCCGGTACAGTTCCATCTACTCTCGCCGGGCGGTTTTCCGCTGGCAGTGACGGAAGACCTCGTGAGCTTCTTTAACGGTCCTTACGCGCAGGTTCGTTCCGAGATGCGTGGGCGTTATCCGAAGCATCCATGGCCGGAGAATCCGTGGGAGCATGTGGCTACGGCCAAGACAAAAAATAGATTAAATCGTCAGTAGCGATGAACAAAACGTTGGGGACCAGTTCAATGTGAACTGGTCCCCAACGTACTGACTACGTGTGTGCTTTAGTCATTAGGCGAAAGCTGAAATGCCAGTGATATCGCGTCCCATAATCAAGGCCTGAACGGTTTCAGTGCCTTCATAGGTATGGATTGCTTCAATATCGGCAAAGTGTCGCGCTACGCGGTTGCTGGTCAGAATACCGTTGCCGCCGAGCAAGTCACGAGCGTTAGAAGCGATGGCACGAGCGGTACGGGTAGCGGTGTACTTGGCCAAAGAGGCCTGCGGGCCGGTGAGCTCGCCAGTGGTTTCTCGCTTAGTTGCCTGCATGACCAACACCTGAATGGACGCCAGCTCGGACTGCATGCGAGCCAAACGCTCCTGCACAATCTGGCTTGCGGCAAGCGGGCGGCCAAACTGCACGCGCTGCTTGGCGTAGTTCACTGCCGACTCATAGCAGGCAGTGGCATGTCCCACCGCGGACCAGGCAACGCCCAGACGAGTAGCGAACAGTACGCGTGAGGTGTCCTTAAAGCTTGTAGCTTCCGGCAGGACATCTCCGTCGGGAACAAAGACGTTTTCCATGCGAATGTGTGCCTGCCAGATGGCACGCAGGGAGAGCTTATTGGCAATGGTCGTTGCGCTGTAGCCTTCGGCATCCTGATGGACAACAAAACCGCGGACCTTGCCTTCATCATCGCGTGCCCACACGATGGAGACGCCACCAATCGAGCCGTTGCCGATCCATTTCTTTTCACCGCTGATCCGGTAGCCACCCTCAACCTTGGTTGCTCGGGTTTCTAGCGACACCGAGTCAGAACCGTGGGTCGGTTCGGTCAGCGCAAATGCGCCGGGTAGCTCGCCGGCGAGCATTGGCAAACCATACTTCTGAATTTGTTCTGGGCTACCGCAGTACAGCACTGAGCGCACCGCAAGTCCACCCTGGACACCAACAATGGTGGCCACCGACCCATCGCCGCGGGCCATTTCCATGTTGACCAAACCGGCCGCCAGCGGACTCATTTTTTCGTGGGAGTCTAAGTTCAAGCCGTCACGAAGCAGATCCAGTTCGCCTAGCTTCTTGATCAGGTGCAGCGGGTACTCTGCCTTGTCCCAGTATTCATGAATGTCTGCCTTGACTTCATCCAAGATGAATTTACGTGCCTTAGCGCGCCAAGCGTTGTCAGCCGCATCCACATCAGCGAAGACTCCGGTGGGGTCAATGTTGACGTCATCTGCCCACAAATCGTAATCAGGCTCAACAACTCCGGTGGGAAATTCCATACCGGTTGACTGCTCTGTCATCTCAGGCGCTCCAAAATTGGCTAGAGGGAAAAGGTTTCACCTCAAGCCTAGTGGAACTCGGTGTCATGTCAAGAAACTAGGTTTCAAAACGCGGGGGCTTTGTTAGCCTCGTTCTTTGAGCGCTGCCGAGACCGCTTGCAAGATGGACTGCTCGTCGGCGCCTGGATCCAACACTGATACAACAACGGTGGGGGCTGGCGAAGCTGTGACCGATTCGCTACCTTCAGAACCCAATAAGTCGGCAAAGCGCCCTAGGAACAACCGGACATCATGTGCCAGTTTGCCTCGGTCGGTGCTGGTGGGGTCCTTGATCCAGCCGCGCAGGTGATCATTGTGAATTGCTACCAGCCCTGCGCTGACGCCCAAGCACAGAGCCTTTTCCGAGGCGGTGTTGGTCAATCCGCGTCGGGAGAGGAAGTCGTAAAAAGCGCGTTCGTAGCGATGGGTAGAAACCAGCTCTCGTTCACGCAACGAGGAAACAGAGGACAGCAGCTTATGGCGCAGCTGAGCTCCTTCTGGATTAACCGTGTACTGATCAAAAACTACATGGGCCGCATCAACAAGGGTCGAAATTGCGTCCACGGATGAGGCAGCCAGAGTTGTCTGAACGTGGGTGATGATCATTTCTTGGTCGGCAAATACCATGTTCTCTTTGGAGCCAAAACGGCGGAAGAAAGTAGAACGTGAGATCCCTGCGGCGGTTGCCAGCTCATCAACACTTGTGGCGTCAAAGCCTTGTGAAATTAGCAAATCAAGTGCGGCCGGAGGTACAGCGGAAGAAGCGATCATGATTTACGAATTTAGCACGAAACTTGTTTA
This sequence comes from Glutamicibacter sp. AOP5-A2-18, assembly GCF_052446055.1. Classification (NCBI taxonomy): domain Bacteria; kingdom Bacillati; phylum Actinomycetota; class Actinomycetes; order Micrococcales; family Micrococcaceae; genus Glutamicibacter; species Glutamicibacter sp. AOP5-A2-18. The sequence continues at coordinate 2,859,030 of NZ_JBQSVW010000001.1, read as the reverse complement.
CAGAATCCTGAGAACAGACAAGCGCGCCGTCGAAATGATTGTGAACCACACCCGCCATGACTACGCTGAACAGTAACGCGTTCTTTTATGGAACGCTTTTTGTTCACAACGGAAAGAGAAGTGAGGGCCCATGGGAATCTCGATCGCAAACGCCGCACTACGATTGGTCAGTGGCGCATTCATTCTCAACAGCGGCATCAACAAGCTGCGCATTGATGAAGCTAGCGCAGCCGGTCTGCAGCAGATGGCCTCCAACGGTGTGCCTCAGCTAGCCGAACTAGAACCAAGTGTCTTTGGCAAGGTTGTTTCCATCTCGGAAATCTCACTGGGTAGCGCACTGTTGCTGCCACTGGTGCCATCACGTTTGGCGGGTCTAGGACTGGGTGCATTCTCTGCAGTTCTACTCTCCTCCTACCTACGTACCCCAGGTATGACCGAATCTGATGGCGTACGTCCAAGTGCAGACGGCACCGCGTTGGCCAAGGACTTCTGGCTTGCAGGTATCGCAGCTGCATTGATCTTTGCTCGTAAGGGCGCCAAGAAGGTCAAGAAAGACAAATAGCATTGCGCCGTTGCTGACTCTCAAAGTTCACCAGCGGTAAGTTGAGCCTGAAGGCTGGCGTTGTTAGTGGTTAGATTTGGAACACAAGCTAAGAGGAGAACCAATGGGTTTCTTAGATGATGCAAAGAAGAAGCTGGGCGAAGCAGTCGAGAGCGCAAAAGAGTTCGCCGGTGAAGCCACCGAGAACATCAAAGACTTTGCTGCTGATGCTCAAGAGAAAATTGGCGAAAAGGTCGATGAGTTCAAGGGTGACAACACCGACGGCCCTTCGGACAAGGTCTAATTAGCACAGAGAAACGCCCTTGCGAATGACGATTGATCGTTAATCGCAAGGGCGTTTTTCGTGCCTACGGGCAGCAGGCCTTGAAGCTAGGCTTTCTTGCCAGGGCTGAGGAATGCTGCCACGATCACGGCGGCGACAGCGACAAATCCGGGTAGCAACAGTGCCTGACCCAGACCAACCGATGTTGCTTCCATCAGCGTTGCTGGATCTTTAGATCCGGCCTTTTCGATCTGTGCCTGGACACGAGAATCCATCATCACCGCGATCAATGCTGAACCCAGCACCGAACCGATCTGACGGGTGGTGTTGTAGATACCGGAGCCAGCTCCAGCATCGCGTGGAGTGAGGTCGCGGGTGGCAGCCAAGGAGAGCGACGGCCAAATCATTGCAGAGCCGACACCCTGAACGGCCGAAGGAATCAGCAACGTCCACAACGGAATCTCGGCGTGCATCATGAACGCATAAACCACCGTGGCGCCACCAAAGAGTATGAAGCCCGGAACTGCGAGTTTGCGTGGGCTGAGCTTGTTGACCATCTTGCCCAAGCGTGGGGCGATGAAAATACCAACCACGGCCATAGGTGAAATCATCAGCGCAGACTCGGTAGGAGTCAGTCCACGAACGTTCTGCAAGAAGAAGACCATTGGCAAGCTCATGGTGGCGATAGTGACGCCCATGGCTGCGATGGCAACGTTGGCCAGCGAAAAGTTGCGGACCTTGAATAGACGCAGCGGAACCAGTGGCTCAGATTTGGTCTTGTTCTGCCACCACACAAAAACGGCCATCAGTAGGATGCCGGCAATGATTAGGTGCCATGAGGAAATTGGGCCAATGAATGGCTCCCAGTTCGAGGACTGGCCTTCCTGAATACCAAAGACCAGGCAGAACATCGCCACTGCCGAGAGCGCAACACCCAGCCAGTCAAAGGAGTGGGCCTGCGGGGCCAAACGCGGAACAAACTTGAAGACCATGACCAAGCTGACTACAGCAATAGGCAGGTTGATGAAGAAGATCCATTCCCAGCCCACGGAGTCAACTAATAGGCCGCCGGCGATAGGGCCGATCAGCGAGGCAATACCTGCAACGGCGCCCCACAGTCCCATGGCAGCACCGCGGTGCTGGTAAGGGAACAGACGGGTAATCATGGTCATCGCCTGGGGCGAGATCATCGCTGCACCCAAGCCCTGAACCGCGCGGGCTGCAACCAATGAGCCCAGCGAATCAGACAGGCCGCACCACAGTGAAGCCAAGGAGAAGATGACCATACCGATGAGGTAGATATTGCGTGGTCCAAAGCGGTCGCCAAGGCGTCCAGTGACCAGTAGCGGCACTGCAAAGGTGAGCAGGTAGGCGCTGTTGACCCACAAGATGCTGGATATGTCAGCATCCAAAGAAGTCATGATGGAAGGCATCGCTGTGGAGACAATCGTGGTGTCCAACAGGATCATGAAGAAGCCGATGACTAATGCCCAGAGGGCACGCCACGCGGCTTTCTTATCAAAGTCAGTATTAGGGTTCGCAGTTTCAGGCACTGGTCAAGGTTAGTGCCTGATTGCCGACAAAGGAATCAATAGTTAGCCTATGAGGGCGAATCAGTCGAAACTCACATCACCTGAAATGCGAGTCTCCACATCGCCACTGACCCACACACCTTTTTCGGTGGCTTCGATATGCAAGATCGCGCCACGACCAACTCGGGTTCCCTGGCGTACGGTGTATCGCTGCGGAGCGTAACCGGACTGAGTCAGCCAAATGCCGAAGGCCGCGTTCAGTGAACCGGTGGCTGGATCTTCTGGCACCGCTTCTCCCGAGATAAAGGCGCGTACCTCGAAGTCGGCAGGCGGTTGCAGAACTACCGAGCCAAAGCGTTCTTCGGAACGTTCAAGGTCGGAGAAATCTAGGGGGCGAAGTTCTTCTCGGGTTCCAGAAACCCGGGGGAGTACTGAACCACGTGGCTGCCAGACGCCGTGAGAAACACTGGACGCCGTATAAGGTCCGATGACTCCAACTTCAAGCCCTTGCAGGGCTTCGTAGTCTGGTTCAATCCCCAGAACGATATCTGCATCGCGCAGAACGAGACCCGCAGGATGTGGACCGTTGACCAGCCACTGGTGGTCAACCACGTCGTCCTCGTGAATGCCCAGGCCACTAATGGCCCATTGCAGGACATCAGGTTCCAAAGGGCCTGAACGAGTCAGTGGAGGAGCTAAGAAGGCCAGGCGACGTGAATGGCTGTCGGTGCTTTCGCGTTCTACGCGGACCGGAACCAATCCTGCTTCGCACTGTTGAATGAGATTTCCGCCCGGGCCGGGGACTCCGCCTGACTCTAACCAAGCATGCGCCGCACCCAAGGTGGGATGCCCGGCGAAGGGCAGCTCGGTACTCGGAGTGAAAATACGGATTGCGTAGTCGGCCTCTTCGGAAGTGGGCTCAACAAAAAATACCGTTTCGGCAAGGTTCAGCCACTGGGCGAAATGTTGCATCTGGTCATCAGTGAGTTGATCAGCGTCGAATACGACTCCTAGCCCATTGCCATTAAAAGCAGTGGGCGCGAAGACATCAACCTGCTGATAAGCAAATGTTCGGCTCATACTTAGCATGGTGGCACATTAATCCTCAGGTTGATCGGGTGTTACGCGCAGGGCCTAGCAAAACGTAATCAAGAGATCCATGCTTAGTCCTCATGCGGTATCCGGCACCGCCAGCACCAAATCCACAACGGGTACTGTGAGCAAAACCGCTGAAAAATAACGGCCTAGACAAGGATTCAACAAGTTTCTGCACAGCATTTTTCTAGTGCCTTGTGCCATCCTTAAAACATGTCACCTACCCCCGTTGAACCTATAGACGATACGGTCGAGGAAGTTATAAAAGTTTCAAGCTTTCTTCCTGAGTCCATGCAATTCTGGGCTGTCGTTCTGGCCGGTGCAGTCGTTGCCGCGCTCTTAGCCTTCGCCTTTAGTACCGTTGCGCGGCGCATGCTCAAACGCATCGGTGTAGAAGAAGCCGATGTTCGCGCTACCCGACTTCCCTTCTTTGGATTGGTCACCTCAATCATCGCCAAGTCGGCCTTTGCCATCTTCTACCGGGACCGTTCTTGGTACAACCCGTGGCAGTTTGTCATCCTGATCATCCTGGTAATCTTCCTGACGTGGTTCATCATCAAGCTGGTGCGCGTTATCGAATCAGGCATGATGCTGCGGTTCGAATCAAAGTTTGGTCCTGGGCGTCGTTTGGCCAAGGTGCAAACTCAGGTGGGGTTGATGCGCCGCGTGCTCATCGCCGTATTGTGCATCCTCGCAGTAGCCGCCGTGCTGTTGACCATCGAGCAAGTCAGGGCCCTGGGCGCAGGACTCTTGGCCTCAGCTGGTCTGGCCTCGGTAGTTGTCGGTTTGGCTGTGCAATCAACGCTGGCCAATGTGTTTGCCGGGCTGCAAGTTGCCTTCACCGATTCAATCCGAGTGGATGACACCGTGGTGGTTGAGGGGGAGCGTGGCTCGGTTGAAGAAATCACCCTGTCCTATGTGGTGGTCCTACTGTTGGACGGTCGCCGAATGATTCTGCCCTCCACGTATTTCACCACCACACCGTTTGAGAACTGGTCACGTCGCAGCACTGAAATTTCTGGCAACGTCGCGTTGCAACTGAAACTTAATGCGCCGGTGGCCTACCTGCGCGAGCGCACCACCGAGCTACTTGAAGCGTCGGACCGGTGGGATGGCCGAGAAAATGAGCTTCTGGTGACGGATGTTCAGAATGGTCTACAGACCGTGACCATCTACCTCTCCTCACGAAATGCCGGAGACCTGTGGAGTCTGCGCAATATGATCCGCGAAAAGCTTTTGGGCGAGCTACTAGAAAGCTACCCGGAGTGCCTACCCGATCCTCGGATGGTTCCCGGCAACACCGTATGATCCCGGCTTGCGTATGTAATTAAGCATTTGATCCCCAACACCATATTTGGTGTTGGGGATCAAATGCTTTAGTTGGTTTTAGAGTCGAAGAGCTGCTGGACCATAGTCGTCGTAGCGTTGCTGTCTGGCAGTTGCCTCGCGCAAAGCGGAGATTAAAGACTCGGCCTTGTCGATGAGGTCCTGAATCAGGTCGTCATCGCGTTCCACCCAGAGGTACTCGGGCACATCGCGTAAAGGAATAAAGTCCTGATGTTCTTCCCAAACGAATAGCGTGCGTTCTGCGCCAATAACGTGCTGCTGCCACAGAATCTGGCGCAGGTAGTTCTTGGGGATCTTTTTGAATGGCTTATTGGTGGTCTTGATTTCTGCCAAGACCGGAGCGCCCGAAGCATCAAAACCCAGTCCGTCGGGAGTGGCTAGATGCAGTCGAGAAGCTTGGGAGTGGAAAAGCTGGGACGACGGGAAAATATTGAAGTTTTCTTGCACCCACGCGGCGATGACTGGCTCGCGCTTACGGCCATGGTCGGTGTAGGGGTTTCCGGAAAACCCGTTGCCGTAGAGCTTGTCCCAGGCTGCATTCTTGATGGACTTCTCAGTAGAAAGCTTGGCAACATCTGTGGCGGTGATTCCCTGCGCTCGTGCTCGAAGCCATTCAATGCGATTGGATGAATCAGCGAGGACGCGTTGGAAGCATTCATGTTCAACGCCGGGCACAGTTATCACCTGATCTATTCTTCCCCATAAAGACAGAAGAACCGTGCATCTATGGCCACTGAACTACGTGAGACTAGTCGCTGGCCTGTGCAATAGCAGTGAGCAACTGAGGCAAAGTAGGAGTATTGCTGGCGCGGAATCTTTCCGTGTCGTCCTGCATCAGACGAATCATTGGGGTGCTGGTTACCCCTAAATCCTCGCCGCGTTGAACCTGCTCAACTACGTTGATTTCTTCTACTTCTAAATCAGGTAGTAGTTCTTGGGCCCTAGCGACCGTCTGACGGGTTCGAACGCAGGGGGCGCAAAAGGGCTGCGTGTACAGTTCCAATTTCATTCGTTACTCAAGAACTCCTGTAGTACTGGTTCAACTCAGAATCGCTCCTACTGAGGGATGAACCCCGCTCGTAGCTACTTCGGTCCGTGCACCGATGTGCAAGTAGGCCAATATTGAAAACATTGAGTCATGCTTGAAAATTCCGTAGATCATCCACCCGTACTCAATGCCCAAGACCTTCGCCGTAGTTTCGGCCCCACCGTTGCGCTTAACGGCGTGAATCTGAAAATCTCTCTCGGAGAATCATTAGCAATTATGGGTCCCTCAGGATCCGGCAAATCGACGTTACTTCACGCGCTGGCAGGCATTGAACTGCCGGACTCGGGAAGTCTAATCTTGGATCTTCCCGGGCAGAGCAGAGTAAATCTTCAGGAACTCAAGGACAAAGCCCGAACCAAACTGCGCCGTGAGTCCTTTGGCTTTGTCTTTCAAGCGGGGCTGTTGATCCCAGAGCTCACTGCAGAGGAAAACGTGGCAATGGCTCTGATGATCAATGGCACTGCTCGTCAGGCTGCGATGGCACAGGCAGGCCAAGCCTTGGCTGCGTTGGGTCTTGCTGGAATGGAACAACGTCGAATTGGTCAGCTCTCGGGAGGACAGGCTCAGCGTGTAGCGATTGCCCGTGCCCAAGTTACCGGGGCCATGGTTGTATTTGCCGATGAGCCCACCGGTGCGTTGGATTCAGCAACCGGCGCCGAAGTATTGGACATATTGCTAGATTGCACTGTCGGTCAGGGAAAGTCATTGGTTATGGTCACCCATGACCCTACGGTGGCTGCACGCTGTGACCGCGTCGTGAAACTCAGCGATGGAAACCTGATCAGTGACAGCCGCCAGGGCAGCAGCACTTTTGTGGGTCAAACCCGATGAACCTATTGCATCTAGCCTGGCTGCTGGGGCGCCCAGCCAAGGCTCGTCTAGCACCTCAAGTTCTCACCGTCAGTGCTTACGGCATGGTCAGCACGATTCTGCTGATCGTACTTGGTGGAGCGTATTCCTTCACCAGCTTTGAAGCCGAAGCTCAAGGAGCATATCTTCCATTGGCGGGAATAGCGGTAGTGCTCCTGGTGGTGCCGCTTCTAGTACTTGGGTCAGCCGCTGCCAGACTATCTGCACGAGCTAATGACCGGGCGCTATCTTCGCTGAGGTTACTCGGTGGAACCGGAGCACAGATTAGTGCGGTGACCGTGATTCAAGCGGCTGCCACGGCATGTGCCGGTGCGCTCGCCGGTGTGGTGCTGTACTTGGCTTGTGCTCCGTTGGCGTCATTGATTCGGTTCCAAGGAGCACCCATTGGCAAGGCCATTTATCTGCCGGCTTGGATTGTTGCGATAGCAGTATTCGCTGTCGTTCTTCTCTCCGCCATCAGCGCAGCTGCGGGTCTACGCAAGTTAGTTATCTCGCCCTTGTCTGTGGCTACTCGCAGAACGGTGCCGGTGCCAAGCTGGGTCCGCGCTTTGATTTCGGTAGGCAGCATCATTGTGTTGTGTTTGGTCTTCCTCAATTTGGGGAAAGTGACTGAAAGTATTGCCGTAATCATCGTGGTGATTCTTGCTGGCTTTGGTTTCGGACTACTCGTGCTGAACTTAGTTGGCCCCTACCTTGTTTCTAAGGTGGGCAAGCGCAAGCTCAAGACGGCTAAAACTCCACAACAGCTCCTGGCCGCACGAATGATCTTGGAAAGTCCCGCCGAGTCTTGGCGACAGGTTTCCGGCGTCGCGATGGCCTCATTTGTTGCTGTGGTGGGAGGCAGTGGCGCAGCCCTGATGCAACAGTCAGCAACAGATGTAATAGATCACTCCTGGTATGACTATTTACCCGGCGATATTCTCACCGGCGTTCTGGTGACCTTGGCAATAACCTTCATTTGCGTGGCTACGTCCTCCGCTATTAGCCAGAGCGCAAGTACCTTGGACCGGGCGCCACTGTACTCAGGACTACACCGCCTAGGGATGCCGTACTCCACCATGAATTCGGCGCGCACTAATTCATTGATGATCCCGGCGCTGACTGCGTCGATCGGTTTTGCGATCGCTTCGACCGTTCTGGTCCTGCCGTTGGCTGGGATGGCAGTCATCCTCAGCCCACTGACGGTGCTTACCGTTATTGTCGCCGTGTTACTTGGTTTGCTTTTGGTTAGGGCATCAATATTGGTCGCGGATCCGAAAAAGTTGCTAACGGCTGGAAGATAAAGACAGTGATCAGGGTCCATTCTCTGATTCAGTAAATGGTTAGCATCACTTCATGGGCGGTGATTAGGTACGCTTCGTGTTGCGTATTGATCCGATTACCGCGTATCGTGGCATACGGCTCGGATAGGTAACCCTTACCTATCTTGGCAGTAATGTTTCACAGAACCTCGCATAGTCTGGAATCACCGACCCATGAAAATTTCACGTCGCGCCGGAATCTTCGCCGCGTCCACCGCAATCCTCGCTCTGAGCCTGACCGCTTGCGGTTCCTCGGGCACTTCCGCAGATTCTTCGGCTGATTCATCAGCCAAAGCTGGCGAAGATTTCACCCCGGTCACCATCAAGAACATTTATGGTGAGACCAAGATTGATAAGGCGCCAGAGCGCGTAGCTACCATCTCATGGGTCAACGCTGACACGTTGTTGGCTTTGGACACCGTTCCAGTAGGCATGGATGCCGACACTTACGGCCAGAACAAAAACAATTCCACTCAGTGGAAGGACGAGGCGCTGGCCAAGCTTGACGCCTCCATCGGTTCCGAGAAGGCTCCAGCACAGTTCACCACCGGTGATGACCCTGACTACACCGCCATCGCCAAGAGCAAGCCAGATGTCATCTTCGCTCCTTACTCGGGACTGAAGAAGGAACAGTACGAAAAGCTCGAAGAGATCGCACCGGTAGTTGGTCCAATCAAGCCGAACTACACCTCCAGCTGGCAGGAAGTCACCGAAGCCGCCGGTCAGATGCTCGGTAAGGAAGATCAAGCACAAACCTTGATCAAGAAGGTTGAAGGCGACTTGGCTAAGGTCGGTGAAGACAACCCAGTCCTGAAGGATACAACCTTCATCGCAGCTGACTTGTCCGCCCCGGATACCGCGTACGTGTACTCCGAAGGCGACACCCGTCCACGCTTCTTGACGGCATTGGGCATGAAGCAGGCTGACTACGTGCAGAACAACGCCACCAAGGATACGTTCTTCTTCACCGTTTCCCCTGAAAAAGTCAACGAGTGGGATTCAGATATCGTCTTCTCCTCAGCGATCGCCGGTAACACCACTAAAGACATCGTGAAGTCGCAGCCGCTGTACGGTCAGATCCCTGCGGTGAAGAGTGACGCGGTGGCACTGCCAGGCACCGATGAAGCAACCCTAGCTATCTCGGCAGCTTCGCCGCTGTCCCTGGAATGGTCCTTGGACACCGTGGTTCCAAAAATCGTAAAGGCTGCCGAAAACGCAGCCAAAGCAAAGTAACTGCTAGCGATTCGACGCTAGATAGTGCAACTGCGCTTCCAAGGATCGGCTAGCCGCGCCAACCAGGCGCGGATCCAGGTCGGGGTAGACAACGTCCAGCAATTGAGCTGGGTCAACGTCCGCCCCGGCCTTGCCGAGTTTAATCAGGGCCCCACGAACTTCATCCAATCGGGACTCACGATGCGCAAGGTAGGCACGCAACAACTGATGCGAGGCAGTGTGTTGCTCACCGTGCGCTGGATGCAAGGGCATGTCATCAAGGCGCAGCAGCCGATCCAAGGAAGCAAGGTAATCTTCCAGCGTTCCATCCGGATGATCCAAAATAGTGGTCCCGCGACCCAACACGGTATCGCCGGTGAACAGGTGCGGGCTGACACCGTTGAGCGTAAAGCACACCGAGTCCGAGGTGTGGCCCGGAGTGAAATGAACCTGAACGTTGATGCCCGCGCAGCTAATGACTTCGTGGTCTTCCAACGCTGCCGCATCCCGGCAGTATTCGTTCAACTGGGCGCGAACCGGTGCCTGGCACAGCCGATGCAGGTAGTTGATACCGTCGGTGTGGTCGCCATGGCGGTGCGTGATCAGCACCAACTGAATTTCAAATTGGGCCAGCGATTCCAAATGAGCGGGAAGCTCGGGTCCTGGATCAATCAACACCACCGGGGTACCGGGGCTCAACGCAGAAATTTTCGGGTCGAAGAGCAAATAGGAGTTAGTCCCATCCAACGTCATTTCCGAAGGGTTATCGGCCTGCAACAAAGCGATACCCGGAGCAATCAGGGTGGGAGCGGAAAGATGATCCATAGCAATGAGTGTAGGAACCTATGACCTCGACTGAAAGTGTGACGCGCCCAGAGCACGAAGCTGCCGGTCCGCGTCTGCCACGCAAACTCGGGGCATTTATCATCCTCGGAGTGTTGTTGGTAGTTGCCATCTGCGCGTCGTTGCTCTTTGGTGCACGCGCCGTTTCGCTGTCCACGCTCAGTGATGCGCTGTGGCATTTTGATGCCACCAACGGAGATCAAGGCGTGGTCGCTTCGCGCTTTGCACGGACCATCGGGGCCATCGTGGTCGGGGCCGCCTTGGGCATGGCCGGCGCAGGACTGCAGGGTCTAACTCGCAACCCGTTGGCCGATACCGGAATTCTGGGACTGAACGCAGGATCCGCGATGAGCGTGGTGGTTGCCATCGCTTTTTTGGGTGTTAGCTCGCTGACCGGGATCATGATTGCCGCCTTTATTGGTGCGGCGCTGGTGATGACCTTGGTGTACGTGGTGGCCAATGTGGGGCGTGAAGGTGCCACCCCAATCAAGCTGGCCCTAGGCGGCGCGGCCCTGGCCGTGGGCGTAGGGGCCGTCACCAACGCGATTCTGATGATCTCGGATTCCACCCTAGATCGATTCCGCATGTGGCAGATCGGATCCCTGTCCAGCACTCCACTAGACACGTTCCTTGGTGCGGCGCCGGTTGTGGCCGTTGGAGCATTAATCGTTTTGTCTACCGCGCGGGTGTCCAACGCCGTCTCCATGGGAGATGACACTGCCACCGCGCTAGGCTTCAACTTAGGACGAGCACGCCTGCTGGGCTCGATCGGTGTGGTCATCCTGGCCGGTACCGCCACGGCGGTGGCCGGGCCCATCGCCTTTGTTGGCTTGATGATCCCGCACGCCGTGCGCTTACTGGTGGGCTCGGATTACCGGTGGTTAATGCCTGGGTCCTTGCTGGCCGGGCCGATTCTCTTATTGGTGGCTGATACCGTGGGACGAGTGATCGCGCCACCGAGTGAAATCCAAGTTGGCGTCATGTGCGCAATGATCGGCGGACCCCTCTTTATCCTGATGATGCGCAGCGGCATGAAGTCGGTGAGCCTATGAGCACCAACGAAATGACGCAAGAGACGGTGAAGCAAAACAAAGCGGAACAGAGCCGGCCGCAAAGGACTAAAAACCGGGTGCTTCGAACCACCATCTGGATGTCGGTCGCCATCATTCTTTCCATCGTGGCTTACCTGTTTTGGGGCCGCGACCGCCTACCTGCCACCGAAGTTCTACAGGTGCTTAGCGGCCAAAAGGTCCCCGGAACCAGCTTTATTATCATGTCCGATAGGCTGCCACGAGTAGCTGTTGGCGCCTTGGCTGGTGCGGGTCTTGGTATCTCCGGCGCACTCTTCCAGCGTTGGCTGGGCAACCCACTGGCCAGCCCCGATGTGATCGGCGTGGGCTACGGTGCCTCGGCCGCCGCGGTGTTCGCGATGATCACCCTGGGTTATACCGACTGGAAACTGAACGTCTTCGCCTTAGCCGGTGGACTGATTGTCGCCGCGCTGATTTATTGGCTTTCAGCGTCGGGTAAACGCACCGGGCCACGATTGATTTTGGCTGGGCTAGCCATCGGATCCATGCTGCAGGCACTGATCCAATATCTTCTGACCCAAGCTCAGGTGAATACCGCGAGCGACGTGATGCATTGGCTCTCCGGTTCACTGTCTTCGAGCAACTGGCGTAGCGCCCTGGTGCTCTTGATCAGCCTAGGAATTATTGGGGGAGTCTTCCTTCCCTTTGTGCTGCGTCAGCTCAAAATGCTGGAACTGGGCGAGGATTCGGCAGCCGCACTGGGCGTCAATGTCAGCCAGGCTCGCACGCTGCTGGTGTTTGTGGCCGTCGCTATGGGGGCGATGCCCATTGCAGTGACCGGGCCACTGGCCTTTGTGGCGTTCCTTGCCGGTCCGATTAGCGCGGCCCTTTCGCGCGGGCCAATCAACATTCCCCTTGCCGGATTGACCGGCGCAACCCTGGTGATTATCGCCAATTTTTTTGCAGCAAATTTGTTCGCAGATCTTGTACTGCCGGTAGGAGTAATTACCGGCGCATTCGGCGCACCGTTCCTGATTTGGATTTTGGTGCGCGCCAACTCAACCGGAAACGGGGGCTAATCCATGGCCACTTTGCAGGCTAGCGATCTGACCTTGGCCTATGACAAGGTCACCATTGTCGACGAACTGTCCTTGGACATCCCCACCGGGCAGGTGAGCATCGTGGTCGGCGCAAACGGTTGCGGCAAGTCCACCCTCTTGCGCGCCCTATCACGACTGCTTAAGCCCACCGGTGGGCAGGTGCTGTTGGACGGGGCGGATATTCATTCCAAGCCGGCCAAGGAAGTCGCAAAGACTTTGGGTCTGCTGCCACAGTCACCAACCGCGCCGGATGGAATCACCGCCCGCGAGCTGATCAGCCGTGGTCGTTACCCACACCAGGGCTTATTCAAGCGCTTCTCCGCTGAAGATGAAGCGGCAGTGAACCACGCAATGGAAATGACCGGCACCACCGAGCTTGCCGACCGTGCAGTCGACGAGCTCTCTGGTGGGCAGCGTCAGCGTGTCTGGATCGCCATGGCGCTGGCCCAGGAAACTGACCTGTTGTTACTTGATGAGCCCACCACCTTCTTGGACGTGGCGCACCAGCTTGAGGTGCTTGATGTGGTCAGCGAGTTGAATCGTAGTCGCGGCATCACCGTAGTCATTGTGTTGCACGACTTGAACCTGGCAGCGCGCTACGCCGATTATCTGGTGTCCCTGCGTCACGGAAAGATCTACGCTGCCGGGCACCCGAATGAAGTGGTGACCGAAAAGACAGTTAAAGACGTTTTTGGGATGCCAAGCCGAGTTATCCCTGACCCGGTGGGTGGCACTCCACTGGTTCTACCTATCGGACGTCACCGGGTATTGCGCACCGAGCAGGTGCTGGCCTCCAAGGGTATTTTCCGCAGTGAGCCCAAAGCACTTGAGCCTTCTACCGGTACGCAGCCAGCTGAAGCAGAACAAGATGAGACGACCGGCGAATCTGAACAGAGCGTTCGCCCGGCCTACGAGCACGTTCCAACGTTGGCTTTTGAGACCACCTTGATCAAACGTCAAGATCTCTCACCTTCCTTCCGCCGTCTGACTTTCAGCGGCAACGACCTGGATTACTTTGGGACCAACAGTCACCCATTGGATATGCGGATCAAGTTGTTGCTGCCACCAGCTGGCGGTACCGCGCTGACCGACGAAATTGCCTCGATGCGCCCGAACGCGATGACCAGTCCAGCGGATCAAGTCGGTTGGTACAAGCGCTGGTTATCCATTGATCCGGACACCCGCGGCTACATGCGCACCTACACCGTTCGTGCCTTCCGCGAAGCCGGTCACCGAGATAACGCTGGGCTCACTGCAGAGCTAGATATTGATTTTGTGATGCACGGACACATGGTGGATGGAAAGCTACACGGCGGTCCAGCCACCGAGTTTGGTGATCGCGCCCAGGTGGGTGCCCAACTGTTGCTCCTTGGCCCTAATAAGTTCCTCAATGATTCCAGCTACGGCGGCATCGAATTCCGTCCAGGCGATGCCGGCCGCATTGTGCTGGCCGGGGATGAAACGGCCGCTCCGGCAATTTGTGCGATCCTTGAGTCATTACCTTCTCATGTCACCGGACATGCCCTGATCGAGGTGCCAGAGACCACCGACATTCTGGGTGCTTCGACTCGTTCTGGGGTGTCCGTACAGTGGCTTACCCGCGGAAATAGTGAGCACGGGGAGCTACTACGATCGGCCTTGCGCCAGGTCGTGGCAATCCCGGCAGCCGGTGTTGTTGATACCAACGCCGAGCCTGAAGACATTGACATTGATTCCGAAATTCTTTGGGAGACCGGCCAAGCCAACAACGCTCCGTTCTACGCGTGGGTTGCCGGTGAGGCAGCGACCGTGAAGGAAATGCGCCGTTACTTGGTGCGTGAAGCGGGTCTAGATCGCAAGCAGGTGGCCTTCATGGGCTACTGGCGTCGTGGGAAGACCGAAAACTAGAACTGAATTTTAGTCCTTGGACTATTCCAAAGCGGCGGCCCTGAAAATCATTAAATGGTTTTCAGGGCCGCCGCTTTTTGGTTTTGAGAACTAGTTGCTGCTCGCAGGCTTGCAATCGGAGCGCCGTGGGCGAGGATTTTCTCTGTCTAGGATCTCCAGCAGGCGGGTGAGCTCCTTGCGATCATCGCCCGGAAGCTTTTCAAAGTACCCGTCCATGCTCTCGCGTCTAAGCCGAGTCAGCTCACCTATTTGAGCCTTGCCACTGGGGCTCAGTGCGATGAGTGTGGCACGTCGGTCTGCAGGATCCGGGGTGCGGATCACCAGCTCTTTAGCTTCAAGCTGGTCGACAACCTCGGTGGTGGAGCGCGCGGCGATATGTAGTCGCTCTGCTAAGTGCGAGTTGCGCATCCCCTGGTTTTCGGCATGGCTGAGCAGGCTCAACACTCGCGATTGATGTGGGGTGATCCCTAAGGGGATGAGGTTTTCTCGCCAGCGCCCGCGGATAACGCGCGAGGCCCGGAGAAAGAGATCTGCCAAGTCATCCTTGGACTCTTCGTTCTGCATGCTTTCAAGAATAGTGTGTTCTTCAGAACAAATTCAAGATGAAACCACATAGTGAGGTTACCTCTGCTATTCTTTGTGTGAAAAGAGTGATGAGGGAGGGTCTATGAGTTCAGGAGCAACGCGCGGAATACCGGCCGCGCCTACCGGTGGTGGCCGCATGAAAAATTCGGCCCAAGATAAACAATGGCTAGCCGAGCATCCGGTCTCACTCAAGCGTGTGGCCGAACTTTTTAGACCGCACCTGGGCTCTGTCATCGTCGTGGTCCTACTGATCGTAGCCTCGTCCATCATTGGCCTCGCTCAACCCTTCATTGTCCGCGAGCTGATTGATGACGCCATTCCCAATAGCAATGTTCGGCTTCTGATGTTCGGCGCCGGGGGACTGGTGCTCATTGCGCTAGCTACCGCGGTGCTGGAAGTGCTGCAAACGTGGCGCGCCACCTTGATGGGGCAGCGCGTTATGCACCGACTGCGTACCGGTCTCTTTACCCACTTACAGAAACAGTCGCTCGGATTTTTCACCAACTCCCGTTCAGGGGACGTCCAATCTCGATTGATCAATGATGTCGGGCAGATGCAGTCGGTCATTACCAATTCGGCAACCAGTATCGCTTCAAACCTGACCACCGTGGTGGCAACAGCAGTAGCCATGGTTGCTATCTCTTGGAAGCTCAGTCTGATTTCTTTGATTGTCTTCCCTCCGGCAATTTTGCTGGCCAAACAGACCGCAAAGTTGCGGCGCGCGGTCACCGGTAAGCGACAGCGCGAGATGTCTAACCTGACCTCGCTGATTGAAGAGCGGCTGAGCATCTCAGGAGTACGCCTGTCCAAGATCATGGGCACTGGTAGTGCGGACGCTGCGGTCTTCGCGGATTCCAGCCATAAGCTCATTGACCTTGAAATGAAAAGCGCCCTAGCCGGACGCTGGCGCATGGCCACCATGAGCATCATTTTTGCGGCTATTCCAGCTGCCCTCTATCTG
Organism: Glutamicibacter sp. AOP5-A2-18; assembly: GCF_052446055.1. Taxonomy (NCBI): domain Bacteria; kingdom Bacillati; phylum Actinomycetota; class Actinomycetes; order Micrococcales; family Micrococcaceae; genus Glutamicibacter; species Glutamicibacter sp. AOP5-A2-18. The sequence continues at coordinate 2,843,394 of NZ_JBQSVW010000001.1, read as the reverse complement.
GCTGCCGGATTGCCGGTGACAGGCGAAGGAATGAGTATCGGTACCCTGGTTGCCTTCACTGGGCTACAAGCTGGGATCTTCCGTCCAGTCATGGGCTTGATGCAACTATCGGTTCAGTGGGTTTCGGCCATGGCCTTGTTCAGCAGGGTTTTTGAGTACCTTGATACTGACCAAGAATTACCGGTGCCGAAGAATCCAAAGCCGGTGGAACCAGAAAATGTTCATGGGTACGTAGAGCTTCGCAACGTGAGCTTCCGCTACCCGCAAGCTAATCGGGCGACCTTGGATCAACTAAATCTGACACTTGAAGCCGGCACGATGACCGCAGTGGTTGGCTCTACTGGTTCCGGTAAGTCCACTCTAGGCTCATTGCTTCCACGATTGCTGGACCCAACTTCGGGACAGGTGCTGCTCGACGGAGTTGACCTCAAAGACTATGCGCCAGAAGGCATCGCGAATGTGGTCTCTGTGGTGGCTCAGGAGAGCTACTTGCTGCACGATACTGTCAGGGCCAACCTGCTCTGGGCTGCACCGGAAGCAAGCGAAGCTCAACTGTGGCAGGCGCTCGAAGCTGCACAGATTGCAGAGCTCATCCGCGGGTTGCCTCAGGGCATAGATACTGAGGTAGGTCAGCGTGGCCATCGGTTCTCCGGTGGAGAACAGCAACGTCTGGCCATCGCTCGAACCATGCTGCGCAAGCCAAAGGTTCTGGTGCTGGATGAGGCAACTAGCGCACTGGATACAGTCACCGAAGCGTTGGTGCAGCAGGCGCTGGATGAGCTTGCAGTTGGGCGTACTACTCTGCTCATTGCACACCGGCTAAGCACTGTGATGCGTGCGGATAAAATTGTGGTGCTCGAAGATGGCCAGATTGCTGAGGCAGGAACCTTCGACGAGCTGGTGGCCCTTGGTGGTCGCTTTGCGCGATTAGTTCAAAACAGCGAGCTAGCCGCGCAAAGGAACTAGCAGGAGGAGTCTCTGAGCCCTTGCTTTTCCAGTGAGTCCAGGATCTTTGGCAACGCGGATTCCAGTGCTTTGCGTTCTGCAGGATCAAGGGAATCAAAGAGCGTTTCGCGCACAAAGGTGACGTGGGTCGGCGCTGCACTTTGGATGGTTTGTTGACCCAATTCGGTGAGCGCAATTTGGTGACCGCGGCGATCGGTTTCATCCGAGCAACGGCTGATCAAGCCCTTGGCTTCCATACGACGAAGCAGGTGTGAAAGTCGGGAGCGGTCCCAGCGAAGTCCTTGAGCAACGTCAGCGGGACGTAAACTTGGTTCCGGAGTCTCTGAAAGTACCGCCAAAACCGAATATTCCCCGGACTGCATTTGTGCATCGCGGAGTAACTGACGGTCCATTGCGCTGGGGAATTGCCAGAGGAACTCGCGTATCGTGCGCCAGAGTTCCTGCTCGCTATCGGTGAGCCAGCGGGTCTCGTCGCTCTTCATGATTTTCTTTCACCCTTGTATCGTTAGCCCAATAAAATTTTGTTGACGCATCAATCATCTCGTGTAAGGTTGGTTTTGGCAACATAGGCTGACACGTCAATTAACTGATGGCCAGCTACCTGCCGAAATATTGATTCACATCATCATGTTCAACGGGCAGCCGTTGTTCTAGGGTCGATGTGGAAGCACACTGAATGTGTAGAGCATGAAGGACTTTGGAGGGAAACGATGAGCGAAGAATATTCAACGAAGGGTGCCTATGTCACCGGCGGAGGATTCACCCGTGATACCAACTACATCCAAGACCGGATTGTCGCTGATACTGCGCCAGAAAATTACAGCAATGAGCATAACGACAGCAAGATCGGTCATCCGTTGGCCGGTGTTTCTGAAGGTGCCCAGCTGTGGCCAGTAGAAGCAGGGCGCTACCGCTTGGTGGCAGCTCGTGCTTGCCCTTGGGCCAACCGCACCCTCATTGTTCGCCGACTGCTTGGCCTAGAAGATGCCTTGTCCGTTGGGCTTCCCGGGCCAACCCACGACGCCCGCAGCTGGACTTTTGATCTAGATCCAGACGGGAAAGATCCAGTTCTAGGCACCGAACGAATCCAAGAAAACTACTTCAAGCGCTTTGCTGACTACCCTCGTGGCATCACCGTTCCGGCCATCGTGGATATCCCATCCGGTGCCGTTGTCACCAATGACTACCCACAAATCACCTGGGACCTATCCACCCAGTGGAAAGAATTCCATCGCGAGGGTGCACCAAATTTGGTGCCGGAAGATCAGCTAGATGAAATGCTTCCGCTGATCAAGCGGATCTTCACCGAAGTGAACAACGGCGTATATCGCGCAGGATTTGCTGGGGATCAGAAATCCTACAGCGACGCTTATGATCGTCTTTTTGATACGTTGGATTTCCTGGAAGAGCGACTTGCTACCCGTCGTTTCTTGATGGGGGACTACATCACCGAAGCGGACGTACGTCTGTTTACTACCTTGGTGCGTTTTGATCCGGTGTATCACGGTCATTTCAAGACCAACCGCAACAAGCTGGTCGAGATGCCTAACCTTTGGGGTTATGCCCGTGATCTGTTCCAGACCCCTGGTTTTGGTGACACCATCGACTTTGAACAGATCAAGGCTCACTACTACGTGGTGCATGAAGACATTAACCCAACCCAGATCATCCCGAAGGGTCCAGTGCTAGAAAACTGGTTAGAACTCTCGGGTCGTGATCAGTTGGCCGATAACGGTCCGTTCCTCAACGGCACCGCACCGGGTGAAGTTCGAGCCGAAGAGCGCGTGCAAGCCGGCCACAACCCGTTGTACTCGGCATAGCTAGTAGAACGCTTAGGCCAAGTGGTCTTAACCCCTGGGTTCGGGTGACGTTTTGAAATCGTCAAAACCTGCCAGCTCAGGGGTTTTCCATTTCTTGAGCTTTTCTTCAGTTTTAGTTTTGAGTCGAACCGTCAGCGACATGGCCCGATAGGTAGGTCAGAGGCAGGCATCACGCGTGGCAGGATTAAAGCATGACGATCATTGCAGCTGCAGATGGATCCGCCCTAGGTAACCCAGGGCCGGCCGGTTGGGCCTGGTACGTGGATGACAATAATTGGGCGGCCGGTGGTTGGGACCACGGAACAAACAATATGGGGGAGCTGCAAGCAGTCCTTGAACTCTTCCGGGCCACCGCACACCTGCCTGATGAAGAACTAAAGATTCTCTGCGATTCGCAGTACGCCATCAACTGCATCAGCAAATGGATGCCGGGCTGGAAGAAGCGCGGCTGGAAAAAAGCCGACGGCAAGCAGGTGTTGAACCAAGACATCCTCAAAGAACTTGATTCGGCCATTACCGGCCGCAAGTACACCTTTGAATGGGTCAAGGGCCACGCTGGACACGACCTGAACGAGGCTGCCGACGAACGCGCTCGCGCAGCGGCCACCGCTCATCAAAAGGGAACTTCCCCTGACGCTGGCCCCGGTTACACGGTGGGAAACGCGCAAGCACCAGCGGCGGCAAGTGCTTCCAATACTTCCGCGCCGGCAGAGCCAGTTGAGCCAGCTCACGAAGCCGAACAACCCGCACAGGTATCTGCGCTAGTGTCAACATCCGGGGACTTTGCCGCGACGGTTTATGAGCTGGAGCAAGGATTCCTCGACCCACAAATCCGCACCAGCTTTACTGAGATCGCCGACTTCTTGCACCCCAGCTACCAAGAGGTGACCCGCCACGGTGGGCTACTGGATGTAGCAACTATTGCCACCCTGTTGAGCTCCGGATCCGCACTGCCCACCACGGGTCAGATGCAGGTTCTGGCCACCCGACAGATCAGTGAAGAAATGGTGTTGCTGGCCTACCGAATGAAGCCAAGCGACTCTGAAGTTTTGGTGGTCTCCTCCTGGTGGCAACTAGGCGAACAGGGCTGGAAGCTTCGCTTCCGTCAAGAAACCATCGAGCAGTCCGCGTAGCGGTCAGCGCGAGATTAGAGACTTAAAGAACTGTGGTCCACCGAGAAAAATTCTCGGTGGACCACAGCTGTACCCGATGCTATTTATTCGTAGTGCCCGGGGCGGGTTTCGATAATGCCCTTTTTGTAATTGATGCGGTTGACCAGCCAGGTCACTGCCCAGAGCAGTACGCCAATAACCAGCAATAGGCCGGCAATTTCGTACTGCACCCAGTCCTCGCGCGAACGGGCCCACGGGCCGGCGAGGAACAGGCAGAAGGCTACGCCGAGAATCGGGATGACGGTCGGGGTACGGAAGGCATCTTCCGGTGCCTTTTCGCGGCGCAAGACCAGCAATGAAACATTAACTACGGCGAAGACGCAGAGCAACAGCAGTGCTGTGGTTCCACCCAGCGAGCCAACAATGCCGTTCTCGCTATCCAAGTTGACGTAAGCCACCAAAGCAATGGCCAGCGCGGTGCTGAACAAGATGGCTACCCAAGGGGAGCGGCGGGTGGAGTGCACCTTGCCCAAGAACTGCGGGAGCACGCCTTGACGGGCCATGCCGTAGAGCAATCGGCTTGCCATCAGCATGTTCATCAGCGCGGTGTTGACCACGGCAAAAACGGTCAAGAACGGGAAGATAGCGTCCACCGGAATGTTCGGGGCGCCCAGGCGCACCACGTCCAGCAAGATACCGGCATCTGGATTCTTCGGGTTCAGCAAGTCGCCGGTAGGGATCACCATGATCACGGTGACAGCCACGAGCATGTAGATCACTGCACACAAACCCAGACCAATAAACATGATCTTCGGGAATACCTTGTTTGGATTCTTGGTTTCTTCCACCAAGTTCACCGAGTCTTCAAAACCAACCATGGCGAAGAAGGCGATGGCGGTACCCATGGTTAGCGCGGCAAAAAGACTGCGGTCCGACGGGGTCTCGAAGACTACAAGACGGCTGATATCACCCTGACCGGACGCAATAACAGAGAAGCCGATGCCGATGATCACTGCCATGATGGCCAGCGAAATAATGGTCAAGACGAGGTTGAACCTGACGCTCTCACCCACACCTCGCAAGTTGATCAGCGCAAGGATCACGATGATGGCAATGGCAGCCCACATGCCCGCTTGTGGCGTGGTGGGGACACCATCAATGAACTGGCCAAAACCGATCAGAAGGTTCTGACCAACCAAGGTTGCTGAGGTCGCGGCACTAGTAATGCCTGAACAGGCCACGGTGAAAGCCACGATGAAAGTGACAAAATGGATGCCAAAAGCTTTGTGCACGTACAGAGCCGCGCCAGCGGCGTGTGGGTACTTGGTGACCAGTTCGAGGTAGCTAAAAGCGGTCAAAGTTGCGATGGCAAAAGCAACGAGGAACGGCAACCAGGCCGCGCCACCCACTTGGCCAGCAACCTTACCGGTGATGGCAAAAATGCCTGCGCCGATGATATCGCCCATGATGAGGAATAGCAGCAGCTTGGGGCCGATCACCCGCTTGAGTTCTGTATCCTGGCCCTGGGGTACTGGCGTGTCACTATTCACAGTCATGCGATCGAGATCATCTCCTTCAGTAGTAGGTGGCAAGCATGACAAATTTAGTTGTTGCACCCATAGTCGGCAAACCGTCTTCTGAGTTGGCTCACAGTATCACGAGTCCAAAGGTTGCAAAATGACGATAAGCGGTACTACGCCCCTCTAGCTGTGACCTGACATACGCATGGGATCTTAGTAGCATGTTGGCGAGCCAAGTGAGAATTGCGCTGGATCCGACTAGGGTTAGTTGAAAAGCGACAAGCACTTTAAGGACGTAGATGGACTCGGTGATTAGCGAAGATTTCGCACCTTTGGCTCAAGCTCTGGAAGCACGAGCTGCTGAAGAAGAAAACTACTCGGCACAGCTCGCTGTTTATCACCGGGGTGAACTCGTGCTCAGCCACAGCGTCGGTGAGCATTTAGCGGCGGATGCACTGACCTGTGTCTTCTCGTGTACCAAAGGCATGGGCGCACTGGTCATCGCCTTACTCGTCCAAGATGGCCTGATTGATCCAGCTGCCCCAATGACCACCTACTGGCCAGAATTTGGCGCCGGTGGAAAGAATAAGCTCACCGTTGGCGAGGTGCTCAGTCACCAGGCTGGCGTTCTTGGTGTTCCCGGCGGTGTACCAAGTGAAGTCCTACTGAACTCGGCTGAATATGCCAAGGTTCTGGCGTCCATGCCAAGCATCTGGCCGCTGGGTCAGAACATCGTTGGATATCACGCCATCACCATGGGCGTACTGATGGAAGAACTGGTTCGCCGCGTCGCCGGCAAAGAGCTTAAAGATGTTTTTGAAGAGCGCATCCGTAAACCTCTTTCGGCCGACGTTTATATCGGACAAGACCCCTCGCTGGAATCGCGTTACCGAGATGTCTTAGCCGGCGTTGAAGCACCGGGCGAATTTTTTGATCCCTTCTCGCCAGCTGGCCTAGCGGTCAACTCCGCCTCCGGATTCGCTCTGGCAGACGGCCCGGTTTACAACTGGCATGAACTGGCCAACGCAGCCCAGGTACGTGAGATCGGCCCGGCGTCCATGGGAGCAGTCGCCAATGCTCAAGGCCTAGCCGGAATCTATGCCGCATCCTTCGGCGCCGTTCCATCCCTCGGCGCGATGCAAGGATTCCTCAGCGCGGACACCTGGTCACAGGTCTCCACCGAACTGGTTTACGGACTGGATCGAAGCAACGGTTTGTTGCAGGCTTTTGCCTTGGGATTCATGAAGGCTACCGCCCGCAATAATTACGGCTCCATCTTCGCCTACGGTCACGACGGAGCTAACTCATCTTTGGCCTTTGCCGACCCTGCCTACCAGCTCGGCTTTGGCTTCATTCCCTCGCGCAACGAAGGACCCAAAGACACATCTACCGGGGTCAAGCTCAGTCAGCTGGCGCGCCAGCTGATCCTCGCCAAGAACGCCAAGGCTAAATCAAACTGAACCTTGGCAAACTGAACCTTGGCAGTGAACAGAAAAATTTAGCAGATACAAAAGTGAGATTGAAGTGAAGAAGTATTTGGCATTGGGTGATTCGTTCACCGAAGGCGTCGGCGACGTAGATTCGAATCGACCTAACCAGGTGCGCGGATGGGCCGACCGAGTCGCTGAAGTGCTCAGCGCGCAGGGCGACTGGGAATACGCCAACCTCGCGGTACGCGGAAAGAAAATCGGTCAGGTCATCAACCAGCAACTGGACCAAGGCCTGTCCATGAAGCCAGATCTGGTGAGCATCTACGCCGGCGGAAACGACATCTTGCGCCCCAGAGCAGATCTTGATGCGCTGATGCGTAGTTATGAAGGGATGGTCCGACGCTTCACCGAGGCCGGAAGCACCGTTGTACTCTTCACCGGTTTTGACACTGTCGAATCTCCCTTGTTCTCCAAGACCCGTCCGCGTACTGCGATCTATAACGAGAAAATTCGCGAGATTGCCGATAAGTACGGCGCGGTCATTGCGGACTACTGGCGTTGGCGCGAATTCTCAGACTTGCGTTATTGGTCTGTAGATCGCCTGCACATGAACGAGCTGGGACATGCACTGATGGCCGCGAGGGTTCTTGACGTTCTTGGACGACACCAGGTCACCGACGAAAACTGGGCAGATAAACTTCAGGCTCCGGTTCTGCCGGATCACGCGGTGACCTCTCGTAGCGAAAAGCTGAAGCAAGAATTGGGTTGGGCTACCGAACATTTGGTTCCTTGGGTTAGGCGCAGGCTCTCGGGTACATCCTCGGGTGATTCCTTGTCAGCAAGGTATCCGCAGTACGTTCAACTCGCGGCGGCCACGAAGTAAAACTTTTGTGACAGTTCAACGCAGTCCGACTCTTTGTCCTAGAGCGCGAGGCAGGTAACATGGTTGTGTGTTGCAGATCTAAGATCAGCAGCACACGCCATAGACGGATGGCGGGAGAGTCCCGTTCACACCATGGACGGGCGCCGTAGGAGCAATTCCTCCCCAGGAAACTCTCAGGCCCCCGTACCGCCATCACGAGGCAACTCTGGAAAGTAGCCGGCCAGATCCGGTTCACCGAAGGTGCAAGTGCTCGGCTTTGTTGGCCGAACACGTAAAACTCTCAGGTAGTGCAACAGGGATGGGGAGGCAAAGCGTCCTTCCTTTGGCATGCGCCAAGACAGATCCCGTGGAGACTCCAGCACCATGACCATCACGCAGACTTCGGCTTCTACGAACAGTGAATTCGTTACTCGCCACATCGGCCCGCGTCTTTCTGACGTCGCCACCATGCTTCAGACTCTTGGCTACGACAGCCTTGAATCACTGATTGATACCGCAGTTCCCGCAGATATCCGACAAGGTGCCGCACTGGATATTCCAGCAGCACTAAGTGAAACCGAAGCGCTGGCCCACCTGCGTGCGGTAGCCTCCAAAAACGTCATGAAGACCCAGATGATTGGTCAGGGCTTCTACGACACCCTCACCCCAGCGGTGATTCGACGCAACATTGTCGAAAACCCAGCCTGGTACACCGCTTACACCCCGTACCAGCCAGAAATCTCTCAGGGCCGCCTCGAAGCCCTACTGAACTTCCAGACCATGGTGATGGATCTGACCGGTCTGCCAATCGCCAACGCTTCTTTGCTGGACGAATCTTCGGCCGCCGCAGAGGCTGTGCTGATGATGCGCCGTGCCAATAAGAAGAAGGCCAAGGGCAAGACCGTCCTGGACTCCAACATCTTCCCGCAGACCCTCAAAGTTGTGCAGGGCCGTGCCGACGCACTGGGCTTCGAAGTTGAAGTTGCTGACCTCTCCGCAGGCCTGCCAGAAGGCGACATCTCCGGCATCGTCTTGCAGCAGCCAGGTAACAACGGCTCCATCGCAGACCACGCAAGCATCATCGCAGCCGCCAAGGACGCTGGCGCAATGGTCACCGTCATCGCTGACCTACTGGCCCTGACCATGATCACCCCTCCGGGTGAACAGGGTGCCGATATCGCTGTGGGCAACACCCAGCGCTTTGGTGTTCCACTGTTCTTCGGTGGTCCACACGCGGCCTACATGGCCGTTGCCGATGGCCTGACCCGCTCGATGCCAGGTCGCCTGGTTGGTGTCTCGGTTGATGACGCTGGCGTTCCTGCCTACCGTCTGGCACTGCAGACCCGCGAGCAGCACATCCGCCGCGAGAAGGCGACCTCCAACATCTGTACCGCTCAGGCATTGTTGGCCATTTGTGCCTCGATGTACGCGGTGTACCACGGCCCAGCCGGTTTGAAGCAGATCGCAACCCGCGCCAACAACCACGCTCGCGTGATTGCCACCTCGCTGGTAGCGGGCGGCTTCACCCTCGCATCCGATACCTTCTTCGACACCGTTGTGGTGAACGTGAAGAACGCCGAGGAAATCATCTCCAAGGCGATCACCGCGGGCATCAACCTGCGCAAGGTCAACGACACCCAGGTTGGTATCTCCACCGATGAGGCCACCACCTCAAGCATCGTCAAATCCCTTCTTGAGGTCTTCGGCGTAGAGCTTTCGGCTCCAGAAGGCTTTGAGATCCCAGAGTCGCAGGTTCGCACCAGCGACTACCTGACCCACCCGATCTTCAACACCATCTCTTCCGAGACCCAGATGATGCGTTACCTGCGTCGTCTCTCGGACCGCGACCTGGCACTGGACCGCACCATGATCCCATTGGGCTCGTGCACCATGAAGCTGAACTCGGCTGCCGAAATGGAATCCATCACCTGGCCAGAGTTCGCTTCCATCCACCCTTACGCGCCGGCAGAGCAGACCGAAGGTTGGCGTGAACTGATCACCGACCTTGAAGGTCGACTGACCGCGATCACTGGTTACGCTGGCGTCTCCATCCAACCAAACGCTGGTTCCCAGGGTGAATACGCGGGCCTGCTAGCCATCTCGGACTACCACGCATCACGCGGCGAGGGTCAGCGAAATGTCTGCCTGATCCCAGCCTCGGCTCACGGCACCAACGCGGCTTCCGCGGTACTGGCTGGCATGAAGGTTGTCGTTGTAAAGACTGCTGCCGATGGCACCATCGATTCCAATGACCTGGATGCCAAGATCGAAGCCAACAAGGACGTGTTGGCTGCGATCATGATTACCTACCCATCCACTCACGGTGTGTACGACGCTGACGTACGCGAAGTGTGCGACAAGATCCACGCCGCCGGCGGCCAGGTATACATCGACGGTGCCAACATGAACGCACTGGTTGGTCTGGCACAGCCAGGTTCCTTCGGTGGCGACGTTTCGCACCTGAACCTGCACAAGACCTTCTGCATCCCTCACGGTGGTGGCGGCCCAGGCGTTGGCCCAATCGGCGTAGGCGAGCACCTCTTGCCATTCCTGCCAGGCGACGCTTCGGGCACCTACACCGAACGTGACGGTGTGCCAGTGGTTGCTACCGCTTTCGGTTCGGCCGGCGTACTGCCAATCTCTTGGGCTTACATTGCGATGATGGGCGGCGACGGTCTGACCGAAGCTACCAAGCATGCAATTTTGAACGCCAACTACATTGCCAAGCGTCTGAACGAGCACTTCCCAGTACTGTTTACCGGTAACAAGGAATTGGTTGCCCACGAGTGCATCCTTGACCTGCGCGAATTGACCGCCAAGACTGGGGTGACCGCAGAAGATGTGGCCAAGCGCCTGATCGACTTCGGCTTCCACGCACCAACCTTGTCCTTCCCAGTAGCAGGCACCCTGATGGTGGAACCAACCGAGTCTGAGGACTTGGGCGAGATTGAGCGCTTCATCGAAGCGATGATCACCATCCGTCAGGAAATGGAAGAAGTGCTCTCGGGCGTTTACACCATTGAACAGTCGCCACTGCGCCACGCTCCACACACCGTTACCGCCGTGGTCAACAGCAACTGGGACCGCAAGTACTCGGTAGAGCAGGCTGCGTTCCCGGTATCGCGTCTGAAGTTCGACAAGTACTTCCCGGCCGTTGGCCGTATTGATGGCGCCTCCGGCGACCGTAACCTGATCTGCTCCTGCCCGGCTCCTGAAGCCTTTGAAGACTAAGAGGATTTCGCGATGACTGAGACTACCCAAGAACTAAAGTGCACCGCCCTGTACGAGCAGCACAAAGAGCTGGGCGCAAACTTCACTGACTTCGGTGGCTGGGATATGCCACTGAAGTACGGTTCAGAATTGGCCGAGCACAAGGCTGTTCGTTCCACTGCTGGGCTTTTTGACCTGTCCCATATGGGCGAGGTGTACCTGGCTGGACCGGAAGCGGTCACCGCGCTGAACACCGCGCTGGCAGGCAACTTTGGCATCATGAAGGTGGGCAAGGCCAAGTACTCGCTGATCCTCAATGATGACGGCAAGATCATTGATGACTTGATCGTGTACCGCCTTGAAGAAGAAAAATTCCTTGTGGTTCCTAACGCTGGCAACGCTGTGGTGGTAGCCGCAGCCCTTGCAGAGCGTGCAGCTAAATTTGATGTCCAGGTCGATAACGCTTCGGAGCGTCAGTCGCTGATTGCAGTGCAGGGACCGAACGCGCAGGACATCGTCTCCAAGCTGGCAGCTGACCAAAGCACCGTTGACTCCGTCACAGAGTTGAAATATTACGCAGCGGTTTATCTGGTGCTCGGCGGTCTTGACGTTCTGGTTGCGCGCACAGGATACACCGGCGAGGATGGCTTCGAATTGATCATCAACAATGATCAAGCGGCTGAGCTGTGGGAAAAAATTGTCACAATTGGTGCGGATCACGAGTTGGTTCCGTGTGGCCTTGCCGCACGTGACTCGCTGCGTCTGGAAGCTGGCATGCCGTTGTACGGCAACGAGCTAAGCCTAGAACGCACCCCATTTGATGCGGGATTTGGCCCTGTAGTCTCTTTTAAGAAGGAAGAAGACTTTGTGGGCCGAAAGGCTCTTGAAGCCCTGCGAGAGCAGACTCCAGCACGCAAGCTGGTCGGTCTGAAGGGTCTGGGCAAGCGCGCCGGACGCGGTGGCTACGCCATCGTTAAGGACGGCGCTACTGTTGGTGAAATCACCTCAGGACAGCCATCTCCGACCCTCAGCTACCCGGTAGCCCTGGGGTATGTGGATGCGCAATACAGTGAAGTTGGTACCGAGCTAGAGGTTGATCTGCGAGGTAAGACTTTGCCATTTGTCGTCGTCGAACTGCCGTTCTACACGCGAGCCAAGTAACGTTAAACATCAGTAGGGCCTAGCCATACGCCCGCTTATTCCCTTGGGAGAGGAAATACCGTGAGTAAAGTTCTTTCGTCATTACGCTACTCGGCAGAACATGAGTGGATCGACGCATCGTCCCCAGCCAAGGTCGGCATCACCCAGATCGCTGCTGACGCCTTGGGCGACGTAGTCTACGTAGACCTGCCAGAGGTTGGCGATTCGGTCAGCGCAGGTGAAACCTGTGGTGAAGTTGAGTCCACCAAGTCGGTTTCCGACCTGTTCTCGCCTGTTACCGGCACCGTAGTTGCGATCAACGACGAGGCTGTAGACAACCCGGCAATCCTGAACGAAGACCCATACGGTGCCGGCTGGCTGTTCACCGTAGAGGTCACCGAAGAAGGTCCGCTACTTTCGGCAGCAGACTACGCAAGCGCGAACGGTGGAGATGTCCAGTAATGAGCAACCAGACTTTTGAATCCCTGGCACCAGCATCGCTGACCCAGTCCCTAGCAACTCTGGATCCTGAGGTAGCACAGCGCATCGACGCCGAGCTGGCTCGCCAGCAGCGTGGCCTGGAAATGATCGCCTCGGAGAACCACACTGCCCAGGCTGTCATGCAGGCTCAGGGTTCGGTGCTGACCAACAAGTACGCCGAAGGTTACCCAGGACGCCGCTACTACGGTGGTTGCGAAGAGGTTGACGTCATTGAGACGCTGGCCATCGATCGCCTCAAGGCTCTTTTTGGCGCCGAATACGCCAACGTTCAGCCACACTCCGGCGCTCAGGCTAACGCTTCGGTTTATCACGCACTGGTTCGCCCAGGCGACACCGTACTGGGTTTGAACCTGGCACATGGTGGTCACCTAACCCACGGCATGAAGATCAACTTCTCCGGTCGTCTATTCAACATCGTTCCTTACGGTGTAAATGAAGAGACCAACCTGGTGAACATGGACGAGGTTGAGCGCCTTGCCGTGGAGAACCAGCCAAAGATGATCGTTGCTGGTTGGTCCGCTTACCCACGTCAGCTGGACTTCAAGCGCTTCCGCGAAATCGCTGACAAGGTCGGCGCTTACCTGTTCGTGGATATGGCTCACTTTGCAGGTCTGGTTGCAGCTGGTTTGCACCCATCTCCTGTGCCTTACGCACACGTGGTTACCTCCACCACCCACAAGACCCTTGCCGGTCCTCGTGGTGGCATCATCCTGTCCATCGACGCGGATATTGCCAAGAAGATTAACTCTGCAGTCTTCCCAGGCCAGCAGGGTGGTCCACTGGAGCACGTCATCGCTGGTAAGGCTGTAGCCTTCAAGATTGCAGCTTCCGAAGAGTTCAAGGAACGCCAGCAGCGCACCTTGGCTGGTTCACGCATTCTTGCTGAGCGCCTGACCCAGGAAGATGTTGCTGCCAAGGGCATCAGCGTTTTGACCGGTGGCACCGATGTGCATCTGGTGCTCGTTGACCTTCGTAACTCGGAGCTTGACGGACAGCAGGCAGAAGATCTTTTGGCACAGGTGGAGATCACGGTTAACCGCAACGCGGTTCCATTTGACCCACGTCCGCCAATGACCACTTCGGGCTTGCGCATTGGTACTCCAGCACTGGCAACCCGTGGCTTCTCGGAAGCTGCGTTTGCTGAGGTCGCGGAGATCATCGCGCAGACACTGATCGCTGGTGCCGATGGTAATACTGCAGTTTTGCCAGAGCTGAAGGACCGAGTTCTGAAGCTGGCCGAGGCTCACCCGCTGTACCCGGAGCTGGCTAAGGTTTCCGAGTAACATCATCAGCTATTGATGAGGGCCCGGAAGGCGGAAACATTCGCTTTTCGGGCCCGCAGTTTTTCCTCCACATCTGTCCACCCATAACTGTTTGGATGTCCCGTTGCAAGGATGACCTCTTGCACACCACATCATCTTTCCGGCAGTTGGCTACCGGAATGCCCAAGTTCTAAGGATGTGACCCGCCATGGCGGTAAGCGTATTCGATCTTTTCTCGGTTGGTATTGGACCGTCCTCCAGCCACACCGTGGGGCCAATGCGTGCGGCGCACGCATTCATTGCCCAAGTAATCCGTGAAGAGAAGATAGCAGCCCTGGAGACTATCCGGGTTGATGTCTATGGGTCGCTGGCCGCTACCGGTCGTGGGCACGGAACATTCACCGCCATCATGTTGGGACTTGAAGGTTTTGAGCCTGAAAAGGTGCTTCCTGCCCAAGTTGATGAGCGACTGGCACAGATGGAAGACACTGGCATCTTGCAGCTGGCTGCCCAGCTTGATCAGCGCAAAGATTTGAAGTACACGGTGGGGGACATGGTTCAGCACCCGCTGACCGTTTTGCCTCGCCACACCAATGGTGTGAAGTTTGTGGCCCTCGATGCTAAAGGCAATGAACTGGTTAATGAAACCTTCTTCTCTGTTGGTGGCGGTTTCATCGTGCGCGAAGGTTCCGAAGAGCGCATCGAAAAGAACCTTGAGGAAAAGCTGCAAAAACAGCCTTATCCGTTCACCACTGCGGCACAGTTGTTGGAACATGTGAAAGACACCGGCAAGTCCATTGCCGAAATCATGATGGCCAATGAGCTGACCTACCGCAGCCGGGAAGAAATTCGTTCGGGCCTGATCCACATTTACGCAGTGATGGAAGAGTGTAAAGACTCTGCCTTGGAGCGTACCGGCGTGCTGCCCGGTGGGCTCAAGGTTCGTCGTCGTGCACCAGAATGGCATGAGCGTTTGCGTAAGGAAGACAAAGACCGTGATCCTGTGTATTGGCAGGAATGGATCAACCTTGTGGCCTTGGCGGTTAATGAGGAAAATGCTTCCGGCGGTCGCGTAGTTACGGCGCCGACCAATGGTGCTGCCGGCATCATCCCAGCGGTACTCTTCTACGCTACGCACTACGCTCCGGGCGCTAAATACTGGAACGACGAAGAGAAGAACGATGCAGTTGTAAACTTCTTGCTGACTGCCGGTGCAGTTGGCGTGCTTTATAAGGAACAGGCTTCGATCTCTGGTGCAGAGGTTGGGTGTCAGGGTGAAGTTGGTTCGGCGTCGTCGATGGCGGCAGCTGGCCTAGCTGAAATTTTGGGTGGTACTCCAAAGCAGGTGGAAAACGCTGCTGAAATTGCGATGGAGCATAACCTCGGACTGACGTGTGACCCAATTGGTGGTTTGGTGCAGATCCCTTGTATTGAGCGAAACGCGATTGCCGCGTCCAAAGCTGTAAACGCAGCGAAGATGGCGCTGATGGGCGACGGTGAACACCACGTCACCCTTGATGAAGTGATCATCACGATGCGTGAAACGGGTAAAGACATGAGTGATAAGTACAAGGAGACGGCCATGGGCGGCTTGGCCGTCAACGTGGTTGAGTGCTAATTCGCTAAAACACGCAGCGGGCCATCGGAAGTTTCCGATGGCCCGCTGCGTTTCTCTGTGGTCTGTCGCTTCTAGGAGCTGATGTTGATCAACGGCGTCCACTCTTGTGGTTCGCCCACTGCATTGGCACCTGCCTCGAAAAATAGGGCAACAGTGACCGCACCTGGATCGAGTACGCCTCGGGCCAGCTCACCCACATAGCTAGCTCGACCGCGGGCAGCGATCAGTTCCTCGGTGGATTTGGCTCCCTTACGAGCAGCCTGAGCCGCAGATAATAGCCCTTCAGCTAATGTGTTTCCTTGCTCCGAAGCAGCACTCAGTGCAAGGGCTGCAGGCTCCAAAGCATCAACCATCGTATTGTCTCCCACCTTGGCGCCACCCAATTTCTGGATGGTAGCCAACCCAGCAGAGACGCCTGATGCAACATCAGCAAGCGAAGCAACCTCATCGGTGGCGCCCTTGGCGATACTGCGGAACCACATGCCAAATAACGGTCCGCTCGTGCCACCGGTCGCCATGAAACCTCGGCTCGTAGCTTGGAATACGGAAGCGAAGGTAGCCTCGGATTCTGCGGGGAGTGCTTCGCGGGCCCTGCCTAGGGCCGAGGCAATATTGGTACCAAAGTCGCCATCTCCGGCGAGCCGATCCAGCTCGGTAAGACTTGCCTGAGTTGAGTTGAAACGTTCTGCGAAGGAAGAGAACCAAGCAAGCGCTAATGGTCCGTCGAGTTGCGTTGTCATGTTGTCTCCTTTGAGAGTGGTGGTGATTACCAAGTAAGGGCCGTGGTGCGTACTGGGGCATCCCAGAGGCTGACCAATTCGTCATCTGCAACGGTCAGTGTCACCGACAGTCCATGCATGTTCAGTGATGTCACATAGCTACCGGCCAGGGAACGCGCGACGCCAATGCCGCGGGCATTCAACAGACCATGCACCCGACGGGCAGCAATGGATAGCTCCAACGGATATGCGCCACCCAGTCCGTTCACGATGGCGATTACCGACTGACCACGCTGGATTTCTAAACTTTCAACTAGCGGTGTGACGAGCTGTTCTACCAATTCGTCAGCGCTGGCATATGCGATGCGGGCGGTGCCGCGCTCTCCATGGATGCCCACACCGAATTCGACCTCATTTGGCTCAAGTTCAAAGGCCGCCGTGGACTCGCCCGGGTGTGCTCCAGCATCTAGGGCGATCGCCAAGCTGCGTGAGCGAGAGACAACATCGCGCCCGATCGTAGCGATGGTTTCGCGGTCAGCCCCACGCTCGGCCAGCGCCCCACAGATTTTCTCTACGGTCAGCACCGCGGCCGTCCCACGACGGCCCGGTCCTCCGTCACTCTTTTGCGAGGCAAGATCATCGTCAACAATGATCTGTTCGACGGCAATGTTCTCATCGTCAGCCAATTCGCCCGCGATACTAAAGTTCAAGACATCGCCGGTGTAGTTCTTCACGATCTGCACCACACCTGCCCCGGTGTCAGCGCCGACGGTCCCGGCCAACACTTGCGCTGCGGTGGGACTAGCAAAAACTGCGCCGCAAACCGCAACGTCAAGCATTCCGCTGCCAACAAAGCCGGCATGCAATGGTTCGTGGCCTGAGCCGCCTCCGGAGACCAGCCCGACTTTTCCTTGCGCAGGATTCTTTCGCAAAATCAGGTTGTTTTCTGGATCAAAGTTCACCAGATATGGGTTGGTCAAAGCGAACCCTTCCAAGGCTTCATCGATGACATGTTGTGGGTTATTGATGATGTGTCGACGCACTGCATTGGGCATTGGACTGCTCCGATTTCTATTGGTTGTTGAAACGGGAATTACGGTCGGATGGGATTGGGGGATAGCTGGCTAAAACCTTGCCGGATAAGGTCTTGAAGGGCCTGCACTGCTTGAGTAGCATCGGCGCCGTGAGCTTCGATGAGGATTTGATTGTTCAACTGCGCCCCGAGAGAAAGCAACTCAACCAGGCTGCTCGCATCGGCAGGTCCTCGTCGCGACGTTAGGTTGGTCAGTCGGATGTCGCAGTTATATTCGGCCACTAACTGCACCAACGCAGAAGCAGTGCGGGCATGGATTCCCAGTGGATTGACGAGTACCTCTTGACTGCTGACCAGATCGGTGGGCCAGTGAATCGTTGTGCTTACAGCATCGGTTGCTCCGCCGGCACCGAAGGTCGATTTGGCCTCCAGCGCGTTGTTCGCTTCCTGGGCCACTGCGGCTAGGGGTCTTCCGGATCCGGCGCCGATTACTGCGGCCATGGTTCCTTCGAGAAAGGGGCCGACGCTAATGAGCACGGGGTGGCTGGTAGTTCGTAGATCCAAGGCCAGAGCCGAACTCAGTTGTGCCGAGCCGAGATCGGTGATGACTATGACTCCCGTGGTTTCGTCCAATTCATCAATTGCTCTAGCGATGGCCACGGCATCGGTACCAAATCCTCCGGCAGCTCCTGCGGCAATCCGGATCGGTGGTGGTTGGCCATGGACCATCTCCAAAGCCAGCTCCATGGTTGATTGCGCGAGTGCAAAACTATGGGACACGAGCACGATGCCTATCATCGGACTGACCCTGCGCTAATGCTGGTGTGTAGGGAGTGAATCAGGATGCCCGATGACGCAGCTCCGGGGTCGATATGTCCTGCGCTGCGTTCGCCTAAATACGAGGCTCGACCCTTTCGGGCAACAAGTGGTTTGGTGCTCTGGGTTCCAGCGCTTGCTGCGGTGGTTGCTGCTGCGATCGCTTCGTGAAGTTCCACGCCGTTGGTTATAGATTCAGTGAGCGCTACCGACGCGGGTTCAAGTACGTCAATCATGGTCTTGTCACCGATCTGTGCATGTCCGCGAGCGACCACGGCGTTTACTCCAGCGCGCAACGCGGCCTGAAACTCTGTGGCCTGAATCTGTGTTCCTTGCGGACTGTTTGTGCTCATTTCTAGGAACAACGATCCATACAACGAGCCACTGGCCCCACCGACACGAGAGATTAGGGCCATGCCCACGGCTTTGAACAATTCGCGGATGCTGCCAGTTGAACCTTCCCCGAGCAATGACGTGATTGAGTGAGCACCACGAACCATATTGATCCCGTGGTCAGCGTCCCCGATGGCCGAATCTAGTTCGGTCAACCAGACTTCTTGGCCGATGATCTCAGTGGCGAAGTGGTGCATCCACAGTTCGATTGCTTCTATTGTCAGAGACTTGGACATGCTAATCCTTCCAACGCAGTGCAGGTGTGTTCACGGGTGCATCCCAGAACTCGAGGAGTTCTGCAGTCACCGGGACCACGGTGAGCGAGCACCCCGCCATGTCCAGACTTGTCATGTAGTTCCCGACTAGTGAGCGTGCGACGTAAATATTGCGCTCTGTGAGGCGATCGTGAAGCTCGGCAAACATTGAATACAGTTCCATTAGTGGTGTTCCGCCGAGGCCACTGAGCATTGCAATCACGTGCTGACCTTCAAAGGCAGCGTCTGCGGTAATTGAGCGGACTATCGTTTCGGAGAGTTCGATTGCTGACTGTAGCGGAACTCTGTGGCGTCCAGGCTCACCGTGAATACCAACGCCGAGTTCCATTTGTCCGTCCGGTAGCTCGAAGGTGGGGCGACCAAGTGCCGGGAGACTGCAGCTGGAAAGGCCTACGCCCATCGACCGGCCAGAATCTGCAACATCTTGGGCAATGATTCGAATTTCTTCCAAAGACAGACCGCGAGCCGCGGCGGCTCCAGCGATCTTGTCGACGATCAAGGTGCTCCCCATGCCTCGTCGGCCCGGGCCAGTGCTCGCAGCTTGAGATGTGGCTTCATCGCCAACGACTACGGTTGCGGTCTGGATGCCTTGACTCTTGGCCAGTTCAGCAGCCATTTCAAAGCTGAGCACGTCCCCTGTGTAGTTCTTGACCACGAACAGTACGCCAGCGCCCGTGTTGATTTTCAGGGCTGCGCTCAGAATCTGATCAGGGGTTGGTGAAGTGAAGACTTCGCCGATGCAAGCGGCGTCCAACATTCCTGGACCAACAAATCCGCCGTGCATAGGTTCATGGCCGGAACCGCCGCCGGAGATGACACCGACCCGTCCTTGCCGTTTTGCAAGGCTGAAGACGATGCGATTTTCTGCATCTACTTTCACCTGCGGATAAGCTGCGTCGATTCCGCGAAGCGAATCGGTAACCAGCGTTGTGGCGGAGTTTAGGAGTTTGTTCATGCTTCCACAGCCTGAGTCGTCAAGGGATGTGTTCGGTGAATGCGGTTGGCATCAGCGACTGCGGTGGGTTGGTTGTTAGAGCTGACAAATCCATGTGGCATGGGGGAGATGACAAGAGTAAGGAGCTTGGGTGCATCAACCAGAATGCGGAGAGCGGTCCCGACTACTTTGGTCGCAAGCTGTTGCCGCAAATGGTTTTCACCCATGCTTTCGGTTCTCCCTTGAACTACGAATATCAACGACGAAAAAATATAATTCGACAATGTCGAATTCGATTCGGTAATATCAAATAATGCCGTTTAGGTTCCTTCGTTGTCAAGGGGTCTAATGGACATGTTGAACAACGAAGTCAACGGATGATGGGAGTGTGGGCTGTGATTCAGTCAATTGACCGTGCCGCAAAAATACTCGGCCTGCTCCAGGGCGCAAGACGTCTGGG
This sequence comes from Glutamicibacter sp. AOP5-A2-18, assembly GCF_052446055.1. Taxonomy (NCBI): domain Bacteria; kingdom Bacillati; phylum Actinomycetota; class Actinomycetes; order Micrococcales; family Micrococcaceae; genus Glutamicibacter; species Glutamicibacter sp. AOP5-A2-18. The sequence goes on along the minus strand of NZ_JBQSVW010000001.1, from coordinate 2,823,323 downwards.
TATCTCGGAATTGGCATCTGCGCTAGAGCTTCCACCCTCGACGGTTCACGGGATAGTTAAGTCGCTTCAGGCACACGGACTGGTAGCGCAAGAAGTAACCGGAAATCGCTATGTTCTCGGTCCTGCCCTGCTCAAGCTTTCCAGCGTCTATCTTGATACGCTCGATGTCCGTTCGCGTGCCATGCGTTGGATGCATGAACTGTCGCGGACCACAGGTTTTTCCACACGACTAGGCGTCAACCTGCTTGGCGAAGTGCTAATTATTCATCACGAAAGACGCCCAGATGACACCGAGCAGATGCCTGAAACCGGGCTCAATTTACCGGCACATGCCTCCGCTCTAGGCAAGGTCCTGCTCGCATACATCCCAGAGATGAAACTCGAAGTATTGAGCCGCACTTTGGGGGAACTTACCGGTTACACCATCACGGAACCGGGTGTTCTGAACACCGAGCTTGAACAGGTACGAACCAACGCGGTGGCCCTTGAGAATGAGGAAGCCGTAATCGGGGAGTCCTCCGTCGCTGTGCCTGTATTTGGTGAGGGCTCTGTTATTACCGCGGCGCTTTCTCTGGTCATTCCTGACAGTCAATGGCCAGTCGACGAAAAAAATGTTAGAGACCTTCATGATGCCGCGTGGGCGATTTCCAAAGAACTTGGAGCCTCGGTTCGACCACCACGCGCTGGATGATTGCTAGAGATTTCGATGTCTCACTTATTCGACGCGTATAAGTGACTAATCTACTGAATCTCAACAACAACTGAGTCTGCGTGTTCTTGTGCAAAGTCGCGGAATTACGGTGAAAATTACGGTATTCGGGGGTGGTGACTGGTTGACTAATCGTATAGTTTCCCTCGGTCGGATCATCGAATCGAGCTGCGGAAGTTTTGACGGTTAATTGACGATTTTCCGACCGCTAGGTACTCGGCAACCTTCTTCCACTTCGAACATCTGTAAGTGCTTTTCTGAAAACTAATTGCACGCGCGGGAATAATACGTGCGCCTGCATCGTCACACTATGTATGCCTCAAAGCAAACTATTCTCACCAGTGACCATCCCAACCAAGAGTGGAAACGGTCTGCAGCTACGCAACCGTGTTGTTCTGCCGCCCATGTGTCAGTATGCAATCGACAAGCGTGACGGTGTTCCAACCACGTGGCAACTAGCCCATCTTGGTTCGATGGCACACGGCGGTTTCTCGCTGGTGGTCACCGAAGCCACCGCAGTGGCAGCCGAAGGGCGCATCTCTGATCGCGACGCCGGCCTGTGGAATGAGGAGCAGATTGAAGCCTGGAAGCCCATTACACAATATGTTCGTTCCCATGGCGCAGCCGTAGGTGTTCAGCTGGCACACGCCGGTGCCAAAGCTTCGACCTACGGATGGTTGAAGGAACTGGAAGATGCCGGAAAGCTCGGCAGCATCAGTGACGAAGACGGTGGCTGGGAAACTTTCAGTTCCTCATCCTCGGACGTATTTGGGCTGAAGCCGGCAACCGCCATGAGCACCGAACAAATCGCAGCCTCAGTCCAAGATTGGGCAGACGCAGCACAACGTGCTGACGAGGCCGGATTCGACCTGATTCAGATTCACGCGGCCCACGGTTACCTGATCCACCAGTTCCTCTCGCCACTATCCAATGAGCGTACCGATGAGTACGGCGGAAGTTACGAAAACCGTACCCGTTACCTACGAGAAGTTGTTGAAGCCATCACCGCCGTATGGCCAGCGGATAAGGCCCTAGGCATTCGCTTCTCGGGTGAAGACTGGGTTGAAGAGGGTTGGCGCATCGCCGATACCGTGAAGCTTGCCAAGCAAATGTATGACCTTGGCGTGCGGGCCTTCGATCTGTCCAGCGCAGGTATCGGTGCTTTCGCCGGTCCTACGGGTCCCGGATACCAGGTGCCGCTGGCTCAAGCGGTGAAACAAGCATTGCCAGAGGACGCGTTTGTGACGGCCGTTGGTGTCATCACTGATCCGACTCAAGCAGAACATATTGTGGTGACCGGTCAGGCTGACGGGGTTAGCATCGCCCGAGCCGCCTTAGGCAATCCGCAGTGGCCAAACCATGCCGCTCAGCAGCTAGGTGCGCAGAAATCTCACCCACCTCAGTACTGGCGCGGCCGCTGGTAAAAGGCGTTGCCATGCTGAATTCTTCCGAATCCTCAGTTAGTTTCTGGTTACCTCTTCCAGCCGTTGAATAGTGATGTTAGGTTAGTCCCACGGATCTAGTCGCAACGCGGCCAGGAGTCGCGTGCGGAAGGGAGTCAGCATGGCACTACGCGCGGATTCTAATGGAATCGACGCTTCGCTCTATCGAAGGAATGGTTCTTGGAGCACAGCTCTCGTTGATGCTTCGTTGGGGACAACTGGAGCACAGGAAGCCGCTGATCGACTTCCAGACGAGGTCGCAAAACTGCTTAAGTCCCAGCAGGCTCAGCCTCAAGATGTACAAGCGCTCATTGGCGTATTGGAACCAGCAAGTGGGCTACGTGCACCAGTTGCACGGTTCGTCGCAGTTCATGATGGCGAAGTAGTTCTTAACGAAATCATTCCGGGTCTCAAGGTCTCCTCTCCTTCAGTTGACGTAGGACCGTTCCCGAATTTCACAGCCATCGCTCGTGCCCGCGGGGGGTCTTTCTCTTACCTCGTCGCTGAGGTCGGAAAAGATGGCGGCGAGGTTCATCTGTATAACACTGCCTCTCCGGAGCGCATTGCTAGCCAAGGTATCGTCGGACTGCCTGAAGAAATCCATCACGCCCGAAAAGTGCCCGGCGAATATGACCAACCCAAGGCGCAGTCCGCAGCCGACGAAATGGTTCGCCGCAATGCTGACGAAGTCGCTGAGCTGATCAGAAACATGTTTGCCGAGAACTACGTGCGATTGATCGTGGTTTCTGGTGACATCAAGGCGCGCGAAGCGGTTATCGCTCAGCTACCGGTTGCCCTACGTGACTATGTTGAAGTCATTGATTCGCATACCCGAACCGGTGGCGCCGACTCCAAACAAGTAGATGCCCAGATCTCCAAACTGATTGATGACGTGAAGTCCAAGGATCTTGCGGATCTGGAGGCCAAGGTCTCCGCGCAGTCCGGCAATGGACGAGCCTTGTTAGCAGTTGGACTTGATGAGGTTGTCACGGCTCTGCAATCGGCTCAGGCAGATACCGTGCTGGTCGGACAGTATCAGGACGAGCACACCCTACGGGCACTAAGTGCTGAACCGTGGATTGCTCACCAGGAAGGCGATGACCACGCCGAGTTGGTTGCTGGTGAATGGCCTGCACCGGAAGTGCTGTTGCGTGCCACGGCACTAACGGATGCGACAATCCGTTACGTTCCTGATTCGCTAATCCCTGATGGTGCCGGAATCGCCGCCCTGCTGCGTTGGGCAAAATCCTAAACAGTCACCAAAACAACAATTGGGTTCTTGCTACGAAGATGATCTTCGTGGCAAGAACCCAATTTTAGTGTTCGAGACTTTCTAGCCCACCGAATCGTTACCTACACCGACAGTTAATTAGTCCTGGTCGTGTTGCTGCGGATCGTTGTGCGTCGGTTCGCCCGGTGTTGGGCCAACCTGAGGTGAGCCGCTAGGAGGCTGAGAACCAGGGCCCAGCTGATTTGGATCGTGGAGCATAGGCGGTGGTGGCGGTGGATAGTTGCCCTGCGGATGGTTCTGCTGAGCGTTATGTTGCCAAGGGTCAACCGGCGGAGCCCAGTAGGCCTGGTTAGGGTACGGCATTTGCTGTGGAGCTGACCATGGCTGAAGTACCGGAAGTTGGGGTGGAGGTGGAAGTGCTCCAGCAGTGCGTTGAATGTCTTTCTTGTCGGCCAGCTTGGTTAGTACCGCGGTGAGCACGGCCATGAAGAGCACCGAGATGATTAGTGATGTTCCATCCGAGGACTCCTCATTCAGATCAATTTGGCCCAGCGCACCAAGCATGAACAAGAACGTGTTGTTGATGATGTGCATAGCCATCGCCGCTTCCAGCCCACCGGTTCGCCAGGTGAGATAACCAGCTGCCACAGCAAAAGCGGCAACGTCCAATAATCCGTAGACATCGTAAAGGTGCCCGAAGGTAAACAGCGGTACAGGCAAAAGAATCGCAAACAGCGGATGTTTGAGCCAACTGCCCACAACCTGCATCAGCGCTCCACGGAATACCAGTTCCTCGGCAGCACATTGAAGCGGAGTAAGTAGAAGGACCAAGATGGCAAAGAAGAGCGGATCGGCCGGCACGTCATACGGGGCTAGTTGTCCGGAGTCCTCGGTGCTTAGGCCAGAAAAGCCAAAGCTCAAGGCGAAATAAACGGCGAACAAGATGGCGCTCGTGCCCAGTGCCAGACCGAACCAGCGCCAGCGCATTTTTCCAGCTACGGAAAACAGTTGACCGACAGGTTTAGAACCAAGCAAGAGATAGGCCAAATACACGGCCGGAATCATGACGATCAATGAAACCATCGTCATAGAAAAATCTAACGGTGACGTCATATCGAGCTGCGCATCAGCGAATAACGTTTCGTCGCTAGTGCCGGCGCCAGCATCTGTGGCCCATGTTGCGGGGTTGACCAGCATGGCAACAAATACCACCAACATCACCATGATGAGTAGGGCTACATAGAATCCAGTACCCGTTCCCGCAAAGGCTATAGGCCTCCACCAGCGGTAGTTGTGGCTACGGCGCATCAAACGGTGGAACGGATAACTTTGCTCCCCACTAGTCATAGGCATAGCGGCGGGCTGCGGCAAGGGCGAACTCATAGATCAATTCTCTCCCTGATCTGCGTTGACGGCATGAACCTTGCGGAGGATTTATTTGTCATCCTTAGGTGTTCGGGTTAATACCCATACACTTGTAGCGAACGATTCGCATTAACTGAGTTGGAGTAACGCCGCGTGGGCCACCATCATGACGAACCGATATTGCAAGATCCCAAGCGACGACGTCGTGCCTCGATTATCTTGTGGGCACTACTCGCGCCCATAGGTGCGCTCGCCCTGGTGATGGTCATCATTCTGTGGCCACAAGGAAATTACGACAAGTTTGCACTGGACGGCAACATGGATACCGCAGGTGGCGCCACGATGGCCACCGGTACCGTAATGCGTAGTGGAACAGAGCAATGTCCCTCTTCCAAAGGCTTGGAAGACGTCGGTGGCAAGGTTCTCGATTGCAACGTCACCTACGTCATGCCAGATTCTGGTGGCGCCGAAATTCAGCTGGAGATCCCGGCCGAGATGTTGCAATCCCGGGATGCGCGTCCGGGGGATAACCTGCGCTATCTTGACCTGTCCAAGGTTGATACGACCAGCGGAAGCCCGTACGTCTTTGTCGATTTCGTTCGCACCTTGCCGATGGCTCTCTTGGCGATTGCCTATGGAGTGGTTGTCGTGCTGGTCGCTGGATGGCGCGGAGCCAGAGCGGTTATCGGTCTGATCGGTGGCATTGCCTTCATGATCTTCTTTATGGTTCCGGCGCTTATTGAAGGCGGAAATCCGGTATTAGTTGGTTTGACCGGTGCCACGGCCATCATGTTTGTCGCGCTCTATTTTGCTCACGGACTGAATGCCAAAACCTCAACGGCCCTATTGGGAACTCTCTTCGGCCTCGGCGTTACGGCCGGCATGGTGTTATGGCTGACCGACGCGGCAGCCCTGACGGGGGCCAACGGTGAATCGGCAATCACGCTATCTACCGTGGCTCCGCAGATCTCGTTGCCGGGTCTATTGATCTGTGGTGTTTTGGTTGGCGGCATGGGCGTGCTCAACGATGTCACTATTACGCAGTCCGCTACCGTATGGGAACTGGCCGAAACCTCTCCTAGGGCGAGTGCCAAAGAATTATTCTTCCGTGGAATGCGTATTGGTCGAGACCATATTGCCTCGACCGTTTACACCATTGCTTTCGCCTACGCAGGCGCCGCACTGCCGATTCTGGCCATTGCAGCCCTGAGCAACCAAGGTTTTGGTGTGACACTGACCTCGGGGGAGATGGCTGAGGAAGTAATTCGCATCCTTATTGGTTCTATTGGATTAGTACTGGCAATTCCAGTGACTACTGCCGTCGCGGTGATGGTGGTAAAAGCTACTGGCACCGGCGGAGCGCACGGCAAGAGAGCACTATTTGCTACTCAAACCGACGCCTAGGTGCGAACGGTTCTCAAAAGTAATGTAGAATTGTTCTCAATAGCAACCTTGTTTAGATGGAGATCTTGAATGACGAAGTATCGCTCTTTGCTTGCAGCCGCTGCCGCATTGCCAGTCGCAGGACTGATCCTGACTGGATGTAGCAATACCAGCAGTGAAGCATCGAATGCTGATACCTCTTCACTGAACGTCGTGGCAACGACCAATGTGTACGGGCAGATCGCTCGCGCTATTGGTGGCGACAAGGTCAAAGTCAGCGAACTTATTACCTCCGGCGCGCAGGATCCTCACTCTTACGAGCCCACCACCCGTGACAAGCTCACCGTGTCTGAAGCTTCGATTGTTGTAGCCAATGGCGGCGGGTATGACCAGTTTATGGATTCGTTGGTTCAGTCCCTACCGAGCGAACAAGCTGGCGGAGTTCAGCTGATTCACGCCGTGGACAGCTCACCTATTGCCAAAGAGCATGAAGGCGAAAGCGAAGAAGAGCATGCGGAGCATGAGGGTGAAGAATCCCATGAGCATGCCGCATACAACGAGCACATCTGGTACGACCTGGACTCGATGAGCGCACTAGCTGACGAGCTGGCCGATGATTTCGGTGAAGCTGATGAAGCTAACGCGCAGGAGTACACGAAAAATGCGCAGACCTTTAAAGAAGGAATCAAAAAGCTTCAGACCCAGCTCGGCGACGCGAAGCTGACCGGCAAGACGTTCATTATGACTGAACCGGTTCCCTTCCATCTTTTGGAAGATGCCGGAATGGTCAACGCCACGCCCGATGGTTTGAGTGAAGCCATTGAAGAAGGTGAGGGCATCGCGCCGATGACCTTGAAGAAAGCGCAGGACCAGCTGGACGGTGCTCAGGTTGATGCCTTGGCCTACAACGTCCAAACTGAAGGCAACGAAACCAAGGTGCTCAAGAAGGACGCTGAAAGCGGTAAGGTTCCTGTCGTCGACTTCGCGGAGACCATCCAGAATGATTCCAGTTATCTTGAGTGGATGAATTCCAACATTTCGAACTTGTCTTCCGCGGTCAACGGCTAGGTCATACGTAGACTACATATATGGCATTGATTTCTTCTCAAATTTCTCAAGCGGCAGGTAAAGCAAAGTCTCTGCTCGCAGAGCGATCTTTACGCGCTGAAATAGCCCAAGGAAATCGGGAAATACAACAAGCCGATCACGTCCTCTTCTTCGCTGAGGGACCGGGCCAGTTCTACCAACTAGGTGCCTGGTTGGGGACCTTTGAGCGTTTGGTTGAAGATGGGTTGAGCGTCGGTTTGGTGCTCATGGACTCTCTGAGCGCCAAACGCGCACTGAGCGAAACCACCGTGCCGTTGTTCTTCACCCGGTCAATGGAACAGATCGAATCAAAGCTTCGTGGCTGGGGAACCAAGTCGATCAGCTACGTGAACAACGCGCAGCGCAACTTTACTATGCTGCGTTTTAACGGCCCGGCACATATCCACCTGAACCATGGTGAGAGTGAGAAGGCTTCGATGGTCTCCAACCAGCTCAAAGCCTATGACTTCGCCTGTGTCGCCGGTCCCGCCGCAGTCGAGCGCATTACCGAGAACATCGCACGTTTTGACTCTTCCCATCTGATTCAGATTGGCCGACCTCAGCTTGATGCCTTGGAGCAGGAAGGGCCTTCGGAGAAGATCCGGGTGCTCTATGCGCCTACGTGGGAGGGCGATTCGGAAGCGATGGCCTATTCCTCTTTGACAAAACTCGGTGAACGAATTCTCGCTCAGCTGGTTACGGACGATCGCTTTGAAGTGCGCTTCCGTCCGCACCCAAAAACCGGCGATAAGTCGGCCGAGGCTAAAAAGGCAGTCACCGCGCTCAAAGCCAATTTCAGCTCAACCGTGGATCCAGTCAGTGATGCCTCGCAGTCTCTGGTGTGGGCCGACGTAGCCATCTGCGACACGTCAGCCATGGCCTACGACGCGGTGGCACTGAACATCCCGTTGCTGCTGGCCTCCGACCGTCCAAGCAAACTTGGTGACGGTCTGCCACTAGAGCAACGACTAGGCAACGCCAATGGTTTGGCTGACCGAGTGGCGCGATTGGCTGCAACGGGCGTGGCCGGACAGCAAAAACAGCTGGCCCAGTACTTCTTCGCTACCACCGAACCTGGAATGGCAACTCAGAAGCTGAACCAGCTGTTTTCTAGCCTTTAGTCTCCGGCTAGCGCTGCTTAAAAACGGTATCCTGCCATGCGCGATGCGCCGCAGGATCATGTGAGAGCATGACGTGTTTGACGTTTGTGTATTCGTCAAAGGAATACTGACTCATATCTTTGCCCATCCCTGAGGCTTTGTAACCACCGTGGGGCATATCCGAAACGATCAGGATGTGTTCGTTGATCCAGACGCATCCAGCCTGGATCTGGGCGCTGGCCCGCATTGCGCGGTCTACATTTTTGGTCCAGGCGCTGGCCGCCAATCCATATGGGGTGTCATTGGCCAACTCAATTGCTTCTTCATCAGACTCGAATGGCAAGGCAACGAGCACCGGGCCGAAGACCTCTTGCTGGACTATTTCCGAATCCTGAGTCGCCCCAACTATCAGTGTTGGACGGTAATAGAAACCTGGACGTTCCTCACGACATCCACCGGCCAGAACCTTCGCACCGGATTTTTCGGCCCGCGCAACCATCGCCGAAACCTTTTCCAAGTGCGCTTCACTGATCAAAGAACCCATATCAGTGTCTATGTCCGTGGGATCACCAACGACCATGGCATCCATGAGTTGGGCTACCCGGGCGGTGAACTTTTCAAACACTGAAGAATGCACGTAAGCACGTGTGGCTGCTGTGCAGTCCTGACCAGAATTGATCGTGGAGCCAGCTACCGCTCCGTGAGCTGCGGCTTCAATGTCTGCGTCATCAAACACAACAAAGGGTGCCTTGCCACCAAGCTCAAGGTGCACGCGATTTGCGCGTTCAGCAGCCATGGACATGATTTTTAGACCCACCGCGGTGGAGCCGGTGAAGGAAGTCATCTTCACTAGGGGATGTCGGACCAGCGTAGAACCGACGCTTGGACCATCACCAACCACCACGTTGATCACGCCATCGGGCAGACCTGCATCAGTTGCTGCTTTGGCGAAAAGCATCGACGTGCCAGGTGTGAGCTCACTGGGCTTGAGCACGATGGTATTACCCGCGGCGGTGGCCGGAAGTATCTTCCATGCAGCCATCTGTAACGGATAGTTCCAGGGGCTGATGGATCCGATGACGCCAATGGCCTCTCGTCGGATCATTGACGTGGTGTTTCCTGCATAATCCCCGGCTGCTAAACCTTGAAGATTCCTCGCCGCACCGGCGAAGAAGTTCACGTTGTCGATGGATCCGGCAACATCAAACTCGGTAGACATTCGAATGCTCTTGCCAGTCTGAGCTGTTTCTACTTCAGCCAGCTCGTGCGCACGCGATTGAAGTTCTCGAGCAAAAGCCAAAAGGTGGTCCGAGCGTTGACCCGGCGTCAGAACAGACCACGACTTAAAAGCAACAGCTGCGGCCTGAACAGCTTGGTCAACCTGAGCAACAGTCGCCGTATCAACGTCAAGCAACTTATCTCCGGTGGCAGGTGAGACCCGTGGCAAAACCGGTCCTAGGCCACGCACCTGCTTGCCGTTGATGAACTGATGTCCTAATGATGGGGTGTAGTAATCCATGATGATTCTCCTGCGGAGGGTACTGAGATCAATGAAAAGTGCGGTGGTCCAGTGACGGAAAAATTCCGTCGTTAGGAATCGAATCCCATGCCAATCTTGTCCATGAGGCGCAAGAATGCAGAGCGTTGGCCCTGATTGCGATCCGCTTTGATTAGGTAGTCGGTCATGAGTTTCACGCCCAGCCATGCCGCCGGTTCCGGTGGGAACGGGATGGGTTTGGTGCGCACTAACTCCAGCTCGGTGAGCTCAGTCTTTTCTCCGGATAGTAAGTCCAGCATGACCTTCGCTCCGAAACGGGTGGCTCCGACTCCTAGCCCGGTGAAGCCGGCGCAGTAGGCTACTTTGCCTCCGTGTGTGAGATCAAAGAACGAGAAGAAACGTGAGCAGGTGTCGATGGCGCCGCCCCAAGCATGCGAGAACTTCAGCCCGTTCAACGCAGGGAAACTGCCAAAGAAGTGAGCAGCTAGTTTTTCGAAGGTCTCCGGGTTGCTGTCATAGCTTGAACGAACCTTTCCTCCAAAGTGATACACGGCGTCGTAGCCGCCGTAGAGGATACGGAAATTCCCGTCGGCGTCGATGGTTGGCCGTGAATAGTGGAAGCGGTTGTTCATGTCGGCCAAACCGACCATCTGTTCCCAACCGATGGCTTCTCGCTGCGCATCGGTGAGTGGTTCAGTCATCAGCGCGTAGTCGTAGACAGGGACGATTCGGGCTCTGTGGCGCTTGATCAATGAAGGGAAAACATTCGTAGCCAGTGCTACACGGTCTGCCAAGATTTGCCCGTCGGTGGTTAGCACCTTGATCTGCTCGTTCATTTCTACCAGTTCAGTTGCCTGCGTATTTTCGTAGAATTCAACGCCCAGCTCGCGGCATACTCGGGCAAGCTCCCATGCCAATTTGGCCGGATGCACCAGAGCGGTGGACTGATGGTCTAACGCCCCCGCCAAGAAATCTGGTGAGTTGATAACGTTCTTGACCTGGTGTTTGTCAAGATAATCCACACCAGGTGCTTCAGCTTCCTCCGCAGCCCAAGCAATCTGATGAGCCTCGGTGGCTACGCTCAGGGAGCCCTGCCGAACAAAATCAACGTCCATGGCGTAACGCTGAACAGTGGCCTCAAAATCATCGAGGTTCTGGGCGCCGAGTTCACTGAGCAAGGCATTTTCTTTGGGCAGATGATTCTCCCCATTTGCTTCGCCGTGAACTAACGAAGCCTCACAGAACCCGCCGTTGCGACCAGAAGCCGCCCAACCAATGCGTTGGCCCTCGATAAGAACAACATGACGGTTTGGGTCTTGCTCTTTGGCCTGCAACGCAGTCCACAAACCGGTATATCCGCCTCCGACAATTAAGAGGTCAGTGGTGATGAATCCGTGCAGTGCCGGTGTTGGTTCAGGACGTCGGGCATTATCTAGCCAGTAACTGGTGTGTTTGGCTGAGGTCAGGGAAGCGGCGATGTGCTCTGCAGAAGCGGCTTCTTCGTGGCGATCAAAGGTAATGGGGTTCTGTGTGCGCATTAGTTCATTCCTTGATTAGTAGCTTCATTTTTGGGAGCTAGTAAGTCAGCGGAACGACCATAGGGCCTTGAGGTTTTGCGGTTTGTTGGGCAGACAGGATGCCAGTTGAGAGCCAGTCGGCGATCAAGGCTTATCCCTCTTCTCGGAAAAGAAGTCCGCAAAATTGAATGTGATTCATTACTCATCTAATCCTGCGGACAAACCCTTGTCAATAGTCATGGACCAAGCGATGCAGCTTGCCACTGAATATGACAATGTGCGGATAGAACGGGCGGACGAGCCCGCGCTTGAAGTCCAATGCGAATCGTAATTAGTTGATGATTTCGCCCTTGGGGCTTTGCGCTATTGCAGCGATTCTTTCGCGCCAGGCTTGAAGTTCCGCGGGGGAGAGTCGGGTGAAGTCATGCACTTCGCGGATCACTTTTAGCGGGTGAGTACTGCGGTAGGAACGAGTCGGATTACCCGGGAATTTCTTGTCGGTGACATTGGGGTCATCCTCAAATTCGCCTGTCGGTTCAACCTCGTAAACATGAGGGGCGCCATCTATGGACGCGATTTCGGCCGCTAGCCCCGCACCGTCAGACAGCGCGGTGAAGTAGACGTGGTTCATGATGACTTCTGGCCGGTAATTCGACGGGTATCCCGCAGACAGCAAATCACCTGGTATCAACTCTGCTTTGGTGCCGTGAAAAAACGGTCCCGATTCAAGATCCTTGCTCATACAACCAGAGCTTAGCTAATGAGATGACGCAGGGAAAAAGTCCCTCACTCTGCTTCGGCCCGGCTAGTATTTGGCCGGTAATCAGCTCTCAGACACGTATATTTGGTGGTGAACCACGAACAAGCTTTGGAGATTTACTCGTGCCAATTTTGAACAAAGACATGTCCCTATGCATCTCGCTTTCGGGTCGACCATCCAACCTTGGAACCCGGTTCCACAACTACCTGTATGAAGAACTTGAACTGAACTTCATCTACAAAGCCTTCTCCACCGATGATCTTGCTGGCGCGATTGCTGGTGTCCGTGCGTTGGGTATCCGTGGCTGCTCCGTTTCCATGCCTTTCAAAGAGGACGTGATGAAACTTGTCGACGAAATTGAACCGTCTGCCGCAGCGATCGATTCGGTCAATACAATCGTGAATACCAATGGTCACTTGGTTGCTTCCAACACTGACTTTGAAGCGATCGCAACGTTGATCGCACGCCACGAGCTGGACAAGATCCACAGCGTATTGGTCCGCGGTTCCGGTGGAATGGCTAAGGCCGTCGTTGCGGCGTTCAGCGATGCAGGCTTTGAAGATGTCACCGTGCTGGCACGCAATGAAAAAGCCGGCGCTGAATTGGCTGAGAAGTATGGCTACAAGTTCGTTGCGGCAGACCCTGCCCCAGGACATCAGATTCTCGTCAACGTCACCCCGTTGGGCATGGACGGCGCACAGGCCGATACCCAGTCCTTCACCGATGAGCACATCAACGTTGCCGAAGCCGTATTTGATGTTGTCGCATTCCCGAGCCAGACACCACTGATCCTTGCCGCCCAAAAGGCTGGCAAGCCGGTAATTACTGGTGCAGAGGTCATTGCACTCCAGGCCGCAGCACAGTTCGAAAAGTACACCGGCCACTCGCTGACCGATGATCAGGTAGCGCGAGCTTCAGAGTTCTCTCGCCTGTAAGCATCAATCTGACTGTCTCATAAAGAAGAAGTGCCAGCACTGAAAATTCAGTGCTGGCACTTCTTCTTGCCTTGCTATATACGCGTTGACGAACAGTCAGGGCGCCAAGCTAGCCGCGCAGTACAACCTCAAGGTCTTCAAGCGCTTGGCCAGCTGGGTATTGGCCGTTGAAGAGTTTTGAACCGTCTTCAGTAAGAACTGCAGAGAAGCGAGTCTTGACCAAACCGAATGCACGGGAAACCGAAGTCTCAGTCAATTCAGCAATAGCCACACGCTCAGTTGCTGTATCGATGGTCAGCTTGATTGCGTCGTCTTGGTTTTCCACGCGAGGCTCAATCAGATCTAGCTTCATCATTCCGCCGTGGCCGGAGAACGAAACTTGGCCGTTAAACCACCCCTCATTATCGGGAGCTTCTTCTGAAAGCGAAGCAGGGAAGACCAATGAATTGCCGGCCTGCCACACACCATTGCTAGCTTCAATGCGTCCATCAGCCAAGGAAGAAATATAACCGACGAACGAGGCCTTCAGACCCCATTCCAAATGTGGCTGGAACGGATCGCCTGTTGGCGCACCATTTCCCATCATTGTTGTCTTCCTTCCACAGATTACTGACACTAAATGCTCTGTTGATCAGTATTTCATATCTGGGTTAGCTCGTTGGCTCTGGGTTCGCTGCCAGCCGATCATTACGCGGTGCTTCATTTATTACCGGACGATAGTCATCTTCCACGGCGATCGTCGCAGGGTCAAAAGTAGTCCCGTCCGGCAGAGTGAGGGTGGCTACCGCCGAAGATCCGGTCCAATGGTGGATCTCTAATTTGGTGGGGGAGAACTCTTGCTCAATGTTGGCCTGCAGATGATCCAGGGCGCGAGCGTATCCGCTGAATCCAGCACCGAGGCAAACCACCACTAACAAAGCGGCCAAGGCTGAGGTCAGTAATTCAGTACGGATCGACGCGCGGCGTGCATAGGTCTGTTCACCGTCGCGAAGCGTAGCGAACTTCTTTCGGCGCACCAGCCCATGGATCAGCACAGGTATACAAATTACGAACAAGATCACCGCGACAACTAGAAACAGCATTGGCGTGGCAAAATCTACCTTGAGGAACTCTCCCATGTATTTACCCTAGCCCTGTAGTAGTTCCACGTCACTAGATCAGATCACCTTTCCCGAGTTGTGGATTCCTCATTGTCCTCCCAAAAGCGCACGAGGTTATTCGACAAAACTATCAGCGACGATCAGTGCTTGCTCCAGACGATCCAACGCAACAATCAGCACCTCATCTTCGATGTTCATCGCCGGCACCACATGCAACCGGTTGAAGTTAGCAAACGGTAGTAAACCGGCGTTCTTCGCTGCCGTTATCACCTGGTTCATCTCGGGGCTACTGCCACCATAGGCGGCCAGCGGTTCACGAGTCTCCCGATTCTTTACCAGTTCGATCGCCCAGAACACTCCGGTGCCACGCACTTCACCAACCGACGGGTGATCTTTGGCGAACTGTGCCAGGCGTGGCCCGATGATTTCCTCTCCCAAGCGCTGCGCATTTTCAACCATGCGCTCATCTTCCATCGCAGTGATGGTCGCGACCGCTGCGGCGCAGGCCAGGGGATGGCCCGAATAGGTTAGCCCGCCCGGGTACGGGCGCTCGCGGAATGTCTCAAAGATCTCAGGGCTGATCGCCACTCCACCGAGCGGAACGTAGCCAGAGTTCACTCCCTTGGCGAAGGTGAGCAGATCCGGCACCACATCAAAATGATCCACGGCGAACCACTTTCCGCTGCGACCAAAGCCTGCCATCACCTCATCTGCGATGTAGACGATGCCGTGCTTCTTAGTCAGTTCACGAACCCCTTGCAGGTAACCGGGAGGTGGCAGGTAAATACCCGCGGTTCCCGGAATGGATTCAAGAATGATCGCCGCAATGGTGCCCGGGCCCTCCAGCAGGATGGTGTCCTCCAAGTGCTTGAGCGCACGCTGCGTTTCCTCTTCTAAGGTGGTGGAGTTGAAGTAGGAACGGTAAGGGTAGGCCGGGAAAAAGTGCACCACCCCGTCACTGCCCTGATCCGAGGCGAAGCGCCGAGGATCTCCGGTCAGATTCACCGCCAGCTGCGTGCCACCATGATAGGAACGATAGGCCGAAAGTACCTTCTGCCTGCCGGTATGCACCCGCGCCATACGCACCGCATGCTCTACCGCGTCGGCCCCGCCATTGGTGAAGAAGATCTTGTTCAGTTCCCCTGGGGTGTGCTTGGCGACCAGCCTGGCCGCCTCGGAGCGTGCAACGTTGACATGCTGGGGCGCGATCGTCGCGATCTTTGCCGCCTGCTCTTGGATGGCAGCGATGACCTTGGGATGCTGATGGCCGATATTGGTATTCACCAGCTGACTGGACAGGTCGATCAGCTTGGTGCCGTCCCCATCCCAGACATAGGACGCCTCGGTTTTTAGGATGGTCATCGGGGTAAATGGTCCCTGCGCCTGCCAGGAGTGGAAGACATGCTCACGATCCAGTTCATAGGCACGCTGCCCGGCTGCGATCTGCGCGTCGCTGATTTCTGCGTTGGCTGCTACTTGCTCGCTCATGATGCTCCTAGTCGTTCTGCGGGAAGCCGAGGTTGATGCCACCGTGGCTAGGATCTAGCCAACGTTTGGTAACCACCTTATTGCGGGTAAAGAATTTAAAACCTTCGGGGCCGTAGGCATGCTGATCCCCAAAGAGTGAGGCCTTCCAGCCGCCGAAGGAGTGGTAGCCCACCGGCACG
The DNA here is from genome assembly GCF_052446055.1 of Glutamicibacter sp. AOP5-A2-18. Taxonomy (NCBI): domain Bacteria; kingdom Bacillati; phylum Actinomycetota; class Actinomycetes; order Micrococcales; family Micrococcaceae; genus Glutamicibacter; species Glutamicibacter sp. AOP5-A2-18. Next base: position 2,807,530 of record NZ_JBQSVW010000001.1, on the reverse strand, counting down.
GGGATCGGTACGTTGACCCCCACCATGCCCACCTGGATCTCGTCTTCAAAGCGGCGGGCCGCCCCGCCGTCATTGGTGAAAATCGCGGTGCCATTGCCGTATGGCGAGGCGTTGATCAGTTCGATGCCCTCGTTGAAGGACTGGACGCGCACCACCGAAAGCACCGGGCCGAAGATCTCGTCCGTGTAGATGGACATGTTGGTGCCGACCTTATCGAACAGCGTCGGGTGCAGGAAGAAGCCTTCACCCTCGGCATCCACGGTGCCGGTGCGACCATCAACCACCAGGTCCGCTCCCGCCTCGATTCCGGCATCGATGTAGCCGGCCACCTTGGCCTTGTGCTCACCGGTGATCAGCGGGCCCATATCGCAGCCGCGGGTTCCATCACCCACGCGCAGCGTCTTGGCGCGCTCGGCGATCTTGGCCACCAGCTCATCGGCGATCGAATCGATGGCCACCACCACGGAGATCGCCATGCAGCGCTCTCCGGCGGCGCCAAATCCGGCATTCACCGCCATATCGGCGGCCAGATCCAGGTCGGCATCGGGCAAGACCAGCATGTGGTTTTTCGCCCCGCCAAAGGCCTGGACACGCTTGTTATGCGCGGTGCCGGTGGCGTACACGTATTGGGCGATCGGGGTGGAACCCACAAAGGACACCGAGCTCACCCGTGGGTCGGTCAAGAGAGTATCCACCGATTCCTTATCTCCATGCACCACGTTGAACACGCCTTCCGGGCCGCCGGCCTCGGCAAAAAGTTGGGCGAGCCAGATGGCCGCCGAGGGATCCTTCTCCGATGGTTTAAGCACCACCGTATTGCCGGCGGCGATCGCGACCGGGAAAAACCACAGCGGCACCATGGCCGGGAAGTTAAACGGCGAGATGATCGCTGCCACGCCGACCGGCTGGCGCAGCGAGTGCACGTCCACCCCGGTGGAAGCGTTTTGCGAGTATTCACCCTTCAGCAGATACGGCGCGTTGCAGCACAGCTCCACCACTTCCAGGCCGCGGGCCACTTCACCGAGGGCGTCGTCCAGCACCTTGCCGTGCTCGGCGGTGATGATCGCGGCCAGCTCGCCCTTGCGCTCGGTCAGCAACTGGCGGAAGTTGAACATGATGGCGGTGCGCCGTGCCAGCGAAGTATCGCGCCACTTGGGAAACGCGTCGGCGGCGGCAGAGATGGCCAGCTCGGTGGTGGCCTTGGAGGCCAGCTGCACGGTGCGGGCCACTTCACCGGTGGCCGGGTTGTAGATCTTGCCGGTGCGATCTTGAGTCGACGTGGCGGCGTTATTAATCCAGTGCTGCAGGTTTTCGGTAGGTGTCATGGCTTCATCATGGTCGAGAATAGTGAGTCAGAACACCGGCACTATGTCATGATTTAAGCTCGATCGATGACGGAGTGTAAAAATGCTGACGGTTAGTGAGGTGCTGTCCCTGCCCATCGTGCAAGGCGCCGAACCCGAAGTGCTCTGCGCCGACGGTCTGGATGCCGAACTGCGCTGGGTGCACGTCACCGAATCCAGCGAAAACATCGCGCTACTGCTCGGCGGAGAACTGGTCCTCACCACCCTGCGCAACGTGAGCGACGTCCGCGAATTTATCACCGCCCTGCGCACCGCCGGCGCATCCGGGGTCATCATCGAAAACACCAGCGGCAGCAATTTTTCCGTCGCCGATCTGGGCTTACCGGTGATCGTACTGCGCCGCCAGACCCGCTTTGTGGCCATCACCGAGGTCATCCACCAACTCTTGGTCGCCCAACAGCTTGAAGCCGTGCAATTTTCTCGCACCGTGCACGAAATCTACACCGAGCTCTCACTCAAAGAGGCGGACGAAGCGCAAATTGTCACCCGCACCGCCGCGCTACTGGACGCCCCGGTGGTGCTAGAAGATGTCCGCCACCGGGTCTTGGCGCACGCCGGCGCGCAACTTGATGACTGGATCAACCGCTCCAAATTTGTCGGCTTCCTGGAGCACACCGGGCGCAGCACGGGGGCGGAAAACTGGTTGCAAACTCCGGTGGGGGCGGCCCGCCGACGCTGGGGCCGGCTGATCGTCCCCACCGAATTAGCGGACGATGAACGTGCGGCCATGGTCCTTGAGCGTGCCGGGCAGGCGCTGACCATCACCCGCCTGTCCGGGCGCGATGAACGCGAACTGCTCTACCAAACCCGCACCGCCACCTTGCACGAGCTGATCGCCGGACATAACTACAGCGACAAGGAGCTGGCCAGCCGGACCCAAGCCTTGGGCCTGACCGCCACCGCCTACTACGTGCCGGTGGTCATTTCCAGCAGCGCGGCAGCCACGGCCACCCAAACTCAGCTGGCGGACCGTGCCCTGCTTGAAGTGCTCGATCAGCTCGCCGACACCCTGCACCTGGGCTTCCTCGCGGGTCTGCTTAAACCCGGGTACTTAGGGCTGATCCTGCCGTTGCGCGCCCGCGAATTACTGGACTCCACCCTGCAAGGATTCACCCGCCGCTTGGCCGAAGAACACAGTTCCCCGCTGGCCATCGGGGTGGGTTCCGAAGGCAACCTGCGCACCGCCATCACCGGGCTGGAACAGGCGCGAGCGGTGAGCGAAATTGTGCCGCACCTACCCACGCGCGCCCGCCCCTATTACCGCTTTGCCGACCTGCGCCTGCGCGGGGTTTTATCTGCGATGGGCAACGACTCGCGGATGCGCGCCTTTGCCCACGCCGAACTGGCCGGGTTGCTGGACCCGCTCGATGAACCCGCACTTGACCTGCTCGAACTCTACCTCGCGCACGGCGGCAACAAGTCCGCCCTAGCTAAGGCCGGCTATCTCTCGCGCCCCACGCTCTACACGCGCTTAGCCAAGCTCGAAGCCAAACTCGGGGTGGGGCTGCACTCCGCCGAATCACGGGCGAGCTTGCAGGTTGCCTTGCTCTGGCACCGCCTGCACGACTAGTTCTCCCGGCTAGTTCTCCCGACTCGTTTTCCACAGCCCGCCCCGGGGTTTCTGCGCGTGCCCGCGCCCCGGCGCACACTGACAAACATGAGCACAGCAACCGCCCAAGCGCTACAAGATCTGGCCACCGCCAACACGCTTTACGCGTCCGCGACTGCTGTGCTTTCAACCTCCGAACTTCCGGCCGGGCACGCTGCCTACTTCGCGTTGGCCACCGAAAACCACGCCGCCGTGCAGTCGCGCGCCCAGCTGTACGCCGCCCACGCGCTACGCACGTCCGGCGCCCACAAACTCGACCAAGCCTCCCTGCAAACCATCGCCGATCTGGGCACCGAACCCAGCATGGAGCAGCTGATCGCCGCCGAAGGGCACACCACCATGGGGCGCACGCACTACCGCTCCGCCCGCGCCATGATGCATGACTGGCTGGACATCCCGCGCAGCACCGTGAACGACCGGCTGGTTCAGGCCGATTGCCTCATCGGCGGCATCGACGATTCCGGCGCCCCGCTTCCGCCCTGGCTGCCTAAGCTCTCGCAGCAGTTTGCTAACCCTGAGGTAGATCCTCGCTTGGTGCTGGCCACCGCGACAAAACTACATTCGGCCCGCAAAGACCTTGCTGACGGTCCGGCGGGCGAGGCCCAAAAAGAGCAGCTCGAATCCCAAGCCCTGCAGATGATTGCCGGCGAACCCAAATCTGCCCGTAAGCACATCGGCGAGCTCGTTGCACGGGTCAAAGCTGGCAAGCGACCGCTCAAAGCGCTGCTTGAAGAGGTCGGGCTCTACCGCCGAGGCCTGCGCAAAGGCCTAGTTGAGTACATCCTGCGTGTCCTGCCCTCGCAGGCGGCGGTGATTGAGGCGTTCTTTGCGTCCCTGTCCAATCCGTCCACGCTGGCCGGCAACCGCGACGCCTTGCAAGATACCGAGGCTGAATTCACCGGCGAGCAAGGCTCCGGCTGGGATGACGAATCGACCAAACCCGACTGGGCCCGGCAGGACTCTTCCTCCACCGACCCGCCGCCCGATCCGCCTGATCCGGGCGACGCGCCCGCCGACCCACCAGCTCCACCTGCTCCACAGGCCGACCCGCAGCCAGCGTGGGAAGACTTGAAGCCGGAGCGAAGGCGCCTGATCGGAGTGATGGCGTTGTTGATGGCCGATCATTCATCTCGAACCGCACAAGACACCGGCACCCGAAAAGGTTTGGCAACAGGTCAAGTCAGCGTCATTTTGGATTACGAAAAAATGATGGCAGGAGGCGAAAAATATGCAGTCAGCTCTTCGGGATTTGCCCTCGCACCCGGAGAAGTGCGCGCGATGATGTGTTCGGCGGGAATCTACCCGGTCATCCTCAACGGCAAATCGCTACCACTAGACCTTGGCCGCAGCCAACGGCTGTTCTCCAAAGCCCAGAGCAGAGCTCTACGCGCTGCCTATCGAGGATGCTCTTACCCGGGCTGCTCCATGCCCGTTGAACGATGCGAGCTCGACCATCTTGACGCCTGGGAAAAAGGTGGCGCCACGGATATCAATTCGGCCGCCCTGGGCTGTCCGGTCCATCACGTCGAACGTCATTGCGGCTTGTTCCACGCGGTGAAAATCCCGGGCTGTCGACCGATGGTACTACTGCCCGAGGCCTTGGATCCGGAACAAAAATTGCGGGTCAACACGTATTTCATGACGCCCGACGAGGCCATCAAGGCCGACCAGCTCGCCGATCGGATGACGGAATTATGGCGTGCCGGCGAGCTCCAAGTAGAAATCGTCGACCCCTGAAGCCTGGCCCCGAAGCCGTCCCTGAAACAAGCCTCGAATCCCCCTATAGCCGGCCCGCCCTCAGCTACAGCGCGTGCAAATGCCCGCGGATACTCTCCCCAGGATCCTGCTGATTTTCGCCGGTGAGCAAAACAAAAGCCTGCCCAAAAGTCAGTTCGTGAATATGCTGTTCGGTCAGGCCCAATTCCTGGGCGATCCGCGCGGTACTGGCCCGGTGGTCAAACTGTAGTGAAGGGAAGACCAGCGAGAAGACCCGCGAGGTTTCCGGAGCGCTGTTGCGCACCGGCTCAAGCAGCATCTCTTGGCATAGCCAGGTGTAGGCGCTTTCGCCCAGCACCCCACACGCTCGAGCATGAGCCAGAATCACCGTGGCCGGCACCCCAAAATGTTTTTCAAGCGTGAGCAATTGAGGAATCTGCAAAAGGTTCGAGACCCGAATCTGCAAGGACAACGCCGGCATGAGCAGGTGCGCGGCGAATTGATCGGCCTCCAACTCAGCGTGGGCGATCTGCTCCCCATTTCGGCTCAGCGACGAGTGCAGTACCAGGTGCCCCAGCTCATGGGCCAACGCAAAGCGTTGCGCCGCACTAGTGCCCGAGGCCAGGAAGATGAACGCTTGGCCCTCTTCCCAGAAGCTGAAGGTTTTCACCGCGTCGAGCTCGGCGGGCAAACTGAGCACCCTCACCCCGTGAGATTCAAGCAGGTGCAGTACGTCGGGTAACGCCCCGCAGCCAAGATCCCAGTCCAAACGCAATTGTGCTGCCGCGTCAGCCGGGTTGTAGCCGGTCAGTTCCGGCACTTCGGTCGGTGGCAAATGGAAAGTTTGGGTGATCAGTCGGTATAGCTCCACACCGGTGCGCCCGGCGGCCGCTGCGGCGAGCTTCTGCGCGTTGCTGGTACGTCGCGGACTGCGGAAGAAGATCCGTTCAGCGTCGATCCCGGAGGTGGCGGGAAGGCGGAAAAATTGCTCGGCACAACCTAGCGTCTGCGCCAACGCAGTACTCAATTTTTCGGGGGCCTGGGCCAGTTCCCGCTCGCCCACGCCCAGTGACGCGGCCAGCGCTGACCTGCTCAGTGCCACACGTTCACGTGCGAGCCTGATTCGGGTCGGTTCCAGTGTCATGAGGTTCCTGCCATCTTCCAAAAGGCGATCTTGATCGTCCAATGACCTCAGACTAGTGGCCTATGACACAAAGCACCAATTGAGCGACAAACCGTGAAGAACCGCCGCTTCATATGACGCTGACTTGCAGATTTATGGCCCGCAGGCAGATCCTGCGGGCCAAATGGGTTAGATCTTGTTGACCGCTTCTTTCAGCACGGTGCGCAAGATCGATTCAATCTGGTCGAACTCGGGTTGTCCGATGGTGATCGGTGGCGCCAGCTGGATCACCGGGTCTCCGCGGTCATCGGCTCGGCAGTAAAGACCCGCCTCCCACAAAGCAGGGGAGAGGTAGCCGCGTAGCAGTCGCTCGGACTCTTCGTCGTTGAAGGTCTGCTTTGTTGCCTTGTCCTTGACTAGCTCGATCCCATAGAAGTAGCCGGCCCCGCGCACGTCGCCCACAATGTCCAGGTCGCGCAGCTTATCTAGGGTCGATTTGAAATTGTCGGCGTTGTTTTTGACGTTCTCGTTCAGCCCCTCGCGTTCGAAGATGTCCAAATTGGCCATCGCGACGGCAGCGGCGACCGGGTGCCCACCGAAGGTATAGCCGTGGTAAAAGGTGGTGTCTCCCTTGGTGAACGGTTCAAAGAGCTTGTCCGACACAACCATCACACCAAGCGGTACATAACCACTGGTCAGGGCCTTTGCCGAGGTGATGATGTCGGGGACAAAGCCGAAGTCATTGCAGGCGAACATCGAGCCGATGCGTCCGAACGCGCAGATGGTTTCATCGGAGACCAGCAGCACGTCGTGCTCGTCGCAGATTTCGCGCACCCGATCAAAGTAGCCAGGTGGCGGCGGGAAGCAGCCGCCGGAATTCTGCACTGGCTCCAAAAAGACGGCAGCAACGGTGTCCGGGCCTTCAAATTCGATGGCTTCGCGAATACGCTCCGCGGCCCAGAGTCCAAAGTCCTTCTCATTGTCGGCGAACATTTCTGGCGCCCGGTAGAAGTTGGTATTTGGCACCCGGAAGGTGCCCGGAACCAGCGGTTCAAAGGGAGTTTTCATATCCGGCAGCGAGGTGATGGCCAGGGCGCCTTGCGGGGTGCCGTGATAGGCCAAAGCGCGGGAGATGACCTTGGTCTTGCCAGGCTTGCCCTTCATTTTGAAGTGCTGCTTGGCTAATTTGAAGGCCGATTCCACCGCTTCGCCACCGCCGGTGGTGAAGAACACGCGGTTGAGGTCTCCCGGGGCGTAACTGGCAAGACGTTCAGCCAGGTCAATCGCTGGTTCATGGGCGTAGGACCACAGTGGCATGAAGGCCAGCTTTTCTGCCTGCTTGGCCATCGTTTCGGCCAGTTCGGCTCGGCCGTGACCCGCGTTAACCACAAACAGACCGGAGAGCCCGTCAAAGTACTCACGACCGGCGTCGTCGTAAATCTTGTGCCCCTGCCCGCGCGAAATGATCGGAACGTGGCCACCCTGTGCGATGGAAGAGTGCCGGGCCATGTGCATCCAAAGGTGATCGCGAGCTGCTTGCTGGCGATCGGTACCGCGTGGTGTGTTCATCGTGTTCCCCAGTTGTATTCCTGTTTTTTCAGTGAAAGGTACGTGAAGGTATTGGTGCTGAGCACGCCGTCGATCCCGCGGATGGTGCCAATCACGCGCAAGAGGTCTTCGTCGTTAGAGCAGATGACCTCGGCGAGAATGTCGGCGGTTCCGGTGGTCACCAGGCAATAGTCGACTTCTGGCAGTTCGGCGATGCGATCGGCGGTGCCGTTAATGTCTTGATTGGCGACAATGCTGATCATTGCCTGGCGGGTGAAGCCCAGTTCCAATGGGTTGGTGACTGCGACGATTTGCATAACGCGACTCTCGACCAGCTTCTGCACGCGTTGGCGTACCGCTGCTTCGCTCAGGCCCACTGCTTTGCCGATGGCGGCATAGGAACGACGCCCGTCTTCCTGCAGCTGTTCGATGATCTCCTTGGAAATTTCGTCGATCACCTGTGCTGAGTGCGAGGGTAACGTCATATCGACCTCCTTGGGTCTTGGGGGCTTTGAACCGACCCTACAGCCACTGATTCAGTTGCGAAAGGGGTCATTTTGTAAGTTTCTCGTTTCCGGTTCGTTAAATACCTGAGGAATCTTTTGTTTAGCTCTTGTTTGACTTTTGTATAGCTGACAGGATGAACGACATCAGTTTCCTATGTGACCGATCACATTTTCACGATGCAAAAGGACGGATGCCATGTCGCACTCGCAACGACGACTACCGCAAGATCCTCAAGTTCGAGCACTGGTCCAAGCCATGGGTCAACGCAGCTTTTCTCGCCGGTCCGTGCTGTCCACCGCAGGCGCGTTAGGGCTGACCGGCCTGCTGGCTGCCTGTGGCACCGGCGGCTCCAAGGACACCAAGACCGAGGCGGTGGTGACCGATCTTTCCGAGTCCGATCAGAGTGTGAACTGGGCCAACTGGACCCTGTACCTAGACTACGACGACAAAAAGAAGACCTACCCGACCCTCGACGCGTTCACCAAGAAGACCGGCATCAAGGTCAACTACGCAGAGGACATCGACGGCAACGATTCGTACTACGGCAAGGTGCAGGGGCAGCTTAAGGCCGGCCAGGACATCGGCCAAGACATCGTGACGCTCACCGACTGGATGGCTGGGCGGTTGATTCGTCAGGGGTACGCCCAGGAGCTGAACCTGGATAACATCCCGAACGCAGCGAACCTGCTGCCAAGCTTGCAGAACGTCGATTTTGATCCAGGGCGCAAACATTCGCTGACCTGGCAGACCGGTTACGCGGGCATCGCCTGGAATAAGAAGGCTTTCCCCAAGGGTCTGAAGTCCCTGGATGACCTCTGGGATCCAGCGCTGAAGGGCCGGGTCACCGTGCTGGATGAAATGCGCGACACCATGGGGCTATTGATGTTGCAAAACGGTGTGGATGTGGCCGGAAAATGGGGCGAATCTGAGTTTGGTGCGGCCACCGACGTGCTGCGCAAGAATATCGACAACGGCCAGATTCGCCAGGTCAAGGGCAACTCCTATAAGCAGGACTTCATCTCCGGGGACGCGATCGCAGGCATTGTGTGGTCCGGTGACGTGGTGCAAATGAATTTTGAGAACGACGACCAGTGGGAGTTCATCCTGCCTGAAGCCGGCGGCACCCTGTGGAGTGACAACCTGATGGTTCCGGTGGCCTCGCCGCACAAGACCAATGCGGAGAAGCTGATGGATTTCTACTACGATCCGGCCGTGGCCGCCGAGGTCGCCGCCTATGTGAACTACATTTGCCCGGTGGTCGGCGCCAAAGAAGAGATGGAGAAGATCGATCCGGAGCTGGTGAACAACCCGCTGATTTTCCCTACCGATCAGGACCTGGCCAAAGCACATGTCTTCCGCTCGCTGGAGCCAGACGAGGAATCAACGCTGGCAACTCAATTCCAGAACGCGATCGGCGCCTAAGATGCACAATCAAAGATCGCACGGGCAGAACCGCGGGCAGCATAAGGACGTGATAGGGGTATGACCACTTTGGCTCAACATACACAGAGCCCCGTAACTTCGGGTGCTGACCTCGAACTTTCGGGCATTAGCAAACGCTTCGCCAGCTTCAGCGCGGTGGAAAACCTGGACCTACTGGTTCCAGCGGGAACATTTTTTGCCTTGCTGGGGCCCTCGGGCTGCGGCAAATCCACCACCTTGAGAATGATCGCCGGACTCGAAGCTCCGAGCGTTGGCAGCATTTTGATCGGTGGGCAGGACGTCACCGCACTGCCCAGCCACCGCCGCGAAGTTAATACAGTTTTCCAGTCCTACGCGTTGTTCCCGCACTTGTCGGTGCTGGAAAATGTGGCCTTTGGGCTCAAGCGCAAAAAGGACAAACAGGCGATTGACAAGGCGCGGGCGGGTCTGGAGCTTGTTGAGCTCGCGCACCTGGCCAACCGCAAACCTGCGCAACTCTCGGGAGGTCAGCAACAGCGCGTGGCCCTAGCCAGGGCGCTGGTTAATCGCCCGCAGGTGTTGTTACTTGATGAGCCGCTCGGCGCGCTGGATATGAAATTGCGCCGGCAAATGCAGCTGGAACTGAAGAAGATCCAGACCGAGGTGGGCCTGACCTTCATCCATGTCACCCACGACCAGGAAGAGGCCATGACCATGGCCGACGTGGTCGCGGTGATGAACGGCGGGCGGATCGAACAAATGGGTCCACCGCGTGAACTGTACGAGTTGCCACGCACCGCTTTTGTGGCCAACTTCTTGGGCAAATCCAACTTGATGCGCGGCACGGTCAGCGCAGTGACGGATGGCATGCTCAGCGTGGAAGTTGCCGGGCGCACCATCTTGCTTCCAGCTGAGCGCGCGGTGCAAACCGAGGGAGACGTGGTGGTCGGTGTCCGCCCAGAAAAGATCACCATCGACCGAAACCCAGTTGATGGGCAGAATCAGCTCACCGGTACTGTCGTGGACGTTTCCTTCACCGGCACCACCACGGAATACCTCGTGGACGTCGCGCAAATCGGCCTGATCGGCACCTTCACGCAGAACCGTGGCCAGCAACCGGCGGCAGAAGGTGACACGGTGTTCCTTGGGTGGGAAGCTGAGCACTCCTTCGGGCTGGCCGGGGATGAACGTGTGGACGCAGGGGTCGAGTCATGAGCGTCGATCTGCGTAGCAAGGACGAGCTACGGGCAGAAAAACGCAAAAACCGCACTGGCATTTTTCTGATCACTCCCGGGTTGTTGGTCCTGGCTTTGTTCTTCGCTCTGCCCGTGGTGATCTTGCTGGCGATGAGCCTGTACTCCAAACCACCCGGCGCGGAGGTCGGCGAATTTGTGCCGGGCCTGCAGTTCAGTAACTACGCGACGGTGCTTTCGGCGTACTGGCCAGAACTCTTGCGCTCCTTCTGGTTTGCGCTGATCTCCACCGTGCTGGCATTGCTGATCGGCTTCCCGATGGCTTACCTGGTGGCCGTACGGTTGCGCGAAAAAACCCTGTTGCAAGGCATCTTGCTGGTACTGCTGATCGCCCCGTTTTTCTCCAGCTTTATCCTGCGCACCCAGGCCTGGAAGCAGATCCTGGCCGATGAAGGATTTGTGGCGCAGACGCTGAAATTCATCGCGATCCTACCCGCGGACGGACACCTGACGGCCACTCCCTTTGCGGTGGTGGCCGGCCTGACCTACAACTTCCTGCCCTTTATGGTGTTGCCGATCTATGCGAACCTCGGCCGGCTTGATACCCGGTTGTTGGAGGCCTCCGGGGATCTGTATGCCAGTCCGATCACCTCCTTTGCCAAGATCACGCTGCCGATGAGCGCGCCGGGTGTTTTTGCTGGCACCTTGCTGACCTTCATTCCAGCCGCTGGCGACTACGTGAACTCGGCGTTGCTGGGCAATAACCGAGATACCACGATGATCGGCCAGGTTATTGACTCACGGTTCTTCAAAATCATCGACTACCCGGGCGCTGCGGCGCTGAGTTTTGTGCTGATGGTTTCGATCCTCATTCTGGTCACGATCTATATCCGCCGCTTTGGCACCGAGGAGTTGATGTAGCGTGAAGCAGAAAATTGGACGCTGGCTGATTCCGGTGATCGGCGGTGCGGCTTTTATTTACCTGCTGGTGCCGATCGCCTACATCTTTGTCTTCTCCTTTAATGACGGCGGCCGAGCCAACCTGCAATGGCAGCGCTTCACCCTGGATAACTGGATGAACCCGTGTGGGGCTCCAGCGGTATGTCAGTCGTTGGTGCACTCCTTGCAGATCGGCACGGTGGCCACGGTGATCGCTACGGTATTGGGCACCGGGATCGCGATCGGTTTGGTGCGGTACAAATTCCGCTTCCGCAAGCTGACCGACGTGCTCATTATTTTGCCGCTGGCCACCCCGGAAGTGGTGCTCGGTGCGTCGCTGCTGGCACAGTTTTTGAATCTGGGGTGGGAGCTGGGTTACGGCACCATCGTGATCGCCCACGTGGTCTTCTGCATGTCCTTTGTGATCGTGACGGTTAGGGCTCGCGTCTCCTCGCTGGATTCACGATTGGAAGAGGCTGCAGCCGATCTTTACGCGTCACCGGCCGCGGCCTTCTGGAAGGTGTCCTTCCCGCTGTTGCTTCCCGGCATTATCGCCGCGGCGTTGTTGTCCTTCGCGATGAGCTTCGACGACTTCATCATTACGAACTTCAACTCGGGCGCGTTCCAGACTTTCCCGAAGTTCATCTATGTTTCGGCCACCCGTGGCATTCCCGCCCAAGCGAATGTTATTGGTTCGGCAATGTTCATCGTTGCCCTATTAGTGGTGGTCACAGGACAAGTGATCAGCTATCGCAAGAAGCGGCAGCTAGAAAATTCGTGATTATCCAGAGGCTTGCACCGCACGGTGCAAGCCTTTGGTTTTCCTCAGAAAAGCTCAGGTTTAGGCGGTTGCCTAGCTTGACAATGTATTCTCTTACCCGTTGACTACCGCACTTCCTGCACTGGCAGGGCCTGAACGATTGGACCACCGATGAGCGAGAAGCCTGTTTGGCTGACCCAGTCCGAACGCGACGCATGGCTCGGACTTCAATCCGTCATGACCCTGCTCCCGTCCGCGCTGGACTCCGATCTGCAGGGGCTTGAAGGCATTACGCTCTTCGACTATCATATGCTGGCCATGCTCTCTGAGGCGGATAACCATCAGCTTTCGATGACCCAACTGGCTTCGCATACCAGCGCCTCGTTATCCCGGCTTTCGCACGTGGTTAAGAAGCTGGAACAGCGCGGCTGGCTGCTTCGAGTGCAATCTCCGGACGATGCACGTGTGAAAATCGCCTCATTAACGAAGGCTGGATGGGAAGCGGTGGTGCGAATGGCGCCTCATCACGTCGCTTCGGTTCGTGCACTTTTGTTCGATCCCCTTGATGACAAGGACGTTAAGAGTCTGGCGCGGATTACGCGGAAGATTACTGCCTCGCTTCAGCAAGATCACTGGATCTTAAAGCCGGGCGCGACCGATTTGGAACACTGAGGAATTCTCGATAAGCTAATCAGGCGTTAATCGCGTGTGTTGTTGTGCCGCCGCACGGTGGGATGGCAACTGCGCGTTGCCCGTAATACCGAATATCGTGACCACCTGAGTACGGGGACATTGCTCGACCGGTTACGAAGTTCACCGACATACATACTTTAAGGCTCTTCGGTTGGTTCTCACCCAGCCTGGTTACCTTCCTAGTGTGCAGTATTAACGGTGTTTCACTGGTTGGCGGGACTCATAACGCACAAAAGCGGTGCCGATATTTACTTATGGGCACTGTGCGCGAGTACCGCCGAATTTTACTACTAACTAACTGAGGAGTGATCATGGCAGCTGTTTGCCAGGTAACCGGTACTACTCCGGCCTTCGGACATAGCATCTCCCACTCGCATCGCCGCAACAAGCGTCGTTTCGATCCGAATATCCAGAAGAAGACCTACTACGTGCCTTCGTTGCGTCGCAAGGTGACCCTGACCCTTTCGGTCAAGGGCATCAAGCTCATCGATGCTCGTGGAATCGACGCTGTTGTTGGCGACCTGATTGCGAAGGGTGTGAAGCTCTAAGATGGCAAAGAAGGATAAGGACGTACGTCCGATCATCAAGCTGAAGTCCACCGCTGGTACCGGTTTCACTTACGTAACCCGTAAGAACCGTCGTAACGACCCAGACCGTATGGTTCTGAAGAAGTACGATCCAGTAGTCCGCAAGCACGTCGAATTCCGAGAGGAGCGCTAAGACATGGCCAAGAAGTCCAAGATCGCAAAGAACGAACAGCGCAAGGTCATTGTCGAGCGTTACGCTGAGAAGCGCCTCGAGCTGAAGAAGACTCTTGTAGATCCAAACGCAACTGACGAGGCTCGTGAAGCAGCCCGCGTAGGCCTGCAGAAGCTGCCACGCGACGCTTCCCCGATCCGCGTTCGTAACCGCGACGCGATCGACGGTCGTCCACGCGGTACCTTCCAGAAGTTCGGTATCTCCCGTGTTCGCTTCCGCGACATGGCACACCGTGGTGAGCTTCCGGGCATCACCAAGTCTTCCTGGTAAGACCTGCAAGTCATTTGACTTAGCAAAAGCCGCTCTCCTTTGGGAGGGCGGCTTTTGCCGTTAAGTTCGTCTTTAAGCACTAGCTTTTGCGTTGCCACCAACGGCGCTTGGGGGTGATCGCTGGCTTTGGCTGGGCAACCGCGCGGCGACTTTGCCAAGCAAAGACCTCGGCATCCACCTCACGCAGCGGTGTAATCACCGGCGGACCGCCAAGTAGCTGGCGACGAGCATCGATAATCCGGGCGTTGAAGTCCTCGACGTGCGCGCGTACTGCCGCCGGCGTGGGTAAACGATCCAGCGTCTGCTCCAAGTGTTCGTCCTCAACCCGCAAGGTTAACGCCGGTGGGCCCAGACCGGTGATCTGTTCGCGGCGCATCATCGACTTCATCCACCAGTCTGGATCATTATTATTGGTCAGGTGGTCGATCTTCTGCCCCGATAGGGCAAGGTTCTCAAACTCGCCACGGGCAAAGGCCTCATCGAGCACGGAATTGGCAACCTCCCACGCTTCATCTTCAGCGTGTAGCTGCAGCGGGGTTTTGGGCTTTTGAACCGGCGCCATGCCGGTGGCCTGGGCATACTCATCTACCGGCAGAGGCGTTTGATCGCTGGCCTTGCCCATGGCGTAGCGTGCGGCGTTCAGCGCAGCATCCGAATTCTCCGGTTGGTTCATACTCCTATCGTGGCATTAGCTTGAGCGTGGGGCAACGCCTTGGTGAAAGGCAGGTGCCCGATGGTTAACGGGTCGGCATCAAGATCAAAGTGGGGCTGGTAGCCTGCGTTCAGGTACAGCTTAAGCGCTTCGGGTTGACGCGGACCGGTGGTGAGGTAGAGCTGTGTATAACCCAGATCGATCGCGGCCAACTCAAGTTCCTGCAGAACCCTACGCGCCAGGCCACGACGTCGGTGGTCTTCATGGGTCCAGATGCGTTTGAGCTCGGCGGTGTGCTGGTCATAACGACGCAGCGCCCCACCGGCAACGGTCTGTCCGTCCTCCTCTAGAATGACAAATCGTCCCAGTGGGGCCGTGAATTCGTGGGCGGGGAAGCGCTCAAGTTCGGCGGCTACCGCACCGTTGCGATCCCCGTAGCGCTGGGTGTATTCCACGGTGAGCCCGGCAAAGAGCGGGGTTAGGCGAGGATCGCCAATCAAAACGGCATGGGCGGTGAGGTTGGGTGATTGCTGTTGCGTGGTCATCTTGATCTTCTAGCCTAGGGTCCGATGGGTTTGGGCGATGGCGCCGGCTAATTCCCACTGGTTCATGGCCGCCGGTGCGGAGAGCAGTTCGCGGGCCAGCGCGTCACTATCAGCAAAGGGCGCGGAATTGGAGTTCGGCCGGGAGAACGCCCCGCCTTGGAATCGACCGGCGGTAGCACCGGTGGCAAAGAGCCAACGGTGGATGCTCCCGCCACGACCGATGACTTGGCGCAGTGAAGTGATGTGCATTTTTCCTGAACCTCCGGGTTCTTCGGTGATCAATCCCTGGTGGTACAACGAGGCCAGCAGGGGATCGGTGCTGGTTGAAATGTGGGTCGATGGTAGCCGTGCTTCGATGAACCACGGAGCGTGCACTTCGCCGGCGAGGGTTTGGGCGCAAAAAAGCTGGCGATTGGCGTCAAAACCGAATGAGGTTTCTGGACCCAAGAAGCTGATAAATCCTGCCTCGTGTAGGGCGAGTAGCTCGCGCAGACGGTGCGCCGGTGGGCCAGAATCGACAAAGCTGAAGAAGCCTTGCCACCATCCTGCTAGCTGAATTCGACCGGTGTCACTGAGTAGGGCGTCGACGACTGGCAGGGTGACAAAGGATTTGAGCAGACCAAAAAATAGTGCCTGGAACTGTGGATGATCGGCCGAATCGCGCACCCGCAAATCCTCTTTGATATGTTCGCGCACCAGCTGGTTGAGCTCTTGAGCTTGGCCTTGGGCGGGCAATGGCCGGGGGATGGGCAGCGGGAATTCTAGGTCCTCAAATTCCAGCCGGAATTCTGGGGCGACAAATTGGGCCACGAGGCTTGTGCGTTCGGGCGAATACCAAGAGATGGCATCGAAGCGGGCATGGAATTCGCTCCAGATACTTGGTGCGAATGAGTGGGGCGTGGCAAAAATTTCGCGGTAGTAAAAGAAGGCTGCTTCTTTGGCGATCAATGGCCAAACATGGGCAAAAAAGTCCAGTTCGCCGTGCTGCGCGTGTAATTCATTGACGGCTTCTTCGGTGAAGTAACCGGTGCTCAGCGGCGCAGTGGTGGTGCTGCGAATTTTGCTGTGATACGGAACCCCGCGCCGCGAACCGGCCAGAAGTTTCGGTTCCTGGCCGCTGGGCAGATAGCGCAAACTTCCGTTCTCGCCGGCAACAAACTTGCCCCCGCGGCCCTCAAAAAGCAGCACAAATAGGTCGGTGAAGGCCAGCCCCATGCCAGAAACCAAGACCTCGGTCCCGGCCGACAGTGTCTGAAAGTTGATGTCGTTGGTGTAGCCGGGCGGGATGTAGCCCAAATGATCGGCGGTGTCGGCGTGGGCGGCAAATTCTAGGGATCGGGCATCGGATTCCAACCGCGCGTCTAGGTGACCCTGAACGAGGACAACCTGATCGGCGACGATTTCACGACCTGAGGCAAGGAGCACTCGATGGGTGCTGGACTCGGAGAGCAGATCCACGGCCGTATCCTGATGGATTTTGATGACGTCCGGGCTGGCAAATGAGGCCTGCACGCGGGCGAAAAACCAGCGTAGGTAGCAGGACTGCAAACGCCGGGTCGGAAAATCGGCAGGACCCAGGCGAGCAACCTCGGCTCGCAGCAGCGGATCGGTGAGCAATAGGGAAGGCACATCGTGAAGCTGCCCGTCGCGAATAAGCTGCACCCACTGATCTAAGGCAGGGCCGTCCTTGGCTGGGCCCAGGCACTGCACCGACGCGTCGGTAAACATCGTGACATCCGCGGCGCGCGAATTGAGTTTAAGCAGCGGGCTTTGATCTTCGCGCCAGATGCGTCCGGCACCCACCGGGAAGGGGTCAACGACATGTAGGTGCAGGGCGGTGTTGTCTAACAACTCACGGTTGGCACTGATGCGCTCGAGAATCATCGCGGTGCGTGGGCCGCCGCCGATAAAAACGATGTGCTGCTCGGACATTTTTCTCCTTTGCGCCGCCGGCCGGTAGGTGCGGAATCTGTAGTTAGCGCCAGATTAGGAGCCTTGCTTTGTCCGACGCTAGCGGGTGTGACTTGCAAGGACGCAAAGTTCACGGACCGAGATGCAGCAGCAACACGTCGTTATAAAACGCCCGGTTTTGGCCGTCACTTTTCGTCATTTCGACACATGGTGTCTTTGAATGAACGAGCGTGAACTAGCCAGATGCGGTGGTCGTCCCCACGGCTCTAGCGTGTTCCTCAAGAGAAACAAAGCCATACAAGGAGCAAACGATGCCACCGACAACCACCCGGGTCACCAACCCAGATCCCGTGCAGGACACAACGCCGGAGACTGCGCTGGACAAAGTTCAGAACACCGTGCAGAACACCGAGTCGGAGACAGTGCAGCCGGTAGTAACGCCGAGCGACACTACCGATAGTGCTATTGCTGACTACAAGGTGGTTGCCGCGGTCCATCCGTGGCGCTGGGTCGGCACCGTGGTTGTTGCCGGAATCGCCGCAGCGATCCTGTACTCGTTGATTACTAACCCACGGTGGGAATGGGGTGTGGTGGCGCAATGGTTCACCGCCGAATCCATTCTTCGCGGACTCGGGCAGACTCTGAAGCTCACGTTGATTTCCGGCAGCCTGGGCTTTGCGCTCGGCTTTGTGCTGGCGCTGATGCGGTTATCAAGCTCGCCATTATTTAGCTCGGTGTCGTGGACCTTCTCCTGGATCTTCCGATCCACCCCGCTATTGGTGCAGCTATTGCTTTGGTACAACCTCGGCTACCTGTATGAAACCATCCGGCTGGGGGTCCCGTTCACCTCAATTACCTTCGCCGAATTCCAGACCACGAGCCTGATCAGCCAGTTTGCTGCCGCGGTGCTGGGGCTGACCCTGAACCAGGCGGCCTACAGTGCGGAAATCATTCGCGGTGGCATTCTCTCGGTGGACCAGGGCCAGATCGAAGCGGCCACCGCATTGGGTATTCCTCGCTGGCGCCGCTCCACCCGGATCGTGCTCCCGCAGGCCATGCGAGCGATCTTGCCGACCGCCTTCAACGAAATCATCGGCCTGGTCAAGGGCACCTCGATCGTCTACGTGCTGGCCTATTCGGAACTGTTCTACACCGTGCAGGTCATTTACAACCGCACGCAGCAAGTGTTGCCGATGCTGCTGGTGGCCACCATTTGGTACATCGTGATCACTTCGGTGCTCAGCGTGGCCCAGTACTACATTGAACGTCACTATTCCCGCGGTGCACTGCGCACCTTGCCACCAACCCCGTTACAAAAACTGCGTGGTTTCTTCACAACCCACGCCGCCACCGGCACCTCGATCAATTCCTCGAAAGGACAGCTATGAGCCTGGCAACCACAGAAGTTAGCACCCGCGGAGAAGTAGCGGTGCGCTCGGTAGACAAGAGCTACGGTACAACCCAAGTTCTGCACGAGATCGATCTTGATGTTGCCCAGGGTGAAGTCTTGGTCATTATTGGGCCATCGGGCTCAGGAAAATCCACCTTGCTGCGCACCATCAACCACCTGGAAAAGGTGGACCGAGGCACCATCAGCCTCGATGGCGAATTGATCGGCTATAAGGTGCGCAACGGCAAACTCCATGAACGAGGCGACGCAGAAATCTTGGCGCAGCGCACCGAGGTGGGCATGGTGTTCCAGAATTTCAACCTCTTCGGGCACCTGACCGCCCTACAAAACATTGTTGAAGCGCCCATCCACGCTCGCAAGGTTCCCAAGGCCAAAGCCCAGGCGCGGGCCAAAGAATTACTAGCCCGCGTGGGATTGGCGGATAAAGCTGATGCCTATCCTCGCCAGCTCTCCGGCGGTCAACAGCAGCGTGTGGCCATCGCGAGGGCCCTGGCCCTGGATCCCAAGGTGGTGCTTTTTGACGAGCCGACCAGTGCGCTGGACCCTGAGTTGGTCACCGAGGTGCTCGAAGTGATCAAGGACTTAGCCAAGTCAGGTACGACGCTGATCATCGTCACCCACGAGATCGGGTTTGCCCGCGATGTCGCCGACCGAATTGTGTTTATGGATGGCGGACGAATCGTGGAGCAGGGGACCCCGAGAGAACTACTGGCCAACCCACAGCACGAGCGCACCAAATCCTTCCTCTCCAAAGTCATCGAACCGGCTTTTAACATCTAAGAGATCGCGCCAATAGGGGACAAACGATTCTTAAGGCTTTCGATTAGGCCTCGTATCCCACCGATGGGTCGCCCACGCTTCCCCGATCAGCCTGCGGATCACGATGACACTGTTCGCGAGGCTGATCAACGCGTCAATGACCCGGACCTTGCGCTCGGTGCAGATCGCCAATTTCTTGAACCCCCGGTTGTGCCACGAATTGGTTCGTTCCACCACCCAGCGGACCCCGGCCTGCAAGGGTTCGCCCTTGGTACTGATCTCCCAATCACAACCCAGCTCGGTAAGCAGCTCCCGTGTTTTACGGCTGTCATATCCAGCATCCAGATGCACGGTAATCTGCTCTGGCAGCTGGTAGCCGAAACGGGAAAGGCGTTCGAGCGTGGGGCGTAGCAACGGGGAATCGTGCCGGTTCGCGCCTGCGGTGATGCAGCCGACCGGGATGCCTTTCCCGTCGGTCATCAGCGAGCGTTTGGTGCCTTGCTTGCCGCGGTCTACCGGGGATTTTCCGGCGGCTTCACCGCCGCACGGCGCTTTGACCAGACATCCGTCGATGACGAGATTCTCTAGGTCCAGTCCAATGATCCGGTCGTAGGATTCCAGGCAGATCTGCTCCAGTTCGCGGAAGATCCCTGCGGTGATCCATTCGTCGCGGCGCCGTCGGATGGTGGTGGCCGAGCAGGTCGTGTCGCTGATTTTCTCGTAGGCCGCGCCCAGGACGAGGACTTGGATGAGTTTGTCGAAGATGATCCGGTCGCTGATCCGTGGCTTGTGGCAGCCCAGTGGATGGGTTACGTTCCGATCTGGGATCAACGCTTCGAATTGGCGCCAGAGAGGCTCGATGATGGAAGATGGTAGGGCAGGCACGTGACCTTCTTGTGTAAACGGTTCTAGACAAACCTTGTTTAACACTGTCCGTGCCTGCTTCACTGCTTAATGACGTGCCTGACGTGGTTAATTACGCTGTCATTAATACTTACTGCGGATGTTGCACACCTATTGGCGCGATCTCTAAAGCTTTGTCACTAAGGACTCGCACCATGAAAAAGTACGCAGCAGTTTCTGCCCTCTCTGTGATCGGCCTGCTCACCCTCGCCGGTTGCGCTGACCCAGGCGCCGCCGCCCCGGCAGCATCCTCGGGCGCTGAAGCCAAGAGCAGCACAACCTACAACACCTCACCAGAGCAAGACCGCATCCGCTCCACCAAAGATCAAAAGCTGGCCGACGCGGTCCCAGAAAAGATCAAAAAGGACGGCAAGCTCACCGTGGCCACCACCGCCGGCTCGGTACCACTCTCCTTCCACGCCACCGGTGAAAAGACCGTGATCGGCACCGAAGTGGACCTGGCCCAGTTGGTCGCCGACAAGCTGGGACTAGAACTGGACTTGCAGGTGACCAGTTGGGAGAACTGGCCGCTGAAAACCGAATCGGGCGACTTTGAAGCAGTCTTCTCCAATGTTGGGGTGAACGCGGATCGAGTGAAGAAGTTCGACTTCTCCACCTACCGTGCAGCGTTTATGGGCTTTGAAGCTCGCGCCGACAGCGATATCACCGTGAAATCAGCCGACGACATTACGGGCAAGAAGATCGCCGTGGGTTCCGGGACTAACCAGGAAAAGATCCTGCTGGCATGGAACAAAGAGCTAGAGGACAAGGGCAAGGCACCAGCAGAACTGCAGTACTACTCCAGTGAAGCCGACACCATCTTGGCTCTATCCTCGGGACGCATCGATTTGAACATCGCGCCTTATCCTTCCACCGTGTACCGCGAAAACCAACGTGATGATCTGAAGGTGGTTGGCAAGATCAACGCCGGATGGCCTAATGAGACGCTGGTTGCCGCAACAACCAAGGCCGGCAACCGCCTCTCTGAACAGATCACCGCGGCACTGAACGAAACCATCAAGGAAGGCACCTACGCCAAGGTGCTAGATCGCTGGTCGTTGAGTGAAGAGGCTCTGCCGGAATCAGAAACCATCAACGCGGCGAACTACAAGGGCAAATAATGCGTTTTCAAGTACTAGACATTATTCCGCACCAGTCTGACCCGATCACCGGCCTGCAGGTTGATACCGCGCAACGCTTTGAACAGGTAGTGCAGTCCGCGATGCGGGCCGAGGAACTTGGCTTTGATTCCTTCTCAGTAGGCGAGCGCCACGCAGGTGCCTTCAATTCTTCCTCGCCGGCCGTTGTCCTTGGGGCTATTGCCGCGCGGACCAAGAAGATTCGGCTGCACACCGGTGTGGTGGTGCTTTCCATCCTTGATCCGGTGCGCGTAGCCGAAGATTTTGCCACCGTGGATCAGTTAAGTCATGGGCGCCTGGAGCTGGGAATTGGTAAGGGCAACGAAGTGGCGCACTTCCCGCTCTTTGGCAGGAAGGTTGAGGATCAATGGGACTTGCTCGAAGAGAACTACGAGCTGCTCAAAGCCCTCTTTGCCGATGAGCCAGTGAACTTCACCGGACGGTTCCGCAGCGAATTAGAACAGGTCACCACCAGCCCACGCCCGTTCCAGTCACGACTGCGGATCTGGCATGGTTCGGCCACCTCGCTTCGTTCGGCAGAACTGGCCGCCAAACATGGTGACCCACTCTTCTCGGCCAATGCGATCCAGCCCAAAGAAAATTACAAGGTGCTCATCGATCACTACAAGCTGGCCTATGCGCAGGCAGGCCACGATCCGGCGGCACGGTATATAGGTTCGGGCAGCGGGGCGGGAGGCGTGTACCTGGCCGATAGCACCAAGGCGGCCATCAAGGAATTTGGGCCGGTGTACGAAGCACTGACTAACCGGCGCGATGTACCGGGGAACAACACCCCGTACCGCAGCATTGAGCACGCGGTGGCCGAAGGACCCCTCTTGGTGGGTAGCCCCGAGTTTGTCGCCGAGAAGATCTTGGATTATCACCAGAGCTTCGGTCACGACCTGCAGTCCATTTCGCTGCCAACCACCGCGCCCTATGCGGCACAAATTGAAACGTTGGAACGCTTCGCAAAGGAAGTGATTCCGCTGGTGAAAACCGAGACCACCTTGTGGACCGAAACAGATCCACAGTTCAACAACACCTTAGAAAAGGAGTATGCAGTATGAGTGAGTACTCCCTGCTGCTGGCGCTCAATCTTGATGGCGCCGGTAACGATCCGAAGGATTCGGCCCTAGCAGCGTTACGCGCTGAATCTGCTGGATTCCACGGCGTGAGCTTCTCCAGTGATGGCCTGCTCGACTCGGTGCAACGCGCCAGTTTTGTTGCCGCGAAAACCCAGCGCATCGCGGTGCTGCCGGTGATTGATGCCCTCTTTACCGAGCCCTTTCACACTGCAACCCAGCTGGCCAGCCTAGATATCATTTCCCACGGCCGGGCCGGATGGATCTTAGAAACGCAGAACGATTCGGTACAGGCCGACGCAGTAGGTCGCAGCATATTGCCCGAGGACCAGCTAAGTACCGAAGCTGCCGACGTGGTCACCACCCACCGTCGACTCTGGGACAGCTGGGAAGACGACGCGGTCATTCGTGATGAGGCAACCGGACGCTACCTAGATGCCACCAAGTTGCACTACGCGGATGTTGAGGGGAAAAACTTCTCGGTCAAGGGCCCGGCTATCACCCCACGCCCACCTCAGGGACAGTTGCCGATTATTGCTCCGGCCCCGCTATTTACGCCCGACGGTCTGCAACACTGCCGACTGAACGGTGCCGACGTGGTGAAGGTGAACGCAGCCAACCTTGATGAGCTACTCGCCAAAGCACAGACCGCCAGCAGCAAGGGCGCGGTAGCCATCGAACTAGACGTTTATCTGGACACCGCAGGGGATACCGGGGCCCGCCGGGCGGCCGAACAATCCGTGCAGCGAACCCCTCGCGCCGAATTTATCGGCAGTGTTGATGAGCTCATTAGCTTCCTTAAAAAGTTCGCGGAAGCTACCGCCAACCCGGAAGATCAACGCCGACATCTTGTCCACCTGCATCCGGGAGATCTGAGGATCGACGCAAGCGTACTGCTTGACGAAGTACTACCAAAACTGAAGCACAGCAACTTGCTGGCACCCAACGGTGACACCCTGCGCGAAACCTTCGCACTGCCGGTGGCCAAAAACCGCTTCCAGGAGGCATCATGAGCACCCAGAACCAACTACGATTCGGCGTCTTTTTCCAAGGCGTGAACTCTTCGACCGTATGGCGCAGCGAAAAGGCGGGATCCCAGACTGACTTTGCTTCCTTCCGTCAGATTGCACAGACCGCAGAGCGTGGCTTATTCAGTGCCTTCTTCCTCGGTGAGGGACTGCGCCTGCGTGAACACCTAGGTGGCATTCATGAACTGGATGTGGCCGGTCGCCCCGATGCACAGACCATGCTCGCAGCCCTGGCCGCGGTAACTAGCAAGATTGGTTTGGTAGCCACCCAGAACACCACCTACAACGACCCAGCAGATTTGGCCCGTCGGCTCTCCTCCTTGGACCTGATTTCCGAGGGTCGCGCTGCCTGGAACATTGTCACCACCCACAACGCCTGGACCGGCGCAAACTTCCGCCGAGGCGGCTACCTAGAGCACCACGAGCGTTACTCTCATGCAGAGGACTTTGTTCGTACCGTACGTCAGATATGGGACGATTCCACAGTTCACCACCGCGGTAATCACTACAACGTTGACTACACCGGCACCGTTCCGGCCAGCGCACAACATCGGCCTGTGCTCTTCCAAGCCGGCGACTCAGCCGAGGGACGCGACTTTGCTGCCCGCCAGACCGACGTCATTTTCTCCGCCCACGTTGGACTGGAAGACGCACTGGAATTCCGCAAGGACATCAACGCTCGTGCAGCCAAGGTGGGACGTGCCGAGAACTCGGTGAAGATCATGCCCGGAGCTGAGTTCATCGTGGCAGAAACTGCCGCAGCAGCCGAAGAAAAGTACCACTGGGTCCGCGAACACCAGATTGGCCCACACCAGGCGTTGGCCTACCTTGAACAGTTCTGGGGTACTCGACTGGAGAACGTCGATCCTTACGGGCCACTGCCCGAATTTGATCCAGTAGTCGAGCAGAGCTCGGTGACCCGAGGTAGTGGCTTCCAAGGTGCTAAGTCTCTAGAGCTGGCTGCCGCATGGCGTGCCGAAGCCAAGGAGAAGGGGCAGAACATTATCGAGTTTGTCCGTTCCCGTTCACACCGTGCGGACCACACCTTCACCGGTTCCTATGATCAGATCGCGGACCGTTTGGCTCAGTACGCAGAACTTGGTGCGGTTGATGGCTTCAACATCACCCCGTGGCTGATTCCTACCGGGCTTGATGACATCGTCAACCACCTGGTCCCTCGGCTTCAGGAACGCGGAGTCTACCCACAGGCCTATGCGGACACTCTGCGAGAAAACCTCGGACTAACCATCGACGAAACCCATGAGCAGCGGGCCATCCAGCGACTCAAGACAGTGCAGGAAGTATCATGAAGCTCCACAAATCCCGTTACGCCTTCACCACCCTTGCGCTGATCGGTTTGGTGTCCCTCAGTGCGTGCGCCGATCCATCCGAGGCCAAGGAGAACACCGAATCTCAGGCACCGACCAATGCTGCTGACGCGGCGCTATCGAGCCCGCAGCAAGAGCGTCCGGACGTCGCGGTAAATAAAAAAGCTCAAAAGGTGGTTCCAGAAAAGATCTCGGCCGACGGAAAGCTCACCATCGTGACCGCACCAAGTTCAGCACCACTGAGTTTTTACGCCACCGATAACACCACACCAATCGGCAATGATGCTGACCTCGCAGCGGCGCTCGCCGATGCGCTCGGGTTGGAATTAGAACTTGTTCCAGTGTCATGGGCGGACTGGCCGTTGGGTATTGAGTCAGCCAAGTACGAGGCCGCGATCAGTAACGTGACCGTGACCGAAGAGCGCAAAAAGAAGTTTGATTTTGCGACCTACCGCGAGGACCTGCTCGGGTTCTACGCCGATAAGGATTCGGACATTGGGCCAATCAAAAAAGCCGAAGATGTGGCTGGTTTGAAGATTATCGTCGGCTCGGGAACCAACCAGGAAAAGATCTTGGTTGAGTGGGACAAAGCTAATCAGGCCAAGGGTCTGAAACCAGTGGATTTCCAGTACTACGACGATGATTCGGCTTCAACCTTGGCGCTACTTTCTGGGCGTGCTGATGCAAGCTTTGGACCGAACGCATCCGGTGCCTACAAACAGGCGACTGCCGGAGAAGTTAAGCAGATTGGTTCCTTCCCCGGTGGGTGGCCGGATACCGCGCAGGTCGCGGTGACCACTAAGAAGGGTAGCGGACTGGCCGAAGCTGCAGAAGTGGCCATTGACGGGCTGATTAAATCTGGCGCCTACAAACAGATCTTGGATAAGTGGGGTTTGAGCGAGGAAGGAATTACCGATTCTCGGTTGAACCCACCAGGTCTGGCAGGCTAACGGTTGTAGTAGCGTGGGGAGCATGAATCGTGCAGTGCGTTTGGGTTCCCTAGAACAGTTGGGGCAGTCCGTGCCCCAGGCCAGTATTCGTGCCAACTATGAGCGCTGGAAGTCGTTAGGCGTCGGTAAAACAGCAGTGGTTACCGGCGCCAACGCAGGCTTAGGATTCTTTGCGTCCTTGGGTTTGGCTGCAGCGGGAGCGCATGTGATTCTGGCCTGTCGTAACCAGTCACGTGCCGAAAAGGCCATGGCCGCCATCCGCCGTCGAGTGCCAGAGGCCAGTGTTGAATTTATGCAGTTTGACGCTGCTTCAGCCCTGTCTGCGATGGCGCTGGCCGCCGAGCTTCGAGGGCGTCAGCTGGACATCCTAGTGGCCAACGCGGGAATGATCCACACCCCGAGTACCCGAGAAGCCGGAGCCTTGGGTTATGAGCAAACCATGACCACCAATGTGATTGGACACGCCCGACTCGTCGGGGAATTGGCTGAGAAATTCAAGGAAGGACAGCTACGGCTGATCACCCTTGGATCAATGTCCACTTTGCTGATGCGCACCGATCCAAAAAATCTGAAGCTGGAGCACGACTACAACCCGTACCGTGCCTACGTTCAGTCCAAGGCTGTACTGCAAAGCATGGGAATTGGTTTGGATCATCGATTACGTCAGCTGCAGTGGCCGTCTCGTTCGGTAGCCGTGCACCCGGGTTATTCGGTCTCTGGGCTCACTCCGGTGATTGAGGAAATCAACGAACCTGACTTTGCAAAGCGCCTAACGGGTCGATTACAGGGCAGTTTCGCGCAGGGCAAACATGAAGGTTCGGTGGCCATTGTCGAGGCAGCGCTAACCGAAGGGTTGGAGCGCTGTGCCCCCGGCGTCTTCTTCGGCCCGCAATGGACCTCCAAAGGCCGAATTACGCTAGCCAGACCGGCAAATGTCACTCGGAGCAAGGTGCTTCAAGATGCGGCATGGGAGATATTGATACAAGCGAATGAGGGAGTAGATCCCTTCGCGCTATAGGGCTCAGGTGAACTTTCACACCTCGATTCTCTAGATGAAATCGGCAAAATCCGCGTGATGATGCCATTTTGTCGCCAACAACTGGTAAGTTCAACACTGATAAGTCCGCGCGACCGTGCGGCATTCAAAACCCGGACCCGGGTTTTGAGTCACTAGTCCAGGAGGACAATACATTGGCTATGAACCGTAGCGAACTTGTTGCTGCTGTTGCAGCGAAGACCGAAAACTCCCAGGTTGCCGTTAACGGTGTTCTGGATGCTGTCTTCGAAGTTTTCGTCGACCAGATTTCCAAGGGCGAAAAGGTAACCATCCCAGGTTGGTTGGCAGTGGAGCGCACTGACCGTGCAGCTCGTACCGGCCGTAACCCACAGACCGGTGAAGCAATCCAGATCCCAGCTGGCCACTCGGTCAAGCTGACCGCTGGTTCGAAGCTGAAGGCAGCTGTTGCCAAGAAGTAAGACTCTCTAAAGCTTAAGCAAGGCCCACTCTCCGATGCCGGGGGATGGGCCTTGTGTTCTTAACTGGCGTACCAGAAGTGGGCGTTGAACCCAAAAATGGTGCCGTTAGCCAAAGAATTCTGTAAGAAGATGAAAAAATCCCGGTATTTCGGCTGTTTTCGGCCATTTCGGGCCTCAACGTTTGATATGTTCTCACTGATAAGCCCGTGCGACCGCGCGGCATTCGAAGTCCGAAATCGGGTTTTGGATCACTAGTCCAGGAGGACCATACATTGGCTATGAACCGTAGCGAACTTGTTGCTGCAGTTGCAGCGAAGACCGAAAACTCCCAGGTTGCCGTTAACGGTGTTCTGGATGCTGTCTTCGAAGTTTTCGTCGACCAGATTTCCCAGGGCGAAAAGGTAACCATCCCAGGTTGGTTGGCTGTAGAGCGCACCGATCGTGCAGCTCGTACCGGCCGTAACCCACAGACCGGTGAAGCAATCCAGATCCCAGCAGGCCACTCGGTCAAGCTGACCGCTGGTTCGAAGCTGAAGGCAGCTGTTGCCAAGAAGTAAGCTTCTCTAAAGCTTGAGTAAGACCCGATTTGTTGCCGGAGATTTTCCGTCAGGCAGGTCGGGTCTTCTTTTTGACAGCGTTTGAGCGGATCTTCTACTTCGCGTAGAATCAGGCGTGCTCAACACCGATCATGGAGAACAGGCTGCAAACCGTGCCACACAAACCCGCAACCCGCGTTATGCGCGGCTGGTTGGCGGCAAGCGTGTGCACTTGGACGGCTTTTGCAGCTCACGCGCATAGCGCTCCAACACAAATGTCGTTGGTAGCCATGGGCCTGATCAGCTGCATTTCTGCGGTGATCGCCATGACGCTAGTGGGCAAAAAATTCTCCGTTTGGGCTACCAGCTTAGTGGTGCTTGCCAGTCAAGGACTGTTCCATCTGAGCCTGTTGGTGATGAGCCATGACAGTACTGGTGTTGCTGGCATGGAACACATCCAGCACACCGGGCGCAGCATCGAACTGGCGCACAACATCAGCTCCCACTATGCCAACGCACATAGTGAATCAATGCTTTATGCACACGTCATGGCTGCAGTAGTCAGCATTATCGTGCTTCACTGCGGCGAGCGTTTGCTCGGGGCTCTGGCCTCATGCCTCACTTTGTCGACTGCCCGAAAAATCCTTTCGCTTGTCCGTGTGCAAGTTCCTGAAGCTCGCGCACTGCCGGCATACTTCCCTTTGCGTTTTCAACCCAAGTTGGCGCAACTGGGGCGATTGCCCGAACGCCGCGGGCCACCTTCCTTCGTTCTTGCTGCCTAAGACATAGAACGAATTACCCCACCAGGGGCTTGGAAGGAAAACAATGAAGAGCAAAACCCTACCCACAATGAATTTGACCCGCCTCGCAGCCGTAGTGGCGTTGGCGATCCTTGCAGTATTTACCTCGGTGACCGCCGCCTCTGCTCACGACGAACTGGTGAGTTCAAATCCCAAAGCTGGGGCAACGTTGAAGCAGGTTCCCGAGGAGCTCACCCTGGAATTCTCCGGTGAACTGCAGACCATGTCAGGTGTGAACTCCACCGTGGTTGAGCTGAGCAATGATGGCAAAGCTGTCGAAGCGAAGGCTGAAACCAAGGGCAAGACCGTAACTGTCACCCCGGCGAAATCGTTGGAAAACGGCGAATACGAGCTGGAATACCGCGTCGTTTCTTCGGATGGACATCCAGTAGAGAGCAAGCTGGATTTCACCGTCAACGCATCAGCTAAGCCAACTCCCTCGATGATCAGTGCTCCAAGTGAATCTGCGCAGGCTGAACAGCCTAGCGACGCGCAGCAGGAGAATGACAACCCACTTCAGGCCGCAGGCAGCAATGTCAGCCCGGTCATCTGGGTAGTTATTGGCGTTGTGATCCTTGGTGGCGCCATTGCCGTTCTGGCCAAGTTCATGCGCAACAACAAGTAGTAAGCGCACACCTCGTAGACCGGCAGGCCAAAGATCCACCTTGGCCTGTCGGTCTCTGGTTTAGAAGCCGTTGATTAGCACCTCGCGCACGAGATTTACACGCGCGCACTGTGGGTGTGAGATGCGCCGTAGCGGTGTAGTTCCGGCGGATCTGGTCTGTGACCGTCGAGCAAAAATGAGATGATTAGAAGGATATGGATACAGCAAAGCGCACGGTTTCAGTCACCCGCTTCATCCTGCCCGGGCTGCTCGCTTCAGCGGTAGTTTTCCTGGTTGCGGTGTTGTTCACCGGCATCGCCCGTCCGGCCGAATTGGCCGATCCTGGAGCGTTTGTGCGCTGGAGCCTGCCGATCGCGCGAGCGATCCATCATTCATCCATGTCAGTGGCCATAGCCGCGTTAGTCTTTGCTGCCGCCATTGTGCCTCGAAGCATCAAAACCACACGCGATGAGCAAGGCGCGGATCATCCAGCCTTTACTCGCGCTATGAATATTGCCGCCGGTTCTGCAGTGGTGTGGACCCTTTCTGCAGCTACCGTCATGGTGCTGACCTTCTGGGATCTGGCCGGCCTTCCGATGAGCCTGGATGGGCAATATTCAGCCGCAATTCTGGACTATATTCTTTCCATCACCACCGGCCGGGCCTGGGCCTGGATGGTAGTGATTGCCGCAGTGGTGAGCTCGCTCGCCTTGGCGGTACGTTCCAAAACCGGAGTTGGTGCCACCGCGCTCTTCTCCTTCGCAGGCATCCTGCCGATGGCCTTTATCGGCCACGCTGCCGGCGGCGATGACCACTTTGCTGCTGTGAACTCCATCGGCCTACACCTGTTGGCCGTCGTGCTGTGGTTCGGCGGAATTATTGTCTTGGCACTACTAGCTCCAACGCTGGAAGGCCAAGCACCGGGACGCAAGCGTGGCCAGGTACTGGCTGGAGTTGTCCTGCAACGCTATTCCGGGTTGGCAGCCATTGTTGTCTTCCTGATGATCGGTTCGGGTCTGGCCTCGGCGATCATCCGCATCACCAACTGGGGACAGTGGGCCACACCTTATGGCGCGCTAGTCATCGTCAAACTTCTGATTACCTTGGCCCTGGGCGCACTCGGACTGGTTCACCGCCGCAAGGTCATTCCGCAGCTTTTGGCCGGTAAGTACACCGCGCTGCGTGCTGCATGGCAGGTAGTTCTAGTTGAAGTCATCCTGATGGCCTCGGTCATGTCGGTAGCCACGGTGCTGGCTCGAACCGCACCGCCAACCAGTGACGAGGCACCGGCAAAAACCACCCCGGCCCGTCTGCTCACCGGCTACGATCTGCCACCAGCCCCAGATACCGCCAGCTGGCTCACCACCTGGCGCATGGACTGGATCTGGGTAGCGGTATGCCTCTTTGGGCTAGCGGCCTACCTCTATGCCTTCATCACGTTGGCTCGTCGTGGCGACAAGCCCAGCGTGCCGCGCCTGATCAGTTGGGTTGTTGGCCTGTTCGCACTGTTCTACGTCACCAGCGGTGCGGTGGCCGTCTACGGCAAAATCCAGTTCTCCACGCACATGGTTGATCACATGTCGCTGACCATGATCGTGCCCATCTTCTTGGTACTCGGTACGCCTATTACCCTGCTGCTGCAGGTTTTGCCTGCCCGCGTTGACGGCACCCGTGGAGCACGCGAATGGATCCTGTTCCTGGTTCACTCTCGTTATTCGAAGGTAATCACCCACCCAATTTTTGCTGCGGTAAACTTCGCCGGGTCCATCGTGATCTTCTACTTCACCCCGATCCTGGAACCTGCCATGCGCTACCACGCCGGCCATGAGCTGATGAACTTGCACTTCCTGCTCACCGGATACCTCTTTGCGCTGAGTCTGGTGGATGCGGATCCGGTGCCTAAGCGTTACCCATACCCAATGCGCCTGGTAGTTTTGCTGGCTACCGTCGCCTTCCACGCCTTCTTCGGTGTGGCATTGATGAGCACCGAAAACCTATTGGCTCCCGACTACTTCGGCAATATGGGACGCACCTGGGGCGGCAGCGCTCTGGAAGACCAAGTGGTGGGCGCCGGCGCCATGTGGGCCATCGGCGAGGTACCCACCTTGGTCTTGGCCATCTTTGTGGTTTTGTCTTGGCTCAAACAGGACAAAAAAGACACCAAACGTTATGACCGACAGGCAGAACGCGACAACGATGCCGAGCTGGAAGCCTACAACGCGATGTTCGCCAAATTTAATCAGGCCGATCGAAGGAATCCCAATGCCTAAGACCATCAAGACATTGAGCATCCCGCTGGTGTTGTGCACCGCTTTGTCCTTGGGCGCCTGTTCCTCGGAACAGAGCCAGATGCCACAGGACCAGACGCATAAGATTGCCGCTGAAAGCACGGCCTCACCCAGTGCTAGCCCCAGCGCCTCAGCATCGAGCTCCGAGGAAGATCCGACTACCCCTGAGATGGCCACAGCAGCTGGCTCGGTGATCGCCTCACAATTGGGCTTCCCAAGCAGCGCTAAAATCAAGGGCAAAGATCTTGAATCTCTGGCCACCCCACCGACCGATACGCTCAAGGGCATCGTGGTCTTGCCAGCTCAATGCTCGGCTCCGATCAACGATTTGAACTGGTCGCCGGTGCAGTTGGGCACCCAAGCGGCACGCACTGACTTCACCAACGAATCCCAGTCCATTACCGGCTCGGTCGAAGTAGCTAAGTTGGGCAAGGACGGGAACGCGTCGGTTGACCAGCACACCAAAAACGTGAAGAGCATTCTTTCTGAATGCAAGAGCGTCAAGCTGAACACCAACGAGTACACCGAGACCCTTAAGTTCTCCGATCCCAAGGTGGACTCGGTGGATTCTGCGCTGTACTACAGCCGCGACGGGGAATACGCCCAAAATTCGCTGGTCCTGATCAAAAAGAGCAAAGAGTATGTGGCGATGGTTTCCTTCGTTGCCAGTAACTCGTTGTCCGACGAAAAGTTCAACAAGGTGGCAACCAGCGTCATGGATGCTGCCCTGTCCCAACTTCCATAGTCGGGCAGAGCCAGAGGAATAGAACCGGGCTGGCACCGGTTGCACCTCAATGTTCCTTAACACCGTTTAGTACAGCACCGAGCCGTGGCTGATAATAAAGTTCTAACTGCCGAGCCGCGGCATTTGCGAAAGGATGACCATGAGCGCTACAGAATCCGTCCGCGCCAATTACAAGGTGCGCGCCAGTGAACTGGTGGGCCGCAACTGGCTGAATACCGGTGGTAAACAGCTGGACCTTGAAGCATTGCGCGGCAAGATCGTGCTCTTGGACTTCTGGAGCTTCTGCTGCATCAACTGCCTGCACGTACTTGACGAGCTTCGCCCGCTGGAGGAGAAGTACTCTGACGTGCTGGTGACCGTCGGTGTGCACTCGCCTAAGTTTGAGCACGAGGCTGACCCGGATGCCTTGGCTGCGGCCGTAGAGCGTTATGAAATCCATCACCCGATCCTTGATGATCCGGAGCTAACCACCTGGCAGGCTTACGGCGCACGCGCTTGGCCAACCTTGGTTGTACTGGATCCAGAGGGCTACATTGTGGCGCACTTGTCCGGTGAAGGTCACGCGCAGGGTCTGGGTTCGCTGGTTGAAGAACTGATCACCGAGCACGAAGCCAAGGGCACCTTGCACCGTGGCAACGGCCCCTACGTGGCACCAGAAGCTGTGGAAGGCGACCTGCGCTTCCCAGGCAAGGCCATCGCCTTGGCCAACGGAAACCTACTGATCGGCGATTCGGGCCACCACCGTTTGGTTGAGCTGGCCGATGATCTGTCCACCGTGGTGCGCACCATCGGCTCCGGTGTTCGAGGCTACGCCGATGGCGATGCGAACACCGCACAGTTCAACGAACTGCAGGGTCTGACCGCGCTGCCTCAAGAGCTGGCCGCCAAGGTCGGTTACGACGTGGTTGTAGCCGATACCGTGAACCACCGTTTGCGTTCGGTGAACCTGAGCACCGGCGTTGTAGGTACCTTGGCTGGCAATGGTGTGCAGCGTCTGTTGGATTCGGAAAATGCACGTCAGGAAACCCAGGCGGTACAGCTGGGCACCGACGCGTTGAACATTTCGTTGTCCTCCCCATGGGACGTGCTCTTCCACCCATCGGGCCAGATCATCATCGCGATGGCCGGAACGCACCAGATTTTTGCCTTTGACCCAGAAACCAATGCGGTGTCCATCTTCGCTGGAACCGGGCTGGAAGGCCTAAAGGATGGCAAAGCCGATGAAGCCTGGTTCGCCCAGTCTTCAGGCCTAGCCCTTGAGGGCGAAAACGTGTGGATCGCTGACTCGGAGACCAGCGCCCTGCGTTGGATTGAAGTTGAGAACGGGGAAGTTAAGAGCGTTAATACTGCTGTTGGCACCGGGTTGTTCGACTTCGGCTTCCGTGACGGCGAGGCTGAACAGGCACGCTTGCAGCACCCATTGGGTGTGGCAGTGCTACCTGATCGATCCATTGCGATCGCTGACTCATACAACGGTGCGGTGCGCCGCTTTGATCCGGCCACCAAGACCGTTTCTACCTTGGCCAAGGGGCTGAAGGAACCAGCCGATGTGTTGGTTGATTCCTCGGTTGAGGGCGATCCAGTTTTGCTGGTTGTTGAAACCAATTCCCACCAGCTGGTGCGTGTGCCGATTCCTGCTGAAGCTTTGGTTGTTGATGAAGGCGCCAGCCAGACCCAGCGTCCGAAGACCAAGGTGCAGGCCGGCAAGCACGACATTGTTATTCGCTTTGCCGCTCCGAAGGGGCAGAAGCTGGATGACCGTTGGGGAGATCCAACTCAGTTGAAGATTTCTTCAAGCCCAGCAGAATTGTTGCTGGACGGTGGCGGAACCTCGGTGGGCTTGACCCGCACGTTGCAGCTGAACCCAGAAGTTGCTGACGGCGTTCTGCACATTACCGCTCGCGCTGCGGCCTGTGATGGTGAGCCAGGTGGCGAGATCCCAGATCACGCAGCCTGCCACCTTTACCAGCAGGACTGGGGAATCCCGGTTCTCTTGGATCCAGAAGGCGATGACGAATTGCTGTTGGATCTTCGTGGAGTGAACTAATCACACACCGACACAGCGTTGGTAAACATAGCTTCAAACCTCACAGCGAGGAATGCAGAGGAAACCTCAGCATTCCTCGCTGTGTCGCATTAGACTGAGGTTCGGGAGGCGCCGGAGAGATCCGGTAGAAGTTTATGGCGACGAAGATGTTCAGGGCTCTAGAAATACCCAACTATCGATTATGGATTATTGGGGCTCTAGTTTCCAACATCGGTACGTGGATGCAGCGGGTGGCCCAGGACTGGCTGGTGCTGACAGAACTGACCGACCACGATGCGGTAGCTACCGGCATCACTACCGGCCTGCAGTTTCTTCCCGTCCTTGTCCTGGCCCCTTACGCGGGTTTGATTGCTGATCGTTTTAATAAGCGTCACGTGCTCATGGTGACGCAAAGCTTTATGGGTTTATGTGCCCTGATCCTGGGTCTACTGGTTGTCACCGACTCGGCCCAGCTCTGGCAGGTCTACGTCTTGGCAGGATTATTGGGCATAGGTGCATCTTTTGATGCTCCGGCACGCCAAGCCTTTGTTTCTGAAGTGGTGCCCGGAAGCCACCTGGCTAATGCCGTCGCGCTGAATAGTGCCAACTTTAACCTGGCCCGCCTGGCCGGTCCGGGCATTGCAGGAGCGGTGATCGCACTAGTAGGCACCGGACCTGCCTTCCTGCTCAACGGTGCGTCATTCATCGCGGTGATCACCTCACTGGTCTTTATGCGCAAAGACGCGCTGCACCCCTCTACTCCGGTGGCACGGGGCAAAGGGCAAGTGCGAGAAGGATTCAGTTACGTCAAAAGCCGTAAGGATCTGCTGCTGATCTTCTTCCTCGCGTTCATCATCGGAACGTTTGGGCTGAACTTCCAGCTGACCAACGCGCTGATGGCTACCGAAGTCTACGGAGTTGGCGCAGGGGAGTATGGCATCCTTGGCAGCATCATGGCGGTGGGTACCTTTGGTGGTGCGCTGCTAGCTGCTCGGCGTTCAGCACCTCGCTGGCGTTACCTCATTGGCGGCGGAGTATTCTCTTCTCACTGGCCGCACTAGCAAGCGCGTGGATGCCAAACTATCTTCTGTTTGCCCTGATGCTGGTCCCGGTTGGGCTCGGAGCATTAACCTTCCTGAACAGTTGCAACACGATGGTGCAAATGTCGGTGCCATCCCAATACCGCGCCCGCGTCCTAGCTCTGTACTTGATGGTGGTCCAAGGTGGCACACCGATTGGTTCGCCGTTGGTGGGCTGGCTTGCTGAGCTTTTTGGAACTCAGATTGCGGTGTCCATCGGAGCGGTTCTGTCACTGGGCGCAAGCTTGCTAGCGCTGTTTACGTGGCAGAAGTACAAGACCAATGCGGTGCCACTACGTAGCCAATTCCGCGAAATGCTGGGTAGGTAGCCTGGGGCTACTGAGCGACTTGTTGACCGCCGGCTACTGGAACCACGGAGACCTCGGTGGTGCTGGTGGTCAGCTTCGCGGTAAAGGAATACGTGTCGTTGACGGTCTTCTTTTCCTTAGAGCCAGTGCGCAGATCTTGCTCGGTCAGAGTTAATGCTGCGGAGGTCTTCAGTGGCGAAAGAACCCAGGAACCGTTGTAGTAGCTGACCTTGATGGTCGGGTACTTGGTGATATCCCAATTGATCGTTGAGGAATCAACTCGTGCCGAAGTGTTGTACGAGAAGGGGCACCCGGAAGGCATGAGCACTTGCTGGCTGGCGCAATCGTCGAGGTACTTCTTGACCTTGGAATTGATGGCCGAGATGAAAGCATCAGTTGGCTCGGTCTTTAGCGCGATCTCCACTGGATCTTCAGCAGGCGCAGTGACCACCACACCACGGGTGTCGGCAGCAAAATTCTTAGTGCTGAAGCTGGCGTCAAGAACGGAAGGGTAGAAGACCGGCAGGGTGCTAACACCGGCGTCCAATGGGATCTTCTGTTCGTTGACCGTGACCTCGTTGACGGTATTGGCCTTGATCTTCACGCTAGGAAGGGTTGAAGGTTCAAAGGCCCAATTATCAAAGAAGAGCCATGACTTACCGATGTGGCGCAAGGTGTAGGTGGACTGCTTATCAACACCATCAACCTTGTAGTGCGCGGTCACGGTGCGCAGTTCTTTGTTGCCCTTCACTGGCTGTGCCTTATCAGTGGAGAAGTCTGTTACGCCCTTTTGGGTACGCTTGAGCACTTCACCGTTCAGAGCTACCGCGTCACCCTTTGGCACGGTGGCCTGCATCAGGCCCAGAGCTTTAGCACCCTCGCCATTGGCGAGGTCCTGCTGAAGTTCTTTGACATCATGCGAGGGGGAGAACAGGGTGCGATTAGCAATAATCACGCCGGCAACAGCCAAAACGAGCACCGCCACCGCGGCTAGGGTCCATCGAAGGGCCAAGGCGGTGGCGGTGATCGGCGTGGAGTTAGGAGTCTTCATCAGTAGCTAGGCTATCTGGTATTGAGCTCCAAACTGTAACTGGCCGATTTTTAGCGTCGGGTATTACCAAAGGCGGCGGCGCTTACGGTTGCCGAACATTCCTCGCAGAAGCTCGCGACCAATCATGGTTGCGGCATCTACGGCCATGTCTCGCATCGGGTTTGGTTCTGCCTTTGGCTGGCGCTGCTGGCGTGGTGCTGATTCCTGCTGCGGCGCTGGTGCCGGCTGTTCTGGTGCAGCTTCTGGCGTTGGCGCAGGCTGCGCCTTGGCCTCAAGCATTTCACGAGCGGACTCACGGTCTACCGCCGTGGCATAACGTGCAGCCAGCGGTGAAGCTTTGAGATTCGCATCCAATACCTCAGGGGAGGCTGGGCCAATATTTGATCCTGGCGAGGACATCTTGGTCCACGCTACTGGGGTGGGTGCGCCCTTTTCATCAAGCACGGTAATGACCGCTTCACCCACACCGGCTTGAGTCAACGCTTCTTGCAGATCCACTCCGTTGACCGGGAAGGTCTGGATGATCTTCTTCAGTGCGCTCTGGTCCTTGGCGGTGAATACACGTACCGCATGCTGGATTCGGTTACCGAGCTGGCCGAGCACCTCATCAGGCAAGTCGGTAGGGGACTGGGTAATGAAGAACAGTCCTACACCCTTGGAACGAATCAACCGAACAGTATTGATGATGGCGTCGGTGAAGGCCTTGGTTGCATCCTTGAACAACAGGTGAGCTTCATCAAGGAAGAACACCAGCTTTGGCTTGTCCAAGTCACCGGCTTCAGGCAAGTCCTCAAAGAGGTCAGCAAGAAGCCACATCAAGAAGGTGGAGAACAGCATTGGCTGCTGATTGACGCTGGGCAATTCCAGAACGTTGATGACGCCACCGTTTTCGCGTACCTGCAAGAAGTCTGAGGTATCAAATTCTGGCTGACCGAAGAATTGGTCTAGGCCCTGCGACTGCATGATGGTGATGCCGCGAAGGATGACTGCAGCGGTGGCTTTTGACACGCCGCCGAGTTGCTCCAGCGCTGCTGCACCCTCATCACTGACTAGGAAGCTAATTACCGATTTCACATCGTTCAGGTCATCAAGTGGGAGCTTATTGGTATCGGCGTAGTGGAAGATTAGCTGCAGGCATTCTTCCTGTGTCTCGTTCAACTCCAAAACACGAGCAAACAAGATTGGACCAAAAGCATCAACGCTAGCGCGAACCGGAGTTCCGTGGGTTCCTTCGCCTAGTGAAAGGAATTCAACCGGGTTGGCACGGGGAGCAAATTCTTTGCCCTGTTCGGCCAAGCGGGCAGTGAGCTTTTCGGAAGCTACAGCTTCCTGTGCCAAACCGCTCAGGTCGCCCTTGATGTCTGCGAGGAATACCGGCACGCCAGCTTTGCTCAACTGCTCAGCCATTAGCTGCAAGGTCACGGTCTTACCGGTACCGGTAGCACCTGCGACCAGTCCGTGGCGGTTGAGCATTTTCAGCGGCAACCTGATGGGAGCGGTGGGCTCGACCTTGCCATCAATGAGGGCTACACCGAGTTCAAGACCTTCCGAAGAGAAGTTATAGCCTTCGATAAGGCTGGTCAACAATGCATTTGTGTCCTGGGTCATACCTTTACCTTATGTTTTCTAGAACGGGTGCAAAAGACGTTGAACGAAGGCTTGTGTTCTGGGATTTGTCGGAGCAGACAAAACCTGAGCCGCCGGCCCGGTTTCAACAACCACTCCGCCATCCATAAAGACCACGGTGTCGGCCACGTCGCGGGCGAAGGCCAGCTCGTGGGTGACCAGAACCATCGACCAGCCCTCTTGGGCTAGTTCCTTGATGACGCTGAGAACCTCACCGACTAGCTCTGGGTCCAAGGCACTGGTTGGCTCATCAAAGAGCAACAGATCAGGCTGCTGCATTAGCGCGCGGACAATGCCTACGCGTTGCTGCTGACCGCCAGACAGTGAATTTGGGTACGCGTCGGCCTTGGCTCCGAGCCCTACACGATCCAGCAACTTATGGGCCTCGGCCAATACCTGAGCTCGGGCGCGTTTTTGGACTTCGAGGGGTCCGATGGTGACGTTTTGCAGCACTGTCAGATGTGGGAAGAGGTGGTGGCCCTGGAAGACCATCGCCGAACGATCGCGCAGGATCTGCGCCGACTTGGGCTTGGTCTTGGCATCGAAGTCCACCTGCGGTCCACCGTTGAATCCGACGGTTCCTGCATCGGCGATTTCCAGTCCGTTCAGGCAACGCAGCGCGGTGGTCTTGCCGGACCCCGAAGGGCCGATCAGGGCCACCACTTCGCCGGAGTGCACGGAGAAGTCGATGCCCTTGAGCACCTGGTTCTCGCCGAAAGCCTTGTGCAGGCCGGTGACGCTGAGCAAGGTTGAGTTACTTGGTGACATACTTTTCCAGCCTTCCTTCAACAGAGTTCTGTAGTGCGGACAACGCCAGGCAGATGACCCAGTAGATCGCGGCCGCCTCGCAGTACAGGACCATGAACTCGTAGGTCGAGGCCGTGATTTCCTGGGCCTTGCGGAACATTTCGGTGACCAGAATGGTAGAAGCCAACGAGGTGTCCTTCACTAGCGAGATGAAGGAGTTGGACAATGGAGGGATGGCCACGCGGGTGGCCTGGGGCAGGATCAGCCGGAATAGGCTGCGCGTGCGAGACATGCCAAGCGTGTATCCGGCTTCCCACTGGCCAGTCGGAACCGAGAGGATCGCGGCACGGATGATTTCCGCGGCGTAGGCCCCGATATTCAGGCTGAAGGCGATGATCGCGCTGGGCCACGGGTCAATGGTGATGCCCAGGGTGGGCATGCCATAGAAGATGACGAACAACTGCACCAGCAGGGGAGTGCCGCGGACGATCGAGATGTAGACCCGGGCGATGCCCGAGAGCGCCGGGTTCTTGCTGATCCGCATCAGCGCCATGAGTAAAGCGATAACTAAGCCTAGGGCAAAGCTAATCAGTGCCAGCGGAATGCTTGCGGTGATTGCGCCCTTGGCCAAGGGCCAGAGCGAATCGATAAATAACTGCCAATTCGAATCCATGAGCTACCTTCGAGACAAATGAGACTGGCCCCACGACGTATACGTGTGGAGCCAGTCTACTGTTTCACTTGGGATGGTGCGGTTATTTGCTGACGTCTTCGCCGAAGTACTTCTTGGAGATCGAGGCGAGTTCGCCATCGGTGCGCAGCTCGTCCAGCGCGTCATCGATGGCTTCCTGCAGGTCTTCGGAGCCCTTGCGCAAGGTGACTGCGGATTCGCTCTTGTCCTCGGATTCGGCAGCGATCTTGATGCTGTCATCCGGGTTGGTCTTCTGGGCATCCAGGAAGGTCAGCTTGTCATTGACCGTGGCATCCACTCGGCCCTGCTTGAGCAGGGTGACCGACTGGGCCCATCCTTCAACCGGCTCGATGGTGGCACCGGCGGCCTTGGCTGCTTCATAGAAGCTGCTGGTCAGCGACTGCGCGGTCTTCTTGCCCTTGAGCGAATCGAAGGAGGTGATGTCGGTGTTATCGCTCTTGGTCACAACCACGCCTTCAGAGACGGTGTACGGCTTCGAGAACAGGTACTTCTTCTCGCGTTCAGGGTTGATGGCCACCTGGTTGGCGATAGCGTCGAAGCGTCCGGCATCCAAGCCAGCGAAGATCGCGTCCCACTGGGTTTCCTGGAACTTGACCTCTACACCCATCTTTTCACCGACGGCCTTGATCACTTCAACGTCGTAACCGGTCAGGTCATTGCCTTCGTGGAAGGAGAACGGACGGTAGGTGCCCTCGGTGCCCACGGTCAATACGCCAGCATCCTTGACCTTCTGCAACGCGGAACCGCCCTCGGTCGAGGCCGAAGCGGAGGAATCGCCCGAGCCGCCGGAAGAGCCGCAGGCGCTTAGGGATAGGGCAAGAATTGCGGCAGTTGCCAGCAGGGGTATGGTGCGCTTCATGATGACCTCGTTCAAGAATTGATGGGTAATGCTCTAGTCCTAACAACAGTCTAGAGACATCCGCTTATTCCGAAGGTCAAAAGTTACACTAAATTCCCAGCGCTACGGCCAATAGCATCATTAGTGGTATGGCGCAGATAGTAGTGATGAGCACGGTATCTTTGGCCACGATGACACCTTGGTCATAACGTGAGGCGCTAACAAATACGTTTTGTGCGGTAGGCAAACCAGCCATGATTACCGATGCCACCAGCAGTTCTCCACGAAGCCCAAATGCGAAATAGGCCAAGACCCAGGCCAAAGCCGGGTGCAGAATCAGTTTGGCAGCGGAGGCGATCAGTACATCGGCGCGTCGCCCGGACTTCTTCTCTAGTGGCTTGGACCCAACAAGGGAAATGCCAAAGGCCATGAGCATTGAGGGAATCGAAGCGCCAGCGATCAAATCGATCGGTTCAAGGACAATCGAGGGAACGTTGAAACCGGTCAGCGCCACCACCAGTCCAAGCATGGAACCAATGATCATCGGGTTCTTCACCGTTGTTAGCAGCAACGCCAGCGGGGTGGTGCGGTGACGCGAGGTGCTGGCATCAAGCATGGCCAAGTTGATTGGCTGGTACAGCGCCAATTGGAACAAGATGATCGGAGCAGCGTAGGAAGCATCACCAAGAACGTACAAAGCGATGGGTAGACCGAGATTTGCTGAGTTCACAGTGGACGCTGACATCGCGGTGATGATTCGCTCCGAAGACGAACGCTTTAGCCACCGTGCGGTAACACCGTGGTAGGCCAGCGCGGTGAGCGCGGCAGAGATTGCAGCGATCCACAACAGCGGGCCAAGGACCGAACCAGGATCTGATTCAGCCAACGTGCTGAATAGCAGGGCGGGGCTAGCGACAAAGAAGGTCACGCGACTAAGCACGTGGCGTCCTTGATCTCCAAGTACTCCGGTGCGTCCTACGAGGTAACCTACGGCAATGACCACCCAAATGATGGAGAAGCCTTCGAGGACTCCGGTCATCATGCTCCTTGGTTTTGGCCAAATGAAACTAAAACGTCGGGGCACCTAGTGGTACCCCGACGTGAGTGCGAGCGGGCGACGGGAATCGAACCCGCGTATCGAGCTTGGGAAGCTAGCGCTCTACCATTGAGCTACGCCCGCAGGTGCACCGAGCGGCCTAATGACGGCTCGGGCATCAATCAGCATATCTCACGAATTCGACGGGACGTTACATCGCACGATTAACCGTGGGAAAAATTACGCTTGATCTTCGCTTTTTTGATTCAGCATCTGCTGCTGCAAAATGGCCACGCCATCTGCTGGAACTTCAAAGCTCAGTTCATCGCCTGGGTTGACCACAAAGCCAGTGTTATCCAGTGCGCGCACCACGGTGGCGCCCTGAACCTTCACACCAAACGGTGCCTGGTCGATGTAGGTCGATGGAATACGTTCCAAAGAAGTAAAGAGAGCCACCACGGCTTCACCGGTGGGGTTGGTCAGCAGCATTGGCTGAGCGTTTTTGTTCTCTTCGGTGACCTCTTCACGGGAGAGGAAGTACACCTCGGCACTCATAAAGGCAGCAATGACTGAACCGGAG
Source organism: Glutamicibacter sp. AOP5-A2-18 (assembly GCF_052446055.1). Classification (NCBI taxonomy): domain Bacteria; kingdom Bacillati; phylum Actinomycetota; class Actinomycetes; order Micrococcales; family Micrococcaceae; genus Glutamicibacter; species Glutamicibacter sp. AOP5-A2-18. The sequence continues at coordinate 2,765,488 of NZ_JBQSVW010000001.1, read as the reverse complement.
AGTTCAGGCTTGTTCAAGCCAGCCTGCAACATCATTTCGAAGTGCGTTTTAGGTTTGGCCCGGTGCTGGTCCATTGGTGTTTCGATGATCGCGTGCGGGGCCTGTGCTGGATCCTGCCCGTCGTGCGCAGCTGGGGTGTTCTCGGTGCTCATGTACTACAGCATGTCGCGATAAAGCCTGCGGTGCAAACGGCGAATGCGGGAATTTGGGGCAAGAGGCATAAAATGGCAGATGAGCATCCACGATTGAATCAAGGACAGAGCATGCCTGAATTCCGTTATGAGGATCTTCTGCCAATTGGCGAAGATACAACCCCATACCGCAAGATTTCCTCCGAAGGCGTCGAGGTCGTCGCCGGTCCGGATGGGAAGAACTTCCTGAAGGTCGCCCCCGAGGCACTAGAGCAGTTGGCTGAAACCGCACTGCACGACATCTCGCACTACCTTCGCCCAGCCCACCTGCAGCAGCTGCGAAACATCCTCGACGATGAGGAAGCTAGCCCGAACGATAAGTTCGTTGCACTGGATTTGCTGAAGAACGCCAACATTGCTGCCGGCGGCATCCTGCCGATGTGCCAGGACACCGGTACCGCAATCGTTATGGGTAAGCGCGGCCAGCGTGTGCTCACCGAAGAGCAGGATGAAATCTCGCTCTCGCGTGGCATTTACAACGCCTACACCCGACTGAACCTGCGTTACTCGCAACTGGCCCCGCTGACCACTTGGGAAGAGAAGTCCACTGGCAATAACTTGCCAGCACAGATCGACCTGTACGCCAATACCAAGGACGGGGCTGACACCAGCTACAAGTTCTTGTTCATGGCTAAGGGCGGTGGATCTGCTAACAAGTCCTTCCTGTACCAGGAGACCAAGGCCATCCTCAACGAGAACTCCATGTTGAAGTTCCTCGATGAGAAGCTGCGTTCGCTGGGCACCGCGGCTTGCCCTCCGTACCACCTGTCCATTGTTATCGGTGGAACTTCGGCCGAGATGGCGCTGAAGACCGCTAAGTACGGTTCGGCCAAGTACTTGGATTCCCTGCCAACGGAAGGCGCGATGACCGGTCGCGGGTTCCGCGATACCGAGCTGGAAGAAAAGGTCCTAGAGCTGACCCGTCACTTCGGCATCGGTGCCCAGTTCGGCGGCAAGTACTTCTGCCACGACGTGCGCATCGTTCGCTTGCCACGCCATGGTGCCTCCATGCCGGTAGCCATCGCAGTATCTTGCTCGGCTGACCGCCAGATGCTGGCCAAGGTTACCGAAGAAGGTCTCTTTGTTGAGCAGCTGGAAACCGATCCAGCCCGCTTCATGCCAGATGAGAACCACCCAGCGATTGCCGCTCACGACGATGAGACCGATGGCGTCTCGGGCACCGGTGGCAACTCGGTGGTAAAGATTGACCTGAACAAGCCAATGGCTGAGATCCTGGCTGAACTGACCAAGTACCCGGTCAAGACTCGTCTATCGCTGACCGGTCCGTTGGTGGTTGCTCGCGATATCGCGCACGCCAAGATCAAGGAACGTCTGGACGCTGGCGAAGAAATGCCGCAGTACCTCAAGGACCACCCGGTCTACTACGCAGGTCCTGCCAAGACTCCAGAAGGCATGGCTTCGGGCTCCTTCGGCCCGACCACCGCAGGGCGTATGGACTCCTATGTGGATCAGTTCCAGGCAGCCGGCGGCTCGATGGTCATGCTGGCAAAGGGCAACCGTTCCAAGCAGGTCACCGATGCGTGCAACAACCACGGTGGTTTCTACCTTGGATCCATTGGTGGACCAGCAGCACGTTTGGCGCAGGATTGCATCAAGAAGGTCGAAATTCTCGAATACGAGGAGCTCGGCATGGAAGCAATCTGGAAGATCGACGTTGAGGACTTCCCAGCGTTCATCGTCGTTGACGACAAGGGCGAAGATTTCTTTGCCGAGACCTTGAAGCCAACCTTCACCGGAATCCCGGTACGCGCTAAGTAGTTTTCGCAGCACCAGTCAAAGAGACCGTCAACAGAAAATGATCTGTTGGCGATCTTTTTGCAACTCCTAGGCGATGCACAGGCGCAATTCTAGGCAAAGAGCACTAGGCGTGAGCGTGAATTCGGTAGAATTCATGAAGCCTCGCAGACCCCGAGGCACATCATCGGGATGAAGGGGAAAGCTTTGAGACGACTAACAGTCGTGAATCTGCTGCTTGGTGTCCCCGGAATTATTTACTACTGGATGCTGTGCGTAGTGGTGGTTGGTAACCCGATCAGTTCTTGGGGTCGTTCAGTTCGCGACCTTCTGCAAGAGAGCTCGATTTTCCCGCTTCAAACGATGCTTGGCCCACCGTTGGCCATCGGAACCATCATCTGGATCTTTTCCAATGTGAACCTGATTTCGCGAAGGAAACGCACCGGAGCATGTCAGAAGAACAGCGGAAAAATCTTGCATTGGGCCGTAGCGTTGGTCGCTTCGTTGGTCCCGTCACTGCTCTTTTTGGGCGTAGCGAGCTTCTTCTAGCCGAGAATTTTCAGGCGCAACGACTATTCGCTGAAGCCAAAACCCCAATCGCGGTACGGCGGTAGGAAACGCAAAACGAGAAGGTCATCGTCTTTCATCACGCCGTAACCGGACTTCTTTGATTCTTCTGAAGAGTCAGTATCGGTAGGTGCTGAGCTGTCTTGCTCTTCATCTTCGGCAACCGCGGTTGCTTTGACCTTCTTGGACGCTGATGCCTCGCCAAGCATCGTGAAGTACTCTTCAAAGGTTTCAGCCCCTGATTGTGCCAATGCCTTGGCGTGCTCCTTACCGATGTAGCGAACATGCCATGGCTCGTACTTGTAGCCGGTGATCTCTTCCTTGCCATCCGGGTACCGGATGATCAGCCCGTACTCCACCGCATGTTTGGCAATCCAAATACCTGCAGGAGTTTGCCCAAAGGCACTTTTTAGTTCGGCCTGACTATTGGTGTAACCAAGGTCCGCCGCCAACCCGAGCTGGTGTTCGCTGGTGCCAGGACGTGCCGAAATACGCTCGGCATAAGCGGTCCCATATTTGGTTTGGTACTGATTAAATAGCGCTGCTTGCCGTTCATAGGATCGGTAGGCACTCAGCAGATGGATGGAATGGCCGGCCGCGCGAGCATCCGTAATGAGTTGCTCCACGGCCTTAGCCGCTTCGGATCTCAACTGCATTCCAGTCCCGGCAACATTCACGAGCTTTGAGGGTGTGTAGTTCTCCGGTGAAAGCTTGGTGGTGGGATTGATCAACGCGAGCATGCTTGATGCGTCCGTAAGCTGCGAGCTTTCGATCGCGGACAGATCCTTATCGGGCGCGGCCTGGGCAGCAGGAATTGCTGAGAACAGCAGAGCCGAGGCAAGCACGGTGCTTGTCACTGCAGAGGCGAGACGCATGATGAAGGAACCCTTTGAGATGAAGCGATGAGTGGGAAAACAAGTCCCCTCTATAACGATAGCCCGATTTCTTCTCTAGGCGAGGGGAAGTACATCACCTCATTAGTGAAGCAGAGACGACTTAGACGACTGAAAAAAGTACTTATTTGCCCGCAGAGTTCATCCAATGGCACTTCACGCGATAAGTTTGTTCACGTGTTGTATTCAGATGGTGACATTCGCAGAGAAATAGCGTCCGGTGAGATTGGCCTTGAGCCCTTTGACTCGAACATGGTCCAGCCCGCATCCGTGGACGTTCGAATTGACCGGTTCTTCCGGTTATTCGACAACCACAAGTACGCGCATATTGATCCTTCAACGGAACAAGATGAACTGACCCGCCTGGTCGAGGTTGCCCCGGACGAGCCGTTTATCTTGCACCCCGGTGAGTTTGTGCTTGGCTCCACCTATGAAGTGGTGACCCTCGGACACTCAATTGCGGCACGTCTTGAAGGCAAGAGCTCACTGGGCCGCCTTGGACTGCTCACCCACTCCACTGCAGGCTTCATTGATCCGGGCTTCTCCGGACACGTGACGCTGGAACTCTCCAACATGGCTACCCTGCCGATCAAGCTCTGGCCAGGTTCAAAGATTGGCCAGCTCTGCTTCTTCAAGCTGACCTCCGCCACCGAGCACCCTTACGGTTCCGGACCCTACGGAAACCGTTACCAGGGACAGCGCGGACCAACGGCATCACGCAGCCACCTGAACTTCCACCGCACAAACATCGAAAGCTAAACACAATGAGGATCGCCCTTGAGCCGGTCCTCATTGTGTTTGGTGGATCATTTGACGGCTGACTAATCCTTGACCTTGCGCGGTGCACGGATAGGCAACAGAAGCAGCAGGCCCAGGGCAAGCACCACTAGAATTCCCAAGATGCCATAGCGCTGGGCGCCGCCTGCAGCTACTAGGGGAGTAGCTATGGCAATAGACAGGCCAAACAGTGCCGGGGCTAAGAAGGAAACCGCCCGACCCGTCGTGGCGTAGAGGCCAAAGAGTTCTCCTTCGCGGCCTGCTGGAATTAGCCTTGCCAGGTAAGAACGTGAGGCCGCCTGAGCCGGTCCCACAAACAAGCACAGCAGCAATCCGAAGATCCAGAAGCCGCTGGCGCCGGGGGAGAGGAATACTCCTGCACCGGCGATGAGCAACCCGATGAGGGAACCGCAGATGACCATCTTTGGCCCGAGCACGTCATCGAGTCGGCCGCCCAACACCGCACCGGCCGCCGCAACTAGGTTGCCAACAATGGCGAAGATGATTACTTCTGATGTGCTGAAGCCAAAGGTGCCCGTCGCGATGACACCACCGAAGGTGAAGATGGCGGCTAGACCGTCACGGAAGACAGCTGAGGAGCAAAGGAAGAACAGTAAGTTGCGGTCACTGCTCCACAAGTTCTTGATCGTTGCGAACAAGACCTTGTAAGAATCCTTCAGTGGGATTTTCGCTGAAATGGCTGGCGGCGCTTCTGGAATGATGAAAAACAGTGGCAGCGCAAACATTAGGCACCAAGCGGCAGAGAAGATGGCGATCAATCGAAGATTCAGTGATCCATCGGTACTGGCACCAGGCCACTGAACTATAGGTTCCACAAAACCGAATAGCACCAGGGCCAGAGCAAGGATGCCACCTACGTAGCCCATGCCCCAACCGAATCCGGAGACCTTGCCGACAGTGGCCTTGGTTGAAATCTGGTTGAGTACGGCGTTGTAGTTCACCCCGGCAAACTCACTGACCACTGACATCAGCGCAATTAGGATGGCGCCTAACCAAAGAAACTTGGGGTCTGGATAGACAAAGAAACAGGCAGCGCAGATAACAACGAGGATCAGCGTATTGACCACAATCCACAGTTTTCGTCGGCCTGCTGCATCGGCGCGCATTCCGGTGACTGGCACCAGCAATGCGATGGCCAAACCGCCGACCGTCAGCGCTTGAGACAACACCAGCGAAGCATGGTCCTTGTCGCCGAAAAGCTCACTGGTCAAGTAGACGGTAAAAACGAAGGTGATCATCACCGCGTTGATCGCTGCCTGACCCCAGTCCCAGCTAGCCCAAGCCCAGGTGTACTTGTTCAGCCACTTATCACTGGCTGGGGGCGAATCTGGTCGAATGATTGACATGCTCGAATCGTACCCGCAAGCACGGAACTGTGAGTGAACCAAAAATGGAAATCTTGATAATCCTGTGCAAAAGCTCAAAATCAGCTGATCGCGGAAACTGGCGAAAATATTCCTCTAAAGACAGATTGCGCAAAGGCTCGCGGAAACCGGCTGATAAAATTACTACTGCGGACTATTTTTGTGGTCAATGCACTCTGCCCAACCAACAGTCGACAGAGGAGACAAGTGCTAGTAATTCTCACTGCGCTGTTTGTGACCGCCCTTTTGTGCCCGCTCTTGTTCCGGGTACTTAAACGAAACGCCTTCTATGTGGTGGCCGCTGTCCCTGCAGTGGGATTTATTTGGTTGCTGACTCAGCTACCTGTTGTACTTGCCGCAGATAACTCTCTGGCCAACGGTGCACCTAATGCGCCGCCTTCACTGAAAATTGAGTGGATCTCCGGACTCAACATCGGGTTGAACTTCCGGATGGACTCCTTATCCGCCACCATCCTGCTGCTGATTCTTGGCGTGGGCGCACTGGTGTTGTTCTACTGTGCACGCTACTTCAAAAACGATGACCCACAAATTGGTGGATTCGCTGCGAAGATGGTTGCCTTCGCCGGAGCGATGACCGGCTTGGTCACGGCCGACGACGTCATCATCATGTTTATCTTCTGGGAAATCACCAGCGTTCTTTCCTATCTGCTCATCGGCTTCAACCAAGCCTTGATCTCAGCCCGCCGTTCGGCAATGACTGCACTGATCGTCACCACCTTGGGTGGTTTGATCATGCTGGCCGGTATCTTGATGATCGGTTCCGAAGCGGGCAGCTACCAGCTCTCCGAGATCTTGGCTTCCGCAGATCGCCTCGTTTCACTTGGTGCCTACACGGACGTAGCCATAGCCTTGATCATTGTTGGTGCCATCTCCAAATCCGCATTGGTTCCTTTCCACTTCTGGCTGCCCGGCGCCATGGCCGCACCAACACCGGTGTCCGCCTACTTGCACGCCGCCGCCATGGTTAAAGCCGGCGTTTATTTGATCGCGCGCTTGGCCCCGGGATTCTCCGAAACAAACCTCTGGGTACCAATGACCGTGGGCATCGGTGTGCTGACCATGCTCATTGGTGGCTTCCGTGCGCTTAAACAGCATGACCTTAAACTGATTCTTGCTTTTGGTACGGTCTCGCAGCTGGGCTTCATCATTGCCATTTTCGGTTTTGGAACACCGGAAGCCGCCTTCGCCGCACTGGCAATGACCTTGGCCCACGGCCTATTCAAAGCGACCTTGTTCCTCAGCGTGGGCATCATTGACCACAACACCGGTACTCGTGATATTCGAAAGCTCAGCGGACTGCGCCGGGCCATGCCGATTCTGAGTGTTACCGCCGGAATCGCTGCAGCATCCATGGCGGGCGTGCCGTTGACCTTTGGCTTTGTGGCCAAGGAAGCAATTTACGAATCCGCGCTGCACTTAGAACACGGCTGGGGCATCGTTGCTTTGATCGGCTTGGTGCTCGGCGCTGGTTTGACCATGGGTTATTCTCTTCGCTTCTTCTTCGGCGCGTTCGGGGTGAAAAAGCATTCGGTGCCGTACCTGACCTGCAAGGCCCCAACACTGATCTTCCTCGCACCATTGCTCCTGCTCTCAGCCATGACGCTGGCCCTTGGCCTGTACCCACAGCTGGTTGAGCCTTTGATGATCCATTGGTCAGCAGCGCAGGGTGGACCAGGCAAAATGCACCTGTTGGCATTTGCTGGACTGAACCCAGCCTTGGGACTCAGCGCAATTTCCATCAGCCTGGGTCTTGCCTTCTACTGGATTCGCCGCCGAACAGATACCGGTGCTGCTCCGAGGCGCATGATCATCTCCGCCGAAGATATCTACCGCATGTCACTCAACGGGCTGGACATGGTTGCCATTTGGATTACCGGTCGCACCCAACGTGGTTCGTTGTCCTTCTACCTCGGCGTGATTCTTGGCGTCGTCTTAGTAGTTCCGCTGGGGATTGCCCTGACAGTCTCGACTCCTTGGCCCGATCTCTGGGTTATTGCTGACCACCCTGCCCAGCTGCTCATCGGTGCGCTGATTATTGCAGGCGCCGTGGTGTCCGTGATTGCGCCAAAGCGTTTCATGGCAGTGCTGATGGTTTCGGTCACCGGCTACGGCATGGTCGCGATCTTTGCCTTGCAGGGGGCACCCGACTTGGCGCTGACCCAACTGTTGGTAGAAACCATCATTTTGGTCTCCTTCGTTTTGGCTCTGCGTGCCTTGCCAAAGCGACTGTGGGGTGGAGTTGCCAAGATCAAATGGGGACGCGCACTGCTGGCAATCGCCTTGGCCGTCATGGTGATCTACATTGCCATCGCCATGATGGGCGCCCGTGACCAAACCCGAATTTCACTTGAATGGCCAGAGCTGGCTTACCACGAGGGTTACGGAAAAAATATTGTCAACGTCGCCCTGGTTGACATGCGTGTCTGGGATACTTTCGGAGAAATCACCGTCCTCGCGGCGGCTGCAACCGGCGTCGCTTCATTGATCTTCGCCGGCCGTAGCTTCGGCTCACGGGTTCGTGCACACGAGGTGGAACCGGGCAGCATCGATTCGGGTTCCGAAGCCATGGGCAATAAGGAATCCAAAGATGTGGAACTGCGCATCGCCCGACGCTTTGCCACCAGCGGCAATCAAGACTGGCTGATGGCCGGCAGTACCCTCGTGGCCGAACGTCGCTCAATCATTTTTGAAGTGGTCACCCGGCTGATGTTCCACTCGGTGCTGATCCTCTCGGTCTACACGCTGCTCACCGGACATAACACTCCCGGTGGCGGTTTTGCCGGCGGTCTGATCGCAGGCCTTGCCTTGACCATCCGTTACCTAGCCGGCGGTCGCATTGAACTCTCTGAGTCACTCAGGATTGCCCCAGGCTTGCTTATCGGTGGCGGTATTGCACTAGCTGGACTAGCCGGAATTGTTCCGCTGTTGCTGGGCGACGAAATTTTCACCATGTATGCCGTGGAGTTCTGGTTCTTTGGAGATCAGAAGTTTGTTACTTCTACGATCTTCGATATCGGCGTGTATCTGGTGGTTTTGGGACTGGTACAGGACGTGCTGCGTTCACTGGGTAGCGAAATTGATTCACTCTCCGAAGGACGTAGCCCGGTGGACCGCCATGACTTTGTACAAGCCTCACAGACAGGAGTTGGCCGATGAGCGTGAACATCACCTTTCTCGTGATTACCGGTGTGCTGCTTGCCTGCGGTTTCTACCTAGTACTTGAACGAACCCTGACCCGTGTGTTGTTAGGCATCATGCTTTTAGGCAACGGCATCAACCTGCTGATCCTGACCACCGGTGGCCGGCGAGGCATTGCCCCGCTGTTCAAACCCGAAATTGCAGCCGAAGAATATTCAGATCCACTGCCGCAAGCATTAATCTTGACGGCAATCGTCATCACCTTCGCGGTGACAGCATTCTTGCTCGCCATGATCTATCGGTCGTGGACGCTGACCAGTGCCGATGAGCTGGCCGATGACACCGAAGATATTAAGGTGTCGCAGAAGACAGCCTACGACGAAGAGGAAGACTCGCCGGTGGCAGAGGATACGACCGAATTCGTTGACGAAGAAGGCCGACCAGTACGTGAGGGGGAAGAGTGAATTTTCTAGATCTAGCCCCCCTGGCCGTAGTCCTTCCGATCATTGGCGCCGGTGCCGCGTTCCTGGCCCGCCGCCAGGTGCGCACCCAACGACTGATCACCATCGGCATCCTGTGCCTGACCTTGCTTTTGGAAGCAGGCATGGTGGCAGCCGTCTGGGGCGGAGAAAGTTATGCCATACACATCGGTGGCTGGGAGTCACCCTTCGGCATCGCACTGATGGTTGATGGCTTCAGCTCCTTTATGCTGCTGATTTCCACCTTGGTGTCACTGGCAGTGTTGTTCTTCGCTACCAGTCAGGGTCTAGCCGACGGGGATGAACCCGGACCAGTCTCGGTATTCCACCCGGCCTACCTGATTCTACTGGCCGGTGTGTCTAACGCCTTCCTGGCAGCGGACCTCTTCAACCTCTATGTCGGATTCGAAATCCTGCTCACCGCCAGCTACGTGCTGCTCACCTTGGGTGCCACAGCTGAACGCATTCGCGCCGGTACTACCTACGTGGTGGTTTCGGTGGTTTCCTCGGTGGTCTTCTTGATGGCCATCGCCATGATCTACGCCGCCACCGGAACGGTGAATATGGCGGACCTCGCGGTGAAGCTGCCACAGTTGGATCAAGGCCCGCAGCTGATCTTGCATGTATTGCTGTTGATTGCCTTCGGCATCAAGGCCGCGGTGTTCCCGCTGTCTTTGTGGCTTCCCGACTCCTACCCAACCGCTCCGGCACCGGTGACCGCCGTGTTCGCAGGGTTGCTGACCAAGGTGGGCGTGTATGCCATCGTGCGTACCGAAACCTTACTGTTCCCCGGAGGCGAAGTACGCGCCGGACTGATGGTGGCCGCAGCGCTGACCATGGTGGTCGGTATTCTTGGTGCATTGGCCCAGACGGACATCAAACGTATGCTGTCCTTCACGCTGACCAGCCACATCGGTTACCTGATCTTTGGTGTTGCTATCGGCACCCCACTAGCCATCGCGGCAACCATCTACTACGTAGGTCACCACATTATTGTGCAGACCTCGTTGTTCATGGTGGCCGGCCTGATTGAACGTCGTGCAGGTAGCTCGAATGTCACCAAGCTCGGCTCGCTAGCCAAACTTTCCCCGGCGCTGTCGCTGCTCTTCTTTATCCCCGCGATCAACTTGGGCGGCATCCCACCGTTCTCCGGATTCTTGGGGAAGTTCGGATTGCTGCACGCCGCAGTACAGGATGCTGACCCATTGACCTGGATTGTTGTTGGCGCTGGTCTGCTCACTAGCTTGCTGACGCTGCTGGCCATCATCCGTGTTTGGGCCCGTGTGTTCTGGCGACGCGCTACCGATGCTGAAGTTCCAAACCAAGAACTAGTGGAACAGGCCGCCTCAGTAGCTATTGAGACTGCTGCTGGTGGAGCGCAAAATCCGGCATTGGGTCTGAAACTGGCCAAGGAGCTTGAAGCCGATTCTTTGCCGTGGGGAATGCGCTATTCCACCGCGTCACTCGTTGTAGCCGGCATTGCGTTGACCGTATTTGCTGGACCAATCTTCGAGTTCTGTGAACGGGTCGCAGCTGAGCTCATTGCTCGCGAACCATATATCAGTGCGATCTTGCCATTGTGATTAGGGGGGGACGATGTCGACTAAAAACCTGAAGCACAGAGATCAGCGTATCCATGATGCGCTTGATACTTCTGGCGTCCGTCACCGGGCAACACTCAAACAGGAATGGCCGCTGCTGGCGTTGCTGATCTTTGTCTGGGCAGCCCTCTGGCAAGACTTCTCGCCGGCGAATCTGATCTTCGGTGTCATCGTTGCGCTGATAATTGTCACGCTCTTCCCGCTGCCGCCGGTGGTCCTTTCGGGCCGTGTGAACGTCTGGTACTGCTTTGAACTGTTTATCTGGTTCATCGGTCAAGTATTTGTGGCAAGTTTCCAAGTGGCACGACTGGCGATCTTCCGGGGAAAGAAAACCCGCAGTGGAGTGATCGCCGTGGAGTTGCGTACCGACTCGGATTTGATTGTCACCGCGGTGGGACATGTACTGACGCTGATTCCTGGATCATTTGTTATCGACGTTGACCGGCGCTCATCAACGCTGTACTTGCACTACATCAACATCGAATCGAGATCCGACATGGAACGGGCCCGCGAAGCGGTGCGCGACATTGAACGTCGAGTGATCATGGCGATGGGTAGCCACGATGAATTTGAAGCAATCAAGCACGAATGCGGTCCAATTCTTGGTCGAGTAGGAGGCAAAAAATGATGACAATCGTGATGTGGATTTGCGGCATCATGCTGGGTCTAGCCACCGTTGCGTGCTTGATCCGCGTTGCCAAGGGCCCCTCGATTCTTGACCGAGTCTTAGCCTTGGACGTGATGCTGCTGATCATTTCCGTGGCGTTGTGCTTGGAAATGGTCTTCAACCGCCACACCGACTACCTGTTGTTTGTCGTTGTTGCGTGCACCTTGGGCTTCATTGGCTCGGTTACGGTGTCGCGGTACGTCTCGGATCAGAGGAACGCCTAATGGAATTGTTCCTCGATATTCTTGTCGCCGTCCTGCTGATCACCGGCTGCCTCATGTCGCTGATTGCCGGTATCGGTCTGCTTTCATTCCCCGACATGCTCACTCGGATGCACGCCGCCACCAAACCGCAAGTACTTGGCTTTCTGCTGATCTTCACCGCGCTAGCAATTCACTTGCGTAGCTGGAGTGTGGTTCCAGTATTGTTCCTGGCTTGGGGGATGCAGCTACTGACCGCTCCCGTATCCGCACATATGATTGGGCGCGCTGGTTACCGAACCAAGCACGCTGCCAAACAATCTCTCTACGCCGATGAACTGAGGCAAGTAGTGGACACGGTATCTGACGCACCGGCCACCGCGTCTGTTGAAGTCTCTAGCGAAGAGTCGAAGGACTCAAAGTAAAACTGAGCAGTGAAAAACTGAGCAGTGTAAAACTGAACAAAACAAAAAGGAACGGCCCACCATTGGTGGGCCGTTCCTTGAGCATTAGCTACTTGCTGAACCGTGCGACAACCTTGTTGGTGCCACGGTCTGCCAAGACCTGGATGGTCGCTGCGACAATCGATGAGAAGATCGCGAATCCGAGCGCCTGACGGAATGAAGCCTCTGCAGCTTCTTCGCTACCCTTGCGGGGAGCCTTATTTCCGGTGACGCCCTTCCACAGCTGATCAACTAGCTTGCTGCCGAGCAAACCGGCGCCAATCGAAATTCCGGTGGTGGCAAGTTTCTGTACTGTGTTCATATTGCCCTCGCTTCAACGTCGTAACTTATCTTTCCTCTGCCCAGCATACCTGCGGTAAGGTGGGGGAGCAGTAATTTTTCCGACAGGGGAGCGTCAGACTTCAAAAAAGAAGTCGCCAAGACGCTGAGAGTGCGATAGATCGCAGACCCTCGAACCTGCTCCGGCTAGTACCGGCGAAGGAAGTCGAGCATCTCGGATGCGGACGGGTGTAGCACTATGCCATCAGTCCGTACATCTCCCCTCCTAAATATAGGAGGACCACCCATGAACCAAGTAGTCGCAAAACAGCGAACCAGCTGGCGCGTTGTCGACATCGTCGTAGCCTCAGTAATCGCCGTAGCCTCAGGAGTGATCTTCTGGGCTTGGAGCGCAGGCATGCCGCTGTTCTCGCTAGCTTTTGTTGCCTTCCCACCTGCCGCTGCACTGCTGACTGGCGTATGGCTCTTCCCAGCGGTACTCGGTGCCCTGATCATCCGCAAACCAGGTGCAGCAGTGTTCTGCGAATTACTGGCAGCCATTATCGAGGCATTGCTGGGATCTCACTACGGTCTGAGCGTCATCGTTTCCGGGCTGGTCCAGGGCCTTGGTGCTGAATTGGTCTTTGCCATCTTCCGCTACCGTAAGTGGAACCTGAGCGTTGCGCTCATTGCAGGTTTTTTCACCGGCATCTTCGCCGGTATTTCCGAAGCCTACATCCTGGCGTACTACGTGGAATACACCTCATCACTAAAGATCTTGCACGTGCTGATCACCGGCGTCTCTGGACTGATCATCGCTGGTCTGCTGTCTTGGCTGGCCACCCGTGGATTGGCTAAGACCGGTGCACTGAGCGCACTGGCTAGCCGCCGTGCTCACCTCGAGTCCGGGAAACTGGACGCCAAATGAGTTCGCTGGCTAACCGTGGCGCTGACGCTCAAACTCGGCGGGGCGCCGAGATTTCTGCGCGTGGTTTTAGCTGGCAGCATGCCGAAAGAACAACTCCCGCGGTTTCCGGTTTAGACCTTAATATTCAGGCCGGCCAGAAAGTACTTCTTGTTGGTCCTTCCGGTGCGGGAAAGTCGACCTTGCTACATGCTCTGGCGGGGTTGTTGGAAGTCGACGAGTCGCAGCAAATGCGTGGCGAGCTACTCATTGACGGGGCTGATGCCTTTGCTCGCCAACGCCCGGTTGGGCTGATGCAGCAAGACCCGGAGACCCAAGTGGTGCAGAGCCGGGTAGCTGATGATGTCGCCTTCGGGGCCGAGAATCTTGCTGTAGCTCCCGAGGTGATCCGTGAGCGCATCCCAGAAGTATTGGACGCTGTAGGTCTAGGCATGCTCTCCTTTGACCACCGGACCCAAGAACTATCCGGAGGACAGAAACAGCGACTGGCTCTGGCCGGTATCTTGGCCATGCAGCCAGGATTGATGCTCCTTGATGAGCCGACCGCCAACGTGGACCCAGAGGGGATCGGTCCCTTGCGCGATGCCGTGCTTAATGCGGCACAGCTCAGCGGGGCCACCGTGCTGGTAGTTGAACACCGGTTGGAAGTCTGGGCCCAGCACATGGACCGCATCATCGTCCTTGAGCCAGGTGGCGGAGTAGCCCATGATCTGAGCCCGCAACAGCTCATGGAGGATCAGCAGCTTCGCGCTGAACTCGCTTCGGCCGGTCTGTGGGTTCCCGGCTACCTGCCACAAATCCAACAAGTGACACTCCAGCCGGGAGGAACCTTGCTGGAGGCCAAAGACTTGGTGTGCGCCCGAGCTGAGCAAGCACCGCGCACCCGCCCGGTTAACCTACAAGTCCGCGCAGGCACCGCAACGGTCATCCGTGGTGAAAACGGTGCAGGTAAATCCACCTTGGCACTCACCGTTGGTGGCTTGCTCGCTCCTGTCGCAGGACAGCTTGATGCAAGCGAGCAGCTAGCCAATGGTCTTGGCAGCTCACCGTTTAGCTGGAAAGCTGGTGCGCTGATTGGTCGGATCGGTTCAGTGTTCCAAGAACCTGAGCACCAATTTGTGGCGCAAACCGTCCGTGAAGAACTAGCTTTTGCTCCGTTAAGAGCCAAAGCCAGTGGCGGGCGAGAACTGAAATACGAGCCGGAACAAGTTGAGCAGTTAGTGCAGTCACTGCTGGTGCGCTTGGGTCTGGAACATCTTGCTGACGCAAACCCATTCACGCTCTCCGGAGGAGAGAAACGTCGGCTATCCGTAGGCACCGTGTTAGCCGCTTCTCCAGACGTATTGATCCTTGACGAACCAACCTTCGGACAGGATGCCAATACGTGGCGTGAATTAGCGCAGCTGCTGGTTGCTCAGTTGGAACAGGACACCGCGATCATTGCGGTGACTCACGATGAACATTTGGCCAGCGTCTTGCAGGCTGAGCAGATTCATCTAGCTGCACTGCCAAGCGGCGACGTGGCCAAGCCTAAGGGACCGGTACTGGATGCTCCGGTGGGCGATAGCTGGCTAGCTAAGATCAACCCGTTAGCCAAGCTGGGCGCCGTGGCTGCCGCAACGTTGCCTTTGATCAGTACATTGGATGCAGTCTCGGCTTTGGTGATCATTGTTGCCAGCGTTGTGTTGTTCCCACTGGCCGGTCTCAGTCCGCTGAAGTTCCTCAAACGGGCGTGGCCGCTGCTACTGGCAGGGCTTTTTGCTGCGTGGGGTATTGCACTGGTTGGCCAAGATAGTGGCGCAGTCTATGCGCAGCTTGGACTGTTCAGTATTACCGAGGGTTCGCTGCAGGGCGGTATTGCCACCGGGCTGCGGGCCTTCGCCTTGGCGATTCCATGCATCTTGTTGTTGGCCACCACCAACCCGAGTGATCTGGGCGGGGCACTGTCTCAACAGCTTAAGGTCCCGCATCGTTTTGTGCTCGGCGCATTAGCCGGAAT
Organism: Glutamicibacter sp. AOP5-A2-18; assembly: GCF_052446055.1. Taxonomy (NCBI): domain Bacteria; kingdom Bacillati; phylum Actinomycetota; class Actinomycetes; order Micrococcales; family Micrococcaceae; genus Glutamicibacter; species Glutamicibacter sp. AOP5-A2-18. The sequence goes on along the minus strand of NZ_JBQSVW010000001.1, from coordinate 2,750,168 downwards.
GCGATTGCTGGGACTGATGATTGAGGAATTTACTACGTTGACCTTGGCCCGTCGGGCTCGTGGTGTCGGAAACTTCGGCACCCTCGCTGCGCGGATTGGCGCGAAACTTGGTCAGAGCCTGGCCTTGCTGGTTCAGGCCATTCGCCGTGCCGGTCGTTTGGCAACCACCATGGAAGCTAAAGGCTTTGGTACGGCCAAACGGACCTGGATCCGCACGGCCACCTTCACCCGGACCGACGCCGCGGTACTTATCGCGGGCATCGTCCTGGGTGCTGCAGCTGTAGGTGCGGCCCTGTGGGCCGGCACCTACAACCTTGTGTGGAGTTAGCGAATTGCGTCGCTGAGGGCGCTGAGTTCTTCGTGGAGCTCAGCGTCTAGACGCAATGGCTTGGCATCCAAGGTGCGCACCGGAGTGAGCAGACGGATCGAGGAAACCAACCAGACACCATCGGCCTGGTAGAGATCTTCTGGACGCAACGGGCCGTAACCCAGTTCCCAGCCGTCTTGAGCAGCCGCATCAAAGATTGCACTCTGTGTGGTGCCCGGCAGGATACCCGTTTCTAGCATGGGGGTCAGCAGACGTTTGGTCTCACCATCGCGCTGGGCAACCAACACCGTTGAGGTGGGAGCTTCCAGCACGATACCGTCGGCTGAAGTGAAAATGACATCATGGGCGCCGTGCTTGCGTGCATAACGTAGGGCTGCCATGTTGATCGAGTAGGACAGGGTCTTCGCGCCCATCATCAACCATGGTGCACGTTCGGCAAGCTTGGAATCGTAGCCACGATCAAGCAAGAGTACGTCGACTCCTGATTCGCGCTGCTCTTTGCCTAGGGCCGGGGCAGGAGTGACAGTCACCCAACAGATTGCTGGATCTTCATCATGCTCACCACGAGCTGCGATCAGTTTGACCACAGCTTCCTCTGCGCCGCCGGTGGCGTCAAAGTCAGCCACGGCCGTATCAACTGCGGCATACCAGGTGCGTGCATCGGGAATGATCAGGTCTGATAGTTCAGCCGAGCTGGCCAGACGAGCAAGGTGCGCTTCAAATTTGCGAACCGCTTGGTTGGTGTAGAGCATCGATTCGAAGATGCCGTCTCCACGGGTGACTCCCTGCACGGTGACTGGAAGTTGTGGTGCGGAAATATCGGCCAAGTAGCCTGCCGGATAGGCCGGATCCAAGAATACTAGAGAACTCATACCTACAGATTATCGAACCCATAGCCCATGTGTGACCTTTGAGCTCACGGATGTTCAGACTTCTTAGTGAATCTTAGATAAGCTAAGCGGAGGAATTTGAGCTGTATTACGCAGATCAGAGCCGGAAATCGCGACGATCATCGTGCGTAACGAAGGGGTGTACCAGCAGTGTTACCGAGTAATGAAGTACTTATGCAGATCGGTAGCGTGCTGTGGAGTATCCTAGTAGCCATCGAATTGGTGGTCCGTTACTTCATGATCGGTATCGTTCCGGGCAACCGACGCCCCACCACGGCGATGGCTTGGCTCTTGGGAATCTTCTTCCTTCCGGTGGTTGGACTTTTGGCCTACTGGCTTTTTGCTAATCCACGGCTCTCGCGTAGCCGACTCGAAAAGCAGCAGCGTGCCCACGAGCAAATCATTGACGCCACCAAGCACATGGAGTTGCCTGAAGAATTTCACTCCCAAGAAGAGTGGGTTGAATCTGCGGTCAGCCTGAACCGTAACTTAGGTGCTATGCCCCTAGAAGGTGGCAACAGTGTTGAGGTTATTTCTGACTACCGTTACTCGATGGAGTCGATGCGTCATGAAATCGACAAAGCAACACGCTACATCCACATTCAGTTCTACATCATGGGCGACGACGAAGAATATGTTGGCCCAGTCCTTGAAGCACTAGAACGTGCAGTACAACGTGGTGTGCACGTGCGCCTGCTCTTTGATCACCTAGGTACCTTGCGTGTTAAGGGCTATGGCGAGTTGAAAAAGCGTCTAAAAAAGTCAGGGATCAACTGGCGCCCCATGCTTCCCATTGACTTGATTGGTCGGCGCTGGCGCCGCCCAGACTTGCGTAACCACCGCAAGATTTTGGTCATTGATGGCGAGGTCGGTTTCACCGGGAGCCAGAACCTGATTGAACCGGGTTACAAGCGTAAGTCTTCGCATAAGGTCGGACGCGAGTGGGTCGAAATGATGCTGCGCGTTGAAGGTCCTTTGGTTCGCAGCTTGGACGTGACCTTTGCTATTGACTGGTGGCAGGAAGAAAACGACCAAGAAGTCCTGATGGACATGAACGAGGCCAGGCACCCGTTGGCCTACGAAGAACGTCCCGGGTCAACCTTGGCGCAGCTACTTCCAAGCGGTCCGGGCTTCGGCAAGGAAAATAACCTACGCCTGTTTAATACGCTGATCTACTCGGCCTCCGAGCGCTTGGAAATCACCAGCCCGTACTTTGTGCCAGATGATTCCATGCTCTACGCAATTACTACTGCAGCCCAGCGCGGGGTAGAAGTTGAACTTTTTGTCTGTGAAGAAGGCGACCAGTTCCTGGTTCACCACGCGCAGCAGTCCTACTACCAGCAACTTCTCGAAGCTGGTGTACGTATTCACTGCTACCCAGCGCCGATGGTTCTGCACACCAAGTGCTTCACTGTTGATGACGAAGTGGCGGTCGTCGGATCCTCAAATATGGATATGCGTTCCTTCAGCCTGAACATGGAAATTTCCGTGATGCTCTTGGGCAAGGAGATGGTCAACGCGGTCAACGAAGTACAGAATCACTACCGCGAGATTTCTACGGAAATCACTTTGGGGCAGTGGCGCCGTCGTCCACGTATGCAGCGCTGGATAGACAACGTAGCCCGCCTCACCGCTACGTTGCAGTAGGCTGCGGGAAGCTGGCGCCGAGGGCTTGAAGGACACCACGGGATTTGGTGATGACCTCTTCCCACTCTTCTTGTGGAACTGAGTCTGCGGTAATTGCTCCGCCCAGCCCCAAAGATAATCGCCACGACGCATCAGGCAAACGGTCACAAACCAGTGTGCGGATAACTACGGAGAAGTCGGCAGCACCGTCGGCTCCGAAATAGCCCACCGCCCCGGAGTACAGGCCGCGGGCACGGTGCTCTTCGAGCTCATCAAGGATGTTCATCGTGGACAGCTTTGGGGCACCGGTCATTGATCCCGGTGGGAAGGCTTCGCGCAAGGCCCCAGCCGCCAGTTCTGGCTGACTCAGGGTGGCGTCGATGGTGGAGACCATTTGATGCACCGTTGCGTAGCTTTCCACAGAGCACAACCGTGTCACCTTGACGGATCCGGGCACTGCGTAATGTGAGAGATCATTGCGCAGAAGATCAACAATCATGATGTTTTCTGCGCGGTCTTTTGGATGCGTTGCTAGATCATGTTTGAGTGCCAGGTCTGAGACTTCGGTGACGCCGCGTGGTCGTGTGCCCTTGATGGGTTCAGCACGTAGCTGCCCATCGTTAGACAGAGCCAAAAAACGTTCTGGAGAGATACTTGCGACTTCAAGGTCAGCTAACTTCAAGTAGTGAGCAAAGGGCGCCGGGCTGCTAAGGCGCATCCTGCAATAGGCTTCGAACGGATCAAAGTCTTGGGCAACGGCGGTCAACTCGGTGGTCAGGCAGACTTCGTAAGTGTTGCCCTCATAGATTTCGTGTTGCGCAGCGAGGATTTTGGTTTGGTAACCGGCTGCGGTGTCAGCACATACAAATTCAGGTATCGGTAGTGTTTTGCTCCGGCGATCTTGCGGTGGATTGCCAAGAAGGATGGACAGCTGCGCGGAAGGTTTGCTGGCACTGTGTAAATGCATCTGGGAGCTCTGGTGATCAATGACCATGATGGTGTCCGGAGCGAAAAATTGCGCGTCGGGACGCGTTTGTCCCGGAGAGATTTCTGCGCTGATATTTGAGGCTGCGACTTCGCGCTTGAGCTCATAGCCGAGGTAGCCCACCCATAGTGGCAGTGGGTAGTCGGTGTGCAACTGGTTTTTTGAGGGCCAGAGGGAGCCTAGTGAGTCAAAGAAATTTTGACCGAGTTGAAGGCGCGCCCCGCCCACGGTGATGTAGGCTCCTGATTCGTTGGCCCCGAGGATTGGCGGTTGAGCACTGGTTGCAAAAGCGAGGATGGAATAGCGGTTGCGCCCCAGCGGATCATCAAGGTGCTGGCTGGTGGATTCCAAAAGAGCAGCGTGGGGTAACTGGGCTGTGAGCTGTTCAAAAAGTGCAGCCACATCAACTGGTGCCTGATAACTTTGGCGCAATGTAGGCAGGTTGGAGCCCTGAGCCGTACCGCCAAAAAGTTCCTTGATCGCTTCGGGCAAGAAATGGCTGGCGCCCAAAAGCGAGTTGAGCGGATCAGCAACTTCGGAAGTATCAATGAACAGCAGCGCATGATCAGCAGGTGAGTGAGTCTGAAGATAAACAGATTCTTGCTCTGCCCACGTAGACCAGTACGGGCGGTAGGTTTGACCGTCCCGGGCTAAAGCGCGTTCGCGGCGAAAATCTTCCGGTGCTTCAAGCCAGATGCCGAAGTTTATGATTTCGCGGGCTTGGTCGTTGAGTGCTCCGACGCCTTCAATGATGAGAATGTCGGCGGCCGTGAACTCGTGGTGCTCGCCAAGGCGATCGTTTGCCCAATCCCAGGTGGAGTAGGTGACTGTTTCTCCTGCGGCTAAGGCGGGTAGTAGGTCGTTGTACATCCGCCGGGCATCGGCGAGGCCGTGCCACCCATGGTAGAGGTCTTCAAGGCGCAGGATATTTACAGAAGAGAACTCTGAAAGGTGCTGCGCTAGTGATGATGCGAAGGTGCTTTTGCCTGAACCGGAACGTCCATCAATGGCAATGAGTGTTGGTCTAGCGGTTTCCACGAGAAGCGATATTACTCCGCACGTAATCTACAAGGGCTGGCAGGGATGCTGAAATGAGTTTCCACGATTCGCGGAAGTCTCCGGCGTCGCCGTACCAAGGGTCATAAACACCCTGGTTTTCGTGTGGTTCATTAACTGTAACCGGGTCGAAGGACCGGAACATACGCAGCTGTGGGCGCTGGGTCGGATCAATCTCGGCAAGTTCGGGCACAAGATCTTCAAAGTGATCGGTGTCCATGGCGAGCACCAGGTCCATTTGGGCCAGTTCCTCGGCATCAACCTGGGCGGCAACATGTTCTGAAGCGTCCAGTCCGTGACTGTGCAGGATGCTGGCGGCACGCTCATCGATAGGGTTGCCCACTTCACCGGAAGTAGTAGCTCGCGAGAGCACCTCTACCTCGGTGACCTCGGCAGTATCTAGGGCATCTTTGAGCATGTACTCGGCCATAGGCGAACGACAGATATTTCCCGTGCACACGATCATTATCCGGAACATGGCAATAGTCTATGGGCACAAGTCGTGTGCAGGCGATAGCTACGCGCCCGAAATCCGGGTATAAATCGGTAACGATTTATTCGTTCAGGAAGTTTTTAGTGCATGAGCAGCAGCAGGGCCGCGACAAGGATGAACAGCACACCAAAGATGATGTTCAGCAATTTAGCTCCACGGTAGGTGGCGGTAAACCGCTGGAAGGTTCGAGCGGTCCCGGCAAAGAAGAAGTACATAACCAAGATGTCTACCGCGATGACTGTCCCGATATACACCGCGTACTGGCCCAGTAGCGGTTGATCAGCGTTGATGAATTGCGGAGTGAAAGCTAGGAAGAAAACAATCGCTTTGGGATTGAGCAGATTGACCAGCAGGCCACGGTTGATCATGGAACGGCGGGTTAGTTGCTGGCTAGTTGAGGTTCCATCAGAGGCGACGTTCGGCCTGGAAAGCAGCATGCGGATACCTAAGTAGACCAAGTACGCGGCGCCGGCATAGCGGATGGCGGCGAAGAGCACCGGGGAGTTAGCGACCAGAATGCCAACACCAGCAGCGACGATGGCTACGTGGATCAGTAGGGCGATTTGCTGTCCGAGGATGCCCCAAATTGAGGTACGCCATCCTTGGCGCATCGAGTTGTTCATGGTGTTGATGGCACCGGCTCCGGGGGTGAAGCTAATGACGATGCAGGCGGTGAGCAGGGAAAGCCAGAGTGAAAAGGTCACCGAGTAATGCTAGTTTCCTCGGTAGCGTTCGGTTGATTCGTGGGACTTAAGGTTACGAACTGTTCTCGTGCGTCGTCGACACCGCTGATGGCTTCAGCCAAGAACCGTGAAATTACTTCTAGCTCCTGCGCGCGGTAGTGCCCTATTACTTCCATCATTTTCATACCAAGGGGCATGAACATCTGCCTTCCCAGCGTGCGTGCCTTGTCGGTTGGGCTGATGTGGATGACGCGTCGGTCGTTATCGGAGCGCAAGCGTTCAATGAGTTCAAAACGTGCCAGTCGGTCAAGCATGGCAGTGGTGGCAGGTGCGCTAAGTTGCAAATCGGCGCTCAGATCCTTGGCGGAGGGCAGCGTGCCGCTGCGCTCATACTTCATGATGATGGACAGGGCATTCATGTCCGTCCGGTGAGTTCCGAATTGTGCTCCGGTGGATTCAACGTAGCGATCTGTAGCCTGGCTGAATTCCTGTAGGAGCACTACCAAGTGCTGATCATTGCGTGCATGCATAGCCGCAATCTTAGCCCCGTGTAGTTACTAGTCGGTAAAAGTAGTTCCATGATCGAACAATCTCCGGTAACGTTGACTACCTATCGCATATCAATTTTTTGACAGTGCGACAACGGATGGGAACGGTACAGTGCCAGAGTCACCTCGCCCTGAGGCGAAATCAACTAATCAAATCCGCATAAAACGTACCGGTCTCAGAACCGGGATTTACGCTGTGCTTGTCCTTCTCTGGATAGGGGTTGCTGGCCTCGGCGGACCAACTTTTGGGAAGCTCTCCGAAGTGCAGACCAATGATCAAACAGCGTTCTTACCCGCCACCGCAGAAGCAACCCAAGCGCTGGAATGGCAAAACAAGTTCCAATCATCGACGGCCATCCCCGCGGTAGTGGTGCTAACGAGCGAAGACCAGCTCAGCAGTGCAGCGGTCAAAGTGTTCGCTGAGAACCTCAAAAACTTTCAACACCTCGAAGGTGAGGTAGCTGGTCCATTCCTTTCAGAAGATGGTCAAGGCGCTGAACTGCTAGTTCCCATTTCTGGGGACACGAAGCCTAAAGAAGGGGTCGAGGAGCTACGCTCTTTGATCTCAGAGCAGAAGCCGGAAAACACCACTGCCTATGTCACAGGGCCGGCCGGGTTTAGCGCTGATCTATCCGAAGCCTTTGGCGGAATCGATGGGGTACTACTCGGAGTGGCTCTGAGCGCGGTCCTAATCATTTTGCTCTTGGTCTACCGATCGATCCTTCTCCCCATAGCCGTGTTGCTGACATCAATGGTTGCCCTTTGTGCAGCAATTCTGAGTGTGTATTTCATGGCTTCTGAGGGCTGGATTCGACTTGATGGTCAAGCCCAAGGAATCCTGTCCATCTTGGTGATCGGTGCAGCAACCGACTACTCCCTGCTATTTGTGGCCAGACATAAAGAGGCATTGATGGCTGGCGGGGATCGATGGCAAGCAGTGTCAACGGCGTTGAAGCGTTCGTTGGAACCGATCATCGCCTCAGGCGGAACAGTTACCGTCGGACTATTGTGCCTACTGTTCTCGGATTTGAACTCCAACAAAGCTTTGGGTCCAGTCGGTGCCTCTGGCATTATCTTTTCGATTATTGCCGCGCTCACGTTCTTACCGGCAGTACTCGGCCTGCTGGGGAAAGCCGCCTATTGGCCGTTCGTACCCAAGGTGAGCATTGAAGGTGATGCGGGAAATAGCTCCACAGGATTATGGGGAAAGATTGCCAGCTTTGTCGCACGCAACCCACGTCCAATCTGGATCATCACCGTTGTTATACTCGCTGCCGGTGTTATGGGGATTACCCAGCTTAAAGCCCACGGTGTACCGCAAAGCGAACTGGTAGTCGGAGGATCAGAAGCCCGCGACGGACAGCTGGCGTTGGGTGAACACTTCCCGGGCGGAACCGGTTCTCCTGCCACGGTGATTATTGACCAAGCCAATGCAGACGCGGTCTTGGAGAAGGTCGAAGAAGTCTCCGGAGTGGATTCGGCTTTCCTTCAGGCCCAAGGTGGGGGACCGGCCATAGTAGCGAGGGGCGTGAATCCGTATGAGGTTCAGGGGCGGAATCTCATTTCGGTCACCCTTTCGGCGGCAGCCGATTCGGATGAAGCAAAACAAACCATTGTGGACTTGCGCCAGGCCGTGCATTCGCTTGATGACCAAGGGCTGGTTGGCGGCACGACTGCAACGCAGCTTGACACAAATGCCACCGCACAAGCGGACCTTTACAAGATCATTCCGGCAACTTTGGGTGCCATCTTCGTGATCCTCATGTTGCTCTTGCGCTCGGTCGTGGCACCGCTGCTCCTGATGCTCACCACCGTTTTGTCTTACGGCACGGCGATGGGAATCAGCGCGTTGGTCTTTAATAACGTGTTCGACTACGTAGGCGCAGATCCGTCAGTGCCGCTATTTGGTTTCGTTTTCCTCGTCGCCTTAGGCGTTGACTACAACATCTTCCTGATGACTCGAGTGCGTGAGGAATCAATGAAGTTCGGAACGTATGAAGGCATGCGCAGAGGCTTGCAAGTCACAGGCGGTGTGATCACTTCTGCCGGCGTGGTGCTAGCTGCAACTTTTGCGGCGCTGGGAGTTGTTCCGATTATGTTCCTCGGTCAGCTCGGATTTATCGTGGCCTTTGGTGTGCTTCTGGATACATTTATTGTCCGCAGTTTGCTGGTGCCAGCACTGGTCGAGGAAATAGGCCCCAAGGTTTGGTGGCCCTCTAAATTGGCCGACAAAGCCGGTAAAAAATTGTAGAAGGCAGGTGCTGTAAGTGAGCCGTGCACGTGGTGAAGGTCTCTAGTCCCTAGGCCTCAAAGCGTGGTGACTCACAGACCGGCTCGGTCGAAGCACTGTAGAGTAGATACTTGTGCATCTGAAGAAATGATCAGATGCATGCGTCGACAGTTTAGATTTCCCCTCCAGCTGATCCCCGGATTGATTCCGTGTTGGTTCACCGGTGGTTGCAAACCAGCTTGCTGGTTATGCGCGGTGCGGACTTCCTCCTGGCTCGGCGACACCAAGCGCCTTAGCCTAAGGCGTGCGAATCAGAGAGAAAGTTTAAATATGTCCGTAACTTTTAGCGCCCTCGGCGTGCCTGAAAACCTTGCAAAGGTCCTTTTCGACACCGGAATCGAAACCCCCTTCCCGATTCAGGAAGCAACTTTGCCTTCCACCCTTGCTGGTGGCGACGTTCTTGGCCGCGGCCAGACCGGTTCGGGCAAGACCCTTGCATTCTCACTTCCACTGGTAGCGCGTCTATCCAAGCGACCTCAGCGTCGTAAGGCCCGCTTCCCACGCGCATTGATCATGGCACCAACCCGTGAACTGGCAACCCAGATTGCTAAGACTGTTGATCCACTGGCTAAGTCCAGCGGCCTGCGCACCACCGTGATCTATGGTGGCGTGGCTCAGAGTCGTCAGGAAAAGGCCATGAATGAGGGCGTTGACATTGTCATCGCTTGCCCAGGTCGTCTTGATGACTTGATCAAGCAGAAGATTGTTGACCTTTCCCAGCTTGAAATCTCCGTACTGGACGAAGCCGACCACATGGCAGATATGGGCTTCTTGCCTGTAGTTCGCCGCATCATGGACCGTATGCCAACCGGCATCCAGCACATGCTGTTCTCTGCTACTTTGGACAACGGCGTGGACAAGGTCGTCAAGCGTTACCTGAGCAACCCAACCATTCACTCGGTGGATGCGCCTCAGGCTGCTGTGAACACCATGGAGCACCACGTTTTTGTTATCGGCAATGATGACAAGAAAGAACTGATCCGTATTCTGGCTCAGGGCACCGCACGCCGCATCATGTTCATGCGCACCAAGCACCACGCAAAGAAGATGGCTCTTGCACTCTCCAAGGCTGGCGTTCCAGCGGTGGACCTGCACGGCAACCTCTCGCAGAATGCCCGTGACCGCAACCTGGCAGCCTTTGCTTCCGGCGAAGCTAAGGTTCTTGTAGCTACCGACGTTGCCGCCCGTGGCGTCCACGTTGATGGTGTGGAACTGGTTGTTCACGTTGATCCACCAGCAGAGCACAAGGCTTACACCCACCGCTCGGGCCGTACCGCCCGTGCAGGTTCGGATGGAACCGTAGTGACCATTTGCACCCCTGATCAGCAGGGCGACGTTGCTTCGTTGCTGAAGCAGGCTGGCCTGAAGGTACCTTTCGAAAAGGTCAACCTGAACTCGCCAGTTGTTGCCAAGGTTGTTGGCGAAGTTGCTGAGCACGTTGCCTACGTTGCTCCAGCACAGCAGACCCGTAACCCAGCTAAGAAGAAGCCAGCTGGCGAATCTTCGAACGCTCGTGGTGGCCGCGGTGGCGGACGCAATGTTCGCGGTGGCGAAGGTCAGTCCCGCGGTGGCGAACGTCGTCGCTCGGATCGTGACGGCGCATCGAGCCAGTCTGAGCGTCCAGCACGCGAAGCACGTGGTGGCAACGCTGATCGTCCAGCACGTTCAGCTCGCGGTGCAAACACAGAGCGTCCATCGAACGCTTCACGCGGATCGCGTGCTGGTGGTCGCAACGCTTCAGCACCGACCGGTGGCCGTTCACGCGGACCACGTCGCGCTTCGAGCCCGACCACTAGCGGTCGCTAAAACTAAATAGTCATCACGAAGCCCTGGACAGCAAAAGCTGTCCAGGGCTTCGTGTTTTAAGCGCTCAAAAAGTGGCAATCAAGATGGGCGATGTCCCTCGTCTTGAGGTTCTACTGCAAGCGTTTTCCATGGAAAAAGATGGAAAACTTCCATAAAGATTGCCAGTTGACCTCCTTATTGATGTAAATGTTGAAAACGCTTGCACTCTGTGAATACTGCTAAGTAGTGTGGTCTGAATCACTGGCCTGCCACTTGTTGTGGCGCGCCATCAGCACTGTCGAATTCAATGGAGCATTTCGTGAACAGCACTAGCGCTACTTTCTCTGCGCGCCAACATCATTCACCCCCGCAGTACCCAAAGCGCACATGGCGCCGCTGGCTGACTGCTTTGACTGCCACTCCGGTACTGGTGCTGGCGCCGGTCTCACCGTTGGCTCTGGTGGCCGCTTCGGCTAACGGACCCACAGTCACCTTGGTTGGCAGTTTTCAAGATGAACTGGGTTGCGGTACCGAATGGGAAGCAAGCTGTGCAGCAACAGCGATGACTGATGCTGACGGGGACGGAACGTACGAGTTCGCCACCGACAAGATCCCCACTGGAACCTACGAGTTCAAGGTGGCACACAATGGTGGTTGGGATGAGAACTATGGGTTGGGCGGAGCCCTTGGAGGCGGAAACTACAGTCTTTCGGTCAAGTCGGGCGACTCGGTAACCTTCAGCTACGATTCAACAACTCATCTAGTGCAGGTTGATGGCACTAGTGCGACGATTGCCGGGGTTGGGCAATCCAAAGCGCAGTGGATCTCTGCCGATACGATTGCCATCCCGCGAGACTTAGGTAGCGGGGAAAGCTATGCTCTCTACGCTTCGAAAGATGCCAAGCTGACGTTGGACGGGGAGGAAATTTCCGGAGCGAAACCGATTGAACTCAAAGGAGTTATCAGCGGGCTCACCGAAGCGCAGCGCAAGAAATTCCCACACCTAGCCGACTACCGCGCACTGCGCGTGAACATGTCGCGGGAAGTTACTGCAGCCGTCTTGCGCTCACAATTGGCCTTGGCGCGTTGGGATGTTCAAGACGGAGCCAAGAAGCTCACCGCATTCACCGCACTGCAAACCTCCGGTGCCATTGATGATCTCTATGCGACGGCACTTCAAAAAGTAGAACTTGGCGTGAGCTTCACCGGCAAACGACCAACCTTCAGGCTTTGGGCACCCACTGCCCATGAAACGACACTGTTGATCACCGACCAAAACGAGAAGACAACCCGGCATCAAGCCAGCTACGACGCAGCTAGTGGAGCATGGACCGTCAACGGTAAGCCACAGATGGCAGAAGCCAAATACCGGTGGGAAGTACGGGTCTTTGTTCCCGAGACCGGCAAGATCGAGACCAATATTGTCACCGACCCTTACTCGGTTGCCTTAACGACGAACTCCACTCAGTCCGTGGCAGTGAACTTGGAAGATCCTAAGCATCAGCCCAAGCAGTGGCGCAAAGCCGAAGCAAATGATGTTCAGAAAGATGTGGACCGCAGCATCTACGAGCTTCAAATCCGTGACTTCTCAGTCTCCGACTCATCGGTGACAGAAAATCTTCGGGGTCGTTTTGGAGCCTTTGGTGCCAACGGTGCAGGAAGCAAGCAACTTCAAGAACTGTCGGACGCAGGTTTGACCACTGTGCACCTGCTGCCAAGTTTTGATATCGCGACAATCCAAGAGGATGAAAAGCAGCGAACTGAAACTGACTGCAAGTTGCAGTCCTTGCCTGCCGCCTCAAGTGAACAGCAAGAATGCGTCACCGCTCATGCAGGCGAAGATGGATTCAACTGGGGATATGATCCTTTCCACTTCATGGCACCGGAGGGATCCTACGCGACTAATCCCGAAGGAGCGCAGCGTGTAGAAGAGTTCCGTGGCATGGTTGGATCCCTGCACAGCATGGGACTGGAAGTTGTGTTGGACCAGGTCTTTAACCACACCGCGGCCTCTGGTCAGGCAGAGAAGAGTGTGTTCGACAAAATCGTGCCCGGCTACTATCACCGACTGGACGCCGCCGGCAACGTAGAAACCTCGACCTGTTGTGAAAATCTAGCGACGGAACATGCGGCCGCACAGAAGCTCATGGTTGATTCACTGGTGCTGTGGGCCAAGGACTACAAGGTTGACGGTTTCCGCTTTGACCTCATGGGGCATCATTCACGCGAAACCATGGAGGCTGCGCGCAGTGCATTAGATGAACTCTCACCTACACGCGATGGTGTGGATGGAAAGTCCATCTACCTCTACGGCGAGGGCTGGAACTTTGGGGAAGTAGCCAACAACGCCCGGTTCTATCAAGCCACCCAAGGTCAACTCAACGGTACCGGCATCGGTACCTTTAACGACCGGCTGCGCGACGCGGTCCACGGTGGCAGTCCGGTGGATTCATCATCAACCTTCCGTCAGGGCTTCGGTACCGGACTGGGCACAGACCCTAACGGGAACGAGGTTAATGGAAGTACCGAAGAAGCGCTCAAAGATCTAAGCCATGAAACGGACCTGGTGCGTTTGGGCTTGGCTGGCAATCTTGCCGGATTCGAATTCCTCGCTGCCGATGGCAAGGTGCACCGTGGTGACGAATTAGATTACCGCGGATCTGCTGCTGGTTATGCCTCGCAACCTGGAGAAGTAATCAACTATGTTGATGCGCACGACAACGAGACACTCTACGATCTCACCGTGCTCAAGCTGCCTCTCGAAACTTCCATGGAGGATCGTGTGCGAATGAATACGTTGTCCCAAGCTGCGGTGATGTATTCGCAGGCTGTTCCTTTCTGGCATGCCGGAACAGAACTGTTGCGCTCAAAATCTCTAGACCGAAATAGCTATGACTCGGGGGACTGGTTTAACCGAATCGACTTCTCCGGCCAGGAAAATACGTTCGGTTCTGGTCTACCTCCCAAGGCTGATAACGGTGAGAAATGGGATCTGATGGCACCGCTGTTGGAAGATCCTGAGCTCAAGCCAGATGCCAAAGCGATGTCCCAAGCTGAAGGTGCAGCTCTTGACCTCTTGCGTACCCGCAATGAAGTTGGCCTCTTGAGGTTAGGAACTGCCGAGCTGATTGAGCAGAAGGTTAGCTTCCCGCTCAGCGGTCCAAAGGCGGATCCGGGAATTATCGTGATGCGCATTGACGATACCGTGGGTGCAGATGCGGACAGCAAGCATGATGGGGCCTTGGTCGTTTTTAACGCTTCTCCTGAAGAGAAAACACAAACCCTTAAGGACCTCGTTGGGCGCGAGTATTCGCTTGCCTCTGCACTGGAAGATGGAAGCGATCAGCGAGTAAAGTCGACTTCCTTCAAGAGCGAGAGTGGCGAACTTTCGATTCCTGCGCGCACCGCCGCGGTGCTCGTGGAAGCTGAAAGCGACTAAAAGTCTTGGGTTAGTTATTTGATCAGCCGATCGCTTGCTCAGCTCTTGCGAAGCTCAATTCAAATAACTACATAGCTGGCCACGCTCATAGCGAACAACCCACCCTCGCCTCGGCAAGGGTGGGTTGTTCGTTGCCAAAGACAAAGTAGGAAATTTATCCCACGAAGCGGAAGTAAGGGAATGCAACCCGCGGTGGATTTGGTCCTCGGACTAACTGTGCTGGGCGCCTATGAAAGTCACATAACGTTGTGATTGCCCAAGCCAGCTGGATAATTCTGTAGCCCATCACGACAACTTGGGATTCAGGAAGAAGTCTTTGATTCATCGCATCTAGGGCAGTTAGTGGCGTCCGCGTAGCTGGGAGAGAAATTTTTTTGCGGTAGGGGAATTATTCGCTCACCTCACCCGTTGAACAGAGCAGAACGCAAAGTTGAGTGAGGTTGGCTCAAGTTGATTTGACAGTCGAAAACGGCTGAGTAAACTTGAGTCCAGAACGCTCAATGAGGATAAACGTCCTCAGCGTTAGTACTTTCAACCAAGGCAAAGGAGAGCCATTATGTCGCGTGCTGTAGGTATTGACCTAGGAACCACCAACTCCGTAGTTTCCGTACTCGAAGGTGGTGAGCCAACCGTTATCGCTAACGCGGAAGGCAACCGCACTACCCCGTCAATCGTTGCTTTCTCGAAGAGCGGCGAAGTTCTGGTTGGCGACATCGCCAAGCGCCAGGCCGTCAACAACATCGACCGCACCATCGCGTCGGTCAAGCGTCACATGGGTACCGACTGGACCATCGACGTAGACGACAAGAAGTACACCGCGCAGGAAATTTCCGCTCGTACCTTGATGAAGCTGAAGAACGACGCTGAGTCGTACTTGGGCGAAAAGGTCACCGACGCAGTGATCACCGTTCCTGCCTACTTCAACGACGCTGAGCGTCAGGCAACCAAGGAAGCCGGCGAGATCGCTGGCATGAACGTACTGCGTATCGTCAACGAGCCAACCGCAGCTGCACTGGCTTACGGCCTGGAAAAGGGCAACGAAGACGAACTCATCTTGGTCTTCGACCTGGGTGGCGGTACCTTCGACGTTTCCCTGCTTGAGGTTGGCAAGGATGACGACGGCTTCTCCACCATTCAGGTTCGCTCCACCGCTGGTGACAACCGCTTGGGTGGCGATGACTGGGATCAGCGCATCGTAGATTGGCTGCTGGCTCAGGCTAAGGCCAAGGGTGCAGATTTGTCCAAGGACAAGATTGCCCTGCAGCGTCTGAAGGAATCTGCTGAGCAGGCCAAGAAGGAACTCTCCTCGGCTACCAGCACCAACATCTCCCTGCAGTACCTTTCGGTTACCCCAGAAGGCCCAGTGCACCTGGACGAGCACCTTTCGCGTGCTAAGTTCCAGGACCTCACCAAGGACCTGCTGGAGCGCACCCGTAAGCCATTCAACGACGTTATCGCTGAAGCGGGCGTTAAGGTTTCGGACATCGCCCACGTAATCCTCGTTGGTGGTTCCACCCGTATGCCAGCCGTTGCTGAACTGGTCAAGGACCTGGCCGGCAAGGAAGCTAACAAGGGCGTAAACCCTGATGAGGTTGTCGCCGTTGGTGCAGCTTTGCAGGCAGGCGTACTGAAGGGCGAGCGCAAGGACGTTCTGCTAATCGACGTCACCCCACTGTCCCTGGGTATTGAAACCAAGGGCGGCGTGATGACCAAGCTGATCGAGCGCAACACCGCAATCCCAACCAAGCGTTCGGAAACCTTTACCACCGCTGAAGACAACCAGCCTTCGGTATCGATCCAGGTCTTCCAGGGCGAGCGCGAGTTCACCCGTGACAACAAGGCTCTGGGCACCTTCGAGCTGACCGGTATCGCACCAGCACCACGCGGTATCCCACAGGTTGAGGTCACCTTCGACATCGACGCCAACGGCATCGTGCACGTATCCGCTAAGGACAAGGGAACCGGCACCGAGCAGTCGATGACCATCACCGGTGGTTCCTCACTGTCCAAGGAAGACATCGAGCGCATGGTTCAGGAAGCTGAAGCACACGCCGAAGAGGACAAGGCTCGCCGCGAGGCAGCTGAGACCCGTAACGCTGCTGAGCAGGCTGCCTACTCGGTAGACAAGCTGATCAAGGACAACGAAGACAAGCTGCCAGAAGAGGTCAAGACCGAGGTTCAGGCCGACGTTGACGCACTGAAGGCTGCCCTTGAGAAGCAGGATAACGACGACGAGGTCAAGGCCGCGTTCGAGAAGCTGCAGGCATCGCAGACCAAGCTGGGCGAGGCTATCTACGCCAACGCTTCGGCTGAGGGTGCTGAGGCAACTGCAGGCGAGCAGGCTCCAAACGCTGATGAAGACATCGTCGACGCCGAGGTAATCGACGAAGACGAAGCCGACAAGAAGTAGGGAGTTGGGGAATATGTCCGAGGCAAAAGACCAGAACGAAAACTTCGACGCTGAGTCGGAGAACCAGCCAGAGGCCGCAAGCGAGCAGCCAACCGCTGACGCCCTGGGTCAGGCCGAGGCGATCCTGAACGAGGCTGGTGCTGGCGTGGACGAGTCGGCCGAGTCGCAGGAAGCTGCTAGCGCCGGTGAGGCCGAGCTACGCAACGACCTGCTTCGGTTGCAGGCTGAATACGTCAACTACCGTCGACGTGTTGAACGTGACCGTGCCGTGGCCCGCGAAAACGCTGTCCAGTCGGTGCTGACCACCATCCTTCCGGTACTCGATGAAATCGATGCAGCCCGGGCGCATGGGGATCTGACTGACGGACCGTTCGCTGCGATCGCCAACAAGCTGGATACCATTTTGGTTCAGCATGGCCTGGAGCGCATCAACGAGGCCGGTGTGGAATTCGACCCGAACATCCACGAAGCACTGCTTCGCCAGGCTGTTCCGGAAATTCCAGCCGACCATGTGGGTCAGGTGTTGCGTAACGGATACCGCAAGGGAACCACCGTCCTGCGCGCAGCGCAGGTATTGGTCGCAACCGGCGAATAGCCACGAATAACACAATTGAAACTGCCCACTGCCGAGACTTCGTCAGTGGGCAGTTTCGAATTGGCATTGAAAGGATGGGGCCCTGATGGCAAGTCAGGACTGGATCGAAAAAGACTTCTACGCCATTTTGGGCGTCGCCAAGGACGCCAATGAGGCGGACATTAAAAAGGCGTACCGCAAACTTGCACGCAAGTACCACCCTGATACCAATCAGGGCGACGTGACCGCTGAAGAGAAATTCAAAGACATTTCCGAAGCGCACTCGGTGCTTGCCGATAAAGAACAGCGTGAGCAGTACGACGCCATTCGCGCTATGGGTGGCGGAGCACGCTTCTCAGCTGGCGGCGCAGGTGGCGCACCGGGTGGTGGCCAAGCCGGCTTTGACGACATCTTCTCCAACCTCTTTGGTGGCGGAGGCGGGGCACGAACCCGTGGCGGACAGCCGGACTTCTCCGACCTCTTTGGTGGGGGAGGATTTGGTGGTGGCGGCGGTGGCTTCGGACAAAGCGCACCACCACGAAAGGGAGCGGACCGCACCGCGAACACCTCGATTTCCTTCTCCGGATCCATCAAGGGAACGACCATTGGGCTACGTGAGCAGAACGGCGAAGTCATCGATGTGCGCATCCCCGCGGGCATCAAGGACGGACAGTCCGTTCGCGTACGCGGCAAGGGCCAGCCAGGAGCTGCCGGCAACGGTGACCTGCTAGTCAAGGTCAAGGTTGCGGAACACCCTTTCTTCAAGCGCGAAGAAAATAATATCCGTGTCCACGTGCCGGTCACTTTTGACGAAGCGGTACTCGGCGCCAAGATCCATGTGCCAACCTTGGATGGCGACACCGTGGCGATGAAGGTACCAGCAGGATCCAACTCCGGTCGTACCTTGCGGCTGAAGGGCCGCGGCGTGAAGACGTCAAAGGCCACTGGTGACCTGCTGATCATCTTGGATGTAGTGATTCCGCAGAACCTGTCGGACGCTGCAAAGAAGGCAGTCGAGGACTTCGCTGCTGCAACACAGGACGCAGATCCCCGAGAGGACCTGGCCGCTAAGGCCAAGCTCTAAAACAGGGAAGTCCGCTTTCCTTCCTGCCGTGCCCTCGAAGTGGCACGGCAGGAAAGATAGACTCGGTGACTAGAGACTTAGGAGCAAATAAGCCATGGATGAAAGGTGGTTGAACCAACGTGAACGGTGAGTACCTGCGACCTGTATTCGTCATTTCCGTCGCCGCCCAACTGGCAGATATGCATCCGCAGACGTTGCGCCAGTACGACCGCATCGGTTTAGTCTCGCCCAGTCGACAGTCCGGCAAGCAGCGTCGCTATTCGCAGCGTGACGTTTCCTTGCTGCGCCAAGTTCAAACACTGAGCAAGGACGGGGTCTCCCTAGAGGGGATCAAGCGAATCCTGGATCTGCAAGATCAGGTTGCCTACCTGCAAACTGAAGTGAATGATCTGCGCAATGAACTAAGCGCCGTGCGCCGTGGCCAAACACGCATCTTTGCCGCCGGTACTTCCGGGGGTGACGTCGTTTCCTTGGCTCGTGGCATGCGCCCAGAACGTCGCGAACCGACCGTAACGTTGTTTACCACCCGCCGGGCTATCGGCCGCTAGAGTCGCCCGTGGCGTTCTAGACGCGCCTGAAGATTGGTGCGCACCGCTGGCCATTCGTACGGCAATATCGAGAAAATCACGGTGTCGCGCAAGGTCCCAGTTGTTGGATCATATTTGTGATTGCGCAGCACACCGTCCTGCTTTGCACCAAGGCGCGTTATGGCGGCTCGAGAAGCAGCATTGTGCCAGTGGGTGCAGAACGCTACAGAGTAACAATCTAATTCTTCAAAGGCACGCTGCAGTAGCAAGTACTTTGCCGCCGGGTTAATTCCGCTTCCCTGAGCAGCGACCGACAAGTAGGTTGCACCGATTTCAACGCGCCTATTTGGCTGGTCAATGTTTAGATAAGTGGTGGCACCCACCGCTTTACCTGTTGCGACGTCAATGATGGCAAAGGGCGCCATAACCCCAGCATCCTGTAGCGCCAAACGATTCTTGATATCGTCAACCATCTGTTGGGCTGATGGAATGGACGTGTACCAAATCTTGTCCAGCGCGCCGGCGGTGACCACCTCGGCTAAGTCGTCGGCGTGATCCACGGAAAGCTGTTCCAGGCGTACCCCGGCGTATTCCATCGTGGGAGTCTGCGCGTACGTATTGGTTTCGGATGCAAAGGTGGCCATGGAATCCATCCTATGGATTCCATGGCCACCAAACACTTCTTGTCGTTGATATTAACCGACGCGGGTGTAAGCCAAATCGAAAACGAGACGTCCAGCCTTCAGCGCTTTGCCTTCAAAGCTGGTGAGGATGCGACGTTCAAAGCGCGGAGCCCAGCCACCTTGTTCATCAAGGAATTCTGGCTCAGGGTCAAAGCCTTCCATGCCGCCGCGGCGGACCTTGGTCAGGTTGCTCTCAACACCCGCGAGGTTGCCTGGATGCTGATTCTCAAAGTCTGCATGGGCTTCCAAGACTTCGCGCATTTGCTCCGCGTAGTTGGACCAGTCGGTAGCCAAGCGCAGGGTTCCACCTGGCTTGAGCACACGCGACACCTTGTCCAGGAAGGACTGCTTGATCAAGCGGCGCTTGTGGTGGCGAGGCTTGTGCCAAGGGTCAGAGAAGAAGATCCAGATTTCATCGGCGCTATTCTCATCAAGCATCACGTCCAAAACTTCCGGAGCGTTGGCCTGAACTGCGCGGACGTTGCTGATCTCGAAGGATTCAACCTTCAGCATTAGTTGTGCAAGTCCCGGACGGTAAACCTCAACTGCGAGGTAGTTACGCTCAGGATCATCCTTGGCAGCATTAGCGATGCATTCTCCAAGGCCGGTACCGATCTCCACGATGAGTGGAGCGCTACGGCCAAAGGCCTGCTCAGGGTCTAGCTTAAAATCATCGGCAACCGAGGTGTCGGCAATCTTGCGCGGCGGATCAATGACGTACTGCTCGGCATTGCGTTCCCATGCGCTGGCACGACGGCCTTGCAAACGGTTGCCACGACGCACAAACGACACTGGTTCTGCGCGGAAGAGATTTGGGTCCTTGGGGGCAGTTCCTTCGGCAGGGCGCTGCTGATCGCTCGATTCGCTCATGATGATTAATCCTAGCGGAGCAACGGGGTCGGTTGCTTGCCAGAAAGTGGGGGATTGGACACCCTAGGGGAAAATCCGGGGGATCACCCATAGTGCAACGGCCAGCTAGGGAAGAAGATATACCTATGACTGATTTAGTGCGCGGTATTCTCAACATTATTTGGCTGGTGTTCGGCGGGCTTTGGCTTGCGCTGGGCTACGTCTTGGCCGGCATTATTTGCTGCTTACTGATCGTAACCATTCCCTTTGGCATCGCTTCGTTCCGGATCGCAGGGTATGCGTTGTGGCCGTTCGGCCGCACTGCCATCGATCGCGGTCCGGTCGGTGCCTTCTCCACTTTGGGCAATATTATTTGGGTACTCGTTGCGGGTATCTGGATTGCTATTGGGCACATCGTTACTGCGATCCCGATGTTTGTTTCCATCGTTGGTATTCCTCTGGGCATCGCGAACCTGAAGATGATCCCCATCTCCTTGATGCCACTGGGCAAGGTCATCGTGCCTTCCGATTACTACATCGCTGGCATCCGCCGTTAGGCACTCCTGCAAAGATTTGGCCACCACCTCCGACTGGAGATGGTGGCCAATTCTTTGGGCGCAAGCAGAAGCTAGCTATTTAGATAGTGTTCGTGTTGCTGATGCGCTTCGGCAACTTCTTCGCGAATCTTCTCGACGTCTTTGGCCTTGTCCCGGTATTTCTTGGCCATCGACTTCACGTAGGCTTCCTCTTCAAGCAAGGCCTGGTAGATGCGTTCACGTTCGTTTGGATCCGAGGTGTAGGTCAGATCTGTGTAGCTACTGGCGTGACGTCCTAGGTTGCCAATAGCAGTCTGAGCTTTCCCGGCCTTGCTGAACAGGGATGCAAGTACGGTAATGAGCAAGGCACCAATGATTACGGTCAAGGACAATCCGGTACTAATTTCGATGACTTGAACGTGTTCACCGTCGTTGATGAATGACAGATTGTTTTCGTGCAGTGCGTGCAGGATCAGCTTGACGCCGATGAAGGCCAGGATCGCTGCGAGACCGTAGGACAGGTAGATCAGTCGATCAAGCAACCCGTCAAGAAGGAAGTACAACTGGCGCAGTCCCATAAGTGAGAATGCTGTCGCGGTAAAGACGATGTAGACATTCTGGGTTAGGCCGAAGATGGCCGGGATCGAATCCAGAGCGAACAGAATGTCGGTTCCACCGATGGCCACCATGACCAGGAGCATCGGGGTCAGTACTTTTTTGCCGTCAATCTTGGTGAAAAGTTTGTCACCGTCGTAGCTATCGGTGGTGTGGAACAGCTTCTTGGCGATACGGATGATGAAGTTATTGGCTTCATCAGATTCATCATCTTTCTTCAGCAAATTGCCTGCAGTTAGCAGCAAGATCAAGCCAAAGAGATAGAAGACCCAGGCGAACTGGTTGATCAGGGCTGCGCCAACAAAGATGAAGCCGGTGCGGGCAATCAGCGAAAAGACGATGCCAAAGAGCAATACTTTTTGCTGGTCTTCACGGGGGACTCGGAAGCTAGCGATGATGATCAGGAATACAAAGAGGTTATCTACCGACAGTGCTTTTTCGGTGATGTAACCAGCGAAGTACTCGGTGCCCATATCGATGCCGCCGAAGATCAGTACAAAGACTCCGAAGAGCAGGGCAATGCCAACATAAATGCTGGACCAGATCGCTGCTTCTCGCAGGTTCGGAACGTGGGCCTTGCGTATGTGGAAGAAATAATCGAAGGCCAACAGGCCGAGAATGAGGACCACAGTGAGGGTCCAAATTAGGGCAGATACTTCCATGGAAGGTCCTACTTTCGTAAGGCGCGTTTAGACGATTTTGAGTAAGTCTCTTCGCCTGCTTAGAGCTGGCCGTAAAACCCGGTAGACCTATGAAGGTCCACGTATTGACGGGTGAAACGCTTATGAATACTCCCTTACGTATTTCAAGCCTAACGTGTTTTGTCAGTGGCTGGGAAGACCCGCAGTGCAGATGAAGATGTGATTAGTGACATACATGGTTCGTGTTCGCGCGTTCTGAGTGAGCGTGGATCATGTGGCCATCCTAGAGCGTTTTGCGCATCTTGACGCTGGTGGTTTCGAATCCTAAGGATTCATAGAGGCCGCGTGCAGCATGATTGAACCCAAAGACGCTTAGCCCAAGAGTCTTTGCGCCTTGGGCGAGAGCGTAGGCTTCCGCTAGTTCCATAGCTTCCCGGCCAAAGCCTTTGCCTTGGTATTCGGGATCCACCATGATGTCCCACAGCCACCAATAGGCTGGATCTTCGGAGGTGTCTCGACCAATCCAGAGGTACCCGACATCGCCAAATTCATCATGATCCAGAATGAAGACCGCGTTGGAATCGGTGGGAAGGGAATCCGGAAATGATCCTGCCATGGTTCGTTCGGCATTGTCCTGCGCTTTAGCCGGACTTGTACCTGCAGTGATGAGATCTGCGACGTATTCGCTGGTACTGCGCTTGAGCCATGATGAGAATTTTTGGGCGGGGATGGGGATAAGGGTTAGTGACATCTTCGCTGCGTTTCCGTTGGTTGGGGAGTGCTACTGGCGTGCATCGATGATTTGTTCACGCACGATATCTGCGTGCCCGCAGTGCTGAGCGAGTTCACGAAGTACGTGGAGCTGAATCCAGCGTAGCGGTAGTGGCCCTCGTCGGTTTCCTGGGAAGATCTCGTCCCCACTCTTGCCCTGTACTACTTTGCGAGAGTGTTCGATGGCCTGAGTGTAGTCACATTGCACCGATTCAATGCTGTCCGTGGGTAGGAGGTCAAAGGTCTCATCTGGGCTATCGGGGATTCCCAGTTGCTTGCGTGAGGTCCCAGCGGCAGCTTCGCCGAACCACACGCGCTCAACGAAGGTGGCGTGCTTGAGTAATCCAAGTAACGTCGTCTTGGAATTCACTAGCTGCATACGCACTTCAGACTCCGTGAGAGTTTCCAAACTGTCGTGCAGCATCTGCCGGTGTTGATCAATGAAAACTTGAATCATTGAGTCGTGATTCGAGCTGTACACCTCGGGGGTATCGGGATTGGTCATGATTCATCCTAAGGCTCTTGCAACGTGTTTCTGGTTGGAATAAAGTCACCTACAATAGAGTTGAGTTAAGTACACTCAAGTTTATGGGTTCACCCAAAGAGAGAAAGGACGAGCGTGGACACCAAACTCACCACTAAGAGCCAGGAGGCTCTCTCAGCTTCCGGTATGAATGCCTCCACCGCAGGCAATGCGCAGATTGAACCAGCGCACTTGCTCAAGGCACTTCTGGATCAGCGAGACTCCGTCGCTGTTGCCCTGCTGAAAACGGCTGGGCTTGATGTTGATGCTCTGTCAGTGAAGGCTAGCGCCACTATTAGTGCGCTGCCATCAAGCTCGGGTAGCTCAGTGGCCCAGGCCCAGTTCTCACGTCAGCTCTTGCAGGTAGTCAGCAACGCCCAGGAAACCGCGACCGAAATGGGCGACACCTACGTTTCTACCGAGCACCTGCTCATCGCACTGGCCTCGGATCAAACCAAGGCCGGCGAAACCATGCGTGACTTCGGTGCTACCCGCGAGCTCTTGGTGGGAACCTTGCCTACCATTCGTGGGGACCGCAAGGTTGATAATCCAAACCCCGAAGCCACTTTCCAATCTTTGGAAAAGTTTGGCACTGACATGACAGCTATGGCGCGCTCCGGCAAGCTAGATCCTGTCATTGGCCGTGACCGTGAAATTCGTCGGCTTGTCCAGGTGCTTTCTCGCAGGACCAAAAACAACCCTGTGCTCATCGGTGAGCCCGGTGTTGGTAAGACTGCAGTGGTTGAGGGGCTAGCTCAGCGCATGATTGCCGGAGACGTTCCCGAGTCCCTGCGAGGCAAGACCCTGATCTCCCTTGATCTGGGTGCTATGGTGGCCGGTGCTAAGTACCGTGGTGAATTTGAAGAGCGCTTGAAGTCTGTTCTTGAAGAGATCAAATCTTCAGACGGGCAGATCGTGACGTTCATCGATGAGATCCATACCGTTGTTGGTGCTGGCGCTTCTGAAGGCGCCATGGACGCCGGAAATATGCTCAAGCCAATGCTCGCCCGTGGTGAACTGCGCCTGATCGGTGCCACCACCTTGGACGAGTACCGCGAGAACATCGAGAAGGACCCAGCCCTGGAACGACGCTTTGCTCAGGTGTACGTTGGAGAGCCGAGCGTAGATGACACCATTGCCATCCTGCGCGGACTCAAAGAACGCTACGAAGCGCACCACAAGGTGTCCATTGCTGACTCCGCGCTCGTGGCAGCCTCATCGCTATCCAACCGGTACATCTCAGGGCGTCAGCTTCCAGATAAGGCCATTGACCTCGTTGACGAAGCAGCCAGCCGACTGCGCATGGAGATTGACTCGGCACCAGAGGAAATCGATGAACTGCGCCGTGAAGTGGACCGACTGACCATGGAAGAACTGGCCCTATCCGACCAGAGTGATCCAGCATCAATCGAGCGCTTGGAGGCACTACGCAAAGACATGGCCGACAAGAAGGAAACTCTTGACGCACTGAACTCTCAGTGGGAGTCGGAGAAGGCCGGACTAAACCGCGTAGGTGATCTCAAGGTCAAACTTGATGAGCTACGTGGCCAGGCAGAAAAGGCGCAGCGCGAAGGTGACTTGGAGAAGGCCTCACGTCTTCTCTACGGAGAGATTCCAGCTCTCCAGAAGCAATTGGATGCTGCTGCGCTCGCCGAGGCGAACCGCTCAACCCAAGACAGCATGGTCGCTGACGAGGTCACTGCCGATGACATCGCCGAAGTCATTTCAGCGTGGACAGGAATTCCAGCGGGTCGAATGCTTCAGGGTGAAAGCCAGAAGTTGCTGGATATGGAACAGATCCTTGGCCAGCGGTTGATGGGGCAGAAGCAAGCTGTTAGCGCCGTCTCGGATGCAGTACGCCGGACTCGTGCTGGTATTGCCGATCCCAACCGGCCTACAGGATCCTTCCTGTTCCTTGGGCCAACCGGTGTTGGTAAGACTGAGCTGGCTAAGTCCTTGGCAGACTTCCTCTTTGATGACCCGCGTGCGATGGTTCGAATCGACATGTCTGAGTACTCGGAGAAGCATGCAGTCTCACGCCTCGTTGGTGCCCCTCCGGGATACGTTGGGTATGAAGAAGGCGGGCAGCTCACCGAAGCAGTGCGTCGGCGCCCATACTCGGTGATCTTGCTTGATGAGGTTGAGAAGGCGCATCCAGAGGTATTCGACATTCTGCTTCAGGTGCTCGACGATGGCCGGCTGACTGACGGGCAGGGCCGGACAGTGGACTTCAGGAATACCATCCTGATTCTCACTTCCAACCTTGGTTCGCAGTTCCTGGTTGATCCAAGCATGGAAGAGGCGGAGAAAAAGAGCGCGGTCATGAACGTCGTCAATGCGTCGTTCAAGCCGGAGTTCTTGAACCGCTTGGATGAGGTCATCCTGTTTGATCCACTGAGCCTGGAGGAGTTGGGCAACATTGTGAAGCTGCAGATTGAGCTTCTTTCGCAGCGCCTTGCCGAACGTCGTCTGAGCCTAGAGGTTGATCAGGCTGCCAGTGGATGGCTGGCCCTGACCGGATACGATCCTGCCTATGGTGCGCGTCCTTTGCGTCGCTTGGTTCAGCGTGAAATCGGGGACCGGTTGGCTAAGGAAATCTTGGCTGGCAATGTACAAGATGGTGACACCGTTGAAGTGCTTCTTGACCAAGAGGCGGATCAGCTCAAGGTGTTGAAGAAGAGCTAATAACAAAAAAGTAGGGGCATGAACAGAATCATTCTGTTCATGCCCCTACTCACTTTTTGCTCAAGACTATTGCGCAAGAAATATTTACTTAGCTTTCGGTGGTCTCTTCGGCCTTCGAATCCTCATCCTCGGAAGATTCATCCGTGGACTTTTCGTCTTCAGAATTCTCGGTCGATTCTTCAGGCAAGAGCGAAGTGCGTACGTTGCCTTCGGAGACGCTCAAGAAGCAAGAGACCGTCCGGTCGCCCTGGCCCCAGGTGCTTTCAGAAGGGCGGGAGAAGTGATAAGTCCACGTGGAGTCCAAGCCAGCGCTGGGATCAATGGAGACAGATTTGCACATATCTTCTGACTGGGTCAGTAGCTCGTTGGCGCCAGGGTAGTCGGTGCCGGAAACTTCAAAGGAACCGATCATCTGAGCGTTGTGCGCTGAATTGCAGGTCACGACAGTTTGCGTGTCCAACGGAGAATCGAATTCGCGAAGGCAATCTCCGAGTTCTAGCTGAGCTGGAGGCATTTCGGTTGCAATGATCCCGTCGAGCCCAGGGGATTCGTTGCGTTCCACGTTGTTCGCAATGGGCGAAGCTGGGGGATCTATGATGCGTAACACCACAAAGACCACGGCAGCGGCCAGCGCCAAAACGGCGATGATCATTAGTGCCCATTGGCCACCGCGTCGCTTAGGCTTCTGAGTTTCGGGCTGCAATGGGGGCAATGCCGCCTGCGGCTCCGGCAGATTCTTTTCCACCACCTGCTGGGCTCCTTCATTGTCGGGTCCTGCGAACGTTCATCAGCTCAATACATAGTCGTTGGACTAATTGACAGTCTAGCGGTATCGGAGAGTGTTGCGTTCAATGCTCGCCGGTGAATCATGTTAACCTTTAAATACGAAAGAACTGATCACATATTCGGGGGCCTTCATCTTTTAAGGTGGACCACCTTCCGACTCTACTGAAAAGAGGGGGTCACGCCATGGGGCGCGGCCGTCAAAAGGCTAAAGCACAGCGTCAGGCGCGAGACATTAAGTACTACTCTCCGTCCACTGACCTTTCGGCACTAGAACGCGAGTTGGGCGTTCAGTCCGATCATCATGCTCAAAAAATTGAGCGTAATGATTCATCGTATGAAGAAGATTATTCGGATTACGACGATCTGACTAAGAAGTACTCACGAGACGACGATGAGGATTAATCTCCTTATCTGAGACCGGGAGTTCTTGACTCTCAGTGCCACACCCAAAGCACCAAGTGGTACAGCTCTTCAGTACATTTACGACAAGCCGCAGTGACTAAGCTAAATTAGCTAGTAGTCGCTGCGGCCTTTGTCGTGTCTAACAAGCTTGAGGTGGAACGTGAGTAGCAAAGAAGAGCTATCAATCCAGATGGCGCACCACTCTGCCATACGCTCGATGCAGCGAATTGTGGAGGAGCAAGCTCCACCAACACCCGAAGCCGAAGCGCTTGAGGGTGTGAAACAAATCCTCGCTGCGGGCAACGTGCTAGTTGTTACCGGTGCCGGGGTTTCCACTGACTCGGGCATTCCAGACTACCGGGGCCCTAACGGGTCGCTACAGCGTCACCGTCCGATGACTTATCAGGAATTCCGCTACCGTCCTGAAGCACGCCAACGCTACTGGGCGCGCGGCTACGTAGGCTGGCGCCACATGGATAAGGCTGAACCAAACCAGATTCACCGGCGCTTGGTGCAGTGGGAACGTGAAGGCAAGATTAGCGGAATCATCACCCAGAACGTGGATGGCCTGCACCAGCAAGCGGGATCCCAACGCGTGATCCCGGTGCATGGAGATCTCTCGACTGTGCGTTGTCTAAACTGCGGATTTAGCGAGAACCGTAGGGACTTCGACGTACGACTGGAAGCGGCCAACAAGGGTTACATAGAAGCGGTAGAAATTGATCCCGCCGCGGTGAATCCCGATGGCGATGTGGAGCTACCGCAATACCTCATCGACCAGTTTGTGATGGTTCGTTGCCTGAATTGCGATTCCTATGCGCTCAAACCAGACGTTGTCTACTTCGGGGAAAGCGTCCCAGCTGAACGCAAAGAACTCATGACCGCGTTGGAAGAAGAATCCAGCTCCTTGCTTGTGCTGGGGTCCTCCCTGGCAGTGATGAGCGGCTACAAAGTATTGCTGAACTTCGTCAAACGTGAACTGCCCGTAGCGCTGATCACCAATGGCCATGTGCGCGGAGAACAAAAAGCTACCTGGCGTTGGCGGATCCCCTTGGACCAGGCTCTGAGCCAACTGGACTAGGGCTGCCCGAACCTAAGCCGAAATAAACGAAGCGCCGCACTGAAAATCAGTGCGGCGCTTCGTTGTAGGTAACTGTGCTGGCTACTTGGCGTAGGCTCCGGTCAGCAACACTGCGCCACCGTCAACACCCTTAGCACCTTGGACGAAGTCCAAGCCCGCGTCAGCTGCCGACGGATCAATGTTTTCAACCTGACCCATAACCCATGCGCCCATACCTGCCTTGTTCAGCAGCTGAACAGCACGGTCAGCCACGGCCTGATCAACGATGGCAACCATGCCAACGCCCAAGTTCAAGGTGCGCTCCAGATCCGGCTGTGGGACATTGCCCAGAGTCGCGATGGTGGAGAAGACAGCTGGCAAAGCCCAGGTGGAGCGATCCACACGAGCCATCAAGCCCTGTGGCAGCACACGAGCGAGGTTGGCAGCAAGGCCGCCACCGGTCACGTGGCTGAAGCCATGCACACCGAAGTCCTCGCCGTTGTTCAGATCATCAATCAGATCCAAGCAGGCGGTGGTGTAAATGCGGGTTGGAACAAGCAGTTCTTCACCCAGGGTCTTACCGAACTCGGCAACCTCGCGGTCCAGTTCCCACTTAGCGTGGGCAATAACCCGACGCACCAGCGAGTAACCGTTGGAGTGAATACCTGAAGAGGCCATGCCGATAACAACGTCGCCGGCCAGAACACGTTCTGGGCCGAGCAGCTGATCAGCTTCGATAACACCGGTGGCAGCACCGGCAACATCGTATTCGTCTTCCGCCAGCAGGCCTGGGTGCTCAGCGGTTTCGCCGCCGACCAATGCGGTGCCAGCGAGCTTGCAACCCTCGGCAATACCGCGAACGATGTCCGCGATGCGCTCTGGGACAACCTTGCCGGTGGCAATGTAGTCGGTCATGAATAGTGGCTTGGCACCTACAACGACGATGTCGTCAACTACCATGCCGACCAGATCCTGGCCGATGGTGTCGTGGATGTCCAGCTTCTGGGCGATAGCCACCTTGGTGCCCACACCATCGGTGGAGGTAGCTAGGTAAGGCTTTTTGTAACCGGTCAAGAAGGAGACATCAAAAAGCCCGGCGAAACCGCCAACGCCTCCGACGACACCCGAGGTGTGGGTAGCCTTGATCGCACCCTTCATCAACTCAACGGCACGGTCACCGGCCTCAACGTCAACGCCGGCACCGGCATAGGTGATGGAAGTTGGCTGATCATTGCCGCTCATGGCAGAGGTTTCCTTTTCTGTCGTGAGCACCGGTTCTCCGGTGCCGCTTGCAACGAGATGTGTGGGGAGGTCCCGGGTACTTAGCTGATGTTTTCGAATTCGGAATCTGGGCCGGGCTCGCAACCAGGCTGGTTAGCACGCTCAAGCAGATTCTTTCCCCGACGTTCTTCCTGCGGAAGCGCGATCGGGTAGTCACCGGTGAAGCACGCGGTGCACAGACGCTCGCGTGGCTGCATGGTGGCTTCGATCATGCCGTCTTCAGAGATATAGGCCAGCGAGTCAGCACCAATGGAGGTAGCGATCTGATCCACTGCTGCACCATTGGCAATCAGTTCTGCGCGGGAGGCGAAATCGATGCCGTAGAAGCAAGGCCACTTCACCGGAGGCGAAGAAATCTTCACATGCACCTCGGAAGCTCCAGCTTCACGCAGCATACGAACTACCGCACGCTGGGTGTTGCCACGAACGATCGAGTCATCCACTACCACCACGCGCTTACCGCGCAAGACGGTTTCCAAGGCGTTGAGCTTTAGCTTGATGCCCAGCTGGCGAAGGGTCTGCGAAGGCTGAATGAAGGTACGGCCAACGTAGGCGTTCTTCACAAAACCATGGGTGAATGGAATGCCAGATTCTTCGGCGTAACCAATGGCTGCGGGGGTACCAGATTCCGGAACTGGGATCACGATATCTGCATCCGCGCTGTTTTCGCGGGCCAGCTGGCGACCCATTTCTACGCGGGACTCGTAGACCGAACGTCCAGCGATGGAAGCGTCAGGGCGGGCGAGGTAAACGTACTCAAAAACGCAACCCTTGGGGGTAGCCTCGGCAAAGCGGGTGGAGCGAACACCATTCTCATCGATGGCGATCATTTCGCCTGGCTCGATTTCGCGGATGAACGAGGCACCTACGGTAGCCAAGGCTGGCTGCTCGGAGGCAACAACCCAACCGCGGTTCAATCGGCCCAATACCAGTGGGCGTACACCGTGTGGATCGCGAGCTGCGTAGAGGGTGTCTTCGTTCATGAAGACAAAGCAGAAGGCGCCTTCGATTTTAGGCAGTAGTTCCAGCGCGGTTTCTTCCAGCGACTGTCCCTCGGTCCCGGACAAAAGAGCGGTGACCAAAGCGGTGTCGGTGGTATTGCCCTGAGCGATTTCGCCGCGGACCTTGCCACCATCTGCCTGCTGCTTGGCAACAACCATGTCAGCCAAGTCAGCGGAGTTAGTCAGGTTACCGTTGTGCGCCAAAGCAACTGTGCCGGTCTGGGTTGGACCCAAAGTTGGCTGGGCGTTAGCCCAGTGGCTGGCGCCGGTGGTGGAGTAACGGCAGTGGCCAACAGCCAGCTGTCCGCTCATGGAGTTCAAGGTGTTCTCGTCGAATACCTGCGAGACCAGGCCCATGTCCTTGTAGACATTGATGCGTGCACCGTCGCTGGTCGCAATGCCAGCTGACTCCTGCCCGCGGTGTTGCAATGCATACAGACCGTAATAGGTCAGCTTTGCAACCTCTTCGCCCGGAGCCCAAACGCCGAAAACGCCGCATTCGTCCTGCGGCCCCTTCTCGCCTGGAAGCAGGTCGTGATTTAAGAATCCGTCGCCACGCGCCATGTCAGTTATTCTCTCATGTTCTGGTTTGGTCGACACCGACCGTTTGTGTGTGGTTGGTGGCGGCCAGGTGCGCGGCCGCCCGCTCTTCAGTGGAAGGGAAAAGCTGCCTAGCCTTGTTGTCCCCTGGAGTCAGTGTCCTCGGCCAGAGGAACTGCCAGATGCTTAGTGGATTTTTTTGACGTGAAGCGATCAATGATCACGTACACCAATGCTCCGATACCTGCACCGAGTCCAGCACCGAACATCGCGAAGAATCCGGAGGCTGAAGCGCGGGTGTACTCCTGCGAAGGTTCGCCGAGCAAACCTGTGACCAGACCGATTAGCGCACCAAGTACGACAAAGGTCAAGATGAATGGCCAGAATTTGGGCGCCGAGTGAATTTGCACTTCGACACTTTGCTCTGCAGATCTCGGGGTAGCGGGGTGTTGCTCCATACCCTTAAGGGTACTCAATAAGTGGTAGGTGCGCGGACAAGTCTGCCCTAAGTCCAGAGGCGTGCAACTGGCCAGTTTGCTGTGCTTCACTCCAAGACGTTCGCCCGGTAGCTAACAAAAGCCAGAGTTCAGCAGGCATTTCGACTACATTGGGCGGTGTTCCACGGGTGTGCCTGGGCCCTGCTATGCACTGAGTCACACCGAAGGGTGGTACGCGTACTTCAACGGAATTTCCCTCGGCACGAGAGGCTAATTCTTCCAGCAGGTAGCGAACCGCCATAGCGAGGACAGGACGGGATATTTTTGCTTGTCCTGGCTCGGTTTGAGCCCACTCGCGCACTGCCGAGCGTCCAGCGGTTTCATCAACGCGACGCTTGATTGCCATGACCTATCTCATCTCTTTGTTTCGATGACGTAAAACTGTCATATTTGCCGGGGGAGTCGTCCCGGGTGGAAGTTGATCACTAAAAATCGGTCCCAGCTAACTGTAGATCAGCTGCTTGGGCACCAACTGTGGTGGCCGGCGGCTGAAGTTGCTGGTGCAATTTGCGATAGCTATTTTCATCTATGGCCGAGAACTTGTGCAGTAATGACAGAGCCAACAGATCGGTTCCTCGCGAAGAGCCATCAAGCATTTTTATCGCCACGGTGACCCCGTTGGGAGCGGTCATGGCCAGCACTCCTTCGGCACCTAACTTAGCGATGACACCAGCGTGTTTGATGACTTCGGTATTTGCTTGTCCTTCGCCCCTCACCGCCCAGGGATGGTGGAGCATGGCAGTAACGGCTCGTTGAGCATCTGGATCTGAAGTAGCGAGCAAGTGATGGAAACCGCGGGCCAGACTGAGCAGGGACATTTGCACTGCTGGGGCGCCGCAGCCATCTACGCCGGTGCGTGCCACCGGGCCGCAGAACTCTTCAAAGACACGGTGAGCTGTTTGCTGCACAGGATGGGCCGGATCCAAGTACGTGTCGGTGTCAGCGCCTAGGGACTTGGCTGCATTCAGGAACCCTGCATGTTTTCCCGAACAGTTGAACGTCAAGCGCGACTTGGACAGATGCTCAATGGTCATCTGCGTGCGAGTCGCTGAATCTACGGGCCACGCTTCGGGGCACTGCAAATCATCGGTACTCAGTCCAGCTGATTCCAAAATCTGTAAGGCAAGCTGCTGATGCGCAAAGCTGCCCACGTGGCTAGCGCAGGTCAGAGCTACCTGTTCCTCAGTTAGTTGTGCACCGCAGCGCAAGGAAGCGATTGCTTGGAAGGGCTTGAGTGCAGAACGCGGAAAGATCAGCGCCTCTGGGTTACCGAGAGCCAGCAACGAGGATCCGTTTTCTCCGAGCACCACGGCTACACCGTAGTGTCTAGATTCCACCGCGCCATTACGTCGCACCTGCACCAGCTGCGCACAATCGGAAATATCCACTGATCCATCCATCTGCCCAGTTTATTCGCGAACTGTGCGCACCAATGCTCAACGGCGTGCAGCAGGGTGATCCTGCGTCCAAATTCAGAGGATCTGGGGAAGTCATAGACAGCATCAGCTCCCAACTTCTCCGGTAAACTCGGCGGGGTGAAGGTACTGGTTATTGGCCCAGGTGGCCGCGAGCATGCAATTGTCCGAGCACTCAGTGCAGACCCCTACATCAAAGAAGTTCATTGTGCACCCGGTAATGCCGGTATCGCACAGGACGTCACCACCCATCAGATCGATGCACAAGATCCAGCATCAGTGTTGGCGCTGGCCCGCGAGCTAGCTAGCGATCTGGTCGTTGTTGGACCCGAAGCGCCATTGGCAGCAGGCGTTTCCGACGCACTCATTGAGGCGGGAATCCCGGTCTTCGGCCCAACCAAAGCCGCAGCCCAGCTGGAGGCTTCCAAAGCATTCGCCAAGAACGTGATGGCCGCGGCTGAAGTTCCAACCGCGATGGCTCATGTGGCGACCAACCGTGAGGAAGCCGCCAACGCATTAGACGACTTCGGCGCACCTTACGTGGTCAAGGATGATGGACTAGCCGCAGGCAAGGGTGTTGTTGTCACCTCTGACCGTGATGAGGCCCTTGAGCACGCTGAAGCCTGCTTCGCAGCCGGCGGCACTGTAGTCATTGAAGAATTCCTTGATGGCCCAGAAGTTTCACTTTTTGTTATTTGCGATGGCAAGCATGCCGTTCCACTGTCGCCAGCCCAAGATTTTAAGCGCATCTTCGATAATGACGAAGGCCCAAATACCGGTGGCATGGGTGCCTACTCACCACTTGAGTGGCTTCCAGAGAACTTCGTCAACGAGGTTATGGACCGAGTCGCTTACCCAACTCTGCGTGAGATGGAAAAGCGTGGCACTGCCTTTACCGGTGTGCTCTACTGCGGTTTGGCGCTGACCAAGCGTGGTATTCGAGTCATTGAATTTAATGCTCGTTTTGGTGACCCTGAAACTCAGGCGGTGCTTGCACGCCTCAAGACTCCACTTGGTGGCATTTTGTTGGCCGCCGCCAAGGGTCAGCTTGATGATGATGAGCAGTTGAACTGGTCGTCCAAGACCGCAGTAGACGTAGTTATCGCGGCAGAGAATTACCCTGACACCCCGGTGAAGGGTGCGGTAATTTCCGGCCTTGACGCTGCCAACGCACTGGAAAACGTGCATGTGATGCATGCCGGAACCTCCGCGGATGCCCAAGGCAATGTCATTGTTGCTGGCGGACGTGTGCTGGCAGTGGTTGGTCTAGGCGATGACCTGAGCGCTGCTCGCAAGGCTGCCTACGCAGGCGTTGCACAGATCAGCTGGAACGGTGCCCAGTCACGCACCGACATTGCATTGAAGGCCGAACGCGGCGAAATCGTCGTAGCGAAGCAAAGCAAGTAAGGGACTAGGCAGTTATGGCAGGATTGAAGACCGAAGTTCTTGACCTTGAAGGTTGGGACCATTTCTACTCGGGCAAGGTACGCGACTTGTACGTGCCAGCCGGTGTGAGCTTCGAGGACACCGACCGCGTGCTGGTCGTTGCTTCGGACCGCATCAGCGCCTACGATTTTGTACTTTCCAGCGAGATCCCAGACAAGGGCAAAGTGCTGACTCAGCTAAGCCTTTGGTGGTTTGAACAGCTCAGCGACTTCGCCAACCACGTGATCTCCACCGATGTTCCAGAAGCTGTGGCCGGACGAGCCATGGTCTGCAAGAAGCTGGAAATGTACCCGATCGAGTGCATCGCTCGCGGTTACCTCACCGGTTCAGGGCTAGCTGAGTACAAGGTCTCCAAGACCGTATGCAGCCTGCCATTGCCTGATGGCTTGGTTGACGGTTCACGTTTGACCCCTGCACTGTTCACTCCATCGGCTAAAGCCGAGGTGGGGGAGCACGACGAGAACATCACTTACGAGCAGACCGTTGAGCGCGTTGGCAACGACGTGGCTGAGGCACTGCGTGAGAAGACTGTTGCGTTGTACGAACAGGCCGAACAGATCGCTCGTGGCCGTGGCATCATCTTGGCTGACACCAAGGTTGAGTTTGGGGCTGACCCAGCTACCGGTGAAGTTACTTTGGGTGATGAGGTGCTCACCCCGGATTCATCACGCTTCTGGGACGCAGAGGCCTATCAGCCAGGTCAGGCGCAGCCGAGCTTTGATAAGCAGTTTGTCCGCGACTGGCTGACCAGCGACGCATCGGGTTGGGACAAGAACTCTGACCAGGAGCCACCACAGCTCCCAGAAGAGATTATTGAGAAGACTCGCGCTCGGTACATTGAAGCCTATGAGCGTCTAACTGGCCTAAGCTTCAGCGCCTAGGCTAGTTGCACTCCACGATAAAACCCCCTGTCGATCCGGAATGATATTCCGGGCCGGCAGGGGTTTATTCGTCGGTCGGCGGACCTTAGACCAATGAGTCTTTCCATGCCTTGTGTAAGGCGGCGAAACGTCCCTGACTGGCAATGAGCTCCTGTGGTGTACCGTCCTCGGTGATCTTTCCATCGTGAACTACCAACACCCGGTCAGCGATCTGCACAGTGGAGAGCCGGTGCGCAATGATCAGCGCCGTACGGTTACCCAGCAACGTCTGCAATCCGCGCTGTACAGCTCGCTCTGAAGGAATATCCAAGGAGCTGGTGGCTTCATCAAGTATCAACACTGCAGGATCAGCTAAGAACGCGCGGGCGAAGGAGATCAGCTGGCGCTGGCCAGCGGAGACACGGCCACCGCGCTTGTTCACGTCGGTGTTATAACCTTCGGGCAGATCCATGATGAACTCGTGAGCTCCAACTGCGCGAGCCGCCGACTCAATGTCCTTTAAAGATGCGCCAGGGCGGCCTAGAGCAATGTTCTCGGCCACGGAACCCGAGAAGAGGAACGCTTCCTGAGTCACCATCACTACGTGCTGACGTAACTCTTTGTTGGACAGTTCATTGATCGGAACCGAATCCAGTGCCAACGTTCCGGAGCGAAGATCATAGAAGCGGGCGATGAGCTTGGCCAACGTCGATTTTCCTGCACCGGTCTGACCCACCACAGCGACCGTTTGACCGGCAGGGATGTGCAGATCAAATTTGTCCATGATGATCGGTCCATTGCCATAACCAAATACCGCGTCCTTGAACTGAAGATCTCCGGCCACTGTGGTGATGGACTGAGGCTGCGCAGGTTCACGCACCGTTGGTTCTTCTTCAAGCGGACCCGAGACCTTCTCCAACGCCGCTGTTGCTGACTGCAGAGACGAGTAGAACATCGCAATCTGTTCTACAGGCTGAAAGAGCCGTTTTGAGGCCAAGAGGATCGCCACCATGGCACCGACGGCCATGGTCCCTGAGATGATTCGGAATCCACCGTAGGCTAAGAGAGCGGCCACAGTGAGGTTGCCAATGAGCACCAGTCCGGGCTGCAAAACACCAAACAGGTTGAAGGAGCGGACCGAATTATCCCGGTACTTTTCCGCAATTTCTTGGTAGTTCTCGTCGTTGGCCCGTTCTCGGCGGAAAGCTTTCACAGCGCGAATGCCGGTCATCGTTTCGACAAAGGTGGAAATCACCTTGGCTGAAACGACGCGGGATTCGCGGTACAGAACTTCAGAGCGGCGCTGGTACCAGAAGAACAAGATGGTCACTGGAATCGCGGCAACACAGACTACTAATCCACTGCGCCAGTCGAGGAAGAAAATCGAAATCAGCGTGAAGATAACAAAGACGCAGGAGGAAGCCAGCTCGGAGACTCCCTGATCAAGCAGCTCTCGCAGAGTTTCCAAGTCTGAAGTCTGTCGGGAGATGATGCGACCGGAGGTGTAGTTCTCGTGAAACTCAAGGCTCAGGCGCTGGGTATGACGGAACACTTGCTGTCGCAGATCCAAGAGCATAGCCTGCGAAATTTTTGCTGCAGAGTTGATGTACCAAGAAAGCAAAAAGCCACTGAGGATCGCGCAGATAATGTAGCCGGCGCCGGTAAGGCCCAAGGCTGACCAGTTGCCCTCACGTACTTGAGGTAGCGTCCAGTCGATAGCAAAGGCAATGATTACCGGCAGCAGAACGCGTGCTGCATTGGAGAGCAACACCAAAACTACGGTGAGGATAAAAAGCTTTTTCTGCGGCAAAGCCAGTGCCCCGAGCAATCGGAAGGACCGCTGGCGTACTACCTTACGATCAGCAGCGTTGAGTTTGATGGCGTCCTCGTTGGCGACGCCTTGTGGCTGGCTCATCGGGAGGCTCCCTCAATTGCTGATTGTTCTTCATCATCCAAACTGGCAATGACAAATCTGTAGTGTTCATTGGTGCTCAGCAGGTGGGTGTGACTGCCCACCGCGTCGATTCGTCCATCGCGCAGCAACGCCACTCGGTCTGCGAGCATCACCGTTGATGGACGGTGAGCCACGATGAGCGTGGTGGTTCCGGCGAGAACTTCTCGAAGTTTCTCGGTCACCAGCTCTTCTGTCCTCACATCCAAAGCAGACAGCGGATCATCAAGAACCAGCACGCTCGGACGGGCCGCAATGGCACGTGCTAGCGCGATGCGCTGACGCTGGCCGCCGGAGAGCGAAAGCCCCTCTTCACCGATGAGAGTATCTACGCCGGCAGGCAGGTCATAGGTGAAGTGCGCTTGGGCTACGTCTAGTGCTTCGCTCAGCAGTGCTTCGCGTTGTTCTTCGTTTAGTTGTTCTGGGGCACCGAGCAGGACGTTCTCTCGAATGGTGTTTGAGAACAATGTGGTGTCTTCAAAAGCCACGGCAATTTCGGTGCGTAGCTGATCTAATTCCCAGTCCTTGACGTTCTGTCCATGGATGAGCACTTCACCGGCCATTGCATCGTGCAGACGGGGGATCAAGTTCAATAAGGTGGATTTGCCTGAACCGGTGATTCCCACCAAGGCCATCGTTTCGCCAGGACGAATGTCTAGATCAATGTCGGCAAGGATCGGGCGGCGTGTTCCGGCTACATCTGGGTAGGCAAAACGAACGTGACGTAGCTGCACGCTTCCGTCTCGCGTTTCAGGGACGGTTGGGTTGGCCGCAGAGACAATGTCATTGGTCGAGTCCATGACCTCAAAATGCCGGTCCAGTGCAGTCTTGGTACTCAAGGTCATGCCCAAGAGCATTCCCATGCCTTCTACCGGGCCAGCGATCACTGCGGCGATGGCGAAGTAGGCAACCAGCGCGCCGACACTGAGCGTTCCATTGGCGACTTGAGCGATACCAATGAACAGGCCAATGCCCAAGATGGTTTCTGGCACCGCGACCACAGTAAGCAAGAAACTAGCCAAGGTCTTAGCTTTGGCAATTTCGGTTTCTTGGAGGGATTTGGCTTGAGTATTAAATCCTTCGTAGATGTGTGGACCGCGTCCAAAAGCCTTGATGACACGAATACCGTGCACAGATTCTTCCACGGCGGTGGCAAGGTCTCCGGCTTGATCCTGGCTGAGCCGGCTGGCCGCACGGTATTCATTGCGGAAGCGGTAAGCCTTGATGGCAATGGGGATAGAGCCAAGCAAGTACAACAACCCCAAGATCCACGAGTGAGTGAACATCAGAATGAGTCCGGTAATCACAGTGACGGTCTCAACGACCAACATCATTGCGCCGAAGGCCAGCCAACGGCGCAAGAGCGACAGATCCGACATGGAGCGGGAGAGTAGCTGGCCGGAGCCCCAGCGCTCGTGGAAGGCAACAGGCAGCCGTTGAAGGTGCTTGTAGAAACGAATGCGCATCTGGGCTTCAAGCCCGGCGGCGGGATTGAGCACAAACTGGCGGCGCAGGAAAATCAGTAGCGCTTCAACAAATCCGAGGGCGGCAATGATGGCAACGGAAATCCAGACTTCGGAGGTGGCACCATCACGGTGAAAAACAGAGTTCACCAGCCACGCCAACACCTGGGGGATGGCTAGGGCAACAATTCCGGCACCGAGCGCACAAAGGAATCCGCAGAAAAGCCGAGGAAGAATCGGCTTAACAAACGGGTACAGTCTCTTCAACGTTGCCGAGAGCGGAACTGGATCTTTGGTCTCGACCTTTTGTGCTTGCGCCACGGTACCCCGTATTCATCCAGAAATTCGACAGAGCTTCAGCTTACAGTCACTGGTTGGGAGAATTCAATCAATTTCTGAATTTGGGAAAGAAACGCTTCACATCGGAAATGAGGAGATCCCGGGACTTCGCCAGCTAGGGCGAAATACCGGGACCTCAAGTGCAACATTTAGTGTTTAGCTACGTGCTTTCAGCGTCACGAGGATTGCTTCAGGTGGGCAAGCAAAGCGGATCGGCGCGAAGCGTGAGGTGCCCAAACCGGCCGAGACATTTAGCGGAACCGTGTTGCCTGCGTACTCCCAGTCGCTCAGGCCGCGAGCTCGCCAGGTTGGCAGATCGCAGTTAGAGACCAAAGCCCCGTAGCCAGGGATGCACACCTGGCCACCGTGTGTATGCCCAGCGAAAATAACGTCCGCTTTTGCTTCGGCGAACTGATCCAAGACTCGCTGGTAGGGGGCGTGAGTCAGTGCGATACGCACGTGCGGAGCCTGGTCGCTGGTGGATGAGCCACGGGTCCATCCCGCGAAGTGGTCGCGGTTGATGTGCGGATCATCAACGCCGGTCAGATCCAGACGCAGTCCGTTCAATACCGTCGAGTGGGATCGGTTGGACATGTTGCTCCAACCGGCTGCACCAAACGCGCGGTGCATTTCTTCAAAAGGCAGCTGGTCCTTTGGTGACGGGTTAGGGGAGCCCTCGGAGCTGGAGAAGTATTTAAAAGGATTTTTCAGCTTGGGCGCGTAGTAGCAGTTGGAGCCAGGAACAAAAGCTCCCGGGAACGCCATCAGCGGTTCCAATGCCTTGAGCAAAGATGGAACACCCTTGCGGTGGCTGAGGTTATCGCCGGTATTCACTACGAAGTCTGGCTTCAGGTCGGCGAGTTCACGGATCCACTGAATTTTGGTCTCTTGGCCCGGAACCATGTGAATGTCGGACAGGTGCAGGACCTTGATGTCGGTAGCACCTCGGGGAAGAGCATTCAGGGTCTCGCGGCGTAGTCCAAACTTCTGGGTCTCCAGCATGCCGTAGCCAATCAAGGCGGTGCCGAGAGCTAACGCTCCACCGGCTGCTAGAGCTGTTGTACCCGCTGCGTGGCGCAGCGCGGCGCCAAATGTATTGTGTTCAACCATGACTTTTCTGCCATCGTCCTTTCATGCCCGGGGGCTACTTCTCATGAAGTCCGCTATTGCCAATCTAAACCGAAAGGCCGCGTTCAACCAAAGTTGAACGCGGCCTTTGCTTGGCAGCTAGCTATTATTCGGACTAATCAGTGGACTTCGGCGGCTTAGGTTTAGACGACTGTGCCGCCTTCTTCCTTGCCTCTTCAGCCTTCTTCTTAGCTTCGGCAGCTGCCTTCTTCTTGGCAGCTTCAGCCTTTGCCTTAGCCTCGGCAGCGTCCTTCTTAGCTTCAGCCTTCTTCTTGGCGTCGTCGGCTTTCTTCTTAGCCTCGTCTGCCTTCTTCTTGGCTGCAGCATCCTTCTTAGCTTCGGCCCGATCCTCGGCAGCTTCCTTAGCATCAGCGGCACGCTGTCGAGCTTCAGCTTCTGCTCGTTGCTGGGCAGCAGCTCGCTTCTGTGCTTCGGCGGCAGCGCGAGCCCTAGCAGCGGCAGCCGCTGCAGCAGCGTCCTGCTTCTCGCCTTCGGTCTTTGCGCTTTCCGGAGTGGAAGGGATTACAGGTGCTGGACGTTTGCCCGGCTTACCAAAGCCCTTGCGCTCGTACTGAAGGACTGCATCCTTCATGAAATCGACCCACAACGGTGCAGCGTAGGTGGAGGAGTCAACCATGTCAGGTGCTTGCTTATCATTGATGATTGCGCCGTGCAGCGAGTTCTGCCCCGTGGAAGCCTTGCCGTCCAGACGGCCTACCCACGTAGCGGTCGAGATGCCGGTGGTGAAACCAACAAACCAGGTCGAGGTGGCGTAGTTGTTAGTACCGGTCTTACCAGCGATTGGTCCTTCGACGACACCCTTAGAAACACGCTTGGTAGCGATCTTCTTCAGAGTCTTATCAAGATCGGCAACATAGGTTGGATCAACCTCTTGTGAGCAAGATTCGCCAGCGACCTTGTACTCGTTGTCAGCTGAATCGGTCACGCCGGTGATGGCGCGTGGCTTGCAGTACTCGCCCTTGTTGGCGAAGGTAGCAAATGCTGCTGCCTGCGACAGTGGGGTGATGTTGGCCGAACCAATGATGAACGATGGGTTAGCTGGGCTGATTGGACCTGGCTGACCATTATCAGCATCCTGATCCAAGACGCCAAGGCGCTTGGTGTAGTCAGCGATGGTGCACAAATCGGTTCGGTAGGCTTCCTGAACGGTCGCAGTGTTAATGGACCAGTACAAGCCGGTATCAACGCTCATCGGGCGGTAGAAGCCCTTTGAAGCGTTCTTTGGCTCCCACTTGGTGCCCACCGTCGCGGTGCTGCCAGGCAGGCAGGAAGCGCGGAACTTCGTGCCAGGCTGGAAGGCCTGCTTCTTCGCGTTGATGGTGTCGTTCATGCGGTTACCCTCAGTGAGCCAACCCAAGGTGGTGTAAGGCTTCATGGTGGAACCACCCTGGAAACCACCGGCACCACCCTTGGAGCGCTCAACAGCGAAGTTGTAGTACGTGCTCGAGCCGGTATCTTCCTTCTCTGGACCGTACTCGGTGTTCTGAGCCATGGTCAGAATGTTGCCGGTGCCAGGCTGGACCGAAACTACTGAAGAGTGAATGTCCTTGTTGGACTTGGCGTTCGGATCGATCGCCTCGCGAGCGTCGTTGGCAGCCTTTTCGTTCAGCTTGCTGTTCAGCGTGGTCTTGATGGTCAAGCCACCACGGTAGAGCAAACCTTCGCGGTCTTCCTTGGTCTTACCGTAAGCTTCATCGCTCAAGATCAGGTTGGTGACATAGTCACAGAAGTAAGCGTTGTCCTTGGCCGAGGAGCAACCCGAAGGGGAAACACTTGGCTTGAGTTCGAGATCAGACTTCACAGCCTCGTTGTACTCTTTTTCGGTGATGACGCCGGTGCGGTACATGTTGCCCAGTACCTTGTTACGGCGGTCAAGCGAACGCTCAGGGTTGTTGATTGGGTTGTAAACGTTGGGCAGCTGAACCATGCCGGCAAGCATGGCTGACTGCTGAACGTTTAGGTCCTTGGCATCAACCGAGTAGAAACGGTGCGCTGCGGCCTGGATGCCGTACTCGCGACCCGAGAAGAGCACCAAGTTCAGGTAGCCTTCAAGGATTTCGTCTTTAGACATTTCCTTTTCAATAGCTACCGCATACTTCAGCTCGCGGATCTTCGCGGCGTAATCCTTCTGACCAGAAATGGTCGACTCTTCCGAGCCGGTGAGCTCCTGATTGTTCACCAGCAGGTTGTTTACATACTGCTGGGTGAGCGTGGAAGCACCGGAACGGGACGATGAGGTAAGGTTGCCGATCACCGCGCGGGCGATACCGCGAGGGTCGACACCCTTGTGCTCGTAGAAGCGCTCATCTTCCACCGACACGATTGCCTTCTGCATGTGTGTGGAGATGTCATCAAGTTTCACCGGTTCGCGGTTCTGCTGATAGAAGGACGCAATGGTCTTTCCGTCCGCGTCCAAGATCTTTGAAGGCTCCGAAATTGGGAGCTTCTCAAAGGTGCTTGGAAGTGCACTGATGACGCTGTTACCGGTGGTCAAACCGGTTTTCGCGATAGCTGCTACGGGTACGAGCATACCTGCTGCGAGCACACCACACAGGGCGCTGATTCCGAAGAACGCAACGACTTTCCCTAACGTGGTGGCGGTATCAAAAAAGGGGGACTTCTTGGCTGCCATACCTATTAGTTTACAAGGACGCGATAACGTATCCAGTATGACTAAATGGGAATACGCTACTTTGCCACTCTTGATCCACGCTACGAAGCAGATTTTGGACCAGTGGGGAGACGATGGCTGGGAGCTGGTAACTGTTGTTCCAGGTCCCAACGGCTCCTCGCCAGTGGCCTACCTGAAGCGCGAAAAAGAATAATAAATTAACACTTCCTAAAGGAGACAAAGCCCATGCAAGAAGCCACTTCTTCGCGTGTCGAAGCACGCCTAGCTGAACTCGGCCACACGCTGCCAGGCGTAGCGAAACCAGTTGCCGCGTACCTGCCGGCAGTAACTACCGGCAACTACGTGTACACCTCGGGTCAGCTTCCACTGATTAATGGTGAACTCTCAGTTGTTGGAAAGGTTGGGGCGGAAGTTTCAGCTGAAGAAGCGAAGGCCCAGGCGCAGGTAGCTGCGCTGAACGCTTTGGCTGCTATCAAGGCTGAGATCGGTGACCTAGATCGCATTAAACGAATCGTGAAGGTTGTCGGCTTCGTGTCGTCAGATCCTTCGTTCACCGGACAGCCTGGCGTCATCAACGGAGCCTCCGAATTCTTCGGTGCGGTCCTGGGAGATGCCGGCCTGCATTCACGTTCGGCCGTTGGTGTCGCCGTACTGCCGCTGGATGCGCCAGTCGAGGTT
Organism: Glutamicibacter sp. AOP5-A2-18; assembly: GCF_052446055.1. Classification (NCBI taxonomy): domain Bacteria; kingdom Bacillati; phylum Actinomycetota; class Actinomycetes; order Micrococcales; family Micrococcaceae; genus Glutamicibacter; species Glutamicibacter sp. AOP5-A2-18. Next base: position 2,706,647 of record NZ_JBQSVW010000001.1, on the reverse strand, counting down.
GAGGTCATCGCTGAATTTGAGTAGTTCATTTCAGTCGCCAGCTGCGCGGACCGCAAGGGCTTTTCCTTGTGGCCCGCGCAGCGGCATGGTGCGCCGAATCTTTGATGTGCCTCCGCACCAGATCCCTACTGCCGAAAATTGGTTTGCCTTCGGCTCTCGCACACCTCGAAGTCCGCGCCGCGCATCCTCTGTTGCGCTGGTGCACGATTGCGCGAACGGTGTGGAAACTTACCTGACCTATCGGCCAGGCGGCTCACCGTTGGGCAACGTAGCCTTTCCTGGCGGTAGCCACGAGGCCAGTGACCGAGCAACTTACCAATGGTTCGGCCCAAGTCTTTCTCAGTGGTCCAAGCGCATGGACGTGCTGGATCAGCAATTAGTACAGGCCTACATTGTCTGTGCCATCCGTGAGCTGTTCGAAGAGACCGGCATCTTACTAGCCGGCACCGATGAACAGTCCATTGTCGAGATGACCGACCCTGATGACTGGATGAGTGCTCGGGAAGCCATCGCGGTCCAGGACTTATCCTTTGATGAATTTCTTCGCCGTCGCGGACTAGGACTACGCACCGATTTGTTGCGCCCGGTCTCGCACTGGCTCAGCCCAAACTTTGCGTTGCGCAGATTTGATACTTGGTACTTCGCGGCCACCGTTCCCACTCGCCAAGAACCGACGTTGCTTCGTGGCAAAGGAAAATGGGCCCGCTGGAATGTTGCCAAACAAGTTCTCGCCGGCCGTGAGAGCGCCGCGTTAGGGGACCTTGTAGGCCAGCCCAACACCGTAGGGCTTAATCTTTCGCAGATTAGTTACCCCGCAGTGGAGCTGATCCTTGAAGCCATGTCGGATGCCAACGGAGTTGTGGCTTACCTTTCGCGGTCCAGAGCCTTGGACCTAAAACACCCAGACTTGCTGGTGCGCGATGGAATCCACTATCTGGAAGTGCTCGGCTCAATGAGCGCTGAGTCATCGCGACCTTGGCAGGCTCTGGCCGGTCACTAAAGAACTAGAGTTAAACACAAAGGCCGAATATCCATGACGGATATTCGGCCTTTGTACTAAGTGCGTTTAGCGTGAACGCTGACGCAGACGCTGGATGTCTAGAATCACGACAGCGCGTGCTTCTAGGCGGAGCCAGCCGCGCTGTACAAATTCAGCCAATGCCTTGTTTACGGTTTCACGCGATGCGCCAACCAGCTGAGCGAGCTCTTCCTGGGTTAGCTCGTGAGCTACCAGGATGCCGTCAGTTGCTGGGCGGCCGAAGCGATCAGCCAAATCCAGCAGAGCCTTGGCAACACGGCCAGGAACGTCGGAGAAGACTAGGTCCGCTAGGGACTCGTTGGTGCGACGCAAGCGAGCAGCCAGAGCCTGCAGCAATTGGATCGAGACCTCAGGGGAGTTCAGGATCGCCTTGCGCATGTTCTCGTGGCTTAGACCTGCAAGTCGGGTTTCCGACACAGCAGTCGCCGTAGCGTTGCGTGGGTGTGGATCGAATAGGGCCATTTCGCCAAACAGTTCGCCTGGGCCAAGAACAGCAATCAGGTTTTCGCGACCATCCGAAGAGGTGCGACCCAGCTTAATCTTGCCCGAAACGATGAAGTACAGACGGTCGCCTTGATCGCCTTCACGGAACACCGATGCACCGCGAGACAGATCAACCTCGGTCAATTCTTCGGTCAACGCGGTAAATACTTCATCACCAAGCGACGCAAACAGTGGCGCGCGACGCAGTACCTCGATATCCATTAAATCTCCTGTCAACAGTAGTAGGCGCTTACTTCATTGTGCCGTATTCAGTAACAATGTGACAGTTTCCACACGTGGTTTTACCAAGAAAATGTTGAACGTCACGCTCATCAGGTCAAAACTCGCGGATATGCTCGCAGAAATCCATCAGCTTCTAAGGGTACCTTGGGTTAATACAAAGTAAATGAACGCATTGGAGTCTTGGTGCTCGGAATTTTCAGCTGGCTCGACATAGTCATCTGTGCAGTTTTACTGATCTTTTTCATCATCGGACTCCGCCGAGGTTTTCTTCTAACCGTCGGTGACATGGTGGGCCTCATTCTTGGAGGTGTTGCCGCGTTCTTTGCCATCCCCTTGGTTTCAACCTTTGCCACTAATCCGTGGTGGCGTGTTGGGCTGATGGTCGCCACCGCAGCGGTGCTGATCATCCTTGGCCAAGCTCTAGGCAGGGTTATCGCCACACGCATTCGGCACTGGATGAATGTCGATTTTTTGCGTTCAGCTGATCGCTTTGCCGGCGGTGTGCTTTCCGTGGTCATTAGCGCCACGATCATTGGTGGTCTGGCGTTTTCCACCTCCAGCATGGGCATTCCGCAGTTATCCATGGAGATTGGTAAGTCAGGGATGATTACCGCTATCCGCTCGGCGACTCCGCAGTTTGTGAACTCAGCAATTTCCAGCGCACGTTCTAAAGTGATCGCTGAAACCTTGCCGGCCTTCCTGGATCCGTTTGCACCGCAGGTTGATCAGCCGGTGGACCACAATTGGCAGGCCACTGACTTGCAGCGCGCCGCTTCCGAATCAGCTGCCAAAGTCTCGGGCACCGCAGTTCAATGTGGTGTGAACCTAACCGGCTCCGGGTTTGTCGTGGCACCAGAAATGGTCATGACAAATGCTCACGTGGTCGCAGGCTTGGGCTCAGCAACAGTAGAAACCGGTCGTAATGAAGTTCACCGCGGAAACGTCGTTTACTTTGATCCTGAGACCGATATTGCTTTGCTTTATGTCGAAGGTTTACAGACCCCGGCCATCGACTTGGCACCTGATGAGCTCACTCGCGGCGACGCCGCAGCCTTCATCGGCTACCCAGCCGGTGGTCCGCAGCAAATCCGCAGTGCCGTCATCGCTTCCCGAGCCAACGTGTCTATCGCGAATATCTACGGTGAAGATCCAGGACGGATCTCGGTCTACCAGCTCAGCGCCCAAGTAGCTCAGGGTAATTCTGGCGGACCGCTGCTAGACGAAGAAGGCGAAGCCGTTGGCCTGATCTTCGCTAAGTCACGCAGCGATGATCAGGTCGGCTTCGCACTGAGCCTGGACGAAATGGAAAACGCGATGGAGCTTGGTGGCTCGAATCGAACCTCGGTGAGCACCGGGGACTGCATCGCCAACTAGCTGTGTTGACTGTTTACTTGCTCAGGAGGTGCACCAGTTGCTCAACGGCCAGCTTGTAACCATTAACGCCGGCTCCCACAATGATCGAGCTTGCTACCGGTGAGATGTAAGAGTGGTGGCGGAATGCCTCACGCTGATGCACGTTGGAAATGTGCACCTCGATGGTTGGAAGCTCCACACCGCTGAGTGCGTCGGCAATGGCTACCGAGGTGTGGGTGAAGGCGCCAGGATTCATGACGATACCGGCGGCAGTGCTGCGTGCTTCGTGGATCGCATCTATGAGTACACCCTCATGGTTGGACTGCAAGGTGCGCAATTCATATCCGTGGGCCGCCGCGGTGTCGCGGGCCAGCTGTTCAACGTCAGCCAAGGTGTCGTGTCCGTAAATCTTGGGTTCGCGAGTACCGAGCAAGTTCAGGTTTGGTCCGTTGAGTAGCAAGATGGTGCGCGATGCGTTGTCAGTCATGGACTCAAATCTATTACATCCTCACGCATTCGTTGCCCAACCTTTATTGATGAACGAGAAAACGCCACCGCCGTGGAGAACAATGTTGTTGTTCTCCACGGCGGTGGCGTCGAAATATTTCTGGATTACTTACCCATGGACTGGGCGATCTGACTCATGACGGTGGAATCCGAGAGAGTTGTTGCATCGCCAACTTCACGACCTTCAGCCACGTCCTTGAGCAGACGGCGCATGATCTTGCCTGAACGTGTCTTAGGTAGTTCAGGAACCACCAACACGTGCTTCGGCTTGGCGATCGGTCCAATGTCCTTACCAACGTGGTTGCGCAAGGTAGCCACAACGTCTTCACCTTCAGCAGGCTCGGTTTGCAAGATGACAAAGGCAACTACAGCTTCACCGGTGGTGTCATCCTTAGCACCAACAACAGCTGCCTCAGCCACATATGGGTGGGCAACCAAGGAAGACTCGATCTCGGTGGTGGACAGGCGATGTCCGGACACGTTCATCACGTCATCCACACGACCGAGCAACCAGATGTCACCGTCTTCATCCTTCTTAGCGCCGTCGCCGGCAAAGTACATGTTCTCGAAGCGGGACCAGTAGGTCTCCTTGTAGCGGTCCATGTCGCCCCAGATGCCACGCAGCATCGATGGCCACGGTTCGCGGATGACCAAGAAGCCACCCTCGCCATCGCCGACCGATTCACCGGCTTCATCAACTACATCAATGCTGATACCTGGCACCGCTACTTGAGCCGAACCTGGCTTGGTATTGGTGACGCCGGGCAGGGGAGCGATCATGTGGGCGCCGGTTTCGGTCTGCCACCAGGTGTCCACGATCGGCGTTGGGTTTTCTTTGAGTTCACCGTTTTTGCCGTTGTTGGTGCCGATGACCTCGCGGTACCACATCCAAGCTTCTGGGTTGATTGGTTCACCAACCGAGCCCAGCACCCGCAGCGAAGACAGATCAAATCCATCGGGAATGGAACGACCCCACTTCATGAAGGTACGGATAGCGGTTGGCGCGGTGTAAAGAATGGAGACCCCATACTTTTCCACCAGTTCCCACCAGCGGCCCTGGTGCGGAGTGTCCGGGGTGCCTTCATACATCAGCTGGGTGGCACCATTGATCAGCGGCGCATAGGTGACATAGGAGTGACCGGTGATCCAGCCAATGTCCGCGGTGCACCAGTACACGTCAGTTTCTGGATGCAGGTCGAAGGTATCGCGGTGAGTGACCGCACCCTGGGTGAGGAATCCGCCCGTGGTGTGCACGATGCCCTTTGGCTTGCCGGTGGTGCCCGAGGTGTAAAGCACAAACAGTGGGTGCTCGGAATCGTGTGGCACCGCGGTGTGCTCGGTGGAGGCCTCGTCGACAACTTCGTGCCACCACTTATCCAGTGGGCCCAACTCCACTGGTTCGCCGTTGCGCTTAACGACCAAGACGTTCTGCACGGTGTGGCCCGGAGCAGTCAGTGCACCGTCCACGGCAGGCTTCAGTGGGGAAGGCTTGCCGCGACGCCAGGTGCCGTCGGCGGTGACAACCAATTTTGCGTCCGCGTCATCGATGCGGCTGCGTAGCGCGTCGGCGGAGAATCCACCGAAGACCACTGAGTGGATTGCGCCGATGCGTGCGCAGGCGAGCATGGTGATGACCGCTTCAGGGATCATCGGCAGGTACACGGCAACACGGTCACCCTTGGCAACACCCAAGGATTCAAAAGCGTTGGCAGCCTTTTTGACCTCTTCGGTCAGCTGGGCGTAGGTGTAGGTGCGGGTGTCGCCCGGTTCGCCTTCAAAGTAGATGGCCACACGATCGCCCAGACCGTTTTCGACGTGACGGTCCAGTGCGTTGTATGCCGCGTTGAGCTTGCCCCCGACAAACCACTTGGAAACCGGTGCTTCACTCCAGTCCAAGGTCTGCGTGAAATCGGTGTCCCAGGTAAGTACCTTGCGCGCCTGATCAGCCCAATATTGCAGGCGGTCAGCGTTGGCCGCCTCATAGCTGGCCGAGGTGGCTACGGCTTGGTCACTGAACTCTTTGCTCGGAGCAAAGGCACGGTCTTCGTGTGACAGGTTGCCTAGGGTTTTTGAATCGCTCACGGGCTTCGTTTCCTTCCGTGTAAACATAAATATTCTCTGTGATCAAAGTTACATCCTTATAAGGCTTTGGAGGTGAATTGTGTTCTCGAACAGGGAGAAAGAGTGTGATTTCTGCGCTCAACGGTCAGCTCACAGCGATGAACAGCAACTAACCACGGTGTCCCACAGTGAAAACACGGCCCGCACATGACACGATCTATCCGTGGCGAAAAAACCAAAATTGGAAACTGAACTGGGGCTCAAGCGTCGAGCGCGCAAAATTAATCGGGTGCTGGCGCAGACCTATCCCTATGCGGTCCCGGAACTCGACTTTGAAAACCCCTTCGAGTTGTTGGTGGCGACGGTGCTCTCAGCGCAAACCACCGACGTGCGGGTCAACGCGATCACCCCGGCGCTCTTTGCACGTTTCCCGGATGCGCTGGCAATGAGCCAAGCGGAGCGAAGCGAGATCGAAGCGCTGATTAGGTCCACCGGGTTCTTCCGGGCAAAAACCGATTCCTTACTGGGGCTTTCCGCGGCACTGGTCGAGCGCCACAGCGGACAGGTTCCACCCAAGCTCGAAGAACTCATCAAGCTTCCCGGAGTCGGACGTAAGACCGCCAACGTGGTGCTAGGCAATGCCTTTGGCGTGCCTGGAATTACCGTTGATACCCACTTTGGTCGTTTGGCCAACCGCTTTGGGTGGAGTGACGAAACCGATCCAGTCAAGCTGGAACACGCGGTAGGAGCACTCTTCGAAAAGCGGGACTGGACCATGCTCAGCCACCGCGTAGTTTTCCACGGTCGGCGCATCTGTCACGCTCGCAAACCCGCCTGCGGAGTATGCCCGGTGGCCTCCTTGTGCCCCTCGTATGGAATCGGCGAGGAAATACCCGCCAAGGCTAGACAGTTGCTTAAGTATGAGCTCGCACCGGGGCGCGAAGACCTGCTGGCAAAGATGCAGGCAGGCGCCACTCGCCGGCAGCTGCGGGAGCAAGGATATGGATTGGACGCATGAGCGCACGTAGTGAACTGAAGCAGGTTATTGCCAAGATTCAAGCCAAGGTTGGTGCGGCCCAGAAGCTGCCCAAGGAATGGATTGAACTTGATCTTGACGCCGGGCCTGCCCGCAAAGCAGCGGTGCTAATTCTTTTTGGCGCCACCGGTGACGGTTCTTTAGCCCAGGACACGAGCGCTAGAGATCTGGATCTGCTTTTTGTTGAGCGGGCCACCACCTTACGCAAACATGCTGGACAGATTGCCTTCCCAGGCGGTGGCATTGATCCTGAAGATTCGGGCGCCACCGGTGCTGCGTTACGCGAAGCGTGGGAAGAGACAGGGGTAGATACCAGCGGCATTGAAGTGTTGGGAAACCTTGCAGAGACCGAACTGCCGGTCTCAAACTTCTTAGTCACCCCGGTGATCGGTTGGTGGCATGCCGAGTCCAAAGTTCACGCAGTAGATCCTGGCGAGAGCGCTGGTGTTTTCCGTGCACCGGTCGCCGAATTACTGGATCCAAAAAATCGGCTGACTGGCGTTGTTCAGCGCGGAGGACAGAAATTCAGCTCACCGGCCTTCCAGTTTGGTGAACGGATCATCTGGGGCTTCACCGCTATCGTCTTGGACCGACTGTTCACAGATCTGGGCTGGACCAAAAACTGGGATACCCGGCGCGAACTACAAATGAACTAGCGGCTCAACCTTTATTTGGCTTCCCCGTAGTTGCCATTAATGGCCACGCTGACGGGGAAGTATGGTGAAGCGGATCCAAACAGGGTACGCCCTGCGAGCATCGCAGCGTGCCGGACCAACTCCTGCAGCTGATCAGCCATTTCAATCGGGCATTCAAAAACGATCTCATCGTGAACAAAAAATACTTGTTTGCACACTGAATCCCAGCCGGCGGTGTGGATCAGATGACGGGCATGACCCATCCACACCAGCGCCCATTCGGCCGCGGTGGCTTGCACTACGAAGTTTCGGGTAAATCGGCCCCGGGAGCGAGCAGCTGCGTCGGCTGCACGTTGTGAACCTTCATCAGCGGTATCTCGTTGCGCCCGCATCCACGCATCATCGGCCGGTGGGCAACCACGGCCCAAGAAGCTGCGCACACCTTGGCCCTGTTCGCCGGCTTGGGCAGCCTGCTCAACAAATTTCATGGCGGTAGGAAAACTGCGGGTCAACGCCGCACCCACGGTGCCCGAAGCACCGCCGCCGCCACCATAAATGACCGAGAGCATCCCCAATTTGGCTTCTTGGCGGGTGGAGACCAACTTGGCATCAAGCAACCATTGGTACAGGTCATCTTGCTGCCCAGCCTTTTGCAACTGTTGATCGTTGGAGATCGCCGCCAAAATACGTGGTTCCAGTTGCCGGCCATCAGCCACCACAAAGGTCCGGCCCGCAGTGGTTCGAACGACCTGGCGGATAGCGTGGGGAAGCTGCAAAGCTCCGCCACCTGAAGCAGCCCAGCGCCCCGAAGCCACAGTGCCAAGAACATAATGTGGATGGAAGCGAGAGTTTTTCACCCACTGATCCAGCCACGCGTCCCCATGGCTGCTGGCGAGTCGAGCCAGTTTTTTGTATTCCAAAACCTGGCTCATCAACGGGTGATTGATCTGCTCAAGTTCCCAAGCCCGCACCGAACGCACCGCAAATCCAGCCTTGTGCAATGCGCGCAAGAGTTCTTGCGGGGAGTCAGGATTGAGCCCCGGGGTGTTCAGGGCAGAAGCCAACTCCTGAGCCTTGGCCGCGAGCTTTGGCGGGCGCGAATAGTCGGTGACCCGTTCGCCTAACTGTTCACGCAATAGTGCACGGTGTTCGGACTCATCCCATGAAAGCCCTGCTGCTTCCATCTCGCAGGCAATCAGCGCACCCACCGACTCAGCGTGAACTAGTAGTTCAAGGCGTCGTCGGGCACTAGGATCAGCTGGCATCGCTTGGCGTTGCTGGGTGTAGAGCGCGATGAGATCTTCCAAAGACTCACCGGAGGAAGGAGCGGCAAAGAGCGCGTCCTGATTAAAGCGGTCGGAGGAAGAAGGCGGACGTTCAAGATCAAAATCGGGGATAACTTCAGAAGCTAGGGGAGTGCGGTGCATGATGCGCTGCGCCAAGGAAAGGATGTACGCCTTAGCCAGATACACCCCGGCGGCCACCAAAGGTGTCATCCACGGATCGGTGCGCAGCATGGCCCAGCGCGGTTGAAGCTCGGCCTCGGTAGTAGCAATAACGCTGACAAAGTCTTCACGAGTGACCGCGGTGGTTGGCTTGAGTGAGACTCCGGTTTCGGACTCACGGATTTCAATCAGGGCGTAGCCTTCAGGATCGGAAGCAATAAAGGCGATGGCACTCATAGCTCCATTGTGCCGTGCCAGCATCAGATATCCCCAGTTGGCTCCGGGGCTTGTACGTACTTCTTTGCCTGATGCCACGCTCGAAGCATGAAATGGCTAACTGACACCACAGTGGGACCCCAGTCTCAACGAACTGATCGCTTTGTGATCACCAAGCTTGATAACCCGGTGGGAACACCTGCCCCTGAACCAAGCCAGCTGCCTGACATCAATAGGGGCAACGAACCGGTGTGCACCATCGTGAGCAACGATCCGAAAATTATTGAGATCTGTGCGGCCATCGCCGTCGGCGCGGCCGTGCGCATCATTCAATGTACGGAACCTGCATCGCTATCTCTGGGGATCGCGGGCCCGGTGCTCTGGGGTAGTGATATGGCGATAGTTGCCGGCCACCATAATTATCCGGTTGATGTTTTGGTGGGGCTAGAACCTGATGCATCCCATCTGTGGGCGCTAGCAAGCCGCATTCCCAAAGCCCGCGTTGCGCTGTTGCCCTCGGCCGGTCAATGGCTCGGAGAGTATCTAGGCTTGTGGGCCATGCGCGCCGGTCACGGCCACACCTTGGCTGTTTCCGCCACAGCTGGGGGACTGGGAACAACCACGCTGGCCATGTTATTGGCTCACGCTGGAACACTGAGCGGATTACGTAGCGTTTTGATTGATTTAGACCCACATTCACAAAGCCTGTGGCCATGTATTACCACCAGAGCGCCAGTAGGGGTTGGGTGGGAAGAATTGGTGAAGTCCGGCGGAGCACTCGCTGCCCACCAGCTTGCAGAGACGCTGCCAAAACTACGCGAGACTTCGGTACTCACCTGGTCACAGGCTAATGAACACGAAGTATTGGAAGAACAACTACTCATCAGACTTCTCGCCGCAGCGCGCCAAGGGTTCGACTTTGTGGTGCTAGATACCGGCCGGGCGGTTCATCCTCAGCAAGAGATCATCAACCAATTTCTAGACCGCCACGTGTTTGCTGCCAACAACACCACCATTCCCAAAACGGGGGAAACGGTGCTGTGCGGCGAGTCGCGTTTGCGCAGATCTACAGAAGATCACGCGCAGATACTCGGATCGTTCCCCCTCAATAGCAGGATCATCAAAGCCACTGGGCGCGGGGAACTACTTGATTGCTTCAAATCCCGCACCTTGCGACAAGGACTAGCGGATTTTTGCTTGATCCCACAAGTTCAGGAGCAACGCTCATGAGTTCAGGACGCCACAGCAAAGACGGCACCATGGTGGCCACCGGCCATGTGTTGGATGCAAAAATCCTTGAATCAGTACGCGAAAGGGCGCTGCTCTCCGGTGGACAACTTGATGCCATCGCGTTGGCCGGTGCAGTTCATGATTCGGGAGCAGCCTTGGGTGCACAAGGTGCAGCGCAGTCTTTAGAAATTCTGCAACACGAAGTTGCCGGACTGTCGATTCTTGAACCATTCGCGCGCATCCCGGATGTCACCGACGTTTTAGTAGACGGACAAGGCCAGGTATGGACGGATTCCCCACGAGGCTTAGAGCTCACCGATTTTAGCTTCTCTTCAGCTGAACAAGTCCGTGAGCTTGCAGTTCACTTAGCTACCTTGGCTGGGCGGAGACTAGATTCGGCCAGTCCGTTTATGGACATGAGCCTGAAAAACTATCGCGTTCATGCAGTGCTTCCACCTATCGCTGCCACGGGACCGCTGATTTCAATCCGTGTAAAACACAGCACACAGCTGGGGCTGACCGAAGTGCTGCAACATTCTCTGGGCTTCTGGGATCCGCTCTTGCGTGCCATCGCCACCCAACAAATGAACTTCTTGGTCACCGGAGGAACAGGTAGCGGAAAGACCACCTTGCTTCAGGCAATGCTGGCCGAGGTAGGAGCACAACAACGCCTAATCATAGTTGAGGACTCTCAAGAGCTGCAGGTGAATCATCCCCACGCAGTCTCCCTACAAACTAGGGCAGCCAACGTGGAATCGGCCGGACTGGTAGAACTCAAAGATCTGGTCATCCAAGCACTGCGAATGCGTCCAGACAGATTGATCGTAGGGGAGTGCCGCGGCGAAGAAATCAGAGACTTCCTCGCAGCAATGAATACCGGACATCAAGGAGCCGCTGGCACCCTGCACGCAAATAATCCAGAGTCGGTTCCTGCCCGCTTGGCAGCACTGGGAGCCCTGGCTGGGTGGAGCGTTCAGGCAACCTCACTTCAAGCGTCCAGTGCGTTGGACCTGATCATCCATCTCAGCCGAGGAGAGCACGGACGCCGTGGACCAGTGGCACTAGGAACTCTAGAAACCGATGAGTCAGGACGCATGTTCATGCACACCCTGATTGATCTGCACAGCACCGACCCCATGCCAGAAAAGGCTCGGGCGGTGCTGGAGAAAAAGTTCGGAGCTAAGCTCATGTTCAAGATCTGCGCGGACTTGAATCAGTCCATGGCTGTAGGGCAACGGCCATGCTGATCCTTATCTGTTGCGCCATGGCACTGGCCCTAGGGATTCCCGCACATCAAAGTGAGCAGCATCAGCCCGCTCAAGTCTGGAGAAGGTGGAAGAAGAGCAGCCAAGGGGCCCATCAAAAGAATCTGGCCTTGAGCGAAGACGCGCGCGTTATTCGAGAACTCTCGGCACTGCTACGAAGCGGCGTGGGTTTCTATCCAGCGTTGGAGGCCCTGCTTGAAGTTGAAGAAAACACAGGCAATATTGCCCAAGCGTTAAAGGGCTTGCAGGCAACTCATCGGTTGAACAACCAGCCCGGCAACGAATCCGTATCGCTCAGCCGAAGTGGGCATCCGGCGGTTCAACGATTGCATTGGTGCCTGAAAATTTCTGAACGCAGCGGCGCTAGTTTGGCCGAAGTCCTTGAACGGCTAGCCGAGGATCTGGAATCAGCGTTGGTAGCTCAGCAATCCTTTGATGCAGCGATGGCCGGACCGAAAGCCACCACCAAGTTACTCACTTGGCTTCCCTTGGTTGGGTTCGTCTTCGGGTTACTCGTAGGCATCGACGTGATCGGAACAATCATTTCCTCATGGGCAGCCCAGTTGAGCGTAGCCGTCGGCGTAGGGCTCTGGGTTTTGAATAGATTCTGGTGTCAACGACTCCTGCACTCAACCTCAGCGCAGGCACTGTCATGAACACACTCATCTTGTTATCCGCAGCGCTCGCCGGACTTCTTAGCCTCGGCACCGGGATTACTGCGCGAATGTCTGCTCGATTGATACCACCAGAAGGGCCATCCAAGCGTCGTGACGCCCAGCAGCCCATCGAATTAGTCCTTGATTTGAGCGCCAGCCTGCTGGATGCAGGTATGCCTATTACGGAGATCTTGGACTTGCTTGGCAGCAATATAGAGCAGTGCACCGTTTTGCGAAGCGTCGCTCGGTGTCTGGAAATGAATCTCGCGTGGGATAAGGCATGGGAAGCCGCACCCCAATGGCTTGCGCCACTGCGCAAAGCACTGCTCTTCGCTCATACGACCGGTGCTCCGGCAGCTAATCTGCTGCGTAATACTGCCGCCCTTCAACGTCGAGAACACTCGCAAAAGGTGGCACGTCTCGGAGCACAGTTCGCGACGAAACTTGTTCTGCCCCTGGGTGCCTGTGCCTTGCCCGCTTTCATCGCGTTGGGCGTTGTGCCTCTGATCATCGCGCTGTTTCCCAGCCTCTAGATTGCCTGACGAGATGTTCATAAGAGTTATACCCAGATCGTTTGCAACTAGCTCAAGAACTTTACCGACTAGCTGAGAGTGAAGATACACCGTTGGCAGCGACAAAGCCGCCAACAACTATCACTGAGAAAGGTGAAAACAATGAACGGACAGTTCCGCGAAATCATGGACCAGCTGAAGGACGAGCAGGGTTCCACAACCGCCGAGTTTGCTATGGTCACCCTGGCCGCTGTGGCATTCGCCGGCTTGCTGATCAGCATCCTATCCAGCGGCGATGTACGTGGAATGCTGATGGGTCTGATCAGCAAAGCCCTGTCGCTGTAGGCCATGAAACTCAGCGATGAATCAGGAAGTAGCACCGCAGAATTTGCGGTGCTGCTTCCGGCGGTTGTGTTGATGCTCTCGCTCTTGCTGTGTTTAGGAGTCCTTGGGATCCAACAAATCCAAGTTCAACAGGCAGCCGGGGCTATGGCTAGGGAATTGGCCCGCGGCGAAGATGGAGCAACAGCAAGAGCCAGCGGAGTCAGGTTGGCTGGAAATCAGGCCAGATTCGTCATATCTAGTGGCGGTGGATTGTCGAAGGTGACGGTCAGCAAATCGGTGCAAATCCCCATCGTTGGCAGCGTGCAGATTCATGGCCAAGCAAGTGTTGCCGTTGAAAGAAGCAGCCAATGATAAACATTCGAGATGAGCAAGGCAGCGGCGCTGTAGTGACCACGGCATTGGTGATCATTGCCTTGCTCCTGACTGGGGCGCTACTGACTTGGGTAGCCGCCGTCCACGCGGCAATGACTGCTGCCTCGGCCGCTGATCTAGCTGCCTTGGCCGGGGCCGATACGGCGCGAGGACTGCGCCCGGGAGATCCTTGTGGCGTGGCAGGAGAACTGGCAAACGCTAACAAGGCCCAGTTGGAATCGTGCTTGGTTGAAGCCGACGGGCAAACCGTGATGGTCACTGCCAAAGTCCCCATCGCTTCCCAAATTATGGGCTTCGAAATCTATGCGGCGAAAGCCACGGCCCGCGCCGGAGCACCACCACTGGATCAGCCCTAAGCAGAGGGGAGAGATATGAGCCGGGTACTAGCGGTGGTGTCGAGGCTCGACATCGTCCAAGACGGCGCTGAGCAGCAAGATGGCTCCGACCTTGTCCAAAGGGTTATTGCGATTGCCGCACTTGGGGGATTGGACGCAGCTCGGGCAACCATATTGGCATTCGCAAGCATCAATAGCGTCTCTGGTAGCTCGAACCCAATCGGTGAACCGTTCAAATCCGCGCTCGGCAAATCCTGCCCCGCCAGGCTGAGCATCATAAACAAAGATAGTCGGTTCACCGGTGTCCATATGCAGGGCAGTAGAAACTCCGCCAATATCCCAGCGATCACTGGTGGCCACCAGTGGCAACAAACCGATCATGGCGTGTTCTGCGGCGTGAAGTGCACCGGGAAATTGATCCACGGTTAGACCGGCGCGCAGCAGTCGTTGCTCGGTCAACGTGAACCAGATTGACTTGGTATTCAGATCACGGGCTTCAAGTTCCAGAGGTTCTTCTGAAAGAACTTCATTAGATGCCACGGACTTTTTTTGGAATGAAACGACCTGGGTGGTCACGGTGACTTCACCAAAGTAAATGTTCAGCTCACGATGGCTACTTTTACGTTCTTCAGAATCGATGGCAACCGTAGTGAGGTCTCTCGCCGTGGTGTAGTAATCCGGGTTTACTCTGCTAACGACAACAACATGATTTTGTTCATCGAGTTCTTCCACATGGTAGCTGGCCCCTTGATGCACATAGATGGCACCGGGGTGCGCCTGATAGTGCGTCTGAGGAGAATCCATGGTTCCCAAAAGTGCGCCAGTTTCAGCATCAATAATGTCCACCGGCCCGCCACCGTCAGCGCGAATAGAGAACATCGCGGCCGCATGCTGCGGGTGGGTCCAGAACCAGCCGGCAGGTCGGCGCCGCAAGTAGCCTCGCTGAACTAAAGATTCGAGAAGTTCTTCAGTCTTCGGGCCGAAAAGTTCCAGCTCTTCGGGACGCAACGGGGATTCTTGGGCGGCAGCACACAAGTGTCCGCTCAGTACGTACTTATTGTGTGGATCAAAAACTGTAGCTTCGACACCCAAATCAAAGATGGATTCCGGATGATGAGCAAGATAGGTATCCAACGGATCTTCGGCGGCAACAAAAATGGCCAAGGCATCTTGACCCGAGCGGCCCGCTCGACCAATCTGCTGGAAGAACGATGCTCTGGTACCTGGCCATCCGGCAACGACGACCGCATCAAGACCTGCGATATCGATGCCGAGCTCCAAGGCCGAAGTTGAGGTGACTCCCAGAAGCTCTCCACTTCGTAACTGCCGCTCAACTTCTCGACGTTCCGTCGGTAGATAGCCCGAACGATAGGCAGCCAAACGAACCGAGAGCTCTGGTGCGAAGCGTTCAAGGTGTTTACGTGTCAGTGTTGCTATGGTTTCGGCGCCACGTCGAGACTTGATGAAAACGATGGTGCGTACGTGATCTGCCATCAAGTCGGTGAGGATTGACGCGCTCTCAGCAATGGCAGTTCTGCGAACCGGGGCACCGTTTTCACCCTTATGCTCGGTCAACGGAGGTTCCCACAAGCCGATGACTAGTTCGCCACTGGACGAAAAATCATGGACTACCGCCTTGGCGGGTGCCCCGATGAGCCGCCCAAAAGATTCTTCTGGATCGGAGCTTGTTGCCGAGGCACCGATGAACACCGGTGTGCTTCCGTAGTGCTCACAGATTCGACGCAAACGGCGTAACAGGTTAGCTACATGGGCTCCGAAGACGCCGCGGTAGGAATGGGCTTCATCGATCACGATGTAGCGCAGACGCTTGAAGAACCGTGACCACGCTGGATGGTTGGGCATGATCCCGCGGTGCAACATATCAGGATTGGTGAAAACAAAATTGGCGTGCTGACGGACCCAAGCGCGCGTGGCCTGATCAGTATCGCCGTCGTAGGGAGCTGCACGGACACCGGGAACATCCAAAGCTTGAACCGCAGAGAGCTGATCAGCCGCCAAGGCTTTGGTAGGGCAGATGTAGAGGATGGACGCTGCAGAATCAGCATCATTAAATCCGCTGTCTCGCGCCCTGAACAGCACGTCCAAACTTGGCATCAGGTAGGCCATCGATTTACCCGAGGCGGTGCCGGTCGACACGATGGTGTGCTGCCCCTCATGGATGAGGTTGGCAGCTTGCGCTTGGTGCAACCACGGCTTTTGAATGCCTAAGCCTTGGAAAGTTTCGATCAGTTCAGTGCTGAGCCATTGCGGCCAGTCGCTGGTCACTTCATCTTTGGCTGGCCTTGAACGACGATGAAGAACCGCATCCGGATCATTAGTCCGATCATACGGATCCAGCAGGGAACGCACTGACTTCACGTGGACGCCTTTCGGAACCAAAAATTGCTGAAGTTAAAGACTATCGCCGTACCCAACACTTTGATGCGTCGGATACGGCGAAAGAAAAATACTAGATAGTTCAGGCTTTGAACATGACAACTTTGCCTAGGGAAGTCCAGCCCAGTGAAGCGTAAAGCTGCTGGCCGTCAACCGAAGCAATGAGCAGGCCTTCGTCCACGTCGTGTTCCTGAGCCAAAGAGGCCAGAGCACGCATAATCAAGGTACCCAGGCCAAGGCGACGGAAGTCTGCACCGGTGATGATGCGGTCAAAAATTGCCACACCATTAACGGCCGACACGTGACCTGAGGCGGCCACTACTTCTTGGTTGTCCTCGGGGTGCAAGGAAACATAAGCGTGGGTGCCATCGCGTTCAATCTGGAAGACAAAGCCATCAATGGGCAACGGTACTTCAACGTCGTGCACGGCAAGTTCAGTCACCATGAGTGCTTCGTCGTCGGCAGTAACCTGTAGGCCAACCTCGCTGGCGATGGCGACCAAATTTTCGGCCGAATCATCAAACGCGGTAAGGCGACGGTTAGGGTGTTTTTTTAGAGTTTCGGCGACTGCAGCCAGTTCCTCTTTAGACGGGCCATAGATCACGTATTCCCAGTCTTCGGTGGTGTCGTGACGCAGGGCAGCATGGACTCGTCCCTCATTGCGAGTTTCGTAGCCACGGGCGCCAGCCCAGCCGGTGACCCAGGTGCCGATCAGTTCATCGCTTGCGTTTGATGCCATAATTTGACCCTACCTTGTCTTTCCTAGGAATTTGCTGATGTCGACCTAATCGTTGCCTAGTTGAAACTCTTGGACCACCGGACCACTGGAAATTTCGCGACGAATCAGTGTGACGTTGCTCTTTTACTCGGCGTTTCGCGACCAAAAGCTACTAATATTGTATGGTGGCCATTCATCGCATAGTTCTGTATTACGCATTTACTCCGCTTCCTGACCCAGAGGCAATTCGCCTGTGGCAACGTTCACTGTTGGAACGTTGGGGACTACGCGGACGCATCATCATCTCCAAGCAAGGTATTAACGGTACCGTCGGTGGCGAGATCTCGGCTGTTAAGGCTTACGTCAAAGCCACCCGCGAACTTCCTGCCTTCAAAAAAATGGACATCAAGTGGTCCGAAGGCTCCGCAGAAGACTTCCCACGTATTTCGGTCAAGGTCCGCGACGAGATCGTCACCTTCGGTGCGCCCGGCGAACTGGAAGTAGACGAAAACGGTGTTGTTGGTGGCGGAACCCACCTGCGCCCCGAGGAACTTCACGAGTTGGTAGACACCAAGAAGAAGTCCGGCGAAAAGGTGCACTTCTTTGACGGACGAAACGCCTTCGAAGCGCAGATCGGTAAGTTCAAGGACGCTATCGTTCCTGAAGTTGATACCACGCGTGACTTTGTAGCCGAACTTGATTCGGGCAAGTACGACCACCTCAAGGGCCAGCCGGTAGTTACCTACTGCACCGGTGGCATCCGTTGCGAAGTACTCTCAGCGCTGATGGTTAAGCGCGGCTTCCAAGAGGTGTACCAGATGCAAGGCGGCATCGTTCGTTACGGCGAAAAGTATGCGGATGAAGGCCTGTGGGAAGGATCCCTCTATGTCTTCGACAAGCGTATGCACACCGAGTTCTCGGAAGATGCCGTAACCATCGGCAAGTGCGTTGGCTGTCAGGGACCAACCAACAAGTTTGAAAACTGCTCAAACCCAACCTGCCGTAACCTGCGCCTGTTCTGCGAGGACTGCGCACAAGATGAGCAGCTACGTCGCTGCCCAGATTGCAACAGCGTGGATGCCTAAGCGCATCTCATAAAGAGGCTCGGCACCAATTTCTCGCGAAGTTGGTGCCGAGCTTTTTCTATTTGGCAGCCACCGGCCATAATCCGGTCGATGCATCGCGTACCTCGGATTCTTCAACCTCGGTGCGATAGATCTTCAGACCGCGGGCCAGATAGTTAGGCAGCGCAGCGGGCGAATCGAGCGAGCACGTATGCAGCCACACCCGGGAGACCTCAGGTAAAGCAGGCCACCGGCTTGCTAAGCGCCACGCTTGAGTCAAAGCTCGGTCAAGTAAAACTCCGCCGAGTCCCTGGCCCGTGGCATCAGGGAAAAGTCCGAAGTAAAAGATCTCCACTTCGCTTCCACCCTGCCCGGCTTCGGTGACCAGCTCGAAGTAACCGCGTGGTGCGCCGCCCCGATAGAGGACCCACGTTTCAGAACCAGGACGTATCAGAACTTCGTTCCACACTTCCCTTGTCGAATCCAACCGGTCAGTCCAATTTAGTTCGCTGCCTACGCTTTGGTAGAGGAAGCGTGAGAATTCTGGGGTGATCTGCTCAACCTGTTCAATTCGTGCGTCGCTGGGAAGGGTCTTGGTGGAGCCGATGAGCTCATCCGAGGACAGCTGCTGAAGGAAGGTAACAGTCACTTGAGTCATGCCCACATCCTATTCGGGGCAGGGCGAATCAAGCTATCTGCGCACAGTTGCGTGACTGAGTAGACTTGAAGATGTGAATGCCGCTGAATTTTCTGCCCTGGACGATACCCCTCAAAGTTCCGATCAAACCTTGATTGACTTGCTAGTCAAAGACTTGGATGACCTCGGATATAGCTACGAAATCGTCGTCGAGTTGATCGGTGAAGAAGCGGCCTCCGCATTTGCCCGGGACCAAATTCACCCGGCCTTGCGAATACTAGATCGCCAAATACCTGATTCGCCTTTGGCATCTGTGATCCGGCTCTTCCAGTTGGGCCAAACCGTATCTGAATCCGCGATCAATCAGGCGTTTAGCCATGTGAAAGTGGAAGGTCTGATCAAACTCGGCCTTATCGATGCGTGGGCCAGTGGTTTCCGTGCCACCATCGCCTTGGCGCTGCATTCCTCAGACGTGGACGGTGAGCTGTGGGTGGCTCATGACCTTGGTGCACATCAGCGCCCAGGTGTATTGCGCACTGACCACGTATTGGGAATTGGCCAAGCATCGCTGACACTGGCACAGCTGACAATTCGAGCCGACGTTCAACGGGCTTTGGACCTTGGCACCGGTTGCGGAATCCAGCTCTTCCACCTGCTGTCTCATGCACAACATGTCACGGCAACTGACCTTTCGGCTCGCGCCTTGGGCTTTGCCCGATTCAATCTGTTGCTCAACCACCGGGCGCTGAAGCTTGACCCACAGAATCTTGAAGCTCGTGTGACGCTGTTGCAGGGGAGCCTCTTCGAACCGGTAGCCGGGCAGAGCTTTGAACTGATCGCTAGCAATCCACCGTTTGTGATCACCCCTCGCAGTTCTAACGAGCGAGCCAAAGACCGATTCACTTATCGTGATGGCGGCATGGCTGGAGACAACCTGGTGAGCACGCTCATTGAGCAGGCACCGCAGTTCCTGACTCCTGGCGGTTCGCTGCAGATGCTCTCTAACTGGGAGATTCCTCGCATAGATGACGAGTCGGATGCTTCGTGGGATACACGAGTTCGCCAATGGTTCGCAGAAGACCTGGACGTCTGGGTCATTGAACGTGAGCAGACTACCCCCAGTGGTTATGCCGAAACGTGGCTACGGGACTCTTCACAGACCGAAGACTCAAGCTCCTATATTGCCGCTTACAACGCGTACCTTGATGATTTTGAATCCCGTGCCGTAGCTGCGGTGGGCTTCGGGTTGGTCTACTTCCGCAAGCCGGTAGACGGCCATCGGGTCTTACAAAGTTATGAGCAGATCACCCACCAGGTGGAGCAGCCGCTGGCCCCGACTTTGCAGCGCGATATCGCCATGGCTGATGAACTGGCAGCCGCAGGAGAAGATTTTAAAAACTGGCACCTACTGGTGGCCGAAGACGTGACCGAAGAGCGCCATCAGCGTCCCGGAGCTGAGCATCCTGGGGTGATTTTGCTTCGCCAAGGTGCGGGTCTGCGTAGAACCGAACTCCTTGATACTGCACAAGCCGGATTTGTTTCTGCCTGCGACGGTGATTTGTCCGTAAATCAACTAGTCAACGCGCTAGATTCGCTGATCGGTGAGGGCGAGGAAGACTTTGCGGAACGGCTTTATGAAGCAGTGAAGCGCCTCTTGCTACACGGTATGCTTCGTAAAATGTGAAACAAGCGCTAAAGTTCTTGCCTATGACACGCGACACAATAGAGGAGCAGGCTCCTGCAGCCGCGACCCAGGAGAGCGAATTTCCACAGGTCGTCTCCATTACGGACCCACAGGCCATTCGTGCTTTGGCCCATGACGCGCGACTAATCGTTTTGGATGAGCTCTTTGCCTCGCAGACTACTCGCACTGCAACTGAACTCGCATCGCTGTGTGATCTAACGCCTAACGCCATGAGCTATCACTTGCGTGCGCTTGAAAAATACGGGTATGTGATCCGTGCAGCAAGCGAAGGTGATGCCCGCGAGCGTAGGTGGCGTGCGGCCGGTGAACGGTTGGAACTGAACACTCAGATCGACTCATCTAACGCCAAGACTGCATATCTAAACGTGCAATTAAACGCATTTAGAACACGGTTGAACGCCGAAGTTCAGCGACGCCAAAATGAAGCGAACGCAGGAATCACCCCAGATCCTGATCGCCCACCTATGCTCACTAGCGGTTTGGTCTTCCTTTCTGAAGATAAACAGCGTGAGTTCAATCGCAGAATGTTGGACCTTGTCTACGAGTACGAGGCG
Organism: Glutamicibacter sp. AOP5-A2-18; assembly: GCF_052446055.1. Classification (NCBI taxonomy): domain Bacteria; kingdom Bacillati; phylum Actinomycetota; class Actinomycetes; order Micrococcales; family Micrococcaceae; genus Glutamicibacter; species Glutamicibacter sp. AOP5-A2-18. The sequence continues at coordinate 2,685,839 of NZ_JBQSVW010000001.1, read as the reverse complement.
AAAGCTACTGCTGAGGAACGAAGCATTGACTCCCGTCGTATGTTCTACTTAATCTCGTTGCTTCCCGAATATCAGAGTTCCGGTGAAGCAGCGTTGTAAAAAGCCTCACTCAAACCACGGTTATCCCTCGGTGTAAGATCGTCGGGAAATGTGGCTATAGAGTAGGCACAAAGAACGAAGCTGCGATGGCGGACTGATTCGGTGTCTAAATAAGACTCCTAAAGTCCGGACTGTTTAAAAGGAGTGCTGTGCCCCCCAAGGCCAAAGAAAAGACTGGTAAGAAACTCGTTATCGTGGAGTCTCCTGCCAAGGTGAAGTCGATCGCCAAGTATTTGGGCGAGGGCTTTGACGTTGATGCATCGGTGGGGCACATTCGCGATCTTCCACAGCCATCAGAACTACCAACCGAGTTGAAGAAGACGTCGGTGGGCAAGTTTGCTGTTGATTTGGATAATGACTTTGAGCCTTACTACATGGTCTATCCAGACAAGAAAAAGCGCGTTTCAGAACTGAAAGCCAAGCTTAAAGAAGCTGACGAACTTTACCTCGCAACCGATGCGGACCGCGAAGGCGAAGCCATCGCGTGGCACCTGTTGCAGGTGCTTAAGCCCAAAGTTCCAGTACGTCGTCTGGCCTTCACCGAAATCACCAAGGAAGGTATTTCTCGCGCACTGGAAAACATGCGCGACTTGGATACGGACCTCGTTGATGCCCAGGAAACCCGTCGTGTTTTGGACCGTCTGTACGGTTACGAGATCTCGCCGGTACTGTGGCGCAAGGTAGCTCGTGGCCTGTCTGCAGGTCGTGTGCAGTCTGTGGCTACTCGTCTGGTTGTTGAGCGTGAACGCGAACGTATGGCGTTCATCCCGGCTGGATACTGGAACGTGAAAGGCAACTTTGCCACTAAAGAAGGCGAAGGCTTCGAAGCGAAGCTCGCTGCCGTTGACGGCGCCCGCGTGGCCTCGGGCCGTGACTTTGATGACCGCGGTGTACTAAAGGCAACTCGCAACAAGCTCGCTCACCTGGATCAAGAATCGGCTCAGTCGCTGGTTACCAATCTTTCCGACACTGACTTTGCTGTCACCTCGGTTGAAGATAAGCCGTACACACGTCGTCCGGCCGCACCATTTACCACTTCCACGTTGCAGCAGGAAGCCTCGCGCAAGTTGCGCTGGAGCTCCAAGCTGACCATGCAGATCGCTCAGCGCCTGTATGAAAACGGTTATATCACCTACATGCGTACGGACTCGGTCTTCCTCTCGCAGGAAGCAACCACCGCCGCACGCAAGCAGGCCACCGAACTTTATGGTGCCGACTCGGTGCCAGCCAAGCCACGTGTTTACAAGGCCAAGTCCGATGCTGCACAGGAAGCTCACGAAGCGATCCGTCCAGCCGGTGACATGTTCCGTCGTCCCAAGGATGTGCGTTCCTCGCTGTCCAAGGATGAAAACGCACTCTACGAGCTGATCTGGAAGCGCACCGTTGCTTCGCAGATGGCAGATGCCAAGGGCTTCACCGCCACCATCAAGCTTCAGGGCACCGCTAGTGATAGCCGCGTTGCTGAATTCTCGGCCTCCGGTACCGTCATTACCTTCCGCGGATTCCTTTCCGCCTACGAAGAAGGCAAGGACGAGCAGGCTATTGAAGCTGCTGCCGCTGACGCGGAGGCACGCCTGCCACAGCTGAGTGTCGGACAGTACTTGGCAGGAGATGAGCTTCTGGCCTTGGGCCACGAAACTTCGCCGCCAGCTCGCTACACCGAAGCTTCGATTGTTGCTGAGTTGGAAAAGCGCGAAATTGGTCGCCCTTCAACCTACGCACCAACGATCTCCACCATCATGGATCGCGGCTACGTCACCAAGCGTGGCGGAGCTTTGGTTCCTAGCTGGATTGCTTTCTCTGTTATTCGTTTGCTCGAAGAGCATTTCGCTAAGTACGTTGACTACGATTTCACCGCACGGTTGGAAGATGACCTCGATGAAATCGCTAAGGGTCAGCGCGCTCGTAGCGATTGGCTGAACCTCTTCTACTTCGGCAAGGGCGCAGAGTCTGAATCCGAAGGCCTGAAGCATGTTGTCGATAACCTCGGTGACATCGATGCGCGTGCCATCAACTCCATCCCGGTCACCGATGACATCACTTTGCGTGTGGGCAAGTTCGGTCCTTACCTTGAACGCGCCATACCAGAAGGCGCTGAAGAAGGTACCGAGCCACAGCGCGCCAACGTGCCTGAAGATTTGGCACCGGACGAGCTGACTGCACAGAAGGCTGAAGAGCTCTTTGCTACTTCGCAGGTCTCGGAAAACGAACTGGGCACTGACCCAGAAACGGGCCGTGCGATTGTGGCCAAGGATGGTCGCTATGGCGCCTACGTCACGGAGATCATTCCAGAGCCTACGGCCGAAGATTTGGCTGCGCAGCCTGTGGAGTACTACAAGAATGGCAAGCCAAAGCCACCTAAGAAGCCGGTCAAACTTAAGCCTCGCACCGCATCACTATTCAAGAGCATGACCGTTGAGACGGTGACCTTGGATGATGCGTTGAAACTGATGAGTTTGCCACGCGTGCTGGGTGCAGATGCTGAGGGCGAAGAGATCACCGTGCAGAACGGTCGCTTTGGTCCATACCTGAAGAAGGGTAGCGATTCGCGCTCAATTGAGAGCGAAGATCAGATCTTCACCATCACTTTGGATGAAGCTTTGGAGATCTACTCGCAGCCAAAGCAACGTGGTCGCCGTGCTGCTGTTCCGCCACTGGCAGAGTTCGGTGCGGATCCGACAAGCGAAAAGAACATCGTGGTCAAGGATGGTCGTTTCGGTCCTTATATCACCGATGGGATTACCAACATCACCGTTCCGCGAGGAACGTCGTTGGAGGAGCTGACTCGCGAGCAGGCTATCGAATTGCTGGCAGACAAGCGCGCCCGCGGCCCGGTAAAACGTACCGCGAAGAAGGCGCCAGCGAAGAAGGCTCCGGCCAAGAAAGCCACCGCCAAGAAGGCGCCAGCAAAGAAGACTACGACCAAAAAGACGACCGCAAAAAAGACTGATTAGAATTTTTTGCTCGGCCAAATGAGGAGCGCACCATGCGACTAGGTGTACTGGATATCGGTTCGAATACCGTTCACCTTTTGCTCGTCGACGCATACCCAGGAGCCCGACCGGTTCCCTATGCATCGCACAAGCGTCCACTGTCCTTGGTGCGCTACCTCAACGAATACGGTGCCATCACCGAAGAGGGCCAGCAAGAGCTGATTTCATTTATTGATGAAGCAGTGAAATTTGCTGGAAGCCATCAGGTGGAAGACTTTATGGCCTTCTGTACATCGGCTATTCGTGAATCTTCCAACGGTGCCAGTGTGCTGGAACGAGTCAAAACTCAGACCGGTGTGAGCTTGATGGAACTATCCGGTGAAGAAGAAGCCGGCATGACCTTCTACTCGGTACGTCGTTGGTTTGGTTGGTCTTCGGAATCTATCCTCAACCTGGATATGGGTGGCGGTTCGTTAGAGCTGGCCTATGGCACCGACGAATTCCCACAGGCCGCATTCTCGGTGCCTTTGGGTGCCGGACGCCTGACTCGTGAATGGCTGCCGAATGACTTGCCGTCGATCAAAGAGGTCAAGGAATTGCGTACCTATGTACGCGACGTCCTGAATGACCCTTCGACCGAGCTGCGCCAATACGGAAAACCAACGTTGGCCACGGCAACATCTAAAACTTTCCGTTCATTGGCCCGCATCACCGGAGCTGCTCCGAGTGATGAAGGTCCGTACGTGAAACGTGTACTCAACCGTGACGCGCTAAAGCTCTGGACTAACCGTCTGACAGCGATGAGCTGGGCCGAGCGAGCCGAGCTGCCAGGGGTCTCAGAGATCCGTGCACCGCAGTTGTTAGCTGGCGCCATTGTGGCTCACGAAGCGATGAGCGCGTTGAAGCTGAAATCCATCCGAATCTGCCCATGGGCAATTCGTGAAGGATTGATGCTGCGCCGTTTTGATCACGTGATGTTTGCTTCAGCGACACCGCTCAGTAGTAGCGTGGGTGTGGGAGAAGTACCCTTGGCTTATGAAAAAGACCAGTTCTTGAAAGAGCCAAGTAGCTAGAGTTTCTCAGTGATACAGGTGCCCTTGAACTAGGGCGCCACCGTAACAGGAGGCAGGGGCATGGAAGACCAGAAGAGTTCTCACCGGGTGCCGGTCACCTTGTCCAGCGCGTCCGTCTACCCGCTATCGGTCCATGACGCGTTCGCTATGGCCAAAGACGTGGGATATGACGGCATTGAGGTCCTGATTACCGGAAATGCTGCAAGCCAGTCCGCTGACGCGCTCAAAAAATTGATGGATAAGTACCAACTGCCCATTATGGCCATCCACGCACCGACCCTGTTGTTGACTCAGCAGGTGTGGGGTTCGGCCTGGGCCAAAGTGGAACGCTCGGTCATCCTGGCTCAAGCAGTGGGCGCCAGCGTCGTAGTGGCACACCCGCCATTCAGATGGCAGGGCACCTACGCTGAAGGCTTCGCCGATGGTGTCCAGCGTCTGGTTGATACCACCGGGATGAAAATCGCCGTGGAGAATATGTACCCGTGGCGCGCCCGAGGCCGCGAGGCAAAAATGTACTTGCCGCACTGGAACCCAGTTCCGCAAAATTACCAACACGTCACGTGGGACTTCTCCCACGCTGCCATTGCCAATACCGATTCACGCCAAGCCGTGGAGGACCTCGGTGAGCGATTAACCCACGTGCACCTTTGCGACGGTCTTGATAACGGTAAAGACGAGCACTTGGTACCGGGCCTAGGAACACAGCGCGTGGCCGAAACCTTGCAGTATTTGCGGGACGTTCAGTGGTCAGGAACCATGGCGGTTGAAGTCTCCACGCGCAAGGCAAAGAATGCCGGCCAAAAAGAAGAGTGGCTGGGAAAGACCCTTGAATTTGCTCGTGAGCACTTATCTGCAAGCTCCGAGCGCGACCCAATGAAACAATGAACTTATGAGTGAAGCAACAAAGAACCTAAAACTGTCCTTCCTCGGCACCGGATCCATGAATGGTGCCATCCTTCGCGGCATTGTCGCTTCAGGCCACGATCCCAAGCTGATCACCGCCACCATCCGTAGCGACAAGCGAGCTGCAGAACTTCGCGAACTAGGCATCAACGTGCTGGTTAGCGAAGAAGACTCATCGGCCAATGCTAAGGCTGCCGCCGACTCCGACATCATTTTCCTGGGTGTAAAGCCAGTAGGAATTACTGACTTGTGTGAAGAGATTTCCGAATCCCTCACCGCAGAAAAGGTTGTCGTTTCAGTCGCTGCCGCCATCACCCTGGCAAGCATGCAGGCACACTTGCCTGCTGACCAGCCGGTGATTCGCTCCATGCCAAACACCCCATTGATGGTTGGCGCAGGCGTAGTTGGCTTGAGCCCAGCTCAAAGCGTGAGCGAAACGCAGACCAAACTTGTCAGCGACCTACTTTCAGGTTCCGGCGACGTTCACGTCATCGATGAGTCCCAGCAAAATGCACTCTCCGCGATTTCAGGATCAGGCCCTGCCTACGCCTTCTACCTGGCTGAAGCCATGGCTAACGCCGGTGTAGCGATGGGTCTGGATGAAAAGCTATCCATCGATCTGGCCCGAGCCACCGTTGCCGGTGCCGGCAAGATGCTTTCTGATCCGAACGCTAACCCGGGTGAGCTGCGCAAGGCTGTGACCAGCCCTAAGGGCACCACCGAGCAGGCCATCCTTACTTTTGATGAGCAGGGTATCCCAAAGATTATTGCTGCGGGCACCCAGGCTGCTGCTGCACGTGCGGCCAAGCTCAGCGAGGAACTAGGCTAATCGCCGTTTCTTTTTACAACTAAAGATGAGTGAGGCCGGTACCCCTAAGGGGTACCGGCCTCTTCCATCCGTGCCAAGCGCCGTGCAATGGCCTACGGACGGGCCGCAAATCTTTCTAGCAAGTCCACGTGCCCAGAAACGATCAGCACGTCTCTACGGGTCACGATGGTGTCTGGCACAGCGTACGTGAAATCTTCACCGGGCGGTTTCACACCGACAATGGTCACGCCGTACTTAGAACGAACCTGGGACTGCGCAAGGGTGAAGCCCTGAGTCTCCTTTGGCGGATACATCTTCACGATGGCAAAGCCGTCTTCAAATTCAATGAAGTCCAACATACGTCCACCGACCAAGTGCGCGGCACGGACCCCAGCATCTGCTTCCGGGTAAATCACGTGATTGGCACCGATGCGCGTGAGGATCTTGCCGTGCGAAGGGGTAATGGCCTTGACCCACAGATGCTCAATTCCCAAGTCCACCAAGTTCACCGTGATCAGCACGGATGACTCGATGGAAGTACCCACGCCAACCACGGCGGAGGAGAACTCTTGGGCACCAAGCTGACGTAGTGCATCAATGTTCGTGGCATCAGCGGCGACCACGTGGGTGAGCGTACTGGCCCACTGCTGAACGAGTTCTGGGCTGCGTTCGATGGCCAAAACTTCTCGGCCCTGCTTGACCAACGTTTCGGCTACGGAGGCACCAAAACGTCCCAGACCGATCACCAGAACTGGGGCATTGTGGTCTATATTCTTGTCAGCCAATGAGCGGCCTCTCTTCTGGAAGTCTAAACAGGGAGTTACGGTGGCGCATGGTCAGCGCGCTAGCTAGGGTGATGCTACCGATACGTCCAGCAAACATAAGGATACTGAGTACGTATTTACCGGCCGGTGGCATCTCTTGAGACACGCCGGTACTTAATCCGACGGTGGCGAAAGCTGAAATGGATTCGAACAAGGCACGGGAAAAACCAACAGACTCATCGATGGTGACCAAAACGCCGGTGGCCACCATGACCAACGAACCGCCCATCGCAACTACCGAGATAGCTACGCGCATTGTTCCCTGGGGAATTTGGCGACCAAACGCGGTCACTTCGGTGTCACCTCGAACTTCGGCCATGATTGCTAGGAACATAACAGCGATGGTGGTGACCTTAATACCGCCGGCGGTGGATGCGGAACCGCCACCAGCAAACATCAATGCATCGGTGAGCAACACCGTCACCTGGTGGATGTCATTTTGATCAACCAAGTTGAAGCCGCCAGAGCGCGTCATCGTCGAGGCAAATAAAGCATGAATGACCTTGTCGCCTATGGACATGTCACCCAGGGTACGCGGGTTGGACCATTCAAATACCAGCCACAGTAACGCGCCAGCAAAGAGCAATAGCGTGGTGACCAGCATGGTCAGTTTGGTGTGCAAGTTCCATTTTTTGACGTTGAACTTGTGCGCCAACAAGACCATGACTACTGGGAAGCCCAGCGAGCCGGCATACACGCCGACCATCAAAGGGATCAAGATCCACAGGTCAGTTTCGTAAGGCACCAAACCATCTGAGTGGGGAGTGAACCCGGCGTTGTTAAACGCTGAGACGGCATAGAAAATCCCGTGCCAAATAGAGGAAAGAAAACTTTCGCCCAGAACATAGAAGCGCGGGATCAGGAACAGCGCGATAAGTCCCTGAAGGCTCACGGCAGTGGTGATCACGATGCGCAGCAAGGAACTAACCTCGCCCAACGCGGAGGCACCTGAACTGTCCATGGACTTCTGTGCCATGAGCTTGGCGCGGACGCCCAACTTGCGTGAGACGGCCAACGACATGATCGAGGCCAGCGTCAAAATGCCCAAACCACCCATGAATGCAGCGATCAGCATGATCAGCTGTCCAACAAAGGACCAGTGCGCTGCGGTTGAGACGGTGGTTAGACCAGTCACGCACACCGCAGAAACTGCGGTAAACAGCGCGTCGTGCAGGGGAGTCACTTCACCCTTAGAAGAAGAAAACGGGGCAGCGAGCAGGGAAGTGAAAAGTGTGATCGCTAAGAGAAAGACGCTCAGCGTTAAGCGCGCGGGGGAGCGTACGGTGATGTCAGCAATTCTCGCGCGAAACGCAAACCGTTGCTTGCGGCGCTTCTCGCGCAATTCAGCTGCCCGGGCGCTGGGGCCCAGTTCACTGCCTATGCTCATCGATGACTCGCCGTTTCTTCTGGCCGGGTGGAATAAAGGTGTGGAGGTTCAAGTCCTCCTAGTAATTTACGCGTTTCCCGGGCCAAACGCTTGTCATATCGCCTTAAAGAATCACTGCGTGGCCGAATACGTCATATATTCATGAGTTGGATCACTATCAGGTAGCCTGAAAAAGTGTTAGATCCGCAGCAGGCTCCTCGCCCAACTATGGTCATGTGGGATGAACAGTATCTGAAGTACAAATTCAGCGACTGGCATCCGATGCACCCATCACGTTTAGAACTGACCTACCGCCTTAGCGGAGAACTCGAAGTGCTGAGCGCGCAAAACGTGAGTATCCATGCTCCAGAAATTGCTAGTGATGCGCTTGTGGCAACCGTGCATGATCAGGCCTACATTGATCAGGTGCGTCGGGTCAGCGAAGATCCGACACTGATTGCAGAAGACTTTGGTTTGGGCACCGAAGATGATCCAGTCTTCGCCGGCATGCATGATGCTTCGGCGCGTATTGTGGGTGGCTCAGTGATTGCCGCGCAATCCATAATGGATGAAAGTACCGTTCGAGCAGTGAACTTTGCAGGCGGCATGCACCATGCGGCGCGAAGTAAAGCCAGCGGTTTCTGCGTCTATAACGACGCTGCCGCAGCGATCCAACGCATGCTCGACCGTGGGGTGCAACGGGTTGCCTACATCGATGTTGACGCTCACCATGGGGATGGCACCGAATCAATTTTTTGGGATGACCCAAGAGTACTGACGATATCCATCCACGAATCTGGCCTGTCGTTATTTCCTGGAACAGGATTCGCCAACGATATTGGCGGCAAGCAAGCCGAAGGCAGTGCAGTCAATGTGGCGCTGCCGGCCATGACCGGGGATTCCGGATGGATGCGCGCCTTCCATGCGATTGTTCCCCAGCTGGTTCATGCCTTCAAGCCAGAGATTATCGTTTCTCAGCATGGTTGCGATGCCCACCGTGACGACGACATGACCAACCTCAAACTCTCCGTGGACGCGCAACGTCAGGCCGCTTTGGATATTTCCCAGCTGGCCGATGAGGTCTGCGAAGGTCGGTGGTTGGCCACCGGTGGTGGCGGATACAACGTGAGCGCAGTGGTCCCGCGTGTGTGGACTCATCTGACGGCCATCGTCGCCGGGAAGCCCGTGCCGCTAAGAACATATGTCCCGGAGACTTTCCGACGATATGTTTTGGAACGATACGGTCGTGCCACCCCGTACCTGATGGGTGATGACGCCCAGCTGTGGTGGCGCAACTGGGAAGTCGGCTACGATCCAGCCGATCCAGTGGACCGCACCATCATCGCGACTCGCAAGGAAATCTTCCCGCTCTTTGGACTCGACCCCTGGTTTGACTGAGCCTTTGAACTTCATCGGTTAGGCAATTGCCGTGAATTTCACCATGGATAGCCCGGCGAAATCAATGGCCAGAAGGTCATATGCCGTTAGGGTTATGTGTGTGGCAATTGATGAAGTGTTCTCGGCTTTGGCAGAACCAACCCGACGCAAAATTATTGAAGCTCTCAAAAGCGAACCGAAAGCGGTGGGCGCTTTGGTAACCGAGCTGGAAATTTCCCAGCCCACGGTATCCAAGCACCTGAAGGTATTACGTGAGGCGCAGCTGGTGAGCATGGCCGCTGCCGGGCAGCGCCGTATCTACAGCATCGATACCTCCGCGCTAGAGCAGCTTGTTCGTTGGTGCGCCGATCTGCTGCCAGAACAAGTACTCGATGAGCAACAAGAACTCCATGAATCTGAAGCGGGCACTGAGCTGGCAACAACCGCCAACCCCACTGCGCAACAGATTGGCCGCAGCGTTGGCCGAGGCCTGGAACAAGTTACTGGACGTGCTCAAGAATTCTTGGAGCGGCTTCCGCGCTTTGGCCGCCGTCGCTAAGTGATCCCCAGTTTTCAAGTTACGGTTATGTTTCTGGTTTTTAACGGCAAATTTTAGCTCGGTGTGTTCTCCATGACACTCTCGAAAGCGGGGCAGTGTCGCAACGGGTAAGTTTCCCAGTGCGCATGTTCCTGCCCCGTTTGATGAGGAGAGAAACTTGGATACGCACTTAACAACGATTCGTGATGAAGTTTTCCGTCGTAACCCCGGAGAATCAGAATTCCACCAAGCGGTCACCGAAGTATTCGACAGCCTTGAAGCTGTATCGCTCAAACATCCCGAATATGCTGAAGCAGCGATCCTGCAACGCTTGTGCGAACCCGAACGACAGATCATTTTCCGTGTGCCATGGGTTGATGACCAAGGTCGAGTCCAAATCAACCGAGGCTTCCGCGTTGAGTTCAACTCCGCATTAGGCCCGTACAAAGGTGGACTGCGTTTCCACCCCTCGGTGTACCTAGGCATCGTCAAGTTCCTAGGCTTTGAACAAATCTTCAAGAATTCCCTAACCGGTATGCCTATTGGTGGCGGCAAGGGTGGGTCTGACTTTGATCCACGGGGAAAGTCCAACGGTGAAGTTATGCGCTTCTGCCAATCGTTCATGACCGAGCTGTACCGTCACATTGGCGAATACACCGATGTGCCTGCCGGTGATATTGGCGTGGGCGGCCGCGAAATCGGCTATCTCTTCGGACAGTACAAGCGCATTACCAACCGCTACGAATCTGGCGTCTTGACCGGCAAAGGACTGAGCTGGGGCGGCTCGTTGGTTCGCCCGGAAGCAACCGGCTACGGGGCCGTGATCTTCACCCAAGAAATGCTCAAGACCCGCGGCCAGTCCTTCGACGGGCAACGGGTGATTATCTCGGGATCCGGTAACGTGGCCATTCACGCCATCGAGAAAGCTGCCAACCTAGGCGCCAAGGTCGTGACCGCATCGGACTCGGCCGGCTACATCGTTGACGAAGATGGCATCGACCTAGAACTGCTACGCCAGATCAAGGAAGTTGAGCGCGGACGTATTGCCGAATACGCACAACGCCGTGGAACCAGCAGGGTGCACTACGTTGAAGCTGGCAGCGTGTGGGACGTTGCTGGAACCGTCGCACTGCCCTGCGCAACGCAGAACGAGCTGGATGAAAGTGCCGCGAAGAAGATGGTGGCCGCAGGAACCATTGCTGTTGCCGAAGGCGCCAATATGCCAACAACCGCTGCTGCAACCTCACTCTTCCAAGAAGCCGGGGTGCTCTTTGGCCCAGGTAAGGCAGCCAACGCAGGTGGCGTGGCAACCTCAGCGCTGGAAATGCAACAAAACGCCAGCCGTGACTCGTGGAGTTTCGAACACACCGAGCAGCGTCTGACCGAGATCATGGTGGGCATTCACGACCGATGTGCGACAACCGCTGACGAGTACGGCATACCAGGCAATTATGTTGCCGGTGCCAACATCGCTGGCTTTGTGAAGGTAGCGGACGCCATGCTGGCCCAAGGCGTCATCTAGGGGAATCCTTTGATTACGACTCGCGTGTCACCGCCGGTTGTATTGGACCGTGGCTCGCGAATTGTCTCAATTAAGCAACAAAATTTTTGATTCAGATGCGCCCTGAAGTGTTGCGTGATGCGAAAGTTACCAAAGTGCGATTAGACTAGGACAAAGCGAACGTGAACCTGATCGCCGATGTTGATCCAAAGTCGTGTAAGTTCACCTTCGCTAGTAACGCGACGAAATAGAGATCAGCGTCAGGAGAATATCCCGCATGACGGATAGACAGAATTTTGCAGGAGCCCGTTTCATGACGGTAGCCGAAGTGGCTGACATGATGCGTGTTTCCAAAATGACGGTTTATCGGCTGATTCACGCAGGCGATCTGCCTGCCGTTCAGTTCGGTCGCTCCTATCGTGTACCGGAGAACGCTGTCGAATCCTACCTAAGTGCCGCGGCTATTGATCCGCAGCACGGTACTGGTTCATACGGCCGTTAGTCCGCACGATGGTCAGAGCATGACCGAAAAGCGGGTAATCTATTAAGGAACGTTTAACGTCCGGTCAACCTTGTCCTTTTGCTTGCGTGCAAGCAGATATTTTGGGTTGACGCATTTATTAGTTTGTGAGGAACCATTATGGGCTCTGTTATCAAGAAGCGCCGCAAGCGTATGTCCAAGAAGAAGCACCGTAAATTGCTTCGTAAGACTCGTCACCAGCGTCGCAATAAGAAGTAAATCTACTTCGAGCACTTTGCCGCTAGGCAATCATCGCCACCGATATGCAGTTGAACTGCAAACGGTGGCGATTGCTTTATCCAGAAGTAACTAACACCCTGCTAAGAGCCGGAACGGCGCAGGATAGAGCGCCTAGCGGCCCACAGCGCACCGATGACTCCGGCTGCTCGCAGGCTGAGCTTGGCGGCTCGTTGGCCGGTGCGGAAATCGTAAACTTGCCAGCCTCTGCGCTTGGCGTAGGCACGTAACCGAGCATCCGGATTGATGCACACAGGATGGCCAACGGCTTCTAGCAATGGAACGTCATTGTAGGAATCCGAGTAGGCCCAGGAACGCGAAAGTGAGATCCCGCGAGCCTTAGCCAGGGACCGAACAGCTTGCGCTTTTTCGGCTGCGTGAAGAATTGGGCTAGCCAACGCCCCGGTGTACAAACCGTCCTTACTTTCCACCACGGTGCCCAAAGCGCCGGAAAGATTGAGCCGATCCGAGATGACATTCGCCACTTCCAGGGGAGTGGCGGTGACCAGCCAGACTTCGCGACCTACATGCAGGTGCTGACGGGCAATGGCCACGGTCCCGGACCACAGCTTCGGTTCGATGAACTCGTCATAGATCTCGTTGCCGATTTGCTCAATTTCGGCCACCGGGATTCCGCGCACCATCATCAACGCACGGTCACGAATCTGATGGATGTCGCCCAAATGCTCGCCACGGGCGGCATAGCGCAGTTGTTTCAACGCGAACCATAGGATCTCGCGGAATTGGAAGAATTTGTGTTCACGGAGTTTGCGCGCCAGTAGATAAAGCGAGGCACCGCGAACCAGGGTGTTGTCCACATCAAAAAATGCGGCGACGGTACCCGATGCCGGAGCTTGAGACTGCGTGGAGTCAAATTCTGAGGAAGACATTTGATCCAGTTTATTTCATCTTAAAGTTCAAGCGTGGTTACGGCTCGTGAGATTATGGACAGGTGAGTACTTTGCATCAGATTCAACTGTTGGTTAGAAAAGACTGCCACCTTTGTCACGCCGCTCGGCAGACAGTGGCAGAAGTGACGGGCCGGTTGAATATGGAATTTTCTGAGATAGACATAGATCAGAATCCTGATCTGTTGGCAAAGCATCATGAAGAGGTTCCAGTGCTGTTCATTGACGGACAGGTCCGAGACTTCTGGACCATCGATCCACAACGGCTTGAGCGTCTGCTCACCAACTAGCCGTTGCCACAAACATGAACATGCGCGGTGCTCGCTTAGCCCATTGGAAAGTGCAGGGGAACGAAGATGTCTGAGCTTGAAGCTCGTGTCCTGCCTGAAGCCACCTTGGCTCGACTCACTCAGTACCTGCGGGCGTTGAACACTCTCGAAGCCCAAGGGCGCGAACGCACCAGCTCCGGGGTGTTGGCCAAAGAGGCTGGGGTGAACCCCTCAATCTTGCGTAAGGATCTTTCATGGCTCGGCTCCTATGGAACGCGTGGAGTCGGTTATGTCGTGCGAGAACTGGCTGAACACATCAGTCGGACCTTGGGGCTGAACCAAGACTGGAAAGTAGCGATTGTCGGTGCCGGTAACCTGGGCCGCGCGTTGAGCGGATACGCGGGTTTCACTTCGCGTGGCTTCAATGTCAAAGCCATTTTGGATGTTGACCCTACCCTAATCGGTGACAAAGTCGGTGAACTGACCGTTGAGTCAATAGCGGATCTTGCCCAAGTAGTAGCCCGCGAAGAAATCAACATTGCGGTGCTAGCGGTCCCTGGCGACGCTGCTCAAGATCTCGTTTATGTACTTGCTGAAAATTCCGTGCGATCGGTGCTCTCTTTTGCCCCGAAACCTTTGAAAGTTCCAACCGGCATGAACTTACGCCGTGTTGATCTGTCGACTGAATTGCAGATTCTGGCTTATCTGGCCGTGCAAGGCTAACCAGCTTTTAGTAATAAAAAAGGCGTTGCCTGTTTTGTCAGTGATGACAAAACAGGCAACGCCTTAGCTATTTGCCCTGAAGTCAGGGCGCTCCAGCTGTTTACCGGTAACCGGCGCGACGAGCCATGCGACGGGCTGCAATGTATTCGGATGATGGACGAAGCCAAGCAAAGACCACACCAGCAATGCCAAGCAATACACCAATGATGTAGACCGCGCTCAGGACACCGGCCTGGGAGTCGCCGTACATGCTGATGGCGGACACGGTTGAGAACATGCCGAACAGTGACAGTACAGCCAAGATGGTAGCGATAATGCGCATCGCGCCCACACCACGGCCTACAAAGAAGCCCACCAAGAAGTACAGAAGTACCGAGATGATGGCACCAACAATGCTGATGCCGGCCACTACCGAGCTGGCCTGTGCCATGAACGCTTCGGGGCTGTTCATCATCTGCTGCAGGGTTGGGTCGTTAGCCATTTCAGGCGAACTTTCCATCTGCGTTTCTAGTTCTGTCTCCACCGCTGCCCACTGGGAAGCAACCATGTTGGTGAACAGATTTGAGGTGGAGATCATCCAGCTAGCAATCGCACCGACAACACCCGAAAGCAGAATCAAGATAAAAGCAATCTGCAAGGTCTTTGGTCGGGTTGCTGGAGGCTGAACTGCGGCGTAGCCACCCTGGGTAGGGAACTGGTTGTAGCCAGCAGTCATCGGAGCTTGTGCGTAAGGATCTTGCCCGGCTTGCGGGTTCTGACCGTATGGGTTTTGTCCGTACGGGGAAGGCTGCTGTGCATACGGGTTTTCGCCGTAAGGGTTCGGATTTGAACCTTGAGCGCCGGACTCAGGATTGTAGGGCTGGCCGGGTTGATTCGGGTCGTAATTACTCATGATCCATCATCCTTTAGGGGTCAACTTGTTGTTGTGTTCAAGACTAGTACTCGGCGCTGTGAGCTACCCCATCCAAAAGGATGGTTTTTCTATATGGGAATCCCATGCATGGGCTGTGAATAGTTGATGGTGGACACAATATGACTATTTTGCACTGAACATTTGAGAGACTGGAGGTATGCCTTTATCGACCGTCCATTTGTTGCGCCACGGGGAAGTTTTCAACCCTGACCGTATTCTTTACGGACGGATCCCCGGCTACGGGCTCTCCGAGCTGGGATTCAAAATGGCTGATGCGGCCGGCGAATTTTTCGCTCAGCGTCAGGCCGAGGGAGCCAATGTGGTTCGCTTGGTTGCTTCGCCATTGATCCGTGCCCAGCAAACCGCTGCTCCCACCAGCCACGCCCTGAACCTGCCGATTCGCACTGATGACCGCGTCATCGAAGCCGGTAACAAACTTCAAGGCCTGTCCAAGGTCGCCGAGCACCTTCGTCAGCCGAAGTTCTGGCCATTGTTGGTCAACCCACTCAAGCCATCATGGGGCGAACCTTATGCGCAGCAGGTTCAGCGCATGCGTGAAGCCATGGATGCGCATCGTCGCGCTGCTGTCGCCGAACACGGCGAAGGCGCCGAAGTGATCATTGTTAGTCACCAGCTTCCTATCTGGGTCACTCGCCGAGCAGCCGAGAAGAAGCCGTTGTGGCACGACCCGCGTCAGCGCGAATGCACGCTGGCCTCGGTCACGAGCTTCGACTTTGAAGGGGACGAATTAGTCTCCGTGAGGTACACCGAACCAAACCCCGAGCTACTGGCCGGCGCAGCGAATATTCCTGGAGCCTAAGTAAATGACTGATCCTGTGCCAACCCCGCGCAATCTGAGCCGACGCACCATGCTGCGTTCGTTGATGCTTACCGCCGCGATCGTTCCCTTGGCTGCTTGCGGCGCCAAGGAAGATTCGTTGACTGCGCAAGCAAACAACGGCGATGGGAAAAACTACATTGCTGGCGACGGAGCTGTGCAGGAATACGAAGCATCCAAGCGCAGCGAACCAGTAGACATCACCGCGACCACGTACCACGGCACCGACGTTGACTTCAGTAAGTGGGAAGGCAAGCCGGTAGTGCTGAACTTCTGGTACGCCGCCTGTGCACCGTGTCGCATCGAAGCTCCAGATTTGAAGAAGTTGGCCAACAAGTTTGGCGACAAGGTGGAATTCATTGGCGTCAACGTGCGCGATGAAGCGGAGGCAGCCAAGGCGTTTGAACGCACCTTTGACCTTCCTTATGAATCAATCCAAGACACCTCTGGCGATATTCAGCTAGCTATGACCAAGTACGTGCCTTTGCAAGCCGTTCCTTCCACCCTGGTCCTAGACCGCAAGGGACGAGTGCGCGCCCGCGTTATTGGTGCAGCGGATCCGGGCACTTTGAAGTCGCTGATCGATACTGCTTTGACCGAAGAGTTGTGAGCTAGGCGTTGACCTCAAATCCATTTGCCGACATCGTCCTAGACGGGTCGTTATTACTCGCGTCGCCGGTAGCGGTGTTGGCGGGATTAGTATCATTTCTTTCTCCCTGCGTTCTGCCACTGGTTCCCGGATTTCTTGGCTACGTCACCGGCCTGACCGGAGCGGATCTCAAAGAACACCGACGAGGCCGGGTAGTCCTTGGAATCTTGCTGTTTGTTCTTGGATTCTCCGTAGTTTTCATCGCAGCTGGCGTGCTGTTCAGCCAGGCGACCGCCTGGCTAAAATTCAACGGATCGTGGGTCACCCAGATTCTGGGCATTGTCGTAATTTTTATGGGCATCGTCTTCATGGGCGGATTCTCATGGATGCAGCGTGACCGTAAGATCCACAAAAAACCACCGGCCGGGCTATGGGGTGCTCCGGTACTTGGCCTGACCTTCGGTCTAGGCTGGGCACCGTGCATCGGCCCAACCTTGAGCGCGGTACTAATCATGTCAACCGGTGGCGGAGCCAACGTCGCACGAGGCACATTGCTCACGGCGTTCTACTGCCTAGGACTAGGGTTGCCGTTCATCCTGATAGCCCTTGGACTACAGCGCGGAATGCAGGCATTAGCGTTCTTCCGCAAACATCAGGTATTCATCATGCGTTTTGGCGGCGCAATGCTCATGGCCCTCGGCGTAGCCATGGTGACTGGCCTATGGGGCACTTGGGTGTCAGAACTGCAAAACTGGTTTGCCAATGAAGTGAGGTTGCCAATTTAATGGCGAAAAAACAACGGAAGTCCAAAGGCACCCAAGACGCACCCGCATTAGGGTTCGTCGGTACCCTGCGGTGGATCTGGACTCAACTAACATCCATGCCAACAGCTTTGTTCTTGCTGTTGCTATTGGCTGTTGCTGCTGTACCGGGATCGATTTTCCCGCAGCGTCCCTCGGGGCCAGAAAACGTCGTAGGCTACATTGACCAGCACCCGGTGGCCGGTCCATGGCTTGATCGCTTCCAGATGTTCAACGTCTATTCCTCGGTCTGGTTCTCAGCGATCTACATTCTGCTGTTCATCTCCTTGGTTGGCTGCATCATTCCGCGTGTGCGTAAGCACGCGCAAGCACTGCGTACTCCACCACCACGCACTCCGGCTCGCCTTAACCGTTTGCCGCAATATACTTCCTACGAGATTCTCGAAGGTGAGTCGGATACCCCCGATGATGACCAAATCATTGAGGACTCCTACAAGATCCTGAAAAAGCGTGGTTATCGAGTAGAACGCCGCGAGGATGCGACGGGACGTTCGGTAGCAGCAGAACGTGGTTACGTTCGTGAAATCGGCAACCTGATGTTCCACATCTCGTTGATTGGTGTGCTGGTTGCCGCCGCCGTGGGTGGGGCCTTCGGCTACACCGGACAGCGTGTGGTTGTTGAGGGGGAGACCTTCGTTAACTCGCTGGTTGCCTACGACTCGTTCACTCCGGGAACCGCGTTTAATGCTGACAAACTTCCTGGTTACTCGGTGAAACTCGATAAATTCGACATCGTCTTTGACCGTGAATCAGAGGCACATTTTGGACAGCCGCTGGACTTCACCGCGCACGTGCAGGTCCGTAAGACTGCGCAGTCAGAACCGGTAAAACAAGACCTGAAAGTGAACCATCCGCTACGTATTAATGGCGCGGATGTTTACTTGGTGGGCAACGGCTATGCACCGGTCATCACCGTGCGTGATGGTAAAGGCAACGTTTCTTACTCGGGTCCGGTAGCTTCAGTTCCGCAGGACTCCGTTTACACTTCAATCTTCGTGCTGAAGGTGCCTGACGCTAAGCCCGATCAGCTGGGCTTCCAGGGATTCCTACTTCCTACCGCGCTGGTAGATGAAAAGGGATTTGGTATCTCGGGAGATCCTAACGCGATCAACCCGCAGCTGCACCTGAACTCCTTCTACGGTGATCTAGGCCTAGACAATGGCAATCCGCAGAACGTCTTTGTGCTGGATACCGCGAAGATGAAGGCACTGAACAGTCGCGACCTCGACGCCGGTGGTATTCGTCTTGAAGCTGGCCAGACCTACGATCTTCCAGATGGCAAGGGAAGCATCACCTTTGATGACCTCAAGCGCTACGTAGCCTTGGATGTGAACTACGACCCGGGCAAGCTGCCAATTGGTATCTTTGCGGCTCTGGCTCTCATCGGACTTGGCGTCTCGCTGTTTACTCCGCGTCGTCGTGTCTGGATCAAACTGGTGCAGGTTGATGGCAAGCGTAGTATCGAATATGCGCTGTTGGCCCGTGGCGAAGACCCACGACTGGAACGCGAAGCTTCAGAACTACAAAAAATCTTTGACAAGGCTTGGCCATTGGCAAGCCAGGAGCAGAACCAAGGAGCAGTAAATGGGTAACGCTGGGGCATTATCACCAATTAATGAATCGCTGGGTGAATACAGCCAGTTGTTCATGCTGCTGGCAGCCATGGTCTATGGCGTAGTCTTCATCATCTTTGCTCTTGATTTGGCCAAGACCAACAAGTCCATTACCGAGATGGACTCTGCTGCGCTCAAGCGTGACGAAGAACTGCTCGTTGGTGCTGGCAACGTTGTTGCTGGAAGCAATCGCAAACGCCGCGGCGAAAATAGCCGAGCAGATCACATCAGTGAAGAGATCGTCTCGGACAAGATGACCTACACCAGCTTCTCGGCGAAGCGCCCCATGGCGCGCATCGCCGTAGTGCTGATGTGGCTTGCCGCTGCGCTTCACGGTTTCGCTGTGGTTTCCCGTGCTCTGGCTGCTCACCGTGTGCCATGGGGCAACATGTACGAGTTCCTCACCACCGGTGCATTCCTTGTTGCCTTGGTGTACCTGATCATTCTGATCATCAAGGACCTGCGCTTCATGGGTTCGTTCATCTCTGGTCTGGTCACCTTGATGCTGTGTGCAGCTACCATCGGTTTCCCTACTCCAGTAGGTCACCTGGTGCCAGCGTTACAGTCGCCATGGATCGTCATCCACGTTTCCATTGCAGTGCTTTCCTCTTCACTGTTTGCCATTAGCTTCGCCATGAACGTTTTGCAGTTGCTGCAGCACTCGCGCATGAACCGTTTGGCTTCAGGTCTTAGCGACAAGTTGCCATTCATGCGCGTAGTACCTGGCGCAGGTGCACTGGAGAACTTCGCCTACCGCATCAACACCATCGCGTTTGTCATGTGGACCTTCACCGTGATGGCTGGCGCCATCTGGGCCGAAGCAGCGTGGGGACGCTACTGGGGCTGGGATCCAAAGGAAGTCTGGTCCTTCGTGATCTGGGTTGTCTACGCAGGCTACCTGCACGCCCGCGCTACCGGTGGCTGGACCGGCCCACGTTCAGCATGGCTGTCGATTATCGGCTTCCTCTGCGTGGTCTTCAACTTCACCATCGTGAACATCTTCTTCAACGGACTACACTCCTACGCGGGCGTCTAGACCCCGCAGCAATACACAAACGGCGAGCGACACCCATCAGGGGTATTGCTCGCCGTTTGTCGTTGGCGGATCATTCTGGGCCTTGAAGGGCGCTGGGCTCGGCACCTTGTTCCCAACTGATCTGAGCTACCCAACTGATCCACGCTACTCATCTCAGACCACGCCAGCCGAGCAACAGGTACAACAAAGCCCCGGCCTCCGTGAGCGCCACGCGAGGGCGCGGTAACGGAAATGTCGGGGCTTGTGTTCTACGGGCCGTGAGTAGGCCGCTACTGGCTTCTAGGACTTGGTGTCCGGTGAATCAGTGTCGGTGTCTTCTGATTTAGCCGGTGGTTCAGGATTAGTATTCTTTTGAATCTTGCCCTGATCTTTGAGTTCTTGCTCACGAGCCTTAGTATCTGCTTCGCGTTGTTGCTGTCGGCGCCAGACTTCTAGCTGACGCAAAAAGTCCTCATCATCATCGGGGGCAGTTTGTTGCCCTGCTGGTTGGTTTGCCGAGCTTTGAGGTCGTCCAAGAACGAACCACAATACGGCACCGATCAGCGGTAAGAGGATGATCACTACGAACCATGCGGGCTTCGGCAAGGAACGTATCAGATGCCTCGGCGCACGGCTGCATTCGATCAAGGTGTAGATCATCAAAGCGACCGAAACTACTGCTGCGAATATAAGGAGACGGACCATGTAATCATTCTAGTGATAATCGAGTTCACAGGTTCATCGGTAAACTTGAAGTTATGCAGTTTCTGAAATATACAGCTCTTCGCCTGGGCATCTTCTGCGCAGTGTTCCTTGGTCTTTCGTGGGGTCTGAACTGGCCTATCTTCGTTTCCGGAATCATCGGGCTGATCTTCGCGTTCGCGGTAGCCTACTTGTTCTTTAATAAACTTCGTCTAAAAGCGAACGAGGACGTGCGTAAAGCTTTTGCTAAAACCTCGGCAAGTAAGACGCAGAAGCAGCTGGACGATGAAGCTGTCGAAGATGAATTTGATGAAGATCAGCGACGCAATCACCGAACTGCAGAATAAACGTCAACATAATTTGCGTGCTCGGTAACTGAGTTCTTAACTCCAGTGACCTTTTGAGCAGAAAAAAGTCTTGGCTCATCATTTCCCGCGAGGGCAGTGATGAGCCAAGGCTTTGGTGATTAAGCGCTAAATACCCGGTGGGCTAGAACCAAGTCTGCAAGATAATGGCCAGCGCAAAGAGCAAGGCATAGACCATGTTCAGCATGCCGGTCTGCTTGAGAACCTTAACCAGCTTGGGAAGCTCGTGTTCACGCAGCATCAGCAACGATGGTGCGATAGCTGGGATGAAAGTAAGCAGTAGCAACCACAGCCAAGGGAAAGTTCCGGTAGCTAGCAGTGGCAACAAGATCGCTACGGCAATCATCAACACGTAGCTCAGACGGGCATTGTGTTCGCCGAGGCGCACAGCCAAGGTAATTTTCCCAACCTCTTTATCGGTGGGGATGTCCCGAACGTTGTTGGCCATGAGTAGCGCGCAGCCAATCAAACCGGTACCAATCGCACCCAATATGGAGGTCAGTGGCAGTTCATTGATCTGAGTGAAGGTCGTGCCCAGGGTCGCTACTAATCCAAAGAAGATGAAGACGTAGATATCACCAAGGCCGCGGTAGCCATAAGGATTTTTGCCACCGGTGTAGCCCCACGCAGCAAAAATGGCTGCCACGCCAACTAGCAACAACGGCCATGATGCGGAGACGACCACCAGGGTCAGGCCCGCAATAGCTGCCAGACCAAAGCAGGCGAAGGCGAGGTTGCGTACGTTCTTCGGGGCAGTGAGTTTGGAGCCCGTAAGACGCAATGGGCCGACACGATCATCGTCAGTGCCGCGGATTCCATCGGAGTAGTCGTTGGAGTAGTTAACGCCAACCTGCAACAGCAAACCGACTATCAACGCCAGAACAAAACGGACCCAGTGAAGGGTACCTGTTTCGCCCACTGCGGCCGCGGTGCCAATAACTACCGGGGCGATGACGATAGGCAAGGTGCGCAAACGTGCACCGGAGACCCATTGGGAAAGTGTGGCCACTTTCAGTCCTTTCGGGGCAAAAGAAAAACTCGTACCCTCTAGTTTCCCGCGAATGGGCGGGCAAGGCGAATCGAGCTAGTTGCGCGCACCGAGTTCATCAATGATCAGCTTGCGGTCGAACTTGCCGTTGGGCAGTTGCGGCAACCCGTTAGGGTAGTGCCGAACATGCTTTGGCACGGCTTCTTTGCCCAAGGTTCGGCGCACCGCGTCGAAGGCTGCCTCGGTTTTGGTGGGTCCGCTGAAAGCTAAGCCAACGCTTTGACCCCACTGCGGATCAGGCACTGAAACGACCAAGGTTTGGGTGAAGAATTCTTCCAGGATGCCCTCGATCTTGGAAGCTGAGAGCTTGATGCCACCAGAGTTGATCACGTCATCCACGCGCCCAACGATGCTTAGTCGCTGGCCCTGAACAGAGCCCAAATCATCGGTAACGTACCAGCGGTGTCCATCGTGTTCTACAAAGTGCTCTGCGGTGGCCTCTGGGGAATCCACGTAGCCATCGGCCAGCATGGGGCCAGAAACCCAGATGCGAGAATCGTGTTCGGCCAGCTGCACGCTGGGCAGTGCGCTGCCGTTGTACACCAATCCACCCGAGGTCTCTGAAGACCCATAGGTTTGGAAGATCTTCAGTCCGTGGTGTCGAGCGTTGACGAGCAAGTCCTTGCTGGCGCGGGCTCCGCCGAGCAAGATGGCGTCAAAGCGTTTGAGCGCGGTCAAGGTAGCCGGATCAGCGTCATCAAGCAGGCGAGCTAGCTGGGTTGGTACCAGCGAGGTGAGGCGTCGCTTTTCAACCATCTGCTGTGCAGCCTGAGTGAACGAGGAAGCTGAAAAACTACCCGACAAATCCATGACCACAGGTTTGGTTCCGGCGAACAAGGAGCGAGTCAGCACGCTGAGCCCGGCCACATAATGCACCGGCAAAGCCAACAACCACTGGCCCTCAAATCCTAGGTACTCAGCAGTGGCCTGCGCACTTGATGCCAGCGCCTCAACACTGAGCACCGTGCGCTTGGCCCGACCAGTAGAACCGGAGGTGCGCACCACCGCCATGGGTTGTTCAAAGCCGGGCAGATCCTGCTCGGTGAGGTATTCGATGCGCCAGCCTGAGTCGCTACTTTCGTCGATGATGACTTCAACAGCCGGGCCATCGTCGTTAGCGGCGTTGGCCAGTGCCGAGAGCAGTTCCTGAAGCTGTGCGTCCATAGTGGTTCCTTGTGCCGGTGCCAGTGATTAGAAGTAGTACGGGTAGTTGGACCAGTCAGGGTCCCGCTTGCCCAAGAACGCGTCGCGTCCCTCTACGGCTTCGTCGGTCATGTAGGCCATGCGGGTAGCTTCGCCGGCAAAGACCTGCTGACCGGCCAGTCCGTCATCAGCCAAGTTGAACGCAAACTTGAGCATGCGGATGGCTTGCGGGGATTGCTTGGCGATGTCCGCTGCGTATTCCAATGCAACTTCTTCCAGACGCTCATGATCAACTGATTCATTAACCGCACCCATGCGTACCATGTCATCGGCGGAGTATTCGCGGGCAAGGAAGAAAATCTCGCGGGCAGTCTTCTGACCTACCTGGCGGGCCAGCAGCGCCGAGCCATAGCCAGCATCAAAGGAACCGACGGTGGCGTCGGTCTGCTTAAACTTGCCGTTTTCTTTGGAGGCGATGGTCAAGTCAGAAACTACGTGCAGTGAGTGTCCGCCACCCGCGGCCCAACCGTTGACCACGCACAGGACAACCTTGGGCATGGTGCGCATCAGGCGCTGTACTTCAAGAATGTGCAGGCGTCCGGCGCGGGCAGGGTCGATTGACTCGCGGGTCTCACCCTCGGCGTATCGGTAGCCATCACGGCCACGGATGCGCTGGTCGCCACCGGAGCAGAAGGCGTGCCCGCCATCTTTGGCTGATGGTCCGTTGCCGGTGAGGATGACGGTGGCCACATCACTGGTCATACGGGCGTGATCCATAGCGCGGTAAAGCTCATCAACGGTGTGCGGGCGGAAAGCATTGCGCACCTCGGGACGGTCAAAGGCGATACGGACCGTTGGTAGGTCGCGAGTGATTTCGCCGTAGGTATTGCGCTCTACCTGACGGTGGTAGGTGACGTCGGTGAAGCCGAATCCTTCAACCACGCGCCAGCGCGTTGGATCAAAGACGTCGGAAACCTTTTCGGGCAGGGCTGAGCTGTTCTGGCTATTCACCCTCTAAATGCTAGTACCTTGAACCTGTTTGCGCGGACTGTGGCGCACAACCCGATGGTTTTGAACGCAGTGAATCTCGGTGCCACAGCGAAGGGGCTTGGGAATTAGCCAAAAATTGACTGAAACCCAAGCCCCGCACGGTTGGTTGACGTTAGGCGTCTAGCGTTAGTTCTTCTTCACTGGTCCTTCTTCACCGTCGCTAGAATCCCGGTGTCGTGGGCATCAGGGATTTCGGTGCCTCGTAGGGAGGCGCCCGCGGTTTCCGGCATGTACTTGATGGCGATCATGCCAATGACGCAGGCGATCATCATGTAGACCGCAGGGAAAAGTAGGAAGCCTGTGGCATCAATGGCAGCCTCATTAACGATGGCCGCGGTTCCGCCAAAGAGTGCGGTAGCAATGTTGTAGGTGACCGCAAACCCGGCGAAGCGAACATGTGAGGGGAACATGGCCGGGAACGTGGCAGTAATCGTTGCCAACTGCGGAATGTACAACAGTCCGAGTACCGCAAAGCCAACGATAGCCCAGCCAAAGCTTTGTCCCATGAGCCAGAACATTGGTACAGCCAGAACAAATAATCCAATGACCGACGTGTACCACATGGGTCGGCGGCCCACCCTGTCAGAGAGTGATCCAGCAAAGGGGATGACTGCCATCATGGCCACCTCACCGATCAAGATAGTGGCCAATGAAGCCTTGGAATCCAGACCTAACTGAGTTTCCAGATAGGTCGGCATGTAGCTGAGCAAGGTGTAATTCACGACGTTCAGTGCTATGACCAGCCCGCTCATGGTGAGCATTGGCTTCCAATAGGTCATCACTAATTCTTTGAGTGTGCTCTTCTGCTGGGTTTCTTCGGCTTCTTGCATCTCCTGGAAGACTGGGGTGTCTTCCAACTTGCTTCGCAAGTACAAACCGATCAGGCCCATCGGTAATGCGAGGAAGAACGGGATGCGCCAGCCATAAGCCATCATGGATTCTTCGCCCAAGGTGATCTGCAGCAGAAGCATGATTCCAGTGCCTAAGGCGAACCCGCCCAGTGTGCCGAACTCAAGGAATGATCCAAAGAAGCCACGTTTGCGGTCCGGGGCATATTCGGCCATGAAGGTTGCTGCGCCACCGTATTCACCGCCCGTTGAGAAGCCTTGGACCATGCGAAGCAAGACAAGCAAGATCGGTGCAAAGACACCGATGGTTTCAAAGGTTGGAAGTACACCAATCAAGAATGTCGCAAGAGACATCATAATGATGGTCAAAGCGAGGATCTTTTTGCGTCCCAGTTTGTCCCCGAGTGGACCCCAAACCAGTCCGCCCAGTGGGCGAACCAGGAAGGAGAGCGCAAAGGTGGCCAAAGCCATGAGTGTGCCGCCCTCGGAAGGGAAGAAGTGTGCGGTGATATAGGTGACGGCTACCGCATATACACCGTAGTCGAACCACTCGGTCATGTTACCCATGGCGCTGGCGGCGGTAGCTTTGCGAATTTCTTGGCGTCCGGCGGTGGTATTGATGTCAGGGCCGATGTCATGAGACAAATCGGGAGAAAAAGAATCGGCAGGTGTTGCGTGGTTGGGTTGGCTGTCATCCGGTGGCATAACTGCTCCGTTGCTCTTCAGCTTTCCGTCGACCGGACGCCCAGGGGATACCTCGTTATATTGACCCTGGGTGACGGTCCACGATCTGGGCAGGTGCCCAGAGTCGGTCAATCTCCACAGGCTACGTCAGGAGAATTCGAGATTCAATGTTTGACATGGATTTGTTTGTTTAGACGCTCTGTGAAATTTGCCAAATAGGTTCACGTTCTTGACGGCGAGTGAACCTTTCTGTGATTCTATTAGTGAACGAATGGTCGGTAAGTTTATGCGGTGGTTTGCGCCACCGCGAAAAACATCTTTCCGGACCCTGACCCCTGAGGTTCAATAAGTGGGGCTGGCCCGGAGTACAAAGGAGTATTCATGGCTGAGGCATATTTGGTGGGCGGAACCCGTACTCCTGTGGGGCGTTACGGTGGCGCGCTGAGTCCGGTACGCCCAGATGACTTGGCAGCCATCACTATTTCTCAGCTCATCAAAGCCTCAGGCATTGACCCAGCAGCGGTTGATGAAGTGATTCTTGGCAACGCCAACGGCGCAGGCGAAGAAAATCGCAACGTGGCCCGCATGGCAGCGCTCCTTGCCGGGTTGCCGGTGAGTATTCCGGGCATTACGGTCAATCGCTTGTGTGCCTCGGGGATGAGTGCCATCACCATGGCCAGCCATATGATCAAGTCCGGAGCTGCCGACATTGTGATTGCCGGCGGCGTCGAGTCCATGTCCCGCGCCCCCTGGGTAATGGAGAAGCCAGATAAAGCATTTGCCAAGCCCGGAGCCGTTTTTGACACCTCTATTGGCTGGCGTTTTACCAATCCTCAATTTCTCTCCGGTGAGCTATCCCGCGAGGGCAAAGCAACTTTCTCCATGCCAGAAACCGCCGAAGAGGTGGCCCGCGTATACGGCATCTCCCGCGAGGACTGCGACGAGTTTGCCGTACAGTCCCACGCCAAAGCCATAGCCGCCATCCAGGCGGGGCACTTCCGTGACGAGATTGTTCCGGTAATTGTTAAGCACCGCAAAGGTGAAATGGTTGTTGATACCGATGAGGGCCCACGTGAAGGGACAACTCTTGAGGTGCTCGCCGGGCTACGGCCAGTAGTAAAGGGCGGCAGCGTGGTCACCGCCGGCAATGCTTCCTCGCTCAACGATGGCGCCTCAGCAATTCTGGTCGTTTCCGAACGCGCCCTAAAAAAGTACGGGCTGAACGCCCGAGCACGCATTATCGACGGCCAGGCCGTCGGACTGGAACCAGAAATCATGGGCATGGGGCCGGTGCCGGCTACCCGCAAGGTGCTTGATCGTGCAGGGCTAAAGATCGATGAGATCGGAGCCATGGAAATCAACGAAGCGTTTGCTAGCCAGTCCTTGGCCAGTATCCGAGAACTGTCAGTAGACCCAGACATCGTGAACCGCGACGGTGGGGCTATTGCTCTGGGCCATCCGTTGGGCTCAAGCGGTTCGCGCATAGTCATTAGCCTGCTGGGCCGAATAGAACGTGAACTGGCAGGTGCTGAACGCAAACTTGCTGTGGCCACCATGTGTGTTGGCGTGGGGCAAGGTTCAGCGATCCTCTTGGAAGGTGTCTAAACATGGACAACCTGACGCAGAACTTTGACACGCTTCTCGTCACTGAAGGTGAAGATCGGCTTTGGGTTCGCCTGCACCGACCAGAGGTGCGCAATGCCATCGATCAGTTAATGGTTGATGAGCTACACACAGTGTGTTCCTACCTGGAAAAGAACCCGAAGATCTTGATCCTTGCCGGTACACCGGGCCAAGCGCCCAGCGAGGAAAATCCCAAGGGGAGCAAGGGGATCTTTGCCTCCGGTGCGGACATCTCCCAGTTACGTGAACGTCGCCGCGATGACGCCCTGGCCGGAATTAACTCCGGCATCTTCGAGCGCATCGCCAAGCTTCCCATGCCAGTCATTGCCGCTCTAGACGGATTTGCTTTAGGTGGCGGAGCTGAGTTGGCCTACGCCGCCGACTTCCGCGTCGGCACCCCCGAACTTCGAATGGGCAATCCGGAAACCAACCTTGGGATCATGGCTGCCGCCGGTGCGACCTGGCGACTCAAGGAACTCGTGGGTGAACCGCTGGCCAAAGAGATCCTCTTGGCAGGCAAAGTGCTTACCGGCCAGCAATGTCTTCAGGCTGGTCTGGTCACCGAACTGCATGAGGCGGCGGACCTCGATGCCGGCGCTGAAGCTTTGGCTGATCGGATTGCCGCCCAAGACCCGCTGGCGGTGCGCATTACCAAGTCGGTATTCCATAGCCCTCGTGAAGCCCACCCGCTCATCGATACCTTGGCCCAAGGAATGCTTTTTGAATCCCAAGCCAAATTTGATCGTATGCAAGAATTCCTTGATCGAAAGAAGAAGTAACCATGAGCGCAAGTAACACCTTGGCCGCCGGCCAACTTCCGCAACGCAGCGGAGTGCTCGGTGGCGGACGCATGGGCGCCGGTATCGCCCACGCACTATTGATTAGCGGAAGTACCGTGGTCATAGTTGAGCGCGATGATGCCTCGGCGCAGGCTGCTTTTGAGCGAGTAGCCCAGTCCGTGGACAAGTCCATCGAGCGCGGTGTGGTCAGCGAATCCAAGACCGAGCTACTGCAACGTTTTTCGGTCAGCACTGACTATCAGCAGTTCGCCAACGCTCAGCTGGTGATCGAAGCGGTTCCCGAAATCTGGGACCTCAAGGTTTCTTCCTTGCAAGCAGTTGAGCAGGTACTAGCTGCCGATGCGGTCTTGGCTTCGAATACGTCCTCCCTATCGGTGAGCGGCTTGGCCAAAGAATTAGAGCGTCCGGAAAAGTTCCTCGGACTGCACTTCTTTAATCCCGTTCCCGCGTCCACATTGATCGAAGTAGTCATCGGTGAACAAACCGATACCAGCTTGATCGAGGCCTCACGTGGTTTGGTTCAGGCCTTGGGAAAGACCGCAGTGGTGGTCAATGATGCTCCGGGTTTTGCTTCCTCACGCCTGGGGGTAGCTATCGCATTGGAAGCGATGCGCATGGTTGAAGAAGGTGTCGCCAGCGCCGAAGATATCGATAACGCCATGGTGCTTGGCTATAAGCACCCGACCGGTCCACTGAAGACCACCGATATTGTCGGACTGGATGTGCGTTTAGGAATTGCCGAGTACCTGCATGAAACTCTGGGGGAGCGGTTTGCGCCACCGCAGATCCTCAAGGATTTGGTGGCTGAAGGAAAGCTGGGGCGCAAGAGCGGCCAAGGCTTCTATAGCTGGTAGGAAATATCGGCAATTGGTCACAACACTTTCAGTCCCGTCGGTCGTAGCTGACCGGCGGGACTGAACGTTTTAAGGAGCCTAGAACAGGTGGCCTAATAATGAAGCGAACAGCTCATCGGGATCATGCACATGACCCTTGGAAGCAAACCACTCGCAGAGGTTCAGGCAGTCACGATGTAAGAAGTCCATACCGTGCGGATTGCCAGCGAGGTCCACACATTGCGGGACATCGATAACAACTAAGCGCTCGCCGGAGACCAGAAGGTTGTACGCCGATAAGTCACCGTGAGCCACTCCCAGCCGCGCGAACTTCTCCAACGCATCGGTGAGTTGATCCCACAAAGCAGGTAGCCGTGGATCAAAACGCGCAAGCTGTTGAAGTCGCGGGGCTGCGGCGAACGGATCATCTGGGTCGGCAATGAACTCCATCAGGATTTCGGTGCCGTCGATCTGTACTGGGTAGGGCACCGGGATCCCTGCCTCATAACAACGCAAGAGATAGGTCCACTCGGCGTTGGACCACTGCAAAGCTGCAATGTCTCGGCCATAGGCAGAGTTATTGCGGATTGCGCGGTTATCACGGGAGCGACGTGCTGAACGGCCGTCACTATAGGCCTGCGAACGGCTAAATTGCAGGTGGTCGCGACTGCGGTAACGTTTGGCCGCCAGCAGGCTCTTGCGCTCGCCGATAGCACGTTCAAGCAAAAAGACGTCGCCTTCTTTGCCTGTCTTGAGGATGCCTAACTCGGTATCGAGGGCGCCAGCATCTTCAATGAGCCACAGTGGATAGGGTTGAGGACCTCTCAGAGCCTTCTCAACAAATGGCCACGTTGAGTAGCGTTGGCCGGCTGGTGGTTCATCGGTGAATGATTCATTCCAGACAGGCTTGTGCTTGTGGAATTTGAGTTCTGTCTCAGTGTCAGCGGATTTTGACGTGATCAGCTGTGAGCTGGTGGATGGTTCTCCAGCAGGGAAATGCATTGGGGGAAGTCCTTAAGGAAAGAGGTAACTGACCGGGAATAGCGGTAAACAATCATCGTTACCCCTCCTTCAATAGACTGATTGACACTTGTCAATGACTAAGACTCTACAACAGTGAATCAATATGTTGCAATGGGTAAATGAGTCAGGAAGTGAACTATCACAAGCAGGTCGGGGACCTGGCGTGGTCAGGGGCGGTGAATGCGCGACATATCTGCGGAACTTTCTATCGCATGGGTCGCCATGAATGGCTGAGCGCTGAAGGTTGGCAGCAAATGCATGCCGATGGCGTGGCCAAGGTAATTGACCTGCGCAACCCAGCGGAGATTCATCGGCGAGAACATGACCCAGCGGTACCCGAGGCCAGTCTTGCTCGTATTGAACTAGTGAACCTGCCACTGGAAACCCCGGGCAATCAACGCTTTGAGTCCATCGCGGTTCCTTACATGAATCACACCAGTATGTATCGGTTGGTCTGCGAAGAATTTGGCAGCCAGCTACGTGAGGTCTTTGAAAATTTGGCGGATTCACAAGGGGTCACCGTGATTCATTGCTCGGCAGGACGTGATCGTTCAGGACTTATTGCGACGCTCTTGCTTGATTTGGCTGGTCAGGGAAACCAGATTCTGAAGCATGATGAACTTGCGGTGCGAGGCATTAATGAATGGCACCGGGTATCGCCCCGCAAGCACCCGTACGAGAGTTTTCGTGAGGAAGAAGAACTGCGACAGGTCATCAATGAGCGCGCGGTAGCACTGGAAAAATTCTGTACTTGGATTGGTTCAGCGCAGTCCTACCTCGAACAGCAGGGTATGGACCCGGCATTGTTGGAGCGTTTACGAATCTTGGCGACAGATGACTCATTGATCTGAGGCAGCTTAAGGTGTCCCCTGTCACGCTCTTCCTGATATGGTTTAAGTTAATACTGACCGACCGTTCAGGAAGGAATTGTGTCAATGTCGACAAAACAGATCAGCGCAGTACCCAGCTTCATCGCGGGACAATGGTGGACTCCCGAATCTCAGGGAGGAACTGAGGTTCGCGATGCCAATACCGGAGAGTTGCTGGCCTCGGTAACTAGTGACAAATTGGATGTTGCCGCCGCCGTTGTCTATGGCCGAAGCACCGGGCACCAAGAACTTGCCAAGCTCACCTTGCACGAGCGGGCGTTGAAGCTCAAGGAACTGGCGCTGTATCTGAATGAACGACGCAAGGATCTCTACGAGATCTCGTTCAAAACCGGAGCCACGAAAACAGATTCCATGGTGGATATTGATGGCGGCATTGGTGTGCTCTTTACGTTCTCTTCCAAGGGACGTCGCGAACTACCCAACAACAATGTCATTCTTGACGGCCCCACTGAGCCGCTAAGCAAAGACGGCTCATTTATCGGCACACATATCTACACCGCCATGAGCGGAGTAGTGGTGCAGGTGAATGCCTTCAACTTCCCGGTCTGGGGCATGCTGGAAAAATTTGCCCCCGCCTTTATTGCCGGTGTTCCAACCATCGTTAAGCCAGCAACACCAACGGGCTACCTGGCAGAGGCCGCAGTACGACTGATGCTCGATTCAGGCATCCTGCCAGAAGGATCCTTGCAGCTACTTTCAGGCTCAGCCCGAGACCTCATGGATCATCTGGATTACCGTGACATGTTTGCCTTCACCGGCTCAGCTGCCACCGCAAACAAACTTAAATCCCATCCAAACGTTATCGACGGGGGAGTACGATTCGCGGCTGAAACCGATTCCCTGAACGCGGCCATTCTAGGTTCGGACGCAGAAGTGGGAAGCGCCGAATTTGAGGCCTTCGTCAAGGTAGCCGTCACTGAGATGACCAGCAAGGCCGGCCAAAAGTGCACCGCCATCCGTCGCAACATCGTTCCCTCGCGCTTGGTTGACCCAGTGATTGCAGCTATCGGAGAGCGCATTGACCAGCGCGTGGTCATTGGTGATCCGCGCGTAGCGGGCGTGAATATGGGAGCTTTGGCTTCACTGGAGCAGCTGAGCGATGTGCGGGCTGCCGTGCAAGATATGATGGCTGCCGGCGGCGAGCTGGCCTATGGACGTCTTGACGCGCCAGCGGTGCGCGTAGCGCCCGAAAGGGACGCTGTTGCACAAGCCGGTGCTTTCATGTCACCGATTGTTCTTCGCTGGAATGATGCACGTAATCCACTGGTGCACTCGCGTGAAGCGTTTGGACCAGTCAGTTCGGTCATCGGCTACGAGAACCTGGACGAAGCAATCGAACTGGCTGTCATGGGTGCCGGTTCCCTCGTAGCAACCGTGTGCAGTAACGACGCTGAGACGGTGCGCGCGCTGACCTTGGGCATCGCTGCGCATCACGGACGTGTTCACATCCTGAATCGAGAAACTGCTCGTTCAACAACTGGCCACGGCTCACCGGTACCGCATCTGGTCCACGGCGGACCAGGCCGTGCCGGTGGCGGCGAAGAGCTAGGTGGAATCCGTTCGGTCAAGCACCATATGCAGCGCACCGCCGTACAGGGTTCACCAAATATGCTCACCGCGCTGAGCGGAGTATGGCACTTAGGGGCCGACCAACGATTGGCTGGAAGTGAAAAGTTTGGTGGCGATACGCAGTACGTCCACCCATTCCGTAAGTCACTTGCCGAGCTGCGCGTTGGGGACGGATTCGCCTCGGATCTGCGTGTTGTGCACTTAGAAGAAATTAGTGAATTCGCGCAAAAAACCGGCGATACCTTCTACGCTCACACAGACGCCAAAGCCGCGGAAGCTAACCCATTCTTCCCAGGGATTGTTGCCCACGGCTATCTTCTGGTGTCATGGGCCGCGGGCCTCTTCGTTGAGCCAGCACCGGGGCCGGTACTGGCCAATTATGGGTTAGAAAACCTACGGTTCATCACTCCAGTTTCGGCCGGGGACGCCATTCGCGTGACGCTGACGGCCAAGAAAATCACCCCGCGCGTCACCGATGAATATGGCGAGGTCGTGTGGGACGCAATCTTGCACAATCAGCATGATGAGATCGTGGCAACCTACGATGTTTTGACTCTGGTGGAGAAAGAAAATATCACTTACGCAAACTTCGGAAGCTAAGCTCTTAGATCCATAGAAGATGGGCGTCGCACTATGCGACGCCCACCTCTTTCGTGTCTGCTCCGATGAACTGTGGAGCCCATGTAAGCGTTTCCAAAATGTTCTCAAACTCATACCCATGGCAAAAAACTTTCGTCAATCTAGGCCGAGAATATCGCTGATTTAACCTGTTTACAGAAATTTACTTCTTGGTTAGACCTAAGAAAGCGTTTACAGTTGTGTCTCAGGTCACATATTGATGGGGAGATGTGTGGCTAGTCGATTCGGAGCGCAGGTTCCGCCGGATCGTTGCCCAATCATCACATCAAAGGAGCATTTCTGTGGGACTTTTGTCATCACGCGCCAAACCAACTAGACGCAGAATCGGAGCACGAGCGGCCAAACCAGCTGCCGCTCTAGCCGCCTCACTAGCCTTGTTGGCTGCCCCATTGTTCGCCGCCCCAGCTCAAGCTACAACCCCATCAAACAACGGGAAGGATGTCATTCTTAACCTCTTCCAGTGGAACTGGAACTCGGTGGCCCAAGAATGTAAATCAAGCATCGGACCAGCAGGCTTCGGGTACGTTCAGGTTTCACCACCCGCTGAGCACCTTCGCGGAACAGCCTGGTGGACTTCCTATCAGCCGGTGAGCTACAAGGTGGACTCAAAGCTGGGTAACCGCGAAGAGTTCTCGGCCATGGTCAAAAGCTGTAACGATGCAGGCGTCAAAGTAGTCGCCGACGCCGTGGTCAATCACATGGCTGGTGTGGGCCAGTCCGGCACCGGGACCGCCGGCTCGCCATTCTCGGAAGACAACTACCCAGAGTATTCGGCCCAAGACTTCAACGATTGCCGCACCAACATTTCCAACTACGCTGACCGCTGGCAGGTTCAAAATTGCCGGCTAGTCGGACTGCAAGATTTGAAGACTTCCAGCAGCTACGTTCAGCAGAACATCGCAGACTATCTTGATGATCTGGTCTCGCTAGGTGTCTCCGGATTCCGCATTGACGCCTCAAAGCACATCCCGGCTTCTGATCTTGAGGCGATCAAATCAAAGATGAAAAACTCGGGTGTTTACTGGGTCCATGAAGTTATCGGAGCCTCTGGGGAACCTATCCAGGAAAGCGAATATCTAGGTAGCGGCGACTCATTTGAATTCGACTATGCCCGTCAGCTGAAGAACGACTTTGATGCACAGATTTCCAACCTGCGTTTCATCGGTGATGGCAAGCTTAACGGCGCCAATGCTGGGGTCTTCGTGACCAACCATGACACCGAACGCAATGGTGAAACCATGAACTACAAATGGGGAGCCAAATACCTGCTAGCGAACGTTTTTATGCTTTCTTGGCCTTACGGTTCGCCCTCGGTGTACTCAGGCTTCTCATTCACTGACAAGGAATCCGGTGCTCCCGGCGCCAGCGATTCTTCGGTGCCCAACGCCAACTGTGATTCATCGGCATGGACCTGCGAACAGCGGCAAGAAGAAATTATTGGAATGGTCGGATTCAACAATGCCGTTGGCGACGCTGCGGTAAGCAACTGGTGGGACGACGGAAATAACCAGATCGCCTACGGACGAGGTAACAAGGGATTTGTCGCCATTAACAACACCGGGGCTGCCACTACCCGTCAGTACACTAGCGCGCTAGCTGCCGGGACCTACTGCGATGTCGTCTCCGGTGCAGACTGCTCGCAGAAGATCACCGTAGGAGCTGACGGCAAGTTCACCGCGACCATACCTGCGTACGGTGCACTGGCGTTGCACGTGGGTGCACTCGGTGATGGCTCAATCGGTGGGGGAACCGACCCGGTCGAAGAAGCCGGTGACGTTAGTGTGGCAGTAACTGCCGAAACCACACTGGGGCAGAATATCCGAATTGTCGGCAACCAGGCGATGCTGGGTAATTGGGACCCGGCCAAGGCGCTGGCGCTCTCCTCGGCAAATTACCCGAGCTGGACCGGCACCGTGGACCTTCCTGCCGGGACAACCTTTGAGTACAAGTACATCAAGTATGACCAGAACGGGAACACCAGTTGGGAGTCCGGAGGCAACCGCACCGCCACTGTTGGGGCCGATGGATCACTGGTTCTGAAAGACAGCTGGCATAACTAGCTCCAACAAAAAAATCCCGCCCAAAAATGGGCGGGATTTTTTGCGGAAAACTTACTTTTCAGAGTCAGCGTTCAGCTTATCCAAAGTGGCTTGCTTTGCCTTTTGCAGTGCAAGTTCTTCTTCGCTCAGTTCCTCATGAGCAACCTCTGAAGCACCGGACAGGTTGCGCCAGAGGTAGAAGCCATACACGGCGGCCAGGGCGATAAATACGTACAAGCCGATCATGCCCAGCATTGGGGAGATCATGAAGTAAATGACCAGATCAGCGATGGCCGCAAGGGCCAACAACAGCCAACCCTCACGAACGCCTCGTGCGATCATCACGAAGGATGCGAAGATCGCTGCGTCGGCGAAGTACATGACCCAAATTTCCGGCGTAGCGCTCAGGAAAGTGGAGTTGAACAAGAATGGGCCGAATCGCAAAGCAACCAACAAGATCAGGCCAACAAGCATGCCAACGGCAGACCACATGGTGATTCCAGTACGGGTTACTTCACGGGTGAACTTGCCGTGAAGCTTGTATTGGGAGAACCGCCAGAGGCCAAAGATCGGCAGCAGCAACAGCGGAATACCGTAGATCAGTCCAAGAAGGTCAAACTGCAGCGCAGAAATCAGTGGGCCGACAAAAACGGCAAGAATCAGAGTCCACCAACCCAGATCGTTGCGATGGGCCAGCAAAATTGCAGAGACGAAAACTAGCAACATGCTTGCGGCGGACAGCAGGATTTGAACATAGGAACTATTGCTGTCAGCAGTAGCCATGAAAAGGGTTTGTAAGATTGAATCCACGGTGCTCTTCACTCGATCGATTGGCAACGGCAGGTGCACAAGGCACCCCTTAGATGCTAGCCGTGATTCCTGTGAGTCAGTGAATCCTGTAAGGGTTGGATGCAACACAACCCTCGTGCCTGATGATGCAGAAACAAGAATGCGACCCTCTACCCGTAAGCAGAAGGTCGCATCCTCAAAGTTGCTAATCTAGCTATTACGACTTGGTGTGCAAACCGGTGAACAGCAAAGAGATGGCTTGTTCTTCAAGCTTCGTCGCTTCGAGGGGACCATCTACGCGGTACCAATCCACCAATGAATTGATCATGCCGAAGAGTAATCTGGCGGTGCTTCGTGGATCTAGATCTTCTCGAAGCTTGCCGTCGCTCTGCGCAGCTGTGACCAATTCAGCTAACTGGCGGTCCATGGCGCGTCGGCGCTCCAACGCTTGACGTTCAAGTTCGGTGTTGCCACGCAAGCGAAGCAACAAGGTGACGTACAGGCGCTTGTCAATCAAAATACGAATCGTTGAACGCAGGAAAAATTCGAGCCGTTCATCGGCGCTACCCTCATGGGACTGCACCTCGGTGATCACTGCTTCCAAAGGAATCAGTGCTTCATCCAAGGCAAGGCGCAACAAATCCTCTTTAGAAGGCACATGGTGATAAATCGCGGACTTGCTAATGCTCAGTCGGTCGGCGAGTTTACCCATCGAGGTCGCGTCGTACCCGTATTCGTTGAAAGCCTCAACGGCAATGCGCAATACGGTTTCCTGGTCGTAGCCGGGGCGCCCTCTTTTAGCCGGTCGACTTGCAGTGTCAGTGGTGTCCATGATGAATCGATTATTCCATGTCCCAGCTCGGATTACTGATTACGTAGGTCATAGATGCGCTTGAGTTTACCCATGGAACGCTCCAGCGATTCAGGTTCTACAACATCGATGGCACACGATGATCCAATGTGAATCTTGATCAGTTTGGCTAGTTCCTTGCCTGCGTGCTCGGCCTGCTCGGTGGAAGTATCCATGCGACGCTCCACCTTGACGGCCAACTGGTCCATGCGACCAGGGCGGGAGAGGATGAGTTGGAAGTGCGGGGAGAGACCCGGAACCTTCAGGATCAATTCTTCAACCTGGCTGGGGAACAAGTTCACGCCACGCAAGATGATCATGTCATCACTGCGTCCGGTGATTCGACCCATTCGACGGTGTCCGGGACGAACGCTACCTGGCATTAGTCGAGTGAGGTCATGGGTGCGATAGCGAATGATCGGTAGGGCCTGTTTGGTCAAAGAAGTGAAGACCAATTCTCCGTGCTCGCCGTCGCCGAGGACCTTGGTTGGGTCAAAGGCATCAATGATTTCCGGACGGAAGTGATCTTCCCAGATGTGGCTGCCGTCTTTACGTTCATTTGATTCTCCAGCGACGCCTGGGCCCATGACTTCGGAAAGTCCATAGATATCGCAGGCATCAATATTGAACATTTCTTCTAGCTCGTGACGCATTTCTTCAGTCCACGGTTCTGCGCCGAGCACAGCAACCTTGAGCGAAGTGCTGCGTGGGTCAATGCCTTTGCGTTGCATCGCGTCCCCGATAGTCAGCAGGTAGGTTGGCGTGCACAAGATGGCATCCGGAGCGAAGTCTTGGATCAGTGAGATCTGCTTATCGGTTTGCCCACCGGACATCGGGATAACGGTAGCGCCCAGGCGTTCGGCTGCAGCGTGCGCGCCCAGTCCACCGGTGAAGAGTCCGTAACCATAGGCGTTGTGAACCTTCCAGCCTGGTTTCACTCCCGATAGGCGAAGGCACCTTGCGCCCAACTTGGCCCAGTCATCTAAATCCTGCTGGGTGTATCCAACAACGGTGGGTTTTCCCGTGGTTCCTGAGGAAGCGTGAATACGTGCAACTTCGTGCTGTGGGACGGCGAACATGCCAAACGGATAGGTCTTTCGCAGATCTTCTTTCTCCGTGAAAGGGAACAGCGACAGGTCGCTCAGTTCCTTGAGATCATTGGGATGGACGCCTGCAGCATCATACTTTTCCTTGTAATGAGGAACCTTGTTGTAGGCCAGATGCAGGGTGTCCTTCAAACGAGCAAGTTGGATCGATTCGATCTCATCACGGCTCATGGTTTCTTCTGCGTCAAGCGGGTTTGGCAGCTCAACACGGCGGGAGGTCTCAGACATGCTAGAACTTTCGTCAGGAATGGACTGGGGGATTAGCGCGATTTTGGCTTAGGTATGGTGCGGGAACGTCCGCGGAATTCGGCGATAACTTCGCTAGTGCCGTCGCTGGTTTCTTGAGTGACCGTAATGTCGTAGAGTCCGCTACGTCCTTGTTGCGAGACTCGGTTGCCGGTGGCAGTGAGTTTTCTGCCCAGCACTGCTGGCTTTAGGAAGTTGATGTCTGCTCCGGAGGCCACGGTGATGGTTTCTTCGGAGCCTTCGACTTCATTGCAGCTCATGGCGAATGCGGTGTCTGCAAGGGTGAAGATCATCCCGCCATGACCAATGCCAAAGCCATTGAGCATTTCTTCACGAAGCTCCATGGTGATGACCGCATGTCCGTCACTGGCTTCGATGACTTCAATGCCTAGCCATCGGGCGGCAGTATCATTGCGGAGAATCTTGTGGGGTAACGGCTCTTCTACCTGAGTTTTGGTCATCATTGTCCTTCGCCGATTTATTTACCGAACGATCATTAGGTAATAACATAATGTGAGCTAAGTCAAGTTTTTGAACAGTTGGTAATCCCGTATTGCGCCAGAGGGCGAGAGGAAACTAGTCGGTGAAAATGCGACGGTGTAAATCAAGGATGAAGGGTTCCTTGATTCGGTTGTAGTCCATGACCAGAGCATCTTCACCATCGGTGGCCGTGATCTGTGCAGCGGCCTGTCGCTTCACCGTGGCGTAGGCATCACGGTCAACACTGTTGTGTCGCAGATGTTCACGGAAAATCATCATTCGCAGGTATTCAGGACTGCCTGCGGAAAAGATGTGAATGTTGGCATCCGACAGCCCAGACTCAATCGACGGTTTAAACATGCGGTGCGCGTACCAGCCTGGTTCCCGGTGCCAGAACACTAAGCCTGCCTGTTGCAACGCCGCCACATACGTACTTTCATCGTTGGCATCAGGCACCAACAAGGTGATATCGATGATCGGCTTGGCTGGCAGTCCAACTACCGAAGTAGAACCGGTATGTTCCACAGCTAAGGCAAGCGGCCCCAACGCCGAGGAAATAAGGGCAGCGAGGTTCGCGAAGTCGCTGGCCCAATGAGCTTGGGGTTCTTCGATGCGAATGTTTCCGCGCGTCAGTTGGCCACCAACCGCCTCATAACCCGGGTCTTCTTCGGGCTGAGATCGCAGTAGCGGGGGGTACGGCAAGGTGCACAAATATCTTGTGGTGCCGGGCCAACGCCAATCTTCGGCTGACTTGGAAATCATACAGCCGATGGCACCGTAAAACTCGATGGCATCCTTATCGGTGGTCGCCCAAATGCTTTTGCCGTGGCGCTTTCGCAGTGCCTTCAGCAAACCATGTGCCAAGCCCTGTTGCTGGTGTTCGGGTAAGACGGCGAGGTATTCAAGGCACAACGAATACTTGTCAGCATGCCGGTAGGCGGCCAAGGCGCAAATGTTCCCAGATTGAGTGAAACTGGCAAGAACATTCAGAGCTTGGCATTCGTCCAGTAGTTCTTCTAGGCCTTGTTCATCGGCAGGACTAGCGGCCAGCACCAGCAACCGACGCACCGCAGAGTCATCGCGGTAGTCGGTGATGCTGATGTGGCGCATGGCCGCTACTTGCTTCATGATCAGATTAGTTTGGTGCAACCCAAGGAATCTAAGGCAAAGGCGTAATCCCAGGCGCGAGACTTCCATGACTCGTATCGGCCCGAGGCGCCGCCATGGCCACCGTCCATCTCGGTTTTCAGCACGATCGGTGCCTCACCGGTGCCGACTTCACGAAGCTTGGCAACCCACTTCGCTGGCTCAACGTACAGCACACGGGTGTCGTTCAGCGAAGTAACCGCGGCAATCTTTGGGTAGGCCTGAGCAGTGACGTTTTCATACGGAGAATACGACTTCATGTAGTCATAGACTTCTTTGCTTTCAATCGGATTACCCCACTCTTCCCACTCCAAGGCGGAGAGTGGAAGGTCTGGATCAAGGATTGATGTCAGTGCGTCAACAAATGGCACCTGAGCAATGATCGCGGTGTACAGCTGCGGAGCCATATTGGCGATAGCACCCATAAGAAGTCCACCGGCGGAGCCGCCTAGGGCAACAATGCGCTGCGGGTCAGCAAGGCCAGAATCGATGACGTGCTTAGTTGAATCAACAAAGTCCGTGAAGGTGTTCTTCTTGTGTAGCTTCTTGCCCTTCAAGTACCAATCGCGACCCAACTCGCCACCGCCACGCACGTGAACTATCACAAAGATGACTCCGCGATCCAAAACGCTCAACCGCGGTATGCCAAAGCCTGGGTCCATGGAAGCCTCATAGGAGCCGTACCCGTAGATCAGCACCGGCTGCGGTACGGAGGTATCCAGATCGACACGACGCATGACGGTCAAAGGAATCTTGGTTCCGTCAGCGGCGGTAGCCCAATCCCGAGTGGAGACATACTTGCTCGGGGCATAGTCATTGACCGGCGTCTGCTTGCGTAGAACCAGGCTCTGATCTTCTAGCCACAGGTCGTAAACCCGGGCAGGGGTGAAGTCAGCGGTGTAACTGATGCGGATCAGCGGTGCATCAAGTTCAGCAAAAGTCGGGGAGGCGGTGAACAACTCGTCTTCAAATTCAGGTTCGATCGGTGCTGCTTGCGCCGCGGTTCCCAACCCTTCCAGGGCCAGAAGCTGCACGCGTTCGCAGGTGTCACGACGTACCGAGAGGATCACGTGGGAACCGGTGAGGATCGTACCTTCAATCTTCACCGTGTCCTCATGAGCAACAACGCTCTGCCACTGCTCTGGAGACGTGTCTTTACCAAGCTGATCAATGTTTGCCAAAGACACCATATTGTTCGGTGCCTGGTAGTCGTGGGTGATCAGTGCTTGGCCGGCGGCTGGCATCAAGTCGATGCCGTGTAACAAGCCCAGATCACGGGGGACCAGCAAGGTGACAGCGGCGTTGCTGTCGGTCAGATCCAGCATGCTGGTTTCCGAGTACTCAGAGTTGCCGCTGGAAATCATCAGGACTTTGCGGTCTGGGCTCAGATCAAAGCCAAGCCACATGCCCGGGTCGTTTTCTTCAAAGATCAGCTGGTCTTCGGCTGCATCGGTGCCTAAACGGTGTGCGCGAATCTGGTTAGGACGCCACGTTTCATCAACCACCGTGTAGAAAACGGTGGAAGAATCAGGGGAGAAAGCTAAGCCGTAAAAGACGCCTTCGATAACGTCCGGCAAGAGCTGACCGGTCTTGAGG
The DNA here is from genome assembly GCF_052446055.1 of Glutamicibacter sp. AOP5-A2-18. Lineage (NCBI taxonomy): Bacteria > Bacillati > Actinomycetota > Actinomycetes > Micrococcales > Micrococcaceae > Glutamicibacter > Glutamicibacter sp. AOP5-A2-18. The sequence goes on along the minus strand of NZ_JBQSVW010000001.1, from coordinate 2,644,502 downwards.
TCCTTGATGTAAAGGGTGAAGCGTTCATCTCCTGCATTATCAACGCAGTAGGCCAGCAGATTCCCATCTTCATTCAGGGCCATGCCACCGAGGGAGAAGAAGGGTTGACCTTCAGCCAGTGCATTGCCGTCAAGCAAGACTTCTTCGGCCGGCAAGCTCTGTTCTGCATCAATTACTGGGGGAGTCCAGTCGGCTACTGGATCCGAAGTATCGGTGGCCTTAACGCGGCACTGCACGGTGTAAGGCTTGCCCTCGGCTGAGCGGGTGAAGTACCACCAACCGCGGCGGCGAACCGGTACAGACAAGTCGGTTTCTACGGTGCGTGCCTTGATCTCGTTAAACAGGTCATCGCGCAGTGGCTGCTGGGCGGCGGTGACTGCGTCGGTGTAGTCGTTTTCAGCCTTGAGATGGTTGATCACTTCAGGGCTGGTCTTCTCCCTGAGCCACTCGTAGTTATCGATGAAATCATCACCATGGAAGCTGCGGGTGGTAGGGCGCTTGGCCGCGACCGGAGGAGTGTTATTCAACGATGCATCAGTCATACCCCTATTCAATCTCACGCGCACCACTTGTGGGCACTGGCTATGCTCAGCGCGGACAGAAGATCGTTGCCGGGTTTGGATCTCTGAGCACAATAGGCGCCAATGCTTCCGGCTAGACTCTAATGCGCCTAGGCTTGCAGGAATAGGATCATGTCTGCAGCTCGGGCCACTCGCCCTTTAGTTTGAGAAAGCGATCATCAGTGGAAAAGAAACAGAGAGTTGTCCGGCACGGGCGCCTGCAACGATGGATTGCCGCGGCAGCCATCGGTTTGATGGCGTTGGTTGTTGGTGCGCCTTCGGCCATGGCCCAAGGCAACGAAAAAGTTGACGGTCAAACATACGTCATTGGTACCGACACCACCTTCGCCCCCTTTGAATTCCGTCAGGATGGCGAACTGACTGGTATCGATATGGACATCTTGCAGCAAATTGCTGATGACCAAGGATTTAAGGTTGAAGTCAGGTCCCTTGGCTTCAGTGCCGCTTTGGCTGCCCTTTCATCAAATCAGGTGGATGGCGTCATCGCAGGTATGTCGATCACCGATGAACGTAAAGAAATCTATGACTTCTCGGAGCCATATTTTGAGTCCGGTGTACAGATGGCTGTCGCCAAGAACAAAGACGACGTCAAGACTTATGAGGACCTCAAGGGCAAAACCGTTGTCGCCAAGACTGGTTCTGAGGGTGAAACCTACGCCAAGTCCATCGCTAAAAAATATGGGTTTACGGTCAAGTCCCTAGACCAGTCCGCGACCATGTATGAATCGGTGAAGTCAGGTTCCGCTGTAGCGGTATTTGATGACTACCCGGTGCTGGCCTACGGCATTGCTCAGGGTAACGGTCTGAAGACCGTGACCGACAAGGTGCCCGGTGGCTCCTACGGTTTCGCAGTTAATAAGGGTGAGAACACCGCCCTGTTGGCAGCCTTCAACGATGGTCTTGCAGAGCTAAAGGCCAACGGCGAGTACCAGAAGATTCTGGACAAGTACCTTTCTGATCCCAGCGCTTCGACTCCGGATAATTTCTTTGATCTAGTGGCCAAGTCCTTCCCGGCCTTGATGTCCGGTTTGTGGCACACCCTGTTGGTCACCGCGATCTCCTTCGCCATTGCTATGGTGCTTGGTCTGTTCTTCGGCTTCTTGAAGCTCTCGGGCAACATCGTGCTTCGCGGGATTGCCTCGACCTTCGTCAATATCTTCCGCGGAACCCCGCTGCTGCTCTGGGCCTTCATGTTCTACTTCGGTCTGCCACAGCTGACCGGTTGGGAAGTCTCAGTCTGGACCGCAGGTGTGCTGACCTTGTCGCTGAACGCTGGCGCCTATGTTGCTGAAATCGTTCGCGGTGGTATCCAGTCGGTGGATCCAGGCCAGCTTGAAGCTTCTCGCTCCTTGGGTCTGGGCTACGGCAAGTCGATGCAGAAGGTTGTTGTTCCTCAGGCTTTCAAGATGATGACTCCATCGTTGATCAACCAGTTGATCATCAGCCTGAAAGACTCCTCGTTGCTGTTGGCTATTGGCTTTGGCGAACTGCTCTACCAAGGTCAGCAGATTTACGCAGCGAACTTCCGCGTGACCGAAACCCTGCTCATCGTGGGTGTCATTTACTTCATCGCCATCATGGCCCTGACAAAGTTGGCAAACTACGCCGATCGGAGGTTCAACAAGTGAGCGCCGTAACCGAGCAGAGCTCCCAGATGAAAATCCAGGTCCAAGACCTGCATAAGTCTTTCGGTTCAAACAATGTTCTTAAGGGCATTGATCTTGATATTCGTGAAGGTGAAGTGGTGTGTGTCATCGGGCCTTCGGGTTCCGGTAAGTCCACACTGCTGCGTTGCCTGAACAAGCTGGAAGAGATTACTTCTGGCAAGGTGATTGTTGACGGTTTTGATGTCACCGATCCAAAGGTGGATATCAATGAGGTTCGCCGTCATGTGGGCATGGTGTTCCAGCACTTTAACCTCTTCCCGCACATGACCGTCGCCGAGAACATCATGCTTGCTCCAGTGGAGCTGAAGAAGATGGACAAGGCCCAGGCACGCGAACGTGCGCTGGAACTTCTGGAACGTGTAGGGCTCAAGGACAAGGCCAACGCCCGTCCGGCATCCCTGTCAGGTGGACAGAAGCAGCGTGTAGCTATTGCTCGTGCGCTGGCCATGGCTCCAGGAATCATGCTCTTTGACGAGGCCACCAGTGCTCTTGACCCTGAGATGGTCGGCGAGGTGCTCCAGGTTATTAAGGAGTTGGCTGACTCGGGCATGACCATGGTCTTGGTAACCCACGAGATGGGCTTCGCCCGCGAGGTGGGTGACCGAGTGATCTTCATGGCTGACGGTGTGGTTTGTGAGCAGGGTGAGCCAGAGCAACTCTTTGGTAATCCGCAGCAGGAACGTACTCGTGACTTCCTTTCGAAGGTGCTCTAGTACGAAGTTCTAAAGCCAACGGATAAGGGCCGCGCTTCCTGCCCCAGCATCACGCTGGGGTGGGGAACGCGGCTTTTTTCGTGATGAAGGTAACCGGAGTAAAACATCTAAGTGCTTGAAGCTTCAACTTGATCCGAATAGTGTTGAACGGGAAATCGAGCAGGGAGACCCCTGACCGGCTGACGTTTCTGAGGCGCTAGATCATGAACAATCTGGAAAATAATCCCCGCCTACTTGCCGCTGCGCAGGCCATTTTGCGCCTTGTTATCGGATTCCTATTTGCCGCCCACAGTTGGCAAAAGTTCTCCCAGTTCACCATTGATGGCACCACCGCCAGCTTCGCTCAGATGGGCGTTCCTGCCGCAAGCTTGGTTGCCCCAGTGGTAGCAACCTTGGAACTGGTGGGAGGCATCGCCCTGATCTTGGGCATTGCAACCCGAATTTTCGGCGCACTGTTGGCGCTGGATATGATCGGTGCGTTGGCTCTAACTCACGCACAGAACGGCGTTTTTGTTGCCAATGGTGCTTATGAGCTCGTGCTGGCCCTGGCTGCCGGCGCCGTCGCGCTGGCCTTGATGGGACCAGGTCGCTGGGCCATTGATCACTTGCTGTTTGGCCCTAAGCGCGGAAAGCGTGCCGCGGTCAACGCCTAGATTTGTAGCTTCAAACAAAACCCCAAGGAGTGATCCTTGGGGTTTTGTTGTACCTGCGGAGCTTTTGTTGACGTGACCGAGAGCACTCTGACATACTGAACGAACGGTCAGTATGTAATTTGTTTTCGAAGAGGTGAACCCATGGCCCCGAGTGCGCCGCAGGAACCGGGACTCAGTGCTGTCCCGAGCTACGAAGAAGAACAATCACAAGCTCGCTTTGATGCATTGATTGATCGGGACGCTCGCGTTGAACCACGTGACTGGATGCCTGAGCCTTACCGCAAAACTTTGACTCGACAGGTCTCCCAGCATGCCCACTCAGAAATCATTGGCATGCAGCCTGAAGCTAACTGGATTACTCGTGCTCCGTCGCTGAAGCGCAAGTCCATCTTGATGGCTAAGGTTCAGGATGAAGCCGGGCACGGACTGTACCTCTACTCGGCTGCCGAGACCCTAGGCACCAGCCGCGACGAGCTCAACGATCAGCTCTTGACCGGTCGCGCCAAGTACTCCTCGATCTTCAACTACCCAGCACGTTCATGGGCGGACATGGGTGCTATCGGCTGGCTAGTCGACGGAGCAGCCATCGCCAACCAAGTCCCACTATGCCGTGCATCCTATGGTCCTTATGGACGTGCCATGGTGCGTATCTGCAAGGAAGAGTCCTTCCACCAGCGCCAAGGATTTGAGATCCTGCTGGCACTCTCGCGCGGCACCGAAGCTCAAAAGAAAATGGCTCAAGATGCCATCAACCGCTTCTATGAGCCAGCGCTGATGATGTTCGGTCCACCCGATGACCAGTCACCTAACTCCCAGCAGTCCATGGCCTGGAACATCAAACGATTCTCAAATGATGAGTTGCGCCAGCGCTTTGTCGGCATGATCGCCGAGCAGGTCAAGGTCCTTGGCATGACCCTTCCAGATCCAGAACTGCACTATGACGAAGTCAAAAAGCAGTGGATTCATAAGGATCTGAACTGGGATGAATTCATGAACGTCATCAAAGGCAACGGTCCAGCCAACTCCCAACGACTCGAACGTCGCCGCGAAGCACACCGAGAAGGCGCCTGGGTCCGCGAAGCCGCAACAGCCTACGCCGCAAAACAAGCACAAAGTGAGGTCGCCTAACATGAGCCAACAGAACAACTGGCCCCTGTGGGAAGTATTTGTCCGTTCCTCCCGCGGACTCTCGCACGTGCACGCAGGATCCTTACATGCCCCTGACGCGCAGATGGCCGTGCGTAACGCACGAGATCTATACACCCGACGCAATGAAGGCGTTTCCCTCTGGGTAGTGAAATCCAGCGACATCATTAGTTCTGATCCGGATGAGAAAGATTCCTTCTTTGAATCTCCGCAGGGCAAAGACTATCGACATGCCACGTACTACAAGGCCAGTGAAGGAGTGAAGCATCTGTGAAGCACGAAGAATTGGATGCTGCACTGGACAGCTTCGGCGACGCACTGGCTTCGGCCACCCGAGTCACCCCGGGAAACGCACTTCGTCCGGAAGACATTGCCGTAGACGGCGTAGCTCCCAACGATGAAGTGGCACAGTACGCGCTGACCTTGGGTGATGACTCGCTGATCTTGGCTCAGCGACTTGCCCACTGGATTTCGAGGGCCCCTGAGCTAGAAGAAGACGTAGCCCTGGGCAACATTGCCCTAGATATCCTCGGTCACGCCCGCTCATTTTTGACCTACGCCGGACTGGCCTGGGACAAGAGTGAAGATGATTTGGCGTACTGGCGTGAGGAAGAAGAATTCACTTCGCTATGGATCGTTGAGCAACCCAACGGGCACTTTGGTGTCACCATCATGCGACAGCTGATCGTCTCCATCTTCCAGCACCTGCTCTATCAAAAGCTGGTCAGCTCAGCTGACGAAACTTTAGCAGCTATCGCAGCCAAGGCTGTCAAAGAAGTGGATTACCACCGCGACCACGCCATTCAGTGGACCATCCGGTTGGGACAGGGAACCGAAGAGTCGGCCGAAAAAATGCGTCACGCTCTGGATATTCTCTGGCCCTACGTTGATGAAATGTTCCGCGATGAAGCGGTACACCAACGCCTAGAAGGTATCGCGGTGTTGCCCTCGACGCTTCGCGACGCATGGCAAGAAGAGATCACGGCAGTTCTAACCGACGCGGGTCTGCAGATTCCTTCCACCGGCCAAGCCATGGTCTATGGACGACGAGGTGAGCACTCTGAGCATCTTGGCTACGTGCTGGCCGAGATGCAGGTACTTGCACGTAAGCATCCCGGCGCCAGCTGGTAACGACAAATAATGCCCGAGAGGGGGAGCAGTCTTGAATAAGCTGATCGCTGACTCCAACGAGCTGTTCGCCATCGCCGCGAAGGTTCATGATCCGGAGATACCTGTGCTGTCCATTGTGGACCTTGGGATTCTGCGCGAGGTCACCGCCGCCGAAGACGGCACAGTACAGGTAGTGATCACCCCGACCTATTCTGGATGCCCGGCTATGGACGTGATCGGTGAAGACCTGTATTCGGCCTTTAGCGACGCCGGATACCATCAGGTCCAGATCAAGCTGGTGCTGAGCCCTGCCTGGTCCACGGACTGGATGAGCGAAGATGGCAAACGAAAACTCGAAGAGTATGGGATCGCTCCTCCTACCGGCCAAGGCCACGCCGGGCGAATCACCCTGGGTATGAGTGTGAAATGTCCTCGGTGCCATTCGTTGAATACCCGTGAGCTGGCCCGCTTTGCCTCCACTTCATGTAAAGCGCTCTACACCTGCAAAGACTGTTTAGAGCCCTTCGACTACTTCAAGGTACTTTCATGACCGATCTACAAACTTCGGCTCGACGCAGAGCCGCTTTTCACCGTCTCACCGTTTCGAATGTGCGTCGCCTGACCAAAGACGCCATTGAAGTTACCTTCGCTATCCCTGAAGAACTCAGCGAAGAATATGACTATGTCGCCGGACAGTACGTGGCCCTTCGCAAGAAGCTGCCCAACGCCGAGGGCGAATTGGTGGAACTGCGCCGTTCTTACTCAATTTGCGCCGCGCCCACCGGGGATGAAATCAAGGTAGCTATCAAGCGTGACCTTGGTGGTTTGTTCTCCACCTGGGCCAACGAGGAACTGGCCGCAGGTGAGCAGATTGACGTGATGAGTCCGGCTGGTGCCTTCATTTCCAAGCACAAACTCACTGAGATTAATGATCCTTCAAAGATCAACACCACCACGCAAGATCGCTTTGTTGCAGTGGCTGCCGGCTCAGGGATTACTCCGGTTCTAGCAATCGCTCGTACGATCCTGGAAGCCAACGAGCACAGCCGCTTTGATCTGATTTATGCGAACAAAGCCGCCATGGATGTCATGTTCCTTGAAGAGCTGGCAGACCTCAAAGACCGGTACCCATCACGCATGGCACTGCACCACGTGCTGAGTCGTGAACAGCGGATTTCACCGTTACTCTCTGGTCGTATCGACGCAGAAAAGCTAAGCTCCTTGCTCACCAATGTGGTGCAAGCACCCAGTGTGGACGAGTGGTTCCTATGCGGACCATTCGAACTGGTCCAGCTGGTCAGAGACCAACTGACTGCGCTAGGAGTACCAGCGCAGAAGGTTCGTTTTGAACTATTTACCACCGGTGAACCATCCAAGCCGCAAGGCCATATTGGCCGACCCGTGGTGGTGGACGAGAATGAGGAAAGCTACGAGATCAGCTTCAACCTCGATGGCCTCAAAGGCGAAGTTACCTCGCCGGTGCGAGCCAACGAAACCGTGTTAAACGCTGCTCTGCGTGTTCGCCAAGATGTCCCGTTCGCCTGTGCTGGCGGAGTCTGCGGAACCTGCCGTGCCAAGGTGACCTGCGGATCAGTGACCATGGCTGAAAACTATGCGCTGGAGCCAGAAGAAGTTGAAGCCGGTTACGTGCTCACCTGCCAATCACATCCGACCAGCGAAAAACTGGCCGTCGATTTTGACGCTTAGGAAAGCAAGGAATCACTCATGATCGAATTGACGATTGCCGATTCAATTGCCCGAGTTGTGCTTAATGCTCCACAGAAAATGAACTCCCTTGATGTAGCTGCCCTAGACGAGTTGTCGCTCGCCTACGACCAGGCTGCTGCTGGCGTGGCCGATGGCAGTGTTCGGGCGTTGGTGCTGACCGGCGCTGGCCGTGGCTTCTGTGCCGGAAGAGATATTTCTGCAGTGAACCCTGCCGATGATGATGTCATTGGGTATTTGGATGGCAAAGTGCAGCCACTCTTAGAGAAGATGTCGAATCTTCCGGCGCCGACCTTCGCCTTGGTTCAGGGTGCGTGTCTGGGTGTTGGTCTGGGCTTGGCCATCGCTACGGACGTTGTGTACGTGGCAGAGAACGCAAAAATTGGTTCACCGTTTGCCAATCTGGGAGCAACATTGGATTCGGGTGGGCATTGGCTTTTCACCGAGCGACTCGGAGCGCACCGCACCCTGGACATGATCTATACCGCTGAACTGATTTCCGGGGCAGAAGCCGTGAAATCCGGATTATTTTCGCGTGCTTTCCCGTCAGAGGACTTGGTGGAACGCGGCGAAGAGCTGATTGGCAAAGTGGCCCAAGGGGCAACGCAGGCGTTTGTTGAGTCAAAGCGACTGGTCCAAGAAATACGGGATCAGCGAGTTGGACTCTGGGCTTCAATGAAAACTGAAAACCGTGCGCAGGCAGCCTTGTGCGATACGCCTGACTACGCCGAGGGGTTCAAGTCCTTCCAAGACAAACGCCCGCCGGTCTTTTATGGGAAGAAATAAAACCCGTGGCAAGCCAGTGACTTGATCCGCTTGAAACTGCCTGCCTGTTCCAAGGCTTTGGGAGACCGAAGTTTTGGTACAGGCGGGCAGTTTGTCTTTATCGGGTGTCTGTATCCTCAAAAATCAGGTGCGTTTGGGTATCGAGCACCGTCGGCAGTGCCTGTAATTCTTCGAAGACCACACGACGCAGGTCCAAATTGTCTGTTGCTCGCACCAGCAGGATCACATCAAAATTTCCACCCACGAGGCCAATATGTTGGACTTCAGGGATTGAAGCTAGGTGGTCGCGTAGTTCGCGCCACGAATGCTGACGAAGTTTGAGGGTGACGTAGGCGCTGGCTTTTAGGCCGGCCTTCACCGGGTCGATGACCGCCGTGTAACGAGTGATAACTCCAGCATCTTGCAGCTTGGCGATGCGCGAATAGGCGTGGGCACGAGACACGTGAACCTTCTGCGCAACCGTGGTTACTGACTGGCGACCATCCTTGGTGAGCTCGGCCAAGATGGCGCGGTCAACCTCGTCAAGTTTTAGCTCCACTTCCGCGGCCATGATTCTCCTTTTCAATGTGTCTGACGTCTCTCGATCAAACACATTTTATTGAAACGTTTCGTCCACAAGTATACGTATCTGCATCTCAACTTTCCACGATTCTCCGGCTGAGTGGATACAGAATGCAATCAATACGCATAATTAGTTGCAAATGATGTTTAGGTGAACTGAGTCACAGGGCGTGCGCCTAGAGGGCTGAGTCACAGAAGAGAAAGGTGGGAGAACATGAGCGCGGACGCATCCTCAGCTCGCATCTCTGAAGTCAGCAAAAAGTTCGGCATTACCCCCGAGGACTACATGTTGCCAGCGCGGCACATGATCAACTTGTTGAATCCAGATGGATCACTCCGTCCGGACAATGAGCAGGGTACCGAACCAGGTCACGAATATCCGCTGCCAAGTCCTGCTCGGCTCATGGAAGCCTATGCCGCACTGGTCACCGGACGTCGAGTCAACGACCAAAACTCCGCCCTGGTCCGCCAGGGCCGAATGGCTGTTTACCCATCAAGCCACGGGCAAGAAGCCTGCCAAATTGCTGCCGCGCTCTGCCTGGATGACAACGACTGGCTCTTCCCAACCTATCGGGACACTGTAGCCGTGCTAACCAAGGGCGTTGCCCCGATGGAAGTCATGACTAGCTTCCGAGGCGAGTGGCACTGTGGTTACGACCCGAAGGCCTACAAATGCGCGCCCATGTCAACGCCATTGACCACTCAGCTACTGCACGCAGTGGGCGTTGCTCACGCCGCCAAGCTGCGCGGTGAAAACACGGTTGTTGTGGCCATGTGTGGCGACGGAGCTACTAGTGAAGGCGACTTCCACGAAGCACTGAACTTTGCTGCGGTCTTCAACCTGCCGGTCATCTTCTTTGTACAAAACAACAAGTACGCCATCTCTGTCCCACTCTCACATCAGAGCGCCGCACCATCGCTGGCCCACAAGGCAGTGGGTTACGGCATGGCCGGTGAGCGGGTAGACGGCAATGACCTGATGGCATTGATGGCCATCATGACCCGAGCAGTACGCATGGCCCGCGAAGGCAACGGCCCACTGCTCATTGAGGCTCACACCTACCGCATGCAGGCGCACACCAACGCTGACGACGACAAGCGTTACCGCGAGGACTCCGAGGTTCAGGCCTGGATTGCCAAAGACCCAGTGACCCGCATGAAGGCGTATCTGGAAGATGCCGGACTGCTCACCGAGGAGACCGTTGCCAAGATCTCCGAGGACGCCGAAGTGGTGGCCAAGACCTTGCGTGATGGCATGAATCAGGATGCCAACACCGATCCGCGCGAACTCTTTGAACATGTTTATTCCACCAAGAGCACTCAGCTCGCCGAGCAGCAAGCATTGCTTGCTGACGAACTAGACCGCGAGGAGGCCTAGAATGACTGCCACTACTTCGCGCGTCAACCCGAACGTCAGTGCTGCCACCGCGCGTGCTGCCGCCAAAGCCGCTAATGAAAACCAGCCAGTGACCTTTGGTAAGGCACTGAATACGGCTCTCGCCGATGGCCTGGTGGCCGATAATTCAGTAGTCATTTTTGGTGAGGATGTCGGAACCCTTGGGGGAGTCTTCCGTATTACCGATGGGCTCACCGCACGCTTCGGAGCTGACCGCTGCTTTGACACCCCACTGGCAGAATCTGGCATCGTCGGAATGGCTGTGGGCATGGCCATCAACGGTATGCGCCCAGTTATTGAAATGCAGTTTGATGCTTTCGCTTACCCCGCTTTTGAGCAGGTAGCCTCGCACGTGGCTAAGATGCGTAACCGCACCCAAGGCAAGCTCAGCCTGCCGATGGTCATTCGTATCCCTTATGCCGGAGGAGTTGGTGGTGTAGAGCACCACTGCGATTCGTCGGAAGGCTATTACGCTCACACTCCTGGACTGAAGGTGTTCACTCCGTCCTGTGTTGAGGACGCCTACCTGATGCTCCGCGAAGCCATTGATTCCGATGATCCGGTAGTTTTCTTTGAACCGAAGAAGCTCTATTGGTCTAAGGAACAGGTAGACCTTGAGCAGCTGGCACAGGAATACGAAGCAAAAAAGAGCGCAAAAACTGAAGGCCGAGCTCGTGTTGCGCGTGCCGGTAGCGACGCCACGCTGATCACCTACGGCCCAAGTGTATCCACCGCTTTGGAAGCCGCCAAGATGGCAGCTGAAGAAGGCCTCAACTTAGAAGTTATCGACGTGCGCAGCATCGTTCCGTTTGACGATGAGACCGTCTGTGCCTCGGTACGCAAAACTGGGCGAGCTATCGTGATTGCCGAAGCTCAGGGCTTCGCCTCAGTGGCCAGTGAAATTGTTGCCCGCGTCCAAGAAAGGTGCTTCCATTCCCTGGCAGCTCCAGTCTTGAGGGTCACCGGATTTGATATCCCATACCCGGCACCAACTTTGGAAAAATACCACCTGCCCAGTGCGGAACGAATTCTCGACGCCGTTGATCAACTCCAGTGGGAGGCCTAAATGAGTATCAAGACTTTCCTATTACCTGACCTCGGCGAGGGACTGACCGAAGCGGAGCTGGTCCGATGGATTGTGGCTGCTGGCGACACTGTCGCCGTGGACCAACCCATCGCAGAAGTCGAAACCGCCAAGTCTTTGGTGGAGATTCCGTCTCCTTTTGAAGGCGTAGTCTCCACGCTGCACGGTGAAGCTGGCCAGATGATGCTGGTAGATGAGCCGTTCATCTCCGTGAACACCGGCGGCGAGGATGCACCGCAGACTGGGGAACCATCCGGCGAGCGCGCACAGTCCTATCGCGAAGAAGAACTTGCAGGAACACAGGCCCCTGCTGGTGAATCTGTTGACCCAAGTGGCGAGGCAGAGCAAGACGAAGAAGGCAGCGGCAATGTCCTCATCGGCTACGGCACTGGCTCAGCTCAGCGCAAAACAAGTCGGCGACGTAAGCCTCGCGGGCTGGGCGCTAGTGGTGCATCAGCGACCAAGGCTTCTGCTGAAGCTGTTCGTGTAGTCAACCCGCTGGTTCGAAAGCTGGCCCGAGAGAATTCTCTGGACATTTCTACCGTGCAAGGCACCGGCCCTGAGGGTCTGATCCTGCGCACTGATGTGGAAGCTGCCGTTGCTGCTGCAAGTCAAGCGCCTACGACGACTGCTACCACTACGCAGCCAAGCATTTCGAGCACGGCCGCGAAGCCGGAAGTTTCGACAGGCACTGTGGATGCAGACTCACGTACCGGGTTGCCGGTAGCTTCTTCGCAGGTGCTCTCCGGGGTACGCAAGACCATTGCCAACGCCATGAGCACTTCCCGCCGTGAAATTCCCGAAGCGACCGTGTGGGTGGATGTAGATGTCACCAAACTGTTGAAGCTGCGCACCAAGATCAAGGAAGCCGATGGGCAGGCGCCTAGCGTCATGGCTTTGATTTCGCGTTTTGCCGTGGCAGGGTTGCAACGTTTCCCTGAACTGAACAGTCGCATTGATGTCGAGACTGATGGGGGATTGCGCCACACCGTATTTGATGGAGTGAATCTAGGATTTGCGGCTCAGACAGATCGTGGTTTGGTCGTGCCGAATGTACGGGACGCTCATAAGCTCAATGCCCAAGAGCTCTCTGCCGAGTTTGCTCGTTTGGCTACGGTTGCCCGCGAGGGCAAGGCCGGCGTGTCCGACTTGTCGGGTAGCACCTTCACGATCAACAACTACGGGGTCTTCAACGTTGATGGTTCGGCTGCCATTATTAATTACCCGGAGGCTGCGATCCTGGGGCTGGGGCGCATTATCGAGAAGCCATGGGTGGTCAACGGCAAACTTAAGGTCCGCTCGATCTGCGAGCTGACGCTCAGTTTTGATCACCGTGTCTGTGATGGTGGCACCGCTGCCGGGTTCTTGCGATTTGTTGCTGATGCAATGACGGATCCCAAGCGGGCCCTGGCGACGCTCTAGTAGTGCTGCGCTGTCACTGAACTACTCAGTTGCTGAGTGGCATCGATGATCCCTGTCGAACCCAAGTTGAAACGGGTTCGGCGGGGATCATCCTTAATGCTGATATTTCAGTATTGATCGATCATTTAGTTCCATGTCAGATTAGTGTTGATAGCATGGAAATACATCTACGCACCTTGTTGAAGTAGATGCGGCTGGTAAACGACTCCACCAACCACGGAGCTGATCAACTGGACTATGGAAACGAGATGAAGATGACCAGGCATGCAGTGAAGAACCGTCCATGGGTATACCTGATCTTGATTCTTCCGGTCTTCATCGTGCTCGGCATTTACTTCCCGCTGGCTAATCAGCTGCCGGAGATCATCGCTACGCACTGGTCATCGACCTATCCTGACGAATTCACCCGCACTGCAGTATTTGTGCCAGTTGCCATTGGCCTGAGCATCCTAGGAACCGTCCTCGGTTTGAGCTCATTAGTTCAGCAGCGCAGACCGGGCTTATTGTTGACGCTCCTCTTTGTTGGTTCACTACTTTCGTGGACCACGGTCGGAGTTTTTGTAGGCTCGGTGATACCAACAGCGCTCGCCGAAACACCAGAGACATCTGTCATCGGCATCTGGATGCTCCCCATGTTGCTCTGCACGCTGATAGCTCTCACTCCGCTGTGGATCTGCGGCGTCTACCAGTCGTATTCAAAGCAACTGCAAGCTCAACGACAAACACGTATCGACCAAGCTCAGGGAAGAACTGCGTCTACACCCCAGCCCGATGTGAGCCCTGGGGGCAAGAAATTTAGTGAAACGATGAAGGCCCCGTGGTGGATGCGGGCGCTCGGGATACTGATTGCTGGAGTAGGGCTATATATTCTCTTCGAATTCTTCGCCCGCCCGGGTGAAGTGAATTCGGCCGCCACCATTACCGGTCTAGTAACTTGCCTGGTCGTTAGTCCGCTAGTCCTAGGACTTTGTTTGATCCGAGTGACTATCACTGACCAACAGGTGCAGGTGGCCTCCGCAATCTTTGGGTTCCCCTTGCGCACCATCCAGCTGGTCGACATCCTGTCGGTGGCCAGTACCGAGATTGACCCAATGACGTGGGGCGGCTGGGGATGGCGCTTCTTTCCCGGTGGATCAGCGGTGGTCCTACGACGTTTTGAAGGCCTGGCCTTTGAGCTGAAGAATTCAACGCGATTTGCTGTGACGGTTCCGCACTCTGAACGTGGCGCCGAGAAACTCAATGCACTGTTGCAGAGGAATGATTCCTAAATACGGCCTTGCTGGTGACCCCGAGGAACCACTTATTGCGCAACGGTGCGCATTGGCCCCAGCACGACAGAACGTAACGCCAACCCTGTAACCAGTGATGCCGCGACGACATGTGCAATGCCCAAGACTGCGTAGGTCAGCTGTAAGGTCTCGGGAATCTTCTGAATGTGCGGGTGAGGTAAGAGGAAAGATAATCCGATGATGATGGCCCACACGATGATGCTGGTCGCGCCAACTCGTCTGGACCAGCCAGTCTTGCGCACTTCATGACTCAGCGGTTGAATCCGTTGTAATACAACGCTGGCGATAACCATCCAAAAAGCAGTGACCAGAAAACCAGCGGCGATGTCGCTCGGGCGGTGCCAACCACAGACTAGTGTTGCCACACCGGTGACTGTGGCAAAGAGCCAAACAATAGGCTGTATGACTGGGCGAAGTTTTGGTGGGGACATCAAATACATCAAGCCCATGGCCGCTGCCGCAGCAGTGGTGTGTCCCGAAGGGAATGAGTTTCCGGTCGTACCAAAATTGAAGTCCGGACGAATCAAGATTTCATGTTTGAGCAACTGCGTAGTGCCCAACGCTGCTGCCGCACCGAGAATCGCGACAATGGCCCTGATGAAACTTCGGTCTCTGATCACTCGATAGAGTAAGAAGATTCCGGCAACAACACCACAGATCACCGGAAGCAGATCCAAGAACTGGCGCACTGGATCCAGCAACTCGGTACGTGGCCACCACTGCGACCAAGCCATGAAGCTTGCTTGATCGGCCCATTGACCCGCGCGCAGCAGCACAAAGAAGACGTATTCCACGCAGAACAGGGCTATCAACAAGATGAGAGCCAACCACCACCGAATGTGGCGCGGGTGCGGAGCTGCTGAATGGCGGGGCATGCTTCTAGACTGTCACAATTACTGGTGCAAACGTCACCCAAAAAGACTGTAATTATGCCCACGCTCGCTAGGCTTAGTACATGAGCATTGAACTTCCACCGCTGGCAGAGCTGCTAGCAAACAGCCACGTTGTTCGCTTACCCATGCGAGTTAAATTCCGCGGAATCACCCAGCGCGAAGCACTGCTCATCAAAGGACCGGCCGGGTGGGGAGAATTCTCGGCCTTCCCTGAATATGGAGCCCACGAAGCCTCCCGCTGGCTCGCTGCCGGCATCGAAGCAGCCTACCAACCATTCCCGGAACCACTTCGCACTTTGATCCCCGTCAACGCAACTCTGCCGTCGGTCCCAGCCAGCGAGGTGGGTGCCGTACTTGAACGCTACGATGCACCACACACCATCAAAATCAAGGTGGCAGAACAGGGACAAGACTTGGACCAGGACTTGGCCCGGGTTGCCGAAGCCCGTCGGCTTTACCCTCACGCCGCTTTGCGAGTTGATGCAAATATGGGCTGGGACATTGAGCAAGCGGTCCATGCGCTCAAGGCCCTCAGTGAGTACGACCTGCAATATGCTGAACAGCCAGTACCGGGCATCACCGGTTTGGCTGAAGTTCGTGAGAAATTGCGCAATGCAGGCTTTGATTTGAAGATCGCTGCCGATGAAGCAGTACGCAAGCACACAGACCCGCTGGAAGTTTCTCGGCTGGGCGCAGCAGATCTCATGGTCATCAAGGCGCAGCCACTGGGTGGGATTCAGGCCGTACTGGATATTGCTAAGAAAGCTGAACTAGACGTCGTCGTTTCTAGCGCTCTGGACACCTCGGTAGGACTAGCTCAAGCGGCAGCTCTAGCCAGTGCGCTACCAGAACTGCCCTACGCCTGCGGATTATCTACCGGGACATTATTAGCCGATGACGTATGCGCGGATCCATTGCTGGCCAAAGCCGGCTACCTTCCGGCGCGTCGAATCGAAGCCGATGCCAAGAAACTTCAGGACCTACGCCCTGAAGCCTCGAAAGTTCAGTGGTGGCTACGCAGAGTTGAGCAATGTTATGAGCAGCTGGTGAATGCTTAGCCTGTAGCACCCATCTATTTCCCCGCAGTTAACTTACGCGTTGCATTTTGCACACTTCTGGGTGAAAACCTCATATCGAGTCGTTCCCCTGACAGCGAGCCCTAACTGAGGAAGTGATGGATCATGAATCCAACCCGTACCCTTTTGCCAATGCTAGGCCACACCCGTGGCGGACGTTCCGCAGCTACTTGCCACTTTAAGTGTGGAGATGCCTGCGTTAAGCCAGATTGCAATACCTCGTCCAACGGCTACTTCAAAGATATCGCCGATAAGGCAATGTCTCGCCGCAGCATCCTTGGCCTAGGCGCCGTCGGTGCATCGGCGCTAGTAGTTGGACCACAGTTCTTCGGTGCCTCTGATGCCACCGCCGCACCATTGGTGCCGCTAAAGAACGGTTCCGCCAAGGGCGGGAAGCTGGCCTTTGACGCCATTGAGCCGGTGTCTCGTTCAGTAGATAACCTCACCGTTCCAGAAGGCTACGATTGGGCTCCGATCATCCGTTGGGGTGACCCGCTATTCAAGAACACCGCACAGTTTGACGCCACCAAGCAGAGTGCCAAGAAGCAGGCCGAACAGTTCGGTTACAACAACGATTACCTAGACATCATCGTTGATAAGTACTCGGGCCGCACCGGCGTGCTGGTAGCTAACCACGAATACACCAACGAAGACATGATGTTTGACGCTGCGTGGTTTGAAGCTAACAAGGACGAAGCTCGCCGCATCGCGATGAACGCTCACGGTTTCAGCGTTGTCGAAGTAAAGCGCAAGAAGCATGACAAGCAGTGGAGCTACGTCCAGGGCGGCGAACGTAACCGTCGCATCACCGCACAGACTGAATTCAAGGTAGATGGCCCTGCTGCTGGAGCCGATCTGCTCAAGACCGTTGCAGACCCAACCGGAACCAAGGTTCTGGGCACCCTGAATAACTGCTCCGGCGGCACCACCCCATGGGGCACCGTGCTTTCCGGTGAAGAAAACATTGACCAGTACTTCAAGGGCAAGGGCACTGCCGAAGAAGCACGCTACGGCATAGGCACCGCAGCCACCGAGCGCGGTTGGGAAGATACTGACCCACGCTTTGGCCTGAGCAACGAAGGCTATGAAAACGAAGCACACCGCTTCGGCTGGGTTATCGAAATTGACCCACAGGATCCAAAGTCCATTCCGGTAAAGCACACCAACTTGGGCCGCTTTAAGCATGAGGGTGCCAACGTGCGCATCGCCAAGAACGGTAAGGCTGTTGCCTACTCCGGTGATGACTCCCGCTTTGAGTACCTGTACAAGTTTGTCTCCAAGGGCACCTACTCCAAGCATGACCGCAAGAAGAACATGAGCCTGCTCTCCGACGGTGACCTCTACGTCGCAAAGTTTGCCGGTAACTCGCCAGCAAACGAAATTGACGGCAACGGCGAGCTACCAGCGGACGGCGCATTCGACGGCACCGGCACCTGGTTGCCATTGGTCAAGGGCGGCAAGTCCATGGTTGAAGGCATGAGCGTTGAAGAGGTTTTGGTTTACACCCGTCTGGCAGCAGATAAGCTCGGCGCCACCAAGATGGACCGCCCAGAAGACGTGGAGCCAAGCCCGCTGTCGGGAAAGCTGTACGTGGCGCTGACCAACAACTCTGATCGTGGCAAGACCGGCAAGGAAGGCGCAACCGAGCCGAACCCTCGCATTTCCAACCGCGATGGACACATTATTGAACTGACCGAGGCAGGAAACGACGCCACCAGCACCAAGTTCACTTGGAACATTCTGCTGGTTGCAGGCGATCCGAAGGTCAACGGTTCAACGTACTTCTCCGGTTACCCAGCCGATAAGGTCTCACCAATTTCCTGCCCGGATAATCTGGCCTTCGATTCAAAGGGCAACTTGTGGATCTCCACCGACGGCGCACCAAGCACCATCGGCTACTCGGATGCACTGCACAAGGTCACCTTGACCGGCAAGGACCGTGGCCGCGTGGAACAGTTCCTGGCTGTCCCAACGGGCGCTGAAACCTGTGGCCCACTGATCCATGACAAAGACAACTCAGTCTTCGTCTCTGTGCAGCACCCGGGAGAAGGCGGCACCTTCGCCTCCCCAAGCTCACTGTTCCCTGACTTCCTAGAGAACCCAGCCGCAGCAGGCGCAGGCCAGTTCTACGGCCCACGTCCAACCGTGGTTCAGGTCTTCAAAGCAGAGGCTGAAAACCAGGGTAAGGGCAAAGGCAAAAACAAGTAGCCTTTCGGCCATCGTGTAATTAGACGCCGGTGAGATCTGTGAGTTTCGCAGATCTCACCGGCGTCTTGTTGCACCCTCGCAGTCGGCGCGCGTACCAAGGCATAGACTTGGGGTAGTGCCTAAGCTGAGGAATCGAAGGAGCCACATCGCGTGGGATTGCAGCAACCAGAAGAGCAACGCGCCATCAGCACGGCTCGTGAAGTCCTCGTATCACTGATCCAGGCGGGAGTACGAGATCTAGTGATTTCTCCCGGCTCACGTAGCGCGCCCTTGGCCTATGCCACC
The DNA here is from genome assembly GCF_052446055.1 of Glutamicibacter sp. AOP5-A2-18. NCBI lineage: Bacteria > Bacillati > Actinomycetota > Actinomycetes > Micrococcales > Micrococcaceae > Glutamicibacter > Glutamicibacter sp. AOP5-A2-18. The sequence continues at coordinate 2,625,907 of NZ_JBQSVW010000001.1, read as the reverse complement.
GCTGAAGCTGAGCACGCAGGACTGCTCACCATCCATGTGCGCATCGATGAGCGTTCAGCCGCCTTCATGGCCTTAGGTCTGGCGCAAAGCACAAGAACACCGGTAGCCGTAGCTGCCACCAGTGGTACTGCCATCGGCCAGATGCTGCCAGCCGTCATGGAGGCGAACCACACGGCAACACCACTGCTAGTCCTCTCCGCGGACCGGCCCGATGAACTACATGGCACGGGTGCCAGCCAAAGCACCAAACAAAAGACACTCTTCGGCGAACACGTCAGGGCCGCGCTCAACGTGTCTGCAGGCCAAGATCCTGTCACCCATGTGAATCGAGCGCTAATAGCGCTCGCCGGTAGCCAGCTGAACCCGGCCGGCCCAGTGCAGCTGAACCTGCAATTTCGCGATCCGCTGATCCCAGGTGAAGACGAAACGATTGGCTCTCAGCCCTGGACCAACATTCAGGCCGGTACATGGCCTGGTGTCGTGAATCAATCATCAACAGCAATCGTGAGTGCTCAAGTCCTTCCACAGCGTCGCACGGTTGTTGTTGCAGGACATGATGCGGGGGAGCAGGCGGCAGAGTTTGCACAACTTTTAGGTCTGCCACTTTTTGCTGAGCCCTCGTCCAACGCACGCTTTTCAACAAATGCCATTACTCATTACCGGCCGTTGATTGCCGTGGGCAGTGAACACATTGATCGTGTAGTGCTTTTTGGGCGTCCTACGCTCAGCCGGCCTGTAGCCAAACTCTTAGCTGATCCTCGAATTGACAGTGCCATCTGGCAACCGACACCAGCGCCTTGGTATGAGCCAGGGCGGCGTCGTGAGCAACCGATCAATAGCTGGGAACAGCTTGTAGAGTTTGCCGGTGTAGGCGCTGAGGGATGGCTGGCCAACTGGCAAGACCTAGATAGACACGCCCAGCAGATTCGTGCGTTGCACGGCGAAGAGTCCACGCTCAACGGGCTGGACGTGGCTGAAGTGCTCTGGGAAAACCAGCCGGAGGTTCTACTGCTCGGCTCATCTAATATCGTTCGCGATTTTGATCTGGCTGCCAAGCCGACCGAGAGTCATGGCACCAAGGTGTATGCCAACCGTGGTTTAGCGGGAATTGACGGCACGATTTCTACTGCCATGGGCTTGGCCGTGGGCAGTGGACAGCGAACTGTCGCTGTCATGGGAGATATCACCTTCGCTCATGACGCCAGCTCCTTGATGTGGGCACCTTCAGAGCCACAACCGCAACTGGATGTGGTGGTGTACAACGATGGTGGCGGTGCCATTTTCTCCACATTGGAGCACGGTGCGGTGGATGACTCGGGACGTTATGCCGAAGCGGTCGAGCGTTTGTTTGCTACTGCTCAACAATTTGATGTTCAGTCGCTGGCCAAGGCTTATGGGTGGCGCTATGAGCGGGCAACCTCCAGAGCACAACTTTCAGATATCTTGACCCAGTCAGAGGAAAAGACGCTGCGGCTCATCGAAGTCCCGGCTTCCCGTGAAACCTTGCGGGCAGATAATCAACGACTCAATCAACACATCTCAAGCCTTGTTTGGCCAGAGCCCTAAGCTGTTCACTGATTCTTTCGACAAGAAAATCCTCTGCCCCGAACACCTACTCGGTGTCGGGACAGAGGATTCTTTTGCAATAGATCTTCTTTAGCTTCTTTGGGCCTTAGATATCCACGTGGGTAGGGTCCAAGACTCGACGCAGGAAGTCCTGGGTACGAGGCTGTCGCGGATTGCCAATGACTTCCGAAGCAATGCCTTCTTCAACCACCACACCGCCGTCCATGAAGACCACACGGTCAGCAACTTCTTTAGCAAAAGCCATTTCGTGGGTGACCACAAGCATGGTCATACCCGCCTGGGCTAGATTCTTCATGATCGATAGAACTTCACCGACCGTCTCAGGATCCAAAGCACTGGTTGGCTCATCAAAGAGCATCAGCGTCGGTTCCATCGACAGTGCACGGGCAATAGCCACACGCTGCTGCTGACCACCGGAAAGCTGGTCAGGGTAGCGACCACCAAAATCGCCCAAGCCAACACGTTCGAGGTGGCTGTGAGCTACCTTCTGCGCATCAAGCTTCTTGCGCTTGAGCACCTTGATCGGTGCAACAGTGCAGTTTTCCAACACCGTCAGGTGTGGGAAAAGGTTGAACTGCTGGAAAACCATTCCAACTTTTTGACGCATCTGATCAAGATTGACATCTACGTTGGTGGCATCAAAGCCACCGACCAAGATCGTGCCGCCGTTGGGCTGCTCAAGTAGGTTGACGCAACGCAGCAAGGTGGATTTTCCGGAACCTGAAGGACCAATCAGGCAAACAACTTCGCCCGGCTTAACCTTCAGATCGATGCCCTTGAGTACTTCGTTGGAACCGTAGGACTTACGCAGTCCGGTGATCTCCACGCCCGCGGCATTGACTGAAATTTGATTAGTGTCAGTAGACATTCTCAAGTCCTCTCTACCGCTTGGTCTTCGCTGCGCGGGATTCGAATTTACGGGCTACCAAGCTCAACGGAATGGTGATAACCAGGTAGAACAAGCCAGCAACCACCAGCGGGGTGAGGCCTGCATCCAACTGGGAGATACCGTCACGGCCGAACTTGGTCATCTCGTACTGGGCCATGGCTGCGCCAAGAATAAATGCCAACGAGGTGTCCTTGGTGAGCAAGATGATCTCATTGGTCATCGGTGGCAAAACAATCTTGAATGCCTGCGGGATGACGATGGTAACCATTGCGCGCCAGGCTGGCATGCCCAGCGAACGGGCTGCTTCGGTCTGACCCTTAGGGACAGCCTGCAAACCAGCACGCAGGGTTTCAGCGATATAAGCCGAGGAAACCAGACCCAAAGCGAACATCACGTTCACCGGCTGCGGCCACGTAGTGCCAAAAGCTTGAGGCAAGCCAAATCCAAAAGCCAAGAGCACGAGGATCGCGGGGATGCCACGGAAGAATTCAATAAATGCGGTGGCGAACCAACGATAGGGCGCGAAGCTCGCGGTTTTCAATAGGGCCAGAATCAGACCCAGTGCCAAGCCAAAGGCGAAGGCAATGATCGTGTAGAAGATGGTGTTCTTCAGGCCGACCAAAATCATGTCCGGGAACATCGGGCCGAGCTTGTCAAAGGAGAAGAACGCGTAAGCGGCCTTATCCCAGTCAATAATCGCAATCAACGCGATGATGATGCCTACAAAGACAACTATCTGAATGGTCTTGCTCGTACGGGCACGCTGACTGGTAGTCATTGCCATGGGGTTGTACCTCTCGTAAAGGTAGCGGGGGTTCGCACTTGCAACCGGGTCATGCTTGTCGGTTGGGCGGTGAACCCCCGCTGGTAGATCATTGCGTGTTCAGTGACGAGTTATTTTTCGCCGAACCACTTCACGGTCAGTTCCTTCATGGTGCCGGCATCGGTCAGACGCTTCAGGGTTCCGTTGACCAGCTTCAAGGTGTCAGCCTTGTCCTTAGGAACGGCAACACCTAGCTGCTCACCGGTCTTGAAGTTGGCCACAGCCTTGTAATCGGCTTTGTCCTTCACCGCGTAGCCGAGGACCGACTGGTTACCCAGAACGGCATCAACCTGTCCTGCAAGCAATGCCTGGGTCTGTAGACCGGCATCCTCGTAGCCTACGATGTTCTTCAGGCCTTTTTCTTTGCCATACTTTTCACCGGTGGTGGCCTGCTGAACGCCAACCTTTTTGTCGGTGGCTGAAGCGAGGTCGGTGATGCCCGAACCGTTCTTAGCGATCAAGACCAGGTCATCATCCATGTATGGAGTGGAGAAATCCATCTTGGCTTTACGTGCATCGGTGATTGAGATCGAGGAAATTGCGATGTCGCACTGAGTGCTGAAAAGTCCCGACTCGATGGAGTCGAAGCTGGCGTCGATGACGTTCAAATCCAGCTTGGCGTCCTTGGCGATTTCTGCAGCAACATCCATGTCGAAGCCGACGTTCTTGCCGTCTTTAACAAATTCAAATGGCTCGTAAGGGATATCCGAGCAGACGGTCAGCTTGCCCTGGTTGAGCGGGAAGGATGCACCATCCGCTGAGGATTCGGAGCTGCTATCGGAACCGCAGGCGGTCATTGCCAAGAGTGCTACGGAGCTGAGAGCGATAGCGGCGGCGAATTTTTTCTTAGGGCTGCGCATAGGATCAAAACCTACTTTCGGGTCATTGCGAGTGGATCACTGCGATGCCCTAATCATAACCGCGGTAACACTAGCGAGAGACGCGGTTCACACAAGTGTCATCGAGGGCAAGAAAAATTTACGCTGAAGAAACATGAGAGTGAAACAATTGACCGAAAAGTGATCTGCGTCCTACTCGGCGCCGAGGGCCTGGCGCATGGGGCGCATTTTTGCCCAAGACTCTGCCAGTTCATCCTCCGGCACTGAACCCGGAACGATGCCACATCCGGCGTAGAGGCGCATGAGTTTCTCGTCTTCCAAGATTCCTCCGCGCAAGGCGATGCCAAATTCTCCGTCGCCTCGGCTATCAACCCAACCCACTGGGCCCGCGTAAGGTCCACGGTCCAAACCTTCGAGCTCGCGCAGGAGCACCCCGGCCTTCTTGGTGGGTGTTCCGCACACCGCGGCGGTGGGATGGAAAATCTCAGCTACATCCAAAGCGGAGGGCAAGGCGCCCGTTGCGTCGGCACGCAACTGTGCGCGTACGTCGCTGGCTAGATGCCAGACGTTCGGTAGCTGGAGAATAAATGGTTCTTTGGGTGCGCTCATGCCATGCGAGATTGGGTTCAACGAGTCAGTGAGTGAATCGATGGCCAGCTGATGCTCATTACGCTGCTTGGGATCTTCAAAGAGTCGATGCTGGGCAAACTCAGGGTCTGCGGCTCCCGCTGCGGCACGATCTAACGTGCCGGCCAAGACGCGGGCTTCTGCCAGGCCATCGGTGACGCGAACCAGCATTTCCGGGGTGGCACCCACGAGGCCATCAACACTGTAGGTCCAGCAGTCCGCGTAACGTTCGGTCAGGGCGTGGACCACTGCGGACAGATCGATGGGGGAGGTGCTGTGGGCTAGTACGTCGCGAGCTAGCACCAGCTTGGAGATTCCGCGCTCTTCAAAATGACCCAGTGCTTTGCGTACGGCTTCAACATAGGAGCCTGCGGTCAACTGTCCACTGGTGAGCTTGATAGCCCCTGGATCGGTGGCAGCGATGGCCGCGTCCTCCATGGCGGCGTTGACCCGGGCCAAAGCCTGCTCGTAGGTCAGATCTCTTAGTTCCTCGGCGGTGCCGGTTACGGTAATCCACGCGCCCTGCTCATCGCGTCCAACCACCAGCTGCGGGATGATCATGCGCGATTCAAAAACGCTGGTAAAGGAAAAAGCGAAGGATCCAAAGCTGACCAAACCACTACCGGGCCGGTTGATTGGATCAATGATGTCCGCGGCCTCGATGACCTGTGCAAACCACGCGCGGGCCCGCGCGAAGCGTTCCTCCCCGTGGGTGTGCAGGCGGGCGGCGGTGCCAAAACCCACCAAGCCATGCCCGTTCCGGGTCCAGACCATGCTTCGGTGACGCAATGAGTCGCCAAGCAGAGTTTGCGGGGCATCAAGATATTCAAAGGTGATGCTGGACAGCGATGGAGCCGACGCCTGATGGGCGCTGGCGCTAAGAACGGACGATTCTGCAGACATGATACGGCTAAGCCTACCGCGGGATGCCGGGGTTCAAGCGGTGGTGGTGTCCCCAGTCACGACTGTGAGATATGGCGGGTCTTGGCAGAACTGTTAGCCTAAGTCGGTAAACTCTAAACCGAACCGCTCGGTCGCTGGCCTGCAACCTGCAAAATGTTGCGTCGTGCCGATCACCAGCGGTGGACCGCATCGGTTAGAGTGAAGAGATGTTTGTCTGCATTATGCAGGCGCAGAAGTCTTCGCATTCCGCGATGGCCGCCCCGATGAAAGATAAGTAAGCCGTAGAACAGTGACTGATTCGAAGAGCAACTGGACCGCAGCCGGGCACGAAGTGTCCGACTCGATTGAGCTGAATCCTGAAACCGCTGCATTAGCTGCGGCTATCAATCTTCCCTCGGGCTTTGCAATGCTGGCCGAGGACCCGGACTTTGGTCCGGCTATTTCCATCGGTATGGCAAAGGTCGAGAAGCTATTGCGCGATGCGCTAGCTAACTCCGATCCATTGATTGATGCCTCCAGCCGGCACCTGGTCGAAGCCGGCGGTAAGCGCGTGCGCCCATTGCTGGTGCTGCTGACCTCGCTGCTCGGCCACGGTGTGACCGACGAGGTCATCAAATCTGCCGCCATTGTGGAGCTGACCCACCTGGCCACCCTGTACCACGATGACGTGATGGACTCAGCTCCGCTACGTCGTGGAGCCCCCACCGCCCACGAGGTCTGGGGCAACTCGGTAGCCATCTTGGCTGGCGACCTGATCTTCGCCCGGGCTTCGGTCTTCGGTGCAGATCTGGGACCAGAAGCGGTGATGTGGCAGTCGCGAACCTTTGAGCGCCTCTGCCTAGGCCAGCTGCATGAATCCATCGGGCCGCGTGAAGGCGACGACGCGATTGAGCACCACATCCAGGTCATCAGCGATAAGACCGCTTCTTTGCTTTCCACCTCCGGTGCCTTTGGCGCTCGTTTTGGTGGAGCACCTGAATTTATTGAGACCTTGCGTGAGTACGGTGAAAAGGTTGGCGTTGCCTTCCAAGTTGCCGACGACGTAATTGACCTAGCGTCCGAGAAGGCAGATTCGGGCAAGACTCCGGGCACTGATTTGCGCGAAGGTGTTCCGACGTTGCCAATCTTGCTGTTGCGTCAGGCTGCTGAGGCTGGAGACGAACAAGCACAGGCTGCGCTGGCACTGGTTGATTCAGACCTCACTACCGATGAGGCCTTGGCCCAAGCAGTAGCAGCGGTCCGTGAGCACACCGCGCTCCACGATGCGTGGAAGGTTGCCCGTCAGTGGGCAGATTCCGCGATCCAGGCGCTGAATCCGTTGCCAGAGGGCACCGTGAAGCAAGCTTTGATCTCCTTCGCTGACGCCGTGGTAACCCGCGACGCCTAAAGAATGTTGAGACGAAAAATCCCCTGAAGATTGATTTCTTCAGGGGATTTTTTGCTTGGTCATCGCCGGTGCTCAGCGGATAACTTGTGCAGCAGTTAGTGGCTCTGGATGCTCATTAGAGAATAGAGCCGCGCGTAGTTCTTTGGCTTTGATCGCTCGTTCTTCAACCGAGACCCGGTGGCGAAGCTGCTGGTACAACTGATCATCGTGATACCGCGGGAACACATGCTGGTGGTAATGCCAGACGTGCTGGTTTCCTGCCGGTTCATTATGTTGCCTGGTACTGGTTCCTGCGGGATCCCACGCTAATTTCATGGCCAAGGCCACGCGTTTGGTTTCCTTCATGATCGCCGCACCGGTGGCGTCGTCTAGGTCGTAGAGTGCTTCCAAATGTTTGGTGGGAATGATCATGGCATGCCCGCCGTAATTACCAAACCCATCACAAGCCATGATGGCGGCCACCAGATCAGTCTGATAAATCAGATCTGTGGGTGCGCACAAGTTGTCTTGGCTGAACGGTAAGTCAAGCACCAATTCGCAAAATGGGCATTGGTAGCCGTCCGGTTGATGGGAATGGTGGAGCACTAGTCCTCCAGTTCGGCAGCCAGCTCGTCAAAGACCCATGCGAACATGTCCAGCGTGAATTCACTGAAAGTGCCTTCTTCACTGGTCCAGGTACCTTTGGCGTTATTGCGGCGATAGACAATTGGATCCGGAACATCAAGCTGTGAAGCCTTAAACGCCCAGACAAACTTCTCTTCTTCGTCTTCCAAGAACAGCAGGTGACCGTCTTCGATTTCCAGCTCTTCTGGGTCGAAGAAGTAGTGGTAGGCCTCCATGAAGTCTTCATTGTTGCCTAGGGCCCGGTAGAACTCTTCGAGCACAAAAGGAATCGAAACCTTGGACTGCGCTAGGGCTTCGCTCAGCTCTTCGCTGTTCAACCCGTCGGCTTCATTCCACTGGTCTTCCAAATATTTTGGAACCAAGGAACAGAACTTCTCTAGAAACATGTCAGCCATGTCTTTATCCTATCGAGATTAGCCAAGCTCTAGTGCGCTCAACGCGATCCAAAGCTGGACTCGGTCACTTGTCACATTCGGGTCATAGCCCGAGAGCTCTGAGATCTGCTGCATGCGATAGCGCACCGTGTTGCGATGCAACCCTAAAGCTTCGGCAACGGCGCCGACAGATCCATCCCGATTCAGGTATTCACGCAAGGTCAACAGCAAGTCTGACTCATGGGTGGAATCAAAGTCCTGCAGTGGGCCCAAAGCCTCGGTAGCCAAGTCTTGCAATGGGACATCGCGGGCAGCGAGCAGCAGCGAGGTCAAAGAAAGTTTGGTTGGCACGTTGACACGTTCGCCGTGACGAAGGGATTCAAGCGCCTCAAAGTAGCTCCAACGAATACCCGTGGTATTTGAATAGCGTCCACCGTAGCCAACGCGGGCGGGAATACCGGCAGCCACCAGATACTCATCTAGATGCTTGATTGATAGCTGCACCTTGGAGTGGGCAACAATGACCGCAAGCCGTCCTTCCATCATTGCGGAGACCTGGGAAGAAAGATCAGCTGGTAATGGCAGTGTTTGGAGTCGTTCGGCTTGAGATGAAGCCTGCACCAAGATCACTGCGTGTTCACGCTGTGGGTTTAGTCCCAGGGCGCCAAGCCGTCCGGCTGCGTCCGAGCCAACCAGCGTGCCGGCGGCAAGGTCAGCGAGTACTTGACCGTTGGCCTGGCGCTGGGAGGCGCGAAGGCGTGACTTGTTGGCCATTTCTAGGCCAATCAGTGACTGTGCGTAGTCCACGACCGGGTCATGTACGTAGGGTTCGGCCAGATGAAGAATGCACTTATCGCGAAGTCCGGTAGCCACCGGAAGTTCATGCCAGATACGTTCTGGGTCGTAGTCGCCACTGATGACCTCGCCGTGCAGGCTGAGTGCCACATCGGTGCGGATCATCCGTACGAGCTCATCAAGCATGCTGTCCAGATCGGAGGAGAGCAGCGAGCGAGCCAGTTTCTGGTGCGACTTGAGCAGGTTCTCAACGCGCTTGAGGTGATCAGCATTCAACGCCTCGGCGATGAGCCGGGTGATTGAGGCAAAAGGTACCTGATAGGGAACTTCAAAGACCGGCAATCCTACTTCGCGGGCGGCGGTGATGGTTGCCTCGGGAACCGAGGAATGTTCAAGACCGGTGCCGAAACCCAGCGCCACTGCATCATTGGCGGCCAGAACACGAACGAATTCTCGTTGGGCGGCTTTTGTCTTTTGACGCACACCCGTGGTCAACACGATCTCTCGACCGGTAAGGAAGCGTGAGGGGTCAAGTAGCTCCGTGATGGCTCCCCAGGTGATAACCACGTCGTCGCGATGGGTGTGGTCGGTCATCGGCTTCAGGTTGAGCTCGTCATGCTCAAGGAGTCCGCGTAAACTAATTGCCATGTGGCTATTCTAGTTGGGAGACGGAAAGTTCCCATTTCAGCAAAATGCTCAAATAATGGACACACGCACCCGAAAATTGACCAGAATGTGAACTTTTTGCAGTAGCTTGGATTCATGAGCTCTCCATCTTCTACACAGGGCGCTCCACTCGCATCCGAAAAGCGTGAGACCTTCAGTTCTCGAAAGTTGTTCATCCTTTCTGCGATTGGTTCAGCCGTTGGTCTGGGAAACATTTGGCGTTTCCCTTATGTTGCCTACGAAAACGGCGGCGGTGCATTCCTGATCCCTTACCTGGTCGCAATTCTCTGCGCCGGTATCCCTTTGCTATTCCTCGACTACTCCATCGGCCACCGCTACCGCGGTTCGGCTCCACTGGCTTATCGCCGGGCCAACCGTAAAACCGAAATGCTCGGCTGGTGGCAGGTACTGATCTGCTTCGTAATCGCCATTTACTACGCAGCCATCATCGCGTGGGCTGCCATGTACTGCTGGTTCTCCATCACCAAGGCCTGGGACAAGAACCCTAAGGGAGCCGAAGGCTTCTTTATGAATGACTTCCTCAAGGTCTCCGATACCGTGGGCGTTTCCTTCGACGTGGTCGGCCGCATCTTCGTGCCGATGTTGATCGTTTGGCTGGTCACCATGGTGATTATGATTGCCGGCGTTAACAAGGGTATTTCCCGAGCCAACGCGGTCTTCATGCCATTGCTGATCGTCATGTTCGTGATCCTCGTGGTTCAGTCGGTCTTCCTGCCAGGCGCCATTGACGGCCTGAACGCCTTCTTCACCCCGGACTTCGCGGCCTTGCAGAACCCGGCCGTCTGGGCTGCGGCCTTCGGCCACATCTTCTTCTCGCTGTCCGTGGCCTTCGGCATCATGGTCACCTACTCCTCGTACATGAAGCGCAAGAGTGACTTGACCGGTTCCGGTTATGTTGTTGCTTTTGCTAACTCGGGCTTCGAGCTGCTCGCCGGTATCGGCGTCTTCGCTGCCCTAGGCTTCATGGCGCACAACGCTGGATCCAGCGTTGATGACGTGGCCACCAGTGGCATCGGCTTGGCATTTATTGCCTTCCCAACCATCGTCTCCCAGGCACCTCTGGGTGGACTCATTGGTGTGCTGTTCTTTGGTTCGCTGGTCTTCGCGGGCTTGACCTCGCTGATCTCGATTCTTGAGGTCATCGTTGCGGCCTTCCAAGACAAGCTGGGTTGGAAGCGTACCCCGGCAACCTTGGTAGTTGTTCTTCCAGTTGCCGTGATCTCACTGGTGCTGTTCCCAACAACCACCGGTTTGTACCTACTGGACACCATGGACGCCTTCGTGAACCAGTTCGGCATCCTCGCTTGTGCATTGGTCTTGGTGATTGTCTTTGGCGCAGGTCTTGGCATGTTGCCTAAGTTGGCCAAGCACATGAACCGTCACAGCTCCATCAAGCTGGGCACCGGTTGGAAGGTCCTGGTTGGCGGCATCGGTCCGGCAGCGCTGGGCTACATGCTGATCAACGAAGTACAGTCCAAGATCAACGAGCCGTACTCGGGTTACCCAGCATGGTTCAACGGCATCTTCGGTTGGGGCATGGCTGGCGCGTTGATTGTTGGCGCTGTACTCATGTCGCTGATCCCATGGGGCAAAAACTCAAAGATCGATGATCCAGAGTTTGAACAGCATCAGAAGAATGTTGAAGCTGAAGAACTTCCTGACGCAGTCGGAAAGGAATACTAGTCATGAGCGGCATCGCAATTGTATTCATGATCATTTCCATGCTGACCATCTGGGGTGGCCTGGCCATCTCACTGATCAACCTCTCACGCAATCCTGAAAAGGATGATGACCACGTGATTGAAACCGCTGAACCTGCAGGTAATAGCAACCTGTAATTTCCGCAGAAATTAGCTGTAGCCTCCTTGTTCCAAGTCCGACTTGGAACGGGGAGGCTTTGCTGTGCAGATGCACTACAAAACCAAAAGTCATTTGTGCCAACTTTGCTAGTCGCAAAGGGCCTTGAAGAATAGTCTGTTGGTTAGAACACGTCGAGCGACATGCTCGTAAAACTTTAGTGAAAGGACAAGCAGGTGGACGTTACCTACCGTATTGAACAGAAGCGCAAGATCAACGGGCCATTCCCCGGCCCAAAGTCGGAAGAACTCGCCGCACGCCGCGCCAAGGCAGTTGCTGCCGGCGTTGCTTCCACCCTGCCTGTTTACGCAGCTGACGTTGACGGCGGCATCATTGTTGATGTTGACGGCAACCAGCTGATCGACCTGGGCTCGGGCATCGCGGTAACCACCGTTGGCGCATCCAACCCAGCAGTGGCTAAGGCCGTTGCCGAGCAGGCGCAGCGCTTCACCCACACCTGCTTCATGGTTGCTCCTTACGAGAACTACATTGCCTTGGCTGAGAAGCTTGCTGCCATCACCCCAGGTAACTTCGAGAAGCGCGCAGTGTTCTTCAACTCTGGTGCTGAAGCCGTGGAGAACGCCATCAAGGTTGCTCGTGTAGCTACCGGTCGTCAGGCAGTTGTAGCCTTCGACCACGCTTACCACGGCCGCACCAACTTGACCATGGGTCTGACCGCTAAGGCTGCCCCATACAAGCGCGGATTCGGTCCACTGGCATCAGAGATCTACCGCATGCCAATGAGCTACCCATTCCGTGAAGAGAATCCAAACATCTCGGGCAAGGAAGCTGCAGATCGCGCGATCTTGGCCATGGAGAAGCAGATCGGTGGCGACCAGATCGCTGCGATCATCATCGAGCCAATCCAGGGTGAAGGTGGCTTCATCGTTCCTGCAACCGGCTTCTTGCCACGCGTTGCTGAATGGGCCAAGGAAAACGGCATTGTCTTCATTGCTGATGAAGTTCAGGCCGGCTTCGCACGCTCCGGCGCTTGGTTCGCTTCGGACATCGAAGAGATCGAACCAGATATCGTCACCGTGGCTAAGGGCATCGCCGGCGGTATGCCACTGTCGGGCATCGTTGGCCGCGCCGAACTGCTTGACTCGGTTCACGGTGGCGGCTTGGGTGGCACCTACGGTGGTAACCCAGTAGCTGTTGCTGCAGCACTTGAGAGCATCAAGTTCATGGAAGAGCAGGACCTGCCAGGTCGCGCACGTGAGATCGAAGAGAAGTTCTTCGCTCGCTTCACCGCTTTGCAGTCCGCATTCCCAGCTATCGGTGAAGTCCGTGGCCGTGGCGCAATGATTGCTATTGAGTTCGTCAAGGCTGGTGGCAAAGAGCCAGACGCTGATCTGACCAAGGCTATCGCTGCCGAGTGCCTGGCTCAGGGTGTTGTCATCCTGACTTGCGGTACCTACGGCAACGTCATTCGTCTGCTGCCTCCATTGGTTATCGGGGATGAGCTGCTCAACGATGCATTCGACGTTCTTGAGACTGCTATCCGCAAGCTTGCTGCCTAAGGCTTAGCCCGGAAGTAAATAACTAAAGCTTCGGCCGTTCTAGTTTGAAACTAGAACGGCCGAAGCTTTTTTCTTTGTGCGCTAAATGCGTTGGCAGCTAGCTGATCTCTACTGGTTCAGGAAGGTTCCTGGCCTTAGGTGCGCGAAGCATATCGACCAAAACGAAGATGACCGCAATCCATACCAAGACAAATCCCATCCAGCGTTCAAACGGCATATGTTCGTGGAACACCAGTACACCAAGGATGAACTGCAGTAGGGGAGCGATGAACTGCAGCGAGCCCACCGTGCTCAGCGGAAGGCGTCGAGCAGCCCCACCAAAGAGCAAGAGTGGAACAGCAGTGATGATGCCGCTGGAAGCCAGTAAGAGTACGCCACCGAGGTTGCTGTCTAGCAAGGTGGAATCGGTGGTCTGCGAGAGCCAAATGACGTAGATGATGGCCAGCGGGGTCAGCCACACAGTTTCGACCGTCAGTGCGCCCAATGCGGTGCCCTTGGAGCCGACCTTGTTCTTTACTAGGCCGTAGAAGCCAAAGGAGAACGCAAGGCCCAGAGAAATCCATGGCACGCGGCCCAAGCCCACGGTGAGCACAATAACGGCTACGGTAGCCAGCGCCACAGCTGCCCACTGCAAGGGGCGAAGCTTTTCCTTAAGCACCAGCACGCCGAGCAGGATGGCAACAATGGGGTTGATGAAGTAGCCCAGCGACGCCTCAAGTACGTGTCCGGTCAACACTGCCAAGGCGTAGAGAACCCAGTTGCCCGCGATCAAGACGCTGGCCAGGGCCAACTGCATCATGGTCTTTGTATCTTTGAACATCGCAATAAACTGACGAATCTGCGAGGTAATAGCGAGCAGGATCAAGCAGAAGATCAAAGAGAAGAGAACTCGCACGGCTACGAACTCCACAGCTGAGATCTCTGGGAGCAGTAAGAAGTATGCGGGGAGCAATCCCCAGATGAGATAGGCAGAGGTGCCTTGAATCAGACCATAGCTGTGTTCAGAGCGGACCGGTTTGGTGGTGCTTGATGACATGCAGAATGTACGCTTTCGAACTATTGTGAAGCAGAAAAAGGCGGAGCTACGGGGCAAAAATTGCACCCTGCAACTCACAAAGTGCAACGCCTATAGCTAGACAATATTCCCCGCAGAGCGAAATACGTTAGGCAGAATTCGGTACTCTACATCACAACTGCGTTTCAAATGCTTAATACCGGAACGAAGCTGCAGGCATAAACGTTGACTAGACTAAGAAATACCAACTTGGTTTGAGTCATTTACAAGGAGTGCGTCACGGTGCATGGTCATAACAACGGACTGAAAACAGCTCTGTTGCTCGGCGGAATGTTTGCCCTGCTACTGGCTATCGGTTCGCTCATTTCGGCCGGAACTGGCCGGTCAATGTTCATTTGGGTCTTCGCCCTGATCGGTTTGGGCACCACCGCGTATGGCTACTGGAACAGTGACAAGCTCGCCTTGCGTTCCATGCACGCCTACCCGGTGAGTGAAGCTGAGAATCCGATGATGTACCGCATTGTGCGCGAGCTATCGATGAACGCTCAGCAGCCAATGCCGCGACTGTATGTCTCACCAACTACTTCGCCCAATGCCTTCGCCACCGGCCGCAACCCACAAAATGCTGCGGTGTGTTGCACCGAGGGAATCTTGCAGCTACTCAATGAGCGAGAGCTGCGCGGCGTGCTTGGCCACGAACTGATGCACGTATATAACCGTGACATTCTCACTTCATCGGTGGCTGCGGCTATTGCCGGTGTAATCACCTCGGTGGCACAGTTCCTGATGTTCTTTGGTGGCGGTGGAAGCAATGAAAACCGCAACGTCAACCCGATCGCACTGATCGCGTTGTCGCTCTTGGCACCACTGGCCGCATCAATTATTCAGATGGCTGTGAGCCGGACCCGTGAGTATGACGCTGACGAAGATGGAGCCAAACTAACCAACGACCCATTGGCTCTGGCCAGCGCGTTGCGAAAGTTGGAGTCCGGAATTTCTCAGGCTCCACTGGCAACGGGGGACCAGAAGCTGGTCAACAGCTCACACCTGATGATCGCTAACCCTTTCGGTTCGCGCCTGAAGCAGATGTTCTCCACGCACCCACCAATGGATCAGCGTATTGCTCGCCTCGAAGCCATGGCCGGCGGCCAGCAGTACTAAAAATCCTTAGCGGCGTTTGCGCGTAGACAAAAAAGTGAGCGGCGGCTTCCCACATTGACTGTGGGATGCCGCCGCTCACTTCTAGTTCAAAGAGAACCTAAAGATGCCTACCGGAAGTTGATGAACTGCAGGTCAGCTTCTTCGAAGTCACGCAGCAGGGCCATGGTGGCCTGCAGATCATCGCGGGACTTGGAAGAGACGCGAAGCTCGTCACCCTGAATGGTGGACTTGACTCCCTTAGGAGCCTCATCGCGGATCAACTTGTTGATCTTCTTGGCGACATCTTGTGCGATGCCTTCCTTGATGCTGGACTCAATGCGGTATTCCTTGCCGGATGCAAATGGCTCACCGGATTCCAAGGACTTCAATGAGATGCCACGCTTGACCAGCTTTGACTGGAAAACATCCAGTACAGCGTTGACGCGCTCTTCAGAGTTAGCCTTCATCAAGATCTTCTCGCCACTGAAGTCAACCTCAGCGCCTACACCCTTGAAGTCGTAGCGCTGGGCGATTTCCTTCTGAGCCTGGTTCATCGCGTTAGCGACTTCCTGGCTATCAACCTTGCTGACGACGTCGAATGTGGAATCACTAGCCATGTGAATACTCCTAGCTGTAACGGGTCTGATTCGTTTCATAGCCTACCGGTTTTGCGCCCTAAATTCGGGCTGTGATCAGGCTTACAGAGAAAAGAGCCCCCTCGATTTCACATCATCGAAAATCTCCTGTAGAGTTATTTCTCGTTCCGACAAGAACAAACGTTCTTGAACGAACCATCTGGGCAGATTACCCGAGCGGCCAAAGGGGGCTGACTGTAAATCAGCTGGCAACGCCTTCACTGGTTCGAATCCAGTATCTGCCACAAAAACTCCCGGATCTTTGATCCGGGAGTTTTTTGCATCCGGGCAAACTTTGTTGCACTGTGATCCGGATCTATTCCCGGTGTCAATGAAGATCACCTTTCTACGTATTTCACCTAATGTTCGGTTACCGTATAGGCATGGCTACTAGAAATGTGAGCGAAGATGACTTCGCACAGGTGATTGAAGACAACGATATCGTCCTTGTGGATTTCTGGGCAGACTGGTGCGGACCGTGCAAGCAGTTTGCACCTGTTTATGATCAGACCTCAAACAAGTTCACTGATGTTGTTTTCGCCAAGGTAGACACCGAAGCAGAACAGGGCCTGGCCCGTGCAGCTAACGTAACTTCGATTCCTACCATCATGGCTTTCCGTGAGCAGGTACTCGTCTTCTCGCAGGCAGGTGCGTTGAACCAGCCACAGCTTGAAGACTTGGTCACCGCCGTCAAGGGCATCGACATGAGTGAAGTTCACAAGCAGATCGCTGAAGAAGCAGCTCAGACTGACTCCTAGGACTGCGTTTTGAGTTTCGGGCCCTACCTCTGCCGGTGATCCAGCGGAGCGTAGCGTGGCCCGAAGCTTTGTTTTCGCTCGCCAGAGAGCATCAACAGTCGCACCACTCGTTGCCGATGTGGTGCGTAGGGTGCCAAGAGCGCCAGCATTTGTGGATCAGTGATCCGCTTTCCGGTCAGTACTTGACCAACAAAATGGGCCAAATGGAAGTCTCCCACTGAGATGTGGTCTGAAGACCCATGCGACCGCTGAAGAGTTTCAGCGATAGTCCACGGCCCGATTCCAGGCACCGAGGCTAACGCCGCCTCCAATGTTCCAGGCGCTTTTGCCGCCGGCTTGGCATGGTTCAGTGGCTTATCCGCCCACCAATTGATGGCACCGGCTACCTGAACGAATTTTCTTATCGTTGTGGCGCGCTGCCCTTCAACCCGAGCCTGCTGCCAATCCCACCGTTGCATCTGTGCCAGATCCAGCGGTGAAGGAAAAATCTTCAACCCTTGAGGGGCCGGACCGGGCGCGGGCTGCCCAAATCGATGAATGAGCCAACGCCACGCATGGTTCGCTTCAATGCCAGTAACGCGTTGCTCAAGAATGGCACCTACTGCATGCTCAAAGATCCTGCCGGTTTTGGGTAGTACTACATCAGGATGTTCTGCCCGGTTCCGGGCAATAATCTCCGGATAGATTCCCTCTTGCAGACCTTGATCAAATTCGTTCCAATCATCCTGCGCGCCTAAAAGATTGGGCGCAGAGTCCAATGCCCAAGATGCGCCGGGACCCCATGCTTGGAAGTCGGCAGCACCTTGAAGGGTGGGTTTTGAAATATGCAGGGTTGCTGGGCCTAGGGGAGTAGCAAAAGCCAGCCAGGCTTCACTTGCCGAAAGCCGAATCGTCGGGTCACCGAGGCCTCGGCGCAGGATACCCAGAGACTTCGTCAAAGACACCGGTCCGCTAGGAGTGAAGCTCGCGCTCCAAGATTTCTGCATATTTCGCATTTTATCGTCTGGATCTTTGAGCTTGGGGCTTCAGTGGCCTTTAGCACTGACGCAAACATCACGTCCACTGCATGACGTTTCACTACGATCGGCAAGGACAAGTGTGACAAGCGCCGGTAAAGTTCTTGACATGAAGTATGCTTCCACTGTTCTTGATCTGATTGGCAACACTCCGCTGGTAAAGCTCAACAGCGTTACCGACGGAATCAAAGCCACCGTATTGGTCAAACTTGAATACCTAAATCCCGGCGGATCCATTAAGGACCGCATTGCGTTGAAGATGGTTGAACGTGCTGAACAGTGTGGCCAGCTTAAGCCCGGCGGCACCATCGTGGAACCTACCAGTGGAAACACCGGTGTAGGTCTGGCCATGGTTGGCCAGCTCAAGGGATACAAAACCATCTTCGTCACGCCAGATAAGGTTGGCGAGGAAAAGCGCGACGTACTTCGTGCCTATGGTGCCGAAGTAGTGGTCACGCCTACCGCTGTAGCCCCTGATTCTCCAGAGTCCTATTACGGTGTCTCGGACCGACTGGTGACCGAAATTGAGGGCGCCTACAAGCCCGACCAGTTCTCCAACCCGGGCGCACCTGATAGCCACTTTGAAACTACCGGACCAGAAATCTGGAACGATACCGACGGCAAAGTGACCCACGCGGTCATTAGCGCAGGTACCGGCGGAACCATTACCGGCACCGGACGCTACCTCAAGCAGATCTCGGCGCAGCGTGCTTCAGGCCCAGTGAAAATTATCGCGGCTGACCCAGATGGCTCGGTCTACTCCGGTGGCACCGGACGCCCATACTTTGTTGAAGGTGTTGGCGAAGATATGTGGCCGGGCAACTACGATGCTTCGGTCCCCGACGCTATTGAAGCGGTCACTGATGCTGAGTCATTTGAGATGACCCGTCGTCTAGCTAAAGAAGAAGGACTGCTCTTGGGCGGTTCCTCAGGCATGGCAGTTGTTGCGGCGCTACGTACCGCGCGTGAACTCAGCGAAGACGACGTTGTAGTAGTTATCGCCCCAGATGGCGGACGCGGCTACCTTGCCAAGATCTTCAACGACAGCTGGATGCTGCAGCAGGGCTTCACCACTGATGAATACTCCGCTCTGGACTTCATCGGCTCCGCCCTGTCAAAGCAAGGCACGGAAATAATCGACGAGAACGCAACGTTGTTACAGGCGGCTAGGGCCTTACGCGAACAAGGTGCCGACGCGTTGGTCGTTGCCAGCACTTCGCTGCCAGCCCGCATTGGTGAAGTACATGGCGTCATTGGCGCCAGCACCATTACCGAAGCGTTGCTCGGTGGAGCAGAACCAACAAGCACCATCAAGGACTTGGGAGATTTGCCCAAGCCACTGATCGGCGTAGCTGACACCCTAGAACACGCCCAAGAACTACTTAAACAGCATCCAGCGGTGCTGCTGACCAAGGGTGGCGACGTTATTGCAGGCGCCACGTCAGCAGATCTGTTGGCTTACTCAACTCGCTAATGAATTCACTTAAGGACTGATATCGATGACCGAAAACACTCAGGGATCAAACACTCGCTTCGTCCACGTGGGCCAGGAATTTGAGCCAC
Source organism: Glutamicibacter sp. AOP5-A2-18 (assembly GCF_052446055.1). Lineage (NCBI taxonomy): Bacteria > Bacillati > Actinomycetota > Actinomycetes > Micrococcales > Micrococcaceae > Glutamicibacter > Glutamicibacter sp. AOP5-A2-18. The sequence goes on along the minus strand of NZ_JBQSVW010000001.1, from coordinate 2,606,868 downwards.
ACACCGGTGCCGTCGTGCCACCGCTGCACTTCTCGACCACCTACGCACAGGACGGTATCGGAAACCTGCGCAACGGCTACGAGTACGGCCGCGGTGGCAACCCAACTCGTGACGCCCTGCAGGCTCAGCTTGCCGGCGCCGAATTTGGCACCCACGCCTTCTCCTTCGGCTCCGGACTGGCTGCCGAAGACTCATTGATCCGCGCAATTCTGCGCCCAGGCGATCACATTGTCCTTGGTAACGATGCTTACGGTGGAACCTTCCGCCTCATTGACCGAGTGCTCGGTGACTGGGGCATCGGTAACACCCCGGTAGATATGAGCAACGAAGCTGCCCTGGCTGCAGCTATCGAAAAGAACAAGGCCAAACTGGTGTGGGTAGAAACCCCATCCAACCCAATGATGACCATCACCGACATTGCCAAGGTAGCCGAAATTGCTCACGCTGCCGGCGCACTGCTGGTCGTGGACAACACCTTCGCCAGCCCATTCTTGCAGCAGCCTCTGATCTTGGGTGCTGACATTGTGGTTCACTCAACCACCAAGTACATCGGTGGTCACTCCGATGTGGTGGGCGGTGCGGTGATCGTCAAGGACGCAGCCCTGGCAGAGAAGATTGGTTTCATCCAGTTCGCCGTTGGTGCAGTATCTGGCCCAATGGATGCCTTCTTGACTACCCGTGGTCTGAAGACCTTGGGTGTGCGCATGCGCGCACACAGCGAGAACGCGGCCACCGTTGCCCAGTGGTTGCGCGAGCGCAGCGAAGTTGAGCGCGTACTTTACCCAGGCTTCGAAGATCACCCAGGCCATGAGATCGCCAAGAAGCAGATGAGCGACTTCGGTGGCATGGTCTCGGTTCAGTTCAAGGGCGGCGAAGCTGCAGCACGCAAGATCGCTGAAAGCACCAAGCTGTTCACCTTGGCTGAATCCTTGGGTGGCATTGAATCCTTGATGAACTACCCATCGGAAATGACCCACGCGTCGGTCAAGGGTACCGAGCTGGCGGTTCCAGTGAACCTGTTGCGTCTCTCGGTGGGCATCGAAGATCCAGCAGATCTCATTGATGACCTAGAGAAGGCTTTCCGCAACCTCTAAATCAACGCATATAACGCGAGGGTGAACATTCCGTATGGAATGTTCACCCTCGCGTTTTTTGTTTATCGGGTTTCAGCTGCGCTAGCGACGCCGTTTAGGCGGCTTAGGGGAGACGACCTTGAAGTAGTAGTTGCTGCTAGGAAGCCACATGAGAGCTACACAGAACATGATGATGGCGGCCAGTAGTGAATAGCGACCAAAACGCATCAACAATGGCACCGCGGTAATCACACCGAGCCAGGTGAGATTGGTGCGGGCAGCACGTTGACCGGTGAACAAACGGTAGCCAAGAACCCCGCAGGCGCAGCCGGCGGCAGCAAAAAATATGGCCAAGGCAATGGCTGCAAAGTTCAGTGAACCTGAGTCGCTCTGCTCATAAATGAGGAAGCCACCAAAGCCTAAAAACAGCACTCCGGCTAGTAACCAAAGCATTTGCGCGATGAACAAAGCGCTGGGTACAGGCTCTTCAGGGCGGCGTGGCAAGAATGGTATTTTCACATCTTTAACACTACGTGCTTTGGCGCGGTGCCCGATCTCACACGCTCTGGGCACTGACAATTAGCGGTGGTTCGCGTTAGTGTTAAGTGTTCGCAAACTTCAAGGGTATCCCTTGCATCCAGCCCAATATTTGAGGCTGGAGCCTTCTCGTGTTGTATTTCCGCAAGTGTGTGCGGTTTCTTATGTCATAGGGGAGCGCTTGTAGAGCGTGACTTGTATCTGACTGTGTAGCCTATACGTCGTTTCTTTGGGGACGGCTAAGGCATATTCCCCAACGAATGAGGTAAATCTTCGTGTCTTCTGACATGCCCGTAAACACCGATGACAACCAGACCCCAGAAGAGCCAACCGTGCTCTTCTCCGAACTTGGTTTGGATGCTCGTGTGCTTGCATCACTGGCTGACCTGGGCTATGAAAAGCCATCGCCAATTCAGGCCGCCACTATTCCTAAGCTTCTCGAAGGCCGCGACGTTGTTGGTCTGGCTCAGACCGGTACCGGTAAGACCGCTGCTTTCGCGCTTCCTGCCCTGTCCCGCATGGCAGAGCTGGCTGACACCAATGGTCCAGCCCGCACCCCACAGATCCTGGTTCTGGCTCCAACCCGCGAGTTGGCCCTCCAGGTAGCTGAGGCTTTCACTTCCTACGCAAAGTACCTGCCAGACTTCACCGTCTTGCCAGTGTACGGTGGCTCCCCATACGGCCCACAGCTCAACGGCCTGCGCCGTGGCGCTCAGGTTGTTGTTGGTACCCCAGGTCGCGTAATCGACCACATCAATAAGGGTTCTTTGGACCTGTCCAACCTTCAGTACGTTGTACTGGATGAGGCCGACGAAATGCTTCGCATGGGCTTCGCCGAAGAGGTCGACAAGATCTTGGAAGCAACCCCAGCAGAGAAGCAGGTTGCCCTGTTCTCGGCCACCATGCCACGTACCATCCGTCGTATTGCTTCGGAATACCTGCGCGATCCGCAGGAAATTTCGGTCAAGTCCAAGCAGTCGACCGGCACCAACATCACCCAGCGTTACCTGCAGGTTATGGGCTCGCACAAGCTTGACGCCATGACCCGTATCCTCGAGTCCGAGTCATTCGAAGGTGTTATCGCCTTCGTTCGTACCAAGATGGCTACCGAGGACCTGGCTGACAAGTTGAAGGCTCGCGGCTTCACCGCTGCAGCTATCAACGGTGACATCCCACAGCAGCAGCGTGAGCGCACCGTTGAGAACTTGCGTTCAGGCAAGATCGACATCCTGGTTGCTACCGACGTTGCAGCTCGTGGTTTGGACGTTGAGCGCATCAGCCACGTCATCAACTTCGACATCCCACATGACACCGAGTCCTACGTTCACCGCATTGGCCGTACCGGCCGTGCAGGTCGTTCGGGCGACGCGATCTTGTTCATGACCCCACGCGAGAAGTACTTGCTGCGTGCCATCGAGAAGGCTACCCGCCAGCCGGTGACCCAGATGCAGCTTCCTTCGCTGGATTCGGTTAACGACCGTCGTATCCAGAAGTTCACTGATCGCATCGATCAGACCATCAGTGGTCAGGACCTGACCACCTTCCGCGAAATCGTTGAGAAGTTCGCTTCTGAGCACGAAGACCTTGATCAGCTGGAAATCGCAGCTGCACTGGCTTTGATGGCTCAGGGTGGACGTCCATTGCTGATGACCGAACCAGTAGCTTCGCCTTCCAAGAAGGCTCGCATGGAACGTGGTGACCGCCCAGAACGTGGCGATCGCGGCGACCGTGGTGACCGCGGAGATCGCGGCGACCGTGGCCCACGTGCACGTAAGACTGCTGCTGCAGGCAACGCCATGTACCGTCTGGCCATTGGCCGCCGCAACCGCGTGCAGCCAGGCTCGATCGTTGGCGCTTTGGCTAACGAAGGTGGCTTCGATTCTTCGGAAATCGGTGGCATTGAGATCCGTTCGGATCACACCTTGGTTGAACTGCCAGCAGAGCTGAGCAAGGACCAGTGGCGTGCACTGTCCAAGACCCGCATCGGCGGCGAACTGATCAGCATGGAGCTTGACTCCGGCCGTAAGCCACGCGACGACGATGACAACGATCGTGGCGGCGACCGTGGCGGTTTCCGCGGTGGAGACCGTGGCGGTTTCCGCGGCGGACGCGGTGGCGGCGAAAAGCGCTTCGGTGGCCGTGGCGGCGACAAGCGCTTCAGCGACTCGGGCCGTAGCGGTGGACGTCGCGACTACTAAGTCGACGCTCCTAAGCTAACTAGCTAAAAGCACAACACAACGCCCCTGGAACAAACCGAAAGGTTTGATCCAGGGGCGTTGTGTGTTTCTCCAAGATGCTTGTTCCAGCAGCCAGCTATTACTGGGCTGCGCTGCCTACCGGAATCTCATCTCCTAGATAAACTTTCCCGCCGCTCTCCAAGAACTCTCTACTCTTTTCTGCCATGCCTGCCAACGCCGCTTGAGCCTCCGCAGAACCGTATTCATCACGTATATCTTGGGAGATCCGCATGGAACAGAATTTTGGTCCACACATCGAGCAGAAGTGTGCGGTCTTGGCTGGTTCTGCGGGCAAAGTCTCGTCATGGAATTCTTGAGCCGTGACGGGATCTAAACTCAGCGAGAACTGGTCATTCCAGCGGAACTCAAAGCGTGCCTTACTCAGCGCATCATCGCGCGCACTGGCACCCGGGTGCCCCTTGGCTAAGTCGGCGGCGTGAGCTGCAATCTTGTAAGTGATAACACCGGTCTTTACATCGTCACGGTTAGGCAATCCCAGATGTTCCTTGGGTGTGACATAACAAAGCATGGCTGTGCCATATCGAGCGATCTCCGTAGCGCCGATGGCGCTGGTGATGTGGTCATAGCCCGGAGCGATATCGGTAACCAGTGGGCCCAGTGTGTAGAAGGGCGCACCATCACACAACTCCTGCTGGCGTTCAACATTCTCCCGGACCTTATGGAATGGAATATGTCCCGGTCCCTCAACCATGACCTGTACGTCGTACCTCCAGGCCCGCTTGGTCAGCTCAGCTAGGGTATCTAGCTCAGCGAACTGCGCGGCGTCATTGGCATCAGCAATGGAGCCGGGACGAAGCCCGTCACCCAGTGAGAAAGCAACGTCGTACTGTGCGAAGATTTCGCAGAGCTCATCAAAGTGCGTGTACAAGAAATTCTCTTCGTGATGTGCCAAGCACCAGCCGGCCATGATGGACCCACCGCGCGAGACAATGCCGGTAACCCGGTTGGCAGTCAAAGGAACATAACGCAAGAGCACGCCAGCGTGAATGGTCATATAGTCCACGCCCTGCTCACACTGTTCAATGACGGTATCGCGGAAGATCTCCCAGGTCAGTGCGTTGGCTTCGCCATTGACCTTTTCCAAGGCTTGGTAGATGGGCACCGTTCCGATGGGCACCGGTGAATTGCGGATGATCCACTCACGAGTGGTGTGGATGTCATCACCGGTGGATAGATCCATGACGGTGTCTGCACCCCATTTGGCGGCCCACTGCAGCTTGGATACTTCTTCAGCAATCGAGCTGGTCACCGCAGAGTTGCCGATATTTGCATTGATTTTCACCAAGAAGGCTTTGCCGATAATCATCGGTTCAGATTCCGGGTGATTGATATTGGACGGAATGATTGCTCGCCCGGCCGCCAGCTCGCTGCGGACCAGTTCTACATCGCACTCTTCGCGAACCGCCACATATCGCATTTCAGGGGTGATCACCCCAGCTCGTGCGTAGTGCATTTGGGTTACTGTGGCCCCCTGAACTGCACGTAGTGGTGGCGCCGTGCGTCCGGCCCATTCATCGCTGGCAGTTCCTCGGCGGACCGCTGAGCGCCCGTCATCGTGCAGATTGCGTTCGCGGCCTTCATAGACCGCAACGTCTGCTCGTTCCATGATCCACGGTTCCCGAAAAGGATTCAGTCCCTGAGTTGGTTCGCTACCTGGACCACTGGTGCGATACACCCGTAGCGGTTCATTTGGCTGGCCGTTGGGGGAGTCCGCAAGTTGAATTTGCGTGACGGGAACTGAGATCCCTTCCGATTCGCGGAACGCGAGAGAGTGGGCAGGATGTTGTTCAAATTGTTCCATTGAGAAACTCACTTCCTTCGCCGGCATTACCCGGACAGGTTCAACGGTCGCGGACGGCGATAGCCCGATCTCAGCCCTTGCCATGGGGCTCCCGTGTGGTCGGAGACGACACTAGCATGAAAAAATCGGCGCACAAGAATGGGCGCCAAAATTTGACGCTAGGTCTGAGCGTTGGAAGTGGAAGATGGGGGCGAAGCGAAGTGGCAGCGGGGCCCAAGAAAATAAGTCCAGATAGACGAAAAGAGAGACAGTCTGAATGCAGATTGTCTCTCTTATTTCGAGCCCCCTGCCGGAATCGATCCGGCGACCTCGTTCTTACCAAGAACGCGCTCTACCACTGAGCTAAGGGGGCAACGAGTAAATACTCTACACAGGTTTTTGGCGATTTCAAAATCCGTAACGAGTTTGTAGCTGACGTCACAAGACCCCTACTCAAGTAGGAAAAACGCGCCAGGGGATCGGTTGCTCGATGGTGTTCTGAACGCGGGTAGTCTGCGCCGCGAAAAATGGCAGACCTCGCACATGTTGATATTTGCCTCTTTTGACTGCGAAGCATCAAGATGTACGGATGTTTTGTTGTTGGAAAAGTGATTTTCACTGACTCAAGCGGCAGGAAAGTGGCTCTTCCCAGATGAGGGTGTAGGTCGGCCGGGCGCGTCGGTCCGCAGATAGACGTCGAGGTCTCCCGACGATGGAGGTTCCTACGCCATCCATCCGAAAGACCTCGACGTGTCCGACGCTACCCCGCCGGCCGGCTTCGGCCGCCCTGACCTGACCGCCTTCGCGTCTCATCCCAATCGACCCTGATCGGGTCTGCTGATCCTCTCGACGAGAACGCAGCGACATCATAGCCACCCAACCCCGACCGTCCGGGAAGCCGGGGCACGTCGCATGGCCTGTGCTGCGGGCGTGTCGAGTGGGGCGTCCAGAGGCGACGCAGGAGCGTCGACGCGACGTGCTGAGAGGTGGTTCTAAGGCATGGCGATAGGTCAGGAACGGCGTCGCTCCCTGCGCAGGAGGGAGCGCAGAGTCTCGGCGTTCGCGTAGCCGACCCGTAGCGCGATCTCGGCGGAGGTGAGGTCCGTGGTTGCTGAGAGGTGCCGAGCTCGTTCGATGCGAAGCCGTTGGACGAAGCCGAGCGGAGTGAGGTTGAGCGCCGCACGGACTCGTCGTTCGAGGGTGCGCCGGCTGGTGCCGAGCGACTGCGCGACGAAGGCGACGTTGAACGGTTCGTCCAGGCGGGCGCGCACGAAGCGTTCGAACTCGACGACGATCGGGTCCTCGTGCCGGAGATGTTCGTAGGCGACGAAGGCAGCCTGCGACGGACGCTCGTCGATGATGAGGAGCTTGGCGACATGTTGGGCCAGGTCGGGGCTGATCGATCGCACGAGTGAGAGCGCGAGGTCGATGTGGGCGAAGGCGGCGCCGGCGGTGACGAGGTTCCCGTCGACCACGACCATGGTGTCGAGATCGAGGGCGACGGTCGGATAGCGCTTCAGGAACTCCGGCCCCAGGAACCAGCTGGTCGTCGCCCGCCGATGATGCATCCGTCCGGTCTCGGCGACGGCGAACACGCCGGTGCACGCCGCGGCGATCCGGGTGGTCGCCTCGTCGAGGCGCCCGAGCGAGGCGATGACCGAACGAGCATCTCGGCTCTGGAGGGCGTCGTTGGTAGCGGCGGCCGTAAGGGTTCCAAGCGCAGGGACGACGACCACGTCGAACTCTCCGGACTCCGACAGCGGGTGGTCCACCGACAGGGTCATCGATGCCGTCGTGGTCACTCGCCGTTTCGGTCCGAGGATGGCGAGTTCGATCGGGTCGATCCGCGGGTCGACATCGCCGCGGGCTCCGTCGGCCACCCGCACGATGTCGATGATCGACGCGATAGCCGAACCGAAGCAGCCGTCGATCGCGATCAGTCCAATACGCATGACGTAAACAATAGCAATACTGCCGTATACGCCACTTCTCACATGCCCTTTTTCGTCATAGACTGAACTCGCTTCACCAAGAAACCTCGACACCTAGGAGAACCCCTCATGTCCACACCCGCATCACTTCCGTATGCCTTCGTCGCCAAGATCGTCGCGGCCGATGGACAGCACGACGCGCTCGCCGATCTGCTCACCGGCGCTGTCGCGCTCGCCAACGAAGAAGTAGGAACGATTGTCTGGTTCGCGGTCAGGACCCACGCCGACACCTTCTGGATCTTCGATGCATTCCCCGACGAGGCCGCTCGCGACGCCCACGCCAACGGCGCCATCGTCGCAGCCCTGATGGCCAACCAGCACCTCCTCGGCGCAGCACCCGAGATCCTGGCGGCCGACGTCCTCGCGTCCAAGCTCCCGTAGTCCGCCAACGCACGAGACCATCGCGCCCCGCCGAGCCGTCGCCAGGTCGCGAGCGCTCAGCCTGCGAGGGGTCCGTCGCAGAGGAGAGCGACGTCGGTGTCGGGCAGAGCCGTGAGGCCAGCGCATCGCGCGACCACCAGAACCGAACAGCCCCTGCCCTGCGTTTCCGCAGGTCAGGGGCTGTTCGCCGGAGCCGCCTGTCGGAATCGAACCGACGACCGAATCACGTCGGCTTTGCGTCTATCACTTGATGCGCCCACTGGGCGAACGAGCCGCTGACCTGCGCAAACGCCGAGCGTGGGGGACGCCGCCATCCGGTGGTGACCGACGACGACCGACCAGTACCGACCGTTTCACCGGAGCTTGCGGCGGCGTCGAAGCCGAGTAAGCTCCATTCCTTTAGCTCACCGCGCCCTCCTCCTCGCAGGTCCCGTCGTCGTCGAAGACGTTTCAGGGGTCTTCTCAGATGACGGTGTAGGTCGGCCGGGCGCGTCGGTCCGCAGATAGACGTCGAGGTCTCCCGACGACGGAGGTTCCTACGCCATCCATCCGAAAGACCTCGACGTGTCCGACGCTACCCCGCCGGCCGGCTTCGGCAGCCCTGACCTGACCGCCTTCGCTCGACTCGACGGCCTCGGTCTGAGCGTGACCGGACAACGACTTGAACCGGATCGTGCGGTCCTCGCGTGCCGCGTGGTGGAACCAGATCAGTGGTGCCGACGGTGCGGCAGCGAAGGCGCTGCTCGTGACACCGTGATCCGGCGGTTGGCCCACGAGCCGCTGGGCTGGCGACCGACCGTGCTGGAAGTTGTAGTGCGCCGCTACCGCTGTGCCGACTGCGGACACGTGTGGCGCCAAGACACCAGCGCCGCGGCGGAGCCACGCGCGAAGCTCTCGCGCACCGGGCTGCGGTGGGCGCTGGAAGGGATCGTGGTCGCACACCTCACCGTCGCCCGTGTCGCCGAGGGACTCGGGGTCGCGTGGGACACCGCCAACAACGCGGTCCTGGCTGAAGGCAAGCGGCTGCTGATCAACGACCCCACGGGGTTTGAGGGAGTGAAGGTCATTGGCGTCGATGAGCACGTCTGGCGCCACACCAGGCGTGGCGACAAGTACGTCACCGTGATCATCGACCTCACCCCGGTCCGCGATGGCGCCGGCCCAGCAAGGCTGCTGGACATGGTCGAGGGCCGGTCGAAGGCGGCGTTCAAGACCTGGCTCGCCGACCGCGACGACGCCTTCCGTGACGCGGTCGAGGTGGTCGCGATGGACGGCTTCACCGGGTTCAAGACCGCCGCTGCAGAGGAGATCCCGGACGCGGTCACGGTGATGGATCCCTTCCACGTCGTGCGCCTGGCCGGTGACGCCCTCGACAGGTGCCGGCGCCGGGTCCAACTCGCGATCCACGGGCACCGTGGGTTCAGGGACGACCCGCTCTACAAGTCGCGGCGCACGCTGCACACCGGCGCGGACCTGCTCACCGACAAGCAGAGCGACAGGCTACGCGCGCTGTTCGTTGATGACGCTCACGTCGAGGTCGAGGCGACCTGGGGTGTCTACCAGCGCATGATCGCCGCCTATCGCCACGAGGACCGGCAACGTGGCCGCGAGCTCATGGAGAAGCTGATCACCGACCTCAGCGCCGGCGTCCCCAAGGTGCTCACCGAGCTCACCACCCTGGGCCGGACCCTGAAGAAGCGAGCCGCTGACGTGCTCGCCTACTTCGAACGACCCGGCACCAGCAACGGGCCGACCGAGGCGCTCAACGGACGGCTCGAACACCTGCGCGGCTCCGCACTCGGGTTCCGCAACCTGACCAACTACATCGCCCGAAGCCTGCTCGAGACCGGCGGCTTCAGACCCCAACTCCTACACCCCCGCTTGGGATGAGCCAGGAAAGTGGCACCGCTTGGTCGTTAGAAAAGGAACTCGTGCAGCGCTTTCCGAAGGCTGGAAATTACCAAATTGACCACTACTAATGCTCCAGTGAGCATCGTCACCTATGCGCTTTTGTGCCAACCTTCGTTCCATGTCAGCACTACGTCTTCTAGAAACATGCGTTGACTTGGGGTAACGCGACGCGGTCCGAAATTCATTGGAGGCGAATGACGATTTTTCTTTGTGCCCAAAGCCGTGTAGAGTATTTACTCGTTGCCCCCTTAGCTCAGTGGTAGAGCGCGTTCTTGGTAAGAACGAGGTCGCCGGATCGATTCCGGCAGGGGGCTCTGAGTGAGAAGTAGTCTTGGCTTCTACTGGATTGCTTCTCACTTGTGGCGGCGTAGCTCAGCTGGTTAGAGCGCACGACTCATAATCGTGAGGTCCCGGGATCGAGTCCCGGCGCCGCTACAGATTTAGCCCCGAAATCCTGTTGGATTTCGGGGCTTTCTCGTCCCCGGAATTTCTGAAAAATGAAATGCCTCCGAGCACATCAAATTTGCCGTCGGAGGCATTTCATCGTTTAGGGTGGGGCTACTCTGACTCGCTCTGGTCCTTGCTCGTCGAGGCTTCCTTGGCGAGCATTAACAGACCTTGGATTACGTCTGAATCCACTTCTTGGCCCACGGATTTTTCGTCGTTGGCGTCATGGCCATGTACCTCTGTGTGCAGTCGCTGCATCTGCATATCAAGCTTCGTGGCAACAGCCGCGGCGTCGGCGAGTTCTGTAGCTAAATGCGCCGGTACTTCACCATCGTATTTGTAGAAAATCTTGTGCTCCAGGCTGGCCCAGAAATCCTGGGCGATCGTTCGGATCTGCAGCTCGACGACGACATTGACCGGCCCGTCGGAAAGGAAGACGGGGATTTCAACGATGGCGTGCACGCTCTTGTATCCGCTGGGCTTTGGGTTCTTTATATAGTCCTTGATCTGGATGACGCGGATGTCATTTTGCGCCGTCAAGGTATTGAGTACCTTGTAGATGTCTTTCACGAAGCTGCAAGTGATTCGGACGCCGGCAATGTCGCTGATGTTTTCGCGGATTGCCGTGAGTGAAGGATGGATATTCCTCTGGCTCACTTTGCGCATGATGCTCTCAGGTGTTTTCACCCGGGAGGTGATGTGCTCAATGGGGTTGTACTTGTGCAGGTAGAGGAACTCTTCACGAAGAATTGAGACCTTGGTGAGTACCTCGTCGACGGCAAATTGGTATTCCATCATGAAACGCTGGAACTGAAGCCGGAATGCCTGGGTCATTTCTTGTAGTTCGCCAGAGCTCAGATTTGCCGTAGAAGGCAGCGGGATGACGCCGCTATTGTCCTCTGGGTATGGAGTGGAAATCCTAAATCACCTCTACAGGTTGGGGCGATGTCAACAGACATGAACGCTCTATAGTTTTAGCGTAGGTCATCCGTCTAAGAATTAGGCTAGAAGAAGTCGTGAATCTATCGGGTGGACGTGGTGATTCGCGTAATGGAGGGCAGGGCATGATTGAAGAGCGGAAGCTGCCAGCCTATGCAGCCGGCGCGATTGACGTTCCGTTTGTCATTGGATTTTTTCAGGAACGCGTTCAGGTGGATACCTGCTGGCCATCGCATTCCCATCCGACCCATGAGCTGCTCTGGAACCAGCAGGGCGTCTCGTCGGTCAGTGTTGGCCCGAAGACGTGGACCATCACCCCGGTGCTCGGTGTCTGGATGCCCGCAGGTGTTTTGCACGAGGGGACTGCCCGGGCGGCCAGCGTGTGCAATATGAGCCATTTCGGAATCACCAGCGTCGATTCGATTGCCGAAGAGCCAGTTCCCGTTGTCATTACCCCGCTTTTGCGCCTGCTCTTGGAACGCCTTGCCGATCCGGAGCTGACGCCAAAGTCCCGTGCCATCACAGAAGCCGCAACGATGGATAACCTTCAACCCGCACCGGGGTGCCTGGCTATTCACGTGCCGCAATCCGAACTTCTGCAACCGATAGTCGCATGGATGATCGGCCAGCCGAAGCCTGCACCCAGCCTTCAGCAATGGGCCGACCGGCTGGGGGTGAGCGGTCGAACGATCTCCCGGGCGTTCCAGGCGGAAACCGGTATCGGTTACTCGCGATGGGCAGGTTCATTGCATGCCCAGCAAGCCATGGAGATGGTGGCCAGCGGCGAAGATCTTCAAGATATCGCCCAACTTTTGGGGTTCAGCTCGCAGAGTTCGCTGGGAGCGGCATTTCGCCGGAACACCGGGTTCACGCTCTCATCTTTCCGCGACTCCAAGTAGGCGTGTCAGTTTCGCGCGAATATTGTCAATTTCGCGTGATTGCGAAGTCTTGGTGCTATCAATACGATAGAGAGGAAAGGCTCACCTAAGTGGATTGCTCAACGGGACTCATTCGTATTACATGACCTTGCTCTTGTTGCCATAAAGCACCCGAAGGCTGAACACACTCGCTGACACCTCGTGGAGAATCACCCATGCTCGCATCACGCCGCACCTTCTGGAAACCTGCTGCCCTCATCTCAGCAGCAGCACTGGCATTGACCGGTTGCTCATCAGCCGCGACCGGCTCCGAAGAACAGACTGCTGCCGCATCTGAAGACCAGCAGAGCTTCCCCCAGAGCATCAAACATGCGTTGGGTACCGCGGAAATCGAGAAAAAACCTGAGCGGATCGCCACCGTGAACTGGTCCAACCAAGAAGTTCCGCTGGCACTCGGCGTCGTGCCGGTAGGCATGGCCGCCGCGAACTTCGGCGACGACGACGGCGATGGCATCCTGCCATGGGTCGAGGAGAAACTCACTGAGCTCGGCGGGGAGACTCCCGTGCTCTTTGACGAAACCGACGGTGTGGACTTCGAAGCTGTCGCTGATTCGAATCCTGACCTGATCCTGGCCGGATACTCGGGACTCACCAAAGAAGACTACGAGACCTTGAGCCAAATCGCTCCAGTCGTGGCCTATCCCGAAGCCGCCTGGTCCACCAGCTGGCGCGAGAACATCGAACTCAGTTCCCGAGCCATGGGCCAAGAGGCCGAAGGTAAGGAAATGATCGAGGGCATTGAAAAGGAAATTGCTGAAGGCCTCGAAAAGCACCCGAACATCGCCGGGAAATCGGTGATGTTCGTGACCCACGTGGACCCAGCGGATCTGTCCACGGTCAACTTCTACACCACCCACGACACCCGTACCGCGTTCTTCGATGATCTTGGCATGACCACCCCGAAGGCTGTGGCCGAAGCATCCAACGGTGAAGTGAAATTCTCCGGAGAAATTTCCGCAGAGAATGTTGATGAGCTTTCGGACGTCGACGTCATTGTCACCTACGGTGATGGCACCCTCGTCGACACGCTCGAAGCAGACCCGCTGCTCTCCCAGATGCCAGCAGTCAAAAACGAAGCAATCGTCGCCCTGGACGGCAGCGGACCACTGGGAACCGCGGCCAACCCCACTCCATTGGCGATTTCCTGGGTGCTCGATGACTACCTAGAGCTGCTGGAAGAAGCAGCAGCGAAGACCGGAAAATAACAGCCGGTCCACCTCTGTCTGCACACAGAAAGCTGAAGGTCGGGGAAACACCTCACTATGAATGAAGTAGCGACCCGTCGCGGCGTGGCTAGCGAACAAATTCGCCAGCCACGCCGCCGGCGTCTGTTCTGGCTGGTTATGGCAATTCTCATCCTGCTTGCGCTGGCCCTAGGATCCGTGGCCATCGGAGCCAGAAACGTCTCGCCGGCAGATATCTGGGAAGGGCTGCAGGGGCACAGCGACAACGTATCCCAAGCGGCAGTCGCCAAACGCGTGCCCCGCACTGTCCTGGCGCTGGTCATCGGCGCCGCCCTGGGGCTCTCCGGAGCGATCATGCAAGCGGTGACCAGGAATCCGCTAGCGGACCCCAGCATCCTCGGGGTCAACATGGGCGCATCCCTCGCAGTGGTCATGGGCATCACCTGGTTCGGCGTCACCACCGCCCACGGCTACATCTGGGCCGCGATCCTCGGCGGAGCCATTGCCGCGGTTTTCGTCTACGTGGTCGGCTCCATGGGACGCGGGGGAGCGACCCCGTTGAAATTAGCGCTGGCCGGCGCAGCAACCTCGGCGGCGCTGACATCCTTTGTCACCGCGATTTCGCTGCCCCGCGGGGATTTGGCCGACATCATCCGTTCGTGGCAAATTGGCGGCGTTGGCGGCGCGACCTTCGCCAATGTAGCGCCCATGCTGCCCTTCTTGGCCGTGGGACTAGTCATTGCGATGGGCAGCGCCAATTCGCTGAACTCCTTGGCCCTGGGGGATGAACTCGCGGCCGGGCTCGGGGAAAAGGTCATGCTGGTCCGCGCCGTCTCGGCAATGTCGGCGGTCATCCTCTGCGGTGCTGCTACCGCCATGGCAGGCCCGATCGGTTTTGTCGGACTGGTGGTCCCTCATATGTGCCGTCTGCTGGTGGGCGTCGACCAGCGATGGCTCCTGCCCTTCTCCACGCTGGCAGGAGCTGGCTTGCTGGTATTCTCCGACATCCTCGGACGCATCGTCGCCCGGCCCGGAGAACTCGACGTTGGCATCCTGACCGCCCTGATTGGCGCGCCAGTCTTCATTCTCATGGTGCGCCGTTCAAAGGTACGAGAACTGTGAACACATCCACTCCACAGGCCGCAACGCAGGCCGCGACCCATGCGCTGACTACGAGCACTGGCGAACGCGCAGCCCTGATCAACCAGCTGCGCGTTGCCCGCGGGCAACGCGCCCGGCAACGCCGGATCATCATTGCCATTCTTAGCCTGATGGTGCTGGCTGTGGTCATCGCCAGCCTGTGCCTAGGCCAGACCAATTATTCACCGGCCCAAGTATGGCAAGTGATCCTTGGCCACAAGGTCCCGGGCGCAAGTTTCACAGTCGGCACCCTGCGACTGCCGCGTACCGCCATTGCCTTGGTGGCCGGCTTGAGCTTCGGCTTGGCCGGAGTGAGCTTCCAGACCCTGCTGCGCAATCCATTGGCCAGCCCCGACGTCATCGGCATCAGTACCGGCGCCTCCGCTGCGGCGGCCTTCGCGATTGTCATCCTCTCGCTCTCAGGCACCGTGGTCTCCGTCTTCGCCATCGTCGCAGGACTGCTCATCGCAACGCTGATCTACCTGCTCTCCTATAAGGGCGGGGCCGCCGGTACGCGGTTGATCCTGGTTGGCATCGGCGTAGCCGCGATGCTGGAATCGCTGATCAGCTGGGTGCTGACCCAGGCCGGGCAATGGGACCTGCAAGAAGCCACCCGCTGGCTCACCGGAAGCCTTAACGGCAGCACCTGGGCTGAGACCCTGCCAGCGCTGATCGCCCTGGGCATCCTCGGACCGTTGCTGCTGAGCCAGACAAGATACCTGGACAGCCTCCAGATGGGCGACGACACCGCGGCGGCCCTGGGCACGCGGGTCGAACGCACGCGGATCCTGGTGATCATGGCGGCCGTCGGACTGATCTCCTTCGCCACTGCAGCCACCGGCCCCATTGCGTTCGTGGCCTTCCTCTCCGGCCCCATCGCCAGCCGGCTGATCGGGGCCCGCGGATCAAAGCTCATCCCGGCGGCCCTGATCGGCGCGCTGCTCGTGCTGGTGGCGGACTTCGCTGGCCAATACCTGTTGGGAACCAGATTCCCGGTAGGCGTGATCACCGGCGTGCTCGGCGCCCCATATCTGGTCTACCTCATCATCCGAACCAATCGTGCTGGAGGCTCCCTCTAATGCCACCTCGTGAACTGGCCGTCCAAGACCTGCAGGTCGGATACGGCGAACGCACCATCATCGACGGCCTGGAACTGGCTATCCCGTCCGGCGAGATCACTTGCATCGTCGGGCCCAACGCCTGCGGCAAATCCACCCTCTTGCGCTCCATGTCCAGGCTTCTGCGCCCCAAAACAGGGCAGGTGCTTCTAGATGGCAAAGACATCCACCGGATGCAGCCCAAGGCCCTGGCCAAGATGCTCGGCCTGCTGCCGCAAAACCCCATTGCACCAGAAGGCATCACCGTGGCAGACCTCGTGGGCCGTGGCCGCCAACCTCACCAGGGGCTTTTTGCCCGCTGGAGCAAGGATGACGATGCCGCGGTGGCCGAAGCCCTCGAAGTCACCAACACAGTGGAATTAGCTGACCGCCCGGTGGACGAGCTTTCCGGTGGCCAGCGCCAGCGCGTTTGGATTGCCATGGCCCTGGCCCAGGGCACCGAGACCCTCCTGCTCGATGAGCCCACCACCTTCCTGGACGTCAGCCACCAGCTGGATGTGCTGGATCTGCTCACCGACTTGAACCGGCAACGCGGGACGACCGTGGTGATGGTGCTGCACGACTTGAATCTGGCGGCCCGCTACTCGGATCACCTCATCGCCTTGCGTGACGGATCGATCCGCGCCCAGGGCAAGCCTGAAGAAATCCTCTCGGCGCAGGTAGTCCATGAAGTGTTCGGGCTGCATTGCCAGGTGATTGCCGACCCGAGCACGCTCAAACCGCTGATCCTGCCAGCAGGACGCCACCACATGCTGGAGCATGCAGGACTGTAGCCGACACTGCGGCGTGCCCTAAGGTTGGAGGGGTAACTCCAGGAAGGTATTGATGGAACTCGCTAGCGTTTCCCGGCAGCTCTGCCACGGCATCAGCTTCTCGCAACATGAACCTGCGCCCATGCTCCGGCTGCGCACCTCGGAGAACTGGAAGACCGAATACCTCGAACAGAACCGCTCGCTGAGCTTGGATGTAGGGGAGGTGAAATTCTGCCTCGGCTACATCACCATGAATCGAGACGGCTCACGCAATGTCCTGCCCTGCCCCAAAACCAAGGCCCTGCGCACCGGCACCCAGTGCGTGAGCTGCCGCCGGCTGGACCACTCCAAATTCATGCACCAATTCCACAAGACCGGTGAAGCCCCCGAAGGCATGCGCAAATACCTGGAACAACCGCATTTCCTGTATATCGCCAGCTTCGCCCACGGAGCCACCAAGGTCGGAACCACCTCGACCCAAAGCCAATGGACCCGCTTGGCGCAGCAGGGCGCTGTGATTGCCCGCTATATCGCGCGCGCCAACGACGGCACCGCCATCCGCGTCCTGGAAGACCTCGTGACAGAACATGTTGGCTTGAGCCAGCAGGTGCGGCAAAAGTCCAAGATCAAGGGACTGATCGGCTGGGAACTGGACTACCAGCAGCTTGACGACATCAACCAGCAGGCCGCGAACCAGGCCCGTGACTTCCTGGCTGCCCAACGCGGTCTGGACACCTATGGTGTCCAACTGCGTGACGAGCTGTGGGAACAGCCACGCTTCGCCCGTCCGGTGATTGATGCCTGGAACAGCAGAAGCCTGCATGCCTGGTCCACGCCTGTGCCCGGATCCCGGCACAAGCTGCGCATCCGCGGGGTTCTGGGCCAAAGCATCATGGCCGACAGCGGAGAAGGCACAACCTTGCGCCTGCTTGATGCCGCCGAGCTCAAAACCCGGCAAGTGGACATTGCAGAGGAGCGCGGAGAATTCCGGGAAGAACAGTCTGCCCTGTTCTAGGAATCCCAAAGTTGACCTGTTGGTGGAGTCACGGGGAAATGCCGCATAACCATTGAGTGCTCAAGCGCGGGCTGAACTAGACTTGAACTCATGACCAACACTCCTTGGGAAGCGGCCTCACCGCGCTATAAGAAGCTCGTCTTCACGGCTATGGCCATTATGGGAATCGGCATCATCCTGGCGATTATCGGAGCCAACATTCCATCCTTGCCCACGGTATACACCGCCATCGGCATCATGCTCGTGGGCATGCTCTGCCATATCGCCGGCATGGTTGTCCGCGCCAAGGACGCCCGCCAGTGGCGCATCGAGAACGGACTGGCCGCTCCACGCGCCTCCAAGCGCTCAGCCGACGACGCACAATAAGTTTCAGCCAAGACCACACGGCAGGTGACGGGCCACGGCAGAGAACACTTGCTGCAGCACGTTATCTTCAGTTACAACAACGTTCAGGAGAATCCATGGGCATCAATCCCGAACTGGTGGGGCGCGTATTCCCCGCCGGCGAGTCCTACCAGGTAGGACGAGAAAAGATCCGCGAATTCGCACACGCCACCAAGGCCACGTCGCCAGCCCACTTCGATGTGCAGGCCGCCCAGGAATTGGGCTACTCCGATGTTGTCGCCCCGCCGACTTTCGCCATCATCGTCGCCCAGCGTGCCGATGCGCAGCTGATTGCAGACCCAGCGTCGGGCATTGATTTCTCGCGTGTTGTCCACGCGGATCAGCGCTTTACCCACCACCGTCCGATTGTGGCTGGCGACGAGCTGATTGCTGAGCTGTATGTAGATCAGGTACGTGAGATGGGTGCCGGTGCCATGATCACCACCCGCGCTGAAATCTCCAGCATCTCTGGCGAAAAGGTCGCAACTACCGTTTCGTCGCTACTGGTACGAGCTGAGGACTAAGCATGATTGAATTCGAAACTCTTGAAAAGGGAACCGTCATCGGTTCCCACACCGTCAAGGTCAACCGTGCGGACCTCGTTCGTTATGCCGGGGCCTCCGGAGACTTCAACCCGATCCACTGGAATGAACGCTTCGCCAAAGAAGTAGAACTTCCATCGGTAATTGCTCACGGCATGTTCACCATGGGTTCGGTGGTAGACCTCGTCTCACAATGGGTAGGAAACCCAGGAGCGATCATCGACTACCAAACACGCTTCACCAAGCCGGTAGTAGTTGAAGACCCAGAGGGTAGCAACCCAGCTGACTACGAGGGCACCAGCATTTTTGTTGAAGGCAAAGTTGGCGCGCTAGATGACGAAAAGCGCACAGCACGCATCGACTTGGCCGTTACTGCCAATGACAGCAAGGTACTGCTCAAGTGCCAAGTTGTGGTGCAGCTCTAAAGATGCCCCTATCCGGTAATGCGCAACCGTCGGTAATACACTGGCGCAACGCACTGATGGCCGCCTACCTGGCCAGCGGTCTACTGATTTCCGCCTTGGTATCGCGACTGCCAGCAGTACGCGACGCACTGGACCTTGACCACGCCACTGTCGGGTTGCTCTTGCTCTGCATGAGCGCAGGATCCTTCCTGTCCGTCTCGGTCTCCGGTCAACTGGTGCTGCGCCTCGGCGCAGCCAACGTGATGCGCATTGCCGCCACCCTCAGCGGTGCTTCCCTCATCCTTGTTGGCGTAAGCACCGGCGTCTTTGGCAGTGCCGTTGCCACCGGTGTCTTCCTGTTCACCCAGGGGCTCGGATCAGCCTCATGGAATGTAGCCTCTAACGTCCAGGGCGCAGTGATGGAACGCGCACTGAGCAAGAGCATCATGCCGGCGTTGCATGGCTTCTTCTCTATCGGCACCGTGATTGGCGCAGGCCTCGGCGCGCTAGCAGCCCATATGGGGCTGCCGTTGCAGTACCACTACCTGCTCATGGGTCTGATCATTGTCGGCACTGTTCTCTACAGCTCCCGATTCTATGGTGAAGATTTCAGCCGTACCCCGAGAACCTCCAGCGGCCCGTCGCTGTCGCGTGCATGGAAAGAACCACAAACCGTCCTGCTGGGCATCTTGGTCTTGGGCATGGCGCTCGCCGAAGGTGCAGCAGGGGACTGGGTAGCTCTTGCCCTGGCAGATGGTTATGGAACCAGCGAAGCCACCGGAGCCGTGGGCTACGGTGTATTTGTCACCGCCATGACGCTGACTCGTTTGCTCTCCGGTGACTTGATCTTGCGTCTGGGACGAGTCATCATGATTCGGGCCAGCGCCATCTGTGCCTTTGTTGGCGTTCTGATCTTTGCCTTTGGCCATAACCTTCCGCTGGCGTTTGCCGCGCTGGTGGTCTGGGGCATTGGTGCTGCACTGACCTTCCCACTGGCCATGAGCGCAGCATCGGATGACCCACTGCATTCGGCAACCCGAGTAGCTGTGGTATCAACCATTGGCTACGGCGCCTTCTTGGGCGGCCCGCCGCTATTGGGCTTGTTGGCAGGGGCGATAGGTCTGTTGCCAGCCTTGGGTTCAATTTCCCTGCTGATCGTTCTGGCCTTTATGCTTTCCAAAAACACTGCCGGATACCCACAAGACGAAAAACGCACCGATAACTAGACTGTTGCCTTGGCGTGCAGCAATTGCCTCGACACTGAAAGTACCTTGAATCAATGCTGAAGAATCTGACTACCACCCGCGTGGGTGGATCGGCAAACCAAATGCTTACCGCCACCAGCGAAGCCGAACTGGCGCAAGCCGTTGCTGCCGCCGACAGCGCAGGCCATAACGTCCTGCTCATTGGCGGTGGCTCTAACTTGGTGATCAGCGATGAAGGCTACGCCGGCGTGGCCGTGCAGATTGCCACCCGCGGTTTGCACCTCGATGAGCAACCTAACGGCAAAGTTTTGTTGCGCGCTGCCGCCGGTGAAAGCTGGGACACGACGGTGGAGTTCAGCCTAGTTCAGGGTCTGAGCGGGCTGGAAGCACTGTCTGGCATCCCGGGCAATGCTGGGGCCACTCCGGTACAGAACGTTGGCGCCTATGGCGCAGATGTTTCTCAGTCGCTGGCGTGGGTGCGAGTTTATGATCGGCAGACCAGCCAGGTGCTCAAGATGCAGAATGCAGAACTTGAGTTTGCCTACCGTGATTCGCTGATCAAGCGCACCAGCAACAACGGATCCCCACGTTACGTAGTGCTCGAAGTTGCGTTCTTGCTTGAACGAGATAGCCAGTCTGCGCCTATTCGGTACGCTGAGCTAGCCCGTCAACTTAATGTAGAGCCAGGTGAGCGCGCCGATGCCTTGTCGGTACGCCAGCGAGTTCTTGAGCTACGCCGGTCCAAGGGCATGGTCTATGACCCAAAGGATGCTGATTCGCACTCCACCGGGTCATTCTTCACCAACCCCATCGTTGAAGCTTCGGTACTGCAGAGCTTGCCGGAGAATGCGCCAAACTATCCAGTGGCTCAAGAAGGCTTTGTAAAGCTGTCGGCTGCCTGGCTGATCGACCAAGCCGGATTCACCAAGGGCTATGGCTTGGAGGGCACCTATGGGTTCTCGGTGGCTCAGGGGCGTGCCTCACTGTCTACCAAGCACACGCTGGCCATCACCAACCGTGGCGAGGCCAGTGCCAACGACATCGTTGCCATTGCGCGTGCCGTGCAGGCCGGTGTTAACGAACGCTTTGGCATTATGTTGGTCAATGAACCGTTGCTGATTGGTCTTGAGCTCTAAGCCACTGCACTAACGGATATCAAAACCTTACCGAGGAGTGTTGGCATGGCTGAGCTATCGCTACGAAAACTAACTGCTGAAGATATTGACCTACTAGAAGAGCAATTTCAATCTGTTCAGGGTGCTGGCGAAGCTCAATGGTTCGGGTTTTGGGACACGACCAAGCTGCGCACCAGGCTGGACCAAGATCAATTCATTGGCAGCAACGACGGCGCTTTGGCCATCTGTCTGGGGGAGCGCACCATCGGCAAGGTCGATTGGTTCACAATCACCAACTGGGGCCGCGCCAACACCTCCGCGTGCTGGGAAATTGCCATTGGTATTTTTGAGCCGTTCCGTGGCCAAGGTTTTGGTACGCAGGCGCAGCGCTTGTTAATTGATTACTTGTTTGCCCACTACCCACAGCATCGAATCCAAGCCACGACAGCGTTGGAGAACACTGCTGAACGTCGGTGTCTTGAGAAGCTTGGCTTCCACCAAGAGGGAATCATTCGCCAGGCGCAATGGCGTGCAGGAGCCTGGCACGATCAGGTCATCTTCTCGGTATTACGTGATCAGTGGTCCAGCTAGACGCAAAACAAAGCACGGTCCGGAACAATTGTTCCGGACCGTGCTTTTTGTATGAGGTCTTTTACTCCGGGATTAGAGACGGCCCTGAGCGATAGCCAGCATACGACGTAGGGGCTCAGCAGCTCCCCAGAGCAGCTGGTCACCGACGGTGAACGCCGAGATGTACTCTGGACCCATTTCTAGCTTGCGGATACGTCCCACAGGGATATCCAAAGTACCTGAAGCAGCCACTGGGGTTAGCTGATTCATGGTTGCTTCCTTTTCATTAGGAACAACCTTGGTCCACTGGTTATCTGCAGCCAGCAAGGATTCGATCTCAGCTACTGGCAGATCTTCCTTGAGCTTCAAGGTCAGTGCCTGCGAGTGTGAACGCATCGCACCGATGCGCACGCACAGTCCGTCCATGATGATGTTGTTCTCGCCTGAGGTCTGCAGAATCTTGTTGGTTTCTGCGCCGGCTTTCCACTCTTCGCGGGACTGGCCATTGCCCAAGTCCGCGTCGATCCAAGGGATGAGGGATCCACCGAGGGGAACACCGAACTGGGCAGCGTCCAAGCCACCGCGTTGGGTTTCAAGAACCTTGCGGTCAATGTCCAAGATGGCGCTTGCTGGGTCAACAAGTTCAGAAGCTACCGACGCGTTGATGTCACCGAACTGGTTGAGCAGTTCGCGCATGTGGCGTGCTCCGCCGCCGGAAGCTGCCTGGTAGGTCATGGCGGTGCCCCACTCAACCAAGTTGTTCTTGAACAAGCCGCCCAAGCCCATCAGCATGCAAGAAACGGTGCAGTTACCGCCCACAAAGTCCTTGACGCCAGAGGCTAGGGACTGGTCAATGACATTGCGGTTAACTGGATCCAAAACGATGACCGAATCATCATTCATGCGCAGCGTCGAGGCTGCATCGATCCACAGGCCGTCCCAGCCGGACTTACGAAGCTCAGCGTGGACCTTGGAGGTGTAGTCCCCACCCTGTGCGGTGACGATAATCGGCAGCTTGGACAGGGTCTGGATGTCATAAGCATCCTCTAGGGCCCCGGCTCCTTCAGCGAATGCTGGGGCGTTGCCGCCGGCATTCGAAGTCGAGAAAAACACCGGATTAATCTGAGCAAAGTCGCCCTCGTCAACCATGCGCTGCATCAGCACGGAGCCGACCATGCCACGGTAACCTACAAAACCAACAGATGAAGTCATGTATCCATCGTAGGGGCGTTTGGCCAACGGAGCCCGGTTCGTTACAGGAGTTAAAGCAGAATCACACCCAAGCCCCAGAAGGGTTCAGGTGTGATTGTGTACAGCAAAAGTTTTACTTTTCCTCAAGTGCTCTCTTGCGATTATTGATCGCCCACACTGCCGCGAAGATGAATATCTGTGCCGGCACCAGTAGGAGGATCAGGCCAAGAATCTTGTAGCCACCTAAGACCATGAAGAATCCCAATACCGCAACAACAAGCGCCAGGAGTGGGAAGAGCATGTAGCCCAAGACGAAGAGCGCCTCGGGGTGTGCCTTAAGCTCGCCAATGTATTTTTTCATGGGTGTATTAGTCCTTCTGACGCAGCCAGGTTTCAAAGCGGTATCGGGTTCCGCTGGAGGAGACGTGCCATTCGGGTTCTGTCGATTCAACCGAAGGGTCGCTGGTTCCCATAACAAAGTCTTTAGACAGCACCGGAGCAGAAGTATCACCTGCCGGATCTACATCCAGCTTGGTAATCACTGCAACGTCCAGCATGGACAATGCTTGGGCGTAAACCTTGCCACCACCGATGATCCAGACTTCTTCTCCGCCCTTGGCCTCACGGGCCAAAGTCAGTGCCGTTTCGAGGCTAGTTGCTATGACGGCGCCTTCGTTGCGAAGTTGCTCGTGAGCCTCAGCCTGACAGGTTAAGACAATGTTGGTGCGCCCTGGCAGTGGACGGTACTTGGCAGGAAATGAATTCCACGTAGCTCGTCCCATAATGACCGGATGACCGGCGGTGACGCGCTTGAAGTGTGCCAAGTCTTCGGGCACGTGCCATGGCATGGAGCCTTGGTCACCAATAATCCCGTTGTTTGCTTGGGCCCAGATAGCGCCGAGCATTGGTTCAAGCTGGTTCGCGTGGCGTGACTCTTGGGTCATACGGCGACTTTTCCCTTGATCGTCGGGTGGTGCTGATAATCGTTGATCGTGAAGTCTTCAAGCGTGTAATCGAAAATCGACTCAGGCTTTGAATTGAAGCTCAACGTTGGGTATGGGTAAGGATCGCGGGACAGCTGTTCCTTCACCTGCTCCAAGTGGTTGGTGTAGATGTGAACGTCACCGCCGGTCCAAATGAATTCACCGGGTTCAAGATCCAGCTGCTGTGCGAGCATGCAGGTGAGTAGCGCGTAGGACGCAATATTAAAGGGAACGCCCAAGAACATGTCTGCACTGCGCTGATATAGCTGGCAGGAGAGCTTGCCGTCCGCGACGTAGAACTGGAAGAAGACGTGGCAAGGAGGCAACGCCATGTTCTTGATTTCCGAGACGTTCCAGGCCGAGACGATGTGCCGGCGGGAGTCTGGGTTGTTGCGTAATGCGTCGACCAGTTCAGAGATTTGATCGATGTGGCCACCGTCTGGGGTTGGCCAGCTGCGCCACTGTACGCCGTATACCGGGCCGAGTTCACCGTCTTCATCGGCCCATTCGTTCCAGATGCGCACGCCGTTGTCCTGCAACCACTGCACATTGGATTCCCCGCGCAGGAACCACAGAAGTTCAGCTGCAACGGACTTAAAATGTACGCGCTTGGTGGTGACTAGCGGGAACGAATCCTGAAGATCAAAGCGGATCTGACGACCAAAGACGGAAAGAGTTCCAGTCCCGGTGCGGTCTTCTTTAGACGTGCCGTTTTCCAACACGTCTTTGAGCAGGTCTTCGTATGGGGTCGCGATGTTCACGCACCCAAGTTTAGTTCACCATGTCCTCGGCGGGAACATCCGCCGAGGATGAGAAGCATCGCAGAGATGAAGGCAGCGTCCAAAGCTAGCCGGGCTGAACCACCATGTCGTTGTATTCCGGATAGCGGCGCAGGTAATCCTGCACGTAGCTGCACTCCGGAATGATCTTCAGCCCTTCATTTCTGAATCGATCCAGAACCAAAGTAACTAGAGCACGGGCATAACCGCGGCGACCAAACTCTTCATTCACAATGGTGTGCTGGATGGTGACCACATCATCTTCTTGGTGGTAACCGATGAATCCAACAAACGTGGAACCATGCCAGAGCGAAAAACGGCCTCGGCTTGCGTCATGGTCAAGGCGCAGACCGTGGTGAACAACTTTGTCAGTTGGCTGCTGGGCAGTCATGGCGATACCTCGTTTTCCGATGCGTGTGAAGTGCTTAGTACAGTCTTAGCCCTAATCGGAGCCAGATGCAACGGGTTTGGGTACTTCATCCGGGTACAGCAAAGCCCGGCAAAAATTGCCGGGCGAAGCTAGCGACTAATCGTGGTAAGGCACGTGGATTTCAAAGGACACCATGCGTGGCTTTGCTCCAGCAACCTGTTGGGCCACGATGATTGATCCGGGTTCCAGATAAGGATCCACCGTGGGTAAGGCCTTGGCCAGTTCCGGTGTGGAGTTCTTAGCGAGAACTTCCAAGACAAATGGCAACACCGGTCGGTGAGTACAAATAGCTTGAGAACGGTACTTATTAAAAAGCTTCTGCACCGCCTTGCGGGCACGTTCGGGGTGACGTGTGGCCGCGTGTTCGGTCAGTGCCTTGACGTTCCTCATCTTCATTGCGTGCAAGGCCGCGTAGGGAGCCAGCGTCTGAACGCAACGAACCCACGGCGAGGTGGCAATGAACGCTGGCTGCCACGCTTCAAGCATGCGCGAAACGGCCTGAGCCTGACGTCGTCCGGTGGCCGCCAAAGGGCGTTCACCTTCCGCTTTGGTCCAGTTGCCTCGTGGTTTGGCCTTGGCATGGCGGACAATCAACACCGGTTGGGCGTTGAGCGTCTCGTTCTTATGTGCCTTAGCCAAATCTTCCAGTGGTTGTGCATCGGTCGGGTTGGTCAACATTTCCCGAGCCTTCTTCACGCTCATCCACTTGGTCTCATCGCATTCACCACCGTCGGGCTGAATAACAGTCAGTGGATCAGTCTTGGCTGCCCAGTAATAGACAACTTTTGACTTGTTCTTGACCGAGTAAGCCGTCGCCGAGAGCGGAATGCCCAGAGCAATGCGAAGACCAATTTCCTCACGTACTTCACGGATAGCGCATTCAGCAATGGACTCACCCGGATCCAGCTTGCCCTTAGGCCAGGACCAATCGTCATACTTTGGACGATGGATGAGCAAAACCTGAAGTTTTCCATCAAGGATCCGCCAAGGGATCGCGCCCGCAGCGATGATTTCATAGTCGCCGAGGGAAATTTCATCGGCATCTACTGAGCGGATAATTTCACGAACTCTGGCATGAGGATCGCGCAGTTCAAGCTCGGCCACTAGCTGTTACGCCCACTATTGCGACGGCGGGCATGCTCTTCGATGAGCCAGAACTGAACATCGGTCAGTGGGTTGCCTTCTTCATCCTGAGAATAGCGAATCCATTCCCCATTAGAGTTCAGGTGCCATGAAGCGGTCTTGTCATCCATGTACAGGCCAAGCTGGTGGATCAAGTCATCCACGTCTTCTTGGTTGCGCAAAGACACCAAGGCCTCAACTCGGCGGTCCAAGTTGCGGTGCATCATGTCTGCAGAACCGATGTAAACCAGTGGCTCTCCGGCGTTAGCAAACATGAAGACGCGGCTGTGCTCCAGGAAGCGGCCCAAGATGGAACGCACCTGTATATTATCGCTGAGTCCAGGCACTCCGGGGCGCAGTGCACAGATGCCACGGACAATGACTTCAACCTTGACGCCGGCTTGGCTGGCTCGGTACAGAGCGTCAATGATGACTTCATCAACGATCGAATTGACCTTGATGACTACCTTGGCGTCAATGCCGGACTTTGCGTTGGAGATTTCATTCTCGATATGCGTGAGCAAACCGGTGCGCACCGAACGAGGGGCAACGAGCAAGCGGCTGTAGGTTGAGCGTGGTGCATAGCCAGACAGCTGGTTGAACAGCTTTGAAACGTCTTCACCTACGGCGTCATCACAGGTGAGCAAGCCGAAGTCTTCATAGTATCGGGCAGTGCGTGGGTGGTAGTTACCGGTACCGATGTGGCAGTAGCGGCGCAGCTTGTCACCCTCACGACGCACTACCAAGGACAGCTTGGAGTGAGTCTTCAACCCGACAATGCCGTAAACCACGTGCACGCCAGCCTGTTCCAGTTTCCTGGCCCAGCTGATGTTGGCCTGCTCATCAAAGCGGGCCTTGATTTCTACCAATGCCAGAACCTGTTTGCCTGCTTCTGCAGCATCAATCAAGGCATCAACGATCGGTGAATCACCACTGGTGCGGTACAAGGTCTGCTTGATGGCCATGACCTTAGGGTCAGCGGCAGCCTGTTCCAAGAACGCCTGGACACTGGTGGAGAAAGAATCGTAAGGGTGGTGCAGCAAAATGTCGCGGCGACGCACAGCAGCAAAGACGTTGGCGGCCTTGGCCGTCTCCGACTCGTTCAGGTAGCGGGAGGTGTGTCCCATGTGCTTTGGGTAGTGCAGCTCTGCGCGATCCAGTGAGGCGATGACGCCGAGACCACGAAGATCGAGGGGAGCAGGTAGTTTGAAGACTTCGTCTTCCTCAACACCCAGTTCCCTGGTCAGCAACTCCATGATTTCGGAGTTGATGTCATCAGCAACTTCCAATCGAACCGGTGGGCCAAAGCGACGACGCAGCAATTCCTTCTCGAGAGCCTGAAGCAGGTTCTCAGCGTCGTCTTCTTCAACTTCCAGATCCTCGTTACGAGTCACACGGAAGAAGTGGTGCTCCACGATTTCCATGCCTGGGAAGAGCATCTCAAGATGCACTGCAATGAGCGCTTCGAGCGGAATGAAGCGAGCGGTCTTGTGCGAAGAATGCGCTGCGCGGGTGCCATCGATGCTGATCAAACGAGCAATGGTATCGGGCACCTTAAGTCGGGCAAAGAGCTGCTTGCCGGTCAAAGGATTGCGTACAACCACAGCAAGGTTTAGCGACAAGCCGGAGATGTAGGGGAACGGGTGAGCTGGGTCAACGGCCAGTGGGGTGAGCACCGGGAAGACCTGGGAGACAAACCATTTGGAAAGAATGTCGTGCTCACCATCGGAAAGCTGATCCCAGGTGGTGATGCGGATGCCGTGCTCAGCGAGGTCTGGAGAAACCGCCTCGGAGAAGACGTTAGCGTGGCGGGTCTGCAATGCGTGAGCCGAAGAGAGCAACAATTCCAGTTGGTCTACTGGGCTCATGCCGTTAGGTGCGGGAACCGCGAGCCCGGCCGCAATACGACGCTTGAGGCCAGCGACGCGAACCATGAAAAATTCGTCAAGGTTGGAAGCAAAAATCGACAGGAAGTTCACGCGTTCCAGCAACGGCAAGGTGGTGTCTTCAGCAAGTTCTAAAACGCGGGCGTTGAAGTGCAACCAGCTCAGTTCACGGTCAAGGAATCGCTCGTTGTGAAACTCGCCGTCCAGCTGTGGAGCCGGAATGACTTCAGCGGGTTCAATTCTGTCCTCATTAACTTTGGAGGAGGGAACATCACTTAGACGAGGAGTAGTTTCCTTGGGGGAGCTAGTCATCTGCTGAACTCATTTCTTCTTGCGAGTAGATGTCAAAACACCTTGTGAAGGCGGTCCCAGTTAGTACATGGGACCGCCAGTATCACTAGTCTATCGGCTGCGGGCCGTACATAATGTCTGCATCCCAAAGTGTGAAGCCAAGGGAGCGGTAGAGCTTGACGGCTGCTTCATTTTCGGCATCAACGTAGAGAATGACCGCGTCCACGCCCTGCTCTAAAAGGTAGTTGATTCCGGTGGTGGTTAGTGAGCGGCCGAGGCCCATGCCCTGGGCTTCGGGAACAACACCAACAACGTAGACCTCGCCGGTAGGGCGAATGGATTCACCCGAGGACTGATGGATCTTGGTCCAGTGGTAGGCGACGAGCTTCTGCTCTGCATTAAATGCTAAGAAGAAGCCGGAAGGGTCAAACCAATCTTCGGCCATTCGTGCTTCAAGGTCACTGAGGGTCAGTGAGCCCTGCTCTGGGTGATGTACAAAGGCCTGCGAATTGGATTCGAGCCACGCTGGTTCATCTTCTCCAACGCGGAAGGAACGAACGCTGATTCGGCGATCAACCGGGGCTTCTTCGAGGAAGTCGGTACCTTCGCGGCGCATCCGGTATAGCTCGCGTACGCGGCTCATGCCAATACGCGAGGCAAGCTTCTTAGCGGCTTCATGATCTCCGTGCGCCCATGCCTGAGCCTGGGGCAAATCGATCAGTTCGCTGAGCTTGGTGAGCAGCGCACGACCAATTCCAGTTTTACGGTGATCGGGATGCACTACTACTTCCAGTACCCATGGCTGGTCGGCGGCTTCGCGCACAACTACGGCAATACCGGCGAGCACTGATTCAGTGCCTTCGCCAACTTCTGCCAGCAGGGTAATGATATTTTCACTGGCATCATCGGCCGCTAGAGCGACCAGAGTCTGGTCGCTCAGCGGCGGATTGCCATCAACGTTTAAGGAGTCTTTAGCAAGCTGGCGTACGTCACTTAGCGTGCGCTCATCAAGCTCGTCAGATACTTGGTGAATCGATACTGTGGTCTGTGGCAGTTCACTCATATCTTCACGATAGTCGGTAAAGGAATGAACCCGCCATAAATTAGCTGAAAGTTATGATTCGGTATGGAAACGGTAGCCGACGTTACGAACTGTTCCGATGAGTTGTTCGTGATCAGTGCCCAATTTGGCGCGCAGGCGACGAACGTGAACGTCCACCGTGCGAGTGCCTCCGTAGTAGTCGTAGCCCCAGACCTCGTGCAGCAGCTGCTCGCGGGTGAAGACTCGACCAGGGAACTGAGCTAGGTACTTGAGCAGCTCAAATTCCTTGTACGTCAGATCCAACATGCGGTTATCAATCCGAGCCGTGTAGCTGAGCTCATCGATGCGCAGTCCCGTGGTGTTTTCGGCAGCCACCGGTGCTACTGATGCTTCTGGGATCGCTGCGAGCATCAGTCGGATGCGAGCATCAAGTTCAGCCGGAATAGCCGAAGGCAAAAGGAAATCAGCGGCATGCCATTCGGAATTCAAAATACCCAACGCGCCTTCACTGACAACCAGCAGTAGCGGAAGGTGCAGGTTTGCATGCAGGATCTGTGCCAGCGAACGGGCTGGAATCAGGTCGGTGCGAGCGTCCAAAATGACAGCGTCACATTCTGGAACCTGACTCAGCGATTCGGTGGTTGCAGGAAGGAAAGAAATCTCATGCAGTAGTAATTCGAGCGCGGGAAGAACTTCGGCCGCGTTTTCGGCATGATTGCTAAGTAGCAGTAGGTGGGCCAATAGGTCGTCCTCCTACCAAGTTGTTGCGAATAAATGATCTTTACGTGTCACAGTATAAGGAAAGAATCACTTGAATCATGCATGTGAACACGCAGATGCAGACACATTACCGTCAGGAAACTTAGTTTGAGAATCAAAGTCTTATTGTGCGGGTTCGTCGCTGCTGCCCTATTGGCCGGGGCCGCAAGCCTTTCGACACTGTCGTGGCCGATGGGTCTCGTGACCGCAATATTACAGCTGATTTTTGCGTTCACTTGGCCTCGAATGGTCCGCTCCGATGCACCGTGGCCCATTTCAATCATCATTGCTATTTGTTCACTGGCGGCCACCTCCGCGACGCTGTTTATGCCCGGATCCTCTGTGATGTCACACGGTGTGGAAGTCATCGCGGTGGGCGTACTGCTGGTGTTTATCTCTCAGGTTCTTCGCGGTGCGGAGGCCGAAGGACGGCTAGCTGGCGTGGTCTCAGGAGTCACCGGCATGGTGCTTGGCGTCTTGGGATCAGCTTGGTCTGCCAGCGCCGAAGTTTCCTACGGTTTTGGCATCGCGGTCGTGACGGTCAGTGCATTGTTGGGCGCCGGAGCCATTGTGGTCACCCGCCTTCCTAACCGCATCACCATGATCCTGGCACCCTTGGTGGCAGTTGCCTTGGGAGCTGCGGCCAGCGCTCTACCGGTAGACATTCTGTGGTACCAAGGTGCCGCTATGGGACTGATTGCCGGACTTCTTGTCGGCTCATTACGAGCGCTGGCATTGGCCAGTCGAAGTGTGCGCAACCTCAGCGGAATTCTGGGGCTGTCCTCGGGAATCATCTTGCTCAGCGGTGCTTCGAGTTGGTACGTCATGGAAGTTTTGGCGTTCATCTAGAAACGAAATGAAACAACTGAGTGCGGGCTACGTCACGCGTGTCGAAGTTCTCCTCGGTATCGCGCTAAGATGAAGCCATGAATGAAAATTATCTTGCACTCGAAATTTTCTTCCAGGCACTCGTTGTGATCGCCGGTCTTGGTATGGCGGGCTTTGCAGGCTTGGTAGTAAAGCGTCTCTTCCAGGGTCAGAAGTAGGTCAAAAGCAAAAGCAGCGCACACAATAACGTGTGCGCTGTTTTTCATTTCACCAATGAATTAGAGGAAGCGAGTAGTCCATGGCATTTGATCTCCCAACGGACCTCACCCCGGAACTAGTACCTTTCGCTTGGCTCATTGGCACCTGGGAAGGTGCGGGCCGACTAGGCGACGGCGAAGCCGAGGACGAATACTTTTGGCAACAAGTCACCTTCCGTGATGTTGGTGCCCCCTACCTTGAGTACCGTAGCGAAGCATGGCTCACCGAAGCCGACGGAACTAAGCTACGAATCCTTGCCGTAGAAAACGGTTTCTGGTCCTTGGATCGCAAGCAGCAAGAAGCTGATGCAGGCCCTGGCATGACTCCGGGGGATATCTTCCCAGTGTTGCGTTCAGCTGACGACGTTCAGAAGTTGCACACCGATGAGGGCTTCAAGATTCAGGCGCACATCGTGCACCCAGGTGGGCTTTCTGAGCTGTACTACGGACTCATTGATGGCCCACGCATTCAGCTGGCCACCGAAGGACTGCTACGCAGTAAGAACGCCAAAGAATATGCTTCCTCAACCCGCATCTACGGGTTGGTTAACGGTGAACTGTTCTGGCGCTGGGATGTATCCCAAGGCAATCTTGATCTGAAAGCTCACGCTTCGGCCGCGCTCAAGCGCGTGAATACTGAAAACTCGGTGAAGTAGATATGAGCGAAACTTACCGCTCGGTCTTGCTCTCACGTGCTGGCGCCATTGAAGCCGGCGGTGTCGATGCCGGCGTTGCTGCGCACTATGGTGCGCCTACTCGTGAAGCCCGCAAGCTGGCTGAAGGTCAGGCCATTGCAGACCTGAGCCACTTTGATGTTCTCGAAATTCGTGGCGAGGACCGCGCGAGCTGGCTTGATACGCTCAGCACTCAGCGGATCACCACGCTCAAGCCAACGCAGAGCACCCAAACTTTGTTGCTTTCAATTCAGGGCCGTGTTGAACATGAGATGAAGGTGCTGGCTGACCAGGACCGTCTAGTGCTCATCGTTGAACCTGGTGCTGGAGCAGCCCTGGAACAGTTCTTGAATTCGATGCGCTTCATGCTGCGAGTAGAGGTTAACAACCTTTCGGCAACGCACGGAGTGCTGGCTGCAACTCGTCAGATCCCTACTGCGTCATCCCTCGTTTGGGTAGATCCTTGGCCTGGCGTTGTCGACGGTGGTTGGGCGTATTCACGCGAAGACCACCCGGGCAAGGACCGTCCGTGGTTGTTGCATGTGGTTGCTCTTGATCAGCTTGAACAAGCCGTAGCCGAGGAAGAACTAGCTGGCATGATGGCTGTTGAATCCTTGCGCATTGCCGCCTGGGAACCACGCTTTGGTGCAGAGATTGACGAGAAGATCATCCCGCATGAACTGGACTGGTTGCGCACTGCTGTGCACCTAGAAAAGGGTTGTTACAAGGGTCAGGAAACCGTGGCCCGAGTACACAACATTGGGCATCCACCACGTCGTGTTGTCTTCTTGGACCTTGATGGTTCGCTGCACACGCTCCCGTCCACCGGTGCTGAGGTCAAGCTGGGGGAGCGGACCGTTGGTCACATCACCTCAGCCACCCTGCACTATGAAGCCGGTCCCATTGCCTTGGCCGTGATCAAGCGAAATGTGGATCCGGATTCCGTACTGACTGTTGTTGACGGTGAAACCAACTACCCAGCAACCCAGGACGTCATCGTGACTCCTGATGCTGGACAGGTCGCTGGACGCTTTACCGGCTTCCTGCGCACCCCTCCACAGGGCTAGTACCGCCAAAGCAACATGCGTATATAGGTAAGGCCGAGAATGCAATGCATTCTCGGCCTTACCTATGTTCTAGTGCTAAAGATTATCCGAAGAGTACTGCTGCTTCTTCGTAGCGATCCATTGGCACACGCTTAAGGTTATTGAGCGCAGCACGCAATGGCACACGCAGCACCTTGGTGCCGTGCAGAGCCACCATGGTGCCCCATGCGGTCTCGTTGACCGAGTCAACTGCAGCCATGCCCAAACGGGTAGCCAGTACGCGGTCAAAAGCGGTAGGAACGCCACCACGTTGGATATGACCCAAGACGGTAGCGCGGGTTTCAATTCCGGTGCGTTCTTCAATGACCGGGGCAAGCATCTCGCCGATGCCGCCGAGGCGTGCACGGCCGAAGGTATCCACACCACGCACCGAGAAGGCCTCTTCCATTCCCTCAGGAACAAAGCCTTCCGCGACAACTACCAACGGTGCACGTCCACGTTCGTGAGCTTCTGCAACCCACTCGCAGATCTGTTCCATCGGGGTAGCAACCTCGGGAATCAAGATGGCGTGAGCACCTGAAGCCATACCGGCGTGCATGGCAATCCAGCCAACGTGGCGGCCCATTACTTCGGCCACCATGCAACGGTGGTGGGAGTCTCCGGTAGTACGCAAACGGTCGATAGCTTCTACGGCGATCTGGTTAGCGGTATCAAAACCGAAGGTGTAGTCGGTGGCGTCCAAGTCATTATCGATGGTCTTGGGAACACCAACAATTGGCAGACCTTCAGCGCAGAGGCGCTGAGCGCCAGCCAAGGTACCTTCGCCGCCAATGGCGATCAAAGCATCAATGTTGTTTTCTTTGAGTACGCGAGAGATGTTTTCAGCTCCGCCTAGCTCACCTTCAAAAGCGTTGGTGCGTGAGGTGCCCAAGATGGTGCCACCCTGCTTGGCGATGCCTCGAACGGCGGTGCGTGGAAGTTCGAAGAAGTCGCCTTCCTTAACTCCGCGCCAGCCGTCCCGGAAGCCTACGAATTCGTAGTCGTAGCTCTTGATGCCGTTGAGTACGGCACCGCGGATCACAGCGTTAAGACCTGGGCAGTCTCCGCCTGAAGTCATGATTCCAACGCGCATTGGGCCTCGCTTCGTAAAGATTGGAAAGCCTCGTGCAACAAGCTGGGCGCAGTTTCGTTGAAACGTTGCTAGAGCAACAAAGATTTCCATTGGGATGTCAAATAATTGCCGCGCGTCTTTGAGCATCAATTCTGCATGACAGTCTACGTGCTTAAAGCCACAAGGGCGAGTTGCAAGTCACCGAAATGACCGCGTCTCGCCCTTATTTTGAAGCTATGCAAGTGAAATCCGCGAAACATTGCGGAAATCTTGGCTGCTTAGAACTTGCGTAACCAATTCTGCAAAATGATGCTGTCGTCCTGTGCAGGAATCAAGATCCACGCAACGATGTATGCGGCGATGCCAATGAAGGGCAACAAGAATGAGAGCAACAGGCCGATTCGCACCAGGGTGACGTCCCAGCCAAACTTGTCAGCAATGCCACCGGCGATACCGCCGGCCATACGCGATGGTCCGCGGCGTAGTGGCATTGCGCGAAGGGAATTGAAGAACTTGTCCATGGTCGAGCTCCTTAGAGTTGAGGTTCGTGAGGTTGAAGAGTTACAGGTTTGGGTCAGTTGGTGCTGGGATCTCGGTTTCACGTTGGCGTCGTTTCCCAGCGGAGGAAAGTCCTGAAACGATCATCGCAAGTCCGGCGAAGGCCACCACGATAATGAAGAACAGTGGCATGTCCAAACTCCAGTTCAACATTGTGCGACTGAGCGTTGCGATGGCCACGACAATCAAGATCAGCCCGAAGACCAGAGTTCCAGTGGGGAACTTTTTGGCTAGATGAGAATCAGTGCTCATGGTTGTTCACTCCTTAGAAGTCTGGGTTCGTGTTGGTGGATGAAGTTGAGGTGACCACTTGCGTGTCATAGGCCGAGAATAGGCCATCAACCTCAACGGTTAGTAAAGGTGCATCCGCTGGGAAGTCGCGATTATCCTGAGGCAGTTCCCCATCCATCTGGGAATTAAAGACCCCGTCGCTGGTGATCTGCACTGGCACATCAGAGGGAAGTTTCAAATCGAGTCGGGAGAAGACTGAATCGATCTTCACTGTCGTCGGAGAAGTGATGGAATTCAGGTGGGTCAGATCCACATCCGACTTACTGAACACGGCACTGTATTCATTGCTTGATTCTTCTGACCGAACAACTTCTCGGTCCGAGGTTCCAAACGCTGATCCCGAAAAGACTATGGTGAGCACCAGCAACGGAACGGCGATACCGTGCAGCCCGCCGGTGGTGCGTCCAGCTACTGCGGCCAGAACAATGGCGAGGCCGGTGATCAACAAACCCACTGCCAGTGCCACACCCCAGCCAGCTCCTGGAAGTTGTACGAAGTTTAGGTAGTCTGCACACAGCACTGCGGCCATCACCAGGACAACTAGCCCGATGACTGTGGTGGAGAGCCAACCGGGAATTGGCTCAGCCAGACGTGTCTTACGCATCGCTTTTTGCTTTGCGCTCTGGTGTGTATAGGGGTGGGTGTAAGCCGACTCGGGACTGTACGAATAGTCGTAGCTATAGCTGTCCCCTGAAGGCTCAGACGGTCTCGGTGCCATGACTTCCTCCTGATCAAAATTCTCAGTAGTGGATCTACCTGGAGCTGCTGCGGCACTGCTGCTGAAACTCTGGGTGTCATCACGCCACGTTTTCTCCATGGCGGTTGTGTGTGCTGTTTTATCCGTGGAGTTCTTCGCCGCCCGTGGCTTATAAGGCCGAGGCTTATCGAACTTCGTGTTCTTTCGACTGAAAATAATGAACAAGATCGCCGCCGCTATGGCTATAGGCCACACGACCGGTGTCACGGAATCCAAGATCCACTGAGCGGGAAAGATGCCTAAGAAAACAACAATCGTTGCCCCAGTCATCCCGCTGGTCCAGTCCTTCTTCATCGCTTGCTCTAGATGGATTCGTCCCTGCTCATCTGGCAGCAACGCCCAGGCCAAACCGTAAAGGATCAACCCCAGGCCACCGAGGAAGCTCAGCACAACAACGATGCCACGCGCCAAGATCACGTCGATCTTGAAGTAATCTGCTATTCCCGTAGCGACGCCACCAAGCCACCGTGATTCCTTGCGGATAAATGGTGACTTGCCCAGCTGGATAAAAAAGCCTCGACGCCCGGACTCCGAATTGTTCATGCTTCTATGTTCTCGTGTGATCACCGCTCACCGCTATGAGGGGATACCCTGAATTTGCCCTAGGGGTCACCCTAGATGTGCTGATCAAACACCAAAAGTCGTGCATAACGTGCTTGACTTAGAACTATGGAAAGTCCCGAACGAAGCCTCTTGGTGCGCAGCGAGAAGCGTATGATCGCTGGCGTCAGTGGTGGGCTCTCAGCGCATTTGGGTATTCCGCTGAACTATGTACGCTTGGGCTTTATCGCACTGACCGCTCTCGGGGGAATCGGCGCAGTCCTTTATGCATGGCTCTGGGTATTTGTGCCCAGCGCTGAAGAAGCGCAAGCCGATGAAATCCGTTCCTGGGGTACCCGCACGCGCAGCTTGGCCGAGGAGATGACTCGGGTACAGCAGGGGATTTTCCGTTCACGCGAGGGCTTGGAGACAAACTCTTCGTGGCGCGAGATTCTTATCGGTAGCGGGCTGCTGGTTCTTTCGGTGCTCGCGCTGGCTCAATGGTCCGGATGGAATATTCGCTGGGATCTGATCTGGCCGGGCATCGGAATTCTTGCCGGAATTCTTTTGGCTTGGTTGCAACTTGATGAGCAAGCGACGCAAGCGGCCAAGAAAAACTCCCGCCCGGTTCTGATCCGCATGGGTCTAGGGCTGATCCTGGTGATCGGTGGACTGCTGACCATCCTCAGTGGCTCGGTGGGAATCTCAGATTTGCTCGGAGGAATGTGGGCCGCATTGGCCATTATTGCCGGAGCAGTTATCGTTCTCTTGCCTTGGGGTACTCGGCTCTGGCGCGACTTCCTCGCGGAGCGCAGTTCACGTCAAGCAGCCGCGCAACGTGCAGAATTTGCTGCCCACTTGCACGACTCGGTCTTGCAAACTTTGGCCGTGATCCAAAAACGCAGTGATGACCCGGCCGCAGTCAGGACCTTGGCAAGGATCCAAGAACGTGAATTACGTCAGTGGCTCTATGGCAACCAAGACCTAAACGATGAAGACGTAGTAGTTGAAGTCCAGCATGAAGCCAATGACATTGAGCAGTTACTGCTGCGCGACGTTGAAGTCATTGCGGTGGGCAATGCTCAAGGCTTTGACGGTCAGCAAGCATTAGTGGCGGCCGCCAGGGAAGCGATGATGAATGCTGCCAAACATGCCGAGGGAAAGATCTCGGTGTATCTGGAGTGTTCTGAAGAATCCGTGGAAGTCTTTATCCGTGACCGTGGGGAAGGCTTCAACGTAGAAGATGTTCCCGAGGACCGTCACGGCGTCCGCGAATCAATTATTGGCCGCATGCAGCGCGCGGGTGGAACAGCGCAGATACGAAGCAGTGAAACTGGGACTGAAGTGCAGCTGAGCATGCCACGAAGCACAACGCAGGAAGAACAAACATCATGAGCATCGAGAACAGTACTCAGAGCTATCGCGTAGTCCTGGTGGACGATCATGCAATTTTCCGTTCTGGACTCAAAGCAGATCTTGCCAGTGATATGCAGATCGTTGGTGAAGCTGGAACCGTTGAAGAAGCCATTGCCGTGATCACCGAGAAACAGCCAGACGTGGTTTTACTGGACGTGCACCTTCCCGGTGGGCGCGCTGGTGGGGGAGCCGAGGTTCTGAAAAATTGTGCCGACCTACTGGGCACCACCAAATTCTTGGCGCTGAGTGTTTCTGATGCCGCTCAAGATGTGGTGACCGTGATTCGTGCTGGCGCCCGAGGCTATGTCACCAAGAGCATCTCGGGGGCTGACATCTCTGATGCCGTGCGGCGTGTAGCTGCTGGAGATGCCGTCTTTTCGCCACGTTTGGCTGGCTTTGTCCTTGACGCTTTTGGCAGTAGTACGGCGGTATCCGAGATTGATGAAGAGCTAGATCTGCTCTCGGACAGGGAACTGCAGGTGATGCGCCTGATTGCTCGTGGCTACAGCTACAAGGAAGTTGCTAAAGAACTGTTTATCTCGGTCAAGACCGTAGAATCACATGTCTCTAACGTTTTGCGCAAACTACAGCTTTCCAACAGGCATGAACTGACCCGTTGGGCAGTGGACCGCAAGATCCTCTAATACCTAGCTTCAGCAGATGCACCAAGGGCGGGGTACCAAGCAATGCTTGGTACCCCGCCCTTGTGTAGTGACTCGATCAGTTACTTCGCGTCACCCAAAAGATTGGCCAGACGCGCAACACCCTCGGCAAGATCCGCGTCACCCAGTGCGTAGGACATGCGGATGTAGCCGGAAGGACCAAAAGCTTCACCCGGAACAACGGCAACTTCAGCCTGTTCCAGAATGAAGGCAGCCAGCTCGGCGCTGGTGTTGTTAACAACGCCACGGATTTCGCGACCGAGCAGGCCACGAACATCCGAGTAAGCGTAGAACGCACCCTCAGGAGTTGGGCAGTGCAGTCCGTCAATAGCGTTCAGCCCTTCAACTATCGCCAAGCGGCGACGGTTAAAGGCAGTCTTCATTTCGTTCACTGCATCCAGTGGTCCTGCAACAGCAGCTAGTGCTGCGCGCTGGGATACATTGGCCACGTTGGAGGTAGCGTGCGACTGCAAGTTGGTAGCAGCCTTGATGACATCGGCTGGACCGGCCATCCATCCCACACGCCAACCGGTCATCGCGTAGGTCTTAGCAACACCGTTGAGGATGACCACGCGGTCTTCAAGCTCTGGAGCCAAAGTAGCAATGGAGCTGAAGCTTGCATCGCCATAGGTCAGGTGTTCATAGATTTCGTCGGTGACAACCCACAAGCCCTTGGACGCAGCCCACTGGCCGATCTCGCGAACCTGCTCAGGTGAGTACACGGCGCCGGTTGGGTTTGAAGGAGAAACGAACAGCAATACCTTGGTGCGTTCGGTCAATACCGATTCGAGCTGCTCGATGGTGACCTTGTAGCCCTGTTCAGGACCGGCAAAGATCGATACTGCCTTGCCACCGGCCAGCTGGATTGCTTCAGGGTAGGTGGTCCAGAACGGAGCAGGGACGATCACTTCGTCTCCTGGATCCAACAAGGTGGCGAAGGTGTTGTACACGGCCTGCTTACCACCGTTGGTGACCAGTACCTGGGATGCAGAGATCTCGTAGCCGGAATCGCGCAGTGTCTTTGCGGCAATTGCTTCACGCAATTCTGGCAGACCGGCTGCGGGGGAGTAGCGGTGGTTCTTTGGATCAACTGCAGCCTTGAGCGCAGCGTCAACAATGTAGTCAGGCGTTGGGAAGTCAGGCTCACCGGCACCGAACCCGATGACTGGGCGTCCT
Source organism: Glutamicibacter sp. AOP5-A2-18 (assembly GCF_052446055.1). Lineage (NCBI taxonomy): Bacteria > Bacillati > Actinomycetota > Actinomycetes > Micrococcales > Micrococcaceae > Glutamicibacter > Glutamicibacter sp. AOP5-A2-18. The sequence goes on along the minus strand of NZ_JBQSVW010000001.1, from coordinate 2,567,385 downwards.
GCGGCTTTCAAGGCCTTGGCCTTGGCGTCCACTGCAAGGGTCGCGGATTCAGAGATGGCGCCGATGCGGCGTGAAATACGAGACATGTAAAAGTTCGTCCTGTTGGTTATGGGGAGAGCTGTTAAAACCAAGTTTAGTTCCCCATGTGCAAGATTCTCAGAGCGTGAGTGAAAATGACATAAACACACAGGCAGCAGTCGCTGTTCATTGCGTTCTGCGCCACACCGAGGGTTGTCAGTTCGACAATTGTGATTTCGTTGCGTAAAGTTATTTCTCGTTGCTCAGACATTGCAGCGGATCAGCCCAAGGGTTTCATCCGGTACGATGTTCTAAGTAATCAGAGCTGAGAAAAGCTCGAAGGGTAGTGGCGCAATTGGTAGCGCAGCGGTCTCCAAAACCGCAGGTTGCAGGTTCGAGTCCTGTCTGCCCTGCGCAGTAGCGATTTATCGCTCAGCGAATTATCTCACGTCACGGTGTGTTGTGGTCGGTCAGGCTACGACGCACCGTGATTGTTTCAACTGGCCAAAAAAATTGAAACGAGGAAGAACGTGACCGAATCTGCTCTTAACTCCGGTAACGGTAAGCAGAAGTCGGGCTTTTTCGCCCGAATCATGCTGTTCATCCGACAGGTAATCGCGGAACTTAAGAAGGTTGTCACCCCAACCCGTAGCGAATTGCTCAACTACTTCTTGGTGGTTGTTGGATTTGTTGTTGTGGTGATGCTGATCGTGACGGCCCTGGACTTCGTCTTCGGGCAGGGTTCGATCCTCCTGTTCACTAAACAGGTAGAACAGTAATTTAGTTGCCTCGGAGGTATAATCGCCCCGAGGCAATTTAGTGTCATTCAGTCAAAGAAAGCAGGAGCTGCAGTGTCCGACAAGGAACTCGAACCGCAGATTAATGACGAGGTCGAAAACGAGTTCGTTGAAGCCGACAGCGCTCAGGTAGATCCAGCCGCTGAGGTTGAAACCGAGCTGACCGAAGCCCCAGCCGAAGATGCTGATGACGCTGAGGTCTCAGACGTTGAAGCCGACGAAGCCGACGCTGAAACCTCGGATGAAGAAGCCGAAGTTGAAGAAGACGGCGAAACCAAGGTTGCACGCCTCAAGGAAGAATTCCGCTCGAAGCTGCGCCGCCTGCCAGGTGACTGGTTTGTTATTCACACCTACGCTGGTTACGAAAACCGCGTAAAGGTGAACCTTGAAACCCGTATCCAGACTCAGGATATGGAAGAATTTATCTACGACATCCAGGTACCAATGGAAGAAGTCGTAGAGGTCAAGAACACTCAGCGTAAGATTGTTCGCCGTGTTCGCATCCCGGGCTACGTTCTGGTTCGTATGGAACTCACCGACGCTTCGTGGGGTGTTGTTCGCCACACTCCAGGTGTCACCGGTTTTGTTGGCAACGCCCATGATCCAAACCCATTGAGCTTGGACGAAGTCTTCTCCATGCTTGAGCACACTGTGGTTGACCCAGTGGAGCAGCCATCGGCTTCCAAGCCTGGCCGTGCCCCAATCACTGAGGTCACCGTGGACTTTGAGGTTGGAGAATCGGTCATCGTCAACGATGGTCCATTCGAAACGATGCCGGCCACGATCTCCGAGATCAAGCTGGATTCGGCTCAGCTGGTTGTTCTGGTTTCGATCTTCGAACGCGAAACCCCAGTGACCCTGAACTTCAACCAGGTCAATAAGATCCAGTAGTATTAAGTCTTCGTGCCCCGTATCGGTCGCTTATCGATGTGAGGGCACGTTTGGCTGTCGCGCCACGATAGCCAGATCCCCGTACCACGCTCCTGTGCTGCGGGAAACGCAAGAGTAAGAAGGACCCGACATGGCCCCAAAGAAAAAGGTCACCGGACTCATCAAGCTGCAGATCCAGGCAGGTGCTGCTAACCCAGCTCCACCAATCGGTCCAGCACTTGGTCAGCACGGCGTCAACATCATGGAATTCTGCAAGGCTTACAACGCAGCGACTGAGTCGCAGCGCGGTAACGTGATTCCAGTTGAAATCACCGTATACGAAGACCGTTCGTTCACTTTCATCACCAAGACTCCTCCTGCAGCTGAGCTGATCAAGAAGGCTGCTGGCGTTGCTAAGGGTTCGGGTACCCCACAGTCCCTGAAGGTTGCAAACCTTACCCAGGCACAGGTTGAGGAAATCGCCACCGCTAAGATGGCTGACCTGAACGCTAACGATCTTGCTGCTGCAGCAAAGATCATCGCCGGTACCGCTCGCTCCATGGGTGTCACCGTAGAAGGCTAATTCCGCCTTCCGCTGTTCACCTGTTGGATAGCAAATCAGAATTTAATCTAAGGCGAGACGATCCATAGATCGATTCGCCCGTGGCAGGACCGCGCGCGGTCCATATGACCACGACTGCATAAGGAGAAAACGCAGATGGCAAAGCGCAGCAAAGCATACGTAGCCGCCGCGGCTAAGATCGATGCCGACAACAATGTCTACGCTCCAGCCGAGGCAATTGCCCTGGCTAAGGAGACCGCAGGCGAAAAGGCTAACTCGACCGTTGAGGTTGCTTTCCGCTTGGGTGTAGACCCACGTAAGGCTGATCAGATGGTTCGCGGTACCGTAAACCTTCCACACGGCACCGGTAAGACCGCCCGCGTGGTTGTTTTCGCTAACGGTGACAAGGCAGAAGCAGCTCGCGCTGCTGGCGCCGACTTCGTTGGTTCAGACGACCTGATCGAAAAGATCCAGGGCGGCTGGGTTGACTTCGACGCAGCAGTTGCTACCCCTGACCTCATGGGTAAGGTTGGCCGCTTGGGTAAGGTACTGGGTCCACGTAACCTGATGCCAAACCCTAAGACCGGCACCGTAACCATGGATGTTGCCAAGGCTGTTGGCGACATCAAGGGCGGTAAGATCGACTTCCGCGTCGACAAGCACTCGAACCTTCACTTCATCATTGGTAAGGTTTCGTTCGATCAGAAGCAGCTGACCGAGAACTACGCAGCTGCACTCGAAGAGGTATTGCGCCTGAAGCCTTCGGCTTCCAAGGGTCGCTACATCTCGAAGGCTACCCTCGCAACCACCTTCGGTCCAGGTATCCCTGTTGACCCGAACGTAACCCGCGTTGAGGCCTAAGCTATTTAGCTTTTGATTTCTAGGGAGCATGCCGATCAGTCGGCATGCTCCCTCGAAGTTTAAGTGCAGTTCAACTGCTGTACTTGGCAATCCGTGATCAGGATCATGGCAATTGGGCTCGGGCTCGATTTGCTGTGGCTGCGTGATCTGTTTTAGACTAGAACTACCGAAGACCGTCGGTTGAACAAATGGCTTCCTATTTGTTCCTAAAGGTCCGAAAGGACAACCAACGCAGGTTACATAGATTTGTTTTAACTTGAATAAGTTGAACTGCCCTGTGCTCCTGCGCGGGGCTATTTTTATGGCCTCGCCGGTTTTGAAACGGTACCGAACAAATCCCCGGAAGGAGTGTTATGGCAACCCCGAGCAAGACTGCAGCGATTGAAGAAATCACTGCGGACTTTAACGAAGCAACCGCGGCTGTCTTGACCGAATACCGTGGGCTTACCGTTGCACAGCTCAAGGAACTTCGCCGCGCTCTTGGTCAGGAGACCAAGTACGCAGTTGTAAAGAACACCTTGACCGCAATCGCAGCTAAGAACGCTGGCATCGATGCATTCGATGAGCAGCTTTCCGGCCCAACCGCTATCGCCTTTGTAAAGGGCGATGCTGTTGCTGCTGCAAAGAGCCTCACGGAATTCGCCAAGACCAACGAGAAGCTGGTCATCAAGACCGGCTGGTTCGAAGGTAAGGCGCTGGATCAGAGTGGCATCGCTGCACTGGCCGCACTGGAATCCCGCGAAACCCAGCTGGCCCGCGTTGCTGCAGTACTGCAGGCTCCGGCCTCCGCTGCTGCTCGCGCCGTCGAAGCACTGCGTGCAAAGCTCGACGAGAACGGTGGCGCAGCCACCGAGGAAGCTCCGGCAGAAGCCTAAGCTTTCGAGTTCTCTCGCAACGTAATCCCAAATTCATTCGGCCTTCGGGCCAAAACCGAAAGGACGCCTACCATGGCGAAGCTCAGCAACGAAGAGCTGCTTTCCGCATTCAAGGAAATGACCATCATCGAGCTTTCCGAGTTCGTTAAGGAATTCGAAGAGACCTTCGACGTTACTGCTGCTGCTGTTGCAGTTGCAGGTCCTGCAGGCGGCGGCGAAGCTGCTGCTGAAGAGCAGACCGAATTCGACGTTGTTCTCGAATCGGCTGGCGACAAGAAGATCGCAGTTATCAAGGAAGTTCGTGCATTGACTTCCCTGGGCCTGAAGGAAGCTAAGGAGCTCGTAGACGCAGCTCCAAAGGCTCTGCTTGAGGGTGTTGCAAAGGACGCAGCGGAGAAGGCTAAGGAGTCCCTCGAGGCTGCTGGCGCAACCGTAACCGTTAAGTAAGTACAGCGGTCACTCGCAACTTATTGCTAAGGGGTCCACAGGCGAAAGCCTGTGGACCCCTTAGCCGTTAACTGATACTTTCGTAGCAATTGTTTTATAACGTTTCTATTAACAGCGTTTATTCAAGTTCATTGCATAGGCTGAATATGTGTCAAACTCATTAGCCCCTCGGACCCACGCACCAGCGCCAAGACTTGGCTTACTCGATGCGTTGCGATTCACCGCTGCCCTGATCGTGGTGTTCTACCACTACACGGCATGGGGGCATGATCACTGGGGGACCAAGGCCGCTGAGTTCTGGCCGGTGCTCTCTGAATTCACCCGCTACGGGCAATTGGGAGTACAGCTCTTCTTCCTCATTTCCGGCTTTGTTATTCTCATGTCCGTACAGGGCAAGAGCGTGATCGGTTTTATCGGATCCCGAGTTGGTCGGCTCTATCCGGCCTATTGGTTCGCCGTCCTTGCCGCCGCGGTGCTGTCGCTGAAGATCTGGCCGTCAGGTAACGATGGACGTACAGCCAGCGACATCGTGCCAAACCTGACGATGATGCAGTCAGCATTTAATATCCAAGACTTTGACGGCGTGTATTGGACCCTCTGGGTGGAGCTGAGGTTCTACATCCTGCTAGGTGTTCTATTGGCCCTCGGTTTTGTGAAGAACAAACACATCATGTGGCTCTGTGCGATCTGGCCAGGCATTGGCTTGTACCTGCACTTCACCAATCTGGATAAGGCGCAGGACTGGTTTGCTGGTCAGTATGCAGCACTCTTTGCAGCCGGCATGATGCTGTTCTTGATCTACCAAAGCGGACATACCCTGATGCGTTGGACGCTGCTGATCTTTGACACCGCGATCGCAGCCTTCTTCACCGGTATCAAGGGCAGCTTTGATGCGGACTATCTCTCTGGGCTACAAATCCCAGAATGGCATTTCCAAGTCCTGGCGGTTCTCTGTGTTGCAGTACTGGCCCTATGCACCCTGACTCCACTAAAGAATGTTCGTGCAAAGTGGATGGCCGTAGCCGGTTCACTGACCTTCCCGCTCTACCTATTCCACCAGCTCTGGGGTTGGTGGATCATCGAAGAACTTCACGGGGTCTTCAACAAGTACGTGCTGCTCTTTGGACTTGTTGGACTTATGCTGCTCTGGGCTTACCTGGTGGCGCGCTTTGTAGAAAAGCCATTGGGCCTTGCCCTACGCAGCGCAACCACCAAGTCGCTGACCACAGCGGTGGAATGGATCAAGAGCTCCGTTACCCGATCCGCGTTCCCTATGCCGGAGTCGAAATATCAGCAATCGTGGCATCAAATCCGCTAACAAAATCACGAGGTTTAACCAAGAGACCATGACCGCGGTCGCCACTTCCCAAGCCAATGTGTTCAGCTTCGGGTTCCTCAAAGACACTGGAATCAACAAATACGGGTAACACCGTATGAGATCCAAACGGTGTGATGGTCCCACTTTCGTAGTGGGTGACGTCCCAGGCCACGTCCGCTGGTGGCAGCGAGAGTTTGTTGACGCCTATCTGACTGCGCAGCTTCGCCCAATCGAGCTTTCGTCCACCGGGAATCAAAGCAAAGACAAACGTGTCATCCGATTTTTTGATCACCAGAGACTTCAGTAGCTGTCCAGATTTGATCCCCAACGCTTCGGCGGCCTCCTCCAGAGAGTTAACCTTTTCGCGTGGCACTATCTCGATCGGTATGTTTCGGCGAGACGCGTCCAAGGTGACTCGGGTCAATGCCTCATCCGATTGCAACTTATTCATTAGATCTCCTGACCGTCGATGTGTGCTCGAGCATAACCATTGGGTCTTGAAGATGCCATAAACCTTGCAGCCATGCCCTTGGTACATTCAGATAGTTGCATTCAGGTTTGGCAAGAACGGCAGAGACTGAAAATGCCGTCTTGTACGCGGGGGATAGGTGGGCCAATGGACCCGCGCGGAATATCTAACTCTGCACGCTGGTTGTAATTCTTGGGCCTCAGGAAATATTCGCTATCAAAGCGGAGCGTAAGTAAATGTTGCTAGCTCACGCCAAAACTCGTTCATTTGCGGTGCACCAAGGGTACAAAAGGTCCGTTTGCTGAGATGTTTGTGCGCCTGTGACAAAACGCATACTTTGAGTTCCGCGCGCGTCGCTGCCTTAGCTGGGGCCCAAGAAAAATGGTGGGTGGGCGTGGAGAAATTACCGAGAAATAGCGGAATTAGTAGGCCAAATGCGCATTAGGAAAAGGACGCGGGGCCAAAGGTAAGTTTGTCAGGTTCATCAGAAATATGAGGATCTGCGGTGGCCGGGATTTCAACGGCGAAAACTATAGCACGGATTTGTGCACCGAGTATCGACAAGCGCAATTCCCTCCGGTAGAGTAGAAATTTGCGCCTTACTGTTTGCGCGCGCGGCCTTCATATAGCGGTGGGTTGTGCGGTCCAAAAAGAGGAACTGTTCTATGGCAGGTACCTTAGCACGGTAAGCGTTCGGAAACCTGACGGTCTTTGGAAGGATCCATCTTGGTCGCCTCGAGCAACCCTAACAACCAAACCGCTAGTTCGGCTCGCGATGCTGCATACGCTGGCCGACTTTCTTTTGCAAAGATTCACGAACCACTTGAAGTGCCTAACCTGCTGGCATTGCAGACCGAGAGCTTTGACCGCCTCGTCGGCAATCAGTTCTGGGTTGAGCGCCTAGCTAAGGCTGAAGCCGCTGGTGACACCAGCGTGCCAAACGTCTCCGGCTTGGCCGAAATCTTCGAGGAAATCTCCCCAATCGAGGACTTCCAGGACACCATGTCCTTGAGCTTCTCGGAGCCGGAGTTCGCTGATCCTAAGTACTCGATTGCAGAGTGCAAGGACCGCGACGCCACTTACTCGGCACCGCTGTATGTCAAGGCTGAATTCATGAACAATGAAACCGGCGAAATCAAGCAGCAGACCGTGTTCATGGGCGATTTCCCGCTGATGACCGAAAAGGGCACCTTCGTTATCAACGGCACCGAGCGTGTTGTTGTGTCCCAGCTGGTGCGCTCCCCAGGTGCGTACTTCGAGTCCGCACCGGACAAGACCAGTGACAAGACGATCTACTCGGCACGTATCATCCCATCCCGTGGTGCATGGTTCGAGCTGGAAATCGACAAGCGCGACCAGATCGGTGTTCGCCTAGACCGCAAGCGTAAGCAGTCGGTCACCGTGCTGCTTAAGGCACTGGGCTGGAGCGAAGAGCAGATCCTGTCCGAGTTCGGCCAGTATGATTCGATGCGCGCTACCTTGGAAAAGGACAGCATCAAGGATCAGAACGAAGCCTTGCTCGATATTTACCGCAAGCTGCGTCCAGGCGAGCCTCCTACGGTTGAGGCCGCTCAGGCATTGCTGAAGAACATGTACTTCGAGCCTAAGCGTTACGATCTGGCCAAGGTTGGCCGTTACAAGATCAACCGCAAGCTCGGTGTAGAGACTCCAGTTAACGCTGAGAACGCATCGGTGCTTTCGCTCGATGACCTTGTCGCCATGATCCGCTACCTCGTAGCTCTTCACGCTGGTGAGAAGACCGTTGAAGGTACCCGCAAGGGTGAAATCGTCGACGTTCCAGTAAACGTTGACGATATCGACCACTTCGGCAACCGTCGCATCCGCGCCGTTGGCGAATTGATCGAGAACCAGATCCGCACCGGTTTGTCCCGTATGGAGCGTGTTGTGCGTGAGCGCATGACCACCCAGGACGTTGAGGCAATCACCCCGCAGACCCTGATCAACATCCGACCTGTTGTTGCTGCAATCAAGGAGTTCTTCGGAACCTCGCAGCTTTCGCAGTTCATGGACCAGAACAACCCACTTGCTGGCCTGACCCACAAGCGTCGCTTGTCGGCTCTGGGCCCAGGTGGTCTGTCCCGTGACCGCGCAGGCATGGAAGTTCGAGACGTTCACCCGTCCCACTACGGACGTATGTGCCCAATTGAAACTCCCGAAGGTCCAAACATTGGTCTGATCGGTTCGTTGGCAACCTACGGCCGTATTAACTCCTTCGGTTTCATCGAAACGCCATATCGTCGTGTATCCAACTCCGTTGTTTCCAACGAAGTTGACTACCTGACTGCAGACGATGAGCTTCAGCACTACATCGCTCAGGCTAACGCTCCACTGGACGAAAACGGACGCTTCGCTGAAGAGACCGTTTTGGTTCGTGAAAAGGGTGGTGGCGGCGAGCCTGTTATCGTCGACGCCGCTGAAGTTACCTTCATGGACGTTTCGCCTCGCCAGATGGTTTCGGTTGCAACCGCACTGATTCCATTCCTCGAGCACGACGATGCTAACCGAGCACTGATGGGCGCTAACATGCAGCGCCAGGCTGTGCCGCTGCTGAAGTCCGAGCGTCCACTGGTTGGTACCGGCATGGAGAAGTTCGCGGCAGTTGACGCCGGCGACTCCGTTGTTGCATCCAAGCCAGGTGTGGTCACCGAGGTTTCTGCTGACCTGGTTGTTGTCATGAACGATGACGGCACCGAGTCGATGTACCCAATCATGAAGTTCGCTCGCTCTAACCAGGGCAACGCTTACAACCAGCGCGTGCGCGTTTCCGAAGGCGATCGTCTGGAATTCCAGTCGATCATCGCTGACGGTCCGTCCACCGACTCCGGTGAGCTGTCCCTGGGTAAGAACTTGCTTGTGGCATTCATGTCTTGGGAAGGTTACAACTACGAGGATGCGATCATCCTCTCCCAGCGCATGATCTTTGACGATGTGCTCACCTCGATTCACATCGAAGAGCATGAAGTTGACGCTCGCGACACCAAGCTTGGTGCCGAGGAAATCACCCGCGACATCCCGAATGTCTCGGAAGATATCCTTTCCCAGCTTGATGACCGCGGCATCGTCTACATCGGTGCTGAAGTTGAAGCTGGCGACGTACTGGTAGGCCGTGTCACCCCTAAGGGTGAAACCGAGCTGACCCCAGAAGAGCGTTTGCTGCGTGCCATCTTCGGTGAGAAGTCCCGCGAAGTTCGCGATACTTCCCTGAAGGTTCCACACGGCGAGTCCGGTACCGTCATTGGTGTTCGCATCTTCGACCGCGACAACGACGATGACCTTTCCCCTGGTGTCAACCAGCTGGTCCGCGTATACGTTGCTCAGAAGCGCAAGATCTCGATCGGTGACAAGCTCGCTGGTCGTCACGGTAACAAGGGTGTCATTTCCCGCATCCTGCCACTGGAGGATATGCCATTCCTTGAGGACGGTACTCCACTGGATATCATCCTGAACCCACTGGGTGTGCCAGGCCGTATGAACGTCGGTCAGGTTATGGAAATCCACCTGGGTTGGGCTGCTAAGCAGGGTTGGAAGATCGAGGGCGAGCCTGCATGGGTTCGCGATCTGCCTAACCTGCCACGTGAGTCTGAGTCCACTACTGTGTCGACCCCGGTCTTCGATGGTGCTTCGGAAGAAGAAATCCGCGGAATCCTGGATTCGACCAGCAAGACCCGTGACGGTGTGCGCCTGATTGGTAACTCCGGTAAGGCCAAGCTGTTTGACGGTCGCTCCGGCGATCCGTTGCCAGATCCAGTTTCCGTTGGTTACATGTACATCTTGAAGCTTCACCACTTGGTGGACGACAAGATTCACGCCCGTTCCACCGGTCCATACTCCATGATCACCCAGCAGCCACTGGGTGGTAAGGCCCAGTTCGGTGGCCAGCGCTTCGGTGAGATGGAAGTTTGGGCACTGGAAGCTTACGGTGCCGCTTACACGCTGCAGGAAATCCTGACCATCAAGTCGGATGATATCCACGGCCGCGTTAAGGTCTACGAAGCAATCGTCAAGGGCGAGAACGTTCCAGAGCCAGGTGTTCCAGAATCGTTCAAGGTGCTCATCAAGGAAATGCAGTCGCTGTGCTTGAACGTTGAGGTACTTGGTACCGACGGCAACACTATCGAAATGCGTGAGTCGGACGAGGAATCGTTCCGCGCCGCTGAAGAGCTAGGCATCGACCTTTCCCGGTCGGAGCCGAACTCCGTAGAGGAAGTTTAATTTGACGCCCTGCCTGCGCTAAACCCGCAGGCAGCGGCCGAAAATTCAACCCTCATTCGTATCGACTTCAGACACCATAGAAGAGAGAAAAGGACCATATGTCCAACGATTCCTCATTCGGCCTCATGCGAATCAACCTTGCCACCGCGGATGAAATCCGTGGATGGAGCTACGGCGAGGTTAAGAAGCCGGAAACCATTAACTACCGCACGCTGAAGCCGGAGAAGGACGGTCTTTTCTGCGAAAAGATCTTCGGTCCTTCCCGTGACTGGGAATGCTACTGCGGTAAGTACAAGCGCGTGCGCTTCAAGGGCATCATCTGTGAGCGTTGTGGCGTTGAGGTGACCCGTGCGAACGTTCGTCGTGAACGCATGGGCCACATCGAGCTTGCTGCTCCAGTGACCCACATCTGGTACTTCAAGGGCGTTCCATCGCGCTTGGGCTACCTGCTTGATCTGGCTCCGAAGGACCTCGAAAAGGTCATCTACTTCGCTGCTTACATGATCACCGCTGTGAACGAAGACCGTCGTCACGCCGAAATGCCTAACCTGCAGGCCCAGCACGATCTGGAACTGCGCAACCTGGCAAACAACGCCGAAGCTGACAAGAAGGCTGTTGCAGCTGACTTGGAAGCAGAGCTTGAGCGCCTGGAAGGCGAAGGCGCGAAGAACGCCGAGCTGAACAAGGCTCGCACCCTGGCCGAGAAGACTGTTCTGCAGATCGACAAGCGTGCCAAGGCTGAGTCTGAGCGCCTGCGTGCAGTATGGGATCGCTTCAAGTCCTTGAAGGTCGCTGACCTTGAGGGTGACGAAGGCCTGTACCGCACCATGCGTGAAAAGTACGGACTGTTCTTCGAAGGCTCCATGGGTGCCGAAGCTATCCAGAAGCGTCTGGAAAACTTCGACCTCGCCGGTGAAGCTGAAGAGCTGAAGACCATCATCGAAAACGGCAAGGGCCAGAAGAAGGCTCGTGCACTGAAGCGACTGAAGGTTGTTAACGCATTCCTCGCCAATGGCAACTCGCCACGTGGCATGGTGCTTGACGCTGTTCCAGTGATCCCACCAGAGCTGCGCCCAATGGTTCAGCTTGACGGTGGCCGCTTTGCGACATCGGACCTCAACGACCTTTACCGTCGTGTGATCAACCGCAACAACCGCCTGAAGCGTCTGCTTGATCTTGGTGCACCTGAGATCATCGTGAATAACGAAAAGCGCATGATGCAGGAAGCTGTTGACTCATTGTTCGACAACGGCCGTCGTGGCCGTCCGGTCACCGGTCCAGGTAACCGTCCACTGAAGTCCCTGAGCGACATGCTCAAGGGTAAGCAGGGTCGTTTCCGTCAGAACCTTCTGGGTAAGCGCGTTGACTACTCGGGCCGTTCGGTTATCGTTGTTGGTCCACAGCTGAAGCTGCACCAGTGTGGTCTGCCTAAGCAGATGGCTCTGGAGCTCTTCAAGCCTTTCGTGATGAAGCGCCTGGTTGACCTCAACCACGCACAGAACATCAAGTCGGCTAAGCGTATGGTCGAGCGTTACCGTCCACAGGTTTGGGACGTTCTTGAAGAGATCATCACCGAGCACCCGGTATTGCTTAACCGTGCACCAACCCTGCACCGTTTGGGTATCCAGGCCTTCGAACCACAGCTGGTTGAAGGTAAGGCACTGCAGCTGCACCCATTGGTTTGTGGCGCATTCAACGCTGACTTCGACGGTGACCAGATGGCAGTTCACCTGCCATTGAGCCCAGAAGCTCAGGCTGAAGCACGCATCTTGATGCTGTCCTCGCACAACATCTTGAAGCCTTCCGATGGCCGCCCAGTGGCATTGCCTTCGCAGGATATGATCATCGGTCTGCACCACTTGACCACCAAGCGTGCTGACGAAGTTGGCGCCGGTCGTGTGTTCGCCACCATCTCCGAGGCCATCATGGCCAAGGATCGTGGCGAGCTGCACCTGAACGCACCAATCCGCGTTCGCGTTCCAGACTTCGTTCCTTCGGAAGAGCAGCCTGCTCCAGAAGGTTGGGAGCCAGGTACCGATGCACTGTTGGAGACCTCGCTGGGTCAGGTTCTGTTCAACGACACCCTGCCTGCGGATTACCCATGGGTTGCTCGCGTAGCCGGCAAGGATGCACTCTCGGAGATCGTTAACGATCTGGCAGAGCGCTACCCTAAGGTCATCGCGGCAGCTACCTTGGATAACCTCAAGGATGCTGGTTTCTACTGGGCTACCCGCTCGGGCGTTACCGTTGCTATCTCGGACATTACCTCCAACATGGACAAGGCAGCCATCCTCGCACCTTACGAGGAAAAGGCCGCCAAGGTTCAGGCTTCTTACGACAAGGGTCTGATTGCAGATACCGAACGTCGTCAGGACCTGATCGACATTTGGACCAAGGCTACCGATGAGGTTGCTGAGGCCATGAAGAACGGCATGGAAGAGTTGAACACCATTAACCGAATGGTGACTTCCAAGGCTCGTGGTAACTACCTGCAATTGCGTCAGATTGCCGGTATTCGTGGTCTGGTGTCTAACCCTAAGGGTGAAATTATTCCTCGCCCGATTAAGTCTTCCTACCGTGAAGGCCTGTCGGTTTTGGAGTACTTCATTGCAACTCACGGTGCCCGTAAGGGTCTGGCTGATACCGCACTGAAGACCGCAAACTCGGGTTACTTGACCCGTCGTCTGGTTGACGTTTCGCAGGACGTTATCGTCCGCGAAGAGGACTGCGGTACCAAGCGCGGTTTGACCGTTGCCATTGCTGATAGCTCAGCTGGCATCCGCGTCAAGCACGAAACCGTAGAGAACTCGGCTTACACCCGTACATTGGCTGCAGACGTGAAGAACGCTGAAGGCACCGTATTGGCTACCGCCGGTTCGGACGTAGGCGACGTACTGATCGACGAGTTGTACAGCGCAGGCGTGGATGAAATCCGCGTTCGCTCCTTACTGACTTGCGATTCGGCTGTTGGAACCTGTGCACTGTGCTACGGCCGTTCGCTGGCCAGCGGCAAGACCGTGGACATTGGTGAGGCTGTTGGCATTATCGCTGCACAGTCCATCGGTGAGCCTGGTACCCAGCTGACCATGCGTACCTTCCACACCGGTGGTGTGGCATCGGCTGACGATATCACCCAGGGTCTGCCTCGTATTCAGGAATTGTTCGAAGCTCGTACCCCTAAGGGTGTGGCTCCGATGTCCGAGGTCACCGGTCGTGTATCGATCGAGGACGACGAGAAGCAGCTGCGCGTTGTGGTTACTCCAGACAACGGCGATGAGAAGCAGGCCTACCCGGTTCTGCGTCGTGCTCGCCTGTTGGTTGAAGATGGCCAGAACATCGTTGCCGGTACTCAGCTCACTTCCGGTACCTTGGATCCGAAGCAGGTTCTTCGAGTCCTCGGCCCACGTGAAGCACAGAAGTTCCTGGTCCGTGAGGTTCAGGACGTGTACCAGTCCCAGGGTGTAGGCATCCACGATAAGCACGTGGAAGTTATCGTCCGCCAGATGCTGCGTCGCGTCACCGTGATCGAGTCCGGCGAAACCGACTTGCTGCCAGGCGAGTTGGCTGACCGTTCACGCTTCACCGCTGCGAACCGCAAGGCCGTTTCGGAAGGTCAGCGTCCAGCTGCCGGCCGTGACGAGATGATGGGTATTACCAAGGCATCGCTTGCCACCGATTCATGGCTGTCGGCTGCTTCCTTCCAGGAAACCACCCGCGTTCTGACTCAGGCTGCGATGGAAGGTAAGGAAGATCCACTGCGCGGTCTGAAGGAAAACGTGATCATCGGTAAGCTGATCCCGGCCGGTACCGGTCTGGATCGCTACACCCAGGTCAACGTTGAGCCTACCGACGAAGCAAAGGCAACTTTGTTCACCGGTACCTCGGCCTTCTCCTCGGGTCTGTACGACGATGCACTGGAAGGTGGGCTTTCGCCTGAATTCCGTGCCATCTCGATGGACGACTACGACCACGGATCGGATTTCCGCTAAACCGGAAGAACGACACCGCTAGGTAGTTGACCCAACGCCTGCCCACTTGAAAAAGTGGGCAGGCGTTGGGCGTTTAACAAGGCAATCCTGATGCGGCTGGATGTGAGCCTGCAGATACGTTTGCGCCTACAGCAGCGTAGACGATTGGGGGAGTGGAGCGTCTGGCTGCGCAGGTGCCAGACTTGCTGAAAGAAAACAGAAACTAGTTGTGAATACTACTGGTGGAATATTCAACTAGAAGCACTGATCTCCGCAGGGATCCGCGCCAATCCGGGGTTTCGGTGCCGTTCCTAGAGATTCAGCCTGTCGCCACGTGTGTGTCTACCGCTGTTCAGCTGTTATTCAGGGCTACTTGTTAGCCTGAATTTGAGTCAAGGGAATGTTGGTATCTTCCTTGTTGCTCAATGGACTAACCGGTGGGCACGGGTGATCTCGGTTACTGGACATGGTGGGGCAGCGGATTAATGCTAGACTGAAATCAATTGTTTTATGTGTGGCAAAATGGACTCAGTCCGGGTTGCGGGTAGGTTGCGCAACGAATGCCACACTTTCGCACGCCTAGGGACTTTTAGATTCTAGTTGAGCGGTAAAGCAAGCAGC
Source organism: Glutamicibacter sp. AOP5-A2-18 (assembly GCF_052446055.1). NCBI lineage: Bacteria > Bacillati > Actinomycetota > Actinomycetes > Micrococcales > Micrococcaceae > Glutamicibacter > Glutamicibacter sp. AOP5-A2-18. Next base: position 2,552,346 of record NZ_JBQSVW010000001.1, on the reverse strand, counting down.
TAGCTCCATGAACCAAGCACCGAAACTCTTCTAGGCAACAGTGCTTATGACGTGGTGCCGACAAACTTAGACAATGGAAGGACACGAAAGTGCCTACTATTCAGCAGCTGGTCCGTAAGGGCCGCTCGCCTAAGGTCGTCAAGACCAAGGCCCCTGCCCTAAAGGGCAACCCAATGCGCCGTGGCGTATGCACCCGTGTGTACACCACCACCCCGAAGAAGCCTAACTCGGCTCTGCGTAAGGTCGCACGTGTGCGCCTTGCCGGTGGTATCGAAGTTACCGCTTACATTCCTGGTGTCGGACACAACCTGCAGGAACACTCCATCGTGCTCGTTCGCGGTGGTCGTGTAAAGGACCTTCCAGGTGTTCGTTACAAGATTGTACGTGGTGCTCTGGATACCCAGGGTGTTAAGGATCGTAAGCAGGCTCGTTCCCGCTACGGTGCAAAGAAGGATGGTAAGTAATGCCTCGTAAGGGTCCGGCGCCAAAGCGCCCACTAGTTTCTGATCCAGTCTTCGAATCCCCATTGGTCACCCAGCTGATCAACAAGGTTCTCGTAGATGGCAAGAAGTCCACTGCAGAGCGCATTGTTTACGGTGCACTCGAAGGTGCCGCTGCAAAGTCCGGTACTGACGCTGTTACGACTCTCAAGAAGGCTATGGATAACATCCGCCCAGCCCTTGAGGTTCGTTCACGCCGCGTCGGTGGCGCGACCTACCAGGTTCCTGTTGAGGTTAAGCCAGGACGCGCAACCGCACTAGCTTTGCGCTGGTTGGTTGGCTACTCGAAGGCTCGCCGCGAGAAAACCATGATCGAACGTTTGATGAACGAGATCTTGGATGCATCGAACGGTCTGGGTGCCGCTGTGAAGCGTCGCGAAGACACTCACAAGATGGCCGAGTCTAACAAGGCCTTCGCACACTACCGCTGGTAAGAACTGTTCGGATGAGCTGGGCATCAACCGATGCCCAGCAACTCCGGCCTCACCTTTTAGGGAGACAACGTGGCACAGGACGTGCTTACTGACCTGAACAAGGTCCGCAATATCGGCATCATGGCCCACATCGATGCCGGTAAGACCACTACTACTGAGCGCATCCTTTTCTACACGGGTGTGAACCACAAGCTCGGTGAGACCCACGATGGTGCGTCGACCACCGACTGGATGGAGCAGGAAAAGGAACGCGGTATCACCATTACCTCCGCGGCCGTTACTTGCTTCTGGAACAAGAACCAGATCAACATCATCGACACCCCTGGCCACGTTGACTTCACCGTTGAGGTGGAGCGCTCGCTTCGCGTGCTCGATGGCGCCGTTGCCGTGTTCGATGGCAAGGAAGGCGTTGAGCCTCAGTCTGAGACCGTATGGCGTCAGGCTGACAAGTACAACGTTCCACGTATCTGCTTCGTGAACAAGATGGATAAGCTGGGTGCTGACTTCTACTTCACCGTAGACACCATCATCAAGCGTTTGGGTGCAAAGCCATTGGTTATGCAGCTTCCAATCGGTTCCGAGAACGATTTCACCGGCGTGGTCGACTTGATGACCATGAAGGCATTCGTTTGGGAAGGCGACGCCAAGGGCGACGTCACCATGGGCGCAGCTTACGAAACTCGCGAAATTCCTGCTGAACTGCAGGAAAAGGCTGAGGAATACCGCGCAAAGCTGGTAGAGGACGTCGCTGAGGGCTCGGATGAGCTCATGGAGAAGTTCCTTGAAGGCGAAGAGATCAGCATTGATGAGCTCAAGGCCGGCATTCGTAAGATGGTTATCAACTCGGAGATCTACCCGGTCTACTGTGGTTCGGCCTTCAAGAACCGCGGCGTGCAGCCAATGCTCGACGCTGTGATTGACTTCCTGCCAAACCCAATGGATGTTGGCGCAACCGTTGGTCACGATCCAAAAAACGAAGAAATCGAGCTCACTCGCGAGCCTTCTGAGGACGCACCGTTCTCGGCACTGGCTTTCAAGATTGCTGCTCACCCATTCTTCGGTCAGCTCAACTTCATCCGCGTTTACTCCGGTAAGGTCGAGTCCGGCGCACAGCTGCTGAACTCCACCAAGCAGAAGAAGGAACGCGTTGGCAAGCTCTTCCAGATGCACTCCAACAAGGAGAATCCGGTTGACGAGATCCACGCAGGTCACATCTACGCAGTGATCGGCCTGAAGGATACCACCACCGGTGATACCCTTTGTGATCCAGCAAACCCAATCGTTCTTGAGTCGATGAGCTTCCCAGCTCCAGTGATCTTCGTTGCTATCGAACCAAAGACCAAGGGTGACCAGGAAAAGCTGTCGACCGCTATTCAGAAGCTGTCTGCAGAAGATCCAACCTTCACCGTTTCGTTGAACGAAGACACCGGCCAGACCGAAATCGGCGGCATGGGCGAGCTTCACCTCGACATCTTGGTTGACCGCATGAAGCGCGAATTCCGCGTGGAAGCAAACGTTGGTAAGCCACAGGTTGCATACCGCGAAACCATCAAGAAGGCTGTGGAGAAGGTTGACTTCACCCACAAGAAGCAGACCGGTGGTTCGGGTCAGTTCGCAAAGGTCCAGGTCTCGTTCGAGCCTCTGGAAGTTGTTGACGGCGTAACCTACGAGTTCAAGAATGGCGTCACCGGCGGCCGTGTTCCTCGTGAATACATCCCATCCGTGGACCAGGGCATCCAGGAAGCAATGCAGTACGGCATCCTGGCTGGCTACCCACTGGTTGGTGTGAAGGCTACCCTCATCGATGGTGCATACCACGATGTTGACTCCTCGGAAATGGCGTTCAAGATCGCTGGTTCACAGGTATTCAAGGAAGGCGCACGCCGCGCTAACCCTGTATTGCTTGAACCACTGATGAGCGTTGAAGTTCGTACCCCGGAAGAGTACATGGGCGACGTTATCGGCGACCTCAACTCCCGCCGTGGTTCGATCACCGAGATGTCCGACGCTGCAGGCGTCAAGGTCATCAAGGCTGGCGTCCCACTGTCTGAAATGTTCGGTTACATTGGTGACCTGCGTTCCAAGACTCAGGGTCGTGCAGTTTACTCGATGACCTTCGACAGCTACTCTGAGGTCCCGAAGGCAGTTGCCGACGAGATCGTTCAGAAGTCCCGCGGCGAATAATTCGCTTCGGAACCAAACTTGGCCGTGACCCCCATGTGGGGAAGTGGCCGATCGCGGAGCCGGTTTCAACGCCATTGAGGCCGGCCCCGCAAACGGCCAACGAGGGATTTGCATCACATGCAGGGCCCGCAGAGGACCGAAATTTCCATAATTATCCACGCCCCCAGTAGACTAATTGAAGTTCGTTTGCGAACCGCGCAGACGAAAAAAGTCTTCTGTAAATGTTTCTAGGAGGAACTTGTGGCAAAGGCAAAGTTCGAGCGCAACAAGCCGCACGTCAACATTGGTACCATCGGTCACGTTGACCACGGTAAGACCACTCTGACGGCAGCTATCTCCAAGGTTCTGGCTGACAAGTACCCAGACCTGAACGAAAAGCGCGACTTCGCTAACATCGACTCGGCTCCAGAAGAGCGCCAGCGCGGTATTACTATCAATATCTCGCACATCGAGTACCAGACCGAGAAGCGTCACTACGCACACGTTGACGCTCCAGGCCACGCTGACTATGTCAAGAACATGATCACCGGTGCTGCTCAGATGGACGGCGCAATCCTCGTGGTTGCTGCTACCGATGGTCCAATGGCTCAGACCCGCGAGCACGTTCTGCTGGCCCGCCAGGTTGGTGTTCCAACCTTGATGGTTGCACTGAACAAGTCGGACATGGTTGATGACGAAGAGCTTCTCGAGCTCGTGGAGATGGAAGTTCGCGAACTTCTTTCCTCCCAGGGCTTCGATGGCGACGACGCACCAGTTGTTCGCGTTTCCGGCCTGAAGGCTCTGGAAGGCGACGAGAAGTGGGTTGCAGCTGTTGAGGAACTGATGGAAGCTGTTGACAGCTACATCCCAGATCCAGTACGTGACCGTGACAAGCCATTCTTGATGCCTATCGAGGACGTCTTCACCATCACCGGTCGCGGTACCGTAGTAACCGGTCGCGCCGAGCGTGGCACCCTTGCTCTCAACTCGGAAGTTGAGATCGTTGGTATCCGCCCAGTGCAGAAGACCACCGTTACCGGTATCGAGATGTTCCACAAGCAGCTTGACGAAGCATGGGCCGGCGAGAACTGTGGCCTTCTGCTTCGCGGTCTGAAGCGCGACGATGTTGAGCGTGGCCAGGTTATCGTAGCTCCAGGCTCGATCACCCCACACACCGACTTCGATGCAAACGTCTACATCCTGTCGAAGGACGAAGGCGGACGTCACAACCCGTTCTACTCGAACTACCGTCCGCAGTTCTACTTCCGCACCACCGACGTAACCGGCGTTATCACCCTCCCAGAGGGCACCGAAATGGTTATGCCTGGCGACAACACCGAAATGTCGGTTGAGCTGATTCAGCCAATCGCTATGGAGGAAGGCCTCGGCTTCGCTATTCGTGAAGGCGGTCGCACCGTTGGTTCGGGCAAGGTCACCGCAATCACCAAGTAGTCTCTACTTGATGATTTAGATCCTCGGATCTGAGAAATCCCCCAGCACTGTTACGGTGCTGGGGGATTTTTGTGTCCCCAAGATTTTGCGCTAGCGATTATTTCAATAAGCTGGTGTAATTGGTGAGCATAATGGATCATCACTAGGGGAGTGGCGATAATGGTCGGTTCAACGTTGTTCGCGATTTTGCTGATCGTTCTAGCCTTCGTTCTTGGGCAAAAGCGTGGACGCAGTAAAGCCGAAGAAGACAACGTCGGCTCCGCGCAACTGCGCGAAGCCTGGCAACAAGGCTATGAAGCGGCCCAAGAATTTCTGCGCAGATCAACTCGCGCTGATCAAGGGCAGGCGCCACCCGATACTGTTGCGGCCCCGCTGTATGGATCAACTCCGCAGCTATCCCCATCAACAAATACTTCCTATGCGCAGCCAGTAGCTCCTGGGGTAGGCCAGCCGTATCTGACACGGCAGCCCATCGGCGCAAGACCACAAGAGAAGATTCCCGCTGGCCCCATTGTTGTAGCCAAACCGGTCAAGGTACTAACCAAGCGTGAGCGCGAACTGCGCAATATCAATATCACCTTGTATGTAGCCGCCCTGATGATCGTTGCCGCTGGCGCACTATTCCTCAGCTTCGCCTTGCCCCCAGTACTCAAGCTGGTTGGTCTTTTCTTACTGGCTGCAGTGTTCTACGTTGGTGGACTGCTCACTCACGCATTCAAATCTTCCTTGAAGCCGGCAGGCGCTGCCTTTGCCGGTACCGGCATGGCGCTGCTGCCACTGGGTGGCATCGCTACCTACAACACCCTCGATGTGTCCGGCCCAGTGATCTGGTTTGTCTTCTCTGCAATCTCGACACTGGCGGTTGGCTACGCAACGATTAGATTCAAGTCTCGAGTCTTGGCATGGGTAGCCGTACTCATTCTGGTCAGCACCTCCATGGCTGGAGCTGCGATGTTGCAGCGCGGAATGCTTTATTACCTACTGTTCCTCTTGGCGCTGTCGGTGGTCCTGCTCTTGTTGGCTGTCTTCAGCGACCGCGTGCGTAACTCTGCGTTCTACACGGCTCTTTCGAGTACAGCCCAACTACTGCCTGCGCTGGTAGGACTGTTGGCACTGGTGCTGCTGCCGGAACTTTCGAGCAGAGACTACCTATGGATCTTCTTCTTGCTCACCGGACAGCTACTGCTCAGCGTTAAACTGCTCAGCCAATTCCGGCTGTATCGGTTGTATGCTGCCCGGCTGAGCTTCATGCTCATGCTGGTCGCTGCCTGCGACTATGCAGGATTTACCGGTTCGGTCGCGGCTATCACTGTAGCTGTAGCACTAGCCATTCAAGGTGTGCTGGTACTTCGTTATGCAGCTTCCTACCGTCAACGACTAGGCATCAGCGCGACCCACGTGCGTTATGAACGTGGAGCACTATGGGCATTGGCACTCAACGCCGCCGCACTGTCCTACTTCCTCACTGGTACTGAAGGAACTACAGGCTGGATCAGTTACGTCGCCATCCCACTGTTGATGACTGCCACAATCTTTGGCGTGATGAAACGTTCGAGGGTTGAAACCCTCGCGTTGCCGGGATTTGCGCTGATACCTATCCTCGATCTCGCGGAGCATTTCTGGCGTCCGTTGCCAAGCCTGGCCCTGGGCATTCTCGCGCTCTCGGTGATACGCAGCAGTTCCCACCATGGCTGGAATGTGCTGCGGAGCTACGCTCGCTGGGTGCTGCTGCTTAGTTTGGGTGGTGCACTGGGCGGAACGTTGTGGGAAACCGCTGGCAAGCGTTCGGATCTAGCTCTCATGTTGTCGGTGGGTGTTGGACTTACGCTCGTTGCGTTGGGCTACTGGGTTCTGGCCACATTCGCCACAACGCGTGGCGAGCTTAGCGTCAAGGACGATTCGCACCGGTTGATCCGTCTGGGCGGTTCGGCACTGGTTGTGGCAATGACCTTGGTTGCTTGGCGTATCACCGGAGTATCACATGAGGCGCAGGCGCAACTTGTTGGTATCTCTTCTGTGAGCTGGTTTACCACTATTTTGCTGCTGACCGCCGTGGTCACCGCAGTATCCGGCTGGTGGCTTGCGGGCAAGACTGCCCAGCAGACGCGTCTCAACGATTCGATTCGAGGTGCGGCAAGCCTGATGCTGTTGCTGACCTACTCACTCAGCTTCAACCGAGCGAACTGGTACCTAGCCCTGGTGGTTGGAACCATTGGGCTTCTCTTCTTCCTGCTCAGCTTGCGCCAAGAGCAACGCCTGTCATGGAAAATTCGCAACGCTACCTTCGCCCAGGTGCTCTTTAGTACCATGGTTTGGTGGTTCGTTGACGTTCACCAGTTTGATATCCACGGACGCTACGTGCTGCTACTGCTCTCGCTAGTTGTTCCGCAGTTGCTACGCCTGGTACGCAACGCACTGAAGACGAAGGTTCTGTCTCAAGAACTTCAATGGATTGCCACCGGTTTACTCATCCTTGAACCGGTCAGCCTGTTTGTCTACATGTATGGTGTGCCGGACCCGGATCGAGGCGCGCTGCTACTTGCTGCACTACTTTGGGCCGTACACGGGGCAACCGCCTATTGGGCCCAACATCAGCTAGCAGTTGCTCGGCAGCTCTATATGTTGCCGACAATCTTGGGTGTAACCCTCTTGGTCTGTATTCCAGCAATGGCTTTGGGACAGAACACCGGTTGGATCCGCTCTTCGTGGTGGACCAAGGATGTTGCCAGTGTGCTCTTGTTGCTACTTGTCCTTGTGGCTACCTTGGCCGAATGGCGTCTGCGCACCAACAAGAACTTCTCGATAGCTACCGGTGTGGGGATCTTCGTTCCGGCCATGACAGTTGCGCTGTGGCAGTTGGGCACCTGGTCCGAAGTACTGGCCCTGTTGCTGGTGGCTGTGGTGTTGGTGCTGTTCGTTGTGACTCGTCGCAGTGCTTGGTACGCGATTGCTGCAGGTGTGACCATCACGTACCTCGGTATTCGTGCGGTGAAGCTGTTGCGCGATCGTTCAGGTGCCAACGCCTTAGAAGCCATGGATCTTGTTTGGGTTTTGCTAGCTGCCGCGCTGGTCTTCTACCTATTGGCTACCGCGCATGGACGGTGGGCTCAGCCCGTACCTGCCTATCCTGAAGCAAACTACCGTAGTGACAACGCGGTGGGTGGGGCAGCGCGGTTGTACTTCGCGCAGATGATGGTGGCTGGATTTGGTGCCGGACTCATTGCGCATAGTAAAACCGACGGCGCTTTCAGCGTTATTGGGGGAGCGGCCCTCATTCTTGCGGTGGCAACAGCTACCTACATTTTTGAACTACCCGAGAAGTTCCGCCCCTATATGCCGGACGCACTCTTTGTGCTCGCGGCCCTGCTGGGCCTGAGTAGCTACGCATTCCTAGAGTCTGTGCCGCAGGCCAGCACCGTGTGCCTCTACCTGTGCGCCATCGCCGTGGTCTTGGTGATCTGGCGGAATCTGCGCGTGGACCGCCAGCTTGAACGCATCTATCTGATTTCTGCAGCGACAGCCGCCAGCCTCAGCTTGATCTTCTCCTTGATGGACGCCAATCCTGTGGTACAGATCTTGGCCTTGATCTTCTTCGCTGCCCTAGTAGCCTGGAGCCTGAAACAAGGGGATAAGTTGTTGATCTGGTGGGGCGCCATCGCCATGACGGTTGCGGTGCTGTGGTTCCTGCGCGAGCTGGCCTTCCTCTGGTTAGTCATCATTGGCTTGGGCCTGATTGTTGCTGCGGTCTTCAAATTGGTGAAGGTGGATAAGGCCAATAATCCGTCAATGCCAGAGCCAACTGCGCAGCCGCAACAACCAGCAGGCGCGGCTCCGGTGCAGCCGGGGATGCCATGGATGCGAGCTGCGCAAGAAGACGATGTGCGGCAAGAGCCAACTGTCAAAGATCCCGAAGAGTAAAAGTGCAGTGTCTAATGCAGTCTCTTAGGCGCGGTGAGGTCAAGATCACGGGGCTAGAAGGCCATAAAAGATTTGCGCGATCGTTGCCGACCTGTCAGACTAGATAAGTTGCTTGATTGCAACCCGATCCTCTTTGTTGGGGTAATCGGATCTGGTTTGAACAACCGGGATTGGCTCTCACACAGGATAATGCCTGTGGTTCGGGATCAATACAACTGCTTCAAACTATAAGGCCCTCGATAAAGTGAGAACTTTGCGGTCTTGTCGTGACTGAAAATTTCACGACACGCCCGAGTTCGGGGGTCGGAGCCACCTGCGGGTGAGGAACCCGGATTTATTCGGATTCAGTCGCAGCGTAAGGCGTGCCGGTTCGCAAGAACCCGTATATAGGCACAGAAATTTTAGATAGTGCTAACAGAAAGAGGCATGACGCCATGGCGGGACAGAAAATCCGCATCCGGCTGAAGTCGTATGACCACGAGGTCATTGACGTTTCAGCCCGGAAGATCGTTGAGACGGTCACGCGCGCAGGCGCAACCGTAGTCGGCCCAGTGCCGCTGCCAACGGAGAAGAACGTGTACTGCGTTATCCGTTCGCCACACAAGTACAAGGACAGCCGTGAGCACTTCGAAATGCGCACGCACAAGCGTCTGATCGACATCGTTGATCCGACCCCGAAGGCTGTTGATTCGCTGATGCGTCTCGACCTGCCAGCGGATGTCAACATCGAAATCAAGCTTTAAGGGGAGGTGGCGAGAAAACTATGACCGCAACCCGTAATTTCAAGGGCCTGTTGGGCACGAAGCTCGGCATGACCCAGGTTTGGGATTCGAACAACAACCTGATTCCTGTCACCGTCGTGCAGGCTGATAGCAACGTTGTCACCAAGCTCATCAACGCTGAGCGCGATGGCTACACCGCAGTTCAGATCGGCTACGGCCAGATCGATCCTCGCAAGGTCACCAAGCCACTGGCTGGTCACTTCGAGGCTGCAGGCGTAACCCCACGTCGTCACCTGGTAGAACTGCGCACCGCAGACGCTGCCGAGTACACCGCTGGTCAGGAACTTTCCGTAGAGCTCTTCGAAGCCGGCCAGAAGGTCGACGTCGTAGGTACCTCTAAGGGTAAGGGCTTCGCCGGCGTTATGAAGCGCCACAACTTCCATGGTGTTGGCGCATCGCACGGTGCTCACAAGAACCACCGTAAGCCAGGTTCCATCGGCGGCGCATCGACCCCAGGTCGCGTTTTCCGTGGACAGAAGATGGCTGGTCGTATGGGTGCTGAGCGTGTTACCACTCAGAACCTGACCATTCACGCTATCGACGCTGAGAAGAACCTCCTGCTGATCAAGGGTGCCGTTCCAGGCGCCCGCGGCCGCGTCGTTCTCGTACGCAACGCCGTGAAGGGAGCATAAGTAAATGACTAAGGCACTTAACGTCGAACTGCCTGCAGAGATCTTCGACGTACAGACCAACGTCCCGCTGCTGCACCAGGTTGTCGTTGCACAGCTTGCTGCTGCCCGCCAGGGTACCCACAAGACCAAGGACCGCTCCGAGGTATCGGGTGCAGGTCGCAAGCCGTTCAAGCAGAAGGGTACCGGCCGCGCCCGTCAGGGTTCGATCCGTGCTCCACACATGACCGGCGGTGGCATTGTCCACGGTCCAACCCCACGTGATTACTCGCAGCGTACCCCGAAGAAGATGAAGGCTGCTGCACTGCGCGGCGCTTTGTCTGATCGCGCACGCTTCGATCGCGTTCACGTGATTGAGAACTTGGTTGCAGGGGAAACCCCATCGACCAAGGATGCTCTGGCTACCTTGCGTTCGCTCACCGAGCGCAAGAACCTGCTTGTCGTCATCGATCGTGCCAACGATGTTGCAGCCCTTTCGGTTCGCAACCTCGACGCTGTGCACGTTCTGTACGTCGACCAGCTGAACACCTACGATGTTCTGGTTTCGGATGACGTAGTCTTCACCAAGGCTGCCTTCGATGCCCTGGTCCAGAAGGAGGAAGCCAAGTGAGCGCGTTCTCAAAGGCTCCACACGACGTGGTCATCGCACCAGTCGTTTCGGAAAAGAGCTACGGTCTGATCGATCAAGGTCAGTACACCTTCGAGGTGGCACCTAGCTCAAATAAGACGGAAATCAAGTACGCCGTTGAAGCTATCTTCAACGTCAAAGTTGATTCTGTAAACACCATCAACCGAGTCGGTAAGCGCAAGCGCACCCGCTTCGGGTGGGGTGCACGCAAGAGTACCAAGCGTGCCATCATCACCCTGAAGGAAGGCTCGATTGACATCTTCGGCGGTCCGCTTTCCTAAGCGGAGACCACTTTAACGAGGAATTAAAATAAATGGGAATTCGTAAGTACAAGCCGACTACCCCGGGCCTTCGCGGCTCGTCGGTAGCCGACTTCGCAGAAATCACCCGATCGACTCCGGAAAAGTCGCTGGTTCGTCCACTCACCAAGACTGGCGGCCGTAACAACTCCGGTAAGATCACCACCCGACACAAGGGTGGCGGACACAAGCGCGCTTACCGTGTTATCGACTTCCGTCGTCACGATAAGGACGGCATTCCGGCAAAGGTCGCTCACATTGAGTACGACCCAAACCGTACTGCACGTATCGCACTGCTCCACTACGCAGATGGCGCCAAGCGCTACATCATTGCACCGAACAACCTCAAGCAGGGTGACCCAATTGAAGCCGGCGTAGAAGCCGACATCAAGCCAGGTAACAACCTGCCACTGCGTAACATCCCGGTTGGTACCGTGATTCACGCTGTGGAGCTTCGCCCAGGTGGCGGCGCTAAGATGGCTCGTTCCGCTGGTGCTTCGATTCAGCTGGTTGCCCGTGAGGGTCGCTTCGCTCAGCTGCGTTTGCCTTCAGGCGAAATCCGCAACGTTGATGTGCGCTGCCGCGCAACCATCGGCGAAGTTGGTAACGCTGAGCAGATCAACATCAACTGGGGTAAGGCCGGCCGTATGCGCTGGAAGGGCGTACGCCCAACCGTTCGTGGCGTTGTCATGAACCCAGTTGACCACCCACACGGTGGTGGTGAAGGTAAGACCTCCGGTGGTCGTCACCCGGTCAACCCTAACGGTAAGCGTGAAGGACGCACCCGTCGTCCGAATAAGGAAAGCGACAAGCTCATTGTGCGTCGTCGCAAGACCGGCAAGAACAAGCGATAGGAGCCTGGAAACATGCCACGCAGCCTGAAGAAAGGCCCCTTCGTCGATCAGCACCTGTTCCTAAAGGTCGTTGCTGAAAACGATAAGGGCACCAAGAACGTCATCAAGACGTGGTCCCGCCGTTCGATGATCATCCCGGACATGCTGGGACACACCATCGCCGTACATGACGGTCGCAAGCACATTCCTGTGTTCGTTACCGAATCTATGGTTGGTCACAAGCTCGGAGAGTTTGCTCCAACCCGTACGTTCCGTGGCCACGTGAAGGACGACAAGAAGGGCAAGCGCCGCTAGGCCCCGCAAGGGATCTAGTATCGCTTAGCACTTCTTCGATAGACGAGAGAAGGATAGCAATGGAAGCCAAGGCAATTGCGCGTCACATCCGCGTAACGCCTATGAAGGCCCGGCGCGTCGTCAACCTTGTTCGTGGTCTACAGACCAACGAAGCACTGGCCATCTTGAAGTTTGCCCCACAGGCAGCTTCGGAGCCGGTATACAAGGTTGTCGCATCGGCAGTGGCTAACGCCCGTGCCGCCGCGGACCGCGCAGGTGAAGCATTCAATGAGGACGAGCTGATTATCAGCGAAGCGTTTGTTGACGAAGGTCCGACCATGAAGCGGTTCCAGCCGCGTGCTCAGGGTCGCGCATTCCAGATCAAGAAGCGCACCAGCCACGTGACTGTGGTTGTTTCAACCCAGAAGGGTGGGGAGAACTAAATGGGACAGAAGGTAAATCCGAACGGTTTCCGTCTCGGCATCACCACTGACCACATCTCGCACTGGTTCGCTGATTCCAGCAAGCCAGGCCAGCGTTACGCGGATTACGTAAAAGAAGACGTACAGATCCGTGCACTGCTGTCCAAGGGAATGGATCGTGCAGGCATCGCCCGCGTCGAAATCGAACGTACCCGTGACCGTGTGCGTGTGGATATCCACACCGCTCGTCCAGGTATCGTCATCGGTCGTCGTGGCGCCGAAGCAGACCGCATTCGCGGAGAGCTCGAAAAGCTTTCCAACAAGCAGGTTCAGCTGAACATCCTCGAGGTCAAGAACCCTGACATGGAGGCCCAGTTGGTCGCCCAGGGCATCGCCGAGCAGCTTGCTTCACGTGTGGCTTTCCGCCGTGCGATGAAGAAGGCAATGCAGTCGGCAATGCGCGCTGGTGCCAAGGGTATCCGCGTTCAGTGCTCCGGTCGACTTGGCGGCGCAGAAATGTCCCGCAAGGAGTTCTACCGCGAAGGTCGTGTGCCGCTGCACACCCTGCGTGCGAACATCGACTTCGGCAAGTTCGAAGCCAAGACCACCTTCGGCCGTATCGGCGTGAAGGTTTGGATCTACAAGGGTGACGTAACCGCCAAGGAACTGGCTGCACAGCAGGCTGCTGCTGCACCAGCTCGCGGTGGTCGCGGTGGCGGAAACGATCGTCCACGTGGCGGCGAACGCCGTCGTCGTAACGATCGTAAGGGCGCTGCAGCTCCGGCTGCGGAAGGAGGAGAGGCTTAAATGCTTATCCCACGTCGAGTCAAGTTCCGTAAGCAGCACCACCCAAAGCGTTCGGGTGCTGCCAAGGGCGGTACCACCGTATCGTTCGGTGAGTACGGCATCCAGGCGTTGACCCCGGCTTACGTGACTAACCGTCAGATCGAAGCCGCTCGTATCGCCATGACCCGTTACATCAAGCGTGGCGGTAAGGTGTGGATTAACATCTACCCTGACCGTCCCTTGACCAAGAAGCCTGCTGAAACCCGTATGGGTTCCGGTAAGGGTTCACCTGAGTGGTGGGTCGCCAACGTCAAGCCAGGACGAGTCATGTTTGAACTCGGTGGCGTCAGTGAAGAGGTAGCTAAAGAGGCATTGCGTCTTGCAATCCACAAGCTACCAATGAAGGCACGCATCGTGCGTCGTGAAGGTGGTGAATAGGGATGTCTCTCGGTTCTAAAGACCTTAGCATTGAGTCCCTGGACGGCTTCGATTCTGCTCGTTTGAACGAGGAATTGAAGAAGGCCAAGGCAGAACTGTTCAACCTGCGTTTCCAGTCGGCCACCGGCCAGCTAGAGAGCAACGCGAACCTGAAGGCTATCAAGCGCGATATCGCCCGCATTTACACTGTGCTGCGCGAACGTGAGCTGGGCATTCGTCAGGATGTCGTCGTTCCGGTTGAAGAAACCAAGAAGGAATCCAAGTAATGAGCGAGAAGGAGAACGGTGTGGATAACGCTACCGAGCGTAACGACCGCAAGACCCTCCGTGGTTACGTGGTTTCCGACAAGATGCAGAAGACCATCGTCGTTGACGTTGAGGACCGTGTAAAGCACGCCCTTTACGGCAAGGTTATGCGTCGCAACAAGAACGTAAAGGCTCATGACGAGAACAACGAAGCCGGCATCGGCGACTTGGTTGTAATCGCTGAGACCCGCCCGCTGTCTGCTGACAAGCGCTGGCGTCTCGTTGAGATCGTAGAGAAGGCTAAGTAAGCTTTCGACTCGATTTCACGGACCTCGTGATTGAAGAATGCCCCGAACACTTCGAAAGAAGAGTTCGGGGCATTTCTGCGTTGGCTTCGTGTGGTCGGGGCGACTAGCTATTCTTACATGCGGCAGAATGAGCGCGCGACTTGGGTGGTAGCCTTTTTGTAATTGACAACATTCGGAATAAGCGAGAGACCTTCATGACCAGTTGGATCCTTCCCTCAAATGAAAAATACTATAATCTGCTAGAAGCTCTTTCGGATTTGGGTACGATCACTTGGCGCTTTCCTTACGCCCGTCACGAGTTTGCGGTCGGCGATACAGTCTACGTTTATGCAGGAAAGCCAAAGCAAAGACTGACTGCTGTGCTTCGGGCAGAGAATCTACCAAGTACTGAGATAGATGACAGTTCGTATTACGCTGCTACGTCAACTAGTTCAAAGCAGGAGCAACAGGACAAGAAGAAGACCATAGCATTCACTGCGGATCTGAAGCTGATGTCATTCGTTCCGCATGCAGCTAGCAGACAGTTAATGTTGTCTGATCTTATACGGGAAGGCCTGAAATCTCATCCAATGAGAATGAATAAGCTTCCCACTGTTGTTGCTGAGTACATCGAAGGAATTTTGAGTAGCGTCAGGCGAGGCGCTGATGATGTAGCTGAAGGTCTCGAAATCGATTCTCGACTGGTAAGGGAACTTGAGGGACAGATTGAGGAGAAGGACTACGCAGTCGAAGACGAGTATTCGTCCACGAAGACGAGAGGCAGCGCGCAGTACGTATTCGCAAAGCAAGTCAAGAACAACTACGGTTACAAGTGTGCTGTCACAGGTATTTCTACTCCTGAATTTTTAATTGCGTCTCATATTGTTCCTTGGGCCATGGACAAAAGAATTAGGTTGGATCCCAGTAATGGAATCTGTCTATCCGTCTTGGTAGATAAGGC
Organism: Glutamicibacter sp. AOP5-A2-18; assembly: GCF_052446055.1. Classification (NCBI taxonomy): domain Bacteria; kingdom Bacillati; phylum Actinomycetota; class Actinomycetes; order Micrococcales; family Micrococcaceae; genus Glutamicibacter; species Glutamicibacter sp. AOP5-A2-18. The sequence continues at coordinate 2,537,275 of NZ_JBQSVW010000001.1, read as the reverse complement.
ATTTGAAACAGGTGCGCTGGTCATCGACGAGACCTTGGAGATCTCCGTTAGCGTTTCGCTCGCTGAATCCGATTCTGATTTGTACGAATTGCTTCGGCCTTATCAGGGTACGTCTCTTAGACGGCCGTTGAGCGGGGCACCGAATCCGGAGTACTTGCTGCAGCGTATGCAACTGAGCAAGGATCGATAGATCCCGCCGGTTTACGGAGACGGTAAATAAGGATTACACAAGTCGTATTCGTACTTGTTGCTACTTGGTCGTTGTCTGCTGACAAGCGCTGGCGTCTCGTTGAGATCGTAGAGAAGGCTAAGTAAGCTTTCGCTTCGATTTCACGGATCTCGTGATTGAAGAATGCCCCGAACACTTCGAAAGGAGAGTTCGGGGCATTTCTGCGTTTATGTGGTCCTATCGTCTCAAGGCATTACCGATAAGTACGTCATGAGATCAAGCAGAAATTGGAACTAGCATTCTGAGCCGGTAAACATAGATCATGACAGATCGATCCCCATGCTTTTCTTCGCAGATATTGGCAACTCGTGGAGTGGACGGACACCGTCAGTACCGTATCCCGGCCTTGGCCGTCACGACTGCTGGTACCGTGCTTGCAGCCTATGACGGGCGCCCAAATCTTGATGACTTGCCGAATACTATCGACCTATTACTTCGGCGAAGTAGCGACCATGGGCTTTCATGGGGACCACAGCAAAGCATTCGAACCGGCACAGGCCTACAAGGCTTTGGTGACCCCAGCCTGATTGTGGACCAGCAGACCTCTCGAATCTTCTGCTTCCACGCTGCAGGAACTCACGCAGGATTTTTCGAATCCGCCGAAGGAACCGAGCCCGAAGACGCAGTACAGCACGTGGATCTAGCGTATTCGGATGATGACGGATGCAGCTGGCAATATCGCAGAATTACTCAACAGCTCAAGCGCCCAGGCATCACTGGCATTTTTGCCGCCGCAGGCGCTGGAATTCAACTAACCCAAGCTCCTTTTGCTGGCCGGCTGTTGCAACAAATGGTGATACTTGAAAACGGATTGATCAAGGCAGCTTCGGCCTATTCCGATGATCACGGAGAAACCTGGATACTTGGCGAGTCCACGGCGGAAGAAGCAAACGAGAATAAGGTTGTTGAACTCTCCGATGGACGAGTACTGCTGAACTCACGTGCCCCCGGGCATCGGCTTCAAGCGGTCTCTAACGACGGTGGCCACAGCTACGGCCCGCTAATCCCGGTAGCTTCACTCTTAGATCCGGGTGACAACGGCAGCATATTTTCGTTCGCAAACGAAATGCAAAATCCTATCCTGCTGTCCACAAATAACCGCGATGCTTCTCTGCGCCGTAATACAGTCCTGAACGTTTCATTTGATGAAGGGGAGCATTGGCAGCCGGTAGCAACGATCTGTCCGGGGAGTTCCGCCTATTCCACAGGGACGCGTCTTGCGGATGGATCACTCGGTGTTCTTTTTGAAGAAAATGGATACACGAATATTGTCTTTGCCCGGCTAGAACCAGCCGCGCTCAGCCACAGTGCACTGCACCGGGCCGCTGACGCATATTCGGAGCAAGAAACCAGCTCTTTCATCACGGTGTTGCGTTCCATTACTCCCGGGCAACCAGAGCAATGGGTCAATGTGGGCGATTTTCATGTCATCTCCGCCAATGCCGGTCAGTGGGGCCGCCACGCGTGGAAAGAGGTAGGGCAGGGATACATGGGTGGTGAACAGATTCTCGGTACCAGGCAGGCTCAAGATGCAAATTATGGGCCGCCAACGCGGGGACTTCGCGCAGGAGATATTCTTGCGTTTACCGGGCGATATTCCAATGCGAGCGATACCTTGCTTACGGTTTCGCTACGTGGAAACCTTGATGGTGATCTGGCGCAGCAATTCCCAACGACAACGGTGCCTCCGACAGAGAGCATCGAGTTTTTCACTCCGACCTACACCCTCACATCAGCTGACATTCAACGAGGATCTGCTGAGGTACTTTGCGCGGTCATTGCTGGTAATGAGTCGTGGGAATGCAACTTCTTGGTTGATACCGTGGCCGGCATTGTTCACGCGGAGGGCCAAAGTTCTTGATCCCTGAGTTTCGTAGCTACTATTCATGCGGTAAGTCTTGCGCCACCACTAGAATCTAACGGCTAGGTACGCGTTCGAATCAATGACACGGATCTCGTCAATGTTGGATGACGTACCCAACACCTTGAAAGGACAGCTCAAAGCAATTCTGTATTGACCCCGAAGTCCAGCGATATGACACTGAATTATGGAATCACTTCAGAAGCTACGCCCGAAGGGGCTTGTCCATTCCCCAGCTTTCAGCCATGTGGCTATCGTCCCGCCGGGGGCCAGCACGATTTATCTTGGTGGACAGAATGCTGTTGACGCGAATGGCTCACTGATCGGTGAAGATAGCGTCGCGGAACAGGCAAAATATGCGTTGCACAATGCCAAGCTCGCGCTAGCCGCAACCGGAGCGACGTTTAACGATGTGGTGCAGTGGAACGTGTTGCTGGTTGATGGCGTAGATATAAATGGCGCTTATGCGGCTATCAGTCCTGAACTGGCATCTGACCAACCACCTCTGGTGAGCGCAGCGTTTGTTTCTCGGTTGGGTATCCCGGGTGCCTTGATTGAAATCAGCGCCGTTGCTGCACTGATCATTGAATAACGGCAGGGTTGCAGAAAACTATGCGACAGCGTGTTCTGCTAGTTGCTTCGATAATCGCTAGGGGAGTAGCCGAGTACTTTCCGGAAGTCCGTCGACATGTGGGCCTGGTCTGTGTAGCCGAGGTCTGCGGCCAATGTGGCAAGCGAGGCTTGCGGATGTTCACGTAAATGCAAGGCGGCTTCTTGCAGTCGGTCGCGCCGAATGACGGACAACGGAGAAAGCCCTAAGTATTTCAGTGATAGGCGTTGCAGGCTACGTACAGTCAGATTTAGAGCTGTAGCGACTTGATCAACACGTAGCGCGGTGCGGTCCGCCGAAACGTGATCCAAGAATGTGTTGGCTAGCGTTCCTGATTCATTGATCGGTGGCAAGCGTTGTTCGAGCCACGCAGACAAATGATGAGCACAACGTTCATTCAACTGTCCGTCACCAACTAGTTGGTGCTCTTCCAACAAGGCCTGTTGAAGATCATGAACGTTTATAGGTAGCTCTTGATCTAGTAGCTGTTGCGGTGTGCAATTGGTCAGTGAAGCCACATAAGGAGCAGCGGCAGGGCGGAGCAAGGCGGCCACTGCCCAGCTCGAACCGCGCAGGTCCCTATTGGGATGCGCCGTTGCTTGGGCCTGAGACAGTCACACCCTCAGGCTGCACGACAATATTCATCAGCGGGAACGGTAAGAGCTGTTGGCGAGAGACTCTGCCGGCAGCAAGCTGCCAGCGAGAAATCCAGAACCAGCTAACGTACTGCTGCATATGTTTGGCAGGTACGATGCGTTCGAATTCTGGGAGCCGTGCAGGATATAGAACACCTCGACCATCATGAATATCGGCCATGCGAGCGCTCCTCAAATCCGTCGCAAATGTACAAGCCTCAGCATTGCACATGTACGTAGTCTTGAGACATGAAAAATCACAACGAAATGGTTCATGGTGTCAGCGGTAAGCACACCACCGCTGGTCTTCCGCACGGAGTAACTTCACTGACTCCATTTCTCGCCGTTGCCAATGCGTAGGAGGCGCTGGAGTTCTACAAAGACGTTTTCGGAGCGCGGATCATCGATGCCACGAGTATGGGTGGTGTTGTTGTGCATGCGGAAATAGATTTTGGCCAGGGACATCTCCAAATTGGTGAGCCCAATCCGGCATACGGTCTGGTGCCGCCGCCGGAGGCTCCGAACGCCTCCTACTCCTTGGGTCTGTACTGCGAAGAAGTGGATGCCGTGCTGGCTAGAGCGATTGAAGCGGGAGCTACGGTGAGGGAGCCGGTGACTAATTTTGTTTCCGGTGACAGATTCGCTTCCATCATCGATCCATTCGGTGTGCGCTGGTCGATCATGAGCCGGGGGGAGGACCTCTCAGAGGAAGAGAGCGCGAGTCGCGTTGCCAAGTGGGCTTCCGCGCAGAACTCGAAGACGAAATAACCCTCGGGTGGATTGTGCGCATGCGCTCCACAATAAGTAACAGGTTTCTAGGGGCGCCCTCCGGTGCTGTCCAAGTGGCCTAGCAGAATCTTGGTGTCAGCGAACTCTGTACTTAACTGCCCCCCTACCGCTCTAGTGTTTGTGCGCGTAGAATCCATTTATACATTCTGTATAGCTGGGAGATGAAGGCATCATGCAGACGATTCAAAGTCGGCTTTCGCATAACTATGCTGTCCGAGAGATCAACAAACTAGATCAACTCAGGCTATGTGCTCAGGCGAATTCTGAGGGACTGACGCAAACAGAAATCGCACGCAAGCTATTCGTATCGCAACCAGAGGTTCATCGAATCCTCAAGAGGATCACTGCCTTCCCGGATCTACTGGAACGAACTCCGCACGAGGTAATTCTGGAATTCCACGCTGAGCGGATCGAACACGATTCCATGATGACCGAACTCATTAACTGGCCTTACACGTTCTCTACAAATGCTGAACCTAATAATCCCGAAGGTCAATTAGCCAGAGGAAGTTGGGACGAGATTCTTGATGCCTTCCATCGGGACTTGATTGACGCTGTTGACTATCAACGTGTCAGGGATGCCGTTTGGGGGCAGGAAGCAAGATGAGGTATCCGGACTTGCGCAAAGTTGAAGCAGAGCTGAATCTGTTAACTTCCATAGGCAACGATCTAAATCGTGCAAGTCCGCGTGCTTCATACCAACCTGAACTACCAACAACGGAATCGCGGCTGCGTTTGCAGCGTGAGCTTTTGGATAAGTTCTTCGAAGACGGACAGCCGGATGTCGAAAACGATGGCAAAGCGATCGTTACCTTCACCGCGGGTCCTCCTGGCGCAGGCAAATCGACGGCCGTGAACGATCTACATCTTGCCGGGGACGGCTGGAGGGTCATTGACCCTGACGATATTAAACTCAGTATTCTCGAAGCTGATAATCGTTGCGGTGTCTTTGACGATCTGCTGTCTATTGAATTGCCTGACGGCCATCCGCTAATGCTGAATGAACTATGTTCCCTTGTTCACGACGAAAGTGTATTTCTTGCGGGTTTGCTCCTCGAGCGAAGTCTGGAAGCACAGGAAAATGTTGTTGTCGAAGGCACATTTTCGTGGCCTAGGCTCAAAGAGAAGTACATGAGGTTGTTGGTTGGCAATGACTACCGTCGTGTGAATCTAATCGACATCGAAGTGGAACAGGAGCAGTGCCTTTCATCGGCTTACGAACGATGGGCGAAGGGTCGGATTGACACTATCGAGGGTCAAATAACCGGTGGCGGACGATTCACTCCGCGCGACGCAATTACTTCAATATTTACGAGTGGACAGCGCGTCAGCATATGCAATCGAAATGCTGTCGACTTTTTCAATGATCCGGCCAGCGAGCTTTTCGAAGAGACGAATCTCTACGTACGTCAGGCGCGCAGCGGCCAGACCGTAGCTCGGTATCAGCGGGAGTACGGTAGCTACCGAACCCCGAAACCTGCGTACCTCGAATCGTGAGCCTAGCAAGGTTTTCCTTGCAATTTTCACGTCAGATTTTTGCAGTGGATCCAGTTGGATGAAAGATCAATGAGTAAATGAGACGGCGAGTAAGAGCTCCTGAAATGCCATCGAGAATCGTGACTCAATAGTCGCCAGTAGGGTTCGCAACCACTGAAATGCCGGGGGAGTACGTGGTGCCTGATGTGACGAACGACGCCTATTTTGCGCATACCACACCATTTCGGTTTTGTGCCACTCTGCGCTAGACTTGTAACCCTGTGCGCATTGTGTTCGGGGACTATCCACCTTCGGCACGATGCAGTGCGGTCTAAATCAGTTTAGATGCACAAGTACAGCCTCGGTATTTTACGCCTCGGCCCTGCCGCCAATTGAGATCAGCATTCGGTGCGCTCGCGACGGTGGGGGTAAGCGATACGTGCCGTGGAGACCATATCCGTTCCGCAAGGCTCGATTTATAAGAGAACCAGCGAGACGACAGGAGTAAGAAGTGATTCAGCAGGAGTCGCGACTTAAGGTTGCCGACAACACCGGTGCTAAGGAAATCCTTACCATCCGTGTTCTTGGTGGCTCGAAGCGTCGCTACGCAAGCATTGGCGACACCATTGTCGCTACCGTCAAGGATGCAATTCCTGGCGGCAACGTAAAGAAGGGCGACGTCGTCAAGGCAGTCGTCGTTCGCACTAAGAAGGAAATCCGTCGTGCAGACGGTTCCTACATCAAGTTCGACGAGAACGCAGCTGTGATCTTGAAGAACGAAGGTGAACCACGCGGTACCCGTATTTTCGGCCCAGTGGGTCGTGAGCTTCGTGACAAGAAGTTCATGAAGATCGTTTCGCTGGCTCCGGAGGTGCTGTAACCATGGGCGCAAAGATCAAAAAGGGTGACCTGGTTCAGATCATCTCAGGCAAGGATCGTGGCTTGCAGGGCAAAGTCCTGAAGGTCATTACCGATACCAACCGCGTACTTGTTGAAGGCGTTAACCGCGTCACCAAGCACACCAAGGCAGGTCAGACCGAATCAGGTTCGACCACCGGCGGCATCACGGTTGTTGAGGCTCCAGTGCACGTTTCTAACGTTGCAGTGGTTGACCCAGAAACCAAGAAGCCAACCCGCGTCGGTTTCCGCGAGGAAACCGTAGAAAAGAACGGCGTGTCCAAGACTGTACGCGTCCGTTTCGCCAAGGCTTCCGGAAAGGATCTGTAATGACTGAAGCAGCCACCAAGATCCAGCCACGTCTGAAGGCAAAGTACAACGCAGAGATCCGCCCTGCTTTGCAGGAGCAGTTCAACTACGTCAACACCATGCAGGTCCCAGGCCTGACCAAGGTTGTAGTGAACATGGGTGTCGGCGAAGCTGCCAAGGACTCGAAGCTCATTGAAGGTGCCGTCAAGGACCTGACCGCAATTACCGGTCAGAAGCCAGTGGTTACCAAGGCTCGCAAGTCCATCGCACAGTTCAAGCTGCGCGAAGGCATGCCAATTGGTACGCACACCACCCTGCGTAACGATCGCATGTGGGAATTCATTGATCGCTTGATCACCCTGGCACTGCCTCGTATCCGCGACTTCCGCGGTTTGAGCGACCGTCAGTTCGATGGCAATGGTAACTACACTTTCGGTCTGACCGAACAGTCGATGTTCCATGAAATCGATCAGGACAAGATCGATCGCGTGCGCGGTATGGACATCACTGTGGTGACCACCGCCAAGACTGATGACGAAGGCCGTGCCTTGCTAAAGGCTCTGGGCTTCCCATTCAAGACCAACAACTAATCTCACTACGTTACAGGTCCGCTAAGGAAACCGTAACGAGGAAGGGCTGAAGCCCACATGTCTATGACAGATCCAGTCGCAGATATGCTGACTCGTCTGCGTAACGCTAACTCGGCATACCACGACACTGTGTCGATGCCGTCGAGCAAGCTAAAAGTACGCATTGCTAACATCCTCAAGGAACAGGGCTACATTGCCTCGTTCGAGGAAGTTGCTGCAGAAGTCGGCAAGACTCTGACCATCACCTTGAAGTACGGCCCATCGCGTGAGCGTTCAATCGCTGGCGTACGTCGTATCTCCAAGCCAGGTCTTCGCGTATACGCAAAGTCCACCAACTTGCCTCACGTGCTCGGTGGTCTTGGTATCGCAATCCTGTCCACCTCCTCCGGTCTGCTTACTGACCGTCAGGCTGCAAAGAAGGGCGTAGGTGGGGAAGTCCTCGCCTACGTCTGGTAACGGAAAGGGAGAAACATACAATGTCACGTATTGGACGTCTTCCGATCACCGTTCCTGCAAACGTTGAGCTAAATGTCGATGGCCAGCAGGTCGCCGTCAAGGGCCCGAAGGGTGAACTTTCGATCACTGTTTCGGCTCCGATCACCGTTGCCAAGGACGAGAACACTGTTACCGTCAACCGCCCCAATGACGGCCGCGAGGCTCGTTCGTTGCACGGTCTGACTCGCACCCTGATCAACAACATGATCATCGGTGTCACCGAGGGTTACGAGAAGAAGCTCGAAATCCACGGTACCGGTTACCGCGTACTGGCCAAGGGCGCTGACCTGGAGCTTGCTCTGGGTTACTCGCACCCAGTAAAGGTTGCAGCCGTTGAGGGTGTCACCTACTCGGTAGAGGGCAACAACAAGATCACCGTTGCTGGTATTGATAAGCAGCACGTCGGTGAAGTTGCCGCCAACATCCGCAAGCTGCGTAAGACCGAGCCTTACAAGGGCAAGGGTATTCGTTACGCTGGCGAGATCATCCGCCGCAAGGTCGGAAAGGCTGGTAAGTAATTATGGCTATCGGAATCAAGGGCAAGAGCAAGTCCGCTCAGCGCGGTCGTCGTCACCAGCGTGTGCGCAAGCACATCGTCGGTACCACTGCTCGTCCACGTTTGGTTATCAACCGCTCGGCTCGTCACATGTTCGTTCAGATCGTGGACGACTCGCAGGGTCTGACCCTGGCCAGCGCTTCGACCATGGAAGCAGATCTTCGCAACAGCGATGCTGACAAGTCCGCAAAGTCCAAGCGCGTTGGTGAGCTCGTTGCAGAGCGCGCCAAGGCTGCTGGCATCGAAGCAGTTGTCTTCGACCGCGGCGGCAACAAGTACCACGGTCGCGTGGCTGCTGTTGCTGACGGCGCACGTGAAGGTGGGCTGGCACTGTGAGCGAAGCAACTAACAAGAAGGAAACTCAGGTGTCTGAAGCTACTGAAGCAGTCGAGACTGCATCGGCTCCCGCTACCGAGAACGCTGGATCCCGTCGTGGCGAAGGCCGCGGTCGTGGTGAAGGTCGTGGACGTGGCGAAGGCCGCGGCCGTGGCCGTGACCAGAAGGACAGCCGCAACGAAGACAAGGACAAGTTCCTTGAGCGCGTTGTAGCGATCAACCGCGTATCCAAGGTCGTCAAGGGTGGTCGTCGCTTTAGCTTCACCGCACTTGTCGTTGTTGGTGACGGTAACGGTATGGTCGGCGTTGGCTACGGTAAGGCCAAGGAAGTTCCTGCAGCTATCGCTAAGGGCGTTGAAGTGGCTAAGAAGTCATTCTTCCGCGTTCCACGTGTTGGCACCACCATTCCACACCTGGTCAAGGGTGAGGCCGCCGCTGGCGTTGTCTTGCTTCGTCCAGCTGCTCCTGGTACCGGTGTTATCGCCGGTGGTCCAGTGCGCGCCGTGTTGGAATGCGCAGGCATCCATGACGTTCTGTCGAAGTCGATGGGTTCAAGCAACCAGATCAACATCGTTCAGGGAACCATTGCTGCACTGAAGGCTCTTGAAGAGCCTGCAGCTGTTGCAGCTCGCCGCGGTCTTCCGCTGGACGAAGTTGCACCAGCAGCAATGCTGCGTCACATCCAGTCCCAGAAGGCAGGTGCTTAATCAATGGCTAAGAACATTGTTGTAAGCGACGCCAACCTGGAAATCACCCAGATCAAGTCCATCATCGGTGGTAGCCAGTCCCAGCGCGACGTTGTTCGCTCGTTGGGCCTGAAGCGCATCGGACACACCGTTGTCCGCTCCGCTGACCCTGTGACTGTTGGTATGGTCAACAAGGTCCCACACCTGTTGAAGGTTGAGGAGGCGAAGTAGAGATGGCTGAAGAAAAAGCACTAAAGATTCACCACCTGCGCCCAGCTGAGGGTGCAAAGACTGCCAAGACCCGCGTTGGTCGCGGTGAAGGTTCCAAGGGTAAGACCGCTGGTCGCGGTACCAAGGGTACCAAGGCTCGTTACCAGGTGAAGGCAGGATTCGCAGGTGGACAGCTTCCACTGCACATGCGTCTGCCTAAGCTGCGTGGCTTCAAGAACCCATTCCGCGTCGAGTTCCAGGTTGTAAACCTGGACAAGATCTCGGAATTGTTCCCAGAAGGCGGCGAAGTTACCGTAGAGGCACTTGTTGCCAAGGGCGCTGTTCGCAAGAACCAGCCTGTCAAGGTCCTGGGCACTGGCGATATCACGGTTAAGGTTGACGTGAAGGTTGATGCCTTCTCGACTTCCGCTTCCGAGAAGATCGCTGCTGCTGGCGGCTCGGCAGAAACCCTCTAAATCAGGGTTAGCCTTTGAGTGGTCCCGGTTCACGTTGAGTAATCAACGTGAACCGGGACCATTCTGCTATCGGCGAGAAATTTTCAAAGATAACTATTAATGCTTGCCTGATCTGGTCTTTAACATTTCTATCGATTCACATTTGCGACTCAATCGTGTGGCGTATTTGGCAGGATAGTACTATTCACGGCTAGAATCGTTAGGTCATAGGAAGTATCTCTTCCTAGGCTCAAGCACTTACTTCAGGAGGACGCTTGTTCAGCGCCATAGCCCGAGTTTTTCGGACGCCTGATCTGCGCAACAAGTTGCTGTTCACGCTTGGGATCATCGCGATCTATCGTGTCGGTGTATTCATTCCCTCTCCGGGAATCGATTACAGCAACGTTCAGCAGTGTCTGGCAATGGGTGAAACCACCGGTGGACTTTATTCGTTCGTGAACCTGTTCAGTGGCGGCGCCCTGTTGCAGGTCTCCATTTTTGCAATGGGAATCATGCCGTACATTACGGCGTCCATCATTACCCAGTTGCTGCGTGTGGTGATCCCGCACTTCGAAACCTTGCATAAGGAAGGCCAAGCCGGGCAAGCCAAGCTAACGCAGTACACGCGTTACCTCACCATCGCCCTCGCCTTGTTGCAGGGAACCACTCTGGTGACCCTTGCCCGTACCGGCAGCCTGTTCCCAAGCTGCTCGCTACCCCTGGTTCCAGATGACTCACTGATCGTGATTCTTCTGATGATCATGACCCTCACTGCAGGCACCAGCCTGATCATGTGGATGGGTGAATTGATCACCGAACGCGGTATCGGTAACGGCATGTCCATCCTGATCTTCATCTCTATTGCTTCGGGCTTCCCATCCTCGATGGGTTCGATCCTGCAGGCACAGGGCGTGATGGCATTTATTGGTGTGCTGCTTGTTGGTTTGCTCATCGTGGCCCTTGTGGTCTTCGTGGAGCAGTCCCAGCGTCGCATCCCGGTTCAGTACGCTAAACGCACCGTAGGCCGACGCACCGTGGGTGGCACCTCCACCTACATCCCGCTGAAGCTGAACATGGCCAACGTGATTCCGGTAATCTTCGCCAGCTCCATCTTGGCTCTGCCACAGATGCTGGTGCAGTTCAACCAGAACGATGACGGAACCTTGCCAGGCTGGGCAATGTGGCTGCAAGAGCACTCCTCAACCTCGTCACCTTGGTACATGCTGGTCTACACCCTGATGATCATCGGCTTTGCCTACTTCTACGTTGCGATTACCTTCAACCCGGTTGAGGTCTCCGACAACATGAAGCAGTACGGCGGATTCATCCCAGGCATTCGCGCCGGTAAGCCTACCGCCGAATACCTGCAGTACGTGATTTCTCGAATTACCTTCCCGGGCGCGCTGTACCTCGCGTTCGTCGCGTTGATCCCACTGATTGCCTTCGTGCTGTTCAACGCAGATCAGAGCTTCCCATTTGGCGGAACATCGATCCTCATTATGGTTGGTGTGGGATTGGAAACCGTCAAACAAATCAATGCTCAAATGCAGCAACGAAACTATGAAGGGCTACTGCGATGAGTCGACTGCTAATTATTGGACCTCCAGGTGCCGGCAAAGGTACCCAGGCCGTAAAGATCTCCGAGCGTTTGGAAATTGTTGCCATCTCCACCGGCGACATCTTCCGTGCCAACGTCAAGGGCGGCACCCCGCTAGGAATCGAAGCCAGTAAGTACATTGACAACGGTGACTTTGTACCTGATTCGGTAACCAACAATATGGTTGACGATCGACTGAACCAAGAGGACGTGGCCAAGGGCTTTTTGCTCGACGGTTACCCTCGCACCAGCGCACAGGTCGACGCGCTGGACGCCATGCTGGCTAACAAGGGTGTGGCCTTGGACGCTGTACTGCAGCTGACTGCCGATGATGATGAACTGGTAGCTCGTCTGCTCAAGCGTGCAGAAATCGAAGGCCGCGCAGATGACACCGAAGAAGTCATCCGCCACCGCCTGAGCCTGTACAACGAAGAGACCCGCGTTGTTGTAGATCGCTATGAAGAGCGTGGCATCGTGCGCAAGGTCGATGGCCTCGGTGCGATCGAAGAAGTTACCGAGCGTGTACTGGCAGCGTTGAACGTCAACGCCTAAGGCAGCTCGAAATACACGGCGCAGGGATCGTGCAGCAACAATTGAACGTTGCAGCGCGGTCCCTGCGCAGTTTTTAGCAAGATCCACAAAGAAGCAACATATCTAGCTAGGGGAATGATATTGGCTTTCGGACAGCCTCGTATCGAGTACAAATCCAACTCTGAAATCCTGAAGATGCGTCAGGCCGGACTGGTTCTGGCAGAAGCGTTGGACGAAGCCGTTGCGATGGCTCGCCCCGGTGTCACCACCGAAGCGATCAACCAACTCTTCGGCAAGGTGCTGGAACGCAACAACGCCACCAGCAACTTCTTGGGCTACCACGGCTTCCCAGCGAACATCTGCGCCTCGGTCAACCACGAAGTGGTCCACGGCTTCCCATCAAACTATGAACTCAAAGATGGTGACGTGCTCAAGATTGATGGCGGCGCCATTGTTGATGGCTGGCATTCGGACTCGGCTCGCACCGTGCTCGTCGGCAAGAACATTGACCCAGCCGATCAGCGCCTGAGCGACATCACCGAACAGGCCATGTGGGCCGGCATCGCGGCCGCTGCCAACGCACGCTTCATCGGACAGATCGGTGAAGCCATTGATGACTTTGTGACCAGCCAGCCAGGGGCCGAGCTAGGCATCCTGGAAGACTACTGCGGTCACGGCATCGGCTCAGCCATGCACATGGCCCCGGATGTGCTGAACTACAACTCCGGTCACCGTGGTCCACGCATCAAGCCAGGTATGGCACTGGCCATTGAACCAATGCTGGTTCGTGGCAAGATCGAAACCTCGGTCCTAGAAGATGACTGGACCGTAGTCACCAACGACAAGTCCAACGCTTCGCAGTGGGAGCACACCGTAGCCTTCCATCTGGGTGGCATCTGGGTGCTCTCGGCTCATGATGGGGGAGAAGCTGGACTGGCTCCCTTCGGTGTGACCCCATCGCCTATCAAGGGCTAATGAAGCACTAAGAACCATCAGCATTAATAGATCCAGCACGTGACCCAGCGGTCGCGTGCTGGATCTAACATTTTTTAAGTCAGAGAACGATTGGCACTCATCGGCACAATAGCGTATCGTTGACTGTTGGTTCGTGATTTAAGTGTGCCCAAAATTCTTTGTTTGGGAATCACCGATCAGGAGCCAGAACCAATTACTTGTTGGCGAAAAATCACCAACAAAAAAAGTTAGCGGGGAAAATGGGCAAGAAGGAAGGCGTCATCCAGGTAGAGGGCACCGTCTCAGAGGCACTGCCGAACGCGATGTTCCGCGTGGAGCTGCCGAATGGACACGTAGTGCTCGCCACTATCTCGGGTAAGATGCGTCAGCACTACATTCGAATCCTCCCAGAGGACCGAGTGCAGGTTGAAATGAGCCCATACGATCTCAACCGAGGTCGTATCGTTTACCGCTACAAGTAAACCGCAGACCAAAAACTTTCTCAGTGAAAACTGAATGATTGTTCTTGGACAAGCTTTTTACTGCTCCACATTTAACTGCAACCGCAAAAGGACAAAGCCTTGAAGGTTAACCCTAGCGTGAAGCCGATCTGCGACAAGTGCAAGGTGATCCGTCGTAACGGCGTGGTCATGGTGATCTGCGAGAACCCACGCCACAAGCAGCGTCAGGGCTAATTCCGTTTTTACGGGATTCCCACGCGTAGTCAATTAGGCAGTATCAGCTAGGACTTATGTCCTGGTGTACCCCCGGGTTCGGAGGCCGGGGCCACGAGTAATCGTGGATGGTACTGCTCCAGACCTCCGTTCGTTGAAAGGTAGCCACTTGGCTCGTTTAGCAGGCGTGGACATTCCACGCGAGAAGCGCGTAATTATCGCGCTGACTTACATCTACGGCGTGGGCAAGACCCGTGCAGAAGAGACCATCGCGGCGACCGGGATCAACCCGGACACTCGCGTTAAGGATCTCACCGATGACCAGCTCGTGCAGCTGCGCGACTTCGTCGAAGGCACTTACAAGGTTGAAGGTGACCTGCGCCGTGAGGTTCAGGCTGACATTCGCCGTAAGGTTGAGATCGGATCCTACGAAGGTATTCGTCACCGTAAGGGCCTGCCGGTCCGCGGCCAGCGCACCAAGACCAACGCACGTACCCGTAAGGGCCCGAAGCGTACCGTCGCAGGTAAGAAGAAGACTCGCTAAATCTTAGCGATCTAACTCAAATACTTTTTTCGTAGGAGAAGAAATGCCCCCAAAGACTCGTGGAGCGGTACGTAAGCCGCGTCGCAAGGACAAAAAGAATATTGCGCAGGGACAGGCGCATATCAAGAGCACCTTCAACAACACCATCGTATCGATTACCGATCCGTCCGGTGCTGTTATCTCGTGGGCTTCGGCCGGCGAGGTAGGCATGAAGGGTTCGCGTAAGTCGACCCCATACGCTGCCCAGATGGCTGCTGAAGCTGCTGCAAAGCGCGCTCAGGAGCACGGCATGCGCAAGGTTGACGTTTTCGTCAAGGGCCCAGGCTCGGGACGCGAAACCGCGATCCGTTCGCTGCAGGCTGCTGGCCTTGAGGTTGGATCCATCCAGGATGTTTCCCCAAGCGCTCACAACGGTTGCCGCCCATCAAAGCGTCGCCGCGTCTAATTGATTCGCTAGGCTAGGCCTAAGAAGTCACCGAAGCATTTTCAAGTGCTCCGGTGACTATCTTGGACTCATATGCCTGCAAAAGACGAACGGCCACCTTTGGCTACCGTCGTTTCCACCCCCGTGAGGCGTCATATAGCGGACGCTCGCTGAAAGGAAATGTAAGTGCTCATTACGCAGCGCCCAACCCTGACCGAAGAAGTAGTTGCCGATAATCGCTCCCGGTTCGTCATTGAACCACTGGAGCCAGGCTTTGGTTACACCCTTGGTAACTCGCTTCGCCGTACCCTGCTTTCCTCGATCCCTGGTGCTTCTGTTACCAGTGTTCGTATTGACGGAGTACTGCACGAGTTCACCACCGTAGCCGGTGTCAAAGAAGATGTCACCGAACTGATCTTGAACATCAAGAACCTCTCGGTCTCTTCTGAGCACGACGAGCCAGTCGTTGCCTACCTGCGCAAGCAGGGCCCAGGCATCGTTACTGCAGCGGACATCACCCCACCAGCTGGTGTGGAGTTCCACAACCCTGATCTGCACATCGCAACCTTGAATGCCAATGGCAAGTTCGATATGGAACTGACCATTGAGCGTGGCCGTGGCTATGTGTCAGCAGCTCAGAACAAGAACATTGACGGCGAGATTGGCCGAATCCCTGTGGATTCGATCTACTCCCCAGTTCTAAAGGTAACTTTCCGCGTGGAAGCTACCCGTGTTGAGCAGCGCACCGACTTCGATCGTTTGATCGTTGACGTTGAGACCAAGGAATCGATCACCCCGCGCGATGCAGTTGCATCCGCAGGTACCACCCTGGTTGAACTGTTCGGTTTGTTCCGCGAACTGAACACTGCAGCTGAAGGTATCGAAATCGGCCCATCGCCTACGGACGCAGCTATGGCTGCTGACATGGCACTGCCGATCGAGGATCTGGAACTGACCGTTCGTTCGTACAACTGCTTGAAGCGTGAGGGCATCCACTCTGTGGGTGAACTCGTTACTCGCTCCGAGGCAGACTTGATGGACATCCGTAACTTCGGTGCGAAGTCCATTGACGAAGTCAAGGCCAAGCTGGTTGAACTGGGTCTGGCCCTGAAGGATTCCCCTCCAGGCTTTGATCTGGCCGCTCGTAGCGCCATCGAAGATGGCGACGATTACGACGAAGGTCTGTAAGACTTCCGTCTAGCGACACACTACTTCATCCGCTTACACGATAAGTTTCGTGCAGGACGGGTTATTCATCTAGGAGAACCACAATGCCTACCCCTACAAAGGGTCCGCGTCTCGGCGGCAGTGCAGCACATGAGCGATTGATTTTCGCTAACATGTCGGCACAGCTCTTCGAGAACAAGAAGATCACCACCACCCTTACCCGTGCCAAGCGTCTGCGTCCACACGCAGAGCGTTTGATCACCTTCGCAAAGCGCGGAGACCTGGCATCGCGTCGCCGCGTCCAGGGCGTCATCGCTTCGCGTTCGCGCACCAACAAGTCGATCGTTCACGAGCTTTTCGAGAACATCGCACCAGCAATGGCAAACCGCGAGGGTGGCTACACCCGCATCACCAAGATTGGTAACCGCAAGGGCGACAACGCCCCTATGGCAGTTATCGAGCTAGTGATGGAGCCAGTTTCGCCAAAGCAGGCCGTCGTCAAGGAAGCCACCAAGGCTACCGAGAAGGCTGCACCTGAGGCAGAGGCAACCGAAGAGGCGTAAGTCTTCTTCGAGCTAAAGCTCATTCACCCTAGGGGTGATAAAGGAAATTCCCGTTGAATCCGCAAGGATCCAACGGGAATTTTCTAGTTTAACGAGAATTTGCTTAGCTGAAGGATTCAAGTTCAGGGCACTTGATACCCAAGTATTCTGTTTCCTCACTGACGTCCTGATCTTCTAAGGCCGTGAGCTTTTGATCGGTCTGCGCCACATTGCTACTGGTGCCTTGCGCCATTACCGCAGAGACCTGCTTGCTCTGTTCAGCTGTGGCGTGCAGTGCCTTAGCAAGCTTCTTGTCTTTGGTCTTTTCGGCCGCGTCAGTCAGGATGCCTGAATACTCATCGATGACCAAGGAGTAGCCCTTCATATCACCAGCTATGAGATCTTCACTGACGTCCTCAGACTTTTGCAGCAGTTGCTTGATCGCAACCTGTTCATTGACGTAGTCACACGTATCTTGGGTATTCAGCTTTCCTGAAGCGCAACCAACCAAAACGGTGGCAGCCAGGCTCAGGACTGCGGTCGCTGCAGCAACCTTCTTGATCATGTATTTCCTTGTGTAGTGATGATGTGCCGGCCAGTGCTTTAAACAAGGACTACCGACAATGCTTTAAGCCTACACAAGCGAAGTATTCCAAGGTTTCTTTGGCTCGGGATTATGGCCTGGTGCGCAGTCTGGATTACGGCTTAAAGCCATAGGCAGTAAGTGGCGAGGGAACGAACTAGTCCGGATCCACAATCGATCCAGGGCAGGAACGGCGGATATATTCGACATGCCCGTCATCCATCTCGTCGGTCAATTCCTCAACTTCTGCATCAAATGTTGGTTCGTTGGGGGAGCGGTCCTTGATGATTTCAATGAACTTTTGATAGTTCTCAACGCTCGTATTTAGCGCAGTACGCAAACCCCTATCGCCAGTCTGCTCAGAAACCTCTCGATAGACAATGCTGGCGGCTTCTAGGGCGTCCACTACAGGTTCCGTATTTTCTGCCAGTATGGCGATGTAGGCCATCTCCCACTTTTCTTTGATGGAATGTTCAACCGCCAATTCATCAATCAGTGCACAAGATTCGACGGTTGATAACTTTGTCGAACTGCACGCGGTCAGAACGAGCGTGGACGTTACGGCTAACGCGGACATAGTAATAGCGGCTTTGTTGAACATGCTCAGTCCTTCGGTTGTGACGGTGCAATGGATATCTTGATGATGGATACTTCTATGTCCGGGCCGCGGAATGCACTCAGGCTACAACTGAAGAAAGATTTCGTTTTGCCGGCTGTGGATAACAGCGTGAAGCGGGGCACTTGATTCGCCGGTTGAACCGATCTTTACGCATAATGGAAATCATGAGCACGCAGTCTGACATCATTGATCCGCTGGGAACTACCGCACTAGGAACTACGCAAGCACCAGCATGGATTCGCATGCAGATGGAGCTCAGCTATGACGGTGCCGCCTATAACGGTTGGGCACGACAGCCCAACGTGACCGGTGTCCAGCAGCTGGTTGAAGAAGCCTTGGAAATGATGATTCGGCGTCGCATCCGTGTGGTTGTTGCCGGACGGACCGACGCCGGGGTCCATGCGCGACGTCAGGTAGTGCACTTCGACTTAACTCAAGAAGAGTATGACGGGTTGCCACGCGCTTCCGAACTGGCACCTGAGCCCGCGCTGCTGCGTCGGGTCAACGGTATTCTTGGCCGCCAAGACGGTGCCGTGTGGGTCCACAAAGCTACGCGAGCACCCGAGGGTTTTGACGCACGCTTCTCAGCTCTGGCTCGCCGCTACTCCTACCGGATTGCTGATGGGCAGGACCGCTGGGATCCACTGACCCGTCACCTGACCACCTGGCACCGCGAAAAGCTAGACATTGATTTGATGAACCGCGAAGCTCAATCGGTACTGGGCCGCCATGACTTCTTGACGTTCTGTAAGCCACGTCCGCATGCGACAACCATTCGTACATTGCAGGAGTTCACCTTTACCCGTGGTGAAGACGGATTGATCCTTGCCCACCTGAAGGCAGACGCTTTCTGCCACAACATGGTGCGCGCGCTGATTGGCGCAGCCATGATGGTGGGGGACGGGCGCGAGCAGCCAGGGTTCCTGGCCGCTAGGTTGGAGATGATGGTTCGCGACTCCAGAACCAGACTCTCCCACCCGCGCGCGCTGGTCCTTGAAGAGGTCTACTACCCAGAAGCGGAAGAGCTGGCAGCGCGGGCATTACTAACGCGTGCTCGGCGCACCGCAGAAGAACTGGGCAACGCCGCTAAAGATGACTGAGCGGGCGCTAAACCCCGAGAACTTAAGGGTGTTGTTGCTCACGACCGAGATGCTTTTTTGGTCGAAGACACTTTAATCCGCTAAACTTTTATGAGTTGTGTATGTCCACGTTCGACACTACACGCCCAAGCGTGACGGCTTAGTTGCATAGTCGCTGGTCTGCTGGGTGTGCGAACACTATATGGACGGCCGGTTATCATCAGTCCTCACCTGGCGTACTGGTCTAAACACAAGAACAACACGACAGTGCCTGTCACTGGGGGATCTCACCGCCTTCAGCCAACAAGCGACTGTTTGACCAGAAACGAATCAACGTAAGGCAATTACTGTGCGTACGTACACCCCAAAGCCGGCTGACCAGACTCGTCAGTGGTTTGTCATTGACGCCACCGATGTAGTACTTGGCCGTCTCGCCGTCCAGGCCGCAACCTTGCTGCGCGGCAAGCACAAGCCAACCTATGCTGCACACATGGACATGGGCGACCATGTCATCATCATCAATGCAGAAAAGGTTGCACTGACCGGTAAGAAGCTTGAGAACAAGCGCGCTTACCGCCACTCCGGTTTCCCAGGTGGCTTGAAGAGCATCAACTATGCAGATCTGCTGGAGAAGAACCCAGTTCTGGCTGTTGAGAAGGCCATCAAGGGCATGATCCCTAAGAACAAGCTTGCTGACGTTCAGATGTCCAAGCTCAAGGTCTACCGTGGCGCCGAGCACCCACACGCTGCTCAGTCGCCAAAGGCCCTGGAAATCACCCAGGTCGCTCAGTAGTCCTGGCCCCGAGAAGAAATACTTAATAGGAGATTATCGTGGCTCAGAACACTGAAGAAACCACTGAATTTGAAGGCGAAACCCCTTCGACCTACACCACTGAGACCTCTGCTTCCGCAGCAGTTGCTGACACCGAGCGTGCTCCATTGACCGTTCCAGGTGCAGCAGTTGGCCGTCGCAAGCAGGCTATTGCTCGCGTTCGCCTGGTACCAGGTTCCGGCAAGTGGACCGTAAACGGTCGCACCCTGGAGAACTTCTTCCCTAACAAGCTGCACCAGCAGGACGTCAACGAGCCTTTCAAGATCCTTGGTCTTGAGGGTGCTTACGACGTTATCGCTCGTATCAACGGTGGCGGAATTTCCGGCCAGGCCGGTGCACTGCGTTTGGGTATCGCTCGCTCGTTGAACGAGATCGATCGCGATGCAAACCGCGCAACCCTGAAGAAGGCTGGCTACTTGACTCGTGACGCACGCGTCATCGAGCGTAAGAAGGCTGGTCTTAAGAAGGCACGTAAGGCTTCGCAGTTCTCGAAGCGCTAAACCTTACTTCAAGGTCTTTTCCAAAGGCTCCAATATCCTGCAAAGGATGTTGGGGCCTTTGGCCTTTAACCGATGTAATCCACTAAGTGATCATAAATTTTCCTCACCGCTGCGTCTTGCCGTAGTGACAACAAGGTTAAATCGAAGTAGAGGGCTTATGATTAGAAACGATGGCAAGGTTATTTGGGACCGATGGGGTCCGAGGAAAAGCAAACGAACTGTTAACTCCCGAGTTAGCGCTGGAATTGGCGCAGGCAGCCTCCGTGGTGCTGGGCTTGAGTCAGTCAGAGGACGGGCGTAAGCCTGTTGCTGTGGTTGCCAAGGACCCCCGTATCAGCGGTGACTTCCTGTCCGCAGCTATTGAGGCCGGCTTGGCCGCCTCAGGCGTGGACGTGATGGACGCAGGCACTCTGCCGACGCCAGCTGCGGCTTTCTTGGTGGGAGATCTAGACGCTGATTTTGGTGTCATGATTTCTGCCTCGCACAACGCGGCTCCGGATAACGGTATTAAGTTCTTGGCTCGTGGCGGCAAGAAGCTCGATGACTCTCTAGAAGATGCCATTGAAGCTTGCTTGAAGATGCCTAAGCCTCGCCCAACGGCTGGGGAAGTAGGACGTGTTGCACGTTTTGCTGACGCTGAAGATCGTTACATCATGCACCTGTTGCAGGCCCTTCCAAACCGCTTAGACGGTTTGAAGGTTGTCCTAGACTGCGCCCACGGTGCAGCATCAGGTTGCTCCCCAGAAGTCTTCAAGGCCGCTGGCGCTGAAGTCATTGTTATTGGTGCGGATCCAGATGGCATCAACATTAATGATGGTTACGGCTCCACTCACCTCCAGAAGCTACAGGCTGCTGTGCTGGAAAACGGTGCAGACCTCGGCATTGCCCATGACGGGGATGCAGACCGTTGCTTGGCCGTAGACCATGAAGGTACCGTCGTTGACGGGGATCAGATCATGGCAGTTATGGCACTGGACATGAAGGACCGCGGCGAGCTCAAGGACAACACCCTTGTAGCTACCGTGATGAGCAACCTCGGTTTGAAGTTGGCTATGGAAGCTGCAGGGATCACCCTGAAGCAGACCGGCGTCGGAGACCGTTACGTTCTTGAAGGAATGCACGAAGGAAACTACTCGCTTGGCGGCGAGCAGTCAGGCCACGTGATTTTCTCCAAGCACGCAACCACCGGTGACGGTGTGCTCACCGGCCTGATGATTGCAGCACGTGTGAAAGCTACCGGTAAGTCCCTGAAGGAACTTGCTTCGGTACTTACCGTTCTGCCACAGGTGCTGATCAACGTCCGTGGCGTGGATAAGGCTGCCGCTCCAGAATGCGAGCCGCTGCTACGAGACATCGCTGCTACCGAAGCTCGTCTGGGCTCCACCGGACGAGTGCTGCTTCGCCCATCAGGTACCGAACCAGTGGTTCGCGTGATGGTTGAAGCTGCCACCCACGATCAGGCTCAGGCTGAAGCGCAGACCCTAGCCGCCTCGGTGAAGGAACACCTTTCGCTGTAGGTAGTAGCCACTGGGCAACTTATCCGTAAATATCAAGAAAACTCACACCCCCGTACTGCGTTCCAAGTAAGAACACGCTACGGGGGTGTGGCATGCTAACTAGTAGAAACTGACATCGGTTTGTGTTCTCGGAGAGAAGGACTTTCGTGACTCTACGCATCAGCGTGATCGGCACCGGCTACCTCGGTGCAACCCATGCCGCCTGCATGGCTGAATTGGGCTATGAAGTCATTGGCGTCGATGTAGACAAAGCAAAGCTACAGGCCTTGGCCGCTGGCATCCTGCCCTTCCACGAGCCTGGCCTGCCTGAGCTATTGCGCAAGCACGTAGCTTCCGGTCGTCTGCGCTTTACTGACGACTACGCTGACGTAGCCGCCAATGCAGATATTCATTTCATAACCGTGGGAACCCCACAGCGTAAAGACTCACAGTCTGCCGATATGTCGTATGTTGACGGTGCTGTCGACTCCTTGCTCAAACACATCACCGGTGATGCGTTGATTGTTGGCAAGTCCACCGTGCCCGTGGGCACGGCTCGCCGACTGAGCGAAAAGATTGCACAGAACGCCAAAGACGGTAGTTCCATTGCTCTTGCATGGAACCCAGAATTCTTGCGTGAAGGGTTCGCAGTCAAAGACACGCTGCATCCAGACCGTCTGGTCTATGGCCTAGTGGAAGAACGTGGCCTTGATCTGCTGCGTGAAGTCTATGCGCCGGTCTTGGCATTGGATGTTCCAGAGATTGTGACTGATCTTGAGACCGCTGAGCTGGTCAAGGTCGCGGCTAATGCTTTCTTGGCTACCAAGATTTCGTTTATCAATGCATTCGCGGAGGTCACGGAAACTGTTGGCGGAGATATCAAGACGCTCGCTGACGCTATCGGCCATGACAAACGCATTGGACGCCGTTTCCTGAACGCAGGAGTGGGCTTTGGCGGTGGTTGCCTACCGAAGGACATTCGAGCCCTGCAGGCGCGCGTGAGCGAGCTCGGTCTGAACCAGACCATGGGATTCTTATCTGAAGTTGACCAGATCAACTTACGCCGTCGAGATCGTGTTGTTTCCTTGGCCTCGCACATGCTGGGTAACAACGTGGCAGGTAAGCACATTTGTGTGCTGGGCGTGACGTTCAAGCCTAATAGTGATGACGTGCGTGACTCACCAGCATTGGATATCGCCGTACGCCTGTACAACGCTGGCGCAGAAGTTTCGGTTTATGACCCAGAAGGCAATGCCAACGCAGCTGGTCGCTTCCCGCGCCTGAACTACGTTGACTCGCATCAGGAGGCAGCACGCAACGCCGATCTGACCCTTGTGTTGACCGAGTGGCAAGAATTCCGCGACCTAGATCCAAATGAACTCGGGGAAGTAGTGGCTTCTAAGATGCTCATTGATGGACGCAATGTCTTGGATCGTCAGGCCTGGCGTGAACAGGGCTGGGTTATGACCGGTCCTGGTGAGTACTTTGAACTGGGCGACAAGTAGCCCAAGCTAACCAAACAAGCTGGTCCGTCACCGAGTGAGGTGACGGACCAGTTTGCTCTGTGCCGGGTGTGTCTTCAATGGTTCCCAGAACCGTCGCGACTAGTTGTCGGGCGGTCCAAGCCAAGTCAAGAAAATGGAAGCGCAGCCGAACGCGCAGCTCGCCCTAAGAACAAGCAACGGCTGGACCAAAAATGGTCCAGCCGTTGCTTGTTGAATTTCAATTAGAATCCGAAGTGCTTCATAACCTTCGGTAGATTTTCAATCAGGCGAGAAGCGCTGACCGTTCCGTCTTGAGCAGTGACTCGACCAAGACGACCATGGATTACTGCGGCGCAGGCAGCCAGTTCCAAAATGCGACGGTTAGGCACGGTGCGTGCGCCTTGTGTACCGGTTATTGAGTTATCGGAGAGCAAGTAGCCGAGGATACCGGTCAAGACATCTCCACTGCCGGCCGTTGCCAGTTCAGGAGCCGAATTCGAGACCACTAGGCTACTGCCGTTGGGTGCCACGATGTAGGTGGTTGGGCCCTTGAGGAGCACTACAGCGTTATAGGACAAGGCAGCCCAGCGTGTCCAGCGAACTGGATCTTGAGAAATCTCGTCGGGGGTCACTTTCACGCCGGCACGGCCCAGGAGCATCTGTAGCTCTTTGGCATGTGGAGTCAGTACACGAGGCTGTTGGCTTGGTCCGGCAGGAACAACTTCCAGACCGGAAGCATCAATGACTGCAGGTTGACGGCTGGCAAAGACTTCAGCAATCGCGCCGGTTGGGGGAGTGCGTCCATCTAGACCAGGGCCAATGGCCCATGCCGAAATCTTGGCACCCTTGCCGTGAAGGTGGCGGCGTGAAGAGGACAATGCTTCTTTGATCTGATCATCATCCAGAGGCACGGATTCCGGGACGGAGATTGCAATCAATGACTGCACCGCTTCGGGTACGTGGGTGCGAAGCATGCCAACCCCGCAAGATACTGCAGCTTTGGCGGTGAGCTGGGCAGCGCCCGGGTAAAGCTCAGAACCTGCAATGAGACCCAAAACTCCACGCTGATATTTGTGCCGTCCAGCATCTCGCCATGAGCGGTGCTGATCCAACAGTTCAAGAGTCGCTGCTTCATCAACCAAGCTAGTTGCCGGGGTGATAGAGGAAAAATCAAAGTCAAGGTCAGCTACGGAGATCTCTCCGGTGACCAGTGGAGCGTCAAGAGTCAGCAGACCCGACTTCAATCCACCAAAGGTTACGGTGCGTTCGGCGCGAAGTACGTTGTCTTCTGCTTCACCGGTTTCCGGGTTCAAACCGGAAGGTACGTCGCAGGCCAGTACACGTGCGCGTGCTGGGAGTGCCGGCAGTGGGGAACCAGCGCGGTAGCCCAGACCGTAGATTGCATCAATGACTAGCGAGGCATTGGCCAGTTCGCTCTGTCCGTCAGTGAAGTCAGTGAGTGTTCCGCCGGCCTGGGTGTAAGCGGCAGCGGCTTCAGCGTGTACTTGCTCGCCATACTGCAGCGCCAGTGTGGAGACATTCTGCTGCTGTAGTTCAGCTAATGCGTAAAGGCCATCTCCACCGTTGTTGCCAGGACCAATGAGTCCTACAACAAATGCTGGTTCGGTACCCGGGTTTTCAGCCAACATCTCGGTGGCTGCTGAGGCCAGTTCCGAGGCGGCTTGCTTCATTAATGTAGCTTCACCGCGTTTGGAAATCTCTTGGGCCTCGACCCCACGAATTTGCGCAACACTGTAGACAGAGATCATAAGACAAACAATACTCAAATCCGCTGTGCGAAGCCCTATTTAGTGTCTAACGTGTCTTTATTCTTTGGATAGGGAATACTCAGCGTTCAGCGACAACCATGGCGATGGCCATATCGCCGTCATGAGACATGGTCAGATGCCAGGAAGTGATTCCTCGTAGCTCGCTGGCTGCAGCCACGGAACCGGTGATGTGTACCTGAGGATCTCCGGCTTCATCCTTGCGGATATTGCAGTCTTGCCAGTTCATCCCCACCGGTGCGCCCAGTGCCTTGGCAATGGCTTCCTTGGCCGCAAAACGGGCTGCAAGAGAACGCAACGGAAGGCCTCGTTCTTCTTCGGTAAAGAGACGCTCTTTGAGGCGTGGAGTCTTTTCGAGCTGTCGGCCAAACCGTGGCACGTCAACAATGTCCACTCCGATACCTGCAATCATAGGTTCCAGCTTATCCGGCGTTGTTGTGGGCATAAAAATTGCGGGCATCCACTTCAAGTGGATGCCCGCAATCTTGATGGTGCTTGGTGGATTACTCCACGGTCACTGACTTAGCCAAGTTACGTGGCTGGTCAACGTCATAGCCCTTTGCCGAAGCCAGTTCGCAGGCGAACAGCTGCAGTGGCACAGTGGCCAGCAGTGGCATCAGCAGGGTTGGGGTTTCAGGAACGTAGAAGACCCACTCAGAGAAGTCCTTGACTGCAGCATCGCCGTCTTCGGCGATAACCAGAGTCTTTGCACCACGTGCGCGGACTTCCTGGATGTTGGAGACAACCTTGGAATGCAGCGAATCGCGACCACGTGGGGAAGGAACCACTACGAAGACTGGCTGACCGTCATCAATCAGAGCAATTGGACCGTGCTTCAGCTCGCCGGCGGCGAAGCCTTCAGCATGGATGTAGGCGATTTCCTTGAGCTTCAAGGCGCCTTCCATTGCTACTGGGTATCCAACGTGGCGACCCAAGAAGAGCACCGAGTTAGCCTCGGACATGGCGCGAGCCAATTCCTTGATCTCATCCGCGCGGTCCAGGATGTCCTGAATCTTGGAAGGGATCTTGCCGAGGTCAGCGAGGATGTCCTTGATCTGCCCCTGGAACAGGTTGCCGCGCAACTGTGCCAGGTACAGACCCAGCAGGTAGGTTGCGGTGATCTGAGCCAAGAATGCCTTGGTGGAAGCCACTGCGATTTCCGGACCAGCGTGGGTGTAAAGAACAGCGTCTGATTCACGCGGGATAGTGGACCCGTTGGTGTTACAGATGGACATGGTCTTTGCGCCCTGTTCCTTGGCGTAACGAACAGCCATCAGAGTATCCATGGTCTCGCCGGACTGGGAGATGGAAACAATCAGAGTGTTCTCGTCCACGATAGGTTCGCGGTAACGGAACTCGTGGGAGAGCTCAACCTCAACTGGGATTCGGCACCAGGACTCGATAGCGTACTTAGCTACAGAACCGGCGTAAGCGCTGGTACCGCAGGCAAGAACAACAATCTTGGAAATCTTAGCCAGTTCCTCTGGAGCGATACGCAACTCATCAAGGGTTAGACGGCCATCAGCGTCTGAACGTCCCAAGAGGGTATCTGCCACAGCGGCAGGCTGGTCAAAGATTTCTTTTTCCATGAAGGACGGGAAACCGCCCTTTTCAGCGCTGGCTGCATCCCAGTCAACGGTGAATTCTTTGCCTTCAGCAGGGTTGCCCTGGAAGTCAGTGATGGAGTGAGTATCTGGGGTAATGGTGACAATCTGGTCCTGACCCAGTTCCACGGCGCGACGGGTGAAGTCGATGAAGCCGGAAACGTCAGAACCGAGGAAGTTCTCACCGTCGCCCAAGCCAAGAACCAATGGTGAGTTGCGGCGCGCAGCGACAACAACACCTGGGTGGTCCTGGTGGACTGCCAACAAGGTGAAGGCACCTTCAAGGCGGGCTACTGCAAGCTGCATGGCAAGGGTTAAGTCGCCCGCTGCCTTGGTGGCGTAGAGCTTGCCCAGCAGGGCAGCTGCTACTTCGGTGTCGGTTTCAGACAGGAACGTGATGCCATCGGCAACGAGTTCAGCCTTGATACCGGCAAAGTTTTCAATAATTCCGTTGTGGATCATGGCAAGCTTGCCACCATCGGCTAGGTGTGGGTGGGCGTTGCCATCACTCGGCCCACCGTGGGTTGCCCAACGGGTGTGTCCAATGCCAGTCATTGACTTAGGCAATGGAGCTTCAGCAATTTCATTCTCAAGATTGACCAGCTTGCCGGCCTTCTTCCGAGAATGAATAGCGCCATCGGCAACAACTGCGACACCAGCCGAGTCATAGCCACGGTATTCCAACCGGCGCAAACCTTCAATTAGAACGTCGAGGGCGCCATGATCGGCAACTCGGCTCGAGGTTCCTGCATATCCAACAATTCCGCACATGAGCAAAATCTTACCGGGTCAATGCCTATCGATGGGAATAATCGTGTTTGAGCACTCAATAATTGCTATGGCATAGCCCACTAGTGATAAGGAAACTAAGAGATCGCGCCAATAGGGGACAAACGATTCTTAAGGCTTTCGATTAGGCCTCGTATCCCACCGATGGGTCGCCCACGCTTCCCCGATCAGCCTGCGGATCACGATGACACTGTTCGCGAGGCTGATCAACGCGTCAATGACCCGGACCTTGCGCTCGGTGCAGATCGCCAATTTCTTGAACCCCCGGTTGTGCCACGAATTGGTTCGTTCCACCACCCAGCGGACCCCGGCCTGCAAGGGTTCGCCCTTGGTACTGATCTCCCAATCACAACCCAGCTCGGTAAGCAGCTCCCGTGTTTTACGGCTGTCATATCCAGCATCCAGATGCACGGTAATCTGCTCTGGCAGCTGGTAGCCGAAACGGGAAAGGCGTTCGAGCGTGGGGCGTAGCAACGGGGAATCGTGCCGGTTCGCGCCTGCGGTGATGCAGCCGACCGGGATGCCTTTCCCGTCGGTCATCAGCGAGCGTTTGGTGCCTTGCTTGCCGCGGTCTACCGGGGATTTTCCGGCGGCTTCACCGCCGCACGGCGCTTTGACCAGACATCCGTCGATGACGAGATTCTCTAGGTCCAGTCCAATGATCCGGTCGTAGGATTCCAGGCAGATCTGCTCCAGTTCGCGGAAGATCCCTGCGGTGATCCATTCGTCGCGGCGCCGTCGGATGGTGGTGGCCGAGCAGGTCGTGTCGCTGATTTTCTCGTAGGCCGCGCCCAGGACGAGGACTTGGATGAGTTTGTCGAAGATGATCCGGTCGCTGATCCGTGGCTTGTGGCAGCCCAGTGGATGGGTTACGTTCCGATCTGGGATCAACGCTTCGAATTGGCGCCAGAGAGGCTCGATGATGGAAGATGGTAGGGCAGGCACGTGACCTTCTTGTGTAAACGGTTCTAGACAAACCTTGTTTAACACTGTCCGTGCCTGCTTCACTGCTTAATGACGTGCCTGACGTGGTTAATTACGCTGTCATTAATACTTACTGCGGATGTTGCACACCTATTGGCGCGATCTCTAAGTGCAAATTTCTGTGGGTGGGACCCCTTAATTGGGATGTGGAGCATATTCTTGGCAGAATTTGACCTCGTGGAACCACACGGAACACTTGAAACACCCATCTCGCCCTTTGTTGATCTTGAGCGCGAGACTTGGGCGCGGCTGTCTGATCAGATGGAACAGCCACTAAACATTGCTGACATTGAACGGCTACGTGGCCTTGGTGATGAACTGGACCTCCAAGAGGTCCGGGACGTTTACCTGCCACTAAGCCGCCTGTTGTATCTCTACGTCGAAGGCGCCGGAGCGACACACCAGGCAACGACCACTTTCCTTGGCGAGCAGACCACCCGCACGCCATTTGTTATTGGTGTCGCCGGTTCTGTAGCTGTAGGTAAATCAACCACCGCCCGCGTGTTGCAGGAAATGTTGCGCCGCTGGCCCCAAACTCCTGACGTTCAGTTGATTACCACTGACGGATTCTTGTACCCCAACGCTGAGCTTGAACGCCGCGGAATCATGCACCGCAAGGGTTTCCCTGAGTCCTATGACCGTCGTGCGTTGCTGAGGTTTGTCTCAGCCGTGAAGTCGGGTGTGCCTGAAGTAAGTACGCCGGTGTACTCACACTTGACTTATGATATCATCCCGGGGGAGCGCAACGTAGTTCGCCGCCCGCAGGTTTTGATTGTCGAAGGTCTGAACGTGTTGCAGCCGGCACGCACCCGTTCTGATGGAACCGTGGGTCTTGCGCTGAGTGACTTCTTTGATTTCTCCGTTTATGTTGATGCCCGCACGAGCAACATTGAAGAGTGGTACATCAACCGCTTCATGCGTCTGCGCTCTGGCGCCTTCGCGGACCCGGCCAGCTACTTCCATAAGTACTCGCTGTTGACCGACGAAGAGGCGCGTGAGACAGCTCACGGAATCTGGAAACGGATCAATGAGCCAAATCTGAAAGAGAATGTCTTGCCTACTCGTGGGCGCGCCCAGCTAGTTCTGCGCAAATCCGCGGATCACTCGGTACGACGCATGCTTTTGCGGAAAATATAGCCTGAAATTTTTCGGGATTGTGAATATACGGGCAGGGAAACGTAACCTGAGAGTTTGCCGAATTAATCGATTTCATCTGAAGGTTTACACTTGATCCTGTGCTACTCCTGTGTATGCTCTAAACATGCTTAAAGGTTTCCGCGATTTTATTATGAAGGGCAACGTTGTCGATCTGGCCGTTGCTGTTGTGATCGGTGCTGCCTTCGGCGCCGTAGTTACCGCCCTTGTTGACAACATTCTGATGCCGCTTATCGCTGCATTGGTGGGCTCCCCAAACTTCGACAGCTTCCTGCTGCTGAACATCAACGGTGTTGACATCAAGTTCGGTGTCTTCCTAACCGCACTTGTTAACTTCCTGCTGATCGCTGCTGCTGTTTACTTCGCATTGGTACTGCCAATGCAGAAGGTCAATGAAAAGCTCGCAGCTCGTCGAGGCCTGACCGAAGAAGAGGTCGAGGAAGAGCCAGACCCACAGCTGGCTATCTTGGAGCAGATTCGCGACGAACTGAAGAACCTGCGCTAAACGATCCACACAACCGTTTCCTAAGGGACGGATTGAAGCATCAACAGGTGCTTCAATCCGTCCCTTCTAGCTTTAACTCATCAATGTGCTGCACTGCGCAAGAGACATCACAGAAACCCAGAGGGAAAAGTGGGAAGATATATACGTGAACTCTGAAGCGCTTGAAGAAAGCAACGTGACAACTAGTACCGAGAATGCGCAGAGCAACGGATTTGAACGCCGAGCAATTATTGACTTGTCGGCTATCCGTAACAACGTCAAGCAAATCTCTGACGTAGTAGCTCCAGCAGCAGTGATGGCCGTTGTTAAAGCAGACGCCTACGGCCACGGCGCTATCCCAGTAGCCAAAGCAGCAGTCGACGGTGGGGCAAGCTGGCTTGGCTGTGCCCACGTCACTGAGGCCCTGGTATTACGCGAAGCGGGACTCGAAGCGCCAATCCTTGCCTGGCTCCACACCGAAGACACACCATTTAAAGCCGCCATTGCTGCCGGTCTTGATCTTGGTGTTTCCGGCTGGGAACTAGAACGCGTCGCTGTCGCTGCACGCTGCGTACAAACCCCAGCACGTATTCATCTGAAGATTGACACCGGGCTAGGACGTAACGGATCCACCATGGATGCCTTCCCGGATCTGCTTAATCGCGCCAACGCTTTCCAGGAAGAAGGATTGCTTCGCGTCGTTGGACTGTTCTCTCACCTCGCGGTGGCAGATGAACCAGAGCGCCCAGAAACCGATGAACAGCTAGCACTGTTTAGCAAAGCTATTGAGATGGTCGAAGCAGCCGGATTTGATATAGAAGTCCGCCACATTGCCAATACTCCTGCCATCCTCTCGCGCCCAGATGCACACCACGACATGGTGCGCTTAGGCCTTGGACTGTATGGCCTGAGTCCTTTTGAGAGTGATTCACCCGAGAGTTTGGGACTGCGACCAGCAATGAAGGTGGTCACCCGCGTAGCCAACGTGAAAAAGGTACACGCCGGTCAAGGAGTCTCCTACGGATTGAATTATAAGACCGAAGGCGAAACCTACCTCGGTCTAATTCCCATGGGCTATGCGGATGGCTTGCCACGCATTGCTACCGGTGCACCAGTCACCATCAAGGGTCGCAGTTACCCAGTGCGCGGACGTATTGCCATGGATCAGTGCGTTATCGATCTCGGAGCAGACATTGATCCAGACGATTTCTTGGGGGCAGAAGCCATTATCTTCGGCGAGGGCGGACAATCGGTGAACACCTGGGCACACGCAGCTAACACCATTAATTATGAAGTTGTCACTCGGGTCTCCCCACGCGTACCTCGCTACTACGTTGAAGGTAGCTGGGGTGAAGCTGGTGAGTAAGGCCAATCAGGAATTTACCTGCCAGCTAACTGACCTGGCTCACACTGAAGCTCTGGGACAGGCACTGGGGGAGCAGCTGATCGCTGGTGACCTTGTGATCCTTACTGGCGCTTTAGGTGCAGGGAAGACCACACTCACCCAGTCGTTGGGTATCGGGCTAAATGTTCGCGAAGGAATCATCTCTCCGACTTTTGTCTTGGCTCGTCAGCACCCGTCGTTGGGTGAGGGACCGACGCTGATTCATGTTGATGCCTATCGACTGAAGGACCAGAATGACGTGGACACCCTAGACTTAGAATCCACCTTGGCTGAATCAGTCACCGTTGTTGAATGGGGTCTTGGCAAAGTGGAGCACCTAACTGACTCTCGGTTAGAAATCACCCTGGACCGTGAGGTCAATACCGCAGCCGTAGAGAATCTGTGGGAAGAATCCGAAGAAGAAGTGGATGAACCTAGAGAGTTCACGCTCAAAGCCATCGGCCCACGCTGGGACTCAGAAAACTTTGCTCAACTGAAATACAACCTGTGCTCTGCCATCAACGCACAGCGCACCGGAGAGAAGCATGCCTAACTATCTGTCCATTGATACCTCTGCGCATACCTCGGTAGCACTGGTCGATTCCACTACTGGTTCAGTTATCGCCCAGAAAACGTCACCCAAGGGCAATGACCAAACTGAAACACTGGCTGTCTACGTGCGAGAACTACTGACTGACAACAATGACGAAGGCAAGAATCTCGCCGGAATCTTCGTTGGCGTTGGCCCCGGTCCATATACTGGACTTCGTGCGGGACTTGTTGCGGCGCGGACCTTCGGATTTGTATGGAACGTCCCGGTGCATGGCGTGATGTCTCTTCATGCGCTCGCCGAACACGTGAGGCAAGAGGCAAACGTACCTGAGGAATTTATCGTTGCTTCGGACGCGCGGCGCAAAGAAGTCTACTGGGCTCGTTACAACCAGAACGGTGACATCCTTGATGGACCACATGTTGCTGCGGCCTCCACGCTTCCATCACTTCCAGTCTTTGGCGTGGGAGCAGCGCTGTATGCGGAACAACTCCAGGAAGCCGGTGCTCAACCACAAGAGCAGTCCTTTGAATGGATTGCCGATGCGGCCAACCTGGCGCAGCGGGGAATCGCAGATCTGGCAGCGGGCAAAGACCTGTCAAATACTGCACCGCAGTATTTGCGGGAGTCTGACGCGCAGATCCCGGCGTTCATGAAGCAGGCTAAAGCATGAGCGTGACCCTTCGTGAGATGACTGTCAGTGATATTCCTGAAGTCCACAAACTAGAGACTGAACTGTTTCCAGAAGACGCGTGGCCACTAGCTGCTTTTGAATCAGAACTGGCGCACAGCGACACTCGCAATTACTGGGTTTACGAGAGTGAAGACAAAGTTGTTGGTTATGCCGGGCTGTGCACGGTCCTGCCTATCAGCGACGTCCAGACCATTGCCATTAGTCCGCAATTCCAAGGACAAGGTCTCGGACGTAAGCTTCTGACGCTACTGGTTCAGACGGCTAAGGAACGAAAAGCACTAGACGTCATGCTGGAAGTCCGTTTTGATAATCCAACGGCTATTGCACTGTATGAATCAATGGGATTCGTAACCATTCATCGACGTGTGGGCTACTACAAGGGTGGCGTTGACGCATTGATCATGAGGATGCAACTGGATGCCCTACAGGGACAAGAGGAAGACAACAAAGCATGAGCACCACCGAACCAATTGTCTTAGGCATTGAATCGTCATGCGATGAAACCGGTGTGGGCATTGTACGAGGCAACAAGTTGCTAGCCAACGCGGTATCTAGCTCCATGGATGAGCACGTACGTTTTGGCGGAGTGATTCCTGAGATTGCTGCGCGTGCACACCTTGAGGCGTTTGTTCCCACTCTGCAGTCTGCACTAGACACCGCTGAGCTGACTCTAGATGACATTGACGCTATCGCAGTGACCAGTGGCCCCGGACTAGCTGGTGCACTGATGGTGGGTGTCTCGGCTGCCAAAGCATTGGCCTTAGCTACCTGCAAGCCGCTGTACGGTATCAACCACTTGGTGGCGCACGTTGGTGTAGGTGTTCTAGAAGGAACCATCCTTCCACCAACCTTTGGTGCCTTGCTGGTATCGGGCGGGCATACGGAAATCTTGAAGGTCACCTCGCTGACCAATGACGTGCAGCTACTTGGCTCCACTATCGATGATGCAGCCGGCGAAGCTTACGACAAGACCGCGCGACTGCTAGGCCTGGGCTACCCGGGTGGGCCTGCCATCGACAAGGCAGCCAAGGATGGGGACCGTAAGGCTTTCCGATTCCCACGTGGATTGACCCTGCCTAAGTTCGTGGGCAGCGAAGAGAATCCAGGCAAGCACCGGCATAACTTCTCATTCTCCGGTTTGAAGACTGCAGTGGCTCGCTGCGTAGAGCACTTCGAAGCCAACGGTGAAGAAATCCCCGTGGCTGACATTGCAGCTTCCTTCCAGGAAGCTGTTGTTGACGTGATTACGTCCAAGGCCGTTCGCGCTATGCAAGAGCACGGCCTGAAGACAGTACTCCTGGGCGGGGGAGTCGCGGCAAATACTCGACTGCGCGAACTACTTGCTGCTCGCTGCGCTTCTGCGGGCATCGCCTTGGTCGTGCCACCATTCACCCTCTGCACCGATAACGGCGGAATGGTCGCGGCGCTAGGAGCCCAGCTGGTTGCTGACGGTGTTGCGCCATCGGGACTGGACTTTGCTACCGATTCTTCGCAGCCGGTCACGAATATCGTTCTATCGCCCACGGCATAGTTCATAAGAAGTCCGGACGATGGTCGCTTCTGAATGCATGAGTTGTTCTGCATTCAGGAGCGACTTTTTTGTATTCTAACGTCGGAGTCACGCCTTTCTGAAACTTCTTAACTGCCGAGGACAAGAGCTGGCTCAGGCAACCGCGCCGCATTGCTGCAGGTTCATAGGGTTCCGCAGTCAGTGCAACGCTCAACATGAGGCACCTAGCGTCTCATGGGTCCTTGCACTTGAACCCATAAAAGTACGTTTGTAATTTCTTTGCTTAACCGGTTGACCAATTGTGACTGACGCCACTAAGGTGTTGCTTAACCGATTAACCTCAAAGAAGAGACAGATCATGACAGTACGAGGGTTTTACCAGCCGAACGACGCGTGGGTCGGCGATGTCATTCCTTGGCAGGAAGATGGAGTCTTCCATCTGTTCTACCTGCACGAAGATCGCGGAGCTACCACCGGGGGAATGCCTTGGTACCGCGTTACAACCGAAGACCTGGTGACCTACCGTGAAAACGGTGAGGCAATCGCATCCGGTGGTCCGCTGGCCGATGACTTCAACATCTACACCGGCAGTATTGTGCTTGATGACGAAGGTACACACCA
Organism: Glutamicibacter sp. AOP5-A2-18; assembly: GCF_052446055.1. Taxonomy (NCBI): domain Bacteria; kingdom Bacillati; phylum Actinomycetota; class Actinomycetes; order Micrococcales; family Micrococcaceae; genus Glutamicibacter; species Glutamicibacter sp. AOP5-A2-18. The sequence goes on along the minus strand of NZ_JBQSVW010000001.1, from coordinate 2,502,553 downwards.
CGCTTTCTACACCGGACAAAATCCAGAGAACCTCGGTCAGGACGGCCGGGCACTTCAGCTGGTTATGCACGCCACGAGCCACGACAACATGACCTCTTGGCAACGCCACCCGGAACACACCTTCGGAGCCGTCCCAGGATATGAGTCTGGAGATTGGCGAGACCCATTTGTCTTCTGGGATGCCGACGCGAAGTTGTGGCGAATGCTCATCGCTGCTCGCCACGAAAGCGGCCCGGAACGACGACGCGGAACCATCGCGCAGTGCACCTCCACCGATCTCAACCACTGGGAACCAGTGGAACCGTTCTGGGATCCACGACGCTACGTGGCTCACGAATGCCCTGAAGTCTTCCAGATAGGGGACTGGTGGTACATGGTCTATTCCGAATTCAGCGACGCATTTACCACACGCTATCGAATGGCACGGGATCTAAAGGGGCCTTGGATTGTTCCCGAATACGACACCCTCGACGGTCGGGCCTATTACGCAGCTAAGTCTGCGGAACGCGATGGACGTCGGTTATTCTTCGGCTGGATTGCCTCCAAGGAAAACTCACATGATGACGGGCCGTGGCAGTGGGCAGGAACCATGTCCGTGCTTGAAGCTGAGCAGCGCAGCGACGGAACCTTAGCTTTTCACCCGCCTCAAGAATTCCGGTCAATATTCACCAGTCAAGACGTTTCATTGCCTGCCGGGACCCGGCTCAATGCAGCCGATGGCTACAGCGATATCCTCACCGATAAGGACACCCCAAGCGCATTCCGCCTACGTGCTCACTTCGAGGTGGAAGAGGGAACCAGAGAATTTGGTGTCCTATTGCGCGCCAGCGCCGACGGAGACCAAGGCTATGCGCTTAGACTTGAACCACATCGTGGACGGCTAGTTCTCGACCGGTGGCCACGACGGGCCACAGGGACGGAACAATGGCATATCTCCGGAGATGTACCCTTCGCGATCGAGCTGGAACGACCATGTTCCCTCGAACCGGGGCACCACAAACTAGAAGTCATCGTGGATGCAGATTTGTGCGTAGCCACTTTAGATGACGCCACAGTTCTAAGTACTCGGCTCTATGACAGGCCAACCGGCCGGGCCGGAGCCTTTGTTGGAGAAGGAGCAGTTACGATCTCTCACTTCTCAGTAGCAACGCGAGAGGCTAATCAGCCCGCCGCACAGATCAAAGAGAACAGACTCGTCGCACCCTCAGCCTGAGGGCTCGACCTAGCACTGCGCACAATCCACCTAGATGCACCATCACTTCAACGGAGAACTGAGCCATGACCAGAACACACCGCAAAACCAAATTTCTGCCAATCCTCGCCGCCGCTGCCCTAGCACTATCCAGCTGCGGAGGAAGCTCCGCAGGAGCTGATCCCACCGACATCAATCCCACCGGAGAAATCGAAGCCCGCGAAATTTCGTGGCTGCTCTCCAGACCAGCAGATGGCGGGGTGATCAAGACTATGGAACAAATTGCTGATGAATACGCGAAAGATCATCCTGGATTCTCGTTGAACCTCATCACCACACCAGATAGGCCTTCCTACATTCAGAAGTATGAGACCCTGGCCGCAGCCAACAAACTTCCTGAACTCTTTGACACTGACGCGACGCCTTTCGCTCAAAAGCTGGCCGGCCAAGACCGGATGGTGGACGTTGATCTGCTACTGAAAGACCTCGGACTGGACAAGGAATACCGTGAAGCCGCGCTGAACTACCAGCGCTTTGATGACGGGTCCCTGTACATGGTTCCTTTCGAGTTCCAGCTGGAATTCTTCTGGTACAACAAAGACGTCTTCAAATCCGCTGGCGTCCAAACACCTAAGTCCTTGGATGACTTCCCGGCCATGTGTAAAGCTCTAAAGGAAAAGGGCGTCACCCCGATCGCATTGGATGGCCAAGACCAGTGGCCCCTGGAACGCTACATGTCCTATTACCCGTTCCGCATGACTGGCCCTGAATACGTGCAGAAGCTGAAGACCGGTGAGGCAAAATTCTCTGACCCAGAAGGTAAGGCAGCCGCAGAATGGCTACAGTCGCTTGGTGAAGCAGGTTGCTTCCAGAAGGGCTTCTCATCCACCGGTTACGCCGATGCGCAAGCACTCTTTACCTCCGGTAAGGCAGCTGTCTACAACACCGGTACCTGGGAGCTGAGCAACCTGGCCACCGAAACCCTAGACGCTGGCGTACGTGGCTCTTAAAAGTTAAGCGTGGCGCAGGATGCTCAGCACGGCCGTAGCCCCGCCGTATACAAGAGTATCCGCACCCGGTAATGATCATGATTCCGGTACCCTCGACCAATACGTTTCAGGTTCTTCGCCGTCAGATTCGCCGCCTCACTCCTAGCGTTGGTCAACCTCGTACGCACGAACACCAACAGTTCCCTTCGCCAAGCCGTGAGCGTGCGGAATAAGGACTTCGCTTCCACCATTTTCGTGGCCTTCACGGATTTCTCCACCACCGCCCACCGGGCCTGGAACTCATGGACATCCGTGGCATTCAACAACTGCCTGACGTGTTCTTTAATCCCGTAAATCACACCCAGTTCAGGATCGGATTCCAGGATCAACTTCAACCGTTCCACTTGCTTGATGGATAGGTTCTCCAGGTTGCAGGTCAATAATTTCCGATACTTATACGCCGGATCAGACACCCGGCCGCGACGGTCAAAGACTTCGTGGGACCTGCGTCGGCGCACCTGAGTAATCATCAGATTCGCACGCTGGATCACATGGAAATGATCCACGCTGATCTTCGCCCTCGGCAGATTCTCTCGCACCGCTTTACGAAACTCTGATGACATGTCGATAGCAACGTATTGGACGCGTTGACGCCAATACCTTGGCCTGGATTTGAACCACTTCTTCACTGCTGCGCCGCGGCGTCCGTCCACGATGTCCAGGATCTTGCCGGTATCCAGGTCCGTAAACACAATCGACCATGGCTCAATGCGAACGACTTTTCCCCTCCGACCTCGGGCGTAGCGGACTTTGCGGAATCGGTGTTCATCGATGCCTAGTCGGCGGATGAACATGCGGTTCACGTCCCCGACGAGTTCACCAACACTGTTAAGTCGGGTCATGACCGTAGGCCAAGACACCCCATGCGCCGCTGCGACCCGAGAAACAGCACGTAACTCACTACTCATCTCGTCCACGAGTTGTTGGGAAAGTCGTGTGGTGATCCTGGCCCGGAAGGGTAGCTGTTCGGTGGTTTGCACGAAGGAACGCCGTGAGCAGCCAGTTTCTTGGCAGGCCATCCGTCGTTTGCGCACCATGACTTGCAGGTCTGTGCCGCCTACTGGCACGTCTTTCACCCGGTGTATTGGCCTTGCCTGGATCCTAGTGGTTAGCACCCCGCAGGAAGGACATGCCGCTTCGGTGGCGGCGGGCTCAACAAGTACCTGCCGTCCGACAGGTGCTTGGGTCACGGTGATGACGCGGTAGTCGGTGAGGTTCAACAGAATCGACGCAGGGTCGATTGACCCGGTATCCTTGATCACGGCTCGTAGTTCCTTGCAGATGAATAGTTTTAGTCGACATCCATCTTCGCAGAGGACTGCGAGCCTTACTTATTTTGGGGTCACCACGCTAAAAATCGAAGAGCCGCGTACGTAAGGATGTTGACTACTTCACCCTGCCCACCATTGATGGTTCAGCGACCGCAGAAAACGAGTACGTGACCCCTTCAGGTATTGGCATGGCAGTAAATGCCCAGACCTATGATCCTCTGGTTCGCGACTTCTTGGCCTTTGCACTGGAACGTTATCCAGCGCTCTACGCTTCCACCGGTGCTCTCTCACCAACTACGGGTGCAAAGACCACCGTCCCAAAGAAGGCCACGAAGCTCTATGACCGTGCCATCAAGCAGGCCAATGACGTGGGCAGCAACATCGCGATGCCTTGGGATACCCAACTGGACCCGGCAACAAATACTCGCCTGCAGCAGGAACTGACTTTGCTTGTCCAGGGGGACATCACCGCTGATGAGTTCGTGACCACTATGGACGCAACTTTGAAGGAGAACGTCGGTGGCTAGCAATACACAAACGGCCATTGTAAATAGGCGCGCACGTCCTCCTCGTCAACGCCGCAAAGCTGTTCAGTCCATGCTTCCGCGCCGCTCAGCATTATCTGTTGCTGTTTTCTTAGTGCCACCGTTGATCATTTATGGTGTCGCGGTCCTACTTCCCATCGTTCAGTCGCTGGTCCTCAGCTTCTATAAGTGGGATGGCATCACCGACATGAGATTTGTCGGCCTAGATAACTACGTGAAGATGCTTTCGCGTGATGACGTGTTTTGGACGGCGTTCGCCAATGCGCTGGGTTATCTGGTCATCTGTTTGGTCCTGCAATTAGGCGGAGCACTAGTTGTCTCAAGCCTGCTCACCGCGTTGCCTCGCGCGCGGGAACTCGTCAAGACGCTGTACCTGTTGCCCGCGGTCATCTCTACCGTGGCCATTGCCTTCTTGTTCCTGCGGGTCTACTCACTTGAACCTGTTGGCATGCTCAACCAGGTTCTGCAATGGGTTGGGTTGGGGGACCTACAAACTGCATGGCTCTCAAATGTGCAGACAGTACTTGCCGCGGTGTCCATTCCTGAGGGGTGGAGGTACACCGGCCTGTACATGCTGATCATCTATGCAGCGTTGATCTCAGTGCCACGAGAACTTGAGGAAGCCGCTCGTTTGGATGGGGCGTCCTGGTGGCAGGTCTTCTGGAATATCCGCTTCCCACACATTCGCCCAGTCTGGATCACCACCACGATCATGGCCACCACTTTTGCTCTGCGTGGCTTTGATATTCCTTATCTCTTGACCAACGGCGGGCCCGGTCAATCTTCAGAACTGCTGACAACCTACATGTACAAAACAGCGTTTGTTCACACGGACTACGGTTACGCCAGCGCGATCTCCGTATTCATTGTGATCGAGTGCTTGGTAGCTGTTGGCCTGATCTACCTCCTCCTGCGACGTAAGGACGAATCGTGAGCACTGCTGTTCAGATTGAAACGGAAAAGCCCATGACTACACCGATAGCTGAGAAGCCACCAGCAGCACCAAAGGCCAAACGGCCACGAGGCAGCGTGCACCGCACCTTACTGATCGTGACCGTTGTGCTGATAGTGATAGTTCAGGTGTACCCGCTGCTGTGGCTGTTCTTGACCAGCTTCCGCACCGCGGCCGACTTTGCTGGTGGCAACCCATTTGCGTTGCCTTCCGAGTTCACCCTAGATAACTATTCGCGCGCATTTGCGACGGGAAATTTGGGACTGAACATCGTCAACAGCCTGATAGTTACCCTTGGCTCTAGCGCGCTGATTGTTGTTGCAGGAATGATGGCGGCCTTCGCCTTGCAGGTTCTGGGCTTCCGCTTTAGCTCGGTGGTTCGTGCACTATTCTTACTGGGCATTATTGTTCCGGTGCAGATCGCTTTGGTGCCATTGTTCATTGACTACTCCAAAATTGGATTACTCGATACACACCTGTCAATGATCATTCCGCTGGCAGCGTTCTCATTGCCGATGGCCATCTATCTGTTCTCCTCGTTCTACGGATTCATTCCCCGTGAGACTTACGAGGCAGCGTCCTTAGATGGTGCAGGACCCTATCGGATCTTTACTCAGATCACCTTCCCACTGTCTTTGAATACCATCGTCACGGTGATTCTGGTGAACAGTATTTTCATTTGGAATGATTTCATCTTCGCCAATACCTTTGTGCTCTCCGATGGGCTGAAGACCATTCCTCTTGGATTGCAGAACTATATTGGTGCTATGGGCAATACAGACTGGACAGCGACGTTCGCGGCCGTATGCATCTCGGTGACACCACTACTGCTGGTATTCCTAGTCCTGAACAAGGCAATGATTCAGGGACTAGAGAGCGGGGCCACCAAGGGATGAGCCAAGTAAGACAACCTAGACAAAATTCACCGGTCACCATGCGAGATATCGCACGGGAAGCAGGTGTTTCGGTGGCCACCGTATCCCACGTAGTCAATGACAAGCCTGGGGCGCGGATTGGTGAAGAAACCAAACAACGCGTCCATGACGCCGTTGCCAAGTTGGGCTACCGTACCAACGCGTTAGCCAAGAACCTCTCGGTAGGATCTTCACGATTCATTGGACTGGTTGCGGACGCAATTGCAACCACACCTTTCGCAGGCCAGATCATCCACGGTGCTCAGGATGAAGCGTGGAAACACGGATACGTTCTATTGGTCGCCAACACCGATGGCAACCAAGCCGCTGAGCAGGATGCCATCGCAATGATGCTTGAACACCAAGTACGGGGGATCTTGTATTCCACTTGGTACCACCGTGAAATCGAAGTGCCACCGTCACTTCTTCAAACAGATACAGTCCTGGTTGATTGCTTCTCCACGGGCAGCGGACTACCGGCAGTGGTGCCAGATGAAGTGCAGGGCGGTAGATCCGCCACCGAGGAACTGATTGCCGCTGGGCATGAACGGATTGCGTTCATCAATACGACAACTGCTTCACCAGCGTTAACAGGCCGTTTGGCCGGCTACCGAGGTGCGCTTGAAGCTGCCGGTCTGAGCTTTGATGAGGATCTGGTATTTCCTGCAGCTCCAGAGCAGGAAGGCGGGTACGAGGTCACGGCGGCAATTATTGACAGCGGTGTGAGCGCAGTGTTTTGCCACAATGACCGAGTGGCCATGGGCCTATATGACGGGCTACGAGAACGCGGCCTGCGCATACCGGATGACATTGCCGTTGTTGGTTTTGATAATCAAGAAGTCATTGCTGCCCATTTACGTCCGACGCTGTCCACGATTGCCTTGCCCCACTATGAACTTGGCGCCGCAGGCATTCGAGTTCTCCTAGGGCTTGAGCCAGAACGAGATGATCAGACGTACTTGATCAATTGCCCAACAATCCGTCGTCAGTCTCTCTGACCAAACCACCAAATATTCTCAGGCTTTTTCGTAGCCCCAAAGATCAAGATCCTCACCGGTACTGCAGCGAAGCGGAGACCGGATGCAGAAAGGAACGCGCAATGACGCACGTATTTTCTCGTCGAAGTTTGTTTTCAGTAGGCCCATGGTCGTAGAGAAATCACTTCGAGCGATGACGAGGAACGATTTGAAGGACCGTAGTTGCCAACAATTTCATGCTTCCAGGCGCAAATAGTTTACTCATAGGGCTTTACAGGTTGTTTTCGCCGTTCGTTGAAAATGTCATCGTTATGCGTAAAGGGATCCCGGCAGTAGTGCATTCGTGCTACGGTCTTGGATAAATTCAACTAAGAATGACACCTCGAAAGTCCGCTTCGGAGGCCGTGATGGTAAGAGTCAGCTCGCATTTGGATGACGAAAGTAGTCGTCAGCTAAGAATGTTGTATTTCTCTGCAGCTTCGAACCCGATAAATGGCGATGGTGGGCCAAAATCTAAACCGGTTGAAAGTCACCCAAAGATCGGCCGAGACGTTCCAAAGATGCTCGGAGGTAATGTGGCCTCCGGGAGAGCGAAGACAAAGAAGCCGAAAGGCCTCCGCGTGCCAGCGCCGTCGAGGCCTGCAACCAAGAAAGTCCATCAGGTGGCAGGGGCAGATCATGCATCAGTTCAGTTCCAATTCCCAAAAACTGATACCAGTCAGCAATTGCGGCGTAGTTCAGTGGACGATTTCGCTCCGATAGAGCGCGCCGTTGCGATGCTTTGTATAGAGGAAGATCGCTTCAGGTGGCTGTGCCGAAAGAACAAGATTGTGATGGTGTCGGCTGACGGCGGGCTCTTTGTTCTCAAAACCGATGTCGAAGTATTGAGAGATGAACTGATTCGTTCTGCGTCTCCCATCTATCTAAGAACTGTAGCAAGGCTGGAGAGCAGGACAATTGAACAGCTAAAGTCAGCGTGCACAGCCAAACATGTTCAAGTGTTTACTGATCCTGTAAAAGGACCGATGATTTCGGTGGCTAAGTTGCCCGAACTACTAGAGTCCCTGCGACGACGGCCCGTTGAAGGTTCTCAGAGCATAGGTGGGCACCGCATTTCAAGCGAACCGAATGCACGCAGTAATCTCAAAAGTGTTGACGGAGCCTGGAACGTTGAGGGCACTCCTTTGAAACGATACGAGGAGAACGAAGCAAAGAATCGCAGGCAGACGGCGTCACTTTCGGCTGGGAACAAAGGAATTGGCAAGGGATCTACTGAAAAAGTTCCGTTTGTTCGGATCGTAAGTGGGGGATTGCCGACCTTGGGCAAAGGGCACAAATAGATTCCTCAAGGACAATACGGTCAATCCAATTGTGTCGGGCGCATGTTTCCACGCTTGGTCGAGTCGCTCTGGGCAGCGTGAGGTGGGATTGCTACGTAGTCGTGGTCTCGCTCAACCCTGGAAGTACGTAGTCGTGGTCTCGCTCAACCCTGGAAGACAGTGGAGTGGCAGTGCGAACGACGATGGTTTGATACCAAGAATTAGATTCTCTATATAAATGTGACCTGATGAAACCGTCCGGTCGCTGGGGTAATGTTTCTCTTAAGAATCATTGAGAAATAGTAAGACAAAAATAGAGAGTCGATGGTCGGCACCGTGAAGGAACAGCAACGAGCAGAACTGCACAAAACAATCTGGCAAGTGGCCAATGATCTTCGCGGTTCGGTGGACGGCTGGGACTTTAAGTCATACGTCCTAGGCATACTTTTCTACCGATTTATCTCCGAGAACCTCATCAGCTACATCAACACGGGTGAGCATGAGTCTGGCGATGCTGAGTTTGATTTCGCACAGCTTTCTGACGAAGAAGCTGAATTTGCTCGCGAAGAAATTGTCAATGAAAAGGGCTTCTTCATTCGCCCATCTGAACTGTTTGAAAACGTGCGCAAGCGTGCACCTCAGGATGAGAACCTGAATGAAACACTTGAGAGTATTTTCCGCGATATTGAAGGATCAGCAACCGGTACCGACAGCGAAGACGATCTCAAGGGCCTCTTCGACGATCTGAACGTGAACAGTAGTAAGCTCGGCAATACCGTGTCGAAGCGCAACGGCAAAATGGTCAAGCTTCTGGACGCGATCGGTGACCTCCCTCTGGGTGGCAAGTTCTCGGATAACTCCATTGACCTATTTGGTGACGCGTACGAGTACCTGATGCAGATGTACGCATCCAGTGCCGGAAAATCTGGCGGCGAGTATTACACCCCGCAGGAAGTCTCTGAGCTGCTAGCAAAGATCACCACGGTCGGTAAGACCCGTGTGAACAAGGTGTATGACCCAGCGGCTGGTTCGGGTTCACTCCTGCTCAAGTTTGCCAAGGTACTTGGCAAAGAGAACGTGGGCGGGTTCTATGGGCAGGAAATCAATCTCACCACCTATAACCTCGCCCGCATCAACATGTTCCTGCACGACGTGAACTACGAGCATTTTGATCTAGCGTTGGGCGACACCTTGCTAGAACCACATCACTGGGACGATGAGCCGTTTGAAGCGATTGTCTCTAACCCACCGTATTCGATCAAGTGGGAGGGCGATGCCAACCCAATCTTGATCAACGATCCACGTTATGCGCCGGCTGGTGTGCTGGCGCCTAAGTCGAAGGCAGACCTTGCTTTCACGATGCATATGCTGCATTGGTTGGCGACAAACGGTACCGCAGCGATTGTTGAGTTCCCTGGCGTGCTTTACCGTGGCGGCGCTGAGCAAAAGATCCGTAAGTATCTGATCGACAACAATTACGTTGATACGGTGATTCAGCTTCCTGCCGACTTGTTCTTCGGGACCACTATCGCGACCTGCATTATCGTGTTGAAGAAGTCGAAGAAGACCAATGACGTTTTGTTCATTGATGGTTCCGCTGAGTTCGTGCGTGGTGGTAATAAGAACAAGCTGAGTGAAGACAACCAGCAGACCTTGCTTGATGCGTTCACGAAGCGTGAATCTTCGGAACACTTCGCAACCTTGGTTGAGAACAGCGCTATCGCTGCGAATGACTACAACATTGCGGTGTCGTCGTATGTCGAGGCAGAGGACACTCGCGAAGTCATCGACATTACCGAACTGAACGCGCGGATCGAGCAAATGGTTGCCCGCCAGGCTGAGCTGCGTACTTCAATTGATGCGATTGTGGCTGATCTGGAGGGCGCAAAGTGAGCCGCATAGATGAGTTGATTGCCGAACACTGTCCTGAGGGTGTTGATTTTAGGCCGCTTGCCGAAATTACGAGCAAGAGTACGGGTATCAAGTGGGCCTCCGTCGCGGATGCTTCATTCAAGTACATTGACCTATCTTCCGTAGACAGGGTTACCCGACGAATCGGGGAAACAGTCTCTGTCACGGCCGCGGATGCACCAAGCAGGGCTCGTCAGGTCGTACGAACAGGCGATGTTATCTTTGCTACGACTCGTCCTACTCAGATGCGTTGGGCTGTCATCCCGGAGGAATACGATGAGCAGATCGCGAGTACCGGATATTGTGTATTGCGACCGAACAACGACGTAATCCTGACTAATTTTCTGGCTCATATTCTTGGCACGGGTAATTTCAGTCGTTATGTTGAATCGAATCAAGTCGAAGGAAACTACCCATCAATTCCTGACAGTCGTATTCGTGAGTTCAAAGTACCTGTTCCTCCGTTGGAAATTCAGCGTGAAATCGTTCGTATTCTTGATACTTTCAGTAAAATGGAAGCGGAGCTGGAAGCGGAGCTGGAAGCGGAGCTGGAAGCTCGGAAGCAACAATATGAGCACTATCTGAAGTTGCTTCTTGCGCAAGAAGACGGTGAAGTAACGTGGATGTCCCTCGGCGATATTGGCCGGGTAGCTATGTGCAAGAGAATCTTTAAGTCAGAGACCACGCCAACCGGCGAAATCCCATTTTTTAAGATCGGTACGTTCGGCGGCCAACCAAATGCGTTCATTTCGCGGGAACGATACGACGATTACCGCGCTCGCTATTCATTTCCGAATAAGGGTGACGTCCTAATATCAGCTGCTGGAACAATCGGGCGCGTGATTTCTTATAGTGGCGAGGCTGCATACTTTCAAGACTCCAATATCGTTTGGCTTGAACATGATGAATCCTTGGTGACCAACGATTATCTCCGCTACTGGTATCGAGTAGTGAAATGGAGTACGGACGGTGACATGATCAAACGTCTATACAATGAAAATATTCGGCGAGCTCGAATTGCCGTTCCTTCACTTGAGGAACAACGACGCATCGTTGAAATTCTCGATAAATTTGATGAACTCGTAAATGATCTCTCAGTTGGCCTGCCTGCCGAACTTTCCGCTCGTCGCCAGCAATACGAGTACTACCGCGACAAACTTCTTACCTTCAAGGAGTTGGAGCCTGCATCATGAGTACCACCCCGGTGAATGTGCAGATACCTTCGGATACCGAAGCGCCGATCATTGCTGACTTTGTCGAGCATGCACTGCGAGTAGCGTACTTTGACCGTCAGCACTGGACGTCTCTGCCCGCGAGCGATTGGGACGCGCCTGGCGTATATGTCCTGATGACAGCCGACGGATCGAATCGAGTGTATGTAGGGCAAGCACGCAAACTACGTGGCCGCTTGCAGCAGCACAACAACAAGGAAAAACTTCCTTGGCGTCGGGCTCTTGCGGTGAAGCGCGATACCACCGCCGGGTTCAACACTGCCGAGATCGGGTATCTGGAAGGACGTATCGCGGCAGAGCTAAATGCCCTGCACCAGATCACGGTCATTGAAGGCCAAACCAGTGGTGACGAGACACTGCCAAAACACATGATGATCTCCCTGGACGCGTTCGTGAAAAGCATCCTCGGTGCCCTGCGCCTGGCTGGGCTGGATATCAGCCGGAGTAATCCTCAAACGCTGACCGAAGACGAGCAATCTTCATCTGCGCCAGTGCCATCTAACAAGCCGAATAAGACGGTGACCGTTGCTGACTTGGTTTCTAGCGGTGTGCTCCAAGCAGGCCATGCCTTATTCCTAAGCCAAGCAGGTAAAGAGGCCGAAGGCAGTGTCACCGCGGACGGAGAGATTATCGTTCGAGGTGTTTCCTATAGATCCCCGAGTACCGCAGCCGCAAAAGCCCTTGAACTGCAATCCTCTAACGGTTGGACGACTTGGAAAGTCAGCAGCCAGTCCGGCCCGCCGCTCGATACGTTGCGACAGCAATGGCTAATACAACTAACGGAGGAGGCAGAGAAATGATCGAAGCACAGGCACGCAAGTACAACACCATCGCGGTAAGTAACGAGAGCACTGTTGTTTCGGTTTATGATGCCGACCCGTCAAAAGAAACGACGTACCAGTCGGAATCACAGCTGGAACGTGAACTTATTCGCCTACTCGAAGGCCAAGCCTATGAGTATGTGGAGCTGACGAGCGAAGACCATCTCGTCACAAATCTTCGGGCCCAGCTTGAAGTACTGAATCGCTTCACTTTTTCTGACGATGAGTGGCTACGGTTCTTCAAAGAACGGGTCGCTAGCACCGGGGACGGGATCGTCGAAAAGACGGTACGCATCCAAGAAGACCATGTACAGCTGTTGACGCGTGATGACGGCACGACGAAGAACATCACCCTGCTGGATAAGCAGAATATTCACAACAACCGTTTGCAGGTCATCAACCAGTATGCGGTGGATCGTGGTGAAGGCGGGGCAAGCTTTTCCAACCGGTATGACGTGACCGTTCTAGTCAACGGTTTGCCGATGGTACATATCGAGTTGAAGCGTCGCGGAGTGCCGATTCGCGAAGCCTTCAACCAGATCGACCGATACCAGCGAGATAGCTTCTGGGCCGGCTCGGGCCTATTCGAGTACGTTCAGCTATTTGTGATCAGCAACGGTACGCAAACAAAGTATTACTCGAACACCACGCGCCGTCAGCATATTGCCGATGCGACGGGTATGAAGAAGAAATCCAAGACGTCCAATAGTTTCGAATTCACTTCGTGGTGGGCTGATGCGCAGAACAAGCCGATTCTTGATCTGACGGCGTTCGGCAAGACGTTCTTCGCTAAGCACACCTTGTTGAATATCCTCACCCGTTACTGTGTCCTGACCAGTGACCGATTGCTCCTGGTGATGCGGCCGTACCAGATCGTGGCGACCGAGAAGATCTTGCAGAAGATCGATATCTCCACGAACTACAAGACTCTGGGCTCTCAGGAAGCTGGTGGTTACGTCTGGCACACGACTGGCTCTGGCAAGACGCTAACCAGTTTCAAGGCAGCTCAACTCGCCTCACGTCTGGCGAGCGTGGACAAGGTACTTTTCGTCGTTGACCGCAAGGATCTGGACTACCAGACGATGAAGGAGTACGACCGGTTCGAAAAGGGATCGGCGAACTCGAATAATTCGACGGCGGTGTTAAAACGGCAGTTGGAGGATCCGTCAAAGCGGATCATCATTACGACGATTCAAAAGCTTTCAAACTTTATCTCAAAGAATAAGGGCCACGAGATCTACTCCGGCCATATCGTGCTGATTTTCGATGAGTGCCACCGCTCCCAGTTTGGTGACATGCACACGGCCATTACGAAGGCGTTCAAGCGGTACAACCTGTTCGGGTTTACCGGTACACCGATTTTCGCTGAGAACTCCGGCACTGGTGGCAACCCACGGTTAAAGACGACTGCACAGGCCTTCGGGGACAAGCTGCATACCTATACGATCAAAGACGCGATCACCGATCAGAACGTTCTTCCATTCCGTATCGATTACGTGAATACGATGAAGGTCGGCTCCGTCATAGACAAGCAGGTGTCGTCCATCGACACGGAGAACGCCTTGCTGTCACCTGTGCGCGTCTCTCAAGTGGCCTCGTATATCTTGGAGCACTTCGATCAGAAGACGAAGAGATCCGTTGGTTATGCGCTGGGGGAGAAGCGTGTGCGTGGGTTTAACTCTCTCTTTGCTACAGCGTCAATTTCAGCGGCCAGGACCTACTACAACGAGTTCGAGCGCCAACAAGCCGGGCTAACGCCTGACCGTCGGCTGAAGATCGCTACAATTTTCTCCTACGCACCGAATCCTGATTCCGAAGTCGGATTGTTAGATGAAGAAGGATTTGAGACAGAAAACCTTTCGGGGGATGCGCGTTCATTCCTAGAAACGGCAATTACTGACTACAACAAGATGTTTGGTCAGAGCTACGATACAAGTTCGGATAGCTTCCAGAACTACTACAAGGACTTGTCGCGACGGCTCAAGAGCCGTGATTTAGATATGGTCATTGTGGTGAACATGTTCCTCACCGGCTTTGATGCGACCACGATGAACACTCTGTGGGTGGATAAGAACCTGCGCTCCCACGGGCTGATACAGGCCTATTCGCGAACGAATCGCATCTTGAACTCAGTGAAGACATACGGGAACATCGTAAACTTCCGGGATCTGGAAGAAGCAACGAACGACGCGATTGCCCTCTTCGGCAACAAGGAGGCAGCTGGCATTGTGCTGCTCAAACCGTACCGCGAATACTATGAAGAGTATGCGAAGAAAGTCTCTGACCTTCTGGAGAAGTTCGTTCCCGGACAGATAATCGAGGGCGAAGCTGCGCAGAATGAGTTCATCAAGTTGTACAGCGAGATCTTGCGACTGAAGAACATCCTGACCTCGTTTGACGAATTTACTGGAAACGAGATTCTTTCGGAACGACAGGCTCAAAACTATCAGTCGGTCTATCTTGATCTTTGGAATGAGCGTAAGAAAAAGGACTCTGGCGAGAAGGAACAAATTACCAGCGACCTTGTCTTTGAGATTGAGCTGATCAAGCAGGTCGAAGTCAATGTTGACTACATTCTGTTGCTCGTACAGAAGTATCGAGAAGAGCGCGGTGATGGGGACGATAAGGAGCTACGTGCAGGGATTTCACGCGCAATCGACTCTAGCCCTTCTCTCCGCAATAAGAAGGACCTGATCGAAGACTTTGTTGACTCGGTGTCTGTGGATGGTTCAGTTCAGGACGAATGGCAGGCATACGTTCAAGCGCAGCGTGAGAGCGAGCTTGAAGAGATCATCGTTTCGGAGAACCTGAAGCGTGATCAGACCTTAGGATTCGTTGACCTGGCATTTACTGATGGGGTGCTGCGTACTGCCGGCACAGAAGTAACGAAGATTTTGCCGCCCGTGTCGCGGTTCTCGAAAGAAAAGAATCATGGGGAGAAGAAACGACGTGTGATCGAGAAGCTCACGGAATTCTTCGAAAGATATTTTGGACTTAACACAATTTCAAAAGGAGAAAAGTAGTGTCGATAACTCCACGTGGATCTGAATGGCGTAAATGGGATTTGCACATGCACGCGCCAGGAACAAAGCTGAGCGACCAGTATCGGGGTAGCGATAGTTCGACTCTGATCGATGAATTTTGTCGGATTGTCAACGAATCGGACGTGGCAGTTCTTGGCATAACTGATTATTTTTCGTTTGACGCCTTTTTTGCCGTGCAAGAAAAGTACCTAGCCATGTACGGCGACGATCATAAACTTCTACTCCCCAATTTAGAGCTTAGGCTCCCAGTTTCGCTCAATAAGGAAGGTCAAGCAGTAAACCTCCATATAATTTTCAACCCGGAAATTTTTACGCGCGAGGTCGCGAATAAGTTCCTTTCGAACTTACAGACAGCTGGAACCAAAGGCAGAGATAGAACGCGAGTAAATTGCGATGATTTGAAAAGTTCTGCTGACTACCAAAGCGCAACCGTCAGCCTTGACGCAATAGACGATGCCATCAGAGCAACCTTTGGGGATTTCGCAATTGCACCGTTATCTCGTCAGGAGCATCTTGTTGTCATTGCTTCTGCCAAGGGTGACGGAATCCGTCCTGGAGGTTCAGGAATTAAGCGTAAAAACCTACTGACGGACGAAATAGATAAATATTGTGACGCGTTCTATTCGAATGCGGGTTCAAAAAACTATTTTCTGGACAAGAATCGCCTTGAGACTTCGGAAAAAGTCGCTGCAAAGCCAGTATTTGATGGATGCGATGCGCATAGTTTTGAAGACCTACGAGCAAACCTCGGCAAGGCAAACACTTCTGAAGGCCAGCGTAGGAGCATTACTTGGGTAAAAGCAGACCCTACATACTCTGGCCTTCTGCAGACACTCATCGAGCCTGCGGAACGGGTTATTCTGCATGCTGTAAGACCAGATCAGAAGGAACCCTATAGGGTTATTTCAAGAGTCACATTCAGCGGTACGGCAGATTTCCCAGGTGAAATTGTATTTAACCAAAATCTCAGCTCAATAATCGGTAGTAGATCCTCAGGGAAGTCCGCACTTTTGGCGCATATTGCTTACGCAGTGGACCCAGAAGGAACGGTAGCAACTCAGACTGAGGCTCAAAAAATTAAGGACTCGAAGGATGCAGGACCTGCCGCGGGTTTTACTTGGAATGACGTAGCTGATATGACCTGCCAAGTAGAATGGGCATCTGGAGGGACTACCGCTGGGAAAACAATCTATATACCTCAGAATTCCCTCTATCGGCTTAGTGAGCAGCCTGAAGAAATTACTAAGAAGATTTCACCTGCGTTGTTTAGGGCTTATCCGGATCTTAGGATCTCACATGAGAATGCTGTCAACAAGATTGTTCTGGCAAATAGCACAGTGAAGAACCAAGTGGGAACGTGGTTCTCGCTTGCGGAACGAATTGATGCTGCTAAACAAGAAGCTACCGACCTTGGAGATAAGGTAGCGATTGTTGCAGAGCGGGACCGCCTCCAACTCGAGATCAACGAAATCAAATCTAGAGCCCACCTGTCAGATAAAGAAGTTTCTACTTACCAGCAGATTGCGCAGAATCTAGGGGAAAATTCCAAAAGGCTCGACGAAATCAATGATGAAATCGGTCGTCTATCCCCATATGTGATACATGATATTGAAAACGCCAAAACTGTAAATGTCGCGGATGCCGTGCAAGTATCTGTTGCAGTTCGCCCTAACGACTCTGAAGTTCCGACCAAGGTTTCAGCCCGCATCGCTAAGATCAAGTCCGATTCATCTCGTCAAATCATTCAACTAGTTGAGGAAGAACTCCGCGCGGCACTCATAGGTCTTGTTAATGAGCGTGAAGAAATTAAAAAGAGTAGTCAATCCATAAAAGAATCAGATAAGGATCTAATTCAAAAACACGATGCAAATGACGAGCTGTCGGAAATTGTAGAAAAGCATAAAAAACAGGTTGCTCGGCTCGGCGAGATAGAAACGTCGGAGAAGTCGCAGCTCAAACTGTCACATGATCAAGACGTGTGCATAGAGACCCTCAAGCAAGCACTCGTAGATCGAAAAGTCGCCTTGTCTGGCCTGCTTGAGACCTTTTCAGCTGAGCCGAGAACGCTTGAAGGACTATCTTTTGGTGTCGAAGCCGAAGTGCTCGACGAAATCGTCAAACACGTAAGTGCTGGGTTTAGTCAGCGTAAAGTAAGTGAATTCATTGAGAACCGGGGGGCTGTAGTTTCCTATGAAAAGGCTCAGTTAGACCCCGCACTATTCCTTTCTGCGCTCCGTAGCGGCGCTGTTGCACTTAACAAGAATTATGTTCCAGAAGTCGTTGCTGCTGATGTCTTGACAATCACTGAGGAAATTCGTTTTTCGGCGGAGCTTGACTCTGACAGGATTGGTGGATTCGCGAAGTCTTCGATGACCCCTGGAAAGCAGGCGCTGTTCGCGCTAACGTTGATTCTAAATGAGTCTCAGGAGCCTTGGCCTCTTCTGATTGACCAACCTGAAGATGATCTGGACAGTCGTTCGATTTACGAAGTGATTGTTCCATACATCATGAATCGGAAGAAAGAACGCCAGATCATTATGGTGAGTCACAACGCAAACCTAGTGATTGGGGCAGATTCTGAGCAAGTGATCGTTGCCAATCGTCATGGAGATGACAGAAGGAACACGGATAATCGAATGTTTGAGTACTATTCAGGTGCACTTGAACATACTCAAACGGTCAACAAATTGAGCCAGACGGCTCTTGGTCGATATGGAGTTCGCGAGCACGCTTGTGAGATTCTTGATGGCGGAGAAGAAGCGTTCGAAAAGCGCAGGAATAAGTATAAGATTCTTGCATAACGGATGCCAGGATTACTCTCGCAAGGCGTACACCGGCGGTAATCAGAATTCGATAAACTTGAATAGCTCCTAAATAGGGTTTGTTGGTAACGCACGTCCGGCGACCTGGTGTGTGACATCTCGTTACTTCATAGACACTGAAACTCATCAGTTCTTAGACGGTGGATCACATGACACCACCTAGCCGGAATCCGGATATCATCTACACTGACTAGAGGTACCCGCTACCCGTATTTAGCAAGCAGGGAAGCTAGGACCGTTCAGAGATACTAGAAATTTCCGCCTCAAGCTGAATTTGACTCCGCTACCTCAATAAGGAAGTCAACGTCGCCACATGACCTGAAATACCCCTCACGAGTTGGACATATAAATCAGTTCACTAGCTATGGTGTATTCCAAGCGTCCATTCCGCTTGTAAGGTGGGGCAATATAAATGAATGACACGGCAGTGGGGACGAACCGTCCGAGGATTTACCTCGCCAGTTTACGGGCAGCTACATCGGGTAACGAGCCACGCATTTCATCGTAATCGAGTTCTTCAATTTGCACCGGAGTGCGATAAAAACCGTCCTTGATTTGATGCTGCTTCCATTCTAGAGACCGATAGAGCATCAAATCAGCGACGGTCCCACCACGAGCTGTTTCATTGATAAAGCGAGCGTCGGCGGACCGGTGCCGAAAACGTGCAGCACCCGGTCCCGAGAACAGCTGTTTCAGGTGGTCAGGATTGCAGTACCGCCAAGCACGATTCTGCACGGCTCATTCGGTACTTCGCGTTGCGAGTTGTATGGTGAAGAGTTTCTTCGCAACTAGATCAATCTTCCGTCAATCGCAGTGCAGAATCGCGCTTCAAAGTACTGCCATTCCTGCCACTTGAAACCACCGTTCTGCCAACCGGGAACTGCCAGCTACTGGTGATGCTCCACGTTGGATCGTTCAGGGAGATTTTGGCTCTGGATCTGTCAAGAAGAACCTTGCTCGACCGGGTGGGAGGCGGACATGGTGCGCACCCGGATCATTTGTGCACGTGGAGCTCCGTGCCTCTCAGATAGTTGCGTGGCGATGTTATCCCGGTGGCCAACCGGGGATTGATCTGAAGAGTCTCTCGGGCCAAGGGTTTGAGCACGCAGGAATTCACAGACGTTCTGCCCCCGCGGAACCATGCAGCGTTGCATGCATTATCCGTTGATCATATGGCCACATCATCGGGTTGCACCGATTCGTTCGGCATGGAGTTCTAACGGGACAGATTTCACCTCATCAGCAGTACCATCTAGCAGGAATTGAGATACCAGGTCGCAAGAATCGAGCGGTACCCGGTCACGGGAACAGCATTACCTTCAAGCGCTATTCTGCACGCAGCCATACCTTTTGATCTAAATTGTCGGTCGGTACATCTACGGTGTTACTGTCCGAAGTTTTCATCGTCGCAAGGGCAGGAACTACTGTGAACCAGGAAAGTATTCATCGCGTAAGCGTTATCTTTAAATGCCGTCATGGAGATGCACATCCTTTATGCGTGACAGTTTCCCGCGGCGTGCCACCCGAATTGCGCTGTGAGCCAGATAAACCCACTGGTTATGGACGTAACGGTGGCGGCCAGTGTCTAGTCCCAGCGGATTTGACGGTCAGAGTTGAGCGTCAATTGAACCGGGACCTTCTCGAGGCTAAACGTCGTGGCTATGTGCTGATTCAAGAGTAGGTGCGTAATACTGGAAGCCCCGATCACAGATTTGAAAAAGTGATGAGTCTTTCTTCAGGTGACTCAGAGTGAAGCGGGGCCGGTTCCTGACGAATAATCGACAGCAACCGGCCCCGTTTCTGCGCTATATCTAGTTACGCATCAACAGCAGTTTTTGAGTGACGCAAGAACGGGTCACCATCAACTTGCTGATCATCTTTCTTCAGCGCAAAGAATCCGTAGACTCCGGCTAGCAGTACCACAATGGCGATGGTGATGAAGGTCTGCTCGTTGCCTACGCGGTCGTGTAGTGCACCCAGTGGGGTGGACAGAACGACATTACCAATCTGAGCCGAGACCTGGAAGCCAACCAGGTACAAGGTGGCTGACAGTGCTGGGTTGAAGTGTAAGGTGAAGTAACGGAACACCGGCAAGATGAATAGCGGAGTTTCGATTGCGTGCAGCATCTTGATGGCCGAGACCAATAGTGGATCATCCACCAGGGCACAGCCCAAGATGCGAACGAACATGATGGCTACGCCCATGAGCAGGGAAGCACGCACACCCACGCGACGCATAATGATTGGGACGATACCCAACATGGCAGCTTCAAAGAAGACCTGTACTGAGTTCAAGATTCCGTACACGCGCTGACCGGTTGCAGGATCATCAAAGAGTCCGGTGTAGAACTCTGGGAACATCTGCTGATCAAAGACGGTGTAGAAGGTCCATGAGAGCATCACGAAGATGATGATTAGCCACAGGCTAGGCAAACGGAACAGGCTAAGCATTTCACGGAATGAAGGCGTGGAGGCAGGGGACATGATTCCCTCTACCGGACGCTTTGGCACAGGCTCACCCTTTGCGCGTGAGAACAACAGTAGTGCCAGGTGTACAAGTCCAAGTACGGAACCAATCCAGAAGTTCAGCATTGGGTTGATGGTGAACAGGAAGCCGGCTGCCAAGGCAACTACGGCGTAGCCGAAGGATCCCCACATGCGTGCCTGACCGTATTCAAAACCGAAACGACGGCTGTAGCGTTCAGTCAAAGCTTCAAACAGACCCACACCAGCAAGGAAGCCAATGGAGAGCACAATGGCGCCAAGGATGACACCGGTCATGAAGTTGCTCTGCAGTAGCGGCTGGTAGACCCATGTAACGAATGGTCCAACCAGTGCGGTCACTCCAGCCAGTACAACGGTCAGATGCTTCTTAACACCCAGACGGTCTTGAATAGCTCCGTAAGCAAACATGAGGACCAATGTGGCCAGTGAGTTTACCGAGTACACGGTACCGACCTGTGCACCGGTCAGTGCTAGACCAGTCGTTTCGCTGGTGAGCCAGATTTGGAAGAAGGACCACCAGATACCCCAGGATGCAAAGAACAACAGCATCGAGAAGGAACTTTGGAGGTATGTCGGATTTCGTAGAGAAGTTGTAAAGCCAGCCATCTTTGCCCTGGTTTCTTTCGTGTGCATGTAAAGCGAGATTAGTGAGTGAGTGCGTTAGTGAAGTCTTCAAGCCATGGGGGATTTGCTCCGGCCTGTGCCACTGTCAGTGCAGCAGAAGTAAGTGCACCACGTAAAGCTTGTTCAATGTCTTCGGATTGCAGTTCAGTTCCGTCACGAAGTGCTTTGACGAGATCTGGAAGGGAAAGTACTCCATAGAGTAGTCCGGACATAAACGCGTCTCCGGCACCAATGGTGTCCTTGAGATTGGTGGGGGAGGCCTCAACGTCATAGCGCTTGCCAGCAGCAAGTGCCAAGCACCCGTCGCCACCCTGCGTCATGACAGCCAATGCTGGACCGAGGCTAGCTACGTGTTCCAGTACTTCCCACGCTTCTAGGTCAGGGTAAAGCCACTGGCCATCCACGTCACTGAGCTTCACTACGTGGCTGAAACTAATGAGCAATTCAATGCGCTTCAGTGCAGCCTCTCGGTCTTCCACCAGATCCGGGCGTAGGTTCGGGTCATAGCTACGCAAGGAATCAGCAGATGCATTTTCAAATGCGTCCACAATGCACTGGCCGGATGGTTCAATCCATGCGGCGATGGATCCGGTGTGCAGCAAAGCGGTCTGTGCATCCGCGTCCACCGCAGGAATCTGCTGGTGGATATCAAAAGTGTAATGAGCGTTGGAGTGCTCATCCATCTCTACCTGAGCTACCGAGGTGGAACGTTCCGTGACTGAACCCGGTGCAACCTGGACACCTGAATTGCTCAGATGTTCAGCAATTTGCTCACCATAGGTGTCCTGACCAAATTCGGTGTGGAACTGAACCTTGCGCCCAAGACGGGACAGGCCAACAGCAACGTTGAGTGGAGATCCACCTGGATGTGCAGTTTCGCCAACAACATCAACAAGTGATTCACCAAGAACGGTAATCAGGCTCATGCGTTGGTACCTGCTTCAATTTCTTCCAGCGGCAGTACGGCAACCGAGGCATTGGTTCCGCCGGCTAATTTCAGTACGCCATAGGCTGGTGCAGCTTCACCGGTGAGCTGATCGGTCAGCGAGCGAAGTCCATCTGCAGCAAGGATTTCAATGGAACCGTGATCTAGCAGAACCTGGACCGTGATTTCAGCCAGCCCTGCTGGCAGTGGCATGCGCTGCGTTGATGCGTAGAGTTCATGATCAACTAGGCCCGCGGTACGCTCATGGGTCAGCAAGGCAGACTCGACAGTAATTTCACTGATCAGGCTCTCGTCAGTCCGGTAGAACGACAACTTTGCTGATTCACTGACGTTGCCTGCAAGGTGCAGTTCAAGCAGAGCCGGGGAACCCAACTCAATGCGAGTCTCTGCGCCGGTTACTGACTGAGAAACAACATCGGTGACTGGCAGTCCAAGGATCTGCTGACGGATCTCGAAGTTACCTTCAGCGTCCTTGACCAAGTCCAGGGTGCGAGCGGTACTCATCGAACCGCGCCATCCATCATTAGGAGGATCACGGGCATAATCCCAGTTGCTCATCCAAGCAATCAGAGTCTGCTGATCAACTGGCAGTCCGTGGAAGCTGACGCCGGCGTAGAAGTCGCGTCCGTAGTCCAACCATTTAGCAGCGCTCAGTGCTTCAAAATCCAAGCCTTCTACTGCGGCTACGTCTTGATCCGGGGTGAAGGTAGTGCCGTCAAATTCACCAACAAAGTATTGGGTACCTGAACCGCCAGCAATGCCGCCTGGGTTCAGCGAAACAATCATGACCCACTTGAGCTGGTCAGTTCCGGAAACTGGAAGCTGGAACAAATCCGGGCATTCCCAGATGCCAGTGACTGCTGCCTTTGGCCCGAAGCTGGAGAGCTCAGTCCAATCAATCAAATTCTCGGAACGGTAGATCACTACGCGACGTTCAATCGCTTCTACAGCTACTAAGACCCAGTAGGAGCCTTCAGCAGATTCGTAGCGGGAGACTTTAGGGTCACGGAAGTCTTTGGAACCGCGGTCAATGACTGGGTTCTGTGCGTACTTGGTGAAAGTCGCGCCACCGTCCAGCGAATAGGCAATGGCTTGGGACTGGTTGGTCTCGTCCTTGGCTGCTGCGGTGTAGATGGCAATAACCGGTGGGATGGTTCCGTCGCCGAAGCCACTGATGTTGTCATGGTCCACCACGATGGAGCCAGAGAAGATGTCAGCAACGTCGCCATGCAGGATGGCAATAGGCAGTTCTTCCCAGTTCACTAGGTCAGTGCTTACCGCATGTCCCCAGGACATGTAGCCATGGCCAACACCATTGGGGTTGTGTTGGAAGTACAGGTGATATTGCTTTCCGTCAAAGAACAAACCGTTGGGATCATTGATCCAGTTTTTCTTTGCTGTGAAGTGTAGCTGTGGTCGCTTCACCGCGACCTGCTGGGTTTCGGGCAACGCTGCCATCCTTCAATAAGAGAGTGCTAAATGCATTTAGCACAAAACTCTAGCAGTGTGATGTGATCCCTGCAATAGGCTAGGCTCGAATAATTGCATGTCAACGGTGGCAAGAAGGAAACGTGGAAACGCACAAAGCAAAGCGGGTAACACTAGCTGACGTGGCAGAAGCCTCGGGGATGTCCAAGGCTGCAGTCAGCATGATCCTAAACAAAAAACCAGGAACACGACTGTCAGCTGAAGCCACCGAACGGGTCCGTGCTGTCGCGAAGGAGCTGGGCTACCGCCCTAACGCTGCCGCGCAATCTCTGCGAAGCGGCAAGACGCGCACGCTGGGATTTATTTCTGATCAAGTTACCGTCACCCGCTTCGCCTCAGAAATGATCACGGGCATCCTGCGTGAGGCCGAAAGCCGCGACCACACTGTGCTCATTGCCGAGACCTTTGGCAAGCCCGAGCAAATGGCTGAAGCCATAACGCAGATGACTCACCGAGACGTTGACGGACTAATTCTTGGATTCATGGATTCTCGTCAACGTGATCTGAAGATTCCTCAGACTGAACTTCCCACCGTTCTGGTAAACGGAATAGACGAGAGCCCTTGTACCTCGGTGCTTCCCAATGAGAGGGAGTCCGGCGCCAAAGCAGTTCAGCGCGTGATTGAATCCGGCGCTCAAAGCGTTGCCGTTATCGGTGAACTGAAAAACGCCGAAAAAAATCCACGGATCTATCCCAGCATCACTCGACGTTTCGGATCCATGCGTCAGGCCTTGGTGGAATCAGAACTAGAGGTTCTTGGCCACTGGGTACTGGAAGACTGGAACCCCACGGATGGGTACGAGGCCACCACGCGAATGCTGGCCGAGGGCCATAAGCCAGACGCCATTATCTGCGCCAACGACCGTGTGGCCATGGGTGTCTTTCAAGCGCTCGCCGAAAAGGGCCTGGCACCGGGAACGGACCTCTCTGTACTTTCCTTTGATGATGAGATCATCTCTACTTATCTGCGCCCGCAGCTGAGCTCAATCCGTCTTCCGTATGAAGAAATGGGAGCGCTGGCTGTTGGGCTACTTCTCGATGGGAAGTTGGAACCCGTTGAACACGAAATTGATATGCCGCTCATTGAGCGCGACTCCATGATTGGCCATTGAGGCACGGCTTTAGACGGATTTCTTAGACCGCAATGACCGGATTTGTCAGTTCGCCAATTCCCTGAATTTTGCAGGTGACTTCATCGCCAGCTGCGATCCGTCGGCTCGTGGCGGGGAAGCCCGTCAAGATGACATCACCAGGCTGTAGGGTCAGGAATTCACTGTGATAAACCAAGATCTCCTCAACACCCCAACCGAGGTTCTGCGTAGTCGAGGTTTCTAGTGCTTCGCCGTTGTGTACGATTCCTATTTCTAGGTCTTGGTCCTCTAGCCCAACAACAATCCATGGACCCAGTGGAGTGAACGTATCTGGGCTCTTGGCACTGATCCATAGTTCATCAGCCTTCTGAGCATCACGGTCCGTGACGTCATTGCCGATAGTTACGCCAAGAACAACTTCGCGAGCATTTTCAAGCGTTAGATTCTTCGCTGGTTTTCCAATGACAATCGTCAGTTCGGCTTCAGGCTCAACGCGAGTATCGGAGCTCATCAGCTCAATTGCTTGATTCGGTCCGATGACTGAACTGGCAGCCTTGTGGAATGACTGCGGTGGAATGGCGCGGCCTGGTGCACCGGTGTTATGGGCCACGCCAAAGACGTTGGTCGGGGCGCAGGGGGCAAGTAGATCAAAGTGGTCTTGTGAGACGACATCGTTGATTTCCCAACCGTCGCGTGAAGCGCTGTTTTGGTTTGCTCGTGATGTCGGGAAGGGCGAATCGATGACCGTCCACTTTTGACCTTCGGGGGAGTCATAGTCCTTCGCGTCGTTTCGCACAAAGAATTGCTCTGGAATTGGTGAGTCTTTTGCGTCTTTGGGATGGACGCGGGCAATGCGATATGAAGCTTCATGCATGAGGACATCGTAACTTCCAGAGAAGGCCCATTTAGCTTTGGGTCGCATTACTACGAGAACTGATGAAGTAGTCATCAACAACCTGACCGCACGCTTATCCATGGCGCAAAAGCAACTACTGTGCTGTTCAACGAAAGTACCGAAGCGTGGGCTCACATCATGCTTGAAGCGAAGACCCGTGTGTCCTAGGGGTGTGCGGCGCCCACGATCCTAGCTCCAACAAACTGTTGAATCAGGACAGTCAGGATCGCTGTGATCTTGCCAACAAAGCCAACATACTTACTGGTCAGTAACGGGGTTGGTTGTGAGGCATAACCCCTGAATCATGCTGAAGTATAGTCTTGCAATGTAAATCTAGACCCTCTGGGAACTCAAATAAATAGGTTGACAGTTCTCAACCTTTTTTAGATAGTTGAGTAATGTCAACTTCTGCACCACCTCTAGAACCGAGCGTGAAATCATCGGCACCGATGAAGCCCGCTCAGGTCATGCTTTCCATCTCCGGCCTCATGGCCGCCATCTTTACCGTTCTGGTTTCGTCCACCGTGGTGGCAACACCAATGCCAGAAATCGTTGCGGATCTTCGCGGTACTAACACCGAGTACACCTGGGTACTGGTTGCGGCCTTCCTGTCCATGACAGTGACCACCCCAATCTGGGGCAAGCTCTCCGATATCTTCAACCGCAAGCTGCTGCTACAAATCGGCTTGATCATCTTCGTTGTTGGTACCGTTGCAGCCGGCTTCTCCAGCCAAATCGGTGGCGACTCGCACGAAGGCGCTATGAAGTGGCTTATCGGCTGGCGTCTGATTCAGTCCATCGGTACCGGTGGCCTGATGGCGCTGGTTCAGGTGGTTATGGCTGACATCATCTCGCCTCGTGAACGCGGTAAGTACATGGGCATCATGGGTGCCGTCATGGCCGTCGGACAGATTGGTGGCCCACTGCTTGGTGGCGTTATCGCCGATAGCTGGGGCTGGGAATGGTGCTTCTACGTTTGTGTGCCATTTGCTGTTGTTGCATTCTTGTTGATCCAGGGAACCCTGCACATCAACCAGGTCAAGCGCGAGACCAAATTCGACTTCCTCGGCGCTGCACTGATCATTAGCGGCATCAGCCTCTTGCTGATCTGGATCAGCTTGGGCGGCAAGACTGCAGACTCAGGTGGATTCGCTTGGGATTCCACGGAGAGCATCATCATGGTCTCCGCAGCAGCCGTATTGATTCTTGCCACCGTTTTCTGGGAACTGCGCATCAAGGAACCAATCATCCCGTTGCGTCTGTTTGCACAGCGCACCTTTGCGCTGTCTTCCGTTGCATCGATTGCCGTTGGTGTGACCATGTTTGGTACCGCTGTGTTCCTCAGCCAGTACTTGCAGCTCTCACGCGGCTTCACCCCAACCCACTCCGGTCTGCAGACTTTGCCAATGGTTCTTGGCTCCATGTTTGGTGCCATTGTTGTAGGTCAGTTGATCTCCCGTACCGGTTACTGGAAGAAGTACGTAGTAGGCGGCGGCGTAGTACTGACCGTTGGTCTTTACCTGATGTCGCGTATCGACTACGACACTCCATTGTGGTTTGTTGATCTTGGCATGTTCTTGCTTGGTCTTGGTTCCGGTGTGCTTATGCAGAACCTCGTACTGGTTACCCAGAACTCACTGCCTCCACGCATGATTGGTTCCGGTTCCGGCGCCATTGCCTTCTTCCGTAGCCTCGGCGGCACCATCGGTGTTTCTGTTCTTGGAACCGTGCTTGGTACCCAGGTATCCGACAAGATGAAGTCCGGCATGGACAAGATTCTTGAAGAGATCAACAAGGCTGCCGGTGCTCCACAGATGCTGGTTGATCACCCTGACTGTGCAGATAGCTTGAAGTCCCTGACCAGCGGCACCGTTCCAGCCGTCAACGACCTCTGTGAACCAGTGCGCACCGTAGTGGAAAGCGCCTACGGCCAGTCCATTGCTTTCTTGTTCCTTCTGGTTGTCCCACTGGCAATCGTCACCCTGATCTGCGCAATCTTCCTGCCTAATAAGCCACTGTCCAAGAAGACTGCTTCCGAGCAGATCGAGGAAGAGCTTGGCGGAGAACTTGCCGCTCTTGAGCCAGCCGAACGTGGCGGCCGCGGTTACGAAGAACTCATCGCTACCGGTGCGATAACGCTGCCCCCCGAGGAGGAACTGGCTGAAGCGCGTAAGCAGATGCAAGTGGCCCGTCGGATGGATGAGCGTGATCTGGTTGAACAGGTAATGCGCAACCGTGGTGAACGCTCAGCTGTACAGCCAGAACCAGAGCTTAGTATTGCCCAGCGTCTTGAAGCTGCAGAGACTGATGCTCATCATGAGTCCGCACGTGTTGGGGCCATGGTGGAAGAACTTCAGTCCGCTCTTGAACGTGCGCGTACCGCGCATTCTGAAATTGAGGACCAGGTAGGTCACGCGGTCAACGCGTTGAAGTCCTACGACAAGCGTCTGAACATTTTGGGGGAGCGCGTGGATGACACTGAGCGTGCTCAGCAGGAACTGCAAAAGCAGGCCCGTGCTGACCGCCAGGCTACGAGCCGGATGCAGGGACGTCATGCTGCTCAGGCCACAAGCCCGGAACCAGCTGCAACGATCAAGTCAGATTCTGGCGCTCCCGCATCCCAGCCACAAGCTGTCGGTGCTGCTGACCAGACACCTGGTGCATAACCGTGAGCGAAGTTAACGCGGTTGCGCTAGATGACATCGAAGCAGCCTTTGCCAGACTTGCTCCTGCGTTCAAGGGGCGCATGGCCAAGAATGCGAGATTGTTCCATCCGGAACTACGAGGTGCAGGATTCTCGGTGTTGCGAGCCGTGCTTTTGCACTCGTTGCGCCGGCCGGATCAAGAACTGACGATCTCAGAGATAGTCACCGAATGCCATATGGATAAGTCGGTGGTTTCTCGTCAGCTCAAAGACCTGAAGCAGTGGGAGCTCATTGAGGTGGAACGTTCTGAACATGATGCACGCGTGTATCTAGTCAGTCCCACCGAGTTTGCACTCAGCCGCTTCAGAGAGATCAAGAGCAGTACGCGTACTGAGTACTGGAACTTGTTCGCAGAGTGGGATTCACAGGATGTTTCTGAACTAGCCAAACTGTTACTTAGGTTCTCAGAACAAGTGGAACTTCGCTTCCGAGACTAAGCGTTGACATACAGAATAAGAGCCCGAGGGTGGTGCCTGATCAATGATCAGGCACCACCCTCGGGCTCTTCCGCATTAGCGATACTCAAGTGGGGGCCAACTCACGTTCGCGGATTCCGCTGGTCACCATTGGACGGGTTCTAGAGGTTGCTAGCCGAGCCTAGTACTTCTAGCAATTGCTGGGCCCTGCTAAAAGGTCATTTCACCCTCACCGGCAAGGAACCGTACAAATTCCGCAACTACGATTTCGGGTCCGGAGAACTGCTACTGCCTTAGCGCGCCTGACAACTGTCTGGCGGTTCCACGGCTGGAGTGCTGTCTAACGTTCATTGGATGTTGAGGCGTCTATCGAACGGTGACGGAAAACTTCCATACGTTGGGGCCGACGCGATTGCCGTTTCGGTCGGTGTCATAAAAGATGAAGCACTGGCTAGCCCTGGTCCATGAAGAATTCATGGTCAGACGTTTGGTATTGCATGCACTATAAGTCTGGTAATCGGTGGGATAGAGGTAAGAATAGCCTGCCTGAGCGGGCAGGGCTACGGCAGTCAGCCCTCCTGCAGCGAGCGCTAGAGTGGCTACCGAGACAGCTAGCCTTGCAAGTGGTTTTTTCACCATGATTGTGCCTTTCAGTGTTCGTGAACGGTAATCGAAACCCAGTATAACCATGAAATGGATTATTGGACAGGTTTTTCGCGAGCATATTGGCATGCGGCATTACCGGGGTCTGGCGATGGTGATTTTGGTAAAATTACTGGTGGAGGAAAGGTGTTTTTGTGAAGACTGATCATCGCATTGAAATCAATGGTCGAGACGTGGATGTTGCGCGTTCCCGCGCTCTGGTTGAGAAGAGCCAGCAACTTGGGAGCATTATCCGAATCAGGAAGCCCTAGACTGCGGCGAAAAAGTGCTACTTGGTCAGATGAGCGCTGATGAGGCGAGAGCCGAGATTCGTCTCAAGTACACGAAATAACGACGGCGACAGGCGACTAATGCACGTACCGGAATCCTGTGCAGTGAAAGAGACGCCTTGGTTACCCAACGCCGCTCTCAAATGAGTCGCTGACGGGGAACAGGCACGAGATATTTTCGGGCGTCTTTTGTAGAGAAAACTAAATGGCGTTGGGGATGAATGGTAGGTAGTCACAGCTCGCTTCCAGCTGCTGGAAGGTCGGCAATAGGCGCATTGGGCACCTTTGCATCGGTGAACTGGAAACCTCCAGCGGTTAAATCCGCGTTAGCTAATGAATACGCAAAGAGCGGCTGGAAAAATCCAGCCGCTCTTTGTCTTGAAGAATCGTTTTTAGGTCTAGACCGACTTCATTCGTGCAACGTTGTCGCGCACAACAGCCTTGAAATCCCCACCGGAAGCGGCAAAGACCTTACGCTGACGCTGGTACTCGGCGCCGGTCTCGATGAGGCGAATGATGCCTTGAAGTTCCTCTGAACAACCCAGCTGTTCGGCCACGGGAGCAAGACGCTTTACTTCTGCGCGCAAGTGGTCAGTCACCAGCATCTCATCACCCTGCGCGTTCAGGATGATGATGGCGTCCAAACCATAGCGGGCTGCGCGCCACTTATTCTCAACGCGGAACCAGGCAGGCATGATTGGGATCTTGTAGCCAGCTTCAATTGACATTGACATGTCGTGAACCAGGCACTGGGTCAAAGCGGTAATTGCCGCAATGTCATCGAGTGAGCTCAAGCCGTCACAGATTCGCATTTCAACGGTGCCAAAGCGAGGCACCGGGCGTACGTCCCAGCGGATTTCTGAGACATCATCAATCACGCCGGTATGCAGCATGTCTGCGATATGTGCTTCGTATTCAGACCATGAATTGAAGTGGAAAGGGATGCCGGCGGCCGGAAGCTGCTGGAACATCAGTGAACGCTGGGAGGCGTAGCCGGTGTCTTCTCCACCCCAGTATGGGCTGGAAGCACTCAGTGCCTGGAAATGTGGCTGGTAATTGATCAAGCCATCGGTGATGGGCAAGGCCTTGTCTCGGCTATCCAGACCAACGTGAACGTGTACACCGTAGATCACCATTTGGCGGCCCCACCACTGGGTGCGGTCAATCAGCTTGGCGTAGCGGTCTTTGTCGGTGACCGGCTGCAAAGTTGGTGCTGCGAACGGGTGGGAGCCTGCGCAGTACAGATCTACTCCGTGGTCTCCGGCAACGTCATTGAGCATTCGCACGTTGGTGCGAAGTTCCTCAGCGGCATTGGCCACAGTCTTGTGCACACCGGTGACGACCTCAACAGTATTCATCAGCAACTCTGGCTTGACCGTTGGGTGCTCATCTTCATGGCTCAGACCAGCATCTTTCTTGAGCTGGTCAAGGACATCTTCAGCTACCGAGCACAAGTCCGCGTCTTCACGATCGACTAGAGCAATTTCCCATTCAACACCAATGGTGGATTGGGCGGATTTGGCGAACTCGATTTTCTGCACGGTGCTCCTTGTGATGACTACTCGGGCGGATCACTCCGGAGCCGAACAAACAGGACAGGAGATTCACCGAAGATCGTTGTTTCTCCATACCCATTCTATATATTGCAACTCATCGGTTGGGATAGTGAACCGATGGGAGGTGCATCACCTCAGATTAGTGAGGTGATACTTCGAAAGCTACACGCTTATCTCCAATACGTGCCAGCATCAGCGTTGCCCGGTTCTTCGCGCCCTTAGGTGCACCGGCCAGCAGAATCTTGCGTAGCTCTTCAGGAGTTGCATCAACTCCACGCTTTTTGATGTCCAAGGTGCCAATGCCGTTGGCCTTGACCCAACTGCGCAGTTTCTTAACGTTGTAGTCGTGGACCGCTAGGACTTCGTAGCCACGAGCAAATGGGGTGGAGATCTTTTCTTCATGCGTGAAGTAGGCAATGTGCTCATCAAGCAGATGCCCTCCGGTGCTTTCCAAAAGCTTTGAAATCAGATGCGAACGGATCACCGCGCCATCGGGTTCATAGATATGCGCAGCCAGTTCACCAACTTCAGCTAACTTGTCATCTTTGTCCGCTACGGGGCTGGTCAATTCATGAGCGCCATCCTTATCGATGACCAAAGCAGCGCGAACCACGTTTTCACGCTTGAGTTTGCCAAACCAGAGGCACGCTTCAATGACTGATCCGTGATCAGAAATCCATACGGATTCTGCATTCGCAGGAATTGCATCGTGGGGCAGGCCTGGGCCAAGCTTCACGCCAACGTCTAGTCCGGAATCAACCAGTTTCTCAACAAAGGACAGGGGAGGGGAGAAGGCCTCTGGATCAAAGAGTCGGCGAGTGCTGCCGGCAACATCGGTGCGTCGGGCAGGATCTAGCCAGACTCCGTCAATTCCAGTCAGGTCTGTTTCCTCAGCTCCACCGTGCACAACCTTGGCATTCTCAAATGGCATCAGGTTCAGAGTGGTTGCAGCCGCAGTGGTTTCATCTTTTTCTACCGCGGTGACCTGCAGTCCGGCACTTGCCAGTGCAATCGAGTCAGTACCAATACCGCAGCCGAGGTCAGCCACGTGGGTTGCGCCAGCCTTGGTGAAGCGTTGGGCATGCAGCCCGGCGATGGTCAGGCGGGTGGCCTGTTCCAGACCGGCCGGAGTGAAAATCAACGAGTCAGCAAAAGGGCCAAACTTTACGCGTGCTTTGTAACGAAGCTCGGACTGGGCAATGATTCGCCCCGGGAATAATGGAGACAGTGAAGCCACGGAAAGGACTTCCCTGTCATGCCCCAAAAGAAGTACCCCCTCGAGCTACGCGAACGAGCAGTCCGCATGGTCCTCGACGCCCTCGAAGCTGACCCTGGTGCCCGCCGCGGCGTCTTCCGCCGGATCGGCGACCAACTCGGTGTGAACCCAGAAACACTGCGGTCCTGGGTCAATCAGGACCAGGTCGATGCCGGCGACCGCCCCGGCACTACCACCGCTGAAGCCCAGCGCATCAAGGACCTCGAGAAGGAGAATCGGGAACTGCGCCGGGCCAACCAAATCCTGAAGTCGGCCTCGGCTTTTTTCGCGGCGGAGCTCGACCGCCCCTCGAAGTAGTCTGCTCGTATATCGACGAGCACAAGGACGAACTCGGAGTCGAGCCGATCTGTGCCACGCTGCGTGCTGCCGGCGTGAAGATCGCTCCGAGTACCTACTATGCCCGCAAACATCGACCAGCCTCGGCTCGACAGAAACGTGACGAGGTATTGAAAGAAGAGATCAGCACTGTGCACGGGAAGAATTACGATGCGTTCGGAGCCAGGAAGATGCATATCGTGCTCAACCGCGAACCTGACTCGCATGGTCGCGGGCATGTGGCCCGTTGCACGATCGAGCGCCTGATGAGAGACCTCGATCTACACGGGATCAAGAGGGCCAAGGCACCGAACACTACGAGGTCAGCACCGCGGGAGAACTGCCCGGCCGATCTCGTCGATCGGCACTTCGAAGCCTTCGCTCCTGACCGGCTGTGGGTGGCCGATATCACCTATGTGCACACGTTCACAGGGTGGGTCTACGTCGCGTTCGTCACCGACGTGTTCAATCGCGAGATCGTCGGCTGGCAGGTCTCGAGGTCGTTGCATACCGAGTTGGCTCTTGACGCTTTGCAGATGGGGATCTATCAGCGTAAACGTGCTGGTCACGACCTGTCTGGGCTGGTGCATCACTCGGACCGCGGGGTCCAGTATCGAGCGATTCGCTATGGCGAGGCCCTGGCTGAGCAAGACGCAGTCGCGTCTGTCGGGTCGAAAGGAGATTCATACGATAACGCCCTCGCTGAAGCGCTGAATTCACTCTATAAGGCCGAACTCATCCGGAACAAGGGTCCCTGGAAAGGTATTGATGATGTCGAGATCGCCACGGCGCAGTGGGTGCACTGGTTCAACACGTACCGGCCCCACGGAGCACTTGGTGGGGCGACTCCCGCCGCGTTCCGAGCCGATCATCTCAGCACGATGCCACGGGCTGCGTAGCTCGTGGGTGAGCCGATGAATTCCAAGTAGAAAACTCTCCATCAAACACGGGGCTTGACACAATGACCGCACGAACCACTTCTGGTGCGTGCCCGTCCTTGCGCAGCTTTTCATTCAGAGTCCACGCTGCATCCTTGGAAGAGACCATGGATGGATCAATGGTGGAAAGCAATTGCCAGCCTTCTGCAGAAAGCAGAGCGGCGAATTGTTCGTTGAGCGTTGAGTCGTTAGAAGCCTGAGCCATGTCTCAAGCCTAGCGTTGATAGTTTGCTTGTCTTGTCTAGAAGCTTGTTGCCGCCAGTTGGGTGATGTGACCTATGTGACACTACGGCGTCATATTCAGATTCTTTTGATGGTCTTGAAGGTCGGTGCAATCGGGTGCTGCCCATGCCTCGGGAGAGATCGGAGTCAGGGCATTTGGGTTCAAACTGTGAAGCGTGATTCATTGCTGGTTAAGCGATGCTGTTTCATGGAATGCCATTTGTTTAGAAAGCGTAATGCTTTGCGGGATCCTTCAAATGTTTTTGGCGGGTAGAGCTTTGGCTGATTTACAGTCTGTCGTTCGAGTTGCGCAGCTGCGAAGCCAGATTGCTCGTGTTGCGCGGTAAAGGCGAAATGCGTTGAGGGAAACTGAAGTGACTCAGGTCGCATTCGGTCATGGTTTGGTGTTCCATGGCACCTGTGAAGAAATCTATGCAGCGAACGACAACGACGTCGAGCAATCAATTGCCAACAAGTGTCGGGGACCTGAACGACCCTCCGCCACTGGCTCAAAACCAACTCAAGCGCGGCATGAGTAGTCGCCACCTACAGATGATTGCCGTCGGTGGGTCTATCGGTACCGGCTTGTTTGTCGCCTCGGGTGGAACCATCGCGGAGGCTGGACCTGGCGGCGCTTTGGTGGCCTATGCGGCAGTCGGCCTGATGGTCTACCTGTTGATGCAATCACTGGGGGAGATGACTGCCAAGCTCCCGGTGGCTGGTTCCTTTCAAACCTTCGCTACCCGATTTGTTTCACCCTCGTTCGGCTTCGCCATTGGCTGGAACTACTGGTTCAACTGGGCCATCACCGTTGCTGCTGAACTTGTAGCCGCCGGCATCGTCATGAGCTTCTGGTTGCCCGATGTTCCGGGCTGGATTTGGGCTGCAGTATTCCTCGTGGCGCTAACAGCACTAAACGCGCTCTCGGCCAAAGCTTTCGGCGAAGGTGAGTTCTGGTTGGCCATGATCAAAGTTGCCACCGTGGTGGCTTTCTTGGCTGCTGGCGTGTTGATGATCTTCGGAGTACTCGGAACGCAAAGTGACCCACTGGCCAACTGGAGGGAAGGCAAAGAAGTCTTCCATGGTGGTTGGCTGTCCATTCTTTCCGTATTCATGATTGCCGGTTTCTCTTTCCAAGGCACCGAGCTGGTGGGTGTTGCTGCCGGTGAAGCTAAGGACCCCCGCCGAGAAGTTCCCAAAGCAATCCGCAGGGTGTTCTGGCGCATCATGCTCTTCTACATCGGTGCCATCTTCATCATCGGTTGCCTCATACCTTTCGCTGACCCCAGCCTGTTGGCCAGCGGGGAAGCCGATGTAGCGTCGTCACCATTTACCTTGGTCTTTGAACGCGCAGGCATTGCCTTTGCTGCGGCAGCAATGAACGCAGTGATTCTTACAGCGATTCTCTCCGCGGGTAACTCCGGTCTCTACGCATCTACGCGCATGCTTTACTCCATGGCTCATGACGGGAAAGCACCCAAGATCTTTGGGCGCACCAACTCCCGTGGCGTTCCCATCGTGGCCCTGCTGGCCACGGCAGCAGTGGGCCTGTTTGGATTCCTCACCGCACTGGTTGGTCAGGGTGCCGCATACACCTGGTTACTGAACGTCTCGGGACTCTGCGGATTTATTGTCTGGGTGGGTATTGCCGTCTCCCATTACCGTTTCCGTCGCGGTTACCTAGCCCAAGGCTTTGATGTCAAAGATTTGCCCTACCGAGCCCCGCTGTTCCCGCTAGGTCCCATCGTGGCGTTCTTAATGCTCATTGCTGTCATTGTTGGTCAGAACTATCAGGCGGTACTAGCTGGTCATGGTCTGGAAGTACTGTCCGCCTACATTGGTCTGCCACTATTCCTCGGGCTGTGGCTGGGGCACCGGTTGGTCACTAAGTCAAAGATGGTCACCCTTGAACAGATGGATCTGAGCGCCCCGGAGGATATCGAAGAGTCGGCCGCTGTGCGCTCTACGCGAACCGGTGTGACGAACTAAGGGCATTCGTTAGCACTCGCCTTGACCGAGTGCTAAAGCACGTCCTAAAGTCAGTGTTGGAAGTTCTACACACATAAATATGCGTGTAGGGCCACCGCCTGACTGGATACCACCAACTGGCACCGCGACGACGGTTGGTCCAATGCCATAGGGCGCACCCCTACCACCATTGGTTCATACACGAAAAGGAGAGACCATGTCTGTCTCCATCAAGCCGCTCGAAGACCGCATTGTCATCAAGCAGGTCGAAGCCGTAACCACCACCGCTTCGGGCCTTGTTATCCCTGATTCCGCTAAGGAAAAGCCACAGGAAGGCACCGTTGTTGCAGTAGGCCCAGGCCGCATTGACGACAAGGGTAACCGCGTTCCTGTAGACGTTGCTGAAGGCGACGTAGTTCTGTACTCGAAGTACGGCGGAACCGAGGTCAAGGTCGGCAACGAAGAGTACCTCGTACTCTCGGCTCGCGACGTACTGGCAGTTGTCGTAAAGTAACGCCACCCTCTTATAAGTTTCAGGAGAAAATGCATGGCTAAGCAGCTAGCATTCAACGAGGAAGCGCGACGCGCACTCGAAGCGGGCATTGATAAGCTCGCGAACACGGTGAAGGTTACCCTCGGCCCACGCGGTCGTAACGTGGTGCTTGCCAAGACCTGGGGCGCCCCGACCATCACCAATGACGGTGTCACCATTGCGCGTGAGATCGATCTTGAAGATCCATATGAAAACCTTGGCGCACAGCTGGCCAAGGAAGTAGCCACCAAGACCAATGACGTAGCAGGCGACGGTACCACCACCGCCACCGTGCTCGCTCAGGCACTGGTTAAGGAAGGCCTGAAGAACGTAGCTGCAGGTGCTGCACCAGGTGATGTCCGTAAGGGCATCGAGCTGGCCACCGAGGTTGTTTCGCAGGCACTGGCTGCTAACGCAGTAGAGGTAGCGGATAAGGTTGCCAACGTTGCTTCCATCTCCGCTCAGTCCGATGAAATCGGCGAACTGCTTGCTGAGGCTTTCAAGACTGTTGGCACCGATGGTGTCATCACCATTGAAGAGTCCTCCACCACCGCTACCGAATTGGTAGTGACCGAGGGTATGCAGTTCGACAAGGGCTACCTCTCGCCACAGTTCATCACCGATCAGGAGCGTCAGGAAGTTGTTCTGGAAGACGCCCTGATCTTGATCAACCCTGCCAAGATCTCCACCGTGGCTGAATTCCTGCCACTGCTGGAAAAGGTTTTGGAAACCAAGAAGCCACTGCTGATCATCGCCGAGGACGTTGAGGGCGAAGCCCTTTCCACCCTGGTGGTCAACAAGCTGCGTGGCCTGCTGAACGTGGTAGCCGTCAAGGCTCCAGGCTTCGGCGACCGCCGCAAGGCAATGATGCAGGACCTGGCTATCCTTACTGGTTCCCAGGTTGTCTCCCCAGAACTGGGCTTGTCCCTAGATCAGGTAGGCACCGAGGTTCTTGGTTCCGCACGCCGCGTGACCATCACCAAGGATTCCACCACCATCGTTGATGGTGCCGGAACCGATGAAGATGTTGCTGAGCGTGTAGCCCAGCTGAAGGCTGAGCTGAACCGCACCGATTCGGAGTGGGACCGCGAAAAGCTTTCCGAGCGTCTGGCCAAGTTGGCTGGCGGCATCGGCGTCATCAAGGTGGGCGCATCCACCGAGGTTGAGCTCAAGGAACGCAAGCACCGCATCGAGGACGCAGTGTCCTCTACCCGTGCCGCCCTTGAAGAAGGCATCGTTGCCGGTGGCGGTACCGCCTTGGTTGACGCTCTGACTGCTCTTGACACCGATAGCTCCATTGTTGGCCTTGAAGGTGACGTTGCAGCTGGTGTGGCCATCGTGCGCCGTGCACTGGTTCAGCCAATGTTCTGGATCGCTACCAATGCCGGCTTCGACGGTTCAGTAGTTGTTTCCAAGGTGGCAGAGTCTCCAGCTAATGAGGGCTTCAACGCCAAGACTGGCGTTTACGAGAACCTGATCAACGCAGGTGTCATTGACCCAGTCAAGGTCACCCGTTCGGCACTGCGTAACGCAGCATCGATCGCAGCACTCGTGCTGACCACCGAAACCCTGGTAGCCGAGAAGGCCACCGAGGTTGAGGAAGACGCACACAGCCACTAAGTCATTGACTAGGCTTTGAAGCCGCCGTCGGATCAAGTTCTTACTTGTTCCGGCGGCGGCTTCTTTTTGCTGTTCTAGCAATGAGAACATACGTATTGATTTGGAGCTCGCTACCGTTTTTATCAGTTTCGAGTTCAACTAACAGGAAGAAGGCGAAGAAGAATGCGCATTCATTGGCTGAAAAGGCTGACCACAAAGCAAAGACGCATGGTGAACGAAGAGCTTCGTTCGTTGGGGCAAGCAGATGTGGCAGATGGAATTGAAGAATACTTAGCGACAAACGAGCACATGACTTCAGATTTTTCCGGTTCTTCAGGTGCGATTTCGGGACTTTTAAGTGGCATTTCGATTATTGTCGGCATCTGGTTTGTCGACGCCATTTCACTCGGACCCAAGATATATGTCGTTGCTTTCGCTGGAATGATCGTTAGCGTGTCCCTGATCGCCATGTACAAGCACGGCGTTCACGATGCTACTCGACTAGCCACCGTGGCGATCATCCAAGAACGG
This sequence comes from Glutamicibacter sp. AOP5-A2-18, assembly GCF_052446055.1. Classification (NCBI taxonomy): domain Bacteria; kingdom Bacillati; phylum Actinomycetota; class Actinomycetes; order Micrococcales; family Micrococcaceae; genus Glutamicibacter; species Glutamicibacter sp. AOP5-A2-18. Next base: position 2,463,965 of record NZ_JBQSVW010000001.1, on the reverse strand, counting down.
GCATCCCGTCATGAAGGCAGCGGTGCTGGCAGATCTAGCCTCGATTCCATGAATTGGTTCATGACCGGAACGGCAGCAACGGCATCCGCGGCATTGACGTATCTAATTGTTGGAAGACGTAGAGCTAAGTAAGATACGTTTCTGTCAGTCCGAGCTGTTTCAGTGACAGCCATTTTCTTGATGTAGGTTGTACTGATCAGTAGTGATACACGTCAAAGTGCCGTGTTCACAGGGAATTTGACGGTTCCATCGCTCAGCTAACCTTGCGCAAGTCAGCTCAATACAAGCTCTGCATTTATTCCGTGATCAGCGTTCAAGGGCCTTTCAACCTGTGTGGGGAACACAGCGTCGATTGATAGGCTCAATAGTTGTCTGACGTGTCAAGAAGATCAAACACCGAAGTCATGCCCGAGTCCCCGACGGAAGCATAGCTTGTGACTACCGCCCTCAAACAGCCCCGGAAAAGCACAAAAGGTGCAAACTTCCGGGTCGACTTACAGGGTCTTCGAGCCTTAGCCGTATTGCTGGTGATGTCCTATCACATATGGTTCTCCAAGGTCTCCGGGGGAGTCGACATCTTCTTGATGCTCTCCGCTTTTTTCCTCACCTCATCTACCGCTCGCAGAATTTCGCGCGGCGAACGCACACCACTCATTACTGGATGGCTGCACCGTTTCTCCAGACTCATCCCGCAAGCTGCGACGGTGATCATCAGTGTTATCGTTGCCGCCTGGATCATCTTGCCCAGTAGCCGTTGGCTGGAACTCATCGATCAGTCCAAAGCCTCGATGCTCTACAAACAGAACTGGTATCTGGCTAATCATCAGGTCGATTACTACGCGTTCAACACAGACTCAGCCTCACCGCTACAGCACTTCTGGTCCTTATCCGTTCAGGGACAAATCTTCATTCTCTGGCCCATAGTCTTGGCCTTCAGTGCACTGATCTGGAAGCTGTTCTCCAAGCGTTTCAACTTCGCGTGGGTTGCCGGAACGCTCTTCGGTTTGATCTTCGTTGGCTCTCTGGCGTATTCCATCAACATCACCGCCAGCAACCAGCAGGTTGCCTACTTCCATACCGGCGCACGCCTGTGGGAATTCGCTCTGGGCTCCTTGCTCGCTCTGGCCTTGCCTTGGCTGAACACGCTGCCAGAGAAGATCCGCCGAGTTGCTGGCTGGATAGGAATGCTCATCATCATCGGCAGCGGAGCTGTGCTGGATGTCCAAGGTCAGTTCCCGGGCTTCATGGCTTTGGTCCCGACTCTGGCCGCCGCGATGATTATCGCTGCCCCTGCCCGGCGCCACTGGGCTAACCCATCCGGTGTCTTGTCCACCAAGGTCTTGGTGAAGCTCGGCGACCTGTCCTACGGCATGTACCTCTGGCACTGGCCAATGCTGGTCTTCTACCTAGAAGCCACCGGCAAGGAGCACGCTTCCTTCCTTGACGGAACGGTACTGATCATTTCTGCCATCGCGGCTTCATGGGTCACCACCAACTTTGTTGAGAAGCCGGCGGTCAATTGGCAAAACAACTTCAGCTTCCCGCACTGGGTACCGCAGACAGGTATCAAGGTCCTCGGCCAGGTGGCAGTGGTGGCCATTGGACTGGGCATCGTCAACCTCTCGGTGACCGCGTGGACCAACAATGTGGCTCACCGAAGTGCCGTCGCCGCCACCCAAAGCGTTGCCGATAACCCTGGAGCCACCGCAACCGAGGACTGGGATCCTTCACCTGCCGCATTGACGTTGCCTTTGGCCACCGAGTTGGAAGATGAATGGCAGTCTCCAGGTAGCTCCTGCGCCGGGTCCAACAGCCCTAACGACGAGCGCATCATGTTCTGCGAACAGGGTGGAAACTTTGATGGTTCTCCAGATGTGGTGTTGCTGGGGGATTCGCACATGCAGCACTGGTCCGAGGCCGCCGCTTCCGCAATTGAAGAATCCGGCGGAAGCTGGGTACTGGTCTTCCACCCCGGATGCCGCTACGGCTCCGATGCTGACCGCTCAGAACCTGAATGCGCTGACTTCCAAGATGCAGCCAAAAAGTATGTCGCTGATCTGAAACCCAAAATGGTGATGACCACGGCCACCAAGACCGTGGCCGACACAGCCGATGATGTCCGCACGCCGGGGCAGCAGGAAACCATGGTGGACCACTACGCCGAAGCTATCCAGCCATTCCTCAATGTAGGCAGCAAGGTCATCGCCATGCGCGATACCCCGCGCTACACCTACTCCATAGCCGAATGCGTTGATAATCATGCCAAGCACCCTGAAGCCTGTGACGGATCAGCCGCAGAGACATTAGCCCAAGACAATCCGGTTCAAGATTTCTTGGCGAAGCATGATTATGGCGAGCAAGTTGTCTCATTAGATATGACCGGCTTGCTCTGCCCTGATGGGGTCTGCAAAGCTGTGATCGGTAATGTTTCAACGTACTTAGATGATTCACACCTATCCAAGACTTTTGTGGTTAGTGCCAAGCGCCAATTTGCTGAAGCCTTCACCAAGGTCACCGGCTGGTAATAAGTCCTATCGGAGACCTGTTAACGCATGAGCTTGGACACAGAGTCCCGTACGGGAATAACGCCAGCGCCAAAAGGGCTCTACCATTTAACCAACCTCCGCATCCGCTCCGAAAGGTTCCTACGTGACTGAGTTCAACCCCTTTGCCTTTGAAGGACTCACCTACGACGACGTATTGCTGTTGCCTGGCCCGACGGATGTAATCCCTTCGGACGCTGACACCACCACTCGCTTCACCAAGCGCATCAACATTGCAGTGCCAATCAGCTCCGCTGCAATGGACACCGTCACCGAAGCCCCAATGGCTATCGCACTGGCACGCCAGGGCGGCATCGGCGTGATCCACCGCAACCTCTCCATTGAGGCCCAGGCCAAGCAGGTTGACCAGGTAAAGCGTAGCGAGTCGGGCATGATCACCGACCCAGTCACCGTGCACCCGGGCGCCACCTTGGCTGAATGGGATGAGCTGTGCGCACAGTACCGCGTCTCCGGTCTGCCAGTAGTTGATGAGAACCGTAAGGTGCTGGGCATCATCACCAACCGCGACACCCGCTTTGTTCCTCGCGAACAGTTCATGACCACCAAGGTCTACGAAGTCATGACCGGCATGCCACTGGTGACCGCTCAGGAAGGCGTAGCCCCTGAAAAGGTTATCGAGCTGCTTTCCAAGAACCGTATCGAGAAGCTTCCGCTGATTGATGATGATGGCAAGCTGACCGGTTTGATCACCGTCAAGGACTTCGACAAGGCCGAGCAGTACCCACTGGCCACCAAGGATGACGAAGGCCGCTTGCGTGTAGCTGCAGCCGTTGGTTTCTTCGGTGAAGGCTACGAGCGTGCCATGACGCTGATCGACGCTGGCGTTGACGCACTGGTGGTTGATACCGCCAACGGTCACTCCCAGGGCGTGCTGGAAATGATTGCCCGCCTGAAGAAGGATCCTGCTGCGGCTCACGTAGATGTGATCGGTGGACAGGCTGCTACCTATGAAGGTGCCAAGGCCATCATCGATGCCGGCGCAGACGCCATCAAGGTTGGCGTGGGCCCAGGTTCGATCTGCACCACCCGCATCGTTGCCGGTGTTGGCGTACCGCAGGTTACCGCAATCTACGAAGCTGCCAAGGCTGCGATCCCAGCTGGCGTGCCAGTGATCGCTGACGGCGGTCTGCAGCACTCGGGCGATATCGGCAAGGCACTGGTTGCCGGCGCTGACTCGGTCATGCTCGGCTCGCTGTTGGCTGGTACCGCAGAGTCCCCAGGTGACCTAGTATTCATGGGCGGCAAGCAGTTCAAGGCTTACCGTGGCATGGGTTCACTGGGTGCTATGGAAACCCGTGGCAAGAACACCTCGTACTCCAAGGACCGTTACTTCCAGGCTGATGCACCATCAAACGAGAAGCTGATCCCTGAGGGCATCGAAGGCCAGGTTCCTTACCGTGGCCCACTGTCCGCAGTAACCCACCAGCTTGTTGGTGGCCTGCGCCAGACCATGTTCTACGTTGGCGGTCGCACCATTCCTGAGCTGAAGGCACGCGGCAAGTTTGTTCGCATTACTGCTGCAGGTCTGAAGGAATCGCACCCACACGACATCATGATGACCGTTGAGGCTCCGAACTACCGTTCGCGCTAAATTCAGCAGAAAATTTCCCGTCCGGAACTGACGCTCAAGCGTTGTTCCGGGCGGGATTTTTCGTTTCAGATTAGTTGCCCTTGTCCAAGACAGGGCTGCGTGGCCGTGGATGTGGCTCCATGATCCACAACTCCCTAGCGCGCTAAATACTTAAGTGGGAGAATAAAAGAGCACTCCAGAAATGGTGTGTCGTGGGATTAGGTGGCACCAAGTCCTTCGTAGCCACCTCTAAAGGTGCGGAGCCCAGTGCTGGTACACCAAGCTCCGCGGCCGTATGGCGAACCACTTAGAGGACGTCAATAATGAGCCTCAAGAGGGCCACGATAAGTCGCGAAACACTGGCTAGCGTTTGGACTTTCGTGGCCTTCGGCTTGCAATGGCAAGCCTTGAGGCACTTCTTGCGCTTCTTCATGGGTCATCACCTACCTTTCCGCTCGTGCGACGAGCGCGACACCCATGAGTTGAGCCTGGAAAGGTGCGACTCATGGACTACGCGCCCACCGACGACCTGTGGAGCGAAAAGAGGCAGCGATACTGGCATTGACGCCGATTGCTATCCATTCAAAGCCTAGAGTCGTCGCAGATCTTGCAAACGAAATACTTGCGATCTCTGGACTACGGAATCAGACGCGCACTTCGCGACGCGCGGATGTCAATTATCAAAGCAAGACATGGATCTCGTCTGCCATAGGTTCTTCCGGAAGAGTTCACGAGACAAGCTGCAGCGACTGGGACAAAGAAATTCTTCGCAGTCGTTCCTATGGTTTCAGCGCTCGGTTTTTCTGGCGATTGAATGCTTCCTCTTGCGCCGGCGATCAATCGTGAAACCCATTCCGCAGAGAACAACGAAGGCACCTGCCGTCGTTAGTGCAGAAAAGAGTAACGGGTTTTCAGAGGAGCCCCAGAAATAGGGACTCGCGAAAGCAATCGCTAGGGAGAGTACGAATCCGAACCCTAAATACATCGGGCACCTTCCTGCACCAGTTTTCGAGATCTCAAAAAAGTACACGGTTACGTGGGTCTAGATGAGCAACTGAGTAGCTAAACTCATGAATCCACCGTAGCAAGGCCAGTTGTCGAGGTAAATCGTGCTTAAGTAGGAGGGCTCCTGCGGAGTGGAAGACCTAGATCCAAGCGGTGCCGTAGCCGAACACCGTGAAGTTTTTGAATGAATGGCAGATGGAGCGATCTTCGGCTTCGAAAGCTTGATAAAAGTAGCCAAATTGGTTCCAAACGCCACGCTCATTGGTGCCGGCCGGTAGCTTTCATTTCTTTAGTTGGAAGGCTTGCTTGCCTTCTGATTCCAATAACCTTTAGAAACAGCAACCCATATTGCAGCACCAAGTACGCACCCTAAAGAGTTGGCCACGACATCAGTTAGTGTGGCGAAGCGGTTGGGGAGGAACAGAAGCTGGCCTATTTCTATCAAGCCGGAGACAATGATGCCTGCGAGGGCTGCCATCCAGAACCGGCGAAGTCCTGCGCCGAGAAAGATGCCCAGCGGAACGAAGAAGATCACGTTGGCTGAAAATTCGACGAACTCGTAGTTCACAAAAGCCGGAGCGCCGTGAGCATGCAACCAGTGCAGGGTCCGTGTCAGTTCTGGTCCTGCGGATGAATCGACGGTGACAGGCCAAAACGCGATGACCATCATTGCGAGTAAGTACAGCAATGGCAAAGCCCAGTGTCGGAGCATTGGGCGGCTAAGCAAAGTTCTCAGTGGGTTCCTTGGCGCGGTTCATGAATTCGAGTGTTAATGCACTACCCAAGATACTCGATGATCGATTTTTGGCTCTGCTGTCGGATGCGATGAATGAGCTGCTACTTGGCATCCACAAGGCGGTTCAGGCGTTCTGAGAACAGCATGCCCATGGCCGCTAGCAGTAGAAGGAAGAGCGGGAAAAGCCAAAGTCCCACCCAGGAGGACAAAACACCGAACAGCGGTGGCATCAGTGTCGAGCCGAGGTAGGCCGCCGCCATCTGGATGCCAATGATTGCGTGTGAGTTATGGCGTCCGAAATTCGCTGGTGTGGAGTGAATGATGGCGGGATAAATTGGTGCGGATCCCAGACCAGCGATGGCTAGGCCGGCTAGAGCAACTCCATTGGCTTCGAGCGGGATGAGCAGCATGAGGCCACCGAGTCCCACCATGATGAAGCCACCGCGAATCAGGTTGCGGTCGCCGATGCGGTCAGCGAAGAATCCGGCGAGGAAGCGTCCGCCAGTTATGCCCAGCAGGAAGAACGACGCAAAGGCGGCAGCCGTTGCTGGGGCCACTCCACGGTCGCCGGCGAGGTACGTCGTAGCCCAGAGAATCGACGTGTTTTCCAGCGCGCAGTATGCAAAGAATGCCGCGAGGACCAGCAGGACGCCCGGAATTTTCAAAACCTGCGCCAGTGGAATGTGCGAGGCTCCGGCCTGGGGCGCTTCACTGTTCTCGGTACTGTCTTCCACCTCAGCGCGGTTGAGGCCTTTCGGCCTCATGGTGTCTACCTTGGCCCAGAGGGGGAGGGCGAGAACTAGGACTACGGTGAGCACGACTTGAATAAGCGCAACAACCTTGTAAGCCCCGGACCATCCCATACCTGAGGTCAGCGCTTGACTCATGATCAACGGGCTAATCGAGGCTCCCACACCCCAAAAGCTATGGAGCCAGTTCATATGTCGTGCCGCGTAGTGCAGGGCAACGTAATTGTTCAGGGCCGCATCCACCGCTCCTGCGCCCAATCCATACGGGATGGCCCACAGGCATAACATCCAGAACGAGTCTGAGAAGGTAAAGCCGAACAACGCCGTTGCGGTCATTCCAACGCTGATCGCCGTTACAACCCCGGCACCAAACTTACGGGTAAGTCGTTCCGAGGCAAGGCTGGAAAAGATGGTTCCCACGGCAATGACCATGGTGAGAATACCAGCGAAGGATTGCGGGACATCAAGTTCTCTGTGCATCACTGGCCATCCGGCGCCCACCAGAGAGTCGGGAAGCCCGAGGCTGATGAAGGCGATGTAGATAATAGCCAAAAGGATTGAATACATAAGGTGCTGATGTCTTTCGCTGTTCCTGCGGGATGAACGCATCGCCACTGATGGGACGACCACTCAAAGTATATGTACGAGTGTACTCAAATGTCGTGTATATTCACTGCCATGGATCAGAGTTATTTTGAATCAGACTCCCGCAGTAACCGTGAGCGTATGCTCGCCGGAGACCTCTATATCGCAGATGACCCTGAGAACGAACGACTTCATCGACGCGGTGTCCAGCTTGCTGACGCGTACCACCGCGCTGATATCGCCGCAGATCCACTTGCTCGCGAGATCCTTGTAGACCTCGTTGGCACCTTGGGCGAAGGCGCCCACGTGAACCCACCGCTATTTGTGGACTACGGCGAAAACATACACATCGGTGCCCGAACCTTTATCAACTACAACCTCACCGCGTTGGACGTCGCCACCATCACCATCGGTGAAGACTGCCAGATTGGGCCCAATGTTCAACTGCTGACGCCTACCCACCCGATTGACCCGCAACCTCGACGCGACAAGCTCGAAGCGGCCCAGCCAATTAGCCTTGGCGACAATGTCTGGCTAGGAGGCGGGGTGATCGTGTGCCCAGGAGTGAGTATCGGAGAAAACTCCGTCATCGGTGCCGGCGCGGTAGTCACCAAGGACATCCCAGCCAACGTAGTCGCCGTAGGTAATCCTGCACGCGTGATCCGAAGCATTGGATAATTTGATGTCCTCCCAACACTCTTCCACCGGTTCACGCTTAGGTCGGCGCAATGATCCTGAACGCCGTGAAAGGATCATCGATGCTTGCCAGAAAGTCATTGTGGAATCCGGGGTCACTGGAACGTCTCACCGAAAGGTTGCGACGCAAGCCGGTGTGCCATTGGGTGCCATGACTTACTACTTTGATGGCATGCAGGATTTGCTGCACAGCACATTTTCCCGATTTGCCACCAGCATTAGTGACGATTTTGAACGTCATATGGCAACGGCAACCGATAAGGAATCGGCGTGTGAAAGGGTGTTCGAAAGAATTCTGCAAGCCAGTAGTGGCGATGATGATGAGCTGATCTTGTCTCATGAGCTCTACACTTTGGCCACCCGTGATGCTTCGTTCCGTTCGATTACTACCCAATGGATGCAGCGCAGCCGTGTGGCTCTAGAACTTCACTTTGACCCGCTGACAGCTCGCTTGCTTGACGCGATGATTGAGGGCCTAACCATTCACCGAGCCCTGGATTCCGAAGCACGGGAGCCGAGCGAAATCAAAACTGCCATTGCTCGCATCACGAAAGATTCGCGCAAAGGTTCACTTAGTACTTAGTAATCAATCTCAAGTGCTGCTGAAGAAGTAGTTGTCCAAGTCCCTTGGTTCTGCACCAGCAAAAGATCTTGCACGCGTAGAATTAAGGGCAGACAGCACCAATCGGCGTGGGATCTCACTGACTGTGCGCGACCGCGAATAAAGGACATTACTTTGGGCCAGCCAGCCAATCTGAAGAAGCAAGCACGCGAACGAATGGAACGTACGGGGGAGAACTACACCACTGCGCGTAAGAACATTCTTACCGGTAAGCCAGAGAGCCCAAAGGCAGCTCGTGCAGCGCAGGCTCGTGACTACGCCAAAGAAGCTCGCGATGCCAAAGCTGGTATCAAACCTAAGGCTCCTAAGCCCGCAGCGGCTCCAGCGCCACAAGATGAGTTGCCTGAATACCCGGCACCAGAAGACGTCATTCAATACGATGCCGCACTGTGGCACCGAGTCCTCGTGCAGGCTGGCGTCACTAACCCAGTCACCGAAGCCCCGCTGAGCCAAGCCCTGCTGGCAGGCCTAGCTGGTGGTATCGGCTTTATGGTCTTCACCTTCGAATATGAAGAGACCACCACCGCCACCTTGGTGACCCGCGCCCACCCAGAGCCATACACGCAGAACCTGCTGGCCCGTTGCGGTGCCAAGGTCACCGAACGCACCACCGGTTCAGCCGCGCGAGCTGTTGAATACATGGACGCTGCACTTGATGCCGGACGCACCGTAGCTGTCCGTGTGGCCATCAACGCATTGCCTTGGATCGATGGCAATGAAGTGGATGAAGCCGAGACCATTGATCTTGTTGTTGTCGGAGATCATGAAGATGATCTGCTGGTAGATGATGGTTCAGGCGTACTGAACGTCATCAGCCAAGAAGACCTAGCGTTCGCCCGCGCCAAGCGCAAAAAGGAAAAGCACTGGCTAGCTTGGGTACCTTCCTCGCGCTCGCCGAAGGCCGAAACCCTGGCAACCAACGCGCTGGTTGCTATCGAAGAAACCACTTCTCGTCTTCTGGGAACCCGCGAACTTTCCGGCATTCCAGATCACTTCGCGAAGAACTTCGGCATCACCGGCATGCGTACCTTCGCTGCTCGTTTGCGCGATACCACCACCAAGACCGGCTGGAGCCAGATGTTTGCTGATCAGGAGCGTCTTGCTGGCGGCATGACCCAGCTGTCGGGCTTCCTGAGCGACACCCGTTTTGGTGGCGAAGGTGCACTGCGTGGACTGTACGCAGACTTCCTTGATGAAGCCGCAGGACTTCCGGGTCTTTCGGCTCTGGGGGAGCACAGTGCAGATTACCTGCAGCTGGCACAGCTGTGGGATGAGTTCGCTGAGCTTGTGGATCCAGAAGTCACCGTTGAAAACCGCAGTGCAATGTTCGCGCAGATGGCAGATGCCATGGAGCGTATCGCTGAGGTTGAAGAGCAGGCAGCAACTGCGCTGGCAGCTACCGCGAAGTCACTGGCTTCCCAAGCTTCGTAGACTAAAAGCTTTTTAGCTTCTAACCCTGTCTCACGGTGTATGAATACACCGTGAGGCAGGGTTTCTTGCTTGCCATTGGATAGAAAACACGTCATGACCGCTCGCACTAAGGCTATGAAAAGCAAGAATTCGGCCGAGACTTGGTAACCTAGTTAGGTGAGTAACGAGATTGAGATCGGCCGCGGCAAGCGGGCGCATAAGGCATTTTCCCTGGACGACGTAGCGATCGTACCGAATCGCCGCACCCGTGATCCGAAGGACGTTTCGGTATCCTGGCAGATCGACGCTTTCCAGTTCGACACCCCAATTATGGGCGCACCTATGGACTCGGTAACTTCACCGGCCACCGCCATTGCCCTGGGCAAGCTCGGCGGCTTGGGTGTACTGAACCTTGAAGGTCTGTGGACCCGTTATGAAAACCCAGAATCTGTACTGGCAGAAATCACCGGTCTGAAGTCCGAATCCGCAACGCGCAATGATCCAAAGATCACCGCCAAGTTGCAGGAACTGTACTCGGCTCCGATTCAGCCAGAGCTGATCACCTCGCGCATCTCCGAGATCCGTGACTCCGGCGTAGTTGTCGCTGGCTCATTGACCCCACAGCGCACCCAAGAACACTACAAGACCGTAGTGGCTGCCGGCGTGGACATCTTTGTCATCCGTGGCACCACCGTGTCGGCCGAGCACGTCTCGAAGACCACCGAACCACTGAACCTCAAGCAGTTCATCTATGAACTCGACGTCCCAGTGATCGTTGGCGGCGCAGCTGGCTACACCCCAGCTATGCACCTGATGCGTACCGGCGCTGCCGGTGTCCTCGTAGGTTTTGGTGGCGGCGCGTCCTCCACCACCCGTCGTACCCTGGGCATTCACGCACCAATGGCTACCGCTATTGCCGATGTTGCTTCAGCTCGCCGTGACTACATCGAAGAGTCCGGTGGACGCTACGTACACGTCATTGCCGATGGTGGCATGGGCAACTCCGGTGACATCGTCAAGGCCATCGCTATGGGCGCCGACGCAGTGATGCTCGGTACCGCTTTGGCTCGTGCCGAAGAAGCACCAGGCGCCGGTTACCACTGGGGCATGGAAGCAGTGCACGAGGCCAGCCCACGTGGCGACCGTGCAAAGATCGGTACCGTCGGTTCCCTTGAAAAGGTTCTGTACGGTCCATCGCATGAAACCGATGGCACCTCCAACTTGGTTGGTGCGCTGCGCCGTTCGATGGCCACTACCGGCTACTCGACCTTGAAGGAATTCCAGCGTGTAGACGTGGTGCTTTCGCCTTACGAGTCTGACCGCTACTAAATATTCTTTTCTTCAGCCCTGTCCGAATTATCGGACAGGGCTGAAGCTCTTTAACGCCAACATAGCTTCCGGCGCTCAACGAACAACCGTCAAGGATGGTTCCCCGAGCACTCAATTAGTTCGGCGGGGTCAATCTCACCCCCACTTATTTCGAGTTCTACGGCAAATAGAAGTACGGTTAAGGGGTGTTTAAAACCGCTCTGAAACTCAAGTGGATCGGCGCCCTCATTGCTGCGCTGGCCATCGCTACCGGATTTGTTGCCCTCTCGGGGTGGCAGTTCGGCTCCTCAGAGAGTGAACCGCTGGTCAAGGTTGATAAGACCGAGAAACCAGTTCAACTGACAAAACACACGGATATTGGAATTGAACTGCTTGGCACCAAAGCTGACCAGATCGTAAAATTCACCGGCGAATTTGTTCCCGGCACAGATCAGCTCATTGATGACCGCATTGAAGACGGCAAAAAAGGTGTCTGGGTCATCACCGAGTTCAAGGTTGATGGCGCCAAACAAGACGCTGGCATCGCAGTGGTGCGCGGCTGGCAGCCAGAGGCCACCGCACCGTCAGCGGCACCTAAGGGTGAACTGGAAGTCACCGGTCGACTGTTGCCTAACGAGGGTCCAGAGAACGAGCATGATCTACGCAGCAAGACCCTGCCTTCCATCACCTCAGCGCAGCTAGCCAATACCTGGGATTCGGTGCTGTACAACGGCTTCATCTCCGGGCACAAGATCACCACGGTTAAAGGCGAAAGTGTTGATCAGCCAGGCATCGACATGATCTATGTTGGACCTCAGCCGCAGGAAGCTCAGGTTAACTGGCTCAACGTCTTCTACGGAATTGAATGGGTTGTCTTTGCAGGCTTCGCCATCTTCCTCTGGTACCGCATGGTTCGTGATGACTACCAGCGCGACTTGGACGAGATCGCTGAACGCGCGGCGGACGCTCGCGACAACGGCACCAGCAGCAACTAAACAAACACAAACTTTTTTCTGATTCGGAAGGAATCATCAGCCATGTCCAGCACCAGCCCAGCACCGAAGCCCCGGAAGTTCGGCGGCACCCCAGCGCAGATTCGCAGCGCCGCCAAGTTCTATAAGGTCTTCGCCTACATCACCGGTGTGATGCTGTTGCTGCTCGTGGTCGAGATGATCTTCAAGTACTTCTGGTCCCTGGAACTCTTTGTTGGTGGCAGTTTGGCTGATGGCACCGCCAACTCGGTGGGTCTGTTCAACCGAGCAGAAGTCACTGGGGGAGTGAACCTGTCCTTGGGTATCTTGATTGCCCATGGTTGGCTGTACGTGGTCTACCTCTTTGCTGACTTCCGTCTCTGGTCACTGATGCGCTGGCCATTTATGCGCTTCATTACCATCGCACTCGGTGGCGTAGTTCCGTTCCTGTCCTTCATCACCGAGGCCAAGGTGCACGCTGAAGTCGATCGTGAACTGGCAGCTCATCCAAAGGCTGCCAAGCGGTACTAAAACCGAGCTAAATTTTTTATCAACGGGCGAACCAGATCATCTGGTTCGCCCGTTGTTTTATTGTGGGTTTTATTGTGTGACGCCCTAGGTGACGCTGATGACAGTGCTCGTGCTGTTTCGCGCGCGGGGAACCGCGTAGACTGTAACGGTGACTACTGCTCCCCTCAATCCAGAACATAAGCCGGTTCTGGTCGTCGACTACGGGGCCCAATACGCGCAGCTTATCGCTCGCCGCGTACGTGAGGCCCGTGTGTACTCGGAGATCGTTCCGCACACCCTTTCTACTGAAGCCATTTTGGCCAAGAACCCTGCAGCGATCATCCTTTCCGGTGGTCCCTCCAGCGTTTACGCCGATGGTGCCCCCTCTGTAGGGGCCGACCTGTTTGAAGCCGGCGTACCGGTCTTGGGCATTTGCTATGGCTTCCAGGCCATGGCCAACGCTCTGGGCGGAACCGTGGCGGAAACCGGCCTGCGTGAGTACGGCCGTACCCCCACCAACTTTGAGGGCGAAGCACGCTCCATCCTGGCAGGCGCCGCACAGGCCCCTACCGTATGGATGAGCCACGGTGACGCTGTCTCGGTAGCTCCAGAAGGCTTCGAAGTACTGGCCACCACCGCCGGTGCACCAGTTGCTGCTTTCGCCAACGAGGCCAAGCGCCTCTACGGTGTGCAGTGGCACCCAGAAGTTAAGCACTGCGAGTTCGGCCAAGATGTACTGGAAAACTTCCTATACAACGGAGCCGGCCTGGCAGGGGACTGGACCGCGGATAACATCGCTGAAGAGCAGATCGAGCGCATCCGTGCTCAGGTCGGCACCGGCAAGGCCATCTGTGGTCTGTCCGGCGGCGTAGACTCCGCAGTTGCCGCAGCACTGGTACAGCGTGCCATTGGTGACCAACTCACCTGTGTGTTCGTCAACCACGGTCTGTTGCGCGAAGGCGAAGCCGAGCAGGTGGAGAAGGACTTTGTCGCTTCCACCGGCGCCAAGCTGTACATCGCTGATGAGCGCGAACGCTTCTTGACCGCTTTGGAAGGTGTCTCTGATCCAGAGACCAAGCGCAAGATCATCGGCCGCGAATTCATCCGCGCCTTCGAAGCAGCTGAAGCAGCGATTATCGCTGAAGCAGCCTCCGAAGGTGAGCCGGTGAAGTTCCTGGTTCAGGGCACCCTGTACCCGGACATCGTGGAATCCGGTGGCGGCGAAGGTACCTCCAACATCAAGAGCCACCACAACGTGGGCGGCTTGCCAGAGGACCTGCAGTTTGAACTCGTTGAACCACTGCGCACCCTGTTCAAGGATGAAGTACGCGCTGTGGGCCGCGAGCTCGGCTTGCCAGAGGAAATTGTTGGCCGTCAGCCATTCCCTGGCCCAGGCTTGGGTATCCGCATCATTGGTTCGGTCAATGAAGAACGCCTGTCCATCCTGCGCAAGGCCGACGCGATTGCTCGCGCCGAACTGACCGCAGCAGGTCTGGACAATGAAGTATGGCAGATGCCAGTAGTACTGCTCGCCGACGTTCGCTCGGTAGGCGTACAGGGCGATCACCGTACCTACGGTCACCCAATCGTGCTGCGTCCGGTGTCCTCTGAAGATGCCATGACCGCCGACTGGTCGCACCTGCCTTATGATCTGCTCTCGAAGATCTCCAACCGCATCACCAATGAGGTCGATGGGGTTAACCGAGTGGTGCTGGACGTCACGTCCAAGCCACCTGGAACCATCGAGTGGGAGTAAGCCTTAAGCACTGCTAATCCACGCAAAATCACTGTTGTGGATCGGAAGCGGAACCTGCAAACAGGCGTGTAACCCCGAAAGGGCGTTGCTCACCAGTTTGGGTTCCGCTTCACGCAGTTAAAACGTGTTTCGCACCCCTGATCTGGGAGCTGGGTGCACTACGTTAGAAAGAGGCGTATTTGCACCGTGGTGCGCCCGAAAATGGTCGGTTCAGTGAAGGGAATGACTGTCGTGGCTAGTGGACAGAATGCTACCTCCGAGCGGGTAGCAACCTGGGTAAAATCCCTAGGACAAAGTGCTGGTGCGGATACCACCTTGCGGTTTGCTCCGTCGACGTCCAACAGCATCGATATCACCCACGCCAACCCCTCGGGGCTGGCGCAATTTCTTGCCGGACGGCGCACACGCCTGTCCACCCTGCTGCATGATGCAGAACAGTACGCCACCGCGCGCCGTACCGCGCGCGCCCTGGCCGCTAAGATCAATGAGCTCTGGGAAGAGCGCGGCATCGATGTCGGCTACCTAGCCGCCGGTGTTGCCAACTGGCGCGCAGTCCACGACGGTAAGAGCGAGCCAGTATCGGCGCCAATTATGCTCGGCCGCATCACGCTGACCAAGCACGTAGACGCTGATGACTATGACCTGCAGCTGGTGGGTCGCGCCACCGTTTCCCCGGCCTTTGTCCGTCAGTTTGAAGCTGACCACGAAGCCCGGGTAGATATCGACGCCGTTGACGCTGCTGCGTACTCCATCGCTCGTTTTGATCCAGCTCGTGGCATGGATGCACTGCGCCAGCAGATGTCTGAGGTTCCTGGCGTTGTTGTAGGCCACCGCCTGTTGCTCTCCACCTTCTCTGAACTGATGGACCCAGCTGATCCAGCAAAGCTTTCGGGCTCACACCCGGTCATCGAAGCACTGATCCGTTATGACGAATCCGAAAAGCAAGCTAAGAGCGCGTCGGATAACAAGACAGCTGAAGCTCTAGCCAAACTTGTTGCTGCCAAGCCAAACGTTGCTGGCACCATCAACAAGCCTGACACCGACAAGACTGCTGGCAACAGTGCTGCCGCTTCCACGCCGGCTACTGCTGACGAGTCCAAGACTGAAGAAGCTGGCAACGGCGAAAAGTCCGGCTCCCGCTTTGGCCGAGTGCGCAATATCCTCAAGGACAGCACCCGCTCACGCAAGCAGCCAAGCTCAACCGAGGAAACCTCGGCCCGCAAGGTGCACACCGGCCACACCACGCTGGCCAAGTCTTCAGATGATCGTGATCCAGAAGATGAGTTGTACTTGCTGGACGCTGATGAGTCCCAAGCAAAAATGCTCGACTACATTTCCGCCGGAGAATCGGTAGCAATTAACGCTGCCGCCGGTACCGGTGCCACCCAGACCGCACTGAACGCTGCCGCACTATTGGCGGCTCAGGGCAAGCGAGTTCTGGTTGTTGCCGAACAGCGCTCCGCCGCCGAAGAATTTGTTCAGCTGTTTAATCAGAAGCTGGATGCCGGAAGCCTTTTGCTGGAACCTAATGAGGATCCAGATTCCCTGCGCACCTTGCTGACCAAGGCTATTTTGCGCAATGAGCAGGCTACCGAACCGCAGCTGGGCACGATGTTCAAGCGTCTGCGCGATTCCCGCCACACCTTGCACGAACACGTGAAGTCGTTGCACTCGGTGCGTAGCCGTTGGGGTTGCTCGCCATACCAGGCGATGCAGGAGCTGGCTCGACTAGCTGCCCTAGAACCTGCCCCTTCCACCACGGTGCGCCTGAAGCGTTCGGTGCTTGATTCCATGGGTCAGCGCGGCCACGTAGCTGCACAGCTTAAGCGTGCGGCACAGCTGGGCGCCTATTCCAAGGAACACACCACCAGCCCATGGCATGGTGCTCCACTGCGCAACGCTGAAGCCACCGAACAGGCTTTGTCCCTGGCCAGCGGTTTGGGCCGCGACCTGCCGATCCTTCATGAGCACATGGAGAAGATTGCTCAGCAGTCACAGATCCGTCTGGAAGACAGCTACGACAAGTGGGGCGACCAGCTGCAGTTGCTGGTGGCCGTGCGTGGTTCGCTGGATAAGTTTGAATCAGACATTTTTGAAGGCGACATTGATGATTTGATCGCGGCTACCGCGACCAGCTCATGGCGTCGTGAGCATGGCGTGGAAATGGGCTCCATTGTCCGTTCGCGTCTGCGCAAGATTGCCAAGGAATACGTTCGTCCGGGCATGCACATCGCTGATCTGCAGTCCGCCTTGCAGGCAGTTTCTGTCCAGCGTGATGCATGGCGCGCCATCGCCACCAGCCAGCGCAACCCACAGGTCCCAGGTGGACTGTTGGACGTTGAAGCTGGCTACCACGACGCTGGTGCACGCATCGATAAGCTTGCGACCATGCTGCCTTCTTCCGTTGGATCGCGCCTGCGCGAAATGCCGATTGCCGAGTTGCTGGATCTTATTGCAGCATTGGTTGACCGCCGCGAAGACTTGGGCGAACTGCCAGAACGCACGTTGATCTCCGAACAGCTCACCGAAGCTGGTCTAGGTGATCTGCTGGATGACTTCGCCGAACGTGAAATCGATACGGACGCCGTAGACAGCGAACTGGAACTTGCCTGGTGGCAGTCCGTGCTGGATGCCATGATTTCCGGGGATGACTTCCTGGCCATGAACGATGGCTCCAAGCTGGAAAAGATCGAGGCAGATTACCGTCTGGCTGACGGTGCACATATTGCTTCCGGACCAGATCGTATTCGTTGGGCTCTGTCGCGTAACTGGAAGGCTGCCCTAGCTGACCACCGTGCCGGTTCCCGCGCACTGCGAAATATGCTCAAGGACGGAACCCCAACTATCGCTGGGCTGTTCCGACTCGGTGCTCCTCTTGCTAGCTCGTTGACTCCGGTCATCGTTTCGGCTCCACTGCTGCTAGGTAGCGCACTGCCAGAAAACGCAGAATTTGATGCAGTCATCCTGCTCGAAGCCAACTACCTGTCCTTGCGTGAAGTACTTGACGCCGTTCGCCGTTCCGGTCAGGTCATTGCCATTGGCGATGAAATGCTCGGTGCCCCGAAGCGCTTTGAAGTTTCCGTGGATCCAACCGCCCGCGTGGTTGAGCACAAGCAGGACGTCTCTGCACTCTCAGCATTGAACAAGGTTTTGGTTTCAGGCTCGTTGTCCACCGTTTACCGGGGGATTGACGAAGGTCTGGTGGAGCAGCTGTCCACGACCTACTACGACTCAACAATTTCACGTCTGCCAATGGCCGTGAACATCAGTGGTAATTCGCCACTGTTGCGTAGTGAGTATGTTCCGGACGCTACCGGCTCGCTGGTCAACAGCGAAGATGGTGTCCAGACCACGGCAGCTGAAGTGGCCCGCATTGTTGACTTGGTCTTTGAGCACTTCAAGAACCAGGGTGAAGAATCCTTGGCTGTTATTGCCTCAAACCGAAGCCATGCAGCAGCTATCGCTGAAGCAATTCGAGTGCAGCTACCAAACCACAAGTACGCAATGGATTACTTGCGTTCAAAGCAGGAACCATTCGTGGTGACCACCATGGATCGTTTGATCGGCTTGCGCCGTGACGCGGTAATCTTCGCTTGGGGTTACGGCCGTACCACCCACGGTAAGATCCTGCACGAATTTGGTGCACTCTCACGCGAAGGTGGAGAGCAGCTCTTTGTTGCTGCGATGACTCGTTCGCGCAGCCGCATGACCTTGGTTTCCAGCTTGCTGCCCAACGACGTTGACCTGAACCGCGTGTACCGCGGCGCTCGTCAGTTCTTTGAACTGTTCGGTCGGGTACAGGCCGGGGACTCGGGCGTAAGCGCCATGCGTAACCCACGCTTTGATCCGCTGGTTTCTGACTTGGCTCGTCGTTTACGTGAACGCGGTGCGATTGTTGCCGAGGACTACCGCGGTGTCCTTGACCTTTCAGCTCACGTTTTTGACGCGGCAGAAAGCGGCATCCGTCCGCTTGCTGTGGTCTATGACGGCACCGAGCACTACGCGGAACTCACTGTTCGTGAGCGTAGCCGCTTGCGCCCAGAATTCTTCGAGAAGCACGGTTGGCGTTATGTCCCACTGTGGACCATCGACGTCTTCACCGATCCAGGATCAGTCACCGAACGTCTGGCTACCTACCTGCAGCTCAAGGCTCCTACGACTCCTGCAGTAGCCAAGGAATCTGGCTCGCGCAGTTCACTGACTGCCGCTCGTCCGGTCTCTGCCCGTGAGGTCACCACCGACGAAGCGCCAAAGGAAAAGAGCGGGCTGCTTAAGTCCGCTAAGTCCAAGTTGGAACCGAAGGCTGAAGCTAAGGTCGAGGCCAAGAGCGAAGACAAGAGTGAGAACAAGGCACAGGAAACTGATGCTAAGTCGCCAGCTGAGCAGGTGGCACCAGAAGCCGAGCCAACCACTCCGGCACCGGTTCCAGCCAGCGAGACTGCCGAACAGGTGGAGTCCAAGAAGTAATGACTTCTGAGCAAGAACCAACGCGCGGTCGCCGTAAGCGACCGCGCGTTGTCGCACCATCACAACATCTTGAACAGCGTGTTCAGCTCACCGGAAGTTACACACCGGTGCCGCGCTCAGCGTCCGTTGACCGTGCTCTAGCTACGGGTCAATCCGCTGACGGAACTTCCTCGCCAGCAACTTCGAATCAGTCCAAGCGCACCACCGATCCATTGGCAGATCTAGTTGCCAAAGATCAGGACCCGCGTAGCTGGGGAGATTCCAAAGAAGATCTTGCTGAACTCATGAAGCGCGAAAAGCCACCACACTGGGGCTAAACCTTAGCTAGTTGACTAAGACTGCTGAGACCTTGCCACGCGAGACCGCTCCGGAAAGATCATCAGACAGGCTGCTGGCGGCAGCGACCACAATGATTCCTTCGCCCGTTGCAGTGGCGCCGTTGAGCATGCCAAATTCTGAACTTGTTGCACTTTGCGGAACCCAAAGAACGGATACAGCTTTGGCTATGGTGCGTGACTGAATTTCTTGGTCAAAGCCATCTCCGGTGGTCAGGACAATATCCACCATCTGACCGGGATGAAGCAACGAAACTGTCGCCGGATCACTGAGTCGTAAAGGTACCGCCACTGTGCCCTCGATGGACCCAGCAAGAAGCTGAGGCCCAACCAACGCATACTTGCGCACCACCGTTCCGGCATCCAAACCCACAGCGGCTCGCTGGCCAACTAATTGGTCAGCAGACTCGAAGACTTCGCTATCTTGTGGGTCTAATCGTGCTGTTTGCACTGTGAGCTGATTGGCCGAAATTTCACTGCCGGCAGCGATGTCGCTGGACACAACAACAACTTCACGTTGAGAGAGCTGTCCTGAAGAAAAGACATTGAGTGTGCCGGCCAACGCCAAGAGTGCAAACCCGATGGCTAAAGGTTTGCGGTAGCGACGCAAGAGTTCGCTACGAGTGCGCACCGGGCGGACTTTTGGTTTAGGTATGACCGGAGGACGTGGCGCCGTGACAGTTCTGGAGAAGTAACTCATACCCCAATGCAAGCGTGGAGTCTTTGATACCCAGATGCATTGGAAACGAACTGTGCGTAAATCTGTAATCCAGACCTGTTGCCTTTACGGGATCTGATGTACCTGCGTAGGAGTGAAAACTAGATCCACCGGCTGATCATGCTCAGCTACAGGGAAGGCATCTTCGTCAACAAATTCGCTGTCGTAAACCACAGCAGCCACACGCACCGGTGAATCCTCGATCAACGGCAGGAACCGGTCGTAGTAACCACCGCCCTGGCCAAGGCGACGTCCTTGAGCGTCAATGGCCAATGCCGGAATGATGATGGTGTTGATGTCATCAAAGATGTCATTGGCAAAGCGTGGCCCCACCGGTTCCAGAACAGGTGCTTGAGCGCTAGGTAGGAACTCGATGCCCGGGGAGTATGCAGACCAAGATAACGCGAAGTCTGGTTCACAAATGGGCAGATAAACTTCAATGCCCTCATTGACCAAGGCATCTAATAAGACTGAAGTGTCCGGCTCACCGGGGGAGGAGCAGTAAGCTGCGACCTTTCGAACGATGCCGGTGCTCTGCGTGAGATAGCCGAGGACCGTAGCTGCCAACTGCTTGCCATGATCCTCCCGGGTCGCAGGATCCAAAGCTTGTCGAGCGGCCCGAATTTTGGTGCGGACAGCTTTCTTCTCTACGTCTCGGTTCTTCGAAGCATCGGCAGTCATATTTACAGCTTACGCAAAACGCAATGAATTGGAACCGGCCCGCAACGGTGCACGCCAAGTGAGCATTCGGGTATTACGATGTGCTCATGTTCTTCTCTCCTCGGGCCTCACGTCTGGTTCCTGAATTGACCTCGGACCGACTGCTGTTGCGCCAGCTGACTTTGCGCGACGAGAGAGAGTGGCTTAACTTGCGTTACACCAACTCGCGATGGCTCAAACCGTGGGACCCCACCAGTCCCTCGGGTGTGCCAGAACCCATGACCTATACGCAGATGATTCGCGCTAAGGACGAAGCTGCACGTGACGGCAGCGGCTATTCCTGGGCCATCGCTCTGCCGCAGCTTCGTCAATCACGGCCTCCGCTGATCGGTCAGGTCTCGCTTTCTTCAGTTCAGTACGGTGCGGCGCGCAGTGGGTCTATCGGTTATTGGATCGATGGCAGTCACGCGGGTTTCGGTCTGATGCCTGAAGCCTGCGCTTTGGTGATTGATCATTGTTTTCAGGATTTGGATCTGCACCGACTCGAAATCAACATTCGCCCGGAGAACGCGGCAAGCCTTCGGGTGGTGGAAAAGCTGGGGTTTAGGGATGAAGGTCTGCGCCGGGCGTACCTGCATATCAATGGTGCGTGGGCGGATCATCGCACCTTTGCGTTGAACCGAGAAGAGCTTTCCACCACGATGCTCGAACGCATCTACGAACGATGAAGCACAATTAGCTTCACTACGCGCAGAGGTCTTCACTGAAGCGAGGATTCGTGGTGAAAACTTATAGACACACCGGCATATGTGCGTGTCACCGTAGGAAAGGTTGCATAGGGTTGAGATGAAAGAGTCATATTCGACTCTATGAGATTTGACCGACTCAATCGGTGATGGAGGACCCACATGGCTGGCACGTCCCAGAGCGCTTCGCAGAAAGATGCTGCGTCCCAACTCAAGATACGTGTGCGCTATGGCCGGTTGTCCGTTGCACTGATCGGTGTCTTGGCAATTTTGGCGACAGTTCTTGGAGTCATCTTGGCTCCGTTCACTGCCCTCTCCTTTGGCACTGTAGGAATTTTCGCGCTGCTCGCAGTTGCTTCCTTCGCCACTTTGCGAATGCTCGCTGTCCGAGACCGCAACCGCAAGCTGCTTGATCACCTTGAGGCAACTCGCCAGAAGGCACTGCAGACTCCGGCCTTTGAAGATGCTGCCAACAAGGTCATCGCACGCAAGTACGATGGTGAAGAAGTCTTTGACGCTCGTCCGGGCTCAGCACGACGTGCTCCGGCCATCACCGCTGATGAACTTCGCGCCGAAGCTTTGCGTGTAGCTCACGGTCACGGTGGAGTGAAGCAGCCAGATACTTGGGTTCCAACCCGCGTGCCAAAGCCAACTTATGTTGAAGCAAGCGAGCGTATCGCTCAGGCTGCGAAGACCGCTAATGAAGCACCTGCGGTTCGTACCCAGAAGGCTCCGCTTCCTGCTGAACAGCCATTGCGCCCAAGCAAGCAGATCAGCCTCAAGGCTTCGGAAGATGCCAAGCGTTTGGCTACCGAGGTTTCAGCAGAAGACCGTGCAGCAGTTACTTCGGTAGCTACCAAGCGTGCTGAGACTACTAAGGAAGCTGCACCAAAGGAGCCTGAAGCTCCAGCAGCGGAAACCGTTGCTCCAGTGACCGGCACCTTGCCAGCCTCTGACCTTTCGGTTTCCAGCACCAAGCCTCGTCTGAACTTAGACGCAGTAATGCAGCGCCGCCGCGCATAAAACTTTTGAGCAAAAAACAAGCTGTGATCCTCACCGAATATCGGTGAGGACCACAGCTTTTTTAATACGTTTTTGAGCTGGTCTTAACTAGTGCATCATGTCTTCTGAAGGCAGCGGACCCTGGTTGCCACGGTGATGCGCAAAGACCAAAGTGGTCTCGGTGTGCCCAACGGATTCATCGGTTGCCAAGTTATCTAGCACCCAGTCGCGCAATGCGTCCGTGGAACCTACAGCGATGTGTAGGAGATAGTCGGTGCCACCGGAAACGTGGAACATGGAGAGAACTTCTGGAAGGCGGGGGATCCGCTCCACAAAGGTATCGATTTTCTCGCGGTCATGGGCACGTAGTTTGACCGAGATCAATGCCTGAACGGTTCGGCCTACGGTCCCGAGTGCCACTTCGGCGTGATAGCCGGTGAGGATTCCACGTTCCACCAACGAACGGGTGCGCAGAAGCGCAGTCGACGGCGCGATGCCTGCGCGCTGGGCTAACGTGGCGTTGGAGATACGTGCGTTAGCGACCAGTTCGTCGATGATGATTCGATCAATTTCATCTAGATCGACGTTTGAAGAATGCTCTGAGTGCGGGGCCATAAGAATATTTCATCACATCCTCACGGCTTCAGTGGGATATTTGGCAAATAAACTGCCTTATGCCCTGAGCGGTAGGGCAAATAATCGCTGAACAAACCGATATATTGGGGATATGACACGTCGTTCTGAGCACACCGGTGAATCCTTCGATACCAGACTGGCAGCATACTGCTTGGTGGAAAACGAAGGAAAGATACTGCTGACACTCTGGGACATGCGCCACCGAGATCCAAAATTTACACCCCGCTGGTCACTGCCCGGTGGAGGCATTGATCTGGGCGAACCAATTATCGAAGGTGCCAAGCGCGAAGTTTATGAAGAGACCGGCTACGCGGTAGGGGAGCTGGAATTGCTGGATGTGACCACGGGTGTCATTCCAGGGGCAAAGCGTTACTCCGGTGAAGGCTACCCAATGCAAACTGTTGCAGTGGTCTATAAAGCCAAACTCACCGGTGGAGAGCTCCGCCATGAAGTTAACGGTTCCACCAGTCAGGCTGCTTGGTTTACCCGCGAAGAAATTCAGAAGTTGAATTGCATTGAGCGTGTAGAAAGCATCTTGCGACTGACCGCAACTGGTAAGTAACCGCTGATCTAAAAGTCTCTGCCATAGAATCTATAGGGATATGAACTTGCGAAAATCCTCTCGTCTCGGTGTCCTCTGCCTAGCCCTGCTATTGCCACTTGCCGCGTGCACTGCCAATGAGCAGACTTCCACCAACGAGTCCAGCAAGAACGTGACCTTGAAGATTGCTCGCGGTGATCGGCCAGTTGAGCAAGCACTGGCAGAGGTTTACAAAAACGCTCTGGAAGCTAAGGGTTATACCGCTCAGATCAACAAGTCCGGCGATGATCCCTTTAAACAGGTTCAAGACGGCCAAGCTGATGTGGCGATAGACCAAGCCACAACTGCGCTCTTCCTATCTAAAGATTCTGCTGGCGTCACTGGCGACGACGGCGTTCTGTCTGTTGACGATTTGAAGAAGCTGCGCTCAGAAATCAACGATTCTGATCAAGAGATCACGGCACTAGATATGAGCACTGCAGACGCGGGCAAAGAATTAGTCATGAGTGAGGCAGAAGCGGACACCCATGAGGTTGATTCGCTGTCCTCGCTGGCTAAAGCGTGCAGCAAGCTCACCGTGATCACCGATGCATCGGATACGAGCAATCTTGCCGCAACACTGGAGACCGAGGGGTGCCAGACGCCTAAGATCTCTGTCGTTGATTCTGCGGACATCGATACTCAGCTGCGGGCCTCGGTGGATCGAGCGGTCGCGGTCAGTGCCGGCAACGCCATCATTTCTGATGAAGGTTTTAAGAGCATTTCAGATAGCGCCAAGTTGTTTAACGCAGAGCCCTACCTGTTGCTTGCTGGCGCCAACGTGGATGACAAAGCGCAAGACGAACTGAACAAGGTAACCGCAGAACTCTCACAGCAGACCCTGGTGGACCTGAACCGAATGGTCAACGAACCTGGGGCGATGGCGCCCAAGGAAGCGGCGACCCGCTGGGAATGGATTATCGAGTAGCAGGCTCACACTGCTCTTGGTATTCGACCCTTTAGGATTTCGGCCGCTTCCGACGGCGGTCGAGTAACAAGGTGTGTTTCACACACCTGACATGAGAAAGTGTAATCATGGCAGAATTCAAGCAATCGACGAAACTGCACAATGTCCTGTACGACATCCGCGGCCCGCTACTAGAGCATGCC
This sequence comes from Glutamicibacter sp. AOP5-A2-18, assembly GCF_052446055.1. Lineage (NCBI taxonomy): Bacteria > Bacillati > Actinomycetota > Actinomycetes > Micrococcales > Micrococcaceae > Glutamicibacter > Glutamicibacter sp. AOP5-A2-18. The sequence goes on along the minus strand of NZ_JBQSVW010000001.1, from coordinate 2,439,229 downwards.
CAGCGAATGGAGTCCGAGGGACACCGCATCCTGAAGCTGAACATCGGCAATCCCGCGCCGTTCGGCTTTGAAGCGCCTGACGCGGTGCTTGTCGACATGATTCGCAACCTGCCAAACGCCCAAGGTTATTCAGACTCTCGTGGCATCCTCTCGGCACGTACTGCCGTTTCGCAGTACTACCAGACCCGCGGCATCCAGACCATTGGTGTGGATGACATCTACCTGGGTAACGGTGTCTCCGAGCTGATCACGCTCTCGCTCAACGCGCTATTGAACAATGGCGACGAGATCCTGATCCCTGCTCCGGACTACCCACTGTGGACCGCTTCGGTTTCCCTGGCTGGTGGCACCCCGGTGCACTACCTGAATACCGAAGAGGAGGGCTGGCTTCCTGACCTCGAGGACATGGAAGCTAAGATCACCGATCGCACCAAGGGCATCGTGATCATCAACCCGAACAACCCCACAGGTGCCGTCTACCCGAAGGAAACCCTAGAGGGAATCTTGGAGCTGGCGCGTAAACACAACTTGATTGTGTTCTCGGACGAGATCTACGAAAAGATCCTTTACGATGACGCCGTGCACATCAACACTGCTGCGCTGGCTGATGACGTGCTGATCTTGACCTTCTCGGGTCTGTCCAAGGCGTACCGTGTGTGCGGTTTCCGCTCTGGCTGGATGGCCATCTCCGGTCCTAAGCATCAGGCCAAGGACTACGTTGAAGGCATTAATCTGCTGACCAACATGCGTCTGTGCGCTAACGTGCCCGGGCAACACGCAATCCAGACTGCACTGGGTGGCTATCAGTCCATTGATGACTTGATCCTGCCCGGTGGACGTCTGCTGGAACAGCGCGATGCAGCCTACAACCTGCTGACCGCAATTCCGGGTGTGAGTGTTCAAAAGGCCAAGGGTTCGCTGTACATGTTCCCCAAGCTGGATCCAGAAGTGTACCCAATGCATGATGATGAAGTTTTTGCCCTTGAGCTGCTCAAGGCTCAGAAGATTCTGATCACGCAGGGCACCGCCTTCAACTGGGTCCGTCCGGATCACTTCCGTCTGGTGACCCTGCCTAACGTGCGAGACCTGACCGACGCTGTGGGACGTATTGGACAGTTCCTTGAAGACTGGCGCGCGCGAGCCTAGTCTCTGATCGCTAAGCACTGAGCTCTTACACCTTCACCGAACCATCAACCTGGTTCGGTGAAGGTGTTTTTGCGTCGAAACATCTATTTGTCAGCGCTGCTAAATTCATCCCACCGAGAAGCTGAACTGCGCGTTATGCTGGGGTCATGAGCAAATATCCGCAGAATCTGCTAGCTTCATTGCGCGTAGTAGGCCCGGTTGACTTGGCCGAGCGCGCCACCGGAGAACCTAAATGGTGGCCTAAGAAAGCTCCTCAATCTAAGGCGCAAGCAGCCAAGCGATTAGCTGAGATTGCCCTTGAACTCGCTGAACTTCAAGAACGCTTATTTGCTTCCGCATCCCACGGAGTGATCAACGATTCACTGCTTCTGGTGCTTCAAGGAATGGATACCTCCGGCAAGGGTGGAATCGTGCGCCACGTGATGGGTCTGTTTGATCCTCAGGGCGTAGACCACCACGCATTTAAGACGCCAACTGATGAAGAGAAAGAACACGACTTCCTCTGGCGCGTTGAGAAGCAGCTACCCAAGCCGGGACACATCGGCGTTTTTGACCGCTCACACTACGAGGATGTGCTGATCCACAAGGTGCAGAAGCTGAGCACCGGACGACAGATTCAGGGCCGATACCGTCGGATCCCCACCTTTGAACGCAAGCTAGGCGAGCGTGGCATCCACCTATTCAAGGTGATGCTGCATATCAGTGCCGACGAACAGTACGCGCGACTGCGCGAGCGCTTAGACCGTCCAGATAAGCACTGGAAGTACTCGCCAGGCGATGTAGATGATCGTTTGCTTTTTGCTGAGTATCAGCAGGCTTATGAGATCGCCATTGAACGTACCGCCACCGAAGATGCACCGTGGTACGTAATTCCGGCAGATCAGAAGTGGCGGGCTCGGCTCTGTGTAGCTGAGCTACTCTTAGCTTCGCTGCGTGACATTGATCCGCAGTGGCCGGAAGCTGACTTTGATGTCTCGGCCGAAAAGAAGCGTCTGTCTGAGACTAAGTAAAGGGTCTTAGTCGTTAGTGTCTTCTACTCGGCTGCGTGCTTGCTCAAGACGTTGCGAGACACCGTTGAGCCAATTTTCGCAGTGTGCTGCGAGGGCTTCGCCGCGCTCCCACAGCGCGAGCGAAGCTTCCAGCGCGACGCCGCCGGTTTCCAATTGGCTGACCACGGTCAGCAGTTCTTCGCGAGCTTGCTCGTAGGAGAGGTTCTTGATGTCCTCAGGGATTGGTGTAGTCATGATGGCTCCAGAATTCTTCGAGTTAGTTCGCGGCATCGCCGGCGGGAATTGATTGTTTGGTCTGTGCGGTGAGCTGCCCTGAGGCCAACCGGATGAAGAGCTCAGAATCAACCGGGGCATCTGCGGCTTCACGCACGATGCTGCCGTCAGCAAGTTGCGTGACCGAGTAGCCTCGGTCCAAGGTCTGCTGAGGAGACAGTGCGCGTACCTGAGATTTCAAATGGTTGATCTCATCCCGGGCTCGTTGCACGCGGTAGTGCAGCAGGTCCGTAGAGCGTTGCTTCCAACGCTCTAGATCTTCGGCTCGTGAAGTCACCATTACCTGCGGGTTGGCAAGCACCGGACGCTGACGTACGGAGGCGAGAAGTTGTGCTTCGCGTTCCAGCAAGTTGTTGATTGAGCGCTCAAGACGATTACGCGCCAACTGCAGTCCGGCGAATTCTTCATTAAGATCCGGAACAATACGCTTGGCCGCATCCGTGGGAGTTGAGGCACGCACATCCGCGACATCGTCAAGGATTGGCCGGTCTGCCTCGTGGCCAATGGCCGAGACGACCGGAGTCGCGGCAGCGAATACTGCACGAATCAACTCTTCGTTGGAGAACGGCAGCAGGTCTTCTAAGGCGCCGCCACCGCGGGCAATGACGATGACATCAATCTGCGGATCAGCATCAAGTTCCTTGAGCGCAGCGGTCACTTGGTTGGCAGCGTCCACACCCTGAACTGCCGTATTGATCACCCGGAATTGGGCGGATGGCCAGCGCAGTGTGGCGTTGCGCAGAACGTCCTTTTCAGCATCTGAATCACGTCCCGTGATCAAACCAATACGCCCAGGAAGAACTGGCAGTGGCAGTTTGTGCTCAGGGGCAAAGAGACCTTCAGCGCCCAAAGCTTGGCGCAATCTTTCGAGTCGCACCAATAGTTCGCCCAAGCCCACCGGGCGAAGATCTGTCGCATTCAAAGAAAGGCGACCGGTCTTCGCATAGAAGCTTGGCTTCACCTGCGCCACTACCCGAGAACCTACCTCAGGGGTGGCGTCGAGCTTGCGCATGGTGGAGGACCAAATCGTCACCGAGAACGAGAAATCCGAATCCACGTCACGCAGGGTGAGGTAGGCATGGCCATTGCGCACATTGGCTTCCAACAGTTGTCCCTCCACCCACACCACGGGGGAGTTCTCAATGTGGATTTTCAGCTTCTCTGAGAGCAGGCGCAGCGGCCACGGGCTATCCGCGGTGGTCTGCCCAGCAGTAGCCGGCAGGCTTGCTGGTGATTGGGGCTCCATCCAGGCCGCTCCTTGAAAAATCGATGTATGGCACCAGCTCTCACAATCGCTGTTGCACAAGTGAGACTACCGTATGGCACCGACGGTTCTAGGGATTACTGAGCCTTTCGGTGCTCCAATCTAGATGGAGCATTGGTATCACAATGGGTGAAGTTTAGCTGTGGTTCATCGTGACTAGCAGTCTTGGAATTGCTTTTCGAACGATTGGATTAAGCCTTCGTTTTTGTGTTGCCTCTCGCTTACACCAAGCGCACACTCTTGAGCATTGGAGAATCATTCGCGAAAGGCACAGCGTCATGCATGGGGAATCAAAGAATCATCACTTCCGGCGGAGTATAGGAGCAACGGCATTATCGGCAGGATTGCTGGTCGGCTCGGTTCCACTCTCGGCCTCAGCCCTTGGCGCGGGGTCACTGTCCGTGCCGGCAGTATCAACCGTTGCTGTGGCAACCGAACTGTCCATCGACTGGCCCTCACGGGTACGAACCACTGACAACCTGAACATGCGCACCGGGTCGTCCACTGCCTATTCGGTGCTGAAAACAATCCCTAAAGGCACCTCGGTTGCCGTGGTGGGGCGCGCGTCAAACGGCTGGTACAAAGTCAGCTACGACGGCAAGAGTGGATACGTGAGCAACAGTTATGTTGTCGCCGCTTCGGTACGAACGCTAGACAGCCTCAATATGCGAGGCGGTGCATCGACCAGCTACCGAATTCTGAAAACTATTCCCACCGGGACCACGGTCTCTGCCTACGCCAAAGCCTCCAACGGCTGGTACAAGGTCAGCTACGGCGGATCCACCGGCTGGGTCAGCGGAACCTACGTCACCACCTATCCCAAGCCACCGTCAGCACCAATGAGCAGCGGGCCAAACCGTACCTCACGAGTGGTGCTGACCTTTGATGACTGCCCGAGCACCCTGAGCGCATATAAGGACACCATCAACTATGCCGCCAGCGCCAACATCGGTTTGGTCATCGCACCGATCGGGGACTGCCTAGCTTCCTACAAATCACGCTACGGGGTGGATCTAGCCAGCCTGGCCCGCGCCAAAGGCCAATGGGTGATCAACCATTCGATCAGCCACCCTGATCTACGCCCACTGAGCTGTCAGAAGGTTGGCGCGCAACTTGGTGGCACCGGTGTGCACACCAACTTCGGGCGTCCACCCTATGGGGCAGTCGACGGTTCGGTGCGTTGTGGTTACAACAGCCGCGGCATGGCCCCATGGACCTGGACTCGGGATACCGAAGACTGGAAGGTGAAATCCAAGTCCATCACCATCGCCCGTGCTGCGGCGGCGGCCAAGGGGGATACCGTGCTCATGCACATGCAGTGGTACGGCTTCTCGCCCGATTCACTACGCCAGATCAAAGCCAAACTGGACAATCGTGGCATCGGTGTCTGCCGGACATACAAGGGTAGCGATGGGACCGGAGCGGTAGTTCGCACCCCGGTGAAGTTCCCAAGTTCGCTGCCTTGTTAGCTGGTTTTCTGATGAGTGGAGGTGGAACTCACAGGGTGCAAAGGGTGGCGCGCATCATATGAGCATGGGCTAACTTGCATCCAGTTCGTAGACTAGAGGTATGGCTACTTCCACTTCCATTCCGGTATCGCTGCCAGTCCCACGGATTCCGCGCGTACGTCGCTCTCCAGCCGAGATTGCAGCTGCCTCTCCACAGGTGAACGAACGCAAGGTTTTGCTCGCAGCACCGCGTGGTTACTGCGCCGGTGTGGACCGTGCCGTGGTGGCCGTAGAAAAGGCTTTGGAGCACTACGGCCCACCGGTCTACGTGCGCAAGCAGATCGTGCACAACCTGCACGTGGTCTCCGAGCTGGAGTCCCGCGGAGCGATCTTCGTGGAAGAAAACGAAGAAGTTCCAGAAGGCGCACTGGTGGTTTTCTCCGCCCACGGTGTGTCCCCGGCAGTGGTTCAGTCCGCGGCCGACCGCAACTTGCAGACCATCGATGCCACCTGCCCGCTGGTCACCAAGGTGCACCGCGAAGCCGTGCGCTTTGCCAAAAACGATTACGAGATCCTGCTGATTGGTCACGAAGGCCACGAAGAAGTTGAAGGTACTTACGGTGAAGCACCGGAAGTCACCACCATCGTGAACAACCCCGAAGAAGCGGACACCGTACAGGTCAAGGACCCGGATAAGCTCATCTGGCTCTCGCAGACCACGCTGAGTGTGGATGAAACTATGGAGATCGTGCGCCGACTACGCGTGCGTTTCCCCAACCTGCAAGATCCACCCAGCGATGACATCTGCTACGCCACCACCAACCGTCAGGCAGCGATCAAGAACATCGCTCCACAGTCCGATTTGGTGATCGTTGTTGGTTCAGCGAACTCATCCAACTCGGTGCGACTGGTTGAGGTGGCACTAGATCACGGCGCCAAGGCTTCCTACCGTGTGGACTTCGCCAATGAAGTTGATGAGTCCTGGTTTGAAGGCGTCTCCACCGTCGGCGTGACCTCCGGTGCCTCGGTGCCTGAGGTGCTGGTGCGCGAAGTGGTGGCCTTGCTGGCCGAGTACGGCTTCAACGACGTCGCCGAGGTAACCACCGCGGAAGAGGACATTATCTTCTCGCTGCCTAAGGAAATTCGCGGCAAGCTCAAGGAAGCCGGAGACGAGGAACGCGCCCTTGGCGGTCGTGGTTCCCGTCCGCAGTCCAACTAAAGAATTCACGCGCCAGTAGATCATTGCGCGCTCATCACTAGCAAAAGGTAGAATTTTCTCCCGTGGCTCTTACTATCGGAATCGTCGGACTGCCCAACGTCGGCAAGTCCACCATGTTCAACGCGCTGACCAACGCCCAGGTACTGGCAGCCAACTACCCCTTCGCAACCATTGAACCCAACGTGGGTATCGTGCCGTTGCCTGACTCGCGTCTAAAGGTGCTCGCCGGAATCTTCGGATCCGAGCGCATCTTGCCAGCAACCGTGTCCTTCGTGGACATCGCCGGCATCGTTAAGGGCGCCTCGGAAGGTGAAGGTCTGGGCAACAAGTTCCTGGCCACCATCCGTGAAGCCGATGCAATCTGCCAGGTAACCCGTGCGTTTGTTAACGATGACGTCATCCACGTCAACGGCAAGGTGGATCCGGCCTCGGATATCGAGACCATCGCTACCGAGCTGATCCTTGCAGATCTACAGACCATCGAGAACCAGCTGCCACGCCTTGAAAAGGAACTGCGCAGCAAGAAAATCGAGAAGTCCTTCATGGACGCTGTGCTCAACGCGCAGAAGGTGCTTGAAGAAGGCATCACCCTGTTCGCAGCGGGCAAGACCAAGGGCATTGACCTTGAAGAGCTTGCTCCAATGCAGCTGATGACCACCAAACCATTCATCTACGTGTTCAACACCGATGAAGCTGGCCTGGCGGATGCTGAGATGCAGGCCAAGCTTTCCGAGTTGGTTGCTCCTGCCGAAGCGATCTTCCTCGATGCACAGTTCGAGTCTGAACTGGCCGAGCTGGAAGAAGACGAAGCTGCCGAGATGATGGAAGATGCCGGCATCCAAGAGTCCGGTCTGGATAAGCTGGCTCGCGTTGGTTACGACACCCTGGGTCTGCAGTCTTACCTGACCGCCGGTCCAAAGGAAACCCGTGCCTGGACCATCCGTCGCGGCGCTACCGCTCCGGAAGCTGCCGGTGTCATCCACACCGACTTCCAGCGTGGCTTCATCAAGGCCGAGGTCGTTGGCTTTGACGATTTGGTTGCCGCTGGCTCCGTAGCTAATGCCAAGTCTGCGGGCAAGGTTCGCATCGAAGGCAAGGAATACATCATGAAGGACGGCGACGTCGTGGAGTTCCGGACGGGACTTACGTCTGGAAGTAAGAAATAGCCCGGACGCGCTACGGATGATGACGAAGGAGCCCTATCCGTGTCGAGACTGACGGAACTGCTGCGGCAGGTCCGCAAGGCGGACGCGCAACTTGGTACTGACCTGGAAGCCGAGGTCGCTGCGCTGACCAAGCGTCGCACCTTCGGGCTCGTCTTTGAGCAGCATCAGCCTGAGGCTGTCGAGCTGCCCGGCAGGGTCGTCCGTCGCGGCGACAAGGTGCGGGTGCTGCCTCCGCGAGGGGGGACAAAGGCAGGTGACCAACGGCTGTGGCGGACAACTCGGATCGAGTGCGTCGACGGGCAGCGTGTGGCTCATCTCGCGGAGCTCGACGTCGAAGAACCCGAGACTCGGGCAGTGCTTGCCGACGACGTGGTGGTCGTCGCGGAGTTCCGGGATCGCATCTACCCCGGCCTGGTGGAGACAGGCAGGGTTGAGCGGGGCGGCGACAAGCCGTTCCACACGGTCGTCAACGCTGAGAACTACCACGCGCTGGAGATGCTGACCTATACGCACCGGCATTCCATCGACGCCATCTACATCGACCCGCCGTACAACACCGGGGCGAGGGACTGGAAGTACGACAACGATTACGTCGCGAGTGATGACGACTATCGACACTCGAAATGGCTGGCGTTCATGGAGCGACGGTTGAAGATCTGTCGGGAGCTCATGCGTAGCGATGCTACTCTTGTGGCAACTATCGATGAGCATGAAGTAAACCGTTTGGGCGTGTTGCTAGATCAGCTCTTCCCGGAATCTACGCGGCAACTCGTCACAATTGTCAACAACCCTAAAGGCGTTACTCAGGGATATCTTTCGAGGGTCGAAGAGTATGCGTTCTTTGTATTTGGTCCTGACGCGCGAATCGGTTCGGTCGATGACGACCTTCTGACGCATCGAGACATGGCCGATGCTGAAGGGGAACTGCAGAGGCCTCGATGGAAGGGGCTCTTGCGGTCGGGCGACGACTCGCTTCGAGCTGACCGTAAAGATATGTTCTATCCGGTGTGGTTCGATGAGTCGACTGGGCGACTCAGCCACGCGGGCGAAGCATTGCCACTTGACGAAACTCCTGACTTCAGTCCGCAGGATGGCCTGACGCCGATCTGGCCTACTAGGCGGGACATGAAGGAGGGGCCTACCCGGGCAGCGCCACGCCGTTCGATCCTTGACTACGCGCTACACCCTCATCTGTGAAGAGCCACCAAACCTGGGACGGTTCAAGCGGCGCTAGGCGAGTCTGATTGCTGCGTCGATCTATGGGGTGAGGGCAGTGGCCGACATCGCGGTCCGAACTATCGCGGTCCGAACCTACCGGAGTCCGAAAGTACCGCGGTCCGAAACTATCTGATGCGCATCTTGTACAATGAAGATGCGCGTATGCACATGCATACGCACACGCACACTCCTTGGACGCCGTAGCGAGCTTCCGGGCAGACGGTCGCAGACGTCGTCCCCCTGGCTCGTTTCCCCGCCCATCAAAAAATGAACGACCGCGGACTAGCTCGGATCAAGGCGACATCCCCTCAGCATCATGACGCGCTTGTGATGCAACTGAATATAGGAAGCTTAGAGATGACGCAACCAGGACAGACCACCACGACTTCGCACGAAGCGATCGATGCGTTCAAGAGAATCGTCGGCGACGAACATGTACTGACCTCTGAGCGTGCCACGATGCCATTCAGCAAAGGCTATCGATTCGGCGGAGGACCAGTCTTCGCCGTGGTGCGCCCCGGCACGCTGGTCGAGATGTGGCGGGCGCTGCAGGTATCCGTCGACAACAACCTCATCGTCATCCCGCAGGCATCGAACACGGGCCTGACTGGTGGATCCGGCCCCGGCTTCCAAGACTACGATCGCCCCATTGTGATCATCTCGACTCACCGCATCGATGAGGTGCACCTCATCAACGACGCGCGCGAGGCGATCTCGCTCGCGGGCACCCCGCTGACACACCTGACCGAAGCGCTCGCCAAGCACCAGCGCGAGCCGCACTCGGTGATCGGGTCGACATCAATCGGCGCCTCGGTCATCGGCGGCATCGCGAACAACTCGGGCGGCAGCCAGATTCGCAAGGGTCCGGCATTCACGCGCGAAGCGATCTTCGCCCGCGTCAACGACGACGGCAAGGTCGAGCTGGTCAATCACCTGGGCATCTCGCTCGGAGACGACCCTGAGGTCGCACTCGACCGTCTACAGCGCGGCGAGTGGTCTCCCGAGGATGTCACCCCAGCTCCCGAAGACTCGAACGAGACCGAGTACGCCGAGCACTTGCGCAAGATCGTGCCTTCGCCTGCTCGCTACAATGCGAACCCCGAGTACCTGTTCGAGGCTTCCGGCTCGGCCGGCAAGCTGATGGTGTTCGCGGTGCGCACCCGCACCTTCCCTCGCGAAGTGCACCCGACCGTGTTTTACATCGGCACGAACAACACGCACGAGCTCGAAGAGATCCGTCGGTTGCTCCTCGAAGCCGACATGCCGCTGCCTATCTCTGGTGAGTACATGGGCCGCAGTGCCTTCGACTTGGCCGAGAAGTACGGCAAAGACACCTTCGTCTTCCTGAAGTTCATGAGTCCAGCGCTGCAGACGCGCATGTTCTCGTTCAAGACGTGGGCCAACGGCTTGTTCTCGAAGATTCCCGGCATTGGTCCGACCTTCGCCGACACGGTATCGCAAGCCATGTTCAGCGTGCTGCCCAACCAGCTGCCCAAGCGCATGATGGAGTACCGCAACCGTTTCGAGCATCACCTGCTGCTCACCGTCAGCGAGTCGCAGAAGGCCGCGAGCGAGAAGATGCTCAAGGAGTTCTTCGCAGAGCCCGAGCACACTGGTGAGTTCTTCATCTGCACGTCTGATGAAGAAAAGAGCGCGTCGCTCAACCGGTTCGGCGCGGCCAGTGCCGCCACTCGCTACGCCGCATTGAAGCGCCGGCACATCGCAGGGCTCATCCCCATCGATGTGGCCCTGCGTCGCGACGATTGGAACTGGCTCGAGGTGCTGCCGGAGGAGATCGACGACCAGCTTGAGGTCAAGGCGTATTACGGGCACTTCTTCTGCCATGTGATGCACCAGGACTATGTCGCCAAGCAGGGCGTGGATCCCGAGGCGCTGCACGACCGCATCCAGCACCTGCTGGAGGAGCGCGGCGCGAAGCTGCCCGCCGAGCACAACTACGGTCGCATCTACAAGCTGCCGGAGTCCATGGAAGAGCACTTCAAGGAGCTCGATCCGACGAATACGTTCAACGCCGGTATCGGCGGCACGTCGCCGCACAAGGACTGGGCCTAAGTCCCCAAGGTAGCGCGACGCCGTGAGAGCCTGAGCGATGTCTTATCCATCTCGGGTGGACCTAGGGCTCGACTCCCTAGGTCCACCGGGACGGATGAGTCGAGACATCGGTCAGAGGCTGGGCAGGCCATAGAATCGCGTGGCGGCGAGGGCCGCGCCCGGTCCGAGAACGGGTCATCGCCTCACGCCGTCAGCTGACCCGCGACGGCCGGCACACCGGCGAAATCCTCGCCACCGGCCACATCGACGAGCCCGGAGGCTATTGCTGAAACACATTGCCTGAACATATTGGTGGAGCTGAAGGTGTGTAGGTTCAGGACATCGTTCATAGGTGAGTCGGGACATCGTTCATAGTGGTCCGTGACGATGAGGGATGTCTAAAGCGGCTCTTCACAGATGAGGGTGTAGTTGAGGTCTGAATCCGCCGGACTCGAGCAGGGATCTGGCGATGTAGTTGGTCAGGTTGCGGAAGCCCAGGGCCGAGCCGCGCAGGTGCTCCAGGCGTCCGTTGATCGCCTCTGTGGGGCCATTGCTGGTGCCAGGCCGCTCGAAGTAGGCCAGCACGTCGGTGGCGCGAGCCTTCAGGGTCCGACCGAGCTTGCGCAACTCGTCCAGCCCGGCGGGGACGTCTTGGCTGACGGCGTCGATGAGCGCCTCCATCGCCGCGCGGCCGAGGGATCGGTCCTTCTCGCGGTAGGCCGCGATCATCCGCTGGTAGATCCCCCAGGTCGCCTCGACGGGCACGTGCTCCTCGAGCACGAACAGCTCCTGCAGGCGGGTCTGCTGCTTGTCGGTGAGCAGGCCCGCGCCGGTGTGCAACGTTCTACGCGCACGGTAGAGCGGGTCGTCTTTGCGGCCGCGGTGCCCGTGCAGTTCCTGCTGGACTCGGCGTCGGCACTGGTCGAGGGCATCACCGGCAAGGCGCACGACGTGGAAGGGATCCATCACCGCAGCCGCGTCGGGCAGTTCCTCGGCGGTGGCGCTCTTGAACCCGGTGAAGCCATCCATCGCGACGACTTCGATGGCCTCACGCCATGCCTGAGGGCGAGCGGCGAGCCACTCCTTGAAGACTCGCTTGGAGCCGCCAGACGTGCTCGTCGACGCCGAGCACGCGGACGCCGTCGAAGCGGTTCGGGTCCTCGATCAGGACGCGTGTGCCCTGGGCCAGGACGGCATCGTTGGCGGTGTTCCACGCAACCCCGAGCCCCTCAGCGACCCGCGCGACCGTCAGGTGGGCGATGACGATGCCCTCCAGCGCCCACGCCAGCCCTCGCCGGGAGAGCTTCGCGCGTGGCTCGGCCGCCAAAGACGTGTCTTGGCGCCACACGTGGCCGCAGCCGGTGCACCGGTAGCGGCGGACCGTGACCTCCAACGTCGTCGGACGCCACCCCAACGGCTCGTGGGCCAGCCGGCGGACAACCGTGCCGCGCGCGGTTCCTTCACAGCCACAGCGTCGGCACCAGCGGTCGGGTTCGACGACTCGACAGGCCAGGACCGCACCGGCGGGCTCGAGGCGCTGACCGGTGGCCTCAAGGCCGAGCTCATTCAAGCGGCAGAACATGGTCAGGTCAGGGTCGGTGAAGGTAGCGTCAGGCACGTCGAGGTCTTCCAGATGGGCAGTGTGAGAACTTCCATCATCGGAAGGCCTCGATGCCTACCCGGGCAGCGCCACGCCGTTCGATCCTTGACTACGCGCTACACCCTCATCTGTGAAGAGCCCGTTTGGCTCTTCAGGATCCAGAGTGTAGTCAAGGCCCGTGTTCAACGCATGCTTATGGATCAATAGTCATTGCTTGCATAAAACAGCGCTGCCGAAGGAGTCCGTGGTGAACCTATTCGTTTCTGCTTTCTATTCTCCGACAAGTCATATCTCGTCGTCTACATACCAAAATTGCGTAGATTGCCCGATCTGGTCCATCACCGACTCAAACTCTTGCTCCGCTACTTCAAGATTCTGTTCCGCCAATTGATGCTGTTTCTGAAGTTCAGCCACCTCTGAATCATTCCCAGCTTCGTGGGCAGCATTCATCTTGCGCTCAAGGTCATCGACAAGCTCCTGTGCCTCATCCTTGAGACTGTCGATTCGCCCGGCCTCGTCTTGTAGGACTTGCATCTGGGCTTCTGCTTGGGCTGGATCATGGTCAGCTCTACGCATCAGTGGTGTCCTTCCAGGTAGCTTTGCGTTATGAACAAACGAGAGCGCATCCTCAGTTTTGGCGTACCATCACCCGGCCGTGTCTACCAACGTAAACCTAACCGGACAGGACTCTCAGCCAGAAGGCACTCCTGGCTGCAACACAGACTCGTACAAAATCACCCGAGAAAAGAAATGGTAAAAATCCTTCCAAACCATTTGACGATGAACTTAGGGTCACCCCATTGCACTCAGCATTCTGAAGAGCCGGTATGCCCGTAGGGGAACCGGCTTGTGACACGGTGAATCGTCCCGGTTTTTATGCCACCGTTGAGGCGGAGCTGCTTACTGGCAAGAACAACTTTGCCTTATGACAGCGTAACCTCGTACATACCCATGCTGTATTTACCAACTTCCAACCAGCCTGAAATCCCGTATACCCGGGACATTCGAGGCGTTCGGTCGTCACGGTCTAAATGTATATAACTGCATAATCTAGGGTTTTTGATGACATAATCGAGTGGGGCCGACCTCTAAACTTGCTGGTTTGTGTCAAGGAAGCACCTCTGCCGTGAGCTGGTTCGTGGCAGGGGTACTTCTCTTGCTGGCTCTGTAGCGGGCTGTTTTTGCTTGTGTCCCGTCGCTGCTTCATTCTTAGGCGATTCTCGGCTCAGCGAGGCTCAAAGGGGCAAGCTGAGCAATGGCAGTTAGCTGAATAGGAACGGCCCGGTCTGCGAGACTTGGGCTCGTGGTCAGGGATTGCTGCCGTTTGTCCATCTCACCATTTCCCCTTCCTGACTAATAAGTCATATCCGAGGTTACGAATTGTCGTCATGCTCCCAGTGCAATCGACATTCATTAGTAGCATGAGGAAAACGGCACTAGCTTAGGGGATCTAATGGCGGGAAATATTTATGCGGAACTAATAGCTTTTTCGGAGACTCTTAAGCCTTGGCAACAGGATGCCCTCCGGCGTCACACAAGCTCAGCTGTGCTCTCCAGCACAGATGTCGCCGTGCTGACCGATATTGCGTATGAAGCCAACCTCAAAGGTGAACGTGCCTTGGTTGAACGTGAGGGCGAAGAGACCACGTTCGACAACCCCGCCGTAGTCCCCCTCAGCCAAACACATGTCCCAAATAGTTCTGCCGTTGCTCCACCGGTCACACTTGCAAAGGTTCAACACCTCCAGGGTGTCAACCGCTTGCGCGCCGGGACAGACTTGACATTGAAGCCCACTGGCCTGAACATCATTTTCGGTCTAAATGGCGTGGGAAAGAGCGGGTACACACGAATTCTCAAAAGCTGTTGTCACGCTAAAGCCAAAGAAGCCATCAAGGGTGACATTTTTGAGGCGGCGAAGCCGGAGCCTCGTGCCAAAATTTGGTATCAAATTGGTGAGACCGAGCTAGAGCACGAGTGGAATCCGCAGACTGAAAGCGACAATAACGACCTGTCACGTGTCGCTGTGTACGACAGCCATACAGCATCTGTACATGTAGGCAAGAACCCTACCGAATTGTCATTCACACCGGCGGGTTTGGATCTGATCAAGTACTTGACCGGCACGTATGAGGCGGTCGCGCTAGAAGCCAAAGCAAGAATCGCGGTTCTAAATGCGCAACAGATTCCGAGCATCTTTGCTGATGCAGTATCCCCGGCTGTGCGCAAGACGTTAGATTCCCTCGGCAAGATCGGTGCTCTTGAACTTCTGAATCTCATTGGGGACTTGACCGCAGAAGAACAGAACGAACTGGCTGAACTCCCTGGCGAGATCGCCAACCTTAGAAGCACGAGTAAATCGGTGCGGGAAAGCCAGGCCAGACTTGAAAGTACAAACTACCGGAATCAGGGCAATCGCATACGAACGCTTTCTGAGAAAGTAAACCACGATCAAGTATCGGTTCTGAGGTCTGTATGGTTCCGATTGCGTCAGATAGATGCTGAACAGGTATTGGAAATTAAGCATGACTTTACGGCAGAACCGGTTCCTGGTGTCCTGAGCCCGCATTGGAAGTCCATGTGGATTGCTGCGCAGGACTATGCAAAGAATGAGCAAGAATTCGACTCGGATTTTCCCTCTAAGGAGAGCGAGTATTGCCCCCTTTGCCACCAGGCGCTGAGTGAAGAGGCGCATGAACGCCTGAGTCGTTTTAGAGACGTGATGGCAAAGGATCTGGACGCTGAGAAGCAGCGCCTAAAGAAGCAGATGACCGCTATTGTCGAGGGAATCCGTATCGCCTTATCCGATGAGAACATCAACGCTGACATGTTGACCCTCCTGGAGACCCAACATCCCAACGAAATTACGAACTTTCGCCAAAGTGTTGCTCTAGTGAACAAGCTAATAGGTGCGTCATCTGAGGGCCTGCTTGAATCTGACGCACTTATTGAAGAGCTGACTTCACCGTTTATTAATGAAATCGATGTCAACGAGCAGGCACCGATGGTTTCGCCGGTTGCTGAGCAGCTGCTCCAGACGGTCGCCTTGTTCGAGAAAATCACCAAAAACTTTGATGACATTGTCAAATCTATTCAGGATGAATCTGACGATGGGTCGGAAATATCCGACAAAGTAGCTCGGCATTTGGAACTGGATGAACGCTCAAAGGTTGCAAGTGCGCTCGCAAAACTACACGACCACCACAACCGGTTCGCTTACATCAGTGCCCTGGAAAAAGTTGCCACCGAAACGGCAACGCGTTCCCTCTCCGACAAGTCTCGGACTTTGACGTCGGCGTACGTTACGCGAATATCGGAGGAATTCACCGCCAACCTCCGCATGATAGAAAATTTGTCGGATAACGCCCCGGAGAACGAAGCGCGTCTGAGGGTAAAGTTGGTTCCTTCGGTCAAGAAGAGCGTCAACAACATTGCCTTCACAATGGACGGCGCATCCGATGCCAGCGAAAAAGCAAATGGCGTGTTGAGCGAGGGCGAGCTACGTGTCGTGTCGGTGGCAGCGTTTCTCGCGGATGTCAGCACAAGCGATGACGGTTCGGCGATCATATTCGATGACCCGATGAACAGTCTTGACCACGACTTTCAGACCAGAATCGCTATACGTTTGGCGGATGAAGCCCACAGCAGACAGGTCATCATTTTCACTCACAGTATGTCCTTTGTTGGTGCGCTTTGGCATGAAGGCGTCCAGAAGTCGTATCGACGTCAAGTTCAAGCAAAGGTTCCTAACCCAACGAAAGTTGGGGCAACCTATATTGAAATCACCCGACATCCTGAGCTGGGGGCCGGTATGCAAGTTGCTGGCACAGGCACTCCAACTCAAGGATTCAAAAACCTACTGACAAAATTGGACCAAGAGATAATTCCTGCAGCGCGCAAGCATCACAGTGGAGATGATTTTGATCTGAAGGCCTACGCTGATGACTGCGTGAAATTTGCTACCAATTTACGCAACGCTTGGGAATTTGCTGTCGAAGAAATAATGATTGGCGGCGTCGTTGCGCGAAACCAACCAGCTGTGCGAACGGGGATGCTTTCCACCTTGGTTGTGATCACGCCAGAGGACGTGGCCGCGGTGGATGACGGTATGGATCTCAACTCGTACTACGTGCATTCAACTGGTGATGGCAACCAAATTTCTCTTCCAAGCCCCACGAACATGGCGGACAGGGTGCAAAGTGCACGGGACTGGCTAAAGGACTTCAATAAGCGCAAAGCGGCGCAGGAGTCATAGATTTTCGAGCCAACTCATCGACGGAGGAATAGTGGGCCGTTGAGGTGTTCGATCTCGGTTCTGTTTAGTACACATATGTGAGGGCCAAAATGTTGCTCGGTCGAGCATACCCCAGAGGTCCATTTAGGGTGCTGAAGACTGGATAGGCGCCCGCCCTCGCCAACACACAGATGCCTTTCACACAGCACGCGACCGGCATACCGTAGGTTTTTTGCGTCACATTGTTAAGGACTCTAGAGAAGGAAAAATAGATGGCGCTTTTTCGCCAGAAACGCATCAATAGGTACAAGAAGCTCTTGCTCCCAGAGGCGAGCTTTTCAATCGGTATCACGGGCCCTGAGCTCAATTTCGGAGTTGCGACGACTGTCGTTCAGTCGGATAAGTCTTACATCGACAACTTGATCAACGTCATGGATAGCAAGGGTTCCCTATACGTCGCCTATGGCAGCGAACTTTCGGGTCCGGTGCTCGACTCAGTCAAGGAGATTAGGAGTGCGGCCCTCAACGCCAAAAATCTGGTCGAAGGGTTGGACGTAGCCGAGCTATGCCAGGATGTAATTGATGCGTGCCGGATTTTCATGAATTCATTCAGGACTGAATATGCCGCTGAAAGCCAAGCGCTTGCAATGGATGCGATGCGCAAGGGCGTCTTGACGGCCGCCGCGGCGCTTGTCCAAATCTGCGGCCTCCCTGATCCGCGGAACCTCCCTCTAAGTCAGTACGCGCAATCCGGGCTTGAAGTTATCGAAGATATGCTGGCGGCCAACTCCGAGGTCGAGGATGAGCTCCTGCAACGGCTCCCGTGAGTTGAAGTCCGCCTTTCCAGCGACTCACGTTTGTGAAGAGGCTGAAGCCGGATAAAACGGAAAACGTGGCCTATGGACATTACGTACTTCGTGATTCATAGGTTATTCCTCTACAAAATGTGGTGGAGTTCCGCTTCAACGTCTAGATCTTCTTAGCTCAAACGTCCTCGATTTCTAATTGAAATTGGGGGCGTTTCTGCTTGTTCGTGGAGCGCGACAGTCCCGGTCCATCGGATCGTGCACTGTTTAGATTGGCTCAATCAAAGGCTTCCAGGACAGGAAGAAAATCTCGATCTCGAACTTTGAAAAGTCCATGTCGAGTCAAGAATAGTCGGCTTGGATGCAGTCAGAGACGAAACGGGCATCACCGATCAGCGCAGTGATGTTCACCCGCAGTGCCCAGTCCTGTGCCAGCGCCCACCGGATTCCGACGACAATTGACCAGACGCACTGAACACTCATGAGCAGCACCACAGCAACCGGGAGTAGTGGGATCACCATTCGCTCTGCTGCGGCGAGTCCCTGTTGCTTTTGGATGTGTTCTGCGAGGTCTACGACACGCGCTGCACTTTCACGAGCGACATCGATGTGGGCCCGCAAAGCCGCCGAGGGAAATCTGCTGCGCATGTATCTGCTTTGCAAGGTGCTGTTGAAGATCGATCGCGACGGGCGTGAATTACTACTCGCACTTCCATTTCCGTGATGGGTCGATCATCGATGCTCTCGCTGAGTTCAACAAGAATCTTACTTCTAGATGCGTGGACGTGGGCACCGCCCAGACTGCCGCCGCTCTCATCGAGTGGCAGCAATCTGTCAACCCGAACTTGCACGTAGGGGAACACGGGGTGGGCCGTTCACCGATCAAATTTTGGCAAGCAACGTTCCTGAAGCAGAATTCAACGCCGCAATTTGAGTCAAGAGACTTCCAGTCATTTCGGCATACTCGTCTCGGCTGGAGTGCTTCCCGAAAGAGATCAAATAGGAGTGATACTTTGCCTCTAGCCGATGATCATGGAGCGTCGTTGACTTGAGCCGAAGCATTCGGGGCAGGGATTTGAAGAAGACGCTGCGAACACCAATTCAGGATTAGGATATTTAGCCACGGAACGTGGTGGGATCCGACTTAACAATTGGGCGTGAGGTTTAGTGCTCACATAGAGTCCCTTATGGATTGACCTTTCTGGTTGATGCTTGCAAGGACGCAGCGGAACCTTGCGGATTTACTCGCCAGGTTCCAAGACTAGTGAAAGGATTTGATTTGACGTTCCCAATAGTTCATCCTCATTTGCATGTATACACCGACGTCGAGGTTCGGGAGGCATTCGATGAGGGCATTCCCATCTATTTCGACACGATGGTGTTTCGGAACCTCTGGAAACTGCATAGCAACCCGCGCAAAAGTTTACTCGAGTCCATCCGAGATCTGCGCGAAAGAACCTATCTACCGCACCAGACCCAAACCGAGCTTCACCGGCAGGCATATTCGGACGCGGTGTTAAACAATGTGCCAATCCCCGGCCTGTTCCAAAGCCGTGGAGGGCTGGTGAACGTCAAGGATTCTGTGATCGCTGAGATTCGGAAGGTGCGACCGCAAAGCCAATCTGACGGAGTCACGGCCGAGCAACTAAGTGTCTTTGATTCGGCTGTGCAAGAGAAATTTGGGGAAGTAATCCAATGGCTCAATGAGGTTGATGAGCAGCTTCGGGAGTGGCTAGGTGACCGAGTCGACGTAACAGCAATTCGGCGTGGCAGCGGGAAGCACACTCTTCTGGAGGAGATCGCTGACGTATTTCATGAGAATCATCTTCTTGCCCCCGCGGGAGACGAGACAATGGCGGAATGGAAGGCGCTCTACCTTAAGCGGATCAACCAAGATGAGCCGGTGGGTCCGGGGAAAACTGACCATAACAAGCCATCGGTCGACGAAGCAGCCGGCGACTACTATATGTGGCGAGAGATGTTGGCGCATTGCAGACTGAACGGTTTTTCGAAGGGATTCGTATTCGTCACTGAAGAGCGAAAGCCAGATATTTGGGAAGTGCACCAGGGAGACAAAGCGCTTCGACGGATTGATCCTCGAATTCAGTCCGAATCGATGGATGCAACGGGTGGACCCATGTATGTTCTTACTTGGGACGAATTCCTTGAGCACGCAGTTTCCGACGCAGGCGCCCGAGAACTACTGTCGAAGATGTCCCAAGATGTGAATTCCTTGCCCTCTTCGTGGAGCGAGAATGCATACTCGGAGTTGCTAGAGACTCTGAGCCAGCGAGGGCACGAACGCCAGCGTGAGGTGATCATTGGGGCTGCACGCGAAGGCGGATATATCGACAGAGCAGGGATTGGCAGGATCCTCGGCTGGGGTGACACTAACAAGTACTTGACGCGGTTCCGCATGCCAGCCGATCGGGTCAAGTCAGAACTGCTCGATCGCGCTCAGTTGAGTCAAGACGCGCAAGATCCACTCTGGGCAGTTTATGACGGTCCAGGCGAGGCGATTGGCTACGCGGTGCCAGATGCCTTCACCGAGTTTCAGATGGAGATTGACGGTGATGGCGGCCTGGCCAGCAGCGAATGATGGAGGCCTAGCGAGTAGGCAAAAACAAAACGAGCGGAATGTAAGCTCGGAGGGGATCAACTTTCAAACATCGAAAGACGATTTGGTCGCTCGTATTACTAACGCTGCCGCCATTGCTCTGAGGTTAGTATGTGCCGGAACGTCGTGGAGTTCCGCTTCAACGTGTAGTCGCGTTCCGCTTCAATGTCCCGCTCGAGTGCCCGGATCTCCCTGTGGAGATCCGGGCACTTGATCTATGTGCGACCAGCAGGCGAGTCGCCGTGCCTGGGACTAGCGAAATGTTCGGCTGATCGCGCTGCCGGTCTGGAACAGGGTGATCCACACCAGGAACTTCTGGACTGGACGCAGCGGCCATGCGACAAGTCCTCGCCACCCTTGGCGTCGCGACCAGGACCTGCTGATCCGCAGCTGTGTGCCACCGGTCGCGTTCGCCAAGGTGAATTCAGTCAGAATCGAATTACCCTGCGCGACGTCGGGATAGCCAAAGCTCCATGCGATCCTGTCCGGTTGGTGAATTGCGATGAGCTCAACACTGCGTCGACGAAACTGAGGCTTGATCTTCACAGGTTTGCCGTCTGGATAGATTGCGGGTGCCGTGCCCTCCCAGACCGTACCCGGCATCGCTTCTTGACCGGTCTGGTCGAGGGTGCCGATGCTCGGTTCCCACTCGGGGATACGTGCGGGATCTGTGAGGTACGCCCACACTTCGTCCAGTGGTGCGGATACGAAAGTCTCAATCGTTCCCGTGGTCCGTCCCTTCACTTTCGCTGCGAGGGGCATGGACTTCATAGAGGGCGAGACGGCCCGATCGAGGCGTTCGATGAGCACATCGGGTGTCGTGCCAAGGCGGCCGAGGATATCCGTGATCAGGCCGCTGGGCTCTGCGACGAGTTCCCGGAGAACGGCGGCAGCGTCGCCCGACTTGCCTTTGCTGCTGGATTTCGCGATGAGGTCCCGAGCGCGACGAGTCCACTCGTACCCATCCGTCTCATGGAACACGATGCGCCCGGCCTCGGGGAACGACGCCTCGATGCCGAGCGAGGTCAGCTGTGCATCACGTTGGTCCTCGACGGCGAGACGGGCGCTATCAATGTCGATACCCAGCTCGCGCAGTGCGCGGCCGGCAGACTGGTCGTTGATGACCAATGCGAGGAACAGGTGGTCGATGTCGGCTTCGCGGAGCCCGAGCCGGGATGCTTCCTCCATGGCGGCCAGGGAAAGCGATTGGCTGGTCTGAGCGGAGCGGACGAGTTTGTTCATCTGTTCCTCCTGGGTGTCGAGATCGCGGGGTCAATTCTTTTGGAGTGCTTCTTGTGGGCGGCTTGTCGCGTCACTCCGAGCGCGTCGGCGATCTCCTGCCAACTCATGCCCGAGCGCAACGCGGCCTCGACCTGCCGGAGTTCCAAGGTGTCAGCGAGCACGCGCAAGGACGCTACGGCCCGCAATCCTGCTTTCGGGTCGCTGGTATCGGCTGCTACTGCTGCGATCCGCGGAGACTCCATGTCGTCAACCTATGTTGCTAAGTGGTCGGATGTCAACCTGGGTTGCCTAATTGCTCGGCGAGTTTGGTGTTCGCTGGGCCAGGAGAGGGTCGACGCTTCGGGGATTCGCCGGGTACTGAGAGGTTGGTAAGGACGGCGACGTGGTTGAGTTCCGCTTCAAGGTGTAGTTGCGCGCAATCCCGCGCTTTTTGAGGGCAGTTTGACACAAAATAAATGTGTCAAACTGCCCTTTGCGCCATGTCTGTGCCAAAGATCGGCGTTGATCGCTGGCTGAAGGCGTCAGAGGAAGTAGTCGTTAGCGTCCGGCCAGTTTTCTTCCCAGTCCTTATTCTTGGGATGACTCGATAGCCACTGTCGTATGTTGACCAGAACTTCATTTACGAATCGGAGCAGATCCGCCTACTTCCGAACTAGAGTGCGGTCAGTGACGTTCTTGCGTAGCGCGTGCGCCGGTTTCTGGCGAGCCGACCTCACCAACTTGCGAAGCGTGACAGCCCGCTCCGTTTGTTCCGGAGTCACATGATTCATGGTCATGAGTTCTTGAAGACGTCCAATCGTCCCGAATGGATGCTGGCTCGTGTCGTTTTTCCCTGGAACGCCCGCTGCATCGAAAGCCGAATGTCTGAGATTCTTCGACAGTGCTTTGCCTAGCAGGCGAATGAAGTGATCCCACTCTCGCTGGTCTGATCTCAGAGTCCAACGCGTATCGTCGGGTAAATCGGAAGTCGAGAACAAAGGCTGCCCCCAAATCTAGGGGATTCAAACGCACGGTGTGGTCTGTCGTACAACAAGCTGTACCATCGTGAGCATGAGTAGACGTTCGGTCAAAAAGGCAGTCGGGTACGTCGTCCACGACGGAAACCTGCTCGTGTTCACACACGACGATTACCCGATGGAAGTCACTGGTGTGCAGGTGCCCGCTGGGTCAATCGCCGAGGGCGAGTCGCCTGCGCATGCCGTCGTGCGCGAGGTGGGGGAAGAGACCGGCCTCGCAGCCAGGATCGTTTGCTCGCTGGGCGTCGAGTCGTACGACATGTGGCCTGCGAAGCCTGAGGTGCACGAACGGCACTTCTTTCAACTTGAGCTGGTGGACTCGGATGTTCAAGTTAGGTGGAAGTGCGGTGAGAACGATGCATCTGACGGCGGGCAACCGGTCAGCTGGACGTGCTGGTGGATGAAGCTGAGCGATGCCCACGTTCTCTGTGCTGGCTTTGGCGCGCGACTTGGCAGCATCGGTATCGATGGCGATCTCTAAGGTTACTTCGTGCCAGAACTCGGTGGAGTTCCGCTTTTCAAACTAACGTCTGGTGAGGTCTGACGGGCTACGGCTGCACATCGCCACACTCCACGTCCCCGTCGATCGGGACGTCGAGCCGTCCGAGCGCATCTACGACGGCCTAGTGTTGAGTTAGGCACTCTGTACGCGCGGCGCGAATCCTGCCCGCTGGCACGGCGTTGGTTTGATCGAAGAAGGTCTCTTGTCTACCTCCTGAACCGCTGTGCCTCTCCGAAGCTCGTGGCACTCGCCTACTGCAGCTTCTCAACCCTGCTCAACCGGCCGAGCCATTCGATGAGGAGCTGGGTCTCCGCCCTGCCGAGGACATCTGGTTGTGCTGCAGCGAGCTCGATGGCAGTGGTGAGCGAGTCGTTGGCTCGTGTTCCCTTGCCAGTGATCGCCGAGATAGCGCCTTCACGGACAGTTTGAGACAGGGCAGGATCCGGCGCTGCCAGGACGATCTGGCGCAGGGTGACGCCGATGTTGGTCACTAGGATGTGCGCGGCAGCCTGCTCAGAGGGCACCAGAAGCCTGCCCTGTTCGGCGGCCCGCGCCGTGAGCGCGCGCAGGATCTCGCTGGGACGGGACTGCGCCTCGGGGGAGTGCCCAGGGCGGACCTTCCCGTACATCAGAGTGTAGAACCCGGGGTTGGCCAGACCGAAGGCGAGGTGGGCATCCCAGCCGGCACGGATGTCCTGGATGGGATCGCCCGAGGACTCCATTGACGACTTCTCGTTCAGGTAGAGGTCGAATCCGTGCTCGATGACAGCGTCGATCAGCCCTTGCTTGGAGCCGAAGAAGTGGTAGAGCGTCGGCATCTTCACTCCGACTGCGTCGCACACCGCGCGCAGGGAGAACTCCTCGCCGGGGGCGGCAGCGATGAGGTCGGCAGCCGCTGAAATCATTCGCTCCCGTGTATGGCTTGTCGGCGTTACTGTCATGATGCTATGTTAGCTGATGTAGCGGGATGATACTGTTGCATACTGACGATACAGAGGGAATATCATGGCTGAGCACACACTCAAGGGCAAGAACGTTCTGATCGCGGGCGGCGCGAAGAACCTCGGCGGGTTGATCGCCCGCCAAGCGGCCGAGGGCGGCGCGAACGTCGCGATCCACTACAACTCCGACTCCAGTCGCGCCGACGCGGAGCAGACACTCGCTTCGGTCAAAGCCGCTGGAGCGAAGGGGGCAATCTTCCAGGCAGACCTCACCGTGCCCTCGAACGTGACCCGCCTGTTCGCTGATGCGCAGGCGGCTCTGGGAAAGATCGACATTGCGGTGAACACATCCGGCAAGGTGCTGCGCAAGCCGATCGTGGAGACCACCGAGGACGAGTACGACTCGATGTTCGACATCAATTCCAAGGCTGCCTACTTTTTCATTCAGGAGGCCGGCAAGAACCTCGCCGACGGTGGCAAGATCATCACCATCGTCACGGCTTTGCTGGCTGCCTTCACCGACGGCTACTCAACCTACGCCGGAGGCAAATCCCCGGTCGAGCACTTCACCCGAGCTGCGGCCAAGGAATTCGCTGGCCGCGGGATCTCCGTCACCGCAATCGCACCGGGCCCCATGGACACGCCGTTTTTCTACAGCCAGGAGACCCCCGAGCGGGTAGAGTTCCACAAGTCCCAGGGCATGGGCAACCAGCTCACGAAGATCGAAGACATCGCCCCGATCGTCCGCTTCCTCGCCTCCGAAGGCTGGTGGATCACAGGCCAGACGATCTTCGCCAACGGCGGCTACACCACTCGCTGAGCTCGACCCCACGAAAAGAGGAGTATCTCATGGCAGCACCCACCATCCCCGAGCCCGTGGCCTCGTTCATCACCGCGGTCAACGACCACGACGAACAAGCCTTCCTGGACGCTTTCACGCCGCAGGGAGCCGTCGACGACTGGGGCCGCGACTTCACTGGGCGCGAGCAGATCAAAACCTGGAGTGACAAGGAGTTCATCGGTTCGCGCGGCACCCTCGCGGTCGAGGAGGTCGACATCGCCGCTAGCACGATCACCGTCATCGGCGACTGGCGCTCCAACCACGCGAACGGCCGCTCGAAGTTCGTCTTCGACGTCGACGGCGATAAGCTCGCGAAGATGACGATCCGCGAAGGCTGAGAGCCGGCACTTGCATCTCGATCCGGCGTCCAGACAGATGAACGCCCGCTCGGTGATGTCGCCTTCGAGACCCCATACGACACGCATATACGAGGATCGCCAACCATGAATACCGTCCCGCTCGCCCGCACCGGGCACCGCCGATCCGAGGTTGGCCCCGTTGAGCTCTTCTTCGACCTGGTCTACGTCTTCGCCATCATCCAGCTCTCGCACCTGCTCATCGAGCACCTCTCCTGGGAGGGCGCTGCCCAGACCATCGTGGTGTTCGCCGCCGTGTGGTGGGGGTGGAACTACACCGCCTGGGCGATGAACTGGCTGGATCCGAGCCGCACCCCGGTGCAGCTGCTCTCCGGAATGCTGATGCTTGCCGCACTGGGCATGTCGATCGCCATCCCCAACGCTTTCGGCGATGGAGCATGGTTGTTCGTAGGGTGCTACCTGTTCATGGGCATACTTCGTCCAGTGTTCATGATGATCGCCTACCGCGGCCACCAGCTCGCAGCCAACTACCGCATGCTGCTGCTGTGGACCCTGCTGGCCGGCATGTTCTGGGTCCTCGGTGCGGCACTGCCCCTCGAATGGCGGCTGGGTCTCTGGTTGATCGCGGTGCTCATCGACTACGCGGCCCCGCTGGCCCACTATCGGATCCCCGGTATCGGCGCAGCCCCCATGCACCAGTGGGACACCGACGCCGAGCACCTGGCCGAGCGCAACCGTCTCGTCTTCATCATCGCCCTGGGCGAGTCCATCCTGCTCATGGGCGGCAGCATCGTCTCCCACGGGCAGCTCACCCCCGGCCTCGCTCTGAGCTTGATCGTCGGCTTCGCGTCCCTGTTCGTGCTCTGGTGGAACTACTTCGCCCTCGCTGGCCCTGATACCCACGGCGGGGACTCGTCAACTGGGGCTCTCCGATCGGCCTACGCCTATGCGCATGCTTTTATGGTCTTGGGCGCGATCCTCGTCGCCGTCTCCATCGAGCTGCGGCTCTCCCACGACCACCTCACGCCCGCAATCGTTCTCGTGACGGCCGCAGGTCCGCTCGTATACCTGGCAGGAAACCTGCTGTTCCTCCGGTCCCGATTCGGACGCCTCGCACGGTCACGATTCATCGCAGCAGCCGTGCTGGTGGGGATCATGATCGCCGCGATGCTGCTGATCGATCACCTGCCGGTGATTGCGTTGAGCGTCGCTGTACTCTCCGTGACGGCTATTCTCGCCGCCCACACCGCGTACACGACATCGAAACAGTCGGCGCTCGATAACCGGCGATGACCTGGCAACCTCTATCTGAGATCCTTCTGCGCCCGATCGCGGTGCTCAGGAGCGAGCGACGCGCTTTGCTTTTCAACTGCGATCCTCGGTCATAGCTGGCCGACCGCATCGCGGTGAGAATGCTCCTTTGCGTCGCCGGTGGCTATGCGCACCTGGTCTCGGCCGTGCACTGTACGAACGGATCAGAGCAACGCTCTGACCCGCGGGATGATTAGCGCTGGCAACTTGACTACTCATCGTCAGAGGTTGGTTTGTAGCGGAACTCGGTGGAGTTCCGCTTCAACGTCTAAGCCTTTAGCTCAAGCGCCCTCGGTTTCTTTTGAAGCCGGGGGCGTTTTTGCTTGGGGGGGGGGGGGGGGCAGCTCGCTAGTGTGCTGCACCATGAACGATCGCTGTTAGATTGATCTTGACGTCAAGATTATGAGGAGTCGGAGATGAAGCTCCACCATGTTCAGATTTCCATGCCTGCTGGTGCGGAGGATGAAGCGCGTCGCTTCTATGATCAAGCCCTCGGGCTGCAAGAGGTTCAGAAACCACCTTCCCTGCTCGGCCGGGGCGGTTGTTGGTTCCGCGCCTACGACGGTGATGACATCGTTGCTGAGATCCATCTGGGTGTCGAAAGTCCGTTCCAGCCTGCCAGCAAGGCTCACCCTGGTCTAGTCTGCGCGTCCTTGGATGAGCTGGAAGCGACGGCCGAACGTATCAAGCGAGGAAACTACGAGGTGTCGTGGACGGAGCGAGACAATTTTGAGGGGTACATCCGATTCCATGCGCGCGACGGCTTCGGCAATCGCATCGAAGTGATGACGCCGGCGCAGTGATCGAAAGATGCTGAGTTGTCGAGGATAAACCAGAAGTTAGTTTGCGTAGCTTCGTCGTCGAGTTCCGGTTCGACGACTGCCCTGACGGAGGCTTTTTGACCTGATGAGATCGAGCGAACAGGAAGTACCGTTGGAAGTACGTCGCATAACGCAGGGCCAGTGCGTAGCTCTGCAACGCATCATGGAATCGAACCCGGAGTATTCGCGCCGCGTCACGGGGACTGGGCCGACTCCCGGTGCTGCAGGTGACGTCCTGTCGGCCCTACCTCCGGGTGTGCAGAACTTGCGAAAAGTTGATCTTGGCCTGTGGGACGGTCAGGAACTCGTCGCCTTTGCTGACGTGATTCTTGGATGGCCCGCCGAGTCTGTCGCCCACATCGGGCTGCTAATGACGGACGGTACCCGTCAGGGTGAAGGCCTCGGCCGCATGATGCACGACGCCGTGATCGACTTGGTTGGTCGGACGCCAAACATTCAATCGTTGCGGTTGTCGATAGTTGATACCAATGCCGATCTCGAGGAGCCATTTTGGGCCAAGCTTGACTACGAGCCCACCGGAGAATCGGTGCCTTACGTTTCAGGAAGCGTGGAGTCGACAGCCCGCATCTGGACGCGATCGGTCGTTATCGCGTAGATATTCCGTACGTGGCGGATTGTGCTGGAGTTCCGTTTAAACGTATAGCGTTATCGGCGGACGTCGTTATAGCCTGGTCGCATCTGGCATGAGCACAACGTGAAGTGCGTCGACCGAGTGGCCCACCGGGCAATCACTTGGAACGGCTCGGCGGCGACCGCCTAGGTCAACACAGTATCCGTGTGAACAAGCAGTGGCGTATCTGTTTCGTCTGGAACGAACAAGGAGCTGAAAATGTCGAACTCGTCGACTATCACTGAGACAGAGAGTGACCTCATTGATCCGATCCACCCAGGGGAGATCCTGATGGAGGATTTCATCAAGGGCTTCGGAGCAACACCGAACAAGTTGGCTGTGTCTATCGGTGTGCCACTGCGCCGGATCAACGAGATCGTGCATGGGAAAAGAGGCATCACGGCAGACACCGCGATTCGCCTGGCGCGGTATTTCGGGACATCCGAGGAGCTCTGGATGAACTTGCAGTCGAACTATGAGCTGCGGATCGAGCGCAGGACTTTGCGTGACAAGGTCGCTGCGATCACGCCTCTGAAGGTCGCATGAGCAGCACCGAATGGATTGCTGCGCTCGACCGGCAGGTACCTGAGGACGTCGCGAGGTTGCTCGGCACGGTCCCCGAATGGTTCGCGCAGCCGGAGTCCAACGAGGAGTACATCGAAGCCGCTCGTTCCAAAGAGACATGGACAGTCCGTGACGCCGAGGGGATGGTTGTTGGCGTAACGCTGATCGATCGCCACTTTCCGCATGTCGCCGAAGTGCACCTGACCGTCGTTGACCGATCGGTCCATGGGGCCGGTGTCGGTACGGCAATGCTCAGGGCCGTCGAAGATGATGCTGTTCGCCGTGGGGTGCGGCTGTTGCAGGTGAAGACCCTGGGAGCCTCGCACCCGGATCTTGGATATGCGCGCACTCGTCACTTCTATGAACGGTGGGGCTTCCTTGCGCTAGAGGAGACTGCGCTCTGGGGCGAAGGTACCCCCTGTCTGATCATGGTGAAGCCGCTGCCTGAACCTCGCGCGACATGCACGTCCTGACAGTCTCTGCCGCGTAGAAGTCTTCGGGGGCTGCGGGCAGAAATGTGGTGCAATTTCTACCCAGAAGTTGCTCGGTACCGGAACTCGGTGGAGTTCCGCTTCAACGTCTAAATCTGCATCGACCCTGACTGTAAGAAAGCCTGGAATGATTTTTCATTCCAGGCTTTCTTATACTCGGTTGGGCGTTAGAGCAGGTTGGCACTTTCACATTCGAGCGAACAACTGATCTGGCGTCAAGAGATTTTCGCCGCCGCTTGCTGTCACCATCATGTCGAAGTGAGCTCCATGACCCTGAATATCGAAAAACTGTTTGAACAGTCTGAGAAAGTCTTTGGTACGTCCGACATCGATTGTCTGGTCTAGGTCGTCCGCGATTGTGTGCGATCCCGAGTTGGCCCAGATATGAAATTGGGAGATGATCCTCTCTTCGGCCGGTGATACAGGTTTGATCCGGTCAAAATCCTTTACGTTTCCTATCGTTTTGAAGTAACCTTCGAGGATTCGTCTGACGATGTTGAATACTCCAACCCGTACCAAATCCGACTCGTCTTCTGTTCGTGCTGCTTCGATAACCGAATGCCAGAGTAGGGCGTAGCTGCCACGGATCTTGGATTCGTTTTTGTCATCACGGACCGTGGTAAACCCGTTCAGATCCTTCACCAGCCTGAAATAGCGGCGTTCTTTCGAATTCCGTTCTGAAGTGTAAGCTGCCTCATGATGAAATTGTGTATTGTGCGTAAAGACAATGAGCTGACGAAGATTAGTAGTTCCCTTTAGGGCTAGATTTGCGGCGTCGCGGATATACGCAGCGATCATGAAAAGAGCGTCGCTGTCTAGACTAGAGATTGGATCGTCGATTACCGCCACAACATCCTCCGGTACTCCGCTTGCCACTTCGCTACCGAAGAGTGATTCCCAAAAGTAGGCGAAGCAGATAAAGGTCTTCTCGCCTTCAGAGAGAGAATCAAATGCAGGGGTGTCATCTTCACGAACTATTCGGTAGCCACCGTTGGATTCTCCGGCGCTACTTAGACGGAAGCGATGGAATCCCATTGCTGTGAGTAGCTTGTTGATCTTATCGGCGACATCGCTCGTGTTGGAAATAGACCTTTGAAGTTCGTCTAATTTCGTGTTTGCCAGGCTATCCTCCTGTTCGCTTTCCAAAATTTTGGTCCGGAGCCCGGTGATGACCTTTTGCTTTCTTGATTCAAACCCGTTGAACTTTTTTATCTCGATGCTTACGGCGGTGCCAGACAGGAAGGCTACCCACCCGTCGTTGACGAGTTTGGCGCGCTCGACGCCAACATTCCTAACGATCTGGTTATGTTGCTCAATCCTTTCGTTCTCAGCTTCGATGAGCTTTGCAAGTTCAGATAGAACCACATCCACATCAGAAACCGCGATCGGCTGTGTCGGATGGGCACTTCTCGCGCGAAGTTCAGAAAGGAGGAGTTTCGCGGCTTCGCGTACATGCGAGATTGCAGGGACGAAATCCTCATCAATGACTTCCGTATCCTGGCTCAACGCAATTTCTAACGCGGAGATCTCACCTTCGAGCTTTACTGCGAGAACTTTTACGGCGTCTTCAATCTTGATGGAACGTTGAAGTGCGGCATCGAAGCCACCTTCGAAATACTGAGCTAGGTCATATTCGAGATTTGAAGGTGCCTGGTTCTGACAAAACGGGCACTTGCCCTGCGCATCATCTACGTAGTCTCGGCCCTTGCTCACCCAGTCTTCGTTTTTGAGATGCTGTATAAGGTCTGCGAACTTTCCGTCTTGACCGTGTGAGCCCTTGCTGGCAACTTCAGCGACATCGCCCGCAGATATCAAATTGACAGTACTAAGTTCGGGCAGTTTCACACGTGTTTTCTTGCCCCTACTCAAACTTCGGGCGCGTGTCTTAAGGGCCTCCCAATCAACATCTAAGTCCGAAGTCGCCTTCTCGCCGAAACGTTTGCGCGCCTCGTCAAATAACTTGTCTTGACTGCTTCGATATCCCTCGAAGACTATAGGAATTAGAGATTCATCAATATTTTTGTGAGCGCTGAAGATCTCTTTGCGAGCCGCGAGCCGGCAGTTTTCTATCTCTCCAAGTAGGCCTACCGGGGCATTCTCTTCGGGGCCCGGACCAATCTCGTTGCGCCACTTGTCGCGATTTGTCGTACGATCCCTGATTTCCTTCTTCAGAACGTCGATTTGGCCATTGATCGCCGTTGAGGTTTCTCCAATGGTGAATATGCCATTGACACGCTCGGTGAGGACTCGTGATCGGTACGCTTCATTGAACACTCGAATCGGAAGCTTCGTACGTGCGACGTCCCAAGTGTCTCTTTGGTTCGCGTCGACAGGCTGACGAGCCAGCATGTTTGAGATTGTTGACTTGCCTGCACCATTCGGGGCGAAAATGAAGTTAACCTTCTTGAGACCACCGAGAAGTAGTGGCTGCGCACCGAAACAGTAGTCGGCCTGGACGGTAATTGACTCGATTTCCACATTTTCCCCTTTGGCAATATTTCCACGTCAGCCGACTTTTAAATTGAGCGAATCAGCGACTTGATACCGCGGTGCGTTACACGACACTATATAGTCCGCGACTACGGGCCGGAGCTTGTGTCGGAGTTTGTTGGCTTGTTGGGGTGCAGAATACGCGCGGCAAGGCACGAGTGCGGCGCGTTTTCTTGAGAAGCAAGTTAGTAGCCTGTTTTCACTGCTGAGGACATCGAATGAGCGCGCGATAATTTTACGTATCGGCCTGTTGCGAATGCTTCTAACTTTGGTATTCATTTTCTGGGGTGGATATTTACGAAGGCCGCGAGAAGGTGAGGTTAGTACGTGCTGGAACTGTGGAGATCCGCCTTAGCTTCTACGCTTTCTTCACTCCTACGCCCTCAGCTCCTTTTTGAAGCCGGTGCGCATTTTGTGTAGACAACTTCGAAGAATGTGGCATGGCTGTAAGGCTGCATCCTTAAAAGGGAGATGTCAGCGAACCCAGAATTTCAATCGAGCTTTAAACGAGCAGGTTCACTCTGTGGCGAGGGGACTTACCTTTCGCACGTGAAAGCGCAATGCATTTGCGGCGAACGCGGCGGCTTCGGGTGTGCCGAAGACGGTGTGAAACTCGGAGTTCGATTCATATTGGTCCGCCAAGCCACGGACCATGTCGCTAGATTTCGCCGTATCTCCAGCGTGTGTAGGAGTACCCGGGATCTCCTTGAACCATTCTAGGTGGACGGCCGCGTGTTCTTGCGCCACAGGGGAGTCCGCCTCATGTCCGTTTTCCTGGATCTCACGCCACCGAGCGACGAGGGCATCGGCACGAGTCTTCCAAGCTTGCTGTTGCTGGAAAGACTTTCCGTGCCACCACTGATTCGATGCGTCGAACGCGCCGCGGCCCCACCGCTCGACAACCTCCTGCTCGTACCGGTCGTTGAAACCTTCCAACATGACATCCATGCGAGGTTCGCGGCCCTGGCGACGCATGGACAAAGTGTGCTCCACTGCATTGATACGTCGGTTCAGGGCATCGTGTTCTCTAGCGAGAAACTCCAAGTGCTCGGTCAGCGCTTGGACTTCCACCTCAGTTGTTGCGGGCGCATCCAGCACGTCTGCGATGTCACCTAGCGACATACCTGTTTGTCGTAGCATCAAGATTCGTTGCAGCCGGGAGACCGCGAGAGACCCGTAGTACCGGTAGCCGTTGGACCCGACTCGGTCTGGTTTGAGTAGCCCGATCTGGTGGTAGTGGCGCAGAGTTCGCCCGCTGATACCTGCGCGTTCTGCGAGTTGTTGCACGGTCCACTCCACGGATTACCTCCAGCTTGTTGACGTCGTTCTCATTGTTCCCGATTGAGGCGCAAACCCAGTCGAGGCAACGCGACACGTAGAACCTCATCCAGGGGAGTGCCGATGCTCTGAGCCGCGGTGGTTCCTGTCGAATCGAGATATGCCTGTACAAGTCTTGCGCCGGCGGCATAGCCCGCACCTGTGGGCAGGCCTACTGGGTCTGCGCCTAAAAGGCGAGCTGTCGCGTCACCATGCACCCACGCGGTGAAGTTTTGCATTCCTGTGATGTGCAGGCCAGACACAACTTTCGCGAGGACTTCGTCATCGGAATAAGTACTCGCGCTGACAAAGTGCGTGTACCCGCTGTCGCCGAACATCTCTGCTGCGAACACGTCTGCCAGTCCTTCAGAGATCACCTGTTCGCCAACGGTGACGGTCAACGGATCCCACATGATTCCGTCGGGCGAATACCGCACATTATGGTGAAGCTCGTGAACCACAATCGCTTCGAGTCGTTTTAGAACCTGAGGAGTTGGCCAGATGGTGATGGTGATGTATCCGCTAATGCCACCGAATGCTGACAGACCCTGAACTTCGTCGATGAAGTGCTTGTTCTCGGGATTGCCTAGGATGAGGAGCACCTTCAGGTCGGGCACCTCGATGCCAAGGTTGGCCGAACGCAAGGCCGCGGCTCCTGACTTGAGTGCCTTGGTGATGCGGTTCCAGACGTCTGCTTCGATGAGGCGCTCGAGACCCTCTCGGATCGGTTCGGTTGCACCGTCCCAGTCGAAGCCGAAATTTTGGCGGTGTACGTTGGCCATGTCCACGCCGCCGGGAATGAAGTGGTACATCCCAGCCATAGGCGCCCACATCTCACGGATTAGATCGGTCCGCTGGGAGGGTGTCGTTGCGAGTACTTGGCGCATGCTTGACGCGCTGTCAATCACTGAAATAGTCATAGCAATAGACGGTAAACCTTGACGTAACGACAAGGTCAAACTTGGGAAGTGGTGCGATGCTTTCAGAGGTTGACATGTAACCGAAGGCGGTGGAGTTTAGGAATAACGACTAGCGTACTTTCCTCTGGAGGTTTTTGGTGGCTGAATGGTGGCAGAGTTTCTCAGCGAAATGGACCTGGGACGACCCGATGACTCTCATGGGTCTGGTCACCCTCTTGGCCACTGCTCTGATCCCTTTTTTCATATGGCGGCTAGGAGTCAAGCAATCGAATCGCGCCAGCGAATTGAACGAGCTGCAAACTGCAACACTCGCGCGTCAAGAGCGGATCGCCAATCGTCAGCGACGCGATACGTTGCTTGTTATCGTGGACCAGTCCACTGACCCTACGCATTTGGGTCTCTTATGGCGAGAAGTTGGCGAGTACCAAGGTGACGATAAGGACCTCCTTCTCTCCACCTTTCGTGCGAACATCGCCCTTGCGTTGCCCGGAACATCCAACGGGGTGAGGGTCCGTGACGACTTAGACGAGCTCGTCGTTCGCCATTATGTTGACGGGCTTGAGCGCAGATATGCGGACGGCACTCGCGGATTCCATCCGTATCCTGGACTACTCGATTTTTTAGAGACCACGGTGAATCAAGGGATCAAGATTGAGACAACGAAAATCGTCGCCCTTGTTACTGGGGGCACCGCTGAGAATCAGCGTGCAGGCCACAGTTTTTACCGAGAACTGGTGATTGCCCTCCCCGAGGTGGCGGGTGGTCTGCTGTATTCGGTCGAGCGAATAGACTCCCGACGTTCGGGCGGTCTCAAGCTGAATGTTTTGACTGGTACTCTCCTTGCAGTTTATGACGTGGCGATTGGGCGTTCGAATGAGCATGCGGGTGCGAGCGAAGTGATAAGGAATACCGTTCCTGTGGCACTTGCTACTTTGCTTCATCGCGACAATCTACGTACGTTCGACCAATGGTCTAGAGAAGGGTCGACTGAGCCTGTTAGCGCCACGGTCGCATGGCTCATCGGGGTGGTCGGATGGCTTTCCGACACGGACGACCACCAAGCAATGCGAATGATTCAGAACCTTGCTGCAGCTATCGAGTCGGTTCCAGCGGCAGACAGGAGTTGGGGGATCGACGACCGGGACGTACGTCGGGGTTTCGAATGGATTAGGCAAAATCAGCCGAAATTGTGGGAAATTTACGGAGAGGGCTTGGAATCGGCCGCCACGAGTATAGGACCTTGGAAGCAGGCCTCCGACCAGGGCCCTTGATCTAACCAGAAGGCCGTCGACAGTCGATACTGGATGCGGGGTGCGGACCCTAGGCGGCTACCAATCCCTGAACGGCAAGGTCAACACTGGCAATCAGCGGTGCGAGGGTGACAACAAGAATGAAGGCGCGTTCGGCGATGCCGAAGGTGCATCGACGCAGGGGTGGCAGCACGAGTGAAACGACGAGTGCCGCCAGCGCGATGCCCGCAGCATAGTCGAGCAGACCAAGCACATGGTCCTGCGGATCGCCCACGAGCTGACCTAGGGGCTCGATGGTCGTGTACGCAAGGGTGAACCAAGCGATCGCAAAGAGCAAGTGCACGCGTCCGCGCAGTGTTGCTGGGGAACCAGCCCTGTCGGTGGGGACCAAAGGCATCACGGCCAACAGCAGGCCGAGCACCAAGAGCCAGGCTCCGAGACCCTGTGCCGCATGGCCGGGTGCTGAGCGCAGCAAGACCGCCGAGCCCAAGGCCATCCAGGCTGCGGCCGCCGCCCACGATGCGATGGCGGCAATAAAGCGAGTTCTCCGTGCTTCACCTACGGCATAGTCGCTGACCGGGTCGCGCACGGGGTGGACGCCGCCCGGCAGAAAATGCAGAAGAAACAGCAGGCAGAGCCGGGCAGAGAACAACACTGCAGCGAAAACGAAGAGCGGGCTGGCCATGGAGAACCTTTCGGAAGACGACGGGAACTGGGGTAGCTCAAACTCTAAAGATTCAAGTAGCTTTAAGGTCAAGGGGGACCAATGAGAATAAGCGAAGTCGCGCGCCTGACCGGACTCGCGCCATCAGCAATCCGCTACTACGAAGAGCACGACATGTTCAGCCCCGGCCAGGTTGTACGGACATCGAACCGCTACCGGGACTACACGCAAGATGCCTTGCGTCGCCTCGAACTGGTGCAGGCGGGACGGGACGCAGGATTTTCGCTGGCCGAGATGAAAAGCCGGATGCGTAATTGGGATGCTCTGCCAGACGATCAACGGGTCGAGATCTTGGTGGCGCAATTGGAGGTCATCGATGAGCGCATACAACGGCTCGCCCAGAGCCGCCGGACAGTTAACGAGGCGCTTCAGACGCTGAATGCGCTCCTAGATGCACCCAGAGGGCCCGTTGAAAGTGGCGCACCCATGGCCCTGAAAAAATCGTCGACTCCGATGCCGGCGCCATGATGTACGAGCGTTACTACACCAGTGCATGGGAATGGGAGTGCTGCGGCGGCCCGCTTCGAGTCGGTGATGCCGCTGAGCTGGAAGTGCAGTACGACTCCGACTATGCCGAGTCCATGCGCTCCGAACTTGCCAATGAGTTGCCGGAGCCGCTGACCGGAGTCGAGAGTCACCATGATGACGAAAGCGTTGTTCAAAATGGACGGATAGTTGCACTGGATGCTGTCATTGCAGACGCCAAGTGGGTGGTGACACCTCGGGCCACGCGGGCCACGCGGATGCAGCCTTTGGGAGACGGATCATTTGCTAGCTTCGGCAACACCGCACCCGGTCAGGCCGAGGGGGAGAATATGAAAGGAACTAGTCGCCTCGTTCCAGTTTCGGTGCTTCCGGATGAGGCTGCAGTACCGGAGGGTGCTGGGCCGGATCTCACCGTCTTTGGCGAACAGATCAGTCCGGAGCTCACCGGGTTTGTAATCACCATTGAGGTTTTTGAGGAAAGGCAGATCAGTGACTATCACTGACAAGATCGAACCGATCCACCCAGGGGAGATCCTCTTGGAGGATTTCATGATGGGCTTTGGGATCACGCAGAACAAGCTCGCGGTGTCGATCGGGGTACCCTCGCGGCGCATTACCGAGAGTGTCCACGGCAAGCGGGGAAGCACTGCGGACACGGCGTTACGGCTGGCGAAGTACTTCAGCATCGCGCCGCAGTTCTGGCTGAACCTGCAGGCACAGTACGAACTGGAGATCGCAGAGGATCGAATATCCGAGCAGATCTCCGCGATCACACCGTTGGAGGTCGGATGAGCACGGCATTACGACGAACAGCTCTGGTAATAATCGACATGCAGCAGGGCGTCGTGCCAGGTTGCTTCGATGCAGATGGTGTTGTTCAACGCACTGCGACACTAGTGGCGCGAGCTCGTGCCGAGTCGGTCCCAGTCGTATGGGTAATGCATGATCCTGTGGGGGTCGGGACCGCCGATTGGGATCTAGTCTCCCCACTGGCATGGCGCGATGACGAGGCTGTTGTGTGCAAGCAATATCGTGACTCGTTTGCAGAAACAGATCTCAAGGAGACACTCGAACGGCTTGGCGTAACGCGGCTCGTGGTGGCTGGTGCGCAATCAGATTACTGCATTCGTACAACAACGCAGCGCGCGGCAATCGAGGGTTTTGACGTCACTCTTGTTAGTGACGCGCATACCACCGAAGATTCAGCGTGGAATGGCGTCGCAGTGACCGGCGAGCAGATCGTGGCGCACACAAATATGTACTTCTCAGGTCTGCGCTATCCCGGACAACTGTTCACTGTTGATACTCACTCAAACGTCGAGTTTTAGGTGATCGTTAGTCGGTACAGCGCATGTCGCCCACCCACAGGCGACTCCATGCTGAGAATCGGGGGAGTCTGTCTCAACGTCCAAGCCTTAGAACAGCTCCTGTCATTGCTGCCGGCGACTAATCGTGCATCTTGTGCAGTGATAAAATTACTAGCATCATGATCAGCCCGTTGCCGAAAGGCGCGGGCTGATTTTCTATCTGTAGGTGCGTGCGTACCATCGACGGAACGTTCCCGGCGATGTCCTGTCCCGTATTACCGATCCTTAGTGTTATTGGATGTATGGCTCAGAACACATCGATCAGCCTGGGTGATCATTTCGCAGACTTTATTTCCCGTGAAGTTGAGAGCGGAAAGTACGGGTCAGTCAGTGTGGTCGTCCGTGCTGGGCTCTGTCTATTGGAGGATCAAGAAAGGCATCTGGCGACGCTAAGATCGACTCTCATCGCTGGAGAAAGCAGTGGTGCGCCGGAAATGTTTGATTTCGAGGCGCTTATCGCTTCGAAGATGTCATAAAAAGCATTCGTTCCACATCGGTCGCGCGGTAAGAGATTTAGTTAATCTGGGGCTTCATACGGGCGCGCTGAGATGAAGATCAAGCTGAGCGCTTTATCTGCGGTCCGTCTCTTGAGGATAAGTCGTACGATAGATGCATGATTTCAGCGACTCCTTCTCAGTTCCGTAGCCAGTCGAGCGACTACATCGCCGCTACGCAGCATGAGCCTGTCGAAATCATCTCCCGTCGTGCAGGTCGTGCTGTCCTCGTGTCACCCGAATTTTTCGACCGTGCAATGCAGGCGTTGGAGGACCAAGCTGATGTTCGTGCAGTGGCAGAGGCGCGCGACGAGCCGCGGATTCCATTCGAAGATCTGGTTGAAGAGCTTAGGCAACTGTCTCGTAGCTCGAGGTAATTCCTGCGAGAAGTTTAGCCTTATTAAGCTCCGCCGTATTGAAGCCAAATGCTGTGAAGGCCGCTGCGATTTGTTCTCGGATTTCTCCATGGCAAAGGGATCAGGGAACGTCATCAAAGATTGTGTTTGTACTACTCATCCTCTTTCCTTCGAACCTCTGCAGCCTTTTCATCCTTGATCCGACGGCTTAGCGCTGAGAGTTTTCGATCCTGTGCTTCGTAGCCAGGTTTGTGCATGTTCTCGAAAGGATCCTCCGCCAGCGTGAAGGCATAAGCGGCATTATTGAACTTCTTGCCTTTGGTGCCCCGACGCTTAGAGTTGATGCTGCCTTCGGCGATTTCCGGATCGATATTGCGGTAACCCCATCGCGCTTCTTCAATCTCTTCTTCCGTAGCTGGGGGAATATCTTGTGCAGCCCGCTCTAGGCGTTGGGCCTCAATATGTTCTCCCATACGCAATTGCCAGCCGATCTGATGAACACGATCAAGCAACAAATGTATGGCCACAACTTCATCGGGTTCAGCAACGTAGACGTCCCGCTGATGGATTGATTGGCGGCCGCTACGCCAGTTGTTAATGGTTTCCATGACCCGCCGTGTTTCATCGGAGTCGGCGGGCGTCGTTTCGAACCCGTAGTCATCAAACATCAAGAAGTCATAGACAACCGACGGCGTTAGCTCACGTTGGTCCCAAAGCTCTCGTAGCTCGTTGTTTACAAACGGGGCGCCCTCGGGTTCACGCGACATCTCATCCCGGCGCTGGTGCATAACAATCGCCTTACGGGTTTTGTCTACGCTGGAGGTCGCGAAGAGACGAGCCACAGGTACCAGTCCGCGCTCAATCATTGATAGCGCAGAAGTGCGTAACCGGTCGGCGCTCGCCAACAGATCATCTTGCAACGCGATCATCTGCGCAGGGGACAAGTTCTTGGAAAGATGAGGGGTCGATGCCATGATTCAAAGTATTAGTCTTGGCCCCGACAGTTTGAGTTCATGGCCGATTGTCTACAAGAGAACTGAGCATATGTTCACTGATTACGATTCACGGATGGTCACCCTCTACGACGGCGACAACCCGGATGGACCGGACCACGATTACTACCGGTCGCTGGCTTCGCCTCACGAGAAGCAGCGCATCCTGGACCTCGGATGCGGTACCGGAATCCTCACTGTCACGTTAGCGAACCACGCACAGGAAGTTGTTGGAGTTGACCCGTCTCCGGCGATGATCTCGTACGCGCGTCAACGTCCGGGTGCCAACGACGTCACGTGGATTGAAGGGGACTCCAGTTCCCTGAGCGAAGGTTCATTCGACCTGATGGTGATGACGGGAAACGTGGCACAGCACATCCCGGACCCCTACTGGGACCGCACGCTGAAAGATCTGCGAAAGTTGGCCTCGGAAGGTTGCATGTT
Organism: Glutamicibacter sp. AOP5-A2-18; assembly: GCF_052446055.1. Taxonomy (NCBI): domain Bacteria; kingdom Bacillati; phylum Actinomycetota; class Actinomycetes; order Micrococcales; family Micrococcaceae; genus Glutamicibacter; species Glutamicibacter sp. AOP5-A2-18. The sequence continues at coordinate 2,399,662 of NZ_JBQSVW010000001.1, read as the reverse complement.
GGCCTTCGAGTCTCGTAATCCATCCACGCGGGCATGGGAAAAATGGGCGGCAGAAGAGCCGACGACTCGGGACACGATGTATGGGCCGCTTACCGAGTGGAGCGAGACGGCAGAGCTTGATGAGGGACAGGTACAGCTCCGATCTTTTAGTAGGTTCGAATCGGAAAATGAGTTGGTCGAGGAAAGCGTGCTATTGACCTTCCGCGATGCTCAGCTGCTCACGGAACAGCTAGCAGCTGCTGGCTTTGAGACCTCCGCGATCTGGGGAGATTGGGATCGGACCCCATTTGATGGCAGTCAAGGCGTGATGATTTTTGAAGCGCGGGCGGTCTGATCAGAAATCGGCACAGACTGTCATTGCGAGTAGAGGTAGTAAGTAAGGCCCATCGGTGCCGCACGTTTCTGGGAGCGTGGAGTCGCCCATCCGAATCTGGGCTAGGTCGGTGGCCGTTGCCTAGGTGTCTGGTTTCGACGCGTAGTCCGGCAACGCAAAGTCTGTACCTGATCATCGCCCTGATCGCCTCATGAAGAGCATGCAACGGTGTTGTTGCGTGGGGAGTGATCACCATTGGCAGTGCTGCGCGCTCGGGGCTATCCTGATTGGTGTCCGAGGAGGTGGTCGCCAATGGCATCCATCATTGTTCGCGGTCTCGATGACGGCGTGAAACAGCAGCTCGCTGCACAGGCAAAGAAACACGGCAGGTCATTGGAAGCGGAGGTTCGTGCCATCCTGACGATGGCCATGCGGAGACCGCACATTGGAATTGCCCTGCTTTCAGCAGCTCAGGGTGTGGGCGGTATCGAAGACCTGCCGATACCAGTGCGCGACGACGTCGCGCGGGCGGTGGACTTCGGGTGATCGTACTCGACACAAACGTCATTTCAGAGATTTTCCGACCGTCGCCGGAACCACGGGTGGTGGACTGGCTTATGTCCTTGACCGGCGATGTCGCCATCACATCCGTCACGCTCGCGGAGCTGTTGGCCGGGGTACGACGATTGCCGGACGGCCGACGAAGAGAAGAGCTGACTTTGCGCATCGACGCAGCGCTCGCACCGTATCGGGGCGGACGCGCAGATCGCCGCGATCTGTCTGGCACATGGAGCGACCTGCGCTACGAGCAACGTGAAGGACTTTGCGCATACTGGCATCGAACTGGTTGATCCATGGACCAATAACTACTGAAGCATTGTTAGGTCGAGGTTCTCGCCCACAACCAGTTCACCGACAAAGATCTGTGTGAGCTTCGACGGTTCTTCAACAGCGAGTATCTCAAAGATGTCGGAGGGTTGGATTCGGGGCAAACATTGCTGGTCATACCACCAGATCACCGCCCAGTTCGTGGCCTGTCGGCGAGGTCGACCTATGCGGTCGCGCGTGGTGATCGCTGAAGGTTAGTATTCGCAGCAACGTAGTGTGGTTCCACTTTAAGGCCCAGCAGTCCTGGCCTATTACGGCTGGCAACAAAGGATGATGGGGGACCGGCTGGCTCCAGTGAAGTAGGCAGTGGGAACGCGGGCCTGCCTTATGGACGTTAGCCGTTTCTCCTAGCGAATTGTTTGTGTGCCGATGGCGGACAAAAATTGCAGCTTCTCATAGCTCTGGCTTCCGGGGCTGGCGGTATAGACAAGCAGCGTATGAGATTGTGTCGGATCCAGTAGGACTTGGCAGCTTAGCTCCAAGGCACCCAGTTCAGGGTGGATGAAGTGTTTTACTTCTTGAGGACGAATGCCCACCTCATGCCGGACCCACGTACTGCGGAACTCTTCATTTTCGCTCAGCAGCAACTCTGCCAGGTGAGCTGCCCGGGACCCAGGGCCTCGCAGCGTGGCCAACTCGCGCAGTCCCGAGGTAAACATTCGGGTGAGGAAGCTCTGATCTTCGGGCGCGTAAAGCTGTCGTGTTGCAGGGTCGGTAAACCAGCGGTAAATGATGCTGCGGGCAGGGCCACTATAAGAGGTCAGATCACCGGTGAGCGCAACCCCGAGTTCGGTCTGCCGCAGGGTTTCACCGAGCTCCGTGACAATCTCCGCGGGAGTGTCATTCAAACGATCGAAGATGCGCAATAGCCCTGGACTGATGTGGTCGCTAGCAGCACCACGAACCGGTGGATTGTGTCCGGCGAGCCGCAACAGATGATCGCGTTCGTCAAGTGAGAGATGAAGTCCTTGCGCGATGGAGGCAATCATTTGCTCGGACGGTTGCGGTCCACGCTCACGTTCGAGCCGCGAGTAGTAATCAGTGGACATATGGCAGATCAGCGCCACTTCTTCGCTCGCAACCCACTTGTTCGGCGACGTTGACCGCGGGGAAGGCCGACGTCTTCCGGTTGCAACGACTCCCGGCGGCTGCGCAGAAACTGAGCCAACCCGGTCCTGTCGATTGTCATACGTCTCCCTCGATTGTGTTCTTTCTTTGTACCACGCGTGCTATTGCGTATCCACGACTTGCTGATCCACCTTTCGGTGCCTGCCCGGTCAAATCCTGGGCCTCGTTATCGGGGGATTCAGAGGCCCTGAATAACTTGGCGGTCTTCTAGGAGGATGGAAATAGCCACACAACAATCAGGAGTGAATTCATGCCACGCAAAAACATCGACATTCAGGTGCCCGACCTTTCCGGCAAGCGCGCGGTCGTTACCGGAGCCAGCGATGGGATCGGACTGGGACTGGCGACTCGACTGGCCGCGGCTGGAGCCGAGGTCATCATGCCCGTGCGTAACAGACTCAAGGGTGAGAAGGCGTTGGACAAGATCAAGCAGGTGGTCCCAGCCGCGGAGATCTCCCTGCGGGATCTCGACCTTTCCTCACTTAACTCTGTCGAATCTCTGGGACAGACCCTACGCGTGGAGGGGCAGCCGATCCACATCCTCATCAACAATGCCGGAGTGATGACACCACCAAACCGCCAAGAGACCGCTGACGGATTCGAACTTCAATTTGGTGCCAACTACCTAGGCCATTTCGCCCTCGTGGCTCACCTATTGCCCGTCCTCAAAGCTGGCCAGGCACGGGTGACCTCTCAAGTGAGCATCGCGCCGAACCAAGGAGCTATCAATTGGGAAGACCTGAACTGGGAACAGAACTACCAAGGCATGAAGGCCTACAGCCAATCGAAGATTGCGCTGGGACTCTTTAGCCTAGAGCTAGACCGACTCAGTCAGGCAGGGAATTGGGGGATCAGTAGCAACCTCTCTCACCCCGGTGTCGCCCCGATGAACCTGCTCGCAGCGCGTCCCGAACTAGGACGATCTAAAGACACCCCCGGCCGGAGAATCATCCGCTCACTGTCCGAATGGGGCATCATCTTGGGAACCGTTGAGAGCGCGAAGCTGCCCGCACTGATGGCCGCCACCGCGCCTGAGGCGAAGTCCGCTGCGCTCTATGGACCTAGCGGTCCCGGACATCTTGAAGGCGCGCCCGCCGAGCAGCGAATGTACTCTCGTCTTCGCAACACAGAGGATGCGAAGCGCATTTGGAAGATCTCGGAAGAACTCGTAAAGGCTGACTTCCCGAAGGGCTGAGACAGGCGCTGAAGCACGCACAAGATTGTGGGTCTGAGTAGTTCTCAGACGCCATAGACAAGAGCGAACCTTTGCGAATCGGCCGAGGCCTGAACATATCACTCGATTGTGAGTTGTCCTCGGCCGATTTTTGTCGGCTTGATACTTTGTATCCTCACTGCTCGGTTTTTTGTTTTCTAGCTTCGGTACGCATGATGAGCAGGTAACCGAAACCAACCACCAAATGCAGCACTGTCGATGCGGAGAGAATGTAAATCCCTGGCAGAGCAAGCCATGAAAGTTCATCGATGCGTCCTACCGCGACAAACGCCAAACCGAGCATGAACAGTGCGGTTCTGAACTTCCCGAGCATCGTTGAACCTGGTGGCGCGGACAGGCGCAGAACAAAGTAGGTACAAAGCAGAGTCAGGTCGGTCAGGAAAACCACCAGACCAATCCATAACGGAATCAAGCCGCTGGCAACGAGGGCTATGGCGATAGAAACGATGCCCAGTCGATCAGCGATGGGGTCCAGTAGGATTCCGAGTCTTGATACTTGACCGAACTTGCGAGCAATAAAGCCATCCACCCAGTCACTCAGGCCAAAAGCCAATAACAGTGTCGCGGTGAGAACAGGGCGGGCATCAGAAATCAATAAGATGCAGATGGGAACGACCAGTAAGAATCGAAGCACCGTGATCCCGTTGGGAATGGTGGCCCAATCGTTGTGACTTGTTGTTCTCATGACCACGCCACCCTCCTTATCTTCTTACCTGAACAATGTCCTACCATTGCAAGAAATACAAGACGCTGATGACGGAAAAGCGAGATAGTTAGCAGTCCGCACCAGACCGAATCTTTGCTGTACCGATTATTCGAGATTCAAGACGTTTGAGTCGCTACACTTCGAAGTGCATTAGAACGAAGCGACTCAGAAAGAGAACCTCATGAATCCTGACCTTGATCTTGTTATCGAGCGCGTCATTCGTGCTCCGCGCGCGGCCGTGTGGAACGCATGGACCCAGCCGGATCTCTTTGCCCAGTGGTGGATCCCCAAGCCGTATCTCTGCCAGGTCGAGAGCTTTGACGCACAGGCAGGTGGAGGCTTTGTCACCCAGATGAGCGAAGACGGCAAGAGCTTTGTGCCTCACATGGACGCGGCCTTCTTAGTTGTTGACGCTGAAGAGCGCATCGTCTTCACTAACGCCGTGGATAGTACGTTGCGTCCGGCCAACCCGATGCCGGTTTCAGTAACCGGTGAAGTGACACTGACCGATCACGTCGAAGGCACCCTCTACCGGATTGTGGCCCGACATGCCGATACTGCTGCCCGAGCACAACACGATGAGCTGGGGCTCCTTGAGGGGTGGAGTCTAGTTACTGCGCAGCTCGCTGAACTTGTCGAAAAGTAAGGAAAGCGGATCTGACCCTAAAGTTTCTGCGGTGCTACTCTTGGTGCCATGTATACGGTTGTGTCTATCCACACTCCACATCCTGTGCACCGAGATGCGCTAGTCGATTCCATGCACAGGTTTGGTGCCGCAATGCGCGGTAATGACGGACTTATCGGTGTCCATACACTTCAAGATGCCACAACAGGTCGACTTGTCGGCTTGGCAATGTTCGAATCAGAAGAAGCGGCACAACGACTTTTGCCTCTTGCTCGCGTAGCGGTCGAGACAGACGCATTTGATGTCTGGGAAGCACAGGACATTGACGGCCTAAAGCTTTTCGAAGTCTAATGTCCGGGGCCCCAGGGCCCCACATTGCCAAACTGAGAGTCTTTGTTGCGCGGATAGGTGATGCCTTTGTCCCCATGTGGACGCGGCTTTCTTCAAGGATGAAGTTTACGAAGCGCTTTCTAGCTATTGAAGAGCTGGGCAATCCATTGGCTCCGGGTGGAAATCATCTTCTTGCCCAGCACAGAGTCCGGAGCGCTCATATCAAAGCCGTGGAAGCCACCAGGCCACACATGTAGTTCTGCTTGGACGCCAGCCTGCCAAAGCGCAGTTGCGTAGGCGACATCTTCATCTCGGAAGACCTCAGCAGATCCGCAATCGATAAACGTGCGTGGAAGCCCCGACAAGTCCGTGGCCCGGGCTGGAGCAGCATAGATCGACACGTCGTCGGTGCCCTTGCGCTCGCCGAGGAGAGCGGTCCAGCCCATCACATTACTGCTGCGATCCCAAATACCTTCTCCATCAATCTGAGAGGTAGAGATGGTGTTGTCGCGGTCATCAAGCATCGGATAAATGAGCACTTGGCCGGCCAATGCCGGGCCCTTTCGATCCCTAGCCAACAGCGCAATGCCTGCAGCCAATCCGCCTCCGGCACTGGCCCCGGCGACTATTAGTCGGGTGGGATCAATACCGAGTTCCTCAGCATGATCGCTGGTCCACACCAACCCTGCGTAGCAATCCTCTACAGGGTAGGGATCAGGGAATTCTGGAGCAAGACGATACTCGACGGTGACTGCCACCGCGTCGTTTTCGATAACCCAAGGAAGGAACTGGCTCAGCCCAGCCTACCGGTCACCGATGACCATTCCGCCACCGTGGGTGTAGTAAATACCTGGACCGCTTCCGGTTCGCCCCTCACGTTGCAAAACCGAGACCACGATTTCTGCACCCTCAAAGCCTTTGATGGTGACGTCGCGGCGGATGATCCCGGTGCCGGCAAGAACTTGCTCTGGAGGCACTTCGACAGGGTTAGCTTCGCGCAGTAGCGGAATCATCTCAGCGGTCAGAGTTGGCGGGAGCTCGTCGGTGGCCGAAGTCAGTAAGGCCTCTGGCTCCGGATCAAAAAGTGGACGCGGATGAGAATGGGGCATCGAGGCACTTTTTCCTATGGTCGCTTCGCTGCGACGTTTTTGTCTGCTCCGAATGCGGTGATGAGAAAGCAGAATTGTTTATTGGTCTTATTTTGCCGAAGGTTTGCTAGCTATGCCGTCGAGCCACAACGTCTCTGACTCATCGCTGTGGACACCATCGGTCCCGACATGTTTGCTGCTGATCGTTGGTCCCTTTTGGATGACGTGAACCAGTGCCATGCCGTGACCGCGCCCCAGCTCGTAGTCTTCCTTCAACCAAGTCAAGATTTCACCAGCTTTGACTCCCGGTGCATCGAGGCCTTTTTCGTGGGCGATAGCCACAAGCTGGCGAGGTGTCAGATGTGTCTTTTTCTCGATGGTGTCTAGATACGCCTGGAAGGACATGGGCTGACCTGTCATTACTAGAGGAAGGGCCAAACGGCACCTAGTGGGTAGATTACCGTCCGTTTTTACTGCAGAGCAATACCTTGAGCCTGTTCAGACCTAGAAAAGTGCACCCTCGAATACCTCGTGAGCTCGCTGTATTCATGGCAGGATGCCTTGTATGACATCGCCTGCTCCAGCATTGCCCATACCAACCTTGCATACCGCGAGGCTGAAGCTGCGTGCCTTTACCGAAGCGGATGCCGCGGAGCTGTTTGCCCTACAGAGTAACGCCACTGTGCTGCGCTACTGGGACTCGCCACCCTGGGATGACCCAGCGGCAGCCCACCGGTTCATCGTCGCCTGCAATCGTATGGCAGAAGAAGGAACTGGCGTCCGTCTGGCAATTGAGCATAGTTCCGACGCCTCGTTCCTGGGCTGGTGCACCTTCAATTCGTGGAACCCAGAGTTCCGCAGTGCTTCGTTGGGGTACTGCTTCAACGAAGATGCTTGGGGCAATGGTTACGCCACTGAAGCGGTTGGAGCGGTGCTGGACTGGGCTTACACAACCCTTGATCTTAACCGGGTTCAAGCTGAAGCGGACACGAGAAATATCGCTTCGGCCAGGGTCTTAGAGAAGCTAGGGTTTCAGCTTGAAGGCACCTTGCGTCAAGACTGCACGGTCAATGGCGATACTTCGGATTCGTGGGTCTACGGCTTGCTACGCAAAGATTGGGAAGAGCATCAACAACGCAATAAAACCGGCAAAAGCTGGACCGCGAAGCTTGATGAGCCAGTGCCAGAAGACGTTGTACGTTTATTGGCTACGGTGCCCGAATGGTTTGGCCAGCCCGAGGCCAACGACGAATACATCCAAGCCGCACACACCAAGGAAACGTGGACGGTCCGTGATCAGTCAGGTGCGGTCCTCGGAGTAACGCTTGTTGATCGGCACTTCGCGCATGCGGCTGAAATACATCTGACCCTAGTGGACCGTCAGGCCCACGGTACAGGCGTCGGCACCGCCATGATGAACGCCATCGAGGCTGATGCACGGGCCCGTGGGGTACGTCTTTTAGAAGTCAAAACTCTCGGAGCATCGCATCCGGACGTTGGTTATGCCCGGACGCGACACTTTTATGAGCGGTGCGGATTTCTCGCAGTAGAAGAAACTGACCTGTGGGGTCCTGGGACACCCTGCTTGATCATGGTGAAACCGTTGTAGCCGGTCTCAACGCACGAAGAGGCTTTCCAAGAAACCGCTAGCTGTTGGCGGTGACTGCTCCGGCAGCGTAGGCGGCCTGGCCAATGTGTTGTGTGGCATCGTCAATGATGGAAACGAGGCGCACCCCGCGGGTTACTGGAGTCTCCCAACTCGTATCGATCACTTCAGCAAAGTCGGTTTCGGTCAACACGTTGATGTATTCGGCTAGAGCTTGAAGGCAGGCTTCGACATAGTCAACCAACAGCTGACGATCCGAGACCTGAATCTGACGAGCTTGCTCTTCGGTGTGCCCGTATCCAACTGAGTCACCGAGTTCACCCAGATCAAAACGGTCCCGGTAGGACTCCCATACTTCAGGTTTTCCGTACAAGTGCGAAAGCTGAACATCAATCTCGCGGCCGGTGTGCCAGAGCAGCCATGCCACGGAGTTCGGGTGATTTCCGGGATGAGCGTTCAATTGCTCAGCGTTCAGTTCTGGGATTCGATGGGCTGCGTCGATGGGACGTTGGATGAAATCGGCAAAAATAGCGTGAGCATTCATAGTTCCATTGTGCCTGTCCGCATGGGCATTACCTACGATCCTGGGGTGGAAGATCCAAGTACGAGATCTAGGTGCGAGTACGCTGACGTAAAAGAGGATCAGGCCATCACCAGATGGGGACGACGAGGAGAACTGCGATGCGCGCAGACGGACTATTGGCCCTTCAAACTGGAGTGTTCCGTCTTCCTGACGGCCAGCCTGCAACATTTGAGACCTTCGAGTTCGGCAAGCTTCGTGTGTCCTCGGGTCAATTGGCTATCAGCGATCCGCTACTGCTGCAGACCCCTAGTGTGCTGAGTATCCCGCCTGGTGATTACAAGGTTGTGGCAACCATTGCCCAAGTACCAGAAAGCTACGATCTAGCGTTGAGTCGACCAGCCTATCTGAGCCTGGTCCTCTCTGATCAGCCAACTGTCTCAGTTGCCCCTGCCACGTTCGAGCCAAGTCATGTCGAAGCGGGGACGCGGTTGGTAGACCAACGGGCGGGCATGCCAAATCTACGAGGTATCCCGAGCTCGGAGATGTCCAGTGTTGCGATGAGCGATGCCGAAGCTATCGTGCCCAATATGCCGTCTGATCCAGATACGTGGTTTGATACTGTCATTTCGCCCAGCGACGGTTCCGGGTGGTTCGACCGGATGGATACAGAAATTGACGGTCCACTCGGCTCCCTGATCACCACATTGCCTAAAGCTGTTGACGGCGAAAACATTGCCATTCTGATTGCTCGGCCAGAACGGGTATTCCCCGTAGTAGAGAGCAGAGACGAAACGGGAAAACTCACCGGAATTCATATCGACTTGCTGGTTATCGGAGCGCTCAGTGAAGCACTTCATGCCTTTGACGGTCAGGATGAACTGGCGTTGGAATATGCCCACGAGGCTGAGCGGACGGCAAACCGTCAGGCTAATTCCGGCGCGCGTGAGTCTCGAGGAGTCTTGGGCCTGCTCAAGAAATTTCTCAATCTCTAGTTGGCAGGACGCCCCGTGTGTTCTGGCGCAGGTGAGACTTCATGAGATCCAGATTTTTCTAGCCTGACCGGTCAACAAGCTACTGCTAAAACAGTGGCCAAGGCACAGCCGGCATTTCACCGCTGGGGCCAGGAAAGACTGCGTCTTCACGCAAACTGAGGCACCGGTCCTTGAACGCTGTTAGCTCAGCAATACTCAGTAACTGGGAAAGCTGCTCGCCGAGCTGCGCATCAAGCAAGGTGATAATCCGGTCGATGCCGTCGATTTCTTCCTCGGACAACGGCTGCCCAATCCAACCCCAGAGAACCGTGCGCAATTTGTGTTCTTCATGGAAACTCAGCCCGTGATCTACTCCGAATCGATGTCCATCGGGCATAGCTAAAACGTGGTTGCCTTTGCGATCTGCGTTGTTCACCAAGACGTCATAGACGGCCATTCGACGCAGCTGAACACTATCTTCATGCAGCAGGCTCACCTGCGCTCCACTCTCATCTTCCCCATGCAGAACCGTTTGCCAGGCGGTGGCCGGAAGCTGGTCGCTGGCCACCAGATCAACGGCGTGCTGTTCAGGGTCTACATCTTGCCATAGCTGCACCATGCCGATACCCAATGGACCTTCACGCAACCAGGTACGTGGCACTACATTCCAGCCCAGCGCTTCAGAAACCAGGTACGCCGCAACTTCCCGGTTAGCTAGGGTGTGGTCTGGAAAATCCCACAAAGGTTTTTCGCCATTAACAGGCTTGTAAACCACGCTCAGCTCACCGATGGTGCCCAAAAACGTGGCATTGGAAGCGGTGGTGATTCGACCGGTGAGTTCCAGTTCATCGGTGAGCAGATCAGATGGCGTCATGAAAGTTCTGGTCCCTGACAGGTATGACCATCTGGATCAATCGGGTAGCCACAAGTCGAACATACTGGGCGTCCGGCAGCCACAATTTCATGGGTTCGCATTGCGAAGGCACGAGCTGTGCCAACTGGCATCCGCACGTGCATCACTGCCTCAGGTTCTGACTCAGGATTTTCTTCGTTCAGCGAGAAGGCTTCCAGCACTACTTGCGCCACGGTGGCGTCCCAACCGAGGTTCATTGATCCGGCGCGGAAGGCCTCTTCGACCTTTTCCAGAGGATCGTTATCTACTAGCTCCACCGGAGTGTGAGTCGGAACGCTGAAAGCATTACCGGAGATCGTAGAGACTTGATCAAGAATTTCGTCAATCATCTCAGCTACGACTGCAGCTTGCTGCTTTTCCAAGGCGATACTGGTCATTGTTGATCCAGCGCGTGCCTGCAAATAGAAGGTACGTGAGCCCGGCTCGCCGACGGTGCCAATGACAACTCGATCGGGCCAATTAAAATCGTGGACTATTTCCGCCATGTCTACTTCCTTAGTGTCCTGCTCCGCCGCCCACAGGGGCGTCGACTGTTTTTAGTCCCGGGGCCAACCAGGAAAGATCCCCATCTTCGGTATTGACCGAGTGCACCGTGGGGGAGCCAGAACCGTAATGCACAATCGATGCTGAAGCCGGTCCCACGTTGATACGTTGGAAAAGATCAAGATGCATTCCCAATGCGTCGGCCAATACTGATTTGATGATATCGCCATGGCTGACCGCCACCCATACCGCGTCAGGTCCGTGCTTAGCTTCAAAGTCCGCATCTAATCTGCGAATTTCTGCCACAGCACGGGCTTGCATTCCAGCCATGGATTCACCGTCAGGGAAGGTGACTGCCGAGGGGTTAGCTTGGACCTTCGACCAAAGGGCCTGAACGGAGAGTTCACTGAGCTTGCTGCCCTGCCAGCTGCCGTAATCACATTCGGTCAGATCTTCAGCCGACTCAAGGCTTGGTGGGTTCATCTGGTGCCGGATAATGAAGCCGGCGGTCTGCTGACAACGCTCTAACGGGCTTGAAACGATGCCGGCCAGTGGAATTGTTGCGAGTCTGGTGGCAGTGCGTTCTGCCTGTGCCTCACCGGTCTCGTCGAGGCTGACTCCAGGTGTTCGTCCGGCCAGCACGCCAGAAGCGTTGGCGGTGGTGCGGCCATGCCGCACAAGAATTACAGTGGCCATTTACCTAGCCTAGTCATCCAGTTGATTACAGGCGAGACTTTGACTGTAATCCGCCGCGTTGAGATCAAACACATCAGCGGATAATCGGAGGTAGCCGTTGCCGGTGTACGCGTCATGTGTAGAGCACACAACTAGGAGATAACTTGCCCAGTAATCAGGCTCTTAAAACTTAAGCGTGGTGCAGAGTGTTCAGCACGGGCGCAGCCCTGCCGTATATAACAGTATCCGAAGGCGGTAATGCGCATGGTTCCGATAACCCCGGCCAATGCGTTTCAAGTTCTTCGCCGTCAGATTCGCTGCCTCACTCCTGGCGTTCGTCAATCTGGTTCTAACGAACACCAGCAACTCCCTGCGCCATCCGGTCAACGTCCGGAACAGCGACTTCGCCTCAACCATTGTTGTTGCTCGCACGGACTTTTCCAGCACCGCCCACCGGGATTGGAACTCATGGATATTCGTAGCTTTCAATAGTTCCCGCACATGCTCCTTGATCGCATAGATCACTCCGAGTTCCGGGTCTGATTCCAAGATCAGCTTCAACCGTTCAACCTGCTTGATCGACAAGTTCTCCAGATTGCAAGTCAATAATTTCCGGTACTTGTAAGCCGGATCAGCAGCCCGGCCACGACGATCAAAGACTTCGTGGGAGCGACGTCGGCGGACCTGGGTGATCATCAGATTCGCCCGCTGAATCACGTGGAAATGATCCACGCTAACCTTTACCTTCGGCAGATTCTCCCGCACCGCCTTGCGGAACTCCGATGACATGTCGATCGCGACGTACTGCACCCGTTGGCGCCAATACCGTGGCCGATTCTTCAGCCACCGTTTCACCGCCGTGCCGCGGCGTCCGTCCACGATATCCAGAATCTTTCCGGTATCCAGATCAGTAAACACAATCGACCACGGCTCAATCCGCACTACTTTCCCGGTCCGGCCCCGTGCGTAGCGGACTTTGCGAAACCGGTGCTCATCAATGCCGAGCCGGCGGATGAACATGCGGTCCACGTCCCCGACCAGTTCACCGATCGTGGTTAGCCGGGCCATGACCGTAGGCCAAGACACCCCATGCGCGGCAGCGACCCGGGACACTGCCCTGAGTTCGGAACTCATCTCGTCCACGAACTGTTGGGAGAGTCGTGTGGTGATCCTGGCACGGAACGGGAGTTGCTCGGTGGTTTGAACGAATGAACGGCGTTCGCAGGCCGATTCCTGGCAGGCCATACGGCGTTTGCGCACCAATACCTGCAGGTCGGTGCCGCCGACTGGCACGTCCTTCACCCGATGTATTGGTCTGGCCTGGATTCGTTGGGTGAGCACTCCACAGGTGGGGCATGCTGCTTCGGTAGCTTTGGGCTCGATGAGGGCTTGTCGTCCGTCTGCTTCGTGGGTGGCGCTGATGACGCGGTAGTCGTTGAGGTTCAACAGAATCGACGCAGCATCGATTGGCCCGGTATCCTTGAACACGGCTCGTAGTTCCTTGCTGATGTATGTCTAGACAACACTCATCTTCGCAGAGGACTGCGGGCCTTACTTCTTTTTCGGGGTCACCACGCTAAAACTTGAAGAGCCAGTAATCAGTGGTTAGAAGTAGGCGACAAAGTCTTTCACCGGCGTTACAACCCTGCCGATGTTTCGGTAGGTGTGGTCCTTGGCCCCACCGGAGCTACGGTTATCGATACACGTAACAACCCCGAAGAAGCGCAAGAGATCATTCGTGACGTTGCAGAACTATCGGCGCTGCCGATCGTTGCCGTAGTCAACACTCACGCGCACTATGATCACACTTTTGGAAATCAGGTATTTCAGGATGCAGGGATACCTATTTACGGACATCATCTGATCCCGACACATTTCCAGGAATATGAACAACCGCTTCTGAAACAAGCTCAAAAGCAGCCACAGTCCGAAAGGGACCGGGGCTGGCATGACGTGATTCTCACGCCTCCTAGCAGGCCCATCAAGACAGCCAGCAAAGTAGTTCTCGGCAGCCGCATCCTAGAATTGTTGCCATTGGGACCTGGGCATACGGAAACGGACCTAGCCGTGTTGGTCCCCGATGCCGGAGTCTGGTTCCTTGGAGACATCATCGAAGAATCCGGTCCGCCCATGTTTGGGGAAGGGTCAAAACCACAAGGCTGGGCAGCAGTACTGGCTTCCTTATTAGAGCTAATCAAGCCCGGGCATACGGTAATCCCAGGCCACGGTGAACCAGTAGACAGCGACTTTGTTCTCCGGCAACAAGGACACCTTGAACAATTAGCGCAGGAAATCGGCCAAGCACACGCGGACAAAAAATCGCTAGAGAACTTCAGGTTCTCTAGCGATTTGAGGGCCTTGTGGCCAGAAGAATTCCTACGCGAAGCGGCGCAAGACGGCTACCGGCAACTGGGGGGTTAGTACTGGCCCTTAATCACAAAATAGGATCCGCGGATGGTTCCGGCGAGCTTTGACTTCTGGCGCGCGAACTTGAACTTATCTGCCAGCTCTTCGGGCACTTCCATTCCGTCGGAGAGCTTAAATCCCACTGCGCGTTTTTCACCGTCGGCTAGTCCATAGAGGACATTGATGGATAATCCTGACTCATAAAAAACGTAGGCTCGCTTGGCGCCATCTGCCTCAAAGACGCAAGCCTGCAGGGGACGAGAAGCGATTTCTAATTCGCGTTCTTTCAGCAGAATATTGTGTACCCACTGGACCACTTCTGCGCTCTGAGCTGCATCCTCAAGCACTAGGCCATGATCAAATTTATTCTTCAGATATCGCGCCTCGTTGGCACGCAACCCAGCCAAGGCTTCGGCGACCGGAGAAGTCTCTAATCCCACGGTGGACATATCTTTAAAATCAACGAGATAAGCCATATTTAGTCCTTTGCAACGCAAGCTAGGCACGTAGTGCACATCATGAATATCTTAGCCATCCCACTTAGCCAAATGCACTGAAGCCGGTGAGGTCTCTACCGAGAATGAGCGCTTGAATAGTTTCGGTTCCCTCATAGGTATGTAGCGCTTCAATATCTCCAACATGGCGTATGACGTGATTTTCCAGCAGGATGCCGTTGCCGCCGAGCATATCTCTGGCCGTTGCTGCCACCCGGCGAGCTGCCCGGGTGTTGTGGTACTTCAGCAGCGAGGCTTGGGCTGGACGGAGGTTGCCCGCGGCTTGTTCGGCTGCGACCGCGACGCACTGTAATTGCATGTTCGTCAGTTCCGAGAGCATCTGTGCAAGGAGCGATTGCACAATTTGATGAGCACCAAGCCGCTTGCCAAATTGTTCACGTTCCTTGGCGTACTGCAACGCCGCCTCAAACAAGAATAGGGCGTGACCTAGGGCGGACCAGCCCACGTTCACTCGGGTTTCCACTAGGGCCTTTGATACATCCTTGAACGACGTGGCGTTGGCTAATAGGGCAGTGCCCGGAACACGCACCTCATGAAGTCTGATCTCGGCTTGCTCGATGGCCCGTAGTACGCCTTTGCCTTGAACGGGTGTTGCTTCGTAGCCGTGAGTTTGTTGGTCAACGATGAATCCCTTGATCTGACCGTCAGTCTCATCGCGAGCCCAGACGATAGTGATGCCGCCGACTGCACCATTTCCTATCCATTTTTTATTGCCGTTGAGCACCCATTCCTCACCATCTTTGCGGGCGGAAGTCTCAAGGCTGACAGAGTCGGAGCCGTGGTGCGGCTCGGTGAGGGCGAAGCCACCGAGCAGTTTTCCGGTGGCGACCGGTTCCAAATACTGCTCTTGTTGTTCGGGTGTTGCGAATAATTTCAAGCTGCGTAGAACCAGTCCACCTTGAACGGCAGCGGCAGCAGCCATAGAGCCATCGGCGCGGGAAATCTCCATGGTCACCAATCCGGCCGCCAGAGGTGAAAACTTCGCGTGTCCGGCGATATCCAGCCCGTCGGTGAGCAGATCAAGCTCGCCCATCCTCCTAACCAATTCAACGGGATAGTGTGCCTTGTCCCAGTGCTCGTTGATAACAGGGAAGACCTCTTCAGCGAATTGACGGGCCCTTGTCCAGTGCTCGCGGTCCGCACTGGTCACTGAGCTAAAAGCCGATAAATAATCGGTATCTAGCGGTGTGCTCAGATCAAATTTCATCCAAGGATCAGTGGCCATTCTCGGGGCCTCCGGTAGCGGCCCGTTCAGCCCGCAGTTCACGTTTAAGTAGTTTGCCCGATTGGTTGCGGGGCAGCTGGGCGACAAAGTCAACACGTTTGGGCACCTTGTAACCAGCCATGCGCGATTTCACATGGTCTCGCACCGTTTGGGCGGTCAGATGCGTGCCTTCTCTGAGCACCACCACAGCGGTGACCGCTTCTATCCATCGTTCGTCATCGATGCCAACAACAGCGACTTCCGCAACTTCTGGCAGTTCATAGATGCAGTCCTCAACCTCGCGGGGTGCCACCAAAACACCTCCGGTGTTGATGACATCCTTGATGCGATCCACTACTTGAATGTAGCCGGAACGATCTTTGACAACTTGGTCACCAGAGCGGAACCAACCATCAATAAACGCTTGCTCAGTTTCTTCAGGCTTGTTCCAATACCCCTTCATCACTTGAGGAGAACGATATTGTATTTCACCGGGTTCTCCTGCTTCGGCAAGCATGCCCTGCGCATTGACAACTCTTGCCTCGACGAAGAACACCGGACGACCACAGGAGGCTGGCCTGACCTCGTGTTCTTCTGGCCTCAGTACTGAGCACAACGGCCCCAGTTCAGATTGTCCAAAACAGTTGTAAAAGCCGATTTTCGGATAGCGTTCGCGCAACCGGGACAACACGGTGACCGGCATAATCGATGCGCCGTATTGAGCTTTCGCTAGCGAGCTGAGATCCCGAGTTGCCAGGTCCGGATGGTTGCTCAACGGAACCCAAACCGTTGGGGCCAGGAACAGAGATCCAATATGTTCGGATTCAACGAGCTCTAATATTTCAGCGATATCCGGTTTGGAAAGTAAACGGACGCTGGCGCCGAGAGCTAGATAAGGCAACAAGAACACGTGCATCGCTGCCGAATGATAGAGCGGCATTGCAATCAACGGGCGGTCTTCGGCATCCAGATCTAGGGCGATGATGGCCGATACGTATTGGGCAATTAGGGCACCGTGGGTCATCATCGCACCTTTCGGTGCCGAGGTTGTTCCAGAGGTGTAGAGCAGCTGAACGAGGTCAGTACTGGTGATTTTCACGCCTGAGTATTCTTCGGAATTCTCCTTGCTCAAGGCCGTTGCCAAAACACTGTTCTCGTTTCCTTCGAGAGGCAGCAGAGACCAGATTTCACGCACCTTGGGCAATTCGTGGCGGTCTGCCAGTTCTTGGACCAGCTGTTGGCGAGGTTGGTCTGCGATCACCAGAGAAGCCCCAGAATCTTGTAGCAGGTAGCGCAGCTCATCACCCTTCAAAGCGAAATTCACCGGCACATGAACCAACCCTGTTGAGGCGCAGGCCAAGAACAAGATGGCGTAGGCATCACTGTTGGCGGCAAAGGCCGCGACTCGAGATCCTGTGGGTAGATCAAGCGCCTTCAGTCTGCCTGCAACTTGATTCACTGCTATCGCTAGAGCTTGATAGGTCCACGTGCGGTCCTCGAATTTCAGTGCTGTGGCCAGCGGATTGCGCAAGACACCACGTTGAAGCAATGCGGGGATAGTGTTCGAATCATCGCGGGCCGTTGCTGACTTTTCTGTCCATGAACTCATAGTGAGATCCCTTGTCGCCGGATAGTTTTAGAGTCGTTCAATGATGGTGACGTTGGCTTGTCCGCCACCTTCGCACATGGTTTGCAAGCCCCAACGCGTGTCACTACGTTCTAGCTCGTGTAGTAGCGAAGTCATTAAACGTGCGCCGGTGGCGCCGATGGGATGGCCCAGCGCAATGGCGCCGCCGTTAACATTGACCTTAGACATGTCGGCACCGGTTTCCTTCTGCCATGCCAGTACCACTGAAGCGAAGGCCTCATTGATTTCGATACGGTCCATGTCCGCCATGGCCATACCGGTGCGTTCCAACGCGTACTTGGTGGCACGAATCGGTGCGGAAAGCATCATGATTGGATCATCTGCACGCGCAGAGACGTGGTGGATGCGGGCCCGTGGTTTTAGACCGTAACGTTTTACTGCTGCTTCGGAAGCGATCAATAGCATGGCCGCACCGTCAGACATCTGGGATGCAGTGGCTGCGGTATGCCGTCCGTCGTGGACGATTGGCGCGAGACTTGCCATCTTGCCGCGGTCCACGGCCCTGGGACCTTCATCTGTCTGCAACTGATCCATGGCCAGGATTTCTCGGTCAAAATATCCTCGCGCTTGAGCAGCCAGGGCCCGTTCATGGGAGGTGACCGCGAAGTCCTCTAATTGTTCACGCGAAAATCCCCAGTGTTGAGCCATCATTTCGGCTCCGCGGAATTGCGAGATTTCTTGGTCTCCGTAGCGGGCTGCCCACAGCTTGGAGCCGGTGTAGGGATCCGGGAATCCAAAGTCGGTGGCTGCCGTGTTGGAATAGGACAACGGAATGCTAGACATTGACTGAACTCCGCCAGCGATGATCAGATCACTGCTGCCACTAGCGACCGCTTGGGCTGCATAGGACACCGCTTGCTGTCCTGAACCGCACTGTCGTTCAACGGTGGTTCCGGGGACTAACTCGGAGAGTCCAGCCGCTAGCCACGCATTACGGGCGGTGTCCATTGCTTGAGGACCTACCTGGTCGATACAGCCAAGAATGATCTCGTCGTATTGGTCAGAATCAATGTTGTTTCTTTGCACCAGCTCAGCGAGCGGAAAAGCAGCAAGATCTAGGGGATGGACTTGGGAAAGCGCCTTTCCGCGCCGCCCCACTGGAGTTCGAAGTGCATCGATGATGTAAGCCTCGGCCATGAGGGTCCTCCAGTTTGTTCACGTCAAAGTCTGTGTTTGACCAACAATGCCCAAGTCCGTAGCCGTTGTCTAGGGTAATGAGCTCAAGACTTTTCCAGCCCTAACATCGCGTCAGAAATCTCTTGAACGCTGTGATCGGGGATAGCAGTAGAGGCCTGGTCTAAGACGAGCAATGTGGCCCCGGGGATCTCGCGGGCCAGGGCTTGGCCGTTTCCGAGCGGGAAGAACGGATCCTTGGCACCGTGGATCACTAAGGTAGGTATCTGAAGCGACCCCAAGCGTTCTCGCCAACGCGGAGTGCAATCAATTTTTGAGAAGACGATGCCCAGCTGATTGGCCATGTGTACTGGCACAGTGTTGGGAGAGGTCCGGTCCCAAATACGCGAGGCAGTGTGCCGTGCTTGAACTGGATCATTACCCAAGATGCCGGCGCCAATGGCCGAACTGTCCGCTACGGCTTCGCGATCCGTCCAATCGGGCATGGACGAAGAGAATAACTGGCCCATGATCTGCTGATCATGTTCCGGTAAATCTTCATCAACAGGGCCCGGAGCGACAGGTCGTGTTCCGTATAGCGTGAGAGCAGAGAAAGCATTTGGAGCATCCAGCGCCGCTACTTGAGCGACCATGCCGCCCACGCCAATGCCAGCTAGATGTGCAGGACGTGGATCTAAACTTTGTGCCAGAGCAACAGCATCCGCAGCGAGATCGCGCAGCGTGTATTTCGGGTTAATAGGATCCTCGGTATCGGATTCTCCACAGTCACGTAAGTCGTAACGCACTACATGTCGGCCAGCATGGGCGATTTTTTCACACAGCGCATCGGGCCACGAAAGCATGGTGGTTCCACCAATGAGCAGCATGAGCGGATCAGCATCATCGCCGAAACTTTCGATACCTAATTTCACGCCATTAACTTCACGCGTTGCCATGTTGTTTCACCCATCAACCGTCAGCGAACTTACACGCAGCGCGGTTGAGAGTAGCGCTGCGCATGTAAGGCTTTGACGCTCATCCTGTCCCACACGCTGCACAGCGTCAACCAGAGGATCGGCCGAATCGAGAACACTAAGCGTGAGAAACTACAACGAAGAGCAAGCTGAACGGGGAGTGATAAAGATGAGTAGGTCACCAGAAAACATCTTGTTGCACTTATCCGAGTCGGAGGAACAACAGGTTCGTGAAATCTTTGCAGCGTTAGCCCTGCAGGGATTTCCCGTACAGAATCAGACTCCACATATCAGCATTACTTTCGCGCCAAAACTAGCCGACGAAGTGATCCATTGCGCCACGGACCTGCTGCCGGCAGTGATCCCGGCACAACTCAAACGAGTGGGAACGGTGGTTTTCGGAACCAAACGCAAACAAACCGTTGCCTGGTTATTGGAAACTTCCCCTCAGTTAGAACACGCGGGCCGAACCATCAGTGAAGTGAACACTGTTGGACACGGGCCACGATGGATCCCGCATCTGACCATGGGGCTACGACTTCCACGCGAGATAGTCCCTGAATACCTCCGAGCGCTCGATGAGTTGGGAGCCGAGTGTTGCCGAGAATTCACTGCAATTCGCGCCGGGTACTGGAAGCCAGGTTTGCAAGAGCTAACGGTACTTGCCCAGGGGTGAACCTAGGTTGGCTTTGGTTCAGAAGCTTTTCCCGTAACTAGGAAGATTTATCGGTGGGTTCAGGCAGGAGCTCAAACTCTGCAGTATCGGTAGGCACACCATTAACTTGCAGGGACACTGAATGCGTTCCGGGGTAGTAGTGACGAGTCGTAATGGCCTTGAAGGAATGCGAACGGGCAATATCCAGGGTTTCGTCTGGGGACAGGGTGCGAGTCGTTAGCTTAAAGACCTTGGCTGTGGTTGATCCATTGGCCTTTTGGTGGTGCAACACGTAGTCGATGGCAAGCTGTGTAGGCTCGGCACCGGTATTGCGGACAGTCGCAGTGAAGTTCACGGTTCCGCCCCAAGGAACCTGGGATTCGTGGATCAATGGCCCGTTGATCTCAACCGTCGGAGTGCCAAAACCAAGTAGCGCTAACGCCGCAGGATTACCTTTTTTGATCAGCGTGCGCAGTGCATGCTTGACGAGTTTTGGTGTTGTGGCCTCTGGCGCTTGCATCCAGCGCTGGGCTGTTGAGGTGACTAGTTCGGGATCGTGGCGACTGATGTCGTTCAGGTGGTTAGCCACCGAGCGCCTAACGTACTCACTTTCATCACGGTAAAGCGCATCAAGAATTGGAATAGTGCAGGCCGGGTCATTCACGATCTGAGGAACCCTGACCGCCCAAGGCAAATAAGGACGCGTGCCTTCGCTTGCTAGCCTGCGAACATGCTCATCGGATGAGTCGGTCCACTGTTGGACAAGATTCAGTGCGGCGGGGAGATCATGCTTGAGCAAAACCCTAATCGCAAATTCCGAGGACAATCGTGGGGTGAGCAAACCCAGCAGCGCCATGGCATCGGTAAATGACGCTGTCGTATTTTCACTGTCGGCACGGGTTGCCACGGCGGAGGTCACCGGCCAGATCATCCACCCGCTAAAGGTCTGCGAAGTTTCAGCAGCCTTCTTCACCACATTCGCCAGCTGCGTATATGACTCGGGGTAGTCGGTAAGCAGGGCATCGCGCAGAGCATCCGAGCGTTCACGCAGACTCAGCGGATCCAGAATCTTTGTTGCGCTACGAAGATTTTCTAGAGAACACTGCGGGTCGACTGCGTGGATTTCGTGTACGAGGCGTTCGGCTACGTCTACACCGATAAGTTGATCAGCAAAAGGCATATAGCCATTCTTGACCGGATCGGCCCAACCTGCGAACCCGTTTGGTCCAACACCGGCTTAGGGCTTAAACACAGTGAGAGCCACCAAAGTAGGTGGCTCTCACTGGAAGTCTGTGGGGTAGTGCTCTAGAACTATTAGTTCTGTACTAGGATCTGGAAGCTGACGCCGCCCTGCTCGTCCACTGCTGCGTCCAGTACCTTGTCGTCCAGGTCATCGGCGATGAGCTCGTCCAGGTAGACAGGGCTACCTTCACCCGAAACAACAGTGTCGGTTTCTTCTGGTTCAGGAACAATCTGAATGGCAAACGCTGCTTCTTCAGGTGCGGTCGTAGCGTCAGCCTGGTGGATGCGCAGGCCTGCTTTTTCGGCCTCAGACTGGTTGGTGACGATTGCGGTCACGATGGATGATGCTTGATCGGTCAGTGCGAGCACGATGGCTCTCCTTCCGGTTGCGTACATACCAAGGTCAAGGCATGTTCGTGCCACGATTCCAAAAACTGCAGTGAATCTCAAACTCGCTTAATAGGCACGAAATATCCTCCCCACGCAGCAGTAAAATCAGATAGGGTCCGCCCATGAACGCCTAGACTGGCAGGAAAATCAGATTCAAGGGGAGTGGACGTGGAACAAGTACCGGGCCTTGACGTGGCACATTCGGTCGAGGGTTCGTCAGCTCAACCCACACGACGGATCTTTGCAACCTCGAAGTCTCTGGCGCTCGCCGAGTTCTTGGAAACTGACATTGATGCACTGCATTCCTTTGCCTCGGATCCGATGGTGTGCAGATATAGCCTGTGGGGTCCCAACAAGCTTGAGGAGTCTCAAGCCTTCCTGAGCGACGCACTGGTGACCAAGCCCGGCAGGTTAATGATGGCGGTCATGTTTGGTGGCGCGGTCATTGGGACAGCGTCGGTATGGACCACCAATGAAGAACAACGAATCGGCGAGCTTGGCTACACCCTGCATCAGGATTATTGGGGACAGGGCTTGGGGACCGAAGTAGCAGTCGCACTGGTAGACCTAGGATTCCGGCTCTTGCAGCTTCGCCAGATTGAAGCGACCTGCGATTCACGAAACTTCGGTTCCAGTAAGGTGCTCATCAAGGCCGGTCTGAGATTTGTAGGACGAAGGGCTGAAGATCCAGGCAGCACCGGTGGCAGGAATGAAACTCTGCTGTACATGGTTGAGTCTGAGACAAGAGCTCACAACTGATCAAGCAGCTGAGAGTTTTCCATAGTCCCTTGGTACATGCTTACGGCTACGTAGACTGAGCACGAACCACTTTCTTCAGGAGGTCACCTTGTCAGTATTCAACGAACGCGCCCAGAACCTAGCCCGCTTACACGAGTCGGGAGAGCTACTGGTCATGCCCACCGTATGGGATACATTCAGTGCCTCGCTGGCCCAAGAAGCTGGGTTTGAAAGCCTGACTATCGGCAGTCACCCGGTGGCAGACTCCATCGGCAGTGCCGATGGGGAGCAGATGGATTTTGCTGACTACCTTGCCGTAGTTCAGCGGATTACCGGTGCCGTGGAAATCCCGGTCAGTGCCGATGTTGAGTCGGGTTATGGACTAAAGCCTGAGGAATTGTTTGAACGCGTTTATGCTGCCGGTGCAGTGGGCGTGAACATTGAAGATGTTGTTCACGGCGAAGGTAAGCGCGTGCGAGACCGCCAAGAGCATGCCGACTACATTCACGGTGTTCGCTCAGCGGCAGATGCGGCTGGCGTTGATTTTGTGATCAACGGTCGAACCGATGCGGTGAAGCTGTCCGAGCAATTTTCTGATCCGCTAGGTGAAGCTATCGCCCGCATCAAGTTGCTTGAAGAGGCCGGGGCTCGCAGCGTATATCCCGTGGCTCTGTCCAGTGCGGATCAAGTGAAACAAGTTGTTGAAGCCGTATCCATTCCAGTGAACGTGACGGCTCACCCGGTGACCGCTCACGCTGCTGGTGATCTTGCCGCCTTGCGTGAACTGGGTGTTCGTCGCGTGAGCTTCGGCCCGCTGTGGCAGAAGTGGCTGGCTGAAGTTTCCTCGCAGCAGCTGAGCGCTTGGCGCCAGGGCTAAGAATTCAAAGTCAAGAAAAATCGGACTACGAGAAACTGATTATCGAGGGGCGAGATGTACTGGGAAAATCTGGTCTTTGACGCATCAAATCCGCATGAACAGGGCATCTTCTGGGAAGAGCTGTTCAGTGCGGAAACGTTGAGTGATAATTCCGGCGGCTACGAAACGAGACTTCAGTTTTCGGATAATAGCTTCCTGGATCTTTGCTTCCCGACAGTCAGTGACTCGGGTGTTTCAGCGCAGCGACTATTTCCTGTGGTGATCGAATCGAATGCCGATGATTATGCAACATCGGCTCATTACCTCGCGCCGCGCAGGAAGCTACAGGACCGTGCTGGGCGAGATTACCTTGTAGTTGAGCCCGGCGACGGTTCGGGTCGATTTAAGTTATTAGCAGTGGAAGTCTGGAGTGCCGATCCAGTTCGCGATATCAAATTTTGGTCAGCACTGACCGGTTGGAAACAGAGCGCAGAATCGCCCACGGTACTCCAGCACCCAAATAAGGTCGGGCCACTGTTAGGCATAGTGCCACAACAGCAGGACAAGGCCGATTCCAAGAGTTCAATTCATTTAGATCTACGCTTAGAACCAGACGATGATGTAGAACAGATCGTTGAACGAGTCGAGCAGCTTGGCGGAAGCGAATTCCACCATGAATGGGGAGAGATTCCCTGGCGTGTATTTTTGGACCCATCGGGAAACGAATTCTGTATCCTGCCTGCGCCGACCAATTGACCTTGGACCCTGCCTTCTTTCGTAGACTTAGTTGCGTTGCCGAACACACAGTTCAGGAACGCAATCGCTGAAAGTGAAGTCAATACCGCAGTTATGGACACAACGACCAAAGCGCCGATGCCGTTATTTATGATCCATGGCAATGGAGTTGATCATCGGATACTGAAGCCGTTTGAACAGACTCTCCTCTCCGGCGAGATTTTTGAACTCCACAACATTGATCTTCCAGGATTTGGTGAATGTCCTCCGCTGGACGGGGTAGCAGGCCTGCCAGAGCTAGCTGACTGGTTAGAAAGCACCATTGAATCCGTGACGGCAGGTGCTCCTTTTGCGTTGCTGGGTAATTCGATGGGAGGACTGTTGTGCCAAGAAATGGCGGATCGATTTGCGGACAACGTGCAAGGCATCTTCCTGTTGGCGACGGCAGTATTTCCCCAAGCAGAATCTCGGACGTTACCTGAGCAAGCAGTCGTGGTGCACAATCCGGCGCTGCTCGATTCACTCCCTGAAACGGATGCGCAGCTGTTCTCCGACATCGCGGTAGTTCAAACAGAACAAAGCTGGCACGACTTTTCCCAGTGGGTGCTTCCTGGTCTGAAGGCCGCAAACCTTAGGGCAATGGCCAAGCTATCCAGGCGCTATGTTCTTGATCCGTTGCCACTGGATCGGGACTTTCAACTCACAGTGCCAGTGCGGATAGTTTGTGGGCGCCAAGACCATGTCACCGGATATGAAGATCAGAGCCTATTGCTGAACCGTTACCCGAATGCACGCGTAAGCATCATTGATGCCGCTGGACACAACGTACACATTGACCAACCCGAAGCCGTGCAAAGCGCCCTGCGCTCGTGGGTCGACGAAGTCCATGATTACCAGAGAACTAAGTGATTCGCTCAAGAAGTCGTAAGATATTCAAATCATGGCCCGCTGAACCGACGAATCGTCTCGGCGAAAAATCTGTATTCAAAGTTAAACCTTGAATCAGAGCCTTTGCGCGGAGATAGGAAGTAATACATGGACGAGCAGATTGTCCTACGCGAGTGGACGAGCATCGATGAAGTTCCAGACCTGCTAGACGTTTGGAAAAGTTCCGTCGAACGACGTAAAGATTTCATTTCTGCTGCGGATCTTGATGCAGTAGCTAAAGCTTTGGAATCCGTCTATTCACAATCTTTAGAAGTGATCATTGCTCAACAAGGTGAACGGATCTTAGGGTTCGCGGCTTGGAATGCTTTGGAAGTTGAGCTGCTGTGGGTGCGCCATTCGGACCGCCACCAAGGAATCGGCAAGCTCCTTTTGAACCACATTACAAACAAGAGCCCAAACGTTGAGGTGCATCTGGACGCCCAGCGTGTGCTGGCCATTGAATTTTTCAGCAACTCCGGATTCAGCTTCATTGCTGGGGGCGACGGGGCGGCTTCACCGAGGACCGTATTACGTCACGAATGCTCACCGGCAGATAACGTGGCACGATAGTTTCATGAGTGAAAATAGCCGCGCACTTCGCGAAGTAAACGTCCAGCGCACCGAGTCAGGCAAGTATGTTGCAACCAGTGCCGCCTCCGGTGCGAGCATTGAATTTGGTCAGGGTGAGGGTCTGCTCTCGCCGGTTGAATTGTTGCTGGCAGCCATTGCTGGTTGCTCTTCAATCGACGTGGACGTGGCAACAACTCGACGTAGTGAGCCAGAAAAATTTGATGTTCAGGCAAGTGGATACAAGATCACTGAAGACGGCGCAAGCCGTATGGATGACATTCACCTTGGCTTTGATCTTAAGTTCCCGGATACCGAAGAGGGGCGCAAAGCCGCCGGTATGGTGGAGCGAATCGTCAAGCTATCTCACGACAAATATTGCACTGTCTCTCGCACCGTCGAGCTCGGTGCCTCCGTGGTCAGCGAAGTGGTTGAGTAAGTCCCTTGGAGTCGATTTGGGACTTGCTGAATAACTCTTGATCTAAGAAACCGCAAGTCACTCAAGTGAATTCACTGATTTGAAGATTTGATAAGTTTCAAAAAATTTTGTGATTCAGTTGTGTCTCAGGTCACTATGTGCGAATTTCGCTGCAGGCGCCCATTTTTGCTTCGAATACCGCACTAAGACCTGAATATATCCAATGAGCGTTGGCTGGGAGTTACAGTCTTTGCCCTAGTCAGCGTAGTTCCTTCATCGTAGGGTCGACTTGTCCCTACGTTGAAGGAGCGGAAAATGCAGTCTGGGAACATCTTAGGCAACATAGACTGGGCGTCAATGCTACAGAAAGTAGCCATTGCGCTCGTCATTCTCATCATTACTTGGCTTGTAGCGCGAATAGTTCGTTGGGCTGCCGGCAAATTAGTGAGCAGAGTGAAGTTCTTGCAGAAGCAAGGAAATGACGGAACTCAAATAGGGCAATCCCTCGGCAAAGTTGCCGGGCTGATTGTCTGGCTCTTTGGCCTCGTCGCTATCCTCCAGGTCTTCTCGCTTTCAGAAGTTCTTTCACCGGTGCAGGGCCTGCTCGGTGGAGTCATGGCATTTATCCCGAATCTGATCGGTGCCGGCTTCATCTTCTTCATTGGCTATGTCATCGCAAATATCGTTCGACAGCTGCTGAATACCGGACTGGGAACGGTGGACTTTAGTGGTCTCGTTCGCAAGCTGACTCCAGCCAACGAACCCGTAGACGAAGTTCAGTCACGCGAAGCTCAGGCGAAGATCGTTGGAATCATCTCCAACATTGTGTTTGCACTGATCCTGCTTGTTGTTGCTATCTCGGCACTGCAGGTCTTGGGTATCGCGGCAATTTCGGATCCTGCCCAACAGATGTTGCAGCTGGTCTTCACCGCCATCCCGCAGGTCATCATGGCCCTTGCACTATTGGCAGTTGGCGTATTGATCGCTAAGTTCGTAGGTCAGCTACTAGAAACCACCCTTCAGGGTGTGGGCACTGACCGTGTAGTTGCTGAGTGGGGCGTAGTCCCAGACGGCAAGAGCGCATCGGGAATCATCGCTGGAATCGTCAAGATCGCCATTATTCTGTTCTTCGGCGTGATGGCAGCACAGATGCTGAACTTCCCAGCAATAACCAACATCCTCAATGAAATTCTGAGCCTTGGTGGCAAGATCCTCTTCGGCGCAGCAATCATCGCGGCAGGTTTTGTTATTGCCAACGTGATCGGCAAGTTCTTGGGTGAAACCACGGCTTCGAAGATCATCCGATACACCGCGATCGCTTTGTTCGTGGCAATGGGCCTGAAGTACATGGGCATCGCTGACTCGATCATCAACATGGCCTTCGGCGCAATTGTTATCGGCGCAGCTCTTGCAGCAGCGCTGGCCTTCGGCCTCGGCGGACGTGACGCAGCGGCTCGTACGCTGAACAAGATTGATACCGACAAGGTGGTCTCCAACGAACCAGGTTCGGTACCGCCGGCTCCGCCAGCACCACCGACGACTCCACCTACGACGCCGGGTATCTAACCACCTAGATCAAAACAGCAGGGACAAATAGAAAGTCGTGGAATCCTTTTAGGATTCCACGACTTTTCTGCGTGTCATTAAACTTACTCAGTTAGGTTCAACGGCAACGGAACTACAGACGACACGGGATCATCACGAAGACGTGCGTAAGTGAAAACATCAATACGCTCACCGTCGATCAGGAATTTGCCCCGCTCAACACCTTCACGCAGAAAACCATTCCTTTCAGCGACGTGCCGGGAGCCTGGGTTATTTGCGCGTAACCCTAATTCCAAGCGGTAGATGTCTTGCTCCTCAAAGAGATAATTCGCCAGGGTAGCCACAGCCCGAGTAGTCAGCGACTGCCCTCTAAATGCCTGATGCATCCAATACCAAATCCATGCATTCTTATTACTTGAATCTAAGGTGCCGCAAACTAAGCCGATCAATCGCCCGTTCTTCGTGATGGCCAACGGACATTGACGTCGCCAATCAGCTAGTAGGGCGCCAACATATTTACGGGCGTTTACGGGCGTTTGCGGGAGTGCTGGCCTCACCTTGACGATGCATTTCTGCATCAGAGGTAAAGGCTTCAAAAACCGCGTCGGCATCTGACACCCTGAGCTTTCGAACGCTAATTTCATCGCCGGTATTTTCTACTTGCGCATTGGTGGTATCGCGTTCTTTGTCGGTTGCCGTTGCGCTCAGTGTTCCTTGGTGAAAGAGCATTTGCCAGCGGCCCTGATCGTGGAACCACAGGGAAGTGCGATGACTTGCCCTGTGACCGAAGGTGGACCACCGGAGCAACACAAGGTTTGTTGACAGTTGTGTACCAACAGGGTCATGAACCTGTCCTGCGCTGCCACCAGAATCCTCAGCGACCAACAATCTAAGAATCTGTTCTCGGTTGTAGGTACGTCCGCTGGCTCCAATCTCACCAAAGTTCTTGTGCAATAGAAGACTCAGCTGGTCAGGGTTGTTGCGAATCGTAGGAGACAGTAGCTGCTGCTCAAACTCAACGATGGTTTCCAACAACGTGGAACCAGCAACCAATTCAGCGGGATACTTCGGAAGCGACATGTTTGTAAGTACATCACAGAAGATGACGGAACAAAGTCCGCCGTAGTTCGCTTTTATGAGCTGGGTCATGCTTATAATCGCAACATCTCCGCGGGAGCCTGAATCGACCAGGCTGAGAGGGCACTGAGCCGACCGCTATACCTGATGCGGGTCATGCCGCCGTAGGAAGGAAGCGTGCGCCTATGCATGTCAACATCGTTGGTGCCGGAATCATCGGCCTAGCCACAGCGTTTGAGCTCAGCTCGCGCGGGCACACTGTCTGCATTATTGATCCTTCACCCGGCCAAGGCGCCAGCCATGCTGCCGCAGGAATGTTGGCGCCGGCAGCAGAAACCGTCTGGGGCCAAGGACCACTGCATCAGATGTTGGCCGCCTCCAACAAGAGCTATCCAGATTTTGTGAACAGGATTCAAGCGATCTCGGGCCAGCGTCCCGACTATCTGACAAGCTCAACCTTGGTGGTAGCGGCAGAACCCGCGGACCGTGAAGCCCTACACGAGCTGGTGGAATTACAAACTTCCTTAGGCCTGTCAGCTCAAAAGCTGTTGCCCAGCCAAGCGCGAAACCTAGAGCCTGCGCTGGCCAGAAACATTGCTGGTGCGGTGCTTTGCGAGGATGATCATCAAATTGACCCTCGCTCGGTGGTACGAATTCTTCTGGAGTATTTCCAGTCGGATCTCGTGCTTGAACAGTGTGTTGAAGTGATCAAGGATGACAAGAATCAAACCACGGCCGTGCTGACGTCTTCAGGTACAAGACTGGAAGCAGAGCAAACAATTCTCTGTACTGCCCTAGGAACGGTTAGGGGAGTTCAACCAGCTCCCGTACGCCCGGTTTATGGTGACATCCTGCGGATCCAAGGCCCACCCGGCCCTGCATTAGTGACCCGAATTATTCGAGGCATCGTGCACAGAGAAAATGTCTATCTGGTTCCGCGCAAAGACGGAAGTCTTGTTCTCGGAGCCAGCGTGCGCGAAGACGGGAATCCACAAGTCAACGTTGGCGCCATGTACAACTTGTTGGATAACGCTCGCAGACTTGTTCCCGGCATCTCTGATTGCTCGCTGAACGAGGTCATTGCCAGAGCTCGTCCTGCAACTGCCGATGACCGCCCGCTAATCGGTCGTATAGATCCAGGGCTGGTGATCTCCACCGGCTATTCACGTCACGGAGTGCTACTCAGCCCGTTGGGATCAACGCTCACCGCTGACCTGACAGAAAACCTGCCGGCCAGTGCGATGCTCAAGGACGTTGACCCGCACCGTTTCCCTACCTACTCATCCGACACACTTTTGGAGCAAAGTTCATGACTTCAATCAGCATCACGGTTAATAACCAACCCGTTCAGGTGGACGCAGGATTGTCCCTGCGTGAATTCATCGCCAGACACATCGGCAAGGAACTCGACAACGATTCCAAAGCCATTGACGGTAGCAAACTTGGACTGGCCGCCGCGGTCAATGGGACAGTGGTGCCGCGCAGCTCATGGAACGGATTTGCAGTGCAGAGCGGACACACAATCGAACTCGTCACGGCAGCACAGGGAGGCTGAACATGGAAGCGCAAGAGATAACAGAACTTAATGCAACCACGGACCCATTTGTTGTTGCTGGACGAACTTTTTCCTCACGCCTGATCCTAGGTACCGGAGGTGCTACCTCGCTGTCCACGCTGGAAAGTGCACTTCAAATTTCCGGGACAGAACTCACCACGGTAGCCATCCGCCATTTTTCAGCATCCGGTTCAGGCAACGTTTATGAGTTGCTGCAACGCAATGATGTGATTGCTTTGCCCAATACCGCTGGATGCTTCACCGCACGCGACGCCGTGCTCACCGCACAGCTGGCCCGCGAAGCGTTAGAAACCAACTGGATCAAGCTGGAAGTCATCGCTGATGAGGACACGCTGCTACCTGATCCATTGGAACTCTATTGGGCCACCGAACAGTTAGTGGCTGATGGCTTTGAGGTTTTTGCCTATACCAATGATGATCCCGCCCTGGCCCAACGCTTGCAGGATGCGGGAGTTGCTGCAATCATGCCTGCTGGCGCACCCATTGGCTCAGGTTTGGGGATCCTGAATCCACACAATATTTCCACCATAGTTTCGCGTTCCAACGTTCCAGTCATTCTTGACGCAGGGGTGGGTACCGCCTCGGATGCGGCGCTTGCCATGGAACTTGGCTGCGATGCAGTACTGCTAGCTAGCGCAGTGACCCGGGCGCACAATGCTCCACTGATGGCCGCCGCAATGCGCGACGGAGTTAAAGCCGGTAGGGCGGCATACTTGGCCGGCCGAATCCCCAAGCGCGATACCGCACTGGCCTCCTCACCTGAAGAAGGCATGATGCAAACGCTGGTCGGTGAGTTCTAATGACTCGCCCTGCATTGTGTGAACCGGCAACGGATTTTGAAGCCGGTGCGCTTGCACGCTACTCGCGACACCTCACACTTCCTGGGGTAGGCGAAGAAGGCCAACGGCGAATCCTCAACGCCAAAGTACTGATCATTGGAGCCGGAGGATTAGGCAGTCCCATCGCCAGTTATCTCATCGCGGCCGGCATTGGACATATAGGGGTGCTAGATGACGATAGTGTTGAAATATCTAATCTTCAGCGTCAGATCATTCATCGTGAAACCGATATTGGTAATCCCAAGGTCCACTCGGTGGCCAGAATAGCTCTAGAACACAACAGCGATGTCAAGGTGGAAGCCATTGATCAGAAGCTGAGCAAAGACAACGCTATTGAACTCTTCACCGACTACGACTTAGTTATCGACGGTAGCGATAACTTCGCCACCAGGTACCTTGCCTCAGACGCAGCAGAAATTACCGGTACGCCATTGATCTGGGGAACGCTGTACCAATTTTCTGGTCAGGTATCGGTTTTTGATCCGCGTACCGGTCCGATGCTGCGGGACCTCTTTCCCGAAATTCCTGATGCTGATTCGGTGCCCAGCTGCGCCGAAGGTGGAGTCTTCGGAGCGTTATGCGGAGTAGTCGGTTCAGTGATGAGCACCGAAGCGCTCAAACTCATTACCGGAGTTGGAGAAACGCTCTCCGGCAAGCTCTGGCTCTACGATGCGCTGTCGGCCAGTGTGCGAACCTTAGGATTTTCACCTGATCCGCAACGTACTAAAGTCACTGAGCTAGGGGAGTATCAGCCAGTTGCTTGCACAGTAGAAAAACCAGTAGCCCAGTTAGAGGTCACAGCACTCCAATCAATGCTGCAAGAACAGGAAGTTCTCTTAGTAGACGTTCGCGAGGGGTGGGAGCGGGACATCGTAGCCATTCCGGGAAGTATTCACTTACCGCTGGCGAAGGTGCGCGATGAGGCTGTGCACACAATTCCTGCCGAGGCCCCGACCATAGTCATGGTGTGCAAGACCGGAGTCCGCTCCCAGCAGGCAGTAGAAATTGCTGCCAAGGTACTTCCAGAATCTTGCCGCCTCTACAGTCTTGCCGGCGGAACCCTAGCCTGGCATTTGCAGGTAGAAGGCGAAAAAATTAGTTACTAGTAGTCAATGCCTAATAGGGAGTTGCTGGCTGGCATAATGGCCACATGATCACCAGTGAACCCTTGGAAATTCGTGAGCTAGCTAGTCAAGATGAGCAGCAGGCCGTTGACGCTCATAATTTGATGCTTGTTGAAGACTTCGAGTTCCTTCCAACGTGGTCCGCTGATGAAGACTGGGAAGATTACATTTACCGCATGAAGGCCGGGCACCGCGGGGAGCATGTCCCGCCGGGTTGGGTTCGTTCTGCACTATTTGTAGCTTTTGACCAAGCTGGTGAACTTGTTGGGCGTGTATCGGTCCGGTATGAGCTCAATGACTCACTGCTTCAATTTGGTGGACACATCGGTTACGGCGTCGTTCCAGAATTTCGTCGTCGCGGTATTGCCGCTGAACTGTGCCGGTTCGCTCTAAACGAAGTGCGTGTTGCCGGAGTGGACCAAGCGCTACTTACCTGCGACAGCACCAATGAAGGCTCCAAAGCCACAATTAAAAAATGTGGGGGAGTGCTGGACGCGGAACTTCCCGAAGTAGCGCACTCAGGTGGACCTAGCACGCTGCGTTTCTGGATTCCGACGGCAACGGAAAGCTGAATTTTTCACGATTTTCGCGGAAATTCTTGTATGTTCTGACACAGAGCACCGGAGTACTTGCTTCGAGAGCGTAAACTGGATTGTTGGGTCGACTTTGGCCCCGACCCCTTAGATCTAAAATCCTCGAGCGGAAGTGAGCCTTCACGCATGTCAGATAACACCATTAGTCGCGACGAACTTCGTAACGTAGCCATCGTTGCACACGTTGACCACGGAAAGACCACCCTGGTTAACGCCATGCTCCAGCAGACTGGCGCATTCGACAGCCATGGTGAAACCGAAGATCGCGTGATGGACTCTGGCGAGTTGGAGCGCGAGAAGGGCATTACCATTCTTGCCAAGAACACCACCGTGTTCTACAACGGCCCAGCCGCTGACGGCAAGGCAATGACCATCAACGTTATCGACACCCCGGGTCACGCTGACTTCGGTGGCGAGGTCGAGCGTGGCTTGTCCATGGTTGACGGCGTGGTTCTGCTCGTTGATGCTTCTGAAGGCCCATTGCCTCAGACTCGCTTCGTGCTGCGTAAGGCACTGAGCGCAAACCTCCCAGTAATCATCGTGGTTAACAAGACCGACCGCCCTGACTCCCGCATCGATGGCGTCATCTCTGACTCCATGGACCTGCTGTTGGGCTTGGCTTCGGACTTGGCTGATGAAGCTCCAGACTTGGATCTGGACGCCATCTTGAACGTTCCTGTTGTCTTCGCTTCGGGCAAGGCCGGTTACGCTTCGATGAACCAGCCAGCCGATGGCACCCTGCCAGACAATGAAGATCTTGAACCACTGTTCGAGACCATCATCAAGCACGTTCCTGCTCCGACCTTCACCGAGGGTGAAGTTCTTCAGGCACACGTAACCAACCTTGACGCATCGCCATTCCTTGGCCGTCTGGCACTGTTGCGCATGATCAACGGCACCCTCCGTAAGGGCCAGCAGGTTAACTGGGCTCGCCAGGATGGCACCATGAAGCAGGTCAAGATCACTGAACTGCTTGCCACCAAGGGTCTGACCCGTGTTCCAGCTGAAGAAGCTGGTCCAGGCGAGATCGTTGCAGTTGCTGGTATCGAAGACATCATGATTGGTGAAACCCTCACCGACCTTGAGAACCCTAAGCCACTTCCACTGATCACCGTTGATCCACCTGCGATCTCGATGACCATCGGTATCAACACCTCGCCACTTGCTGGCAAGGTCAAGGGCGCTAAGGTTACCGCCCGCCAGGTGAAGGATCGCCTGGACAAGGAACTGATCGGTAACGTTTCGCTGAACATCCTGCCTACCGAGCGTCCAGACGCTTGGGAAGTACAGGGTCGTGGCGAATTGGCACTGGCTATTCTTGTTGAGCAGATGCGTCGTGAAGGCTTCGAGCTGACCGTTGGTAAGCCACAGGTTGTGACCAAGGTTGTTGACGGCAAGGTTCACGAGCCAATGGAACGCATGACCATTGACGTACCAGAAGAGTACTTGGGTGCTATTACCCAGTTGCTGGCATCGCGCAAGGGTCGCATGACCGACATGGCTAACCACGGCACCGGCTGGGTTCGCATGGAATTCATGGTTCCTGCACGTGGCCTGATCGGCTTCCGTACCCGCTTCCTGACCGACACCCGCGGCGCAGGTATCGCATCGTCGTTGGCTGAAGGCTACGAGCCATGGGCTGGTCCAATCGAATACCGCATCAACGGTTCGATCGTTGCTGACCGTGCTGGCGTTGTGACTCCATTCGCAATGATCAACCTGCAGGAACGCATGAACTTCTTCGTCAAGCCTACTGAAGAGGTTTACGAGGGCATGATTGTTGGCGAGAACTCCCGCGCTGATGACATGGACGTAAACATCACCAAGGAAAAGAAGCTCACCAACATGCGTGCAGCTTCCTCGGATAGCTTCGAGAACCTGACCCCACCACGCAACCTGACTCTGGAAGAGTCCCTCGAATTCGCTCGCGAAGAC
Source organism: Glutamicibacter sp. AOP5-A2-18 (assembly GCF_052446055.1). NCBI lineage: Bacteria > Bacillati > Actinomycetota > Actinomycetes > Micrococcales > Micrococcaceae > Glutamicibacter > Glutamicibacter sp. AOP5-A2-18. The sequence goes on along the minus strand of NZ_JBQSVW010000001.1, from coordinate 2,365,102 downwards.
GAGTGCGTAGAGGTTACCCCGGATGCAGTTCGTATCCGCAAGGTTCTGCTGAACGCTAGCGATCGTGCCAAGGCTACCCGTGCACGCGCTCGCTCCTAATCAGCGCAACAATAACCAAGGCAGCAACCTCTCCGCGCTCTGGCGTGGTGCGGTTGCAGCCTTGGTAGCAGGATTATTCGGTACTGCAATTCACGCGTCCATCTCCTATGTCGGCAACGACATTCCGGTGGTGTGGGGCGTGGGTGTTGCATGGCTGTTGCTAGGCGTCTTGGTCTACTGGGCTGCGGTTTCTTCACAGAAGCTGTGGGCCGGGGCCTTGGCCTTCATCGGTTGCTACGTCTGTGTGGGCCTGATTTCCTATGTAGGAAATGATCAGCTCATCCTGAGCATGCAGTACTACAAATATCTGCCGGGCCCGGCCATTGCTTCGGCCTTGTGGATGTACGGAATGATTATTCCTGCAATTATTGGATTGGTGTTGGCGTTGCGAAATATTCGCAAACAGCACCGAGCCAACTAACACAGAAGGTGTTCTTCCCAGTGGGAAGAACACCTTCTGTGTTTAACGAAAAGTTTTTGCTGGTGTACCGATCAGCGATCTGCCGGAGTATTTCCGGTGACATCTAAGTGGTGAGCCAAGAAGAGGGAGGTGGCTACACCGTCTTCTTCTGGATCTCGCATTGCGTAGTCCTCAATGACCGTGCGTAACCGAGACATCATTTCTTTTTGGGATGCTTCGCTTAGCTTCAACCCGACGCGGATCACCTGAATTTCTTCGGGAGCCAACCCATCAATCTCTTGCAGGAAGGTGTCCACGAGCATCGGAGCGGCATCGGGGATACGTGTTCCCCAGGACTGCTTGGTGCTGCGGTAGGGAACCTCTTTGGCCCCACGATTGCCACGGCGCGCTTCTTCCGGCTCCAGATAACCATTGGTGACTAGGGTGCGCACATGGTGTAACGATGTGGCCGGATTGAGCTCAAGAATGTCCGCAATTTCCTTGTTGGTTCGTGACTCGTGGAGGCACAAACGAAGGATTCGAAGCCTCAGCGGGGAGCTGAGTGCCCGAGCTCGCGATTGGACATGTTTGTCGGATGGCATGGAATCAGCATACGCGAAATTCGATAAGTGATTGGCAGAGTCAAATCACATGTCGCAAAGAATCTGAACACAAACCACTGGCCAGTAGTTCAGTACAGAGCACTTTAGCTGCGAGGCCGGCGTCTAGCCGGTGGCGGAGGAACACGCTTTGCGTGAGTAATCGAGGAACGGTCAATACGCACCAGCGCCGAGCGTGTCTTCACGCTAATCGACTCTTCGGTAATCTCTTGCACTTCACCCAAAGCATCGCTAAATTTTTCTCCAGCCTGAGCATTGCTCAACCGGTATCGAACGACGATACGGTCACCAGTAGCCAGATCACCAAAACTAAGCATTTTCGCGCGTCATCTTTTCGTAAGAAGAATTCATCTAAAGCCCAAGAAGCCGAAATGTGAATCGTCGGTTACGTCACAGCAGGTACATGGGCGCAAAGATGTATTGATATCAGGACTAGACTGTAGTTCGAGCTGGTTTGAGATTCAAAGAGCATCACAGAATCCTGCTCGCTCGTGTTGAAACCATCAAGTGCAAGGAAAGGTCTCGGCCCTCGTGACTTACATCATCGCTCAGCCCTGCGTCGACGTGAAAGACAAGGCGTGTGTCGAAGAGTGCCCGGTAGATTGTATTTATGAAGGCGAACGCTCGCTATACATTCACCCGGATGAATGTGTTGACTGCGGCGCCTGCGAACCAGTCTGCCCCGTTGAAGCCATCTACTACGAAGATGATGTGCCCGACGAATGGGCTGACTATTACAAAGCTAACGTCGACTTTTTCGATGAACTTGGTTCCCCAGGTGGCGCCGCTAAAATTGGTAATACCGGTACTGATCACCCAATCATCAGTGCACTGCCACTTCAGAACCAAGGCTAGGTTTTACTTTTATGCTTAAGCTCCCCGATTACCCCTGGAACCAGCTCGCACCATATCGCGAGCAGGCTGCAAAGCATCCAGGAGGGGTCGTGGACCTTTCGATCGGCACGCCGGTCGATAACACCCCGCAGATCATTCAGGACGCGCTGGCTCAAGCGGCAAACTCTCACGGATACCCCACCACGCATGGAACCGTTGAAGTTCGCCAAGCCATTGTTGACTGGTTTGCGCGTCGCCGTAACGTTACGGGCTTGAGCATCGATGACGTCATGCCAACGGTTGGCTCCAAGGAGATGGTGGCCTGGTTACCACTGCTTCTGGGAATCGGCGCCGGGGATATTGTTGTCCGACCAAAGATTGCCTACCCAACCTATGACATCGGTGCACAGCTGGTCTCGGCTACCCCTATCGCCACCGATGATCTTGATGAACTGAGCGCCGAGGAACTTTCTCGCGTTAAGCTCATCTGGGTCAACTCGCCAGGTAATCCCACCGGCAAGGTGCGAGCTAGTGCGCAACTGCGCCAGATCGTTGAGCAGGCTCGCGAAATTGGTGCTGTGGTCGTCTCCGACGAATGTTATGCGGAACTGGGTTGGGAAGAATATGAAGGCCAAGTGCCTAGCATTCTTGACCCAGAAGTGAGTGGGGGAAACCTCGATAACTTACTAGCGCTGTACTCGCTGTCTAAGCAGTCCAACTTGGCTGGCTACCGTGCCGCTTTTGTAGCTGGTGCACCAAACCTCATGCCAACGCTGGTCAACAGCCGCAAGCATGCTGGCATGATCGTTCCCGGTCCCATCCAGCACGCCATGGTGGTTGCGCTTGACGATGACGAACATGTGGCACAGCAGCGCGAAATCTACCGTGCCCGCCGCGAAGCACTTCGCCCAGCACTAGAAAACTTCGGACTGCGGATCGAAGATTCGGTCGCTGGTTTGTACCTATGGTGCACCGCGGACCGTCCGAGCTTCGAAACAATTGAAGCCCTAGCCCAGCTAGGAATTGTTGCAGGCCCTGGCGCCTTTTACGGCACTGCAGGAGAACGCCACGTACGCGTGGCATTGACCGCCTCCGACGAACGGATCGCGGCCGCCGTTGAACGGCTGAATTCTTCCGCCAACCGGTGAAGATGACAGTCTGATTAGCGAGATAGGGTCCAGTCGCGGTATGTTCTAAGGTGACGACTGACCTTTCGGAACTACACGCTTTCCGGTTAGGAGAAGCAATGACAGATACTACATCTGCGCAGCTACAATTTGGTGATACCAACCTTGAGCTACCGGTTATCCCGGCTGCTGAGGGCAACGACGGTTTCGCTGTAGCACCACTATTGAAGACCACCGGGAACGTGACCTACGATCCTGGCTTCATGAACACCGCGGCCACCAAGTCCGCGATCACCTACATCGACGGCGATGCAGGTATCCTGCGTTACCGTGGCTACCCAATCGAGCAGTTGGCTGAGAAGTCCAGCTTCATCGAGGTAACCTACCTGCTGATCTACGGCGAACTACCTACCGCTGATCAGCTGGCAGAGTTCGACAACTCACTGCGCCGCCACACCCTGCTGCACGAAGAGCTCAAGGGCTTCTTCGGTGGCTTCCCACGCGACGCACACCCAATGCCAGTGCTGTCCTCGGCCGTATCGGCATTGTCCACTTGGTACCAGGATTCTCTGGATCCAAAGGACTCAGAGCAGGTCGAAAGCTCGACCCTGCGCCTGTTGGCAAAGCTTCCAGTGTTGGCTGCTTACGCCCACAAGAAGTCCATCGGACAGGCACTGCTGTACCCAGATAACTCGATGAACATGGTCGAGAACTTCCTGCGCCTGTGCTTCGGCACCGCCGCAGAGCCTTACATCCAGGATCCAGACGTAGTCAAGGCACTTGACCTACTGCTGATCTTGCACGCGGACCACGAGCAGAACTGCTCGACCTCCACCGTGCGCCTGGTAGGTTCCTCGGAAGCCAACATGTTCGCTTCGGTTTCTGCCGGTATCCACGCACTTTCTGGCCCGGCCCACGGCGGCGCCAACGAAGCTGTGCTCAAGATGCTGCGCGAAATCCAGTCTTCGGGCATCTCTCCAGAAGAATTCATGGAGAAGGTCAAGAACAAGGAAGACGGCGTACGCCTGATGGGCTTCGGCCACCGCGTGTACAAGAACTACGATCCTCGCGCAAAGATCATCAAGAAGACCGCTCACGACCTGCTGGCAAAGCAGGGCAAGAACGAGTTGCTTGATATCGCGATGAAGCTGGAAGAAACTGCGCTGAACGATGAGTACTTCATCTCGCGCAAGCTCTACCCGAACGTAGACTTCTACACCGGCTTGATCTACACCGCTATGGGCTTCCCTGAAAAGATGTTCACCGTACTGTTCGCGATTGGACGCCTTCCAGGCTGGATCGCACAGTGGCGCGAAATGATCAAGGATCCAGAACTAAAGATCGGCCGCCCACGTCAGCTGTACATGGGTGAAACCGAACGCGACTACCCAGGCTACACCAAGCCATAAGGTAGCGTACGAACGCTCACAAGAGGCTTGCCATCCGTATAAAGGATGGCAAGCCTCTTGTCTGTTTTAATCGTGCATACGGGAGTATTCTTTGACTCTAAGACCGCGAGGGTATGTCCAAAAGTCAGGTGGTACGCATGTACTTTCGTCGTGGAAACAACTGGTCATTGGCCATCAAGACCGATCAAACGATGCTCATGGCTTTGTACTTGAGGGAGTTGGGCGGTGTGGGTCCGGCTGAGGCCGGACCGAACTCCCGACTGTCCTCAACGATCAAGAATCGCAACGGTGCTGATTCTTCGCACGGACAGTTTAAGCAAGAATGGAGCGCGTGGTGGGGGACTCTCACGGCCGCTGACATTGCTGAAGAACAGGCAGAAGAACAAAAACTGCACGAAAGACTGGACGCTGACGGGTTCCCTGCGCTGGCAAGACTAGCCCGCGCTCATTACGGTCAGGCAACTGTTTTTGCGCAAGCGCATGCTCAACACTTTGAGCAGCAAAGTCCCAGCTACGTTCCGCGCAGACTAGATGAGTTGGAACGGATCTTGATAGACCACGGAGTTGAACACGATACGAAAAATGCAACCCAAGAGATTCAACTCATTGATGTGCCGCTGGATGAGCCCCGAGCATGGCTGGCTGGACCGGGCACCATTGTTGCAAGTACATCCTTGATGAAAGATGCTGGTGCTTTCCGCGGTTTCATTCAGCCCATGGTCACCATCATTTTCCCTGGGGACTAAAAACAGCAGGTTACAGAAAACAGTGAGGGTAGGCGGAACTATGTTCCGCCTACCCTCACTGTTCAAAGCTCGCACAAAAGCGAGAAAATTTAGTTAGCGTGCAGTGCGCTGTTCAGCTCAACAGTCTGACCCGCGCGAGCCAATGCTTCGACCGCACCGGTAATCGAGTTGCGACGGAAGAGCAGGTTTGGAACGCCGGAGAGCTCCAAAGCCTTCACCTGCTTGTCGCCCAAGAGTACGCGGGTGCCCGCGGTGACGTAGAGGCCGGCTTCAACCACCGAGTCGTCACCGATGGAGATGCCCACACCAGCGTTGGCGCCGAGCAGTACTCGCTCACCAATGACGATGCGTTCCTTGCCACCACCCGAAAGGGTGCCCATGATCGAGGCGCCGCCGCCTACGTCGGAGCCGTTGCCCACGATGACCGAGGCCGAGATGCGTCCCTCAACCATCGAGGTGCCCAAGGTGCCGGCGTTGAAGTTTACAAAGCCTTCGTGCATCACGGTGGTGCCATCAGCCAGGTGAGCGCCCAAGCGCACACGGTCAGCATCAGCAATACGGACGCCCGAAGGTACAACGTAGTCAACCATGCGTGGGAACTTGTCTACACCGTATACGATGACAGCACCACGGGAACGAAGCTTTAGACGGGTTACTTCGAAGCCTTCAACCTGGCATGGACCGAAGTTGGTCCAAACGACGTTAGCCAAATGACCAAAAATGCCGTCAAGGTTGATGGTGTTTGGCTGCGCCAAACGGTGGGATAGTACGTGCAGACGAAGCCACACATCTGCGGTATCGGCGGGAGCCACATCGAGGTCAATGGTCATCGAGACCACTTTCTGAGTGGTGCCACGAGCAGCGTCATCCTGAGCGGCAGAAGCCAACTCACGAGGCAGGGAATCAGCCTCTTCTAGTTCACCAAGCACAGGTGCTGGGTACCAGACGTCGAGGACGGATCCATCTGCTGCGATGGTGGCAAGCCCGTGGCCTGAAGCCAAGCGTACGGAGGAGTCACTGGAGGTAGTCACAGTTTCTGAAGTCATACACTGATCGTATCGTTGTTGCCCCGGGTAACGTTGATAGATGACAGGCTAGTGAAGCTAGAAACGTAGGACTGTGAATACCGTGAACGAATTGGACCTGCGACAGGACGTCGCAGTGCTGACCGAGCAGATCATGAACATTGAATCTGTCTCCGGAAACGAACAAGCCATCGCCGATCAGGTACATGAGGCGTTGTTGAAGCTGGAGCATTTGCAGGTTCACCGTGACCAAGACGCGATTGTTGCCCGCACCAACTTTGGGCGTGAGCGCCGGGTTGTGCTGGCCGGGCACTTGGACACCGTTCCCTTGCCTCGTACTGAAGGTGCACTAGGCACCGTTCCAGCACAGGTGATTGACGGTGTGCTCTACGGACGTGGAGCCACCGACATGAAGGGAGGCGTTGCCGTTCAGCTGGCCCTTGCCGCCGAACTCACCGATGCTAAGTACGACGTGACCTATGTCTTTTATGATCATGAAGAAGTAGAAGCAGCCAAGTCTGGATTGGGCCGTCTGGTACGCAACAGTCCTGAACTTCTGGAAGCTGATTTTGCCATCCTGCTAGAGCCAACCAACGGCACCGTTGAGGGCGGATGTAACGGAACTAGCCGTTTTGTCATCCGAACCCACGGTAAAGCTGCGCACTCGGGCCGCGCATGGATGGGGCACAACGCCATTCATGATGCTGCCCCAATCCTGCAACGCCTAGCCGACTACCAGCCACAGACCATCACCGTTGAAGGATTGGACTACCGCGAAGGGATGAATGCGGTACGTATCAATGGTGGTATCGCAGGTAACGTCATTCCCGATTACTGCGAAGTCGAAATCAACTACCGCTTTGCTCCGGACAAGACTCTGGCCCAGGCCGAGGCATTGGTCTTTGAACTCTTTGAGGGCTTTGAGATTGAGCGCACCGATGGGGCCGAAGGTGCCAAGCCAGGGCTCAATCAGGAAATCGCCGCAGACCTAATCAAGATCCTTGGCCAGGAACCGAAGCCTAAATACGGTTGGACGGATGTGTCCCGCTTCTCTGCCCTCGGCGTTTCAGCGGTCAACTTTGGTCCGGGCGATGCGTTGCTGGCACACAGCGATGACGAGCACGTGGCGCAGGAAGATATCCGCACCTGTCTAAACTCCTTACGCGCCTGGCTAAGCTAACTAACGCTCTTGGCAACTAATGGCCACAAAAAATGCTCTCGCTGCTTGAAGGCGGGTTCTAACGGTCGTTGCAACACCCTGAATAATCAGGAGTTGCAACGACCGTGCCTCATTTAACCCAGAACCCGTCACCCGCCACGCCTCAACGAATTCCAAGGGCAAGGCTCACACCGGACGAGAAGCAACGTTTCAACGAAGTGCTCGATGAGACTCAGCGTGTCAAAGATGCTGCCCAAGCCATCGGCGTCTCACTTCCCGCGGCGTATCAACTCGCCAAAAAACACGGCTGGGCATCATCCCGATCGGCCCCTTCCGCCACTCGTGGCAAGCCCAAAACGAGATACACGCAAGAACAGAAAGACGCGTTCTTCACTGCCTTCGACAAGCTTCAAAACGTTAGCCAAGCGGCACGCGAAGTCAATATACCGATCCACACTTGCTACCAATGGGTGGTTAAGGCAAAGCTAAAAATTCCGACATCTCACGCGGGCAAACGTGAGGAGTTCCTACGCCTCCGCGCCCAAGGTATGAGCCTTCGGGATGCCGTCAAACAGGTGGGCGCCCATTTGGAAACCGGTCGAGAGTGGGACCACGGCATCCGCAGAAGCGGAAACAAACGGTTCTATCCCGACGGTCGGGTGCTGGGCTATAACAGTGGAATGACTACCCACGCCACCGAGTCAGGCCGGCAGCACAATACCGCGAGTCCAAGTCTTCCCGCGCTGGAGAAGCAGATTGATCCGCGATATCTGTCCATGACTGAACGCGAAGAAATCTATGCGCTATGCATTGCTGGGCACTCGATACGTCAGATCGCCATCAAGCTTAACCGCTCACCGTCCACCATCAGTAGAGAACTGCGACGAAACCGCACTGCCCAGGATGATTACTATCCTCACGCGGCGCACCGGCAGGCTGTGGCCCGTAGGTCACGTCAGAAGGAAGCGAAACTTGCTTGTCCTGGTCCGTTACGTGATTACGTTGTTTATGGTTTGCGTCTAGGGTGGTCACCGGAACAAATCTGTTTCCGTTTGGTTGCTGATCACCCTGATGATTTGGAGATGCGAGTGACTCACGAAACGGTGTATCAATCAATCTTTGTACAAGCCCGTGGTGGTTTGAAGCGAGAAGTTGTTCATACCCTGCGTTCGGGCAGGGTGCGCCGTAAACCGCAGAAGAAGGTTGATGAGCGCCGGTCGCGTTTCCGTGATCCGATGATTAGTATCAGTGAACGTCCTGCTGAGGTTGAGGACCGTGCCGTGCCTGGTCATTGGGAAGGTGACTTGATCATGGGTGCGGGGAATCAGTCAGCCATTGGCACGCTGGTTGAGCGTAGCACCCGGTTTGTGATGCTGGTGCATTTGCCTGGTGACCATACGGCAGAGACGGTGCGTGACGGGCTGATTGCAACAATGGCGACGTTGCCTGAGGCGTTGCGTGGTTCTTTGACGTGGGATCAGGGTATTGAGATGGCGTTGCATAAGTCGTTTAGCGAGGCGACGGATATGGATGTGTATTTCTGTGATCCGCACAGTCCTTGGCAGCGTGGTTCTAATGAGAACACGAATGGGTTGTTGCGTCAGTATTTTCCAAAGGGTACTGATTTGAGCAAGTATGGTCCGGAGGATTTGGAGCAGGTGGCGGTGTTGCTTAATGGGCGTCCACGCAAAACGCTCGACTGGAAGACTCCAGCCGAGCGTATGCATGACTTATTGTTAGAGGCCTAGACCGTCGGTGTTGCGACGATCGCTAGAACCCGCCGAAGCAGCGAGAGCATTTTTGTGCCTGATTATTTAGACGCCAGGATTATTTGGATCCTTCTCGGCGCTGTCCACCGAACCGGCAGCTAAGGCACCGGCAGGTGCACCAACCAATTCAGCAGGGGCATCCTTGGACTTCTTGACGCGACTGCTCAAACGCTTCGAAACCATCTCTGCGATCTTGCTCAAGGTGAAGTTGATCAAGATGAAGATGACCGCAGTAACGATCAAAGCCTGCAAGACGTTGCCATTAGGCGAGGAGTAGGTGCGGGCGAAGAACAACAGTTCGTTGAAGCTGATGATGTAGCCAAGAGCCGAGTCCTTCAGGATCACGACAAACTGACCGATCAACGCTGGCAACATAGCCACCAGAGCCTGCGGAATCTCGATGTGACGCAACGACATGCCACGGGTCAAACCGATAGCGATGCCGGCCTCACGCTGCCCCTTAGGCAGGTTGTGAACACCGGAGCGAACCAGCTCGGCGACAACGGAGCCGTTGTAGAAGACCAGTGCGGCCACTACAGCCCACAACGCAGTATCGCCAGGTAGCTCCAGGGAGCGTGCGAAGAAGACGTTGAAGAACACGATCATCAGCAGCACTGGAACAGCGCGGAAGAATTCCACGATGACAGTACAGAAACCATTGATGAGTTTGTTCTGCGAGAGTCGACCTACACCGAAGACCAGACCAAAAATCACCGAACCGATGATGCCCAGGATGGCTGCCTTAAGGGTGTTGACCAGACCGGGCAACAGGTAGTTCTTCCAGGTGCTTGCCTGAACGAAGTCATCCCACTGCTCAGGCTTCATCTGGCCCTTACCAGCGAGGCCAAAGAAGATCCAAGCCACAACGCCCAACGCGATGATCGCGCCGACGATGTTGATCATCAGGATTCGGCGACGTGCTTTCGGACCGGGTGTATCAAAAAGAATTGATGCGCTCATCGTGCCACCGCCAACTTCTTAGATAGCCAGGTTGTTACTAGGCCAACTGGGATCACGATGATCACAAAGCCAATGGCGAAGGTAAGGAAGATCGGGATGACGATATCGGCACGGAACTCAATCATCGACTTCATTACCGAAGAGGACTCGGTAGCCACAGAACCAACGGCAGCCACAGTGGAGTTCTTGATCAGAGCGATCAGGGTGTTACCCAACGGGACAATAGCGCCGCGGAACGCCTGAGGAAGGATGATCAAGCGAGCTGCTGGCATGAAGCCTAGACCAATAGCGCGGGCCGCTTCTGCCTGACCCAGCGGCACCGTATTCACACCAGAACGGATAGCTTCACAGACGAACGCTGCATGATACACCGCTAGACCGAGGACCGAGAGTCGGAAGAAGTTCGCTTGGAAATCTCCACCAAGGGTGAAGCCCAACTGGCCGTACAGTGCCAACACGGCGAACAAGATGATGATGGTCAGCGGGGTATTACGAACCAGGTTGACGTAGCTGGAGCCGATGGCTCGGAAGCTTGCCACGGGGGAGATGCGAAGCAACGCCAGGACGGTTCCAAGTACTAACGCTCCAATTGCTGCCCAGAACGTTAGTTGGATATTGACCCAGAATGCTCCGGGGATGTTGTACTCAGTGAATATGGATAAATAATTCTCCACTGTCAGCCTCTGTCTCGATGGCCAGTGAGGCGGCCAAGCGGCTATGGGAACGATGGACTGAAAAGTCGGTCATCGGAAAAACAAGAATGCCGCGGGGGCCAAGACAAATTGGCTTGGCCCCCGCCGCATCTGGTGCGCTTATGCGCAGGTGTCTGCGAGCTTTGGTGGATTAGTCTTCGAGTTTGGCTTGTAGCCGGTACCCTCGGTGTTCTTATCCAGCGCCTTCTGCCAGTCACCGGAATCAATCATCTTGGTGATCGCTTCGTTGATGGCCTTGCACTTGTCGGTGCCATCAGGCAGGCCAACTCCGTACTTCTCTTCGGAGAATGGCTTTCCAACAACCTTGAACTTGCCCTTGTAAGCAGGCTGTGCGGCCAAACCTGCAAGGATGATGTCATCGGTGGTAACTGCATCGATGGTTCCACCACTCATCTGAGTGACACATTCTGCGTAGCCCGGAAGCTCCTGCAGGTTGGTGCCTTCAGCGTAGTTGTCCTTGACCTTCTTAGCCGAAGTGGAACCGGTGACCGAGCAAAGGTTCTTGCCGTTCAGTGCCTCAGGGCCGTTGATGTCAGAGTCAGAAGCAACCAACAGATCCTGGCCTGCAACGAAGTACGGACCAGCGAAGTCGATGACCTTGTTGCGCTCATCGGTGATCGAGTAGGTTGCGAAGATCATGTCAACCTGGTTGTTCTGCAACATGGTTTCGCGGTTGGCCGAAGGAGCTGAAACGAACTCAACCTTGTCCTCGGCGTAGCCCAATTCATTGGCTACGTACTTTGCAACGTCGACGTCGAAGCCGGTGTAGTTGTCACCATCCTTGAAGCCGAGGCCTGGCTGGTCAAACTTGATGCCGATGCGGATCTTGTCGCCGTCAGCTTCGCTGTCCGAGCCACCACACGAGGTTAGGGCCAGAGCTGCGATAGCTGCCATTGCGGCGACTTTACCCAAACGAGACTTACGCATAATTTCTCCTAATTGGATGCGGGTGATGAAATTAGTGGTTGGTGATGAGCTTGCCGAGGAAGTCCTTGGCACGGTCTGACTGTGGATTGGTGAAGAACTCTTCAGGAGTTGCTTGCTCCACGATCTGACCATCGGCCATGAAGATGACTCGGTCAGCGGCCTTACGAGCGAAGCCCATCTCGTGGGTGACCACGAGCATCGTCATGCCTTCCTTGGCCAGTCCCACCATGGTGTCCAGAACTTCGTTAATCATTTCTGGGTCCAGGGCGCTGGTTGGCTCATCAAAGAGCATGACCTTTGGCTTCATAGCTAGTGCGCGGGCGATTGCCACACGCTGCTGCTGTCCACCGGAAAGCTGAGCTGGAAGCTTGTCCGCCTGGTTGGCCACGCCAACTCGATCAAGTAGCTGCATGGCCAAATCCTTGGCAGCAACCTTTTTCATGCCCTTGACTCGAATCGGGCCGAGCGTCACGTTTTCAAGAATCGATTTGTGGGCGAACAGATTGAAGGACTGGAAAACCATTCCGACATCTGCGCGTAGCTTGGCCAGTGCCTTGCCTTCGGAGGGAAGGGTCTGACCGTCAATCTTGATGGTGCCTTCGTCGATTGTTTCCAATCGGTTGATGGCACGGCACAACGTTGATTTACCGGAACCCGAAGGGCCGAGAATGACAACAACCTCGCCCTTGGTCACGCTGAGGTTGATGTTGTTGAGCACGTGCAACGAACCGTAGTGCTTGTTGACCCCAGTCAGCTGGACGATAGCGTCCGAGGTAGCCGACTGAGCCTGATGATCGCTGTTCATGCAATAGACATTACTGGATATGACGCGTCCAACGCGCCACATCGAACAAGTCACATCTAGATGTTACAAAACTGTCACTTAGCCGGTACATCGACACGGTCTGGGTTGCTAGTGAATAACAGATAGAGTGAAGACATGGTTCATCAGCGAAAGAGTGAAAAGAACGCTCGCGAAGGGCAAAAACGCCACATCGAATCGAGCTGGCCTGGCAAGCGTCCCGAGGATCAGCTTGACCACTATCTCTTGGAGAGCCCACAAGAAGATGTAACGCATACCGACGTCTGGCGCGTTCTGCGTATTCAAGCTGAATTCGTTAATGGCTTCGGAACCCTCGCGGGCACCGGACCGGCGATTGCCGTCTTCGGCTCGGCTCGCACCGATCCAAAGAGCCCGTACTACAAGATGGCACACCATATTGGAACGCGTCTGGCGCAGGAAGGCATTACCACCATCACGGGTGGAGGCCCCGGCGCCATGGAGGCAGCCAATAAGGGTGCTGCGGATAATGATGGCATCTCTATTGGGCTTGGCATCGAGTTGCCCTTTGAGACAGGTCTAAATTCCTCGGTGAATAAGGGACTGAACTTCCGCTACTTCTTCGTGCGCAAAACGATGTTCGTTAAATACTCCCAAGGCTTCATTGTCTTGCCCGGTGGTTTTGGAACCTTGGATGAACTGTTTGAAGCATTGACCTTGGTGCAAACCCAAAAAATCACCAGCTTCCCAATCGTCCTGGTCGGAACTGAGTACTGGGGCGGCTTGGTTGATTGGTTGACCAATACCGTTGCTGTTGAGCGGGCAATCTCGCCTAAGGACTTGAACCTCTTTACGGTCACTGATGACCCTGATGAGGCTGTTGATTTGGTGCTGAACGCCGGCAAGAAAAAGACTGATTCGAAAGACGCACTCTAGGGGAGTCCATGCCGTTCCTATTGATCCTCATTGCGCTGTTACTTATTGGTGCAGTGGCTTTGTTGCTTTCGAGCCAACGTAAAAAGCTTGGCGTTGGACGTCATTTTGAAGCTACGGGTGAACCGATTGTGGGGCTCACGGAGCATCAGGCATCGTTGCCACCGGTGCTGCTTCCAGAGAACCCGCGTGCTGAACACATTGAAAAAGTTCGCTTTTCGCTCGGGTTGCGTGGCTACCGTTGCGATCAAGTGGATGAGGTTCTCGACGTGCTCGCAACCGAAATTACTAGCCTCGAAAATACGATTCGTGACCTTGAGTCACGGCGTGTGATTAGCGACACGAGCGAAAATTAGTAATAATAGATGATAAGAGTCCCAACTCAGCCGGGAATCTTGGCAGAGTATGGACAAGGCAAGCGGTAGTGCGTGACGCAAAAGCACGTTGCGCGCGTTAGCCCAGACGAAGGGAACAGCTTAATGGCTGCAATGAAGCCACGCACCGGTGACGGAGCAATGGAAGTTGTCAAAGAGGGCCGGAGCCTGATCCTACGCCTGCCAATTGATGGTGGCGGACGACTGGTCGTTGAGCTGAATAACGCTGAAGCGGCCGAGCTGCGCGATTGCCTGCTCAAAGTCACCGACTAGACTTCCCTGATCGCCACGAGGCGATAGCACTCGAGGACCGACAATATTGTCGGTCCTTTTGGCTTACCTAGCGAGACTTGGAAATTGGTTGTGGCAGAACAGTAGCCACGAACAATCCCTGTTCGCTAGGGAATAGATGGGTCTGCAAACGTGGATCTTCGCGAAGCATCCGCAACGCATCGCGGGTCATCACCGTTGAGGTTCGGCGAACAGCTGGCTTCGCTAGACGATGCTCATCAAAAGCGTTGTTCAGAATAATGACTCCGCCAACACCAACGATGCGTTTGGCCTCAGCAACATATTCCAGCAGTAAGTCTGCGCCAGCATCGATCAGCACCAAATCGTACGCATGATCGGCCAAGCGTGAGAGAACGTTTTCAGCACGCTCGTTGATGATCCTGGCACGTGCCGACGGAATGCCCGACTCGCGAAGCCCCTGACGCATGGCATTGGCGTGCTCCAAGTCGGATTCAATGGCCGTCAACGTCAGTGAGGGGCCTACGGCTTCAAGCATGGCCAGCGAGGCGACTCCAACACCCGAACCAATTTCAACCGCGTTGCGAGGCCTACGCAAGGTGCACAACAGCTGCAACATGGAACGCCCAGCAGGATCGATGCACCGCACTCCCAGATCCTCTGCCCGTTCGCGAACCTGCGCCACATGCTCTGGCTCGCTGACGTGGTTCTGAGAGTAGGTCCAGCTCGCAAAGAGTTCTGGATTCATCGAAGGCATGGGTAGTGGTCCTCAATAGCGTTGTCTGATAATGGCCACTTCTAATCGTACCCAGCGCGCGGAGCGAAGTTGTTCAACTTGATGGTTCTCCCGCAGGGGATTCTTAGCTTCAGCTCAGCTTGTCGACACATACTTGAAGAGTGAACAATGCACCAAGTGATTCAATCTCTGCTACCCCGGCACCGGAAACCACCACGCCTACATGGGACCAAATGGTCCAAGAACATGGCGAACAGGTTTTCCGACTGGCCTACCGCCTTACCGGTAACCGCCATGACGCAGAAGACCTCTCCCAAGAAGCATTCGTTCGCGCCTTCAAGGCGTTGGATAAGTACACTCCTGGAACCATGGGTGGTTGGTTGCACCGTATCACCACCAACATCTTCCTAGATCAGGCCCGCCGCAAGAGCAAGATCCGCTTTGATAGCTTTGCCGAAGGTGCTGAAGAACGTCTGCCGGGTAACGTGATTACCCCAGAACGCTACTTTGAATACAACAATCTCGACGTGGATGTGCAAGAAGCCTTGCGTTCTCTCTCACCAGAATTCCGTGCAGCCATCGTTTTATGTGACATGGAAGGCTTCTCTTACGAGGAAGTCTCACGCATTCTGGATGTGAAGCTGGGAACTGTGCGTTCACGTATCCATCGCGGTAGGGCCATGCTTCGAGATGCCCTTGCACACCGCAATCCGGCAAACCGTACGCCAAAGTCCTTGTCACTGCCAAAGCTTCCACGAGGTTTGCGTCCAGCGAATTAGTCTGTGCTGCTGGCAGGGCGCTTGGTTATATGGCGCGGTGACTTCGTGAGTTTGTCTGAGACAAGGTAATCTTTTTACGTGGATCTTTTTGGAATCAATGGTAGCGAGTTTATTATTCTCGCAGTGCTCGCGGTAGTCATTCTTGGCCCCGAAAAGTTGCCTGAATACGCCAAAAAGCTTGCCAATTTGGTCAAAGAAGTGCGGCGCATGGCCAACGGTGCCAAAGAGCAACTGCGTGAAGAGGTCGGCGATGAAGTCGCCGACATTGACTGGAAAAAGCTGGATCCTCGTCAGTACGACCCACGGCGCATCATCAAAGAAGCTCTCATCGATGAGTTTGATGACGCAGTAAACCTAGCCAAGGAAAAGCCGAACACCCCGGTCGCAGCAGCTCCGGTGCGAACGGCTATTGCACCTCAAACTCAGAAGCAAGCTCCACTGGCTGCAAATGAAGCAGCTCCCTTTGATCCAGAGGCCACCTAAGGCTTCGAGCTAGAACGACATTGGCAGCGATCGCCCGGCTAGTCCGCGCGGTCGCTGTACTAGTTTGTTGACCAAATCATTCAGGGCTGTAGCCGCTGGTGATTGGGCGTCGCTGAGCACCACCGGCTTGCCTTGGTCAGAACCCAGACGTACCGATTCCTCCAAGGGAATTTGCGCCAACAAATCAACGTCGTAACCCAACTGACTGGTCAGTGACTGGCTAAGCTTCGCGCCACCACCGGAGCCAAATACTTCCATGCGCGTGCCATCTGGCAACTGCAGGAAGCTCATGTTTTCGACAACACCGATCACCTTTTGATTAGTCTGCAAGGCAATGGTTCCCGCGCGCTCAGCAACCTCGGTGGCGGTGGACTGCGGAGTGGTGATAACCAACAGCTCACTGTTAGGCAAAAGCTGCGAAACAGAGATTGCCATGTCCCCGGTGCCGGGAGGCAAATCCAAGAACAAGTAGTCTAGGTCGCCGAAGTACACATCGGACAGGAACTGTTCCAAGGCACGGTGAAGCATTGGACCACGCCAAATAACAGGCTGGTTCGAATCCAAAAACATGCCGATAGAAATGACTTTCACACCGTGAGCTACCGGCGGCAGGATCATGTCATCCATCCGGGTAGGGTTCTGCGTAATCCCCATCAAAGAGGGGATAGAGAAGCCATGAATATCAGCATCAATCAGGCCGACCTTTAAACCCTGAGAGGCCAACTGTGTTGCAAGGTTTGCGGTGATTGAGGACTTTCCAACGCCTCCCTTGCCGCTGGCTACGGCGATAACTCGGGTCAGTGACTGCGGATCAGAAAAGGGGGTGCGTCGACTAGCTAGGCGCTCGCGCAAGTCTGCACGCTGCTGCGGATCCATGACGCCGAGGGTGACGTTAACGTCCTGAACTCCAGGCACGGTGAGTAACGCGGAGCTTACTTCTTGCTCAATGGTGGAACGCATCGGGCAGCCTTCGATGGTCAACAAGATGGTGACCTCTGCTGTGCTGCCCACAAGCTGAGCGCTTTGTACCATATCAAGCTCGGTGATGGGACGACGTAACTCTGGGTCGTTGACCTTCGCTAGGGCCGCAAGAAGTTCTGGCGAATTGCTCACTTGCTGTTGTTCTTCCGATTCTGTGACTGTGGGGCGTTGACCGAATCCATTAGTCCGGTCTGTGGGGAGGAACTCTTGCCGCTGCCCTTTTTCTTAGCGCGCAGGTGCAACTCTTCGCCTTCGGTGGTTTCGAGCAGTTCTTCTAGGACGTTGCGAAGTTCTGAACGCACATAGTCACGGGTTGCGACGTCGCGAAGAGCCAGACGCAACGAAGCCAGCTCGCGGGTGAGGTACTCGGTGTCGTAGAGGTTGCGCTCTGCACGGGCGCGGTCTTCGGTCAAGGACACACGGTCACGGTCATCTTGGCGATTCTGTGCCAACAGCAGCAGGGGAGCGGCGTAGGAAGCCTGCAAGGAGAGCATCAGCGTCAACGCGGTGAAACCGATCGTTGAGTCATCAAAGCGCCAACTTTGTGGCGCCACGGAGTTCCAAATCAGCCAGAAGGCACAGAACACCGTCATGTACAGCAAGAACTGAGGCGTACCCATAAAGCGGGCAAATTTCTCAGTGACAGAACCGAAAAGATCCGGGTTAGGGGAGAATTTCGGCCAGAATCGTTGTCGTGCTGCTAGTGGGGTGTCCAGGCCATTAGTTTTACGCTGCTCAGCCATAGCTGGAACTCCTCTGCTGATCTGTCTGTTGATGGTGCTCGTTTAGTCCTGAGAGCGCCAATCATCGGGAAGGATGTGATCCAAAATGTCATCGACGGTGATGGCTCCAACGAGCCGGCCCTCTTTATTGGTCACACCCACACTGGTGAGGTTATACGTGGCTAAATGCCTGACGACTTCCGAGATATCGGCGAGATCCGACATGGATTCAAGCTCAGTATCAAGGATGTCGCCCAATGGTTCGGGTGGTGCTGCGCGCAAGAGCGCCTGAATGTGAACCTGTCCCAAATATCGTCCAGTGGGAGTCTCCAGGGGAGGGCGCACCACATACACAGTGGAAGCCAACGCTGGACTCAGCTCTTCTAAACGGACGGAGGCCAGAGCTTCAGCCACAGTCGACTCCGGAGTCAAGATGACTGGAACCGGGGTCATGACCGAACCGGCAGTACCTTCGGGGTAGGCCAACAGACGGCGAACGTCCTTCGCTTCATCCTCGTTCATCAGATCCAAGAGCTGATGTTTGGTTTCCTCAGAAACACCGGCCAACAAGTCGGCTGCGTCGTCAGGGTCCATCTCTTCAAGCACGTCTGCAGCGCGTTCAAGGCCGAGGGCTGAAAGGATCTCAACCTGCTCACGGTCTGGCAATTCCTGAAGCACGTCCGCAAGGCGCTCATCTTGCAGGTGCGCAGCAATTTCTAGACGACGCTTTTCATTCATTTCATGAAGAGCGTCGGCGAAGTCAGCGGGTTTCATCTCATCGTGGGTGGCCACGAACGTGTCGGCTGACTGTGGTTCTTCTTGGGAGCCGTGGCGCAGGTCCTGCCAGGAAACTAGTACCTTGTCACGCTTGCGCGAGCGTAGGCCCAGCAGTGAAGACGTAGGTACGCCGCGCTGTACGTAGTATTCATTGATTTCCCAATCCCCACGACGGGTCTGGGCCAATCCAATATCTTCAATAACACCGCGACCGGATCCATCAACAAAGGTGATGGTGCGGTCAAACATTTCGGCGACAACAAGGATTTCTTGGCCACGCTGTTGGAAGCGGCGCATATTTACCAGACCAGAACAAATCACCTGGTTGGCTTCCATCGACTGGATGCGAGTCATCGGTACAAAGACTCGACGCTTGCCGGGTACCTCGACCACCAGACCAACACAAGCAGCGGCCTTCTGCGGGCCGCGGGAAACGACGACAACATCGCGTAGTCGGCCCAAGCGGTCGCCCAAGGGGTCGAAGACATCAAGCCCGAGAAGTCGGGCGACGAAGATTTTAGACACTGGTGCGCTCACCTCTCTAGACTATCGTGTCCCACTGGTCATCGCGGTGTGCAAAGCCACAGGATAGCCACTGTTTCTTTCACCGTCAGCGATAGTTACTTCACAACTAGGCAGGCTCACAGTAAACCTGTGCACAATATAGATATGACCTCGCCTCATAGAGTAAATTCGATCAGCCCCAACGGTTTGCCTCGCGGAGAACTGCTTGGACGTTACACCAGCTACCTCGACGCGCAGAAGCTCGTTGATTACTTAGCAGACAATGATTTTCCCGTTGCTTCGGTGAGCATTGTCGGTAATGACGTACGTACTGTCGAGCGAGTGACCGCAAAGCT
Source organism: Glutamicibacter sp. AOP5-A2-18 (assembly GCF_052446055.1). Lineage (NCBI taxonomy): Bacteria > Bacillati > Actinomycetota > Actinomycetes > Micrococcales > Micrococcaceae > Glutamicibacter > Glutamicibacter sp. AOP5-A2-18. Next base: position 2,345,639 of record NZ_JBQSVW010000001.1, on the reverse strand, counting down.
TTCTTACCCAAAGGTGGCGCTTGCTGGTGCCGCCCAGGGTGGCATGATGGGCCTGTTTGTCGGCCTGCTACTTTCGCTATTCGGCGGCGGCGGAAACGGTCTTTACCAGATCCTTTCCTCCATCGGTCTGGGCATGGCCATCTGGATGGTGGCCGGTGTGGTGAGCTACTCAACTCGTCGCGGAAAGCGCGATTTTGCCTCCTCCAGCCAGTTTGTTGCTACCAGCTTTGACGTGGTGGTGGACTTCGAGCAGGCACAAGCCGCTCGCGCACTGGCTTCGAAACTTCCTATGCGTCCGCAACAGGGTAACGCGCAGCAGCCAGGGGCACAGCAGCCTGGCTCGCAGCAAGCACCCGGCACGCACCACGCACCAACCCAGGTTCAGCAGCAGGCGCCGGTGGCTACTACTACCCAGCCAAACCCAACGCAGGCTCCAGATACCGCAGAAGCAACTGATGCACGCAAGGGTCAGTTCCCGGACTTGCCTGATGGACGCCCACGCTACGGTGTGCGCGTGAACGAGCCAAAGTCAGCGGCGGCCGAAGAGCCTGCCACCAAGCCGGCCGAAGATTCATCAGCACAGAATAAGGCTTCTGAAGCCGAGAACGATGAAGATCTTTCAGCGGTTGAACCGACGATCAATCCTTCACAAGGTTCGCAGCACCGGGCCAAGGACGACGAGTCGGAAGCCTAAAAACTTAGAACAAAAACACTGAAGGTCTCGGTGTCATTGCTCATTGCAATGACACCGAGACCTTCAGTTTTAAGCATTGTCTGCCTAGATTAGCCGCGCAGCTTGGCCATCCATGACTCAACGTCCTCTGGGTTTCGAGGCAAAGCAGCGCTCAAGTTCTCGGCACCATCAGCGGTGACAAGAATGTCGTCTTCAATGCGCACACCCAAACCGCGGAACTCTTCAGGGATCGCAAGATCCTCGTCCTTGAAGTACAGGCCAGGTTCGATGGTGAAGACCATGCCTTCCTTGAGTTCTGCGTCCAGGTACAGCTCGGCGCGAGCCTGAGCACAGTCGTGAACGTCTAGCCCCAAGTGGTGGCTGGTGCCGTGTGGCATCCAACGACGGTGATGCTGACCTTCTTGGCTCATGGCTTCTTCTACCGAGACAGGCAAGATGCCCCACTCTGAGAGACGTTCGGCCAGAACACGGGTGGCGATCAAATGCAGATCGCGGAACTTCAGACCTGGCTTGACCGCAGCAAACGCTGCATCGGCGGCATCTAGAACGGCCTGGTAAACCTTGCGCTGAACCTCGGTGTACTGACCGGACACTGGCAACGAGCGGGTGATGTCTGCGGTGTACAGGGATTCTGCTTCGACACCTGCATCCAGCAACAGAACTTCTCCCGGGGAGACAGTACCGGTGTTGCGGATCCAGTGCAGGATCGTGGCGTTATTGCCCGAGGCCGCGATGGTGTCGTAGCCCAGTTCATTGCCCTCGAGACGAGCACGTGCAAAGAACGCACCTTCAACAACACGCTCACCACGCTCGTGTTCAATAGCCTTATCCAAGTTGCGTACAACATCTTCAAAACCATTGATGGTCGCTGCAACCGAACCGCGCAGTTCAGCGATTTCGTGCTCATCCTTGATCAGACGTATTTCAGAGACAAACTCGGAAAGCTCGGTATCTAGTGCATCGCTGGCCTCTAGATCCTGTGCAGTGTTCATCCGTGAAGTATCAACGAGAGCATCCATGTTCATGTCGACTTCGCGGACCAAGCGAATGCGGATACCACCTAGCGCCTGCGGGCCAGCATTCTTGGTAACGGCCATTTCTAGCTGTTCCAGGGAATCTGTTGGCAAACCGGTGCGTGCCGAGAGGGACGACAGTGTTGGGCGCGGACCGACCCAGAACTCGCCGGAGCGGGAGTTCAGGTAGAAATCGGTGGTGTCGCGTCCAGCCATCGGGGCGAAGTACAACGTGGAAACGTGATTGCTGCCGTGTTCGCCAGCGCCGTCATCGGTTGGTTCCATAACCAAAACTGCATCTGGTTCATGGTCAACACCGAGACCGGTCAGGTGAGCGAAGGCCGAATGTGGGCGGAAGCGGTAGTCGGTGTCATTGGAGCGGACCTTCAATGGGCCAGCAGGAATGACGAGACGCTCACCAACAAAGTTTTCCGAAAGCTTGGAACGGCGGGTCACAGCAAACGGTGCAGCGGCATCCTGTTCTGGCAGCTGCGACGTGTCAGTTGCCCACGAGGAGGCCATGAATTCTTGGAATGCCTTGGACGTTGGACGCTGGGAACGGTTGTTCACTCGGTCTTCCAACGGCTGATTTGTGCCTGTGGCAGGTGATTCTTGATTGGTCATAATCCAAGTGTGTCACCAACTCAGCTTTCCCAGCAAAGAATCAGCGCAAAGGATAATCTAGGAATATGCGAATTGACCTGCACACCCACTCCAACGTGTCAGACGGAACTCAAACTCCTTCCGATTTGATCCGTTCTGCTGCCACCGCTGGACTAGATGTGGTGGCGTTGACCGACCATGATCAAACCACTGGTTGGGCGCCGGCTGCCGAAACGGCAAAGGAACTGGGTGTCGGTTTCATTCCTGGCATGGAAATTACCTGCCAGGACCCCAACGGGATTAGCGTGCATTTGCTTAGTTATTTGCATGACCCCACCTATCAGCCACTGCTAGATGAGCTGGAATTATCGCGTGACGCTCGCATCATTCGTGCGCAGCGCATTGTTGAACGTCTGGCTGAGGACTACCCGGTGAGTTGGGATTTGGTCAATGAGCATTGCCAACCGGGCGCAACCATTGGCCGTCCGCATATTGCTGATGCTCTGGTCGCTGCAGGGGTGTCAGAGAATCGCAATGAGGCCTTCGCTAATATCTTGTCTTCGCGTTCCAAATACTATGTTGCCCACCCCGCAGTACGTCCGGCCGAAGCGGTCAAACTTGTCCGTGAAGCCGGGGGAGTCCCCGTGTTTGCCCACCCGAAAGCCTCGCTGCGTGGACGGACCGTACCCAACTCAACGTTCTACGAAATGATCGACGCCGGTCTGGGTGGGGTGGAAATTCATCACCGAGACAACAGTGAAGAAGGCAAGGAATGGTTGCTTGACCTTGCTGCCAAAAAGAACTTGATCATCACCGGTTCCTCGGATTATCACGGAACCGGGAAACTAAACCGGCTAGGTGAGAATGTCACCGAGCCGGAAATGTTGCAACGTATTATTCAGGAAAGCAGTGGAACTCAGGCCTCGGTATAGGTAGTCGACTCGGGCAAGCGTGAACGCATCACGTCGATTGCTTCCGAATTCTGATCTACCAAGACAAACTTTCGTCCCAGCTTTGCAGCTACCGCTCCGGTCGTTCCAGAACCGGCAAAGAAGTCCAATACCCAGTCGCCTGGGCGTGAAGATGCCGAAACTACTCGACGCAAAATACCTTCAGGCTTTTGTGTTGGGTATCCGGTTTTTTCCTTGCCTGTTGGCGAAACGATGGTGTGCCACCAAACGTCGGTAGGCAGCTTGCCCAAAGCTCGCTTTTCGGGAGTGACCAAGCCGGGAGCCATGTACGGTTCACGGTCTACTTCTGAAGAATCAAAGTGATACTTCTTTGGATCCTTCACATACACCAAAATGGTGTCATGCTTAGCCGGCCAACGGTTCTTGGCGCGGGCTCCGTAATCGTAGGCCCAAATGAGTTCGTTCAAGAAGCTGTCGCGACCAAAAATCTCATCGAGTAGAACCTTGACGTAGTGGACCTCGCGGTAATCGAGGTGCACATACAAGGTGCCATCTTGGGTGAGCAGACGGTGCGCCTGACGAAGCCTTGGCTCAATGAAGCTGAGGTAATCGTCAAAGGTGTCCTGGTAAGAACGCGCAGCACCAAGTTCGGTGCTGTAGGCACGACCTTGGAAACCGGTACGGTCACCTTCACCTTCGGCAGCACGGACCATCGTGCGCTGGGCACGAGTCTGTTTACGTCCGGTGTTGAATGGAGGATCCACGTAGATCAAGGTGAAGCTTTCATCTGGCAAAGCCGAGAGAATGCTTAGATTGTCGCCGTGGTACACGGTATTGGCTGACGCCGGAGCTGACGATGATGAATCATCATCAGCTCCGGTTTCAGGTATTGCTGATTCTTCGGGTTGAGCAAGCACCGCTGGCTTAGGTTCCTTTCGGAAGAACGAACGAACTGGTGGGACTAGAAACTAGTCCTGTCCGCCTGCATCGGTGCTACGGGTACGACGACGCGAACGGCGGCGAGGTTCCTGTGCTGATGCATCCGCGCCGGCCTCAGCTGAAGCATTTGGCTGGTGCGATTCGCGATGCCGCTCGTTCTCACGTGCTGGACGGTCCTGCTTGCCCTTGGAGTGGCCGTGGCGTGAATTCTCCTGCTCGCCAACGGCTTCCTGACCGGCGCGCTGTTCGGTCTTCTGACCGTTAACGGTGCGGGTACGGGAGCGCGAGTTGTTGCGACGGCGAGGAGTGCGCTGTGAATCTTCACGACGCTCCGAACCTTCGACCTCTGCAGGGGCAGCCTTCTTTGCGCGTGGCAAACGGCCCTTGGTTCCCTTAGGAATGTCCAGATCCGTGAAGAAGTGAGGAGAAGACGAGTAGGTCTCCACTGGCTCTGGAACGTTCAGTCCCAGTGCCTTGTTGATCAAGGACCAACGAGGAACCGAATCCCAGTCAACAAAAGTTACCGCGGTGCCGGTGTTGCCAGCACGGCCGGTACGACCAACACGGTGAAGGTAAGTGTTCTCGTCATCTGGGCACTGCAAGTTGACCACGTGGGTGACGTCATCAACGTCGATACCGCGGGCAGCAACATCGGTAGCAACCAGAATTTCAATCTTGCCTGAACGGAACGCCTTCAGCGCCTGTTCGCGAGCACCCTGACCAAGGTCACCATGCAAAGAACCGGCATTAAAACCACGGTCTACCAGCTCATCAGAAAGTCGAGCAGCCGAACGCTTAGTCTGCGTGAAGATGATGGACTTGCCACGGCCTTCAGCCTGAAGCAGGCGGGCCACCATCTCGTCCTTGTCCATGTTGTGTGCGCGGTAGACCAGCTGACGGATGTTGCGCTTGGTCAGCGAATCGTCGTCTCCTGGATCCTGGGCACGAATATGTGTTGGACGGGTCATGTAGCGCCGTGCCATGGTGATCACAGCGCCTGGCATGGTGGCCGAGAACAGCATTGCCTGGCGTACCGGAGGCAACGCAGCCAAGATGCGCTCTACGTCGGGCAGGAAGCCCAAGTCCAGCATTTCGTCGGCCTCATCCAAAACAACGGTGCGAACCTGCTTGAGGTTCAGTACGCGCTGACGGTTCAGGTCAATGAGTCGACCTGGGGTACCAACAATCACGTCGGTGCCGGCCTTCAGAGCATTGATCTGCTCTTCGTAAGGGCGACCGCCATAGATGGTGGTGATGGAAATGTTGGAGTGCTTTGATGCCTGAGCGAGGTCGGCGCCGACCTGGATAGCCAGTTCACGAGTTGGGGCGACGATCAGTGCCTGCGGGGCACCTGGGAATTCAAGATTCTCGTAGCCTTTGTCGCCTTCACGGATCACGCGCTGCAATGCAGGGATACCAAAGCCAAGGGTCTTACCGGTACCGGTCTTTGCCTGGCCAATGATGTCATTTCCGCCCAGAGCCACCGGAAGGGTCAGCGACTGAATGGGGAAGGGATACTCGATCCCGGCTTCCGAAAGGGAAGCGACAATGTCTGAACGGACCTTGAGGTCTGCAAAGTTCTGCTTTGCTGGCTCTTCGATGGTCTGTGGGTCTTGTGGTTCGGCAGCTTCTGCCGTCAGAGTCGTGTCAGTCACGATATTAATATTCTCGTTTCATGTGGGCCCAGCTACGGAGTGATTCCTCGGCATTTTCTGCCGTGGGTTCATCGTGCTGTGCTATTCCAGCGGAGCCGATCGCGTCGTTTCGCCTAGGAGAATCTCATTCACCTAGGGAATGGTGACCGCTGGGAAGCCACCAAGATACTGTTTTATTTCTCAGCCCATTGCGATCGGGCATCCTATTTTCTAATAGCCCAAGCATAACGGGTTTTAGTCAAAAACCTTGGGTTAGGAGTTTTGGGCCGCGATTTCAAAGCTAATCTTTCGTTGTGTGGGATCAGCCTGGACCAACTTTGCGGTGACCAAGGTTCCCGGTTCGCCGTCCCCGGTGAAACTACCGGTGACCGGCAATTGCACGAGCTGTAGTTGTCCTTCGGCAGATTTCCCTTCGCCGCTGCGTGCACTTTGCACCACGATGGCTTGGAATTCTTCCCCAATTCGGTTTTGTAGAAGTATTGCTTCCATCAGATCCAGCGCAGCCTTGTTGACCTTGTTGGCCGAAGCGGAGCTTGATTGCATCAGTTCTGGAAGCTGGTCCAGAGCGGTTTTCAGCTCATCAGGAATGCCCTGATTTGAGGTCAACAAGCTGCAGGTGAGCAGTACAAAGCGGTCCACCAAGCGTCGCAGCGGTGCGGTGGTATGTGCGTAGGGCGCAGCCAAAGCGGCCTGAACGAGGTCGGTTTCGGGCTGACCATTAATAACTTGGTAGTCGGCCCCACGGAACAGTGATGCTGCGCGGTGCATAATCACCAGTTGTTGTGGGTCGCTGACATCTAGGGTGTGCAGGTATTGGCCATAGCTGATGCTCTGATCCCATGGATGACCTAGGAGCTGGGTTTGTGTGCGGAAGTCCGCTAACGCTTTGTCCTCGGGGGCAGGCATGATGCGAAGGATTCCGACGCCGGCATCGAGCATCAGCCGGGCTGCGGCAATGCCAGTCAACAAGGAGATCTGGGCGTTGTGATCTTCCAAAGGCAGAGGAACTCGGCTCACCAGCTTGTAGCCATCGTCCGTCGCCTCGACTTCTTGATCAGGCAGGGTCAGTGATGCGCCGCCGCGTAGCTGTTCCTGCTTGGTGCGCAGGGCGCCAATTTCGGCCAGTAACTCTAGCTGTTCGTTCCCGGAAGATTCGTCGAGGCTCTTTTGGGCGGAAACGTAGTCCAACTGCGCGCGGGATCTGATGCGTACCCGGCTCAGCTCAATCTCGCCAAGCGCGCCCTGAGTATCAAGGGTTATTCTCCAGTGGAAGGCGGGGCGAACCTGATCAGGTAATAATGAGCCTTGATCTTCAGAGATCAATGGTGGATGCAAAGAGATCTTACGGTGAGGAAGATAGTAAGTCTGTCCACGTTGGCGTGCTACCTCATCGAGCTTGCTGCCCAATTTAACAAACGCCGGTACATCCGCGATGGCATAGTTCACCACGTAGCCAGCTTCGTTCTTTTCCAGATACATTGCCTGGTCTAGATCCGTGGCACCTTCGGGGTCGATGGTGAAAAATGGCATGTCGGTGGCGTCGCGCTCTGGCAGTTCCAAGTCGGCCACGGCCGTCTCGGCTGCAGTGAGTGTCTGCTGATCAAAGGGCGCGGGAACTTCAAACTCGGTTTCAATTCCGAGCAACAGCTCGGCCAAGTCTTTGGTCGGTACTGGACGTGGGCTGCGGATACGTGGTTGAGTCACCCCTTAGCATTATCACAACACAGTGAACTAAGACACTATTTCGAAAAAAATGGCCGGTGTCCCGTCAACGGGAAACCAGCCATTCTTCGACAGGCGTCAAGCGCCTTGAATAATTTGTGTTCTACTGACCGAAGCCGACGCGGCGAACTTCTTCTGGGCCGATCTCAACGTAAGCGATGCCAGCAGAAGGCAGCAAAACCTCGCGGCCCTTTGGATCCTTAAGTGCCAAGACGGTGCCATCGGCGATGGCCTTAGCGACTTGCTCGTTCACTTCTGCGTTGCTGAGCTCGGATTCAAGTACAACTTCGCGGGTTACATTCTGAATGCCAATGCGGATTTCCATGATTGTCGCTGATCCTCTCAAACGATTTAGGTGTCCCGTATGGGTCCTCTGAAGACTAATTTAGCTAGTTTTCTTTGGGGAACTGTGAAATTCCGCGCCAAGCTAAACGCGAGATGAGATCTACGGCGGTTTCTTGGTCCACCGCATCACCGGTGGAAGCCCAATAACGAGCAGAAACTTGCGATAGGCCAGCCAAGGCTCGACCGGCAAGCAGGCCTTCAGCCTCGCTCATGTCGGTGTCCTGCACAACAACGCGGGCGATAGACGCAGCGAGCTTATTGTTGAAGCGTTCGATACGTCCGGCAATCAGCTGATCAGACAATACATCGGATTCAAAAATGAGACGGTAGGCCTGAGATTCGCCCTTGATGTAGCTGTAGTACGTGTTGATGGTGGCAAACACGCGCTGACGGTTATCGGTGGTGGAGCTGATGGCTTCTTCGAGCTTCTTGCTGAAGTCGGCTAAGTGAGAATCCAACAAAGCTAGGTAGAGCTCGCGCTTACCGGGGAAGTGTTGGTACAGCACTGGTTTGGATACGAGTGCCACTTCAGCGATTTCGTCCATGGAAGCGCCGTGGTACCCGTGGGCAACAAAAACTTGATGGGCGGCCTGCAATAGCTGTCGGCGCCGTGCTTCACGGGGCATCCGCTGGGAGCGGGCACCTTTGCTATTTTCAAGTTCCGTCATGTCGAATCCGGCCTTTCCAGCTGCTGCGCGATGCACCGCCGATTCAATCTGGAAATTGAGCGCAGTGATCTACTTGAAAGTAGTATTCCATGCTTTGACTTGGAATGCAGAACTATAAATCAAGAAACGAGGATTAATTATGCGGATTTTGATTCTTCGGTGACCGGGCAACTCGCAACCGGGCTCGCGGTACTTGGGACCGGCGGTACCTCAGCCAGTGGACTAACCTGTGGCTCGGATAGCTCTAATCCGTACAGGGTCTCCAACGCTGAGACGTATTCGTCGGTGCGTCCTTCGCCAGCTAATTCGCGGGCTCGTACGGTCGGAACATGCAGAAGCTGGCGGACCATACGACGCATTGCCATCTCTACTTCTTCAGCAGCTGCAGTACAACCATGCTGTGCGCGAACCTTGGCGATTTCCTGATCAAGGACGGCCTTGGTGTGCTGGCGCAGGGCCACAATCGCGAAATCTGCTTCACGCTCACGCTGAGCTGTAGCAAATTCGGTGGTGGCTTTCTTTACGATGCGACTAGCGGCGTGTACCGCCATAGCCTGCTCGGTGGGAGCAGCCATGCGGACCGATTCAAGGGTAATCAGTTCTGCGTCTGCCAGCTCAACCAAAGTTGGATCAAAGTCATGAGTTAGAGCCATGTCGATAGCGATCAACGGATGGTTTTTCACACGTAATGTTTCTAGCTCTGCACGCGAGATCTGGTGTCCGCCACCGGAACAACCAACAATCACGTCGGCTTCACGCAGTGCCTGGGGCAGAAGTTCATCGCTGAGCGGGAATCCTCCACGCTTAGCCGTGAAGTCAGCGGCGCGGCCCGAATGCGAGTAAACAGAAACGCGCTTGACGCCACGTTCCTTCAGTAGAGCCATGGTTGCTCCGGCGTATGAACCGGTGCCGAAAAGCACAACGTCCTGTTCGGACCAATCGCGATCTCCGGACATCAGCTCTTCAGCTAGATCCAGTGCCACCGATACTACGGACTTGCCCTGAGTTCCCAGATCCGTATTCGAGCCGACATCCTTGGCTGCTCGGGTTGCATTCTGGAACAAGCGGTTGAGGTTGCTTGTGGTGGTCTTTTCGGTTTGCGCTTGGGTCAGCGCTCGACGCACCTGGCCGGCGATTTCGCGTTCGCCAACAACGGCCGAGTCCAAGCCAGCGCCCACGGAGAAGAGGTGCTCGATGACCGGTTCACCTTCCAGACTGGTGAGGTGGCGGGCCAAGAAGTCGGGGGAGAGGCTAGTGCTTTCTGCCAGTGCGTTCACCAAGTGATCGGTGGCGTCATCCACGTGGGAAACGTCCGCATACACCTCGAAACGGTTGCAGGTTGCTAGAACGACGGCACCATTGATGGCCGCCGAACCGTTAACGGAGGCAGCTGCCAGCCCGTCGGCCGAAGCGCTAATTTGCGCGACGGTCTCAAGATCGAGCTGCGAATGCGAAGCGACAAGAGATAAGAAAACCACAGTGTCCCCAGAATAGGACGGAACGACCGAGCAAACAACGCAGGCGTGCCTAAATCGGGCCCTTTGGGTGGGTTAGGTTGCTCACCTTCGGCTGCTTGCGGACCTCCCGAATGGGCTTTAATCTCAAGACTTGGCAGAATTAGAGTATGACCCTGTCGCAGAACCATCCGATGCTCGATGGACGTACCCAAGATTCCGCTTTGATCCAAGCTTTGACGGGCAAAACTCCGTCGCACCATCCAGTGTGGTTCATGCGCCAAGCGGGGCGTTCCCTGCCGGAATACCTGAAGTTGCGTGACGGCGTGAGCATGCTTGATTCATGCCTGGACCCAGCAATGGCCAGCGAAATCACCCTGCAACCGGTACGCCGACACAAGGTTGACGCCGGAATCTTCTTCTCCGATATTGTCATTCCACTGCGCTTGGCTGGAATCGGTGTAGACATCGTGCCAGGCGTTGGCCCGGTACTAGATACTCCTATTCGCACCGCGGAACAGGTCGCAGCACTTCCAGAACTCACCGAAGAGTCCTTGGAACCAATTCGTGAAGCTGTGCGCCTGACCGTTGCTGAATTAGGCTCCACGCCATTGATCGGTTTTGCCGGCGCACCATTTACCGTGGCCGCCTACATGGTTGAAGGCAAGCCAAGCCGCGACCACTTGGGTCCACGCACCATGATGCACTCGGACCCAGAGGTTTGGGATGGACTGATGCGTTGGGCTGCCGACGCTTCAGGCAAGTTCTTGCGTGCACAGGTTGAAGCCGGGGCTTCTGCGGCTCAGCTATTTGATTCGTGGGCAGGTTCCTTGTCATTGCCTGACTATGAAAAGTTCGTCGCGCCTTATTCGTCGCAGGCTTTGGATTTCGTTCGTGACTTGGGTGTGCCATTGATTCACTTCGGCACCGGCACCGGGGAACTGCTAAGCGCTATGCGCGATATTGGCGTTGACACCGTGGGCGTGGATTACCGCATTCCACTGGATACCGCGATCGAACGGTTGGGCCAAGGCGTTTCGGTTCAGGGCAATATCGACCCTGCACTGCTGACCGCTCCATGGGAAGTGCTTGAAGCGCACGTGCGTGAAGTTGTTGAAGCTGGAAAGCAGGCCCGTGGACACGTAGTGAACCTGGGCCATGGTGTTCCGCCAACTACGGATCCAACTGTGCTGAGCAAAGTGGTAGAGCTCATTCACTCGCTGTAATTCAACGGGTCTAAGCTGGGAGTAGTGCCTTGGGCTTGTGCGTAATCCCGGTCCAAGGCAACCGCTTCAATGTGTGAAGGTAGAAGGTGCTAAGTACGTGAGCAAGGAATCATCGCCAGCTTCTGTAGAGCGTTCAGAGATCTCTTCGCAGTCGCCTGCCCACGCTTTGCGGTTGCTAGAAAAAGTACGCAAAGCCAATGAAACCCGACATAACAAACGCACTGCCACCGATGAGGCTAAGCCGAAGGCAGCACACGCGGTAGTTATCGGCGGTGGCATCGCAGGCCTGGTCGCTGCCCGAGATCTTCGTCAAACCGGATACGCAGTCACCGTCTTAGAAGCCAATGACAGCTTTGGCGGCAGCATGCGAACCACCGACGTAGCCGGACTGAAAATTGATGCCGGCGCAGAATCCTTTGCGGTACGTCAGGGTACGGTTGCCGCCTACCTAGATGAATTGGACCTGAGTGAAAAAATCGCTCAGACCTCGGGCCAGTCAGCCTGGTTGATTCAGGGGGACGAGCAAGAGATCGTGGCACACCCAATGCCTGCCACTGCCCTACTTGGCATCCCTGCGGATGTACGCACCGATGCTGTGCGCAACATTATTGGTCGCGCCGGCACAGTCCGTGCGGCTGCTGACCTGATCACGCCAATGAGCAAAAAGTGGGCTACCCAAAAACTTTCAGTGGCTGAAGTAGTGCGCACCCGTATGGGGCAAGCGGTTTTGGACCTGCTGGTCTCGCCGGTGATTAATGGCGTTTACTCCACCGACCCGGCTCAGATCTCTATTGACGCTGCCGCCCCTGGCCTGCGCCAAGCGATGCAGGAAACCGGATCGTTGGCCCGCGCGGTAGCTAAATTGCAGGCTTCAGCTCCTGCAGGTTCACGCGTGGGCGGACTTGAGGGTGGAATGTTTACCCTCGTTGAGTCACTCGTGAAGCAACTAGAAGACTCCGGGGCAACGCTGGTTCGTAATTCGCCAGTCACTGCCGTCAGTTACGACGCTCATGCCCAGATCCCCTATACGGTAACTAGCCTTGGCCAAGAAATTCAGGCAGAGCGGGTCGTCATTGCCACACCGGCTGCACCTGCCTTAGAGCTGATTAACCCGCTGCTGGCTTCCGAGGCACAAATTAGTGCTGAGGACACGTCCAATTCCATTGCGCTAGCAATTTTGGTGGTGGACAAGCCTGAACTGGATGATGCACCGCGTGGTTCGGGAGTGCTGGTCAATAAGAACGCTCCACTGACCGCCAAAGCGCTGACCCATTCCACTGCGAAGTGGCCTTGGCTCGCAAATGAAGCTGGCCCTGGAACCCACGTGGTTCGACTGTCCTTCGGTCGTATCGGTGAGTCTGAGCCGGTGGTTGAATCCGGCAATGACGAAGCATTGATCGAGTTAGCTATCAAAGACGCTTCAAAGATTCTCGGTGTTCAATTGCATCGGGATGATGTCTTAGGAAGTTTCGTCTCGCGCTTCAGCGACATGGTGCCTTTGCAAGGTGAAGCCGCAGTGCAGCGTCGAGTCGACCTTGAACAAGCGCTGGCACCATTGGTCGGGCTTGATGTGGTTGGTGCCTGGATTTCCGGTACGGGCCTAGCCCGAGTGATCTCTCAAGCACGCCGCGCGGTGGCCATCAGCGCCCGCTAAGACTTCAGCAAGAATTTTGGATTCATCATCCATGAAAAGATCCGCAGAACAAGGAGAACATCACGTGAGCAACGCACCCGAGCACAATTCGCCCGTCATGAACGAACGCACGAATGCGGGAGAAAACCCAACTTTCTTCTACACGCTCTGGACCATCTTTAAGCGTTCCGAAATCGTTGAGCGCAGCGAAGGCGCAGCAAACGAGTTTGATGCGCTGATCGCAGAGCTGGCCACCGAAGGTGCCATCGTGCGAGGCATCTACGACGTCTCGGCCATGCGCGAAGACGCTGACATCATGGTGTGGGTCCACGGCCCATCTGCCGAGCTGCTTCAGGCTTCGCTGCGCAAGATCCGTCGCTCCGCGCTACTGGAAGGCACAAAAATTGTGTACTCCACCATGGCTGTGCACCGCGAAGCAGAATTTGCTAAGAACCACTCTCCAGCTTTCGCCCGCGGCATCCGCGCCAAGGAATGGATGACGGTTTACCCGTTTGTTCGTTCCACCGACTGGTACACCATGGACCCAGCCGAACGTGGCAAAATGCTTCGTGACCACGGCATCCTAGGCCGCGAATTCCCTAACGTTCTGGCCAACACCGTCGCTGCGTTCTCCTTCGGTGACTACGAGTGGCAGATTTGCCTCGAAGCCGATGACATGATCGACCTTGTCGATATGATGCGTCACCTGCGCTACACCGAAGCCCGTCACCACGTACGTGAAGAAACCCCGTTCTACACCGGACGGAAGATCTCTGCTGCCGACGTGCTTGAGGTATTAAAGTGAGCCAGAGTTTTGATCCGCGCCAGGGATTCGACCAGAACGGTCAGATGATTCCTAAAGCGTATGATGCTTTGCTACTCGCCTCCTTTGGTGGGCCAGAAGGCCAAGACGATGTGCTGCCATTTTTGCGCAACGTCACCGGAGGCCGAGGTATCCCGGATGAACGCCTTGAAGAGGTGGCAGTTCACTACCGCAAAAATGGTGGTGTCTCACCGATCAACGGACAAAACCGTGAGTTGAAGGCCGCGCTGGAAGCCGAGCTGGCATCCCGTGGCATCAACCTGCCGGTGTACTGGGGTAACCGTAACTGGCACCCGTTTGTAAACGACACTTTGCAGCAGCTGGCCGACGATGGTCACCGCAAAGTTCTGATGCTCGGCACCGGCGCCTACTCAGGGTACTCGGCCTGCCGACAGTACCGCGAAGACCTTGGCATGGGGCTGCTGGCCACGGGCCTAGACGGCGTGGTTGAAGTTGATAAGATCCGTCAGTTCTTTGATACTCCCGCTTTTGTTGAGCCTTTTGTTCAGAGCTTGCGGATTTCTTTGGCTAAGGTTCAGGCTCAGCTTGCTGAGGCTGGAAAAACTGACAAGCCAGTGAAGATCGTTTTTGTCACCCACTCCATTCCGATGGGGGATGCGCAGGCTGCTGGTCCGAAAGAAATTCGCGAAGCAAACAGCGAAAATCTCTACACCGCGCAGCACCGGGCCGTCGCGCAGTACATTCTTTCCCAGGTTGAAGAAGCCAAGGGATTGGACTACTCGTTGGTGTACCAGTCTCGTTCGGGTGCGCCGCACATGCCGTGGCTGGAACCGGATATCAATGACGCACTGGAAGAGGATGCTGCTGCCGGTGTCGGCGGTGTTGTTGTTGTACCGATCGGGTTTATCTCTGATCATATGGAAGTGCTTTGGGATCTAGATACCGAAGCCAAGGACACCTGCGCTCAGCTGGGTCTGGCCTTTGATCGTGTGGCCACCCCGGGTACCCAGCAACCTTTTGTTTCCGGTTTGGTTGACCTGATTGAAGAGCGTCTGCTCGGCGAAGATGGCAAGGCACGCCGGGCTGGTCGTGCCTCGGTGGTTCAGGGCGGTCCATGGTTTGATGTCTGCCGCCCAGGCTGCTGCGAAAAGCGGGCCTTGGACGGAACGTTGCGGCCAACTATTGCCGCCGTTGACTCTGAAGTTGGAGTGCCACAATCATGAGCGAATCGTTCCGAGTAGGTACTCGCGGTAGTGCGTTGGCCACCACCCAGACCGGTTGGGCTGCGCAGAAGCTCGCCGAAATTTCTGGTCTTGAAGTGCAGACCGTTCTGGTGAAAACCGAGGGTGACGTAGTGACCGGATCGCTGGCAACCCTTGGTGGTACCGGCGTCTTTGCCGCCGCTTTGCGCCAACGTCTACTGGATTCCGGATGCGACCTAGCCGTCCACTCACTCAAGGACTTGCCGACAGCGCAACCTGAGGGCTTGGTTCTGGCCTGCATCCCGGCCCGTGAAGATGTTCGAGACGCACTGTGCTCCCATGACTCACTGGGCTTGGATGATTTGCCGCAGGGCGCCAAGGTAGGCACCGGTTCTCCACGCCGAGCAGCCCAGCTCTTGGCCTACCGTAGCGACCTGCAGATTGTTGATATCCGCGGTAACGTCCCTACCCGTTTGGGTCGGGTCAAAGGCATCGGCGAGACCTTGGATGACGGCAGCGTTGGCCGAAGCACCCAGGGTGATTTGGATGCGGTCATTTTGGCCGCCGCCGGAATGCGTCGACTCGGGCTGGAAAGCTACATCACCGAGTACCTAGATCCCTCGATCATGTTGCCTGCCCCGGGCCAGGGTGCCTTGGCACTGGAAGTGCGTAGCACTGGTAGCGGCCACCAAGCCTTGGATCAGGCCCTGGAATCGTTTGATGATCTTCATACCCGAATGCAGGTTGTCGCCGAACGTTCCTTGCTTTCCACGCTAGAAGCAGGATGCGCCGCACCCATTGGCGCGCTGGCGCATGTAGATGGTGCCGAGCTGGTGCTCGAAGCGGTGGCCTGCAACCCCGATGGATCTGAAGTGATGCGCCGTAGTGCTCGTACTGCCGCCGACTCCATCAACTCCGCTGTGCAGCTTGGCCGAGACCTGGCCGAATCCATGATTGCTGACGGCGCTGCCGTCGTTGCCGGTTTGGCCTGAACACCCGCTCATGACCTATCACGCCCTAATCCTGCGTAACCCGGCACGAGCCGAAGCTACGGTGCAGGAATTTGAACAGCTGGGTATCACTTCGTGGTGTGCCCAGCTGATCGATACTATCTGGCCAACAGATCGCACGGAGCTAGTGCGCATGAGCGAGCAACTGCTGGCCGGTAAGTATCAGTGGTTGGTTGTTACCAGCGTGAATACGGTGCGAGTTGTTGATCAATTGATCGGGGAGCAGCGCTTACCGGCAAGTCTGCGTATCGCTTCGGTGGGTGAAAAAACCAGCCTTGCCATTAGCGAGCTCTGGGGGCGAGAAGTAGATTTTCAGCCCACACTGCAGTCAGCGGCAGGGATGCGAGACGAATGGCAGCCTGAAACTGATGCACACCTGTGCTACCCGCACGGGGACTTGGCCAGCTCCACCTTGGCGGACGCGCTTGCCTTGCTACCGGTGAGCGTGGATGAATTTGAAGCCTACCGCAACGTTGCCGCGGGCAGCGGGGGAGTACCGGTAGATTCATCGGTGCCTACCCAGGGGCTAAATATTCTGCAGGCTGAGGCGATCAGTGAGAAACTGGAACTGATGGATCTGGTCGTTTTCTCGGCTCCCTCGGTGGCAAAACGCTTCGCAGAACTTGTTGCTGGCGCGCTGCCACAGAAGCTGCGAACCATTGCCATCGGTCAGCCCACGGCCAAGGCTATGGCCCGAGCATCCATCCCGGTGCACGCGATCGCCACCCAGCCGACCCCGCGTGGCCTAGCCGACGCGGCCAAAGATTTGCTGCTGCTCAACGGTACGACCGAAGCTGCAGATAGTAAGTAGTCAAGACAGAAAGTAGAGCTATGGGTTTCCCTGAGCACCGTCCTCGCCGATTGCGGCAGAATCCAGCCATGCGCCGTTTGGTGGCTGAAAATGAGCTGTCCGCTCGACAGCTGATTTTGCCAGCCTTCGTTCGTGAAGGATTTAGCAAGCCAAACGAAATCAGCTCCATGCCCGGCGTTGTTCAGCACTCCATGGACTCGCTGAAGGCTGCTGCCAATGACGCGGCAGAACGCGGCCTGGGTGGAATTATGCTCTTTGGCATCCCTGAAGAACGCGACGAAACCGGATCTGCCGGAATCGACCCCCAGGGGATCTTGAATCAGGGTATTGCTGCGGTCCGCGCCGAGGTTGGCGACGAACTATTGGTCATGTCCGATGTGTGCCTAGATGAGTTCACCTCGCACGGCCACTGCGGTGTCCTTGACGCCAATGGGCAGGTGGACAACGATGCAACGTTGGACATTTACGCGCAGATGGCCTTGGCCCAGGCCGAGGCTGGTGCCCACATTCTGGCTCCATCGGGCATGATGGACGGTCAGATCGGTGTGATCCGCCAGGCCCTTGATGCTGCTGGACGCCAGGACATCGCACTGTTGGCTTACAGCGCCAAGTACGCCAGCGCTTTTTACGGTCCATTCCGTGAAGCCGTAGACTCCCAGCTGGTTGGTGATCGCCGTACTTACCAGATGGACAGCGCCAACCGAAGCGAAGCCGTCATCGAGGCAGAGCTGGACATCGCCGAGGGCGCTGACATGATCATGGTCAAGCCAGCCATGAGCTACCTGGATATCGTGCGCGATATTGCAGATTTCTCCCCAGTGCCGGTTTCCGCTTACCAAATTTCCGGTGAGTACGCGATGATCGAAGCTGCCGCTGCCAATGGCTGGATCGATCGCAAGGGCGCCGTTCTTGAGTCTTTGCTTTCCATCAAGCGTGCCGGTGCCCAACAGATTCTCACATACTACGCAGCCGAAGTCGCCGGCTGGCTTAAGGAAGGTAAGTAAGACTGATGTCTAACTCAGAACAGCTCTTCGCCGAGGCCCGCGAGGTCATGCCTGGTGGCGTGAACTCGCCAGTACGTGCCTTCGGTTCAGTCGGCGGCATTCCACCATTTATGGTTGGCGCCAAGGGCGCTTACCTCACCGATGCTGATGGCAAGGAATATGTTGACCTGGTCTGCTCGTGGGGTCCAGCCTTGCTCGGCCACTCGCACCCAGAAATCCAAGCTGCGGTACACGCTGCCGTTGATCATGGTCTGTCCTTTGGCGCGTCCACCCCGGATGAGGCCAAGCTCGGTCAGCTGATCAAGTCACGGATGGGCGGTGTAGACCGTGTGCGCATGGTTTCTACCGGTACCGAGGCCACCATGACCGCGGTTCGTTTGGCTCGTGGCTACACCGGTCGTGACCTGATCATCAAGTTCTCCGGTTGCTACCACGGACACCTGGACGGCCTGCTGGCTGATGCAGGTTCCGGACTGGCAACCTTGGCCTTGCCAGGTTCCGCTGGGGTTACCGCGGCCACCGCCGCAGAAACCCTCGTGCTGCCATACAACGATCGCACCGCCATTGAAGCTGCGTTCGCTGAACATGGTGCCAACATCGCTGCGGTCATTACCGAATCAGCTCCATGCAACATGGGTGTGGTGACCCCTGAAGAGGGCTTTAACAAGTTCCTGAAGGAAACCACCGCCAAGCATGGCGCACTGCTCATCGTTGATGAAGTGCTCACCGGTTTCCGTGCTTCTTCCTCGGGCTACTGGGGCTTGACCGGAAAGGTCGAGGGCTGGGCCGCAGACCTCTACACCTTCGGTAAGGTCATCGGCGGTGGCCTTCCTACTGCTGCGCTCGGCGGTCGTGCCGACGTCATGGACTACTTGGCGCCACTGGGTCCGGTATACCAGGCTGGCACGCTCTCGGGCAACCCTGTAGCTATGGCTGCTGGTATTGCGCAGTTGAGCAATGCGACCGAAGAGGTCTACGCGCACCTGACCAAGCAGTCTGATGCATTGCAGGCAGCTATCACCGAGGCGTTCAACGCCGAGGGCCTGAACCACTCGATCCAGCGTGCCGGAACGTTGTTCTCGGTTGCGTTCGGCACGGCCGAAAACGGCGTGCACAACTACGCTGATGCACAGGCCCAGGAAGTCTTCCGCTACGCGCCGTTCTTCCACTCCATGCTTGACTCAGGCGTTTACCTGCCACCAAGTGTCTTCGAAGCATGGTTCGTCTCGGCAGCTCACGATGATGCTGCAATGGAGAAGATCTTTGCAGCCCTTCCAGCAGCAGCCAAGGCTGCTGCCGCGGCGAAGGCCTAAACGCGAGTAATAGAGCCCGGGGCAGGCGGAACCATATTTTCTGGTGCCGCCTGCCCCGGGCTTTCTTGTGCCCTGAAATCTTCTGATCATAGATTCTTCCGGAACGCAAAACAGCCCGAGTTCCGTGAGGAACTCGGGCTGTGGAATGCTTCGAACTAGGAGCGGTGCTCCTCGTCAAAAGTGGGGATTAGAAAGCTGGGATGACGCTGCCGTCGGTCCAAGTCTTCTTGATGTAGGCGCGAACCTCATCGGAGTGCAAAAGCTCTTCAAGCTTCTTGATGGCGGCGGTATCTTCACCTTCACGCCAGGTCAGGAAGTTAGCGTTTGGGTTGTTGTCGCCGGATTCCTGAGCTAGCATCTCATCCTTGTTCAGCTTTGCCTGAACGATGAAGTTACCGTTGATCACAGCAACGCCGATGGACTTGTCGCTCTTGTAGTACTGAACTACCTGCTCAGCGTTGGCATCCTTGAGCTTGAGAGACAGAGGGTTCTTTTCCTTGTCGTCCTGGACGGTGAGGATTGAATCGTCATCAGCGATGTTCTTGAGCAGGCCAGCCGTTTCCAGAACACGCATGCCGCGGATCTGGTTTACTGGGTCGTTGTTCAGCAGAACGGTGGTGCCCTCGGTAACTTCCTTAGGATCCTTGAACTGCTTCGAGAAGACGGTCATTGGCTCTACGTGGATACCGGCACCGTGGACGAACTTGTAGCCCTTTTCTTCGGTTTCAGTCTTCAGGTATGCCTCGGTCTGGAAGTAGTTGGCGTCCAGCGATCCATCTTCTAGCGAAGTGTTAGGCAGAACATAATCGTCGTATTCAACGACGTCCAGGTCGATGCCAGCATCCTTGGCTAGGTTCTCATCAACGAAGCGAAGAATGTCAGCCTGTGGAACTGGGCTGGCGCCTACCTTGATGGTGACAGGCTTTGCTGGGTCCAAGGTTGCATTCGCATCAGCTGATGGTGAGCTGCTACCGCAAGCGGTGAGTGCAAATGCGGTGGCAATGCCGGTGATTGCAAGTGTGAGCTTTTTACGCATAACTTGTCTTCCTTTGAGTTGGAGCCGTGGGGCTCGGTTGCGAGTGAGGATTGCCGTGTCATGACATAGTCCACGGCTCCACCGGTAGACCGATGGAAGTCTTTATTTGTTTTAGCGGTGATCGACTTTGCGGGCAATCAAGTCGCCAATGATCTGTACAAGCTGCACCATGATGACGATAACGATGATCGTGGTGATCATGATTGGCATGTTGTAGCGGGTGTAGCCGTAGGTGTAAGCCATGCGACCCAAACCGCCACCGCCGACCAAACCGGCCATTGCAGAGTAACCAATCAGCGTCACTACGGTTGTTGTAACCGCTGCGATGATGCCTGGCATGGCTTCGGGAACCAGTACCTTGCGGATGGTCTGCATTTTTGTAGAACCCATGACCAGCGCTGCATCAACCTTGCCGGAGGAAACGTCGCGAAGGGCGGTTTCCACTAGACGGGCGAAGAACGGAATAGTACCGATGGTCAGTGAAACCGAGGCGGCGATTGGGCCAATCGAGGTGCCAACCACCAAGGCGGAGAACGGAATCAAGGACACCATGAGAATGGCGAATGGAATCGAGCGGGTGATGTTGATGATGATTCCGGAAAGTACGACGTTCATCCAGCGAATTGGAGTCAATCCGCCCTTGCCAGTGACGTGAAGCAGAATGCCGAGAACTAGGCCAATAACGATGGTGATGACACCGGAGATAACAACCATCTCAAGCGTTTCAACGGTGGCGGTGCCCATGGCCTTGAGGACTGTTGGAGTAAAGAAATCCATGATCTACTTGGCTCCCTTCACGGTTACGGCGATGCCGTTGGAGGTCAAATGGTTCACGATGGCGTCCAAGTCCGCATCAGCGTGCAACTGCAAGCGCAGGTGCGCGTACTGCTGTTCACCAAGCTGTTCTACAGAACCGGCCAACACGTTTACATCAGTGTTGAACTGGCGAGCTACAGAAGAAATGACGGGCTCAGTGGCCTGCTGACCGGTGTAGAGCAAGTCCAGAACCGGGCCGGATCCTTCTGCGCGTGGTGCATCGCCTGGCAGGGGAAGTAGCGTCGAGGCGAGGTTTCCGGTGGCGTTGGTGATGACCTGCTCAATGGAGCCGGTTTCAACAATCTTGCCGCGTTCTAGCAGCGAGACGGAGTCACAGGCCTGCTTTACCACGTGCATTTCGTGGGTGATGATCAGAACGGTGATGTTCAAACGGTCGCGGAGCTCTTTGACCAGTTCAAGAATCTCATCCGTGGTCTTAGGATCCAGGGCGCTCGTTGGCTCATCGCAGAGCAAAACGTCGGGGTCGGTCGTCAGTGCGCGGGCAATACCTACACGCTGGCGTTGACCGCCGGAAAGCTGTGATGGGTACGCCTTAGCAAACTGAGTCAAACCAACTAGTTCCAGTAGTTCAGCTACCTTGGCAGCAACCTGGTCCTTGGGGGTTCCAACCAATTCCAGTGGGTAGGCAACGTTTTGCTCGGTCGTGCGCGAGTCAAAAAGATTGGCGTGCTGGAAGACCATGCCGATGCGACGGCGAGCATTGCGCAGCTCGTTTGAACTGACGTTGGTCAGTTCTTGTCCGTTGACAGCTACGGTGCCAGAGGTTGGTTGGTCAAGCAGGGTCAAACAGCGAACAAGGGTGGACTTGCCAGCCCCTGAATGTCCGACGATGCCATGAATCTTCCCGGTGGGGACTTCAAGGCTGACACCATCAAGGGCAACAACATCTTTGCTGCCCTGCTGGTAGACCTTGCGCAGGTCACTAACTGTGATCACTAGGCGGGTTCCTTCAGTTCTCAAATGGGTAGAGAGAGTACCCTCCATTCAACCACCATCGAACTAAATCGCCCGAATAGGGCCGAAAATCGCCTCAAGATTCTTAGTCGAGGGTCATAAAGGTTGACATCTCGAAGATTGTTCTTCGAATTGTGACAGAAGATGAACTATCGACTTCCGCGAAGTGACGCATTGGCGCCTAAAGTATCTGTGACATCAGGCACAGGCGCTTGTTTTGTGTGTGAGTTACCCCTCCATGATGGGCCACGCGCCGTCCACAACGGCTTCAGGCTTGGTCTTGCGCAAGTAAGTTTGGAAGCTTTCCGCCTGCTCGCGAGCCCAACCAATTTGCCATCCGTGAAGCACCTGCGGGTCAACATGCAGCTGTGGGTAGCGCTCACCAATCTGTCGGGCTACCTCTACACAGGCAACAGCGTCAGCCAACGAAGTGTGCGCGTTTTCTAGAACAACACCGTAGAACTCGCAGGCTGCCGTCAATGTGCGCTTGCCCTTGCGGAACTTATCAACCTGCTTATCGATGATGAACGGGTCAATGACGTTGCCCGGGAAGAACGGTGGCAGATCATGACGCAGGGCCTCATTGTAAAGAACCGAAAAATCATAGGACGCGTTAAAAGCGACGATCGGTGACTGCTCGGAAGCGAAAGACAACAGCTGGATGATTTCTTGAACAGACTGCTTAGCAGGTGCACCCTCAGCGCGAGCCTTTTCAGTGGAAATACCGTGAACCGCAGTGGCAGCTTCCGGGATCTCGACTTCAGGATTAACTAACCACTCACGACGGTTAACCACGTTGCTCTGCGCATCTAAGAGCACCACTGATGCTGTAACGATCCGCGCAGTGTTTGTATCAACACCGGTAGTTTCCAAGTCAAAGCCAATTGCAAGGCCCTTGTGCCATTCATTCATAGGCACAACGCTACAGGCTGAGAAGGACACAGCAGCGGCCACACGCGCATGTTGTGGATCAACGGCAGCTAGTTGGCAGAATAGGACTATGAATGAAGCTGGAGTTCAGGAACCAATGGAATATGGCGAGGCGGTCCATCAGCTGGCCCGATTGATTCCCGCGGGTGCAGTTCTGAGCTACGGCGATGTTGCCGAGCTGCTCGGCAGTGGTGGGCCTCGCCAGGTAGGCAAGGCGATGGCGCTGGCCCCTGGCGGAACGCCTTGGTGGCGTGTTTTGAGGGCTAACGGAAGTATCGCGGATCCGTTGATGTCTGTTGCGCGGGAACATTGGAATGAAGAAAAGCTGGCGCTTCCAGAGAAAAAAGTGGATATGAATAAGTTCCGGTGGAACCCAACCCCCGCTGCCTGGGATCAAATAGATATCCTCAGATCGTCGTTGGGCAACGCCAAAATGTCGGAAATGGATGATGAACTGTAACCATGGACGATGCACGAAGCGAACTTAAAGCAGATCCCGAAAACATTGTGGATCAGCTTCAATTGGTGCGTACCCCGGTCTTAGTTACTGGTGCACCCGGTACGGGCAAAACTCGTGCGCTGATCGGCACCGCTGTTGCCCATCTGGATGCCGGCTTGGACCCGCAGTCCCTACTGATTATCGCGCCAACCCGTATGACGGCCGCTTCAATCCGTGATGAGCTAAGCCGACGTGCTGAACAGACCTTTACAGAACCGGTTGTTCGTTCATGGTCCTCCTACGCTTTTGATCTCATTAGACGCGCAAGAGTGGAGGGGCTATTGCCGTTCCTAGAGCGCTCGCCGAGATTGCTCTCTGGTCCCGAGCAGGACACCCTGATTGGCAACTTGCTTGAGGGACATTCCCAAGGACTGACCTCTGGACCGCAGTGGCCGGAGGAACTAGAACTAGCCGTTGAGACTCGTGGATTCCGCAAAGAGGTCCGTGAATTTTTTGACCGAGTCTCAGAACTTGGACTAGAACCTGCCGACGTTGAGCGGTTAGGTGAACAAGCTCAGCGCCCTGAGTGGCTGGCAGCTGCAAGTTTTTATCAGGAATATAGGGATCTTCTAGATCTAGGAAATGCCGAGGCTTTTGACCCGGCAGGGCTAATCACGCGCGCTGCCGAAATTCTTGAAGATAATCAGTCGTTCCTTCATGCCGAACAAGATCGGCTCCGACTGGTGCTGGTAGATGATTTGCAAGAAGCAACACTGTCACAGCATCGGCTTCTAGCACTTCTGGGCAAGGACCGGGCATTAGTTGCGTTTGCCGCGCCTGACAGCGTAGTTCAGGGATTCCGTGGTGCACGCACCGATGAATTGCTTCGATTTGAACAGAACTACACCAGCTCTACAACAGTCACCTATCTTGAACTGACCCAGGGATATCGAATGTCTGCGCTGATCACGCTGGCTTGGCAACGAATTGTACGTCGTGTACCCGTAGCCGCGGGCAGTCGTGGGCGAACGATTGAGCCACCGCAAAGTAGCGCCACCGATGTCTGTGTTGCCTTGACCTTTGAAAATTCAACGCTGGAAGAACGATTCATCGCCCAGCGCATCGTTCAGCTCAACCTCTTTGAAAACCGCAGTCTCTCCGAGATGGCAATTGTTGTCCGTAACGGTTCCCAAGTTCGTTCCTTTAGCCGTTTCCTAGAAGGACAGGGAATCTCGGTCCAAGTCCCACCGGCAGAGATTCCGCTTAAGGAGGAGGGGGCGGTCCGTCCGCTACTGGACCTACTAGAACTGGCTCACAACAACTCCGTTGCTGACGATCCGTTGCTGATGCAAAACCTGCTGTTATCGCGTTACGGCATGAGCACGGCACTGGAAATCAGACGCCTGCGCCAGCTGCTACGCCAGCGCGAAGCCGCCAACGGTGGACGGCGTTCAAGCCAAGAGTTGCTTGAAGCCTGCCTCCAAGAACCAGAGCTGGCAGCGGAACTGGGTAAGCCAGCCTTTGGGCTCCAACGCCTGCTGAAAATGTACGCAGCGCTAAATACCGAATTAGCGTCAGGTACCGCAACGCCCGAAACTGCGTTGTGGTCCATGTGGGAAGCCTCCGGTCGAGCCCAAGCATGGCGCGACGAAGCACTTGGTACCGGGAACTCGGCGCGTAGAGCAGACCACGACCTCGACGCCGTACTCTCGCTATTCCAAGCAGCAGAGCGATTTGTGGATCAGCTGCCAGGCGCCAGCGTGCCGCAATTTATTGACCACATCCTGAACCAGGATCTGCCGATGGACTCCTTGGCCACCCGCGCCGCGGGCGGCAACACGGTGACCGTGCTGACCACCGCTGCTGCCGCGGGCAGGCAATGGCCTGTTGTGTTTATCCCCGGTCTGCAAGAGGGGTCGTGGCCTAACCTGCGATTGCGTGGTGAGTTATTAGGATCCAACGCCCTCGCAGACGCTGCCGAACATGGGGTCGGTTTCCTTGCTACTCGCACGCCCACTCATTTGGTCCGCCAAATTCGCAATGACGAGTTGCGCAGTTTCAGTAACGCAGTTTCGCGAGCTTCAGAACAATTGATTTGCACGGCTGTCGATAACGAAGACAGTCAACCATCTTCCTTCCTCGACCTAATTGAACCACCGGGGCCCGACGGACGGGAACCCACATCGGTGCCGCGTATCCGTTCGCTGTCCACACTGGTGGCTCAACTACGCAAGAGTGCTGAACAAAGCAAGGTCGCAATGCTCGGTGCGATTGCTGCCCCAGAGGGAACTGACCCCCAAGCCCACTACAAGGACGCGGTACAAGTTTTAGCGTTGTTGGCCGGAACTCAACAGCCAGTACGTGGCGCGCATCCAGATCACTGGTGGGGACTACGCCCGCTGTCCTCCAGCGCACCGGTGGTGCCAGAAGATCAGCCGCGCCGTGTCTCGCCGTCCAAAGTTGAAACCCTGGTTAAATCACCGCTCAACTGGTTTGTGCAAAGCGCCGGCGGAACAGCAGCACACGACTTTGCCGCATCACTCGGTACCCTCATCCACTCCATTGCAGAAGAACACCCAGACGCCAGCGGACACGAATATCAACAAATCCTTGAGCAGCGTTGGCCAGAACTTGAAAAGCTCGATAACTGGGAAGGGCAACGAGACTTTGACCGCGCTAGCGACATGCTCAAGAAATTTGCCCAGTACTGCATTTCCATGCGGCAAGAAGGTAGAGAACTGGTGGCACGGGAGATGCCGTTCCAAATTGAAGTACCAACGCAGGATGGCACAGCGGTGCAGTTGCGAGGCATCATCGACCGTGTCGAGGCAGATTCGAACGGAAAAGTAACGGTCGTTGACCTGAAAACCGGATCGATGGCACCAAGCAAAAATGACACCTTGGAACATCCGCAGTTAGGCGTGTACCAAACAGCAATCCAGCTCGGGGCCCTACAAGAAAACCCGGACACTCAAGAGTTGTCCAACCAGCCTGCCGGAGCTTCATTGGTCTACGTCGGCACCAAAACCAAAAGTCCCACCATTCGAGAACAACCTTCCCTTGATGGCGAAGACTGGGCGAAAACCTTGATCCTTGAGGCCGCCGAGCTCATGGGGCACAGCGAGTTCATTACCCGCCACGTTGCAGGTGCCGCAGGAATCCTCGGCAACTGCACCCTGCCCGAAGTCTGCCCCCTCTGCGCCGAAGGACGACAGGTCACCGAACCATGAGCAACATCAAATACACCCCCGAAGAATTGTCCCTAGCCCTAGGCGAGAAGTTCCCACCCACAGGGCAGCAGGCTGAAATTATTGCTGCCCCGTTGGAGCCCATGCTGGTCATCGCCGGTGCAGGCTCAGGCAAGACCAAAACCATGGCGGACAAAGTTGTCTGGTTGGTCGCCAACCAGTTGGTGCGTCCCGAGCAAATTCTCGGCGTCACGTTCACCCGCAAGGCTGCCGGGGAACTCTCCGTTCGTATCCGCGCAAAAATTGCGCAGTTGGTAGCTACTGGACTGCTCAGCGACGAAGAAACTCGAGACTTCCTTGACCCAGCCGTTTCCACCTATCACTCCTATGCCAACACCCTGGTACAGGATCACGGATTGCGTCTTGGACTAGAAGAAGACAGCGCACTACTTGGCGCAGCACAGTCCTGGCAGCTGGGGCATACAGTCCTTGAAAAGTACACGGGGGACTACCACCACCTCAATAGCGCTACGAGCACTCTGATCGACGCCATTGTTTCCTTCAGCTCCGAAGCTTCGGAGCACTTGGTCACCGCACCTGAAGCTCATCAATGGATTGATGATCTGGTTCTAAGATTGCGCGCTCTGCCGATGGACGCCGAAAAGGACAAGGCGCCGACTCAGGTAGCACTCAAACTCATCGACAAGCTTGCCTCCCGCGCCACTATTGCAGAGCTTGCCGAGGAATACATGCGCGAAAAGAAAAAGCTCGGGGTGATGGACTACGGGGATCTAGTCGCTCACGCAGCACGGATTGCCCAGGAGGTCCCTGCCGCTGCGCTCGCCGAAAGGGCTAGCCACAAGGTTGTCCTGCTCGACGAATTCCAAGATACTTCCCATGCCCAGATGGTGCTGTTCTCGCAGCTTTATGGCAAGGGACATCCGGTCACTGCGGTGGGGGACCCTAACCAATCAATTTATGGTTTCCGTGGAGCTAGCGCCGGTCAGCTTTTTAGATTCCCAGAAACATTCCCCATTGTTCGCGGTGAAGAGCACCAAATTGCCCACGTGAAGCATCTGACGATTGCTTGGCGCAATACCGTCAACGTGCTTTCTGCAGCCAATCAAATCACTGCCGGTGGATCGCCACACACCGGCCCGGTCACCGTTAAGCCATTGGAACCCTCCGCCTTTGCGCAGCCTGGCCGAGTCATTCTCAATCGTTGCGCGACAGTTCGCCAAGAAGCTGAAGCCATTGCTGATCAGATCATCTCGGAATCAAGAAAAGCTGTAGATGAACCCAAAACAAGCGCAGTACTTTCGCGTAATCGAAGTCAGCTGAGCATTATGGGTGAGGTTCTCTCGGAGCGGGGTATCGCCTATCAGCTGGTGGGCCTATCTGGACTATTGAGCACCCCCGAGGTTACGGATCTGGTTGCATGCTTGCATGTACTGGTAGACCCGTTACGTTCGGACAAGCTCATGAGGCTACTTTCAGGGGCTAGATGGCGTATTGGAACTGCTGATCTGGCAGCCTTTGCTGACTGGTCACGTCAATTAGAACGACGCAGAGCCAAGGGACTTAGGCCAGCGGAAGTCTCTGACGAAGCAACTGGAGCACAGGAGATCGTCGAAGAGTCAGCGCGTGCTGAACTTAATGACGCAGCTAGCCTCATTGAAGCGTTGGACTTCCTTCCTGCCGAGGGATGGCAGAGCGCCGATGGTCGTAGCTTGAGCGCCGAAGGTCGATTACGGCTTACCTCGCTAAAAGAAGAACTAGCTGCCTTGAG
Source organism: Glutamicibacter sp. AOP5-A2-18 (assembly GCF_052446055.1). Classification (NCBI taxonomy): domain Bacteria; kingdom Bacillati; phylum Actinomycetota; class Actinomycetes; order Micrococcales; family Micrococcaceae; genus Glutamicibacter; species Glutamicibacter sp. AOP5-A2-18. The sequence goes on along the minus strand of NZ_JBQSVW010000001.1, from coordinate 2,317,479 downwards.
ATTGATAGCCAACGATGACTTGGAAACCCTCATCCGTGAGGTCGAACGGGCCATGAATCTAGATATTGAGGTGGCCGTACGTCCGTGGGTTGATCTAGCTTCAGCGCGGGCAAACCTGGACGCATTTGCTGACGTAGTCCGTGATTATTCTCGGAATGCACCCCGCGTGGAGCTGGCAGGATTCCTGTTGTGGCTAGAACAAGCCGCTGAGAAAGAAAAGGGACTGCCGCTTCCGAGTGAAGACGCTGACCCGCTAGCCGTCCAGTTGCTCACCGTGCATGCTTCGAAGGGCCTGGAATGGGACATCGTGGCCGTCATGTCCCTGAATGACGGTGTCTTCCCAGGAGCCAAATCAGATCGCTGGACTAGCGGTGACAAGGCTCTACCGTGGGAGCTGCGCGGTGACGCCAAGGATCTGCCTCAATGGGATACGGACCAACCAGCACTGAAGGAATTGCTGGAAGCAGAGTCCATTTTTAAAGACAAAGTTGAGGACCACCACGTAGCTGAAGAGCGGCGCTTGGCCTACGTAGCGGTAACGCGTGCTAAATCATTGCTCATCTGCAGTAGCAGCATTTGGACTGCCACACGAAGCAAGCCGACCGAACCGTCGCAGTTCTTTTCGGCTTTAGTCCCGTTGGCCGAAGGTAACGATCCCAAGGCAGAAATTGGTGTTTGGGTTAAGGACGAAGACGCTCCGGAACAAAATCCCAGCAGACTGACACCCTTGGAAGCCTTATGGCCTTACGATCCGTTGGAAGGACCACAGATTACCGGCGGTATGAACCGCACCGAATTCCCTTACTCGCGCCGCGAAGTCATGCAAGAAATTGCTCAAGACGTGCTCAAGGAAAGCGAGCAGTCCCAGTTGCTGACCGAAGAGGGGCAGCAATGGGCGGATGAAGCGCGCAGGCTGCTTGCCCAGCGTGAATTCCTGTCCAATCGCGAACGGCGAGTTGAAGCACCCGAGCACGTCCGGGCCTCGCTATTTGTTGAGTTGGCTGAAGACCCGGTTTCGGTTTTGGAAAATCTCAGGCGCCCGGTACCGCGGCGTCCGGGACTTGCAGCGCGCCGAGGAACTGCCTTCCACGCGTGGATTGAGGAGTTCTACGAAAAGACTTCCATGTTGGATCTCGGCGAGATTGTCGAGCCCGCGGATGACTATCTTGACCAGGCTCTGGACTTGGAGTCCATGAAAGAGGCATTCCTGGCCAGCGAATGGTCGCAACTTCAACCGGCCTATGTGGAAGTACCCTTGGAAACCCGTGTCGGTCCGGTGGCCGTTCGAGGCAGGATCGACGCGGTGTTCCAGATGGAAGACGGCACGTGGTTGCTACTCGATTGGAAAACTGGGCGAGTTCCGCATGGGAAGGACCTGAAGAGCAAACTAGTTCAGCTGGCGGTGTACCGACTCGGCTGGTCCCGTCTTCACGGCATCGCATTAGAAGATATCAAGGCTGCGTTCTACTACGTAGCCGCCGGGATGACCATTCGTGCAGAACACCTCTCGGACGAAGCTGAACTCGAAGCGATGATCACCAACGCATTCGAGCAGCTCGACCGCTAGAGCCTGGCGACGCCAGAAGTGTCTTTGAAAGACTACTTCTTGGCGTCGTCTGGCAGTTCTGGTTCTTCTTCTTCTTCTTCGACTGGCTCAAGCTTGGAGACGCGTGGAGCTACGCCAGAGTCTTTAGACTCTTGATCTTCCTCCGGCTTGCTTTCTTTGGAGACTGACTCGGATTCACTCTTATCAGAGTCCTTTGCCGACGACTCAACAGCTGGCTTCGAAGCTGCTACCCCAGCACCAGTACCTTCAGCTGCCGGCTTCGCGAGACCCATCGGCTGTGAAGTAGTGGCCTGATCTTCCGAATCCGAGAGCGCTGAGACCTTAGAAGTATTAATTCGTGGAGTTGTCGTGTCGTTGATGGCCACCGGAGCAGGAACCGATTCTTCTTCAGTCGAAGAATCCTGGACCTGCAGAGCTGGCTTCGCAACTTCAGCCGCAGGCTCCGCAGCAAGGGGACGTGGAGCTTCAACTACCGAAAGTGGCTGGCCACCGAACTCGGCGATGTTGTGATCCAATTCGCGAAGCATTTCGTCTGCTTCAGCAATGCGCTCAGGATCCTTGGAATCCAACGACTTCACTAGCCACTGAGCCAACGCAAATTCGGCGGCTAAAGCAGCACGACGCATGATGTGTGGATCTGCAGCCTTGCCGCGAGCTTCCATGTATGAGGAAAATACTTGGTCAGTAAAGCTCTGGTCTTCGATGGCAGACAACCATGCAAAATCATCGGCAGGGTCACCAACATGCAAATCAGTCCACCCCTTGACGGCGGTGATGCTGGAATGCGAAATCTGTAGTTGTTCCTCGTCAAATGCACCGTGCACAACGGCAGAATTGAAGCGCCAAAGCGCAACGTCTTCCATCGCGTGTTCCCAACGACGCAATAGACCGCTCGGAACCTTGCCGGTAGCAGCTGCGGTGTCTAATTCGTTGAGCTTGCGCTGTCGAATCTCATCAGCGGTGTAGGTGGGTAGGCCAGCAACTTCAACAGCTTCGTCTGGAATCTGATGTATTGCTGCCATGCACTGGCCCAGGGCCTTGGCTAGGTTGCTGCCCTTATCGACCAGCTCATCAAGTGTTGGCACACGTCCGGGCATGTCTTTGTAGACGAAGGTGCGCAGCGTGCCCTGACGGACGGTACCGGCCACCGAGGGAAGCGCAAATGGCAACGACGTACGAACTTTGGCAGAGAAGGCCCGTAAAGCGGAAAGTTCCGCTTCCAAGCGCATGCTTGCTTCATCGTGTTTTGGGGAGCGGACGCGCCAGCGGTGCTTTGCCGCATCGACAATCAGCGCTGAATCAAAATCTTCTGCGTCGTCTGACAGCGCCGCGAAACCAACCGGAGCTAATCCGGGTACGGCGGCTGTTGCAATTGCGGCGAGTTCCATGGCAGAGCGTTTCACATGTTCCACCGTATGCGAGATCGTGACCTTAGCGCTTGAATGACGCACAGAATATGGTGGGATTCACCGCGAACGTTCAGAGTCGAGGGTGATTCTTCTCCATCGTGGCTATCCACACCCGGTTTGAAGTAGGTCAGGTGCAAGCCAAGTGGACTAGATTAGAAGTATGGCTTTGGCAGACAAGTATCGAACTCCTTTAACCGGACTACCTTTTGCAAGTTCGCTCATTGAGCGTCCATTGACAGAACAACCGAATCCGGATCTTCTACGGGAAAAGCTTGCAACAGGCTCGACCAAAGTCATGCTGATCTCTGAGCGAGGCGCCGCAGCAGAGGGAGAAGAGCTCTTTTTCCTCGCCGGCCCTAGCTATGAACCTACCGAGTCAGAGCGTCTGGTCTATCTGGGCACTGCGCAATCAACGGACTATGTGCTTGCCATCGTGGATTCACAAGAACACGCGGACCTTGGCATCGAAAAGTGGTTCACCCTGCGCGAAGCCTTCACCATTCTTCCAACGCTACAAGCTGAGTTACTCGTTGAAGCCCAGGCAATCTCCAACTGGATGCGTTCGGAACGGTACTGCCCTAAGTGTGGTTCCGAGGTGCAGTCTTCGAACTCGGGTTGGGGTCAGACCTGTGTTCAAAATGCCCATGAATTATTTCCCCGCACTGATCCTGCAATCATCGCTTCGGTGATTGATAGTGAAGATCGTCTGCTTCTTGGCTCCAACGCGAACTTCAAATCCAAAATGTATTCGGTGCTCGCTGGTTTTGTTGAAGCAGGGGAGTCACTGGAATCTGCAGTACACCGCGAAATCTTTGAAGAATCCGGAGTACTAGTTGGCGACGTAGCCTACCGAGGTTCACAGCCTTGGCCATTGCCTCGATCCTTGATGCTTGGATTCGCTGCCGAAGCACTCAGCGAAGAACTGGTTCCTGACGGTGCCGAAATCAAGGACTTGCGCTGGTTCACCCGAGCTGAACTACGCGAAGATTTGGAATTGGGAACAATTGACATACCTCGTGGCGTTTCAATTGCGCACGCGTTGATCCGTAGTTGGTACGGCGAACCCCTTCCGGAGGCCCTGAGCAAGTGACAGAATACGACGTTCCACCAGCACAAGATTTGTTGGCTGGACTGGACGCTGAACAACGGCAAGCAGCTGAGAGCCTCAGCGGTCCTTTGTGTATTCTGGCGGGCGCAGGAACGGGTAAAACCCGTGCGATTACCCACCGTATTGCCCATGGAGTGCACACCGGGATCTACAACCCGACGAGCGTCCTGGCATTAACATTCACCACGCGGGCCGCTGCCGAAATGCGCACCCGATTGCGTCAGCTCGGTGCATCAGGAGTACAGACGAGAACTTTCCACGCCGCCGCCTTGCGACAGCTGCAGTACTTCTGGCCCCAGGCCATCGGTGGAACCTTGCCGAACCTGGTTGAGCACAAAGCACCCATGATTGCTGAGGCAGCGCGAAGACTGCGCATTTCCAGCGACAGGGCCATGGTGCGAGACCTCGCCTCAGAAATTGAGTGGGCAAAAGTCTCTATGCATACACCTGAGAGCTATGCCAAGATTGCTTCCACCCGCGAGATGCCCAACGGTCTAGAACCGGTGAGTATGGCACGAATTTTCCAGACCTACGAGGAACTCAAAGACGATCGCGGAGTCATTGACTTTGAAGACGTCTTGCTCCTGACCATTGCCATACTTGAAGACAACGAGAAAGTCGCAGCCAACGTACGCCAGCAGTATAGGCACTTTGTTGTTGATGAGTATCAGGACGTTTCGCCGTTGCAACAGCGACTTCTTGACCTGTGGCTCGGCGAGCGAAACGAACTATGCGTGGTCGGTGATGCGTCGCAGACGATCTACTCATTCACTGGCGCCCGCCCGGACTTCCTACTGAATTTCGGCGCTCGTTTCCCTGAAGCAAAAGTCGTCAAACTTGTTCGGGATTACCGCTCAACTCCCGAGGTGGTCAACCTCGCGAACAAGGTCCTATCCACTCGCCGAGTCGAATCCAACGTTCCAGACCGGAACGTAACTTGGCCTGAGCCGTTGGAACTGATCGCCCAGCGTGATCACGGAGTTGCCCCTGAATTCTTTGAATGTAGCGACGACGAAAACGAAGCCGAAGAAGTCGCTCAGCGTATCAAAAAGCTGCTCAGCGATGGACAAGACATTTCTGAAATTGCCATTCTGTACCGGACCAATGGGCAATCTCAGGCTTTTGAACAGGCACTGAGTGCACATTCCATTCCGTTTGTGATGCGTGGAGCTGAACGGTTCTTCTCCCGGCGAGAAGTAAAAGAGGGCATGCTCGCCTTGCGTGCTGCGCTGAGCGTGGCTGCAGATACCCCCGTTCCTCAGATTGTCCGTGACATCCTTTCATCTCATGGCTACTCAGCTACTGCACCAAGCGGAGGAACCGGGGCTGTACGCCAGCGGTGGGAATCGCTATCGGCCCTAGTTCGATTGGCCGATGAAGTAGTGGCCCTGAAAGCAGCGCAGGAGACCGAAGCTACTTTGCATGACGTGGTCAAAGAGTTGGAAGATCGTGCCGCGATTCAGCATGCACCGACTTTGGACGGCGTCACCCTAGCCTCGTTCCACGCCGCCAAAGGCTTGGAGTGGGACGCGGTGTTCCTTGTTGGTCTCAGCGAAGGTCTGGTACCGATTTCCTATGCGAAAGACCAGGCCGGCTACGACGAAGAGCGCCGACTGCTCTACGTGGGAATCACCCGTGCTCGCATCCACCTGTTCCTCTCGTGGTCGTTGGCCCGTACGCCGGGCGGCCGAGCTCACCGTTATCCCTCACGTTTTCTAGACGGCATCAAATCGGTTCGTCAGGCGAGCAGCAGGCAACAAAGCACTTACAAAAGACGCGAACAAAAGGTCACGCCCGCGGTGTGCACCAATTGCGGTACCTTCTTGACCAGCGCCAAAGAACGAAAGCTCAAACGCTGTGCTTCTTGCCCTGCGGCCTATGACGAAGCGCTATTTGATAGCTTGCGTGGTTGGCGTTCAGAGGTAGCACATTCCAATTCGGTACCCGCCTTTGTCATCTTCACGGATGCCACGCTCATGGCGATTGCCGAACACCAGCCGGACTCGCTGCAGGGCCTTTCCAAAATTGCTGGTGTGGGCCGCAGTAAGTTGGATCGCTACGGAGAAGCAGTTATTGCTGTTCTGGAATCTCATCGCAGTTAAAAATAGCTTTGGGCCGCATCGCGCAGTGCCAGGGCACAGCATGTAGTTTGGCACCCACGATTGATGTAAAAGGAGCAAGGTTAGTTGCCCGCTTATCCAAGCACCGTTGAGTTCGTTGCAGCGGATAACATCCCAGTTCAAATCGTTCGGTCCAAAAAACGACGAAAAACTATTTCCTCGTACTGGCGTGAAAACAAGCTTGTAGTCCAAGTTCCTGCGACACTCGACGAGAAAACCGAACGCTCTTTTGTCGACGAGATGCTGAAGAAATACCGTCAGAAACAGCAGAAAAAAGAACTCGGACAATCCGACTCGGCGTTGGAACAGCGTGCCGCCGAGCTAGATCAGTTCTACTTTGACGGAGCCGCTGCAGCTCAATCTGTCCGGTGGGTTACCAACCAAAACAAGCGTTGGGGTTCGGCATCCTATGCACAACGAACCATCAGACTGTCTTCGAAGCTTCAGCAGATGCCCGCATGGGTGCGCGACTACGTTCTGGTCCACGAGCTAGCGCATCTGGCCGCACCACGGGCAGGACATGGTCCTGAATTTCAAAAGCTACTCAACAGGTTCCAACGTCGCGCAGATGCTGACCTATACCTTGATGCTTTCCATGCAGGCTATAACTCGCACGCCGCAGAACACGGACAGAATGCCGAAGCAATTGACGGATTTGGTCAGGACGACGAAAGCTAGTTAAAACACAATGTCGGGGATGAACGTTATTCGTTCATCCCCGACATTCGCTTACTACTTACAAACTACTTCTGCGGATAATCATCCGCTTCAGGATCGGTTGGATCCTTCGGATCGGTTTCCGGGTCAACATTGTCGAATTCTCCGGAGAGCAACTTATTCAGAGCTGCATCAAAGTCATCAAATTCTTCATTTGCCAATTCACGGCGCCGAGTGAAAGTTGATGGGTCTTTGAGATCTTCTTCGGTTGGCATCAGATCTGGGTGATCCCAGACTGCATCGCGACCGTCGATTCCACGCTCCTCGTGGAGGTGCTCCCACAATGTTGCTGCTTCACGCAGCTTGCGTGGACGCAGTTCCAGGCCAACCAATGAGGCGAATGCCGACTCTGCTGGTCCACCCGAAGCACGGCGTCGACGCATGGTCTCACGCAGGTGTTCAGCGAAAGGCAGGTTTGCGGCGGCCAACGAAACAACGTGGTCAACCCAGCCCTCAATCAGAGCCAGAGTCAGCTCAAGATTTTCTAGAGCCTTGTCCTGCTCGGCGGTCCGCTGTGGAGCGAACAGACCTTCACCGAGTACCGATTGCATCGCTTCAGGGTTTGAAGGATCAATATCTCGCACTGCTTCTTCAATACGGGACATGTCAATATGGATGCCGCGCGCATAGGATTCAACAGCGCCGATGAGCTTCGAGCTGAGCCACGGAACACGACTGAACAAACGGGTATGGGCGTTCTCCCGAAGGATGACGTAGAGCAGCACTTCCTGCTCCGGGATTTCTAAACCGTCGCCGAACTTGGCAACGTTAGTCCCGATAATTCCTGGAGTACCACCGGCCAAGGGAAGACCGATGTCGGTGCCGCCTAGGACGTCAGTAGCCAAACCACCTAAGGCCGTACCCAACTGCATGCCAAACATGCTGGCGCCGAGGTTCCGGAACATTCCGTCGGAATTGCCCAGCATGCCCTTCATCTCTTCAGGGATCTGATCTTTCATGGCTGCAGTGATGGCGGTAGCAACAGACTCAGCAACTGGTTCGGTAACCTGCTTCCACGTCGCCAACGTCTTGTCGTACCAACGCTTGCGAGTCCACGCTTCAGTCACCTGACCGTTGGACTCGAACGCAGTTGAATTGTTCAGCCAGAGATCAGCCAAATTTGATGCGTCGCTGATGGCGCTCAGGCGTGCTGGCGAGACTTCAGGATCATCGCTGGCGTAAGCCTGCAACGCAGTGTCTGAGGCGAGCTTCCAATTGACTGGTCCAGATGAGGCGTTGTTGCTCATCATTGCAGACATCATTGCTTGGGCCTGCTGCATCATTTTTTGCATTGCTTCAGGGTCACCCTGGGCGCCGAGCGCATCGCGCAACTGCGGAGGAAGATTGTTGGGATCAAATCCGCCACCGAAGAGCTGACCAAACATGGCAGAAAGTGGATCCTGCGGGTTGTTATCGTCGTCGTCGCCGTTGGGGCGGTTATTCGGGGGGTTCTGTGCCATGCCTTTAAAACTACCGTGCCACGCAAAAAGTTCCCATGAATCTTAGCTTCAGTTCGCTTTCGGCACACTGAATACGCCATATTGCTGATGCCTTTAGACCACAAGGTTCAGTAGGCTAAGAGTGGTGACGTCTGCAAGGCGGATCTACAGATATTTTGATAGTTGGCGGGAGCAAGACCAGTGCACGAACGGGAAGCACAAGACGCGATGGTGGAACGTGACAATAACAGTCATGAACCACGAGGTCCTAAGCCCCTCAAACGATCCAGCGCCGGTGTCATAGCTCTGTTACTGGTTGGCGTAATGATGTTCTTGCCAACGAATTTTATGATTCGTTCGCCAGGCCCAGTCTTTAATACTTTGGGCAAAGACGAGGGCAAAGACGTCGTCTCTATCGAGGGCGCAAAGACGTACGCATCCGACAGCGAACTTGATCTGCTCACTGTTTACGTCCAGGGTGGCGGACAAAACCGCGTCACAATTCCGGTTGTTCTCGAAGCAATGCTCAATCCGACCAAAGATGTCGTGCCTGAAGAAACCATCATGGCTCACAACACCTCGTCGCAGCAGCAAAATGAACAGAACGACATGATGATGACTTCATCCCAAGACTTGGCCATTGCTGCGGCCATGACCGAACTTGGCTACGACTACAAAACTTGGTTGTCCGTTGCTGACTTCTCAAATGAGCTCAACTCTAAGTTGTTGAAAAAGGGCGACCGATTGCTCAAATACAACGGCAAAGACATTTCGTCCCTTGAAGATTTGAAAAAACAGCTCAACGCCAATGGTGAGAAGCCCGCAACGTTGACCGTGGGTCGAGCCGACAAGCAGGGCGACTACAAAAATGTTGATGTCACAGTCAAAACCGAAGCAGCCGACAACGGAGAACGACAGCTCGGCATCTTCTTAGGAACCGAACATAAGTTCCCTATCGGTGTGAAATTTGGACTCTCAAACGTTGGTGGACCAAGCGCAGGCATGATGTTTGCGTTGTCCATCATTGATCGACTGACCGAAGGATCTTTGGCGGGGGAGCACCACGTAGCCGGCACCGGCGAGATCGCGGCTGACGGAACTGTCGGACCTATCGGCGGAATCGCTCAGAAGATGGTCGCTGCCAAGAAATCCGGAGCAACGATCTTCCTAGCGCCGGCAGAAAACTGCAATGAAGTAGTAGGACGTGTGCCCGATGGCCTGAATGTCCTGAAGATTTCGACTCTTTCAGAAGCACATACTGCTTTGGAAAAAATCGCAGATGGTCAAGATCCATCGACTTTTGCGACATGTGAATAGATTTAGCCCTGCGTCAGGGGAAGAATGTGACGCAGGGATCAAAAGCTTGTACTCGCTCGTTCAAGAATTAGGTATACGAGTTCTACGGCTCTCATCAGCTTGTGGGACCCAAAGTAAGGAATAGATAGTGTCATATGGATCGGATAGTCCGTTCGGGGGCCCGCCAAGGCCTCGTGAACCGCAACGACCTTCCAGCCCCTCAGGCAAGAAAATTTCGCCGTTGACCTTGACCATCTTTGCGGTGGTAATCATAGTTGCGGTGTTCGTCTTCTTGTCCAATTTCTATGCGGACATCCTTTGGTTCAACCAGCTTGGATTCTCGCAGGTCTACTGGACTGAGCGCGTTTCGAAGCTTGTGATTTTTGTGATCGCCTTGGCTTTCATGTCTATACCCATGTGGTTCTCCATGCGCAGTGCCTACAAGCACCGCCCGGTATATGCACCTAACGCGGGTCAGCCAGACACCATGTCGCGCTACCAAGCCCAGCTGGAACCAATCCGTCGCTTCTTGATGGTTGGCATCCCGCTGGTTGTTGGCATTTTCGCGGCGGTGGCTGTCGCCGGACAGTGGAAGACTGTTTTGCTCTTCTTCAACCAGGTCCCTTTTGGAAGTAACGACCCTCAGTTCAACATGGATCTGGGCTTCTTTATTTTCTCGCTTCCTTTCATTGCTCTGATCAACGGCTTCCTCATCTCTGTCGTTTTGCTTAGCGGTGTAGCCGGGCTGTTGACTCACTACCTTTACGGAGGAATCCGTGTAGAAGAACGTGGTGGCATCACTATCGGTAAGGCCGCTCGCGTTCACGCTGCGGTTGTTGCGGCAGTGTTCTTGGTCTTGCAGGCAGTGAATTTCTGGATTGGCCAGTATGAGACCCTGACTGATCAGTCCGGCCGTGTCGCCGGCGCACTGTACAAGGATGTACACGCTGTAATTCCTGCGAAGATGATTCTGGCGATTATCGCTGTCTTGATTGCGATTGTTTTTGTTATCGCTGCGGTTAACGGACGTTGGCGTTTGCCACTGATCGGTACTGCCATGCTGGTGGTCACCATGATTGTGGTCAGTGGCGTTTACCCATTCTTGGTTCAGCAGTACAAGGTTGTTCCATCCCAGCGTGAACTTGAGCGCAGCTACATTGATCGGAACATCGAAATGACGCGTCTTGCCTATGGGCTAGACGATGTTGAGACCACTGATTACGATGCCAAGATTTCCACGGAGAAGAACGCACTGGCCGAGGAAACCTCGACCACTGCCAATATTCGACTTCTTGATCCGAACTTGGTCTCCACCGCGTTCGCTCAGCTTCAGCAGTTCCGTGGTTACTACACGTTCCCAAAGAACCTGAATGTTGATCGCTACAAGGTTGATGGCAAGGTGGAAGACACCGTCATCGCCGCCCGTGAAGTTAACGTGGATCAGAACGACACCTGGGTTAACCAGCACATTAACTACACCCACGGCTATGGACTTGTTGCTGCCTACGGTAATCGTGTGGCCGCAGGTGGTCGACCTGACTTCATGCTCGGTGGTATTCCTACCTCCGGTGACTTGATCACCGATAAGGACTACGAACCACGTATCTACTTCGGTGAGAATTCACCTGAGTACTCGGTGGTTGGCGGGCCTGATGAGGGCTGGACCGATCAGGAACTTGACCGTCCAGGTACCGGTGGTGAAAACCAAGATACGCGTTACACATTTACCGGCGAAGGTGGGCCAAACATTGGCAATATGTTTAACCGCCTGGTTTACGCACTGAAGTTCGCATCGACCGACTTGCTGCTCTCTCAGCAGGTTAATGAGGAATCCCAGATCCTTTACGATCGTGACCCTCGCGACCGTGTGAGCAAGGTAGCTCCATACCTGACCTTGGATTCCAGTGCCTACCCGGCCATCGTTGATGGGCGTGTTCAGTGGATTGTCGACGGGTACACCACGTCAAATGACTTCCCTTACGCACAGCAGAAGCAGCTGGATTCGGCGGTAGCCGATTCGCTGACCAACGCTCAGGACCTGTCCTTGAGCGGTCGTGTCAACTACCTAAGGAACTCAGTCAAGGCCACCGTTGACGCCTATGACGGATCGGTAAAGCTTTACGCCTGGGACACGGAGGATCCAATTCTGAAGTCTTGGCAGAAAGTCTTCCCAACCGCAATGCAGCCGCTGGAAGACATGTCAGCGGACCTGATTGAACACGTCCGCTACCCAGAGGACATGTTCAAGGTTCAACGAGAAGTACTGACTACCTATCACGTGGACAACCCTGACGCATTCTACGAATCTAACGATGCTTGGGCTGTTCCGGATGATCCAACATCCTCTACCGCGGGTGTAAAGCAGCCTCCTTACTTCATGTCATTGAAGATGCCAACGCAGGATCAGGCCTCGTTCTCACTGACCTCGACGTTCATCCCTGCAGCAGCGTCCAATGGGCAACAGCGAAACGTGCTCTTTGGATTCCTTTCAGCCTCGGCTGATGCAGGTTCTACTGCCGGCGTGAAGTCGGAGAACTACGGCAAGCTCAGACTGCTGGAGCTTCCACGTGACACTGCCGTACCTGGTCCAGGCCAGGCGCAGCAGAACTTCGATACCAACACCCGTGTCACGCAGGAACTGAACCTGCTGCGTCAAGGTGCTTCCGAGGTCAAGAACGGTAATCTGCTGTCCTTGCCTGTCGGTGGCGGTATCCTCTACGTTCAGCCTGTCTACGTTCAGTCTTCCGGCCAGACAAGCTACCCAACGTTGCGTAAGGTCCTCGTGTCCTTCGGTGACCAGGTTGGCTTCGCCGATACCCTCGCGGAGGCTTTGGATGAAGTCTTCGGCGGTAACTCAGGTGCCGTGACCGGTGAGAATGAAGGTGTCTCACCGGATAAGGATGCACCGGAAGGTGAAAAGGCGCCAACTCAGTCTGACGCTCAGAAACTTTCCACCGCGCTTTCGGATGCTAACAAGGCCATCACCAAGGGTCAGGATGCGCTCTCTAAGAGCGACTTCGCTGCCTACGGTGAAGCTCAGAAGCAACTGCAAGATGCTTTGAACCGCGCTATGGAAGCTGACTCGTCCATCAACGGCACCGACGTCGATGGAGAAGTGAAGCTGGACGACAACGCAGCCAGCGAATCTGCTGAGCCGTCGCAGCCTGCTGAAGGCTCGAATGGCTAACCAGTAGGTAAGCTCACCGATTTGCTTTCGCCCCTTGATGATGCAAGAATTGTCTAGTCATCGCGGGGTGGAGCAGTTCGGTAGCTCGCCGGGCTCATAACCCGGAGGTCATAGGTTCAAATCCTATCCCCGCCACGAAAGTGGAAATGGAGATCCGAAAGGGTCTCCATTTTTCGGTTTAAGCATCGGTGCTCTTTGAGCGGCTGGGTGCGGGAAAATAGCCTGCGATCAAGGTCACTTCGCTCGATTGGCTATTGAGTTCATCAGTTGGTAATGTTGTATTTACCGACGCGGGGTGGAGCAGTTCGGTAGCTCGCCGGGCTCATAACCCGGAGGTCATAGGTTCAAATCCTATCCCCGCCACGAAAGTGGAAATGGAGATCCGAAAGGGTCTCCATTTTTGGTTTAACGAGATTGACCTAATCTTGTTGGGGGCAGGGGAGCGGCCGTAAAAGCCCTCTTTTTAAGGGGTGACAAAGGCCACTGGCTCTCAATTGGCCAAGTCATTCACTGATTGGTATTGTTGTATTTACCGACGCGGGGTGGAGCAGTTCGGTAGCTCGCCGGGCTCATAACCCGGAGGTCATAGGTTCAAATCCTATCCTCGCCACGAAAGTGGAAATGGAGATCCGAGAGGGTCTCCATTTTTGGCTTAACCAAAGATGGTGTGTCACTGCGCAGCAGCAACACACCATCGGAACTAATCAGCTTGTCAGCGGTTAGCCTTCAATTGCTCCGGTCTGCTTAGACTTCAACGCAGCGAGGCGAGCTTCAACCTCGGTCTGCTCGCCTAGGTCCTCCAGAGATTCAAACTGGGCGTCCAGGCTTGATGAGGCAAGTTCAGCGGCACCGCGAACACGTGCTTCTTCACGACGGATCTTGTCTTCGAAACGTCCGATCTCGCTCGACGGATCCATGATGTTCACGGCCTTCACCGCTTCATTGACCTGATTCTGCGCCTGGGCTGACTTAGAACGGGCGATCAGTTCATCCCGCTTGCTAGCCAGCTCGGTGCGCTTCTCCTTCATCTGGTTCAAACCAGTCTTCAGCTTCTCAACAATTTCACGCTGAGAGTTGATGGTCGGTTCAGCAGACTTCATCTCCGACTCAGCCTGAATCTGACGCTGGATGGCAACCTTAGCCAGGTTGTCGAACTTCGAAGCGTCCTCGCTCTTGCCTGTTGCACGGAACTCATCGGCTTTGTTGGAAGCGGCTAGAGCCTTGTTGCTCCACTCGGAGACGGCCTGCTCATCTTCTCGGTAGTCATCCTCCAGCATGCGAAGGTTGCCGATGGTCTGCGCAATTGCTTGTTCCGCTTCAGCAATATTGTCGTTGTAGTCGCGGACCATCTGATCCATCATTTTCTGTGGATCTTCAGCTGAATCCAGAATTGAGTTGATGTTGGCCTTGGCCAGTTGTGAAATGCGTCCGAAGATTGATTGCTTGGTCATGATGTGACCTTTCTGTTCGTCAAAATATCGCTGGTACTTCATTACTGCTGGTCAAACAATTCGGGAAGGACTAGAAGTCCCCTCCGCCACCTCCGCCGAAGTCACCTCCTCCGAAGCCGCCGCCATCGCCGCCGCCGAATCCGCCAAAGCCACCGCCGCCGAAGAAGCCGTCGTTGCCACCTGAATGACCGCCTCCGCCGTGCCCGCCACCGAGGATTGTGTTGATCAGGATGCCGCCCAAGACTGCGCCTCCGACACCATCAAACATTCCGCCGCCTCGACCGCCGCGGCCATAGCCACCCATGGAGCCAGCGTTGCCGAAGCCATCACCGAAGCCACTAACGTCGCTTTCGGCCATCTGCGCGGCCTGGTCAGCTAGCTGGATGGCCCGTTGTGCCGCAGCGACCGCTCGACCCGGATCGGTGTTAGCTATTGCGTGGGCTTCATCGAGTGTTCGTTGTGCCTCGGCAAGCCGGGTACGAGCCGATGATCGGACGCCTCCACGACGGGCACGAATGTAGTCCTCTGTACCGCCGATGCGAGATGTTGCGGTGTGCAGAAGTGACTGCAGCTGATCCCGGGAAGCTTGGTCCTGTTGCGCTTGATCTCGTAGTCGCAACAGCGACTGGTTCAAGGGCTTGGATGCGTCATCAAGCAAAGTGATCAGGGCCAGCGGGTTGTACTTGCCGCCTGCGACCGCTTGCTGAGCACTGGTCAGCGCGCTCTCTACGCCAGCAATAGGCCCAGCCAAATCAGAGCTAGTCCCAGTTGCGAAAGTGGCCTTGGCCTGTGCAAGATCGCGTTCAGCTAAGGCTATGGCTGCCTTGAGATCTTGTTCTGCTTGCTCCAAGCCCGCACCGGTTTTGGCAATTGCTTCAAGTAGTACGCCGGCCTGATCCTGTGCTTCCTCAGCGTTTTGCACTAAGACGGCGGCTTCGGAACGGCTACTCGACAACTTCTGTGAAGCCTGCTGCAGCGCTGAGGCCGCGAAGGTCAACCTTTCGGCAGCCTGATCAGCGTTGTCCTTGACCTGACTTACTGCGCTGGCGTCATACTTAGCGGACAACCGCTCAAGGTCACCGACTCGTGCCGAAAGACGCTGATTCAGCGGTTGCTGATTAGCCGTCAACTCTGAAATGCGTGACTCGGCGTTTTGCTCCAGCTGACGAAGTTGTTTGAACTCATCGGCATGCTCTTGCAAGGACTGATTGACTTCCTGGCAACGATTAATGATCTCGGTAAGCCAAGAACGCTGGTCAGCTTCGGTATCCGGGATATCATCATCCAGCTGTTGTTGCAGCCTGAAGGATTCAGTCAAATGTTCCTTGGCCTTAGCTAGATCCTGAACGAAGACCTCAACGGACTGCTTTCCGTACTGTGCCTCTGCAAATCCGAGCTCTTGCTGTGACGAACGAATTGAATCATCGGCTGCAACCAGTAATTGGTCAGCCTGTAATCGAAGCTGTTCTACTGGAATCTGCGGCTGCTGCGCTGGAGCGCCGGGCATGCCTGGGTAATTATTCTGCTGCTGTCCGGGTAGTGAACGGGAGTTCTTCTTGCCACGGCGAGAAAGGAATAAGAATCCCGCGACGGCTACGGCGGCGACCAACAGCAAGACGGTAAGCAATGTGCCACCGAAACCAGTGCTAGCAGAGGACTCGCTTGAGCTAGTGCTGGCTCCGCTATCGAAATCGCGGATGGCCTCTACAGCTCCTTCAGTTGCTCCGGCCCAGTCAAGGTTGCTGAGCGCAGGAGCGATATCTGAACGGTAAAGGTCTTGATCGGAGGCAGCCAGCGGCCCGCCTTCAGCTCCACTGAAATACGCTTGGCGAGTTTCGGTCGCGACGACCAGAATGGCGGAGGAATTACCCATGCCCTTCTTTTCAGCCACAGCCTGTGCCCACTTCGCAGCTTCAGTGGGATTGGAAAATTCATCAACGTAGATGGCAAAGAGACTGATTCCGGTGTCGACCCGAAGCTCCTTGATTTCGCTTTCCAAGCGGGATTGGTCTGATCCGAGGACTCCGGAATTGTCTATGACAAAGTCGCCAGCTGGAATAGTAACCGGGGACTCGGCCATTGCCGGTGCGGTTACACCTAGCGAAACTATCGATGCGACAATTGCACCAGTGATCATTTGTCTAGCTTTTATACCCATGTCTTGTTCCCGCCCGAAAAGCTAAGTCAA
Source organism: Glutamicibacter sp. AOP5-A2-18 (assembly GCF_052446055.1). NCBI lineage: Bacteria > Bacillati > Actinomycetota > Actinomycetes > Micrococcales > Micrococcaceae > Glutamicibacter > Glutamicibacter sp. AOP5-A2-18. Next base: position 2,300,997 of record NZ_JBQSVW010000001.1, on the reverse strand, counting down.
ACTAAGATCGAGTTGTACCCGACCTGGTGGATCCAATGATTGGATTCACACTTAGGATTGATTCTATTTGGCCTAATGAAGCACGTCTATGACATTCAGCTTGCAGATTACTTAACTCACAGGAAGCACAAAGTCATCACAATTCGATGCCACAGACCAGAGCAGAATAATAGAACTCAAGAGAAACGACAGTTCGAAAGAGGCAAGCCATGAGCCAGACCCCGAATGAGCCACGCGAAGACAACTTGGGTGATTCCGCTAGGCCATCAAATGATCCGAGCAGCGCGGGCGCTGGCTCCAGCGAGCCGACCGCTCGGTACCCACACGTAAACGAAGACGCAAATTCCAACGTGCCAGCGGATGACGGAAATCAAACCTCTGCTCCATACACTCAGCCAATCAGCGCTGCTCCAAGTAGCACCGCTGGCTACCAAAGCCAGCAGAGTGCAGGACAGTACGGTAGCAACGGTTCGGCCTACGGTGCACCTTACGCAGGTGGCACCGGAACCCAAACAACCTACCCAGTTCCTCCGCAGAAGGATCCACGCGAAAAGAAGCGCTTTGCAGGAAGCACGCTAATCGCAGGCATGGTGGCTGCAGCTTTAGTCGGTGGCATCACCGCAGCCGGAACCACCTACTTGCTCGATGACTCTGGTAGCTCCTCCGCATCGTCGAATTCAGGCACAAATCAGGGTGTTGTTATCAACAATCCTGATAAGGTCACCGAAGTTACCGCGGCCGCAGCCAAAGCTAGCCCAAGCGTGGTCACCATCGAGGTCTCCGGAAACGGAAGCAGCGGTTCGGGTTCGGGCATCGTTCTGGATAAGTCGGGCAATATCCTCACCAATACCCACGTGGTTACCCTTGGTGGAGAAGTATCAGATCCCAAGATCACTGTTCAGATGAACGACGGAACAGTGCATTCTGCAAAGGTCGTTGGAACCGACCCAATGTCGGACTTGGCCGTAATCAACATTGAAGCTGACGGCCTCGTGCCGGCAACCATGGGTTCATCTTCTAAGCTGAACGTCGGCGACACCGCCGTAGCCATCGGTGCACCGTTAGGTTTGAGCGGAACCGTGACCGACGGAATCATTTCAACGGTCAACCGTACGATTTCCATTGCTTCTTCGGCCGTGCCTGATGACAGCAGTTCATCGGAAAGCCAGGACGATAACCAGTTCAACTTCCAGTTCCCTGGTCAAGAAGAACAGCAGCAACAGCAACAATCCAGCGGTTCGATCTACGTCAACGTCATTCAAACGGACGCAGCGATCAACCACGGTAACTCCGGTGGCGCGTTGGTTAACTCCAGCGGCGAAATCATTGGCGTGAACGTAGCCATTGCATCCTCGGGTTCCAGCACAACTTCAGGTGATGAAGGCGGCTCCATCGGTGTTGGCTTCGCCATCCCGATTGATTACGCAAAGCGTGTTGCCCAAGAACTGATTGATAATGGCTCGGCTACCCACGGTTTGCTTGGCGCTACCGTCACCGCTCAGGCTTCGGATACCAGTGGGGGACAGAACGCCTCGTCCTTCTCGGTTGGTGCTCAGGTAGTCAGCGTGAGCGACGATTCGGCTGCTGCTAAGGCCGGACTTCAAAAGGGCGATGTTATCACCGGTGTGAATGGTCGTTCGGTGAAGGATTCGCAGACAGTCACCGCGGCCATTCGAGAAATCCCCGCCAACGGCGAGGCTGAAATTCGCTTCACCCGTAACGGCAAGGAGCAGACTGCCAAGGTCAACGTAGGGACCTTGTCAAATAACTAAATAAAGTCGTAATGAAGACGTAGTGAATTCAGTGACGCAGGCAAGTGACCAACTTGCCTGCGTCACTTCCTGCATATTCGTCGATAAACAACGAGTCACCCTCGATGTATCGATACGATAGTTAGTGAATAAGAAAGTCCGTCGGTGCCAATGGCCCGATGGGCGCCATAGTTTTGTAGGAAGGCTCGAATGACCGAGGAAAACACGGCGCCGCTGAAAATAGTGGTGTTGGTCAAACACGTTCCAGATGTGCAATTTGATCGTCACATCGATTCTGGCTCATTACGCTTAGATCGCTCAGAATCCGTTTTGTCGGAACTGGACGAATACGCGGTTGAAGCAGCTGTGGCACTGGTTGAATCCCAGGGCGGTTTTGCAGCTGGGCACGAGGTCATCGCAGCAAGCATGGGTGGTAAGAGCGCCAGCAATTCCATCAAGAAGGCTTTGCAGATGGGCGCCAGCTCAGGCATGCACCTTAACGATGAAGCGCTGATCGGTTCAGATACCGTGGTCACATCCAAGGCTTTGGCAGCTTTGGTGGAGCACGTGGGCAACGTTGATTTGGTTGTTACGGGAATGTCCTCCACTGACGCGGAAACCTCAGTCGTTCCAGCACAGTTGGCTGAACGGCTGAACTTCGCACAGCTGACCCACGCGTTGAGCGTTGACTTTGATGGTGCAAGCCGCGAATTGAGCATTCGCCGCGATCATGCCGAGAGCACGCTGACCTTGGCTGCTGCGCTTCCTGCGGTCTTGTCCGTGACAGATCAGGCAAACGATCCTCGTTACCCAAACTTCAAAGCCATCATGGCTGCCAAGAAAAAGAGCATCACTGAACTCAGCGTGGCCGATCTTGGGCTGGCCGCCGAAGCTGTAGGAGCTGCTGGTTCCCGCGTTGCTGTGCTTAGCGCTGAAGCTCGCCCTGCCCGCGAAGCAGGCACCGTCATCAACGACAGCGGCCAGGCTGGAATTGCCCTGGTTGATTTCTTGGCCGAACAAAAGCTGATCTAAGGAATTTTGAACATGCCTTCAGCACTAGTATTTTTCACTGAACTCGCCGACGCGCCTTCGAAGGCGCAGCGTGAGCTTCTGACCCTTGCCGCCAGCATTGGCGAACCAACCGTGGCTGTGGCCTCAGAGGTTTCGCAAGCAACTGCAGAACAGCTGGCTAGCTACGGCGTAGCCAAGCTTCTGGTTGCACCGGCTAATCATGCCTCGTTCCTAGAGCATTCACTTTCGGTTCTTGAAGCCGCCGTGAAGCAGTCCACCGCGGACGTAGTCTTGGTGGCTAACGATAACTTCAACCGTGAAGTTGCCGCCCGCATCGCCGTGCGCGTTGAGGGATCAATCATCACCGATGCCATCAACGTCAGCGCCGACTTGGTAGTCACCAAGGACGAACTGGCAGGAAGCTACAGCGCCCAGGCGCAGGCTACCGGCGGAGCCCTCTTTGTCACTCTCAAGCCAAACAGCATCGAGGATGCACCGCAGAGTGCAGCCGCTGAAGTGTCCATCAACGAGCTGGCAACAGAGACCAGCGCCGCGGAAAAGGTTCGCATCGTGGGTACCGAAGAGAAGGTTGTCTCTGACCGACCTAAACTCACCGAAGCTCGCGTGGTTGTGGCCGGCGGCCGCGGTGTGAACGGCGACTTCGGTGCCGTGGAGCAATTGGCTGACGCACTGGGCGGCGCCGTTGGTGCATCGCGTGCAGCAACCGATGCCGGGTGGATTTCACACGACGCCCAGATCGGGCAGACCGGTGTTACCGTTTCTCCACAGGTATTTATCTCCGCGGGCATTTCTGGCGCTATCCAGCAGAAGGCCGGCATGCAGACCAGCAAGTGCATCATTGCCATCAACAAAGACGTGGACGCACCCGTCTTCGAAATTGCTGATTTTGGAATAGTCGGTGACCTTGCCAAGGTCCTGCCACAGGCTGCAGATGAGATTCGACGCCGTCAAGCATGATTGATACGAAAAAATTCATTGGTGGCAACACCGAGCGAGTTCTCGCTTTCGGAGCCCATCCTGATGATTTGGATTTCGGCGCTGCCGGGACTATCGCGGCCTTCACCGCAGCCGGTGTAGAAGTTCAGTACTGCATCATGACGGACGGTGATGCTGGCGGATTTGATGATCGGGACCCAGCAGAAACTGCTGCCCTGCGTCATCAGGAACAAAAGCAGGCCGCCAGCAAAGTTGGTGTACAGACCGTACATTTCTTAGGTGAACGCGATGGCTTCCTGGAAGTCAATCAGGAAGTCTTGCGCAAGGTTGTCAGACTGATCCGTGAGGTCAAGCCGACAATCGTGATGGCCATGCATCCTGAACGGAACTGGGATCGAATTCAACGCTCGCATCCTGATCATTTGGCCTGTGGTGAGGCGGTTACTCGTGCCATTTACCCAGCGGTGGAGAACCCTTTCGCCTATCCTGAGCTGCTTCGCGACGAAGGTCTAGACGCCTACAAGGTGCCGTGGCTGTGGCTCTATGGAGCGCCGAAGGAACGGGAGAACGGTTTTGTAGACATCACCGATTTCTTTGACCAGAAGATGGATGCTTTGCGCTCTCACTTCACTCAGCACCCCGATGTTGAGGCGATGGAACGATTTGTTGTGCAGCAATGTACTGCGAACGCTCAACGTGCTGACTTCGCGGATGAAAAGCTTGCAGAGGCTTTCCACCTAGTTGCAGTTAATGCTGACGATACGATTGCTGGTTTTTAGCCGGAGCGTTTGAACCTGTAGTACCTGAACAAAAGACAGTGCCCGTGGTCGGTAGGGAATTTCTCCCACACCGTCCACGGGCACTGATTCGTTTAAAGCTTGAATCCTTGATTAGGAACCTTCGGTATTCTGAGCGTCAGCCTTCCTAGTGAAAGGCACGTCTACCGAGGCTTCAGTATCTTCAGAAGGAGCTGCTGGGATCTTTGAATTTTCTACCGTGATGTGAATAGCAATCACATCTTCTGCGGGGCTGAATCCAGCGGACTCGTCCTCACCGGAGCTCGTAGTAATCACCGACACGCTACCCGATTCATGAACTGCCCAAGCAACGTACTTTTCTGATTCATCTAGTGGAGGCAACGAGGCTAGCTCCACGCCGATGGCGTCCTTTGACTCAGAAGTGCTCAGCGTAGCTTGGCCACCGCTCTTGAGCTGCACGTTCACGCTCTGAGCATCGCTAGCTTTGGACGCCTTAGATGCTTTAGGCCCGCCAGTGAGCAAGGAAATGAGGACGGCTGCCACGACGGCAATAACAACAATTCCAACAACTATGAAAATCCAGCGCTTGGGCCTGGTCTTTCGCTCGGCTGGTGAGCTGCTGGCCACATGGCTCACCAGATCAAGTCCAAGGTCGTCGTCCTGAGGCTCATCGCGGTGCTGTGGTTCGCTACCGTTCATTGTCTTGGATTCTCCCGAAATGTTGTCGGCACAGTTCAATACTCGCAAAGCTGCAAGCACAGTATGAGCCTACTTTATAAAGATTAGGTACAGCTGTATACGTGGCGGTTGAAGACTGGTAGCTTATGCGCCGGCGAAGCCGTGCTGACGCCACGCTTCATAGACAGCAATCGACGCGGTGTTGGCCAGATTAAGCGAACGACGTCCGGACAGCATGGGAAGGCTGACCAGATCGGTAACCCGCGGGTGCTTCTTATCCTCGGCGCTCAGTCCTTCCGACTCCTTGCCGAAAAGCAGGATGTCGCTTGGCTCGTAGCTTACCTCGGTGTACACGGTTTTTGCCTCGGAGGTAAACGCAAAGACACGCCCCTCGCCTAGAGCTTCGAAGGCAGCATCGAGGTTCTCATGCACGGTGACGTTAGCCATGTCATGGTAATCCAAACCCGCACGACGCAGATTTGCGTCCTCGAAATTGAACCCTAGGGGCTTCACCAAGTGCAGTTCGGCACCAGTGATAGCGGATAGGCGAATGGCATTACCGGAATTACCCGGGATCTCTGGGGCGTTGAATACGATACGAAACACATAACCAGTTTAAGCGTTCTTCGCACGCTATTGCGCCATTGAGGTTAGTACATCGCCTCACGCAGGTGTGCCAAGGCCAAACGGTCCACAACATTTGGTGTTGGACCTGATCCCAAGAAGAGTTTTAGCTCGCGGATGAGTGCTGCAGCATTGAGCACATTCGGGGTGGTGGCCAGCGTTGGATCAGCGTTGCGGTGGTATTCGATGACCGGTTCATGGCGGTTCCCATTGGGGGAGAGCACCAAGGTAAAGGGCACCACATTCATCTGCATAAAACTTCGTTGAAGCGACGAGATTGAGAATTGTGGCGGTTGCGTCATCTTGTTTCCATGGCGCAAAACGCTGCCATCAAACGAGTAGTAGCCCTCGGGCAGGGTCATCGTGTTAATGACGGCCATGCGGTATCCGGCAAGAATCACGTGGTCATACTGCCCGCCATGTGGGGAATTTAGGCCATTTACTAAGCGGGCGGCCGGGAGCACATTGAGTACGTTCTTATTGAGTAGATTGATCGTATTGGCCTCACGTACGAGTCGTGAGCGGTTAGCGAACAATCCACGTTTGCGTGGTTCACCGTGGATTCTTTGCTCTGAGAGTGTGCGGCTTAGCCAGGTGAATGATTCATCCGACAGCTCGGGGACGTAGTGTGTTGAGAGCTGTGCTTTGGGCTGCTGCGGTGTTGTACGAAGTCGTTCATCGTACGGGCGAGCGGTAAAGCCGGCGCGTGGTGCCTCGCCGGGTTTCTGGAAAGTCTGGTCGTGGCTGATTGGATTGTTGTACTCAGAGATATCCTGAAAAGCCTGCTGGACCTGTCTGAACTTCTCTTCACTGCCGCCAAGGTCGGGGTGGGTTGCACGCGCAGCCCGACGATAAGCTACTTTGATTTCTTCCAGGCTGGCCGAAGGAGCAACACCAAGGATTTCATACGGGCTCGGTATGCTCATGGTCCAGTGGGATCCTTTCGACGGCAACGGCCTCTTGCCGCTGCATCTCATTTTAGCTAATTGATTCTGACAAGTACTTGGGTTGTGTCGACTGCCTCAGTAATCTTTATGTACATGGCCCCCAATGATGCCCCAAGCATTGTCCGCATCGTCTTTCACCCGTCAACGGGCAATGGCAGAGCGCTGGCGCGTGCGCGCAAGGGCGCCGCGGCCTTGAAGCAGAGGGGCATTGGCTATGAGCTGTTGGACACCAGCTTCGCAGAACACGCACAACTTCCGGCGCTGACCGACGCCCACAAGGCGTTGATCATTGTTGGGGGAGACGGGCTAATTCATCGAATGATCCCTCAAGCGCTTGGTTCAACTGTGCCGGTCGGAATCATCCCCGCTGGCAGTGGCAATGATTTGTGGCGCATGACCGGGCACCGTAACTTTGAAGACTCGTTAGACAAGGTGATTTCATATTGTTCCTCTGGTACCGAAACTACGGGCGTTGATGTACTGGAACTTCAATTTGAAGTGGCTACCGATCCGCAGCCCAAGTACGCGCTGGGGGCGGTTTCATGGGGAGCCGAAGCCAAGATCAATGCTGCGGCAAATGCCTTGCCGCGCCAGCTCGGATCCTTCAGATACATTCTTGGAATTGCCTTGAGCCTCCCCAAACTTAAAGGGTTCCACACCGTAGTTCAGTCAGGACCATATCGATATGAGGGGTCCGCACTGGCAGCGAGCATCGCCAATATTCGTTCACTGGGCGGTGGCATTAGGCTCTTTCCAACCGCTGACTTCAGCGATGGCCAATTGGAATTGGCCATGGTCCGCGGCTTAAAATTGATTCCCGTTCTACCGCTGATTCCCAAGATCATTCTTGGTGCTAAGCATTCGCGGAAGGTGAGCAGGCAACTAACGGAAGCCCACATTCAGACGCGCGAGGATAGCTACGCAGACGGGGAATACGTTGGTACAGGAAACTTTCGAGTACGCGTGATCCCTGCGGCCATCAAGCTGATTTGTTGATCCGATAGTCGCTGAACAGCATGTTCTCTTCCTCAAAGAGGGAGTGCAACGAGAACTGCTGAAAGGTTTCCTTGTCGTGGGCGGTGATGCGTTTGCCTTCGCCAGCCACCAGAACAGGGGAGTAGCTCACGCAGGCCGAATCAACGGCGCCGGCTGTAGCAAACTGACCGAAAATATGAGGCCCGCCCTCGCAGTGGATGAATCCCAGATCATGTTGATCAAGGTAGGCAACAATCTCGGCGGCGTCGCAACCACCGTCGCGCTGTGCGACCTGGATCAGCTCAACGTCCTCTCCGAAGGACTGACGCAGTTCGGCGGTGACGTCAACCGTGGTGAATACCATGACCGGTACTGGAGACTGGGTAAAGATGGGGGCGTCAGGATCCAAATTTAGGCCTGTTGAGATAATTGCCAATGCTGGGTGTGCGCGCAGCCCGTGAGAAGTTCTCCATTGGCTGTCTTGAGCAGAGACCAATGCTCCTTCGTAGCCTTCGGCACGAACAGTCCCGGAGCCCACCACTATGACATCGGCCAACCGACGTATTAGGGCAAAAATTCGATGGTCACCCTCTGAACCCAACGCTGCCGAGAGCCCATCAACCTGGGCGCTTCCGTCGATGCTGCTCACAAAGTTGAAGCGCACAAAGGGGCGTTGCTCGCTGTTGTAGCGTTCCAGAAGCTGTTCGTCGCTGATGTTTGTGATTGATTCAGGTAGCAAGGCTCGCATCGGTTGAACTCCTTCTAGTTGCTTTGACTGCGTTCCGGATGAGCGGGAGGATTTACGTCCCCCATATTATGAATTTGATACGCAGGTTCTCGCCAGCCGTGGGTGGCTTCTATCATGCGAACCATTTGTACCGACTCTGCGATGTTGTGCATACGTAAGATGCGCGCTCCGTTCATGGCGCAGATCGTCGCTGCGACCATGGAGCCGAGGGTGCGCTCCGATTTAGGCAGGTCCAACGTCTCTCCGATGAAGTCCTTATTCGATACAGCGGCCAAGGCAGGGTATCCCAAGTTGGCGAACTCTTCGAAGCGTTCGGTGAGCTCTAAAGTTTGTGCGGTGTTCTTGTTCAGATCGTGGCCCGGATCCACGATGATCTTGGACGGTGAAATACCGGCATCGAGAGCCACCTGAACCTTTTGACTCAGATACTCGCGCACTTCAGCCACTACATCGGTGTAGGTAGGGCGTGGGTAAATCGTTCGCGGTTTGGCCAACGAATGAGTAATCACCAGATGTACGTCGTTTTTCGCAACAACCTGCGCGAGCTCGGGATACGCCAAGCCGGTCGTATCGTTGATGACGTCGGCGCCGGCTTCGATGGCTGCCTGGGCCACTTTAGGTTGGAACGTGTCGGCGGAGATGATTACGTCGCTGGCTTCGCGCACCGCCTTGATCACCGGAACGATGCGTTCAGCTTCTTCTTCCCACGCTAGTTCTGGACCGGGAGAGAAAGGGACTCCGCCGATATCAACCCAGTCCGCACCGGCTTGTACGGCTTGAAGCGCCGCGTTCACTGCCTGATCCAAAACGAAGGTGGAACCTGCATCATAGAAAGAATCCGGGGTGCGGTTGATCACTGCCATGACGGCAATTTGACGGGAGAAATCGATGGTTTTCCGCGAAAACTCATGCACCGGAACCAACAGGTCAGGCTTGAACATCGATAACTTCTCCCTTGCAGTAAACGGTTGGTGCCAACAGGTCCTGACTCATTCATACCATTGAGCACCCGGGCAAGGCAGAATTCGGTGTCAGACCTCGCTAGGCTAAAGACATGCAGTTTTCACATATCCCAGCAGAACGTGGCCAGTGGGTAGCTTCTGCCTGCGCATCGGCCGACCCAACCACAGTGGTCGCCCAAGTTCCCGTAGGTTACGAACGTTACGTTCGGATCTTGCACCCAGCCCTGGACGAAGATGATCAATTGGTCAGCTGGGCCACTGCAGCGCAAAGTCGTAATCACATCATTACCGCTGCGGATCTGTTTGAAACCGTGGCGGGTTTGGACGCGCAAGGAAACCCCACCGCTGAAGACTCATGGGTGGATACGGACTTGCCTCTGGATCAACTTCCCGAAGGTCAGTGGCAGTCACTGGTTAAGACCTTGACCGGTACTGACGCGGCAGACCAGCGATACGTTGCCGGTCTGTGGGCAGGCTACGCCTTCATCGAGGGTGGGGAGCGAATCCAAATTGATCAGGAACCCGACCCTCAGCTCAGTGAAGAAGAAAATCAGCAAGCCTTTGAGGCGGCACTGGCGCTGGCCCAGCAACCAGCCTTCGGCGCAGAAGTGCTGGAATCCGCACCATTGGAATTGGGTGGCGGCTACCGGAACTACCACCTGTTTGAAGTGGATAAAGAGTTCTTGGCCCGCCCAGTGTGGGCGCGGACCTCCGACGGTGAGCAGACTCAACGCCCGGCGTTGACCTTTGCCACTGATCACCGGTGGATGCTGTCCACCGAACCATTTGATGACTGCACCATTCTTGGTGGCCCCGCAGATTTGATCGAAGCGGTGCTGGCAAACCCTGATTTGGAAACCATTGAGGTCGGCCAATTCACACGGATTGGGCATTCAAACGAGGCTGACTAAAGCCGTACCATTAAAGAGCTATGAATACTTCCGCCGTTTACCTGGATCATGCGGCAACTACTGATCTAAATCCGGCAGCCTTGGCTGCCATCACCGAACAATACTCGCGTACTGGCAACCCTTCGTCACTGCATGGGGCAGGCCGTAGCGCCAACCGTGTAGTTGATGAATCACGCCAAGCGGTCGCGACTGCTGCCGGCGCTCACCCCAGTGAGCTCATTTTTACTTCAGGCGGCACCGAATCAGACAACCTTGCCATCAAGGGACTGTTTTGGAATCGTGTGGCAAAAAACGATCAAGCGCGCACAATTGCCTTGACCGGTATTGAGCACCACGCAGTACTTGATACTGCAATGTGGTTAGAAGAGCACGACAACGCAACGCTGCTCTGGCTGCCGGTAGACCACGACGGGGTTATTGATCTTGAAGCGGCGGCTGCACTATTTGCTGAACACCATGAGCACATCGCTGTAGCGACATTGATGTGGGCCAATAACGAAGTGGGTACCGTACAGCCGGTGGCGGCCTTTGCCGCCCTGGCTGCTCAGTACGGCATTCCGGTTCACTCAGATGCGGTACAGGCATTCGGCGCAGTTCAAGTGGAGTTCGCCAAGTCAAACCTAGCGACCATGGCCATTAGTGCGCACAAGATTGGTGGGCCGGTAGGCATCGGCGGGCTGTTGGTACGTCGCGACATTGTTCTCACCCCGGTACAGCACGGCGGTGGTCATGAACGAAAGCTTCGTTCCGGGACGTTGAATGCGGCCAGCGCCGCAGGATTTGCCGCAGCGGCCAACGCCGTGCGTGCACAGCTTGGTGACGAAGCCCAACGATTGAGTCAATTGCGCGAATACGCGGTACAGCGCATTACCCAGTTGATTCCTGAGGCACAGTTCAACGGACCACGTGATGCGGCCAACGAGGGCACCCGGTTGCCTGGAAATCTGCATTTCACTTTCCCTGAATGTGAGGGAGATTCATTGCTCTTCCTCTTGGACATGGTGGGTATCGCTTCGTCGACCGGCTCGGCATGTACCGCTGGCGTTCCACAGCCTTCTCATGTTTTGCTGGCTATGGGACGAGATGCGCGCAGCGCTCGCAGTGTGCAACGCTTCACATTGGGGCATACATCCACGCGCGCAGACGTTGACGCATTAATAGAAGCTTTGCCAGAAGCGTACGTAAAGGCAAAGAAGGCTGGCATGGCAGCCGATGAAAGCAGCATCCACACGGCAGGAACAGGGTTTACACGATGAAGGTACTAGCAGCGATGTCCGGAGGCGTGGACTCGGCGGTTGCCGCAGCTCGCGCAGTTGAAGCCGGCCATGATGTCGTCGGTGTCCACCTAGCCCTCTCACGCATGCCAGGAACCCTGCGTACCGGTTCGCGCGGTTGCTGCACGGTGGAAGACTCTAACGACGCATGGCGTGCCTGCGACAAGCTGGGGATCCCGTTCTACGTGTGGGACTTCTCCGACAGGTTCGCCGAAGACGTGGTTCAGGACTTCGTTGACGAATACGAGGCAGGGCGCACCCCAAACCCTTGTATGCGTTGCAACGAGAAGATCAAGTTTGCTGCCCTGCTTGAGAAAGCACTAGCTCTAGGCTTTGACGCAGTATGCACCGGTCACTACGCCAAGGTATTGCGTGATGACAACGGTGCACCAGAACTACACCGTGCCGCCGATTGGGCTAAGGATCAGTCCTACGTATTGGGCGTGCTGACTCATGAACAACTTGAGCACTGCATGTTCCCACTGGCAGAAACTCCATCTAAAGCTGAAGTACGTGCCGAGGCAGCTGCTCGCGGACTGACCGTGGCTAATAAGCCAGATAGCTACGACATCTGCTTCATTCCTGATGGCGACACCCGCGGATGGCTTGCTGAGCGAATCGAAATGAAGCCCGGCGAAATTGTTGACCATGAGGGCAATGCCCTGGGTGAGCACGAAGGCGCACAGGCGTTCACTGTGGGTCAGCGCAAGGGTCTGCGCTTGGGCCGTCCGGCAGCCGATGGTAAGCCGCGCTTTGTGCTCGAAATCCGTCCGAAGGAAAACAAAGTTATCGTCGGTCCTGAAGCATTGCTGGCGGTAGATCAGCTGCGCGGAATCAGGATCTCTTGGGCAGGTGTTCCGATCGCTGAGGTCTTCACCGGCGAAAAGTTTGACTGCATGGTTCAGGTGCGTGCCCACGGCGACCCAGTCGAGGCAGTAGCGCATATGGAGCGTTCCGCCGAAGGACGCGACGAGCTCGTAGTCAACTTGCCTGAGGGCATGCGTGGCGTGGCACCGGGCCAGACCATGGTCGTTTACCAGGGCAGTCGAGTGTTAGGCCAGGCGACCCTTGATTCGGCCCGTTCCAGTGCGTGGGATTCTGAAAAGGTCAACTAGTTCAAAGACAAAATCCTCGCCTTCCAGATGCAAAAATCTGAGAGGGCGAGGATTTTTTTACCCAAAAACAACTAGCTACCCAATTGGCGGCTAGTAGTTCATTCTGTGCTTAGCCTTCGTCAACAATGCCAAACATGTGGGCGGAAATGTCTTGGTACTCCACGCGAGTCTTACCGGCTTCTAGTTTGGGAAGCTGAGCTGGGGAGTGGATGTGGCAATGGACAAAGTCAAAGGTAGGCCACCACTTTTTGGGGCGCTCGTATTCACTGAATCCACATACTGCGCAGACCAGATGGATCCACACCGGACGCTTGCCGGTGCGGTTTTCGCGCGATTGAGCCAGCCACGCCGGTGGATTGGTGTTCAACTCTCGGAATTCCGCTTCGGTCATCCGCGACGGAACTCCATGGCGCTTGGCCATCTCTACAGGGATATCTAACGCGATTGCCGCGTCTCTACGAGTCATCATTGACATCTAGCTTATGTCACCAAAGATTTCTGGTGGGAAGAATTTTTTCTAGGAGCATCAAACCGTGCAAAACGCCGTGGTCTCAAGCACATATTGATCCGTTGCCAGACGCAAATCTGGCCGGTAACCGTAGGTTTTGTTCGTATTTGGTGCGGTGCATCACTTAGGATATGTGAAACATGTGTTAATCATCACCGCACATGCGTGTACCTAGAAAAGGACCTTTCATGACTCGCACAAAGAACGGACTGCGACTCGCAGCAGCCGTTGTGGGTATTTCTGCCCTAGCTCTGACCGGTTGCACCTCAGCCGCAGAAGACAGCAACTCCGGTGACTCGGGCAAGACTAGCGCCCCCATCACTCTAGGAACCACCGATAAAGTGACCTCCCTGGATCCAGCAGCATCTTATGACAGCGGTTCGTTCATGGTCATGAACCAGATTTTCCCGTTCCTGTTGAATTCCGAGCCTGGCAGCCCAGATCCATCCAACTCCCTGGCTGAGTCGGCAGAATTCACCACTTCTACCGAGTACACGGTCAAGCTCAAGACTGGTTTGAAGTGGGCCAACGGACACGACCTGGATTCCAAGGACGTAAAGTTCAGCTTCGATCGCCAGCTCAAGATCGCAGATCCAAACGGACCATCCTCGCTACTGGGCAACGTTGACTCCATTACGGCACCTGACGCCAGCACTGTGGTCTTCAAGCTCAAGGTTGCTAATGACCAGACATTCCCACAGGTTTTGACTTCACCGGCTGGACCGATTATTGATGACGAAGTCTTCCCAGCCGACAAGGTTCTGGATGACCAGAAGATCGTTGAAGGCAAGGCCTTCGGTGGCCAGTACGTGATTGATTCGTACAACAAGAACAACCTGATCTCCTTCAGCGCCAATGATTCCTACGCAGGTGTCTTGGGCAAGCCAGCCAACGACAAGGCTGCGATCAAGTACTACGCGGATGCCAATAACCTGAAGCTCGAAGTTCAGCAGGGCAAGATTGACGTCGCATGGCGTTCACTGACCCCAACTGACATCGAAGACCTCGGCAAGGACGAGAAGCTGACCGTTCATAAGGGTCCAGGTGGCGAACTGCGCTACATCGTCTTCAACTTCGACACCATGCCATATGGTGCCAAGACCAGTGACGCCGATGAGAAGAAGTCTTTGGCTGTGCGCCAGGCCGCTGCTCACCTGGTAGACCGTGAAGCCATTGCAAAAAACGTCTACAAGAACACCTTCACCCCTGCGTATTCATATGTTCCGCAGGGATTCACCGGAGCTGCCGAGCCGCTGAAGGATCTGTACGGCACCGACGGCAAGCCAGATGCAGCCAAGGCTAAGAAGGTTCTTGAAGACGCAGGGGTCAAGACTCCAGTCAAGCTTGCCTTGCAGTACAACCCAGATCACTACGGTCCAAACTCCGGTGATGAATACGCATTGGTTGAAAAGCAGCTTGAAGCCGACGGTCTGTTTGACGTTGATTTGAAGTCCACCGAATGGGTGACCTACCAGAAGCAGCGCGTCACCGACTACCCTGCCTACCAGCTGGGTTGGATGCCGGATTACTCGGATGCCGATAACTACCTGTCGCCGTTCTTCGCCAAGGACAACTTCCTGTCGAACAACTACGACAACCCAGAGGTCGACAAGTTGATTTCAGATCAACGTGGCATGACCGATGCAGGCGAACGTACCAAGGCAATTGAGAAATTGCAGACTATGGTCGCTGAAGACCTGTCGACGCTGCCACTGTTGCAGGGTTCGCAGGTCGCCATTGCTGGCAAGGACGTTAAGAACGTGGATAAGACTTTGGACGCATCGTTCAAGTTCCGCCTTGGCGTACTGAACAAGTAATTAAGCACTGCTCGACAACATCAAATCGAAGGGGATCTGACGTGCGCGTGAGTATCAGCGCAGGTTGGATCCCCTTGGCGTGTGCCTAAACAACACCCTGATATAGACCCATGCCACGCATCGTGAACAATAAGGACTGACGATGACTATCACGTCACCACCGGGGCAAGAAGTTAGCCCGATTGCAGCACCTAAAGCCAAGAGCCAAGGCGGCGGATTTCTCCGCTACCTGATCACCCGTTTCTTGCTCATTATTCCCACTGTTTTCATCCTCATCACAGTGGTCTTTTTCCTCATGCGCGTGACCGGCGATCCGATCACCGCTGCCATGGGCGGACGTTTGACCCCGGACCAGTTGGCCGCCAGAATCCACGAAGCTGGATACGACAGACCAATATTGATCCAGTACTTTGAGTACCTCGGACAAATCTTTACCGGCGACTTGGGCCGTACCCTAAGTGATAACCGTGCCGTTACCGAAGTGTTGACCACCTACGGGGCAGCGACCCTAGAACTAGCAATCAACGCCGTAATAGTCGCATTGATCGTCGGAATTCCGCTGGGGCTGGTCGCGGCCAAATTCCGTGACCGCTACCCTGATGCCATCTTGCGCATCCTGGCGATTCTTGGCTACGCAACTCCAGTGTTCTTTGCAGGCCTGATCCTCAAACTTGTATTTGGTGTGTGGCTGGGCTGGTTGCCAATTAGCGGACGCGCCGACTGGGAAACCGAACTAACCCTCACCGGTTTGCAGAGCCCGTCAGGCATTTACTGGCTAGATGCCCTGCGAAGCGGAAATATGGAAGCGTTCTGGAACGTCGCCATGCACGCGTTGCTTCCTGCCCTGGCATTGGGTCTGCTCACTGGCGGCGTGTTCTTGCGCCTGGTACGCACCAACGCCATCGGAACCTTGGGACGTGAGTACGTTGAAGCGGGACGTTCCCGCGGTGTTAGCGAATTCCGTCTGACCACCAAGCACGCCTACCGCCCAGCACTGATTCCGATTATCACCGTGATGGGCCTGCAAATTGCCATGCTCCTCGGTGGCGCGGTACTGACCGAAACCACCTTTGAATGGTCCGGCCTGGGCTTCAAGCTCGCCGAATACCTCACCGCCCGTGACTTCGTGGCAGTGCAGGGCATCGTGGTGCTACTGGCCATAATCGTTGCCGTGACCAACTTTATTGTTGACGTTGTGGCTGCATTGATCGACCCGAGAGTCAGGTACTAAACATGACTACACCAACTTTGCCTAGCTCCGCCGGCTCACGGTTCAAATCATTACCGGTCATTTCACACCTGCGTATGTCCTCTGGACTTCAACGTGGCATGCTCGTGGCTGGTCTTGTACTGTGCGCAGTATTCATTCTCAGCGCGCTCTTGGCTCCACTGCTGGCACCATTTGGCTTTGCCCAGTCCTCAGATGCATCTGGTGACTTCCCACGCCAAGCTGCCCCGGACGCAAAGTTCCTTTGGGGGACCACTTCCACTGGGTACGACGTCTTTTCACGCACCCTGTTCGGTGCACAAACTGCAATCTGGGTCATCCTGGCCGCAGTAGTCATGTCTTTGTTCATCGGCGTACTGCTGGGACTTATTTCCGGCTACCTCGGTGGCTGGTTTGATCGCATCATGGTGGTCCTTGCAGACGCTATCTACGCGTTCCCCTCACTGCTGTTGGCCATCGTGATGTCCATTGTGATTTCTCAAGGGCAATCCTCGCTCTTTGGCGGCATTATGGCAGCAGCAATATCCATTACTGTCGTATTTATTCCTCAGTACTTCCGTGTGGTCCGAGCCGAAGTGATGCGTCTGAAGGCAGAACCATTTGTGGAATCCGCACAGGTTATTGGCGCAAGCCCATGGCGGGTGATGTTTACCCACCTACTGCGTAACGCCACCCGTACCCTGCCATTAATCTTCACTCTGAACGCTACCGAAGCACTGCTGACCCTCGCCGGGTTGGGCTTCTTGGGCTTTGGTATCGAACCGACCGCCGCCTCCGAGTGGGGCTATGACCTGAACCGCGCGATGTCCGATGCGACCAGTGGTATTTGGTGGACTGGAATGTTCCCAGGACTGGCCATCGTGCTCACCGTGATGGGCCTGACCTTGGTTGGCGAATCCATGAATGATCTCAACGATCCGCGTTTGCGGCGCTTCAGCCGTAAAAAGGCAAAGCGAATTACCCAGTCCGCACAGGCAGGAGCAAGCAAGTGAAACACAGTTCTGCAGCTTCGCCGTCGAGTAATGACGCCGAGAACGTACTGAGCATTCAGGGCCTGAACATTGACTTTGTCACCGACGCAGGAGCAGTTCCAGCCGTGCGCGGCGTGGACCTGCACGTCAAGGCAGGGGAGATTCTGGCTATTGTGGGCGAGTCCGGTTCAGGCAAGTCCGTGACCGCTCGCACCGCGCTGGGAATCATGGCCGAAAACGGTGCAGCCCGCGGCGCGGTGTACCTGAACGGAAAGAACATGCTCACCCTTGGTGGGCATGAGCTACGTGCAGTGCGCGGACGCGACGTCGCGATGGTCTTCCAGGAACCTTCCACGGCACTGAACCCGGTGTACACCGTGGGTTGGCAGATCATGGAGGGGATTCGTACCCACAACAAGATTTCCAAGAAGGAAGCCAAGGCGCGCGCGATTGAAGCGATGGCTCAGGTGGGTATTCCGGATCCAGAGCAGCGCGTGAATTACTACCCGCACCAATTCTCCGGTGGTCAAAAACAACGTGTGGTCATTGCAGCGGCACTGGCGCTAAAGCCAAAACTGATTGTCGCCGATGAGCCAACCACAGCGTTGGACGTTACGGTACAGGCCGAGATTCTCTCCTTATTGCGAGACTTGCGCGAAGAACTGGGTACCGCCATTGTCATCATCACGCACAATATGGGCGTGGTAGCTGACATCGCTGACCGAGTTGTGGTGATGAACCAGGGAAAGATTGTCGAACAATCTCCGGCCCTGGAGCTGTTTGAACGCCCACAAGAGGACTACACCAAAGCACTGTTGGCTGCTGTGCCTCACCTAGGCAGAGACAGCGCTTCGGCTGCGCTGACCCAGCGTCCGCACCAGGACGCGCCAGTCATTGTTGAAGCTCAAGGGCTAGGGGTGCATTTCCCGGGTCGCTTTGGCTCAGCAGGTTTCACCGCGGTCAAAGATGTTGACCTGAAAATTCACGCAGGCGAGGTTTATGGCCTTGTGGGTGAATCCGGATCTGGCAAAACCACCATCGGTCGAAGCATTGCAGGTCTGAATCGAATCAGCTCGGGTTCCCTGAAGGTGCTGGGCTATGAGATGGCATCGTTCAAGGAACGTAGCTTCAAACCCTTGCGCGAGCAGATCGGGTTTGTCTTCCAGGATCCTGCCGCCAGCTTCAATCCGCATCTGACCATCGGAGAATGTGTAGCCGAGCCGCTGGCTGTGCACCGCGAGCTGAATCCTTCCCAAAGTAGGAGCAAGGTCAACGAACTGCTTGAAGCGGTACAGCTTCCCGCAGGTTTTGCCCAGCGCTACCCGCATGAGCTTTCTGGAGGTCAGCGTCAGCGTGCCTCCTTGGCTCGCGCCTTGGCCTTGGATCCAAAACTTTTGATTGCTGATGAACCAACCAGCGCGTTGGACGTGTCGGTGCAGGCCAAGGTTCTTGAACTCTTTAGGGAACTGCAAACGGAGCTCGGCTTTGCTGCGCTGTTTGTGTCGCATGACTTGGCGGTAGTAGATCAGCTGGCTACCTGGGTGGGCGTACTTTACCGCGGTAGCTTGATTGAGGAAGGTCTTGGCTCCAAGGTCTTGGCGCAACCTCAGCATGCTTACACACAGCGGTTGATTGCTTCACTTCCTGTGCCAGACCCACGTGAACAGGCCCAACGCCGAGCGCTGATTGAGGAACTGAACCAAGCCTCCAATTAGCCCGGCAGTTTTGCCCGTGCCCCAGTTGCGCGACCCGCCGCAGCTGGGGCATGTCACTTTGTGGTGGTTTTGAGAGGTGAACCCGTAAACTTGAGACCATGAACGAGCCGAAAAACCCTGCACAACACGAGTCATTCGACCCGCACGCCAGCTCGTTGCACGGCGAGGTAAAGAACGAAGTCCTCGACGAGTTGTACGCCATCCGGGGCAGCATCGATAACTTCGACGCACAGTTGGTTTACCTGCTGGCCGAACGATTCAAAGCAACCCAGCGCGTTGGACACCTCAAAGCTGAGCACAAGCTGCCACCAAGCGATCCAAATCGTGAAAAGGCGCAAATCGAACGCCTACGCGCCCTAGCCATTGAAGCGCATCTCGATCCAGAATTCGCAGAGAAATTGCTGAATTTTGTGATCTCTGAAGTCATCCGCCATCACCAGAATATTTCTGACTCACATAACGATGCCTGAAGAACACCTCGGCCAACGCACTGACGTTTTTGTCACCTCCTTCTGTCAATTTCCCGGCACGGACCCGCTGGAAATACATGAAGTAGTGCGCGGGGAACTGGGCGAACCCAACCTCGCTGTACTCCCACAACTCGTAGACCGCGGGGTAGGGGCAGACGCGGTAGGGCGCAGCGCCACGTTGCTCGCAGACCTCGGTTTTGACTTGCAGCCCCATGGGTGGCGAGTCGGAGTTAACGACGGCATCGACGCACGGCGCGCACGCAGCATTCTGCGCAGCGACGAAAACTTGCTGGCAGATGTCCTTGGCGCGGAGCAAAAACCTGCACAGCGGATCAAGCTCAGTGTGCTTGGCCCGTGGTCGTTAATGGCCAGCGTGTACCTGAGCAATGGGGAACGCTCGATCAGTGACCACGGCGCTCGCCGTGACATCATTGCTGCGTACGCCCATGGAGTCAGGGAACACGTAGCGCGGCTCGCTCGAGCTACCACTTTGCGATCCTTCACCGTGCAGTTAGACGAATCCCTTATCGGTGACGTGCTTGACGGAACGATTAAGACTTCCAGTGGTTATCGAACCCTGCGTTCAATTCCTGGCTCAGAAGTTCGTAGCGCCTACCAAGAATTTCTCAAGGTGCTCACGGACGAATCCTCGAACTTTTCCGTTCAACCGGTTGTTAATCTGCCAACCGCCGACGAGCGGTGGATTGAGCGTATTGATTTGCTGAACCAGGCTGGCATCACCGCGATGATTGTGGACCCGCACGGACTAAACCACCGAAAGTGGGAGCGCATCGCCGGATTTGTTGAGGGCGCAGGACAGATCTTCCTGCAAGTTCTCACCCCAAGGTTATCGGCCCCTGGCGTAGTTGAGGCGGTGCATTCGATTCTTAGGCCGTGGCACCAGCTGGGACTCTCCGATGCGCAACTTGGATCTTTGACATTGATGCCTAGAGGCGATTTCAGTGCGTGCTCCAGCTCTGAAGCAGTGGACACTCTACAGAAGCTCTCGACCTATGCCCAAGCGTTGGAGCAAACTCGCGTCGACGCGTAATCGATTGTGTTATCACTGCCGGTCACAGCCGGAAATTACCGGTAAATCATGTATCTTTGAAAGAGTGGTAATGCTGATCTGCCCGGTTTGAACAGATGGTTGAAACCTCAGAGCTAGGTTGCAGGGGGATAAAGGATGAAAGCACGGATTTTAGTCGTTGACGATGATGAAGCATTGTCGGAAATGATTGGTATCGTCTTGCAAAATGATGGCTTTGACGCCGCATTTTGTTATGAGGGTTCAGGCGCCTTAGCGGCCTTCCGTGAATTTAACCCAGACTTAGTCCTGCTTGATCTCATGCTCCCGGGCATCGATGGCATTGAGGTCTGCAAGCAGATTCGTGCTGAGTCCGACGTACCGGTGGTCATGCTGACCGCTAAGTCCGACACCGCTGACGTAGTTCGCGGCCTGGAATCGGGCGCGGACGACTACGTTCCCAAGCCATTTAAGCCAGCAGAATTGGTAGCGCGCGTGCGTGCTCGTCTGCGACCTAATGAAACCCACGCAGCCGAAACGCTACAGGTTGGCGAAGTCACTATTGATGTTGCTGGGCACCAAGTGACCCGTGGCAATCAAGCGGTTTCATTGACTCCACTAGAATTCGACCTCTTGGTCACCATGGCACGTAAGCCTAAGCAGGTCTTTAGCCGCGAACAGCTGTTGGAAGCTGTCTGGGGTTACCGCCACGCAGCAGACACCCGTTTGGTCAACGTTCACGTTCAGCGTTTGCGTTCAAAGATCGAGATTGATCCAGAGAAGCCTCAGATCATCCAAACCGTACGCGGGGTGGGATATAAGGCGGGTTCGGCAAGTTGAGTTCACACACGTCGACCGGTAAAGAGTTGGTTCCGCTCGACGTGTCTGCCCACTCTAGGCCGAAACGCTTTACCGTCGCTAAGCTTCGCTCGTGGATTTGGCGGCCTTGGACAGAATTGAAGCTGCGCTGGCAGCGGCATCTGATCTACCGCACCGTTATTTCCACGTTGCTCTTTACGACTCTTGCACTGTTGGCTGCTGGCGCGTTCCTTTCTAATCAGATCGCTTCCACGCTTTACGATGAGCGAGTTAACCAGATCTCTAAGGAATCTGAGCGCGGCCTGACTCAGGCCCGTTCCATCCTTGAATCTGCGTCAACTACTGACCGCGCCTCGACTCAGGCCTTGGTGAATTCCACCTTGGCCTCCCTCGAAGGTGACGGGGCCACCGTAGTGCGTGACTTTGTGCTCATGCCAATTGCTGGAGATCAAAGTCTCTACGTCGGTCCCATGGCTTCAGGGTCATTGACCACCCGCGTTATCCCGCAAGATTTGGCCGAACGTGTGGCCGGAGAACAAGGCATCTACTGGCGTTCTGTCGAACTTGGCAGTGCTGACCAGGCGCAGCCCGGGTTGGTTGTTGGTACAAAGGTCCTGATTCCGCCAGGCCGTGAGTACGGGCTGTACTTGGTCTATGACCTCTCCAGCGTGCAGGACACCCTGGAATTCATTAACCGTGCACTGTCTTTCACCGGTCTTATTTTGCTGGTAGTAGTTGGCTTTGTTGCATGGTCGGTGGCGCGAACCGTCGTTCGACCTGTGGCTGATGCCGCCTACGTTTCTGAGCGCATTGCCTCAGGCGACCTGGACCGACGAATGAAGGTAGCAGGCAAGGATGAGGTTGCCCGACTGGGCACAGCCTTCAACCATATGGCCCAGTCTTTGCAGGAGCAGATTACCCAGCTGAATAATCTCTCTGCCATGCAGCAGCGCTTCGTTTCTGACGTGTCCCACGAATTGCGAACACCACTGACCACGGTGCGCATGGCCGCCGAAGTTATTCACGATGCCCGCGAAGATTTTGATCCACTAACTTCACGCTCTGCTGAGCTGATGTACAACCAAATTGAGCGCTTCCAGCACCTGCTTAATGATCTGCTTGAAGTCTCACGCTTTGATGCTGGTGTGGCGGTCCTTGACCGAGAATCAACGGACCTGAACGCCATTGCCCGCAAAGTTGTTGATACTGCGACGCCAGTGGCCGACGAATACGGTTCGATCATCCGACTCAGCGCACCGGCCGAAGGCTGCGTAGCTGAAGTTGATCCACGCCGTGTAGAACGTATTATCCGTAACCTAGTGCTCAACGCTGTAGAACACGGTGAAAGCAATCCAATTGACATCACCATTGCTGAAAATCATTCGGCAGTAGCCTTGACCGTGCGTGACTATGGAATTGGCATGACTCCAGAAGCCAGCCTCCACGTATTCGACCGGTTCTGGAGGGCCGACCCCGCCCGTGCCCGCACCACCGGTGGCTCCGGGTTGGGACTATCGATTTCTATGGAAGATACTCGACTGCACGAGGGCCGCTTGGAAGCTTGGGGCAAGCCCGACGTGGGTTCGGTCTTCCGCCTGACGCTTCCCAAGTCTGAAGATCACGAGATTGATTCGTCACCGCTGCCACTGGAGCCTGCCGTATCTGAAGCCATCCTGAACACCACGGGAGACAGCTTCCCGTTGACTGGCGAGGTGCCCAAGATTGGTTACACACCGTTGATTCTTCCTTCCGAAGATGAACAAGCACACGACGATGTGGCCGATCCTCAAAGCAGCGTCCCGGAGTCCAAGAAGGAGAGAAACTAGTGAAAAACAAAGCCCTTTTCTTTCTTTCTTCGCTGCTCATCGGAGCAATGGCCTTTACTGGTTGTGCAGCAATTCCGCGCTCTTCCGGCGTCCAGCAAATCGAAGCTGGCGCGGAAGATTCCAGCGGCGAAAGTTATAGCTACGCGGCCGAAGGTCCAGCCGAGGGTGCGGACGCACGCGAAATTGTTGATGGCTTTGTTGAAGCTGGCCGCTCAGTTGCCGAGGACTACGCAGTGGCCCGCGAATATATGAGCACTGACTTGCGCAACACCTGGCGTGGCGATACCCAGACTTTGATCTACGAAGCGTTCAACGTGGTCAACGGTGCCGACGCGAATCAATACACAATTCAGCTAGAGATCACCGGGGAAGTAGACGCCCAAGGTATTCGGACTAACTACCCAAACCACACCACGCGTGCGGTAGATATTAAAGTAGCCAAGATTGATGATCAATGGCGGATCGTCAAAGCGCCTAACGGCACCATGCTCGAAGCCTCGACCTTCACCAAGATTTTTGCTGCACAAACCCTCTACTTCTACGACGCTAGCTACTCCTACCTTGTCCCGGACATTCGATGGTTCACCTCGGGCTCAGGAACCACCACCTCCATGGTTGAAGCGTTGCTCAAAGGCCCAGCCCCTTATCTGCAAAATGCGGTGGTGTCAGCCTTCTCCTCGGCGAGCCAACTGGTGCGCTCCGCCGTTCCGGTGCGCGACCGTGAAGCCACTATCGACTTGAACTCGGATTCGTTTACCGACACCACAGACAACACGTTGTTGTTGATGAAACAACAGGTTGAAGCGACACTGACCGGGCTATCATCCGTGGATTCGGTCAAGATGCTGCGCGAGGAAAACGACGTGAACCTGGCGTCTGATGATTCCAAGATCGAGCCGGCACAGATCAACCCGAGCACTCAAGATACGTTGATCGGTGTTTCCGATCAGGACTTGGTCTACGTCAAGGGACGCTCGATCATTCCCGTGGGCGGACTGCCCGACGTTTCTGCATACGATCCGCGTGACCCTGCAATGTCTCCTGTGGGCAATAGCTACGCCTTCCTCAATGACCGTCGCACCCAGCTGTGGGGGATTAACGACCAAGGCAAGCTTCGTCTAGAGCTCAGCGGTCAAGATTTGATTCAGCCGTCCATGGATGTCGCAGGCTGGACGTGGACTGCCGATAATGGGGCGAAGACCCCAATTATGGCAATCCCAGAAGACACCGCAGCTAAGGGTGAAGCCCGTCCAATTGACGTGGCCTGGCTCGAAGGCGCCAATATCGATTCTTTCCGAATTTCCCGAGACGGCGCACGTGCATTGATTGTGGCCAGTGAAGGATCTTCCACATCCGTCTACGTTGCGGGCATTATTCGTGACGCTGAAGGTGTTCCGCGTGGGCTGACCGACACTCCAATGAAAATCTATCCAGAGGTTCCGGTGAACACTGCGCTGTGGGACTCGGATAGTTCCATCATCGTAGCCAAGTTGGAAGATTCCGAGGCCGTTGAAGCTGCCCAAATAACCTTTGAAGGTGGAAGTGAACATTTGCAGCTATTGCTGGGAATGATTGGCATTGCCACCGGAGTCGGCGGAGGCCGCGAGGTCTACGCACAAACCAAAGAAAAGCTCTACACCCGTGTTGGTAATTCGTGGCACGAATTAGATGATTTCGCCCAAGACGTTTCATATCCTGGCTAAGCTGGCACTTATTCCACAATTGGTCTTGCTGCCCAGTCACGATGCTGTGCAACGCGCCTACGGTGAACCATGGGAACCTCGTGGAGCTGGTTGCGAACCATTGACAAATTCAGTCACCGAAGATCGGTGCGCTGGCTGAGCTTTGGCGGCCGGGAATTTTTGAATTTTCTTGTACCCACCAGTTGCGCGGTGTGCTCTCGGGCAGACTTTCGTCTGTGTCCAGAATGCCGCCGAGAAATACAATCCCAGCTCTTCTTGCCTCCGCTACCAGACGGGCACCATCACTATGTCGAGTTGCCATTACTGGCCAATCAGCTCTCGGTCAGTTCCTGCGGGATCTACGGCAAGGAACTGGCCCGCGCGGTCTTGGCGTTCAAGAACAAACAACGATATTTTCTTCGCGGTGTCTTTGCGCCTTATCTTGCGGCCGTGATCAACGCGAGCTGTGTCCCGCAACCAGGGCAGCTATCGACCTTGATTGTTCCTGTTCCGAGCTCCCTGAAAGCTGTTGGGCAACGCGGGTATTCCCCGGTGTTATCAATACTTGAACATGGAATGCGCGGTGGGCTGTACTCCGGGCAGCTAGTCTGCCGTTCTGTGCTGCATTACCGGGTCCGCTCAGCTTTTGGTGGGGCGCAGAAACTCAAAAGTGGGTCTGCTCGACGAGGCAGCAGGGAACATTTCATTGCCGAACGCGCGAAGGTTCCAGGACAGCCGATCATCCTCATCGATGATGTCCTCACGACGGGTTCAACATTGCGCCACGCCGCAATGGCATGTCATGAAGCCGGATATGACGTCACTCTTGCCGTTGTTTTGGCGCTGACTAAACCGCCAAATCAGGAGCCTGAACAGTGATTTCGCTGACCGCGATAGGAATTTTGGGCTCAGAGACTTGAATCTTCTGCGTGGTGGCCTAAGGTGAAGTATGGGTTGCATCACAGATGCAGCGAAAAGCCCATCTTCAGTCCGGAAGGATGGAATTTCCGGACTGTTGTGTCACCCGACTCCCTATTGGAGGACACCATGGAGCTGAACTACAGCGGACGCAATATCACCATTTCGGATCGTTTCCGTGAGTACGTGGATGAGAAGATAACCAAGGTTGACCAGCTGGCTACCAAGGTTCAACGCATTGACGTCAAGGTCCTCAAAGAATCACATGCCCGTGACCAGAGCACGGCATTGTCCGTTGAATTGACCGTTGTTGGACGTGGCCCCGCCGTTCGAGCTGAGGCTCGCGGAGCTGACAAGTTCGCCGCCTTTGACATCGCCTTCGCAAAACTTCTTGAACGACTGCGTAAGGCTCGGGACAAGCGTAAGGTCCATCGCGGAAACCACACTCCAGTGGCCGTGCACGAAGCAACCAGTACACTACCTACGGCCTCCAGCGACAAGTCGTTGGTTGAGTCCACTCTTGAGGCTCAGAAAGCTGCAGAAGTTTCCGAGACTGAGTCCGAGGCCGAGTACTCGCCAGTGGTCATTCGCCGTAAGTCCTTCCCAGCCGAAGTGATGAGCGTTGATGACGCAGTGGACCGCATGGAGCTAGTCGGGCACCCGTTCTACCTGTTCATCGATGAAGCCACAGGAGAGCACGCCGTGGTCTACGGCCGCACACAGTACCAGTACGGTGTGATCAGCCTTGACCCGTCACTAGAATCTGATCAAGAAGCCACCACGGAAACCCGCGGGTACCGTGACAAGGCATTAGTAACCGACTGAGGGTAAGTCATCAGCGCACAAACTACGTTGGGCGGCCATCGCGTCCTGAGCCTCAAACAGGCTCGCAGGATCGCGTTGGCCGCCCAAGGCCTGTCTCGTGGCAGGACCAATCAAGAGATTTCAGCACGAAAAATTATCAAGACCGTCCAATCCATCTCACAGCTACAGGTCGATTCGGTCAATGTTGTTCGTCGGGCGCACTACATGCCGCTTTTTGCCCGGCTAGGGGAGTACAACATTGAAACCTTAGACAAGGTTTTGGCAACACCGCGTAGCCCGCTGACCGAGTATTGGGCCCATGAAGCATCCGTGGTGAGCGCCGAACTCGTTCCAGATTTGCAGGTGTGGCAACGCCGTACCTGGATCGACAAGTCAGATAATTTTTCTTCTGAGCAGCATGATCTCTCGGAACAGGTACTTGAATTTTTGGCGAAGAATCCTGGATCGAGTGCCAGAGAAATCAGTCAAGCCTTGGACGTCGCGCCGACCGCATCCAAAGAACACTGGGGCTGGAATTGGAACGACACCAAGTACGTTACCGAGTCACTTTTTGCGCGGGCCAAGATTCTTACTCTGGGCCGCAACACCCAGTTTGAACGGCGTCACGCCTTAGCCCAAAACGTACTAGCGGCAACCGTTGACGTGAGTGAAGCTCCTCGGCAAGAAGCCCTGGAACGGCTCATCCACCGATCCCTTGAAGCCCAAGGTATAGCTACAGCGCATTGTGTTGCGGAGTATTTCCGTCTGCCAATCCGGGAAGTTAAAGCCACGTTGGCGCAACTAGCGATCGATGGCCATATTGAGCAGGTGCAAGTACCAGGGCTTAGCGAAGTTTGTTTCATGCCGCTGGGCACCAAAGTTCCCCGTAAGATCGAACAGGATTTGCGACTACTCTCGCCCTTTGATTCGATGGTATTTAATAGACGCCGTCTAGAACAATTTTTTGGCTTTGAGTATCGGATTGAAATCTATGTCCCTGAAGCGAAAAGACGGTATGGATATTATGTCTTTCCAATGCTGCTGGGGGATGAGTTCGTAGGTCGTGTAGATCTTAAAGCTGATCGTGCCCGCGGTGTTCTTCACGCCAAGAGTGTTCACTATGAACCAGGCTGGGAGAGTAGCGCCGAACTACCTTTACGCGCAGAACTTGAACGTATGGCTCGATGGCTGAAGCTGGAGAACATACAAATTGGCCTGTGAACGGCCTGTCCATCCTATTGTTGTTCGCTAGAAGAACAGCGGTCATCTACGGGAAATAGCCAGAAGCGCTGATTTCCTCACGTAGACTAAAGACGCCAGAAAATACTGTGCTTGAGATATTGGGAGCTACCACGTGGCATCATTGCTAGAACGTATTTTGCGTACCGGCGACAAGAAGACCTTAAAGGTTCTTCGTAAGTACGCCGACACAATCAATACGTTGGAAGTCGAAATTCGCGAACTTTCAGACGAAGAGCTCAAGGGCGAAACCGACAAGTTCCGCGAACGTTTGGCTAACGGCGAGACGCTGGAAGATTTGCTCCCCGAAGCATTCGCAGTGGTTCGAGAAGCGTCTGATCGTGTTCTTGGAATGCGCCACTTTGACGTTCAGCTGATGGGTGGAGCCGCCCTGCACCTGGGTAATATCGCTGAAATGCGTACCGGTGAAGGTAAAACTCTGGTGGCTACGGCGCCGGCGTATCTCAACGCCCTAAGCGGCAAGGGCGTCCACGTGGTCACCACCAACGACTTCCTCGCCCAGTACCAGTCCGACCTTATGGGACGCGTCTTCCGCTTCCTAGGTCTGACCTGCGGTTGCATCCTGGCCAGCATGAAGCCAGAAGAGCGTCGCAAGCAGTACGAAGCAGATATCACCTACGGTACGAACAACGAATTCGGCTTCGATTACCTGCGTGACAACATGGCATGGAGCAAGGACGAGCTCGTCCAGCGTGGCCACAACTTTGTCATCGTTGATGAGGTCGACTCGATCTTGATCGATGAGGCTCGTACCCCACTGATCATCTCCGGACAGGCTTCGGGCGACGTTAACCGCTGGTACACCGTCTTCTCGAAGATCGTCTCAACGCTCAAGCGCGAAGACGACTACGAAGTTGACGAGAAGAAGCGCACCATCGGTGTACTGGAATCGGGAATTGAAAAGGTTGAGGACTACCTCGGCATCGATAACCTCTACGAAGCCAACAACACCCCGCTGATCGGCTTCTTGAACAATGCCATCAAGGCCAAAGAATTGTTCAAGAAGGACAAAGACTATGTTGTAGTCAACGGCGAAGTAATGATCGTTGACGAGCACACTGGTCGTGCATTGCAGGGCCGTCGCTACTCCGAGGGCATGCACCAGGCTATTGAAGCCAAGGAAAGCGTCAGCATCAAGGCGGAGAATCAGACTCTGGCCACGATCA
The DNA here is from genome assembly GCF_052446055.1 of Glutamicibacter sp. AOP5-A2-18. Lineage (NCBI taxonomy): Bacteria > Bacillati > Actinomycetota > Actinomycetes > Micrococcales > Micrococcaceae > Glutamicibacter > Glutamicibacter sp. AOP5-A2-18. Next base: position 2,272,075 of record NZ_JBQSVW010000001.1, on the reverse strand, counting down.
CGCTGCAGAACTACTTCCGCATGTACGACAAGATTTCGGGCATGACCGGTACCGCGCAGACCGAGGCTGCCGAGTTCATGGGCACCTACAAGCTGGGCGTAGTGGAAATCCCTACCAATAAGCCAGCGATCCGTATGGATCAGTCCGACTACATTTACAAGAATGAAGTCGCTAAGTTCAACGCTGTTGTTGAGGACATCGCTGAACGTCACGCCACCGGTCAGCCAGTTCTGGTTGGTACCACCAGCGTGGAAAAGAGCGAATACCTCTCGCGTCTGTTGTCCAAAAAGGGCATCCGCCACGAGGTGCTGAATGCAAAGCAGCACGCCCGTGAAGCGGCCGTTGTAGCTATGGCTGGTCGCAAGAGCGGCGTGACCGTATCTACCAACATGGCCGGTCGCGGTACCGACATCATGCTCGGTGGTAACCCAGAATTCTTGGCAGTCGCTGAGATGGAACGTCGTGGCTTGAACGCAGAGAACAACCCGGACGAGTACAACAAGGTTTGGGACGAAGTTTTTGCCAAAGCAAAACAAACCGTCGCTACCGAATCCAAGGAAGTTGCCGAACTCGGCGGCCTTTACGTGCTTGGTACCGAACGCCACGAGTCCCGCCGCATCGATAACCAGCTGCGTGGTCGTGCCGGACGCCAGGGCGACCCGGGTGAATCACGCTTCTACCTGTCGATGACCGATGATTTGATGCGTCGATTCAACTCCGGCATGGCAGAGCGCATCATGAACAACCCTTCAATGCCTGAAGATGTGGCACTGGAATCCAAGATGGTTTCCCGCGCCATTGAGTCAGCACAGGCTCAGGTTGAGGGCGTTAACGCCGAACAGCGTAAAAACGTGCTCAAGTACGATGACGTGATGAACCGCCAGCGTGAAGCTATCTACGCTGACCGTCGAGCCATCCTCGAAGGTGGTGACCTTGAAGAGAAGGTCGGCCACTTCCTAGAGGACGTCGTCAAGGCCATGGTCTTGGAAGCCACGCAGGTGGGCAACCCAGATGAGTGGGAGCTCAAGTCCCTGTGGACTAACCTCAAGCAGCTGTACCCAATCGGTATCACCGTTGACGAAGTTGTTGAAGAAGCCGGTGGCATTGGCCACCTCTCCGGATCCTTCTTGGAACGCGAAATCCTTTCGGACGCGCAGTACCAGTACGAAGAGCGTGAAAAGCTTGTTGGTTCATCGACCATGCGAGATCTGGAACGCCGAGTGGTGCTTTCGACCATTGGTCGCAAGTGGCAGGAACACCTGTACGAGATGGATTACCTCAAGGAAGGTATCGGACTTCGTGCCATGGCGCAGCGTGACCCGTTGGTTGAATACCAGCGTGAGGGTTACACGATGTTCCAGACCATGATGGAAGGCATCCGCGAGGAAAGCATCGGTGCCTTGTTCAACCTTGATATCCCATCGGGTTCTGACGCCGTTGAAGAAGCAGCGCCTGTCGACGAATCAGCGAAGCCGAAGAACCTGCAGTTCACTGGTCCTGATGAAGACGGCGAAGCTAGCACCAAGCGTGCTCCAGCTACCAACGGTAAGAAGAAAAAGAAGTCCAAGCGTAACTAAATAAGTTCCACATCTGTGACTTGCCAACGTCCGTGCCATGGCTCAATCTTGAGAGCTACGGCGCGGACGCGGTCTTTAAAGCCGATGATGGCTGTGCATTCCCACGCCCCTGAAAAACAGTGATCCAGGTGCAAGGAAATGATTTGCCCATGTGCAGTGCCAGGTACTGGATCTACCGTGTAGCGGGAAGTCTCTAGTAGTGCCCTACGACGGAGCTTGTCGATGCAATTAGGCTCAACAACAAAGGCCAACTGGCTGACGCTGCGATAGCCAGCAACGATCTCAAAAACCGCACGGGCGACGGAGTACGAGATCTCAACGACAGCCCGACGTTCCGTTCGGTAGCCCTCGTTCCTACGGAAAATGTTGTCCATGGCCCTACTCAAATGGGCTGGACTATTGCACGGAGTTTCGGCGCTACCGCTTGGTGCTGAGCTTGCTTCAACACCAAAAGACGTGTCGGGGAATGCTGGGTCGTCGGAGAGTCGTTCCTTACCTAGGCTCCGTGGGGTGACGGTGATGGTGCTCATGATGACTCCTAATGATCATTGATGGGTGGTTGTTTCTTTGTGGTGCTAACGCGTGGGTGGAAGCTCTAGGACGGTACCGATTTCTAAGTGATCAGGATCTGGACCGATGACTTGCTCATTGGCTTTGTAGATTTGCGGCCAGTAGGTTGATATTTCTTCGGCAGTGGCCTGGGCTCCGAGGCGTTTGGCTGAAATGCTCCACAACGTTTCGCCTTCGGCAACCACCACCTCAGCTCCCGACTTTGCCGGCTCCCGCTTTGGCTGTGGGGTCTGCGAGATCAAGTTGTTCATTGGAACGCTGACTTGTTCGGGGAACCACTGAGCATTGGGAACGCTTCGTTGTTTAGGTTCTGATCGTTGTGGATCCACGTTCTTCTCTGCGCTTTCAACGGAGGCGTGGTTTTCCAGGGGAGTCACCGGCGCGGCGTTAGCCGCGACCGCGGATGAAAGAACGATTGAGGTCCCGAGCAAAGATTCGAGTACCTTGCGTGTGAATCGTGGAGCAACTCGTTGGAAAAACCGGATGGTAGGAATGTGGCGGCGGGCCATGGCCCAAATAAGCAGCCGACGTGCCCCGTAGTGAATTGCGTACAAGGTGGCTAGGGACAAGGTTGCCAGGCTGAGTAACAGCACCATGTATGAGCTCGGATCCGAGGTAGCGCTGATCGCATGGAAGTCGATGATCCAGTGAATGCCAACAAAAACGAGGACTGACCCCGAGACGGCAAACAACAAGAAGATGGCGAATACCCTCGACGAGCTCATCCAAATCACTTCCTTAGCATCTGTTTGATACAATTTGATGTTATTTGGTAGCAATGATGACACTTTGCCGTGATTTTGTGAAGAGGGTGTTGAAACAAGTTTTTGTCTCGTACAGTTGCCACATGCGCTGGGATTCACTCTTTGACGATCTTGAAGCTCAACTGGATGAGCAAAACCGTGCTCAACTGCGCGACGAAATTTCTGAGAATGTCCGCATTGAAAGATCAACTGCTGAGCTCACTCAGACATTGGCGCGCTTCCAGGGCCAAGAACTGACAATCCGGTTATCCGGAGCAACTGAAATTCGTGCAACTCTCGGGCCCGTGTCTACTGACTATCTCTGCCTGGAAACAGACCGATCACAGTGGGTCATCAGGCGCCAAGCAGTCGAGTCAATTGCTTTGCCCCAGACCCAAGGCTCCGGCCTTAGCTGGCGGCATCAGAGCAAATCCATAAGGTTCGCCAGCGTCATTCGAGGTCTGCTGCGGGATAGGTCAAGGTGCCAGATTCACGGCCGCGACGGCAATGCGTTGGCTGAAGGAACCTTGGCCCAAGTTGCCAAGGATTACCTGATTATCGACGTTCACCCGCGTGATGAATTTGCCCGTCCAGGACGAATCTCAGGCAATCTCTTGATCCCGCTGGAGTCCATCGGCTGGGTGGTTGCAACAACGCTTAATTGATCCACAGCCAAGAAAAGGTCTTTTCTAGAAGCCCAAGTTGTCGTAGGCTCACGATTCATAAGCACATCCACTGGCGGAGGGTTGAGCCTTGATGAGTGACCAAATAGTCCAAGGTGAGCGCACAACAAAAGCTGCGCGTGTCCGGCGTCCAGGGTGGAAAGACCCGAGGCTGGCCCTTGGCGCCATCCTTGTGCTTGCTTCGGTAGCCGGGACAATGTATCTCATCGGCGCAATGCACGAAACAACAACGGTCTACGTGGCGCGCTCAAACATTACCCTCGGCGAACAATTGACCGAAGAAAACCTGAAAACCCAAGAAGTTCAGCTCGGCGACACCGCGGGGAAGTATCTGCACCCGGCTTCCGGGTTAGACAAGAACTCTCGGGTGAACACCTTTGTCAGCGCCGGGGAACTGATTCCGGTCACCTCGGTTACTCAGAGCGAGCTCGGCTCACGACGACCGATCAATGTGGATCTGCCAGCGGATCTAACCTCGTCAATCGCACCGGGAAGCTTCGTGGATGTATGGATTGCCAAAAAAGAATCAGGCGGCAATAGCTACGGCGTTCCAGAGAAGCTGTCCTCAATGGTTGAAGTCGCTGCACGCGTTGAAAGTGGCGGGGGACTAGTAGACAGGCAGGGAACCAACCTAGAACTCCTCGTGGAACCAAACCAACTTGAACCACTGCTCCAAGCCTTGGCCAATGATTCAAGGATCATCGTGATCTACAACCCGGCCGGGGCAACAGAATGAGCATCTCAGTAGTGGTGTTGGGAGGTCAAGAATCCATCGTCAGGCAGATTGAGGGCTACCAAGGTGAACTCATTGTCACCCGTGTTTGCTCTGACATTGCTGAAGCTGTCGCCGCCTGCGCCACGGGAGCCGCGGACGTCTTGCTAGTAGCCGACTCGCATCTTGTCCCGCCCATGGAACAAGTTGATGACTTGCTGATCAACCGCACAGCGATAGTCTGCATGCTAGAAAACCCATCCGATCTCAAACCCACGCCAGATGTTCTACAAGTGCCAGCAGACATTGCGATTTCAGATCTTGAACAGCGAATTGCAGCTACGGTTCTTTCGCTGAGGCAACCTGAAAGCAACAAGGACAAGGTCTCCCCACACCTGACCGAAAAGGAACCGCGTACCGCGGGAAAGATCGTTAGCTTCTGGAGTGCACCTGGCTCTCCAGGGCGAAGCACTATCGCGTTGAACTACGCGGTGGAGCTAGCAGCCGCAGGAAAAAACGTTGTACTACTCGATGCCGATACTTACGCTGCCTCGATATCCATTCAGCTGGGCCTTATGGATGAATCGGCATCGGTAGCCCAAATTTGCCGCATCATTGACTCGGGTAGCTCGGACATCGCTCGGCTCAATGCCGCTTGCTCGCTGGTCCAAGTCGGTGACACCACGATTCGGGTAGGTACTGGAATTCCTCGTTCGAGCAGATGGCCTGAAGTGCGGGCCTCGGCATTGCGGCGAGCGTCAATGACGTTCAAGGAACACTATGACGTGGTCGTCCTAGACTTGGCGCCACACATTGCCATGGACGAACAGCTGAGCTTTGACACCCAAGCACCTCAACGCAACGCAGTGACCGTTGAGATGCTTCAGTGTTCGGATGAGATTTTCATGGTCGTGAATTCAGATAGCGTCGGCATTCCACGAGCCTTGCGTGCCATCGACGAACTTGAAGAATCCTATGGGGGTCTGCAACCAAAAATTGTCTTCAACAGGGTCAGCGTCTCCAGTAGCGGACGCAGTCCAAAACGCCGATTAATCGAAGCTTGGGATCGCTTTGGTCCAATGCACGACGTGGTTGGCTTTATGCCCAGAGTCCAAGAGCGCGTATGATGATCGGTAAAACCGCATGAATTCAAGGGTTTTGGTTAGCTGAACCGCCACGCTCCTGCACAAAATAGCATATGCATGGCTACACCAATGGCTACACCAAGAAAGGCTCCAACATGGCACGCAAAAATGGAGAGGGAGGACTCTACAAAGACTCCCGAGGATTCTGGACAGCAACCGTCGAACTACCACGCCGAGACGAAGAAAAGCGACGGCGAAAAGTAATCCGACGCAAAGATAAAGCTCAAGCACTCCGAGAACTACGCGCACTCCAAAAAGAACTCATCAAAAACGGCGACATATCCACAAGCACAACCACCGTAGAAGACTGGTTATGGCACTGGTTCAACGAAATCCTCACCGGCACCGTCTCACCCAACACCATCAGGCAACGACGCAACAGCCTCGAAAGCCACATCATCCCATCAGTCGGACGAATACGCCTGGACAAACTGTCCACGCAAGACGTCCGAAACATGTACACCAAACTGTCAGAGATGCCCAAGGACAAAACCATCCGAAAGCTACCTCGTGCAGAATGGCCAGAGGAATACGAAACACTATCCCAAGGCACAATGATGCTCGCCTACACCGCTCTCAAGCTGGGACTAGATGCTGCGCTCGTTGAGCAGAAGGTCACACGCAACGTTGCTGAGATAGTCGGTCCACCCAAAGGCAAGTTCAAAGGTGTCGCGCCGGTACAACAAACCGCGTTCACTCACGAGGAAGTCGTGCGCCTATTCCAGTACATCGCAACACAACCCTACTGCGCACTCATATCGACCTACCTGCTCACGGGTGCGCGACGTGGCGAAGTTCTAGGACTCGAAGCGTCACGCGTAACAGCCGACAGTATCGACCTGTCATGGCAGTTGCAGAGGATCGCGACACGAGACCTGAATGCTGCCAATAACGAGTATGAGGTTCGCCCGATTGGTGACGGCCTGTATTTGACCCGGCCTAAGTCGTCGGCTGGCTGGCGCATCATCCCATCAGTGGAACCGTTGCGGTCAATCCTCGCACTCCACATGCAGTCGGCAGGGGATGGCCTGCTATTCAAGAACAGGTTTGGTGAAGTGCTGTCACCTGACGCGATTACGATGCTATGGCCGAAGATCGTCAAGGGCGCGGGCATTAGTTCCAAGGTGACTCTGCACGGCATTAGGCACACTGTTATTGACTTGCTCTACGATGCTGGCATTCCAGAGACGACTATCCAGCAGATCGTTGGACACTCGAATATCAAGATGACCCGCAAGTACCAGACCCGCGTCAACCAGACTCAAGCTACGCAAGCACTTGAAGCGTTGAGCGGTTTTATGTCAGAGTAGTTCTATCGCCCCTCACTAGGTCTTATCGACTTAGCGAGGGGCATTTTTTTGTTAAGTATGGCTATCTGTCGGTGCTTCGTCGTATGCTTATTGCAACCTCTCATTCGAACATATCTACGAACAATTAGGGGAAGTAGTGCAGACTAGCACCGACGAGAAAAAGAAGAGCGCCACCTCATTAGAGGTGACGCTCTCCAAATTGACCGCGACTGAAATCGCTGGCCTATCTATCGCTAGCGGAGTTGCTCCCGGTGAACTCTTCGATAGCATTTCGAAGCACCTCACCAGGATCTAATCCAATCTCTTTGCAGATGATCGCGAAAAGCGGGGCAGGAATGTCCCGCTTTCCGTTGACGTATCGGCTCAGTGATCCGATACCAATATCTGTCTTGTCGGAAATGCTTTGCATCTGCATCCCTTCGCCCTTGATTCTCTGATATAGCTGCTTGGCTATGGACTGGGATAGCGGGTTGTTTATATCCATATGGACATACTAGCACCATTTTGGACGTGCGCACGTCCATATTGAGAAATCTTTCAGGTACGACCAAACGGGCTTGCATACGACCAAATGGTCGTGTATCGTCATAACCATGAACAACGAAACAGCGAACAAGGTTGCCGAGGCAATCGAGAATTCGAAAAACGCAACCGTGTACAGCGTGGCCAAGCAAACCGGGATTCCCCGAACAAGCCTCAACCGAAAGCTTGTAGGAGGAACCGACTTCACGGTTTACGAAATCGCCCGAATCGCAATGGCACTAGGCGTAGATCCTAATGATCTCCTACCAAGCGAATTCAAGAGCAAGCAGGTTGCAGCATGAGCAAGATCGCTTACAGCCTAGAAGAAGCAGCCGAACAAGTCGGCTACAGCGTCCGAACCATACGGTACGCAATCAAGAACGGCGACCTCATCGCCGGGTACGCAAACAGCAAACCAGTCCTAAGCCATAAGGCACTCGAAGAGTGGATTGAAAACCTGCCAAGCGAATCGCCAAACTCATGAGCACCTCAATCGAAACAAAGTCGCCATCGGGAACACTCTCGGCTAAGGCAAAAAACGTTGAAGTAGAAAACGTCGTATCCCTGCGGGACTTGCGAACGTACTTCCGTGCAGAACTACGAATGTCCAAGCGTGATGCTGCGTTTATGGCCCACGCGGTTTACGAGGACGAAGGTACAAGCAAAACAAACCTTCCCCTCGGCTGGCATCAGGCGATCTGGGGCCCGGATATGGACTTCTCAAGACGCGTAGGCATCAGCGACCCAACTCCAGTACAGGCATTCAAAAACATGGAGCTGATCGCAGCATGAAATCCCTAATCTTACGTATCGCCGATTGGCTTGCTGAGGTGCAGTCATGACCCCTGATAATGAAACTTTGTTTTGGGTCGGTGTTATCGGTGCTGTATCCGCAACCGTCATCATCGCCTCGATCTGGTTGGTCGGGGCACTACTAGTAGGAGTAACAGCATGAGTGAGCAACCGTATTTGAAGAATGGTGTTGAGCGTCTTCGGCATCGCATGGAGGTGTTGGACGGTTCGCCGTTGATGACGGTTCCGCCTGAGGTTATTCGCGAGGTACTCACCCGACTCGAACAGGCTGAGCAGGCTGTGGCAAGAGTGAGGGAGGCGCTGAGTGGTCATCCGCGCACTTGCGACCAGCACACCGAGGATGACCCGGTGAAGTGTGGTTGGAAGCGCGCCGTGATCGACGTGCAAAGCGCACTGGATGGTGAGTCGAACGAGTGAAGGTACAGCGTTTTACCTCATTTGCATTATTTGGGTTCTGGTTATTTTCGCTTTGATCGAGGTGTTCACCAATGCCTGACATGAATCTGAAAGCCATCCCGGCCATGCGCACCGCGTTGGTAGCGATCCAAGAACTGCACAAGCCGTATCGGCCCACCCGTGCAACCGCCGTTTACTGCGCTCATTGCTTCGAGGATGGCGGATACGACGGAGCGCTATCCGTCCTATACCCCTGCGACACTCGCAAGCTGGCCGACGAAGCGCTAACCGACCGTATGGCACGCACCAACCAAGGAGAAAACAAATGAGCAACCTACCCGGCAACCCGTTTGCAGAGGGGCCCGACAATTATCGGGAGACTTTACATGAATTGGGCAAATCCCACCTTGCCTACGAAATCAGCGCCACTCTCACCCTCGCTTACGAGCAGCGCACCGCGACACTAGTCAACGCGCTACTCAGTGACAGCCTCGTGACAGACGGACGGTACGACGAAATACAGGCAGAGGTTAGGGAACGCCTCGGACTAGGAGAAACCCGATGACTAGCAAGACTTTCAAGAATGCGGAGGGTTACAACATTCAGCTCTCTGTGAGCAAATGCGACGGGATGGTTGAGATCTCAATCCTCTATCCGAATGGCGACGAACATACGACCTCCATCTCCCCGTCTGATGCTCCTGCGCTTGCCCTCGCAATCCTCGAAGCGGCGGGGGTGACTGAAACCGATTCGCCATACATGCAGGAAGCGGCAGACAACTTGCGTGCCTACATCCTAATTGAAGAAAAGGTGGCCGCCGAAGCCAAGGAACAGGCGGAGTTGGAAGCCGAAGCGCTGGAACTGCTTCGTGCTTCACAGTGCATCCGAACTGACGGAATGTATGCCTATGTTCCATCTTTTGCAGAACTCTCAGACCCAAGCAAAACCAAGTGGCTCGCTGTTGCCCGTAAAGCACGTGAAATGGCTAAGGATGCCACGGAATGAGTACCCCGCTAAACCCGGAGGCGCTAAACGAACAAGCGTTGTTTTGGGCGGGACATGCTGTATCCCTCGCGCTGGAAGAGATGCGCACGGACGATTCGCTGAGCAAGCCGAAACGCATCGCACGCCGAGCAATCACCGCCTACCTCGCCGTCGCCCAGCCGGTAGTGAGCAGCGTGGAAGAACTCGACAAGTTGCAGGTTGGGAGTCTGATCATGATGAGCGGAGTAGTAGCGCCATTCCTGCATACCGATGACGGTTGGGAGTCGACGCGAACACCCGGCAAACGCGTGTGGGATTACACCAATAATCCACACTACCTCCCAGCCCGTGTGCTGTACCGCCCGGAGGAATCATGAGTGAGCTGTACACGAACGTCCCACCGCTCAAGTGCCGTTGCGCAGAGATTGGCCGACGGTGCGAGCATGACAAACCTATTGAGCGGATCGTGGTGGAGTCATGAGCCGTTACCCGCACCCGTACGAACAGCATTGCGATTCCGATTGTGGTTGCTGTGAACCTTTAGCCGAATCAGACGATTCGGCTTTTCTTATACCCGAATCAGCTCAGGAGGCCGACTGTGGCGACACTGATTTATGACCAGCTTTTGCAAGGTACGCCCGAGTGGCTGGAGGCACGTGCTGGACTCGTAACAGCCTCAACCGTCGGGCAACTCATAACCCCAGCTAAGAAGCAGTTGAGCAAATCTGAGACCGCTACAGGGCTCATGCACACGCTCATTGCCGAACGCATCACCGGGCGCGTTGAACCTATCCAGGAATCACGCGCCATGCAGAGAGGGACGCTTGACGAACCTTATGCCCGTGCAATCTACGCGGAACATTACGCGCCGGTCACTGAGGTCGGGTTCATCGTCAACGATGATCACGGCTTCAAGATGGGTTACTCACCGGATGGGATGGTTGGTGACGATGGGCTGATCGAGATCAAGAGTCGATCACAGCGCATCCAGTTACAAACAGTCCTACGCGATGAAGCACCTACCGGGAACATGGCGCAGATGCAGATGGGCATGCTGGTGACCGGGCGTAAATGGTGCGACTACATCAGCTACTCAGGCGGCATGGCGCTCTACGTCAAACGCGTGTATCCAGACCCTGAATGGTTCGCAGTGATTATCGAAGCAGTTAGCGCTTTCGAAAACACGGCGACCGAAACAATCAGCCGATACCTCGAAGCAGTGGCGAACAGACCCGCCACCGAATACATCGACCACTTCGCAGAGGAGGAAATCTACTAATGGACATCGGAGACACGCTGGCGCCGAAATCGGACCAGCTCAACTACGACGACCTGATTGCAGGAAGTCGGACAGTAACCATCGTGGGCAAGAAAATACTTGACCCCGAGACTAATCAGCAGCCGGTCTGGTTGGAACTTGCCGAATACCCTGGACGGCCATACAAGCCAAACAAGAGCATGCGCCGCGTCCTGCAAATGGTGTGGGGAGGAAAGTCTGATCTGTACATCGGGCGCAAGCTGACCTTGTTCGGTGACCCGAACGTGACGTTTGGACCGAACAAGGTTGGTGGTATCAAGATCTCGCATATGAGCCATATTGATAAGCCGACGACGGTGCGCATCACTATTCGGCAGGCCGTAAAGGGCCCCTACACGGTCAAGCCGCTTGTGGAGGAAGCGCCTGTTGATTGGTTGGAAGTTGCGGAAACAGTGACGACGATCGACAAGTTGCGTGCCCTGTATATGGATGCACAGGCGTCCGGGGTAACACCTGAAGTACTAAGCAAGATCCAAGCGCATCAAGCGCGAATCGAAGGAGAACAAGTAAATGGCTGAGATCGTAGCAACTGGCAACCTTGGAGCCGATGCTGAACTGCGCACCACCCAATCCGGGCGTTCCGTGCTGAACTTCCGCATTGGTGATTCCAAGTCGAAGAAGAACGACCAGGGCGGTTGGGACAAGGTAGCCGAGAACTGGTTTAACGTGGCGATCTGGGGTGAGCTTGCCGAGTTCTACTCACAGAAGCTAACCAAGGGTACTCGGGTAAAGGTTGCTGGCGAGTTCTACCAGCGCGAGTACGACAAGCGTGACGGTTCAGGGCAGGGTGTTTCGTTGGATGTTCGTGCTTGGGCGGTAGATATTATCCCGAAGCGTGACAATAGCGGTGGCACTCAGTTCCAGCAGCCGAATCAGTCGCAGGCTCAGGGCAACTTCGCGAACAACCTTGGCGCTCAGAACGTGACCCCACAGCCTAACGGTGGCGGTCAGTGGGCTGGCCAACCAGCAGCCGACCCGTGGGGCACTAACCAGTCACAGGTTCCGTTCTAACCTCCACGCAGTAACAACCTAAGCACTCCACACGGGGTGCTTTTTTCATACCCAAAACCAAGGGGCTGAGTCATGTTGACTCAGCCCCGCAGTGATTCTCGGAAGGAATCCCACAATGTCTATTGTCAAGCTAACATCCACAAACTTCAAGCGCATCAAAGCCGTCGAAATCTCACCAGACAAGGACGGCAACCTAGTCATCATTAGCGGGAAGAACGGTCAGGGCAAGTCGTCCGTACTTGACTCGATCACCGCAGTGCTTGGCGGAACCTCCACGAAGACCACGCCTAAGCCAATCCGCGACGGTGAAACTAAGGCTGAGATTGTCCTCGAAACAGAGGATCTTGTGGTGACTCGCAAATTCACCCCATCAGGCTCAACTCTCACCGTAAAGTCACCCGATGGCGCGGTCTACCCGAAAGGCCAGGCGAAACTAGACGAACTCGTGGGCAAGCTAAGCCTAGATCCACTTGCGTTCACCCAACTGGACGAAAAGAAGCAGCTCGCCCAGCTACTTGATCTCGTGGATCTACCCTTCAACGTTTCCGAACTAGATGCTGAACGTAAGGCAATCTTTGACCAGCGCGCCGAACTAGGGCGACAGGGCAAAGCAATCGGTGAAGTAGCGGTTGATTCCAACCTGCCAGCCGAAGAAACCAGCGCCTCGCAGATCATCAGCGCCATTCGCATGGCCCAAGATCAAGCGGCAAAGATTGGCGACGCAGAACACGGCGTGGCATTCGCAAAGAACAAGACTGAAGAACTGACCGCCAAGATCGCGCAGCTATCCAAGGAGCTTGAAGGGTGGACGGTAGCTATCACCCAGCATCAGGCAGATCTTGCAGCCATGGAACAACCGGCAGACGTTTCCACCCTCGAAGAACAGCTTGCCGGTGTTGAAGAAACCAACGCCATGATCCGCTCAAACAACGCGGCCAAGGAGCAGGAAGCGCGAAAGAAGGAACTGCGCACCGAGTACGAATCTCTTACTGAGCAGATCAATGAAATCGACAAGCGTAAGGCGGACGGACTCGCGGCGGCAACATTCCCAGTTGACGGGCTCGGCTTCGACGCTGACGGGGTCACTTACAGGGGTGTGCCGTTCAAGCAGGCATCGACTGCCGAACAGATCCGCGTATCGCTTGGTATGGCTATGGCCCTCAGCCCGAAGCTCAAGATCGTCCGCATCGCTGACGGTTCCATGCTCGACAGCGACAACCTCAAGTTGATCGAGCAGATGGCCACGGATAAGGGATTCCAGGTGTGGCTTGAAATTGTCGAAGGCGGTCAGGGCTTCGAGATTGTTGATGGCGAACTCGCCTAGTTTCACGCACAACTAATCACCCACTTTTCGGGGCTGGCATCGTCATGGTGCCAGCCCAAACCAACTATCAAAGGACACGTCATGGCATACAACCACTGCGCGACACCTCGCGGACCGGAAGAACGTCTCCGCGATGGTGAATCGTGCCAGATCTGCAAAGACTGGATGAAGCAAGTCGGCGCAAAGATCGTCAAGGGAAAAGTCATCGCACCCAAGCCGAGCATTGCCCCGGCCGCCACGAAGCGAGTCAAAGCTAAGCGACGCAAGGTGGAACGCAAACCGTACAACCTAGTCCTGGAACCGTGCGGAACCAATGCCGCCGCGCTCCGACATAGGCGTAAGGGTGAACCTCTTTGCGCCCCATGCCGTGAAGCCAAGAATGCATATGCCCGCGAAATAGGAGCCAAACGCCGACGTGCTGAGGGTAAACCGATTCGCCCAAAGGTTGTTGAACGTGAGCATGGAACGTTGGTTGGTTGGCGACAGCACAAGAATCGCGACGAAGAAGTGTGCGAACCGTGCCGACTTGCAAAGAGTGCTCAGAGTCGCCTTGAAGGACGAATTCGACGCGCCCGTGAGAAAGCTAAGGCAAGAGGATGAACGTCGAACGGCCTGAATGTAAAGCCTGTTGCAAAGGGTCATCCCCGTTTTTCATGTGCAGAGACAAGGTTTGTATCTGTCACAAGATCGCCAATATGAGGGCGCAAGAAACACCCAACCGTTTACCTCACAAGGACCCGACCGCGAACATGGCCGTCGGGCATACATCGAAAGCGAGAAGAAAATGAGCGAACCAAAATACAAGGTGGGCGACACCGTACTTGTGTCATGGCCGAGTGTTGGCAAGCGGATAGAGACGATTGCAAGCGTCAGCCTTAGCCGATATAGCTCATTCATTATGTATGAGTCATCAGACGGCTCAAGTTTCCATGAGGCACAGGTCGATGGCTGGACCGCGCATCAGACACCAGCCGATCAGCCAACCGAGTTCACCCGCGAAACAGTGCTAACCACGGCTGAACAGTTGATCAACGGCGACCGGGCAAAAGACTACGGTGACGCATCTGAAAACTTCCAACGCATCGCAAACCTGTGGGCGCCGATTCTAGGCGTTGAAGTTACCGCGACCGATGTTGCCCTGTGCCTAACCCAGTTGAAGGTTGCACGCCTCATTACAAGCCCCGCACATAAGGATTCATGGGTAGACGCTGCCGGGTACATCGGACTCGGTGGAGAAATCGCAAAGGAGCAGAGCAATGGGCGCAAATAACAAGCTACAAGCCACCTACCACGGCGGAGAATACACGCCGAGTACGGATTCAGCGCGCAGAGCGTACGTATTTCACACAGCGGGGCTGAAGTCACCACCGCAAGAACGAGCGGAACGCAGAGAACACGAGTTCGACCGCTGGCTTGAAACCGTCCGCGCCGAAGCGAAAGCAGAAGCACTGACTGAAATGGCCAAGTTGATCGAGTCTAAAGCGAAGATCCTAGACCCTGAAGATCCGACCCAGCGAGGCGCACGAATCGGACTCATAACCGCAGGCTGCGATCTGAACTTCCGCGCTAACGAGTACAAGGAGAACCTGTCATGAGTATTCAACCCGTAACGCCGCGTGACCTGTCATTCCGCGACAGGGCGACCTACATCGAGAACTTGTTCCGCGACTACTACAGGGAGCACGGTAACGATGATTGCAAGCCAGAGTTCCTACAGCTTCAAGCACGTGTTTGGCGGCTCGCGAACCAGCGCCCATCAGACACGTCCTGCATGAACATCCTGGGACTCATCAACTGGCGGGCGCAAACCCACACCCGGTCGCTCTGGGACGACGAAACGCAAGACGACTACATGCCCGAAGACGACGGATACAAGGAAGTCCTACAAGACCACCTGGACAGCCAAGAACAAAACATCACCGGATTCATTCAACAACTAATTAGGAGCAAATGACGATGGCACGCATCAAAGTCTCAATGGCGATCACACCATTCACCACACTTGGCGAACTTCGCTACTTCATGAAAGCAATCGACCACATAGACGGAGCCGAAGAAATTGCCAGCTACGACAGCAACGCAGACCTAAACGGCATATCCGTACTGGTAGACGTACGCGACCTGAAAACGAGTAAGGAGTAAACAACCGTGGCACGCGATAGGGCCAATATCAACACGAGCATTTGGACCGATACACACTGGCGCTCACTGTCCCGCGATCAACACTGGCTATACGTCTTACTGTTGACCCACACTGAGCTTTCATACGCAGGTGTTACCGACTGGCGACCGGGACGACTAATGCAGTTCGCAAACGGAACGTCAAAGCAAGACATTGAACGCCTGGGGGTCGAGCTTCAATCGGAGCGATTCATTTTCATTGATGAGGATACCGAGGAAGTTATGATTCGGTCGTTCATCCGACATGACGGATTGCTAAAGAATCCGAAGATCACCATTTCAATGATCAACGCGTATGGGGCAATCGCTTCAAACAAGATCCGCGAAGTGTTCATTTATGAACTCAACCGGCTCTATGTTGAGCAGCCGGATTTGAAAGCGTTTGAGAACGAAAAGGCTCTAGCGCTACTCAAGAATCCAGCACGCCCAATACAGGAATTTACCCTTGGCTTTACCCCTAACATTTTGGAGTCTTTACCCCAAGGTTTAGGGGAAGCTTTACCCCAAGGTTTACCCCTAACGCAGGGTAGCGGTTACCCCCTGCCTACTGCTACAGCTACTACTACATCAATAACTAACGTTATTGATGGGGGTGTGGGGGAAACTTTGCCGGACGAAAGTCTTATCAAAGAAGGCGACGCAAAACCTAGAAAACCAGAACTACCCCTTCCAGAGAATTGGGTTCCAACCAAAGCCCATTGGGAGCTAGCAAAAAGCAAGGGCCTGGACCTAGAAGAGCAAGTGAGGAACTTTCGCGGTCACGCAGAAACCCATGACCGAAGAGCGAGAGTTTGGAACGCTGCATTCACTACATGGCTGAACAAATCAAAATCTCAGTCACCTAACCAGCCACTCAAAAGATTTGACCTTTAGGAGGGAAAGTTGGAGCAACCAAACAGTGTTGAACGATCCATTATCGGAATGATCGTTACGACTCGTGGGGCGATCCTGTCGCAGATGACTTTGGACCCTAGCGACTACTACTCGAAAACGTATGAGGCTATCCACCGGGCAGCGCTCACGATGTATAACGAGCGTCGAGGGATTAGCCAGCTCACCCTAGAGGATGAGTTGAAGAGTTCTGAGGTTCGTGTTGACCCGATTGACATTCGGGAGGCAGCGCAGGCGTTACCGGATTACGACAACATCGAAGTTTTGGAAAATATTGTTTCTGAGTCGGCTACACGTAGACGGTTGAAAGCAGTTTTCCAGGGTGCAGAGCAGGCTATCGGCTCACCTGTCGACATTGGCGACACTGTCGAAGAGACTCAGTTACGCATGCAAGACGCTGTAGCCGGTTCTAAGGGCCCTAAAGTGTCTTTCCTGTCCGATGATGTGGACGAGATAATCGCGGCGCTTGACGAGGTGCATGACTACCCTAAGACACCATGGCCTGACCTAGACAAGATCATCGGTGGACTACGACCGGGCAACGTGTACGTTATCGGTGCACGACCCGGCGTAGGTAAGAGCGTGTTGGGTATGCAGTTTGCTCAGGCGATGGAAAAGAACGGTGCCGTCCCATTTATCAGCTTGGAGATGGGCAAAACTGAGATCGGTAAGCGACTCATTGCGAACGAAACCGAGATCAGCCTTTCGCGCATCGACTCAGGCAACCTCCACGACAAGGAGCGGGCAATCATCGCTAAGTGGCGTGCGAACCGTATCGAGAACGGCAGGCTCGCAATCCTGAATGAGTCGCTCACGATGTCGCAAATCAAAAAGTTCGTGCACTCAGTGAACCGTCGGCAAAAGATCAGCGGAATCGTCATCGACTATCTACAGCTGATCAACGCACCATCAGGCGACCGGCGACCACGACACGAACTAATCGCAGAAACGTCACGGCAAGCCAAAATGCTGTCAGTAGATTACGGGGTCCCAGTGATCCTACTTTCGCAGGTGAACCGAAACAGCACCCAAGATGACAATCCACCAAAAATGAGTGAGCTTCGAGAGTCTGGCGCTATCGAGCAAGACGCGTCGGTAGTGATCTTGCTCCATCGTGCGATCAGCGGATCTGACGAAGAAGCAAAAACCACGTTGCAAGTTGGTGTTGCTAAGAATCGTCACGGCACCACAGGAAGTTTTGATCTTCAGTTCAAGGGCTATTACCAAAAGGCGGTCCAGTGAACCAGCTAACCCAACCGCAACTCATGGAACTCATCGTCAGAATTCACGAGCAGCACGAATATTTGGCTCAACAAGCAAACCCCGACCTTTACCGGGATATGGCCTACAGCAAAGCAAAGCCGATACCAACCCGGTTTGCTTGGCCTGACCTACCAACCGAACGTGAACCACTTGACCGGCTACTCGGTGAGGCGTGGTTCAGGGCAGGAGTCCAATTTTGAAACACATCAGTGAAGTGATGGCCGAGTACCTGCAAGAACTCGAAACCAAATACGAAACCCAAGCCGTTGTCGATGACAGCGGCTCTCTTTATGCCCAAGGAGGCGAGTCGTGAGCGTCAAATACTTTTCCATGTTCAGCGGAATCGGCGGTTTCGAGTTAGGGCTCGAAGCTGCCGGCAAGCTGACCAACACCAACTTCGAATGCGTCGGATACTCAGAAATCGACAAGCACGCAATCCAAACCTACGAAAGCCACTACGACCATGACCAGTTCGGCGACGCAACAATCATCAACCCCGCCACCATCCCAAACTTCGATCTTCTCGTTGGTGGATTTCCCTGCCAGGCATTCAGCATCGCCGGCAAACGCAAAGGATTCGCAGACACCCGAGGAACACTCTTCTTCGACATCGCCCGAATCCTCAACCATCACAAACCAAAACACTTCATCCTCGAAAACGTCAAAGGACTACTCGGGCATGATCACGGGCGAACTTTCCGAACCATCATCACCACGCTTGATGAGCTGGGGTACTTCGTGGAATGGCAAGTACTCAACAGCAAAAATCACGGCGTCCCACAAGCTAGAGAACGAATCTACATTGTCGGACATCATGGAGCCGAACCCGGATCCCCAGTTTTTCCTTTCACCGGAAGCAATGCCGCTCATCTTGAAGAAGTCACGCAGGGCGTATCCGACTCTCAGCGAATATATCGACCGACGCTAGCGCGGACACTGAAGGCCCTTGGTGGCGGGCAGGGTGCGCTTACTGGCTTGTATGTGGATGAGCCTGCGTCTATCGCTGCGGGCGAAGTCCTTGCCCGGCGATTGACTCCGGTTGAAGCCGAACGATGCCAAGGATTTCCTGACAACTGGACCGAGGGGCATCTTCCAGCGCGTAGGCATCGGCTTTGCGGCAACGCGGTAACGACGAACGTTGTCAGCGACGTAGCAGAAAGGCTCTACCAGTGATCTCGTTTTTTGTTGCTGGCACGCCTGCCGGTCAGGGTTCGAAGACGTTCTACGGCAAGGGGCGAATGGCTGAGTCATCCAAGAAGCTGAAGCCATGGCGGGAAGAAGTAACCCGTGTCGCCAAGCTTCACGCGTTGGATGAACCGATTGATGAGCCGGTTCGCGTTTATGTCACGTTTTGGATTGAGCGGCCCGGCAAACCGAAGTTCAAGGATTACCCGGCGACCCCGTTCGACCTCGATAAGTTACAGCGCGGGGTAGGAGACGCGTTGCAACAGTCCGGGCTACTCAAGGATGATTCGCGGATCGTTACTTGGATAGCCAAGAAGCGGTGGGCGTTGGATACGCCCGGCGCTGAAATCACCATTGAACGGCTGCCAGTTTAATTCTGAGCGCCTCACAGCCCCTAAAGCTACCCGTGGACGTTCCAACCATTTCTAAGCCCGCAAATCTGAGCGGTCATTGTTCAACAAAGGAGCAAGCAACATGCCTATCCACCCAAAATGCAACAAAGAATTCCCAGACGGAACACGCGCAGGGCACTGCGCAACCTGCTGCGAAACGTTCATCGGCAACACAGCATTCGAAGCACACCGAGTCGGGCAATTCCCAGACGGGCGACGATGCGAAATCCAGCCCTACGAAAACGGAACCACTGAATCGGGAGTACCAAAGTACGGGCACTGGCAAGACGAAAAGGACTACTGGCATTACGGCAAACAGCTAACCCAAGCCGAAAAAGACAAGCTATTCAAGCGCTCCTAACCGGGCGCTTTTCTCATACCCAAAGGAAACCGCATGAAAAAGTGCACTTTCGCCCAAGCCCTCCAAGACCTCGGATACAGCGACACCGGAACCATTACATCCCGAACATTCGCCAACTACATCAACGCAAACGGTGGCAACGTCAGCAAATCCGCCGTAAACAACCACCGCAAAAGAATCTGCGCCTGCGACAAAAGTCAGCCAACCGTCGCAAAAAATGCGACAACCGAAACGCTCACCGGCAAAGCAGACGTGACCAGCGACGGTGGCGAGTTCATCGACGTACAAACCACAAAGCCCGTCACCGACTGGACGCACATCTTCGAACGCTTCAACCTAGACCCAAACGAATTTGTGATCGTGGACGACACCGTTCGATGCTCAACATGGCAACAGTCCAAGGCCCTAGAAGACGGTTCACGCGACATCGTAAACCTCTACTCATACCGGGCACGATTCGCACGCAAAACCGAAGCAGGAATCAACTACGCTGATCTTGCCGAACAAGTCCGAAACTGGATGCCAGCAAGCGTAATCAAAGGCGACAACCCGACCACCTATGTTGTGTCACTGGCAGATTTTCAGCTGGGAAAAGGTGAGAACGGTGGAACGCCTGGAACCGTAAAGCGCATCAAACAATCGCTAGCGAACATCCTTGAGGACATCCATGGGATGCAAAAACGTGGGTCGCTGCCAAAGAATCTACTCCTCGCAAACATGGGTGACCATATCGAGAACGTGTACAGCTCCTACGCAAATCAGGCTTACACCTCAGATCTAAACGTGCGAGACCAGATCAACCTAGCCCTAGAGCTAAACCTGCTCTGGATCAAAACTTTGTCACCGTACTTCGATGAAGTAATCTACTCGGCTTGCCTTTGCAATCACGGCCAAATGTCGCGGAACGGTGGCAAGACCAACGTGTCCGACGATGCCGACAACGCAACCGGGCTAATCGGCGACACGCTCAAAACCCTGTGTGCACTGCATCCCGAACTCGCAAAGGTCCGGTTTGAGATCCCACAGGATCAGATGATCACGACCGTAACCACCTCAGGCGTGAACATCGCCACCGCACACGGGCACAAGATTAGCGGAGCTGAAGAAACATGGCTCGCGAAACAGTCTCAAAACCTATCCGCAAAACGACGATTCAACGTTGACCTATGGCTCACCGCCCACAAGCACCACGCATCCATCGTTGACCTTGGACCGTATACCCGCATTCAAGCAACAACGAGCGATCCCGGATCCAAGTACTACGAAGACATGAGCGGCCAGTACTCACGATCAGGCGTGACCGTGTTCATCGTTGGTGAGTACCTGCCCGGATTCTGGGACCACTATCGCGTGATGTAGTTCTAACCCTTGTAAACCGATCTACAACCCGAGCGTCCTGTGTGGCGCTTTTTTTATGCCAAGAAAGGCAATCATGACCACCGACGAACTAATCACCCAAGCAATTCACGCGATCAACACGAACCAACCCCGCATGGCGAACCTCTACATGAAAAACGCGTTAGAGCAAACCGATAAGCGCCGCCGCGAACTCAACCCGCTCGGCTGGAAGGTAAGGGATTTGTCTAAAGCGCTCCAAACATTCGGCGACATCGTTACGTTGATCGGTGAACGATGGGCGCAAGCATTCGACGCCTTAGCCCGCTCATCCAACGAATCCGCTGATAGTCACGCGAAGACCAACTACGCGCTAGTAGGGCCGGGCAAATGATCTTCACTTCTTGCACGTACCGGGTAGCTATTCGCCGGTCAATCCAATCTGAGCGCATCAAACAAGGCTGGATCAACGAAACCGAAGACCCGCAAATCAAACCACTCTGGGAACAAGCGCGACACCACCAAATCAACCACACCCGCAAACTCCAAGCACGCAAACGAAAGGAACGGAAATGAGCAGTCATTACATCTTCGTCTCGTGCACAGAGAACACGTGCGAGGCATTCGAAACTATTTACACGGGTGAAGTGTATTTAGACAACTTCAGTGACTCAGCATTCGAGGGCGAAACCATCTACGTTCCATGCAAGATCCACGAGGCCACAAAGTGACCACCTACACGATTCAAGAGTCACCACTCGGAACATTTGCGCTCATGCTCGGCAGTCAACTCATAATTCAGTCCATCAACCGGGCCGACTGCGAGCGCATGAAAGCCACCCTTGAGGACAGCACGCACGCCGAGAGGGTCTTGCGGAACGCCAACGAGATACGAGACGGGATCGAAGCACGATGAGCTGGATACAACAACGCACACACAGGGCAATGCGACACCTCAAAAGCGGAGGCGCTCAACTAGTTCAGGCAAAAGCCGACCAACGCCAAGAAACGTACCGGGCACGACTCGACCGGGAACTAGAGCTCTACACCCGCCGAATCAACCACCCGCCACTCATCCACAACGGAAAGAAAGCACGATGAACCATGTTTAGTTTTCTGCTCACCATGACCGCAATCATCATCTGCACCGAAGCAATCACAAGATGGTGGACAAACAATGAGTGACTGTCACTGCACAAACCACATGGGCGGGCAGAAAGCGCAATACCGCACCCGCGAACAAGCCGTCAAGCAGTTGTGTTGGCACGCCAAAAAAGCAAGAGGCGGAACATTCACCATCGTCACCTGCCCAAAAGATCCAGAAGTATTCCACATCATCAGCTCACGAGAGGCCAAAAAATGACACCCGACACCTTCCGCGACTGGATCGCATGGAAATCCTGCAACTGGATCCTCAGGCATATCGCCACCCGCGAATACCAAACCAACATTCACGGAACGATCAAGCTCGGCATGGAACAACTCGCAACCGGTAAGTACCACATCACGGTCAACCCGCGAAAGGCCAAAAAATGAACATCACCGCCAAAGAACTCTCAGGAACGCACCTGACCAGCAAGATCACCGTCCCATTCGAAGGGCAACACATCACCGGAACGCTAGTCGAAACCAACCACAAAGCCAACATCATCACCGAACAAGCCATCTGCGAAAAAGAACCACGCTACGGACTCGGGCACCAATGGGTAAACGTCACACTCTGGGGCAACTTCGAAGAAACCGAAAGCCTAACCATCACACTCAACCCCAACACCCCAATCACCATCCAGGAGGGGGAGTGAGTAAGACGCGAACCACAGCAGGCGAGCTCATTGCGATGCTCAGCGAACTAAACCCAGACACGCACGTCTATGTAGACATCGGCTCCTACGATTGGGAAGAATCAGACGCCATCGAACTTCGAACCAACCAAGGACGCGTCTACGGAAATAAGAACAACGGAGACGTACACCTCACCGGACTAAAAGCCGAGGACGTGGAATGGTCCAACACCATCGAAGGGGAGGCGTTGTGAACCTACGTTCATTAGCGCAAGAGCTGACCGAGCCACACCTTAAGATCAAAGGCGAGGGTGTGGAAGTAGTCAAGAAACCTGCTGCCATTGCCGAGCTACGCAAGGCCATCACTCATTCTATCGGCGAGGGTGGTGATGCCAGTAATGGCAAGCCGTTACCGCTTGATGGGCAGGCGTTGCAGATGCTTATGGATATGGAGCGCATGGCTGGTGATGATCACTGGAACCGTTACGGCGAGCGCTACTTCGGGAACCTTGAGGGGCTGATCCAAAAGATTAGCAAGGATGATCATAGCGACGAATGGGAAGTGTGGTTCAAGCGGATCTTTCAACAGTGGCTTGATGACATTCACGCACTACTTCACCCGACCAAGGTTAGGCGATTGGATGGTGTCGCGTGCCCGAGTTGCGGTCAGGCTATTCATGGCAGTGAGCGTGAGACATGCCTGGTGATCAACTGCTATGAGGATGGCACTAAGGATCTAAAGAAGCCCCACGAATGGACGGCAGAGTGTCGTGGATGTGGGGCTGGATGGAGCGGTAAAAAGATGGCGTGGTTTAGACTTGCCATTGCTGGCAGGTAGGTGTTAATCTAATAGTGCCTCGCCAGAGGACTAACCAAGGACTGTTCGATGAACGGTCCTTTTTTTGTACCCTAGAAGCGACCCGTTGAGAATTATCTCCGGGTCGCTTCTGTGTATCCAAAAGAAATCTCCCGCATGGACTGGAATCCACCGGGAGAATGAACGAACTATTTAGGAGTTCGATATGGAAAAGCTTACATGCTCAATCGATGGTTGCGCAAAGCCCAAGAGAACACGCGGATGGTGCAATTCGCACTATGAGAAATGGCGTCGCCATGGAGATCCGCAAGCCGGTAGGGAATATAGCTTGGGTAAAGATGGGTTCTTTGCGCGAGTAGACAAAAGCCAATCTTGCTGGATCTGGAAGGGCCCAGTGAAACCAAATGGATACGCAACAGTTTCCATGCATGGCAAGAATTGGTATGTTCATAGACTTTCTTACGCACTTGAGTACGGGAGTATTCCGGATGGGTTGGAACTTGATCACATTTGCCATAACCGCAAATGCGTTAACCCAGACCACCTTCAGGCAGTGACACATAAGCAGAACAAGGAAAACTCTAACGGGGCATACCGAAGCAATGTTAGCGGCGTGCGCGGAGTTACCTGGGATAACCGATGTGGTAAATGGCGAGCGCAGATCAGTCATAACGGAGTGACACGCGCACTAGGTAGCTTCTCCAGAATTGAAGACGCGGAGCGGGTAGCAATTGACGCTCGCAACAAACTTTTCACTAACAATCTTCTAGACCGGGTAGCCTAGCGCTACTCAAGCCCAGCCTTTAGTGGCTGGGTATTGACGTCCAAATAGGACGCACACCGGCTGAGGGGCGAACCGGTAGAACAACCCCTCACACAACATGCTTAATACTGACCCTGTGTCACAAGGCTAAGCTTCATGGGCAGACCAGCATGACGCTGAGTGCCCAGCGCTACTAGGTATGTCCTCGACCGCTCACGACGGGGTAGCGCACGACACGCAAGTGATGGAACGCCGGATGCCGCAAGGGATCACCCATTGAAACAGATGGGAAACGCGCCCACGTTGCGTGCTATCGAGTCCTAAACGGAAACGCATGGACTCGCTGAGGGTGTCACCGTATGGCTGGCTAACTCAGCACGCAGGTATCCGAAAGGGTAGCCGCCTTGCGTGCACCCGCGCCTGAGAGTCTGACTCAACAGCGTGGGTGCACTGCGGGAGTTCCTAGTGGACTAGCAAGGGTAAGGCGTTACCCAACTGCGACAGGTGCAATCCCTGCTACTCCCACTACACACAGCCCACGACGGGGTAGAGCAAGGCTACTGGACCTTGCACCGTCGCCCGCGTTGGAACCATGGACAACCAACGCGGGTAACGCAACAAGGTGGTGATTGGTCTGGCTGACGTTGATCGGATCTGCGGACAGCGAGGATGCCCCGCGATAACCCAATCCCGCTACTGCCCAACACACGCCGCGCAACACGACAAGGCGCGAGGAAGTAAGGCTGAGCGTGGATACGATTCCGCGTTCTACCGCGAACGCCGACGATGGGCAAAGAAGCACGAGACACAATCACTCACCTGTGTTCGGTGCAAGCGCATCATCCCAATCGGCGAGCCATTCCACCTAGACCACGGCGAAGATAGGTCAACCATCCTCGGCCCGAGCCACCCGCACTGCAACCTAAGCGCCGCCGGTAAAGCGTCGCACGGAATCACATAACCAAATAGATGAAGCCCCGACTGCGCTAACAGTCCGGGGCTTATTTTGTATTCGTTGAAAAGGAACGAACACATGAACAAGCGTACATGCACCATCGAAGGATGCAAGCCTCTTTGGTGACGTTGACGCGCTCTACTTGAGCCCCGTTCAGCTCGCCATTATTTAGTCCACCCCAGGGGGCTAACCCTAAAAAATCCCCAGTCAGACACCCCGCCGGGGAGATCAAAATAGTCCGCGCTATGGTTCAAAACTTTCGGGCTAGGTATTTCAGGAGGTGATCGGCATGGCTTCAGGTGGTGCTAGAAACCGCTCTGGTCCTCAGTCGAATCCAGACTCTGATCGCTCTGCGAAGCGTGGCCTCAAGCTTGACGCTTTACCCAATGAGGGGCGCGGTGCTGTTCCACCGATTGAATGGCCGCTGGGCTCGCCTGCCGTCTACATAGACGTGATCGTGAACGGTAAGCCGTCGCGTGAGCTTGATGAAGCAGCAACGGAAGAACGTCGTGACGCTGAGCTCGATTTGTGGGATGAAGTTTGGACTTATCCGCAAGCTTGCGCTTGGGAATTGGACCGTTGGCGCTGGAATATCGTAGCGCTTTACGTGCGAACCTTTCTGGTCTGCGCTGGCCCTGAAGCTAAGGCTGCTGACAAGTCATCATTGCATCGTTTCGGTGATCAGCTTGGGCTTACCCCGGCCGGATTGAAAGAAAACGGCTGGGCTATTGCTCGCCCTGAAATCAGTGTTACTACTGCTGATGAAACCCCTAAGGCTTCGGCTCCCGCTGGCGGTTCGTCGGCGCGTGAGCGGAGGCTGAAAGCTGTTGGTAGCTAAGACTCCTAAGACCGCATCTGAGGCGCTGAAGTGGTGGCAAGGTCACGCTTTAGATATTATTCCAGACTGGATTGAGCGGCACTGCGTTGTTCCTGATGGCGATTTCGACATGGACGGCAATAAGCCACAGTTCATTCTTCGTGATTATCAGCTGTGCTTTGTCTCTAATCATTATGCGATTCGTGAGACTGCTAAGCCGGGGATGAAGTCATCGGCGTTCGTTCATCAGCTTTCTGTGCTGATTGACTCTCAGAAAAAAGGTAAGTCGCCACTGGTTGCTGCCATGATTTGCGTTGAGGCTGTAGGCCCGGCGCTTTTCGAGGGTTGGGCTAAGGGTGGAGAGCAATGGATCTGCGCTAATCAGGGTTGCGACTGCGGTTGGGTTTACACCTACCGCGCAGGTGAGCCTATGGGCCGTAAATGGACTGCGCCACTGATTCAGATCACCGCTAACTCTGAAGCTCAGACCGGCAATACTTTCGACGCTTTGCGCCCGATGATTGACTACGGTCCGTTATCGTCGCAGATCACGCGAACTGGTGAGGAAGTTATTCGCCTCCCTGGTGGTAAAGCTAATCAGATTGTGCCTGTCACATCTAAAGCTAAGTCGCGTCTGGGCGCTCGTGTTACGTGCGTGCCTTGGGATGAAGCTGGCCTGTTTGCTGATGATGCTATGTGGAAAGTT
Organism: Glutamicibacter sp. AOP5-A2-18; assembly: GCF_052446055.1. Classification (NCBI taxonomy): domain Bacteria; kingdom Bacillati; phylum Actinomycetota; class Actinomycetes; order Micrococcales; family Micrococcaceae; genus Glutamicibacter; species Glutamicibacter sp. AOP5-A2-18. Next base: position 2,245,520 of record NZ_JBQSVW010000001.1, on the reverse strand, counting down.
TTCCGTACTCAAAAGCGTGGTCTTACGGCTATGGGTGGTCGCGGATTCATTACTACCAATCCTGATGATCCAGCGTCCGACAATGTGGTGAAAGACCTTATTGAAAACCCGTCTGACGGTGTTTATATTCAGTGGACTCCACCGCCGTCTAGTTTGAAGTGGACTAATCAGGCTGATCGCCGTCGCATTCTCAAGTACAACTATTCAGATGCGCCATGGGTGCTAATGAACCTTGAGGGCCTTGAGGAAGATATCAAGCAGGCTATGCGTCGCGACCCCGCTGAGGCTGAGCGCTTCTACGGTAATCGTCGCGTGCAGGGTGCTGGCTCTTGGCTTGCCGAGGAACCGTGGGATCTAAAGAATGAGCCTCGCGAGATTCCTGATGGTACGCCGATTGTGATCGCTGGCGACTTGTCGAACAACAATGACTGGACTGGCATACGCGCAATGACTGCTGACGGCTATCAGTTCACGCCCACGTTCGGCCCTGACAAGCGTCCGACTATCTGGCAACCTAATGGCCCGTCTGCGACTATTCCACGCGCTGAGGTTCGGGCAGCTGTTGATGAACTGTTTACGCGGTTCAAGGTGGTTCGTGCGTACTTCGACCCGGCTGGATCTGCTCGCGGTGTCTCTGCTGAGTCTGACGCTATGGAAGTTGTTGAAGATGACTCATGGCGACTTGAGTTGAAGCAGTGGCAGGCGGCGTATCGCAGTGATGATGATAAGTCGGTCGTTTTCGCTTGGGAAACATCAAGTGTCCCAAAGGTTCACCCTGTCCTTGAAGCGTTCAAGCAGGCTATCAACGGCGATGACACTCAGTTCCGTCATGACGGTTGTGAGACTACAAAGATTCATGTCCTGAATGCGGTTGTTCGACCACGTACTGGTCAGCGTTACATTCTCGGAAAGCCGTCTGAGATTCAAAAGATTGACATGTGCATGTCGTCAATTCTTTGTTTTGAGGCGTGGTCTGACGGTCTTGTCAGCGATGAATTCCGCGAAGAAGAAGAAACCGACTCTCGTATGTTTTGTTTTAGTTAGGGGTGCTTGTGGCGCAGATTTCCACGCTCACGGGCGATGTTCAGGCCCTCTTGATTCGTCTTGAGTCGAAGCTTACCGCTTTGTCTGGCAACGATATTTTGCATGACCGGTATTACGAGGGTACTCGCCGGTTGGAGCAGATTGGTTTGGCTGTTCCTCCTGAGCTTGAGTTTTTGGAGGTGTCGGCTAACTGGTGTCGGGTTGCTGTTGATTCGGTGGCTGACCGGTTGAAGATGAAGGGTTTTTATCTCCCTGGTGAGAATAAGGCTTCGGAGTCTTTGCGTGATGGCTGGGATGCTAACAATTTGGATTCTGAGTCGTTGTTGTTGCATCAGGAGACGATGATTTATGGCCGTGGCTATGTTTCGGTGTCTACGAATGAGGAAGATTCTGAGTTCCCGCTGATTCAGGTTGAGTCTCCTACTGAGATTTCGGTTGAGGTTGATCGCCGTCATCGTCGGATTGTGGCTGCCGCTCGTTTTTATGATCGCGCTGAGTCTGGCGGGTTGCCTCGTGCGGCGACTTTGTATTTGCCTGATCAGACGTTGTGGCTTGAGCGTACTGGCTTCGGTAACTGGTCTGTGGTTGATCGTGATGATCACCGCTTGGGCCGTGTCCCGTTGGTGATGTTCTTGAATCGTCGGCGTGCTGGTCGTTGGACTGGTGTTTCTGAGATGTCGGATGTTGCGCAGTTGGTTGATGCGTCGGCTCGTGCGTTGACTGATTTGCAGTTGGCTGTTGAGACGCATTCGGTGCCTCAGAAGTATGTTCTTGGCATGTCTAAGGATGATTTCGTTGCGAAGGACGGTACGCCTATTCCCGCGTGGGAGGCGTATTTCACTGCGATTTGGGCGAATCAGAACGATAAGGCCGAGGTTGGCCAGTTCACTGCGTCGGATCTCAAGAATTTCCATGACACTATCAAGCTTTACGGCAACTTAGCTTCGTCTGTTTCTGGTCTGCCGTCGCGTTACTTTGGTGATTCTACGGTTAATCCAGCGTCGTTCGAGGCGATTATGGCCGAGGAAGTCCGTCTGATTTTGAATACGGAGAAGAAGCAGACCGCGTTTGGTGATGGTTGGGGCTGGGTTTCTGGTCTTTATGAGCGGTTCCGCACTGGCGAGTGGGTCAATGGTTCCCGTATTAAGACTGAGTGGTTCAACGCTGCTACTCCTACCCTTGCGCAGGCTGCCGACTCTGCTACTAAGTTGTATGCGAACGGTCAAGGCGCTATTTCTCGCGAGTCTGTCTTTGATGCTTTGGGCTGGTCCGAGGCTCAGAAGGTTCGCGAGTGGGAACGTCTTGAGCAGGAGGCTGGTTTGCAGATTGCTCAGCTCGAAAAGGATGTAAATCAGTTCGGGCTTGAACCTACGGAGGCATAATGCTTGAGTCTGTGGTTTCTCAGTACAAGTCGTCTCAGAGGCTACAGACACAGGCTGTCGTCAAAGCGCGTAGAGCGTGGTCACTGGTTCAAGCGGGGCGTATCTCTGAGTCTTGGGATTCGCTCATGCTTACCACTGGACTTTTGACAGTGGTATCTTCGGCTCAGTTGGCGAATGCTACGGCGGGTGCGAGTTATTCGGCTGATGCGTTGGCTGAGCAAGGTTTATATGAGCCACCTCAGGCGTTCGTAAACCCTAGTGCATTCGCTGGTGTTGCTGCCGACGGGCGCACGCTAGAGGGCTTGCTGTATTCAACCGCACCGTATGTGAAAAACCTTATCGCAGGTGGTATGACACCAAGTCTTGCCATGACTGCCGGTTCGAAGCATATCGAGATGCTGACTAAAACTACGGTGGCTGATGCTGGGCGTGGCGCTGCCGGCGTGGATATTGCGACACGAAAAAACACTGGTTATGTGCGCATGTTGAATCCGCCGTCGTGCTCTCGTTGCTCCGTGCTGGCCGGCAAGTTTTATCGTTGGAATGCTGGTTTTCGTCGGCATCCTGGCTGTGACTGCGTGCATGTTGCTTCGACCCAGAAAGCTATTGATGCTGGCGCCTCTGAGGGTCTAATTCATGACCCTTATGAGTATTTCAACGGACTATCTGAGGCTGAGCAGGACCGTGCTTATACCAAGGCTGGCGCGCAGGCTATCCGTGATGGCGGCGACCTGTTTCAGGTGGTGAACTCACGCCGTGGCATGAAGCCGGGCGGGTTGGTTACTACTGAGGGAACTAGCCGGCGCGGGAACTTTGGGCGTGGCAATGGTCCGCGCTTGACTCCTGAGGGTATCTATTCGCAGAACCTTTCGCGTGCTGACACTCTGAAAGCTCTTGAGCGTAACGGCTACATTCTGCCGGGCGGTCAAGATCCTTTGGGTTCGATCATTGGCCAGCGTGAGGGTTTGGGCGCGTTGGCTCGTGGCGGTACTCGTGTTGGTGCTCGTGAAGCGGTGCTGGAAGCTCGTAGGACTGGCGAACGTAAGCCGAACGACAGATACGCCATGACGGAAGCTGAGCGCCGCTTATTCGATGCTCAGTTGCGTTGGGATGCGGTGCGCGAGGGTCGTAACCCGTATAGCTCAAAAGAGAAACTAACCCCAGAGATTGCCGCGAAAGTCGAAAAGGACTTTAGGCGCTGGCTCTCTACTGGCGGTCAAGTTTTCAACTAGTTTTCCTTGTGCGTGAGATGCGCATAAGGGTTTTAGCCGTGAGATGCGGCCAAATCATGAAGGGGTGCAGTCGTGCCAGAGGAACTAACTAAACCGGTTACTGAGGTCAAGCCTACTGAGACGGTAGAGCCAACCTTGGAAACTCCGAAACCTGCCGATGATCTTGGCGGTTTCAAATCTCAGGAATCTAAGGACGCTGTTCTTGCGGATCTTGCTAAGGCTCGCGAGCAGATCAAGGCGTTTGAGGATGCTCAGGCTGAGGCTGAGAAAGCCAAGCTGTCGGATATTGAGCGTGCGCAGGCTGAAGTTCTAGAGCGCGAAAAGCGTATCGCAGAGCTTGAAGCTACTAGCGCACGGTTGACCGCGTTAGCTAAGTATCCGGTCCCTGAGGAATATCAAGATCTAGTTTCGGGCACTGACGCTGAAAGCTACGAGGCTTCAGCTAAGCGCGTTTCCGAACTAGTGGCGCGTACTAGTGCGCCTGGCACCCCTAAGCCTGACATGTCGGGCGGTGCGAAGCATGAGGCTACCGGGACGGTAGCTGAGCAGATCGCTGCCGCTGAGAAGTCGGGTGACAAGTCCCGTATTTCTGCGCTCAAGGCGCAGCAATTGGGCGAATTGGCAAGCAAACTCAAATAACTGAAAGGGTCATGAATCATGGCTGGAATCACTGGTCTGGGCACTACCTATAACCTGCCTAACTACGTTGGCGAACTGTTCGCCGCGTCTCCTGAAGATACCCCGCTACTGTCCTCCATTGGTGGTCTTACCGGCGGTGAATCGGTTGGTTCGACTTTGTTCGAGTGGCAGGGTTACGACCTGCGCGACGCGGACGATGCACGTCAGCGCCTTGAGGGTGCAGACGCTGGCGCGGGTGACGCTCGTGTTCGCTACAACGCTTCGAACGTGCTTGAGATTCACCAGGAGGCAGTTGCTGTTTCCTACACCAAGCAGGGTGCGACTAAGCAGCGTGCAACTAACGCAATGCCTAACGTGACTGTTGGTAACACTGTTATTCCGGCTGATGAGCTGGCTTGGCAGTTGGAGCAGCAGTTCAAGCAGATTGCTCGTGATATTGAAAAGACCTTTATCACTGGCACTTACGCTTCGCCTACCACCAACACTGCGCCACGTAAGACTCGCGGCCTGTTGCAGGCAGTGGCAACTAACGTCGGTGTCGCTGAGTACGCTCTTGCTGGTGCTCCTGCTGACGTTCTCAAGGATGCCCTTGATGACCTGATGCAGGACGTTTGGACTAGCGGAGGTATTCAGGAGGGCGAGACCCGAACCTTGATCACCAACGCTTCTCTCAAGCGTGCTCTTTCCGCCGCGTACATCACGAACGCCGGCTACAAGGAAGAAACCCGCAACGTTGGTGGCGTGAACGTTCAGACCATTGAGACTGACTTCGGTCGTTTCAATATCATGCTGAACCGTTACATGCCTGCTGACAAGATCGCGATCGCTTCCCTTGAGGATCTACGTCCGTCGTTCTTGGAGATTCCGGGCAAGGGTCATTTCTTCGCTGAGCCACTGGCTAAGACCGGTGCTTCTGACAAGGTGCAGATCTACGGTGAAATCGGCCTGAATTACGGCAACGAGAAGAAGCACGGCGTTCTTACCCTGACTCAGGCGGAAGAGTAATGATTACCGCAACCTGTAGTAAGCACAAGGGGTTGCGGGTTTCCTTCGGCGGCGGTTCCGTCAAGTTTGTTGATGGGGCCGCCGTTGTTTCGGAAGTCCAAGCACGCCACCTGTTGAGCCTGCCGGATTCGTTCGGCGTGGCTGTTGAAGGTTCCATTCCTGAGCCTGAAGAGCCTACTGTTGATCCGCCTACTGACAATGAGCATGTAGCCGAGGGGTCGGAGCTATTCGAACCTAAGGGCAACGCGTCGCTTGATGAGTGGCGCGCATACGCCATCCAAAAGGGCATTGACGAAGCAGAGCTTGAAGATCTCAAGCGTGAGGAAGTCAAGGCGCTTCTCGAAGATTAGGAGCCGCAATGAGTTTCGCAACTGTTGAAGATGTTCAGAAGCGCCTCGGGCGTGACCTTACTACGGCTGAGACTGCGCAGGCTACTGAGTGGTTGCAGGATCTCGAAGCGGACATTCGTGCTCGCATTCCTGATATTGACGTGCTCATGGCTGACGAGATTACCGGCCTTTCGTACACGCGCACGGTAACTCGTGTGGTGGCTGAAACGATCGTTGCGAAGCTCAAGAATCCGAAGGGTTTGCGGCAGTACACGGAATCTGTTGACGATTATTCGTTGACTGAAACTGTGGACACTGCGAACTCTTCGGGTCGCCTGGTCATCACTGATGCTGATTGGGATTTGCTGATTCCATCGCTGGATGGTGACGCGTTTAGTATTCGCCTGGTTGGCAGGTTCCGATGATCGATGCTCAGGCTATTACTTTGCGTGGTCGTGAGGCTGCCGAATCCCTGATGCTGGACACGGGCCTTGTGGAGCGTTCTCTTGGTCTTGTGACTGACCCTGTTACTGCGGTTGTGTCTGAGGTTTGGGAGACGGTTTACACGGGTAAGTGTAAGTTGCAGGGGCGTCAGGCTCAGGCTTCTACTCCTGATGCTGGCGGTCATGCGTTTACGGTTGAGCAGTTGATGGTTCATTTGCCGGTGTCGGCTCAGTCGTTGCCGGGTGACCGTGTGACTGTGCTTTCTTCGGTGATGGACCCTGATCTGGTCGGCCTGAAATTGCGTCTCACTGAGTTGGGTCGTGGCACGTATCGGACTGCGGATCGTTGGAACGTGGAACTGGTGACACAGTGAGTGGCGCTGGTGAGCTTCGGGCGTTTTCTAATGATCTTGGCAAGATTGCTTCTAAGGCGTTGCCTGAGGTTGATGCGGTCCTAAAAAAGGGTGCGCAGAATATCAAGGATGATCTGATCGACGGTATCCCGTCTGGTTCGTCGTGGCGTGGGCTGAAAGGCTCGATTAGCTACGACTCGATGTACGGCATCGGTCACGCTAAATACGAGGTGGGCCCAGACAAGGGTCGTCGTGGTGGCGCACTCGGTAACCTCTATTACTTTGGCGGTTCTCGTGGTGGCGGTTATGGCGATCTTGACGGCCCTCTTGCACGTGAGTCACCGAATCTTGAGCGTGAACTTGGCAAGGTTGTTGATAAGTGGGGTGATGCGCTTGAGTAATCAAACGGATTTCCTAGCACTGTTAGCCTCGTTGCCGGCTCAGGCCAAGGTGTACCCGTCCAAGGTTCCCGATAATCCGACGTTCCCTTACATCCTGGTGCGTTCATTTATTCCTCGTGCCACTGATCGTTCGTTGGTTCGGTCGGTTCATGCGCGTGTGGATCGGTGGCGGGTTACCGTTGTCAGCTTGACTCATGAATCGGTCGCGATCATTGACGCTGAGTGTCGCGCAGTTCTAGAGGGTGCACGGATCAACCTACAGCGTGTTGAGGAAGTGCCAGCGTCAGGCGAAATCATCGAGGACCTTGATGTGACACTAACGAATGGTGCTCACCCGTTCTACACGGTTCAAGAGTGGCGCGTCATGCAGTAACTAAATATTTCAACCAAGGAGTCATGCGTTTTCGTATGGCTCCTTTTTCTATGCCCAAAACCTAAGGAGCCCGCATGTATGTACGTGTGCGAGACAAGCGAACCGGTCATGAGCTTGACGTGCTGAGCACTGACAAGCGTATCGGTGACGTTTTCCAGCCGGTCAGCAAGGCCAGCTATCCAGATTCCCCGTACCCACGTGCGGCGAAACATAACCCCCTGCCGAGCACTGTAAAGAACGTGCCGGTCAAACCTGAAAAGGAAGTGAAGTAACTGTGGCTGAGATCCCTAGTACTCCATATGACGGCAATGTTCGCGCCGTGCTTGTACCTACCGTCGCTGACGTGAATGCGCCTACTGTCGCTGAGCTGACTGCTGGCATTGACATTTCTTGCTATCTGACTGGTGACGGTCTGGCAATTTCTATTGATCAGCAGACGATCACTGATGAGCGCTTGTGCTCGACTTCTACTTTTGAGAAGCGTGGTCGTAAGACTCACTCGGTGGACGTGACTTACATCGACAACACCAACTCGGTTGCTCATGCGGCGTTCAATGAGGCTCGTGAGGCTTTGGATGAGGGTTCGGTTCACTACTTGGTGACTCGCCGTAACTTGCCTTACGAGACCGCTGAGGCCGATTCTCAGATTGTTCGCGTCTACCCGATTGAGGCTGGTTTCCCGGCTGAGGTTGCTGGTGAAGCGAACTCGGTTACCCGTTCAACTTCGAAGCTGTTCGTTACCGGTGATCCTGGTATCGACGTTGCTGTAACCGCTTAAGTTCTTCCGTTCCCTCACGCCTTGACAGGGTGCGTGGGGGAACGGTTCACCCTGTTTACCCTTGTCCCAAAGATTTTTAGGAGCCTGTTGTGGCTAAAAGTATTCCCGGCGTTCCAGAGTCACTGACTCGCGCCCAGTATGCATCACTTCTTGACTCGGTTGGCATCGACCCCGAGCAGACTGCCGAACTGTGGTTTGACCGCGAAGGGATCCACGCCGATGTAATTGCTCGCGATTCGCACGGCAAGATGATCCCCGACTATAAGAACAACACGTACATGAAGCATCGTGTATTCATTCCAGTGCTTGACGAGGAAGAGGGTAAGTAACCATGGCTGAGAAAAAGTTTGAAGTGAAGCGTCCTGAGCGTCGTGTTGAGATTTGCTTGGATGGTTCGTTGGTTGCCGAGTATGAGGGCGTTCAGGCTGAGCTTGAGACTGCTCGCCGTAACGCGATTTCTGACCGTCGCATAAATAATGACCCGGTGAAGAAGTTGGAGATCCGTTCTGCGGAACTCTACAAGGCGCAGGAGGACAGCACACTAGTGTTGACTATCCGCGCTCTGCCTCGTGCTACCTGGTCGGCCATCAAGGAAGCTAACCCTCCACGCGATGACCATAACGTTGATGAATCTTTGGGTTACAACGTCGATTCTGCTGTTGCTAAGGCGATGCTCACTGATGGTGCGATTGCTCTTGCTGAACAGCAGGGCGAACCAGTTGAGTTCACTGCTGAGGATTGGGCGGGGATCGTTGATGACCTGTCCGATGGTCAGTGGCAGGAAGTGCAGACTGCTGTCGCGTCGGCTAATGGTGGTCGTCCTCAGGTTCCTTTTTCGCAGAGCGGATTCAAGCTGATGCAGGATTCCGCAAAGAACTCGAAGTAGCTCGCTCTCTCGGATTGTCGCACTCTGGCTTCTTGTCTTGGTCTGAAGATGATCAGGACAAGATGCTGGCGTTGAAGCTGTATGAGGACACTATGTTGTGTCCGATGTGTGGTGGCCCGATTAGTGAATGTACGGATCCTGACAATGAGATGGCGTACAAGGTTGACCCTCCTACCCGGTGCCATAAGACAACTGCTCTTATGCGTTTCCAGAAGGATGGTTGGGATGAGCGGCCTTATAACCGTGCTTTGATGCTTATTGCTCGGCTGGTGCGTCGGTAGGGGAGTCTTTCGGGGTTTCCCTGCCGAGCCCTATGCCGACGATGAATGTTATGAATCCTGCTACGGCTACGAGGACGCTGAAGCTTGATAGTCCGTCCGCTTGCCCGTAGCCGGCTGCGAGTGCGATAGCGATTCCGAATACGAGCATTGCTAGTCCTGTGACGCGTGCGTTATGGCCGCGCTTGCTAAGAAATTTACTCACCGAGCGTTCCGCTTCTTTGCGTCGCGGTTCATTCCCCATAGTACTGCGCAGGCTACGGCAAGAATTCCGGTTAGTGTCGCGATGATTCCGTAAAAGAATGCGCCGGTTGCGCTCATTGCTACTGATGCGAGTACGCATAAAGCGCCGAGAAATATTGCTGATTTCCCAAGGCTTACTTCTTTATTTTGCTTTCCCATACCCCTGATCATATCGGGGGTTTCTTCTTTTAAGGAGCCTCTATGACCAGGACTGTTAAGTTAGAAATTGACGCAAAGGTATCCGGCCTAGTCAACGGGCTAAAGACGGCTTCTCAGGCCACTAAAGATTCGGCTCGTGAATTTGATAAGTGGTCACAGCAACATGAGCAATCTCTGGATACTGTCAGCAAGGGCATGATGGGCTTCGGTGCCGTCGTTGGTGGCGGTGCCGTACTAGCTGTAAAGAAGTTCGCAGAATTCGATAAGGCCATGTCAGGGGTCCAAGCATCATCTCACGCGACCGCGAGCGATATGGGTCTGCTTCGTCAGGCCGCGATTGATGCTGGTGCTGATACGGCGTTTAGTGCGAAAGAAGCTGCTGGCGGTATTGAGGAGTTGGCTAAGGCTGGCGTATCTACCCAGGATGTTATCGGTGGCGGTCTGACCGGTGCGTTGGACTTGGCTGCGGCTGGTCAGCTTAGTGTTGCTGACGCTGCCGAAATCAGCGCATCGGCCCTCACGCAATTTAAGTTGTCTGGTGAAGATATTCCCCACCTTGCCGATTTGTTGGCGGCTGGTGCTGGTAAGGCTCAAGGTTCCGTGCATGATTTGGGCGAGGCGCTGAATCAGTCGGGTCTTGTTGCGTCTGCTACCGGTTTGACGATTGAGGAAACTACGGGCGGCTTGGCGGCGTTTGCGTCTGCTGGTCTTACTGGTTCTGACGCTGGCACTAGCTTCAAGACCATGCTTCAACGACTCACTCCGCAGTCCAAGGAAGCTCAGAAAAAGTTTGACGAGCTTGGCATCTCTGCTTATGACGCTCAGGGTAACTTCGTTGGACTGACTGACTTTGCTGGTCAGTTGCAAGAGAAAATGGCCGGGCTAACTCCTGAAGCGCGTAACGCTGCCATGTCGGTGATGTTCGGGTCTGATGCTGTGCGTGCTTCGAATGTTCTTTACGAGCAGGGTGCTAAGGGTATTCAGGGCTGGATTGATCAGGTCAATGATGCAGGCTACGCCGCTGATACTGCGGCGCTCTTGCAGAATAACCTTGCTGGCGACTTGGAAAAGCTTGGCGGTTCGTTCGATACCGTATTCCTAAAGAGTGGCGGTGCAGCTAATGAGGTTCTGCGTGATTTTGTACAGACCGCTGAAAAGGTAGTTGACGTTATCGGTCAGATTCCCGCGCCAATTCTTGGCATGGGAACGATGTTCGCGGGCGTTGCGGGTGGCGCGGCACTTCTCGCAGGTGCGGCTATCAACGTACTTCCAAAGATCCGCGACACTAAAGACGCACTGAAAGACCTGGGCGTTATTGGCAAGAATTCGGGCAAGCAAGTTTCTAGTGCGTCCGGTTCGTTCGTGACCATAGATGCTGCCATGTCCAAGAGTGAGCGTAGCGCACGCAAGCTTGGCGGGGCACTTAAGACCATTGGTGCTGGTGCTGTGACCTTGGCGGCTGTAGGCCCTGCTATTGGTTCAATGGTTCCGTCGGGATCGCTTGAGAATATCGACAAACTCACGGCGGGTCTGTTGGACGTCAGCAAGACCCCTGACGTTATCAATGCCGCTTTCACTGGCAAGGGCAACTGGTTCGATGGACTAGACGTTAAGGGGTTCGAGGACGCTATCGGCGTTATCGCTAACCCGTCTTGGTCCGACAAAGCAGACCAAAATATTTCCAAGGTCCTAAGCTTCGGTACGCGCAGTTCTTCCAACTGGGAATTTGCGAAGAAGAATGTTGATCAGTTGGATGGCGCTCTAGCTGATATGGCTAAGAACGGTAACGCTGATAGCGCCGCCGAGTCCTATCGGGTGCTGTCTGAAATGGCTGCTAATGCTGGAACCTCAACTGAGGCTCTAGCTGAATTGTTCCCACAGTATTCGGGAGCTCTGCAGCTTGCTGATTCCGAGTCACGGAAGGCTGCTGAGGGCACTGGGCAACTTGGGGACGCCCTTGCTGGCACTGGCGAGGTTGCAGCGGAAACAGCTAAATCCCTTGACGATATTCTCGCGTCTGTTTTCGAGCTGGGACGGGAATCTCGCACTGTGAGCGAGTCGCAGGATGCGCTAACTGGTTCGTTGTCTGCGCTGAATGCGTCGATTGCTGAGAATGGCGCTAAGTTTACGGGCAACTCTGAGGCGGCTCTCAAGAATCGCGAGGCGTTGCGTGCTGTAGCTGAGGACTCGGAGACTCTGGCTGAGGCTCAGGCTCGCGCTGGTGCTTCGTCTAGTGAGATTCAGTCTGGTATGCAGACTACTTATGACGCGCTAATGAAAGCTACTGGCGGTTCTGAGGCGCTTGTTCGTGAGCTGATGGGCATCCCTAAGGATGTCAGCGTCAAGTCATGGATGGAAGATAGCGCTAAACAGATTGCCGAAGCCACTGCAAACGCCATTGAGCAGATCCCTGGTTACACCAAAGTTGGCATTGCTGTTTCTGAGGACGGAACCGTTGGTCAGGTTCAGTCGAAGATCAACGCGATCACGGGTAAGACTGAATATATTTTCGTCACTGATGATGGCACTGTTACTAATGTTCAAGCTGGCATTGCTCGAATCAAGGGTAAAGATGTCCCTGTTTATGTTGGCGATGATGGAACCGTCTATTCCACTCAGGGCAAGATCCTAAACATCAAGGGTAAAGACGTAACTATTACGGCTGTCCCGCAGACTGGCGGGGCCGAAGAAGCCTTGAACCGGCTTGCACGCCCAAGGTTCTCATCAGTGACGGTGACTCAGAATTTCGTGCCTGGTTCAGCCCCTCCAGGGGCTGGGGTAGCCAAAACATTCCTCGGGAGGAACGCTGAGGGCGGTCGTTTACCTAATCGTGCGACTGGTGGACGGTTGCCTTATACCGGTCTTGGTACTGACATGATCCTGGGTATTGGGTCTGATGGGATGCCTACAGCACGTGTTGATGATGGCGAGTGGGTTATTCGTGAGAAGTCGGCTAGTAAGTATGACCGACTGCTTGGCCTGATCAACCGTGACGATCCAAGTGTGCAGGGTCTAGCTGGCCTCGCGTCAGGTGGTCGTGTTGGTTCGGCTCAGTCGAAGGTTGACCGTTTGCAACGTCAGTTCTCGTTGATGCCTGGCGATAAGAAGAACAAGGCTCGTAAGGCGGCTCTCAAGGCTGACTTGTACGACGCTAAGTACGAGTTGAAGCAACTCAAGGCTGAAGTTTCGGCTACTAAGAAGTCTAGTGCGTCGGCTAAGAAAGCTTCGGATAAGGCGGCTAAGGACGCTAAGAAGAAAGCTGACGACGCTAAGAAGAAAGCGGCTGAAGCAGCCAAGCTTGAGCGTGAGCGTGTTGCTCGTGTGAATGAGGAACGTTTCGATCTCCGACGTGATTTGAAGCGTGGCGAGATTACTGATGCGTTCACTAGTGGTTCTGGTATGTCGCAGGTTGATAAGCTCTTTGATCTTTCGAAGAACAAGGACTTGTCTAAGTCGCAACGTGCTACGGCTCGTTCGGCAGCGTACAGCATGGAATCACAGTTGCTGTCGTTGGAGAAGCGTTCTGACAAGCTGGCGAAGTCCTTGGAGGCAGCCACAGCAAAGCGTGACGATCTCCTATCAGCTCAGAAGGGTGTCCAATCCTCGATGGTTGGCGCGTTCGATCTCGGTGGGCTGACAGGGCAGACGGACAAGTGGGGATACCAGAAGTACGTAGGCAAGAAGGGTCTACTGTCCTTTGGTAAGTCTCTCGCGTCCGGTGCTAAGAAGCTGTCCGGTAAGGTGTCGAAGCTTCAAAAGTTGGGCTTCAACGAGAACATGATCCAGCAGGTAATCGACGAATGGACCCAATCGGGAACGTTCGAGCTGGCCGACGCAATGCTGTCCATGAACAATGGCGAACGTAAGAGCTTCTTGAGTTCGTTCAGGTCTGTTGAGAAGTACGGGTTGAACACGGGCGAGTCTTTGACGAAGGCCATGTCTAAGGGCGGTATTGATGCCGCGCAGGGTTTGGTGGACGGCTTGGAGAAGAAGAATGACGTTGTTGAAAACGCGTTCTACAAGCTCGGCAAGAACGCAGAGAAAGCATTCCGTAAGTCCTTGGACATGCACTCACCTTCACGCACACTGTTCAAGGCTGGCGTGGATGCTGGCGACGGCGTGGAGCTTGGTCTGCTGTCTAAGGTTAGCGATGTTGAATCTGCTGCCGAGAACCTGATGACTCCACCGGCGCTCATGGTTCCGCCGTCTGTTGAGGTGTCGCGTTACGCGTCATCGCAATCAGCTCCAGCTGTGGCTATCGACTACCAACAGTTAGCTCAAGCAATGTCCAGCATTCAGCTCAGCGCCGCTCTTCAAGTAAGTGGCAAGCAAGCCGGAACTCTGGTTCAGGCTGGCGAGCGATTCAACGGAACACACAAGTAGGAGGATCCCCCGTGAGCGGTTTTTATTTTGGACCACTCGGAGCAATGCAACCAGTGGAAGTGTCCGCTGGTGTCGAGGTGTCCTCTGATCGCAGGGGATCTGAACTGGTTACCACGGGCGGGGTGAGGTACGCGCAAATAGGGCGTTCAGCACCCCGCACTTGGACAGTGGGGAGACTGTGGCAGAAGCCGGCGTGGGCAAAACTATTCAATTACGCATCAAACGGGCTGCTGGGGGACTGCTGGCTTTATGACGTTGCTAAAGCGAGAGAAAACATGATCCCTGCCCGCCTAAGCGCGGGGGGAGAATCGGCGGTCATCGTGGATGGCGTTCCGATGGGTGGGATTCAGCCAGGCCGAGAAATCACCGTACCAACGCTACGTGGAATGGTGTACACGGTCGCAGTCTGGTCACAGGCAGAAGCAGGGACCACCGTGGCGCAATACCGCTTGGGCACGGGAACCATGATCAACATCAGCGCACCAACGGGGTCAGGATACCGCCAATGCGCCGCCAGCTTCACACCTCTCTCCGACTCAACAATCACCCTAAAAATAACAAACACAGGCACATCAGGGGCGACCATCCACGAAGGACCGCCTCGCGGTGACTTCTACGCATCAGCAGGAACCCCCTGCCGTGTAGCAGTGCAGGACCCTCAGCGCGTCCTCCAGATGCTACTTGATAACAATTCTCGATCTGACTATGAGGTAACCCTCATGGAGGTTGGCCGACCCAATATTTAGGAGGAAACTTTGCAGCAGAAGCCCTCAAACTGGCCTGGCGAATCGGCGCTAGAAATCATCCCTGAAATATTCAGTGAGTTTCACGAATCAACCTGGCCGCCAAAATCAGTGGAAGCGCCACAGGGAACTAGCCCTGTAGGGGATTGGTCTATTTCTCGGCAGCTTACCGGGGGTATGTTGCCGACTCAGGTGCGAGGCGCTTCTGGGCACAGTATCGCTTCTGGTCAGGTGAGTATTCCTCAGCTACCTGCCCACATGTCGCCTTGGGGGTTTGGTCAATACCGCCTCGGGCCGGGTGGCCGGTGCACCGTGTATGCGTCGCAATTTGGCGGTTACACAACAGTTCCTGATCGTCGTATTGCGTTGGGTGAGTTCACGGTCGCGCCGATTAGTGGAGCTTCGACTGAAGCGAAAGTTTCTTTAGATCTTGATGAATATTCCCTGCGGCTGCGCAAACCATTCACCCTGAAGTGGACGTACTCGGAAACGGACCGGCTTGACGCTGCTTGGGTTGTGCATCAGGTAGCAAGAGCCGGTGGATATTACGCGGTTCCTGAGCCTATTTCGACAACACTGCTCAGCTTCCCGCTCATGGGTTCCAGTGTCCCCGACCGTTCTGCAACTAACCCAAACACAAACGTGACTGGGGAATTGGCATGGGCTGACCACGACGGGCAGATTGGACTCGCATCAGGTGCAACAGTATTGGCTAATGCTTCGGATGACCCTGACGCATGGTACGTAACGCTAGACCATAACGGGCTAGGGAGTGTTGTCCTCAAAGTTCCTGGATGCGACAACATTACCTTTACGGTGGCAGCAGCATCGGTCACTGCAACACGCGACAGTGTGGAGACTTTACAGGTTCCCATACTAGGTGCACCGTCTGCTAGTTCAGGTTGGCGACGTATCCAGTTCCAAGTGAACCTCAAGGGCTTCTCCATGAGGGCACGTGCTGAGGGAACGAGCTACGGGGCATACAGCAGTAAAACATGGACCCCAGTACGCGTATCCCCACCACGAGGCCAGGTTCGTGGAGTGGGAGACGCGGTGGCCCGTGGCGTGCAGTTCAGTACCACGACCGCCACAGAGATTTTCGGGCGCGGGAACAAAGCGAAAATCAATTCCACAGGGTCGATACTCACCGGACTGTTAGACGTACCAGTTGCACCAGGATGGGATCTACTCCAAGAGATCGCTTCGTCAACCGGTGGCGCCGTATGGATGGATGAGACTGGCACACTAATTTTCCGGTCACGTGATCTACTGCGCGGAACTGGTAACTATGGTGAAACCATCGAAGCGCTGGAACAGGTCGAAACTCTTGGATGGATCATAGACCCAGCCGACCAAGCGGACCGAGTGGAGCTAACCTACAAGCCGACCATTGTCACAAAATCAGCTGATGAAACAACAATCTGGGAATCAGACAGTCCACTACTTATCAGGGTGGGCACGCCCAAAGTCTTATTCGTAGACATCGACGGAACCACAGACCGACTCTCACGGTGGGTTCCTCTATGGGATACCCGGTATCCCGAGGGTAGCTTATCGCGCTGGGCTGCATCATTTGCCCTCGATGGCTCAGGTTCACGACCCGCCGATGACTCAGTGAGTATCAAGACCAGCATGGTCAGCAGCTCGCGCATCAAGATCACTATCACCAACAAGAACACTTCGGCGATCTGGATGGTTGACGGAAACGGCAACCCTGCAATCACCCTGCGCACCAGCCTGTTAGTAACAGCCGGAGATCCCGTAACAATATCCAAAGGTGTCTCAGCCAACCAAGCGGTCAGCCCTTTAGAGCTATCAACCGGCGCGTGGATTCAAGACGCTGACGCAGCTCAAACGGTATTGCACTGGGCGGCTTCACAAACAGAAGTAGCTCAACCTGTGCTGCAAGGAATGCGCGTCGTGCCTAACCTCGCACGGCAGCTAGGTGATCTGGTCCGGATTATCGACCCGATCACTAACTTGCGATCTAAGGCGCTCATAACCGGCATCACTTTGAATGGCGACCACTCTCAGTACAGCCAAGAGCTTGATCTCACATTGGTGGCAGTGACGTTCGATGACTGGGATCAGTTCATGCAGCCCAACAGTTTGGACAGCTTTACGGCACTTGACGCTTTCTTGCAAGCACAACAAATCCGCTCATTCAACGACTTAGACGAATGGGGCCAAGACTTCGGAGGAACACTTTGAGCACACCAAAACAGATCGTCGCACCAGTAAGCCCCGAAGCATCCGACAACCCGTGGTCAGGAATCGGCGGAATCAGGCGCTGGTGGTCGGGCATTAACGACTGGATCAAAGCGCTCTCCCCAGCAGGATCAACAGTGTTCGACACAGGATGGGTCGACGTTCCGGTAACTCTGGCTGGCATGAGCGGAACTATGGCCTACACGAGATACGGCAAGATCGTCATCGTCCAAATCGACTTAGGCGGCTCTCTGGCATCAGGAAGCCTCGAAATCGTTGGCAGCCTACCGGTTGGTATAGGGCCAACCCAAGGCCGAGCAACCGGTGCAGCCTACTTCGACGGCGGATATGTAGGCGTAGTCCGAATCACAGCAGGCGGAATCGTCGCAATCGCACAACAAAGCGGGGCGGCACGAAACAACCCCGTCGCCACAGTCGTATTCCGACTCAACTAAAGAAGGAGTCCAGCATTGGGCCGTCAAATTAATTTCAACTTCCGCCGTGGTGGGGGATCAGCCGTGGAAGTCCTCTACGGTAAAATCACCATCGAAGCGACTCGCCCATACAAACTAGGTGCTTCCTGGGTTATGCCTTTTGAGCGCACCATCCCGCTGGTCAATGGTATAGCGGTGGCCACCGATGCGTCGATCACACCTCCCGGCCCAATTCCTGAATGGGCGCACCGGGTAACCGTTTTCGATTCAAACACAGAAAAGACTTGGACTTGGGTCGTAGGAGTTCCAGACGGAACTACCGCTATCAACTTCAATAGCCTGCCAGTCTACGAGTGGACCCCACCAGTTGAGGGCGACCTCAACAGCATCGCATCAGATGCACGGAACGCAGCAGAAGATTCCGAAGCTTCACGGATCGCTGCTGAAGCAGCAGCAGCGCTAATCGGTGCACCAGCCGGTAATGTCATTTCTGCTGCGATCACTGCTAACGGACCGGCGAGAGATAGCGTATACGGCGTTATTCAAAAAACCACGAACCCGGCACTTGGAGCCATGTTCGCAGGGTATGCACGCGCCCAAATCGGTCCTGTCTCGCACGTCTACTGCGGTTCATCCTCCACCGAAGGATCTGATCAGCGACCAGCAGATAGGTGGGTAAATAAACTCCATACCGGCATGCAGGCGCAGTACGCTTCGGGTCCTGGCGGAGAAACGCCTGTGGGTGATCACACCACTCAAATCTACGACCTGCCCGGTCTGCATGGTTACAACTTCGGCCAGTCTGGAACTACCGTCGAAGATTACATGCCAGCATCGAAAATTACGCGCATCGGACAGATTCAGCCGAGCCTCATCACCCACATGGTCGGCTCTAATGACGCAAACCTGAGCTTCACGGAGGAACGATACCGAAACGGTCTAGTCGCTGTCCTCGACCAGATTGATGCAGTAGTTACCGTGCCGCACGTTCATGTTCTCATTCACGCCCACCAACGGCAGAACAAGGACATTACGAGCTACTGGGACGCATACCGAAAAGTACTTCGCGAGCTCGCCGAAACACGCTCCAACGTGGCATTCGTAGATGTTTCCTACGACTTTAAAGCCATAGGAATCCCCGGAACTGACCCGCTCGACTACCTGAAGCCAGACGAAGTGCACCTCACCCCGCCCGGCCATGACATGCAAGCGCGACTTATCGGACGTGCACTAGAAGCCCCCGTGGAAGCGCCCAAGTACAAGGTAGTCGTGAAAGATGACTTCCTGCGTGCCAATGGCCCACTGGGTGTAGCCGACACGGGGCAACCGTGGCGTGCAGTATCGGGAGAATTTGAAGTCATGGGCAACTCAGTAGGCATCGTTTCACCTGGAACTTGCCTTATTGAATCGGTAGCGCACGACTTTGACGCAACCCTCGATATTTACCATCCAGGCAATATTTCTACTCTCTCCGGTTTAGTGTTCTGGGCTAAAGACAACGACAACCGTATGGGCGTATTCATCGACGCGGGATCAACCCAACGAATCGGCGTTTACACGACCATCGCAGGAGCTACGGGACTACGCCTCGAAATTCCCAAGAGTATCAGCGCAGGATGGCACACGATTCGTGTTGTGGCACGTTCCGGAGCGTTGACCATATTCTTGGACGGACAGTACATCACACAGTACACGCCTTCGGCACAGTACTACGACCCGCTGCGTGGAAACACAAAAGTCGGCTTCCGATGTGGATCAATGGTCCCCGAAATGCGCTGGGCGAAATTCTCCGTCCAGACCCGATAGAAACAACGGGAAGCAATGGCGAGAAATATCAACATAAACCTGCGCGACGGCAGCGGAGGAACAGCCGACAACCTCATGGGCTCGGTAAGTATCGAACCAACCCAACCATTCAACGCAGGGCCGTCCACCGTCTTGCCCTCTCCGCAGCAGGTGGAACTGAACGCCGGAGTAGCAACACTCGTTGCTGTGGAGCCGACGCCCGAGGGGGATACGATCCCTTGGGCCTACCGTGTGACCATGCATAGTCTTAGCGGTGTCCAGCACTCGATTATTGTCGGTGTGCCGAACTTGACGACACCAGTCAACCTGACTGACCTGCCTATCTATGCAGTTACGCGAACCTACGAAGGTGAGGCGCACGTGCTACTAAACAAGGAAACAGGGCCGCGAGACGTTCGTTCCCTATGGGGTGGAACTGGCGGAAAAGTAACGCTAACTCGATCAGGCAATTGGGTCGAACTATCCGTATGGGGCGTGCCATATGTGAGCGCGAACCAATATCAGATGCAAGTCCCAGCAGGGTTCCGCCCACCAGACATTCGGCTATTCAACGAAGCAGTCTATGGTGATGGGAACCCTGCCGGAGAGCGCGTAAATGTCAGGTCAGACGGGAACCTTCAAATTCTCGGAGTGACAACGGGCGCGCAGATCTACTTCACCATTCACTGGTACACGAAAGAGAACATGCCTTCAACGTTGCCAGGAAACGCAGTGTAGGCGCGCCCTATTTACGAAAGAGGCAATCTTATGTCTAAACCGCATTGGACGGTGAGCCTCTGGAATCGTATCCAGGAACCTCGCCTTGTGTCCGTTGTTCAAACACTCATTTACGTTCTCTGTTTCACTGGCGGGCTGGTGACAATATTGGATCCACCACGCAGTATCGAGGGCGCATTCGGCAACGGCATCACACTAGCGTGGGGTCTGTTCGCGCTGGTCGGTGGTGCGATGGGTGCATACTCAGCACCGACCGGGAAATGGTTGATTGAGAAACCAGCGATCATCGCCTGCGCTACGGCAATCACACTATACGCAAGCATCCTCATTTCATTGCATATCACTGAGTCAGGCAACCGGATTCCACAGCTTGTTTTCGTGCTCATCGGCTTACTGCACTTTGTGAATAGGTACTGGCGGATCAAACCGTATTCGTATGAGCCTGGCAAGTAGGAGGCCATTATGGATGGCCCTCAAATTTGGGCGACGCTCGCCATCATGGTGGGCAGTGGCGGTTTCCTCACTGTCGGGATTCAAGAGTTCGCTAAGTGGCGGTCAGGCCGTGCTGAATCGGAACGTAAAGAGAACTTGTCTCTTGCTGAACGTGTGGCTACTGCTGAAGCGTGGCGCGAGTGGGAGGCTACTTATCGCCGGCTAACCGCTGAGCATTGTTCACATGTCCGGCGGGTCGCTATCGAACACGGTGCGACGATCGAGCAAATCGGCGCATGGCCTACACCCCCAGAAAAACCACAAACCAACAAGGACTAGCAAACGCTAGTCCATTTTTTATGCCCCGTCATGGTGTGTGGCGGGGCTACCCTTATGCCCGAAAGGTGGCACTCATGGCGCTAACTCGCCTCGGCTGGGACGTACTAGAACCCAGCTCCACACGACTAACAAACCTGCCTTGGATCACTGGCAAGGTTCGCAACGGCGACGCATACACGATCCTGAATGAACTTGGTCGACGCTTCAACTCTGAGGTTGAAACTATCCGCAAGGACTGGTCTTGGGGTTACGCTAAGCGTCCTGTGCGTGGCGCGTCTGTAGCGTCTGAGCACTCGGCTGGCGTGGGTGTTGACTTCAACGCGCCTGCGCACGGTCTCGGCTTGTCGGGGACATTCTCTGGCGCGCAGGTCAAATCGATTCATAAGATCCTTGCTGATCTTGACGGTGCTGTTCGCTGGGGCGGTGACTATCGTGTAATTTCCGGAGATCCAAATGCGCGTTTGGATGAAATGCACTTTGAGCTACAGGGCGGGCTTGCCCTTCTGAAGCGTGTTGCCGACAAGATTCGCGCCGGTTCTTCTCTTGGCACGGTAACCCCGCAAGCGTCGAAGCCAAAGCCAGCCCCTAAGCCAGCTTCGACCCGCCCAACCGATTACGCGAAGCTCGCGACCGATGGAAAGTTTGGCAAACAGTCCGTTGAGGCGACCCAAATCCTTATGTCGCAGATCGGCTTGTATGAAAGAGCCATTGACGGCGACGACGGCAAGTACACCTGGATGGCTGTTCAGGAGTGGTTGAACGGTCTCGGCTACTACAAGCGTGCCGTTGACGGTTCGTTCGGAAAGCACTCGGTGATTGCGTTGCAGAAGTTCTTGGCTGCCAAGGGTCACTTGGATACTCGCAAGTATTTGATTGACGGCAAGCTCGGCAAGGCTACCGTACGAGCCTTCCAAACATATTTGAATACCCAGAATGGCGGTAAGTAATGTTCACCCTTGTTTTTTGGAAAGCAACCTTCGAGCGCACGGTAGCCAGTATTGCTGGTGGTGCGTTGTCTGTTATCGGTGCAGACGCGTTTGGCGCGTTAGATGCTGACTGGGTGGGCATCCTATCCGTTGCCCTCGGTGCAGGCGCTGTATCCGTACTCAAGGCGTTGGCAGCAGGTTACGTTGACGGTAACCCATCCATCGGCAACGCTGAAACCACGCCTGAAAGTACCGCAAAGCACTTGGCGGAATAGGTAACATCCTGCCTGTCAAACAACTCTCAGCACATAAATCGGGTTCAGAGTTGTGAATCGGCAGAATGATACCGGTAACGGTATGGAATTGACACGCAACAAACGTGCACACACGTACACTTACGTGCACTTGTACAAGATGTACAAAAGGCCAGTCACTCATAACGAGTGACTGGCCTCCTTTTTTTGTGCCCGAAACTATTCGGTCAACTCAGCGTCAGCAGCCGAAGCATTCAAACGCTCAGCAAAGTTATTCGCATCCGACACCTTAGCAACCGGCGCAGAAATCACAGCAACCAACTCATCGCCACGCTCAATAACAACGTTGATTTCGTTACCGCCCTTACGCTTACTCGAACCGATCAGACCACCGGCGAGCGCACCAATAGGGCCAAGGAGCACAGCGCCAACAAGAACACCGCCACCAACAGCACCCTTCGAAACGTAAGAGTTCATCTGCGCACCATCCTTTACGGTAGCATGCAAGCCCTTCGTGTTGTGGATGATGTAAGGCTTGAACGGCTGAGCTTTACCCGCCGGGTTGCTCAACTTCAGTTCGTGCCCACCAAGGATTGCTGACTCGCTCAATGACGGGCCGAACACGGCTGTGAACTTTTGCGAGTCCAATTCTCCGCGCATCCACTTTGAGAACTTTGAGCGCTTCTTTTCTGGCTTGGTCATGGTGCTCATATTACTTCTTCTCCTTGTTATTGTCGCGGATTTGGGCGACCGCTGATTGGCTGATGCCTGCGTGCTTGGCGATGGCGTACATGGTCACGCCGGATTCGATTGCTCGGACGATGCTTTCGTCTCGCAGTTTTCGACGTTCATCGAGCTTGTCTTTGGCTTCTCGGAGCCTGGTCGCGTTGTGCTCAATCAGGAAGAGGAACTGTTTGTCGATTTCATCGTTGCTCATGACTAAGACAATACACAAGCAACGTTGGGTACGCAAGTAGGGTTGGGTAATTGGTTTCAGGAACATTCAAAAACGTGGGATATGCAGTCACTTACCGACGCGTGCAATTCCATGCCGTTATATGCGCCATGGCTACACGTTGGCTACACTAGAGGTAGAACGGAAAACTAAAAACACCGAGATTCTGCGGGTATTTGGTCACACGAACATGGCTGTTGGTCTCATGCCCAATGACAGCGCCGTCTGTAGTGCGTCAGTGTTAGCAGGAAGCCCTTTACTGGAGATTGCACCTAAGAGTTCATTGCGTTCTGAAATTCGGTCTTTGACCGGCATAAAATCTACGGATATCCCCAAGAAACGGGCAACTCGTCGATTTAGTAGGAATGCACGAACTCAGGACGTGAAAACCGGGTAGGGTTGATTAGACTAGTGACCCGCAACGGCGCGGGCACATCGAACTTTGTTCTTGGAGGCGTTCAGTTGAACTCGTCGGAATCCAGCATGTCAGAATCATTCATGGATGCGACTCTCACCCCAAAATTGGTGAGCGAGTACTATGGCCAGATTGCGACCGAGGACGTGGCGGCCTACCGGCCCGACGAACTCGAATCGCGAGTGGCGGCACACCTTGAAATCGGTTATGAGCGCGAAGCGGATACCCCTAACGTTGCCATCACTCGAAATAACGGAATCTCCGTAGTTCACATCGTCACCGATGACATGCCATTCTTGGTTGATTCGGTCACCGCAGCATTGGTTCAGCTTAATTCGCCAATTCAGCTCGTGGTACACCCGACTTTTGTGGTCTCTCGTGATGATCAAAGTGGCGAAATCGTCAAGATTAGCCACGCAGGCCTACAGCATGTTGCCAGTGGTGACACCGCAGCGCTGTCTGATCTCAGCACCCTGATCTCCGCAGGTTCGGCCACCCATGTCGAATCATGGATTTCCATCGAACTGGCTCGTGAGTTGAGCGATCAGCAGGCTGAAGAACTGGTGGAGCGACTCTACAGCGTTCTGTCAGATGTTCGCGTTGCGGTCAACGACTGGCCAGAAATGTTGGACCAGGCAAAAAACATCGCGCATACCCTGCCACAGACCGCGCACGCTGAACAGATCGCAGAGCTGTCCCAGGCAGCTGAGCTGCTCGACTGGATGGCAGATGGTCAGTTCACATTCCTCGGATACCGAGAATACGATCTGGAATGCGTTGATGGTGAAGAAGTTCTTGTTGCCCGTGCTGGTAGCGGCCTTGGACTCATGCGGGAAGTTGAATCTCAGGGCCCGCAGCATCTGACCAAGCAAGGTCGCATCACCGCACGCGATAAGAGCGCGCTGATCATTACCAAAGCTAACTCACGTTCAACGGTGCACCGTGGCGTGTACCTGGACTACGTAGGTGTGAAGAGCTTTGACGCTAACGGTGAAGTTAACGGTGAACGCCGCTTCATCGGTCTATTCGCCTCTAGCGTTTACACCTCAAGCGTCAAGACCGTTCCAGTAGTTCGCGAGAAGGTTCAGGCCGTCCTGAAGAGCACGGGATTCGCTGTGAATTCCCACTCTGGCAAGGACATCACCACCATCTTGGAAAGCTACCCTCGTGATGAGATGTTCCAGATTACGGTGGAGGACCTGACCCAAACCGCACTGGGAATCCTGCGTCTGCAGGAACGACGTCGCACTTCAGTCTTCCTGCGCACCGACGATTACGGTCGCTTTGTCACCGCAATGGTCTTCTTGCCCCGTGATCGTTTCTCCACCGCGGTACGACTGCGTGTTGAGCAGGAACTGCAGGACACCTTCAATGCGGACTCGGTTGAGTACGAAGCACAGCTTGGTGCCGGCGCATTGGTCCGACTGTTCTACCGCCTACGTCTGCAGCGCAACGGATCCAACCCGCAGGTGGACCGTAACGCTCTAGAGGAACGTATTGCTAAGGCCGTTCGCTCCTGGTCTGATGCCATCGTTGACACCGCGCGAACCAACTTGGAACTGGGCGACGCCAATACGCTCTCCAACGCTTGGGCCGAGGCCTTCCCGGCTGCCTACAAGGTTCAGTTTGAAATTGAGGATGCGTTCAAGGACGTCAACCTGCTTTCCAGCCTTGATGAAGATACTGAAAGCGGACCGGTCGTTTCCTTCTACGACCCGACCAGCCGTGATGAAAAATCACCAGTCTCAAAGCGCATGAAGATTTTCGTGACGCGTCCTTTGTTGCTCTCACGGATCTTGCCAGTCCTGCAGGATCTGGGACTTGAGGTTGTTGATGAACGACCTTACGAGTTGAACCCAGAGGGCATCGGACAGCGCTACATCTACGACATGGGTTTGAAGTTCGATGAAGCGATCGATTTCAGCTCTGTCGAAACCAAACTGGCTGAAGCTTACAGCGCGGTAGTTCGCAACGTAGCTGAATCCGACAGCTTGAATGCGTTGGTTTTGCGCGAAGGACTGTCCTGGGAGCAGGTGGCCATGTTGCGCGCCTACGCTCACTACCTGTTGCAGCTCGGAGTGCCTAACTCCACCGGCTTTATCGCCAACACCCTGGTGGACAACGCTTCGGTAACCCACAGCATTGTGGAGCTTTTCCAAGCCACCTTCGATCCTGCCTTGAGCAGTGAAGCATCCGAGGTAGCTCGTGAAGCTGCTAAGGAAAAGATTGCGCAAGCACTTGAAGCAGTGCCAACACTGGACGCTGATACCTTGCTTCGCCGCTTCGTCAAGGTCATTGAAGCTACCAAGCGAACCAACTACTTCACCGCTCATCAGGCGTTGGCCTTCAAGCTGGCTCCTGAGGAGATCGACTTTGCGCCGTTCCCACGTCCAAAGCACGAGTTGTGGGTTTACTCGCCACGCGTTGAAGGAACCCACTTCAGGTTCGGAGCCGTTGCACGCGGTGGCCTACGTTGGTCGGACCGTCGAGAAGACTTCCGTACCGAAGTTCTTGGGCTAGTCAAGGCTCAGATGGTGAAGAACTCGGTCATCGTTCCGACCGGAGCTAAGGGTGGCTTCTACGCCAAGCAGCTGCCTAACCCTGCTCAGGATCGTGGCGCCTGGCTTGAAGAAGGCAAGGGCGCGTACAAGGTCTTCATCAGCACCTTGCTGCAGCTGACCGACAACATGGTGGCCGACGCAGAGGGGGAGCACATCGTAGCTCCCGAAAACGTTGTGCGACGCGATGGCGATGACTCGTACCTGGTTGTTGCTGCCGATAAGGGCACTGCAAGCTTCTCCGATATCGCTAACTCACTGTCCGCAGAAAAGGGACACTGGCTGGGCGATGCCTTCGCTTCGGGCGGTTCGGTTGGTTATGACCACAAGGGCATGGGCATCACCGCGCGAGGTGCGTGGGAATCGGTCAAGCGTCACTTCTTCCAGCTCGGTGTTGATACCCAGAGTGATGAGTTCAGCGCAGTAGGCGTGGGCGACATGTCCGGCGACGTCTTCGGTAACGGACTGCGTCGTACTCCGACCGTGAAGTTGCTGGCGGCCTTTGACCACCGCGACATTTTCTTGGACCCAACACCGAACGCGCAGGTTGCTTTTGACGAACGTCAGCGCCTGTACGACCTGCCTCGCTCCAGCTGGGCGGACTACAACAAGGAACTCATCTCGGCTGGTGGCGGCGTGTACTCGCGAAGCCTCAAGTCGATCCCGATTACTCCAGAGGTCCGCGAAGTCTTGGGACTGAGCGCTGGAACGGTCAAGATGAGCCCTAACGAATTGCTCAAGGCAATTCTGTCCGCTCCGGTTGACCTGCTGTACAACGGCGGCATTGGCACCTACGTCAAGGCATCCACCGAAACCAACGGTCAGGTCGGAGACCGTGCCAACGATGCATTCCGCATTGACGGCAAGGACCTGCGTGCCAAGGTTGTCGGTGAAGGCGGTAACTTGGGCATGACCCAGCTGGGTCGTATCGAAGCTGCTAGTAACGGTGTACTGCTCAATACCGACGCCATTGATAACTCTGCTGGCGTTGATACCTCAGACCGTGAAGTCAACATCAAGATATTTGTTGATCGTCAGATCGCAGCCGGAAACTTGAGCACTGAAGAGCGCACTGATTTCTTGCTGTCGATGACTGACAATGTTGGCGACCTTGTTTTGAAGACCAACTTCGAGCAGAACGTGTTGTTGCTCAACGAAAAGCATGCAGCGTTGGCGTGGGCTCCTGCCTATGAGCGCCTCATGCAGTGGCTTGAATCCGCAGCGGACCTCAACCGCGAGTTGGAATTCCTGCCAAGCACCGCACAGCTTGAAGAACGCCGGGCCTCGGGCGGAGCCATGACGACTCCAGAACTTTCGGTGCTCGCCGCATATTCCAAGATCCAGTTGGCTAATGCGTTGACTGAATCGGATATTGCTGATGATCCGTACTTCGCGCAGATCCTGCGCGGGTACTTCCCTGAAAAGCTCGTAGAGCGATTCGGAGATCAGCTGCAGAGCCATCCGCTGCGTAAGGAAATCATTGCCACCGTAGTTGCCAATGACGTAGTCAACGTCGGCGGTATCACCTACGTATTCCGTGCAATGGAAGAAACTGGTGCCAACGAAGTTCAGATCGCCAAGGTCTTCTGCGCACTGCGCGAGATCTACGGATTTGACCGTCAGTTTGATGCCATCAATGCCCAGCCTGCAGGAACTAGCCTGGATCACTGGGGACGTCAGCACCACGACATGCGTCGTTTGCTGGACCGCGCCACCCGTTGGTTCATCAACGGCGTCGATGAGCAGCTACTAGTCACCGAGGCGGTAAATCGCTTCAAGGACACCGTGACGCAGCTGCGTAAGGCCTTGCCTACTATCCTTCGTGGAAAAGACCTTGTGCGGTTTAACGAATGGCGTGACGAAGCGCTGGGATACGACATTCCAGAACTTCGTGCGAGCATGTGGGCTACGCAGTTCGAGTCCTTCGCTTTGCTGGACATCGCGCAGTATGTGCACCGCACTTCGATTTCTCCAATCAAGGTAGCGGAAACGTACTTCGTGCTTTACGACCTGTTTGGCGTGGACAGTCTGTTGAATCGGATTACGCGATTGCCTCGATCGGATCGTTGGCAGGCGCTGGCTCGTGCAGCGATGCGTGACGACCTGTACACCACAATCATGGATCTGACCGGCAACATCTTGGAAGCGCATGGGGATATTGCAGATCCATCAGAGCGTGTTGCTGCTTGGGAGAACGTAAACGCGGCTAACCTAGATCGTGCGAAGACAATGTTTGCTGAAGTGAACAGCCTCGAACGAGACGACATGGCGTCTCTGTCCGTTGCCCTTCGCCTGTTGCGTTCCATCGTACGAAGGTAAATACCGCCAATGGCCCTCATCACCGAAGAATTACGTCAACGCGCTGCGCTAGCACCCGGTGATGAGGACTGGCTCCACCTGCTGGTGGGGGACTGGCAACTGGTCTCGGATCTCTCATTCTCTGACCTTGTGTTGTGGTTCCCCACCGGCGATGGCTCTTATGTAGCCTTAGCGCATGTGCGCCCTTCAACTTCTCACACTGCTTTCCATAGTGACTTTGTTGGAGAGCGCATTCGTAAAGATTTACGGCTCATGGTGGATCAGGCATGGGAAACCTTGCAAATTCAACGCTCCGCGGAGCAGGTCGGTAACGACATCATCTTGGGCCTAACCACGGTTCAAGCGATTCCTCTGGTCCGCCAGAATCGTCCCGTAGCCGTCATTACCTCGCACTTTGATCCGAACCAATCACGGACCCCGTCCAACCTGGAATTGGTGTACCGGCAAAGCGCGGATGACCTGCTAAAAATGGGTACCCACGGCCTCTGGCCAGAATTTGGCAGCCCCACCGGTTCACGTCGCGGTGCACCACGCGCCGGTGATGGTTTTATTCGACTCGGTGTTGATGGTGTTGTTGAATTCGCGAGCCCCAACGCGGTATCTGGTTTCCGTCGTCTCGGTGCCGCGGATGTCCTTCAAGGCCAGCCACTAGCCGACTTGACCATGGCTTTGGTCAGCGACCGCCGGGTGGTAGACGAAACACTCCCGCTGGTGCTTCAGGGCAAGATGCCGTGGCGTACCGAAGTTGAACACCGTGGTGTCACTCTTTCGTTGCGTGCAACTCCGTTGCGCAACGAATCCAAACGTTGGGGCGCACTGGTTCTGTGCCGCGATGTCACAGAGCTTCGTCGTCGCGAAAAAGAATTGGTCACCAAGGACGCGACTATCCGAGAGATCCACCACCGGGTCAAGAACAACCTGCAGACAGTCGCAGCCTTGCTGCGCATGCAGTCGCGTCGGATGACCTCTGAAGATGGCAAGCAGGGCCTGGAACAGGCAATGCGACGTGTCTCGACCATCGCGTCGGTTCACGACTTCCTGTCTAAGGGTCTAAACGAGACCGTGAAATTTGATGACCTGATGGACCGTCAGTTCCGGTTGATTGTTGAAATCGCGTCGCCTGAACAACGCGTCTCCACACGCCGAGAAGGCGAATTTGGTATGTTGGCCGCTGACCTAGCCACTCCGTTGTCGTTGGTTATCAATGAATTGGTAACCAACGCTGTGGAACATGGTTTGGCGCAACGCGACGGCGAGGTTTCGTTGGTCGCAGAGCGCTACATTGGTACGGACGGTGTGGACTGGCTGCGCGTGGTCATTGAAGACAATGGTCATGGCTTGCCCCCGGAGCCACGACGTGAGGGGCTCGGCCTGCAAATCGTTCGAACCTTGGTGACAAGTGAACTCTCCGGTGAGATCCGTTGGTTGCCCAGAGAGGGCGGGGGAACCAAGGTCCTCATCGACATGCCATTGGACCTGGAACGAAGAAACTCCTAAGCAAAAACAAAAGACCGCAGCTACAACGATGGTCGGCCAAGCATCTAAGTGCTTGGCCGACCATCGTTTTTGCAATTTAGCGGAAGTTCTTCATGTGCGCCTTTACGCTAGCAACATAGCGCTTGGTGTCCTCGTACATGCCGTACTTCTTCACGCCACCCAGGCCCTGGTAGTACGCTGCGATGGCAGTGTCCAGGTCGTCGGTGTTGTTCAAGTTGTAACGGATGACTGCAACACCGGCAACCACGTTGTCACGTGGGTTCAGCGGGTTGAGGTTCTGACCGATGCTGGAAGCAATCCAGTCGCTTGTGCTTGGCAAGACCTGCATAACGCCTACTGCGTTAGCTGGAGAGACCGAGCGCATGTTGAATCCGGATTCCTGATAAGCATGTGCCTGTGCCAAAGCCGGGTCCACACCCATGCTCAGAGCGGTGGAACGAATCAACGCCTGCATTTCTGCGCGGCTTGGAACGTCAACTGAGTCTAGGTAGTTCTTGTTCTCGTTGGCGCTGCTGACAACATGATCTTCGTAGGTGCGACCTTCAAAGGTGTTGCCGATCTTGTCTTTCTTGACATTGCTCGTCGGCGCTACGGTTGAGCCCGAGACCTTGATCTTGGTACCAATCTTGAGCGGGGAGCTGGTGCTCAAATTTGGATTCAGATTGAGCAAAGACTTCAAAGACACATCGTGCTTGACTGCGATTCCACCGAGGGTGTCACCGGACTTCACGGTGTAAGTGGAAGTCGTTGCCTTTGGCTTGCTCTGAGTAGTCGACTTCGAAGAGTAAGAAGAACCACCCGAAACCTTGATCTTGCTGCCTGGATAAATTGGCTTGCTGGCCGAGATGTCGTTGAGCTTAAGCAGCTCGGAGAGGCTCATGTCGTGCTTCGCAGCGATTCCACCAAGCGTATCGCCTGACTTCACGGTATAGCTCGAGGTGCTCGACGAGGAAGATTCCTTTTTGGAGGAGTTGGACTCGTGGCTTGAACCCGATCCGCTGATCTTCAGCTTGTTGCCCGGGAAGATGACCTTGCTTGCCGAGATGTTGTTCTTGCTCAATAGCGAGGACAGGCTCATGTTGTGCTTCACCGCGATGCTGCCGAGGGTGTCTCCGGCCTTTACAGTGTACGTGGCGGAGCTCGAAGAGCTGCTCTTAGGCTTGGATGTTGAATTCTGGTCTTTCGAATCCGAGCTGGATCCGCTGACCTTCAACTTGGTACCCGGGAAGATGACCTTGCTGGCTGAGATGTCGTTCTTGCTCAACAGCGAGGACAGGCTCATGTTGTGCTTGCTGGCGATCGCGCTGAGCGTGTCGCCGCTCTTCACCGTATAAGTTTTTGTTCCCGAGGAGTTGCTGGACTTAGGGGAATCCTGCTTTGAAGACTTCGAGGATTCGGGCTTGCCGGAAACCTTGAGAGTCTTGCCCGCGATGATGACATCGCTCTTCAGACCATTGAGCTTTTTCAGCTCCGATACTGAGAGGTTGTATTCCTTAGCCAGTCCGGAAAGAGTTGCGCCGGCAGGAATCTTGATTTCCTTCACGTCGCGCTTTGCTGCTAATCCGAGGGTTGAAACTCGTGATGCGATCAAGTGAGCCTTGATCTGTTCCTCGGCAACCTTGATGGTTTCTGGGGTGATTGCCTTGGCTAGGCTGCCAGAGGCTTTGGGGAGGGATACGGGAGTTGCCTGCGCTGCTGGTGCCAGCGCAAGGCTACCAATGACTGCAGCTGGGATAGCCGCGCCTGCTACTACGCCTAACGCATGCTTAGAGACATGTTTGGATTCGTGGGGCATGGAGTCGATCCTCATATATACGGTGAAAATAACGGCTTTTACTTCTCGGCAACCAGAAGGACGCAAGTTCCCAATGTTGTTCGTGATGCAATTGTTATCAAAGTGATACAAGGAAATTTACACTACTCCTGTGACGCATGGAAACTACTGAGGCCAGTTTTTCTAAAGTTTCTGCGGAGTTTGCGAATTTGTGGGAACCTTGAGGGGTGAAGGAAATCGTAGATCTCGTCGGCCAGTGGCTGACCTTGCCCGATGTGGCAGAAGAATTAGAAATCGACATTCGACAGGTGCACCGCCTCCTGGATGAGCGTGCAATCGTGTCAGTAAGAATTGGTGAGCGCAATGTTCGTTCCATCCCAGCTGATTTTCTCCAAGACGGCTCGGTAGTCGAGAGCCTGAAAGGTACGCTCTCGGTACTTTTGGATGCCGCGTACTCGGACGAAGAATCAATCGTGTGGCTATTCACCGAGGATGATTCGCTTCCTGGCACTCCAATGGACGCCCTGCGTTCGGGCCGCAAAACAGAAATCCGACGCCGTGCTCAAGCCCTGGGCTGGTAGTTCTCCCGTACATCAGTAGTTAGAGAAACTGGCAACAAAAAGGTCTCAACCATATTCCGAGCAAACGGATGGTTGAGACCTTTTGTTATGAAATAGAGACGGCAGTGGCTACTTTGAGCGCTTGGTGACCGCGTCGCTCAGTTGTTGTAGTCCGGCTAGGGCTAGGGGAGAGATCGTTAGTGCCTCGAGCGCTACCTGGGATTGCTCGGTAAGTTCACTAATACTGTTCTCTGTTGCGGCCAAGGCCCCGCTGTCTCGAAGTATGTTGCTTAGTTGCTGAACTTCTTGGTCAGTCATATCGGCTGCGCCGAGTCGCGTCTGAATGAAATCGCGTTGTGCATCATCTGTAAGAAGCAATGCATGCGCAATCAGCTCCGTGCGTTTACCTTCCAAAAGATCGCCACCGGTTGGCTTGCCAGTTACATCGGCATCGCCGAATACGCCCAGTACATCGTCGCGCAGCTGGAACGCTTCGCCCAAAGGCAACGCGAAAGCAGAATATTGGGCCAGAAGCTCTTCGCTGGCGCCGGCTAGTGCACCACCTATTAGGAGCGGATTTTCCGTCGAGTACTTGGCGGATTTGAAAGTCACGATAGTTCGTGCGCGTTTGACGGCTTCACGGGGGTCGTAGGCAGGGCCAGCCGATTCCTCCAGTACATCCAGATACTGACCGGCCATAACTTGGGTTCGCATACGGTTGAAAATCTGACGCGCGTTGGCTGGCAGATCGCTGATTTCAGAGAAGGCTTCCTCACTCAGTGAAAGGCACAGGTCGCCCGTAAGGATGGCACTGGCTGTTCCATAAGCGGCGGCGCTGCCGGACAAGCCGAGTTGTTGGTGTTGAGCTTCGAACCGTTTGTGCACACTTGGTTGGCCCCGACGAGTATCCGAGTTATCGATGATGTCATCATGAATCAGCGCAGCTGCTTGGAAAAGCTCCAAGGCTACGCCAAGTCGGACGATGTCCTGCGAGTCCTTAGTTCCACCTGCTCCTAGAAATCCCCAGTAGGCGAACAATGGGCGCAGTCGTTTGCCGCCACGCGTCAAAGAGGTAATAGCGTTGACAATTTCCGTGGCACTGGTCGTGATTTGTCCAACCTCGACACTCTTGGTAGCTAGGAACTCCTCCAGTGCCTGCGCGACTTTTGTCGTATAGGCGCGGCTAAGATCGATGGCGTCGACCTCGAAGGAGGACAAAGAATCAGGCAATGACATGCAAAATCGTTTCTTTGAGTGAAGTACAGGTGGCAGGTACAACTCTACCGGTGAATGCTCGGCGCTGTCGGTCAACCAAGCGCTAATAATCATCATAGTGAAAACCGAACATATATTCGAGTATGGTAGTTGTGTTCGGGGTGGTTGAACCAGGAGGTCAAGATGGGGCATCGAGCGATATTGCATGTCGACATGGACGCGTTCTTCGTCTCTGTCGAGTTGCGTGACCGTCCAGAGCTGGTTGATAAACCGGTGATAGTTGGGTTCCCTGAAGGACGAAGCGTGGTGCTGTCCGCTTCTTATGACTGCCGGGCTAGGGGAGTGCATTCGGCGATGCCGATGAGCCAAGCGATTCCGTTGATGCCGGAAGCCACAATCGTTGAACCGAGCCATCACAAGTATTACGAAGCCTCAGAACAGATCATGGCCTATTTCCGAACCTTGACTCCACTGGTGGAACAGGTCAGCGTTGACGAAGCATTCTTGGATGTCACTGGTAGTGTGCGCATGCTCGGTGGGCCGGTGGAGATCGCACGAACGATTCGCCAGCACATTAGCCAAAACATGGGATTGCCTTCCAGCGTGGGAATCGCCAAGAACAAGTTTGTTGCCAAGTTGGCCTCAACCTATGCCAAGCCCAATGGGATGGCTGTTATTGCTCCGGAGCGGACCGAAGAGTTCCTGGAGGATTTGCCCGTGTCAAAGATGTGGGGCGTTGGGAAACGAACAGGGGAGCAACTGCATGCTTTGGGTATTGAAACTGTCGGGCAGCTATCGCGGGAGCCGGAGTCTCGACTCGTTGCACGGATGGGGGAGCACGGCCGATCTTTGCACCTCTTATCTAAAGGGATAGATTATCGACCGGTCGAGGTGACGCGAGAGGAAAAGAGTATCTCGGCAGAGCACACATTTGCAGAGGATATTTCTGACCCGCAAGTACTGGAAGGTGAGCTTCTTCGGCTGAGCCATCGGGTTGCAAAAAGATTGCGTGACCAAGGGCATGCCGCCGGTGGTGTGGGACTGAAAATCAAGTATCGCGATTTCACGGGACTAACACGAACAAAAACTCTTGGTGCCGCGACGGATTCATCATCGGCCATTGGTGATGCTGCGCTGTCTTTGCTTAATAAGCTTTCGCCTCTGGCCCAGCCTGTGCGACTAATTGGTGTTCGCGCGGAGCGACTGCAGGATCCTGAGTATGGATTGCAACTAAGTCTGGACCCGAAGGACGAAAAAGTAAGGGAAGCTGAACGAATGGCTGACTTGATCGGACAGAAATTCCCTCAGTCGTTGGTGACACCAGCACGTTTCTTGCGGCCGCGAGAATAATCCGTTTCTGTGTGCCAGGTGGGTATATGAACCAGTGGTGAAGATCAACTGGCAGGCTGGCAACAAATGAGACTATCCTAGTAGTAAGGCTCAAATGATTTGGGGAACTTTTTCCTCCTGATCCACGTTGAACCTCACGACGGTAAATGACCGTCAAGTTTGCCTTTGGAAGGAGAAGACGATGCCGCTATCGGAACACGAGCAGCGTTTGTTGGAGCAACTTGAAAAACAGTTGCACGAAGATCGTCGCTTCGCTTCTAGTATGAAGGGGCCTGCAAGCACAGGCCGCCTTTCCACGCGTAACGTCGCGCTAGGCATACTTCTGGTGATCGTCGGTCTTGCTGGCCTCATATTTGGCATCTCCCAGCACATTATTATTCTTGGTGTCCTTGGGTTCGTTGTCATGTTTGGTGGGGTTTTGTTGGCCTTGACCAAGTCCGCCTCTGGCAAACTAGGTCGAGCTGGAAATACTGGACAGAATTCCACTGCGAAGAATAATTCGCAGTTCATGTCGAGTCTTGAAGAACGCTGGAATCAGCGCAAGCGAGATCAGTCCGATAGCTAGTCGGACACGTAGTTGAGGTGTAGCCCCTAGGGTTACACCTCTTTTTTGTCCAAAAACTCATGCCACCTTATTGGCGGGGAAGCCTGAAGGTGACCAAGATTTCCCCCTGGATGCCACGTGACTGAGCGCATTTTCGGCCGTCCCTGCGGTGCGCGAGCAGTGCGTCATGCGACACGCCTCAAAGTGCTATTTCAAACTCTCGGCAGATTCCAAGCTTGGTTGTTCCAGCGGCGTTTTGGCGCCACCCCACTTTGCTCCCTAAGCCACTCCACTTTCCACCACTGGACTCAGGATTCCCTAGATTCCGCAGTATTTCACTGCAAAATCTCTGAAACAGTAGTGAAGTCTGTCTAGGATCCCCTCGCTCCCTCCACCTGCAATCAGTCTGAGAACCCGCTAGATTGCGCTGATTTTTTACTCCAGACCCTCGCGAAACCAGTGAAATCGCATTGACAGTGGAGGGTTGTGGAGTAAAGTGGAGGCAAGTAGAGAAGAATGGGGCTTCTGGCCGATTCGTGGAGAGGTGGTGTGCATGTTCCTTGGAACGTACACGCCCCGACTCGATGAAAAAGGTCGCCTAATTCTTCCGGCTAAATATCGTGATGAATTGTCCTTCGGGCTGGTTCTTACCCGCGGTCAGGAACGTTGCATTTACGTTTTCAGTCAGCGGGAGTTTGAGAAACAGCATGAGCAACTGGCTCAGGCGTCATTGACCTCACGACGAGCACGCGACTACGCACGTGTGTTCCTCTCGGGGGCATCTGATGAAGTTCCGGACAAGCAGGGACGAGTCACGATTCCGCAGGTACTGCGTACCTACGGTGGCCTTGACCGTGAAGTGACAGTAATTGGTGCGGGTAACCGCATTGAAATCTGGGACACGCAGGCATGGCAACAGTATCTGGATGAACAGGAAGACGTGTTCTCAGATACGGATGAGGACTAAGGGCTGCGGCCCAAGGTCAATCCGACAGCACAAGATGTTGGGATGAGATCTCCAGCCACCTAGAGGGGGAAGATCGTCTGGCTCCACTTCCCCGGAGCCAGAAGGTTGAACTGCCACTTGGTTGGAGGGGGATCTGATTCCAACAACACTTTGAACATCGAAAGGGGGCGCGGTGCCAAATCAAGATTCTCAACGACCAGCATCAGAACGCCATGTTCCAGTACTTCTGGACCGTTGCGTAAATCTCCTAGCACCAGGTATTGAACGGGCAAATGCTGAAGGCCGTCGAGCAATCGTTGTGGACTGCACCCTTGGTATGGGTGGCCATTCAGAAGCCATTTTGAAGCGGTTTGAAAACTTGCACCTTATCGGTCTTGACCGTGATGAGCAGGCACACGAACTAGCAGGCGCTCGATTGAAGCCATTCGAGGATCGCATCGATCTAGTGCACGCTGTCTACGATGAGATCGCAGACGTAGTCGAGGACTTGGGCTTCCCAGGCATTGACGGCGTGCTCTTCGACCTTGGTGTTTCCTCGCTGCAGCTCGACGAGCGTGAGCGTGGCTTCGCTTACTCCTACGACGCACCTCTAGACATGCGAATGGACACTTCCGTAGGGCCAACCGCAGAGGACCTAGTCAACGACTTGGACCGCGAGGAACTGCTGCGGATCATTCGACAGTGGGGCGAAGAAAAATTCGCCGGACGGATCTCGACCGCAATCGTTGAGGCACGTGCCGAATCGCGAATCACCACTACCGCCGAACTGGTCGAAATCATTCGTCGAGTCGTGCCGGCGGCGGCTGCTCGCAATGGCGGCCACCCGGCCAAACGAACTTTCCAGGCACTGCGCATCGCAGTCAACGAGGAACTAGACGTTCTTGAACGTGCTATCCCAGCAGCAATGGGCGCACTGAACGTCGGGGGACGAGTTGTTGTGATGAGCTACCACTCCTTGGAAGACAAGATCACCAAGCGCCACTTTGTCCAAGGTGGCACATCTTCGGCCCCTCCGGGATTCCCGGTAGAGCTTGAAGAACATAAGGCTGAATATAAGGTCCTTACCAAAGGCACCGAAAAGCCGAGCGACCAGGAAATTGCAGAAAATTCCCGCGCAGCCTCAGCTCGTTTACGAGCTGTGGAGCGAGTGTTGAAGAGGAGCTAGGATGAGCCAACGAGCCCTGCGTCGCGTGCAGAATGCTGCAATCGTGAACAACCAACCAGTTGTCCAAGGCAACACTGCACGAGCCTTACGCCCAGAGCCCGTGCTCGCTAGCGAGTTGCCAAAGAGTGATTTGCGACAGCGAGTGACTCTTTCTTTGGTCCCACGGATCAGAGAAACAAACCGACGCTCCATGGTCACCATGTCAGCAGTCCTCGTTTTGCTCGCCTTCAGCGTTATCGTCACCCTGGTGTTGCTCAACACTTCTGTGGCACAGCGTCAGTACGACATCGTCTCGCTGCGCAATCAGGAACGTGCTCTTTCGCAAGAGAATCAATCATTGCTCAAAGAAGCGCAGTCCCTGGGTGCACCTCAGGCACTGGCTGCCAAGGCTAAAGATCTGGGTCTGGTTTCACCAGGTGCTCCTGGATTGATCAGCCTTTCGGAGAGCAAAGTGACTCAGGACGCTGAAGTAGCAGTCAAGGCTAAGGACAGCAAGCAAGAGTACGGCACATTGCCTCTGCCAGGCTCAACGACCAGCGAGAGCAAGAAGACTGAGTCAAAGGCTAAGGAAGAAAAGTCCTCGACTCCAAAGACCACTGTGGGTAAAACCTCACAAGAAGCAAATGATTCCACTGCTTCGGCTCAGGATTCCAAGGAAACCGTGGTGACTACCGCAAAAAGCAACCGCGAGGTAGCTGATAACGGTCGCCCGGTATTCCAGGAATCAGAGCTCAATGGCGGCACGATCCCGGCTCCAAGCACCAAATCCCCAGCAGGGTAGCCAGATCTTCCTAAGCTAGATAAGAGCTAGCGGATACTGCTGGAAACCACGCTGAGGGAAAGTTAGGTTCATTGTGAGCTCGACGGCAATCGACACTGTGAAAAAGCGGATGCGCTTCGTACTGCTTCTCTCGGTAATCTTGTTGGTGGTGATCCTGGGCCGGTTGGTTTGGGTCCAGGGCATCAACGCAACTTCCGTCGCCAACGCAGCCCAGGAAAATCGCGAACGCCAAGAAACCATTGCTCCGACCCGTGGCTCCATTGAGGACCGCAACGGAACAACTCTGGCCGTCTCAGTTGATCGCTACGATCTTGTCATCGACCAGCGCCAGCAGGATGAAAACATCCGCCGCGCAAAACGCGATGGTTCCAACGGCCACGAGATGGTCTCTTGGGATCAGGCCATTGATGAACTAGCTGATGCGTTAGATCAAGACCGCGAAGAACTGGCAAAAAAGGTTCGCCCGCAAGGAGATGCAACTCCTAAAGGCTACGTAGTCCTTGCCAAGAGCGTGACTCCAGAAGTCCGCAACGAAGTTAACGAAATCGGCATTCCTCGCCTGTCTTCCTTGCTACGCAGCGAGCGCCAGTACCCACAGGGCGTCATTGCCGGACCACTTTTGGGGTTCGTCAAAAACTCTGAAGACCAGACCTCGGTAGTTGGTGCCGAAGGTTTGGAACTGAGCCAAGAAGATCATTTGGCTGGAACCGCAGGTAGCCGCAAATACGAGATCAGCGCCGACGGCGTTCGTATCCCGGTGACCGAGGTTGAAGAAACTCCTGCAGTTAATGGTCAGGACGTTTTGCTGACCATCGACTCAGATATCAACTACGTGGCTCAGCGCGCTGCTGAAAAGAAGCGCGACGAGTTCAACGCCGAGTGGGTTTCCGTGGTTGCCATGGAAGTTAAGACCGGCAAGATTCTGGCTATCGGTGACTCTGCCGAGCTTGATCCCAATGACCCGGGCGCGACCGATCCTGAGTTCCGTCACTCCACATCCATTACTCGTGCCTTCGAGCCAGGTTCCACCGGTAAAGCAGCAATCTTCGCTGCGGCCATTGATCAAGGTGTTGTTAAGCCCACCGACGTGATGACCGTGCCGAACAAGAAGACTTTCACCAAGGAGACCATCAACGACTCCTTGCGGCACCCAACCTACGACATGACTGTCGCCGGTGTCTTCGCCCGTTCATACAACACCGGTACGGTGATGATCGGTAGCAAGATGAGCAAGCAGACCCGCTATGACTACATGAGGGCCTTTGGACTGGGAACTCCCATCCAGATTGGCCTCAATGGTGCTAGTGCAGGCCAGCTGGCCAAGCCAGAAAATTGGGACCGTCGTCAGCAGTACACCACCATGTTCGGTCAGGGCTACTCGCAGACTGTGCTCCACACTGCCTCGATCTTCCAGACCTTGGCCAACGGTGGCGTGCGACTTTCTCCAAGTCTGATCGAAGGCTACCGAAACGATGATGGTTCGGTCACTAAGATTCCTGACCCAGAGCAGAAACGCGTGGTCAAAGAAACCACAGCCAAAGAGATGCTTAAGGTCATGGAATCCGTGGTCGACTACGGAACCGGCTACAAGGAAGCCATCCCCGGATACCGCGTTGGTGGTAAGACCGGTACCGGTCAGGCCGCGGGTGCTAAGGGCTACGACGGCTATACTTATTCCTTTGCAGGTGTAGCACCTTTGGAAGACCCACAGTACGTAGTTGTCGCAACCATGTATCGCCCTAAGGGTGACTGGAAAGCCTTCACGGTCGCTGACACGTTTACCGACGTGATGAGCCACACGCTTAACACATTCAACGTGCCACCGAGCACAACAGATTCAGAGGCGTATGACGTCTTTGCAGGTAAGGAACAAAAGAAATCTTGGTAGCCCAGAATCCCGGAACTCCACGCGAGTTGGAGCGGTACCTTCGTCCAGAGAACATGGCCGGCTTGGGCTTTGAACAGGTCTGCGGCGCTGCTGGCGCGGTTCGAACGCGAACTGCGTTCAACGCTACCGTGCAGGTTTTCGGAGTAAGCCTGAACCCGCAAGTTATCCAGCCAGGCGATGTCTTCCTTGGCATCTCCGGGGCGAAGCGTCACGGCGCAGAATTTGTTGACACCGCGATCTCCAATGGCGCCGTCGCGATTATCACCGATACCGCCGGACTGGAGTTACTGCCCGAAGACCTGTCCATTCCGGTCGCCGTGGTTGCCAACGTACGTAAATCTGCAGCGCAGATTGCCCAGGCTGTGTATGGCACCAAGGACAAGAGCCCAACGCTGTTCGCAGTCACCGGGACCAACGGCAAAACCACCACCACCTTCATGATTCGTTCGATTCTTGAAGCGCTCGGTGAAGTGACCGGACTGATCGGCACCATCGAAATGTCTGCGCGGGGTCAAATTATCCCCAGCGTTCTAACCACTCCTGAATCAACCCAGCTTCACGGAGTACTGGCGCGCATGGCGCAGCAGGACGTCACCAGCGTGGCCATGGAAGTATCCAGTCACTCCTTGAGTTATGGACGCGTTGACGCGCTGAACTTTGCGGTGGCCGGTTACACCAACCTCACCCAGGATCACTTGGACCTTCACGGGACCATGGAAGATTACTTCCAGACCAAGGCCGAGTTGTTCACTGCTGAACACAGCCAGAGCGCGGTCGTGATGGTTGATGATCAATACGGGGCACGGCTAGCAGACCAAGCCCAGATCCCTACCTTGTCGCTGAGCTTGGATGAAAGCAATACCGCTGCACATTGGCGAGTCATCGAGTTGGAGCACTCTGGGCTCGGCCATAGCTTCACCTTGGCACACCGCGACGGACAGGTACTGCGCACCCGCACCGCGTTGCCCGGCATGTTCAACGTAGCTAACGCCGCGCTAGCAACCGTCATGGTGCTCGCAAGCGGAGTAGAACTTGACGCTTTGCAAAAGGCGCTGGATGCCAAGGATCCGCTTTCGGTGGCCGTTCCAGGTCGAATGCAGGTCGTGGCCGAGTCACCGGTTGCAGTCGTCGACTTCGCGCACAACTCTGATGCCTTGGCCAAAGCCTTGGACTCGATCCGTCCTGGTGCTAACGGACGACGCATTATCGTCTTTGGCGCCACCGGTGAACGAGATAAGACCAAGCGCCCAGATATGGGAGCCGTGGCAGCGCGTCACGCGGACATTGTCATCGTCACCGATGATGATCCACACGGTGAAGCACCAGAACCGATTCGTGAACAAGTGGCGGCCGGAGCGCAAGAGGTCATCCGCAACGAACGCAGCGAAACGGTGCTCTACAACATCGCGCCACGCGCCAAAGCCGTGGAATTCGCTGTGAGTTTAGCCAAGAGCAACGACGCAATCCTCGTAGCCGGTCGTGGCCACGAAGTAAGCCAAGACGTTGCGGGAATTGATGTAGAACTCGACGATCGTGTGGAATTAGCCAACGCGCTAAATCTTCATGGATTTGTGACCAAATCCTAGATTGAACAAGACCACTATCGCCTCCGCACGAGTGTAAAGTCCTTAATGCCATGATTGAACTGTCTTTGACTGACCTACTGAAGATCACCGGGGGAGAAGCGAGTGCTACAGTCGCTTCCGACACGCTGATCACTTCCGTGACCACGGATTCGCGTGAAGTTACTTCAGGCTGCTTATTTGTAGCCAAGCCCGGAGAATTCTCCGACGGACACGCGTTTATTGATCGCGCTTTAGCCTCCGGAGCCGTACTAGCTCTGGCAGAACGGCTGACCTACGACGACGCCCGGAACGTACATCCGGCCATCATCGTTGATGACGCTGTTGAGGCAATGGGCAAGATCGCCGCTCACATTGTTCAGTACCTGAAAGCCAAAAACGACGCCAAGGTGGTTGGCATTACCGGTTCGGCCGGAAAAACTACCACCAAGGACTTGCTAGCGTCGATCCTTTCGGACGTGGCACCGACGGTATCACCCATCGGCTCCTACAACGGTGAAGTTGGCGTACCGCTGACGGTGTTCACTGCGACGGAACAAACTAAGTACCTTGTGATCGAGATGGGCGCTACTGGCCTTGGCCACCTCACCTACCTCACCGACATGGTGCACCCGCAGGTCGGAGTGGTGCTCTGTGTTGGTACCGCCCACGCCGGTGAATTTGGCGGCGTGCAAAACATCGAGAAGGCCAAGGGCGAACTTGTTCAAGCTTTGGACACCGATGGCATCGCAATTCTGAACGCTGATGATTCCCGTGTGGCTCGCATGGAAGACCGGGCCTCCGGTGAAGTGCGTTTCTTTGGCACCAGCGAGCACAAACCAGAACGGGCAGGGGTCTGGGCCAGCGACATTGTGGTCAATTCTGCAGGACAGCCGCAGCTCACCCTTGAATTCCCTAACGGTTACAGCCAGCGGATTACCTCCGGGCTGCTCGGCCGGCACCACGTCAGCAATATCTTGGCAGCTGCTAACGCGGCCTACGCACTAGACATCGACCCTGAGGCCATCGCCTCAAGCCTAGACGGACGGGCCGCCGGTAGCCGTTGGCGCATGGAGCGTATCGAACGCGCCGACGGGGTGAGCATCATCAATGATGCCTACAACGCCAACCCTGAATCCATGCGTGCCGCTCTAGTAACGCTGGCAGAACTGGGACTGGGCGAAGACGGTGCACCCGGTCGACGCACCTGGGCCGTACTGGGTGAAATGCTTGAACTCGGTGATGAACGAATTCACCAACATGACTTGCTCGGACGCTTAGCCGTTCGAATGAACATTAAGAAACTGGTTGTTGTTGGATCCGGCGCTAAGCCGGCTTACAACTCGGCCGTGCTTGAAGGTAGCTGGGGCGACGAGGCGTACTACGTTGAAAGCGTGGACGAAGCTCGTGAACTGCTGCAAGCTGAACTTCAACCAGGGGATATTGCCCTATTCAAGTCCTCTAATGGGGCCGGTCTGCGCTTCCTTGGCGACGACATCGCAGCATTCGTGAAGGAAGGCGAAGACGCGTGATCGCATTGATCTTGGGGGCTGGCATTGCCCTCGTTTTGACCATGGTGGCAATGCCGCTGTACATCAAACTGCTTACTGCTAAGCAGTATGGCCAAGTGGTTCGTGATGATGGACCAAACTCCCACGCCGTAAAGTCAGGCACCCCAACTATGGGTGGCGTGGTCTTTGTGCTCGCGGTATTTGTTGCATACTTCGCCACTCACGGCATCCTTGCCTTGATGGGACGCTCATCCTCTGGCATCACCGCCAGCGGATTACTTGCCCTGCTGCTCTTTGGAGGCATGGGTCTGGTCGGCTTCCTAGATGACTTCATCAAGATCTTTAAGAAGCGTTCCCTGGGTCTACGCGCTTGGCA
This sequence comes from Glutamicibacter sp. AOP5-A2-18, assembly GCF_052446055.1. NCBI lineage: Bacteria > Bacillati > Actinomycetota > Actinomycetes > Micrococcales > Micrococcaceae > Glutamicibacter > Glutamicibacter sp. AOP5-A2-18. The sequence goes on along the minus strand of NZ_JBQSVW010000001.1, from coordinate 2,202,296 downwards.
GAAGATCGTCCTTCAGGCGATTTTTGGTATCAGCTTTGCGGTGATGGCCTTGCAGTTCCCTAACGAACGCGGCCTGACCCCGGGCTCCACCGCGATCTCATTCCTTCGCGACTCCAACATTGATCTGGCATTTGCTGGACCGTTACTTGGACTCATCCTGTTTGTGATCTGGGCGAACTTCATCGTTACCGGTACCACTAACGCGGTGAACCTCACCGACGGTCTGGACGGGCTAGCAACCGGTGCGGCAATTATGGTCTTTGGTGCCTACACCCTGATGGGGATCTGGCAGCAGAACCAAGCGTGCGCCAACATCAGCTCGATGGATGTTTGCTACTCGGTTCGTGACCCACAGGACCTGGCCCTGCTTGGTGCCACCCTCTCCGGTGCACTGATCGCTTTCCTTTGGTTCAACGCCAAGCCGGCCAAGATCTTCATGGGCGACACCGGCTCGTTGGCTATTGGTGGCGCCATTGCCGCGTTCGCGATCCTCTCGCGCACCCAGCTGTTGCTTGTAGTCATTGCCGGTCTGTTTGTCATCGTTGCACTCTCGGTGATCATCCAGGTGGGCTACTTCAAGATCTCCGGTGGTAAGCGTGTGTTCAAGATGGCACCGTTGCAGCACCACTTTGAGCTTTCGGGCTGGTCCGAAGAAAACGTCGTAATTCGATTCTGGATCCTTGCCGGCCTCTTTGTGGCTGCCGGTTTGGGACTCTTCTACTCTGAATGGGTTGTCGCACTGTGAGCGCAGATGCCAAAGAACTTTTGGACTCACTAACTAGCTGGGATGCTAACTGGAAAGGTTTGCGTGTTGTTGTTGCAGGCATGGGGCTTTCCGGCTTCTCCGCCGCCGACACACTGATCGAGCTGGGCGCCATAGTCACCGTCATTGACGGCAAAGATGATGAGAAGAACCAGCAGCGTGGCGAAACGCTCAAGATTGTTGGCGCCCACGAAGTATTGCTTGGTGCCGAACACGTTACCTCCCTGCCATTGGTAGCTGGAGAACAAGCACAGCTGGTGATGGTTTCACCGGGCTGGAATCCACGTAACCCAGTGATCGCGCAAGCTGCGGATCTGGGAATTGCTATCTGGAGCGACATCGAGCTGGCCTGGCGTGTGCAAAACCGTGCCGGCCATGTGGCTCCAAAGTGGTTGGCGATTACCGGTACCAACGGTAAAACCACCACGGTGGGCATGACCGAATCGATCTTGCGTGCAGCCGGCCTGAAGGCCATCGCCGTAGGAAACGTTGGCACCCCGATTCTTGATGCAGTTCGCGAACCGGTTGAATACGACGTTTTTGCCGTAGAACTCTCCAGCTTCCAGCTGCACTACACCCACAGCATCTCGCCGTTGGCCTCCGTGGTTCTGAATATCGCAGAAGACCACGTTGACTGGCACGACGGCTTTGAGAACTACAAGGACGCTAAAGCGAAGATCTACGAGCGCACTCAAGTCGCTGCGATCTTTAACGCTGAAGAAGAAGTCACCATTTCGATGGTGGAAAATGCTGACGTCATTGAAGGCTGCCGTGCTGTTGGCTTCACCACTGATACTCCAGCAGTATCCATGCTTGGCATCGTGGAGAACCTGTTGGTTGACCGTGCTTTTGTTGAAGATCGCAAATCGAGTGCCGCTGAACTGATCCCGCTGGATCAGATCGGTGAGATTGTTCCTCGGCACACTGCAGCCGATGCTGCCGCAGCAGCGGCACTGACCCGCGCCTACGGTGTTGAACCAGAAGCCGTGTTTAACGGTTTGAGCGGTTTTGATGCTGGTGAACACCGCATCCAAGCAGTAGCTCGAAAGAACGACATCCTCTGGATTAACGATTCTAAGGCGACCAACCCACACGCCGCGGACGCCTCCTTGGCTGCCTTTACGCGTGTTGTCTGGATCGCCGGCGGCCTATCTAAGGGTGTTGAATACGAAGAGTTGGTCGCTAAGCACGCACACCGCTTGGCTAAGGTGCTGGTGATCGGAACCGACACCGCGGCACTGATTAAGGCTCTGGCTGCCAAGGCTCCGGATGTTGAGGTCATCAACATCACCGCTCTGGCACAGTCGGCACAATTGAGTGAACCAACCGGCACCGACGTCATGGCTCAGGCCGTGGCGAAGGCTGGCGAAATCGCTGAGCCAGGGGACACCGTGCTCATGGCACCTGCGGCGGCTTCGATGGATCAATTCAGCTCTTATGCCCAGCGTGGCAACGCGTTTATCAGCGCCGTCAGTGATCTGATGGATAAAGCTGGCGAAGAGAACTAAGCAACCGTTTACCGTACAGATGACACCAAGGCAGGAGGCACCGATGGCGACAGAGCAACATCAGCCAGCCACGGGGGCCGCAGCAAAAACTCCCTTGTTGACCAAACTGATTGGCACGGTTGAAAGTGCCAGCGGACGCATGGCGTCCATGGATTACTGGATGGTCCTTGCGATCTCGGTAGTACTGGCCATCTTCGGAGTATTGATGGTGCAGTCCTCCGCCTCGGTGGAAGCCATCGCCAAAGGCAAAGACGGCTTCACCGTAGCCCTATCGCAGGCGATGTTCGCCGGCGTGGGCATCCTGTGCATGCTAGGTATGCAGTTCCTCAAACCAACCAAGCTCAAAGCTCTGGCTTGGCCGGCAGTTATTGGTGCACTGTTGTTGCTGTTCATGGTTGCCTTTACCCCGTTGGGTCACACCGTGCTGGGTAACCGAAACTGGATCAGGATCGGCCCTTTAGGGTTGCAGCCAAGTGAGTTCGCAAAGTTGGCTTTGGCCGTTTTTGCCGCCTTCATGCTTGAGAAGAAGCAGCACATGCTGCACGACATCAAGCACTTGGTCATCCCGGTCGTCGCTCCGGTTGGCATCGGCATTGTTGGCCTGGTGGTTGTCGGTAAAGACGTTGGTACTGCACTGGTGCTGCTGATGGTGATCGCCACAGCGATGTTCCTTGGCGGAATTCGCATGAAGTGGTTGGCCGGCTTCGCAGCCGTAGGCCTTGTTGGCATGGCCATCGCCGTTATGGGATCTTCCAACCGACGTCAGCGTGTGCTTGCGTGGCTGGATACCGATTGTGGTCCTAGCGACCAGCTTTGTTACCAGGCAAGTATGGGTCTGCACGCTTTCGCCTCCGGTGGCTGGTTTGGTGTGGGCGCCGGGCAGTCCCGCATGAAGTGGTCTTATGTGCCAGAAGCTCAGAACGACTTCATTTTCTCCATTTTGGGTGAAGAGTTTGGTCTGATTGGTGTGCTCTTCGTACTTGCTATGTTCATCGTCTTGGCCCTGGCTATGTACCGCATTGCGATTCGAGCCAACGACATGTACACCAAGGTGCTCATGGGTTGCTTGATGGCGTGGGTCGTTGGCCAGACGTTCGTAAACTTAGGTACGGTTACCGGAGTGCTTCCGGTCATTGGTGTCCCGCTACCGTTTATCTCATCCGGTGGTTCGGCCATGCTAGCCATTATGTTGGCCATGGGCTTTGTCCTGTCATCTGCTCGGGCTCAGAAGCTAGCTTTTGAAGCCAGCGCAGAGAAGAACCTGGACAAAACCAAGCCAACTAAGCAAAAGTAGCGCACCGTTCGCCACACAAACGTTGACGCCCTGAATTCATATTGAAGGGTACCAAGCCCGTACGTTCGGGGCCAAAGGAGTAGAAGAGCAGATGAGCGAAGCAATGCGTCTTGTCGTCGCTGGCGGAGGAACTGCTGGCCACATCTCACCCATGCTGGCGATTGCCGATGCGGTGAAAGTTGAACAAGCCGGTGCACAGATCACTGCCTTGGGTTCCCCTGGCGGTCTGGAAACCAAACTGGTTCCAGAGGCCAGCTATCCCTTGGAGCTGATCCCTAAAGCACCCATGCCTCGCAGCCTGAATCTTGACCTGTTTAAGTTCCCGTTCCGTTTCCTCACGGCACTGAACCAAGCTAAGCGTGTGCTTAAAGAAACCAAGGCTGAAGCGGTACTCGGGGTGGGAGGCTACGTCTGCACCCCGGCCTACCTAGCTGCCAAGCAGCTACGGATCCCGATCTTTGTTCACGAGGCTAACTCCGTGGCAGGTATGGCCAACAAGCTCGGCGCAAAATCAGCCGTCTTTGTGGGAACCACTTTTGCGCAGACCGGACTTCCCGGCGAAGTCCAAGTTGGTATGCCAATGCGCTCCAACGTGGCACAGATGGATCGTCACGCGTTGCGCGATGAAGCTCGTGCGTACTTCGGCGTTCCAGATGCCAAGCCGATCCTGTTGGTCACCGGTGGATCCTCGGGTGCGCAGAGTATCAACACTGCTATCGCCGACTCGCTTGATGAGCTTCATGCAGCCGGAGTGCATACCGTGCATATCACCGGACGAGGCAAGCAGATTCTTAACTCCGAGGGCCAGCTTTTGGAACACGAGGGTTACACCCAGGTTGAGTACGTTGACCGTATGGAGTATGCCTACGCCGTGGCCGATCTGATGGTCTGCCGCTCCGGTGCAGGAACCGTGTGCGAACTAGAAGTTGCCGGCACCGCAGCCGTTTTGGTCCCACTGCCAATCGGCAACGGAGAGCAAAAACTTAATGCCCGTGCTTTGGTCGCTGCTGGGGGAGCGCTCTTGGTCTCTGATGACGAATTTTCCAAGAGCTATGTCACCGAAAATGTCATCACATTGCTCGGCGATCAGCATAAACTTGAACAGATGTCTCAAGCAGCTGCCTCGTTAGGGCAGCGCGACGCCGCACAAATCATGGCGCGTCGAATTATTGAAGAAGTTTCAACCCGCCGTGGTGCGGGTCAGGAAGGCTAGAACCATGGCACTGCGCGCCAACGAACTGCACACTGAACTCGGCAAAGTACACCTCATGGGCGTTGCCGGGGTCGGAGTATCTGCGGTGGCTCGATTGCTACTGGACTACGGGCTGGAAGTTTCGGGCACCGACGCTAAGGACCTGCCGGTTCTGGACGGATTGCGTGAACGCGGAGCTCGAATCCATATTGGCTACGATCCTGCCAACTTGGGTGACGCCCAAACTGTGGTGATCTCTTCGATCATCAAGCCGGGAAACCCAGAATACGATGAGGCCGTACGTCGTGGCCTGAAGATTCTGCACCGTTCACAGGGCTTGGAAGCTACCATGCGAGGCCACGAGAAGGTCGTGACCGTCGCCGGTACTCACGGAAAAACCACGACCACTTCGCTGACCGCTCACATGCTCAAGGCTGTTGGCACACGCCCCAGCTTTGCAGTAGGCGCAAATATCCCAAGCTTGGGTACCAATGCGGAGCTTGGTGCAGGCGGATACTTTGTTGCCGAAGCCGACGAATCCGATGCGTCGTTCCTGAACTACCGACCTGACGTGATCATCGTGACCAACGTCGAGGCCGATCATCTGGATCACTACGGAACCGCCGAAGCAGTACACCAAGCCTTTGTGGACTTCGCTTGGTTGCTGCCAGAAAATGGTCTGCTGATTTGTTGCGCGGATGATCCAGGCGCTAACGACCTGGCCAATAAGATGCGCGCCGAACGCAGCGACCTGCGTGTGCGTACCTACGGGTTCAGCGAGCATGCTGATCACCGTCTCTCTGCGGCGCAGGCCACAGCAGACGGACGCTTTACCGCCAATATTGACCTAGGTGACGGTCAGAAACACACCATGGATCTGGCTGTACCTGGCCAGCACAACCTACTCAACGCTGCCGCAGCACTGAGTGTTGCGCTGGACGCAGGCCTTGACGCTGACCAAGCACTGCAGGCGCTCGCAAGCTTCTCCGGTGCAGCGCGCCGCTTTGAGTTCAAGGGAGAAGTCGGTGAAGTTCGGGTCTATGACGACTACGCGCATCACCCAACTGAAGTTTTGGCCGCTTTGTCCGCGGGGCGCACTGTTGCCGGTGAAGGCAAACTTCACATTGTTTTCCAGCCGCACCTGTTTAGCCGCACCAAGGAGTTCTACCGAGAATTCGCGCAGGCACTTTCGCTGGCGGATTCAGTGGCAGTCTTGGAAATCTACCCGGCTCGCGAAGAGCCGATCGAAGGCGTGACCAGTGAGCTGATTTCCTCGCGGATTGAAGTTCCTTCACACGTCTTTGAACCTGCTGCTGCGGTCGCACACGTGATCGAGAAGGCAGAACCCGGAGATGTCGTGATGACCATCGGCGCCGGTGATGTCACCGCGCTGGGTCCTGAAATCGTGAAATCACTGAGCTAACGCAAGCAGGCAATAGTCGTAGGCCAATGACATTGGTCGTACCAACCACACAAGGCGTTCCATGGGTGAAGAATCAAAAGTCGTAGTACTTCCGGAAAGTCCGGAGAAGAAGCGACGTAAGCTGCTGATCATTATCTCGGTGAGCATTGTGGTGCTCAGCCTCGTTGCAGTGCTTATTTTGAGTTTTTCTCCTTTGCTGGCAGCGAAGAAAATTGAAGTCTCTGGCACCAAGCTGACTGACGCTAAAAAGTTGACGCAATCTTTGGAGCCGCTGAAGGGCACTCCCCTTCCACGAATTTCGGAGTCCAAGGTTCAGGAACTGATCGGTGAGCAGCCAGCCATCGACAGTGTGGTCGTTAAAGCACAGATGCCAAATACCTTGGTGGTAGAAGTTATCGAGGCGGATCCGGTGGCCATCTTGGTTGATGGCGACAAGCAGTATCTAGTCTCTGAGACCGGCAAGAAGCTTCGTACCTTGGGCAAAAAAGACAAGACGAAACTTCCGAAGATCAAAGCCAGCAATGAAACCAAGGACCCTGAGAAGTTTAAGTTGTTGACCAGCATCTTGAGCTCAGTGGATCAGGAAGTGTTGAAGGAAGTTACAACAGCGACCCTGTCCAAAGCAGGCTTTGCAGAACTCGCCCTTCCCAAGAAGCGCACCCTGATTTGGGGAGACAATACGAAGTCTGCACTAAAAAACCAGGTAGCGAAGATTTTCGTGAAAGAGCTTGGCGACAAGGATTCAGCCAAGACCACCATCGACGTTACCAACCCAGAGAATCCAGTGGTTTATTAAGTCTCGGCCTTATGGGCGCGGGAGGACGAATAAGCCGACAAATTCTGGAAAGATAGTTTTGAACAAGCGACACGCCTCGGCGGTCGTTGCACAAAGACCACACGACTCATAGCGTTTCTTATAACGACAGCTTGACAGAACCTAAAGCTTAAGGCTAAAGATGAAGGTTTTGAGCTGAAGTCGTGACATATGTAGCACATCTAACAAGGGAAGCGGGACGTGGCAGCTCCACAGAATTACCTCGCGGTCATTAAAGTCGTCGGAATCGGCGGTGGCGGTGTAAACGCAGTCAATCGAATGATCGAAGTCGGCCTTAAAGGCGTAGAATTTATCGCCATTAACACCGATGCTCAGGCTCTGCTTATGAGTGATGCCGACGTCAAACTAGACGTAGGACGCGAACTTACTCGCGGCCTGGGCGCTGGTGCTAACCCTGATGTGGGACGCCAGGCAGCTGAAGATCATGTAGAAGAAATCGAAGACGTCCTACGTGGCGCAGACATGGTCTTCGTTACCGCTGGCGAAGGCGGTGGCACCGGTACTGGTGGCGCACCAGTAGTTGCACGCATTGCGCGTTCGCTTGGTGCACTGACCATCGGTGTTGTCACCCGTCCGTTCACCTTCGAAGGTCGCCGTCGTGCGAACTCCGCCGAGTCGGGCATTGAAGCTCTGCGCGACGAAGTAGATACTTTGATCGTGATTCCGAATGATCGACTGCTCTCGATCTCGGATCGCAACGTTTCGGTTCTGGATGCATTCCGCCAGGCCGACCAGGTCCTGCTCTCCGGTGTGCAGGGCATCACCGACTTGATCACTACCTCCGGTTTGATCAACTTGGACTTCGCCGACGTTAAGTCTGTTATGCAGGGTGCGGGTTCCGCACTCATGGGTATCGGCTCGGCACGCGGTGAGGATCGTGCAGTCAAGGCTGCCGAACTCGCAATCGCTTCGCCACTTCTTGAAGCATCCATCGATGGCGCACACGGCGTGTTGCTCTCCATCCAGGGTGGCTCGGACCTCGGTCTGTTCGAAATCAACGAAGCCGCTCGCCTGGTGCAGGAAGTTGCTCACCCCGAAGCTAACATCATCTTCGGTGCCGTCATTGACGATGCCCTGGGCGATGAAGCACGCGTCACCGTGATTGCTGCTGGTTTTGACGAGCCAGATGTAACCAGCAAGCCAATGGCACCGGTTGCAGCAAAGCCAGCTGTATCTTCGCGTCCAGTTGAGCCAGTACCTGCATCAGTACCTGAGCGCCAGGCCCCTGCGGCACCTGCAGCTGCAACGCCAGCTCCGGTTGCTGAAGAAAAGCCTGCTGAGAACAACGGCTCGTTCCAGGATCTTCCTGACGTTGTCGATTCGGACCTCAACGGTTCGAACGACGATCTGGATGTTCCTGACTTCCTGAAGTAAAAACAGCGAGAAGCTGAGCAGTGCTACATTTCACGTCGGAGCTCGATCCGAGTATTCAGTTGGCGTTTACGTCGCAAGAAGAGGGAAACCTCGCCTTGCACGTGGATGACGATCCCCGCCTGGTAGCGGAGAATCGTAGCCGGGTGGAAGACTCGATCGGGGTTCGGCGTTTCTCGCTTAATTTCATGAACCAGGTGCACTCAGCCGATGTCTTCAAAGTGCAAGCGGTGGAGCGTAGCTCATGGCTCGAACCGCCGGCACCTACTTGTGATGGATTGGTTGATCCTACGGGCAAGCAGCCATTGGCTGTAATGGTCGCTGATTGTCTTCCGGTGCTCTTTGTTGGCACAGATGCACAAGCTGATCGCACGTTCACCGCAGCAACGCATGCAGGACGTCGCGGACTGCTCGATAATATTCTCACTCGTACGGTCCAAGAGCTTCGGGCGTTGGGTGCAGATCAAATCGAAGCGATTATTGGACCTTCTATTTGCGGACGATGCTACGAAGTATCAACCGAAATGGCGGAGGAGTCCGAGTCGCTCCGGGCGGGTATTCGATCTGAAACTCGCTGGGGGAGTGCAGGACTTGATTTGCCGGCTTCGGCCGAACGAGAGCTTGTTGAGCTCGGGGTTCAGGTACGCCAAAGCGAGGTCTGTACCTTGGAAAACGAAAGCTATTATTCGTACCGTCGCACACCAAGTGCCGGGCGACTTGCTGGACTGATTTGGTCCGCAGCGTAGGCGTGCGCGACACACCGCGCAGAATTGAACGAATAAACGATGTCTGCAGAAATTTGTACGGTAGCGTCGGAGTAGCGGAAGCATGCAATGGGGTTGCATGCAAGGGATAAACGAGGAGAAACATCGTGGCTGACGGTCTACGTAAGGCAATGGTATATCTCGGCTTGGCGGACGCCGTCGAGCAAGAAGAAACCCAATCAGCATACTCCGAGCCTAAAAGCCAGGTGCGTGTTGTTGAGGATGCTGCTCCATCGCAGCGCCCTGCAGAAACCCCACGTCCGCAAGCTGTCGCAAGGCCAGCTGCAGCGCAATCACAAGCTAGAGAACCAGAGACGGAATACCGTGCTCCGGTCACCCCAATCAAGCGTGCCCCTTCAGTACGGGATGAGGATTCCGAATTGCGTCAGATTACAACCGTTCACCCACGTTCTTACAACGATGCCAAGATCATCGGTGAGAACTTCCGTGACGGAATCCCGGTGATTATGAACGTCACCGATATGGGCGAGACCGATGCCAAGCGCCTCGTTGATTTCTCCGCCGGACTAGTTTTCGCCTTGCACGGCTCAATCGAGCGCGTGACTAACAAGGTCTTCCTACTTTCTCCTTCAACCGTTGAGGTGCTGGGAGAAGACCACAAGAAGTCTGAAGCTCAGGCTACTTTCTTCAACCAAAGCTAAGAGCCCAGGAGCACACACACAAATGGTGTTCGGGATCATCTATCTCGCTTTAGCAATTCTGCAGATTCTACTGCTGATGCGAATTGTGCTGGATATTACTGAAAGCTTTGCTCGCCACTGGCAACCCAAAGGCATCGCATTGATTGCAGCTACTGCAATCGTGTCGATTACTGATCCTCCACTGCGCTGGTTGCGCAGGAGAATCAAACCACTAGATCTTGGCGGAATTCGTCTTGACCTGTCGTTTCTGCTGTTGTTCATCGTTGTAATGCTTGTCAAAGCAGTGGTGTACAGCGTAGGTACCAGTACAGGGATCTGATTAGGCGGTTTTCGTCTAGAACAGGGATTGTTCTGTGAGTCCAAACCCTGTAGATTCAAAGAATATGAGACACGAGCGTAAGCTTGATTTCGTATTTAGTGTCCAAATCGTTATATCCTTTAGGAAATAGTGCTCCGACTTCACCGGTCGCGACACTGACAACAAAGGTAAGTGTTTCGCAAGGCAAGACATGGTCGTGCGGAAATGATCCCAGTATTGAGGTGACCCAATGGCTTTAACGCCAGAAGACGTAGTCAATAAGCGGTTTCAGCCGACCAAGTTCCGTGAAGGCTATGACCAAGACGAGGTAGATGACTTCCTCGACGAGATCGTAGTGGAGCTGCGTCGCCTGACCGGTGAGAACGAAACTCTCCGCAGCCGACTTGCTGAGCTTGGTGAAGATGCCGGTTCGGTATCGAAGGAACAGACCGTTCCTGCACCAGTTTCGGCAGCTCCAGCAGCAAAGCCTGCTGAGGAGAAGAAGACCGAAACTAAGCCAGCAGAGCCAGCTAAGGCTGCAACTCCAGCTGCAAAGCCGGTTGTTGAAGAGAAGAAGGCTGAAGCAAAGCCTGCGGTTGCAGAGAAGCCAGCCGCAGCACCTGCTGCTGCTGCCGCTCCAGCACCTGCCGCTTCGACTGCATCAGCTGCCGCTGCAACTCCAGCAGCCGCTCCTCGTAGCGAATCCGCAGAGTCGGCAGCCAACGTGCTGTCGATGGCTCAGCGCTTGCACGATGAGTACGTTGCCTCCGGTGTTGAGCAGCGCGACAAGATCATCTCGGACGCAAAGACCGAGGCGAACACGCTGGTTACCTCTGCAGAGGAAAAGAGCCGCAAGACCTTGTCGGCTCTGGAACAGCAGAAGTCGGTTCTCGAACGTAAGCTTGAGCAGCTTCGTGGATTCGAGCGCGATTACCGTGCTCGCCTGAAGACCTACATCGAAGGACAGCTGCGTGACCTTGAGTCCCAGGGTTCGATCGATGCAGACGCAACCAAGTCGAACTAGTCGCTGACAGGTCAAAACCTGATCTAGCTATCTAGTAAGATCAACGGTGGTGCACGGATAATATCCGGGCACCACCGTTGACGTTTAAGAGGAATCAATAGGTATTACTGTGGACGCAGTTCAATCGGGGAACAAATCCCTGTCACCCAAAAACTTTCTGGGCCTGGGCCTAGTTATTGCCCTGATCGCCTTGGTACTGGACCAAGTCGTGAAGATCGCGGTGGAGCAGAACATGCATCTTGGTGAATCATTTGAAGTCATTCCAGGCTTCTTGAGCATTCACTATATTTTGAACCCTGGTGCAGCATTCTCCATCGGAGAAAACTTCACCATCATCTTTGCCATACTCCAAGCAGCAGTAGCGGTCTTCGTCATTTACCTGCTCAGCCGCAAAGTACTAGTACGCAGCTGGGCGGTCGCACTGGGCGCTTTGCTCGGCGGAGTCCTAGGCAATTTAGGGGACCGCATTTTCCGCGACCCAGCCTTTGGATTTGGTCACGTAGTAGACATGTTCTCCGTGAATCACTTCGCAATCTTCAATGTTGCCGACTCCTTTATCGTCTGTTCGATGATCGCCGTCGCTTATATGCTCATTCGCGGTCGAAACCTTGATGGAACCATCGGAGATTCGCCAGCAGAAGAGGACCACGGGTTGGATGAAACGGAGCCTAAGCCTTGATTTCCTCAGAGACGACAACGTACGAACTACTTGTGGACCCGGACGACGTAGGGGCACGGCTAGATGCCTACTTGGCACGTAGCCTTCAGATTCCTCGAACGCTTGCTCTAAGCCTTTGCAAGGACTCACAGATACAAGTGAATGGCCGCACGGTTTCAAAAGCTGTGAAGCTTAAAGCCGGTGACCAGCTATATGTGACCATCCCGCCACAACGTGATCCATTAGAAATTAAGGTTGAGAAAGTGGAAGAGCTGAAGATCATCGCTGATGACGATGACTATGTAGTCATCGACAAGCCGGTCGGCGTAGCAGCCCATCCTTCTCCTGGGTGGGTTGGCCCCACTGTGGTGGGCGCTCTCATGGCGGAGGGCTACAACATTTCTACCTCGGGTGCAGCAGAGCGTCAGGGGATCGTTCACCGTCTGGACGTTGGAACTAGCGGACTGATGGTGGTCGCAAAGTCGGAGGGTGCCTATACCGCCCTGAAACGAGCTTTCAAGGAACGCACCCCAAAAAAGATCTATCACGCTGTCGTCCAAGGGTTACCTGATCCGCTGGAGGGCACCATCGATGCACCCATCGGACGCCACCCAGGGCATGACTGGAAGTTCGCCGTCCTTGAAGGCGGACGCCAATCGGTGACCCACTACAAGGTCATCGAAGCTTTTAGTCGTGCTTCACTGGTTGAAGTTCATTTGGAGACCGGTCGAACACACCAGATCCGTGTGCACTTCTCCGCCTTTGGACACCCCTGCGCCGGAGACCAAACCTACGGTGCAGATCCCAAGCTCGGGGCAGCTCTGGGCTTGACTCGGCAGTGGCTACATGCCAAGCGATTGGGCTTCAGTCACCCCGTGTCTGGGCAGTGGGTTGAATACGAAAGTGACTACCCAACAGACCTTGACGGTGCCCTTGAGTTGCTACGCGAAGGCGACTACTAAAGCAGATCGCATGGCACCTCGCCGTGCCAGAGGCAACCTGTCGGGATAACCACAGCCACCGGGTGGGCTGTGGTGACCCAAAGGGTCCCGAAGAGTCGTTAGACTGTTTGGGTGAGTGCTACACGCGACGGATTTGTTCATCTTCATACCCACACCGAATATTCCATGCTGGACGGTGCTGCCCGACTCGGCGAACTTTTTGCTGAGGCTAATCGTCAAGGCATGGAGTCCCTGGCGATTACGGATCACGGCTATCTCTTCGGGGCCTTCGACTTCTGGAGGCAAGCCACCGGCGCTGGGGTCAAGCCCATCATTGGCGTCGAAGCGTATGTCACTCCGGGCACTGCCCGTAACGATAAAACCCGTGTGAAGTGGCGTACCGACGAGTCGCAAAAAGGCGACGACGTTTCCGGTGGTGGTCTGTATAACCACATGACGCTCCTGTCCTATAACAACGTAGGCATGAACAACCTCTTTAAAGGTTCATCGCGGGCATCGCTAGACTCCGTATTTGGTAAATACCCACGCTGGGATCGAGAGCTTCTCAACGAACACCACGAAGGCATTATCGCCACCACTGGTTGCCCTTCGGGTGAAGTGCAAACCAAATTGCGTCTGGGCCAGTACGACGCAGCCAAAGCTGCAGCTGCTGAGCTGCAAGATCTTTTTGGTAAAGAGAACTACTTCTGCGAGATCATGGACCACGGGCTGGAAATCGAGCGGCGCATTACCAAGGACTTGCTTCGTCTTGCCAAAGAACTGGACATTCCGCTCGTTGCCACCAACGACCTGCACTACACCCATGAAGAAGACGCTAAGGCTCACGAAGCCTTGCTGGCCATCAACTCGGGCTCGACCCTTGATGAGCCGACCTATGATCAAGGCGGTAGCCGCTTTGCGTTCTCCGGCACCGGCTACTACCTCAAGAGTGCGCGAGAAATGCGCGAACTTTTCAAGGAATTCCCCGAAGCCTGTGACAACACCCTAGCTATCGCAGACCGCGTTGAAGTCGACTTTGATACCAACGCCAACTACATGCCAAAGTTCCCTTGCCCGCCAGGCGAGGATGAAACCAGCTGGCTGATCAAGGAAGTCGACAGGGGTCTTCACTACCGGTACCCGGACGGAATTCCCGAAGCTTCACGCAAGCAGGCGGACTACGAGCTTGATGTCATCATCAAGATGGGTTTCCCGGGTTACTTCCTGGTTGTTGCGGACTTCATCAACTGGTCCAAGAGCAACGGAATTCGCGTTGGTCCAGGACGTGGTTCTGGTGCAGGTTCGATGGTTGCTTACGCTATGCGTATTACGGACTTGGACCCACTGGTCCATGGTTTGATCTTCGAGCGTTTCTTGAACCCTGAACGTGTTTCCATGCCCGACTTCGACGTCGACTTCGATGATCGCCGCCGTTCTGAGGTCATCAAGTACGTGACCGAGAAGTATGGCGATGAACGTGTATCCATGATCGTTACCTATGGTTCGATCAAGACCAAACAGGCGCTGAAGGATTCCTCGCGTGTGCTGGGCTATCCCTTCAGCATGGGTGAAACCCTAACCAAGGCCCTACCGCCAGCGGTGATGGCCAAGGATATTGCCCTGAACGATATTGAAAACCCCGAAGCTAAGCGTTATTCCGAAGCTGGGGATTTCCGTAACCTGGTCGCTAATGACCCGGAAGCTGCCCGCGTCTTTGAAACTGCCAAGGGCCTTGAAGGTCTAAAGCGACAATGGGGCGTGCACGCGGCCGGCGTCATCATGAGTTCTGATCCCATCATTGATGTGGTCCCAATTATGCGCCGTATCCAAGACGGACAGGTCATCACGCAGTTCGATTACCCAACCTGTGAAGGCCTAGGCCTGATCAAGATGGACTTCTTGGGTCTGCGTAACCTCACCATCATTTCCGATGCTTTGGAAAACGTCCGGTACAACACCGGCGACGAAATCGATCTGGAAACCCTGGGCATTGAAGATGTCGAGGCTTATAACCTGCTAGCTCGCGGTGACACGCTAGGCGTGTTCCAGCTTGATGGCGGTCCGATGCGCTCGCTGCTGAAAATGATGCGCCCGGATAACTTTGAAGACATCTCCGCAGTTATCGCGCTTTACCGTCCAGGCCCCATGGGTGCTAACTCGCACACCAACTATGCCTTGCGCAAAACGGGTCTGCAGGAAGTTACCCCGATCCACCCTGAGCTTGAAGAGCCACTGGCCGATATCCTCGGTGGAACCTATGGCCTGATCGTTTACCAAGAGCAGGTTATGGCGATCGCGCAGAAGCTGGCCGGGTACTCCCTGGGTCAGGCAGATATTTTGCGCCGTGCCATGGGTAAAAAGAAGAAGTCTGAACTGGATAAGCAGTTTGCAGGCTTCAAACAGGGTATGAACGACAACGGGTATTCCGACGCTGCGGTGAAGACGCTGTGGGATATTCTGCTTCCATTCTCGGACTACGCCTTCAACAAAGCCCACTCGGCCGCCTATGGTGTGGTTTCCTACTGGACCGCATACCTCAAAGCGCATTACCCTGCCGAATACATGGCGGCGCTGCTGACCTCGGTTGGTGACGACAAAGACAAGCTTGCGCTGTACCTGAACGAATGTCGCCACATCGGCATCACCGTTTTGCCACCGGATGTTAACGAATCGGCGCTGAACTTTACCCCAGTGGGTAAGGACATCCGCTTTGGTATGGGCGCTATTCGAAACGTTGGTACCAACGCCGTGGCCGGCATCGTCGAGGCCCGTAAAGAAAAGGGAAACTACAACGACTTCAGTGACTTCCTGAGCAAGGTTCCAGCAGTAGTTTGCAACAAGCGAACCATTGAATCACTGATCAAAGCCGGCGCCTTTGACTCGCTGAAGCATCCGCGTCGAGCCCTGGTAGCGATCCACGAAGAAGCCGTCGACTCGGTGATTCAGGTGAAGCGCAACGAAGCAGCCAACCAGTTTGACCTCTTCAGTGCGTTGGGTTCTGACGAAGCTTCAGAATCGATGAATGTTGCCATCCCAGACCTGCCGGACTGGGACAAGAAGGAAAAGCTCGCCTACGAGCGTGACATGCTCGGACTATACGTATCTGATCACCCGTTGCAGGGTTTGGGCTCAGCGCTTGACCAATATGCGGATATGCCTGTCACCCACGTACTTTCTGATGATGGACCTCAAGATGGGCACATCATTTCCATCGCGGGCATGATTTCCGGATTGCAGCGTCGAATTGCCAAGAAGAGTGGCAACCCGTACGCGCGCTGTGAAATCGAAGATCTTTCGGGCTCGATGGAAGTGATGTTCTTCGGGCAGGCCTACCAGCCGATTGCCGAGATCCTGGCCGATGACCTGCTCGTGGTCATCAAGGGACGCGTCCAGCGACGCGATGATGGATCAATCACGCTCAACGCACAAGAGATGATGATCCCGGAAATTTCCGAGGACGCCAACGGCGGTCCAGTGGTCATTGGCATTCCAACGCACAAGGCTACTGAATCACTGGTGCAACGACTGGGCGATGTACTTCGCACCCATAGTGGCAATACCGAAGTGCGCGTTAAGCTCACCGGTAGCCGCGGTACCTCATTGATGCGACTGGGAATGAACTTCCGAGTTAATCCGAATCCAGCCCTGTTTGGGGACCTCAAGGTGCTGCTCGGCCCGCATTGTTTGGACGTGTAAGCACAGTTTTAGTGACCGGGTGAGGTAATCAATAAAACCTCGCCCGGTCATCGGCGTTAAGCTTGATGTGTGAGCACTATTGAAGACACCGAATTTTCAGACCTCGCCACTATCGACTGGCGCAATGAAACCCTGAGCTATGCGCAGCTCAAGGCACACCTTCCACGCCCCGAAATGAACACGCAGACGGCAACCGTTGCGGTTCAAGGCATCATCGATGACGTTCGAGCTCGTGGCATGGAAACGCTTAAGGAGCTTGCCAAGCGCTTTGATCATGTGGAACTGGAACACACCCGCGTGCCACAGCATGAGCTGGATCGAGCTCTTGCAGAACTGGATCCTCTGGTTCGTGAAGCACTGGAAGAATCCATCGCTCGCGCACGCGTCTTTGCTGCTGCCCAGCGCCCGCAGGATACCGAGGTCGGTTACTCAAATGGTGCCACCGTCACCCAACGCTGGGTTGCTGTGCGTCGTGTAGGTCTCTACGTACCTGGTGGTCTTGCGGTGTACCCATCGTCAGTCATTATGAATACCGTGCCGGCGCAGGCCGCAGGGGTTAGTTCACTAGCTTTGGCCAGCCCACCACAAAAAGAATTTGGTGGCTTGCCACACCCAACCATCTTGGCTGCAGCTAAGTTACTGGGCATTGATGAGGTTCACGCAATGGGTGGTGCCCAAGCTGTTGCGGCTTTCGCCTATGGTGTGGAGGTTGAAAATGATCAACGCGGTGGTATCGAACCTGTTGACGTGATTTCCGGTCCGGGCAACGTTTTTGTCGCTACCGCAAAGCGACTGGTTAAGGGTGTTGTGGGTATCGACGCCGAGGCTGGTCCTACGGAAATTGCGATCTTGGCTGATGACACCGCCAGTGCAAAGTTTGTTGCCGCCGACATGATCTCGCAGGCTGAACACGACGCTAACGCGGCAGCAGTATTGATTACTGATTCCGAAAAGTTGGCCAGTGCAGTTCGTGGTGAACTAGTAGGCCAGGTAGCGAACACCAAGCACTCGCAGCGAGTCTGTGAGGCACTGTCGGGAACCCAGTCCGCCATTATCCTGATCAAGGATTTGGAACAGGGCATTGAAGTTGCCAACGCTTACGCGGCCGAACACCTCGAAATCATGGTGCAGGATCCGCAAGCCACGGCAGCGCGCATTACCGCGGCCGGCGCCGTATTTGTCGGCTCCTACGCGCCAGTGTCTTTGGGGGACTACTGCGCCGGTTCGAATCACGTACTGCCTACCAACGGCACCGCTGTCCACGCATCGGGACTGAACGTGAATACCTTCTTAAAAGCTATTCAGGTCATTAATTACAGCGAGGCCGCGCTGAGCGATGTCGCTGCCCACGTGATCAATCTGGCCAACGCGGAGGACCTACCAGCGCACGGTGACGCGGTAGCAGTACGAAACGCTCATTAGGCGCTAAACTTGTAGGTGACATGAGTGGATTCTCGTCGCCCGCGTAATCGAGAATGCTTCACTGGCCAAAGACGGAGGTGCCATGAATTGCCCGTATTGCCGTAACGCAGATTCCCGCGTGGTCGACAGCCGAGTTGCTGACGACGGCGTGTCAATCCGTCGCCGTCGCCAGTGCACAGCGTGTTCTCGACGCTTCACCACCACCGAGACCGCGAGCTTGAGTGTTCTTAAGCAGTCAGGTGCTGTGGAACCGTTCTCCCGCAACAAGGTGATCAATGGTGTGCGTAAGGCTTGCCAAGGGCGCCCAGTTACTGACCACGACCTTGCCGTTCTGGCACAGGAAGTGGAAGAGGCCGTGCGTACCTCAGGTGCGGCAGAAATTCCTGCGCATCAGGTTGGGCTTGCAATTTTGGAGCCGCTCTCGCGTTTGGACGAAGTGGCTTACCTGCGCTTTGCCAGTGTTTATCACAACTTCCAGTCGCTCTCGGACTTCGAAAGCGCCATTGGACGTCTGCGCGATCGACGAAGTACTACGCCTCAGGGTACTCAGCGTCCATTGACCGCAGAATAGACTCAACGCTTATTAACGCGAATGCCGGTATTCAAACCTTGGTTTGAATACCGGCATTCGCTTTTTCTTAGACAGAGACCTTACGGCAGGGTTAGGATCTCTGCACCGTCGTCGGTCACCAGCAGCGTGTGCTCAAACTGAGCGGTGCGCTTCTTGTCCTTGGTGGTGACAGTCCAATCATCGGCCCACATATCCCAGTCAATGGTGCCCAAGGTCAACATTGGCTCGATGGTGAAGACCATGCCCGGCTCAATCAACGTGTTGTAGGCAGGAGCCGCATCATAGTGCGGGATGATCAGGCCGGAGTGGAAGGATTCGCCCACACCGTGGCCGGTAAAGTCTTTGACAACCCCGTAGCCAAACCGCTTGGCGTAGGTCTCGATACTGCGTCCAATGACGTTGATTTCACGTCCTGGCATCACAGCCTTGATGGCACGCTTGAGTGAATTTTCAGTGCGTTCTACCAATAGACGCGATTCTTCATCAACGTCACCAACGAGGAATGTCGCGTTGTTATCGCCGTGAACTCCACCAATGTACGCAGTGATATCAATGTTGATGATGTCACCATCTTGCAGCACGGTGGTATCAGGGATGCCATGGCAGATGACTTCGTTCAGTGAGGAGCAAAGGGACTTGGGGAAGCCGCGGTAACCCAAGGTGGATGGGTAAGCGTTGTGGTCCATGAGGAACTCGTGACCGAGTCGGTCCAGCGCATCGGTGGTAATTCCGGGCTGGCAGGCCTTACCAACTTCTTCAAGAGCTTGAGCCGCAATTCGAGAAGCAACACGGATACGTTCGATAACCTCGGGGCTCTTCACTTCTGAAGCGGAGTTCTCCGAAGGCTCTTTTTTGCCAACGTACTCAGGCCGTTCGATGTGTTTGGGCACCGGAAGCTCGGGGGAGACGGTGCCAGCGGTCAAGTTTCCAATTGGTGCAGTTGCAGCAGTAGCCATGAAACTAATTCTAGCTTCATGCAGGTTTTAGCCTGGCGCGTTTCTGGCCAACTTGTAGGTGGTGTTCCACCTATTTTCTGGTTGCTGGGCTAACGTGTAAGTGGACGTACGAACCTAGAATTAAGGAGTTTGCGATGAGTTCAGCTGGCACCCCTGATGAAGGACAATACTGGTACAACGTTTCCACCAAGAGTGTGGAAAAGGGACCACAGTCTGATTGGTCGCAGTTGTTGGGCCCTTACGAAACTGCTGCCGAAGCCGAAGCTGCTATGACCAAGGTGCAGGCACGCAACGAAGCGTGGGACGAATCCGAGGAAGACGAGCAGTAGTCGTTCGCTCCTAACGGATGCAGCGATCGTGCACAACTAAGGCGGTGGCGGAACAAGTGAGTAATCACCTGTTCCGCCATCGCCTTAGTTAGTTCTAGGCATAGATAGTTCTAGGCCGCGATACTACTCTTTGAATTCGTATTCAGCGGATGGGAATGATCCGTTCAGGACGTCTTGGTGGTACTCGCTGACAGCCTGTCCAACTACGCTGCGAAGATCTGCATACTTTTTGACGAAGCGCGGAGTGCGTCGCTCACCTAGGCCCAGCATGTCCTGCCACACCAATACCTGTCCGGTAGTGGCTGAACCGGCGCCAATGCCGACGGTCGGGACGCGCAACGCGGCATCAACTTGCGCTGCCGCATCACTTGGCACCATTTCGATGAGGATGGCAAAAGCTCCAGCGTCTTGGAAAGCCAATGCATCGGTTTTCATCTGTTCCACAGCATCACCGCGACCTTGTACGCGGTAACCACCCAATGCGTGCTCTGCTTGCGGGGTGAAACCGATATGACCGATGACCGGAACGCCAGCGAGGACCATGGCTTTCACATGTGCAGCGTACTGCGCGGTTCCCTCCATCTTCACGGCGTGGGCGCCGCCCTCTTTCAAAAGGCGCACTGCGGACTCGACGGCCTGTGCGGGGGATTGCTCGTAACTTCCGAAAGGCAGATCGGCGACAACCATGGCACGTTTGGTGCCGTTGGCAACGGCCTTGGTGAACACCAACATTTCATCCAGCGTGATCGGCAACGTTGAACTGTAGCCAAGCACGGTATTTGCTGCAGAATCGCCAACCAGCAGGATCTCAATTCCTGCTGAATCAAAAATTTCGGCCATCATTACGTCATAGGCAGTTAACATCGCGAATTTTTCGCCGCGATCTTTTGCCTGCTGAAGGTGATGAATTCGGATGCGGGACGGGCCTTTATCAGGATTCCCTAGGTATGGTTGAGGCATAAAATGACTTTATCGCACTTGGACTGGGCGATGCTTGTCCATCGGCCCGGCCGGAACCGATATAGTGTTGCCACAGGTCAATTTTTCTTACCGGCCGTGATCAGGTCCGGATATCAGAAATCCAAAGGTGGTGGATAATGGATCGTCAGCAGGAATTTGTGCTGCGCACCATTGAAGAACGTGACGTTCGATTTGTGCGAATGTGGTTTACCGACGTAGTTGGTTCACTGAAATCCGTTGCGTTGGCGCCTGCTGAAGTTGAAGACGCCTTTGAAGAGGGTCTGGGCTTCGACGGTTCGTCAATTGACGGCCTGTCACGAATCTCAGAATCCGACATGTTGCTTCAGCCGGATCCATCAACCTTCCAGATCTTGCCATGGCGCGGTGAAGTCGAACCGACTTCCCGAATGTTCTGCGACATCCTGACCCCAGAAGGTCAGCCGTCCAACGCGGATCCTCGTCAGGTTCTCAAGCGACAGCTCACCGAAGCATCCAACATGGGCTTCACCTGCTATACGCACCCTGAAATTGAGTTTTACCTCCTCAAAGACGATCAGCTTGACGCCAACGGGCGTCCACAGCCAATCGACACCGGTGGCTACTTTGACCACGTGCCGGATGGCGTTGGCCAGGACTTCCGCCGTGCTTCGGTAACGACGCTTGAAGCTTTGGGTATTTCCGTAGAGTTCTCGCACCACGAGACCGGCCCAGGCCAGAACGAAATCGACCTTCGTTACGCGGACGCATTGCAGACTGCAGATAACATCATGACCTTCCGTACCGTCATCAAAGAGATGGCGATGCAAAAGGGCATTCACGCAACCTTCATGCCGAAGCCGTTCTCAGAACATCCAGGTAGCGGCATGCACACTCACTTCTCGCTCTTTGAAGGAGACAGCAATGCCTTCTTCGAAGCCGGTCGTGAATACCAGCTCTCTGACGTAGCACGCTCGTTTATTGCGGGTATTTTGCACCACGCACCAGAGATGACCGCGGTGACCAACCAGTACGTGAACTCGTACAAGCGCCTGTGGGGCGGGGGAGAAGCTCCGAGCCACCGCTCGTGGGGTCACAACAACCGTTCGGCACTGCTACGCGTTCCGCTGTACAAGCCAGGCAAGGGTCAGAGCGCTCGCGTTGAATACCGTGGCATTGACTCGGCAGCCAACCCATACCTCGCCTACGCTTGCCTGCTTGGTGCAGGTCTGAAGGGTATCCGCGACGGCTATGAGCTGGAGGAGCCAACCGAAGATGACGTGTGGAACCTGTCCACCGCAGAACGTCGCGCCTCAGGGCACGTTCCGCTGCCAGGTAGCTTGCACGAAGCACTGCGCGTGATGGAGGAATCCGAGCTCATGGCCGAGATCCTCGGCGAGCAGGTTTTCAACTCCTTCATCTCTAATAAAAAAGCTGAATGGGAAGAATACCGTCAGGTAGTCACCCCGTTCGAGCTCACCAAGAATCTGAGTACCCTCTAGAGAAATCGCCGCGTGCTTGCACGCGGCGATTTGTGGAAGATATAAGAATCACCATGCCAGACGTATCCTCACGATCATTGATCAACGCTGGTTTCAGCGATATCGAACGGGCCAAAAAGTTCCTGCAATCACCGGAGCTCGACCCGATTGATCCGAAGCTGATCGTGAGCAAGATGGCCCATGCTCCAGATCCTGATCAGTCATTGCTCTTGGCGTTGCGCTTAGTGGATCGTCATCCCGAGGCAATCAAGATTTTCTCGGATCCTGAAACCTGCCAGGGCTTGGTTAGACTGCTTGGCAGTTCCTCAGCGCTTGGTGAGTTCCTGATTCGTTGTCCCGAGGCACTGGAGACGGTGCGCACCGCACCTTGCACTGAGTTTGAGCAAGCTACGCCTGAACATCTAGTGGAGAGCATGCTGGCATCAATTGATGCCAAGCGTACAACTGGTGGTCACTGGGTTTCCTCATTCACTGGAGCCGAGGGCCGCCAGCGATTGCGCACCAGTTACCGCAAGGCATTACTTGCGCTAGCTCATCGAGATCTTGGGGCCAGCAACCCGCAACGGATCCTACCCAACGTGGCCGCCGAATTAGCCGATATGGCTGGGGCAGCATTGGAAGGTGCGCTGGCTATAGCCCGCGCTGAAGCTGCCGAACAGTATGATGCGCAAGACGTGGACCGCGTGAAGGTCTCCATCATTGGGATGGGTAAATGTGGTGCTCGCGAACTGAACTACATCTCTGATGTGGACGTCATTTATGTGCACGGTTCTGCCCCGGGTATCGAGGATGATCTAGCTTCCGCTATCGCCACGGTCCTGTGCGGAAATACCGCACGAGCTTTGATGGTTCCGGGCCCTGAACCAATGCTCTGGGAAGTCGACGCCAACCTGCGTCCCGAAGGCAAAGACGGCGCGCTAACCCGCACCTTGTCATCCCACGAAGCCTACTATCGTCGTTGGGCTCATTCTTGGGAATTCCAGGCACTACTTAAAGCCCGTTGCATTGCCGGTGACCAGGAGTTGGGTCGCTCTTATGAGCGCATGGTTTCGCCCATGGTGTGGTCCAGCTCAGAGCGTGATGGATTTGTTGAATCAGTACAGGCGATGCGTCGACGAGTCAGCGACAACATTTCCAAAGATGATATTGCCTGGCAGATCAAGCTCGGTCCTGGCGGCTTGCGCGACGTGGAATTCACCGTGCAGTTGCTGCAGCTGGTGCATGGGCGAGTTGACCGGGACATTCAAATTCCGACGACCACACTAGCAATTCACGCACTGAGCAATATTGGTTACATTGGCCGTGAAGATGCGACAAACTTTGATGATTCCTACCGCTTTTTACGTTTATTAGAGCACCGTATCCAGCTCAGCCAGCTACGCCGTACGCACCTTATGCCACGGGCCGAATCTGCGCAGCGAATTCTGGCGCGCTCCATTCGAGGCGCAGGGGACCTTCAGCCGACCAGCCCAGAAAAGCTGATGCGCCGCTGGAACGAGACCAAGCGTATGGTGCGTTCGCTTCATGAACGGATCTTCTACCGTCCACTGTTGGTCAGCAGTTCCAACCTCTCCGCTGATGACGTCAGGCTGACTGCTGAGTCGGCCCAAGCGCGTTTGCGTGCCCTAGGTTATCTTGACCCTAAAGCCGCTATGCGCCACATTGAAGCGTTGACCGGTGGAGTGTCTCGCAGGTCCTCGCTGCAACGACAACTGCTACCGGTGCTATTGGACTGGTTTGCTCGTGGTGTTGACCCGGACGCAGGGTTGCTTGGATTCCGCCGACTCAGTGAATCCTTAGGTAAGACGCACTGGTTCTTGGGCATGCTGCGTGATACTAACGCCGCAGCCGAGCGCCTGAGCCATTTATTGTCCAACACCCGCTTCCTGACGGACCTGCTTGCCAATGAGCCTGCAGCGGCCGCCTGGCTGGGTTCGGATGCATCCTTGGCACCGCAGAGCCTTGAGAGTCTCTTACAGCAAAACCAGTCGATCATTCACCGCACCAAGCAGCCAGAGAGCGCAATCAGGATGATTCGCATGGTGCGACGGCGTGAGTTCTTGCGTGTGGCTCTGGCCGATGGCGCAGGACTGCTCACGGTTGACGAGGTCGGTCAGGCACTGTCGAACATCGATGGAGCGATGATTGACGGCGTGCTAAGGGTTCTGTTGAGCGCGGATCAAGAAAAGCACGGTGTGCAGGCGGTTATTTCGGTCATTGCGATGGGTCGACAAGGTGGTCGAGAAATTGGTTATGGATCTGACGCAGATGTCCTATTTGTCCAGCGTTCCGTTCCTGGTGCGCCAGCTCAAGCTGCTCAGGAACAAGCACTGCGAGTAGTCACTGAGTTGATCTCGTGGACCTCGAAGCCGCTGAAGCCAGCAATTCCTGCTGAAGTAAAACTCAAGGTGGATTCTGATCTTCGTCCCGAAGGGAGACAGGGGATCTTGGTGCGTTCCATCGACGCCTACGCTTCCTACTACGCACGATGGGCAGAAGTATGGGAACGCCAAGCTTTGCAAAGAGCGCGTCCCTTCGCTGGGGATGCTGTACTGGCCGATGATTTTATCGCGTTGATCAAACCTGTTCGCTACGGTAAGGGACTGGAAGAGAGCGAAATTCGCGACATTCGTAAGATCAAAGCTCGTGTTGAATCTGAACGACTTCCTCGCGGCGCAGATCCCAACAGGCATCTAAAATTGGGTCGCGGTTCACTGTCGGATATTGAATGGCTGGTGCAGTTCTATCAGCTTCAGTATGCCTGGCAGCACGAATCGCTGCGCACAACCTCAACCTTGAAGGCGCTAGAAGAGCTGGCAAAGATTGAACTAATCACGGAAGATGATGCTGAACAGTTAGCGAATGCCTGGCGTCTAGCCACGCGCATTCGTAGCGCTGAGATCATTACCTCCGGGCGTTCAAGCGATGTTTTGCCAAGCTCGTCGCGGGATATGGAAGCCGTGGCCCGATGGTGTGGTTACGAGCCGCACTTCGGCGTCGAGCTCGAAGAAGATTACCTTAGGGCGACTCGTCACGCGCGAAGCATCTTTGAACTGCTCTTCTACGGTTTTGAAGACTAGCTCAAAGTGTCTTTGACCCAGCTTCCAACTGAATCAGTGGACAACTGCTCCGGCCGGCTATCGACGCTGGGAACGCAAGATCTATCTTGGCTCTGGTGAAATGCTCTGGGAACGCGGCTGTGATGCTTTACTCCACTGGAAAATCAAGACACGAAGCGGTTTTACCGTTACCGGGGAACCACGAGTAGCTATCGGTGCACACCCTGAATTACGTGTCAGGCTGGGACCGATGAGCATCGACGAACCTATCGAAGTCGTGGATGTCATCGAGGAAAGTTCACCTGTTGGCATTGCCTACAAGACACTGTCAGGCCACCCTGTCAGTGGGGAAGAGGCGTTCATTCTCGTTCGTGAACAGGCCGGCATCTTCTTAGTGATCCGCTCACTGACAGCTCCATCAGATCATCTGCACTGGCGAATAATATTCCCGTTACTGTTGCTTGCGCAGAAGTACACACGCCGTCGCTACGCCACAGCGTTGCTTAGAGAACCTTCATAGGTCAGAGGGGAGTAGGGGCAAAAGCCTCTTTGGCTACCGGTGGCTTTTTGTTGTAACTGTGAGCCTTTGCTCCACGTCTGGCCACATCACGTGGATCCGTTCGGTAGCTTCCAAAGCTTTGACTCGCAGAGCGTTAGCCAACACAATGCCGAGAGGTGAGACCTCTAGGATTGTGAGTTCTTCTGTCTTCTCTTGTTCTTGAGCATCAAGTCTCCAGTTACTCATCAGCTCAGCGATGCCGCGTTCTTCCAAAAGGTATTCAGCTGCAGAATATTCGTGTGGTTCAGCGATTGCGTGTCCCAAGATATTGCGGGGGATCACTAGAGAGTAGTCGGGCGTGACAGGTTGGAGGTAGCCTACCGTCTCGCCGTCTTCACGTTGTACGCTCACCCAATCGGAAATATCCATGTTTACAGACTAACAATGACAAAAAGCTGGGTCCCACCAAAAGTGGTGGGACCCAGCTTCGACTAATCAGTCTGCCCTTATGGCAGGAGCGTGATTAGCAGCCGTAGTACAGGTCGAACTCGTATGGGTTCGGACGCAGGCTCAGTGGCTTGATTTCGTTTTCGCGCTTGTACTCAACCCAAGTGCTGATCAGGTCTTCGGTGAATACTCCACCTTCGAGCAAGAACTCGTGATCTGCTTCCAGTGCCTTCAGGGCCTCTTCAAGGCTCTCAGGTGCACGCTGGATGTCCTTGGCTTCTTCTGCTGGAAGCTCGTAGAGATCCTTATCGATTGGCTCAGCTGGCTCGATACGGTTCTTGATGCCGTCCAGGCCTGCCATCAGCTGTGCAGCGAATGCCAAGTATGGGTTTGAGGAAGCATCTGGTGCGCGGAACTCGATGCGCTTTGCCTTAGGGTTCGAACCGGTGATTGGGATACGGATACCAGCCGAGCGGTTACCCTGCGAGTAAACCATGTTCACTGGAGCTTCGAAGCCCTTGACCAGACGACGGTAGGAGTTCACGGTTGGGTTGGTGAATGCAAGAACAGCAGATGCGTGCTTCAGCAGGCCACCGATGTACCAGCGAGCAACGTCGGACAGGCCGGCGTAGCCCTTCTCGTCGTAGAACAGTGGCTCGCCACCGGTCCACAGCGACTGGTGAACGTGCATGCCCGAACCGTTGTCGCCGAAGACTGGCTTTGGCATGAAGGTTGCGGACTTGCCCCATGCATCGGCTACGTTCTTGACGACGTACTTGAAGAGCATCAGTTCGTCAGCAGCGTGAACCATGGTGTTGAACTTGTAGTTGATCTCAGCCTGGCCGGCTGCGCCAACTTCGTGGTGGCTACGCTCAACTTCGAGGCCAGCCTTGTCCAGCTCAACGCAGATAGCGTCACGCAGGTCAGCCTGTTTGTCAGTTGGAGCAACTGGGAAGTAACCGCCCTTGAAGGCAGTCTTGTAACCCTGGTTGCCACCCTCTTCCTTGCGGCCGGTGTTCCATGGAGCTTCGTCAGAATCGATCTTGTAGAACGCGCCTTCTGGCTTCGATTCGTAACGAACATCTTCGAAGATGAAGAATTCAGCTTCTGGAGCGAAGAATGCGGTGTCAGCAATGCCGGTGGACTCGAGGTAAGCCTCGGCACGCTCTGCAACGCCACGTGGGTCACGGTGGTAAGGCTCACCGGTACGTGGGTTGATGATGGAGAAGTTGAAAGCCAAGGTCTTTTCGATACGGAATGGATCGATGAAGCCGGTGGTGACATCTGGGATCAACTGCATGTCTGATTCAGAGATGCCAGCGAAGCCGCGGATGGAAGAACCATCGAAGAGCTGGCCGTTGACGAAGAAGTCGGCGTCTACGGACTTTGCAGGCACGTTGAAGTGCTGCTGTACGCCTGGCAGGTCGGTGAAACGGATATCGACGAACTTGATGTCCTCATCGGCAATATATGCCAAGACTTCTTCTGGACTGGTAAACATGTGCAGGTGACTCCCTGGTGAGATATGAGTTTTGGTAAACAGAACGATCAGACGGGATGGCCCCGCTGGTTCCCTTGCTTACGTATAGAGCTTACCCACAATCCGTTTCTGAATGGTGTCTCTATTGTTTCCAGCCTGTTACAAGGACGAAACTCGGGCATGTCGTATCGCTCTGATCTGGCACGATGCAGTTCGTAATAATCTGACTCGGACACTTAGCGTACTTTTTCGCAGTCAATTCACACCTTGTCACGACGCACAGAAAGGCTCGATAGACTTGAAGACGTGGAAAGAAAAGACTTCGGTTCGTGGCTTGAGGGCCCGCCACAGCACAGCACGCAACAATGGCCAGGACAAGATTTGGGCCGACCGGAAAAAGGTCCTGGTTCAATAGGACGCTTCCCTAAACGGGTCGGTGCATTGTTTATCGACTGGGGACTGTCAATGCTCCTTAGCTGGTGGCTATTTGATCTAGGTGACCTTGCCACGCTGTTGCTGTTCTGTGCAGGACAGATTATCGGCGTAGGATTCACCGGCCACACCATTGGACATAGAACTTTTGGGCTTCAGGTGCAGTCCATGGATGGCTCGGCACTAAGGCCCTTGCAAGGACTGATCCGGTCTTTGCTCCTTTGCCTAGCGATTCCGGTATTCGTTACCGATAAAGATCAGCGCGGATTGCACGACCGGTTAGCCAAGAGCATTTTGGTCAACATCCGATGAGTGAAAAATTGTAGAGAAAACAAAGAAGCCGCAACAGGAAAAATTCCTGTTGCGGCTTCTTGCATGTCTAGTTCTTAGCGACCACGGGTTGCACGGCGGTTTGGCCGAACGCGGCTAGGGTCAACGCCCTTAGGGATAGGCAAGCGATTAGCAGTCAACGTACTTAGACGCTTATCGATCGCGCTCACCTCAAGTTTGGTGATGGCCTTAGGAAGCTTCTTCATTTCCTTGCCGACGTTCACCAAGCTGGTCTGGTCTTCGTCCTGTCCAGCGTTGATGACGTGGATTGGGACGTTTGGCAGAACGCGAGCAATACGCTTGCGTTCGGAGCTAACAAGTTCGCGAACACGAGTCTTAGGGCCTTCGGTAACCAGCACAACACCGGGACGACCGACGGCGAGGAAAACCAAATCCTGGTGGCGGTTGTAAGCCACTGGTTCCTGCTTCAGGATCCAGCCACGACGCAGCACGCTCATCGCGGCACCGGCAGCACCGGGACGACCTTCAAGCTGTGAGAAGGCGGCTCTTTCGGCACGACGGGACATGATGAACATTGCCGCAAGAAGAGCCAGCGGAATGGCGATGATCAACATGGTGATCCAGTTGTTGATCAAGATACCGATGACCAAGCAGACTGCAATTACAGCCAAGGCTGCCAGTGCCATCCACCAAACGACCATAGGGTCGTTGCGGCGGGTCATCTGGAAGACTTGTCCGATTTGCTTCAATCGGCCTGGTTCTTTGTTCTTCTTCTCAGCTTTTGGTTTACGCGAAAACAGGCCACGCTTTGGTTGCGCGGCTGCTTCGTTGTGGGAGTTTTTGGCCATAGTGCCTTAAGTCTACGCGATTGTGATCAGAGTTCTAAGCCCAGAGCGGGCGCGCGGGAAAATCATCTGCATGTGACGATCAATTGATATGCCAAAGGCCTCGTAGCCGTTGTTCAAAATTGAACTAGGGGACTACGAGGCCTTCGCAAATGTTCACAACTGAGAAGCTTTACTTGATCAGTGAAGCGGCTTCCTGACGGGTGTTGCCTGAGGGTTCGATGTGCGAAAGTTCTTCTGGAATCTCGCGACCCTTCTTGCGCATGGCGCCTGCCCAGAGGCGACCGGCACGGTATGAAGAACGGACCAATGGACCAGACATGACGCCAGCAAAGCCGAGCTCTTCAGCTTCCTGCTGCAATTCAACAAATTCCTGAGGGGTAACCCAACGATCCACCGGCAGGTGAAGGTCGGTTGGGCGCAGGTACTGCGTCAAAGTCAGCAGGTCGCAACCGGCTTCATAAAGATCGCGCATTGCCTCGGAGATTTCCTCACGAGTTTCACCCATGCCCAAGATCAAGTTCGACTTAGTGATCAATCCGCGCTTACGGCCGTGGGAAATGACATCCATGGAACGGTCGTAGCGGAATGCTGGGCGAATGCGCTTGAAGATACGTGGCACAGTTTCAACATTGTGCGCGTAAACCTCTGGAGCGGAGTCGCAGATAACGTCAAGATTCTCTGGCTTTCCTGAGAAGTCAGGAATCAGCAATTCAACACCGGTGGTTGGATTCATCTTGTGAATCTGACGGACAGTCTCGGCGTACAGCCAGACACCTTCGTCTTCAAGATCATCGCGGGCGACACCGGTGACCGTGGCGTAACGAAGATCCATCTTCTTTACGCTCATGGCGACCTTGAAAGGTTCCGAGCGATCGATAGGGGATGGTTTGCCGGTAGCGATCTGGCAGAAATCGCAACGACGAGTGCACTCGGATCCACCGATGAGGAATGACGCTTCGCGGTCTTCCCAGCACTCAAAAATGTTTGGGCAGCCTGCTTCTTCGCAGACAGTGTGAAGTCCTTCGGACTGCACGAGGTTTTTTAGGCCAACGTATTCGGGCCCAATGTTCAGCTTTGCCTTGATCCATTCGGGCTTACGTTCCACTGGCACTGCAGCGTTTCGCTTTTCAACGCGAAGCATGCGGCGGCCTTCTGGTGCGACGCTCATTAACGGCTCTTTCTTTCGGAGGGAATGATTGTCTAAACGATTTGAGGGGTAAGAAGTCGTTCGAGTTCGACCTGCACGCGGTCGACGATGTCTTCTGGGGTAACAGTACGACCTAGCTCAGCTGAGATGGTGGTGACACCTGCATCGGTAATACCGCACGGGATGATCTGCTCGTAACCGGTGAGCTCATTCGAGCAGTTTAATGCGAAGCCGTGCATGGTCACACCGTGACTAATGCGAAGGCCAATGGCAGCAATTTTTCTGTCTTGCTCGCCATCCTTACCGGGAACCCACACGCCGGAGCGGCCCTTGATCTGGGCTGTGGGGATACCGAGTTCACTGACAACGTTGATCAGTGCTTCCTCGATGGTTTCAACGTAGAGACGTATTGCGCTCATTTTGCGAAGCTTAACGATGGGATAGCCGACCAGCTGTCCCGGTCCGTGCCACGTGAGCTTTCCGCCTCGGTCTACGTCTACAACGGGTGTGCCGTCTAACGGAAGATCCTCCGGTTCGGTCCTCTTGCCTGCGGTATAGACCGCTTCATGCTCGAGGAACAAAACTCGCGGAGCCTGTTCGTCCGCGGCTACCGCATCATGCAACTGGATTTGGTAGTCCCAGGCTTCCTTATAGGGCACAAATTTTGAGCCTAGTCCGACTCGTTCGAATTCGATCGCCATGAGGGTTACCCTACGCCGATGTCTTTGCTGTCGCTAATTCGCTTGACGAGCCAAAATCTGTGGATAACCAACTTGTGTTTCTGGTTTTTGGACTACAACGGAGACATGAATGAATCAACGAATGTCTTATCGTGGCCAATCAGTCCCGGGTACGTCACGGTTAGACCATTAAGTGCCAAGTCACCGTGCAAAGTTTGGTTGCTGCGCCGGGAAAGTGATCAGTCTTACATGGTGCTAAAACTGAGTTTGACTATGGAGAACGTCACCTCGTTGAGGCAAAACGCCATCACTGAATCGAGGAAATATGTCGTCGATTTTTACGGGACGTTATCGACACAATTGGGTGATGGGTTGATCATGGAATACTGTCCCGGCGGAAGCGTCGCCGAGCTGGTCCATAGCCGTGGTGTCTTCAGCCTTGGAGAATGTATTACTGCGCTGGCCCCGGTCGCTCAGACATTGTCGGTGATGCATTCCGCAGGCACGAGGCATGGTGATCTGTCGCCAGCCAATGTCCTGCTTACTGCCAGTGGAATGCCTAAAATTATTGACTTCCAGGAAGCTGCATCAGAGACACAAATCCCCTCAGGTGCAGGCACACCCGGATTTATGGCCCCTGAAGCCAGTTCTGGAGAACTAGAACCCCAAGTGGGGGCGCAGGACGTTTACTCTTTGGGTGCTTGCCTATGGTTCTTGCTCTCAGGTCGGCCACCGGATCCTGAATGGAGTCGGGCTCCGGCCAGCGTCATGTTCCCAACCATCCCCGACATTGTCCACGAGCTACTGATTGAGTCATTGAGCGTTGACCCGCACAGCAGGCCTACGGCTGAGCAATTCGCCAGAACGCTATTTTCTAGTAGCGCGGCTGAGCCGATTCATTGGGAAGGGCACGTATCTGAGGATGCTACCCATTTGATGGAAACTATTCATCCGGAGATTGATCACCGGGGTCTGCGCAGTCGAAATCAGCACAGACGAGATCGAGCAGAGTCGAAGATTTTCGCGGGATCCGACAAGAGTACAAATATGCACAAGCTTCGCCGCACACCCGGAGCTCTTAAAGTTGCGGGGACTGTGGTGCTAGGAATCGGAGTTTTGCTGGGAAGTTTGGTGGGTGTCAATCACCTTCGTGCTGCCACAGCATCGGACCCCAGCGCTGAATTGGTAACGCCATTGGCAGAGCCAAGCTGTCGAATCGATGATGCAGGACAGGAACCTGCCTGCGTGCTTCAGCAGGACACGGTAACTTCTGCGTTTCTCAGTCTTACTAAAAAGCGTGATGCGGCCATGGGCGCGATGAATACCAAGGCGTTGAAGGCTATCTACGCTCCGGGATCGGAGCAATTGAAACGCGATTTGGAAACAATCAAAGCGCTAGAAGAGATGGAATTGAGATTTGAAGGTCTGGAGACCCATCTTCAAGATGTGAAAGTGACTGCGCGCGGGCAAGGAAACTCGGTAATGCTGGCGGCCACTTCAACCCAGCCTGACTATAAGTACAGGGATCTGGAGGGCAAGAACGTGCATACAGTTAAATCTGCAGAACCTCAACGCGTTGAGATTGAACTGGTGCTCATTGATGAACAGTGGAAGCTCGGTAAGGTGATCCGTCATTAAACGCGCAATGGCAGGAACTGTAAACCAGCACGAGTAGTGCGCCAGTTACTGTTCCTGCCAAAGGTCAGAGTGTTGTTTAGACCCAGAGGGTGGCAACGGCAATGTTGATGAATGCCATTCCGCCTACGGCGTGGGCAAGGCCAGTCGAGACCTCTTCGCCAGCCTTGATCTTCTTGCGGCCGAGGAATGCGGCTACAGCGATCACGATAGCGATGACAATCTTGACGGCAATTTTTGCGTGGTTCACTGGATCGGTGCCAGCCTCAGCGATGCCTACCAGCGCAAGTCCGGTGACAAGCTGTGCCAGGGCACCGTACCACTGCCAGACATTGACAGTTGGGGTTTTGAAGTTGGCTAGCCAACCACCGAAGATTGCTCCAGCTCCGAGGATGTGAACAAATACCAAAATGACTTTAAGGATTTCCATAGTCCTAGCCTAATCTAAATTCGACGTAACGTAGAAAACAAAGATCGTCCCTGCTGAAAGGTCAGCAGGGACGATCTTTGTTGCGGCTATTGGTCTAATCTAAGACTTAGAGTCCTAGATCGCCTTCGAATGCGCCACCCTCAAGGCGAGCCTTGACGGTCTGCAGGAAGCGACCTGCGTCAGCACCGTCAACCAGACGGTGATCGTAGGTCAGGCACAGGTACATCATGTGACGAATTGCAATCGAATCGTTGCCATCTGCATCGGTGATGACCATTGGACGCTTGACGATCGCACCGGTGCCCAGGATTGCTACCTGTGGCTGGTTGATGATCGGGGTGTCAAACAGTGCGCCGACCGAACCAATGTTGGTGATCGAGAAGGTGCCGCCCGACAGCTCATCAGGACCGATCTTGTTGCTACGGGTACGTGCAGCAACATCGGCGATGCGCGAAGCCAAACCGGCGAGGTTCAGATCTCCTGCGTTCGATACAACTGGAACCAAAAGGCCCTTGTCGGTATCGACTGCAAATGCCAAGTGCTCGGCATTGTGGTAGGTGATCTGCTGAGTCTCTTCGTTGTACTCTGCGTTCAACTTCGGGTGAGCCTTCAAGCCTTCGGCAACAGCCTTAGCGATGAATGGCAGGTAAGTCAGGTTCACGCCGTTGGTGGCCTTGAAGCTGCTCTTAGCCGAACCGCGCAGCTTGACGATGCGGGTCATGTCGATCTCGTGGACCTGGGTCAGCTGAGTCGAAACGTCCAGCGACTCGCGCATACGACGGGCAATAACCTGACGGATGCGTGGAGCCTTTTCGGTGGTTCCGCGTAGCGAGGAAGCCTCGACAGCCGGGGCAGCTGGCTTGGCTGCTGCAGGAGCAGCAGCTGGTGCGGACGATGCGGCAGGAGCAGCTGCTTCCTTAGCGGAAACGGCATCAAGCACGTCCTGCTTACGGATGCGACCGCCAACGCCGGTGCCCTTGACCGATGCGATGTCGATTTCGTGCTGGTTAGCAAGGCGGCGAACCAGTGGGGTTACGTAACCCGACTCGTTGTTCGACTCTGCAGCAGGAGCTTCTTCCTTAGCTGGAGCAGCTGGAGCAGCAGGTGCTTCTTCCTTCGCAGGTGCAGCTGGAGCAGCAGGTGCAGCCGGAGCGGCAGCAGGTGCAGCCGGAGCGGCAGCAGGTGCCTCTTCCTTCGCAGGAGCCGCAGGAGCTTCTTCCTTAGCAGGAGCAGCAGCGGCGCCAGCGGCACCGATCACTGCGAGAACTGCGCCAACTTCAGCGGTCTCGTCTTCTGGAACACGGATTTCCAGAAGGGTACCGGCAACGGGGGAAGGAACTTCGGTGTCGACCTTGTCGGTGGATACCTCAAGCAAAGGCTCGTCGACGGCAACTTCTTCGCCAACTTCCTTCAACCAACGGGTAACGGTACCTTCGGTAACCGATTCGCCCAGAGCTGGCAGGGTAACTTCGGTGCCCGAAGCGGAACCGGCCGATGGAGCAGCAGCTGGTGCTTCTTCCTTAGCTGGAGCTTCTTCCGCAGCAGGTGCAGCCGGAGCTTCTTCCTTGGCTGGTGCTTCTTCAGCAGCTGGTGCGGCAGGAGCGGCGTCGCCGGATCCCGAACCGTCGCCAATGCGAACCAGTGGAGCGCCAACTTCAGCGTCCTCGTCCTCAGCCACGAAGATTTCCTCAATGATGCCAGCAACTGGCGAAGGAACTTCAGTGTCTACTTTGTCGGTGGACACTTCCACCAACGGCTCGTCTACCTCTACGCGGTCGCCGACCTGCTTCAGCCAGCGAGTTACCGTACCTTCGGTAACGCTTTCACCCAGTGCGGGTAGGTTTACGGTTTCAGACATCGTCCCGTATCTCCTTGGTTTTTAAATCTTGAATTGTGGGTGGAGGCCGAGCCTCCGAGCTTTGTGCACTAGGCAGCGCGTTCGTCGAACGCGCTGCCTAGTGAAATCAAAAGCTATTAGCCGTGTAGTGCAGCGCCGGCCAGAGCCATAGCTGCTTCGCCCAATGCTTCGTTCTGAGTTGGGTGAGCGTGGATCAGCGGAGCGATGTCCTCTGGGTATGCTTCCCAGTTAACAATCAACTGTGCTTCACCGATCTGCTCGCCGATGCGACCGCCGATGCCGTGAACGCCCACGATTGGACCGTTCTTGACGCGAACCATCTTGATCAGACCGCTGGTGCCCAAGATTGCGGACTTACCGTTACCAGCGAGGTTGTACTCGGTGGTTTCGATCTGGTCTGCTCCGAACTTCTCTTTAGCCTTAGGCTCGGAGTAGCCGACCGATGCAATCTCTGGTTCGCAGAAGGTGACCTTCGGGATGTTGATGTCCTCGATGATCGCTGGCTTCAGACCGTTGATTTCCTCGATCACGAAGCGACCGTGCTGGTAACCGCGGTGTGCAAGCTGTACGCCTGGGACAATGTCGCCAATTGCGTAGATGTTGCCAACGCCGGTGTGCAGACGCTCGTCGGTGATCACGAAGCCGCGATCGATGGTGATGCCCTGCTCTTCGAAGCCAAGACCCTCGGTAACTGGACCGCGACCCACTGCAACCAGAACGATGTCTGCTTCCAGTACGTTGCCGTCAGCCAGCGAAACCTTGACGCCGTTGGCGTTCTGCTCGACCTTTTCGAAGAAGACACCAGTGTTGAACTTGATGCCACGCTTCTTAAAAGCGCGCTCCAAGGTCTTGATGATGGCTGGATCTTCGTTAGGAACCAGCGAAGGCAGGCCTTCAACGATGGTGACGTCGACGCCGAATGAGTTCCATACGGAAGCGAATTCAACACCGATAACGCCGCCGCCGAGCACGATGGCGCTCTTTGGCATGTCTTCCATGTTCAATGCTTCGGTGCTGGTCATAACGCGGCCACCGATTTCCAGACCGAAGGTCTTGGAAGTGGAGCCGGTTGCCAAGATGATGTTCTTGCCCTTGTAAACGGTGCCATCAACATCGATGGAATCCTGGGAGACAAGACGGCCGTTACCAGTGATAACGTTGACCTTCTTCATCTTGAGCAGGCCCTGCAAGCCCTTGTACTTTCCGGCAACAATGCCTTCTTTGTACTTGCGCACGCCACCCAAGTCGATTGACTCGAGCGAGGAGTTGATGCCGAACTTGGCACCCTCGCGAGCGTTTTCAGCCAACTCTGCAGCGTGCAGGTAAGCCTTGGTTGGGATGCAGCCGGTGTGCAGGCAAGTGCCGCCCAGCTTTTCCTTTTCAATCAATCCAACGGTGTAGCCCAGCTGGATGGCACGCAATGCTGCCGAGTATCCAGCGGATCCACCGCCGAGGATGAGGACATCAAATTCTTGCGTTGCTGCCGAATCGGCCACGTGAACGCTCCCTCGTATTCGCTAAGTGAGGCCGGCTTTGGCCGACCAGGGGATCGGTCGCAGATCTTTGGGAGCATTACGCTGGTTGGCGCGCACCATAGATCCACGGTGATGTTTCAAAACTTACCTTAGTACCGCATACCTGCCAGAGTCACCTTCGAGGGCGTAAAAGTCAGGCATGTCTCTTATTTTTAATCTCATCCCGGCATCCGATTGCCATCGGCAGTGATACCGGGATGAGATTAAGAGCTAAAAATGCTGATGAAGCAGACTGCTCAACGGTGCCTAATTTGCGACGAGCTGCTCCGCGTAGGCAACCAACGTACGAACCTGGGAGCCAGTTCCGTTCTTCGGGGTGTAGCCCCAAGCGCTACCTTCATTAAAGGCAGGGCCAGCAAAGTCGATGTGTGCCCATGGGATCTTCTTGCCGTCAACTTCGCCGACAAATTCCTCAAGGAAGACAGCTGCGGTCATCATGCCACCCATGCGCTCACCGATGTTCGCCAAGTCGGCAACTTGGGATTCGATGCTTGGACGCAGCTCTTCTGGCAGCGGCATTGCCCAAGCAAGCTCGCCCACCTGATCGGATACTGCAACTAGATCGTTGGTGACCTGTTCGTTGCCCATGATGCCAGCGGTACGCAGTCCAAGCGCCAGCATCTGTGCACCGGTAAGGGTAGCGATGTCGATCATGACATCTGGCTTTTCCAAGCTGGCAGCGGCCAAACCGTCGGCCATAACCAAACGGCCTTCAGCGTCGGTGTTCAAAACCTCTACGGTTTTGCCACCAAACATGGTCAGGACATCGCCCGGACGCGTCGAAGCGCCACCTGGCATGTTTTCAGCCAAGCAAAGCCACGCGGTGACCTTGACGTTGAGACCCAGCTCGGACACTGCGGCCACAGTCTGGAACACTGCTGCGGCTCCGGACATGTCAGACTTCATGGCGTGCATGCCAGCAGCTGGCTTTAGCGAGGTGCCACCGGTGTCAAAGGTGATGCCCTTGCCGATTAGCGCAATGTGCTTGGTTGCCTTAGCGGGGGAGTACTCCACCTTGACCATTCGAGGCTGACGTACTGAACCGCCACCAACTCCGATCAGACCACCGAAGCCATCCTTAGCCAGGCGCTTCTCGTCAAAGACCGTGACCTTCAGCGGAAGCGACTTGGAGTAATCCTTCACTGCGGTAGCAAATGATTCAGGGTAGAGAACATTGGCTGGTGCATTGATCAGGTCGCGGGTGCCGCGAACAGCTCGTCCGAGCACAGCCGCACGCTTCAAGACCGCAGGAAGGTCTTTAGAAGTGGCCACCGAAGTTGCAATCTGCGCTTCGGCCAAAACAGGCTTGTCGCTCTTCTTTGAGCGGTGGTTCTCGTAGCGGTAGCTGCCCAAGGCGATACCTTCGGCGATGGCTGCGACACGTTCGACCGTCTCGGAAGGCAACACGAAGATGGCGGTTTTGGTATTGGTCAGCTGGCGTGCAGCGGATCCGGCGGCACGACGAAGCTTCTCTTCGGTGAGTTCAGCTAGTTCTTCAACGCCCAGACCAATGAAAAGCAGAACCTTTGCCTTGGACCCCTCAACGCCTGGAAGCAAGGTGGCTTCGTCAGCCTTACCCGAAGCTCCTAGCGTGGTCAGCGACTGCTCCAGCGAAGAAGTAGTTTCCGAAGTGAAAGGCGAGGCAACGATGGTTGCTTTACCGTCATTCTTCAATACGCCCAAAACGAGGGTATCGGCGCTCTTGCGCTTAATGTCAGTGCCAATGGCGCTCAAAGTGAGATCACTTGAGTTGATCACAAAATCATTCCTTCTGTGCCTTTGTAGGGTCTGAGGTCCAGTGCTCCGGAATGGTAATCCGGAACGTAGTGCATGCTGTTGAGCAAAACACTTGCTACCTCTGATGTTATCCGAGGAAAAGGTTCATCGTGCGTCACTTCACAGCGAGCGTAAGCATCGAAGCGATAGTATCTAATATCGCGGTTAAATTAGGGTGAATTGGAAGATTACGAACGCCCGAGGTCCGCTAACAAGCAAGTCGGCACTGAATGAGGAGAAAATGTCCAAGGAATCGTTGATGACGTTGGTCGCAGACGACTTGGATAATTCACGCCTCCAAGGCCTCGGAATGTACGTTTTGCTCAAGAGCATGAGTGATGCGGGACAGAGCCAATCTCAGGTCACCAACGAACTATTTGGTCGTCTGGACTCTGAACTGTTTGCAACTTTTGATGCTGATGAACTGGTTGCCTACACCTCCCAGCGCCCACGGTTGACCTTCCTGGGTGATCACTTTGCCGCCTACCAAGCGCCCCGTATTGAGATTTACTTGATGACCGATGGGATGGATCGAAAATTCTGGTTCCTCACTGGAGTAGAACCTGATCTCAAATGGGAACGCGTCATCGCAGAGATTCTCGGATTTATCGAAGCCTTTAACGTGGCTCTAGTTGTTGGCTCTGCTTCGATTCCGATGCCGGTTCCACACACCCGCCCGGTAGGCGTGACGGCTCATGGAAACCGCAAAGATTTGATCGAGAACATTTCAACGTGGAGCCCCACCGTTGAATCGCCGGCTGGAATTACGTCGTTACTCGAAATTCGGATGACTGAAGTCGGCCGCGACATTGTGGGTTATTCTCTGCACACCCCACACTATTTAGCCGAATCCGAATATCCAGCGGTAGCGGTAGCGACCCTAGAGTACGTCGGTGCCGCCCTGAAGCTCGCGCTTCCCACAGACAAACTTCGCGAGGCTGCTCGACTTCTTGAACAGCAACTAGCGGAGCAACTTGAAGCTAACAATGATGTTCGCCAAATGGTGGATGGATTTGAAGAACGCTTTGATGCCCACGTGAAGGAGCATGAGCCGCGCTCGTTGCTTCTTGACGAGGACAAGCAGATGCCGGGCGCGGAGGAACTGGGCGCAAGCGCCGAACACTTCCTCTCGCTAATCGAAAATACCAATGATTGGTTAAGGAACGGGCGCGAAGAGCCCCGATCAGGTGATCAAGACCAGTGAGTCAATCGCATTTGAATTCGTCGAAGTCCTGGTTGGTTTTCGGATTCGCAATTCTTGCTTATATATCCGCAATTTCACAACGCACTAGTTTTGGTGTGGCCGGCATTGAAGCCACTGAGCGCTTTCATGCCAGTGCGC
Source organism: Glutamicibacter sp. AOP5-A2-18 (assembly GCF_052446055.1). NCBI lineage: Bacteria > Bacillati > Actinomycetota > Actinomycetes > Micrococcales > Micrococcaceae > Glutamicibacter > Glutamicibacter sp. AOP5-A2-18. The sequence continues at coordinate 2,162,692 of NZ_JBQSVW010000001.1, read as the reverse complement.
AGATCCTAGCGACATTCTCAGTAGTTCAGTTAGTTGTCTACGCTGGGGCCCAAGTTCCAGTCGGCCTACTTCTTGATAAGTATGGGCCGCGCATACTGATCACCTGTGGTGCGTTACTAATGTCCGCTGAACAAGCGTTTCTCGCCATGTCGGTCAACGTTCCCATGGGTTTGATTGGGCGCGTCATGGTTGGCATGGGCGATGCGATGGTTTTTGTTTCCGTCCTCAAACTCTTGCCCCTGTGGTTCTCCGGATCAAAAATTCCCGTGCTCACACAGCTCACCGGTACCTTCGGTCAGCTTGGTCAATTGATCAGTATTTTCCCGTTCCACCTGATGCTGCTCAACGCCGGCTGGTCGCCAGCGTTCTCGGTAATGTCCGGGTTTGCCTTCGCTACGTTCATTACGACGATTGCATTTGTGCGCAACGGCTCTGGCTGGGAGGGTTCAGCCCACAGCTCGCATCCCAAGGATTCACGGATCGCCCTTGCACTGAAGCAGCCAGGTACCCGGCTGGGGTTCTGGACCCACTTCACTACCGCATTTATGGCGAACACCTTCATGATGACGTGGGGCTACCCGTTTCTGGTTGAAGGACAAGGCTTAGACAGCACGTTGGCCTCCGGGCTTATGTCCGTCTTTGTTGTCGTCGCGGTTGTCTTGGGTCCTGTGCTTGGAACGCTCACCGCACGCCATGCGCAACATCGTTCCAATTACGCGTTGAGCATTATTGGCCTCATGCTGCTTTTGTGGGCTGTTGTGCTTCTTTGGCCGGGACACGCGCCGTTGTGGATACTGATTATCTTGATGATCAGCGTCGCAGCCGGTGGTCCTGCCTCGGTGATCGGGTTCGATTTTGCCCGCACCTTCAACCCGCCACGCATCTTAGGCACCGCCACAGGTCTGGTGAATACCGGTGGTTTTATCGGTGCATTCGTCACGATCTACGTCATTGGGTTCATTCTCGATTTGCTCAACAACGCCAACGGCTCCACCGGCGAGTTGTACAGTCTCGGATCATTCAGAATCGCACTGTCGTTCCAATTTGTCATGGCAGCAATAGGCATTACTTTTATGCTGATCGAACGACGCAAAGCTCGCCGATTCCTAGCAGAGCAGTAGTCCATCGCCACTAGTGTCCTAGGTTCTCCACAACTGGCCAGTTCTAAGAAATAAAGCTAGTAGATGCAGTGCACGGTAAGTGCATGACAACTACACCAGAACGCCAGCCGCTATCGCTGTCCAGTTACAAAGACATTTTGGCCTATGTGCCGCATGCCCTTGGGTTCCATCCTCGTAATTCAGCGGTATTGCTACTTATTGACGATGATCGTCTTGAAGCCACGTTGCGGGTTGACTTACCGCCATCTACTCGGCGCGAAGACGAGGAGAATTGGTCCAGCCAGGTCAACCGACTCCTTGAACGGATCCCTAGCGTCCAAGACGTCGCTCTGGTGATCTACGCTCCGGAAGATCGCCTCGCTCAGCTTGACGCGCCCTACTCATCGCTGGTGAACCATCTCGAAACCACCCTGAGTCGCAGAAGAATCCGCCTACGCCACGCGTGGTGCTTACGCGGCTCAATGATTTGGGACTACGACCCAGAAGAGGGTAACTGCGCCAAGGCCGTACCGTCACTGGTCACTAATGAAACTCACCTATCGATGGTCCTGGCTGGATCCGCACCGATGGACACGCCATGGGATGGTACCGGTATCGCAAAATGGTCAAATTCCAATGATGTTCTCCACCTTGTTGTAGATCAAGGTGGCAACGTCATGGAGTGCCTCGAAGCATGGAATCGCACTCTAAAGATGACGCAGAAAGATTCAGAGTCATCCTTGCGCGATGATCCGAGATTGGCTGCTTTACTTCTTGGATCCTTACAGACGAAATTCGTTCGAGACCTCTTGCCGTATCTGGCTGGTCAGGGACTAGAAGACACCCTGGACATCATTTTTGGCGTTTCATTTGACGCGCAGGAGGGTGCCATCGCCCCGTTATCTGATTATCTGCTTGGTCGGGGCTGGTATGCACCAGATTGGCGCAGGGTGGATCGACTGTGGGAGGTTGCTCGTGACCTTTTAGGTGTAGCGTGCGACGATAGCCGACACGCCTTACTGTGCATTCTGGCTTGGATTGAATGGGCAAGAGGGCGAGGGTCAATGGCGTTGGTACTACTGAACCAGGCGGTGGAAGAAAACGAGAAGTATGAATTAGCAGCGTTGCTGCAGAAACTCATGTCTCACGGCATTATGCCCTCGTGGGCAACGGATCAACTTCGTGCCTGGCGTGCGAATTTCGCGTGACACGGGCTCACCGGGGTGTCTCAAGTGGTGTCTGGGTGGTAATTCATGGATAATGAAATTACAGACCCGGTTAGGTTCGAATTGCCTTGGCCTGAAATCTCACGATTTTGGGAACATAAGGCGGGCTTGAGGCGTTGTTATCAATGTGCCAGCCCCGGCGTTTAGTCACTGATTAAACGTCTTCGGACTTGACAGGGTCATAGTGGTGTTACCGGCAGGTGCATCCGGAACGCATCGTTAGAAAGGTTATTCGTGTCATCTTCTGAGACGAACGCTAATCGTCAAGCAACTGAGGCCGAGGTCCCCGAGGCAGAGGTATCAGCAGAAACTCCTGCGGCGAAGAAGCGTGCAACCAAGGCTAAGCCTCGGACCAAAAAGGTAGCTGCAGATACTGCAGCACAGGACGAATCAACCCCAGCTGTCGCAGAAGGCGACGACGATGCTGAAGAAAGCACCGATTCGAAGTCTGACGACAATTCGAAGGGCTTCACCCTCTCCAGCGGTGACGACGACGCTCCTCAGCAGCAGGTTATGGTCGCCGGCGCGACGGCTGACCCGGTCAAGGACTACCTGAAGCAGATCGGTAAAGTTGCCCTGCTGAACGCAGAGCAGGAAGTCGATTTGGCTCTGCGCATCGAAGCGGGCCTTTTTGCTACCGACAAACTGGAGAAGGACACCGGCGCCATTGACCAGCGTTTGCGCTGGGACTATGAGCAGATCATTCACGACGGCAAGATCGCAAAGAACCACTTGCTGGAAGCAAACCTCCGTCTGGTTGTTTCGCTGGCTAAGCGTTATACCGGTCGTGGCATGCTCTTCTTGGACTTGATCCAGGAGGGTAACTTGGGTCTGATTCGTGCCGTTGAAAAGTTTGACTACACCAAGGGCTTCAAGTTCTCGACTTACGCTACCTGGTGGATCCGTCAGGCTATTACACGAGCCATGGCTGACCAGGCTCGTACCATTCGTATTCCAGTACACATGGTTGAAGTCATCAACAAGTTGGCGCGAGTACAGCGTCAGATGTTGCAGGACCTCGGTCGCGAACCAACTCCTGAAGAGTTGGCCAAGGAACTGGACATGACTCCTGAAAAGGTTGTCGAAGTTCAGAAGTACGGCCGCGAACCAATCTCACTTCACACTCCACTGGGTGAAGATGGCGATTCCGAGTTTGGTGACCTGATCGAAGACTCTGAAGCAGTTGTGCCAGCAGACGCTGTGTCATTCACTTTGCTCCAGGAACAGCTTCACTCGGTTCTCGACACGCTCTCCGAGCGCGAAGCCGGCGTAGTAGCAATGCGCTTTGGTCTGACCGATGGTCAGCCGAAGACTTTAGACGAAATCGGCAAGGTTTACGGAGTTACGCGTGAGCGTATCCGTCAGATCGAATCCAAGACGATGTCTAAGCTACGTCACCCATCGCGTTCGCAGGTTCTGCGGGACTACCTAGACTAAAACTGAAAGCAAGATAGCCAGTTGAACTTTCGTTCAACTGGCTATCTTGCTTTTAAGACAAAAATTGGCGGCCCACAAATAGTGGGCCACCAATTTCGAGCTAGACGAAAACGAGATTAGTCGTTCGCGTCAACCTTTGGCTTTTCGTAAAGTCGCGAGGATTCGTCCTGCCAAACTGAGGACTGTGGGCGTAGCTTAGGTTCCACATCGCGGGCGTGGTGAGCGCAGAACAGCAGCTCACCGCCGGTTGAAGCCAGCACGGCTCGCACGTAGGCCTGTGCACCACAGCGGTCGCACCGGTCAAGGGCGTTCAGTTCACGACTAGCGGTCGTAGTAGTCATTGCCAGCCTCCTAAAGTTGATGGTTACTCAATAGAACCAGTTTGGGCTTCGACTTTATCCCTAAAATGGCCGTCTTTCGCTCACCGCGTAGTTGATGTGGACAAGGTCATAGCTGTCATCGGTGGCGCCGACCGGCGGAAAATGACAGGTATTCGAACACATTAACGATTAGAATGGAAGACAAGACGTTCTTTCTTATGTAGGTAGGAGACTATAGCCCAGTGGCTTCATCCGACAATTACAGCGCGCGACATCTCTCTGTCTTGGAAGGCCTGGAAGCGGTTCGTAAACGTCCAGGCATGTACATCGGTTCAACCGACTCCCGCGGGCTAATGCACTGCCTATGGGAAATTATCGACAACTCTGTTGACGAAGCTTTGGGCGGCTTCGGTCAGGCAATCAACGTAATCCTGCATGCCGACGGATCAGTCGAGGTCCATGACGATGGCCGAGGCATTCCTGTTGATGTGGAACCCAAAACTGGTCTGAGCGGTCTGGAAGTTGTCTTCACTAAACTTCACGCTGGCGGTAAATTCGGTGGTGGCTCCTACAGCGCTTCCGGTGGTTTGCACGGTGTTGGCGCTTCGGTCGTTAACGCGCTATCGGCGCGACTAGACGTTGAAGTTGATCGTGGTGGCAAGACCTACAGCTTGCAGTTCCGCCGTGGAGAGCCAGGCAAGTTCTCGGACAAGGGACGCAAGAAGGCTGAAGCTCCCTTTACGCCGCACGAAAAGGCCACGATTCCCGAGGTCATCGCCAAAGCTAAACGTGGTGTAACCGGAACTCGAATTCGGTACTGGGCAGATAACCACATCTTTACCCCGGACGCCAAGTTCTCTTATTCGGACCTGCAGGATCGTGCTCGCCAGACCTCATTCCTCGTGCCAGGATTGCGCATTACTCTCCGCGACGAGCGTGGCCTGCCTGGTACACCCGGCGCTGAGGGACCGCATGAGGAAGTGTTCCAACACGACGGTGGTATTAGCGAATTTGTTGACTACCTCAGCAGTGACTCTCCAGTTACTGATATCTGGCGTTTCCAAGGCAGTGGTTCATTCCACGAAAAAGTTCCAGTCATTGATGACAAGGGGCGCAGCCACATGGAAGACGTGCAACGAGTTTGCGAAGTGGACGTGGCCCTGCGCTGGGGGATTGGCTACGACACTTCGGTGCGCAGCTTCGTCAACATTATTGCCACTCCCAAGGGCGGTACTCACAGTGCCGGCCTAGAGCAGGCGTTGCTCAAATCTTTCCGCAAGAATGTTGAAGCTAACGCCCGCAAGCTCAAGTTTGGCCAGAAGGACAAGCTGGAGAAGGACGACGTTCTTGCTGGCATGACTGCAGTGCTTACTGTTCGTCTTGCGGAACCACAGTTTGAAGGGCAGACCAAAGAGATTCTGGGTACCCCCCAGGTGCGCCAGATTGTCACCAAGGTGGTTGAGAAAGCGCTCAACGAACGCCTGGGATCCAACAAACGCGCAGAAAAAGCAGAAGCAGCTACTTTGCTCGAAAAGGTAGTCAACGAGATGAAATCTCGTGTCTCTGCGCGTATGCACAAGGAAACCCAGCGTCGAAAGACCGCGCTGGAATCTTCGTCCCTACCAACCAAGCTGTTGGATTGCCGGAGTAAAGAGGTCGGCAAATCCGAGCTATTCATCGTTGAGGGCGACAGCGCATTGGGCACGGCTCGCTTGGCCAGATCAAGCGAGTATCAGGCTTTGCTTCCGATTCGAGGCAAGATCCTCAATGTGCAGAAGGCATCCATTTCAGACATGCTTTCGAATGCTGAATGCGCAGCCATGATTCAGGTCATCGGCGCCGGCTCGGGTCGAAGCTTTGACATTGAGCAGGCACGCTACGGAAAAATCATTTTGATGACGGATGCTGATGTTGACGGTGCGCACATCCGCACGCTGTTGCTCACTTTGTTCTATCGCTACATGCGTCCAATGATTGAGCATGGGCGCGTCTATGCGGCGGTTCCACCTCTGCACCGAATTGAAATCATCAATGCGGGATCCAAGCAGAACGAAGTGGTTTACACCTATTCGGAAGCGGAAATGAACCGTCTGCTTGCAAAGATCGAAAAAGAGGGTCGGCGTTACAAAGAGCCAATCCAGCGGTACAAGGGCTTGGGCGAGATGGACGCAGACCAGCTGGCAGAAACGACGATGGATCAGCGCCATCGGATGTTGCGCCGCGTTGGTATCGAACACGCGCAGGCCGCCGAGGAGGTCTTTGATCTGCTCATGGGCTCCGACGTCGCACCACGCAAGAAATTCATCATTGACGGTGCCGATGATTTGGAACGTGAACGTATCGACGTTTAGCGTTTAGAGCTCAAGAGTCCTTGGATGCAGTTCAATTGTCAACCGTATCCAAGGACTTTCTTGTTGCCTGCAAGTTCAGATTTGAAAGCTACCAAGCTAGCAGAGTTGGTGCGACTAACAAGATCGTGGGACAGGCTAGGAGCAGGACCGTGCTGGCAAGTACGAGGAATCGAGCGAGCTTGTTCAGGGCAGTTTCGGGTGAGAGTAGACGCTGCAGTCGGCGTGAGGAAACCTCACCGCCGGGCATTCCGACCAACTCAGCATTGGACGAGCTTTTGATCATAGAAGCATCATCAACGGCTGCCGCGGTGGCGACGGTAACGATGGCTTTGAGCAGAGTCTGACGGTTGACCTGTTCCAGAGCTTTATCGTCGGCCAGCATTTCGATCAATTGACGCACGGCTTCTAAAGCCAGCTTGGAGGTTGGAAGCCAGGGGAGTGCCTCATTCCAAGCGGTAAAGGCCAAGATGAGCAAGTCGTGTCGTTGGTCCAGATGTGATCGCTCGTGCGTGATTACAGCCTGTTGTTCCTCTGGCGTAAGTTGAGTCAGCAGCCCGCGTGAAAGGACAGTAACTGACCTCGAAATGCCCGGCACACAGTAGGCCACCGGCATGTCATGATCAATGACTAATGTGTTGGGTCGAGTCTCTGAAGGATTACTCAGCAGTCGAAGTAACTGACGGTGCTTTGCTCGTTGCCTTGAGGTCCGCCATGCTGCTCGGATGAGGGTGAGCACCAGGTGGAAGCCAAATAGGAAGGCTGTACTGAGCGCAAAGAGGTGCACAACGCCTGGATATTGCACTTGCGGGTCGCCCATAAGCAGTCGCCAGCCGGCGTGCAACGCAGAAATGAGATTGTCGCCTAGAGGGGATAGCCCCCAGACCAGCATGGAGCCGATCATCGAAAGGCCACCGCCCAAAGCGATTGCTTGCCATAGAAGAACGGCCTGCACCGGCGCGCGCGTGATCCATTTAGCTTTTGATAATGCCAACGGCGTCGGCCACGCCAATGCGATAGCCAACGCCGCTAGGAAATATGAGGTGAGAAGCACTCAGTCCCCGAAGTTTGTCTAAATTATGCGGACTTTACTGAGTCCAAGATAGCACGCAGAGAAGCTGCTTCATCTGCTGTTATGCCGCCAATGAAACGGGCTAGGACTGCTTCGCGGTCCTGCGCGGTGCCAAGAGCCTCGTTGAGCAAGCCAACGGTGTGGTCTTCGCGCGAGGAGCAAGCAGCATAGCGATGAGGGCGTGTGGAGCGTTCACGTTCCACGAGCCCTTTCTTTTCTAGGCGGGCAAGCACCGTGAGCACCGTAGTAACTGCGAGTTCCTTCGCATCGGCGCCAAGTGCCGCAAGATCATCGCGAAGGTCATTCGCGGTGAGCGGTTCTGCAGAGTCCCACAGAAGGTCCATGACGGAACGTTCCAGGTCGCCAAGGCTGGCCACTAGGTCTTACCTCACTTGCTTTTAGTTCTTTCGCTGAACATGTTGGCCCAAGGCCTAGGTGTACAGCTTGAAACACCAATTGTAGCGATTTTTGCGCTAGATTTCTACAACGCGTAAAAGAGTGGTGATTCGTGTTGGTGACTCAGTGGGCTACGCGCGCAGTCAGGATTTCCCGAGCTGCAAGTCGAGGGTTTGATTGGTTGATGCGGTCGTTTCTTGGATGTGCGATGGATCTCGGAATCTTGACTTCTACAAGCTGTCGAAATCGTCTATGGTGATACGTGAAGGCACTTCTACGGTTCGTAGAAAAAGTCTCCCGAGCTCCTACAAAGCGAAAATTGAGGAATCAATGGATGCATTGGAAATTGCCCGCTGGCAATTTGGCATAACCACGGTCTACCACTTTCTCATGGTGCCCTTAACGATCGGTTTAGGACTGACCGTCGCAGTATTGCAAACCATCTGGCACCGCACCGGCAATGAACACTGGCTGCGCATGACCAAATTCTGGGGCAAACTGTTCCTGATTAACTTCATCATGGGTGTGGCCACGGGTATCGTGCAAGAATTCCAGTTCGGCATGGCTTGGAGCGAATACAGCCGCTACGTTGGAGACGTTTTCGGCGCACCACTAGCTATGGAAGCGTTGCTGGCGTTCTTCGTCGAATCGACCTTCCTCGGACTATGGATCTTTGGCTGGAAGAAGTTGCCAAAGCTCGCGCACCTAGCCACCATCTGGTGCGCTTCGCTAGCGACCATGCTCTCGGCGTACTTTATTCTCGTAGCCAACTCTTGGATGCAGCACCCGGTAGGCACCAAGATCGTTGACGGACGCGCTGTCATGACCGACGCGTGGGCGGTCTTCACCAACAACACTGCCTTGATCACCTTCCCTCACACGCTCTTCGGTGCTTTTGCCGTGGCAGGCGGATTCCTACTGGGCATCTCTTGGTTCCACCTATACCGTCGCCGGAAAGAAGGAATCGATACCGTTGATTCCAACGGCTACGTCATCGTCGGCGAAGACTTGAGCAAGGGTAAGAACCGCGACAAGACCGATTACCAAGTGTGGATCAAATCGCTAAGGATCGGCGCCGGTATTGCGGTAGTGGCCTTCTTGGGCGTGGCCCTAACCGGCCACGAGCAAGCAAAACTAATGTTCGAGCAACAACCCATGAAGATGGCCTCGGCTGAAGCTGCGTGCCACGATGGCACCGGATTCTCCGTGCTTTCACTCGGTGACATCAACGCTCATGGAGCTACCGATTGCAACGATGTTGTAGCGGTCTTCGAAGTACCTGGCCTGTTGTCCTTCCTTGCTAACGGAGACTTCACTACCGAAGTAAAAGGCGTTAATACCCTGATTCCTGAATACCAGCAGAAGTACGGTGAGTACTACCCGGATGACGAGTCCTTCGGGCAGTACGCAGGTCAAAAGATCGACTACCTTCCAGTCATGGAAGTGACCTACTGGGGCTTCCGACTGATGATTACCTTCGGCGGTCTGTCCGCGGCCGCTGCTGCGCTGGCCCTCTGGATTACGCGCAAGGGCACGGTGCCCGAGAACAAATGGATTTCACGACTGGCTGTCTTGGGTATTGCGGCTCCTTTCGGTGCCAATGCCACTGGATGGATCTTTACCGAAATGGGACGCCAACCATTCACCGTGGCACCTAATCCGCAGATGGGTGGGGTTGACCAAGTCTTCATGTACACAGCTGCCTCGGTCTCTCCGACTGTCACTGCTGGAGAACTGCTCTTTTCACTCATCACCTTGACGTCGATTTATGCAGTCCTACTCGTTGTTGAACTGGTGCTGTTGACCAGATACATCCGGGGTGGGGTGGCCTCAGCAATGCCAGAACTCGACGCAACGGGTCACGATGATCATCCTGATTCTGACCACCACGACAACGACGACGTTTTGGCGTTCGCTTACTAGCGGCGCACTCAAAGGAGAAAACCATGGAATGGCTACCAACACTTTGGTTCATCGTCATTGCACTACTTTGGTGCGGCTATCTATTTCTTGAAGGATTCGATCTCGGGGTGGGCATGCTCATCGGTCTGGGTCGGCCTACCGAGAAAAGAAAACGACTGCTACTCAATACCATCGGACCGGTATGGGACGGGAACGAGGTGTGGCTACTAACCGCTGGTGGCGCGACGTTTGCTGCCTTCCCACATTGGTACGCATCGCTATTCTCAGCCTTGTACATTCCACTCACTGTGGTGTTGGTGGCACTGATCTTCCGTGCCGTGGCCATTGAATACCGCGGCAAGGCGATCACCGTGCCCACACGTAAGCTCTGGGATCTAGCCTTGGGAGTCGGATCGCTGGTGGCAGCTTTCGGTGTGGGAGCCCTGTTGGCTTCAACGACCATCGGCCTACCGCTGAACGAGAACGGAGACCGGATCGGCGGGGCCTTCGCGTGGCTTACCTGGCATGCCGTCCTGGGTGGTGTGGCAGTAGTTGCCTTCTGCTGGATTCATGCGCTGGCTTTCTTGCGTCTGAAAACTGACGGCCCGGTACGCCAAGAAGCAGGCAAACTAGTTGGACGCTGGCTATCAGTGGCCGTCCTTCCATTGCTGCTCTGGACGCTTTGGGTTCTGCTGAAGAACGAATCAGCATTCGCGTGGGCAGCCCTAGCGGTCGCCCTGATAGCGGTAGTGGTTGCACTGATAGCAGGTCGAGCAGGTAGAGAAGGTAGAGAAGGAATCTCCTTCCTGGCGCTGGGGATCATGTTATTAGCTGCGGTTGCTGCGATCTTCTTGGCTGCTTACCCAGTAGTTCTGCCGTCCACCATTGACTCGGCATTTGACCTTACCGTCGAGAATGCTTCAAGCACTGCGTACACATTAAAACTGATGAGCGTTGTTGCGGCGTTTGGTGTTCCTCTAGTAGTGGCATATCAAGCGTGGAGCTACTGGGTATTTCGCAAGCGGTTGCGCGAAGAACACATCCCAGAAACTCACCGCGTTACCTCGATCGTCAACTAACCATTTGCACAACCGAAAGTTGAGCTATGCCAGCCCCACGTTTTCTTCCTAGAGAACTGATCTCACCCCGGCAGTTCGCCTTGCTGACGTGCTTTTCTGTCATCAAGGCCGTGGGGCTGGTTCTTGTCGCCTATGCACTCGGGCGCTGGATTGCCACCATGGCACAAGGCGGGAACCCTGATATCAGCCTGCTATACGTGGCAGTAGCAGGTGCCGTGGTGCGAGCCTTGGCAGCGTGGGGACTGAACGTCGGGGCGCGGCGCATGGGACTGGGCGCCAAAGAACGAATGCGGATGAATCTGCTTGAATCCGAAGCAGCTCAGCCAACGATTGTTGCGGCCAAGCAGAATCCAATTCCCGTGGTCGCAACGCTTGCCAGTCACGGAATTGAAAAGCTAGACGACTACTTTACGAAATTCATTCCTGCGCTGATCGGCGCAGTAGCGGTCCCGCTGCTACTCGGCCTGTTCATTTTGAAAGTTGATTGGGTCAGCGCAGTCATTTTAATGCTGACGATTCCACTCATTCCTGTGTTCATGGCGCTGATCGGAATGCACACCCAAGATACCTTGGACCAGTCGCAAGCGGCCCTAGACCGTCTTGCAAGCCAACTGTATGAGCTGGCCCAGGGGCTTCCGGCGCTGATGGGACTAGGGCGTGCTCGAGCGCACGGCAACGCCATTGCCAAGGTTGGTGCCAAGTATCGCACCGCGACCATGGCGAATCTCAAGACCGTGTTTATGTCCAGCTTCTGGCTGGAGCTCATCTCGACACTTTCTGTCGCGGTGCTCGCAGTCTTTATCGGTGTCCGGCTCGTCAATGGTTCCATCGAGCTATCGGCGGGGCTGACCATCTTGATTTTGGCCCCCGAACTCTTCTCCGCTCTTCGGGAAGTTGGGTCTTCCTATCACGCGGCAGACGACGGACTAGCTGCCTACGGACGCTACGTGAAGCTCAACAGCTCCACTCCTACCGCCGGCATCAGACAGTCCACTCCACCAAGCGGCGACAACGTGCTTGAAATCGAAAACCTGAACCTGCGCTATGAGCAGGGTGCTTACGTCTACCAAGATTTTAGTCTCACCCTGGCTGCGGGGCAGCGCCACATCGTGGCTACACCCAGCGGTACCGGAAAAACGACCCTGCTCTCCCTCGTTGCTGAGGCCTACAGCAGTGACAACACCTTTGACCCCGAGCTGGTGCAGGGCAGCATCCGGTACTCAGGTTCAATGGCGGTAATCAGTCAGCATCCACGGTTTGACGCGAGCACTGGCGCCGAACAACTAGCCCAAGACGCGCCACTTGCCAGCCCGGCCATGATCTCCGAGTTGGCCAACCGTTTGTCGCTCACAGCCCTATTGGAGCGCAACATCTCCGAGTATTCACCGGGCGAATTACGCAGGCTAGAGGTCATGCGTGCGCTATTGCGCATCCACACCGATACTGAATGCAGGCTACTGCTGGCCGATGAACCTACGGCACATCTTGATCAGGGCAATGCGGCACAGGTCCGCCAGCTTCTCGAAGAGCTTCCCGAGCGTTGCGCCGTACTTATTGCCAGCCACGACCCACTGATCGATCAGACGCTGCGCACAAACCAGGGTGCTTCAGCACTGCCTGCACGGGTGCCAGAACAGCTCGAAACCACACAGCACAGCGACCAGAGCGAGCACTTCGCAGAAGTAACGACGCGATCCTTTACTCCTCGATCTGAGCTGCTGCGCCACTACCATAGCGCACCCAAGGCCGTGCTGTGGGGAACACTCAGCGTCCTATGCGCCGTAGCGCTAGCCGCACTGAGCGGCTGGCTCATCGTTGAAGCCAGCTACCAGCCACCCATCCTGCACTTGAGCGTCGCCTTTGTTATGGTTCGAGCGCTGGGAATTGGCAGGGCAGCATTCCGCTACCTGGAACAACTGGCAATTCACGACGCGGTGCTCGGCTACGCCGGTGACCTTCGCGAAAAAATGTGGAATGCCATGATTAAAGACCCCGCACGATGGGGCTTGTTCAGCCGTTCATCGGTGGTGTTGCGCTTCCTGCTAGCTGAGGTAGACGAACTGCGGGACCAGCTGGCACGGGTCCTGTTCCCGCCGCTCTCAGCAATTGCCTTGTGGGTCCTGGCCACGATCACCCTGTTCATCATCCAACCTGAATTCGGATGGGTAGCGCTAGTTGCTGGTTTGGCGCTGGCTTTCCCTGTCCGCTGGCTAGTAAAACGCGTGGAAGGCCAACAACTTGTTGAACAGATGAATCACCGTTTTGCTATGAACCAATCTGTGCTGAACGTCCTGCGTCATAAGTCGGCGCTGCGAATCAATCAGTCCCTTGAACCAGCGATTCAAACGCTGCATGCGGAACAACAAGCCAATACTCTTGCCGCACGTCGACACGCACTCGGGCAAGGCAGCGCATCGGCGCTCGCCGTATTGTTCAGCGTTGCGATGGCAGTTCTCGTCACCTCGCTCTCGCAGAGTTCAGCTTCCCTGACCGCTCTAGCAGTACTTCTGTGTCTTGCTCTGGGGGATAGCGCAGGCAATGCACTGCTGGCGGTGCAGCAGGGGCAGTCGCTCAAACAACTCACCAAACAACTTGAACGCCACGGTCTGACCAGCAATGAAGACCACAAGGCCGCAGAGGACAATCACGCCGAATCACTAAGCGGTGACGTCGTGGGCTTTGAACTGGACGCTGTGGGCTTGGGATATGGTGCTGGCCCGGACGTTGTCTCCGGGGTGGCAGCGAAAATTCCACAAGGTCAGTGGACAGCTATCACCGGTCCGTCTGGCTCAGGCAAGTCGACTCTACTGACGGCCTTACTCGGTGCGTTGCCGACTCGACGCGGTGCATTGAACGTAGTTGATGAGTACGGTCAGCGTCAGCCTATCGATCACGCGGATCTGTCATCGGTGGCATGGTGTCCTCAAGAAGCGCACCTCTTTGACTCGTCCATCCGTCGAAACCTGATGCTGGGCGTGCCCGAGGAGCAACAACGTACAGACGATCAGCTCATTGACGTCCTCAAACAGGTTAACCTGTACGACTGGTACCTGAAACAACCTTCCGGACTAGATACCAAAATTGGTTCCGGCGGGCATAACCTTTCGGGCGGACAGCGTTGCAAGCTGGCTGTGGCTAGGGCAATCCTAGGCGGGCACCAAGTTGTTCTGCTCGATGAGCCCACCGCTCATTTGGGTGTTGACGAAAGCGAAGAGCTAATGCGAACACTACGTGAGTCTTTAGCGACTCGCACCGTAGTGCTCATTACTCATGATGAACAATTGGCACAACACTGCGAGCAGCAAATAGACCTTGGCACCAAAGCGTTAATGCGCTGAAACAACTGGCTGAAACAATCAAAGGTGCCTTAGCGAATCGAAGTATCGATTCACTAAGGCACCTTCAGCGCATTTGTCTCAGGACTAGAGAATGACTCCGCCGTCGTCAAAAGGCAAAGTGTCTTCGCCCGGGGTGAAAGTTGGAGCAACCTTTGGCTGCTGCACTTCAACAGGAGAGTCCGGCTCGTCCTGTACAACTGGCGCAGGTTGTGCACCATTGACGCTTAATGTGCCGCCGAGAATGTTGATCGACTGTGCCAGCGGTGCACCTGATCCATCACGCTTTGCATACTCGGTTGGCAATGCACGAACGATGCCCGCAGTGGAGCTAGCTCGGGCCGGTCCCTGACCGGCAAAGCCAAGCTGCAAATGATCCTCGCCCTTAACAAATCGGTGCGCACGAACGCCCGCGGTGGCACGACCCTTTGAAGGGAATTCAGCAAACTCGGTCAGCTTCACGGACTGACCGGACGTCCCCGGCAAAGTCTGAGAACCGGCCGCGATGGTAGCCACAACAGTGTGCTCCGCGTTGGCCGGCACCACACCAAAGAAGATCACACGATCATTCTCGCTGAGCTTGATTCCGGCCATACCTCGGCCGGTCCGACCCTGTGGACGGACCGCGGAGGCTGAGAAGCGCAAGAGCTGGGCATCGCGAGTTAAGAAGACTAACTCGTCTTCTTCGCGTGCCACGGCAGCGGCGACAACGGCGTCGCCGTCCTTGAGTGTAATGGCCTCAAATTCATCACGGTTCAGCGGGTATTCAGGCGTAACTCGCTTGACCACGCCCTGTTGCGTTCCGATAGCAATCACTTCATTGAGCGGCACCAGCGCGATCGCCGTTTCACTCTTGGCGAGCTTGAGGAACTCAGTAACTGGCACACCCTGAGCCAACTGCGGGAAGCCATGGGATTCAGGCAGGGCTGGCACGTCGATTAGCGAAACACGAATGATTCGACCGGTGCTGGTCAGCGCTCCAATTTCACCGCGTGCGCTGGAAGGTACCTGGGATACCAACACGTCGTGCTTGATTCGCGCTGAGTTGAAGTCCACTTCGGTTCGATCGGCAGTACGTGCGATCTGTCCGGTGGCAGAAAGCAGAACCCAGCATGCACTATCAGAGATTTCCAAAGTGAGCTTGGCCTGCTTGCCGTTACCAACGGCCTCCGGAAGCGCGGTGCCCTTCAACGGGGCCAACTGTGCAGACTTGAGCAACTTGGTACGTCGAGGCGTTCCGAAGGTTTCCGCCATGGTGCCAAGCTCTTCGGAAACGAGGGAGCGCAGCAGCTGATCCGATGCCAAAATCGCGCGTAGCTGTTCGATTTCTTCGCGCAGCTGTTCAGCTTCGGTTTCCAATTCCAACTTGGAATACTTGGTCAGCTGGCGCAGACGCAGTTCCAAAATGTGGTTGGCTTGCGGCTCGCTGAGGTCAAAGACCGTCATCAGTCGTTGACGAGCTTCATTAGTCTGTTCCGATGAACGGATGATGGCGATGACATCGTCGATATCAACAATGGCAATCAACAAACCCTCAACCAGGTGCAAACGATCTTCGCGTTTTGCCAGACGATGAGTGGTACGACGGCGGACTACGTCCAGTCGGTGATCAACGTAAACAGTGAGCAGCTCGCGCAAACCCATGGTTCGCGGCTGGCCGTTGACCAATGCCACGTTGTTGATGCCGAAGGAATCTTCCATCGGTGTGTATTTGTAGAGACTTGCCAAAACTGCGTTGGGGTTAAAACCGTTTTTCAGTTCAATAACCAACTTGAGGCCATGGTGGCGGTCAGTCAGATCAACAACGTCGGAGATGCCAGAGATCTTCTTGTTGTTCACACCATCCTTGACCTTCTCGATGACCTTTTCCGGGCCCACACCGTAAGGAAGCTCGGTGACTACCAAGGCGGACTTACGGGCGGAAAGTTTTTCTAAAGCGACGGTGGCACGAGTGCGGAACAAGCCACGACCGGTACGGTAGGCATCCTTCACGCCGTCCAGACCAACGATGCTGCCACCGGATGGCAAGTCAGGGCCTGGAATGAACTTCATCAGTTCTTCAACGTTGGCTTCGGGCTCAACTAGCAAATGCTGGGCGGCGGCAATAACCTCACCCAAATTGTGTGGGGCCATGTTGGTGGCCATACCCACGGCAATGCCGGTGGTTCCGTTGACCAAAAGGTTAGGGAAGGCAGCAGGAAGAACCTCTGGCTGCATGAACTGATTGTCGTAGTTAGGGATGAAGTTCACGACGTCTTCATCCAAGTTGGCCGTCATTGCTACAGCAGAGGCGGCCAAGCGTGCTTCGGTGTAACGAGGTGCAGCCGGACCATCATCGAGAGAACCAAAGTTTCCGTGGCCATCAATCAAAGGAAGGCGCAGCGAGAAATCCTGGGCCAGACGAACCATCGCGTCGTAAATTGCGGCATCGCCGTGCGGGTGCAATTTACCCATGACTTCGCCGACCACGCGGGCAGACTTCACGTGACCCTTTTCAGGGCGCAAACCCATCTGCGCCATCTGGAACAGGATTCGGCGTTGGACTGGTTTGAGTCCATCGCGTGCGTCGGGTAGAGCACGTGAGTAAATCACCGAGTAGGCGTACTCCAAGAAGGAGGATTCCATTTCATTGGTCACGTCGATATCGACGATGTTCTCAACGAAATCCTCGGGAATCTCTTCAGACTTCTTTCGAGCCATTACTCTATTTGTCCTTCACATACTCTCTTGCGGCCTGAGCGGTCGATACTTCGTGTTGCGTCTGGGCACAACGCGAAGGTCACGACTATCCTAAGCCTATGGTGGATCGTAAACTTTCGGCGGCATATCCGGCACATTGGGAAGCTGATGTTGTGCTTCGCGATGGGACGACAGCGCATTTGCGGCCTATCACCCCGCGTGATGCGCAGGCGTTGCAGGAGATGCATAAGCATCAGTCTGAAACCTCGGTCTACCTACGCTATTTTACGTACAAGTCGTCGCTGACCCCTAAAGAGCTAGAGCGTTTCACCAACGTGGATCACACCAACCGTGTGGCATTCACTGTGGTGCGCGGTTCAAAGATTATCGGTGTTGGAAGATATGACCGTTTAGATAATCCGCGTGAAGCTGAAGTGGCGTTTAACGTCTCTGATGAATACCAAGGCACTGGTATCGGATCAATTCTGCTTGAACACCTCGCAGCGGCAGCCCGAGAAAAGGGCATTGAAAAGTTCGCTGCTGAAGTTTTGCCTGAGAACCGCAAGATGCTCACCGTCTTCTCTGAAGCCGGCTATGCGGTAGCTCGCCATTTTGAAGATGGCGTGGTGATGCTCGAATTCTCCATTAGTCCTACCGAGAAGTCACGAGAAGTCACGGAATCCCGTGAGCACCGTGCCGAAGCCAGCAGTGTGGCCGGGCTTCTGTCACCAGATTCCATTGCGATCGTTGGTGCTAGCCGGACGTGGGGAAAGCTTGGCCATGATGTTCTGGAACGACTTATCGAATCCAAATTCGCCGGCATCGTCTACGCGGTTAATGATGCAGCTTTGGAAGTCGGGGGACTAGTCTCTTACGGCAGGGTCAGCGAAATCCCGGGACCAGTGGATGTGGCGGTGCTCTGCATTCCACGCGAACGAGTATTGGAAACGATCAAAGACTGCGCCGCCCACGGTGTAAAGGCGCTCGTGATCATGTCGGCCGGATACGAATCCGCCGAAGGTCTTGGCGCCCAACGCGAGCTAGTAGCCCTGGCGCGCGCTAACGGGATGCGGGTTGTTGGGCCGGCCTCATTGGGCCTGATCAACACCGATCCTGCCGTGAACTTATACGCCTCGGGCAGCGCCGGCTCACCACAACCTGGCAACGTCGGCTTCTTTAGCCAGTCAGCAGCCATGGGAATGATTCTGCAGGGCGTAGCCATCCAGCAAGGAATCGGTGTCAGTAGCGCGATCTCAGCAGGCCTGCGTGCCGACGTTTCTGGCAATGACGCCATGCAATTCTTTGAAGACGACACACGTACCGATGTCGTTGCCATGTATCTTGAGTCCTTTGGTAATCCCCGTAAATTTGCTCGCATTGCCCGCAGGCTGGCGCGACGTAAACCAGTCGTCGTTGCCAAGACCGATGTGATGGGGCGCAGATTGCCACCGGGCCATTCGGTGCGAGTAGGACAGGCACCGGCCGGCGCAATGAACGCGATCTTGCGCCAATCAGGGGTGATCCGCGTTCGGTCCTCCGAAGAGCTACTCGACGTGTCCTCATTACTCTCAGTTTTCCCGCCACCTCAAGGGCCGAACGTTGCCGTCCTTTCGAACTCCATGACGATTGCCGAAGTGGTTTGCGATGTCGCAGAAACACGGAATCTGAATTCCGTGATCCATGGAGGCGAGCTCGATTACAGTGTGGGCCAATCTCGTGCCCTCCCGATGTTGCGCCGCAGAATTCAGCAGCTGATTGACGACCCTCAAGTGCACACTCTCGTGCTGGCACATTTGCCATATTCCGGAT
This sequence comes from Glutamicibacter sp. AOP5-A2-18, assembly GCF_052446055.1. Taxonomy (NCBI): domain Bacteria; kingdom Bacillati; phylum Actinomycetota; class Actinomycetes; order Micrococcales; family Micrococcaceae; genus Glutamicibacter; species Glutamicibacter sp. AOP5-A2-18. The sequence goes on along the minus strand of NZ_JBQSVW010000001.1, from coordinate 2,143,989 downwards.
TGGAAACCTCTGCTGTTCTCAAGGTTGCTCGTGAATTCTTAGACCAACCCAAGCCTGTTTTGGCTCTCGTTCCTGGCTTGGCCGATACCAAAATTACCGGTGGGCTCAAACAAGGCGTGCCGTTGTACACCTCGCCCACCACAGCGATCGGTGCGCTAGCCAAGGCCTACGGTTATCAGCAATGGATCGACGTGCCCTATGAGGCCATCGAAGAGCCGGAAGGCATCGATGTTGACGGTGCCGCCGACTTCCTCAACGAACTGGGAAAATCCGTCTCGGGTTCCAACTTGTTAGAACTCACCGAATCTCAGGCGCAAAAGCTGCTTGGTTTCTACGGCATCGAAATTTTTGGATCTCGCGTGGTCAACACGGTTTCCGAGGCCATCAAAGCGGCCGATGAATTGGGCTGGCCGGTAGCACTGAAAGCCAATGATCCAGACTTGCGTCAGCGTCTAGATCTTGGCGGAGTACGGTTGAGCATTCCGGACCGTGCCAGCCTGGAATCCAATTTCACCCACATGAAGTTACTGATGAAAACCTACGGAGTGGATGCCCTTGAAGTTCAGAGCATGGCCCCGGCTGGTCAAGCTTGCGTGCTTAAGGCAGTGGAAGACCCGTTGCTTGGGCCCGTGATTTCCTTTGGCCTCAGTGGAGATCCGGTAAATCTCTTAGATGACTGGGCTCATGGGGTAGCGCCGCTGTCCGCTCACGATCTTGAACAACTCATTAGGCGTCCGCGAAGCAGCGTTCGGTTGTTGGGATATCAGGGGCTCGCCGCAGTGGACCTCGAAGCACTGAAGGACTTTATTACTCGCGTGTCTCTCTTCAAAGACAATCACCCCGAAATCACGGTGGCAAAGTTTGCGCCCATCTCGGTGTCAGCAGATTCGCTGAGCGTCTTGTCGGTGAATATTCAGATCAGCAATGCTGAGCAACGAATTGATAGCGTCCGCCGGGCGTTACGAAGCTGAGCGCAATCGCCCAACGTGAATTGACCTCGTCAACTGAGTAGAATCGAGTTATGAGTTCTCCAACATATTCGACTGCTCCTGGCGCTGAGCTTCAAGACGATCTGGTTCGTGCAGGTTTTTACCCGCAGATGGTCCAGGATGTACTTGCTGAAGCAATGATGAATCAGCCAGTGCTTGACCACTATGTTCATCTGGAAACTCATTTCGACAACACTGAAGTTCATCGACACATTACGGTCATGGTGATGAGTGAAAAAGTTCTGTTTATCTTGCATGTTGATGACCAGCAGCTCGATGATCATGGCAAAGATGTCATGGCTCAGGTTTCGGTCGAAATGATTGCACTTGCACGCATTGCATCGGTCGCAACCAGCTTCGTGTACCATCAGCCGCAGCACTATTCGGCAGCGGATCCAGTCAAGGAACTGACCTTCGGAATGTCGTGGGGTGGCACCAAACGCATCGATCTGGCTCCCGCTGATTGCGGTGACCCACAATGCGAGGCCGACCACGGTTTGAACGGTACTTCACAACCAGAGGACTTAGTGATTCGGGTGAGCGCTGAAGCTGATGGGCAACGTGCGGTCAACAAGGCGCGCGAATTTGCTGTCCGACTACGTTTGGCTACGATCTCTTGAGCCATAATGACGAGGTAAATGTGTCTGAACTTGCGGTCCCATCAACCAAAATTCCTGATGCACCGAAGTACGGGCAAGCCACCCTCTCAGAGATCCTGCCCTCTGCGGCTACGGCCTTGGGAGTACCGGGATTCGCCAACGCTTTGGGCTTGAAAAAGACCAAGCGCGTTGTAGTGATCATGGTGGACGGTTTGGGTTGGAACCAGCTCAAGAGCCACACAGGGCATGCACCCTTCTTGCGATCTTTATTTGCCGATGGGCAAAAATTGGGCACCGGTTTTCCCTCAACCACTGCAACTTCCCTGAGTAGCTTGGCCACCGGTGTCACTCCAGGGGAGCACGGCATGCTCGGATACGATGTGGTGGATCCGGCGCAACGTCGAGTAGTCAACCAACTAGGTGGCTGGCCGGCAGACCTGAATCCGGAAGCTTGGCAAACTCAGCCAACCGTATTCCAAAAAGTAGCCGAACACGGCGTACACGTGGCCACGGTTTCAATCCCAATGTTCGCCAAATCAGCATTGACCCGTGCCTCTCTGCGCGGTCCTGTGTTTGTCGCAGCGAACCAGCCAATGGCACGAGCCAAAGCCACCCACAACGTATTCGATTCACATCGTAGTGCGCTGGTCTACACCTACTTCAACGAGCTAGATAAGACGGGTCATAAGTTCGGTGTTGACTCCAGTCAGTGGCGAGACACCCTTGAGGAACTCGACTACGTCATCAAGTCGCTGGTGTCTCGACTGCCTGAAGAAACCACGGTGCTGATTACTGGGGACCATGGAATGGTCGACGTTCCCGAATCGCAGCGCATCGACTACAGCCAGTACCCAGAACTTGTTGAGGGAGTGGAGCTAACCAGCGGTGAACCTCGCGGGGCACAACTAACCTTTGCCGTCGAAACAGACGAGGCAGGCAGGCAACGAGTCAAAAATGCCTGGCACAAAGAATTTGGTACCAAAGCTTGGATCATGACACGCCAAGAAGCGGTGGAACGTGGTTACTTTGGCCCGATCACCGATGAGCACCAGGCACGTCTGGGAGATCTGATGATCCTAGCGGCAGAGTCAATAGCCTTTTACGACGGTCGTCGGGTTGCTCCGATGGCTTTCGACATGGTGGGACAGCACGGTTCGCTCACAGCGGGGGAGCGCTTCGTTCCGCTGTTAGTGCACCGAACCAAATAAGAATTTGATAAAAAATATGCGATTGGGGTAGCACCAGAAGGTGCTACCCCAATCGCATATTGTCCCTCTACTGAGGGCTAAGAATCTGTATCCTTCTTGCGCTTGCCAAACATGATGTCGTCCCAGCTAGGAACCGACGAACGCTTGGCCTTGCGAGGTGCAGAGTCATCGTTCTGCTCGGACTGCTTCTCGTCAGCGTCAGAATCATCATGATCTGAATCGGTCACAACCATTAGCTGAGAAGTGCGAGGCGAGATACCCTGCGGAAGGTTCGGCAACGAGTCATCTTCTTCCGCATCGTACTTGCTCATGCCACGCTCAATGATGTCGTTGAAGCGTGACTCGCGCTCAGGATCCTGATCCTTGGGGCGCTGTCCACGACGAGCGTTGAGGAGAGTTACCAATTCCTCGGTCTCGTCAGCTTCAGGAGCGTTGGATGCTGGTGGCTCAGGCTCAGCCTGGCTTACCGCAGCGACCGGGCGGAAGTAGTCAGGAGCTACTTGCTCGCTCAAGGTCTGTGCCCAGCGGTTGAGGTTCTTCAAAGATTTGCGTGCTGGGGAGAACGACCAGCGGGCAACGTTTCCAGCGACACTCTGCGCATCGGTACCGAGGGATTCAACGTTGTCGCTAGGCAACGGAGAATCAAATTCAACGGTAATGATCCACTGACCCTCAGGATCTTTCCAAGAGTTCCAGCGCGCAGAATCGCTGTCGATGTGCAACTGGTTAAAACGGTGCACAACCATCGAGCCCAAGTCTGCTGGTTCTTCACCAAAGACTTCGCGGTATTCAGCATCGGTCTGTGGACCGGACACCTCTACACGACGAGCGAGTTCAGCCATGTGCTCACGTTCAGCGAGTACAGGGCCCTCATACTTAACGATGTCCTCGACTGGGATGTCCCATTCGAGCGACAGATCATAGGCAGAAGCACCGGCGCGAACTCGCGCCTGAATTTCACGCGGCGAGTGGACAGAGGATTCCTCACGGTTCCTTGGAGCCCGCGAACGGGCTATTTCTGCCATTGCACTGCGCAGTGCATCGTCAACGGGGAGCTCGTAGCTCATCCCGTCGTCACTGCTGACCTGCAGGCTGGAACCATTTTCATGAATTCCTACCAGTCTCAGCTGACGCATTAATACCCTCCACACGCTCTATTTCCTGAGTAAAACTCTGCCACCTTGAAGCCTGAATTCCTACCACCGCCCCGGGTGTGGCGCAAGAATAGTCATCAACTTCACGTCTTATTTCGTGTTCCTTCAGCCTGTGGCATACCAAGTAGCCCGAGGGAATGGATTTTGCGTAAAAACGTTATACTTCTATGCCGGTATGAGTTTTCACCCAGTGATGCTGCCGGCATGGACGAAACACCTGCAGGAAAGAGCAAAAAACGATCATGACATTTGAATCTGCTGCACCAACGATGCTCTCAGAAGAGGACCGCGCCAAGGAAATTGCATCGCTCAAGGCCGGTAAGACTGTCGAGATGGCGAACCTCATCGATGAATCGGAAACCTCTTTGGCTGAGGACTTCGTTTTGCCTGGTGGAGAGACGGCTCAAGAAGAAGCAAGCATCGAGGTCATGGCCGAGCAAGCTGACGAGTTCACTTGTGCATCCTGCTTCATGGTTCGACATCGCACTCTGCTCGCTCGTGAAGACAACGGGCAGAAATTCTGCAGCGAGTGCGAAGGATAGATCCCCAACACTTTTGCTAAGCGTTGAGGATCTAAGGGTGCTACGTAGAGCTACGGGTCAGTGCTTCCAATAGGTAGGGAAGGACTACTGGTCTTCGTTGACCTCGTGAGCCTTTTCTAGTTTCTCGGCTTCGAGTTTTCCTTCTTCGGTGAATTCGTACATAACGCCGGAGAGGGCCGCGGCCAGTTCTTCGGGGCGGCGAGTAGAGATCAGCCAGTACGGGGTGGTGTCACGTTCGTCGGTGACTTCCATCTTCACAACGCCGTCGAGCCAGCCTCGAAGCACCATATAGGCCAGCCCATGAAGCTTCTGTCCACGCTGCTTAAACGCATCGTTGCCGCGGTAGCCGGTGACTTCACCGATGAACTCTCGTTCAATGCTGGCTCGACCAGCCGAGACGGTGCTTTCGGTAACTTCGATTGCCGGTACGCGCACGAGGAAAATCACTACCAGGGCGATCAGGAAAGCAACTCCAACGCTCCACCCAAGAATGACGTTGATTGGCGCCACCGCAACACCGGCAGTTATGGCAATAATGATTGGCCAAATCCAGGTGCTGGCTGAAGGCCAGAGTTTTTCGGTGTACAGAACGCGCGAAGCCTCAGGGCTGGTATTACTCATGATTCCAAGTTTAGGCAATATTTCTTTGAACGAGGACAGCGCCGGTGTGGACAGCTCATTCTAAGTTCTGCGCGATAGAGTTAAGCCAAAGAAACAAGCGAACCACCAAGTCACAAAACACCCCGGGGGACTACCAAACCGATGAGTGAGCCAACAATCTCGATTGCCATCAAGATGCTCGATAGTGAACTGCCCGTTCCGAGCTACTCGCATCCTTCAGATGCAGGCGCTGACTTGCACGCCCGCGAAGGTGCAGTGCTTGAACCGGGTGAACGTGCCTTGGTGCGAACCGGTATCGCTCTGGCAATTCCTCACGGGTACGTCGGACTCGTGCACCCGCGAAGCGGCCTCGCTACCAAGCACGGAATCACAGTGGTCAATGCACCGGGTACTGTTGATGCTGGCTACCGTGGTGAGATCATGGTCACTCTGCTAAATACAGATAAGGCTGAATCCTTCACTATCAACCGAGGCGATCGCATCGCCCAGCTGGTTATTCAGAAAGTTGAGCAGGCGGCCTTCACGCCTGTCGATTCACTGGAGGAGACCGCACGAGGAGCCGGCGGCTTTGGATCTACTGGCGGATTCAACGCCTAACAAAGACCAGCGGACAGTAAGCCCAGATTTTTAAGGACACCATGATTTTCAAGCGTAAAAAATCCAAAGAGCAGGAACCGGCCGTCGAATCCAACGACGTCGCTACTGAAACTTCTGAAACCACTGAATCCTCTGAGCCTAATGAGCCTAAAGCCGGCCCATTCGACATTAATGATGTTGAGAACACGGACGAGTATCTAGACTTCGGGTCGATTCTTATCAAGCCGGTAAGCGGTTTGAAGGTGCGCATGGACGTTGAAGAGTCCAACCAGCGTGTGATCGCAGTGTCGCTGGAAGTTGCTGAGTCGCGCGTCCAGCTGATGGCTTTCTCTTCCTCCAAGTCGCAGTCGCTGTGGCCTGGCATCAAAGACAAAATCAAGAGTGACATCACCGCCCAAAATGGTGAGATCTTTAAGCGCGACGGTGCCTACGGTGAAGAACTGCTGGCGCGCGTTCCACAGCAACTACCCGATGGCCGTGACGGTCATGTAGCGCTACGTTTTGTCGGCATCGACGGACCTCGCTGGTTCCTGCGTGCAGTCATCGGTGGCAGCGCAATTTCTGATGAAGAAGCAGCCCAAACCGTCGAAAACGTCCTGCGCGATGTCATCGTGAACCGTGGCGACAAGCCACTGCCTCCGGCCGAATTGTTGCCACTGAACGTGCCAGCGAATGCGCAGACCCGCCCGGTAGGCGAGGAAGCAGAACCAGAGCTAAAGCGTCCCGAACGCGGCCCTGAGATCACCCAGATTGGCTAGAGATGGCGCTCAACGGTAAGCCCGTTACCCCGCAACTGGGGCCAGCGGATCCGACACTGGACTACTTGTGCTTGGATAACCTGGCCCAGTTGCCGGTCAAGGGCAGAGTGAAGCACACCGGTTACGTTCAATCGGTGAGTTACTCGCCTTCAAATCAGGCACCGTTGCTCAAGGCCGTGGTGGTGGACAAGCTAGGCAGCGTTGCTGCCCGTCGAGGCACCGTCGCGCACGTGAGACTGGTGTTTATGGGACAAAAATCTGTTCCTGGCATCAAGCCTGGGGTGAAGGTGCAGTATTCGGGAATGGTCGCGCCCGTAGAGCAAGTCCCGACGATTTTTAATCCGCGCTACATCATCGTTCCTGTCGCCCGAGGGTAACCGGAGCAAGTTTCCGCCACGCGGGGCAGCATCAGTGCTGTTGAACCAATGGAAGTGAGCAGGATGCACAACGAGGACTCAGAGCAGCAGGAGCAACCTGCGCCTGCGCCAAACCAGCAACAAAGTTTTGCCGCGATGATCGGCGCAAATTCGAAAATTGCTCAGAACGCAGATGGCGGAATCGACCTGCTGTCCACCGTGGGTGGTGTGCGTGGCATCTTAGAAACCGTCGTGCCAGGTTTTGTATTCATCATGGTTTTTGCGCTGAGCTCCAACTTGACCTGGGCTCTGATCTCTTCGATTGGCCTTGGCGTGATCTTCATGGTCATCCGCATGACCAAACGCTCTAGCCTGGTCCAGTCGGTGTCCGGCCTGATCGGAATCTTGATTTGTGCCTTTGCCGCTCGCAATTCCGGTAATGCCAAGGACTACTACATTCCCGGCTTCTACACCTCTGGCGCCTACCTGCTGGGCCTAATCATTTCCGTGGTCATCCGTTGGCCACTGATCGGATTGTTGTTCGGCTTCATTCGCAATGAAGGCGTCGAATGGCGCAAGAAGGCCGATCGCCTGCGTCGCTACCAGATTGCCACGTGGATCGTGATTGCGGTGTTTGCCGCACGCCTAGCGGTGCAGCTACCGATGTACTACACCGACCACGTTGTGGCCTTGGGGCTAGCCCGTGCACTAATGGGTGTACCCCTGTATGCAGCCGGTCTGTGGTTCGCCTGGTTACTTTCCAAACCAGCCGAGACCACAAACGTTGCCGCCCAAGATCCGACCGTAGGTTAGCGGGTCGCGTCGCGCAAGGTGCGGCGCAGTAGAGGTTCTGCTTGTGGGGTGGTGATGAAGAAGATTTCATCGCCACCCTCAACTACATCGTCGGCACTTGGTGGGAACGGCGTCTTATCACGTACTACAGCCATCAAGGTGGTGTCCTGCGGCCAACTAATGCGACCGATAGCGCGGCCAATGAGCGCAGAATCATGCGGAACCGTGAACTCGACCATGTAGACCTCACCGGTCTTCAAAGTCAGCAGACGCACCAAGTCACCAACTTCCACCGCTTCCTCGACCAGAGCAGTCATCAATCGCGGAGTGCTCACCGCGACGTCAACGCCCCATGCGTCATCAAACATCCACTCATTTTTAGGATTATTGACGCGTCCGACGGTACGACGAATTCCGAACTCACTCTTAGCCAGCAGTGAGACCACTAGGTTGACCTTGTCATCACCACTGGCAGAGACTACAACGTCATAGTCCTCAAGATGAGCTTGTTGCAACACGGCAAGCTCGCAAGCATCGCCAATTAACCACTTGACGCCTTCAAGATCTTCGCGCTGTGCCATCTCTGGCTGGATGTCGATCAGCAAAACTTCGTGACCGTTGATCACAAGCTCTCGGGCGATAGAGGAACCGACTGAGCCGGCTCCGGCAATCATGACCTTCATGGAATGCCTCTCAATTAGTCGTTGGACAGGGGAGCAGGTGGGCTTGCAAGAATCTTTTCGACGTCCTTGCTCTGATCCAGACGCATCATCACGTGGACCAAATCGCCACCCTGCAATCGCGTGCGGTTTTGCGGGATCGTTCCCTCGCCAAAGCGAGTCAGATAGGCGACACGAACCCCAGAAGCTGCTTCTAAGTCCTTAACGAGTCGTCCGTACCAACCTCGATTCAGCGCCACTTCTGAGAGCACTAATCGGCCCGAAGGCTCGCGGTAGTCACCACGCATCGAGTAGTCCGGCAGGATGCGTCGTAATACCTGGTCGGTACTCCAACGCACAGCGGCCACCGTAGGGATACCCAAACGCTGATAGATTTCGGCGCGTCCTGGGTCATAAATGCGAGCGACTACATGTGGCACGTTGTAGGTTTCGCGGGCTACACGGGTAGCAAGAATGTTGGAATTATCACCGCTAGATACAGCGGCAAAAGCATACGCGCCATCAATTTTGGCTGCTTGTAATGTGTCGCGGTCAAAACCGCGTCCGGTGACAGTAAAACCAGAGAAGTCTGTACTCAATCGGCGGAAGGCATGAGCATCCTGATCAATGATGGCTACTGAATGCCCCGCTGAATCCAGTGTATGGGCCAACGAAACGCCGACGCGTCCGCACCCCATGATCACAAAATGTGCCACCGAGAACTCCTTGGATTGCTGCTTGTGGTGATTGACCGGCGCACCGCCTAAGTGTGCTCCGAATGCAACAATAGCGCTGTTCGGGTCAAGATTATTGGCGGTGAACCTCCCGTGTGGTTTGCACACCTGCGATAACGTTATCTCGTGCCTGCATTATTTGATGGTCTCAAGAGGATTCTTGTGGGTCGGCCTTTCAGCACTGAACAGCTGAAAAAGAAGCCGCTCCCACCAAACGTAGCGTTGCCGATTTTCTCCTCCAGCGCCCTGTCCTCTTTGGCGTACGCGCCAGATGAAATCCTGCTGACGCTGGCTATGGCCGGTGTCGCGGCAGCGATGCTGTCCCCAGCAGTGGGATTGGCAGTCCTCGCCGTTCTGGTGGTGCTGGTGCTCTCGTACCGGCAATCGGTTGTTGAGTACCCCTCCGGTGGTGGCGACTATGAAATCGTCAAGAAGAACTTGGGTGCGCGTCCCGGTACAGCGGTGGCAGCGGCGCTGTTGGTGGACTTTGTCTTGACCGTTGCGGTGTCTAGCTCCTCGGCTGCTGCTTACCTGAGCGCCATTTTCCCGGTACTAGGTGAACACAAAGCCTGGGTTGCTGCCGCGCTGGTGGCACTGTTGGTAGTTGGCAATTTGCGTGGCACCGGGCAAGGAAAATGGACCCTAGCAATTCCGGTGTACCTCTTTGTTGCGGGAATGCTGGCCCTTGTCGCCATCGGCGGCGTGATGGCATTGACCGGAAACCTTGGCCACGCGCCAAGTGCTGAGTTCACTATTGTCCCCGAAGCACAGTTCTCCAATGGCCTGCACGGCGTGGTTGGAGCATTGCTGATCTTGCGTGCCTTCAGCACTGGATCTGCCGCACTAACGGGTATTGAAGTCCCCATCTCCAACGTTCAAACTTTGGCTAAGCCGCGAGCAAAAAACGCCGGAAGAATCTTGTTGGTTCTTGGCCTGCTCTCGGGCGTATTAACCTTGGGAACATTGATGCTGGCGCGTGCCACCGGGATCAAGGTTGTCGCCGATCCTCAGGCGTCGTTCTTGCTCGATGGTCAGCCAATTTCGCCGAACTTCGTGCAGGTGCCGGTATTGGGACAGCTGGCCCAGGCGGTCTTTGGTGACTACACTTTGGGCCTGATCGTAGTGTCCGTGTTGACCATCGCCGTCTTGCTTTTGGCTGGTAATCAGGCCTTCAACTCTTTCCCATTGCTGGCCAGCCATTTGGCCACCGACGGGTTCTTGCCTCGACAGCTGCGAACACGTGGCGATCGTCTTGGCTTCTCCAACGGCATCCTTTCCTTGGGTGTTGCCGCAATTATCTTGGTGCTGCTCTTCCACGGTGATGTCACCTCGATGGTGCAGCTCTACGTCGTGGGCGTCTTTGTTTCCTTCACGCTGAGTCAGCTGGGCATGCTGACCCACTGGAAGCGCGTCCTTGTCCCCATCTCGGACCGTAAAATTCGAGCTGTTAAGCAACGCAAACGCCTGCTGAACCTGGTTGGTTTGGTCCTGTCAGCGTTGGTTCTTGTTGTTGTGCTGGCCACCAGATTTGTGCATGGTGCATGGCTGGCACTGCTGGGCATCCTCGTATTGATGTTCATCATGCATGGCTTGCAGCGCCACTATCAAAAGGTTGATGACGAACTCGAGGTCGACGAAGACTACGCCGTCACCGCACTGCCATCGCGTGTTCACGCGTTGGTTCTGGTCTCTACCGTGCGCAAACCGGTGCTTCGCGCTCTGGCCTTCGCGCGGGCTTCGCGGCCCTCAAAGTTGGAAGCGATCATCGTTGACGTGGAACGGGAAAAAACCGAGACCACCCTCGAAGACTGGGACCGACTGGGGATCCCCGTTCCGATTACGGCCTTGGCTTCCCCCTACCGCGATATTCCTGGAGCGCTGATCGAACATATTCGTTCCATCAAGCGCGAGTCCCCGCGAGAACTCATCGTTGTCTACATTCCCGAGTATGTGGTGGGCCAATGGTGGGAACAGCTGGTACACAACCAAACTGCGCTCCGCGTAAAGAACCGCCTGCACTATGAACCGGGCGTTGTGATCGCTTCGGTGCCGTGGCGTCTGCGCAGTGCCTCAAACAACCTAGGCGGCGGAGCGACCGAAGAGTCTTCCGCACACCGCTAAAAATGCTTCCTACGAAAGACGAAAAAATGACTGAATCATCAACGTTGCAAGTACGTTTGGGCAATATCGCCCACGGCGGTCACACCGTCGCTCGCCATGAGGGGCGCGTGATTTTTGTGCGTCACGGTATTCCCGGCGAACTTGTATCGGTGCGTTTGACTGACTCGGCCCCGGAAGCGAAATTTTGGCGTGCAGATGTAGTTGAGGTCCATGAAGCCAGTGAGCACCGAGTGCCACACTTCTGGGATGCGGCTGATGCACTCAAACACCGTGATCCCGTGGGCGGTGCTGAATTTGGGCACATTTCCTTGGCTCACCAACGCGAGTTGAAGTCACAGGTAGTGGCCGAACAGTTCACCCGCTTGGGCGGCATGAAAGCTGAGGATTACAACTTCCCCCAGGTCCAAGAAGTTGCTGGTTCAACTGACGGTTTGGGCTGGCGCACACGCATGTCCTATTCGGTTGATGCCTTCGGCAACTTGGCCATGAGTGGCTTCCGAAGCAACCAGCTCACCGCCATTACTTCGATGCCATTGGCTCATCCAGCCATCGAGGCTAGCGGAATCTATGCGGTGAACTATTCGGGTATTGACCGCGTTGAAGTAGCGGTGTCCAGTTCGGACGATCGTACAATTTTGGTTTTGCTCTCCGAAGCAAGCTCCGGTGCTGCGCTGAAGGTGGCCAAGCAATTCCCAGAAGGCGTGAACGTCGCTTCGTTCACCCAGCGTGGTGGTTCCGCCTCTGACGGCAAGGGTTCACTGGAGATCTTGGCTGGCTCGCCCTGGCTGAATGAAAAAGTGCTGGGGGAGAAGTACCGGATTACCGGCGAAGGCTTCTGGCAGGTGCACCGCAGCGCCGCGACCCTGCTTTCGGAACGAGTAGTGGATTTACTTGATCCTGTTCGTGGTGAACAGCTGGCCGATCTTTATGCAGGCGCTGGCTTGTTCTCCGTTCCCTTGGCCAAGGCTGTGGGACAAGAAGGACGGGTCTTCTCCGTTGAGGGAGCACCAGGCACCCACGCGGACGCTAAAAAGAATCTTCGCGATTATCCTCAGGCCACCGTCATTCGCGGCCGGGTAGAGCACGTACTACGTCAGGTCTCCCGTGACGCGAAGCTAGATGGTGTGGTCCTTGATCCACCGCGTACCGGTATCGACAAGCAAGTTGCTGCTGAATTGGGTAGCAGTGGTGTCTCACGTATTTGTTACGTCTCCTGTGACCCTGCATCTTTCGCCCGAGATATCTCGCGTTTGACCGCTCGCGGCTACGAATTAGAGCACGTGGAGATTCACGATTTATACCCACATACTCACCACATGGAGTCCATTGGCCTCTTCGTGCGCCGTTAATCACCTGAATTTGTCCGTTGAGACACGAATTTTGGTCAAAGTTTATTCCGAGGAGTCTTTTTCTGGCAGTTGGCGATAGACTGTTTTTAGCTCTGCCGCGCTAGGAACCTGACTATCTCAGTTAGGAACTCCTAACTGGAATTACAGTGTGCGCGTGCAACAGTATGAGTGTCTGGCGAGAGGAGTCCCACGTGAGCAATGTGGACAGCTTCGGTGCCAAGGGCGTACTTGACGTCAATGGAACCGAATACGAAATTTACCGACTGAATGCGGTCGAAGGCTCAGAAAGCCTTCCCTACAGCCTTAAGGTTCTGCTTGAGAACCTGCTTCGTACCGAAGATGGCGCGAACGTAACTAACGAGCACATCAACGCACTGGGTCAGTGGGATGCGTCGGCGCAACCTAACACTGAAATCCAGTTCACCCCAGCGCGAGTCCTGATGCAGGACTTCACTGGCGTGCCTTGTGTTGTTGACTTGGCCACCATGCGCGAGGCCGTCAAGGAACTCGGTGGCGATCCAACCCGTGTTAATCCATTGGCACCTGCCGAAATGGTTATTGACCACTCTGTGCAGATTGATACCTTCGGTTTCAAGGGCGCTGTAGAGCGCAACATGGAAATCGAGTACCAGCGCAACGGTGAGCGTTACCAGTTCCTGCGTTGGGGCCAGACTGCGTTTGACGACTTCAAGGTCGTTCCACCAGGAACCGGCATCGTGCACCAGGTCAACATTGAGTTCCTGGCACGTACCGTAATGACCCGCGAGGTCGACGGCGTACTGCGCGCTTACCCAGATAGCTGCGTAGGCACCGACTCCCACACCACCATGGTCAACGGCCTGGGCGTGTTGGGTTGGGGCGTTGGTGGCATTGAGGCCGAGGCAGCAATGCTTGGCCAGCCTGTCTCCATGCTGATCCCACGCGTTGTTGGCTTCAAGCTTGCTGGCTCGATCCCAGCTGGCGCCACCGCAACCGACGTGGTTTTGACCATCACCGAAATGCTGCGTAAGCACGGCGTTGTTGGCAAGTTTGTTGAATTCTACGGCGAAGGTGTCGCACAGGTGCCGCTGGCAAACCGCGCCACCATCGGTAACATGTCCCCAGAATTCGGCTCCACCGCCGCAATGTTCCCAATCGACGATGTCACCCTCGACTACCTGCGCCTGACCGGCCGTAGCGACGAGAACGTGGCACTGGTTGAGGCTTACGCCAAGGAACAGGGCATGTGGCACGATCCAAGCCGCGAAATCCGTTTCTCGGAATTCATCGAGCTGGATCTTTCCACCGTTGTTCCATCGATCGCTGGCCCGAAGCGTCCACAGGACCGCATCGAGCTGACTTCCTCGAAGGAACAGTTCCGCAAGGATCTGCACAACTACGTTTCTGACGCCGAAGATACCCAGGGTATCGGCCGTCCGTCGACCGCAGTTGAGGTCACCAAGGAAGATGGAACCAAGTTCACCTTGGACCACGGCCTGGTTTCGATCGCTTCGATCACCTCTTGCACCAACACTTCGAACCCATCGGTCATGCTGGCCGCAGCCGTACTGGCTCGCAACGCAGCCGAAAAGGGTCTGTCCTCCAAGCCATGGGTTAAGACTTCGGTTGCACCAGGCTCGAAGGTTGTCACCGATTACTACGAGAAGTCCGGCCTCATGCCATACCTGGAGCAGCTTGGCTTCTTCATCGTTGGCTACGGTTGCGCAACCTGCATCGGTAACTCCGGTCCACTGGATGCTGAGATCTCCGAGGCGATCAACACCAACGACCTCGCAGCCACCGCGGTGCTCACCGGTAACCGTAACTTCGAAGGTCGCATCAACCCAGACGTAAAGATGAACTACTTGGCTTCCCCGCCACTAGTTATCGCTTACGCACTGGCTGGCACCATGGACTTCGATTTCGAAGCTGACGCACTGGGTCAGGACTCCGAGGGCAACGACGTCTTCCTGAAGGACATCTGGCCATCGCCAGTAGAGGTCCAGGAAATCATGGACTCGTCGATTGACAAGGAAATGTTCGCCAAGGGCTACGAAACCGCTTTCGAAGGCGACGATCGTTGGAAGGCACTGGACACCCCAGAGGGTTCAACCTTCGCATGGGACGAAAAGTCGACCTACGCACGTAAGGCACCTTACTTCGACGGTATGACCGCCGAGCCACAGCCAGTGAAGGACATCGACGGCGCTCGTGTTCTGCTCAAGCTGGGCGACTCGGTCACCACTGACCACATCTCGCCTGCAGGTTCGTTCAAGTCGGAGACCCCGGCTGGCCGTTACCTGATCGAGAATGGTGTGGATCGCAAGGACTTCAACTCCTACGGCTCGCGCCGTGGTAACCACGAAGTCATGATCCGCGGTACCTTCGCAAACATCCGCATCAAGAACCAGATCCTGGACGGCGTTGAGGGTGGCTTCACCCGCGACTTCACCCAGGAAGGTGCTCCGCAGGCTTACGTCTACGACGCTGCTGAGAACTACAAGGCTGCCGGCACCCCGCTGGTCATCCTTGGTGGTAAGGAATACGGTTCGGGCTCCTCGCGTGACTGGGCTGCTAAGGGCACCGCACTGCTGGGTGTTAAGGCCGTCATCACCGAGTCATTCGAGCGTATTCACCGCTCGAACCTGATCGGTATGGGCGTTCTGCCACTGCAGTTCCCAGAGGGTGAGTCCGCTGATTCGCTGGGTCTGACCGGTACCGAAACCTTCGCAGTTTCCGGTGTGACTGAGCTGAACAACGGCACCACCCCGAAGACCCTGAAGGTTACCGCAACCGCACAAGACGGCAAGGTTACCGAGTTCGACGCAGTTCTGCGTATCGACACCCCAGGTGAAGCTGACTACTACCGCAACGGTGGCATCCTGCAGTACGTACTGCGCCAGATCGCCGCTGCTAACTAGTAGAGCCACCCCGGTGTATACCGGAGTGTTCCACTAGTAGCTACGCAACACGCAAAGTTGAAGACCCAAGGCAATTGCCTTGGGTCTTCAACTTTAAGACTTCAACTGCGCCACAACATGACCGTGCAGCCGTGCCGTCGGGCGCGAGCGCGTCTGGGAGTCGAGAAGTTCAAAACCCGCGTTTTCTAGTAGCCCGACCAAGAATCGAGGTGGCAAGTACCAGGCGGGTGCGACTTTGTGGGCAAACGGTTGAACTTTGTCGCCCGCAAAGAAGCCCATGAGTAATTGACCACCAGGATTTAGGACTCGTGCGAACTCAGAGAAGATTGAAGGCAATTGTTCTGGGGGAGTATGGATTACCGAATACCACGCCAGCAGCCCAGCAAAGTGATTGTTGCTGAAACTCAGATTCGACAAATCGCCTTGCTGAAAAGTGCATTCACTGTAGCTCTTGGCCGCATGAGCCAAAAATTCTGGAACCATATCAACGCCCGTGGCAGGGCGTTGGGGACCAGAGATAAATTGAGTCCACTGGCCAGGGCCGCATCCGGCATCCAAAACGGGTTCGCGCACACCTTCGGCCCACGTAGCGATCAGCTCACGATCTTCTTTCTCCGCCTGCTCAATGGCACCGAACAAGTCGATATAGCGCTGGGCTATCGACGAGTATTCACCGGCAGTTTGGACCGAGGGTTCTACGCTACTCATTGCACCAGCATAGGCGCAGGGCAAGAGCGTCAAAGATGTTGCTAAGCTCTGGATAAATACTGCGATGTGGAGAGCCATCAATGAAAGAACTATTGACCCAGCGACTGCACTTGCGCTCATGGACAACTGACGACGCACCATTCTTGCTGGACCTAGAGTCGCGCGCTGCAACCGTGCGGTATCTCGGTCCGGGCGCAACTTGCATGACAACCTTGGATCAGGCACTAGCTTCCATCGCTAGACGTCGGGGAATAATCGCCAAAGGACAAGGCATTTGGGCTGTAGCTGATCGTGAGACTGATGCGTTGGTTGGAAATGTTCTTTGCAAACCGTTGCAGGGTGAAACTCAACAGAGCATTGACCTGAATTTCCTGCAGACACCAATCGAGGTTGGGTGGCATCTGCACCCGAGTGCTCAAGGCCAAGGATTTGCGACGGAAGCGGTGAGGGAGGTCCTGAACTACGTCCGTGAATCTGGCGGGGAATCGGTCCTCGCGATCGTAGATCCAGGCAACGTCCCCTCGCAGAAAGTTTGTCAGCGCCTAGACTTTGCCCGCATCGCCGAAACCAATGGGTACGCTCAACCGGAGCATTGGGTTTTCCGGCGACTGTTGAGCTAAAGGTCGGACTTGAAGGCGCTCCCGGCATGTGCACCTTCGAAATCCACCGGCATTGCCCATGGTATTGAACCTCATTGCCCGCAAATTCGCACTAACTGGAACGGTGGCGGATAATGAGAGAAGGTTCCAACGCGGTAGACTAAGTATTTCGCATGGGCTCACAGCCACCACGGGCGAATTTGTAAAGGGGACGAGCGTGTCTTTGCTTAAGACCATCAAGAAACCAAGCGATCTTCGGGCGCTGTCCTTAGAACAACTAGACGATCTTGCAGAGGAAATCCGTACTTTCCTGATCGACAATGTTGCCCGTACAGGTGGCCACCTTGGCCCCAACCTTGGTGTTGTCGAGCTAACCTTAGGCATTCATCGAGTCTTCGATTCGCCGCAGGATTCCATCATCTTTGATACCGGACACCAGTCCTACGTTCACAAGCTGCTGACCGGACGCCAGAATTTCGAAACACTACGTCAGCAAGGCGGGCTCTCGGGTTACCCTGATCGAGCTGAGTCAGAACACGACGTAGTGGAATCCTCACACGCCTCCGCGTCTTTGTCATGGCTGGACGGAATCTCCCGCGCCAACAAGTTGCGGGGGAATGACGAGCGTTATGCCGTTGCCTTAATTGGCGATGGTGCACTGACCGGTGGCATGGTCTGGGAAGCGGTCAATAACATTGCAGCCGATAAGGACCGCAAAGCCGTCATCGTGGTTAATGACAATGGTCGGTCTTACGCCCCAACTATCGGTGGTTTGGCCAATCAGCTTCTGGGCCTGCGTCAGCAACTGGATAAGTTCCGCACCCACCCGGCGTACGAAAACGCCATGGAAAAGCTCAAAGACAAGCTCAAGGGATCCGGCGCCGTCGGCGGATTCACCTATAAGTCCCTTCATGCCACCAAAAAAGGCATCAAAGACTGGTGGGCTCCACAGGGATTGTTTGAAGACTTGGGTCTGAAGTACATCGGCCCTATTGACGGACACAACCAGCGTGCCGTCGAAGAAGCTTTGCAGCAAGCCAAACAGTATTCGGGACCAGTGCTAGTGCACGCATTGACTGAAAAGGGACACGGCTACGCTCCAGCCCGCGCCGATGAAGCTGACCAGTTCCATGCCGTGGGAATCATTGATCCCGTGACCGGTCTGCCCGTTTCCAAGTCGAGCGCGCAGAGCTGGACCAGCGTCTTTGGCGAGGAAATCGCCAAGGTAGCCAACGAACGTGATGACATTGTCGCCATTACCGGTGCCATGTTGCAGCCGGTGGGCTTGAAGAAGATGGCTCAAGAGCATCCTGAACGCGTCATCGACGTTGGTATTGCCGAACAGCATGCGATGACCACCGCGGCAGGATTAGCCTTCGGCGGGCTACACCCAGTGGTTTGCGTGTATGCCACCTTCTTGAACCGCGCATTTGATCAGCTGCTCATGGATGTTGCCTTGCATAAGGCCGGGGTCACCATCGTCCTTGACCGCGCTGGCGTGACCGGTCCTGACGGCGCCAGCCACCACGGCATGTGGGATATGGCGTTGACGCAGATTGTGCCAAATCTTCATCTGGCTGCACCACGTGACGCTGATCGACTCCGCGAAGAATTACGTGAAGCCCTGGAAATCAGCGACGCACCAAGCGTTGTTCGATTCTCCAAGGGATCAGTTGGGGAACCCATCGACGCCATCGATCGCTTGCCCGACGGTGTGGACGTGCTCGCTCGGTTGGGGGACAAGTCCGCTCCGGATGTCTTGATCGTTTCGGTTGGTGCGATGAGCGAATTGTCTTTGGACGTCGCGCAACGCCTGAACAGCCAGGGCGTTTCGGTCACCGTTGTTGATCCTCGCTGGGTATTGCCCATGCCAACCTCGGTGATTTCGTTGGCCGCTCGCCATCGCATCGTTGTCTGCATCGAAGACGGCGTCCGCGCTGGTGGTGTTGGTTCGCGTCTTCGCACCGAAATGCGTGCCGCTGGTGTTGATACTGCTCTTAATGAAGTTGGTTTGCCTACCGAATTCCTGGCTCACGGTACCCGTGCTGAAGTTCTGGACCGTGTGGGACTGACCGCGCAACAGGTGGCCCGCGACACTTTGGCTCAGGTGCTCGGAACCAAGGTCCCGTTCGCTCGTCCACTACCAGGGCAGGATCTTCCTACAGGACAGATTCCAAAGCTATGAGCTCAGTTCAGGCATGCCCCCAAGGACTTCTTCGCACACCAAAAGTGATCGCAACTGGTGAGTTGGTAGTCGCCCGTGCCTGGAAATTTGATGGTACGCCACACTGGGTAGTTCCGGGTTTCTACCTCGGACAAGACGAGTACGGGCACTGGCTCCATCAGCCCAAAGGCTCACTCGTAGCGCGTCCCGGCGTTGCCCACCTGGCTCAAAGTGATGCGTTGTGCCTCATTCCTCACGAGGGTCCGTGGATTGCCACGTTGTACGCACAGCCCACGGAAGACTTTGATGTCTATATCGACTTGTCGCACCAGATCGGTTGGCAGGCAATGAAGTCTGGTGGCTGGGAAGTGAATTCGATAGATCTTGATCTGGACGTTATTCGCTCTCGTAGTCGGGGGACATTCTTGGATGACGAAGACGAATTCGAAGAACACTCTGTGGCTATGGGCTATCCAGAGCAGCTAAAAACGGAAATGAGCGGAGCGGCGCGAGAGTTGTTGGACCTCGTCGCAACAGATGCTTCACCTTTTGACCGGTCCTATCGAAACCAATGGTTAGCCAAAGCCGGCGACCTGCCCACGACCTAAACACTTTTACTGATTTTTTACTGACCTGAAAAGGGAAAACAATGGCGATTATTCGCACCTATCGTTTAGACGACAAGAACGTACTGCACTTCCGCGAAGCGTGGTTCCAGCAGTTTGAAGACGGCGAGCTGGGTCAGTTTGTCATCAACCATGGCAGCGTTGGGCACATGTCCACCACCAGCGATGTTCAGGACGTGAACAACGACCGTGCCGACGAGCTTTTTGCGGGTTTCCTGCAGGCATGCACCGATGAAGGCTACGCCGAAATCAAGGATGAAGACCAGACTTGGGTCATCGTTCAGTACACGCTGAAGTCAGCTGCAGGTACGGAACGTGACCAGTACTTGGAGAAAAAGGTCAAAGAGGCGCTCACCGGTCACTTGGCATGGCGTGGCCTGGGCACCGTTGAGTCCAGTGATTTTGCTCCACGTAAGTTGAATATCCGTGTTCTTTCGCCGGCTCCAAAGCTCGCTGTTTCAGCTATCAAGACTTGCATCCGCGAAGCCAAGCTCGATTTCACCAAGATGAGCATCGGCACCGCTGATTACGCGACTCCAGAAAAACTCAAGCAGGTTCACCCGTTGCCAGCGAAGCCAATGACCCTGAGCTAATTGGTTTTGCCTTCTCTTCTTCCGCAACCAATGCAGGAAGCGGACTATCAGGCCGTACAGGCACTCTCACGCTCATTAGGCCGAAACGCCGAACCTGCGCGTTTTGGCGTGGAAGGTTGCCAGTTAGTGCTGAAGGATTCCCAAGATAAGCTGCTTGGCTGGGCTAAGGCAAGCTGGTGGGATCCCGACGATGAACTGGCACCGGCAGGGTTCTATCTGTCCGGCGTGGAGATTGCAGCTGACTTTCAGCAGCACGGGTTGGCCTCAATCTTGACCACCGCGCGACTGGAATGGATAGCCCACCGTGCCGATCGGGCATGGTGTGTTGTGAATGCGCAAAACACTGCGTCGCTCGCGTTGCAGCGGTCTTTTGGATTTAGAGAAATTTGTAGAGCACCACAGTTCGGTTCTGTGCAGTTCACTGGCGGAAGTGGCCTTTTGCTGTGCAAGGAAGTCACCCCCAGCAACCGTGCTTCCGCCGACCGCAAGAAATAAGGAACTTAGTAGAAATGATTCCACAGGAAGATCGGGACGAGACTCCCGGTGCCCAACGCAAGGCGCCACCGATGGGTGCCACTCGAACGCCACTGCATTTGGTGTTCCAAGCTTGTGTTGGCGTGATTATCGGTCTGGGTATCGCTTCGGTGTTCTCCGGAGTTGCCCCGGCAAAGCTTGCACTGGCTGGTGTGCTGGTGATTGTTGTTGTTTGGATCGTTGAGCAGGGCTTCCGACTGCCTGCGCCTAACACCAAGCCCGGTGCCCGAGTTCGTTTGGTGTTGCGCCTCGTATCCCTAGTGGGCTTTACCCTTGCCGTTAGCCCATTGCTCACGCTGATTGAAGCATGAGCCAAGAACAACTTTCAGCTCAGCCCAAGCAGCGCCGGAGTATCAAACAATGGCTTTGGATGCTGTTGCAGGTCATTGCCGGTGTAGGAATCGGTACTGCCATGGCCAAAGCCATGTCACTACCCGAAGAACAAGTTGCGCTCATTGGTACGATCATTACGCTGGTCACCTGGTTGGCGGATGAAGTCATTTCATTGCCTTCAAAAGATAGCAAGCGGGGCGCAGTGATTCATGGGTCGATTCGTTTTCTAGCCCTCGTTGGTTTCATCATGGCGTTACAGTCCTTGGCTGCGCTGAATGGATTCTCGCGCTAGCAGCAGCCCAAACGGGCACAAAAAACCGGTCGAAGCATTCTCTAAAATGAGAAGCTTCGACCGGTTTTTGTTTAGCCGTCAGATACTAGTCTGTACCAGCGTCGAATGCTGCAGATTCGATGGCACGATCGGTAGCAAGATCGTCGCTATCAACGCGGGTTGCGTTGACGATATCGTCAGCGCCACCTTCCTCAAGCGAGCCAACCAGCTCAGCGGTGGTTCCACCGACAAGACCCATTCTGGCGTACTGTTCTAGGCGACCGCGCGAGTCGGCAATATCCAGGTTTCGCATGGTCAGCTGACCGATACGATCCACTGGACCGAAGGCTGCGTCGCCCACGCGTTCCATGGACAGCTTGTCTGGGTGGTAACTGAGCTTCTCGCCCTCGGTGTTCACGATCGTGTAGTCATCTCCACGGCGCAAGCGAACGGTTACGGTACCGGTAATGGCAGAGCCAACCCAGCGCTGCAGCGACTCGCGCAGCATCAGAGCTTGTGGGTCCAACCAGCGACCTTCATACATCAGGCGGCCCAGACGGCGGCCTTCGTTGTGGTAGCTGGCAACGGTATCTTCGTTGTGGATCGCATTAACCAAGCGCTCGTAGGCGATGTACAGCAGCGCCATAGCTGGTGCTTCGTAGATGCCGCGCGACTTAGCTTCGATGATGCGGTTTTCGATCTGGTCGCTCATGCCCAGACCGTGGCGTCCACCGATGATGTTCGCTTCATTGACCAAGGCAACCGAGTCGGTGAATTCCTTGCCGTTGATGGCAACTGGACGTCCAGCGACGAAGGAAACCGAAACGTCTTCGGTCTTGATCTCTACGCTTTCATCCCAGTACTTAACGCCCATGATTGGCTCAACGGACTCGATGGAGCTGTCCAGCAGTTCCAGAGTCTTAGCTTCGTGGGTTGCACCCCAGATGTTGGCATCGGTCGAGTATGCCTTCTCGGCGGAGTCGCGGTAAGGGAAGTCGTGTTCC
The DNA here is from genome assembly GCF_052446055.1 of Glutamicibacter sp. AOP5-A2-18. Lineage (NCBI taxonomy): Bacteria > Bacillati > Actinomycetota > Actinomycetes > Micrococcales > Micrococcaceae > Glutamicibacter > Glutamicibacter sp. AOP5-A2-18. The sequence goes on along the minus strand of NZ_JBQSVW010000001.1, from coordinate 2,121,778 downwards.
TGAAGCCACTCCGACATTTCCTGGCGGCCACCGAGCTCGGCGACGAAGTTTGGATCCAACCAAGGCTTGTAGATGCGCAGCTTTGGGTTTGCCATCAGGCCGTAGCGGTAGAAACGCTCGATGTCGTTGCCCTTGTAGGTCGAACCGTCGCCCCACACGTCCACGCCATCTTCGCGCATTGCGCGAACCAGAAGGGTGCCGGTAACGGCGCGGCCCAATGGGGTGGTGTTGAAGTAAGTCTTGCCACCGGAGCGGATGTGGAAAGCGCCGCAGGCCAGTGCTGCGAAGCCTTCTTCAACCAGTGCTGGCTTGCAGTCAACCAGACGGGAATTCTCGGCACCGTATTCCAGCGCACGGCTTGGAACGGCGTCGATGTCCGGCTCGTCGTACTGGCCGAGGTCGCCAGTGTAGGTATAAGGAATGGCGCCCTTGTCGCGCATCCACGCTACTGCCACCGAGGTGTCGAGGCCACCGGAGAACGCGATTCCGACGCGTTCGCCTACAGGAAGATTGGTAAGAACTTTAGACATGTTTCCATCCTAATGGATAAATATGCAATGCAGTGAATTGTGTCTTGGACTCTTTGCTTTTCAGACCTACCAGATAGCCTATGGGTATAAGGTCGCGCAGTGAAGCGGCAGATGAAAAACAGTGAGGTGCACATGGAATTCCGTCAACTAGGCCGCAGTGGTTTGAGCGTTTCAGTCGTTGGTTTGGGATGCAACAATCTGGGACGCTCGGGGACCGTCACGCAGAGCCAAGAAGGTACCGACGCGGTGGTTCATGCAGCCTTGGACGCTGGAATCACGTTCTTCGATGTTGCCGACAACTATGGCAAAACTGCTGGGCTCTCCGAACAACGCCTGGGTAAAGCGCTGGGCAAGAACCGCGAAAATATCGTGTTGGCCACTAAATTCGGCATGGATGTTGCCGGAGCTAACGGACCAGATTTTAACGCCCGCGGATCACGTCGGTACATCATGAAGGCTGTGGAAGCGTCATTAAAGCGTCTGGGTACTGACCATATTGATCTGTACCAATTCCACACTCCTGATGCGAACACTCCGATCGAGGAAACCCTCCGTGCGCTGGACGACTTAGTGACCAGCGGCAAGGTCCGCTACATTGGCCACTCAAATCGTGCCGGATGGCAGATCGCCCAGGCAGAGTACGTGGCTCGCGAATTGGGAACCGAACGATTCATCTCGGCGCAAAATCATTACAACTTGATTGATCGCCGCGCCGAGTTGGAAGTCCTGCCAGCCGCCCGCGAAATTGGCCTCGGCGTGCTTCCGTACTTCCCATTGGCTAACGGCCTGCTCACCGGAAAATATTCAAAGGGCCATGCACCTGCTGGTAGCCGCCTCACCCATGCTCGACAGCAATTGGTCGAGACCTCCGACTTTGAACAGCTTGATCGCTTCGCCCAGTTCGCCCAGCAGCGCGATCTGGCACCAATCGAGCTTGCCTTCTCATGGTTGGCCGCACAGGAACCAGTCACTTCTGTGATTGCTGGCGCCACTCGTCCCGAGCAGATCCAGATGAATGCTCAAGCTGTACGTTGGGTACCGACAGAAGAAGAGCGCAAGGAACTTGATGAGATCTTCCCGGCGCCGACCAAAGTGGCCCTGTTCTAGTCTGAAGAACCACTAGCTCGGACCAATAATTAAACTGAGAGGTTGCGACCCTAAAGGGTTGCAACCTCTCAATTTTTGCGCTGAAGCTTTTTTACTTGCTTTCAGTTACGTACACAACGACCTGACCGTCGGTGATTTCGGTAGCGTACCTGGCCAACGGGGCGACGGCAGGACCATCAAGAACGGTTCCATCAGCCGGCTTAAACCGAGAGCCATGGCAAGCGCAGAAGAAATCATCTTTGCTTGAATCGGGGGTGACTACACAACCTTGGTGTGTGCAGACGCTGGAGAAGGCCAGTACAGACTTTTCATCTGGGCGGAACAGTAGTACCGGTATTTCCGCGCCAGAGGGATGTTTTGCCTGAACGGAAGTGCGTGCACCGACTTCAAGATCGGACAGCTTGATGACATTCTGCCCTTCACCGGTTGGCTTCGGTGCGGCAGAGGCCTCAGGGGTATCAGCTTCCGAATGTCCGTCACCGCAAGCGGTCAACAATGCGGCGGAACCAAGGGCTGCAGAAGCGCATATGATGGTGCGGCGTGCTGGTAAGGCGAAGTCAGTCATGGGTTTATTCTGACAGAAGTCGCTGTGACGGTGCTAAGGAATTGGAAATTAATTAATTGCTGTCACTACGACGTTGGGCCCCAACCCTAATGGATTGAGGCCCAATGTTCGCTAAGTTCTAGCTGTTGAACTTCTTGCCGTTCACTCGTTCCGCGGCTCCAACCTGGTCAAGGTACGGAGTGATTCCGCCGAGGTGCATTGGCCAGCCGGCACCGGTGATCATGCAAAGATCAACATCGGCCGCTTCGGCCACAACGTTTTCTTTGAGCAGCAGTCCGATCTCTTCTGCCAGAGCATCCTGCACCCGAAGCAGAATCTCTTCCTTGGTCGAGGGCTTCTCTCCCTGAGTCAACAATGGTGCTGCCTGAGGGTTCAGTTCCTGAGAGCCGTCCTCGTTCTTCACCCACAGTGCAGTGATCTTTGCATCAATCAATTTCTGCAGGTTCTCGGAGACAGCGAAACGGTCTCCAAAAGCAGCGTTCAAAGATTTGTTCACATGCTGAGCCACTGGCAAGCCAACCATGGCCAACAGGGTGAACGGACTCATTGGCAGACCCATAGGTGCCAAGGCAGAATCCGCAGTCTGTGCGTCGGTACCTTCATCGAAGGCAGCCTGGACTTCGCTCATCAGTCGAAGCAATACGCGGTTGACCACAAAGGCCGCCGAATCTTGGGTCTTCACAGTGGTCTTCTTCAGTGCCTTGCCGACCACAAACGCCGTGGACAATGACGTCTCGTTGGTCCATTCGGTGGCTGCGATTTCTAGCAACGGCATCAGTGCTACCGGGTTGAAGAAGTGGAATCCAACCAGGCGCTCTGGGTGTTTAAGATCGCGTCCCATCTCGGTCACGGATAGTGAGGACGTATTGGTGGCCAAGACGCAGTCGGGGGAGACCACGGCTTCAACTTCGGCAAAGACCTGCTTCTTAACCGAGAGCTCTTCGAATACGGCTTCAATAACAAAGTCAGCATCGGCAAACGCTTCCTTGGTTACCGATCCTGAAACCAGTGCCTTGTAGCGATTGACGCCATCTTGGCTCATGCGACCTTTGCTGTGCAGCTTGTCGATCTCACCATGGATGTAGGCAATACCCTTGTCTACGCGTGACTGGTCCAAGTCGGTGATGACCACCGGTACATTGAGTCGACGGACGAACAGTAGCGCGAGCTGGCTTGCCATCAGGCCGGCACCAACAACGCCCACCTTGGTCACCGGGCGCGCAAGCTTGGCATCCGGTGCGCCTGCTGGTCGCTTGCCACGCTTCTGTACTAGATCCAAGAACGCGTAAACAGTGTTCTGGAACTGAGGTGTACGCATCAGACCGGTCAGAGCTTCAATTTCAAGCTTGGCGGAGTCAGGCTGCGAAAGAGTCAGACCCTTTCGGAATACTTCGAGCACCTTGTATGGTGCCGGTGCTGCTCCGGAGAGTTTGGCATCAACAAACTTTTCTGCCTGATCGGCGGCTTCCAACCAGCGGCGGGCTACCTCGGGGTCGCTCGGATCCACAGCGTTGGGACGTTGGACCTGCGTGGTTCCAGTGAGTACTGAATCCACAAACCCGGTTGAGTGTTCGATGAAATCTGCTGGCTCGAACAACGCATCAGCCACGCCCATCTTGTAGGCCGCAGGGCCTGAGAGCGTGCGGTTGTTGTTCAGTGGATTCTCGATCATGACCTTCAAGGCATTTTCGGGACCGATCAGGCGTGGCAGGCGGTAGACGCCGGCCCATCCTGGAATCAATCCGAGGAATCCTTCAGGAAGACCCAAAGCGCCAGCTGCTGTGCTCACCGTGCGGTAGTTGCAAGCCAGTGCAATCTCTAGACCGCCACCGAGGGCTAGCCCGTTGATGAAAGCGAAAGTTGGAACGCCCAAATCGGCAAGTAGCTCATAGGTGTAGTGACCCAAAGTTGCCATGGCCGTGGCCTGATCTGGTTCGCTCAGTCGGGTGACCGCGGACAAATCGGCACCGGCGATGAGGAAGTAGGGCTTTCCCGTAATGGCCAAGGCGTGGATTTCGCCGGCCTTGGCACGTGCAGCTTGAGTCTCAAGGGTCGCACGAAGTTCCAGCAGGCCGTTGGGGCCCAGGGTGGTTGGCTTCTTGTGGTCAAGGTCGTTATCTAAGGTCAGTAGGGCGAGAGTCTTGCCGCTGGGCAGAGCAACGTCCGTGACATAGGAGTGAGTGACGGTTTCGTCGTGCATCATTTCAGCGACGACCGCGAAGTTTTTGGTGTTTGCAGTCATTGTCTCTTCCTTATGCCTTGCTGCCAAAGTCTGCATGGTTTGGGTTTTCCCAAATGACGGTGCCACCCATGCCCAGACCGATGCACATGGTGGTGATGCCGTACCGTACCGAGTGGTCTTCAGAGAACTGTCGGGCAAGCTGGGTCATCAGGCGAACGCCGGAGGAGGCCAGTGGGTGGCCGACGGCGATTGCTCCACCGTAGCGGTTTACTCGATCGTCATCCTGCTCGATTCCGTAGAAGTCGAGGAAGGAGAGTACCTGGACAGCAAAAGCTTCATTGATTTCGAATAGGCCGATGTCCTTGATGCTCAGTCCTGCCTTGGCTAGAGCCTTTTCTGTGGCAGGAACTGGACCGTAGCCCATAACATCTGGTTCAACGCCGGCGAAGGCGAAGGAGACCATGCGCATTTTTGGCGTCAGTCCGAGCTCGCGCGCTGCCTGTCCGCTGCTTAGCAGGGCTGCGGTGGCACCGTCATTCAGGCCAGCGGCGTTGCCGGCGCTGACTCGTCCGTGGGCACGGAATGGGGTGCGAAGATCTGCCAAGGATTCCATGGTGGTCCCTGGACGTGGTGGCTCATCGGCGGTCTTGACCGACCAGCCCTCGCCTGGACGCTTGGCAGCGACGGGAATCAGATCGGGCTGGATCTGCTGGTTTTCGTATGCCTTGGCTAGCTTATTTTGGGAGGCCACGGCGTAGCGGTCAGCGCGTTCCTTGGTGATCGCCGGGAAGCGGTCATGCAGGTTTTCCGCGGTGTTGCCCATGTTCAGGGCCTGCGGATCCACGATCTTTTCGGAAAGGAAACGCGGGTTTGGATCGGCTCCGGCACCCATCGGGTGGTTGCCCATATGTTCTACGCCGCCAGCTACAACGATGTCGTAGGCGCCAAAAGCAATGCCACCTGCAGTCGCGGTTACCGCGGTCATGGCGCCGGCGCACATGCGATCAATGGCAAAGCCTGGGACGGATTTCGGGATTCCGGCCAGAAGGCCCACGGTGCGGCCCAAAGTCAGGCCCTGGTCGCCGGTCTGCGTGGTGGCGGCGATCGAAATTTCGTCGATTTTTTCTGCCGGCACTTCTGGGTTGCGTTCGAGTAGTCCGCGAACGGCCTTGACCGCCAGATCATCGGCGCGGGTACCGTGGTAGATGCCCTTCTCGCCGGCCTTGCCGAACGGGGTTCGGACACCGTCGATGAAGACTACATCGCGGTCGTTGAGCGAAGGGTGCACGTTATTGGGCACGGTCGAAGCGTTGGCACTCACCGTCGGGCTCCTTGGGGTTGGTTCATGCTGCCCAGCATAGGGCAGTGGCCAGCATCACTGTGACCTAAACCATACGTTACTCAGTAGTAACTTGAAGTGCAAGTGCAACCCATCACACTTTGCTTATACCTCGGCAAATGCCTGCGCAAAACCAGCTACGAGCAACTCTCGCTGCCACGGGCGAGCGCCCAATTCAGCGAGTTTTTCATCAATGCCCTCGGCACTGATCAACACCGGTGGATTCCAGCACAGTTCCCGAAGATATTTAGGGGTCAGCAAGTTTTCCGCCGGAATGCTCCAGTGTTCGCTGACCTCTGCCAGCACAAGCTTTGCCGCTTCGAGTCGAGCCGAAGCCGCCGGATTCTTCTCAGCCCACGAACGTGGATGAGGCAACCCGGCCTTGCTGGCGCGCAGCTCAGGCAAGTCCTTGGTAAGTCGTCCGCGCTGAATGGCATCCATCCAGCGTGGAGCATCTCGTTTGGCGTGGCGGGTATGGAAACCCGGGATTTGAAGCAACGCGGGAACGCTGGCAGCGCGCTGCTCCACAGCTGCCATAATTGCTCGATCAGGCAAGAGTCGGCCTGGGGCAACGTCCTGGCTTTGGGCCAGAGACTCGCGGGAAAGCCACAGCTCGCGGGCGATAGCTAGGTTGCGTCGGCCCTTGAGCTTATGGACCCCGGACAGCTTGCGCCACGGTTCCTCGGCTCGCTGTGGGTCAGGCAGATTGCGTTCGTATTCAAACTCTTGGATGGCGAAGTCCATCTTGCCTTGCTCTTCAAGAATTTTGCTGATTTCCTGACGTAGCTGCTCAAGAACTTCTACATCCAAGGCCGCGTAGTTTAGCCATGCTTCAGGCAATGGGCGGGTGGACCAGTCAACGGCTGAGTGTTCCTTGGCCAATTGCAGGCCAAGTAATTCGGCCACCATAGTGCCAAGTGAAACTCGTGGGAAACCTGCCAATCGGCCAGCCAGTTCGGTGTCAAACAACGAGGTTGGGGACATGCCCAGTTCGTGAAGGCAAGGAAGGTCCTGCGTGGCAGCATGCAGGATCCACGGATGCTGGTTCACAAAGTCACGCAGGACGCTCAGCTCATCAAGCTCTTCGGGATCGATCAACCACGTGCCAGCGCCCTCGCGACGGATTTGAAGCAGGAAGGCTCGTTGACCATAGCGGAATCCACTGGCTCGCTCCGTGTCCACTGCCAAATCCCCGGTGCCAGCACTGAGTTCACGCACGGCACGCCGCAAGGCGGCAGGGGTGTTGATGACCTCAGGAATACCGTCTCGCGGATGCGTGAGCGGAATCAGCTGAGGTTCAGGCGACTGTGAGTCTGCGGGGGAGGATGCGGAAGCGGTGGCGTCAGAATTCGGCATGATACTTCTATTCTAGATCTAACCGTCCGCCTCTAATGTGCTTGTGAGACTTAACTAAGTCGACGGTGTGGCAGTTGCTCAACACCTTCGGGCAACGGTGGTAGCCCGGCAAAGGTGCATACCAGGTCGGCCCACGCACTCAAATGCGGTCCGAGGTCCTCTGAATTCGGCGACCATGAAGCGCGCAGTTCGATGTCAATGTGGTCTTGTTCCCCGCGCAGGTTGCCAAAAGATTCTGAAATGACCCGGGTGGCAGTCCCTCCGGCCAAATGGTGGAACGCTTCACGCTCACGTAGGGAATCTTCCAGCCACGACCAGGCGACCGACGCGAGCATCGCGTCCTGCCCCATGTCGTGATCTAAGCGTGCACGCACATAGGTGACGATGCGGAACTGGCCATCCCATAACTCTTGGCCGGCCGGATCAAATAAGAGGATGAATCGTCCGGTAGCTAGTTGCTCCTGCGACTGCAGGAACGGGGTGCGGCCGATCTCTTGTCCGTGGGGACCGTGATCGGGCGAAACCGTATCGACCACGTCGCCGCTGAGCGCCAGGGCAAACGGTGCAAGCCGACCGGGGGCCGGGATTTCGGTGAACTTCAGTTCTTTGCGTACCTTGGCGTGCGACAGCTCTTCCAGGGCCTTGGCGAAGGCGCTCGGGATGGCTGAGGCAGGGCGATCGTTGGTCACAATTTGAGTCTAAACGTGCCGTACCTTGGGTTGGGTACGGCACGCCGATCCGCGCTCAGCCTAAGCAGGGACGTGGGAACCCATGAGCTCACGAAGTTTGGTGATGAACGCTGCCACGTCTTCTTCGGTGGTGTCGAAGGAGCACATCCAACGCACTTCGCCAGCTGCGCGGTCCCAATCGTAGAAGCGGAAGTGCTTGCGCAGTTCATCGCTGACAGCGGTGGGAAGCTTGGCAAAGACCCCGTTGGCTTGTGTTGGGTAAACCAGTTCCACGCCGTCGATCTGTTCAACCGCTTGAGCCAGCTTGGCAGCCATCGCATTTGCGTGGCCGGCCAGTTCCTTCCACAAACCGGTTCCGTAGAGCTCGATCAGCTGGGCAGAGATGAAACGCATCTTGCTGCCCAGCTGCATGTTCATCTTGCGCAGGTATTTCATGTCCTCGGCGAGCTCCTTGCGCAAGGTCAGGATGCCTTCGCCGAGCAGGATGCCATTTTTGGTTCCGCCGAGGGACACGATGTCGACCCCTGCATCGGTGGTCAGTGCGCGCAAAGGGACGTCAAGCGCGGCCGCGGCATTGGACAATCGTGAACCGTCCAGGTGCACCTTCATCCCCAGCTTGTGCGCGTGATCGGTGATGGCCTTGATTTCCTGCGGGGTGTACAAGGTGCCAAGTTCTGTGGCCTGGGTGATGGACACGGCTAGTGGCTGTGCGCGGTGTTCGTCGCCGTAGCCCCACGCTTCCTGATCAATCAGTTCAGGGGTGAGCTTGCCATCTGGCGTTTGAACCTGCAACAGCTTAAAGCCGCCGACTCGTTCCGGGGCACCGTTCTCATCCACGTTGATATGCGCGGTGCTGGCACAAATCACTGCACCCCAGCGTGGCAACAACGACTGAAGCGCTGTGACATTGGCTCCGGTGCCGTTAAAGACGGGGAAGATTGTTGCCTCGTCGCCAAAGATTTCGCGCGCCGTCTTACCTAGCTGCTCGGTGTATTGGTCTTCGCCGTAGGAGATTTGGTGTCCGCCGTTGGCGCGGGTGATCGCCTCAAGGATGCGAGGGTGAACTCCCGAGTAGTTATCGGATGCGAAGCCGCGTATGTTGGCGTCGTGAAGTGAAGTCATAATGTATGGATCCTTGGACTGTAGTAAAGGAATGAAGTGCGGGTGGCCGCGAAGCTTCAGAACAGCGTTCTGTATTTATTCAGGCAGTAATCAGGCGCTTGGCAGCACCATGCGCGTGCCGTTGTGTGCCACCGCATCATCGGCTAATAGATCTATGGCGCTTTGGGCCAGGTAGCTCACCGGTGTGTGTCCCGCCGGGGCATCTTCGGCCGACTTTTCGCTCAGCGCCTTCACCACCCAACTGACCGCGGCAGCATTGGGCGCGTTTTTGCTAAACAGGCGTGCGATCGCGTTGACCCAGTGTTCGGCGGCGGCCTTGACTGCACCATAGTTGGCGTTCGACGGCGTTGGGTTAGTGACTGCCTGCGCACTGACGATCGCCAATCGCCCGGATGGTGAGTCCAGCAGATCCTGGACAAACGCGCGGGTGGTATTACGCAGTGTTGTCAGCACCATGCGTTGCAGGAAGTCCCAGTCTTCATCACTCTGACCGACGATGGACTTGCCGCCCCGCCAGCCCCCAACTAAATGGATGAGCGAATCAATAGGACCGTGGTCCTCATGGATGCGTCGAGCCAATGCTTCGACGGCCGCAAAATCAGTGAGGTCGCATTCGTAGCGGGCTTTGGCGAAGGCCAGCCGTTCATCGAGGCGAGTCTGATTGCTACCCACCGCCAGCACCTGTGCTCCGGCCTCCGTGAGCGCGCGAGCGCAGGCGATCCCGGAAGCCGACGTGGCGCCAGCGATGAGCACTAAACGTGGTGTTTGATTCAAGAAGAGTCTTTCTTTGCTCACAATTCCTAGCCTAAGGCAGGAGTCCTAGATTTCCGATGCTCCGGTCATGCCCTTGGTCGACTCGATGACGCTGGCCATCTTCTTATTTAGCGCCTCGTAGAACATGGACAAAGGGAACTCATCATCCATTACTTGGTCCGTGATTTCACGAAGGGGAGCAGTCAGTGGCAGGGCCTGTGGTCCCTTGGCCCACTGTGAGGCAGGGTTTGGAGTCACGGTGTTCGCAACCAGTTCGTACGCCGCTAGCCAATGGGCCAGCTTCGGGCGGTCGATGGACTTCCAGTACAGTTCGTCAATTGCATCTCCGAGCGCAGCGACGACTTCTGGAACCTGGTCCCAGTCGATACGTAGTTTGGTATCGGTCCAGTGTAGAACGTGGTGCTGGTGCATCCACGCGAAGAGCAGCTGGCCACCCAAACCGTCGTAGTTACGAACGCGCGATCCGGTGATGGCAAAGCGGAAGATCCGGTCAAAGATCACCGCGTATTGAACCAGCTTAGCCATCTTGGCAGTCTTGGGATCGGTGTTGGGATCGTTGTTAATCTTCATGGACTCACGGAATGCGGTGAGATCACAACGCAACTCTTCAAGGGAGTACAGGAAGAACGGCATGCGCTGCTTGATCATGAAGGGATCAAAAGGAAGATCGCCACGCATGTGAGTGCGATCGTGGATTAGATCCCACATGATGAAGGTTTCTTCAGTCAGATGCTGGTCCGACAGTAGCTCAGCTGCATCATCCGGCAACTGCAAATTGGTGATGGTTGCAGCTTCTTGCAGAACCTTGCGGAAGCGTGCGGCCTCACGGTCTTGGAAAATTGCGCCCCAAGTAAATGACGGTGTTTCGCGAATGGCTACGGATTCCGGGAAGAGCACAGCGGAATTGGTGTTGTAACCCTCGGTGAAGTCAACAAAACGTAGGGGAACAAAGAGTGCGTTGGTGTAGCTGGTGCTTTCGAGCTCTGCGATGAACTCGGGCCACATGACCTGAACGAGTACCGCTTCCAGATGGCGATTGGTGGAACCGTTCTGCGTGTACATCGGGAAGAGTACTAGGTGGATCAGACCGTCGATCCGCTGGGTTTGCGGTTGGAACTGCACCAGCGAGTCCAAGAAGTCCGGAACATCAAAACCGCTCTCGCTCCACTTTTCGAGGTCAGCGACCAGCTGTTCAAGGTATTCGTTGTCATGCTCGAAGTGGACCTTGAGCGCATGAACCGAGGCGATGATCGAATCGACCAGTTCGGTGGCGCGAGGAAGCGCTGCCTCTTCGGATAGAGACCCATCTTTCGCCTGCAAACCTTGGAATTCTGTGGCGGCTGATTTTAGGGTCAGCCATGCTTCGCTGTTTGCAATCTGCAGAACCTGCGCATCGCTGGCCGGCATTGGCTTGGCAGAAATCTGAGTCATTTCAATACACCTTCTTCTTTTCATGTTTGGGTAGCGCTCATGTGCTTGACATGAACGCTACGCCCAAACAATAGAAAAGTTGGTGCTGAGTGATTGGTGAATAAGTAAGTCTTATTCTTACTGTGACGCGGACCGCGCTACGATCAGAAGAATAACCCCTAAGCGTTACGCATCGTCAAGCTCAATGAGTTCATGCAAAAGCGCAGATCGGTAGGAGTATTAAACCCCTCACCTTCAAAGACGTGGCCCATATGCGAATCGCACTTGGCGCAACGAACTTCAACGCGCTTCATACCCATCGATTCATCGGTGATGTACCGAACGCGGTCTTCGGCCAGTGGGGCGTAGAACGAAGGCCAACCACATGAGGCATCAAACTTCGTGGCACTAGCGAACAGCTCAGCGCCGCAAGCTCGGCAAGCGTATACTCCCTCGGTGGTGGTGTCCCAATATTCGCCCGTGAAGGGCCGCTCCGTGCCGGCCTGGCGCAGCACCCGGAATTCGTCCGGCGAGAGAATCTCTTGCCACTGCACTTCTGTTCGTTCCGTTGCGTCGTCGGCTATTTGGTCATCATGGTTAACAGGTTCATTGCTCATACTCATAGAAACGTACAGCACCAACAGATGATTCCCACGGCACATCATGGAAAGATAAAAGTATGGCTCGGAATATCGTAGATACCTTGGAACCACGCAAAACCATCCCAGCGACCCTGCTCGGCATCTCATTGGGTGTGGGCGCAGGTTCACTAGTTGCCGCCAGCGTTTCGGCGCTCGCCGGTTATTTCGCTCGACGGGTGGTTACACCCGAGGAACGGCGTACCGGCAACAGTATGATCCGTGAAGTTGTCACCGATCATGAGGGAAAACTCTGGGTTCATTTTGCCAAGGATGCAGAAACCAACCAGCCAGGCCCCTGCATTTTCCTGACCGAATTTGATGCGTGCTCCATTCGGCTTTCAGCGCCCGAAGAGGTTCCGGGCAAACCGAAAATCGTCGCGCGCAAAATTGAACGCGTCTACCGCGGCAGCCTCGAAGGGGTGCGACGCGGCTATCTCTCCGGAGCTGTGTACGAGCACCCTGCAGATCTCGGCTATGTCGCCGAAGACGTCGTGGTGCCGTTGGAAGGTGGCGACGGGCCTGCATGGCTAGTTGAAGGCACCGAGAATAAAAACGTGTGGGTTATCGGCGTGCATGGCCGAGGCGCTAGACGCAATGAATCGATCAGGGCATTGCCAGCTCTGACTGCCATGGGCGTAACCACCTTGCTCATGAGCTACCGCAATGACGGCCTCGCTCCGAGTGCTGCTGATGGCCGCTACGGATTGGGCGATACTGAATGGCACGATGTGCAATCGGCGGTGCGTTTTGCCAAGGAGCACGGCGCTCAACAGATCATCCTGCTCGGTTGGTCCATGGGTGGAGCCATCAGCCTGCAAACCGCCGATCGAAGCGAACTGGCGTCCGAGATTGATTCGTTGATGCTCGTTGGGCCGGTCATTAACTGGGTTGACGTCCTGTCCCACCAGGCCCGCAGCAACCGCATCCCTCAATCGGTCGGTCGATTTGGCCAGTGGCTGCTGTCCAACAAGGCTGGGCGCTGGGTTACCGGACAGGCAGCGCCGGTCAACCTCAAACGCCTGAACTGGGTCGATAGGGCTAGCGAGTTGAAGCACCCGACGTTGATCATGCACAGCCGTGATGACGAATTTGTTCCGAACGGACCAAGCCTGAAACTAGCGGCTCTTCGTCCCGATTTAGTCACGCTGCGCACCTTCACCAAGGCCGGACATACCCGCGAGCCCAATGTTGATCCCCAGGGTTTTGAGCAAGCAGTCACCAACTTCCTGACCAAGCGCATCGCCGCCCGCGCCACACTCTAGGCAAAACAACTCCAGGCAAAACAAAGGACCCAGTCTGCGCTTCGTTCAATAAACGAAGTGCAGGCTGGGTCCTTTGTATACCTCGAAAATCAGCCGGTGGCTATCGGTGCCCAGATTGCAGAAGTGGCCTTGGCAGCATCATGGGGAGCGATCTCTAGGCTGAAACCACGTCGACCGCCGGAGATGAACACCGTCTCAAATTGCTGTGCACTGCTATCGATCACCGTGGCCGAAAGTTGGCGTTGCCCGAAGGGAGAAATCCCGCCTAAGACGTAACCGCTTCGGCGTTGGGCCGCAGCCTTGTCAGCCATTTGGGCTTTCTTTTTTCCTAGGGCTAGTCCCACCGCTTTGAGGTCCAACATGGCCGCGACCGGAACCACGGCCACTGCTAGATCCTCGCTAGCGTTGGAACCGGTGGAAACCATCAGGGTCTTAAAAACCCGTTCACCGTTCACACCCAGTTGTGCTGCCGCTTCACCACCGTAACTTTCGGCTGAATCGCTGTGTGTATAACTATGCGCAACATAGCTAATGCCAGCAGCATCCAACGCGGCGGTTGCCGGGGTGGACGCGGACTGCTTCTTCTTGCCCACTTCTCAGTTTTCCTTCGGTTCAAAAATTACTGCGTTGCGCAGGGATAGCGCTGCCTAGGCTTCCAGCTGCTCGGTGATCTGACGCTTGATACGGCCCAGCATCGCGGTCATGCCGCGCATGCGCAATGGCGAAAGCGCGCGAGTCAGACCCAACTGCTGTGGCATATCATCGGGGACAGCCAGGATCGATGCTGCATCTGCACCATCGAGGCCAGAAGCAAGCACCGAAGCAAAACCACGGGTGGTTGGTGCCTCTGGGGGAGCGGAGAAGAACAGGTTAACCTCTCGGTTGCCTCCGGCAGCCACTTCAACCACCAAAAACAGTGGTGACTGGCATTCGACGACCTGCTCAAAAAGTTCCGGGTGCTCCGCTAGGCGCGGCGGAAGCTCGGGCAAATCTCGCGAGTAATCAAGTAGCAACTCTAGGCGGTCCGCTTCAGGAACCTCAGTGAACTCTTCGACGATCTCTTGCAGTTCGGAAGGCAGCTGGCTCATGCGCGAACTCCACGCTTGGCAGGAACCTCGCCCTTAGCTTCGCCACGCACGATCGGCACGCCAACTGCATTGCCCCACTCGGTCCAGGAACCGTCGTAGTTACGCACACTTTCGAAGCCGAGCAGGTGCTTAAGCACAAACCAGGTGTGGCTGGAGCGTTCACCGATGCGGCAATAGGCCACCACATCGTCGCCCGGCTGCAGCCCGGCGCCCTCAAGGTAGATCGCTTCAAGCTCTTCACGGGAACGGAAAGTGCCGTCCTCGGCAGCGGCCTTGGCCCAAGGCACCGACGCTGCGCTAGGAATGTGCCCACCGCGCAGGGCGCCTTCCTCAGGGTAATTAGGCATGTGGGTGCGTTCGCCGGTGTATTCCTCGGCCGAACGGACGTCGATCAGCGGGTTGCCCAAGTGATTAAGTACCTGAGGCAGGAAGGCGCGGATTTTTTCATCTTCGCGTTCGATCACTGGGTACTGGGTAGCTGTCACCGCCGGCTTATCGGTGCTCAGTTCACGACCCTCGGCGATCCACTTATCCCGGCCGCCGTCCATCAAACGCACATCTTCATGGCCAAAGAGGGTGAAAACCCACAATGCGTAGGCAGCCCACCAGTTGGACTTGTCCCCGTAGATCACCACGGTGCTCTCGCGGGTGATGCCCTTGGCGGCCATCAGCTTCGCAAACCCTTCACCGTCGACGTAGTCGCGGGTCACCTCATCGTTCAGCTCGGTGTGCCAATCGATCTTCAACGCGCCAGGCACGTGCCCGGTGGAGTAGAGCAAGATGTCCTCATCGGATTCGAGCACAACGAGGTTCTGCGATCCCAGATTCTCGGCGACCCACGCGGTGGATACCAACCGCTCTGGGTGGGCGTACGCGGCGTACTTCGGGTTGGACTCAACAGGCAGCGACACTAACAATCACGATCCTTGTAGTTCTAATGATTTAGCCCGCTGGGTACAGCAGGCTTTGGGCTTTACTTCTACCCTAGTCCCGAACGCGGATGATCACAGTGTGGGCTTCGACATTTTAGGCAATCATCACGAGCATTCAAGGTAAACTGACCGTTGGGCTTGCCATGGCAGGCTGCGAATTATTGAGTAATCAACTGAAGGACTCTCACAGCCAATGGCGACGATCACCCACCTGAGCGAGACCAAGCCCAACGTTTCAATCGAAGACTTGTTGGCCGGCTTCCACCCGTCCTACCGCTTTGGTGAAGTGTCCTTCGATACCTACCGTCCGGACCCGACCCAGCCCTCGCAAGCCGAGGCAGTTAATAAGCTCAAGGCTTTTGCGGAAACCGTCGGCAAAAACGGTTCGGGATCATTCTTCTCCAAATTGTTCGGGAAGAAGAAGGAAACCAAAAACGGTATCTACCTTGATGGTGGTTTCGGCGTGGGCAAGACCCACCTACTTGCTTCGCTGTGGCACGCCGCCCCAGGTCGCAAGGCCTTCGGAACCTTCGTGGAGTACACCAACCTCGTTGGCGCTTTGTCCTTCCGCCAGACCGTTGAAGTACTCAGCCAGTACTCGCTGGTATGCATTGACGAGTTTGAATTGGACGATCCGGGGGACACCGTGTTGATGTCTCGTCTGATGCGCGAACTCTCTGACGCTGGCGTGAAGCTGGCCGCGACCTCCAATACGCTACCTGGTGCCTTGGGCGACGGCCGATTTGCCGCGGTGGATTTCCAGCGCGAAATCAAGACCCTCTCCGAGCAGTTCGACGTTCACCGCGTTGACGGCGAAGACTTCCGCCACCGTGGTTTGCCTGACGCGCCAGTACCACTGGACGATGATCAGATCGAGGCTTTCGCAACGCAACGCTATGCGGAGAAAACCTTGGCCGTGGATAATTTCGACGATCTGTTCGCCCACCTCTCGCAGGTTCACCCTTCGCGTTACCGCCAGCTGCTGGCCGAAACCGATGTTCTGGTCCTGCACAACGTAGGTACCATTACCGATCAGGCGATCGCCCTGCGCTTCGTTGTTCTCGCCGACCGCCTGTACGACAAAGATGTTCCTATCGTTGCTTCGGGCAAGCCGTTTAGCGAACTGTTCACCGCAGAGATGATGTCTGGCGGTTACCAGAAGAAGTACTACCGCGCGGTGTCACGTTTGACTGCCCTAGCCCGTGAAGGTCAGGCCGGCGAAGAGGTCAGCTAGCGCCTAGAGCCACGTAACTTTTCTTCATCGCCGAGCACTGCGCTCGGCGATGAAGTGCGTTAACAGCCCGGCCACCAGTGCCCAGAAGGCACCGCCGATTCCGAATAAGGTCAAGTTCCCGGCTGCGACCAACACGGTCGCCAGGGCGCTTAGTCGCCACGTGGGATCGCTCATTGATCCGAGCAGAGCGCTGGTGAGCGTGGCGAGTAGTGCCAGCCCTGCGGCGGCTTGGAACAGTCCTTCAGGGGAGGTGTTGGCCAGCGAGACGATCAACGCGCTTAGTGCACCGAAGATGAGGTAAAATCCGCCCGAGCTGAAGGCCGCTCGCCAGCGTAACTTCGGATTGGCCCCGGCTTGTTCTCCTGCTGCCAATGCCGCAGTGATGGCCGCTAGGTTGATGGCATGACCGCCGAAGAATGCACCGAGTGCCGAGCCGACACCGGTGAACAGCATTGAGGGCCGCCATGGAAGCTGGTATCCGAAGGAATTGAGCACCGCGACGCCCGGGATGTTCTGCGAGGCCATGGTCACGATAAACAGCGGCACACTAATGCTCGCGATCGCTTGCCAGGTGAATTCAGGTGTAACAAAGTGCAGTTGCGGCAGCACCTGAAGTTGATCCCACGACCCGTTGCGCCAGATGTGGAAGATTCCGAAGCACACCGCTGCGAGCATACTCAACGCCACCGCAAATTTCGGTAGCAAACGCAGCCCGATCAGGAACACCAAAAGGATTCCCAGCGCAGGTACGGTAATAGTTCCCAACGCCGTGAACGGTTTGATGCACAGCGGAACTAGCACTCCGGCCAGCATGCCTTGAGCCAGCGGAACCGGGATTTTGGTCAGCAACTTGTGCAGCCCGGGGAGCAGACCGGTGAGAATAATCAGTACACCGCTGACGATGAAGGCGCCGATGGCCTGTTCAAAACTGAATGCGCCTGGTGCCAGTGAGGCAAGCATCGCCGCTCCCGGTGTGGACCAGGCAATGCTGATCGGCATCCGGTGGCGCCATGACAGGGCGATCGTGCACAGCCCCACGCAGACCGACAACGCCAGCAATCCGGAGGCTGCTTGAGATGGTGTGGCCCCTACCTGAAACAATCCTGCGAGTACCACTGCGAAGGAAGCGACAAAACCCACCATGGTTGTTATCAACCCGGCAATGATTGATTGACTGAGGTGATCTTCAGAGGACGTGCGTGGAACCATAACTCATTTTTACAGGTACAGCCGGCTTGGGGATAATCACTTCCGTTTGTGAAGTTAAACAGAAAAGGTACCGACCTCAGTCGGTACCTTTTCGGGATGCTCGGGCAAGGCCGAGGGGAGTAAACGAAGCAATTAGCCTTCGTTGTTCTCGCCTTCGCCACCCTCAGCGCCTCCGCCGAGTCCGTTGACGTAGTCGTTAGCACCACCCTGGATGCCGTCTACCTGGTCAGCGAACTTGCCACCGGTCTTGTCGTCGATGAAATCGCCGACCTGATCGATACCCTGCGAGACCTGATCTGGGTTCTCCTGCGCGAATTCCTCTGCCTTGCCACGCAGATCATCAAATCCTGCCATGCTGCACCTCCATTCGTTTGTGGGAACCCCTTTAGCTCCACAACTGTTTTCCACCCTAAATTGAAAAACCTAAACATGGAAGAGCTAAGCGAAACTCGGGCGTGTCGAGTCACAAAACTTAAAGCAAAAATGGGAACCACTTGGAGTGATTCCCATTTTTTATTGGAGCGGTCAACGAGGTTCGAACTCGCGACCTCAACCTTGGCAAGGTTGCGCTCTACCAGCTGAGCTATGACCGCAGGATTTATATGAAGTTATGGAGCGGTCAACGAGGTTCGAACTCGCGACCTCAACCTTGGCAAGGTTGCGCTCTACCAGCTGAGCTATGACCGCATGAACATCACAACGATGTTCAGTGCGCGATACTGGGATCGAACCAGTGACCTCTTCCGTGTCAGGGAAGCGCGCTACCGCTGCGCCAATCGCGCCGAAGATTCACGAATGAATCTCGACAAAATTCAAAAAATAATGAATTCACTGAGCGGTCAACGAGGTTCGAACTCGCGACCTCAACCTTGGCAAGGTTGCGCTCTACCAGCTGAGCTATGACCGCATATATTTATTTATGACTGGATTCATGGTCTGCTGAACCATAATTCCGTGCGCGATACTGGGATCGAACCAGTGACCTCTTCCGTGTCAGGGAAGCGCGCTACCGCTGCGCCAATCGCGCAAAAAAGATCTGCAATCTTCATTGCGAGGTGGGGACGGGATTCGAACCCGCGTAAACGGCTTTGCAGGCCGCTGCCTCGCCTCTCGGCCACCCCACCATACTGGTCGAAACCAGAGTGACTAGTTTTACCTAGTCGGTGAATCTTTTTGCGAGCGGACAACGAGGTTCGAACTCGCGACCTCAACCTTGGCAAGGTTGCGCTCTACCAGCTGAGCTATGTCCGCAAAATGTGTTGTTTTCTGAACGTTTCCGTTCTTTCCAACGAGTAAAAACTCTATACGAGAATTCGCATCCATCCAAATCGAAACGCTGAGATCTGGTTCACAGGGCTTAAAAACCGCGGATCTACGCGGGAAATTCATATTTCCGTCACGACTAGGAGCGAAGCGGGGTAGCTGCGTGCCATGATCGTGTGCATGACCTCTCCAAAATTAGCTATTCAGACGGACTCCGGTCGCATGTACAGTCGCCAAGTCGGCGGACCGGGGATTGTCCCATCCATCACCACAGTCATCGGCACAGATGCCATGGACCTAACTGGATGGGCTGGGTACATGGCGGCGAAAGCCCTTTCTGAGGATCAGCGTTTGGGGCAGGCCTTGGGGGACCAGCGACAAATGCGCTCGCTAATCCGCGCTGCCGCCAGCGCTTCCGAGAGCTATCGTGACCAAGCCGCCGCTCGCGGGGATCGAGTACATAACTACGCGGAAGCCTTTGCACTTCGAGCCTTGGGTATGGAGCACGATGTGGACGCGGCCAAGGCTGCGCTGGAGCAGAACAATGAGCTTGGGTACTTGCAGCACTTTGAAAAGTGGTGGGCAGACTACAACGTTGAGCCGCTCGCAGCAGAGGTCACCATTTGGAACGAAAGTGTTGGCTACGCGGGAACTATCGACCTGGTCGCAAAGATTGGCGGTCGGGTGTGCATTGTGGATTACAAAACCAAAACCTCGGACCGCGACGGGATCGTCAAGCGTCCCGATGACAAGGTCATCATGCAACTAGCCGCGGCCTGCAAAGCTGAAGAACAAATTGTGGACGCCGAGCAAGGGCAGTGGAAGCCGTGGGAGTACGACACCGATGCAATGCTGCTCGCCGTGGCCTTGGGGGACACCGGCACCAGGACATTTATGGCGCCTGCACCGGCGCTTCCTGACTATTGGGCGAAGTTCTACGCGTTGAAGCGGAATTGGGAAGCGTCGAACAAGATTTCCCAGTCTCGCGCTACGCTGGCCGAAATCACGCCGCCAACTCAATAATGCCCGGTCGTGACCGCGTAGACTAGAACGGTTAGCATTCGTGAAAATGAAGCTAACACCAATGTCAACGGCAGGGAAGGTACCAGCGGATAATGGCGATTTTGGGAATTCGGATCATCGGAGACCCCGTTCTACGCACGCAAGCGCAGGAGGTGACCGACTTTGGCCCGGAGCTCCAGAAGCTCGTCGAAGACATGGATCAGACGATGGAAGACGTCCATGGCGCTGGCCTCGCCGCGCCACAAGTGGGCGTTTCACTGCGAGTATTCACCTACCAAATTGGTGAAGAACGTGGCCATATCGTCAACCCGGTGCTGGAACTAAGCGATGATTTTCAGGACGATCAAGTTGAAGGTTGTCTGTCCATCCCAGGTGTTGCCGCACCGGTGCCTCGTCGCCGGTACGTAAAAGCTAGTGGTTTTGATAAGTTCGGCAATCCGGTGCAGCTTGAAGGCGCCGACATGCTAGCCCGTTGCTTCCAACACGAAACGGACCACCTAGACGGGATCCTTTTCTTGGACCGTCTAGCACCAGAGGAAAAGAAGGCGGCCTACCGCACCCTGCGCGCAGCCAACTACGCACAAAGCGCCAACGCTACCGTGCAAAAACGCGCTGGTGCCTTGGGGTCCAGCTTCGGCGCAGGATTGGGGAACTAGAGCATGCGAATCCTTTTTGCCGGTACGCCGCAAGTAGCGGTCACTTCGCTTAATTACTTGCACGAAGCAGGTTTTGAGATCGCCGCGGTATTAACCCGACCAGACGCACCTTTGGGGCGTAAGCGTGTGCTGACCCCTTCTGCGGTGGCAGCGCGTGCTGCTGAACTTGACATACCGATCATCAAGGCAGCAAAAATTACCGAGGAAACCACCGCCACACTACGCGAGCTAAACATCGATGCTGCAGCCATTGTTGCTTATGGTGGCCTGGTCCCGGAAGCTGCCCTCAACGTACCAACGCACGGGTGGATCAACCTTCACTTCTCGTTGCTGCCGGCATGGCGCGGCGCTGCCCCGGTACAACACTCGATCATCCACGGCGATGACATCACCGGCGCAGTGACCTTCCAGCTTGAAACCGGGCTGGATACCGGTCCGGTCTTTGGCCAAGTAACCGAGCAGATCCACGAATTAGACACTGCCGGCATCATGCTCGATCGGCTCAGCCAGTCCGGCTCCACCTTGCTGGTTCAGACCCTGCAGGCCTTGGATTCCGGGCAGGCGCTGGCTGTCGCGCAGTCCGGCTCGCACACCTATGCGCCGAAGATTACCGACGTTGACGCGCAGCTGGACTTCACTCGTCCAGCCACCGAAATCCGTCGCCGCGCGCACGGAACCACGCCGTTCCCAGGAGCCTGGGTTCAGGTTGAAGACAAACGCTATAAGTTCGGCCCACTGCGCGAGCATCACGACCTGACCGATTTGGCGCCCGGCGAAGTACGCATCGAGGCGGGCAAACAGCCAAAGGTGTATATCGGCACCGCAACTTGGGCTCTTGAGCCCACCCAAATTCAGCCTCCGGGCAAAAAAATGATGAACGCCTCCGACTGGGCACGTGGCGTGCTCACCCAGGGAACGAAAGTGAGCTTCGCATGAGCGGGCAAGAACAACGCGGGGGATACCGCGACAACGAAGCACGTCGTAATGAGCAGGGACGCACCCGAAACCGTGGCGGTTCCGGTCCACGTCAGTTCTCAGCGTCGGCTCCGGGTCAGCGTAAGCGTCAGGCCAACCCTGCTCGACTGGTAGCCTTCAAGGTCCTGCGCGAAGTTTCCGGCGCCGATGCTTACGCCAACTTGGTGCTGCCAAAGCTGATTCGTGAGTATCAGCTGGACCGCCGCGACGCAGGTTTTGCCACCGAACTGGCCTACGGCGCATTACGTGGCCAGGGCTTCTACGACGCGATCTTGGCTACCTTGGTGGACCGCCCGCTCAGTGAGCTCGATCCGGCCATCCTAGATGCGCTTCGAGTTGGTGCCCACCAGCTTTTGGCGATGCGCGTGCCAAAGCATGCCGCCCTTGATGAGACCGTGTCCTTGGCCCGTGCACAGATTGGTGCCGGTCCATCCGGGCTAATCAACGCGGTGCTACGCCGTGTCTCAGCCCAAGAAGCCGACGCATGGATCCAGCAGCTGACCAAGGATGCAACCTCGGATTCGCAGCGACTTTCCATCGAGCACTCACATCCGGACTGGATCGTGCGCGCCTTGCGTGGCGCGTTGATCGCTCACGGCCGAGATGCTGGCGAGCTCGAAGCGTTGCTGCAGGCAGACAACCTGGCACCGTTGGTGAATCTGGTGGCCTTGCCAGGTCTTGGCGATCTTGACGGTGCTCTTGAAGCTGGAGCTGAACCGGGCACCCTGCTCGCTGATTCTGCCACCTACAAGCACGGTGATGTGGCACGAGTTCCCGGCGTTAAAGAGGGCACGGTCCGCGTTCAGGATGCCGGCAGCCAGGTCATGGCCCGCGCCTTGGCCGGGATCGAATTGCCCGAAGCTGGCGAGGATCGCTACTGGTTGGACTTGTGCGCCGGCCCCGGCGGTAAGGCCGCACTGCTAGGCGCTCTTGCCGTCCAGCGTGATGCTCGACTGACCGCCAACGAGCCAACCACTCACCGTGCACGGTTGGTCGCCAACTCGTTGGATGCCGTACCGCACGATTACTGGATGCTGACCGAAGAAGACGGACGCACCTTCGGCGGGGCGGATTACACCGGGGACTACGACCGAATCATGGTTGATGCCCCCTGCTCAGGCCTCGGTGCACTGCGTCGTCGTCCCGAATCTCGCTGGCGCAAGGCACCTCGCGATATTCCTGAGCTGACCGCGCTGCAGGGCGAACTGCTGGACGCGGCGTTTAACGCGGTGCGCGTTGGTGGCGTCGTCGGTTTTGTTACCTGCTCGCCACATCAGGCTGAAACCCGCTTGGTGGTTGAGGACTTCCTCAAGCGCCACGAGAATGCTGCCCTGCTAGATACCGGATCGGCCGTGTCCAAGGTGATGTACCCTCAGGATGCCGACGCGTCCCATGCCCTGGGGGATGGAACCACGGTGCAGTTGTGGCCACATATTCACGGCACCGACGCCATGTTCATGGCCATCATCACCAAAAAGTCCTAGTTCACCCGAGTCACAAGGAGCACCTATGGGTCACCCACGGATTAATCCTTCGATCCTGTCCGCCGATTTTGCCAACCTCGCCAGCGAATTAGAGCGGATCCACACCGCCGACGGGGTGCACGTGGACGTGATGGACAACCACTTTGTCCCTAACCTCACGCTCGGCTTGCCGGTAGTCCAGGCCCTGCACTCGGTAGCCAAGCTGCCCATCGATGTGCACCTGATGATTGAAAATGCCGATCGTTGGGCGCCAGAATATGCGCAGCTCGGGGTGGATTCTGTCACATTCCACGCTGAAGCTTCCGCCGCTCCGATCCGGTTGGCCCGTGAGCTGCATGCCGCTGGTTCCAAGGCCTCGATGGCGTTGCGCCCAGCGACGCCGATCGAGCCCTACCTGGACATGCTCGGGGAATTGGACATGGTTCTACTGATGACCGTCGAGCCCGGCTTTGGCGGCCAAAAGTTCCTTGACTTGGTACTACCTAAGATCAAGCGCACTCGTGCGGCGATCGAAGGCACCGGAAAGCCCATCGCACTTCAGGTGGATGGCGGCATTTCGCGCGATACGATTCTGCGCGCAGCTGAAGCTGGAGCCGACGTATTTGTCGCCGGCTCCGCGGTCTACTCAGCGCCCGAGCCATCGGCCGAGATCGACGTATTACGCAACCTTGCACTCGGTGGACACTGAGCCGGCGCAAATGTGCCACAATAACTTGTAGTAAACACGAATACGTGCTCCGGGGTCGGTGTAAGTCCGAACCGGCGGTGATAGTCCGCGACCCGCGTCCAAGGCCACAAGCCAAGGAAGCGGTTGAACTGGTGAAATTCCGGTACCGACAGTTAAAGTCTGGATGGGAGAAGCACGAATTTGATTTGCCTATTGGTACTGCTGATGACCCGTCAAGGGGCATCTGTCTAAAGCAGAGCCACAGGCCCATCAAATGCACACCCCCGGAGCCGCCGCTTCGAGAAGGGTGAAATGATGGATTTCCTGCGGTGGCTCATAGAAGCTTTTAACTCACAAATTGCGATCGGCTCCTCGGCACTTTTGGTGCGCGAAGTTGTTGGCAATATCTTTGGTCTGGCCAGCGCCGTTGGCGGCATGCGCCGTAAAGTCTGGGCCTGGCCGATCGGCATTATCGGCAACCTGCTACTGCTCACGGTCTTTTTGGGCAGCCTCTTTGATACCGGCTACACGGCCAACCTCTGGGGACAAGCCGGCCGCCAAATCATGTTCATCGCTGTGTCGATATTCGGCTGGTACCGCTGGAAACAGGCCAAAAATGGCACCGGTAACGCCGTCACCCCACAATGGGCATCCAATAAATCCCGCGTGGCGCTGGTAGCAATTTTGCTGCTGGGCACCGTGGCGCTCACTCCACTGTTCCGGGTCCTCGGATCCTACGAACCAGTGTGGGCCGATGCCTGGACCTTTGTTGGTTCGATGCTCGCCACCTACGGCATGGCCAAGGGTTGGGTCGAATTCTGGCTGATTTGGGTGGCTGTGGACGCCGTAGGTGTGCCATTACTGTTCTCCGCCGGCTACTACGCCAGCGCCTTTATGTACCTGTTCTACGGTGCTTTTACGCTGATCGGATTCTTCGTTTGGGCCAAGTCCAAACGCGACGAAAAACCCCAGATCGCCACCGACATGCCTGATCCGACGATCAGCACGCAACGCTAGGGGCACCAAGACATGGTGAAACCGCAACAGCTTGAAGCGGCGCTACGTACCGCGCTAGAAACCGCGGGGCGAGGACATCGAGGCGCCAATCCCTTGGTCGGTGCCTGCATTCTTGACGCCGGAGGCAATATCATCGCCACCGGCTACCACCTAGGTGCCGGCCACCCGCACGCCGAAGTTGATGCACTGCGTCGACTAGGCAAGATCGACCGTGCAATCGCTGCCGAACTGGCGATGATCGTCACCCTTGAGCCGTGCAACCACACCGGTCGCACCGGTCCCTGCGCGGAAGCGATCGCAAAGGCGGGCATCGGCCAGGTCTATTACGCGGTCAGCGACAATACCGCGGCCAGCGGGGGAGCGGACTACCTGCGTAGCCGTGGCATTACCGCCACCCAGTTCAGCGACGATAGCGCAGCGCGAAACCTCAACCATCGCTGGTTTATGGCCAAGGAAGCGCAGCGACCGTTTATTACGGTCAAGCTCGCGCAGTCCTTGGATGGACGAATTAATGCGCCCGATGGCACCAGCCAGTGGATCACCTCGGACGCTTCGCGCAATCACGCCCACGCCCTGCGCGCCCGAGTTGACGCGATCCTGGTCGGGACAAATACTGCGGTGCTGGATAACCCACGGCTCAGCGCCCGAACCCGCGATGGTCAGCTGCATGCAAAGCAGCCGTACCGATTGGTCATGGGCCGCCGCGAGTTGCCTGCGGGTTTGGCGCTGGCGGAAACCCCGCAGTGGGAGCAGATCGCCACGCACGACGTACATGAAATCATCTCCCGCGCCAATGAGCTGGGCATCGGGCACCTGTTGATCGAAGGCGGGGCGACGGTGGCTTCGGCCTTTATCGCCGCTGATCTGGCCGACGAACTCTACTGCTACCAGGCGCCGTTGTTAATTGGCGCCGGGAGTAATTCGGTGAACCTGCCCACCACGACCTTGAGCCAGGCCCATAGCTACCGACTAGATGTTGCCAGCAACGAGTCGCTGACCCGGCTGGGAGATGACATCATGCTTCATCTTGAGCCATTGCCCCGGTCCTAGCGATCGCCCCACCAAATTTTTCAGGAGAAATAATGTTTACCGGAATTGTCACCGGCCAAGGCACCATTGAAGGAATCGAATCCTTCCCCGAGCAAGACCTGGCCGTACTCACCCTGCGCGCACCAGGGCACACCGAAGACCTCGGACTCGGAGGGTCCTTGGCAGTTAACGGCGTCTGCCTGACCGCAACCGAACTTGATGGCGAAAAGCTGCGTGTGGACGTGATGGGTGAAACCCTGCGCCGCACCTCCACCGGTGATCTGGCCACCGGGGATCAGGTCAACCTTGAGCGCTGCACTCCAGCCGGTGCGCGCTTGGATGGCCACGTTGTTCAGGGCCACGTTGATACCGTTGGCCAGGTGTTGGCCCGTGAGGACCACGGACAGTGGACCACCTTCCGCATTTCGATCGACGACGCCTATGCACCGCTCACCGCCGAAAAAGGCTCCATCGCCCTTGATGGTATTTCGCTGACGCTCACCGGGGTGTCACCGGCCAGCAGTACAGGTGAACATTGGGTCGAAGTGGGGATCATCCCGATCACCCTGGCCGAGACCACCATGGGCTCACGCCAAGTCGGCGACAAAATAAACATCGAGGTTGACGTGCTGGCCAAGTACGTCGCGCGCCTGAACCAGTTCGGGGGCCAGCAGTAATGACCGGCTCTACCCTTGATTCCATCCCGACTGCGCTCGCGGCGCTGGCCGCCGGATCAGCGGTGGTGGTCGTGGACGATGAGGATCGCGAGAATGAAGGCGACATCATTTTTGCCGCCCAGCACGCCACCCGCGAACTGATGGCTTTCACCATCCGCTATACCTCCGGGGTTATCTGTGTTCCGATGCCCGCCGAGCGCGCCGACGCGCTGGGTCTGGGTCCCATGGTGGGCATCAACCAGGATGCTAAAGGCACCGCGTTTACCGTCACCGCCGATGCCGCCCAAGGCATCACCACCGGAATTTCGGCCGCTGATCGTGCGCTGACCACCCGTTTGCTCGCCGACCCGCACACCACGCCAGCTCAGCTTTCGCTCCCCGGGCACATTTTCCCGCTGCGCTCTGCCACCGGCGGGGTACTTAATCGCCGTGGTCACACCGAAGCTGCCGTGGATTTGTGCCAAGCTGCCGGGCTGGAACCGGTGGGCGTCATCGGTGAAATCACCAACGACGACGGCGAAATGATGCGCCTACATGATTTGCGCACTTTTGCCGCCGAGCATCACCTGCCCATCATTTCCATCGACGATCTGGCACGCTGGCGCCGAGTTAACGATGAAATTGAACTGACCGATCCGATCAAGCTGCCCACCGCATTTGGTGATTTCACCGCACGAGCTGCCACCGCTGAAGGCCACGAACATATGGTGCTCAGCCACGGGGGACCAAACGGTTCTGCGCCGAGTAACCTAGTGCGGATCCATTCCGAATGCCTGACCGGCGACATCTTTGGCTCCTACCGTTGTGATTGTGGCGAACAGCTACACGCTTCGATGGCACAGATCGCCGCCGAAGGTGGGCACATCATCTACATCCGCGGACACGAAGGTCGTGGCATCGGCCTGGCCAACAAACTGCGCGCCTACGCCCTGCAAGAAGCCGGCATGGACACCCTGGATGCCAACCTGCACCTCGGCTTCCCAGCCGACGCTCGTGAATACTTTGCGGTGGCCGCCATCCTGCGCTCCATGGGAATCGACACTATTCGACTGCTGAGTAACAACCCGGACAAACAAGACAAGCTCACCAACTCCGGCATCACCGTGGACGAGCTAGTCGCCCTGCGCATCACGCCACGTGAGCAGAATTCCGCCTACCTGCACACTAAGCAGAGCAGGTTTGGGCACCGCTTGGATCTGCCGGATGTACTGACTGAAACCGAAGACAACGCCTACCACGGCGCCTAATTTCGCTACTTGCAAAGGACGAAGTTCATGAGTAAGCACGGAGCACCAACCAACGTTACCGATCAGCTAAAAGATCTGGCATCGAGCAAGAAGTTCTCCAGTCTTAAGGTTGCGATCCTCGCCGCAAGCTGGCACGAAGTCATCATGGAAGGACTTATTAGCGGCGCGCAGCGTGCTGCCAAAGACGCGGGACTCGAACAAAGCACCACGCTGATTCGTGTTCCTGGCACCTTTGAGTTGCCGGTTGCCGCAGCGAGTCTAGCCAGCGACTACGACGCGATCATCGCCCTCGGTGTGGTCATCCGCGGTGGCGCCCCGCACTTTGACTACGTCTGTTTATCCGCGACCAACGGCTTAACTAATGTGAGTGTTGACACCAAAACTCCTATTGGGTTCGGCGTTCTCACCTGCGATAACGAAGAGCAGGCACTGGAGCGTGCAGGCTTGGAAAACTCCAGCGAAGACAAGGGATACGAAGCGTATTCGGCAGCGGTCATGACCGTCGCGGCGCTGGGGTAGCTATCGGCTGGCCCGTCACAAAGGGGCACGCAAATGTAGCTACCGACATGAACGGGGCTAAGATTGGTAGCGTGAAAACTTTTGACGAGCTCTTCAGCGAACTATCGCTCAAGGCACAAGAACGCCCGGAAGGCTCTCGTACCGTCACCGAACTCGACTCTGGTGTCCACGGCATCGGTAAAAAAGTTGTCGAGGAGGCCGCCGAAGTTTGGATGGCTGCGGAGTACGAAACTGACGAGGCCGCTGCTGAGGAAATCTCCCAGCTGCTCTACCACCTTCAGGTTCTCATGATCGCCAAGGGAATGACCTTGGCCGACGTTTACAAGCATCTATAGCCGTAGCAGGTGCTCGACCGGGTCGCACTAGACCCGGTCATCCACCTTGCACGGCAGAAACAACGGCCAACGAATCTAATCCTTGGCGCTTGTTTATGGCTGAACGCCGCAGCGCCACACTGACGAAATGAGTCAACAATGCTCCGCGTAGCCCTACCCAATAAGGGTGCCCTGTCTGAAATTGCTTCCACTATGTTCAAGGAAGCCGGCTACCTCCAGCGCCGCGATACTCGCGAACTGGTCCTAGTCGATGAGGAAAACCAGGTTGAATTCTTCTACCTGCGTCCCCGCGATATCGCAGTTTATGTTGGTCGTGGCATCCTCGATGTTGGTATCACCGGTCGTGACTTGTACCTAGACGCTGACGTGGACGACGACGTCGAAGAGAAGCTGTCTCTCGGCATTGGCAAGTCCACCTTCCGCTTTGCCGCTCCGATCGGTTCCTTCAACGACGCACAGCAGCTCAACGGCAAGCGCATCGCCACCAGCTACGACATCCTGTTGCGCAACCTGCTCAAAAAGGCCGGCATCGAAGCATCGATCGTTCGCCTTGACGGCGCTATCGAGTCCTCGGTCCGTCTTGGCGTGGCCGATGCTATCGCCGATGTTGTCGAAACTGGCAACACCATCAAGGCTGCGGGCATGGAAATTTTCGGCGATCCGCTGCTGAAGTCTGAAGCCGTCTTGATCGGCCGAGTAGGCCACAAGCCATCCGGTCTTGACGTGCTCATCCGCCGCCTCAACGGGGTGCTTGTAGCCCGCCAGTACGTCATGCTTGACTATGACGTGCGCCGCGAACAGGCTGAGGAAGCGTGTGCCCTAACCCCCGGTCTGGAGTCGCCAACCGTCTCGGATTTGGCCAACTCTGAATGGGTTGCCGTTCGCGCGATGGTCAAGAAGTCGCAGACCAACAACATCATGGATGAGCTTTACGACGTGGGCGCTCGCGCCATCTTGGTCAGCCAGATCCACGCCTGCCGCATCTAGTAGATAAGGAACGTCCTTCGATGAGCGTTGCAATTCGTGTTATTCCTTGCCTCGATGTTGATGCCGGTCGTGTTGTTAAAGGTGTGAACTTTGAGGGTTTGCGCGATGCCGGCGATCCTGTTGAGCTAGCCCGCCGGTACAACGATGCCGGTGCTGACGAACTGACCTTCCTCGATGTCACTGCGTCCAGCTCGGCCCGCGAAACCACTTACGACGTGGTGCGCCGTACCGCAGAAGAGGTCTTTATCCCTCTGACCGTTGGTGGCGGAGTTCGCGCTGCTGAAGACGTTGACCGCTTGCTGCGTAACGGTGCTGATAAGGCGTCCATCAATACTGCTGCGGTCACTCGGCCAGACGTTATCAACGAGATCACCGAGCGCTTCGGCTCCCAGGTACTGGTACTTTCAGTTGATGCCCGCCGTACCGACGATCCGAAAATCGCTTCAGGGTTCGAGGTGACCACTCACGGCGGCCGTACCGGCACCGGAATGTGTGCCGTTGCGTGGGCCAAGGAGGCTGCCGAGCGTGGCGTGGGGGAGATCCTACTCAACTCAATCGACGCCGATGGCACCAAGGACGGGTTCGATCTGGAAATGATTCGTGCGGTGCGAGCTGCTGTTTCGGTTCCTTTGATCGCTTCCGGCGGAGCTGGCAAGCCTGAGGACTTCCCGCCAGCTATCGAAGCCGGCGCGGACGCAGTTCTCGCTGCGTCAATCTTCCACTTTGGTCCGAAGGACATGATCGCTCAGGTGAAGCAGGCGATCCGCGACGCGGGTTATCCAGTTCGCTAGTCTCTGATCGCTAAAACGCCCAGTCCGTTTGGACTGGGCGTTTTGGGTTTAAGGACTTAGTCATTGGCGATGAGTTCTTTCTTTGTCCGCCACACGTCCATCGGCAATGTATTGCTCGGCACCGCGGCCTGTCCTGGAATTGCTTGCCATGGACCGCCGTCGACACTGAACTCACCGCGATAGAGCGTTGTTACTTTGACCCCAAATTTGCCAGTTTTAGCGTACGAATGACTAGTTTTTGTTTCTTCGCGCAGTGTATGCGACGGCATGGCCTCGCCAGGGAAATTCAGGTTCCTAGTGGCACCATCGCCATAGTTCCAGTTCCATTGGATCGGGATTGCTTTGATCCGAACGTCTGATCCCGATAAATTGGAGTTGAATTCTTGTGTCTCTTCACTGGCCCAGAAATGCGTATGACCGTTACGCAGCGAGAACTTGTTCGGTGCGCTCTGAATCTTCGATCCCTTGATCGGATACGACCGGAATTTTTCAACGTCAATTTTGATCTGCCGAATTAGATTTTCTTCTGGTATCTCATAACGTGGAGGATCACCGAGACAGAAACTGTATTGGTCAACAAGCATCCCTTTTATATCAAGGATCTGGCGATCGATCGGATACGATCCGTCCTCACATGTTGGCTGATCGGGATTGCTTCGACAGGAATTTACCTTCTCGCGCCCCGGAATGCACATTTGGTAGTCACGAATTTTGTACTTTTTTGGTTTTGGCGACCGTTTCTTTTTGCCTCCACCTTTTTCAATCAGTAGTAGTTCAGGGGATTCTCCGTCGAACCACGTATCATTTTCGTCCTTATGGTGTTGATGTATGGAGTCCGGTTTCATGCGAATGGTTTCTTCGTCACTCTCTGCAAGTTTGGTGTCGTTTTCAAACCCGGTAGCGGTAAGTCCTGGACTGAAGAAAAGAAGCGCAGTCTGTATGACCGCAACTAGTCGAAGCCTGCCGGATAGCATTAGCTAACCCCTACGATTCTGTATACCTTCCACCCATCTTTAAATTCCAAACCCATGCTGACGCGGGTGGCCTCTAAGCTAGGACTTGAAGACAATGGTTTATTTGGCTTTGCATAAGACTTGATGGCATCGGCCGTGTATTCGACCGTAACGACAGCCAAGTCTTTACCGGAAATGTAGGAGTCTAAAACTATGGGATGGTGCTTGCCGCCAACGTGCCACTTACCCTTTTTCTTTGACCTGTCTGCAGGATCAATTATCGAATTGCCACAGACTTCGCACGCGCGTGTCGTATATTTCTTTATCTCGGTAGCGTCGCTCGTATCAATAGTGTAGTTGACCAGTTCATAATAAAACTTCGCAAACGAAGTGGCACCTTGCTGAGAGTTTGCTCTTGCCTGTTTAGGTAATTTGGGTATGGCAACATTTTTGGCTGGTCCATCGGCCGAAGCTGGAACGAATGAAGTAGATTTTTGGTTGGAAGATTTGGAGGGAACGCTCGCGCTCTTGGATGAGTCCGCAGTCTGAGAGGTAGAGCCGCTGGTCGTTGGCATGTCGGATGGTGCAGAACTGCAAGCGGTTAGTGTCAGAGTCAGCGCAATGATTGCTGCTACGTATATCCGAAGATTCATGGA
The DNA here is from genome assembly GCF_052446055.1 of Glutamicibacter sp. AOP5-A2-18. Classification (NCBI taxonomy): domain Bacteria; kingdom Bacillati; phylum Actinomycetota; class Actinomycetes; order Micrococcales; family Micrococcaceae; genus Glutamicibacter; species Glutamicibacter sp. AOP5-A2-18. The sequence continues at coordinate 2,090,059 of NZ_JBQSVW010000001.1, read as the reverse complement.
GACGCCTCGATTTAGCCAGTAGGTAAGATTTCGACAATACTATGCGCGTGATTCCAATTTGAGTAGCCTCCCGAGGAAACTTGTGGATTCTCTGACTGCGGTGTGTCGGGGTTGCTTCGAAGCACTAGTCTCACTGAAGCCTGACTGGCTTGCAGGCCTTCGATAGACGTTGGCCCAGTACTAGAGTTGTCTTTTCCGAAACCGCATATCGGGAGACGGGTCTTTGCGTCTTCACCCAGTCTCTTCAAAGTGGACTGCATACACCTTCCAGCCCGAATCGTATTCGAGACTGAGAGCGGCAACTTTTGAAGTCGTCTTGGGAATTCGAGACTCATCTTTTCCTGGAGTGGTGTAGAAAACGGATTCAGCTACTTCGAAACGTACAGATACGGTCGCTCTGTCCTTTGAAGGTTTGTAGATGTCGACCACTTTGTATGTGTGCTGACCACCTACCTGCCATGTGCCTGTTATTTGTGCTCGCCCGGCAGGGTCGATCAAGGCTGTGCCGCAGATTTCGCACTTACGTTGTGAATATTTCTTCAATGGTTCTGGACCGTTTGTCTCAACGGTGTAATTGATCAAGTCAAAATAGTTCTTAGCGAAGGCGGACGCACCGGATTCTGATTGTTCTTTTGCGGTGATAGGAAGTTCGGGCACAGGTACATTGACTGCTGGACCTCTTGCCGTACCTGGTTTGTATTTTTTCGAATTCGCTGATGTTGGTGCGGAGCTGGGGGATTTGGGTGCGACACTTGTTGGCGCTGGTTCGCCCGAATCAGAGTTGGATGCCGAAGGAGGAGCCGCGTCTGCGCTACAGCCAGGGAGCAGAACTACGATTGATAAATTGACAGTCAGTTTCGGATATTTCACTGCCATCTCCCATAGGCCTTAGCGTTTCAGTTGGCGTTATCCTATGCCTGAAGTCATCTTGCGATGACGATTCTTAGGAATTTGTGGAACATTGGTCAGAGCCGACAAAATGAAGCTCCGGAATCTGGCCGTTGTTGGTGTTCCTGAAGAATAGACCTATAACTTTGTGAGTAGTCCTGTCCTACGAGGGGTAGAGCAGGATGCAGAGAAACAATCCGGAGCAGGTCATCAGTCTGCCCCGACTACCTTGTAGACGCGCCAACCTTTATCAAATTCGAGATCGAACGCTAGCCGGTTGGGGGGCAAGTTCTTCTAGCTCTTCTTGGACGATTCCTGGTGACGAGTATATTTTTGCCGTGTCTGCTGTGTATTCGACGGTCACAATCGCAACGTTTTTGCCGGATATAAATGAATCGAGAATGGTGAGGTGGTGTTAGCCCCCGACTTGCCATTCGCCGGATTTTTTTGCGTTCTCAGCTTCATCAATGATCGACCGATTGCAAAGCTGGCATCCTTCGGATGAAAGGCGCTTGACCGCATTCGCGTCATTGGACTCGATGGTGTAATTCAGTAGGCCAAAGTAATACTCGACAAAGCTTGATGCGCCTTTTTCGGTAAAATTCTTTGCTTCGTTTGGCATTCTAGGCAAAGGAACATTTTTCTCTGGGCCCTTTGATGAACCTTCTTGGTATACCGGCGAGGCACTGGCCGAAGGGCTCAAAATCTTAGCTTCGTCGGATTTGGATGTCGACGGTGAGCTCGCTGCGCTTGGCGAAAAAGGGGAACTAGTCGTATTTCCGGTACATCCTGTAAGGACGCAGATCGCACCAAGCGTTACGAACAAAAGTTTTCTGATGCCTATTTCGGTATCGCCCAGCAGCTGTGATGATCTTTGGTGAACCACATACTATGCGTTTGAGCGTTCGATGCGTAGGGGGCGCCAATAGAGGTGGAGTTCCACTCACGGAATCTGTAGCAGCTGTTTTCTGGCTTCACTGAAGCGCCTGACCGGAATGTCTGAAGGGTTTCGCAGTTTTCGCATTAGCCGAACGCAAGTTGCCACTCGGTGCGAACGCGGTGAAGACCGCCTAGAACCCCGGCTTGAAACCCTTGACGATTTCTAGGGCCGATTCTCCACCTTCGAATAGCACGAGGCTCTGATCGATGCGTCCGAAACCGTAGAGCATCAATTCGGTGACTGGACCGGTGATCGACACGGCGTTAGGTGCCTTCTTAGCAACGTGGCGCTGACCGTCGGGACGAGTCAAAATGATTCCGACGGGTGCCTTGCGGAAAAGCAGTCGCGATGCGCGAGTCAGGTCTTGCCAGAGCAACTCGGTGTAGCGCTTGTCCAAGACGCGAGGAGCCCACTGGCCACGAGCACGTCGAACATCTTCGGTGTGGATGAAGTACTCGGAGAGGTTGGCGGCTTGATCGAACTTGTCGATAACAAACGGGGAGTACTTGGCCGGACCGGCGCGGAAGGTGCGAATCAGCGAGGCATAGCGTTCGGGGGACTGTGCGGCATTTGCCAGCTCGTCCACCTTGGCCTCAAGCTTCTTCGACAGCGGTTTGAACACAACCCCTGCGGCAAGGACGGATCGCTCGCGAATCACAAGGTGCGCGGCAAGATGACGGGTTTCCCACCCGTCACAAAGAGTGTCGGCGGTAGGGCCCGCGGCAAGCAGGGTCTCGGCCAACGCAAGTCTGGAAGCTTGAACTAAGTGCATCACTTTCGAAACTAGCACGCAGTGAGCATCGAATTGTGCAATGCGCGAGTAGTGTCGCCCAACTCCTGTGATGTGTCCAAGAGCAGTACGTCATAGGGAGCTGGAACACAGCCAAAACCAGTATGCTAAGAGGGATGTCTACTTCTAACGACGGCTCGAATCTGAGCCCCGAATCCCAAAGCCTGGATCCAGCAATCGCCGATCGACTTAAGCGCGACGGCAACGGACTGGTTGCGGCCATCGCACAGCAATATGACACCGGCAAGGTGCTCATGCTTGGTTGGATGGACGACGAAGCACTTCGCCGCACCTTGAGCACCGGACGCGTGACCTTCTACTCGCGCTCGCGACAGGAATATTGGCGTAAGGGAGATACCTCCGGGCACTACCAGTTCGTCAAATCTGTCGCGCTGGATTGCGACGGCGACGCCTTGTTGGTGCAGGTAGATCAAGTTGGCGCTGCCTGCCACACCGGAACCGAATCCTGCTTCACCGATCGCGGCCTAGATGCCGTGGTCGGGAACCGTCCGGAATAAACTTCCCGGCTGAACACGTAGAAGAAGAACACAGATGAAAACTCTCGGCAAAATTTCCTTATCGCGCGAACAATTTGCCACCATGGCTGTGGACCGTCGCGTCATTCCCGTCACGATCACCGTGCTCGCTGACTCGTTGACCCCGATCGGGCTGTACCGGACCCTGGCCCAGGGCCGCCCCGGCACCTTCCTCATGGAATCCGCCGCTCCGGGCGGCGTGTGGAGCAGGTACTCGTTTATCGGCGTGAATTCGCCGGCGACCCTGAGCACGCGCGGGGGAGAAGCGTACTGGCAGGGACATGCTCCCGAAGGCCTGCCCAACGGTGGCATCGGCGTTGAAGTTCTGCGCGACACCGTTCGCACACTCAAAACTGAACCAGTACCCGGGATGCCTCCGCTGACCGGTGGCATGGTCGGATTTGTCGGCTGGGACTGCGTTCGACACTGGGAGAAACTGCCTGCGCCGCCCGTGGATGACCTTAAACTCCCTGAGCTGAGCATGAACCTCGTGGCGGATATGGCCGCGCTGGATTCTGCTGAGGGCACGGTGACGCTGATCGCCAACGCCATCAACTTCGATGGCAGCGACGAGCACGTGGATGAGGCCTACGATGGAGCCGTCGCGCGCCTGCAAGCCATGCTTGATCAGCTCGCGCAGCCGGTAGAAGCCACCGCCTCGGTGCTTTCCGGGACCGATGTGCCTCGCGAAAAGCTGATGGACGCGGTGACGCATTCGTGGGCCGAAAACGAGTACTTGGAAGCGCTGGCCAAATCTAAGACGGCGATCGTCGACGGTGAAGTCTTCCAAATTGTGGTCTCCCGCCGTTTTGAGCTTGAGACCCAGGCCGATGCGTTGGACGTGTACCGCGTGCTGCGTGCGACCAATCCGAGTCCGTACATGTACCTGTTCAATTTTGAGAACGAAGATGGCGAAGCGTTCGAAATTGTCGGCTCCTCACCCGAGGCACTGGTGACCGTCAACGATTCTCACGTGGTGACACACCCGATTGCCGGATCTCGTCCGCGTGGGGCCAACTACGAAGACGACCAGCTCTTTGAGAAGTCGCTGATCAACGACGAGAAAGAACGCGCCGAGCACCTGATGCTGGTAGATCTTTCGCGCAACGATCTGTCCCGGGTCTGCCAAGCTGGCACCGTGGAAGTCACCCAGTTTATGGAAGTTGAACGCTTCAGCCACATCATGCACCTGGTCTCCAACGTGGTGGGCAAAACACGCGATGACATCGACGCCTACGATGTGCTGTCCGCAACTTTCCCCGCCGGAACACTCTCCGGGGCGCCCAAGCCCCGCGCACTGCAGCTACTCGATGAGTATGAGCCGTACCGCCGCGGAATTTACGGTGGTGTGGTTGGCTACCTCGACTTTGCTGGGGATATGGATATGGCCATCGCCATTCGTTCGGCACTGCTTAAAGGCGGGCGAGCCTATGTGCAAGCCGGAGGCGGCATCGTGAACGACTCAAAGTTCGAAGACGAAGCGCTGGAAACCGTGAATAAGGCAGCCGCACCACTACGCGCCGTCTGGGCTGCGCAGTCGATGAACGCCGCACACACCATCAACACCGAACTAGGTGAAAGCAAGTGAAGAAACTAACGAGCGCCCGATACCTGGCCCTACTGGGTGTACTGGGAGCGCTGCTGGGCTTTTGGTCCGCGACCCGCACCTGGATCACGGTGGACGTGAAGGCAACCTCGGTGCAGATCCCGCAGGTGGTGATTGATGGTGCTGACGCTGCGGCGTCGGTGACCGCCGTTGCTGTGGTGGTTTTGGCTGGTTCGCTCGCGCTGCTGATTGCCGGCAAAATTTCGCGTTACATCATTGCCGCGCTGAGCCTGTTGGCTGGTGTGGTGGCGATTACCGCCGGTATCGGTGCTTTGACTGATCCACAGTCCGTGGCCGCCACAGCGGTTTCTGAAGCCACCGGCCTGGCCCAAAATGCCGGAGATTATGCACTCACTCCGTGGCCAGCGGTCGCGATCTTGGCTGGTGCGGTAATGGCCTTGCAAGCGGTGCTGATTTTTGTCTTCGCCGCTCGTTGGCCAGCCAAAGCCAGCAAGTACGATCGCCAAGTCGCTAAAAAGGCCGACATCGCCGACGATGATTCCTCCCGCAACATCGCCAGCTGGGAACAGCTTTCGGCCGGTGAGGACCCGACATCTGAACCACGCTCGTAATCTTCGGTGGTGATTCGCGCCACCGATTTGAAACGAAAGCCCGCGCAAATAGGATGTGACCGGGCACTGATGGCAGAATAGGTCTTGAAGACCATCGCCGCCGGCCAGCATCCAAAGGCCGCGGCGCAGTAACAAACATGAGGAGAGCGCGAGAATGTCGCAGAACACCGAGATCGATCCGGTCTACGCCGAAGAGATTGGCCACGGTAACTCCATTGCAGCGTGGAGCTGCGTGCTGATCATGACCCTAGGTTTTGTCGTTGGCGGCATTGCTTTTGCGCTCCTAGCTTGGCCAATTGTTTGGGTCGGCTGCGGCATCGTAGTTTTGGGCCTGATCGTCGGCGCTATCTTGAAGGCAGCCGGTTTTGGTGTGGGTGGCGCCCGTAGCGGAGCAGCACACTAAATTGAGCGTTCTTGATGACATCATCGCGGGCGTCCGGGAAGACCTGGGCGCCCGTCGCGCAATCAACGACCTAGCCTCGATCAAGGCCGCTGCCGCACAGGCTGCCCCTGCCCTCGACGCCTTTGCGGCTTTGGGCGGTGCTCCGTCGGGCGCGCGAGACACCACACTGCGGGTGATCTCCGAGGTTAAGCGAAAGTCTCCATCCAAGGGCGCACTGGCCGACATCGCCCAGCCTGCGGTCCTCGCGGTCGAATATGAAGCCGGCGGCGCATCGGTAATTTCGGTACTTACCGAAGCCCGACGCTTTGGCGGTTCGCTAGAGGATTTGGACGCGGTCCGCGCCGCGGTGCAGATCCCGGTGCTACGCAAGGACTTCACGGTCGACGAGTACCAGATTTATGAAGCTCGCGCCCACGGGGCCGACCTGATCTTGCTGATCGTTGCGGCTCTGGACGATCAACAGTTGGCCACGTTCCTTGAGCTGACACATCAGTTGGGCATGAACGCGCTGGTGGAGACGCACACCGAAGAAGAGATTGCGCGTGCGATCAAACTCGGTGCCAAAATCATCGGTGTTAACGTGCGCAATTTGAAGACGCTCGACGTTGATCCGGCAAACTTTGCACAATTGGCTCCGCTGATTCCCGCCGACGCGGTGATCGTCGCCGAATCGGGGGTTGAATCCACCGAGCAGGTCACGCAGTACGCCAGCGCTGGAGCCGACGCGATCCTGGTGGGCGAGGCACTGGTGAAACACGCCGAACCGCGTGCCACGGTCGCCGAATTCATCACCGCTGGGACCCAGGCCAAACCGCAACGCTAAAAGCCGCGGGGGCAACCAGCACAAACTTTTTTCGTGCCCCGTTGGATCTTCCGACGGGGCACGAGACATACCACGAATCAAGTTTCGTTCAAGAAAAGAGGGAATCGATGAGCACCCCGGAGAATTCCGCGCAAGGCCAGTCAATCGATGCACAGTCGCTCAGGCACGCCAGTGGCCCTTATTTTGGAGCCTATGGTGGACGATGGATGCCCGAGTCCTTGATGGCCGCCATGGACGAACTGAACGAGACTTTTGAAGCCGCCAAAAAGGACCCTGAATTCATCGCGGAGGTCAAGGACCTCAACAAGAACTACTCCGGTCGACCTTCCCTGCTCACCGAAGCCAAGCGCTTCTCCGAGCAGTACTGCGGCGGCGTGCGGATCTTCCTCAAGCGTGAGGACCTGAACCACACCGGTAGCCACAAAATTAACAACGTGCTCGGCCAGGCACTGCTAGCCAAGCGCATGGGCAAGACCCGCATCATCGCTGAAACCGGTGCCGGTCAGCACGGTGTCGCCTCGGCCACCGCGGCAGCGCTGATGGGACTCGAATGTGTGGTCTACATGGGCGCTGAGGACACCCGTCGTCAGGCACTAAATGTCGCCCGCATGCGCCTACTGGGTGCCACCGTTATCCCGGTGACCGTGGGCAGCCAGACGCTGAAAGACGCGATCAATGAAGCATTGCGCGACTGGGTAGCTAACGTGGAGAACACCCACTACCTGTTGGGTACGGCCGCTGGTGGAGCACCCTTCCCGGCGATGGTTCGCTACTTCCACGAGGTCATCGGCGACGAAGCACGTGAGCAGATCCTGGCTCAGACCGGGCGCCTGCCGGACGCGGTCACCGCATGTATCGGTGGCGGCTCCAATGCGATCGGCATCTTCCACGGGTTCCTTGATGACCCGAGCGTCGAAATCTACGGTTTTGAAGCCGGCGGCGACGGGGTGGATACCGATCGCCACGCTGCCACCATCACCCTGGGTCGTCCCGGCGTGCTGCACGGCGCCAAGTCGTATTTGATGCAGGACGAAGATGGGCAGACCGTTGAGTCCCACTCCATCTCGGCCGGTCTGGACTACCCAGGTGTTGGCCCCGAACACGCCTACCTCTCTGACATCGGACGGGTGAGCTACGAGCCGGTCACCGACACCGAAGCGATGGACGCGTTTAAGGCGCTATGCCGCACCGAAGGCATTTTGCCGGCGATCGAATCCGCCCACGCACTGGCCGGAACCATCCGCCTGGCGCAGCGCAAGGTGGCTGAAGGTGTGGTCCCCGAAGAAACCATCATCATCGCGAACCTCTCTGGTCGCGGTGATAAGGACGTGGGCACCGCTGCAGCGTGGTTCAACATGATCGACGAACAAGACGCTGAAGCTGAAATCAACGCTGCCAATTCGCAGAACTCCGGCGCACAGAACTCCGGCTCGCAGAACTCTGAGGAGAAGTAAATGACCCGCGTGATGAGTGCCGCGAAGATCGCCGCTGCCCGTGCCGAGGGCCGACCAGCCCTGATCGGTTACCTGCCAGCTGGCTTCCCCGATGTGCAGACCAGCATTGATGCTGCCGTCGCACTGGCCGAAAATGGCGTGGACATTATCGAGATCGGCATTCCCTACTCCGATCCGGTGATGGATGGCCAGGTCATTCAGGAAGCCACCGTGCATGCTTTGGCCAATGGTTTTAAGGTGTCGCAGATTTTTGACATCGTGCGTGGCATTACCGAACGTACCGACGTCGCAGTGATGGTCATGACCTACTGGAATCCGGTGTTGCGTTTGGGCGTGGACGAATTTTCCCGTCGTTTTGCCGAAGCTGGCGGCGCGGGACTCATTACCCCGGATCTGGTTCCCGACGAGGCCGCTGAATGGATTGAAGCGAGCACCAAGTACGATCTGGAACGCGTCTTCTTGATCGCACCATCGTCCACCGAAGCCCGCGTGCAGCGCACCGTTGACGCATCCAGCGGCTTTGTTTACTGCGTATCGCTGATGGGCGTCACCGGCGCTCGCTCCTCGGTCTCTTCGGCCGCCCAAGCGGTAGTCGAGGCAGCGCACAAGGCCGGCGCAGAAAACGCCTGTGTTGGCTTGGGCGTTTCGCGCCGCGAGCACGTTGAACAGATCGGCGCCTATGCGGACGGCGTGATTGTCGGTACCGCCTTGGTTGCCGCTCTGCGCGACGGGGGAGTAGCTGCGGTAGGAGAACTCGCTGCACAGTTAAGTGGTCGAGCCTAATGTCCTTCGCTGCACAGCTGGCACTAGCGGTGCCAGCTTCCATCCCCTCGCCACCGGCGGAGTTTTCTAAGTTCAGCATCGGGCCGCTGACCATTCACGCCTACGCGCTATGCATTTTGCTGGGCATTCTTGTCGCCCTGTGGCTGACCAATAAGCGCATGCAGGCCCGTGGTGGCAACTCCGATATGCTCTGGGACATTGCCATCTGGGCGATCCCCTTTGGCATCGTGGGCGGCCGGCTGTACCACGTGTTGATCACCGACCCGATGTACTACTTTGGGTTGGGCGAGCAACAAGCGCACTTGGCCGAAATCCCGCAGCTCTGGCTCGGCGGACTAGGCATTATGGGTGCGGTATTACTCGGCGCCCTCGGTGCGTGGATCGGCTGTCGACGAACCGGTGTGCGCCTTTCCGCTTTTGCCGACGCGGCAGCTCCGGGCCTGCTCATCGCCCAAGGAATCGGACGCTGGGGCAACTGGTTTAACCAAGAACTTTTTGGTTCACCAACCACCCTGCCATGGGGACTACAGATCGACCCGAACAGCTACAACTTCCCTGCAGGACTGCCCGCGGACACACTGTTCCACCCGACTTTTTTGTACGAGTCGCTGTGGAACGTGGCCGGCGCGTTGGTGCTCATCGCGCTGGATCGAAAGTTTAAGCTGCGTCGTGGCGCATTGTTCTGCTGCTACATGATTTGGTACGGCATCGGACGCACCTTCACCGAATCCCTGCGTTTGGATCCGGCCGAAATTATTCACATCGGCCCATTGGGACTACGTGTTCATCAGTGGTTGGCGATCGCTTTGGTGATCGCTGGTGCCATCGCACTGAGCCTTGTGCTGGCCAAGTTGCGTGGGCAAAACGTTAACCCGTTCTTCCTCCCGGGCCGCGAGCCAAAGGCAGAAGTGGCGCATGACCAGGATATAACTGGTGATGAACCACCGGCAGCAGCAACCGAAGCAGCCAAGGACCCGAAGCATCTGGGCAAGGACCCGCAGTAGTCGCACTGCCTAGGGCATTTGGTTCGTCGGGCATCAATAGGTGCCATTGAGTGGCCGGCAAGCACATACTCTTGCCGGCCATTGCCATACCGTTTGGCGCCACTGAACTTCGACCAACGGTTTCATGACGCGCGAAGCGTGAAGTATGGCGAAATCTAGCAAAAAAGTTAGAGCCAAATTTGCCCGGGCCCGCGATAAGGCTCGGCAACATGTTCGAAACATTGCCGATACCCGAAAAACGGTAGACAACAACGGGTTTTCGGCTCCCGATCGGCTTTGCAACCGGGCCGAAAAGTGTGGCGTACACCCTAGTTTTTAACATTTTCGAAACACAAACGGTCGCACTTGAGAAACAAAAATTGCGTAACGTGTGATGTTGGCATCGTAGTGGGCCCTCAACCCCCTGGAGCGGACCTGCGATGCAGCACCACAATGAGGTGGGATATGTTCCTCCCTGGAATCTCGACGTGCCAGCATACCCCGCTGCGCGTTGTCGACGAGTTCCAGTTCGATGAAACATCAAGGCGGCCGGTCGCCCTTTTAAGGAATTATCCTCATGAGCAAAGGGTTCGGCGCGCCCATCCTGCATGAACCACAGAAAGGCACGCTCATGAGCATGACCGGAGTCCCACTGAACGCCTCGCCAGGCTCCGGCGAGAACGTCCTCTCGCCATATACACGCTTCTCTGCAATGCCTAGCGCACAGGGTCTATACGATCCTGCCGCCGAAAAAGACGCTTGCGGTTTGGCAATGATCGCGTCGCTGAAGAACGAATCCAGCCACGAGATCGTCGCCCACGCACTAACGGCACTGCGCCGCTTGGAACACCGTGGCGCTATCGGCGCCGACGAAGGCACCGGCGACGGTGCAGGCATCCTGCTGCATATGCCCGACGCATTTTTGCGCAGCGCCACCAACTTCGCGCTCCCATCTGCCGGCGCCTACGCCGTAGGTATGGGCTTCCTTCCTGCCGAGACCAAAGAGCGCGAATTTGCTCAGTCCGAGCTGGAAACGCTGGCCGCGGAAGAAAACCTTTCGGTGCTCGGCTGGCGCGAAGTGCCCGTTGACTCCTCCGTGCTCGGCGCCTCAGCACGCAAGGTCATGCCATACATCACTCAGTTCTTCGTCGCCGGTCCGACCGGTGCACCAGCACTGAGCAGCCGCGAACTAGACGCCGCCGCCTGGCGCATCCGTCGTCGCGCGCACAACAAGATGGGCATCTACTTCGCTTCGTTCTCCGCGCAGTCCATCGTGTACAAGGGCATGGTTTCTACCGCGCAGCTTGAACCGTTTTACCCGGATCTGTCGAACACCGACTTCGCCAGCCGTTGTGCGATCGTGCACTCACGCTTCTCCACCAACACCTTCCCATCGTGGCCGCTGGCTCAGCCCTTCCGCACCATCGCGCACAATGGCGAGATCAACACGGTTAAGGGCAACCGCAACTGGATGCGCGCCCGCCAGTCAACTCTGGAATCCGAATTGCTCGGCGAGGTCCCCGAAGAGCTGTTCCCGATCTGCACCCCAGGTGCATCGGACTCCGCTTCCTTCGACGAGGTCGCTGAAATGCTGATGCTTTCGGGACGCAACGTCACCGAAGCGATCATGATGATGATCCCGCAGCCGTGGGAAAACGACACTCAGATGGACGCCGATCTGCGCGCCTTCTACCAGTACCACTCGATGCTCATCGAGCCTTGGGATGGTCCGGCAGCCGTTTGTTTCACCGACGGCCAGATGGCCGGAGCGGTGCTGGACCGTAACGGTCTGCGCCCGGCTCGCTGGTGGGTTACCGACGATGATTTGGTAGTGCTTGCCAGTGAGGTCGGCGTGATCGACGTTGCCGAAGAGCACATTGTGTCCAAGGGCCGTGTGGCTCCGGGCAAGATGTTTGCCGTGGATTTGAATGCCGGCCGCATCGTTGAAGACTCCGAAATCAAGGCCGAGGTTGCCGCCTCCAAGCCATGGCGTGAATGGGTTTCGCAAAACCTGAAGACCCTTGCGGACTTCCCGGATCTGGAACACGTACGCCACAACTCGGCCTCGGTGTTGCTGCGCCAGCTCACCTTCGGTTACACCACCGAAGAGCTGCGCGTGCTTTTGGCTCCGATGGCCACCACCGGCGCTGAGCCGCTGGCCGCCATGGGTACCGATACGCCCATTGCTGCACTGGCCGATCGCGCGCGCCTGCTCTTTGACTACTTCACCCAGTCCTTCGCACAGGTCACCAATCCACCGCTGGATGCCATCCGCGAAGAGTTGGTCACCTCCATGCACACCACCATCGGCCCAGATGGCAACCTGCTGAGCCTGGATAAGGTGCCGCAGTCGCAGATCGCACTGGACTACCCGGTATTGACCAACGACCAGTTGGCCAAGATCGTAAACTTGCGCGATGCCAAGGGTTCCAAGCTGTCGCTGAAGGTCCGTGGCCTGTACCGCCCGGCCGGTGGCGAGTCTGAACTGCGCGCGCGCCTGCAGGAAATCTGCGAAAAGGTCTCCGCTGCGGTCAACCGTGGAGTGCGCTACATCGTGCTCTCGGACCGTGATTCGTCGGCTGCCTGGGCGCCGATCCCATCGCTGTTGCTGACCAGCGCCGTCCACCACCACCTGCTCAAGAGCTCCAACCGCACCCGTGCGTCGCTGATCATCGAATCCGGCGACGCCCGCGAAGTGCACCATATTGCGGTATTGATCGGTTACGGCGCCGCCGCGATCAACCCATACCTGGCTTTGGAATCGGTCGAGCAGATGGCTGAAGAAGGCGAACTGCCCGGCATTGACGGCGCTACCGCCAGCTCCAACTTGATGAAGGCCCTGGGCAAGGGCGTACTGAAGATCATGTCCAAAATGGGCATTTCCACGGTCTCCAGCTACTGCGGCGCCCAGACCTTTGAGGCGGTTGGCCTCTCCCAGCGCGTGGTTGACCAGTACTTCACCGGTACCACCACCAAGCTTTCTGGCATCGAACTGGATGTGGTGGCCGCCGAGGCTGCTGAACGCCACGCTCGTGCCTACCCAGAACTCGACGGCAGCTCGCAGGCCAATGAGTTGGAAACCGGTGGCGAGTACCAGTGGCGCCGCTCCGGCCCGCCACACCTCTTTGACCCACAGACCGTCTTCCGCCTGCAGCACTCCACCCGCACCCGTCGCTACGACGTGTTCAAGGAGTACACCAAGGCTGTGGACGATCAGGCCGCTGAGCTCAAGACCCTGCGCGGTCTGATGAAGCTGAAGACCGAAGGCATCACCCCGATCGACATCGATCAGGTGGAGCCGGTCTCCGAAATTGTTAAGCGTTTTGCCACCGGTGCGATGAGCTACGGCTCGATCTCCGCCGAGGCACACGAGACGCTGGCGATCGCCATGAACCGGCTGGGCGGCAAGTCCAACACCGGTGAAGGCGGCGAGGATCCGGAGCGTCTGCTCGATCCTGAGCGTCGCAGTGCGGTCAAGCAGATCGCCTCGGGCCGCTTCGGCGTCACCAGCTTGTACCTGACCAACGCCGATGACATCCAGATCAAGATGGCTCAGGGCGCCAAGCCAGGCGAGGGTGGCCAGCTGATGAGCCAGAAGCTGTACCCTTGGGTGGCTAAGACTCGTCACTCCACCCCGGGTGTTGGGCTGATTTCCCCGCCTCCGCACCACGACATCTACTCGATTGAGGACTTGGCGCAGCTGATCCACGATGCAAAGTGCTCCAATCCGAGCGCGCGTGTGCACGTGAAGCTGGTCTCCGAGTCCGGTATCGGTACCGTGGCTGCCGGTGTAGCCAAGGCCAAGGCCGACGTAGTGCTGATTTCCGGGCACGACGGCGGCACCGGTGCCTCACCGATGAACTCACTGAAGCACGCGGGCACCCCGTGGGAGCTCGGCCTGGCCGAAGCTCAGCAGACGCTGATCCTCAACGGTTTGCGTGACCGCGTCACCGTGCAGGTTGACGGCCAGCTGAAGACCGGCCGCGACGTACTGATCGGCGCCCTATTGGGTGCCGAGGAGTTCGGCTTTGCGACCGCACCGCTGGTGGTTTCGGGCTGCATCATGATGCGCGTCTGCCACTTGGACACCTGCCCTGTGGGCGTGGCCACGCAGAACCCTGTGCTGCGTGAACGCTTCAGTGGCAAGGCCGAATTTGTGGTGAACTTCTTCGAGTTCATCGCTCAAGAGGTCCGCGAACTGCTCGCTTCCTTGGGTGCACGCACCCTGGACGAAGTGATCGGTCGCGTTGAACTGCTCGAAACTGACGCTGCCCAGGTTGGTGCGCACCGCAAGGTGACCGGGTTGGCGCTGGATGCCATCACCCACGAACCAGCGGTAGAAGTTGCTGCGCGTCGTCGCCGCATCAGCCAGGACCACGGTTTGGATAAGCACCTGGATCAGCGTTTGTTGGCTGCTGCCGCTCCGGCACTAGCCGATCGCATTCCGGTAACCATCGATGCGGACATCGTAAACACCGACCGTTCGGTGGGAACCCTGCTTGGCCACCACGTCACCAAGACCTTCGCACTGGAGATCTTGGACGAGGACACCATCACGGTGAACCTCGCAGGACGAGCCGGTCAGTCACTCGGCGCCTTCCTGCCAGCGGGTATTACGCTGAGCCTGGATGGCGACGCGAACGACTACGTTGGCAAGGGCCTGTCGGGCGGCAAGATCGTCATCCACCCACCAACGAGCACCATTTCGGCTCCTGAGCAGCAGGTGATCGCCGGTAACGTGGTTGGTTACGGCGCCACCAGTGGTTCGATGTTCATCAACGGTATGGTCGGCGAACGCTTCGCGGTGCGTAACTCCGGGGCGAGCATCGTCACCGAAGGCATTGGCGAACACGGTTGTGAGTACATGACCGGCGGCGAAGTGCTGATCTTGGGGGACACCGGACGTAACTTTGGTGCTGGCTTCTCCGGCGGTGTGGCATGGGTTGTGGACTTTGATACGGACAAGATCAACCCATTGGCCGCAAGCCAGGGGGATCTGTTGATCAACCCGATTTCCGATGCCGAAGCACAGCGCATTCACCAATTGCTCACCGAGCACATCGCACACACTGCTTCGCCACTGGCGCAGCGCCTGGTGCTGAATTGGGAAGACACCCGTACCCGCATCACCAGCATCACCCCGCGCGACTTTGCTGCGGTACGGCAGGTGCGTAGTGACGCGGAAGCCAACGGGCAGAACCCAGATTCGCCACAGGTATGGAACAAGATTTTGGAGGTGACCCGTGGCTGATCCACGCGGATTCCTGAAGGTGACCGAGCGTGTCACCCAACCCAAGCGCCCGGTACCGGTGCGATTGATGGACTACAAAGAGGTTGTTGAACGCCAGAAAGACGGGACCTTGCAGCAGCAGGCTTCCCGTTGCATGGACTGCGGCATCCCGTTCTGCCATCAGGGCTGCCCACTGGGCAACCTGATTCCAGAGTTCAACGATCTGACCTACCGTGGTCGTAAGGATGAGGCGGCAGCTCGACTGCTTTCCACCAACAACTTCCCGGAACTCACCGGTAAGCTGTGCCCGGCCCCTTGTGAGTCATCCTGCGTGCTCGGAATCAACCAGCCAGCGGTGACAATCAAGCAGGTTGAGGCTGAACTTGCAGGTCACCTGATGGACCAGGGCGACTTTGTACCGCAGCCACCAGCTCGCCACACCGAACACCGTGTCGCCATTGTTGGTTCGGGCCCAGCCGGTCTGGCCGCTGCCCAGCAGCTGACCCGCGCAGGTCACACGGTTGCCGTGTACGAGCGCGACGAAGCCATCGGCGGTCTGCTGCGCTTTGGTATCCCAGACTTCAAGCTGGAAAAGCAGGTGATCGACCTGCGCCTGGATCAGATGCGTGATGAAGGTACGATCTTCCGCACCGGCATCGAAATCGGTAAGGACATCACCTGGGAGCAGCTGCGTCGTGACTACGACGCGGTGATTGTCGCCACCGGTGCGACCGTTCCGCGTGAACTGCCCATCGAAGGAAACCAGCTCGACGGCGTGCACCACGCCATGGAGTTCCTCACCGAGAACAACCGTGTGGTTGCTGGTACCTCCAGCGTGCGCACCATCGACGCCAAGGGCAAGCATGTTGTTGTCCTTGGTGGTGGTGACACAGGTTCGGACTGTATCGGTACCGCTCTGCGTCAGGGCGCTGCCAGCGTGACGACCTTGGCGATCGGCAAGCAGCCGGGCACCGAGCGTAGCGAACTGCACCCTTGGCCGACCATGCCGGTGCTCTTTGAAGTGCAGTCATCGCACGAAGAAGGTGGCGAGCGCACCTATTTGGCTTCCACTGTGAACTTTGTCGCCGGTGAGGGAACTAAGCAGAATAAGGTGATCGGTGTTACAGTTGCAGAGACAGAATTTGTTGCTGGCAAGCGCCTCCCGAAGTCTGGAACCGAACGCGTAATCAAAGCTGATTTGGTTCTGCTTGCCCTCGGGTTCACCGGTCCGGAAGCTTCCGGACTGGACGAACAGGTCAGTATCGAATTCGACAACCGGGGCAACGTCGCCCGAGATGGCTACTACATGACGAATACCGAATCGGTGTTCGTCGCCGGAGATGCCGGTCGGGGACAGTCGCTGATCGTGTGGGCTATCGCTGAAGGTCGCGCTTGCGCCGCCTCGGTCGATAAATTCCTCATGGGCTCGACAATTCTTCCAGCACCGGTAGCTCCAACCGATAGGGCCATCAGCATCATTTGAGTGACGTAGGCTTAAATGCGGCGCATCCGATTGTGGATGGGCCGCATTTTGCCTGTGTGGACAAGAAAGGCATTTGGCTGACGGAATGAGACGCGCAAAGATTGTAGCAACCTGGGGTCCAGCCCTAGCAAGCTACGAAAACACTGTAGCGGTACTAAATGCGGGCGTAGACGTCGCGCGCTTAAACATGAGCCATGGAGATCACTCCATGCACGCACAATCGTTGGCGAACGTGCGTAACGCAGCGGCTGAGATCGGCCGCGCGGTCGGTGTTTTTGCCGACCTGCAGGGTCCTAAGATCCGCTTGGGGCGCTTTAAGGGTGACGCGAAGTACATCCTGGAGGCGGGCGAAGAATTCACCATCACCATTGATGACGTGGAAGGCACCCGTAACCTGTGCTCGACCACCTTCAAAGGTCTGCCAAACGACGTGAAGGCAGGGGACTTCCTGCTCATCAACGATGGCAAGGTAAAGCTCAAGGCCATCTCGGTCGATGCAACCTCCGTGCATTCCGAGGTAGTCGTCGGCGGCGAAGTGTCCAATAACAAGGGCATCAACCTGCCAGGCGTTGCAGTGAACGTTCCTGCACTGAGTGAAAAGGATGAGGACGACCTGCGCTGGGCACTGCGTGCCGGCATCGACATGGTTGCACTGTCCTTCGTGCGCAACGCCGAAGACATTTCGCGCGTGCACGAAATTATGGACGAAGAAGGTCGTCGCGTCCCAGTGATCGCGAAGATCGAGAAGCCACAGGCTGTGGCTGCCCTTGAAGAAATCGTCGACGCTTTTGACTCCATCATGGTCGCCCGCGGAGACTTGGGTGTAGAACTGCCACTGGAAGAAGTTCCACTGGTGCAGAAGCGCGCCGTTGAATTGGCTCGTCGCTGGGCTAAGCCAGTGATCGTTGCTACCCAGGTGCTTGAGTCGATGATTGAGTCGCCAACTCCTACCCGCGCTGAAGCATCTGACTGCGCTAACGCCGTGCTTGACGGTGCCGACGCTGTCATGCTTTCGGGGGAGACCTCGGTTGGTGCTTACCCGGTCGAAACCGTGGAAACCATGTCCCGCATCATCTCTTCCACCGA
Organism: Glutamicibacter sp. AOP5-A2-18; assembly: GCF_052446055.1. NCBI lineage: Bacteria > Bacillati > Actinomycetota > Actinomycetes > Micrococcales > Micrococcaceae > Glutamicibacter > Glutamicibacter sp. AOP5-A2-18. The sequence goes on along the minus strand of NZ_JBQSVW010000001.1, from coordinate 2,072,482 downwards.
AGAGCATGGTCTGGATCGTATCCCACGCTTGGGTTCTCAGCCTAAGACCACCGGTGGCGCTATTACCCGTGCTGCTGTGGAGATCGCCGATCAGGTTGACGCAAAGTACATCGTTGCGTTCACCCAGTCCGGTGACTCGGCACGTCGTCTTTCGCGACTGCGCCCAAAGAAGCCGGTTTTGGCTTTCACCCCGTTGCAGCAGACCTACAACATCATGACCCTGATGTGGGGCGTTCAGGCACGTTTGGTTGCCTACGCTGACCACACGGACAAGATGACTGCTCAGGTGGACGAAGCGCTGCTTAGCGAAGGTTTGGCCGAGGTCAACGACGTTGTCTGCATTGCTGCCGGTTCCCCTCCGGGACAGGCCGGCTCGACCAACTCGATTCGCGTACACAAGATCGGCGATCTGGCAGACGCTGGACAGCTGGTCGACGGCAAGCCAATGCCTGCCCGCGAAAAGGTTGGACCATGGGCACCGGAGAATGTTTCAACTCCTGAGTCCCTCTAGCATCTAGCTTTTACGCTGATGCCTTAAAAGATCCGCTTCTGTTCACCTTCCGGTGGGCAGGGGCGGAACTTTTTGTGCATAGAGGCAAAAGACCGTTGCTGTGGACTCGGTCACAGCCAAGGTGATTCTGAGCATGAAAAAACCACTGGACCAGAGAAAATCTCCGGTCCAGCGGTTTCTAAATTGTGCCCAAGGTGGGACTCGAACCCGCTTGACCTGCTCTTTTAGCAGTAATCTTTTATTTTTTTCGTGTGGTTCCGTGGGGAACCGTTGGGAAGTATCGCGTTCTATTTCCCAATTTGTTGACCGCGTCAACATGCATTTGGGGCATGCTTTCGTGGGTCAAACGTGTTTGTTCATGATCTTCGTGAGGCGTGCCCGGACGCGTTCGCGGTCGGCCCTCGGGCCGCGCTCCTCTGGCCAGGCTTCTAGCCAGTCAGAGAGCAGCTTGATGGCCTTGTCCGGCTGCTTGAGGCGAAGGTAGATCGTGGCGGCTTTCATCGACCAGTAGGGCTGCGGCTCGCGCTTGTCGTATTGGGCCAGGCGGTGAGTGATCGGGATGATTTCTTCATAGAGCTCCAGGAGCTTCTCCCACTGCTTGTCCGCTTCCCACTCAATCATCTGCTGGAAGTGGTCGTTGATGTCCTTGCCTCGGACTGTTCGAGCTTCCCAGAGGTACTCGCCGTTGATCTGGTTGATCAGCTCGTCGACTTTGTCGAGGTCTGGGCTGGGATTGTCCTCCATGGCTATGTGGCGAGCCGGTTGGCGTTGATGAATTCCCTGACGATGCTTACGACGAGCGACTTCTGGTTGTCTGTCAGCTTCTCGGCGCCATTGGGCAGGGCGATTGCCTGGCGGGTGATTCCTTCTTGCAGGAAGCCGAGGGAGACGGAGCAGGCATCGACGATGTCTTGCTCTGTGACGGATAGTCCTTTGGCGAGGCCTTTGATGCTGTTCACGGCGGGGTAGCTTTCTATGCCCTCTTTGACCATTGCTGAAAGCCGTCCCGTGCTGGGGATTCCGTCGCAGTCGTCGGAGAGCTCTTTGTAAGTTCGTCTGCCGCGCAGTTCGGTGATGAGCTGCTCAATAGGCTTTGCCATAGCTTGTTACTCCAATGAGGATGATGGTGCGGGTTGGGTCCTATCAGGGTTTAATTCTTTCAATACCAATAGTGAACCGTCTAGCGACACGCCCTATTTTTCTTGCTGAACAGGATGCGTCACATAGTCAAAAGCAATAGTAGTTAGTCATTAAATTCTTGTTCGAGTAACGAGATACTCTTGTTGAAGAGTTGCGATGTTGCCGTTGATTCTCATAGAATTTCTGGTAGCAATGCGTGGACTTGGGCCACTGAACTCGAAGGTCAAATGAATGAAACTACGTAATCCGCAGGTGCTGCGTGAGCTGACCAAAACGGGAACCGATAGGCGTATCACCATTTCCCAGCTGGCGCGGAAATCCGAGGTCTCCGAGGGGATGATCTACCACTTGCTCAACCGGCGGCACGAAGTCACGGTGCCCGTTGCCCAAAGGATCGCCAGTGCGGCAGGCGTCAGGTATGAGGTTCTCTTCCTGTGCGATCCCATGAATTCGAAAGTGGGCATGAGCGAATGAGCGTCCTGGATCTGTATTCCCCAGAGGAGGCTTCGGGGCTCATGCGCAATCAGGTTTCACCCCACACGCTCAGGCGTCTGGCTAGGGAGAACAAGATAGATTGCGTCCGCGGAGAGCGTTCCAAGATTCTTTTCACGGAGGCGCACTTGGAGGGGCTGATTGAAACCTGGACGCAGCGTGCAGAGTCGCCGCAGGTTAAAGCCCCTGGGCTCGACTTAGCATTCCAAGGAACGTCCAGATCGCGCAAGGCGAGGGGCGTCTAGATAAGCGAAAAGCGGCAAGAGGTCACCCGAACAAGGTTTGCTTGCCGCTTTTCTGCGCATCCAGTAACCAGCTGTATTGCGCGGTGCGCCACGCGGCGGGGAGACGGAGATCAACCCTCACGATAGGCGCGGGCAGGTTGGAGAACCATCCCCACCTGCCCTTCAAGATTATCAGTGCCGTGAACCGGTTTTCGGTGAGTGGCGCAAACAGCAGGGTTACTCCATTCAGTGGCTCTTGGTAGAAATTACGAATTTCCTGCCAAACGGGAATTGTCTGTGTAGAGTTCTTGTTGCGGGCAACAAGATAACCAACCGCAAACCCGAACAAGGACCAAGGGCCTCACCAGCCCGAACCGCCCAACCAGCGGAACCCAAGAATGGAGAACCACATGTCGCATCTGCGGCTTAAGGCCAAGTACACCCAAAATCAGATTCACGCACGGCGTGAACGGGTCAAGCACTTCCTCATCGGCGCACTGATCCTCGCCGCGTTCATCATCACCGGACTTATCGAGGGTGGTGCGCTGTAATGACCTCACAGGTACACACCCCACAGGAAACTGCTGACCGCGCCAATTACGCGTGCCCAGGAGCAACCTTGATCCTGCGAGCCGACGCGGCTCAGGAAGAGTGGCTGGAGGTCCGCAAGCAAGGCATAGGCGGTTCGGATGTCTCGTCCATCGTCGGTCTGAACCGATGGGGCAGCGCTTACGAAACCTGGTCCGTCAAGCGGGGCTACTCCGACGGCCCGGCCTACAACCACGCCATGCGCATGGGGCACCTCCTGGAACCAGTGATTCGCACCCTGTTCGTGGAGGACACAGGCATCAAGGTTCGCCAAGCTGGTCTGATGCGCTCCAAGGAGCATCCCTTCATGCAGTGCACCGTAGATGGGCTCACCCCGGACGGCGGAATATTCGAAGCCAAGTCCTCGACTGGCTGTGTGTGATCAGATAAAAGTAGGCCACTTCAGCATCAAAAGTAGGCCACTTCAGCGGCCTAATTCAGGCCACTTCAGTAGAAGATATGGGCCAGTGAAACCACAAGGATCCTGGCCGCTGATGATCACACCAGAAGACAAGACGAACCACAACACTCCACAGCGTTCAACCCCAGTGGAGCCACTCAACGAGATCAATTCTCCAGGGGGTGAACGCAAAAGAAACATGGGACCGTCTTGCTTCACGATAAATTCCTAACCGACACCCAACCCAGATGTTTGCAGACAATCAACCGGGTGCTGGAAAGGAAACGAAAGAGAAGTGACGGTACCCATGTCCGTTCAAGAACGTATCAGGAAACTTGACTCCCAGGGAGTCTCCGGCCGTGAAATCGCCCGGCTCGTAGGCTTATCGCGTGGCACGGTGGCGAAATACCTGAGAATCGATGATTACTCACCGAAACCGCCCTCGGCCCATCACCGCACCCGTCCGGTGCTCAGCGGGTTCGAATCCACGATTATCCGTTGGCTGGAAGACGACAAGAACGCCCCGCGCAAGCAACGGCATACCGCCGTGCGGATCTTCGAGCGGCTCACCGCTGAGGAAGGCTATGAAGGCACGTACTCGCCGGTGCAGCGTTTCGTGAAAAAATACCGTGCTGACCAGCAAAGCGTCAGCGACGGGTTCATGGAGCTTCAATGGCCGCCGGGCACGGTGCAAGTTGATTTCGGGCAAGCCGATGCCTTGATCGCCGGGCAGCGCCAGACCCTGCACATGTTGGTGGTGACGTTCCCGTACTCGAATATGCGTTTCGTCCAGGCCTACCGCGGTGAAACCGCTGAATGCGTGTGCCATGGATTGCGGAGCATCTTCGAGCAGGTCGGCGGGGTTCCTACGCTGATGGTCTTCGACAACGCTACCGGTATCGGGCGGCGGGTGCGCACGAGAATCACCGAGACGAAGCTTTTCGAGGCGTTCAAGAACCATTACCGTTCCGAGTCCCGGTTCTGCAATCCTGAGTCCGGGCATGAGAAGGGCAACGTGGAGAACGCTGTGGGATTCCTGCGGCGCAATATCATGGTCCCCATGCCAGCGGCCACGTCAATAGAGCAGCTGAACGAGCTATTGACCCAGCGTGCGGCCGGGTTCGCTGCGAGGAAGCACTGGAAGAAGCAGCTGACCAGCGAGGAACTGTTTTGCCAGGACCGCCAAGCGTTGCTGGCGCTGCCATCCTCCCGGTTCGACCCGGTGCAGTATGAGGCGCGCAAGGCCAACAAGTATGGGCATGTGCTTATCGCCCAGAACACGTATGCTGCCGGACCGCAGTTCGCGACCCGCCAGGTGATGGTGGGGCTGCGGCATGAGACCGTTGAATTGCTTGATGAGCACGGCCAGGTCATCCGTTCCTTCCCTCGGGTCTTCGGCCGCCATCCGGAAACAATCACCGAGCCGGAAATGGTGTTGGGCGCTTTGGCGCGCAAACCTGGAGGCTGGGCGAATTCACCGATTAGAGCGCAGTTCGCTGACCCGCTCAAGGACTGGATCGATACCGCTGATACCGGGGACCGGAGTGAGATCTTCGCTGCGTTGGACGACGCGTCGCAAGCAACCGGATTCCTCACGGCGTTGGACGCTGCAGAGCAACTCGTTCTTGATGGTGCTGATCCTTCCAAAGCGAGCCTGGGAATGCTGGCGCGCCGCATTGCCCAAGGCAGTGGATTCGAGTCAGGGATCGTGGACTTGGCTGTTTACGACCAGCTGTTCGCTGCGACTGCCGTGGAGCAGGACATCGTGGAAGTGGCCCCGGCAGCATGAGTTCCATTGACATCGATGACTTGCTTGAAGCAGGGCGAGCTGCGTCGTTGACGAGCACCGTGATGGAAGAGTTTGCCCGCAAGGGAACTCCGAAGCAGCGGGAATTCCTTTATGAATTACTCATGGCCGAGCAGGCTTCGCGTACGCACGCGCGTCGGGCGAGGCTGTTGCGTGCAGCCAAGCTACCGGCAATGAAGACGCTGGACGGGTATGACTTCACCGCGATCACTTTCCCTGCCGATTACGGCCGGGAGCAATTGACTGACTTGGACTTCCTTGGCCACGCGCAGGATCTGATTCTCTTCGGTGACGTGGGCACCGGCAAGACGCATTTGGCGACGGCGTTGGCGGTGGCTGCGTGCCGGCGAGGCATTCCGGCGAGGTTTTTCACCACTGCTGGGCTGGTGATGCAGTTGCGGCGGGCGAAGGCTGAGGGCCGGTTGGATAAGGAGCTGGCTTCGATTGCGAAGAACCAGTTGCTGGTCATTGACGAGTTCGGGTACCTGCCCATTGATGAGGAGGGCGCGAGATTGCTGTTTCAGGTCATTGCCGATGGGTATGAGAAACGCAGCTTGGTGCTGACCACGAATCTGGAGTTCAAGCGGTGGGGCATGGTGTTCGGAGATGAGAACATGGCCGCGGCGGTCATTGACCGGCTCGTGCACCACGGGCGGTTGCTGCAGTTCCGTGGCCAGTCGTATCGGGTGAAGAACGCGTTGATGAAATAAGCGACGGAACTAATGCACCATTGGCCGGTCAAGATTCCCGTGCTGGCTCAAGACGTTTTGGTCTTCGGCCAGCGCTGTGACCGGCAAGCGCTGAAATGGCGTACTTTTGAGCCGAAGTGGCCTACTTTTAAGCGCTTTAATGGCCTACTAAAACTTGACGAAACACACAGAAATTCACGACTGGGTGCCAGCCCAGATCAAACCAGCCAACGGCTAACCACCCGAGGCATTCCCAAGGGGCCCAACCAGCCCATCAAAAGATAGAAAGAGTCACCCGAACACCATGAGTCACTTCAAGCTCCTCGTCATTGGCGAAAACATCGAAGAACAGCTCGCGCCATACGATGAAAACCTGACGGTCGAACCACATGTGGACCCCGACTGGGACTACTTATCGGACCTGAATCACGCGCGTAAGTTCTACGCCGAACACCCGGAGCGCCTGCCGAAGAAGCCTAACGGCGATGCTCACACGCTCTTCACGATCAAAGACCTCGATCTCCTCCGCGACTACAACGAAGGCGAGGACATTCGAGAAGAGAACCGAGAGTACGTTCGATACACTACCTACAATCCCAAATCCAAGTGGGACTACTGGACGATCGGTGGCCGGTACTCCGGGACTTTCCGCATCAAAGACGGCGCAAACGCCGAAGACTACACCGCTTCGGCAGGCCACTGGTCCGACCCACTCCAGCGCGAGAAGCCTAACTACGCGGGGCGGGCAGACGCGGCACGGAAGCGGGCCATTGACTTCGAATCAATGGAAACGAGCGCCCGAGCAGACGGGCTGAAGAACTGGTTGACGTTGCAGGAAGCCACCGAGGGGATCGCACCGCCACAGCGTGATTGGTCAGCAACCCTGGCAGCCCACAAGGACGACGCCAACGCTGCCCGCGAGGAATGGCATTCGCACCCCTGGAATAAGGCCGCAAATGACGCTCGCCTCTGGGACGCATACGAACAATTCCACATGGGCGCAGACGACCCGATGCAGTCCTACCTCGAAGAACGCGTCGCGTTTGCTCGGGGAGGTTTCTACGCCGTCGTCCAAAACGGAGAATGGCAGGCCCAAGGAGAAATGGGCTGGTTCGGCATTTCCAACGACACAGTCGACTCGAAGAGCTGGTACAAGCAAGTCGCTCAAATCATCAGCGACCTGCCGCACGGCACCCTCCTGACCGTCGTCGATTGCCACATCTAGGCGCCGGCCATGAGCGACCACAGCCCAGAAGTAGAGCTACACGGCGCGACTGCCCAGCTCTACATCTCAGACCTTGACCAAGTCCTCGTCGCACACGTCGACACCATCGGAGTCCCCGACGGCACCAAGATCCGGGTGAACCTCAACGACGGCCGCATATGGGATGCCGACCCCGAACAGCACCACCACACCGAATGCACCTGCATCAACGGCCCGGCAGAGAATCCGCTGCCGGCCCCGGTGCCGGCCCTCGCCCACACCAGCCTCCAGGAGACCCAGTATGCACTTCCTTGACCACTTCCCGAACGCGCGCATGATCGACGCCAGCGAACTAAGCCAGGGCGACGTCTTCGCCTACACCCCATCCGGGCAAGCCGACGCCTACTGCGTCGTTGTGTTCGACCACTACGGCCCCGGTGGCCAGAAGATCACCAACGACGAAACCGTGATCTGGCCGACCGCTAACGGGTTCTACCTCATCGACCGACCTAAACCTGCCGCCCCAACCATCCCAGGCTCGATGATCCGCGTTACCGATAGCGGCAACTACCCGTCGAACATTGACGGCGAAGTCCTCATCTGCAACTCCTTCGGCGACTTCATCGGCCCGCACACCAGGCTCGGCCCGCACACCAGGCTCGGCCGGCACGCCATCAAAGCGTACAAAATCGTCTGGGAACAGGTCTGGTACACGCTGGTAGACCCTGACGACGTCGTGGACGCCGAAATCCCGCCAGCCGAGGGCGAACAATGCCAAGCCAAGCTGCCAGCAGGCCCCGTTCTAATCCACATCACCAATGGACCTCACAAGGGAACACTGATGCGTCGCACCCTCGACAGAAGTCACGACTTCCGAGGCATCACGATCGATGGAGCCTTCATTAGGCTATCCACGGACGAGGTCACAGCGTACGGCTGGGAAGCAGTAAAACACCTCCGCAACCAGGCGTTCTACGACGACCCGGCGTTCTAAACCACCCGCACAGTGCGTTGCCCCTTGCCTTGGGGGACAGGGGCAACGCACGCCCGCCCACCAGACCACGGAGCAACTCCACATGACTTTGCCGCCAGTCCTGGACCCCGCATCAGGCAGCCGAATGTTCTACTTCGACCCTGAAGACGAACGAGTCCTTTTCGGAGACATCCGAAGCGAAGAACACGTCCTCTGCGACGGACGCGCTCTCAACATCAACCCAGACGCATACACAGACTTCCGAAACCTCCCATTCCCGGACGAATCATTCCGAGTCGTCATTTTCGACCCACCACACCTGATCCGCGCTGGCCCCAAAAGCTGGCAGGCAGCCAAATACGGACGCCTGCACGCAGACACCTGGCGCGAAGACCTGCGCGCCGGATTCGCAGAATGCTTCCGTGTGCTCAAGGCAGAAGGCGTCCTGATCTTCAAATGGAACGAAACACAGATCAAAGTCCGGGAAATCCTTGCCCTCACCGACCAGAAACCTCTAGTCGGACACATGTCCGGAAAAGCAATGAAAACCCACTGGATCACCTTTATGAAAGCGAACCAATGATCACCCGAGAATTCATCAAAGCCCGCCTCATCGAAACGCTCACCAGCCCGACAGGCGCAGGCTCCGAGCTCGAAGAACCAGTGGTTCGACACGACGCGGGAACCTATATCGTGCTCGCTGGGGGAGACCACTCCATCGATATAGACCACCTCACCAGCGACGTGGAGCAGATCATCGCAGAATTTGAGGAGCGTGACCTCAATGGGTGACCTGTTCCCAAAGCCAGGAGAGAAACCCTGGAACCTCGACGCGTTCGGCCAACCCCGTTGGCAAGAACCAAAAGTGCGGAGGGTGCTCGTCGAACGCCGGCCAGAAAACTTGGAACTGGAACTAGCCCGGTTCGATGCCTTCCACGACCGTCTCGCAACCAAACTGCGTGAACTGGACAAGACCCACGTCATAGATCCCACCAGCCTGGTCATCGAAACCACCACGCACGAAGGCAACCCCGTCTACCGGGCCACCTATATCGCCAAACCCCGCACAAAGGAACTTTGAGCCGATGGACAAACGCAGTTAGTGAATGGGCCAGTTCAAGGATGTGCACCATCAAAATGTCGTAAATTGACGCTGCACCATCATCAATTCGTCATTCCCTACCGTCGCAACTGTCAGGCGCTCCGTAGCGAGGCAAATTGCTGTCCAATGGGTGACGTGGCCCTATTGGGGTCCGCGCGCGGTCACGATAGAGGGCTTCCCAATTAACCACCCGATTAGTTTCGCAGACTCATCTTTTTGTATTGTCAATTCGACTGTATTTTTCTTGAATCGCGGCCTAATTTTTACATTGGTTGTATAAGCCGTGTAATCTCAGGTCAGGTAACTATAAACATGACCAACTAGGGGTGATTGTGAAAAAGACAACCAAGGTAATTTCCGTGATCGCAGCGGGACTCTGCATGTCAGTGTCCTTCAGCTATGCCGGCACAGGCGGCTGGCGCATCAGACGAAAAGACTGATAGCGCCATCTCATCCATCCTCCAGGACGCGGCTTGGGAAACTGACAACGCATCCCCATTTGTCGATTCATCCGAAGAGTCGCTGGCGGGTTCTGTTCCGGAAGCGCCTGCAGGTGTGGCCACCATGGCTGCGGCAAAGATCGGTCTGAATCCATGGCGATGTGCGGGATACACGGAGCGCGTTCACAAGAGCAATGGTTTCGGATCCCTGCACAGCGGAATCAAAGACTGTCGAAAGTCGCCCGACTACCAGATTACGGGTGCTGAGATCATGAAAAAGGGCTGGGTCGGCCTATGGCATCGTGCTTCCTTCCACCAGCGTGAAGTGACGAAGAAGACTATGTCTAAAATTGATGTCAATTCAAAGTTTGTCTGCGCGTCGAACTCTGCGCAGACTTACCGAGGGAATGGATATCATCGAGTAACCTTTGGAACAACGAACTTCTCAGACCGGACATCAAGTGACATTGAAACTCGTTTCTACTGCAACAACTAAACTTGGTGTTCGCATTGGTTGCTCGCTCTTACTTTTGACAACACTTACCGGTTGTAGCTCGAACGTGGCGAACCCGGTGGAAAGCGGCGATGAAGTTGCTATGAAACCCGAACAATCTCAGGACGAAAGCCTTCTCTCGCTGACGCCGGACGCGCTAAACCTGCCGCCAGTGCTGAAGTTCGAAGGCGACGACGTTCGGCCGTTTGCCGTTGACTGGAAACACCCTGAAGGAGAAACTAACCAGCTCCAAGAGAACTTAGACGTCCCGAATGTGCGTACTACTGATGGATCTCTAGAGCTTGCGATAGATCGAACTGTTCAACCAGTGTCCTTGGTGTTGTCCATTTATCACACGAGTATTCGAGAGATAGACCCAACTGGTGACCCAGACCTTGTTGTAGATTGCCTCAAGAGTGACAACTCTCAGTGCGCGTTCACCATGAACGGGGCTCAATCTGGCAAGCTTCGAATTGACCACTTGGGCGACGAAGAAAAGGTCATGAGCCTGCAAGCTGAGTATTATGCCGACCCTTCATTGAATACCGAGAGATTCGTCAATACTGTTGGATGGATTTACTCGGTTAATTGAGGGTAGTGCTTTGGCCTCATTTGAGCATAGGAGTTGACCTGTGTGCCCCAAAGCTCCTTTGGGGCACACAGGTCATTGCTGTCCGATGGTGCTTGTGATTTTCAATCGCTTGCCGGCGGCTCCAAGCCGAGGGCGATCAACGACGGACCTACGCGGATCCTGTGGACACGTTGAAGGGCAACCTTGGAAATAATTTGTCCACGTCGTCATGGTAACCATCGTCCCAGAACTTGTCGCATTAAGCTGATTTAGGCATTTGCCAGGTATCCAGCTAGTCATGGTTTCAAGAAGAGTCTGAAATTCGTTGTAAAGATAATCCTGAGAATTGAATGCACAGTTAATAATTGAGTGTGACCCCATATCTCAGATCAGTCCCAATGCCCATCAGTTCGTATCGATTGTCGAGCTTCAAGTGCGGCAACAATTTTGAATTCCCTGGTCGAACCTGGCCGATGATCTGTAGCAACTTGCCCCCAATTTGCACTTATCGTTCAGGAAGTGGGTACGTCACCTACAGTAAGTGCTCTGTTTCGCACACGTGGGCCGGCATTATTTCGGTCGCATTCGTTGCCAGCTATCAGTTCAACCCGGGGATGTCATCTATTACCTATGTTGGTAACTCAAGCCAGCAGTGCTTCGTGGCCAGCTGCAGCCGACCTGCAATGAAACTGCATCAAAAAACATCCAGTGGTAGCGGGTTCAATAACCCTGCCATGGCTCAGGCAACTTCGACTGTCAATTCAGTACTGGGCTCCTGGGAGGTATGGTTACAGATACAAGTAGGAAAAACCGAAGCGCGAACTGCTCACTCTTAGGAGGAAAGCTACATGAACGTTAACCCTGTTATTCCATGGGAATCGCAAGCACTTTCTTACGGATTCTGTGCCTTGTATCTGGCTTTGTTAGTGACGGCGCTCGTGCTCGTCGCCCGTAATTCCCGGCTGTCAGCAGTAACAAAGCTCCTGTTCGCACTGATGATCATAGCGGTTCCAGTGCTTGGGGCTGTCGTTGCAATCATCGTTACGACGTCGAAGCGCTGGGCGCGCACAGTTCCAAGAAGCTAGGACGCCCAAAAGTGATTCACTTAGGACCTATGGGGGGGGGCCTAAGTGACGAGCAGAGGCGTCAGAGACAAGGGGAGTGTCACCTGGCGGACGCCGGCCACGGTCTTAGGGGAGCCGAGAACGAATCCGTGCGGCGTCCGTTTCCAAGATTTGTTCACGTCGATCACATAGTGACCGGTGGCCTGGCGTGCGAAGTCAACCTTATCCAGGGCTGTGGCTTCACCGAAGCGCATGCCCGAGTTGACGAGAGTTCGCAAGAAGACCTCGTATCCAGGGTCGAAGTGGTCGCAAAAAATCTGGAATTGCTCTCTTGTGAGAAAGGTCGCACCGCGATACTTCAGGGAAGCCTTCGGCGAGCTGATTCCCCGTGCCGGATTTTCCTCCATGAGGTTCCGCTCGATGGCCCAGTTGAACACAGTGGACAGGAACGCGTGGACGTTCTTCTTGGACTTGGGAGCGAGCTTCAGCTGCTCGAACCAGCGCACAAGGTCCTTGCGCTCGATCGTCGCGGATTTCCTTGGGCCAATAGATGGTGCAATGTGCCGGGCGAGCATGACCTCATAGGTGTGCTTGGTCCCGGGTTCGATGCCGGTTTTCTCCTCCAGGTACATGGTCACGAGCTTGGTGACCGTTGGAGTCTGGGATTGGATGTCCTGCATTGCTTTGTTGGCGAGCGTGAATGATTGCCCATTCGCGTCAAGCAGGCGTTTGATGAGTTCCGCTTCGATGTCCGAGTCGGTGGTGAAGCTGGTTTGCTTTTTGGTTTCAGCTTCGCGCCAGATGACTTTGAATGCAGTGGTGCCGTCGGCACGCTGGATATGGCGGATGGAGGCCATGGTGTTCGGGTGTCCTTTTCAGTTATCGACTGCTTGGTGAGAGCAGGTAAAGGGGTGGTTATTCCCTGGTTCCGTGTCAACGCTTGTCAACATTTTTGCTGTTGGCGTCAACATGGGTATGAAAAAACCCCGGTTTCCCGGGGTTCAATCTGTGCCCAAGGTGGGACTCGAACCCACACATCTTTCGATACCGCATTTTGAGTGCGGCGCGTCTACCGATTCCGCCACTTGGGCTGGCACTTTGACTACTTTACTAGAGGTTTTCCAGATTTCCTAATCAGGATCCTCGCGTCTTCGCCTGAACTAGAGTACATGCAAGTAGGCTTATATGTGAAACCGAGGCAACGTGGCTTCGCTATCGGAAACCATCTATCTGCTGTCCAGCGCACGGACAGGATTTTTGACCATGGAGGAAGGCGCCAATGAGCGAACTACCCGAAATCACCCGAATTCCATCCGAGGTGCAGTCCACACCGCGTCGTGTTCTCGTTGCGGAGGATGAAACTCTTATCCGCCTGGATATCGTCGAAATCCTTCGCTCCGAAGGCTACGAGGTTGTCGCCGAGGCCGATAACGGGCAGAGCGCATTGGACAAGGCTCGGGAGCTGAAGCCGGACCTGGTGCTCATGGACGTGAAGATGCCGGTCATGGATGGCATTACCGCCGCCGAGGCAATCGTCAAGGAGAAGATCGCCCCGGTCGTGCTGTTGACCGCCTTCAGCCAGAAGGAACTGGTGGAGCGCGCTCGCGAAGCCGGCGCCATGGCCTACGTGGTGAAGCCATTCACCCCGGCCGATCTGACTCCGGCCATCGAGATCGCCATTTCACGCAATGACGAGCTGCGCGCGCTGGAAGAAGAAGTCAGCAACCTCGCCGAGCAGTTCGAGACCCGCAAATTGGTTGATCGCGCCAAGAGCCTGCTGATCACCAAGATGGGCTTGACCGAGCCGGAAGCCTTCCGCTGGATCCAGAAGACCTCCATGGATCGCCGCCTGAGCATGCGCCAGGTAGCGGAAACCGTGGTCGACCAGGTCAAGTAGGCGCCTGCAGCTCATAGGCCGTCGATGAAGATGTGCGTTAAGACACCTTGTGTTTTGACGCACATTTTTCATGTCCACGCAGTGTGGGGCATCGGCCATTGAGCGTTAGGCCTGCTGAAAGTTCAAAGTTAATCCGAAATTAGCCAGTTGTTAGTTGACTGCCTAGATTGACGAACCGCTCAGTACGCCTAAGATTGAAACTGCGCTTGGAACCAAGTCCTGCATGACACTGACTTCCGCAGGGGAACTTATTCGAAGCCCGCACACTTCCCCTTGCCGTTCGACCCCTCAGGCTGGTACTAAATGGATTTGACGCTGATCGTCGTCCTGGTCATCGCCTTGGCGTTGTTTTTCGACTTCACCAACGGTTTTCATGACACGGCCAATGCGATGGCCACCCCGATCGCAACCGGTGCAATCACCCCTAAGAAGGCAGTTGCCCTCGCCGCAATTCTGAACCTCGTCGGCGCTTTCCTCTCGACCGAGGTAGCGAAGACCATCTCTGGCGGCATCATCAACGAAGACCCATCCACCGGCGTAGCTATCGGCCCGGCCATGATCTTTGCCGGCCTCATGGGCGCTGTGATCTGGAATCTGCTGACCTGGCTGCTGGGACTTCCTTCCAGCTCATCGCACGCGCTCTTCGGCGGTCTTGTCGGTGCCGCTATTGTCGGTGCCGGCTTCGCTTCGGTGAACTACGGTGTTCTGCTTTCCAAGGTCTTGCTGCCGGCGATCTGCGCGCCGGTGATCGCCGGCGTCTCCGCATATCTGAGCACCAAGCTGGCCTACGCCATCACCAAGCGCCAAAGCGGCGCCTCGCCGAAACGCGGCGGTTTCCGCTACGGCCAGATTTTCTCCTCCTCGCTCGTTGCGCTGTCTCACGGCACCAATGACGCGCAGAAGACCATGGGCATCATCACGCTGACCCTGGTCGCATCGGGGCTGCAGGATTCCGACTCCGGCGTGCACCTGTGGGTTGTTGCCGCTTGTGCGCTGGCAATCGCCTTGGGCACCTACACCGGTGGCTGGCGCATTATCCAGACCATGGGTTCGGGACTGACCGACGTGAAGCCTGCACAGGGCTTCGCCGCAGAGGTCTCCACTGCTTCAGCCATCCTGGCTTCCTCGCACTTGGGCTTCGCGCTGTCGACCACCCAGGTCGCTTCCGGGTCGGTTATCGGTTCCGGTTTGGGCCGCAAGGGCGGCGAGGTCCGTTGGGGCACCGCCGGCCGTATTGCCTTGGGCTGGCTCTTCACCTTGCCGGCAGCCGCGATCGTCGGCGGTCTGGCAGCCTGGATCGTACACTTTGGCACCCCAGGTCTGGTTATCGTCACCATCCTTGGAGTTGGCGCGATGCTGACCATCTGGTTCGCTTCCCGAAAGCAGTCGCACGGCTCTGACGGGACTATGTCCGACATCGATAACTCCGGAGCTGCGGTCAACATTTTGACCAAGAAGCAACGCCGCGCCAAGGCCAAGGCTGAAGCCGCGCAAGCTAAGCTCGTCGCCACGCAGAAGGATGCTGATAACTCATGATTGACTGGGTTGCCTTTGCGATCGTTGCGATCGTCACGTGGATTGCCGCGATGCTCATTGTTACCGCTTACTCTTTCGGAGTTCGCCTGCTGGCTGTAGCTAGGGACGAAGGAAAAAGTACGGGCCTTAGCAAGACTGGCGCGTATGCCTGCTTCACCGTGGCCGGCTTAATTGTGGCCTTTGGCGTGGTGCTGATCGTTCCGCAACTTAGCGAAGCGATTTTGGGCATGTCCTCAAGCCACTAAACGCTCACTATCGCTGATAGTGCTCAGCACGCTCAACATCGGCTGGGAAGTAAAACTGCATATTGCCTTCGACGGAGGCACCCCTAGACTGGAGCCATGACTAGCTTCAAGTACTACGTGGGTGCCTCCGTTGATGGTTTTATTGCCGACGGTAGCGCCGATGCGCATTGGTTCACCACCTTCGCCAAACAGCCTGGCGTGAAAAAGCACTTTGATCAGTTCTTTGAAACCATTGGTGCAGTGGTGATCGGCGGGAAAACCTATGAGGGTATCGCCAAGGAAGTCGCCGACGGGAACATGAGCTGGATGTTTGCGCACCTCCCAGTCTGGGTTTTAACCCACCACGAATTACCGACCCTGCCCGATACCGACCTGACGTTCATCCGCGGAGAAATCGGTTTCTGGAGCCAAGACATTGCGCGAAGCGCGGGGGCCGGTGACGTGTGGGTTGCCGGCGGCGCGGATCTAGCAGGCGGATTTGTTCAAGCGAACGTGTTGGACGAGCTGTTGTTAGTGACCGTGCCGGTGGTCTTCGGCGAGGGCACCAGCATTTTTGGGCGTTCGGTGCGCGCCCAACTCTCAGCGATGAGCGTTGAAGACTTGGGCAACGACATCACGCTGACGCGCTACGCGGTGGGCTAGTTTTCTACCGGGAGCATCATGTTGGTGATGCGCGCGGTGGCAATGCGTGCCCCGTCCTCGTTGCTGATCACGATCTCGTGGCTGGTGCTTCTGCGTCCTAGGTGCACCGGGGTGCAAACTGCGGTGACCAAACCGGTGCGGCCAGCCTTGTGGTGTGTGATGTTTAGGTCGACCCCCACGGGTTGAGTCTTCCCGGCGCCGTGCAACGCTGCAGCCATCGAACCTAGGGTTTCGGCCAGGGCTGCCGACGCGCCGCCGTGCAAAATCCCGTAGACCTGAGTGTTTCCGGCGACCGGCATGGTGGCCGTGATCCGATCGACGGTGAACTCGGTGAAGACGATCTCTAGCTTTTCCACTAGTTCCCCTACGCCATTGGAGCGCAAAAAAGACCACGCACTGTGAGGTAGGCCGTGGCGCGTGAGCTGCTGCGCGAACGGATGTGCCGAATCTTGCGTGGGTTGAGTAGTGAAATTGTCGTTCATGGGAACTAGGCTTTCAGGTGTGAGCGAAACTACCAAGCCGACACCCGCGTCGGACAAGAGACTGCTGATTATTGACGGACATTCGATGGCGTTCCGCGCGTTTTACGCGCTGCCAGCGGAGAACTTTGCGACGAGCACGGGACAGCACACCAACGCGGTGCACGGCTTTGTATCCATGCTGCTGACGATGATCCGTCAGCAGAAGCCCACCCACGTCGCTGTCGCATTCGACCTGGATACTCCAACCTTCCGGTCGCTGGAGTACACCGAGTACAAGGGCGGGCGCAACAAGACGCCCGAAGAGTTCTACGGGCAGATCGACCTCATCCAAGAGGTGATGAAGGCGATGAACATCCCGTCCATCACCCTGGAAAGCTTTGAGGCCGACGACATCCTGGCCACGCTGGCCACCATGGGCGAGGACGCAGGCTTTAACGTGCTGGTGGTTTCCGGTGACCGTGATGCCTTCCAGCTGATCACCGACAAGACCCTGGTTTTGTACCCGAAAAAGGGCATTAGCGACATTCCGCCGATGGACGCTGCCGCGGTGGAAGCCAAATACTTTGTTCCACCACAGCGTTACTCGGATCTTGCTGCACTGGTCGGCGAAACCGCCGATAACCTGCCAGGAGTACCGGGCGTCGGCCCGAAGACCGCCGCAAAGTGGATCAACCTCTACGGGGACCTGGCCGGTGTGCTGGAGAACATTGACTCGATCAAGGGCAAAGTGGGCGAGTCGTTACGTGAGCACGTGGACAACGTAACTCGCAACCGCCGGCTCAACCAACTGAAGCACGACCTAGAGCTGCCGGTGACCTTGGAGCAGATGGAGCTTGAGGCACCAAACCGCGAAGAGATCGAGAACCTGTTTGACGCGCTGGAGTTTAACACCCTGCGTAAACGCCTCTTTGACCTCTTTGCAGCGCAGGAGGAGGAAGTTGCCCCCGAGGTAGCTGCCTTCACCCGTGTGGTGACCGACAACGCCCAAGCATTACGCGACTTTATCGATGCCGGTAAGTCCGCGCCGATCGCCGTTCAACCTGCAGTGGTTGGCGATGAAGCTGTGGGCCTTGCACTGTTCCGTGGGGCACAGGCCGTTTGGTTGGATCTTGCAGATCTTCAGGAAGGCACCGAGAACGAACTGGCTGCGTTCCTCGCTGACGCCAACGCGCCCAAAATTTTCCACGACGCTAAAGCCACGATGCATCTGTTGATCGAACGCGGGCTGAAGATCGCGGGCATCAAGGACGACACGTTGATTAGTGCGTACCTGATTCAGCCAGATCGGCGTAGCCACGACCTAGTGGACGTGGTGCAGTACCACCTGAAATATGCGGTGCCGGTGCATCAGGCGAAGAAGGGCGAATTGGATCTGGGGCTGACCGCTGATTTGGCCGAACCCACCCTGGCCCAAGCTCAGGCAATCCACGACCTGTCCGCGTTCCTTGCCACCAAGCTGGCTGAGAAGCACGCCGATTTGCTGGCTGCAGAGATGGAATTGCCGCTGATCCCGGTCCTCTTTGAGATGGAACGCGCCGGCGTGGCAGTGGACGTGGATCGGCTGAACGAACTGCGCGCGCACTTCACCACGCAGGTTGATCAGGCCACCAACGACGCTTTTGCTGCGATCGGCCACGAGGTAAACCTTTCTAGCCCGAAGCAGCTGCAGGTAGTGCTGTTTGAAGAGCTGGATTTGCCGCGTACCAAAAAAATCAAGACCGGTTTCACTACGGACGCTGAATCACTTCAAGACCTGCTGGTCAAAACCGGGCACCCGTTCCTGGTGGCGCTGATGGCTTACCGCGATGCCATCAAACTACGCCAGACCGTCGACGGTCTGCTGAAAGCTACGCACGACGATGGACGGATCCACACCACCTACGCGCAGACCGTGGCGGCCACCGGTCGACTTTCTAGTCTGAACCCGAACCTGCAGAACATCCCGGTCCGTTCAGAAGAGGGCCGACGCATTCGCGACGTGTTCATGGTGGGCACCGGGTACCAAACCCTGCTGACCGTGGACTACTCGCAGATCGAAATGCGCATTATGGCGCACCTGTCCGAGGATGCCGGGTTGATCGAGGCTTATCAAAACGGCGAAGACCTGCACCGGTTTGTCGGTTCGCGCGTGTTCAACGTCGAGCCAGAAGAGGTCAGCTCTGAAATGCGCTCCAAGGTGAAGGCGATGAGCTACGGCTTGGCCTACGGTTTGAGCAGTTTTGGGCTGTCCAAGCAGCTGAAGATCGGCGTGGATGAAGCGCGCAAATTGATGAAGGACTACTTCGATCGTTTCGGAGCGGTGCGCACCTACTTGCGTTCGGTCGTGGACCAAGCCCGCAAGGACGGCTACACCGAAACCATCTTTGGCCGTCGTCGTTACCTGCCAGAGCTGAACAGCTCGGATCGGCGTCTACGCGATATTGCCGAACGCGCGGCACTGAATGCACCTATTCAGGGATCGGCCGCCGATCTTGTTAAGGTGGCGATGCTCAAGATCTCTGCGGGGCTGGAATCCGGGAACTTTACCTCCCGCATGCTGCTTCAGGTCCATGACGAACTCATTTTGGAGATCGCCGAAGGGGAACTGGAAGCAGTGCAGGAGTTGGTGACCCGCGAAATGGGCCAGGCCGCTGACCTGTTGGTGCCGCTGGATGTTCAGCCGGGCATTGGCCGGACCTGGCACGAGGCGGCTCACTAACGGGCGCAAATCTCTACCCTGATGCTGCCGGGCGCGAAGTACACTGAACTTCACGCCCGGCAGCACAGTACTATCTACCGCACTACCTACCGCCGAGCAGCATGGGGCGTGCCTGTTGAGCTTCAACGATGAAGGGTGCAAAACAGTGGCAAAAGCAATCCCTAGCCAACTCAAGTGCGTTAGTTATGACGCTGCGCAATTGGACGACGATGGGCAGCGCGCCCTGAGCATTTTTCAACGGGCCACCGCGCTCGGGTTTTATGAAGAGCTGCCCGATGAAGCGGGCGAGTCCACCTACTCTCGGCTGGCAGCAGCGCAAAAACTGCGCTTTACGATGGTGTTCGATCAACAGGGGCCGGCCGAATCTCGACATGCCAGCCAGCCGGTGCACACCTATGCGAGTTTCCCGGGGTTGCTCAACGCTGGGGGAGCGCGACCGGTGGCGGTGCATAAAATTACTGCGGTGACCGTTTCGCCCACCCATCGTCGGCAGGGTATTTTGACTCGGCAAATCACGGAGGACCTGAATTATGCGCGCAGAGGTGGGTTCGCGCTGGCAGTACTGACCGCTTCTGAGGCGAGCATCTACGGTCGCTACGGATTTGAACCGGCCACCTATCAGACTCGCTTCACGCTCAAATGTGAGGGCGGTCTAAAATTGCTGGTTGCGCTTCCCGGCACTGTGATCGACGTCGATCCCGAGCCGTTCGCAACGAAGCTTGAAGCATTGATGCGCAGCGCCTTGGCGCAGACTTTCGGTTCGGTCGATGGCACGGAATTTGATGTGGGCTATGCACTGGGGCGTTGGGAAGGGTGGGATTCTCTGGCGAAGGCCAAGAACATGCGCCATGCTGCCTACTACGATGAAGCTGGCGAACTTGGCGGATCCATTACCTATAAGTTCGGTGGTTGGGATGATGCGCAACCAAAGATGGTCGTACACAAACTTGTTGCCCTCAGCGACGTGGCGAGGTTGAAGCTGCTGGAATACGTGGCCAATCATGATTTGGTGCAGCAGGTCCATGGGCAAGGAGCATTGGATGATCCGATGCGTTTGGTATTGCACAACGTTCGGGACTACCAGGTGCGCTCCACCGACGACGTCCTGTGGTTGCGTGTACTGGATGTCATCGCCGCCTTTGAAGCTCGCGGTTACCAACGATCGGGCCAACTGGTCATCAGCGTGACAGATCGCTTGTCGCTGATCGACGGCACGTACCTTTTTGAGGTCGCCGATGGTTCGGCAACTGTAAAGCGTGTGGCAATTGATGCGGAAGAACTGACCGGTGTAGCCCATGTGGTTCTGGGCGAACGAGAGCTGGCGGGGTTGTACTTGGGTACGGTGCAGCTCTCGCAGCTGCTGGCAGCGGGTCGGGCATCGACGAAGTCGGAGTCGGATGTGAGCGCGAGCCTGCGACTTTTTGAAGTTGATCGCGCACCCTTCACCCCTCACACGTTCTGATCAAGTGGCTGCTGAACACAGGTTTATGACGAAGTTCACAAAATGCTGACGTGGATGTTAGTGGGTTACGCTTTGACCCGCACTCTGGTATACGCGTAGACTTGTCAAGTCGTGCCATGGCACTAGTTATGGCCGCAATCAAGTTTTACCCGTTCGAAATTCCGGGACTTCCGGGGTTTCGACTGACCAAATCTATCCACATCGGAGTCCCTACTACATGACCATCACCTCGAACGAGAACAACAGCGCACCAGTTGTCGCAATTAACGACATTGGATCTGCTGAGGACTTCTTGGCCGCAGTCGATGCCACCATCAAGTACTTCAACGATGGTGACCTCGTCGAAGGCACCGTCGTCAAGGTTGACCACGACGAAGTTCTGCTCGACATCGGTTACAAGACCGAAGGTGTCATCCCTTCCCGCGAGCTTTCCATCAAGCACGACGTTGACCCAGGCGATGTTGTCGCCGTTGGTGACAGCGTTGAAGCCTTGGTTCTGACCAAGGAAGACAAAGAAGGCCGCCTGATCCTGTCCAAGAAGCGTGCTCAGTACGAGCGTGCTTGGGGCGACATCGAAAAGATCAAGGAAGAGGACGGCGTCGTTACCGGTACCGTTATCGAGGTTGTCAAGGGTGGCCTCATCCTGGACATCGGCCTGCGTGGCTTCTTGCCAGCATCGCTCGTCGAGATGCGCCGTGTGCGCGACCTGGCTCCATACATCGGTCAGGAAATCGAAGCCAAGATCATCGAGCTGGACAAGAACCGCAACAACGTTGTTCTTTCCCGCCGTGCATGGCTTGAGCAGACCCAGTCTGAGGTTCGCTCGACCTTCCTTAACAAGCTGGAAAAGGGCCAGGTTCGTCCGGGCGTTGTTTCCTCCATCGTCAACTTCGGTGCATTCGTGGACCTTGGCGGCGTAGACGGCTTGGTACACGTTTCCGAGCTGTCTTGGAAGCACATCGACCACCCATCCGAGGTTGTCGAGGTTGGCCAGGAAGTAACCGTAGAGGTTCTCGAAGTCGATCTAGACCGCGAGCGCGTTTCGCTGTCGTTGAAGGCTACCCAGGAAGATCCTTGGCAGACCTTCGCCCGCACCCACGCACTGGGTCAGGTTGTACCGGGCAAGGTTACCAAGCTGGTTCCATTCGGTGCGTTCGTACGCGTCGAAGACGGCATCGAAGGCCTTGTCCACATCTCCGAGCTTGCAGTGCGCCACGTTGAACTGGCCGAGCAGGTTGTCTCCGTGGGCGACGAGCTGTTCGTCAAGGTCATCGACATCGACCTGGAACGCCGCCGCATCTCGCTGTCGCTCAAGCAGGCTAACGAAGGTGTTGACCCAGAGGGTACCGAGTTTGACCCAGCACTCTACGGCATGGCTGCAGAGTACGACGAGGCCGGCAACTACAAGTACCCAGAGGGCTTCGACCCAGAGTCGAACGAATGGCTCGAGGGCTTCGACACCCAGCGCGCTGCATGGGAAGCACAGTACGCTGCTGCTCAGGAGCGTTGGGAAGCACACAAGAAGCAGGTTGCTGCCGCAATCGTAGCTGACGCAGAAGCAGAGCCTGCTGCTGCAGGTAGCTCCGAGCCAGCTCCAGCTTCGTACTCCTCGGAGGCTCCAGCCACCGATGCAGGCACCTTGGCTTCTGACGAAGCTCTTGCTGCACTGCGCGAGAAGCTGACCGGCAACTAATTTCGCTTTCTGCCTCGTGCAGGAATCGTGATTAGCTTTAGCTGAGCTACGAAGGCCCAACCCGAAAGGGTTGGGCCTTCGTGCATTTAAGCGGGTATTGGTGCCCACGTCGAGTCCTGCACGAGCGGCAGTGACCCTGACGGTACTCAAATTGGCGAACAGTAAGCGTCGTTGGGGCAAGGGCGGAGCAGATGCGAATGTTCGGACGCACACTAGAGACGACAGATGGATTACTTGAGGGTCTCAAGTTCAAAGACCTGAGCCCGAGGGGAGCTTAGCGATTTAGCTGTGCACATTTCTACGCTCCGGTGTGCAGATCCAGTGGCTTAGGTGGTGGCCGCAAAATGGTACTGGTTGCGGACCGGCGTTTGGGTTGGATCCATAAAGGCCGGCAGGATCACCTGAGGCACACCATCATTGGGGATGACCTTGATCAACCCGGCGTGAACATCGTGATGGTGCGTATCGCAGAGCATCGCGCTCCAATACACTGCCGTGACTCCACCTTCGGACCAGAACCAGACGTGGTGGATATTGCAGCGTTCCGGATCCATCGTGCAACCAGGCACGAGGCAGCCGCGATCACGCACTACGACCCCTAGGCGCATGTAATTCGGATGCTTTCGTTGGGCTCGACCAATATCTAGGATTTCGCCTTTGCCACCCAAAACTATGGGAATGATTCGGGCTTTGGCTAGGGTTTGCCGTAGATCGGTGGCGCTGAGCTTAAATCCGTGGGAGGTAATACCGAATGTATCTGCTCGACCTTCAAGTTCCGCCAAGGAAATCGTGACGACGACCTGGGGTTTGATGACTGGCACCTTCAGCTCTTGCGAGCCGGCGGTGGCCTGTGCGTCAACTTGCGCTCCGTGAAGAGTTGCATCAAGTAGTCGCTGGAGGAGTTTTGAGTTGAGCTCGAGCAATGACATCAACCCATTCAGGCGTCGAGCGGCAGGGGTGATGGGAGCAGTGTCCGTGGCCTCGCTCGCGGCTGCTTCTTCATCGGTGACAAAGTCGGGATGCTCCGTGGACGCGTTGGTTGGGTTGGCTGCGTCGGCCGGATCGGAGTTGTTATCGGTGAACGCCTCACGTGCAGCTTGACCAGCGTCGGAGCGCGGATTGTCACTTTGGGCGATGCCAGACTCGAAAAGTTCGGCTCGGGTGGGGCGCAGGGCAAGTTCGTAACGCACCAACCCATGACGCAGACCGCGCCGGAAAATTCCTTCTTGGGCCTCGGGCTGTTCTTCAGATTGCTGTTCCTTGGCGGCCTTAATAACGGTGTTGATGCCTTTGCGCCGGGTGGCCGGGTCTGCTTCTTCTAATTCGTGATCGAGCATGGCTTCAAGCAGTTGACCGTCGGCACCGCGCACCGTAGAGGTGGAGGGGGCGTCGAACTCTTCACGTACCGGTTCCAGTGCACCCAGCCGGCGTGCCACCGAAAGCGCTTCGGCAGGCGGCAGGGCCGAATCGTGGAACCGCTGGGTCAGCAAGGGAAACTGCGCCGGATACTGCTGATGTTGGTAATCGAACTGGGCAAAAACATGGTTGGCGCTGGCCACGCGCCGCAGTGCCTCGTGATGCTCAATGTGTAACCAAGAGGACAGCAAGGCAGACGTGCTGGTGAAGGTGGCACGCTGGCCGGTGCGCTCGGCAGGCCGGGTGAAATCAATGGGGCCCGCTTGTTGGGCATTAAGCTCGTCCACAGTGAGAGTATGCGCGCTGGTGGCTTCGAGAAGGTGGGCGGCGTAGATCTGGGTGCGTAGCGCGTGATGGGCGGCGGACTCGGCGATTGATGCCAAAGCCAGAGCAAAACGCGGATCCTCGCGGAAGGACTCGGCCGGTTCAGCGGTGAGCACGGAAGGTTCAGCGGTGGGTTCAGTCGTTTCCGGCGTGGGACCGGCCGGGGCGCCGACCGCCTGATGCAAAACGGGAATGAGCTCGGCCAATGCCAGCGCCTCGTCGACGGATAGTCGCGAGGTCTGCTGCAACGCTTCGGATAGCCCGGCTAGTGCCTGGCTGATGGTTTGGCTCATGAGCACAGAATGCTCTGTGCCGATGCGCGGGCAAGAGCGCATCGTGCGAAGTGTGGAAAAGTCTCAGCGCGCTGCGATGGAGGAGGTGACCGTGAAGGTTTTGTCGCGCGCTAGCTGGGTGGTGGGGCCAACACGTCGGACCAATTCATTGCGATAGCGCAGGTGGGAGTTAAAAACGCACAAGAGCTGACCGCCGGGGGCCAGCACGCGGGCAGCATCGTCGATCAGTTTAAACGCGATGTCAGCGGTGACGGTATTGCCGATGTGGAATGGCGGGTTCAACGTGATCAGGCTGGCCGAGTGATCCGGAAGCCTGGACAAGGCGTCGTCTTGCACGGCGGTGAGGCGGGCGGACAGGCCATTAGCCTCGGCCGCGGCCAGGGTGGATGCCACCGCGGAGGCCGAATGATCGGACGCGTCAACCGTCAGGTGCCGGTGGGTGAGCGCAGCAAAGACGCCGATGGACCCGTTGCCACAGGCCAAATCCACCAACCTGTGGTGTTCGGTTAAGTCCGGCAGGTTCTCCAACAACAGCCGGGTGCCCGGATCCAATCGTGCCGCACCAAAAGTGCCAGCGCCGGCGTGCAGGCTAAAGCTGGTGTCGTTCACCTCATGGGTTGCGGTGGCCGGGAATTTGCTGTCGGGCTGGGATTCCAAGGGGAGACTGGCGGTGAGTACGCGTGATTTTTGGCGTGCCAACGAGACGTCGAGTTGGGCGAAACGCAAGGAGAGTACCTCGTTCATCGAGCGGCTCATATGTTTGATGCGCCCGCCGGCAAAGAGTCGGGCCTGCGCAGACGCCACGGCGGTGATGGCGGCAACCTGCTCGTCCAAAACATCCAGACCGCGGGGTAGTGCCAGCAAAATGTGGGTAGCCGACGTTGCTGCTTGAGCCAGCGGGTAAAAGGTCAGTCGCGCGGCCAGCTCGGGCAGCAAACGCTGCACATTGGCTTCGATGGCTTGGCGTGCGGTGAGCGAATCGCAGTGGACGCGTACCTGCGTGCTACCCAAGGCCAGTGCGCCCAGGCTCAACGCACCGTAGTGATCGCCGATGATCGTGATGGAATCGGGCCACGAGGTGCCCGCCTCGCGGTGCCACGTCGCGCAGGTGTCCAGAATCAGCCGATCGGCAGCGTCGGCGGCAACAAGGTTCGGTGCCTGCACATCGGGCCAGCGCTGCAGGTCAGCCAGCAGGGCCTCAAGCTCGGCGTCGGAAAACGAAGCGGGATTCAAATCAGATCAACCCATTGGGTGTTGGCGGCGGCCAGTTGCCCAGCGCCGGAGGTGAGTGTAGCGATGTGGGTGTGCAATTCTTCGGCGGCTTCGGGAGTATCGGGGATGCCGATCTGGATCAGCGCGGCCGTTGACTGCCACTGTGTGGGCTCGATCTGGTAACCGGCGGCCCGTAGCTCGTTTTCGTAGCGCGCGGCCGTTGCGTGAGCCGCGGGCAAGGTGAAGATGCGTAGGCGTTGGCGGCCTATTAACGTGGTGTGATCCAACGCGCTGGACACCGCTTCGGAATAGGCGCGGACCAGGCCGCCAGCGCCAAGTTTAATGCCACCAAAATAGCGCACGACCACGGCGAGCACGTCGGAGAGGCCACCGCCCTGTTCTGTATCGCGCTTAGCTAGCGCGTCGAGCATCGGAATCCCCGCGGTACCCGAGGGTTCGCCATCGTCATTGGAACGCTGGGTCATCCGGTCAGGGCCAAGGATGAAGGCGGTGCAGTGGTGCCGGGCGTCAAAATGGGTTTTGCGCAAGGTCGCGATGTGTTCGCGCGCGGCGGCCTCCGAATCAACGCGGTACAGGTAGGTGATGAAGCGCGAGCGCTTGATTTCCAGCTCGTGCACGCTGTCCCCGCTGAGCGTGGTGTAGCTGGTCGCGACCGATTCGTTGGTGTTCATCGCTAATAGTTTATAGGCTGGGAGCATGAAGCATGTTGGACTGACCGGGGGAGTAGCCTCCGGAAAATCTGCCGTAGCGGCTAAATTGGCCGAACTCGGGGCGGTAGTGATCGATGCCGACGCTTTGGCGCGCGATGTGGTTGCCCCTGGCACACCTGGCCTAGCTGCGATTAAAGACGCATTTGGGTCCGAGGTTTTGTTGCCCGATGGCGCTCTGGATCGCAAGGCGTTGGGTGCGATCGTCTTCGCCGATGAACAGCAACGGCAGACGTTGAACAACATTGTGCATCCTCTAGTGCGCGAGGCCGCTGGCGCGCTTCGTACAAAGGCGCCTGAAGACTCCCTGGTGGTAGAAGACATCCCGCTGTTGGTTGAATCTGGGCAAGCTGACCGGTTTGACGCGGTGATCGTTATCCAAGCCCCACATGATGAGCGGATCCGTCGCATGGTCCAAGACCGCGGGTGGAGCGTTGAGGAAGCAAAGGCACGGATGGCTGCGCAGGCCAGTGACGAACAGCGTGCCGCGGTCGCAGATTTTGTGCTGGACAATTCCGGCAGTTTAGAAGAACTTGAGGCACAGGTCAGTGTTCTCTTCGCGCAGTTGACGTAGGTAGTAGGAGAAATAATGCTCAAGATTTCCAAATGGACGATGCTCGCGAGTTTCGCAGTGGCTCTGGTGCTGTGGCTAGGCTTTGGCGGTCGTGCCGAGTTTGTCGGCCAGGAGCAAGGCCCATATTCGCCGGTGGTCTACATTTCCGGCTGGCTAGCACTGCTGGGCGTTGTTGCAGCGACCGTGTTAACCTGTGGCTTTTTCAGCAACGCCATCGGCCGCACCGTGCGTCGTAATGCCATCCGCTACGGTATGCGCAAGTAGTGAGTTATCCCTTTAAGCTGAAAGCTGGCTAGGGCAAGGCTCAAACGGTGGGGGCAAGTGGATATGCTGGAACTATGAGTCTTGCACAGCCGATTAAGCGGGTCGTCGCTCCCTTCGAAGTGATCAGCGAATATGAGCCAGCCGGTGACCAGCCGGAGGCCATCAAACAGCTGACCGAGCGGCTAAACAACGGCGAGAAGGACATTGTTCTGCTCGGCGCCACGGGTACCGGTAAATCTGCCACCACCGCCTGGCTGGTGGAGCAGGTACAACGCCCTACCTTGGTGCTGGTGCAAAATAAGACCCTGGCCGCTCAGCTGGCCAACGAATTCCGCGAGCTGATGCCCAACAACGCGGTGGAGTATTTCGTTTCCTACTACGACTACTACCAGCCCGAGGCCTACGTCCCGCAGACCGATACCTTTATCGAGAAGGACTCCTCGGTCAACGAGGAAGTTGAGCGTTTACGCCACTCGGCCACCAATTCCTTGCTGACCCGGCGCGACACCATTGTTGTTGCCACCGTTTCGTGCATCTACGGCTTGGGCACGCCAGAAGAATACGTGGCCGGAATGGTCACCGTGCGAACCGGTGAAGAGCTGAACCGCGATGCGATGTTGCGCCAGTTTGTCGCCATGCAGTACACCCGAAACGACATGGACTTCCACCGTGGCACCTTCCGGGTGCGTGGCGATACGGTCGAGATTATTCCAATGTACGAAGAGCAGGCCGTGCGCATCGAGTTCTTCGGCGACGAAGTTGAAGCGATCTACACCCTGCATCCGGTCACCGGTGAAGTGATTCGTGAAGAAACCGAGATGTACATCTTCCCGGCCAGCCACTATGTTGCTGGCGCCGAGCGCATGGGCAAAGCCATCAAGCGGATTGAAGACGAGCTGGCCGGACGGCTCAAAGAGCTGGAATCGCAGAACAAGCTCGTTGAAGCCCAGCGGTTGCGCATGCGCACCACCTATGACCTGGAAATGATGGAGCAGATGGGCTTCTGCAACGGCATCGAAAACTACTCGCGACACATTGATGGCCGCGAAGCCGGCAGCGCTCCACACTGTTTGATCGACTATTTCCCAGACGACTTCTTGCTGGTGATCGACGAGTCGCACGTGACCGTGCCGCAGATCGGCGCCATGTATGAAGGCGATATGTCACGTAAGCGCACGCTGGTTGAGCACGGTTTCCGCCTTCCCAGCGCGATGGATAACCGTCCGCTGAAGTGGGATGAGTTTTTGCAGCGCATCGGGCAGACCGTCTATCTTTCGGCGACCCCGGGTAAGTACGAGCTGGGCAAGTCCGATGGTTATGTGGAACAGATCATTCGCCCCACCGGCCTGATCGACCCGGAGATTATCGTGAAGCCCACCAAGGGACAGATCGATGATCTACTCGATGAAATCCGTCTGCGCGTTCAGCGTGATGAGCGCGTCTTGGTCACTACCTTGACCAAGCGCATGTCCGAGGACCTGACCGACTACCTGACCGAGCACCAGGTCCGAGTGCAGTACCTGCACTCGGATGTGGACACCATTCGTCGTGTGGAGCTGTTGCGTGAATTGCGTATGGGTGCCTTCGACGTGCTGGTGGGAATTAACCTGCTCCGTGAGGGTTTGGACCTGCCTGAAGTCTCCCTAGTGGCAATCCTCGATGCTGACAAGCAGGGCTTCTTGCGTTCGGCGACCTCGCTGATTCAGACCATTGGTCGCGCCGCACGTAACGTCTCCGGCCAGGTGATCATGTACGCGGATAAGATTACCGATGCCATGGACAAAGCGATCGACGAGACCAATCGTCGCCGGGCCATTCAGGAAGCGCATAACAAGGAGCACGGGATCGATCCGATGCCGCTGCGCAAGAAGATCGCCGACATCACCGATCAGTTGGCTCGTGAAGACGCCGACACGCAGGAGCTACTGAACAATAACCGGTTGGCCAAGGACGCTAAGCGGTCCAAGGCCTCAGCGAGTGTGCGTAAGGATGGGTTGGCGGCTGCGCCGGCCGAAGATTTGTTGACTCAGATCGGCGATATGACCGAACAGATGCATGCTGTGGCCGCAGAGCTGCAGTTTGAGCTGGCAGCGCGGATTCGTGATGAGGTCTCCGAATTGAAGAAGGAGCTGCGCCAGATGAAGGCCGCCGGTCACGCTTAATCCTCGACCAGTTTGTGACAGGTTGGTGTGATCAAAAAGTCTGTGCAGATGCTGTGCGCTACAATGGTTTTTTGGACGTAGGGGAGTATCCCAATGCTGTGAACGTCAACACGCGAACCAATGATGCTTCGCCGGGCGCAGCAGCCGATCAATAGGCAAGCATTCAATTAACTTGTTTGCCTGGATGACGGCGGAGAGACTTGCGGCGATTTTCCATACCCTCCAACGAAAGGTCGCTCGTCTGTGGGCACTCATGGGATAACCATTCAATTCGAGATCATCGCGCTGGTCGTGCTGTGTGCGGTGCTAATCGCAGACTTGCTGTACGTCACCAAGCGACCTCACATTCCCTCCATGAAGGAAGCTGGCATCTTTGTCGGCATCTACATCACCTTAGCTTTGATCTTCGGCGGAATCCTCTGGTGGCAAGCCGGACCGCAGATCGGCCAGGAGTTCTACGCCGGCTGGATCACCGAATATGCGTTGTCGGTAGACAACTTGTTCGTCTTCATCATCATCATGGCGCGCTTCTCGGTACCTCGTAAGTACCAGCAGGAAGTGCTGATGTTCGGCATTATTATCGCGCTGATCCTGCGTGCAATCTTCATTGTTCTCGGTGCTGCCATTATTGAGCAGTGGTCGTGGGTCTTCTACATCTTCGGTGCCTTCCTGCTGTGGACCGCATGGAACCAGCTCAAGGACGAAGATGAGGACGAAGAGAGCGGTCTAGTTAAGAAGCTGACCAGCCGTATGCCGATTTCCAATGATTTCGACGGCGCAAAACTGCGCACCGTGATCGACGGAAAGAAGCTGTTCACCCCGATGGTGCTGGTCTTCGTGACCATCGGTATGACCGACTTGCTGTTCGCCTTTGACTCGATTCCTGCCATCTTCGGTCTGACAAAGTCTGCGTTTATCGTGTTCACCGCGAACATCTTCGCCCTGATGGGTCTGCGCCAGCTGTACTTCCTGCTGGGTGGATTGATGAACCGTTTGGTCTTCCTGAAGCACGCACTGAGCTTCATCCTGGCGTTCATCGGCGTGAAGCTGGTCTTCCACGCTCTGCACGAGAACAACCTGCCATTCATCAACGGTGGCAAGCACCTGGATTACCCATGGTTGGATATCTCGACCGGTCTGTCCTTGCTGGTGATCCTGGGCGCGATTATCGTTGCGACCGTAATGTCCTTGTGGACTCCATGGGGTCGACGTGCCGCCGAAGCTGCTGAAGGCGACTCGATGACGTCGTCCTCTGACAGGGCTTTGCGCGACGACATCTAATAAGCAGAATGAGCCCGCCGGTTCGCCTTCCAAGGTTGATCGGCGGGTTTTCTCTGGCTCGATGCAAGCTAGCGAACTTATCTTGGAGGTAAATTTCATGAGCGATGCACCAACTGATTCCAAATCTGTAGCTGCTGACGTTGCGCACGCTTCAGGAACAATGTCTCGCCTCCTGGGTCAGAGCGCAGGCCAAGGCCGCTCTGTGACCGCTTGGCGGGTGCTCTCGTCCTTGGACCGTTTGGGCGCTCAGCGAGTGGGCGACTTGGCCATTGAACAACGAGTTGCCCAGCCAACGATGACCGGGCTGGTCATACGGCTTGAAAAAGATCGTATGGTCAAGCGTCAAGATGATCCGAAGGATCGCAGGGCCAGCCTAGTGAACCTCACCAAAGCTGGACGCAGGGAAATCGAAGGCTATCGTGAACGCGCAATGAACGTTCTTTTGGGTGGCATCGAAGGCTTTAGCGAAGAAGACCAGCGAGTTCTGGCCCGCGCTGTAGCGTTGTTGCAGCAGCTGAACAATCAGATTGCTGCAGGTTTAGATAGCTAGATCAGGCTCTCTGGCCGCACGTCCTAGTGATCGTGCTGGCCAGAGACATGCATTAAACACACAGTATTAAACAAAGAGGCGCGCCGTTTCCAAACATGTTTGGAAACGGCGCGCCTGTGTGTTTCTAGAAATCAATCGCCCTTTGCGGCCGCTTCAGGATCTTCACCGTTGGTCATGGCCAACAGGCGGCGGAAAATTGCTGGACCGTCATCGCCGATGCCATCGTGGTGGTACTCATCAGTGACCCACGTCTGTAGACCCGCAACCTGCGAGGCCGTACGCAAGGAGAGCTCGCGGTCGACGTAGACGTCGTCGTGGTACACGGCAGCGGCCACCGGGACGGTGTTCTCGGCTAGTACATCCAGGTCGTAGAGTGGCGCAAAATGCTCGTGTTCGGCCAAGATCCGCGCAACATCTTCCAGCGGGCGCAGTGCTGGATCTTGGGCAAAGTGCCAACGGAAGATCATCTCGCCGGTCAACAATGGAGTTTTCGCGTGCTCGGTGAACTCCTCAAATTCACTGAGCACGTCTTCGGCGGCAAAGTTCGTCGCCTCGCCTTGGGCATAGATACTCTCGTGCATCAACGCATAGAGCGGGTTCGACGCAAACGATGACTGCGCATATAAAGCGTCAAGGAACGTATCGGAAAGTCGTAGGCCACCAGGAGTCGGGCTAAAGGCTTCTTCGAAGATATGGTGAAGCAGGTGCACGCGGGTATTTCCACCCAGGTACATGCCCAACATCTGCACCAGTGGCACAGTAACTTGCTGTCCGTTGGGCAAAAACTCGTCATGGTTTTCACGCACGTGCTGGTAAATCTGGTGCAACTTGTCGAAGTCTTCTGGATACCAGGAGAAAAATTCACGATTACGTTCGGCCATGCGTGCATAGGTTGCCCGGTACACGGTCCGTGCATCCTGATCCAACGACGCTAGCCCGCCGGTAACAAGGCAACGCGATAGTGACGCGGGGAAGAGCGAAAGATAAGTCAGCGTGCAGAACCCGCCGTAGCTCTGGCCAAAGGTGCTCCACTTTTCCACGCCCAGATGCTCACGAAGCGCTTCAGCATCTTTGACAATGGAGTCGGCGCGGAAATACTCCAAGTACCGTGCTTGTGCTGCTGAGTCTCCGCGCAGTGCCAGGGTCTTGCGGTTGGCCGGCGTGGAAAGCCCGGTGCCACGCTGATCGAGCAAGAGCACTCGGAAGTGCTTGGTGGCTTCGGCGAGCCAACCCGAAAGGGAAGCTGGCCGTGGCGACTTGCCACCCGGGCCGCCCTGTAAGAACAGCAACCACGGCTTAGTTGAGTCGGTGCTGACTTCTCTGGCAAAAACCGAGATCTTTTCACCTTCTGGGCGCGAGTAGTCCAGCGGAACATCGATGCGATGATCGGTGACGTCCATGCCGCGGTAATGTGCCATTTTTATGCTCCTTGCGATCCGAGTTCTTCAAGTGCGGCGCCATCTAGCCGTCGAGTTATCCAACCGTTCTGTGAACCTGCGCCAATCGAGTCGTAAAACTTGATCGCAGGTTCATTCCAATCTAGGACGTCCCACTCTAAACGCTTGTATCCTCGCTGAACACAAATTTCTGCGAGCTGACGTAAGAGCGCGGTGCCGGTGCCAAGCCCGCGCTGGCTGGAGCGAACGTAGAGATCTTCCAAGTGGATCCCATGCCGGCCCTCCCCGGTGGAGTAGGTCAAGTACCAGATGGCAATGCCAACGACCGAACCCTGATCATCCTGAGCCACATGGGCGAAAGCCTGTGGGTTAGGGCCGAACAAGTGCTCTTCCAGATCCTTCACGGTGTTGCGCACCGCATCCGGTTCCTTCTCATACACAGCAAGTTCGTTGATTAGTTCCAGAATCATCGGGCAGTCGTTGATGACTGCTTCGCGCACAATACTCATGTGTTCTAGCTTACCGCTGTCATGCAGCTAAAACGTCGGTGACCAGTCCTAAGGTTGAATTCATGATGGGTGGACACCACGCGGTGAGCGGCGCAGCCGCATGGTTGGCAATTACAACTCCAGTGACCGTTGGGACTGTAAACCTCGGGCTGGGAACATTCCAGATGGACCGTTGGGAGACACTCGCCGGAGCAATTGTGTGTGCCGGAGCCGCGTTATTACCTGATGCTGATCATCACGGCGCCACGATCGCACGTTCACTTCCGCCGTTTTCATCCATTTTTGCTCGGGTTATCGGCGAAGCCTCCGGCGGCCACCGAAACGGTACCCACTCGATTATTGGAATGGCGTTTTTCATCTTCTTGGCATGGCTGGCCAACGGTTGGGACGTGGCCACCGCGGCCCTCGGCACGATCTATCCTGGAGCAGCATTATTCGCGATTCTGCTTATATCCTTCGCAGTGAAGTCGGTTAAATTCATGCCGCCCATGCTCTGCTGGATCATCGCCCTGGCCACGGGTGCCTTTGTTGGGGTGAACGCACCTGAAGCGAATCAGTGGTTCCTATTGGCCGTGGCAGTGGGCGTCATCGTCCATGTTGTG
Organism: Glutamicibacter sp. AOP5-A2-18; assembly: GCF_052446055.1. Classification (NCBI taxonomy): domain Bacteria; kingdom Bacillati; phylum Actinomycetota; class Actinomycetes; order Micrococcales; family Micrococcaceae; genus Glutamicibacter; species Glutamicibacter sp. AOP5-A2-18. The sequence goes on along the minus strand of NZ_JBQSVW010000001.1, from coordinate 2,038,817 downwards.
GGGGATATGCTCACGGTCGGCGGATGCAATTTGATCTGGCCGATCAAGATCGGGTCCCCACGATGGTTCCGTAGGATCCCGGTAATTGGCGGCTGCTGGAAGTCCAACGGGCGACTTGCAGTCCCCGTGCTGGCGGAGACCGGATCGACCGCGGAATGGTTACTGGCCACGCTTCTGACGACCTATGTTGGAATTGCGCTCATCGTTGCCTAGCTAGCTTCACCCAGCGGTGCAAGGTTCTCGCCGCAGTAAACAAGCGCGGTTCCTAGGATCAACGAGCCAATCTGCACCGTGGTAGACACCAACGCGTCAGGGCTGAAAAGTGCCGACCAGCCACTGAGTAGACCAACTACGGTTAGCAGCACGAGGCATGCTCCCGTGACACGGAGTCTGAATCCATTCATGGCCATACCCTACGACAACGTCACTAACTTGGCTACTCACTGCCTACGAGCCGACCCAGTGCTACCAATTCGTGCGGGACTGTCATTGAAGGTAGCTTCCCTGTCCCAAACCAGCGCAGCTCTGCGGCCCTTTGCGGTTCCTGGATCACTGGTGTTCCCGACCAATTTCGGGCGACGAAAAAGTGGTCTTCGTAAGTCTTGGCCGAGCCGTGATGGTTCTGGTGACGCGACGAAACGGTCAACAGACGCAGATCCGTAGGCTGAATGAGCACTCCGAGTTCCTCACTAGCCTCTCGAACTGCTGCAGCTGCCGCAGATTCACCAGGTTCTACATGCCCAGCGGCGGCTGCGCTCCAATATCCGTCCATGAAACCAGTGCCTTGCCGCAGTTGCAGCAAGACCTGGTCATCACGAACCATCAACGCGTAAGCGATCGCTTTCACCCGAGATTAGTCCAGCCGGCCAACGGAGGTTACGGTCACGACCGGCGCTCCGACCTCATCGGAATCATCCAAGGAGATCGTGGCGCTAATACCCCAGTCATGATGTTCGGCTGGGTCCGCAAAGATCTGGCGAACTTCCCAGACACGATTGGGCAACTCGTTGACGATGAACAAGGCGCTGCTGCGACCGGTGGGACCGTCGTCGATGTCCTCGTGCTCGTCAAAGTATCCGTCCAAGGCATCGGCCCAAGCGTCGGAATCAAACCCGTTGTGGCCATCAAGCTCACCGAGGGCTTGGTCTTGCTCGTCGGCGAAGAGCTTAACCCTGCGGAACATTTCGTTGCGGACCATCACGCGGAAGGCACGCTTATTGCTGGTCAGCTTTTCCGGAGCTGGAGGTGGGGCAGTTTCGGTTTCCTCGCTCAGCTCGCCACGCGACAACTCTTCCCATTCGTCAAGCAACGAGGAATCAATCTGGCGGATCATCTCTCCGAGCCACTCGATCAGATCTTCAAGGTCTTCGCGCAGTGAATCTTGGGGAACTGTTTGGCGCAGGGCCTTATACGCATCGGTGAGGTAGCGCAACAACACACCCTCGGAGCGCGCCAGCTGGTAGTACTGGACAAAATCGGAGAAGCCCATGGCACGTTCGTACATGTCGCGAACGATCGACTTGGGCTGCACCTCAAAGTCGGCCAGCCACGGAGCACCCGAACGATATTGTTCAAACGCGGCCTCAAGCTTTTCCGCCAAAGGCATCGGATAAGTAATCTCATCCAGCGCGTTCATGCGGTCGTTGTAGTCCATGCCTTCGGCCTTCATCGCGGCAATGGCTTCGCCCCGAGCCTTTTTCTCCTGCCCGGAAAGTATCTGGCGCGGCTTTTCGAGGGTCGCTTCGATCACCGAGACGACGTCGAGGGCGTAACTGGCAGAATCTGGATCCAACAGATCCAAGGCAGCGAGTGCAAAAGGCGAGAGCGGTTGGTTCAGCGCAAAGTTCTGCTGCAGGTGCACGGTCAACTCGTAGTAGTTACCGTACTGATCTGGTTCGTCTCGGCGGACAACAACTTCGGTGGCGATCAGCTCACGCAAGATGCCCAGTGCACGCAGTTTCAACTTTCGCTGGGCGGCAGGTGTCTCATGGTTTTCGCTGAGCAAACGGACCGCGGCCTCGAAGGCGTTGTCTTCACGTTCCAAAAGGTTCAGCAGCATCGAGTGCGAAACCTGGAACGAGGACTTCAGCGTTTCTGGGGCAGCAGCAACAATCTTGTCGTAGGTCTTTTCGCCCCAGGTGACAAAGTTCTGTGGTGGCTTCTTCTTAGGGATCTGTTTGAGCTTCGAGGAACCTTCGCCGTGCTTCTTCAGCGCCTTTTCCATGGCCTTGTGATTTTCGATGGCATGCTCAGGGGCCTGAACCAGTACGGTACCAGCGGTATCAAAACCAGCACGTCCGGCTCGACCAGCAATCTGATGGAACTCGCGGGCATTAACGATGCGTGTACGGGTGCCGTCGAATTTGGACAGCGCGGTGATGACCACCGTGCGGATAGGCACGTTGATGCCCACGCCCAAGGTGTCGGTACCGCAAATGACCTTGAGTAGACCTGCCTGCGCGAGCTGTTCCACCAGGCGACGGTACTTAGGGAGCATGCCGGCGTGGTGGATGCCGATGCCGTGGCGGACCAAACGGTTCAGCGTCTTGCCAAAACCAGCGGCGAAGCGGAAGCCACCGATCATCTCGGAGATCTTTTCCTTCTCCTCACGCGTGGCTACATTAACGCTCATCAACCCGGTGGCGCGATCAATGGCGTCGAGTTGGGAGAAGTGCACGATGTAGATCGGGACCTGCTTGGTCTTGATCAGTTCCTCGACGGCTTCCTGCACAGGCTCCATCGAGTAGTAGAAGTGCAAGGGGATCGGGCGTTCGGTGTGTGCGACCGTGACGGTCGGCGTTCCGGTGCGCTCCTCGAGTTCTTTCTCAAAGCGGGTCACATCGCCCAAGGTGGCGCTCATGAGCAGGAACTGAGCCTGTGGAAGTTCGATCAGGGGAACTTGCCAGGCCCAGCCGCGCTGTGGGTCAGCGTAGAAGTGGAATTCGTCCATGATCACGCATCCGACATCTGCGCGGGAACCTTCGCGCAAGGCAATGTTGGCTAAGATCTCGGCCGTGCAGCAAATGATCGGAGCGTCGGCGTTGACGGAGGAATCTCCGGTGACCATACCGACGTTTTCTGCACCAAAGATTTTGCAGAGGTCAAAAAACTTCTCGGAGACTAGTGCCTTGATCGGCGCAGTGTAGAAGCTGATCTGATCGCGGGACATGGCATAAAAATGCGCTGCGATGGCGACCAAAGATTTGCCGGAGCCGGTCGGGGTGGCAAGGATGACGTTGTTGCCGCCGGCCAGCGCCATCGACGCTTCATCCTGGGCAGGGTAGAGGTTGATACCACGGGTGGTGACCCATTGGCCGAAAGCCTCGTAGATTTCGTCGTCGGAAACGTTTTTGCTGTCTGCTGGCAAATAATCGGTGAGCAACATGATGTTACTAGCCTATCGGTTCAACGCCATGTCTCGGTGCCTAGTAGCCCGTAGAACAAAGGATTAGGCTGAGGGCATGAAATGGGATCCAGCTAAGTACACAGAATTCTCCGATTACCGCGGACGTCCATATAAAGACTTGCTCGGGCAGCTAACCGAAATTGAGCCGAAAAATATTGTCGATTTGGGCTGCGGACCGGGGAATATGACTCGGCTGTTGGCGCAACGATGGCCCGATGCTCAGGTGACCGGTCTGGACTCTTCTGCGGAAATGATCGCGAAGGCTAAGTCTTCGGAACATGAACCGAACCTAGATTTTGCCTTAGCTGATGCCACCACATGGCGACCCGCCGAAAACCTAGATCTGTTGTTCTCCAATGCGATGTTGCAATGGCTTCCGAATCACCGGGAGCTACTGTCCTCATGGTTGGGCACTATGAAACCCGGAGCCTATGTAGCGATCCAGATGCCAGGGAACTTCCGTTCACCTTCTCATGCGCTGATGCGCGAAGTGGCCGAAAGTCCAAAGTGGATTCAGAAGCTCGGGGGAGTACTACGCGACGGCCACGTTGTGGGAGAACCAGAGGAGTATCAGCGGCTATTGCTGCAGCAAGGATTCCAAGCAAATGTCTGGGAGACAACATTCCAGCAATTGTTGCCCGGCGATGACCCCATTGTGGATTGGGTTCGCGGTACGGCACTATTGCCGGTGAAAGCGGTATTGGACGCAGAGGACTATCTAGAATTTGAGGATGACTATCGAGCGGTAGTCAGCATTCACTACCCATCGGTGCAGACCCCGGACGGTACGAAGCTAACAAACTTCCCATTCCGTCGAATATTCGTGATCGGTCACAAACTGACCCAGTAGCGGGCAGGCACTAGTTTCTGCAGCAATTCAGGCAGAACTTTCACTGCGATGATCACGCTCAAGGTGCCTAACGCCAGCCCCGAAACTACATCGTGGAAGTAGTGTGCCCCGACGCCGACCCTAGACAGACCGATAACTATAGCTAGTGGGATCGCATACTTGGCCAGCTTCGGGACCACCAGAGTGCACGCCGTGGCGATAGCGGCCGCGACTACAGAATGATTGGACGGCCAAGACCAGTCTCCCGAGGCCGGGCAAGCCATCGCGGTGAGCACATCAAGAGAATTGCACGGTCGTTCCTCGCGGAAAATTGCTTTGATGAGTTCACTGAGCACATAGCCAATTCCAGCGCCAATGCCACCGGAGGCTAGAGACAAAAAAGGTGGACGATCCCGAAACCAGCAAGTGATGGTGAGCGCAACGGCGCCTAGCACTAACAGCTTGAGCAGGGCGTCGGAGCAAAAAATCACGATAGCCGACAGCAAAGATGAGGAAACGACGACGCCACTGATGCCCGAGTACAGGACATCACGCAGCGGGAAAGATAGCGCGGCGATGAGGACCAGTGCGACAACTACCATTGCTGGTCGAGTCGGTCGGATCTTATATTTCGCGGTGGGGGAAAGACTCACGAGTGGCGATTATACGGATCCGGGCTGTGCGCCAAATTCAGTGAGCTATCACCGAACTGCCAGTGCGAGATGCCCACAAGTAAACCTTGGGGCATCCGGCGACACTGTTTACCAGCCGCGTTCGCGCCACTGATCAAGATGCGGGCGTTGTTCACCTAGGGTCGTTGTGTCTCCATGCCCGGGCAATACTTTGGTTTCGTCTGGGAAGCGATCGAAGATTCGTTCGGAGACGTCGGTAATCAGTGAGAGGAAGCGCTGTGGGTCTTTCCACGTGTTGCCAACGCCGCCGGGGAAGAGGCTGTCACCGCTGAGTACGACCGGCTGTCCGGAGGAATCAACTAGCGCATAGCCAATGGAACCTGGCGTGTGTCCGCGCAGGTGGATGGCTTCAATAATTACGTCGCCGAGCTTTAACTGATCACCATGGTTCAACCCGTTGGTGATTTGAACACCAGATTCTTCAGCGATGCCGGTCATGTCCTCGGCGCCGGCATAGGTGGTAACAGGGTATTTTTCGACGATGTCGGACAGCGCACGAATGTGGTCCCAATGCTGGTGTGTGGTGGCAATACCAACAATTTGTGGTTCTTGCGCATCACCTTGCGAGGCCCGAATGAGTTCTGCAATTGCAGGGACGTCGTCGGCAGCATCAACAAGCAGCTGCTCGCCGGTCCCTCGGTGAGTTATGAGGTAAACATTGTTTTCCATGTCGGAAACGGAGGTCCAGCGGATGGTCACGTCATCTAGCAATAGTTCGTTCATACCACTCACACTACGACGGAATATATGGTCAACGCGACCTTTAAAGATAGGCTCGGGACAACAGTAGATACAGTTCCAACGAATGGAGTACAGCATGAGCGAACTAGCATTCATCAAGATTGACCCCAACTCCACCGTGGCGCCGTACCAGCAGGTCCGGGAACAAATACTCTCCGCCATTGCTAAGGGAAAGCTTGCACCAGGTACAAAGCTGCCTTCAGTTCGGGCGTTGTCTGGGACGCTGAATTTGGCGGTTAATACAGTAGCCAAGGTATACAAGGAGCTAGAACTGCAGGGGGCCGTCGTCACCCGTGGTCGTCACGGCACCGTGGTACAGGCGACCGACGATCGCGGTGAGCAGGAAGTCAGCGATGCCGCAGCAGACCTGGCTCGGATTGCGCAGCTATGGTCAGTGGATGAAGCGACCGCCGTGAAATACCTGCGTGCCGCTTTTAGCTCTTTGCCACGCTGAGAAATGACGAGCTTGATGTAGCGCGAGCTACCTAGTAGTGCGCCACTGGGCGCCATAGCGCTGTGATGTTCCGTATCAAGGAACGGTTCTAAAAGTTTGTGGATCACCCTCTTGGGCCTTTGAAATCTGGGTTTAGACTCAGGAACTAAATCAATGTTCCCAGGGCAGGAAAACACCATGAATTCGACTGCACATCGCCACGTAACTTCGAGAAGCATCACCGCAATTGCCATCAGCGCACTCATCCTCAACGGTGCCTTGGCCGGTTGTACTGCCAACAAGACTGAATCCAGTCCCGCGCCTGCCGAGCAAGCCGAGAAAGCCGAGGAACAAGTTCCCGTTCCCGCGAGCTTTGCGTGGAAAACCGAAGAAGTTCTCGTATCGGATCCAACCGTAATTGACGATGTGGCCATTGCCTATCGACGTGTTGGCCCGCAGCTGGAAGTGATCGCGCGGAATCTGAAAAACGGTAAGCAAGTGTGGAAAGACGAGGCACTCGGTGCAGCCGATGCGCGGGGCATCAGTCCAAGTATCGAAACCGTAGAACATGATGGCAAGAACTACGTGGCCTATACCGGAACAAAAACGGGCGCCGTGGGGACACTCTAGATCGTCGATGTTGCCACTGGTAAACCAGTGAAGATCAACAACAATTTTGAACTTTGGGGAAACCGGCCAAATGTCTGCGGCAAGACTTTCTGCACTGAAGGTTCAAAGGTGCGTAATGAGCAGTATCTTGACCATCAGCACATGAAATTTGATTGGTCCAGCAAGCAATGGTTCACGGTACCTGAGAACAAGCTCGAATTCGGGTACCAGCAAGGCGGGCGCCATCTGGGCGAAGGCATCTTCTCCTACTGGCACAAGAACGACAAACAGATGCTCAATTTCTCCAAAGGAACCAAGACGTTGTGGGAACGGCCCTACGAAGAAGTCTTCGCTAAAGGGTATTCAACATCCGGCGGCTGGAACTGGACAAGCGTAGAAAAAACAAAGAAATTCTGCTCGGCTCTGGCTCACACAGCCAGGACGATTTCTTTGAAACCGATAAAAAGAGAGCTGAATACCGGCTTGCCGATCTGTCGAAACTTGTTGCGCTTGATGCGAAGACAGGAAAAACCTTGTGGTCCCAAGCGGGTATCTCGCCACGGTGCGGATTCGACTCGCCCCAAATAAACGAAGCCAATGACGACACGATCGTTATTTGCTACTACGACGGGGTCAAGCAAACACTGACGGCGAGACAAGATGACTACTACTCGGTGGAAATAGACGATGCTGCGTGGAGCGCGGTTGCATTGGATGTGAAGACCGGCGCCAAAAAAGTAGCAATACAAACTTAGCGATCCTTACGACTTCGATGCCAGGGTAGAAACGGCTGGAATACCGCGCGTCGACGATAATACCTCGATACTTCCACTCAGGGGTGGCGACAAAGCGGTTAGTAACGCCGATGGCACCGTTGTCCCATTGGCGGATGTTGTGGGAGAAAACGCAATTTGTTCGGAGGATCGCGAGCCATACGTTATTTACTCCGCGACCTTAGGTACTGAAGTACCAACGGAACACAAAGCATCGGGGGGGCACCAGCTTCGATGAGGCCGAAATAGTGTGTAAGCGCGGGACATGGAAACCGAGTAAGGGCATACCGACGGTACAAGAATTTCGACGGGCAGGGTACGACGAGAAAGAAGTTGTTGTACTCAACGGCTTAGAAGGCATGATGGCTTACCGAATGACGGCTACGGACGGGCAGTAAGGCGCAGATTGGCGCTCGCCGAATGCGTTGGTGAGCCTGTGAAAAAATTTCTGTGAGATAGAACCACTCGTACACTTATTCGAAGTAGTTTTCGATTAGTATGGGCTCGTGGCTACTACTGCAGACAGCAATAAAACAGATCTTACGCGCCTGATCGTCAAGGGCGCGCGTGAGCACAACCTTAAGAACGTAGACATTGATCTACCGCGTGACGCGATGATTGTCTTCACCGGGCTTTCCGGTTCCGGCAAATCCTCGCTCGCTTTCGACACGATCTTTGCCGAAGGTCAGCGTCGTTATGTCGAGTCACTTTCTGCGTACGCCCGCATGTTCCTCGGGCAGGTAGACAAGCCGGACGTGGACTTCATTGAGGGACTTTCTCCAGCGGTGTCGATCGATCAGAAGTCGACCAGCAAAAACCCTCGTTCAACCGTCGGTACGATTACCGAGGTCTACGACTACATGCGCCTGCTCTGGGCCCGTGTTGGTCACCCACATTGCCCGATTTGTCATGAGCCGATCTCCAAGCAGACTCCTCAGCAAATCGTGGATCAGTTGATGGAGCTACCTGAAAAAACTCGTTTCCAGATCCTCGCTCCGGTTGTTCGTTCACGCAAGGGTGAGTTTGTTGACCTCTTTGCGGAGCTTTCCTCAAAGGGCTTCTCGCGTGCCCGAGTTGACGGCGAAACGATCCAACTTAATGATCCTCCGAAGCTGGCCAAGCAGGTTAAGCACACCATTGAGGTAGTGGTTGACCGTCTAGCAATCAAGGAAGATGCCCGACAGCGTTTGACGGATTCCATCGAGACGGCTCTGGGCATCGCCGATGGTCGAGTATTGGCCGACTTTGTTGACCTGGATGCCGATGATCCCAAACGTGTCCGCTCGTTCTCCGAAAATCTTGCGTGCCCTAATGAGCACCCGCTAGCCATTGATGAGATTGAGCCTCGCACTTTCTCCTTCAACAACCCATTCGGTGCTTGTGCTGCCTGCTCCGGTATCGGTACCAAGCTCGAAGTTGACGAACACCTGATCGTTCCCGATCCGGAGGTCACCTTGGCTGAGGGTGCTATCGCTCCGTGGTCACTGGGTAAGGCAACCACCGAGTACTGGAACCGTCTTATTGAGGGGCTCGGCCAAGAACTTGGCTTCAGCATGAGCACCCGGTGGAAAGATCTGCCAGCCACGGCTCGCGAAGCGATCCTCAGCGGTAAAGACCACAAGGTTGTTGTTCAGTACAAGAACCGTTTTGGCCGCGAACGCAAGTACTCAACTGGTTTTGAAGGCGTCATCTCCTACGTGCACCGCAAGCATGAAGAGACCGAGTCGGATCACGCTCGCGATCGTTACGAGCAGTACATGCGTCAGATCCCATGCCCTACCTGTGGTGGCGCGCGACTGAACCCAGCTTCCCTTTCGGTGCTCGTCGGCGGCCGTTCCATTGCAGAGGTTTCTGCCATGGACCTGCGCAGTGCAGCAAACTTCCTATCTAACATTGACCTCTCAGCGCGTGAAGCGAAGATTGCAGGTCAGGTGGTTAAGGAAATCGACGCCCGCATGAAGTTCTTGCTGGACGTTGGACTGGAATACCTGACGCTAGAGCGTGCCGCCGGAACACTTTCAGGCGGCGAAGCGCAGCGTATTCGACTTGCCACCCAAATTGGTTCAGGCCTGGTGGGCGTGCTGTATGTTCTCGATGAACCTTCGATCGGTTTGCACCAGCGAGATAACCGACGCCTGATCGATACCCTTCTGCGCCTGCGCTCATTGGGAAATACTTTGATCGTTGTGGAGCACGATGAAGACACCATCGCTGAGGCCGATTGGATTGTTGACATCGGTCCAGGTGCGGGCGAGAACGGTGGCGAAGTTGTCCACTCCGGATCAGTCGAAGGACTCAAAGCCAATACACGCTCTTTGACCGGTGACTACCTGTCCGGTCGCAAGCAGATCGACATCCCAACCAAGCGACGCAAGGTTGATAAGGATCGCAAGCTCAAGGTCGTTGGCGCCAACGAGAACAACCTGCAGGACGTATCGGTTGAATTCCCGCTGGGTCTGCTTACGGCAGTGACCGGTGTATCTGGTTCAGGTAAATCGACCCTGGTGAACGACATCCTGTACAAGGTGCTGGCCAACAAACTTAACGGTGCCAAGCAGGTGCCAGGTCGCCACACCCGAGTGTTGGGTTTGGAACACTTGGACAAGGTCGTGCATGTTGACCAGTCGCCAATCGGTCGTACCCCACGGTCAAACCCTGCCACCTACACCGGCGTCTTTGATCATGTCCGTAAGCTTTTCGCGGAGACCAATGAAGCGAAGCTACGCGGTTACCAGCCAGGTCGCTTCTCGTTCAACGTGAAGGGCGGACGTTGCGAATCTTGCTCCGGCGACGGAACGCTTAAGATCGAGATGAACTTCCTGCCTGACGTCTACGTTCCGTGCGAAGTGTGCCATGGGGCACGCTACAACCGCGAGACCTTGCAGGTGCTCTACAAGGGCAAGAACATCGCTGACGTTCTGAATATGCCAATCGCCGAGGGTGCAGAATTCTTCAGTGCCTTCACCCCGATTGCGCGCCACCTTCGCACACTGGTTGATGTGGGCTTGGGCTACGTCCGCCTTGGACAGCCTGCCACCACTCTGTCCGGTGGTGAGGCTCAGCGCGTGAAGCTCGCCGCCGAATTGCAGAAGCGTTCCAACGGTCGGTCCATCTACGTTCTGGATGAGCCCACCACTGGTCTGCACTTCGAAGATATTCGAAAGCTGCTGCTGGTCTTGCAAAGCCTGGTCGACAAGGGCAACACCGTTTTGACCATTGAGCACAACTTGGACGTCATCAAGTCTGCCGATTGGGTGATTGATCTAGGTCCTGAAGGCGGATCCGGTGGTGGAACTATCTTGGCGACCGGAACCCCGGAAAAGGTAGCCAAGGTCAGCGAGTCGCATACCGGAAAGTTCCTCGCGGAAATCCTGTAGAACCCGGGGCGCGGATCAGGGAAATATGCCTTTTCAGTCATGGATTCCTGACCCGCGCCCGCTTCGTGGGAAGATAGCTAAGTGAATATGTCGGTAACAAGTGCGCTCTTCGATCTTGACGGGACTCTCGTGGACCCCGCAGGTGCCATTACTTCGGGAATTCGCCATGCCCTTGTGGCTCACGGATTAGCCGATCCGGGGGAGTCACGAGTTGAAGCTTTGGTCGGTCCACCGTTGCAAGTGGGACTTCGAACCATTGAAGGCGTCACCGACACAAACATCGATCAAATCATCGCCACTTACCGTACGCGCTACGAGGAAGTCGGCATGGATGAGTCGAAGGTGTATCCCGGGATCATCGAGCTGTTGCAGGCTCTGCGTCGCGCGAATATCTACGTTGCGGTCACGACGGCAAAACCGGTGAATATTGCCCGGTTGTTATTGGACCGCAAGGGATTGACCGAACACCTTGATGCAATCCACGGTAACGACGGTGAACACGGCGCCATGGGTTCAAGCAAGACACATATTGTTGCTGCCGCATTGAAAGACGCCGAGTTGGACGCGTCGTCCAGCGTAGTGATCGGCGATCGATACTACGATGTGGATGCGGCACGAGAAAATTCGGTCTCATCCATCGGCGTAGCTTGGGGCTTCGCTCAAGGGGACGAACTTTCCCATGCTGACCTACTAGTAGACACCACGCAGGAATTGGCGGTAGCTCTGCTAGGGGAACAGGCAGCTAAATCATTAGAACTTGAACCAAACGTCATGCAGGAAGGTGCAAAATAAATGAGCATCTACACCATGACCCGTTCTTCGATTCGCGGCGTCATCCATGGCGTGTGCCGTGCCGAGGTTACTGGACTTGAAAACGTCCCCAAGGAAGGCGGATTTATTGTCGCATCCAACCACCTCTCCTTCTTTGACTCGCTCATTATCCAAGCCTTGACGCCCCGCGACGTGGCATTTTTTGCGAAGGCAGAATATTTCACAACTCCCGGAGTCAAAGGAAAGTTGATGAAGACTTTCTTCGAATCCGTAGGCTCAATTCCAGTACAGCGTGGTGAGCAGGCTGCCTCGGTGGCTGCCCTGGATTCACTAGTGGAGATCATCGAAGAAGGCGGGGGCATCGGAATCTATCCCGAGGGCACCCGCTCGCGCGACGGTAAGCTCTACCGCGGTCGAACCGGTGTGGGTTGGCTTGCGCTAACCACTGGTGTTCCTGTGGTTCCTGTCGGACTGATTGGTACTGAAAAGTTACAGCCTGCAGGTTCTAAAGGATTTAGGCCCGCAAAATTCCAGATTCGTTTTGGTGAACCACTGCAGTTTGACCAGCTGGGGCGCAAACATCCGCTGCCGCAACGTCGTCAGGCAACTGACCAGATCGTGGATGCGATTGCCGCTCTGTCCGGTCAAGAACGCGTGGAATCATACAATCAGTTACCTCCAGACGCGAAATGACCCATGGCTGATCCAGCAAGTTACCGTCCGAAAACTTCGGACATTCCAACTAATCCCGGTGTGTATCGTTTCCGTGACGAACACGGCCGGGTGATTTATGTTGGCAAAGCCAAAGTTCTCCGCAATCGACTGACGTCTTACTTCGCCAATCCAGATCGGCTCACGCCCAAAACACGGACCATGGTCTACACAGCAGGCAGCGTGGAATGGACCGTTGTTGGTTCAGAGCTTGAAGCTCTGCAGCTGGAGTACGTCTGGATCAAGGAATACAACCCGCGGTTTAATATCGTCTTCAGAGACGACAAGTCTTATCCCTATCTTGCGATCACGCTCAACGAGAAATACCCTCGTGCGTTGGTCATGCGTGGAGATAAGCGCAAGGGCGTTAAATACTTTGGCCCCTTTTACCCCGCCAAAGCAATCCGCGAAACTCTAGATACCCTGCTACGTGTCTTCCCTGTGCGCAGTTGCGCCCCTGGTGTCTTTAAACGAGCAGAAGCCTCGGGGCGCCCGTGTCTGCTCGGATATATCGACAAGTGTTCCGCACCCTGTGTGGGCCGGATCTCCCAGGAAGACCACCGTCAGCTCGCCGATGATTTATGCACCTTCATGGGTGGCGAAGCAACCAAGTTCACCAAGGCACTAACGGTGAAAATGCAGGATGCTGTAGCGGAATTGGAATACGAAAAAGCCGCCCGCTACCGTGATGATATCGCCGCATTGAAGCGAGTCTTTGAACGAAACGCAGTGGTTTTGGACGACCGTACTGAAGCCGATATTTTCGGTGTGCACGGCGATGAATTGGAAGCATCCGTTCAGGTGTTCCATGTTCGAGACGGTCGAATCCGGTCACAGCGCGGTTGGGTTGTTGAGAAGGTCGCGGACGTAACCGACGCCGAATTTGTAGAGCAATTGCTCACCCAAATTTATGCTGACCACGCGGACCGCATTCCTCGTGAAATTCTTGTGCCATCCCTACCCGATGACATTAACGACGTGACGCAGTGGCTTTCAGAGCTACGCGGTTCCAAGGTTTCTTTGCGCGTTGCCCAACGCGGCGACAAGGCTGCGTTGGCCGGGACTGTGAAAGAGAATGCGGAACAGGCACTTCGACTTCACAAGTCCAAGCGTGCAGGGGACATCACAACCCGTTCCTTGGCCATGCAGGAACTTCAGGAAGCACTGGGTACCCAACAAGCACTACTGCGTATTGAGTGCTACGACGCGTCGCATACTCAGGGAACCAACGTGGTTGCCTCCATGGTGGTCTTTGAAGATGGGCTTCCGAAAAAGAGCGAATATCGTAAGTTCTCGATCACTGGGGATGCCTCACGCGACGATACCGCGAGCATGTACGACGTCATTTACCGACGCTTCAGCCGCTACCTCAAAGAGAAGGTTGACCCTGCCTCCTTTGCAACTGGTGCGGTGACCGAGGATGAGATAGGGGAGAGCACCAAAAAGAAGTTCTCTTACCCGCCGTCATTGGTGATCGTGGATGGTGGCCCGCCTCAGGTTGCTGCCGCGCAAAAAGCCATGGACGATCTGGGGATCGACGATATACCTGTAGTTGGTCTAGCTAAGCGCTTGGAGGAACTGTGGCTACCGGATGATCCGTTCCCGGTGATTCTTCCGCGCGCTTCTGATGCGCTGTACCTGGTCCAACGATTGCGCGATGAGGCGCACCGATTCGCCATCACCTTCCACCGTGAGAAGCGTGCCAAGTCCATGATTGCCTCTGATCTGGACGCTGTCCCAGGTCTTGGCAAAGCTAAGCAAGCAGCGCTGCGTAAGCACTTTGGCTCCATGAAGAAGATCCGTGCAGCAAGTATTGCTGAACTGGTTGAAGTCCCAGGGGTGGGAGAGAAACTTGCGACAATCATCAAAGACTCCCTCGAAGATGCTTCACTTACTGGTGTGAATATGACGACAGGCGAAATTGTCGACTAGCCTTGGAATATGACCGCTGAGTATGAAGCCGTAAAACCGCCTGAGTCTGAACTGGTGATCGTAACTGGCATGTCAGGTGCCGGTCGAACCACCGTTGCCCACGCCTTGGAAGACCAGGGCTGGTATGTGGTGGAGAACTTGCCACCGGCCATGCTTGGCCCGCTGACTGAAATGATGAGCCGTTCGCAGGGATCCATCCCCAAGATGGCCGTAGTCATGGACGTGCGTTCCAAAGAAATGTTCCCGGAGATTCGCGACGCGCTAGCCAACCTGACAGCTAGCGGAGTGAAATTCCGACTGGTCTATCTCAACGCCAGCGATGAAGTTCTGATCCGACGATTTGAACAGGGTCGCCGCCCGCATCCGCTACAGGGTGACGGTCGAATTGTTGACGGGATTACCAAGGAACGCGGTATCACCGATCAGCTGCGCGAAGCCGCGGAAATCGTCTTGGACTCTTCAACGATGTCGGTGCACGATCTGGCGCGTTCGGTGACCGAGCTCTTTAGTGAGTCCGGTCCGATCATCCTACGCATCAATGTCATGAGCTTTGGCTTCAAATACGGTCTTCCAACCGATGCCAACTACGTGGCCGACGTGCGCTTCATCCCTAACCCACACTGGGTTCCAGAGTTGCGCCCCCAGACCGGACAGGACAAAGAAGTTTCTGACTACGTCTTGAACCAAGAAGGCACTAGCGACTTCATTGAGAACTACCTCAAAGCTCTTGAGCCTGTATTTGAGGGCTACCGCCGCGAAAATAAGCACTATGCCACCATTGCGGTAGGCTGCACCGGAGGAAAGCACCGCTCGGTTGCCACCACCATTGAACTTGGCCGACGATTGGCACAGTTCCCTAACGTTCGCGTGAGCATCAGCCACCGCGATCTAGGACGCGAGTAAAAACATGGCCTTTGCAACCGGTCCCATTTCGATTCAGGGACTAACCCGAGGCGACGATCAGCGCAACCCTTCAGTTGTCGCATTGGGCGGAGGGCACGGTCTGTCCTCCTCACTGTCGGCACTACGCCGACTGACTACCGAGCTCACCGCCGTTGTAACCGTGGCCGATGACGGTGGAAGTTCAGGGCGCCTACGTGGCTCCTTTGACGTGTTGCCACCGGGGGACTTGCGGATGGCTTTGGCTGCGTTATGTGACGACACCGATTGGGGCCGAACCTGGCGCGATGTCATGCAACACCGCTTTGCATCAGACGCGAACCTTGAAGAGCCACTGAACGGTCATGCGGTAGGAAACCTACTGATTTTGGCCCTGTGGGAACTTTTGGATAATCCAGTGGCAGGACTACGTTGGGCTGGAGCGTTGCTTGGCGCACGCGGCCAGGTTCTGCCGATGAGTACCATGCCGTTGTCCATCCATGGGGATGTGCTCGAATCCGATGAGAATGACTCGTTGGTTCGTCGAAGAATTGAAGGTCAAGCGAAACTGGCACGCGCCGGAGCCGGTGGTTTGGTCACCAATGTTCGTTTGGAACCAGCCGATGCGCCGGCATGCTCCGAGGCTTTGGAATCCATTGAGCTGGCCGACTGGGTCATCCTAGGTCCGGGATCTTGGTACACCTCGGTGCTGCCACATTTACTGTTGCCCGATATGCGTCAGGCAATCGCGTCAACTACAGCAAAAAAGCTGCTGACGATGAACTTGTCGATGGATACCGATGAGACCAACGGGATGGATGCTGCAGCGCATCTTGAAGTGCTCAGCCGCTATGCGCCAGAAGTAAAATTCGATGCGATTATTGCTGATGAATCCAAGATTGTAAATCGTCAGAGATTTGAGCTGGCAGCGCAAAAACTGGGTGCACGCGTCTTTTTTAGTACAGTAGGAGTATCTGACGGTCGTGCAGTGCACGACCCGTTGCGACTAGCGGCGGCCTATCACGAGGTGTTTACCGCGATCGGATCTTAGGAAGATCCTAGTAAGGGAGTTTGATTCATGGCATTGACGGCTTCCGTCAAAGACGAGCTGTCGCGAGTAGAGATTCGCAAACCTTCGGTACGTAAGGCCGAGGTTTCGACGATGCTGCGCTTCAGCGGGGGACTTCATATTGTCTCCGGGCGAATTGTCATTGAAGCTGAGGTGGATCTCGCTGCAACTGCCCGTCGGCTTAAGATGGCCATCGGCGAGTTGTACGGCCACGAGGCAGAGATCGTTATGGTCTCAGGTTCCGGCATCCGTAAGGGTAGTCGTTACATCGTCCGCGTCGCCAAAGACGGAGAAGTGCTCGCTCGGCAGACTGGACTACTAGATCAGCGAGGTCGGCCTGTTCGAGGTTTGCCTTCGGTGATCGTTAACGGTTCCACGGCCGATGCTGAAGCAGTCTGGCGCGGCGCCTTCTTATCGCACGGTTCCTTGACCGAACCCGGGCGCAGTTCTGCATTGGAAATTACTTGCCCCGGCCCAGAGGCAGCATTGGCGCTTGTTGGCGCGGCTCGACGTTTGGGTCTGACGGTCAAGGCCCGCGAGGTGCGCGGCGTTGACCGTGTGGTGATCCGCGACGGCGACGCAATTGCGCAGCTTTTGACCCGCATGGGTGCCCACGATGCCTTGATGGTGTGGGAAGAACGCCGCATGCGTAAAGAAGTTCGTGCCACGGCCAACCGGCTGGCAAACTTTGATGATGCCAACCTGCGTCGCAGTGCCCAGGCAGCAGTTGCTGCTGGCGCTCGCGTCGAACGCGCACTGAGCATTCTTGGCGAGGAAGTTCCTGAGCACCTTCGCTACGCTGGGCTGCTTCGCTTGGAGCACAAACAAGCTTCCCTCGACGAGCTCGGTCGTATGGCTGAGCCCCCAATGACTAAGGACGCCATAGCTGGCCGAATTCGTCGCTTGTTGGCCATGGCTGACAAGAAGGCCAGTGATCTGGGAATACCAGGCACGGAGTCCAGCGTTCCAGTAGACGAACTGGAACATTAAAAATGTCCCGTGGGAGCCCTCCTACGGAGATTCATCCGAAAGAGAAAATTGAGGAGAATCATGGCTGTATATTCACTGCCAGAACTGCAGTACGACTACGCTGCACTCGAGCCAAACATCTCGGCTCGCATCATGGAGCTGCACCACTCCAAGCACCACGCAACTTACGTTGCTGGCGCTAACTCGGCACTGGAACAGCTGGCTGAAGCCCGCGAAAAGGGCGAATTCGGTAACATCCCGAAGCTGTCCAAGGACCTGGCATTCCACTTGGGTGGACACACCAACCACTCGATCTTCTGGAACAACCTGTCCCCAGAGGGTGGCGACAAGCCAGAGGGCGAGCTGTCCGCAGCAATCGATGAGTTCTTCGGCTCCTTCGATAACTTCCGCGCTCACTTCACCGCAGCAGCAATGAGCCTGCAGGGCTCGGGCTGGGCTGTACTGGCGTACGACGCACTTGGTGGCCAGCTGGTTATCGAGCAGCTCTACGATCAGCAGGGCAACATTCCAGTGGCAACCACCCCACTGCTGATGCTGGACATGTGGGAGCACGCCTTCTACCTGGACTACGTCAACGTGAAGGCTGACTACGTTAAGGCTTTCTGGAACATCGTGAACTGGGCAGACGTTCAGGCACGTTTTGAAGCAGCTCGTAAGGGTGCAGCTTCGCTAATCGTTCCAGGTAAATAAGTAATCTGGTAAGTTAGCTCACATTCTGCGCTTAAATAGCGTAGTATGTTTCAAGTGTGTTGCGGATCCCGGTGATCCACTGGGATCCGCAAAGCACGGCACAACGGAGTGTCCTTCAAAGAAGGCCACTTCCGTTTGCGGACGGTCGTGGCACAATCATCCCGTTTAGAGGAGATAGTCACGTGACAACTCGTGTTGGTATCAATGGTTTTGGCCGTATCGGACGCAACTTCCTGCGTGCAGTATTGGCACACAAGGCAGACATCGAAATTGTCGCCGTCAACGACCTTGGTTCAATCGATTCGCTTGCTCACCTGGTGAAGTTTGACTCTGTACTCGGCCCAGTGGGCGAGGCAGTATCCGTAGATGGTGACACCATCGTTGTCGGAGAACGTCGCATCAAGGTACTTTCCGAGCGCGATCCAGCAAACCTTCCATGGGGTGAATTGAACGTCGACGTCGTCATCGAGTCGACTGGTTTCTTCACCAAGGGTGCAGACGCCGGCAAGCACATCACCGCCGGTGCAAAGAAGGTTATCATCTCGGCTCCGGCCTCCGATGAAGACATCACCATCGTGATGGGTGTTAACCAGGACAAGTACGATCCTGCAAACCACAACATCATCTCGAACGCATCATGCACCACCAACTGCTTGGCCCCACTGGCCAAGGTTCTGAACGATGAGTTCGGCATTGTTGATGGCCTGATGACCACCATCCACGCATACACCGCTGACCAGCGCCTGCAGGATGCACCTCACAGCGACCCACGTCGTGCACGTGCTGCTGCATTGAACCTGATCCCTACTTCGACCGGTGCTGCTAAGGCTATCGGCGTAGTAATGCCAGAGCTCAAGGGCAAGCTGCACGGTTACGCAATGCGCGTTCCAGTTCCAACCGGCTCGGCAACTGACCTCACCGTCAACCTTGCTCGCACCGCAACCGTTGAAGAAATCAACGCTGCATTCGAAAAGGCTGCTTCTGAAGGTGCTTTGAAGGACGTTCTGGAGTACTCGACTGATCCACTGGTTTCCACTGACATCGTCACCAACCCACACTCCTCGATCTTCGACTCCGGTCTGACCATCGTTATGGGCAACAGCGTGAAGGTTGTTTCGTGGTACGACAACGAGTGGGGCTACTCCTCACGACTTGTTGACCTTGTCGGATTCGTGGGATCAAGCCTCTAGTCGATAACCTAGAGATATGTCTTCTCACACTATTGACGAATTGATCGCTGACAACGGTGTCCGCGGACGGCACGTTCTGGTCCGCAGTGACCTGAACGTGCCGCTCGACGGTGCAACTGTGACCGATGACGGCCGCGTACGCGCATCTTTGCCGGTCATCACCAAGCTAGTTGAAGCAGGTGCAAAGGTCATTGTTATGGCGCACCTGGGCCGCCCTAAGGGGCAGTTCGATGCGAAGTACTCGATCGCACCTGCAGCACAGCGCTTGAACGAACTTGCCGACTTTGATGTAACGGTTGCCGAGGATGTTGTGGGCGAATCCGCTCGCAAGGCCGCGGCAGACCTTGCTGAAGGTTCTGTACTGGTTCTTGAAAATGTTCGCTTCGATGCTCGCGAAACCTCTAAGGTTGACGCAGAACGCGAAGAGTTCGCCAAGGAATTGGCTGCTCTGACCGGCGAAAACGGCGCTTACGTGAACGACGCTTTTGGCGCCGTACACCGCAAGCACGCTTCGGTTTATGACATCGCAAGCTTGCTCCCTAGCTACCAGGGTGACCTGGTTGCAACCGAAGTCAAGGTTCTCAAGACCTTGACTGAATCTCCTAAGCGCCCCTATGTGGTGGTTCTGGGTGGTTCTAAGGTTTCGGACAAGCTTGCAGTTATTGACAACCTGCTGGGTAAGGCCGATCAGTTGCTGATCGGTGGCGGCATGGCTTTCACCTTCCTCAAGGCTCAGGGCTACGCCATTGGCGGCTCGTTGCTTGAAGAAGACCAGATTTCCGTCTGCGAAGATTACCTCAAGCGCGCTGAGCAGCTCGGTTGCGAGATCATCGTTCCTGTTGACGTTGTAGTCGCCGAGAAGTTTGGTGCCGACGCCGCACACGAAATCTTGCCAGCTGACAAGATCGAAGAAGCGAGCTTCGGTTCCAACGGATTGGGCCTGGATATCGGACCTAAGTCGGCAGAGCAGTTTGCAAGCTACATCACCAGCGCAAATACCGTGTTCTGGAATGGCCCAATGGGCGTATTCGAGATCCCGGCATTCGCTGAAGGTACCCGCACTGTTGCTCAGGCACTGGCCAACTCGGAAGCATTCAGCGTTGTCGGCGGTGGCGATTCAGCCGCAGCCGTTCGTGCACTGGGCTTCTCGGAGGACGACTTCGGTCATATCTCCACCGGTGGCGGAGCATCCTTGGAGTACCTCGAAGGCAAGACCCTGCCGGGCGTTGCCGCATTGGAAGGTTAAGAAATGACCATTTCGCAGAACGGCGCCTTTGTGCGCCAGCCGCTGATCGCTGGCAACTGGAAGATGAACATGGACCACGTCCAGGGCATCACCCTAGTCCAGAAGCTTGCGTGGACCCTCAAGGACCACGAGCACAACTACGATCGTGCGCAAGTTGCAGTATTCCCGCCATTCACGGACATCCGTGGTGTTCAGACCTTGGTTCTGGGCGACAAGCTGGACGTCGTTTACGGCGCTCAGGATTTGTCTGCACAGGATTCGGGTGCGTACACCGGCGAAATTTCGGGCCAGTTCCTGAAGAAGCTCGGTTGCACCTACGTTTTGGTAGGTCACTCCGAGCGTCGTGAATACCACAACGAAACGAACGACGTAATTGCTACCAAGTTGGCGGCTGCTTACCGTCACGAGCTGACCCCAATGCTTTGCGTTGGAGAAGGCTTGGAAGTTCGTAAGGCTGCGGAGCACGTAGAGTTCACCTTGAACCAGTTGGCTGAATCGCTGGAAGGCGTGAGCGCTGAACAGGCAGAAAACCTGGTCATCGCTTACGAGCCAGTGTGGGCCATCGGTACCGGTGAAGTTGCAGGTCCTGCAGATGCTCAGGAAATGTGTGCAGCAATTCGCGGTGCACTTGCCCAGCGTTACGGCCAAGAAATCGCTGAGAAGACTCAGCTGCTCTATGGCGGTAGTGTTAAGGCTGCGAACACGGCAGCGATCATGCGCGAGCGTGACGTTGACGGCGTGTTGGTTGGCGGAGCCAGCCTCGACGCTGAAGAGTTTGCTAATATTGTCAGGTTCGAGCAACACCTCGTAACCGACTGAATCTAGCTAAGGAACCGTCGACTTGGATATTATCAAGATCATCCTGCAGGTACTGCTGGGCATCACAAGTGTCCTGCTAACCCTCCTGATCCTGCTTCATAAGGGTCGTGGTGGCGGTATGTCGGACATGTTCGGCGGCGGCATGACCAGCTCTATGGGCTCTTCAGGCGTTGCCGAGCGCAACCTGAATCGCATCACCATTATTCTTGGTCTTGTCTGGGGCGCCGTGATTATCGGCCTAGCCCTAGTCCTGAGGTTCAGCGCCGAGGCCTAAGCGAACCTTAGATCATCAGCTGCCAATGGGCGCCTTCCACATCATGTGGAAGGCGCCCATTGAGTTTAACAACGTGCGCGCTAAAGACCGGTACTGAGCACCACAACGCTATGAGCCTTGGCAGCGTAACTCTCTGTCACTGCGTCCACCGCGTCCGCCGAGTGTTCAGGCTCGGCGCTGTCCAACTCGATCTTCCATTGAGCTTCGCCCTCCGCAGGAAGCGCAAAGTCGCAGTGGTCGCCAAAGTTGAAAATGATCAGCACACTACCGGTGAGTTCTTCACCGCGTGGATCCTGGGCGCAACCGCGAAGCTGGAGAGCCAACGAACGGAAGGCCGGATCTTTCCAGTGCTCGGCGGTGGGAGCAGATCCATCCGGGCATAACCAACGCACGTCCTTAAACCCGTCGGCGCGCACCTTTCCGTGCAAGAAGCCACGCTGGCGCAGCAACGGGAGTCGCCGGCGTACATCAATGAGCTGACGTACATAGCTGATCAGCTCCCAGTCTGGTTCAGACCAGTCGATCCACCCCAACTCATTGTCCTGAGCGTAGGCGTTGTTATTGCCCGACTGGCTATTGCCCAGTTCATCGCCCGCCAGAAGCATAGGCACACCCTGTGCCAAAAGCAGGGTGGCGAGCATCGCGCGCACACGCAAGCTGCGCGCCGCAACGATCTCCGGGTCGTCGGTCGGTCCTTCTACTCCATGGTTATCGGAGTAGTTCTCACCGTGGCCATCCCGATTCTCCTCACCATTGGCCTCGTTATGCTTCTGCGCATACGAGACGGTATCACGCAAGGTGAACCCGTCATGGGCGCTGATGAAGTTCACTCCCGCGAGGGTAGTGCGACCGGAGTCATCAAAGAAGTCCGCGGAACCCAATAGTAAGGAACCGAAGTTGGCTTCACCGAGCACTTCGCCACGCCAAGCCCGACGTACCCCATCGCGGAAGCGATCGTTCCACTGAGCGAAGGGGGCAGGGAAGTTGCCCAACTGGTAACCGCCCGGACCAAGATCCCACGGTTCGGCAATGAGCTTCAGCTCGGCGAGCACCGGATCTTGGGCGATGGCCTGCAGGAAGCTGCCTTCCGGGTTGAAGCCTTCGGGGCCTCTCGCTACCGCGGTGGCCAGGTCGAAGCGGAAACCGTCAACGCCGAAAGTTTGTGCCCAGTAGCGCAGGCTGTCCATCACCATACGCAGCACTATCGGGGTTTCAACCGCCAGCGTATTGCCGGTTCCGGCGTCGTTAATGTAGTGGCGCTGATCTTCGGCTAACCGAAAGTAGCCAGCATTATCCAGACCACGAAGATTCAGCGTTGGACCTTGATCTCCGCCTTCGCCGCTGTGGTTGTACACCACGTCAAGAATGACTTCGATGCCAGCTTCATGCAGGGTATAAACCAGTTGGCGAAGCTCAGCGATCGCATCATTTTGGGCATAGCGCGGTTCCGGAGCGAACCACGCCACCGGCTGATAACCCCAATAGTTGCGCAGCTCTTTCTCAACGATGTGTGCATCGTCGAGGAAGGTCTGCACCGGCAGAAGTTCCACGGCATTAACACCCAAGGAAACGAGGTGTTCAATCACCGCTGGATGGCCCATGCCGGCATAGGTTCCACGTAACTGCTCGGGAACGCTTGGATGCGCAGCCGAGATGCCTTTCAGATGAGTCTCGTAAATCACCAGATCAGCCAGGTCGTGGCCTGGGCGGTTGCTGGCAGGCTCCGGTCCCGTGGGCGTCGCGGTAATGATGCCGTGAGGTACCACCGTGGCACTGTCGCGCAGATCCAGCACAGGTTCGAGCTCTTCGTTTTCTGCCGGCTCGGTGCCTTCCATCAGTTCGTGATAGCGCACCGGACGGTCCAACGACCGAGCATAAGGGTCGATGAGCAATTTGTTGACGTTAAAGCGCAAGCCATCGTTCGGCCGGAACTCACCGTCGGCGCGCAGCCCATAGCGCGCGCCCGCCCCTAGGCCGGCAAAATGGGCATGCCAAATGCCATCTTGACGGTAGGGGAGAGCAAGGCGCTGCTCGGGCTCCTGATCATTATCGGAGAACAGACAAAAGTAAAGCGCGGTGGCCAAAGGCGCGTAGACGGCAACGTTAATCCCGGAAGAATCCACGGTGACACCTAGCGGCCAGGAGCGGCCGGGGGACGCCGTGCCCGCCGGGGTTCTGGTCATGAGATGAGTTCCGTAAATAGCTGAGCATAGACGGCCGCCGATGTGCCCCAGTCCACCGGGGTGTTCAACCCCTGATCGCGCAGGCGCTCCCAGGCTTGAGTATCGGCATACAAGTCCACTGCTCGGCCTAGGGCAAAGCCCAAGCCTCCGGCATCGATGTCACTGAAGGTGAAACCGGTGGCAGTCCCATTTGCCAGATTCTCTGGCATGGCATCCACGACGGTGTCACGCAGACCACCGGTCGCGGCCACCAACGGAATAGCGCCGTAGCGCAGCCCGATTAGCTGGGTCAGCCCGCACGGTTCAAAGCGTGAAGGAACCAACACTAAATCTGCTCCGGCATATAACCGGTGGCTCAGCCGTTCGTCATAACCGATGTGCAATCCCACCGAGCCTGGATAGCGGGCCACTAGCTCGCCCAGGGCATATTCGTAGCCTGGGTCGCCGGAACCCAGTACGATGACTGCACCACCGGATTCGATGAAGGTCGGTAGCTTCTCCAGCAACAGGTCTACACCCTTTTGATGGGTGAGTCTGGTGACCACCACAGCCAACGGACCAGAAGGATTTTCGAGAGAGAACTCGTCGAGCAGCGCTTGACGGTTTTCTGCCTTGGCCGTGGAATCCACCGCGCTGTAGTTGGTAACCATCGGATCCGTGGCAGGGTTCCAGACTTCGGTATCAATGCCATTGAGGATGCCCTTGAGCTCGCCGCGCTCGCCCCGCATGGACACTACACCCTCAAGCCCAAAGCCGAACTCCGCGCGGGTCAGCTCCTGAGCATAACTCGGGCTCACGGTGCTCACCTGTGAGGAATGAACCAGTCCCGCCTTCAGCGTGCTGACCAGCCCGTGGTACTCCAAGGCCTCCGAATGGAAGTCCCAGGTGGGAAGGTGCAGTGCATCGAGTTGATCGGGACCAAAAACGCCTTGGAAGGCAATGTTGTGGATGGTCAGCAGGCTTGGGATCGAGGAGCCGGCATACTTCAGGTAGGAAGGCACCAGCCCGGCCTGCCAATCGTGGGCGTGCACCACATCGGGGCGCCAACGATCACTCGTTCCCTCGATTGCAATCCGCGCAGCCACCCAAGACAGTGCGGCAAAACGTACATGGTTATCGTGATGGTCGTGCCCATCAACCACGTACGGGCCGCCGGGCCGGTCAAAGAGATGCGGCGCATCCAGCAACAGCAGGTCTAGGCCTTCGTAGCGACCGGTCCGGACTGAGGCTGGGCCGCCAAAAAGGTTCTCTTCTCGCCAAATTCGTCGGGTACGCCCTACCTGCTCCAGCACGCCAGGATAAGCGGGCATCAAGATGCGGGTGCGCCATCCCAGCGGTAGTAGGGCAGCGGGCAGGGCGCCAACTACATCGGCCAGACCGCCGGTTTTGACCAGCGGTGCACATTCGGAAGCAACAGACAGCACACGGCGTTGTCGTTGAGCCATCGGTTCTTATTCTCCCTTCAGCTGCTCTGGGCTCAATTTCAAGGCCCCGTCGAGCACTGCAGCACGGCGGTCGAGCATCGGCTGGGTGATCAGCACAACCCCGGAATCTGTGCGACGGAACCATTTTGAATCCTCGACCGGATCCTGGCCAACGACCAGACCCTCAGGAATGTGCACCCGGCTGTCGATCACACATTTGGTCAGATCGGCGTTGCGGCCCACATCGACGTTTGGCAGGGAGACCACTTGATCCAGCTTCGAGAAGGAGTGCGCTCGGTTTCCGGTAAACAACAGCGAACGGTGAACATCGGCCCCGGAAAGGATGCAATTTCCAGAGATGAGCGACTCGATGGCTTGCCCACGTCGCGCTTCATCGTCGTGGATGAATTTTGCAGGCGGGGTCAACTCGGCGTAGGTCCAGATGGGCCAGGTGTTGTCGTAAAGATCCAGCGAGGGGACAACCTTGGTGAGATCCAGATTCGCCTGCCAGAAGGAATCGATAGTACCGACGTCGCGCCAGTACGGCTCGGTTTCCAGTCCGCCCATGACGCAAGAATCGGTGAACTTGTGGGCGTACGCACTGCCGTTGCGCACCACAGAGGGAATCAAATCGTGGCCAAAATCGTGGCTTGAGCTTGGATCTTCGGCGTCGTTGAGCAACAATTCGCGCAGGAATTTCCAGTTGAACACGTAGATGCCCATGGAAGCCAGTGCCATATCTGGATTCTCCGGCATGCCCGGAGGATTAGCCGGCTTTTCGAGGAAGTCCACGATGCGCCCGTTGCCGTTAACGTGCATGACGCCAAAGCCGGTGGCCTCTTCGCGCGGCACCGTCAGGCAACCGACCGTCACGTCGGCGTTCGTATTCACATGCTGGTGCAGCATGACCTCGTAGTCCATCTTGTATACGTGGTCTCCGGCGAGGATGATCACGTACTCAACGTCGTAGTCATCAACAATGTCGATATTTTGCGTCACGGCATCCGCGGTGCCCAAGTACCACTTGTTCTCTTGGACGCGCTGGCTGGCAGGCAGGATATCTAGGTACTCGTTGCGTTCGGACCGGAAAAAGCCCCAGCCGCGCTGCATGTGGCGGATCAACGAGTGCGCTTTGTATTGGGTGGCCACCGCCATTTTGCGTACCCCAGAATTTAAGGCGTTGGACAGTGGGAAGTCGATGATGCGCGAATTGCCACCAAAATGGACCGCAGGTTTTGCGCGGCGGTCGGTGAGTTCTTCAAGTCGGCTACCGCGGCCACCGGCAAGAACGAAGGCCATCGCCTGGCTGGACAGGCGCGGTGGCGCCCCGGTCAGGTGACGCGTATCAGGTGCTGAATTCATGAGCGTTCCTCCACAAAATAGATTGCCGATAAAGGTGGGAGCGTGAGTAGTGCGGATTGTGCTTCGCCGCCAGCGGGGACGGCTTCGGTTTCGATCGCCCCGCCGTGGCCACGATTGGCCCCGTGGTAGCCCTCGGAATCGGTATTGAGAGCCTCGCGCCAGCGTCCGGGAACCGGGAATCCAATGCGGAAGCCGGTGCGTTCGACCGGGGTGAGGTTCACGACGATCACCACGTGCGCATCGCCAGGCTCGCCGCGGCGCAGCCAGGCGAACACCTGATGCTCTACGTCATCGACAAGCAGCCATTGGAACCCTTCGGAACTTGTGTCGCGCCGATGCAGGGCGGGTTGCTCGCGGTAGAGCTTATTCAAATCGCGTACTAGGGAGAGCACCCCAGCATGACCGGGATCGTCAAGCGCATCCCACTCGAGTTGCCCCTGGAAGTTCCATTCGCTGCGCTGCCCGAACTCTTGGCCCATGAACAAGAGCTTTTTGCCCGGGTAGCCCCACATGTAGCCGTAGAAGGCCTTGAGATTGCCAAGCTTGTCGGCGTGGTTTCCGGGCATCCGCGAGTACATCGAACCCTTGCCGTGCACCACCTCATCATGGCTGATGGGCAGCAGGAAGTTCTCGCTGAAGGCGTAGGTGATGCCAAAGGTCAGCTGGTTGTGATGATGTTTGCGATAGACCGGATCCTTGCCGAAGTACTCCAGCGAATCGTTCATCCAGCCCAGATTCCACTTGTAACCAAAGCCCAGGCCGCCGGCATCCACCGGGCGGGTGACTCCGGGGTAGGAGGTGGAGTCTTCAGCGATCATCGTGATGCCTGGATGTTGTCCGTAGCTGGCCACATTGGTCTGCTTCAGGAATTCGAGCGCCTCATAGTTTTCGTTGCCGCCGTCCTTATTGGCAATCCACTCGCCGTCCTTACGCGAGTAGTTGCGGTTGATCATCGATGCGACCGCGTCTACGCGTAACCCGTCGAGGTGGTACTCATCAAGCCAGTACAGCGCGTTGGCCACCAGGAAATTGCGCACTTCTGGGCGGCCGTAGTTATAGATCAGCGTGTTCCAGTCCGGATGGAACCCTTCACGCGGATCGAGGTGTTCGTACAGTGCGGTGCCATCAAATCGGCCCAGTCCGTGCTGGTCGGTGGGGAAGTGCCCGGGTACCCAGTCGGCAATGACCCCGAGCCCGCGGGCGTGGGCGGCATCAACAAATGACGCGAACTCCTGTGGCGTGCCGTAACGGATGGTGGGGGCGAATAACCCGACCGGCTGGTAGCCCCAGGACCCGTCAAAGGGATGTTCGCTCACCGGCAGCACCTCGATGTGGGTGAAGCCCAGGTCCGCCACATAGTCCACAAGTTGTGTTGCCAGCTGCAAGTAGCTTAGTGACTTATTGGTGTTGCCATCGCGACGCCACGAACCTAAATGCACCTCATAGATGCTGATCGGGGCATCAACCGCGTTGATCGACTCGCGCCGGGCGCCCCATTGTTCATCGTTCCAATCATGGGCGCCTAGAGTGCGAACCACCGAACCGGTGGCGGGCGGATGCTCGGAGCCGAAGCCGACCGGATCGGCCTTTAACGGCAGCACTTGCCCGTCCTGGCCAAGTAGCTCGTACTTGTAGACCGTGCCCTCATTAAGCCCGGGTAGGAAGAGTTCCCAGACGCCGGTGGCTCCACGCAAGCGCATCGGGTGGACGGTGCCGTTCCAGGAGTTGAAGTCTCCGACCACGGAGACTCGGGTTGCGTTGGGTGCCCAAAGGGCAAAGTGCACACCGGGCACTTGCTCGTGGGTGATCAGGTGCGCGCCGAGCGTCCTCCACAGGCCATGGTGCTCACCTTGCCCAATTAGATGTTCATCAAATTGGCCTAACACCGGGCCAAAGCGGTAAGCGTCCTCGCGTTCCTCCACGTAGCCCGAGGGCCAATGGATGCGCAAACGGTAGTACGGCAAGGCTGGCCCGGTGAACAGCGCCGGATCGCTAGGGTGTGCCTTCAGCTGCACTTCGTCGGTGGCGTTAAACAACCACAGTTGCTCAGCCCCGGGAATGCGCACCCGAACCTGCTTGCCATCTTCGGTGGGACCGAGCATCGCAAACGGGTCCGGGTGCCGACCCTGCGCCAACAGGTGAACCTGTTGCACGTCGAGCACCGAAAGACTCTTGCCTTCGTTAGTCACTGGGACTCCTAGCCGATTCAATTGCTCTCATCCAAACACACTGAGAGCACGCTCAATTCAAGATGACGCAGGTCACGACAGTATTACTCATCGTGTCGTGGAGGCGCGGCCTAAAGTGCGGATTCCACGTCCCAAATTTGCGTCATATATTCGCGAATTGAGCGGTCAGAGCTGAAATACCCCATACGGGCGATGTTCAGGATCGCCATGCGCTGCCAGCGTTCAGGATCGGCGTAGCAGGTGGCCACCTCACCCTGCGCCCGGTCGTAGTCCTCAAAGTCTGAGGCCACCAAGAACCAGTCACTGTTCCACATCGAGTCGAGCAGCCCGTCATAACGATGGTGATCCTCGGGGCTGAAGGTGCCCTCGGCAATAGCCTGAAGCACATCGCGCAGGGTTTGGCTGGCTTCCAGAGCGGTGCGTGAGTGATCGGGTTGAGCCCGGCGTTCGGCGACCTGTTCGGTAGTGAGCCCAAAGAGGAAGAAGTTTTCTTCTCCCACGTGCTCACGGATCTCAACGTTCGCCCCGTCCAGGGTACCGATGGTCAGCGCACCGTTAAGCGCAAACTTCATGTTGCCGGTGCCAGAGGCTTCCATGCCGGCCGTGGAAATCTGTTCGGACAGATCCGCGGCCGGGATCAGTTTCTCAGCCATCGAGACGCCGTAGTTTGCTGGGTACACCACGCGTAACAGGTGCGAGGTCTCAGGGTCGTTGTTAATAACCTCGGCAACGTCGTTGATCAGCTGAATGATCAATTTGGCCATGTGGTAGCTCGGGGCGGCCTTGCCGCCGAAGATCTTGACCCGGGGGACCCAGCCGGCTTGCGGGTCGCGCTTGATCCGCTGCCAGTGGGCAATGGTCCACAGGATGTTCAGCAACTGGCGCTTATATTCGTGCAGTCTCTTCACCTGAGCGTCGTACAAAGCTTCGGCGGGCAACTCGATGCCGTGTTCCTTGGCGAGCCAGCTAGTGAAATGTTCTTTGGCTTGAGCCTTGCTGCGGCCGAAGGCGTCGCGGAAGGCAGGATCCTCGGCATAGGGCTCCAATTCACGAAGCCGTTCCAAGTCTGTTTCCCATCCGGCGCCGATGGTATCGGTGATCAACGAGGCCAGCGATGGGTTGGCTAGCTTAAGCCAGCGACGCGGAGTGATGCCGTTGGTGATGTTCACGATGCGCCCGGGGTGCAGGGCGTTGTGTACCGGGAACAGACCCTTGCTGACCAGCTCGGTATGCAGGGCCGAGACGCCGTTGACCTTGTGGCTGGTGGCGAAGGCGAGATCACCCATGCTGACCTGGTCGTGGCTGATCAGACGTACCGGGTCGGGTGCGGAAACCTGGAGCTCGATGAACTGGGTGTCCAAGGTTTCGATGATTTGCAGGTGCCTTGGAAGAACCTTGCGCATCAAGCCAACGCTCCAGCGTTCGAGGGCTTCAGGCAGCAGTGTGTGGTTGGTGTAGCCCAACACCTCGGTGACCGTCTTCACTGCGGTATCAAAGTTGACGCCATGCTCGTCTACCAGCAGACGGATCAGTTCCGGACCGGCGATCGCTGGGTGGGTGTCGTTCATCTGGATTGCGACAAACTTTGGCAGCTTGAGCAGATCCTGATGAGCCGCGAGGTAGCGGCGCAGGATGTCCTGTACGGAAGCTGAAGTCAGGAAATATTCCTGAGAGAGCCGTAGCTCCTTACCACCTTCGGTGGTGTCGTTTGGATAGAGCACCCGGCTCAGGCTTCTAGCCAGCGCCTCGGCTTCTGAGGCTGCGGCAAAGTCGCCGGCGTTAAAGCGGTTCAGGTCAAAGAGGTCTGCGCTAGGCATGGCAGCCCAGAGCCGCAAAGTGTTGGCCCATTGGCCGCCGTAACCAACAACGGGTGTGTCGTGGGCAGAAGCGAGCACTTTTGAGTTGGGCGACCAGATTGAGGCACCGTCGTGCTCGGAGAGCGCGCCGCCAAAGCCCACCGGATAGGCGGCTTCAGGGCGCGAGAAGTCCCAAGGATTGTCGGTAGCCAACCAGTTTTCCGGGGTTTCGATTTGCCGCCCGTTTTCAAAGTGCTGGCGGAACAGTCCATGTTCGTAGCGCAGGCCGTAGCCGTACGCCGGACAGCCCATGGTGGCCATGGATTCCAGATAGCAGGCAGCCAAACGACCCAACCCACCATTGCCCAATGCCGCATCAGGTTCGCCCGCGGCCACTTCATCAAAGCTCAAACCGAATTCCGCAAGTGTCTGAACCATGACATCGCGTAGTCCCAGGTTGATTGCTTGGTCTTCAAGCAGTCGGCCGATCAGAAATTCCATCGACAGGTAGTAGACCCGTTTGCGGTCTTCGTCCCAGGTGCGGCGGGTCGCACCAAACCAAGGATCCACCGCGTAGTCACGGACCGTGTGGGACAGGGCCATCCGCCAGTCGAAGAGTGAAGCTTGTTGCGGACTCTTACCGACTGTGTACTGCAGGTGACGTAACAGTTCTTGGCGGAACTGTGCGGGTGTCGTCACCGGATTTGCGGCATTGGTATCGCGGAGATCTCGGGCATCAATTGGTTGCGACATGTACTGCTCCCGTTGGCTTAAGTGGAACGTGAGTTTCGAATTGTGGCGCCTGAAATGTGACATTACTATAGGGCGCGCAATCTGTCTGCGGTGGTTACTTCAATGAGTCAAAAAACGTGTCGGACGTCATATTCTTCATCGTCGTTCCGGACGAAATACACGCCAGCATTTTCGGACTGGCACTAGGGGAATGGAAGTTCGCTGAGAACGTTCAGCCAAATAGTTCGCTGAAGACAATCGCGGTACAAGAGGTGCGCCTCGTGCGCTGGCCTACCTCGCCAGAGATAAACCGCGCAGCTTTGCGTATCCGGTCATCCAAGTCCAAAAAGTCCGCCTACCGGTTCGTGGTCGGTAATCTTCTTCCTTCTCCTGCATTGCTGGCTGCTTGGCTCAGCCACGGCGGCGAAATCCGTCCAAGCAACTCGCGCAATTTAGAAAGTTGCATCTATCGTTGCCGCAATTTCGCCAGATTGTGGTGGTTTGTTGACTCTGAAAGGGCATCGAAGGCTCTCTAGGGAGGTATCAAGCGGCAGTCCTAGCGGCGATTGCTCTTTCGCTAGGTTGAAAAATGTCCTTGTCGGAAACTAATAGATGCGATAGCATCTGGTGTGTAATATTCGACACTCGCAATGTCGATGGAGATTTTTTGAAGAAAATAACAGTGCGCTTGACGGCAATTATCGCGACGTATGCGGTTTTGTTCTCGTTAGTAGCGGTACCAGTGCAAGCGGTCGAATCTGTTAAGAGTGTTGGGTTACCTGCTGCGACGACGCCTTGTTCGTTCACTCCTGAAACTACTGCGGTTGACTTAGCGGAAAGTTCGACCGCTGCCGTTGATTCGGGGCCAGTTGTCGCGAACCCAGCATGCGCTGCGGTTGCAGGTTGGCAGAGAACATGTTCCGCGACGGGAAAAGTATATTCCAGAAATATCTGGGTGAACTTCAAATCAGGCACGAATCCGTGCAAAGGAGCGTATCTGGTACTACGCCGTAACGACGGAAAAATGAACAGAGTAGTAGATACACGTACCTATAAGAGTCTCAACGAATGGTGTGGCAAGAGACCTTTCGACTGTGCAGTCGCGACTGGAGGATTCTTTTTCATTGCCGGATTACTGATTGGTCCGTGGAATTCGTGACTAGGCCTCATTCTCTAATCGTGTTGGCTCTTCTTCTGATACTGTCGCTTGCTTTGGTAAACCTTCCCGAATCCATAGGTGCGTTTTCGCGAAATTGGTTGGCTGGTCTCTCGGGTTTTGTCCTTTGGCTAATCATGTTTGGCTCGCTGCGGAGGAAGAACAAGTAGTACCGAGCGGATTCTAGGGGTCTACGTATCACCAGTATTCATGGTCACGTCAGCCTGCCGTGCTTACAGGTGTGGCCTTCGTACCGAAACTGAGTGCTGAAAGCTAGCTAAAACCTAAGGTCAAAAGCCGCCAATGGGCGCCTTCCATGATGAGTTGAAGGCGCCCATTGAGTTTTGGGAGCTATGAAAATTGGGCGACGGCACCAATAACGCCTCGGCCGCAGCTGGGTTCTTACGGGAGCAACGGTTAGGCAAGGTTCTTACGGGAGCAACGGTTAGGCAAGTTGCCCAAAGGCTTCGTTATCGGCAACTGAACCGAGTACCAAGAGCTGATCACCAGTGTGTAATACCGTATCGCCCTCGGTATTTTCCATTCACCGTCTGCGTTTGTCGTTGCAGCGATGGTGACGCGGTACTTGTTGCGCACGCCGGCATCGCTGAGCTTAGTACCCTGCAGAATTGAAGGTGCGTCCATTTTGACCATTGCGTAGCCGGGATCGATTTCAAGGAAATCGATCAGCGATCCGCGTACAAGGTGCGCAACAAGCTTGCCCATGTCCTTCTCTGGGTACACGATGTGGTGGATACCTAATTGTTCAAGGACTAGACCATGTCGGTCATCTTGCGCTTTAGCCCAGATCTGCGGGATTCCCATGCTGACCAGCAGGGAACAACACAAAATTAATGATTGCCAGTGGCTGCCGACGGCAACAACAACTCGATCAAATTCATGAATCGATAATTGTTCCAGGGTCTCTCGGTTGGAATCATCTGCACGTACTACCTGAGTCAGTTCGCCGTTTAGGGCCTGAACGGTATGCTCCGGTTGATCAATGCCTAACACATGCGTGCCCGACTTCATCAGTTCTAGGGCCAAGGATTCGCCGAAACGACCCAATCCAATAACTGCTACAGAATCGGCATTAGCCAGTTGATTGTTCGTGTTGTGGACGTTCAATAGCTTAGCCGATGGCTGGTCTTTCTTTAGGTAGTTCGTAAAGAGCTTTACGATCGCGCATGGCTAGGGCTGAGACTAGTGAGAGTACGCCCACTCGGCCCAGATGCATGAGCACAACCAGCACCATCTTTGTGGGGGACGATAGTTCCGGGGTGATACCGGTTGATAGTCCCACGGTTCCAAATGCAGAAGTTGCTTCGAGGAGGCACCGATGAAGTGAGTATTCTGTGAGCAAGTTCAGGGCCATCGTTCCTGCGAAGACTGTCGCTACACCCAAAAGGGCCACGGTGATTGCTTGGCGGTGTACCGCGCGGGACAGACGCTTACCCATGGCATTCACGGCTGTTTCGCCACGAAGCTCGGTGATGATGATGAACAGTAGGATTGCCGCAGTAGTGATTTTGTTAGCATCAGCCGTACCGACCGGTCTGCCACCAACAAACAACACATCCATGCCATGCCATGTAGCGGAATGCATGGCACCAATATCTATTGAATTGAAGCCTGCGGTACGTGTTTGAACGGACTGAAAGAAGCCGGCCAAAATCCGTGATTCTGGATTGAGTTGGCCAAGAGTTTCTGGGTTGTTCCACTCCATGACGGTGATGAATACCGTACCAACGACCAATAACAGCACCGTCATCAACACGACTAAACTGGTATTCATGGCCCACTTCAGCGCGTTTCTCCAGTGGTGCTTGAGCTGTACTAAAACTGGGAAGCCGAGGCCACCGAGGATTATGGCCACACTGATGGGAAGGCAGAGCTAGGGGTCAGCGACAAAATCCATCAAGTTATTGGTGTGCAGGGCGAAACCGGCTTTATTAAACGCAGAAACGGCATGGAAAACGCCCTGCGAGTAGCACAGCAACCGCCAGTTCAATTGTCAGGGACAACTTGATAATCATGATTGCTGCGGTGCGCACATCTGACCAGCTGACCGCGCTACTTTCTCGCTGTGTTGAGAGCCGGGTGAGATAACCTATTCGACCCATCACCAACATGCTGAGCACCGAGTCGACCAGCATTAATCCAAGTCCGCCAACCTGAATCAATATCAGGATCACGATCTTGCCGAATAAGGTGTAGGCAGTAGCCGTATCCACGACTGTTAAACCTGCAACGCACACCGCGGAGGTTGCGGTGAAATTCCCATCCATCAGTGATGTGAACTGCCCCGATGTAGTGGCCCATGGTTTTGAGAGGAGGAGTCAGCCGAAGAGCATCGCGGAGGCGAACATTATGGCCACAAGGCGTTCGGGTCTAGCCGAGGCGCTGCGACCCAGCGGGTCGATGCGCCAAGCAAGGGTAGAGTGCATATCCATCGCAATGGAAGAAGCGAGGTCGCGCATCGACGCTCGACCAGAAGCACGGATGAAATACTTAGCCTCGGCTGACCCAAGCCAAAGTGATCTGAGGCACTGTGAACTGTTGGTTTGAGGACGCCAACACGGTGCCATTGAAACTCCCATTTGCGTCGATTTTTACACTTGCAACTCGATGGTCGCTTGCGTCGCTTAGGAGCCCATCAACTCATGTACGCGCTGCGCGGTGCCCCATGACATGGTCACGCCACCGCCACCATGTCCGTAGGCAGCAATCACCGAAACCCCTTGAACATCCAGGCGTTCGAGCCGGATTGTTTCACGGGCAGGTCGTAAGCCAACCTTGTGCTCCAATACCTCGCAGTCTGCGAGGGCAGAGACTAACGTGGTCGCTCGTTTGAGAATATCGATGGATGTCTGTGGATCTACTTCAGGATTAGAATCATGGTCTACATCGATACCGCCGACGATAATGTCATCGCGGCGTGGAATAACGTAGATAACACCGTCTGGATGGTCATCGTCGCTGATCCACTCGGTGAGTCCAACGGTATTGGCTAGTCGCACTACTTGGCCGCGAATGGGGTAAACGCTGTCGTCATCACCCAATAACTCGCCGCCACGTAAACCTGCTGCTAGAACGACCACATCAGCTTCATCGGTGAATTCAGAGAGCGACTTAACTGTTCGCTCGATGAACCGTACCGAAAGATTTGTGCATTGGCCACGCAGCCAAGAAAGATATGTCGGCATGGTGATCACCGGAACTGTACCTGCCATGGCAGCCAAAGCGCCTTCGGGCAATATTTCCGGCTCAGCTGGAGCCGAGTCGGCTACAAAATTTGTCCAGGAACGGTCAGCATCGGCCCGGCGTTCAATGTCCATACCAAAACGTAGATCAACGCCGGTCTCTGGAATCAGCGACAAGGCTTGGAAGCGGGACAATGTGCGCGAGAGTAGCAGGTCGGCTGCCGGAGAGTTCTCTGAGTGGTAAGGGAACCAAATGGCCGCCGATACCGAAGAGACAGTCTGCAAGGTGTCTTGATCGCTGACCACAGTCACTTGGTAGCCATGGGAGGCCAGTTCGTGAGCGGTGGACAGCCCAATGACGCCGGCGCCAATGACGGTGACTTTTTGTGAGGATAACAGTTGCGGCATGTATTTCCTTCAAGGAGTTTGATGGTTAGCGCAAAGGCCGGCCCCGCGAACCAAGAGGTTCAAGGGGCCGACCTTGCGGTGCTATTTAGAGCAGGGTTGAGGCGGCGCGATCCACAATCCAGCGGGTTGCTTCTGTGCCATGCACAGCGCTGGCCGGAACTGCCACTTCATTGATTTCATGGGAGGCTGCAGCCAAGGCCGGAGCCTTGTCCGCACCGGCAACAATCAACCACACTTCACGGGCGGTGTTGATGGTCCCCATGGTCAGGCTCACTCGATGTGGTGGCGGCTTGGGGGAGTTGTGCACCGCAATGGCACCCAACTCCTCAGAACGCGTGTGATTCGGGAACAAGGAAGCGACATGAGAGTCGGGACCCATACCCAGCATCAATACGTCAAAGACCGGGGAGGCTGCGCCTTCACTGGCTTCGGCGGCGAGCAACGCCGTGTAGGCCACGGCTGCTTCTTCAGCAGTCTCAAACTCATCAGTTGATCCCATAGCGTGCACCGTGGCACGATCCAAGCCCAGCTGATCTAGAGCTGCGAAGAGTTCCTCCGCCTGCAAAACGTTGCGATCCGGTGAATCAGCGGCAACAAAACGCTCATCTCCCCACCAGAAGTGCACCTGAGACCAGTTGACCGAAGCCTTTGCTGGGTTCTGTGCCACTGCAGCCAACGCGGCGATGCCCAAGGTACCACCGGTGACAACAATGTGAGCGACCCCGCGGGCCGTCACCGCATCGGTGATCGAAGTGATCAACCGTGCGGCGATGGCCTGCGCCGTAGCAGAAACATCATCATGGATGGTGATTTGCCTAGCGATCACTGGGAACAACGCTCCTGAGCTCAGTCATCTTCAAACCCTTGGTGATGACGTCGCCGAAGACCTCATCGGCGTCCAGGCGGCGCATTTCTTCAGCCAAGCAGTCAGCGACTGAGCGACGTGGAAGGGAGATGCGCTGTGGGGCAGATCCAGGCTGGTACAGGTGAGCCACTGCGCCGGAGGGACGGGAGAGTTCCACATCTCCTGCCTCGCGGGACAAACGTACGCTGGAGAGTCCACCGGTCGTATTATCCGCAGCAATGGTGACCGGAACATCCAAGGTCATGGTCAACCAGGCGGCCAGCAAAGCGGTGGACGGAGAGTTCTCCGAGCCCTTAACCGTGATGCTGGTCAGATCTTCGGTGCCAACCAGATCAATGATGCTGGCCAGCTGTCCGCGCCAGTAGGTCAAACGGGTCCACGCCAGGTCGGTATCGCCAGCATGGTAGCTGTCGGTACGACTGTAGAGCGAAGCCACCGGATCGGCTTCTTCCGCAGAGTCGGTAATTCGACGGTGCGCAAGCTTGCCCAGGGCCGTAGCGTATGGATCCTTTGGCACACCATGTGGCCACCAAGCCACGATCGGTGCATCTGGCAACAACAGGGCCGAGATCAGTGCTTCGTCAGCCACAACATCTGGACCGAAGGTGCGCATGACGATGACCTCGGATGCGCCGGCGTCGCCGCCAACACGGATCTGCACGTCAAGACGGTTCTTGGCACTGGTATTGCCGCGCACCACCACGATGATGCGACAAGGGTGCTCGCGACTTGCCAGGTTGGCTGCCTCGATTGCGTTCTCGGCGAAACCTTCACGGGTGATGACCACAAGGGTCAGCACACGAGAAAGCGCAACAACGCCGTGGGTTCGACGTGAGGAAATCAGCTTCTTGGCCACCTTCGAGGTGGTGGTGTCGGGAAGATCAATCATCATGGGCGGCGCCATGTCCTTCCATCTTTGGCCATCAGCTCATCGCTGCTGGCTGGTCCCCAAGAACCCGGTGCGTATGGATCAGGCTGGGTTGGCTGCGAAGCCCAGTATTCCTCAAACGGATCCAGGATCCGCCAGGACTGCTCGACCTCTTCGTGACGTGGGAACAGCGGTGGCTCACCCAAGAGCACATCCAATATCAGTCGCTCGTAAGCTTCTGGGGATGACTCGGTGAACGCGTTGCCGTAGCCGAAGTCCATGGTGACATCGCGAATCTCCATCTGGGTGCCAGGCACCTTGGAGGCCAAACGGATGGTTGCACCTTCATCAGGCTGCACACGGATCACAAAGGCGTTCTGACCGAACTCGTCGGTATCGTGATCACCAAAGAGCAGGTTAGGAGCCTTCTTGAACACGACCGCGATCTCGGTGACGCGACGGCCCAAGCGCTTGCCTGCACGCAGGTAGAACGGTACTCCGTCCCAGCGGCGGGTCTTGATGTTCAAGCGAACCGCAGCGTAGGTTTCGGTTTTAGACTTCGGGTTGAAGCCTTCCTCATCGAGGAACCCAACAACTTCTTCAGCACCCTGCCAACCGGAGGTGTACTGACCGCGTGCGCTGGCTGCTCCCAGATCCTCAGGCAGTTCAACTGCGGTGAGCACCTTCTCCTTCTCGCTGCGCAGGTGATCGGCGTTGAAGGAGATTGGCTCCTCCATGGCGGTCAGCGCGAGCAGCTGAAGCAGGTGGTTCTGGATGACGTCGCGGGCAGCGCCCACTCCGTCGTAGTAGCTGGCACGTCCACCAATGCCGATGTCCTCGGCCATGGTGATCTGCACGTGATCCACGTACTTGTTGTTCCACAGTGGCTCGAACATCTGGTTACCAAAGCGCAGAGCCAACAGGTTCTGTACGGTCTCTTTGCCCAGGTAGTGGTCGATGCGGAAGACTTGATCTGCTGGGAAAACGGACTCCACGATTTCGTTCAGTTCGCGGGCGCTTTGCAGGTTGTGGCCAAACGGCTTCTCGATGACTACTCGTTCCCAGCCTGGGTTCGAGTCGTTGGCCAGGTGGTGCTCGGAGAGCTTCTGGCAAACAATTTCGAACCAGCTTGGTGGGATCGAGAGGTAGAAGGCGTGGTTGCGTCCGGTAGAACGCGTCTCAGCGAGCTCGTCCAAGGTTGCGGCGAGCTTCTGGTACGCGTCATCGTCGTCAAAGGCACCGGAAATAAAGCGCATTCCGGAGGCCAACTGGGCGAAGACCGTCTCATTAAACGGGGTTCGTGAGCTGGCCAGGATCCATTCGCGAGCCTGAGCGGTGAATTCTTCAGCGCTCCAGTCGCGACGGCCGAAGCCGACGATGGCAAAGTTTGGGGGCAAAAGTCCGCGGTTGGCCAGGTCATAGACCGCTGGCATCAGCTTTTTGCGGGCAAGGTCGCCGGTGATTCCGAAGAACACCAGCGCGCCCGGACCGGCGATGCGGTTAAGCCGCCGGTCGCGAGCGTCGCGTAGTGGGTTGTTCATTAGTGCCTTACTTCGCAGCCTCTAGTAGGGCGGCGATGCCGGCTGCACGATCCGTGAGGTTTACGCGCAGCACAGGGCGGTTGTGTTCGGCATCCGAGAGTACTGCACCGTCGCCAATGGCCTGGGCAGTGATCAAAGAACCGAAGGAGTATGGACGATCTGGGATCTCCAGGTCATCATTGTGGTCCGCGGTGATCTGCAGGAAGACACCCTGTGCCGGGCCACCCTTGTGGTACTGGCCGGTGGAGTGCAAGAAGCGTGGACCCCAGCCGAAGGTGACCGGGCGACCGGTCTTTTGTGCGAACACATCGCGCAGTTCTTCCAACGCAACATCCGAAGTGCGGTTCAGGTACGCCTGGATGGCGAAGTAACCGTCTTCTGGCAGCTGTGCGGTGAGCTGATCCAGTGCCTCAGCCAGGGTGCTGGCGGTGCTGCCGTACAGCTGTACGGAACCATCGGTAGCATCTGGAGCACTCTGTGCTGGAGCATCAAGCATGGAGCGTGCTGCGACCTTCGCGGCCTCAACGTCTGGCTGATCAAATGGGTTGATACCCAACAGGTAGCCGGCGATTGCGGTGGCGTACTCGAAGATCATGAAGGCGGTGCCCAGTGGTGCACTGAAGTGCACAGCGGTAGCGTCTTCGTCTAGTTCTTCAGCAAGTTCGTCGTAGACAAACAGTGGCAGTACGTCGGCTGCGACGTTTTTCAGCTCTGGAGCGTCAACGTGCGCGGCCACTGGCAAAATGCCTTTGCCCAGCTTGCCGGTGGATTCAGCGATGAGCTGTTCAGCCCAGTCACCAAAGCCTGGCAGTGCGTCGCCAACACAGGAGATCAGCAGCTTGTCGCGACCTGCGGTAGCCATGGCAGCACCTAGGTGCAACGCAATGTTGTCCTCGTCGTCGGCGGCCAGGATGTCGTTGATTAGCCCTGCTTCTTCAACCAGTGCCTCGATGTCCGCGCCGGCCAGACCAGAAGGTACCAGTCCGAATGCGGTCAGTGCCGAGTAACGTCCACCCACGTTGGGGTCGGCGTTGAATACTGCACGCACACCGTCAGCCTTGTCCATTGGCGAACCCGGATCGGTGACAAGCACCAGGCGGGTTGCTGGATCAATACCGGCGGCGGCGAACGCTGCGGTGAAGGCACGACGCTGCGAGTCGGTTTCAACGGTGGAGCCGGACTTGGAAGAAACGACCACAACGGTGCGCTCCAAGTCGGTTCCAACGATGTCCTTGACCATCGACGGATCGGTGGTATCGCAGATGACCAGTTCGATCTCATCGTTGGCCGCGATGACCTCAGGGGCCAGCGAGGATCCACCCATGCCACAAAGCACGATGCGGGTCAGGTTTTCCTTGACCAGTTCTTCGCGCAGGGCCAAGATTTCTGGAATCAGCTTTGCCGCAGCATCAAAAGGGTTCACCCAACCGAGACGGATGGAAGACTCAGCTTCAGCATCTGGACCCCATACGGTGGAATCCTTAGCGGTGATGCGGCTGGCGATCTTTTCTTCGATCAGCTTCGGAAGTAGCTGATCAACGGAGGCAAGAGCAGCTCCGGTGGTTACTAGTCCGAGTTCCATTTACTTAGCTCCCTTGAGAGCCACCGACATATCTTCGAGCAGTTCGTTCCAAGCAACATCGAACTTCTCAACGCCTTCAACCTCAAGCAGGTTGACAACCTCGTTGTAATCGATGCCCACAGCTGCCAGCTTGTCCAACACGTGGTTGGCTGCATCGTAGCTACCGGTGATGGTGTCGCCACGAACCTCAGCCTCAGCTGCGGTAGCGTCCAAGGTCTTTTCTGGCATGGTGTTCACGGTGTTGGCAGCGACCAACTCGGTGACGTACAGGGTCGATGGGTAGGCAGGATCCTTCACACCGGTCGAAGCCCACAGCGGACGCTGAACGTTGGCGCCAGCGGCAGCCAGCACCTCGAAGCGTGCCGAAGCAAAGGTCTCTTCGAAGACCTGGTAGGCAAGGCGAGCGTTAGCAACGCCGGCCTGGCCGCGCAGAGCGGTAGCAGCATCGGTGCCAATAGCGGCAAGACGATTGTCGATTTCGCTGTCAACGCGGGAGACGAAGAAGGAAGCGACCGAGTGGATCTTGGACAGGTCCAAGCCCTTGGCGTGCGCCTTCTCCAGACCGATCAGGTACGCGTTGATCACTTCGCGGTAGCGCTCAAGCGAGAAGATCAAGGTGACGTTCACGGAGATGCCTTCGGCAATGGTCTCGGTGATTGCTTCCAAGCCCTCAAGGGTTGCTGGGATCTTGATCAGTACGTTTTCGCGGTTTACGCGCTCGTACAGTGCCTTGGCCTGAGCGATGGTTGGTGCGGTTTCGTGAGCCAAGCGAGGGTCAACCTCGATGGACACACGACCGTCGAAGCCCTTGGAGGACTCGTAAACACCCTTGAACAGATCGCAGGCTGCAGCAACGTCGTCGCTGGTGATCTCGGTGATGGCGTCCTCTACGGACTTTTCACG
Organism: Glutamicibacter sp. AOP5-A2-18; assembly: GCF_052446055.1. NCBI lineage: Bacteria > Bacillati > Actinomycetota > Actinomycetes > Micrococcales > Micrococcaceae > Glutamicibacter > Glutamicibacter sp. AOP5-A2-18. The sequence goes on along the minus strand of NZ_JBQSVW010000001.1, from coordinate 1,997,174 downwards.
CTGTTCGGCGATAGCTTCGCCGTACACTTCAGCCTTGGACAGTGAAGCGGCGAAGATTGCTGGGTTGGTGGTTACGCCAACAACGTTCTTCTCTTCGATCAGCTTGGCCAACGAGCCGCTGGTCAGTCGTTCACGGGAAAGGTCATCAAGCCAGATGGAAACGCCGGCGTCGGAGAGGGCCTGGGTATTTGGGTTGCTCATAATGTACTTCGAATCCTTACTTTGCGGCGTTCTGAACGGAGGTTTCGGCTGCGGCAACTACGGCCGCGGTGGTGATACCGAACTCTGAGTACAGCTTCTTGTAATCGGCGGAGGCGCCGAAGTGGTCCAGGGAGATGATCTCGCCGTTAGCGCCGACCAGCTCGCGCCAGCCCTGTGCTACACCGGCTTCAACCGATACGCGGGCGGTGATTGCTGCCGGGAGCACCTCTTCGCGGTAAGCCGCATCCTGCTTGGCGAACCATTCGAAGGAAGGCAGCGAAACTACGCGAGCTGCGATGTTCTTGGCGGCCAGCTCTTCACGAGCCTCAACTGCCAGTTCCACCTCGGAACCGGTAGCCAGCAAGATGACATCTGGGGTGACCTCTGCGCCGTCACGAACGGCTTCAGCCAGGATGTAGCCACCCTTCAAGGTGCCCTCTGCGCCGCGGAAGCCGGTGGCTGCACGGTCGTAGATTGGCAGGTTCTGACGGGAGAGCACGATGCCCGAAGGGGTATCGGTCAGCTCCAACATGCCACGCCATGCGTAAGCAACTTCGTTGGCGTCCGCTGGGCGAACGACGTCGAAGTTAGGGATCACGCGTAGCGAAGCAAGCTGCTCCACTGGCTGGTGGGTTGGGCCGTCTTCGCCCAGACCGATGGAGTCGTGGGTCCATACGAAGATCGATGGAACACCCATCAAGGCAGCCAAGCGGATGGCCGGACGCTGGTAATCCGAGAAGATCAGGAAGGTGCCAGAGAACGCGCGGGTTGGGCTCGAAAGCACAATACCGTTCACGATCGAGGCAGCTGCGTGCTCGCGGATACCGAAGTGCAGTACACGACCGTATGGGCTTGCATCCCACGAAGCGGTGGAGCGACGCTCGGGAGCGAAGGACTTCGCGGTATCGATGGTGGTGTTGTTGGAACCGGCGAGGTCAGCGGAGCCGCCCCACAGTTCTGGCAACTCATCAGCGATCGCGTTGATGACCTTGCCCGAAGCCGAACGGGTGGCCATGGTGGAACCTGGCTCGAAGACTGGAAGCTTTTCGGTCCAGCCTTCTGGAAGCTTGCCAGCCTGCAGGCGCTCAAGCAGAGCAGCCTCTTCTGGGTTAGCGCTCTTCCACGAGTTGAAGGTTTCGTTCCAGGACTCGTGCAGGTCGGCGCCACGGGTGACAACTTCGCGTGCGTGATCCAGTACTTCCTGGTCGATGTGGAAGTTCTTTGCTGGGTCGAAGCCCAGAACTTCCTTCAGGCCTGCAACTTCGTCGGTTCCCAGCTTGGAACCGTGGATGCCGCCGGTGTTCTGCTTGGTTGGTGCTGGCCAGCCGATCACTGTGCGCAGGGCAATGATCGATGGACGGGAAGTCTCAGCCTTGGCAGCGCGGATGGCCTCATCCAGTGCCTTGAGGTCTTCGACGTATTTGCCGGTGACGGTCCAGTCAACGCGCTGGGTGTGCCAGCCGTAAGCGTCGTAGCGACCCAGTACGTCTTCGGTGAAGGCGATGTCGGTGTCGTTCTCGATGGAAATCTTGTTGTCATCGTAAATTACGACGAGGTTGCCAAGTTCCTGATGACCAGCCAGCGATGAAGCCTCGGAGGTAACACCCTCCTGCAGGTCACCATCGGAAGCGATGACGTACACGGTGTGGTCAAACGGGCTGGTTCCAGCTTCAGCAGCTGGGTCCAGCAGGCCACGCATGCGGCGCTGCGAGTAGGCGAAGCCAACGGCGGAGGCCAGTCCCTGACCCAATGGGCCGGTGGTGATCTCGACGCCGGCGGTGTGGCCAACTTCTGGGTGACCCGGGGTCTTTGCGCCCCAGGTGCGCAGTGCTTCGATGTCTTCCATCTCCAGGCCATAGCCGGAGAGGAAAAGCTGCAGGTACAAGGTCAAAGAAGTGTGACCAGGGGAGAGCACGAAGCGGTCGCGGCCGATCCAGTTAGGATCCTTAGGGTCGTGGCGCAAGTGCTTCTGGAAAATCAGGTAGGCGGCCGGTGCCAAGCTCATTGCGGTACCGGGATGGCCATTGCCAACTTTTTCAACAGCGTCGGCTGCCAGGACACGGGTGGTGTCGATGGCCTTACGATCCAACTCAGTTAGTGAAAACTCTTCTACTAAGGATTCAGTCGCCACAGCGGCGTTCCTTCCATTCAGGCTCGGACGGGAGCTATCTCCCGCTGACACGCAATACGCCGTCGCCTCCCACAAGTTCCCGACATTTCTTAGCTCAGGAAGATCTAGGTTGCGACGGCGCAATCTCGCTCAACTCTATCGCGAAAATAAAGCTTCGCGTGTTGGTTATAGCAAGATGACGCGCAACTTTATTTCCGCAACGTAACGCTTGATTCACCACAGATAAAAACAAATGCCCGGATCCCTTTGGATTGGAACGATGTTTCGTTTGTCACAGGGGCACGAAGCGAGGTGGGGCAGAGCTGAACGAAACATTCGGCCGGGTATCACCGCAAATGAAATGAACAAGGGTAGGTGCTTGTGCATTGGCGTAATACAGGACTTATTATCTGTTGAATGGATCATGAGTAGACTCAATGAAGTCAAAGACCCTGAAAGTTTCAAAAAACTAACATTTTGCGGCGGTCCCAGTCGGCGCGCGAACCGAGCTCCAGAAGGCCTTGTCCAGATATTGAGACTTCGTGACGCTGTTCGCTAAGAGGTGAGGTGACCAAGCGAGCCATTGAGCAAGCGCGGTAAGCCGGATCAAACTTTTGTGGAGCAGGTTGACCGAGATCACCAAGATTTGCCGTGGAAGAGCCTGCTAAGGAGTTTCAAAGAATTTCTATCGGGCGTAGAATGATTTTGTCTATCTTGTACCCGTGAAGAACTGAGTGCGTTTAATTGAAGACTCAAAGTGTCGCCGGAGCATCAGTGCCGCGCGCGTCGCGTCAGCCTGGTGAGAGCACCTCAGATTTTGTGAAGCGTAAGGCCAGCGCCTATTTCTCGCTGACCAAGCCTCGCGTTATCGAGTTGCTGCTGGTAAGCACCCTTCCGACCATGATCTTCGCCCAGCGAGGATTCCCTCCGCTCTGGCTCATGATCTCCACCCTCGTTGGTGGCGCAATGGCAGCCGGTGCTTCGGGTGCATTCAACTGCTATATCGATCGCGATATGGACAAGTTGATGAAGCGTACCAAGGGACGCCCTCTGGTAACTGGAGACCTGACGCCAAAAGAAGCGTTGATCTTCTCGTGGGTCTTGGCCATTGCGTCGCTTGTTGTTCTCTGGTTCGGCACCAACCCGCTGACCACTGCCTTGGGTCTCGCTGCGATTCTTCTCTACGTTGTCTTCTACACGATGATTCTGAAGCGACGCACTGCTCAGAACATTGTTTGGGGTGGCATCGCCGGCTGTATGCCAGTTCTGATTGCTTGGGCGGCCGTTACCGAAAAGATTGAGTGGCCAGCTGTCATTCTCTTCTTGGTCATCTTCCTTTGGACTCCGCCTCACTACTGGCCACTGTCCATGAAGTACGCGGATGACTACAACGCAGCCTCGGTTCCTATGCTTGGCGCAATTGCCAACGCACGCCGGGTATCCGTTCAAGTTGTTCTCTACGCATGGGCAACCGTCGTATGCTCAATGCTGCTAGTTCCTTTGGGCCACGCTGGCATTCTCTACACGGCCATTGCCGGTGGTGCTGGCATCTGGTTCGTCATAGAGTCGCACGTTCTGTATCGCGAAGCTCAGGGCGATCACAAACCAGCAGTAGTCAACCGCAAGGCTATGAAGGTCTTCCATATCTCGATCACTTACTTGACGATTGTCTTCCTAGCATTGGCTTTTGATCCGTTTGTCGGAAGTCCACTGTTCGGCTAAAAGCCGTTTTGGAGTTCATGATCCGCTAGCCCCTTCGCAAACAATCTTTGGATTGGCGGAGGGGCTTTTGCATGCCCGGTGCCAGGACGTAGTTAGTGCCCGCTCTATAGTCCACCTAATGTCGGTCTGCATCATGCAAGTTAATCTTGCTATGCAAGTCTTGTTATGCAAGGTATGCTCAATTCATGCTCGAACAGCGCGAAAAGATAGCAACCAATATACGCAAGGGTGTTCTCGAATATTGCGTCCTAGGATCACTGGCTAACGACGACAAGTATGGGCTAGAACTTGCTGAGGAACTGACGAAACGTCATTTGACGGCAGGGGAAGGCAGCCTGTATCCGCTACTTGCCCGAATGAAAACTGCAGGGTTGGTCGAGACTCGTTGGGAAGAAGGCGGGGCAGGCCGAAAGCGAAAATACTACTCAATCACCGGCCACGGGCAGATCATGCTCAAGGAGTTCCGCGCCGTGTGGGCCGACATTACGGAACAGGTTGAACAATTGCTTGGAGGGCAAGATGGCGAAGGCAGCTGAGAACCAAAGCGTGGAGGCCTATCTGCGGTCGTTGGATCATCAATTACGAAATGTGCCGATAGAGGCTCGACGAGAGCTCGTTGAAGATATCGCGGAGCACATCGATGAAGGTCGCGAAAGGGGGCGTAGCGAAAGCGAGATCATTGCCGCCCTCGGAACTCCGCAAGCAGTAGCGGCACCGTACCTAGAAGACGTGCTGCGTGACGGAAACTCGCCTCGACTGCGTCGCATCCGCCGGGTACTGGGCATCGTCGCGTTGGTGACGGGTCTGTTTTCCGCGATTATTTCGCGATCCTCGGATTCAACCATTGTGAACATGGCTTTTGGCCCTGTAGAGCTTCAAGGACTGAGCATCAATTACGACTACTGCGCGAAAATACAGCATTGCGGCCGCCATTGTCATGACGGTTGTCGTGATTATCTGCGGGACCGGGCTGGGAATGTTTTTCGTGCCTTCGATGGTCACCGCCTGGATGCTCGCCGGTGCAAATAATCTAAAGCTCAGCCATGTTGGTAGATCCAAGCGGTCGCGCACCGTTCAAGCTATCGGTGGCGTCGTGTTGTTGATCCCGGTGTTGCTTTCCTTAGCTGGGCTGGCCACCGGTGGCGTTCAGGGAGCAGGCGCCTACGTCTATGCAGCGCTCGGACTCCTTTGCGGCGTAGGGTTCGTTCTCAAATTCAGGCTGGCGCTCTGGGCAACTTGCGTCATTGGAGCAGGGGTGTCCATCGGTTCCATCCTTGATCAAGGGATGTTGATGGCAGCGTTATGGCTAGCGGGTATTGCGTACTTCTACTTTGGCTTATATGGCCTGCTGTGGTTTGAGAAACGTAAGCTGGCAAGTTAGGCCCCTGGCGGTTGTCAACACATTTTAAACAGTTCGGGTGGCCATGCATTTTAGTTGCATGGCCACCCGAGCGTTACGCCGAGACTAGTTGTCGACTCGCTGATACTTCGGAAGAAGCGAAGTTCGATCCCAGGTATCTGTACTGGATACCAGCAACAGGCTGGCCCCAAGCATATGCAGGAGAACCAAACCGATTGGTAGCCCGGTGAAGTGTTGGGTATATCCGATAGCGGCTTGGATAAGGATGACTACCACCAGCCACCAGACGGAAGTGCGCAGGCGCCGGTTCACATCCGACTTGCGAGTCATGATGATCAGGGCGATTGTCGCGATAACCAGCAGGTAGACCGGGGCAGTGTGCATCCGCGTCACCAACGATGGATCAAACATATGCCTTGGCGCAGTTGCGTCACCTGCGTGCGGCCCGGTGCCGGTGACGATGGTGCCAAGAATGACTGAAACGATTGAGAAGATCCAGGCAGCAGTCGAAACCTGTCGAAGGCTCTTGGTAGCCGGGGGACTTACTTGCTTCTTGAGCTCGGTACGAGTGCGGTTCACCAGGAGCGTGGCCAGCACGACCAACGTTCCGGAAAGCAGGAAGTGCAAGGAAACTATCCATGGATTCAGCCCGGTCAGCACCGTAATGCCACCAATGACGCCCTGAGCAGGGATACCCAGAAGCAGAATCAGGCCAACTTAAAAATGGTTGAGTGGCTGCGACGCATCGACCAAACCGAAATCAGGAACGCGATGGCAATGAACAGCAAAACGAAAGTCAGCGTGCGGTTTCCGAACTCGATGATGCCGTGAATTCCCATTTCAGGAACGGGCGTCATGGATCCTGGAACACAATTCGGCCAACGTGAACAACCTAAACCAGACTTGGTCAGGCGGACAGCCCCACCGGTGACGATGATGCCAACTTGCGAAACCAGAGAAGCGATAGCTAGGCCGTGCACCAAAGGCGTGATTTTTGTTGGCAACCTGCTGGCCCAGCTTTGTGCGGATAGGTCTGAAGACATGGGAATCTCCCTTAGAGACTAATTCGGTAGCTTAGTTCCACTTGAACAGCTTGATGGCGGCGAAGGATGCAGCTGCGGACCACAAGAGAAGGAAAATCAGTCCAGCAATGCTGAAGTGTCCTGAAATTAATGCGTCGCGCATTGCATCGCCCAAGGCCGCAGAGGGCAAGGCGTTCAAGGTGGGCTGAATCCACGCCGGCGCCATGCTCAGTGGATACAAGACGCCACCAGCGCCAGCTAGCAGGATCCAAGCGAGGTTGGTGATCGCCAAGGTTGCTTCTGGCCTAACGGTTCCGGCAATCAGCAGACCCAGAGAGGTGAATGCGGCCGCGCCTAGGAGCAAGAACAGGATTCCTGGGGCGATACCCGCAAGGTTTGGATGCCAGCCCATGAACAGGCCCACAGCGGTGATCAGCACAACCTGAATAACCAAGACGGTCAGCACGGCAATAACCTTGCCGAAAATCAGACCAGCCTTACCCAGGGGAGTAGTGGAGAACATCGTCAACACACCGTAACGGCGATCAAAGCCGGTACCGATGCCCTGACCAGTGAAGGCTGTTGAAATAACGCACAGTGCCAACACGCCGGGGACTGCGGCGTCGATATTTCGTTCCGCTACACCCTCGATCAGATCGGTGACGTTCAGAACGACCAATGCAATCAGCGGCATAACCACGGCAAGGATGAGCTGCTCACCATTGCTGAGCATCTGAATGGACTCGTACTTACCCTGAGCGAGAATACGTTTGAGCGGCGATGTGGCGTTTGACGTTGCTACTGGCTGGCTCATGCGCGTTCCTCCTTTTGTGCGAATTCGAGGAACACATCTTCGAGGCTGCGTGATTGAAGGTTGAGCTGCGTGGGCAGAATACCTTCTTGGACCCACCAGGTGGTTAACCAGTTCAGGTGTTCGGGGGAGCTGACACCGTCCAAGCGGTATTCGCCGAGAGAGGTTTCTGAAAGGTGTAAACCAGCAGGCGGTTCTGGAAGGACTAGGCCAGCCGGTGCCGCAAAGGCAATTGGCCGGGTGTCTTGATCTTCGGCAGCTCGCTCGATCAGTTCGGCAACGGTGCCTTGGGCGACGGTGCAGCCCTTATCGATGATGTAGACGTAGTCGCTTAGGCGCTGGGCGTCATCCATGAGGTGAGTGGTGAGAATAATTGCCTTGCCGGCATCACGCAGCTCAGAGATCAAATCAAAAACGACTTGACGCGACTGTGGGTCCAACCCGGCGCTGGGCTCATCAAGGAAAAGAACTTCTGGATCGCCAGCTAGCGCAATAGCCATGGCTACACGCTGCTTTTGGCCGCCGGAGAGTCGGCGAATAGTTCTGGTCCCAAAAGACTCGAGATCTAGTCGTGTGATCAACGCATCAATGTCGATGGGGTTCTTATACAAGGATGCGACGTGTCGCAGCAACGGCACTGGCCGCATCGAGGGGGGAAGTCCACCGTCTTGAAGCATAACGCCCACCCGCGAACGAAGGTCGGGGTTGTCGCCGAAGGGATCCTGACCCAGTAGCTCGACCGTGCCACCGTTGGGTTGCAGTAAGCCTTGGGCGCAGGCCAGGGTGGTGGATTTGCCGGCGCCATTTGCCCCGAGCAGCGTGGTGATCTGGCCGGGGTAAGCCTTCAGGGTCACTGACTCTAGGACGCGCAGCATGCGGTTGTCCAAGGCTGGGACTGGCCCTAAATCTTTGGCCAGTTCATTGATGATCAGACTGGGGGTTTGGGAAGACACCAAAACATTCTACGACATGTCGAAGTTGGAATTTTGAGGACTGTGTCACCAAGACTCGCGGTCACCGACTAGGGGCGAGAGAATGGAAAGAGAAGTTCTTACTTAAGAGGTATCGGATGACGAGGTGGGCAAGCTCTCACTTAGTAAGCCCTTCCTTACTAGACCTAGAGCAAAAATTTACGCATGATTGTGTTGTGTATTCATCAAATTTAGACTCAGCTAGTGGCTCCACTGCCGAAACAGTTGGTGCAGTTGGGGATACCGAAGAACGCACGCGCGATCGTGTTCTCTACGCAGTACTAGAGGACGGACCTGTGAGTGCAGCGGAGCTGGGCAACAAGCTTGGCTTCACTCCGGCAGCAGTACGCCGTCACCTTGACGCTCTCTCGAAGTCGGGACTTGTTGAAGTGAAACTGGTAGCAAACCAGAAGTCGGGCGCCGGACGCCCGTCACGTCGCTACGTGCTTTCGCACCGCGGCCAGACGAAGCTCGGCAACGACTACTTGGAAATCGCTACCGACGCACTAAAGATGCTCGGCGATGCGGCAGGAGACGATGCGATTCGCACCTTCGCGCGTAATCGTTTCGCACAAATGGAGACCCGATACGCGAAAGCGTTGATCGGTGTTGAAGGACTGGAAGCACGAGCCGAAGTTCTAAGCAATTTGCTTAGCGCGGACGGGTTTGTGGGGTACAGCCGAAAAGTTGATACAAAAGTGGCAACCGCTTTGATGCATAGCGTTCAGCTGTGTCAGGGCCACTGCCCAATACAAGACTTGGCACGAGAGTTTCCGGTGTTTTGCGACATGGAAACTGAAATGTTCGCCAGATTGCTTGGAGTCGACGTTCGACGATTGTCGACCTTGGCTGGCGGCGGACACGTGTGCACGACCCACATCCCTGTGGGGCGTGAAAAGGCGCCAATGCGCGCCGAGAAGAGAACTCGAATTCAGTTCACGAAGCAGGAGAGGCCGCGATGACGGATCAGATTGCACAGGAGTCAGCAGACCCAGGTGTAATTTCCGAAATTCTGGAGAAGAACCCCGAACTCCAAGGAATCGGCAATTACGAATATGGCTGGTCAGATAAGAACGACGCGGGTGCTAACGCTCGCCGCGGCGTTGACAAGGACGTTGTGGCGAACATTTCCGCCCTCAAGTCCGAGCCAGAATGGATGCTGGACCGCCGCCAGAAGGCGCTGAAGTACTTTGACCGCAAGCCAATGCCAACCTGGGGTCCAGACCTCTCGGGCATTGACTTCGACAACATCAAGTACTTCGTGCGTTCCACCGAGAAGCAAGCAACCACTTGGGATGAGCTTCCTGAAGACATCAAGAACACCTACGACAAGTTGGGTATTCCTGAGGCTGAAAAGCAGCGCCTAGTTTCCGGTGTTGCCGCTCAGTACGAGTCTGAGGTTGTTTACCACCAGCTGCGTGAGGACCTTGAAGCTCAGGGCGTCATCTTCCTTGATACCGATACCGGTCTGAAGGAACACCCAGAGATCTTCCAGGAGTACTTCGGCTCGGTAATCCCAGCAGGCGATAACAAGTTCGCTTCGTTGAACACCGCAGTATGGTCCGGTGGCTCTTTCGTTTACGTTCCTAAGGGCGTACACGTAGAAATCCCACTGCAGGCCTACTTCCGTATTAACACGGAGAACATGGGTCAGTTCGAGCGCACCTTGATCATCGCTGATGAAGGATCTTACGTTCACTACATCGAGGGTTGCACCGCCCCGATCTACCAGTCTGATTCGCTGCACTCGGCAGTTGTGGAAATCATCGTGAAGAAGAACGCTCGCGTTCGCTACACGACGATCCAGAACTGGTCGAACAACGTGTACAACCTGGTGACCAAGCGCGCTATCTGTGAAGAAGGCGCAACCATGGAATGGGTCGATGGCAACATCGGTTCCAAGGTCACCATGAAGTACCCTGCGGTCTACCTTGTTGGCGAGCACGCCAAGGGCGAGACCCTGTCCATCGCTTTCGCAGGCGAAGGCCAGCACCAGGACACCGGTTCCAAGATGGTTCACATCGCTCCGAACACCTCCTCGGCCATTGTTGCCAAGTCGGTTGCTCGTAACGGTGGACGCTCGGCTTACCGTGGTCTGGTTCAGGTTCAGGAAGGTGCCAAGGGCACCAAGAACTCGGTGGTCTGTGACGCGTTGCTGGTTGACCAGATTTCGCGTTCGGACACGTACCCATACATCGACGTTCGTGAAGACGACGTCACCATGGGCCACGAGGCGACCGTTTCCCGCGTTTCCGAAGAGCAGCTGTTCTACCTCATGTCCCGCGGTATGGCCGAGGACGAGGCAATGGCGATGATCGTGCGTGGCTTCGTTGAGCCAATTGCGCGTGAGCTTCCTATGGAATACGCGCTGGAACTGAACCGCCTTATTGAACTTCAGATGGAAGGATCGGTCGGTTAAGAATGTCGGAGACCACCACCCACATCCCAGAGGAGAAGGTGCGCATTGGCGCTCCATCCATTCCTGGTTTCACCGAAGAGGGCGAAGATCTTTCGCCGATCAACGATAATGACAGCTCGCCACTAGGCGGTGCCTCCACCAAGGCACACAGCCACGGTGGCGGAGTTGCTGCTCCGGATTCTTCGCGTGCCGGTCGTTTGACCAGCACCAACGTTGAGGATTTCGCAAAGCTGACCGGTCGTGAAGAAGACTGGCGTTTCACCCCTTTGAAGCGACTTAAGGGCCTGCACAGTGATGACCTCACTGGCGCAGCTCCAAAGGTTGAACTCACCGGAAATGACATCGCCAAGCTTTCGGTTGTGTCTGCAGATGATTCCCTCAACGGTGTAGCGCATACTCCGGATGATCGCGTTTCAGCCAATGCTTGGAAGTTCGCTTCCGAGACTCAGGTTGTGACCATTCCGAAGAATGCTGAAGGCGCTAACGCTAGCCTTCGCATCACCGGCGAATCGTTGGTTCCTGCCGCTCAGCACCTGATCATTGTTGCTGAAGAAAACTCAGAAGCTACCGTGATCTTGGATCACGTTGGCTCGGCAGTACTGGCACAGAACATCGAATTTGATGTTCGCGCCAACGCCCGTTTGACTGTGATTTCACTGCAGGCTTGGGAAGATGACGCAGTACACGCTTCCTCGCAGCAGGCACTGGTTGCCCAGGGCGCTAAGTTCAAGCACATCGTTGTTTCCTTCGGTGGCGACTTGGTTCGTGTGAACCCATCGGCTCGCTTCACCGGCGAACGTGCGGAAGTTGAGCTTTACGGCCTGTACTTCGCAGATCCCGGCCAGCACCTTGAGCACCGTCTGTTCGTCGACCACGCAGTTCCTAACTGCAAGTCGAACGTTCTTTACAAGGGCGCGCTACAGGGCAAGGACGCACACACTGTTTGGGTTGGCGACGTGCTGATCCAGAAGGAAGCTGTGGGTACCGATTCCTACGAAGCTAACCGCAACTTGGTTCTGACCGACGGCGCTCGCGCTGACTCGGTTCCAAACCTGGAAATCGAAACTGGTTTGATCGATGGTGCTGGACACGCATCGACCACCGGTCGCTTCGATGATGAGCACCTCTTCTACCTGATGGCTCGCGGTATCGACGAAAAGACCGCACGCCGCTTGGTAGTCCGTGGCTTCCTGAACGAAATCGTTCAGCAAATCGGCGACGAAGCTCTCCAGGAGCGACTGACCGACACCATCGAAGAAGAATTGGCTGCTACCGAGCACTAGGTAGTACTCGCTTCACCAGCTTTTTAGCCTTAGAGCTTTTTAGAAAGAAACGGAACGACGTATGTCTACTCTGGAAATCAAAGACCTGCACGTCTCTATTGACACCGAGCAGGGCGAGAAGGAAATTCTCAAGGGTGTAACCCTGAGCATCAAGACCGGCGAGACCCACGCAATTATGGGTCCTAACGGTTCGGGTAAGTCGACCTTGGCTTCGACCATCGCTGGCCACCCACGCTACAACGTCACCTCCGGCTCCATCACCCTCGACGGTGAAAACGTGCTGGAAATGAGCGTTGACGAGCGCGCCAAGGCTGGCCTGTTCTTGGCTATGCAGTACCCAGTTGAGGTACCAGGCGTAACCATGACCAACTTCCTGCGTACCGCTAAGACCGCAATCGACGGAGAAGCTCCGAAGCTGCGTACTTGGACCAAGGACGTCAAGGAAGCTATGGGCAAGCTCAAGATTGACGCCGACTTCGCTGGTCGTAACGTCAACGAAGGCTTCTCCGGTGGCGAGAAGAAGCGTGTTGAGATCCTTCAGCTGGAACTGTTCAAGCCTAAGTTCGCCATTCTCGACGAGACCGACTCGGGCTTGGACGTTGACGCACTGAAGATCGTATCTGAGGGCGTGAACCGCGCACAGGATGAGAACAACATGGGTACCTTGTTGATCACCCACTACACTCGCATCCTGCGTTACATCAAGCCTGACTTCGTTCACGTGTTTGTCGACGGTCACGTTGCTGAACAGGGCGGCCCGGAGCTTGCTGACCGTCTGGAAGACGAAGGCTACGACCGCTACCTGAACGTCAAGGCCTAAAGGTATTTCAATGACTGAATCAACCGAGCAGAGCGTAGGAGCCGTTTCGACTCCTCTGGAAGATGTTGAGGAAGCTCTTAAGGACGTTATTGACCCGGAACTGGGAGTTAATATCGTTGACTTGGGGCTGCTCTACGGTTTGAAGTACGCAGAAGATGGCGTGCTAATTCTTGATCTCACGTTGACCACCGCAGCTTGCCCGCTCACCGACATTATCGAGGAGCAGGTTTCAAAGGCGTTGGAGAACATCGTTGATGATCACCGTCTGAATTGGGTTTGGATGCCACCTTGGGGTCCAGAACGCATCACCGATGACGGTCGCGATCAGATGCGAGCCCTTGGGTTCAACATCTAATTTCGACCCCTAAAACGCGAGTCGCTACAGATCCGAAAAGATCCGTAGCGACTCGCGTTTTTTGTTTGAGTTAGAGACTGTGCTGAAAATACGGGTTACTGTACGACGCGAGTAGAGATCAATTGATGACTGATTCAAACCCGATGGCGCTACCTGTGCCGCCGGCCGCAGCCATCAATGCGAAAGCCCGTTGCCCAGACAGATTCATTCGCCGTGCTTGAGAAAATAGCCGCGTGACTAGAACAGCTCCACTAGCCCCGTAGGGATGCCCAAGTGCCAAGGCACCGCCTTCTCGATTGACTGACTCGGGAGCGATCCCCAATTGATCAAGACAGGCCAGCGCTTGGACGGCGAAGGCTTCATTAAACTCAATCAGCGGCGCGTACTGCTGTGGTGCGTGCTCCAGATGCTTTGAGAGCTTTTGATAGGCAGGTGCAGCGGCCATCCCCAAGATTTCAGGGTCACATCCGGCAGAGGACGATGCGAGATAGCGCAGGGCAAACTGCGGCTGCAGCTTCTCAAGAACCTTGTCGCTGACCAAGAGCACAGCGCTTGCCCCGTCATTGATCGGGCAAGAATTTCCTGCCGTCACGCTTCCGCCTTCCACAAAGGCGGGTTTGAGCGTAGCCAGCTTCTTGGCACTGAGCGTGGATCTAGGACACGTGTCTTCCTCGATGAGTCCAGAGGCGGTCTTCACTGGAACTAGTTCATCGCGAAAGACGCCATCCACCGCAGCTTGCACTGCGCGTTGGTGGCTTTGCAAGGCAAAGACATCCTGCCGAGCCCGACTCACACCGAATCGTGCAGCAATGTTTTCTGCAGCGGTACCCATATCTGGATCGGGGTCTGGATACGGAGTGAATCTTGCTCGTGAATAGAGTCTTGGCGGCGAGATGGAAGACGTCTGCTTTTCGACCCGCCAGGGCGCGGTGCTGACCGATTCCACACCACCAGCAAGTACAACCTGAGCCTCGCCACAACGAATCATGCGTGCGCCGGCTGCAATGGCCTCTAACGCGCTAGCGCACTGTGCATCCAGAGATGTAGCTCCAACTGATGAAGGTAGGCCCGAAGCGAGCGCCGCGACGCGCGCAATATTGCCGCCCGGTCCTGCGGCATTTCCAACGAACACGTGATCAACGCTCGCCGGCGACAATCCACAGCGTTCGAGCAGGGCATCAAAAACCGGTGCCAAAAGTTGTTCGGCGTTTGTGCGGGCGTACTCTTTACCTGCCCTAACGATCGGCGTGCGTAGTGCATTAGTGACAAAGGCGTCAGTCATCGTAGTCGCAATCTTTGTAGGAATTCTTCGGAGCCTTCGTCCAGATGCAATAGGGTCGCCTTGCCGCTGAAAGTTTGCGGCCAACGGCTCATGAATATGACTTCGTGGGGGATTTTGTAGGTGGGCAGGAATTCTCCGAGCTCGGATAAGAGGTCCTGGCCTTCAACAGGTGTGGAGCAGACGAAGGCGACGAGGCGTTCATTTCCGTCACTGCCCTGGACCTGGATCTTTATCTGAGGCAATCCGACTCGGACAAAAGCCTGTTCTATTTCTTGGACGTAGATGTTGTTGCCGTGCAGATTCAGCATTCCGTCACCGCGCCGCAAGAAAGTTATCTCGCGATTACCCGATACCTTTGCCATGTCGCAGATGCTTGTCGAAGTGTGGCATCTGGCCATGGGTGGGGCGGTCTCGGCCAAGTAATCAATCGCGTTAAACGGACTTTGAACAAATACGCGTCCCGTGCCAGTGTGCAGATCCTTGTCGTGCAGGTGAACTTCCACCTCTGGGAACAATGTCCCAACGAAGTTGTTGGAAGCCACACCTCCGGGGATGCGTTTCGCATAGGCAATCAGACTGTGTTCGCTGCTCCCAAAGTATTCAACGCAGTGCCTCAAGGAGACAAGACTATGTAATTGGTTCACGACTACGGGACGTAGTGATTCTCCGCCGCTAACCACGCAGGTCACGTGGCCAAGCAGGTTGGCATCTATGCTGTTGAGCATCAGTTCCAGAATGGTCGGAACGCTGACAATTCTGTTGCACCTGAAGCGCTTGAGAAGCGTGCGGTTTCCGTCCACATTCCATCGACCGGTGCCCACGAATGTTCCACCGGTGTGTAAGGATTCCACCAGCGAGTACAGTCCGAGACCATGGGATATTGGACCGGGAGAAAGCGTGATCGAAGCTGAGGTTGCTCCCAATATGTCTGCGCCGGAAGCTATGGATGTGGTCCAGGATTCAGCGGTCCTGACAATTGCCTTGGGTCGTGATGTTGTACCCGAAGTGCAGATGATCAGTAGTTCACGTTTGGGTGAATTGGCACGGGTGATCCGTGGGCCAGTTGAACCACTCTGGGGGAGTGGAACCAGCTTGAAGGTGTCGGCATCAAGACATTCCGGTAAGTCCTGGGAGATCAGATGGGTACACTGAAGCAGATTGATCATTGAACGCAGGAGCGCTTCAGGCCAAGCTGGGTCGAGCACTACTAAGGTCTTGCCCGCCAGCGCAGTTCCTTGGAAGCCGACAGCCATCTGAACGGGGTCGCTGGTCAGTATTCCAATTCGTTGATTTGGAACAGCATCCAGCGTTGTAGCCAGTTGCTGGGCGTAGTCGGCTAGCTGAGAATAGGTCAGCTGGCCGACGGTAGAAGCAACGGCTAGATGATCGGGGCGTTGTTGGGACCAATGATTCAGAGCGGTCCAGTAATCCATGGCTTACTTCATCAGCCCACGGTAACTGCGGTGCACGGTTAGGGCCACCAAGGTGGTCACGACTGCCTTGAACAGATCGCCAGGTAGGAACGCCGCTGAACCAAGCAGCGAGGTGCCTAGGTCCAGTCCGGTAACCATTGCAGTCCAAGGGACACCACAGAGATAGATGCCTCCGATGCCGCCGGCGATCACGGAGAGTAATCCTGCAAAGAACTGGGCCGTCTTGCCGGTAATCCGCAACACCCAGTACTTGAACAGTGCACCGATGATCAGGGACCCTAGAATCCATCCCAAGAGGTATCCGCCGGTTGGGCCCAAGAATACGCCGAACCCGCCACGTCCTCCGGCGAGCAAGGGCAACCCAGCCAAGGCCAGAACAACGACGACTAGTGAAGCCATAGCACCACGCCATGGACCGAGCAACGCTCCGGCCAACATGACTCCGAGAGTTTGCAACGTGATCGGCACGGGGATGATTCCAAGCGTGATCGGAGGAAGCAAACCCATGGCGGCGATCATCGCGGCGAAGACGGCAATGTAGACAGTGTTCTTGGTTTGTGAGGTGGAAGTTGAAGAAGTCATAGATTTTCCTAGGGAGAGCAAGAGTAAGGGAGAAATCGGTGTGAAGCTAGCGCCGTGTCGGTGCCGAATCGTAGCCGCGGGCATCGAGTGCCTCCGCAGTTTCGTCTGCGATTTTTAGTGAACGTACGACCAGTGGGACCGTGACGGCCAGCGGGTTGTTAGCCAAGCCCCGAGCATGTTGCGCTTCTCGGACCTCAATGTAGACCTTTTTCAATTCAGGAATGAAGCGAATAGTCATTGAGAGAGCCAATGCGATTTGATCTGGATTTCCGCCCACGTAGCGTAGTGGCGAGGCAACTTGCTGAAAGAGTTCCAGCATCTCTGAAAAGCGCGTGGTGAGACTGACCGAATAAGCCAATAGACACATGGTCAACAGGCGTAGAACCGAGCGAAGAGCGTTTAGCCAGTCCGTTTGTATCCCTAGCAGGATAAAAACGACACCAAGAATGATGGTGATGGAGATCAATGGTCCGCGAAGGAATTTCATTGGTACACGTGCGGTGGCCAGCAAGAACACACTGAGCACGAATGCCACCAGCAGGACCTGCCACGAAGTAATCATGTAGAGCGCGATGCTCAGTACCAGCAGGCTTCCAAACTTCCATCCGGGCTTTATGCGCGAAAGGTACGAGGTATTGTGAGCCGCGATCATGCGTGACTCCATGCCCGGTAGTGGTCGATTGCGGCATCGGCGGGCCCGTCGAACGCAATGTGTCCATCGGTCACGACGAGCACACGTTCAAAGTCTTCGAGGATTTCCAGGTCATGGGTAATCACGATGGCTCTTTGTGAGAGCCTGGATACTTCGCGTTGAAAGCCAAGCCTGTTGCGCAAGTCGAGCATGGTTGTTGGCTCATCAAAAACGATGGTCCGAGGGCGCATCGCTAGGACTGAAGCCAGTGCCACCATTTGTTGCTCGCCACCGGAGAGCGTATGGCTTTCACGATCTGCGAGGTGGGAGATGTTCAGCTCGGACAAGGTTTCCGCGACGCGTTGCTGCCGCTCATTTTTACTCATCCCCAGGTTCTTTAGCCCAAAAGCAATATCTTCGGAGACGATCGGCATGATGATTTGATTGGCGGGATTCTGAAAAACAAATCCCACTTGACGCCTGATCGGCTTGGAGTGTTGCTTGGTGTTCAGCTCGCCGATATGAACCGAACCTTGGGTGGGAAGCACCAGTCCGTTGAGCAACCGTGACAACGTGCTTTTGCCGGCGCCGTTGGCGCCAATGATGCCAATTCGCTGTTCGTTCAGGGTGAGACTGACGTCTGTCAAAACGTCTCTGTCCTCATACCGAACAGTGACGTTCTCGATGCGGATTGGGGGTAGTTCCACAAAAGCTCCAGCGTGATGCTCTGAGCCAAACCGAACTTGCACGTCATTGTGGCGTTGGTCTGACTAACGGATCGGATGGTTGAAATACCATCGATAAAGAGCATACTTGATCACTGTTCAATTGTCTTGATCAGCGTTCAATAAATTAGCTATGCGACAAAAAATTGTTCGTAGATCAAGCCAAGCGCGAGGCACACCATAATGACACCCGAGCATAATGTGACGCCCCGAGCTACCTTTGGACGTGAGCGCAACAACGCCCTTGCTGCCATCGCGACGCTGAAGTAGACAACAATCGAAACGCCCACATGTGTTAGACCGTAGGTGGCGGTCTGAACGGAGATTGGCGCTGTTGCTGAGGTGTCCAGGTACTGCGGAATCAAGGCAACGTAGAGTAGTAACGCTTTGGGATTTGTTCCACTGGTCAGTAGGCCACGCAGGTACGGGCTTCGTGAAATTATGGAACCTTTGGGCTTGGACATGACCGCAACGGAACCCTCGCTCAGCGGTGTGCGACTTTCTGCTGGTACAAAATCTGCAGAGTCGACGCTAGAAGGACTTGAAGCCTCGGCTGGATCATAAAACTTCGCACGTTTGAATGACGCCAGCGTGGAGATGCCGAGCCAGAGTAGGTAGAAGGAGCCAGCAACGGTTAACCACATCAAAGCAGTTGGTGAACTGGCGACCAAAGCTGCGATTCCGCAAACCAACAGTGCCGTGTGCAAAAGGTAGCCGGAGATGAGACCCCAGATTGCTGGCCGGTAGCTGCGCTGGCCGAGGGCTGCCGAAATGATGTATGCCCAATCGGCTCCTGGGGTGCACGCCAAAGTAACTGAGACTAGGAGAAATCCTGCAATTTGAGCGAGGTCCATAAGTCCGTCTCCTAGGTATCAATCAGCGTTGAATCAACCATAGGAAATTTCACTCAAAATGTGTTTGCTGATTTTTGGGAGGAATCCGAACTTTGTGCAAGAAAAGCGTACTTTCTGACGAGTTGGCGCAAACTATTTGTGCGCTACGCTGGCATCATGGACAAATTGGATCGCGCGATACTCGCTGAACTGCAGATTGACGGTCGTATCAGCGCTACGGCGTTGGCCACAAAGATTGGTCTGTCCGTAGCTCCGTGCCATCGACGTATTCGTGAGCTTGAGCGAACCGGAATCATTACGGGATATCAAGCCGTGATCGCTGCAGATCGGGTTGGTCTAGGTTTTGAAGCGCTCGTGTTTGTCACGCTCAAGGATCGTGCGCAGCTCAAAGATTTTGAGCTAGCCGTCGAAAAGGTGGATCTCATCGTTGACGCGCAACGACTTTTTGGTGAACCTGACTTTTTGCTCCGCGTTTTTGCCGAAGACCTCAGTCATTACCAGCGCGTTTATGACGATGTCTTGGTCGGACTACCTGGGGTTGAGAAGCTCACCAGTACCATCGTGATGCGTAACATCAAAGAGCGCGCCGTTATCCCTGTCTAGTTGCGCGAAGAGCTCTAGCGCGGGCGGCGGCTGACTCGGGGAGTTAGTAGAAGTGACATCACCAAGACGATCGCACAGATCCAGAGTGCTTGAGGCAGTCCGGTGCTGTCGACGATGAGTCCAATGAGTGGCGGGCCGCCAAGCATTGCACCATATCCGAAGGCGCTGATAATGCTTACAGCCTTGGGGCCCAGGCGTTCACTCCTGGAAGCTGCGATACTCATGCCGACGGGGAAGCCCAAAGAACTGCCAAGTCCCCACATTGCCGAACCCAAACCGATGAGATACGGATTGGCTCCGATGATGAACAGGCAAACGCCAACTAGTCCGATAGATCCCATGAACAGCAACGTGTTCTTGTGCCCAAGTCGGTCTACGAGCTGACCGCCAACAAAACGGCCCAACGTCATAGCCCCCACGAACAGCGTGAACATGAGCGCACCGTCCTGGTGCTTCAACCCGTGGCCGTCCACGGTGGCAACGGCTATCCAGTCGTTGGCAGCACCCTCTGCGAAGCTCAGCCCGGCAACCATCAGACCCAAGAGCATAAGTAGTCCGAGCTTGCGTGGTGGTGCCGAGGACTGCGCAGATTTCTCTTTGGCACGGTTTGCGAAGTTCTCGTTTTCCCACGAGGACAGTCCAAGATGGGCGACAAATGCCAACACGAGAATGGCTACGGATACAAAACTGAAATGCCAGATACTCGGGATGTGCAGTGCGATCGATGCTGTTGCCACGCCGGCTCCCAACAAAGAGCCTAGGCTGAAGTAACCGTGTAGCGAGGGCATGATGCTCCGCCCGAGTTCACGTTCAATTCGTGCACCGCTGACGTTCATCATGATGTCGAGGCAACCAAAAATGATGCCGTTGATAAACAAGGCAATGTAGGCCAGTGCCGTACTTTGAGTGATTGAGATGGCGATGCCGAGTATCGGAAGGCAAAGCGCAAGCCCCAGAGGCAGAGAACACAAGAGTCGTTTTGTGGGAACGTATCGACTGATGGTTGGGATGATTGCCAAGCCAATAAGTGTTCCGACGGTCATGCAAAGCAGGAACGAGCCGAGACCTAACCCGGAAAATCCTAGTACTGCATCGATAATCGAAAGCCGGCCGGCCCACGAAGCGAAGGAAAGTCCTGCAAGCAGGAATATTAGGTTGATACTGGTGCGCTCAGAGGGGACGAGCCGCTCTCGGATGGCGACCGGTTGAATCATGAGAAAATGTTGCCTCTCGGTTTCTATATTCCCTAGAGTTTATCGCAAAATTCGCCGCTAAGTTACCGTTCAGTTGCCCCATGTTTTGATTCAGCGAGGATGCGTGGCTCCTGTTAAGCGCGCGCACAGGAAACTGGCTGATCTCAGGCCATCAGGCGACGAAACTTATGAAGCTGGAAGGCGATAATTGCCCCTACGCGAGTCTTCAATTATTGCCAAATGAGGGCAGGGAATCGGTGCGGGAACATGCCGTGAGCCCTGTCTAGCAACTGCTAGACGCCAGGTTTTTCGAACGCTGTCCCATGGACTAAACCTGTCTAGCGAAGCAGGTATTCTCTCCACAAGAAAAAACCGCTGCTCACTTATTTTCAAAGTGAACAGCGGTTAAATGTGCCCCCGACCGGATTCGAACCGGTGACCTAGAGATTAGAAGGCTCTTGCTCTATCCAGCTGAGCTACGGAGGCTTAGCCGAAGAATAGTTTAGCTCATTGCCTACTAAAAATACGACTTGAGGCTACTAGGGCGAAGTTATCCATTTCCGCCTAATCAGGCAAGGTTATTTCAATTGACCAAAATCTCGGCCTACTTAACTGCAACGGCGTCTTCGCGATTCTAGGCACATCGTCTGGACCGGTGAGCCAGCCACTTCTAGTTCGAACGTCGCCGGAGCAGAACTTGGATCACCTCGGGCAACAAGGAGGGGCGATTGACTGGGTATCCACAAATCGCGGTCGTCGCTCTCTTGGGTAATCGAGCAGGCAGCACCATGAGGACTAACGCCGGGAACAGTCCTCGGTGTCCGGATTATAAGGAGGGGGTCCAGTGAGCGATCTAGTGACTATCCGTGCCATCGTTGGCACGGATCCGCAGTTGACCATTACCCAAAAAGGAGTTTCTGTTCTGAAGTTCCGAGCTGCTACTCACGAAAGGAAGCGAGATCTTGAATCAGGCCAATGGGTCGACGGGCCAACTAACTGGTATTCAGTCTCGGCTTTTCGAGGCTTGGCGGAGAACACCATGGAGTCACTGGCCCAAGGTGATCATGTGGTGATTTTCGGCAAGCTGCAGATCAGAGAATTCGAGAGAGCAGATGGTACGCGCGGAACAAGCGCCGATGTCGAAGCCTTCAGTGTTGGTCACGATCTTCGTTTTGGAACAAGCACCTTCACGAGAGTTCGTACGGACACCTCAGAAATTGAACGAGTATCGCATTCTGAATCTCAAACGGACGCAGATGCGAGTTGGCCAAAAGACCAGGGTCAAGCGGCCTGAATACTCATTGTTGGGTGGTGCTTGGCTCACTTAAGTGAATCCGAGCACCACCAAGCCAAAATAGTTGAGTTCGGATTCGGTTTTGCCCCCTATCACCGACTAGCCTTAACAACATGGCGGAATTCATTTATACGATGACCAAGGCTCGCAAGGCCGTTGGTGACAAAGTCATCCTTGACGATGTCAGCATGTCGTTCTTCCCAGGCGCCAAAATTGGTGTTGTGGGACCGAACGGTGCTGGTAAGTCAACGATCTTGAAGATCATGGCGGGTATCGACACCCCGTCCAACGGTGAAGCGCGGCTTTCACCAGGATATTCGGTGGGCATCCTGCTTCAGGAGCCACCGCTAAACGAAGAAAAGACCGTCCTGGGCAACGTCCAGGAAGGCGTAGGCGAGATCTACGAAAAGATCACTCGCTTCAACGAGATTTCCGAAGAGATGGCTCAAGAAGGTGCTGATTTCGACACCCTTCTTGAAGAAATGGGCAAGCTCCAAGAAGCTATCGACGCAGCCGATGCATGGGATATCGACAACCAGCTAGAACAGGCAATGGATGCATTGCGTTGCCCACCTGGCGATGAGTTGGTAACCCACCTCTCCGGTGGTGAGCGTCGTCGTGTTGCTCTTTGTAAGCTATTACTGCAGAAGCCAGACCTGTTGCTGCTCGATGAGCCTACTAACCACTTGGACGCCGAGTCCGTACTTTGGCTGGAGCAGCACCTAGCTGCTTACCCAGGCGCAGTATTGGCAGTTACTCACGACCGTTACTTCCTCGACCACGTCGCCGAGTGGATTTGTGAAGTTGACCGAGGCCGTCTGCACCCATACGAGGGCAACTACTCCACTTACCTGGAGAAGAAGCGCGAGCGTATGGAAGTTCAGGGCAAAAAGGATCAGAAGCTTGCTAAGCGTCTGGCCGAAGAACTCGAATGGGTTCGCTCGAACGCGAAGGGACGTCAGACCAAGTCGAAGGCTCGTCTGGCTCGATATGAAGAAATGGCTGCGGAAGCTGAGCGCACCCGCAAGCTTGACTTTGAAGAGATCCAGATTCCACCTGGCCCACGTTTGGGTCAGCTTGTTATTGAGGCCAACGACCTCAAGAAGGGTTTCGGCGAACGTGTATTGATCGACGGACTATCCTTCTCGTTGCCTCGCAACGGCATCGTTGGTGTCATCGGTCCGAACGGTGTTGGTAAGTCAACTCTCTTCAAGACCATTGTTGGCATGGAAGAGCTAGACGCTGGTTCGCTGAAGATTGGCGATACCGTCAAGATCTCGTACGTTGACCAGAACCGCGAAAACATTGATCCGACGAAGTCCCTGTGGGAAGTTGTGTCGGATGGCATGGACTACATCCAAGTTGGACAGGTTGAAATGCCTTCTCGCGCTTACGTCTCGGCCTTCGGTTTCAAGGGCCCAGACCAGCAGAAGAAGGCCGGCGTGCTTTCCGGTGGTGAGCGCAACCGTCTGAACTTGGCATTGACCCTGAAGCAGGGTGGCAACCTCTTGCTTCTCGATGAGCCAACTAACGACTTGGACGTTGAGACCCTTTCCTCATTGGAAAATGCTTTGCTTGATTTCCCAGGCTGTGCCGTCGTGGTCTCGCACGATCGTTGGTTCCTGGACCGAGTGGCAACCCACATCTTGTCCTACGAGGGCACCGAAGAGAACCCATCGAACTGGTACTGGTTCGAGGGCAACTTCGAGTCCTACGAAGCGAACAAGGTTGAGCGCCTGGGCGCCGATGCAGCTAAGCCTCATCGCGTGACTCACCGTCGACTGACTCGCGACTAGGAAGCTGTACAGCAATGGCCGCCACTTTTGTGGCGGCCATTGCTGTATAACGAAGAAGTTCAGTAGTCGAGCTATTGCCGCGACGTCGAAGCGTTCAGGAATTCTGAGATACGCAGGTACTCCCGATTTTGGTGGAGCAAATGTTGTTCTGAAAGCCCATGAAGAATCTCGTGAACTTCCGCCGCGATTAGTCGTGACCCGCCTACGTTGACCGATGAGTGAAGCGTGGCGCGGAAGGCTACGGGCGCATCGATGAAATGCGGTTCACCCGTAGGCAAGATACGAAATTTTTGCTCAGGCGTGAAACGCGGGGCTCCCGGTCGGGCGAAGTTGGTGGCCAATTCGTCCTGCTGTTCGCCGAGCATGTGAATGACGAAGCTGGAAGCGGCAAGGACCGCGCCGGCAGCTCCTGACTCTTTGGCTAGCGAAAATGAAACGGCTACTGGCTCAATGGACAAGGAAGCCAAGGAAGAAATAGTCAATCCGTAGGGAACGTCATCTACCGTTGCGGTAATAAGTGCGACACCAGCTGGATGATGGCGGAACGCCGTACGAAAATCATCTGACAATTGGCTCATCCAGTGGCTCCTTTGCCTGAACCCGAGAAATAAGGTTCAGCAGCTGATGTGGAAGTTTTACAGGCTCCCACCAACGATATTGATTACTTCCACACTAAGACCTCAAGTAAACTTGAGGTCAAGGAGGGGAGTCGTGATGATTCGCACAACAAGTCCGCAGGAACCTTCAGAAGAGCTACCCGCGCAAGAATTGCTCACCATCGGACAGGTCAGCGACCGTACCGGAGTTGCCCGCTCAGCCCTTCACTATTACGAAGAGGTTGGGCTCATCTCGTCATTACGCACAGGCGGAAACCAACGTAGATACCCAAGGCATCTGCTTCGTCGGATCTCACTCATTACCGTAGGCCGGCAACTGGGCATTGCGCTCAAAGACATCAAGCACGCTTTAGCCCCAGTACCTATGAGTCGTGTCCCGTCGGAAACGGACTGGCTCAGGGCCACCGAACAGTGGAAACAGGTATTGGCAGCTCGTCGCAGGGCAATCGAGGAGCTAGAAAATCGGCTTATGGGATGCATCGGATGCGGGTGCCTCTCGATGCAAGCTTGTGGGCTGCTTAACCCCGAAGATCAACTGTCTAAGGATGGATCAGGGGCCAGAAGGCTGGAGGTAATCGAAGGAGCTGAACAGGACGACTGATCTTCACGATGTGGTTGAGACCTGACGAGATTTACTAGACTGAATCCATGAAGATTGCTCAGCTATTTCGTTTTCCGATCAAGGGCTTGCCCGGCGAAGCAATCGACGCTGGCGCTGTCAGCGTTGGCAGTGGAATACGCGGCGATCGCAGTATCGCATTCACGAACGGAACGGTTGAGGTTCTTGACGGACAGTGGGGCAGCTGCCATAGCTTCACCATCCTAAAAAACAATAAAAGCCTGCAAAAATGGTCTGTGGAATCCAACCCTCCATTTATTACCGTCGCAGCGCCAGATCAAGTGAATGCGTCTTCACTGACATTCGACTCGTCAACGCCTGGCGGCGTGGCGGAACTTGGTGCGTACTTGTCAGCGCATCTTCCGACTCAGGGTGCCATCGAGCGCCGAGCAGTATCTATGCCGAAGGGAATGTTCGATTCTCAACGTTCGGGCATTTCCATCATTAATCCCAGGACAGTCGAGCGTCTATCGGTCGCGGGGCAGATTGAGATGGACCCGCGCAGATACCGCGGCAATATATTAGTGGAAGGACTCCCGGCCTTTGCAGAATTTGGACTCATCGGCAAGGTAATACGCATTGGCGAGGCAAGGATTGCAATAACCAAGTCGATTGAGCGGTGTTCGGCCACATCGGTGAATCCGGAAACCACTGAAGTGGATATCAATGGGCCACGGTTGCTTGCCACGCACTTTGGTCATTTGCATTGCGGTATCTACGGAACGGTTCTCGATCCCGGAACGCTTGAAGTGGGCGACGAGATTAAGATTGAAATGCCAAGCGAGGATATTTCAAACCTAGTTCCCGCGAAGCGTTCGCCTCGATATGCGACAGTCCAAAAAACCACCAAGGTCTCTTCAGACCTAGTCGAAATTACTTTGAGCGACACATTCGGTTGGTTCAAGGAGCACGACGAGGCTGGAACGTATCTTAGGGTTCACTTCTCGGATCCTGCTTGGCGAAACTACACGGTCACCGCCGTTGACGAGCAGAACGTCACCATAGCCGTAAGGATTCAAGGAGCAGTCTCTGCGAAACTGTCGCAACTTGAACCAGGAGAACAACTACTGATATCTGGACCCTACGGGTCGGTGACTGCTGCCAAGGTCCTGCGAGAGTGCACGGCCTTGGTCTCAGCGGGAATTGGGATCACCCCTGTTCTTGGGCTGCTACGTGATCATGAAGCTGCCGCGCAGGTACAGGATCTCCGACTGGTGCACGTTGAGCGTGGCGCCCCGAACGCGCTGTTCTCGGAGGCAAGAGCACTAGCTGGCCGAGGGAATGCTGCGCCTACGGTTCAATATTTTGATAGCACCGTGGCACGTCCGAATCCTGAAGACATCGCCCGCGTAGTCGCAGGCTGTGACAGCGTGGTGATTTGTGGACCTCAATCGTTCACGCAGATGGCTCAGGAGATCTGTCGAGCCGAAGGTATCGAACCGCAGAACATTCACTGCGAGGCCTTTGTTTCACCGCACAAAGATTTCAGCGAGCTATTTCAAGACTTCGCTAAGGAAGAGATCAATTGTTTTGACTCTGGAAAACACTTTGAGTGGCAACCAGAACAAGGTGTACTTCTGGATGCGTTGCAGGCTCAAGGGATCGACGCTCCAAGCTCATGCCAAGCCGGATCCTGCGGTCAATGCGCGGTCAAGCTGCTCAAGGGGAGTGTGAGCTATCCGATGGAGCCCAGCGCCACGATACCTGACGGTCACGTTCTAACGTGCGTAGCCGTACCAAGGGAGAACGTGGAGCTGGACATCTAGGAAGCCAAAGCCAAGATTATTTCTTGGTCCCAAATTCCGGAAGCCGGACCATGCCTTCTTGCGCGACTGTTGCTACGAGCTGACCATCGCGGTTGAAGAATTGCCCGGTGCCAAGTCCTCGTGCCGAGGAAGCCGAAGGGGAGTGGAGGACGTAGAGCAGCCACTCATCAACTCGGAAGTCCCTGTGCCACCACATGGCATGGTCTAGGCTAGCGATGCTCAACCCGGGATGGATCCAGGCTAGTCCATGTGCCTTGAGAATTGGTTCGAGCAGCATGTAGTCGCTGGCGTACGCCAACGCTGCACGGTGCATCGTCGGATCGTCTGGCATCGCCGAAGTCGTCCGCAACCAGACTGCCGTATCGGCACCACGAGTCTCGTCGCCGGAAAGGTAGATGGGCTCGGAGACATGACGAACGTCGAATGGGCGTTCAAAAGCCCATTCCCGGGCTACAGGATGATCCAGATGACCCACAAGTTCAGCTGTGGTTGGCAGGGATTCTGGATCAGGTGCGTTCAGCGGTGCTGGGTCATGATGCTCTAAACCCTGCGCTGGTTCTTGGAACGAGGCGATCATCGAAAGGATGGGATCGCCGTTCTGGTAGGCATGAACTCGGCGTGCGGAGAATGAACGACCATCGCGCAGGCGCTGTACCCCGAAGGTAATGGTCTGCTCAGGGTCGCCGGGGCGAAGGAAATATCCGTGCAAAGAGTGGATAGCGCGAGTGGAATCTACGGTGCGCGATGCGGCCATGACAGATTGAGCCAATACCTGGCCACCGAATACGCGTTTCCGGTTCTGTTTGGGCATGCGACCGACAAAGATATCTTCGTCGGTTCGGGCCTGATTTTCCCCATCCAGATTTAGCAAGTCCAGTAGTGCCTGAGTGGTACCAAGGTCTCCGGTCACGGCATAAACTCCTTGAAGTTCTTTGTAGTGCAGATCTTTACCCAATGTTACTTGAAGGTACCCTCTTCATTGGGCGGACCTGCTTGTACGTAAACTATACGATTACCTGACCAGACTTCACGCCATGAGCTAATTCGTGGAAATTGGGCATGCTCGTCGTGAGAACATTAATCCATGGCAAGCGACGTACTGATTTTTGACGATGTAAATTCCGTCAGTGACCTTTCGAACTTTATTAGTCGAGCCAAGACTATTGAAGATGACGCGGCGCTATTTGTTGCCCGAGGAACCGCGCTGGCCGTTTACGTACCTGTTCTAGTTCCTGCTGAATTGGGCCAGGGTCAATACACCGTTCTAGGCATGCGCGTACACCGGCTGGCTCAGCCGGCTGAGCTAGATGCGAGTTACTCATTGTCTTCAGTGCAGGATCGACTGGCAAGAATGGGGGATAGTTCGGTCGAATTCACCGTGCCACCGGTCGAAGCTACAGCTCGTTGGGCCGGCATTTCTGTGCCGATGTCGCAGTGGGAAGACTCAGGCTCTATTGCCGATGCTGACCTATCCCGGGCCGCCCAAACCGGAATTGATGCAGTTGCTCAAGCGCTGCCAGAGAATCCGGGAAAGCCTGTCATCTCGCAAATTCGCCAACGTGTATGGTCCTCCGAAATTGAGGGACAAGATTCACCCTTGCCACTGGGCGCGGCCTTTGCGATGCATGCGTTGGGCTTCCTGACCAAAGATGGACAGAGCCGAATATTGCGCAGGGGTAGTTGGTACCGCGTGAGCAACGGACGTGGGCACGCGGTAATGCGCCAGTCCTCGTTACTGGGTTAGATCCTCGAAGTTTAAACTAATGGTCTGAAACCAATATTGGTTTCAGACCATTAGTTTTTGAAGCTCCGGATTAGTCCGGTGTATTCAGCATTGAGTGTGCAGCGCGTTCGAAGTAATCTCGAAGCGTCTCAGCGTGCAGTGGAGGCAGGTCCAACTGATCAATGGCCTTGTTCATATGGCCCATCCACACATCGCGGTAGTGCGAGTTTACGGTGAAGTTACCATGGCGCATTCGTAGGCGCGGGTGTCCGCGGTGCTCCGAATATGTAGTCGGGCCACCCCAGTATTGTTCAAGGAACAACTGAAGCCGTACCTGTGCTGGATGCAGATCCTTTTCCGGGTACATGGTGCGGAAGTCTTCATCCTGAGCTACAGAATCATAGAAATTCTTGGTCAATTTTGCGAATACTTCTCGGCCGCCTACCTCGTGGTAAAACGTTCCCGGGTACAAAGATGCGTCTACAGGTTGCTCTGCTAGGTCAAGAAACTCTTGGCTTGATGCACCTAAAACGAGAGGTTTGCTGAAAGGATCCTGCTTAACGCTGTGCGGGATTTGCGGGTTTTCACTCATATTCATTCCTCAAGAATTGCTTGGCAGGACCGGTTCATGAAGTACCGGGAAGTTAACAGACCTAGCAATGAAACAAACTTTGTTGGCTTGTTCATGCAGTGAGTTCGCGAGTTCGCGCTGAGATTCATCAGCCAGTCTGACCGCGGGCTTCAGAACTGCTTGCGTGAATTCGCCACTGTTATCAGCATTCAGGCGCAAAGTACCTTGCGCGGTGTCGGTGTAGCCAATAACTTTCAAGCCGTTATTCACCGCAATGTGTAGATACGAAAGCATGTGGCATTGACTCAATGCTGCAAGCAGTAATTGCTCTGGATTCCACCGGTCCTTGTCGCCATGGAAGGTCGGGTCGGCCGTTCCTGGTAGAACTGGAAGACCCGGCGAGCTGACAATATGGTCCCGTCCATAGCTTCGGTAGCTATCAGTTCCAGTTCCGCGGTTGCCGGTCCATTCGAGGCTGACGCGATACTCATGATGCGAAAGATCCATGAAATTATTGTCGCATCTTTAACCAAATGGGGATGCACACATGAGCTTTGAGAGCTGAGCGTGCATCCCCATCTATAGTTCAGCGGTTGTTTTAGAAATCTGCCTGGCGTGCAGCTAGAGCGCGTCGAACATCAGCAGCGGACTCGGTCAACAAGCGGCGTAGTGCTGGATGCTTGTCGCCCAAAGATTCCAAGAAGGCCTGCGTCGTGTCCAAGGTAGCCTGTGACACCTGCGAGCTTGGGTAGAAGCCCAGCACGATCTGCTTAGCCATTTCGTGGGAGAAGTTTTCCCACGCATGGACCAACAATGCGAAGTACTTCTCACCGTATTCAGCGATCAGGGACTTGTCATGAGTGTTGTTGAACCCTGCGATGACGGCGCTTTGCTGATCATTGGACAGCTTCGCTGCGGTTGCCGCTTCAAAGGCTTTGGCCTTGGCTTCTGCCGTTGGGCGTGAAGCTCGGGCGGTGTACCAAGAGGCCTTACCCTTTGCGGTGTCGTCCGTGGCGAGAACTGCATCAATTTGTTCATCGGACAAACGTCCACCGGCACTCAGCGCGATGGTCAAAGACCACTTCAAATCGGTATCAATGACCAGACCGTCCAGTGTCTTGGATCCGTCGAACAGGCTTTGAACTGTATCGAGCTGTTCAGCGCTACGGGAACGGTGCGCAAAGGCCTTGGCAAACTGCAACTGGGCATCTGAACCGGCCTGAGCTTCAGTGGCCAGCTGCCACAAACGATCCGCAGCCTGAACCGAGAGCTCACTGCTATTTTCTGGGGTCACATAGCTATCCAGTGAGGTGTTCAGCTGGCGCAAGAGGACCATGATGACGGACGAGTCAAACTCGTGCCCGATGTTGTTCAGAAGCAACTGGACGTAGGTGCTGGCAGGGGATTCAGCATCACGCACGGAGTCCCACGCAGCGGACCAAACAAGGGTACGAGGCAGGGACTCTTGGAAGTCCTTGAGGTGCACGGTTGCGGTCGCTAGTGAGCGTTCATCCAGACGAATCTTCGCGTACGTCAGATCATCATCGTTGAGCAGCACCAAGTCAGGCTGAGCGAGCCCAACCAAAGACGAAACCGGGGTCGAGGCACCCGAGATGTCTAGTTCTTCTCGGTGCACACGCTGCAAAGATCCATTTTCGTCAAGGCTGTAGAACCCGACCGCCAGTCGGTGCTGACGCAGAGTTGGGTAGTCGGAAATTGCACTTTGAAGGATGCTGAAGTCGGTGATGATGCCAGCATCATCGGTGCTGATCTGTGCAGTAAGCGTGTTGACACCTGCAGTCTCAAGCCACTGTGCGCCCCAGCCGCTGAGATCGCGACCGCTGGAGGCTTCAAGCTCGGAGAGCAAATCAGGAAGCTCGGTGTTGGACCATGCGTGCTTAGCAAAGTACTGGCGCACGCCTGCCATGAATTCTTCCTGGCCGACAAACGCAACAAGCTGACGCAGGACGCTGGCACCCTTGGCGTAGGTGATGCCATCAAAGTTGACCTCAACATCTTCGAGATCGTTGATTGGTGCCACAATCGGGTGAGTAGAAGGCAACTGATCCTGGCGGTAAGCCCAGTTCTTCTCCAAGGTATTGAACGTGGTCCACGCGCTAGTGAACTCGGTGTTCTGAGCCGCAGCCAAGGTCGACATGAATTCGGCGAAGGACTCATTGAGCCACAGGTCGTTCCACCATTTCATGGTGACGAGGTCGCCAAACCACATGTGCGCCAATTCGTGCAACACGGTGATGGCACGGCGTTCTACCATCGCTCCGGTTGGACGAGAACGGAACACATATTCTTCAAGGAAGGTTACAGCGCCGGCATTTTCCATGGCACCTGCGTTGAATTCAGGCACGAACAGCTGGTCGTACTTCTCAAATGGGTAAGGGGTGCCGAAGTTCTTTTCGTAGAACTCGAAACCTTGACGGGTGATCGTCACGATATTTTCGACGTCCAGGTATTCCATCATGGATGCGCGAGCAAAAACGCCGAGTTCAACGGTACGTCCGCTAGAGGAGACCAGCGAGTCACGGGCTACTTGGTAGGGGCCAGCGATAAGCGCGGTGATGTAGCAGGAAATTCGCTGAGTCGGGGCAAAGGCCCAAGTCGCCGCTTCGCCCTGCTCTTGTGGAGCTGGGGTTGGAGCATTGGAAACAACGTTCCAGTACTTCGGTGCGGTCACCGTGAACTGGAAGGTCGCCTTAAGGTCTGGCTGCTCGAACACGGCGAACATGCGACGGCAATCGGCAACTTCAAACTGGGTATAGAGGTAAACCTCTTGGTCCACTGGGTCGACGAAGCGGTGTAGCCCTTCGCCGGTGTTCATGTACAGCGCGTCTGCATCAATAACCAGGACGTTTTGCTCGGCAAGGTTGGGAAGCTGAATGCGGATGCCATCGGAATGGGTTGCTGGATCTAGCTCGACCCCATTGAGGTTGATCGAGCGCACATTGTCGGTGACAGCATCAATGAAAGTTGAAGCACCTTCGGTAGCGCTAAATCGTACCGTGGTTTTGGACGTGAATACCCGCTCACCGCGGGTGAGGTCCAGGCTAACCTCGTAGCTGTCGACGTTGAGCAGTCCTGCGCGTACGGTTGCCTCAGCGCGGGTGAGGTTCATTCCTGGCATTGGGTCTCCAGTTCTTGATGAAGTGTGCGTCCGAGACAGTTATGAAACGGATACTGAATATTTGTATATTGTGTCACTTCTGGCGGGGTGTAAAGCAAGTCATCTCTGGAACAATTTACGCAAATGCCCCATATCGCCTAGAAACCTGGTGGCTTGAGTCTCAATCCGTGAGAAATCCTGCCGATATTACTGCCAGATCATCGGAACATGACAAGGAGCTCATCGGACCTCGCTAAGCTGTATAGGAAAGTAAATGACCCCTCCAAGCTAAAAGAGGCCACAGACTATGCGCGTGCATATTGCTACAGACCATGCCGGATTAGAGCTCAGCGACTACTTGGTGAAGTACTTGACTGGCAAAGGCTATGAAATGGTCAACCATGGTCCAGAGTCGTACGATCCTGAGGATGACTACCCTGCGTTCTGCATCAACGCTGCGAAGGCCGTAGTCAAGGAACAGCGCGAAGGATTGGATTCCCTAGGCATCGTTCTTGGTGGCTCCGGCAACGGTGAGCAGATTGCGGCAAACAAGGTTGAAGGCATTCGTGCCGCCTTGGCCTGGAACTTGGATACCGCCAAGTTGGCGCGTGAGCACAACGATGCCAACGTAATTGCCGTTGGCGGACGCCAGCACTCGGTTGAAGAAGCCGCAGAACTAATCGAAGCTTTCTTGGCTGAGCCGTTTAGCGATGCAGAACGCCACGTACGACGAATCGGCAAGATTGCCTCGTACGAAACCACTGGCGAGGTTATTGACTAGTCGTGCCTGAAGGCCACTCCCTGCACCGACTTGCCCGCCAATTTGACGACGTCTTTGGTGGGCAAGTGGTGCATGTTTCTTCTCCGCAGGGCAGGTTCGCATCTGATGCAGCGCGTATCGATGGCTACGAACTAGAAGTCGCCTTTGCCAAGGGGAAGCAATTGTTCTGTCGCTTCTCCAATGACTTGTACCTCAGAGTTCATCTCGGACTCTACGGTGCGTTTAGCTTTGGGGGAGACGAACACTTCAGCGGTGCTTCTTCCATTGGCGCACCTCGGAAGATTGGCGAGACGGAAACGCGCTCAGAAGTTTCCGCGAGGCAGTATCTTGGACCACCGGAACCTGTGGGTGCAGTCCGAGCGCGGATTGTTTCTGAGCACGGTTGGGCTGATCTGCGAGGACCGACTGCTTGCGAGGTGCTTGAATATCCGCAGGTTCAGAAACATCTAAATAACTTGGGACCGGATCCGCTAGCCCGTGCGGCAAATGAATTTCGGGCCACCAAGTCAGCTGAAGCGCTGCTGGACTCGGACACCGTATTAGCCAGTGGCTACTCTGAGTTTCGGGAGAACCTCTCGAAGACCAAAACGCCCATTGCTGTCGCTTTAATGAATCAAAGCCTGATTAGCGGGGTTGGCAATATCTACCGTGCCGAGTCGTTGTTCCGCAACCGCATCGCCCCCGAGCTACCTGCCAATCAGCTGTCTTCGCAAAAAGCTCGAAAGCTCTGGTACGACATAGTCGCGATCATGGAAGACGGTGTGCGCGATGGAAAAATCATCACGACCTACCCCGAAGATCGACAAGCCGGAATTCCCCTTTGGCCCGATAACGCGTACTACGTATATCAACGCCAGGGACTCGGATGCCGTCGCTGCAGCGGCAACATTGCTTTGACTGAGGTTGCCGCCAGGAAACTTTATTGGTGCCCGAGATGCCAGAAAATGCCGAGAAAGAATTCAGCTCAGTATTGGACGGCTTAGGTTGATGAGACGAGCAGAATAGTTTTTCTTCGCCGTGTCGGCGTGTATAGCTTTGAGATGCTCAATTCAGATGCTATTCGAGTGCCTCCAAGTGAGAACGGGAATCCCCGATTTGCAAAGCGCATCTTTTATGGTCTAGACTCAATCTTGTTCGAAGCGAGAAAAGCTTCGAAATGGGGATGTAGCTTAATGGTAAAGCCTCAGTCTTCCAAACTGATTACGCGGGTTCGATTCCCGTCATCCCCTCGGACCAAATGCTCCGGCTCTCAATTGAGAGTCGGAGTTTTTTGTTGTGTCGAAGTTTCCGCCTGTGCTGCAGAGTGACTAATCGTGGCTCGTTTTTTGCAGTGCCTGAACCGGCGCCTGTCTGGGTCCGCAGGAGCTGATGCTAGATCTGACTGCTGTCGGTGCACACGGTACACACGGTGCGCATGGTGCGATCGCCATTACTCTCGAGCCTATTGGCCGGGGGATTGGTGGCACAGCTCAAACTATGAGGCCCCGGGTTCATGTGGTGCATTGGTTATCTAAGGTCCAGTTTGCGAAACATGTCGCCTCCAGCTCCAGCCGGCTGAAGAACTTTTTGCGTCAAAATTCTGTTATTCAACTCACGTGAACCACCTAAGTTTGGCTTCTGACATAAGTAATCACCGTATATCCGCGGATTCACGCGGATGTGAATCTTCGACATGCGTGGGTTTCGATTTTGCTTTTGGTTCGAACCCGTGTAACTTAGTTTCTTGTGATCAGCACGGGAAATAAATGATTCCTGAGTTGAACACAGGACGGAAAGTCCAGATGAAGTCGGGTTTTCCAAACTTTATCGGGGTATAGCTCAGCTTGGCTAGAGCGCGCGCTTTGGGAGCGTGAGGTCGCAGGTTCGAATCCTGTTACCCCGACTTTATGGCTGAAGATAATTCAGCCATGAAAATAGATCTGAGTAGTCAGATCACCAGAATCCACAGGATTTACTTCTCGGGTGGATTCACAACCTATCAGTTCGATGCAGCTCACAATGAAAATTGTGAACCAACGGACTTTCGGGGTATAGCTCAGCTTGGCTAGAGCGCGCGCTTTGGGAGCGTGAGGTCGCAGGTTCGAATCCTGTTACCCCGACTTTATGAGTAGAAATTCTTGGATTTCAGCTCATGAAAATTGAGAGCTAAATATTATTTAGATCTTGTGATCACTAGGAACTGTCAAAGGCAACTAGTAAGCATCACAAACGATTAGTGGATACAGGATGACTCGGGTTAGACTGTTCACTGCTAATCGGGGTATAGCTCAGCTTGGCTAGAGCGCGCGCTTTGGGAGCGTGAGGTCGCAGGTTCGAATCCTGTTACCCCGACTCTGTCGAACAACCCCGCAACGCCACCATGTTGCGGGGTTTTTTGCAGATAAAACCTAATCCTTAGACACTCAGGAGTACAACGCTGTGAAGAGCGCCGTTGAAAACGTCAACCCGACTCGGGTGAAGCTAACCGTTGAGGTTCCTTACGAGGAACTGAAGCCCCGCGTCGATGAGGCGTACAAGACCATCGCACAGCAGATCCAGGTTCCAGGCTTCCGTAAGGGCAAGGTTCCAACTCGCATGATCGATCAGCGCGTTGGCCGTGGCTACGTCATCGAAACCGCTGTTAACGAAGGTCTGAACGACTTCTACCAGCAGGCAATGGTTGAGAACGAGCTGACCCCACTGTCCCGCCCAGAGGTTGATATCACTGAGCTTCCTTCCATCGAGAAGGAAGGCGAAGGCCAGCTGGTCTTCACCCTCGAAGTTGATATCCGTCCGAAGGTTGAACTTCCGGACTACAAGGGCCTCGAAGTTTCTGTTGAAGCCAAGGAAGTTGCTGACGAGGACATCGAGAAGGCTCTCGACGACCTTCGCGGTCGCTTCGGCACCCTGAAGGAAGTTGAAGCTCCAGCAGCTGCAGACTCCTTCGTCACCATCGACCTCACCGCAAAGGTTGAGGACGAAGAGGTTGACTCCGCACAGGGCCTGTCGTACCAGATCGGTTCCGGCAACATGCTTGAGGGCATGGACGAGGCTGTTACCGGCCTGTCCGCTGGCGAAGATGCAACCTTCGAAACCACCCTTGCTGGCGGCGAGCACGCTGGCAAGTCCGCAACCGTCAAGGTTGTTATCAACGCTGTCAAGCAGCGCGAACTTCCAGAAGCTAACGATGATTTCGCTCAGCTTGCTTCCGAGTTCGACACCATTGCTGAACTGCGCGAAAACCTTGCTAAGGACGCTGCAGAAGGCAAGACCGTTGAGCAGGGCGTAGAGGCTCGCGAATTGGTTCTGGACAAGCTTGTTGAGCTTGTTGAGGTTCCTGTTCCAGCTTCGGTTATCGACGAGCAGATCGAGCAGCACTTCAACGCTCCTGACGCTGAAGAGGGTCACGACACCGAAGAGCACCGCACCGAGGTTCGCGAAAACACCGAGCGTGCTTTCAAGAACGAAATCATCTTGGATGCAGTTGCAGATGCTGAAGAAGTTGGCGTTGAGCAGTCCGAGCTGATCGATTACATCGTTCAGACCGCAGGTCAGTACGGCATGGAGCCAAACCAGTTCGCTCAGATGCTGGACGGCGCCGGCCAGGTTCCAATGCTTATGGGCGAGGTTCGTCGTCGCAAGGCACTTGCAAAGGTTCTTGAGTTCGCTAAGGTCACCGATTCCAACGGTGAAGCAGTGGACCTGACTTCCTTCGTGAAGCCAGCTGGTGAAGACGAAGCTGCTGCTGAGGTTGAAACCGAAGAAGCAAAGTAGTTTTCACTACTCTCCAATGGCCATTGGCCGCCTCTAAAAGGCGGTCAATGGCCATTTTTGTTCGCTCCCGGCGTGCATCATGCGCCGTGAGCGAAACACGGGCATGAAACGTCCCATGAAAGCCTTGAAGTAAGTAATCTCAAAGTAACCAGTTGCAGCTTTGGGATTAGAAATAAAAATTCCAGAATCTGATCTACACGTTTGGAAGAGGTAGAGAACATGTCAAATGATTCGCGCACTCCTACGATGGCCGCCGTTGACCCGGCCAGCCGCGACGACTACATTTACAACCGCTTGCTCAAGGAGCGCATCATCTGGCTGGGCTCCGAAGTCCGCGATGACAATGCGAATGCCATCTGCTCGCAGTTGCTCCTGCTCTCTGCAGAAGATCCTGAGAAGGACATCTACCTGTACATCAACTCCCCAGGTGGTTCGATCACTGCAGGTATGGCCATCTACGACACGATGAACTTCATCCCGAATGATGTTGTCACCGTAGCAACCGGTTTGGCTGCTTCGATGGGACAGTTCCTGCTTTCATCGGGTACCCCAGGCAAGCGCTTCGCGACTCCGAACGCACGTATCCTGATGCACCAGCCTTCCGGTGGCATTGGCGGTACCGCTTCGGACATCAAGATCCAGGCTGAACTGATCATGCACATGAAGAAGGTCATGAGTGAACTGACCGCTGAGCAGACCGGTCAGACCGTGGAGCAGATCCTGATTGATAACCAGCGTGATAAGTGGTTCACCGCTGAAGAAGGTCTGGCATATGGCTTTGTTGACAAGGTTGCTAAGCATGCCGGGTCTGTCACCGGTGGCGGCGGCGTAGAGCCTAAGTAGCCGAGCCCACCACTTCATTCCCAAAGATTTGTCCAAGGAGAAAACCATGAACTTCAATCCTGAAGCCGTAAGTGGCCAGATGCCATCGGCTCGCTATATTCTTCCTCAGTTCGAAGAGCGCACCCCATACGGGTTCAAGCGCCAGGATCCATACGCAAAGCTATTTGAAGACCGCATCATTTTCCTCGGTGCACAGGTCGACGATGCTTCTGCTGATGACGTAATGGCTCAGCTGCTGGTCCTGGAATCCATGGATCCAGAACGAGACGTTACCCTTTACATCAACTCGCCAGGTGGCTCGTTCACCGCGATGACAGCAATTTACGACACGATCCAGTTCATCCGTCCAGAAGTTCAGACGGTTTGCTTGGGTCAGGCAGCTTCCGCAGCTGCAGTGCTGCTGGCCGCCGGTACTCCAGGCAAGCGCCTTGCATTGCCAAACGCTCGTGTGCTGATCCACCAGCCATCAATGGGTGGCGGCGAACGCGGTACCGCTAGCGATCTGCAGATTCAGGCAGAAGAAGTCATGCGCATGCGTTCATGGCTAGAAGAAACTCTTGCTTCGCATTCGGGCCAGGCAGTAGAGAAGGTTCGTGACGACGTTGAGCGTGACTTGTTCATGACTGCTTCGGAAGCTAAGGCCTACGGCATCGTGGATGAAGTACTGACTCCACGTAAGCTAAACCGTGCTCAGCTGGGTAGCTAGCACTTAAACGGAATAATCCCCGATGAATGGCGGTTTACCCAAGGACGCCACTTTACGAAGGTGAAGTGGCGCAACACAGGTAAACCGCCATATTCATCTAATTTGGGGTACAACTAGCCTAGAATTGAGTAAGTCCACAGCTACTCAAGTAAACGGGAGAATGGTGCGATGGGACGCATGGGTGAAGGCTCAGATCTACTGAAATGCTCTTTCTGCGGGAAGAGTCAAAAGCAGGTTAAGAAGCTAATTGCAGGCCATGGTGTTTACATCTGTACTGAATGCATCGAGCTTTGCAACGAAATCATTGCGGAGGAGTTTGCAGAGGAGCAGGTGCATGAGGAATTCTCCTTAGCCAAGCCTCGCGAAATCTTTAATTCGTTGCAGGAATACGTGATTGGTCAGGAGAACGCTAAGCGCGCTCTCTCGGTGGCTGTTTACAACCACTACAAGCGAATTCACGGAAACCAGGACCATGGTCCCGTGGCTGCGCTGACCAATGATGACCCACTGGACGAAGTTGAAGTCTCCAAGTCGAACATCATGCTCATTGGCCCAACTGGTTGTGGCAAGACTTATCTAGCGCAATCGTTGGCCAAGAAGCTCAACGTGCCTTTTGCTGTAGCCGACGCCACAAGCTTGACTGAAGCTGGCTATGTTGGCGAGGACGTTGAAAACATTCTTCTGAAGCTGCTTCAGGCTGCCGATTACGATGTTAAGAAGGCCGAAACCGGCATCATCTACATCGATGAAATCGACAAGATTTCCCGTAAGAGCGAGAATCCGTCGATCACCCGAGACGTTTCGGGTGAAGGCGTGCAGCAGGCCTTGCTGAAGATCCTCGAAGGAACCGTTGCAGCTGTTCCACCACAGGGCGGGCGCAAGCACCCGCATCAAGATTTTATTCAGTTGGACACGACCAACATTCTCTTCATCGTTGCCGGTGCATTCGCCGGACTAGAAGAAATCATTTCTTCCCGCGCCGGTCAGAAGGGTATCGGATTCGGTGCACCCCTCAAGGCACTGAAGAGCGAGACCGCATCGTACTCTGATGTACGGCCTGAAGATCTGCTGAAGTTTGGTTTGATTCCAGAATTCATTGGTCGACTTCCAGTCATCACTACTGTTGAGCACCTGGACAAGGAAGCTCTTGTCAGAGTATTGACCGAACCAAAGAACGCGCTGCTCAAGCAGTACCAGAAGATGTTCCAAATGGACGGCGTCGCTTTGAGCTTCGATCAGTCTGCTCTTGATGCAGTGGCTGAGAAGG
Source organism: Glutamicibacter sp. AOP5-A2-18 (assembly GCF_052446055.1). NCBI lineage: Bacteria > Bacillati > Actinomycetota > Actinomycetes > Micrococcales > Micrococcaceae > Glutamicibacter > Glutamicibacter sp. AOP5-A2-18. The sequence continues at coordinate 1,957,943 of NZ_JBQSVW010000001.1, read as the reverse complement.
CCATCGAACGCGAAACTGGTGCACGTGGTTTGCGCTCAATTCTCGAAGAAACGCTTGGGGGAGTCATGTTTGATCTTCCTAGCCGTGAAGACGTTGCAGAAGTTGTTGTCACCCGTGGCACCGTTCTCGACGGCGAAGAGCCAGCAATGCTCTCACACGCTATGGTGGCCAAGCGCGACAAGAAGTCCGCGTAGTCCGCTAGACAATCGTTAGATTATTTTTCTCAGGAAAGTTGGGATTCCATGGCCGAACGCCAGCACGTTGATTTTTGGTTTGACCCAATCTGCCCATTCGCGTGGGCAACTAGCCGTTGGATCAAAGAAGTAGAAAAAGTACGCGACATTGATGTTACTTGGAACGTCATGAGCCTCTCGGTACTCAACGAGGGCCGCGACCTTCCAGAGGATTACCGTTCCATGATGGACTCCTCGTGGGGCCCAGTGCGCGTTGTCATCAAGGCAGCACAGGAGCATGGCCAAGAAGTTGTTGACGGGCTTTACACCGCAATGGGCGAGCTTCTCCACTATGAGAAGATCACCGATCGAGATGAAGTCATCAAGAAGGCTCTCGAAAAGACTGGTCTTCCTGCTGAACTTGCTGAAGCGGCGCACACTGATGCCAACGACGAGGCCTTGCGTGCAAGCCACGAAAACGGAATTAGCAAGGTCGGCCAGGACGTTGGCACGCCGGTCGTCGCAGTTGATGGCGTAGCGTTCTTCGGTCCAGTAATCACCCGAATTCCAACTGGCGAAGAGGCAGGCAAGCTGTTCGACGCTGCCGCTCAGCTAGCCTCGTTCCCGTACTTCTTCGAAATGAAGCGTACTCGCACCGAGAGCCCAGTTTTCGAGTAAGTCTGACTACCTAGTCATTTGAAGGACGTTTCCTCTTAGCCAGGGAGCGTCTTTCAACGCTTTAACGAGTTACCGACCATTGCTAAAATGTGTCACTAGTCTTCGGCTTATCAGTGTTGCTAACTGCCGATTCGATCAGCCAAGTCTCCTCGCGAAGGAATTCATCGTGGTCTTTAGCTCGCAGCCTCCACTCTGGCGCCGGGTAGCATCCAGCATTTGTATCATTCTTGGTGTGCTCATTGCTCCCATCTCAATAGGTGGCCATTGGGCGTCAACTCATATCACTGACACCGATGGGTTCGTAGACACGCTTGGACCGCTGGCCGAGAACCAGGGCTTACAGGATCTCGTGGCGGAGCAAGTCACGGCGTCGATCTCGGATCAGTTGCAGGTTGAAGATCGAATCAAGGCAGTGACCGGTGATGGTCTCTTGTCCCAGTTGATTCCTGCAGAACAATTGGCAGACAAGGCCGATCAGGCGATCGAAGACAGTGCCTTGCGCGTAGTGCAATCCGACAGCTTTGCAGCAACTTGGCAGACGGCATTACGAAGTAGCCATGAAACGACCGACCGGGTATTTACAGCTCCGGATGCCGGAGAGATAGATCAGGCCGGCAAGCTCACCTTCCAGCTCGACGATGTTCTCTCCGGAGTAACAAAGACGCTCAGCGGCATAGGGATTCCGGGCTTGCCCTCGGTTGGGAATTTCTCATGGACCCTGGATCTGGTTCAACAAAACGCCTTACCCGCCCTGCAGAAGATCTATCTCATGATCCAGACACTTGGCCCGTGGGGCGTTTACATTAATGCTGCTGTACTTCTAGGTGGAGTTGTTTTAGCTCCCCGGTACTTTTCCAAGGCATGCCTTTGGCTGACCGTGACAACAGGCCTTAGCTACATAGCCCTTAGGACCCTTATCCCTGATTATGTACAAGAACGACTTCTCTCGCACTTCAGTCGTGAGCTAGCGCGGGGAATTTTTGACCAGGTGAGTCACGGTTTATCTATGGCGCTGTTGGTGACCGCAATTGTCTCCGGGATTATTGGTGTCGCCTCTGTGCCGCTCGTTCGGTCTTATAACCGCCACCAGTCAATGGCTCAGATACAGGACCGATAGGCGCTGCTCAGTACGGATCTTGTTCGGTTGTAGGTGCGTGTGGCCGGGGGATGGGTAGTGGTAAGTGTGAATAAGTCCGTTTTTGAACACTAAATCAGGATATTTTTTTCGCTCAGGATCTAGCCCCGACTGACAACAAAGTACCCGATACCGAAGTTTTTGTTTCATAATTCCAGCACAAGGGTGACTGCCACCAATGGTGCCGCGTTGCGTGGCGGTCTAGCAGCGAAAGATCCGGATTTTCGGGCTGAAGTTACCTTGACTCGAAATATCGCAAAGTTTATTTACCGGATCATGGGCCTAGAACAGCGCGATGTCGATACCTGTGACCAGCATGAGTTACTTCACAATCTGACGCTAATTCGTTGATGTGTCAGTTTTCAGCGGAGGAAAAGATTCCTATGGAATTTGTGTGAAGTGTGTGTTTGACTAATTTGCACGAGTGCTAAAGCACCCCCATCGTTAGTGGCCATGTGCCACTGGACAAGGAGTTATATCGTGCAAGTTCGTACCCTAAAAGCGGATTCATCGAAACTCAAAGGCCGACACAAGTTGGCTGGAGCCGCACTTTTCGCCGGAGCATTGATGCTCTGCACCGCACCGATGGCCACCGCAGCCCCTCACGGATCCAACGACGATATCCAGTCGATTAAGATACCTTCTCAAAAAGCAGATACCGCGATTGATTACTGGACTGCCGATCGAATGAAAGCTGCAAAGAGCGCCGATTCACTCGTCAAAGGAAAATCAGGATCCGCTGCGAAGGTAGACACGGGTAACGCAGCCAAGGTTCCAGGCCATGCAGCCAAGGCCAACGCCGGATCTTTGAAGAGCACCACTGGTGGCAAGACGCGTGCCAGCCAGGAGACCCCAGTTTCGCACATCGGCAAAGTCTTCTTCACCCTCGGTGGGGTTGACTACGTTTGCTCCGGCAACGCTGTCGTCTCGTCAAACGAATCCACGGTATCCACTGCCGGTCACTGCTTGAACGAAGGCCCTGGAGCTTTTGCCACGCGTTGGGTCTTCGCACCAGCCTACGAGAACGGCAAGACTCCGTACGGCACTTTCGCTGCGACAGAATTGGTCACCACCTCGCAATGGTCCGGCAGCGGTGACATCACCTATGACACTGGCTTTGCAGTGGTTTCCAACAGCAGCGGAGCATCATTGACTGACACCGTTGGTGCCTCGGGTGTCGCATTCAACCAGCCACGTGGCAAGGCCTACACAGCCTACGGTTACCCAGCAGCTTCACCATTCAACGGTGAAACTCTCCAGTCCTGCTCAGGCACCGCAACTGATGACCCATTCGGTCAAACTCAGTCACAGGGTATTTCTTGCACCATGACCGGCGGTTCTTCCGGTGGACCATGGTTCTTGGGATCCGGTTCTTCGGGTTACCAGAACTCTGTAAATAGCTTCGGCTACAACACTGTTCGAAACACCATGTTCGGACCATACTGGGGTTCAGTAATCCAGCAGGCTTACCAGAACGCACAGAGCTAAGCGACCAACCGCCGGCGAAAGGAAGCGATGGGGCCTTTCGCCGGACTAGGTCAAAGGAAGTAGGGATGATGCCAAAAGAACACTCGTCAAAGGATGGGAACCAAGTCCCCGCCCAAAGGCATCGCCTAGAAGAAAGCGTCGACGAACAGAAGAAGCATTTCACGGAAGAACGACGTCGTGTTGCTTTGCCCAGAGAGTTGATTCGACCGTCTCCCTCAGAGGACTCAGAGTCTTCATCGGGGGAGAAGTAAGGGCAAAGAAAAGTCCGGTTGTCATTTCCACTAATAGTGGGAATGGCAACCGGACTTTCTTGGCTTGAGACTAAGCTTCTTCGGTTTCAGCCAACTCTACGTTGGTGACGGTCAGCTCGCCTTCAGCTTCAACCAGGGTCAGCTCGCGAGCGTTGGCTGCGGACTTCAAGTCCTCAAAACCAGAGCGAAGCTGAGCTACCTGAGCGGCTGGAGCGTGAATTTCTCCGGAGAGAACTTCGGTGCGCTGCTTAACCTTGGCATCTGACTTTGCCTTACGGATACCCGACAGAGCAACGCCAACCAGTGGCAAGATCGCAGGATCCGCGCCTTCAACGGCCGAAGCCAAGTGATCGGTGCTTGGCCACTGGGTCAGGTGAACCGACCCGGTGCGCCACCAACCCCAAACCTCTTCGGTAGCGAATGGCAAGAACGGTGCAAACAGGCGCAGAACGGAGTCCAGTGTGGTGGCTAGAGTTGCCAGCACGCTGGCCTGCTCAGCTTCACCGTGACCGCCGTAGGCACGATCCTTGACCAGCTCAACATAATCGTCGGTGAACGACCAGAAGAATGACTCGGTGATGTCCAACGCACGAGCGTAATCGTAATTATCGAAGGCACGCTTGGCGTCCTCGATCACGGTGGACAGTCGAGCCAACAGTGAACGGTCAAGACCATTGGTGACTACTGCAGCATCGTCGGTGAGGACGTTAGCGTCGGTGGCACCCAAGTTCAGTACGAACTTCGAGGCATTCAGGATCTTGATCGCCAGACGGCGACCGATCTTCATCTGGTTGATCTCGTACGCGGTGTCCGCACCAAGCTTGGCACTGGCAGCCCAGTAACGCACAGCGTCGGCACCAAACTTGTCCAGAACTTCGTTTGGTACTACGACGTTGCCCTTGGACTTGGACATCTTCTTACGGTCTGGATCCAAGATCCAACCCGAAATCGCAGCATGCTTCCACGGTGCGCTATCGTGCAGTGAATCTGCACGAACCGCGGTGGAGAACAGCCAGGTACGAATGATGTCGTGACCCTGTGGGCGCAGATCGAATGGGTAGACCTTCGAGAAGAACTCGTCGTCGCGACCCCAACGGCCAACAATCTGTGGAGTCAGCGAGCTGGTAGCCCAAGTATCAAGAACGTCTGCGTCGCCAATGAAGCCATTGGCCACACCGCGCTGATCCTCGGAGTAACCAGTCGGAGCATCGGCGGCCGGATCAACCGGAAGCTGCTCGATGGTTGGCAGGATTGGAGCGTCGTAGTTTGGTTCGCCATGTTCGTTGACCTGGTACCACACTGGTACTGGGACGCCGAAGAAACGCTGGCGGGAAACCAGCCAGTCACCATTGAGGCCCGAAACCCAGTTTTCGTAGCGCGAGCGCATGAACGACGGGTGGAAATCAATTTCCTTGCCGCGAGCGATCATCTGGTTGCGACGCTCTTCGTCACGGCCACCATTGCGGATGTACCACTGACGTGAGGTGACGATTTCCAGAGGCTTGTCGCCCTTTTCGAAGAAGTTCACCGGACGGGAAATCTTCTTAGGCTCACCGTCAAGTAGGTCTGCTTCGGAGAGCATCTCTACAACGGTTTCCTTAGCCGAGAAGACGGTCTTAGTCGAAATCTGAGCGTAGGCTTCCTTGCCAGCTTCGGTGGTGATCCACTCTGGGGTCTCTGCGAGGATGCGGCCATCACGGCCAACGATCGGACGAGTTGGCAACTGCAATTCACGCCACCAGGTCACGTCGGTCAAATCGCCGAAGGTGCAAACCATGGCGATGCCCGAACCCTTATCGGCCTGAGCCAATGGGTGTGGATGCACGGTGACTGGAACACCGAAAATAGGCGAGGTAACGGTCTTGCCAAACAGGTGCTGGTAACGCTCGTCATCCGGGTGTGCAACCAAGGCAGCACAAGCAGCAAGCAGTTCCGGGCGGGTGGTCTCGATGAAGACCTGCTCGCCATCTTCTGCATTGAAGGCGTAACGGTAGTAAGCGCCAGGCATCTCGCGGTCTTCGAGTTCTGCCTGTGCCACTGCGGTGCGGAAAGTGACGTCCCACAGGGTTGGAGCTTCGGCCATGTAGGCGTCGCCCTTGTTCAAGTTGTCCAAGAAGGCGCGCTGTGAGGCGGCGCGTGAGTTGTCGTCAATGGTGCGGTAAGTCATGCGCCAGTCCACGGACAGGCCAAGGGTGGTGAAGAGCTGCTCAAAGACCTTTTCGTCTTCAACGGCTAGTTCTTCGCAGACCTCAATGAAGTTCTTACGGCTGATGACATCCCAGTCACGCTGGTTCTTCGCCGGCTTTTCTGGTGGGCGGTAACCCTCGATGTACGGCTTGGTCGGGTCGCAACGGACGCCGAAGTAGTTCTGTACACGGCGCTCGGTTGGAAGTCCGTTGTCATCCCAGCCCAGTGGGTAGAAAACATTCTTGCCAGTCATGCGCTGGTAACGAGCCAAGACGTCGGTCTGGGTGTAGGAGAACATGTGTCCTACGTGCAGGGAACCGGACGCCGTTGGTGGGGGAGTGTCGATGGAGTAGACGGCCTCGCGGGTCGTGTCCTCGTTGAAGTGATAGGTGCCCTCGGTGCGCCACCGGGACGAAAGACGTTCTTCCAAGCCTTCCAAAGCGGGCTTTTCAGGAACGGTAACTGTTGCGGGCGTGTCTGTGCCCAAGTTGTCTTCTGCCATATCCCTATTCTTTCATGTTTTGAGCAGTGCCTTGGCATTCGTTGTCATGGCCTGCGCCACGAAGACTAGGAGTACTTCCGCCCTTTGTTCGCAGGGCTTTGCGCCTAAAGGTAGACGCTTGGTCTACGGCACGTTGATTTGGGCATTTTCAAACTGTGTAACAGAACAAATAATTACCGTGTTGAAACGTAAGAGAAATTCATGCCTTACCAACTGGTAATCAACTAGTCCTACAGTTAGAAGCATGGATAACTTTGAAACTAAAACTCCTCGTTCCGCCGTGGTCACTGGTGCCTCCAGCGGAATTGGTCAAGCAACTGTTCGAGCACTTCGTGATCAGGGGTGGACGGTATTTGCCGTGGCACGCAGGGCTGATCGTTTGGAGGCCCTGGCCAAGGAAACCGGAGCAGTTTCGGTACCTGCTGACGTGAGCGTCCAAACAGATGTTGATGTTCTAGCAAAAACTGTGCAGGTAGCAGGTGGTGCAGACACACTGATTAACTGTGCTGGTGGCGCACGCGGCACCGAGTACTGGGCCGAAGCAGTGGATGAAGATTGGGAATTCATGTGGCAGGCAAATGTCATGGGAACTATGCGCCTGACCCGTGCGTTGCTTCCGCAACTACGCCAAGCTCGTGGCACCGTGCTGAACGTGACCTCAACTGCGGCGTTGGCCAGCTATGAAGGTGGCAGTGGGTACAACGCAGCCAAGGCAGCCGAGCGTGCCATGACCAAAGCGCTCCGTCTTGAGGAAGTTGAAAACGGTATTCGAGTCATCGAAATTTTGCCTGGTCTTGTGCAGACCGAGGAATTTTCGCTTCGACGCCTTGGCAACCAAAGCGCCGCAGACAGTGTTTACGCCGGTGTGGAAAATCCGCTGTCCGCCGACGACGTTGCCGAGGTGATCCGCTACGCGGTGAGTGCACCAGCCCACGTGAACCTGGATGAAATCGTGATTCGTCCACAGGCGCAGGCTGCTAACCACAAGCTAATTCGCAACGCGTAACAAACGTTTCGCATTCCACCGGTGAGGACCAACCTAATGAGCCAATCAACCCCGCGCACGATTCACGTTCTTGCAACATCTCATGGCACCGACAACGCCAATGGCCAACAACTGATCCACGATTTACGAGATCAGCTTGAAGCGCTAGCCAAGGAAGAATTGCAGGTTAAGCTCGCTTGGCATGAAGCATATGTCGACGTGCAACAACCGTCGCTGGACGATGTAGTCGCCGCCTTGCCGGATTCCGAACCAGCAGTGATCTTGCCGCTGCTGGTCTCGGACGGAGTACACACAACCTCAGATATTGCACAGGCAGTGCAATCCCGTGAAAACACGGTTGCAGCCGGTCCACTAGGGCCTTTGCCACAATTGGCACAGGTGCTGGCCAGTCGCGCACGACAACATTTGGACAATGATCCGGTACTCGTCTTGGCCGCAGCCGGGACCCGTTTAGAAGTAGGTCAGATTCAGGCGCAAGACCTTGCCAGCCAAATCGCGCAGATTCTGAATCGTGAAGTGCTGGTCGGTTATTGCGCCGGGGCCAAACCACAAATAGCTCAAGTGGTGGACGACGCAATGAAGCGACCGGTGGTTGTACTTAGCTCATTGCTGGCCGACGGGTACTTCCAGCACAAACTCGTTAGCACGGGTGCAGACGTTGTGACAAGACCGCTGTTACCTGACGTAACTATTGCTCAATGTTTCCTTATGCGTCTTAAAGAGACGTTAGAAACGGCCGCTTATGTGACGCCAAATGACGAAGTTCTAACTTCTTAGTCATTGAGCGGTCATATGACCGCACGCGTTTGCTGACCCCATGGGGTAGGTTTCTACGCTTGAATACATGACGCAGACAACCACACCCGCTCGTCCAAAACGGGCGTCAAAGCCCAACGGCCAATGGAAAATCGACGGCACCACGCCGCTGAACGCCAACGAAGAGATGAAGGCCGCCGATAACGGCCTGAATGTGCGTGAACGTATCGAGAACGTTTACTCCAAGCAAGGCTTCGACTCCATTGATCCTGAGGACCTGCACGGACGCTTCCGCTGGTGGGGCCTTTACACCCAGCGTGCCCAGGGCATCCCCGGTGGCAAGACTGCAACGCTGACCCCTGAAGAACTTGAAGATCGCTACTTCATGCTGCGCGTGCGCATCGACGGTGGCGCGCTAACCACTGAGCAGTTGCGCGTCATCGGCCAGATCTCCGTCGACTTCGCCCGCGACACTGCGGATCTGACCGATCGTCAGAACATTCAGCTGCACTGGATCGACGTTGTTGACGTCCCAGAGATCTGGCAGCGACTTGAAGCTGTAGGCCTACACACCACCGAGGCCTGCGGCGACGTGCCGCGCGTCATCCTCGGTTCTCCTGTAGCTGGCATCAGCAAGGACGAACTTATTGATCCAAGCCCGGTGATTGCTGAGATTTCCCGTCGCTACATTGGTCGCCCAGAGTTCGCGAACCTTCCTCGCAAATTCAAAACCGCCATCACCGGCCACCCAAGCCAAGACGTTGTGCACGAAATCAACGACATCGGTTTGATCGCTACGGTTCACCCTGAATTGGGCGCGGGCTATGACCTGTGGGTTGGCGGCGGCTTGTCTGCAAACCCACGCCTAGGCGAACGATTGGGTGCCTTTGTCACCGAAGAGCAAGCTCCCGATGTTTGGGAAGGCGTTGTTTCGATATTCCGTGACTACGGTTTCCGTCGCCTACGCAACCGTGCACGTCTGAAGTTCTTGCTGGCCGAGTGGGGCACCGAAAAGTTCCGTCAGGTGCTGCAGGACGAATACCTCGGATATGAACTTCCTGATGGGCCGTTGCCGGTTCAGCCTGAAGAAGCAGGGGACCACAGCGGAGTACACGAGCAGAAGGATGGCAAGTTCTACATCGGCCTGACCGCTCCGGCCGGACGCGTTTCGGGCTCGTCGCTGATCGCTTTGGCAGATCTGGTGCAGTCCCATGGCTCCACCCGACTGCGCACCACCCCACACCAGAAGATCATTGCCTTGGATATTCCTAAGGACAATGTGAAGGACTTTGTCGGTGCTGCCCGCGAACTGAAGCTTGAGGCCTATCCAAGCCTGTTTAAGCGTTCGGCTATCGCCTGCACCGGCATTGAATTCTGCAAGCTGGCCATTGTGGACACCAAGGACACAACGATTGATGCCGTAGCAAAGATCGAAGATCGTCTTAAAGACCACGAGGGCAAGCTGCCACGTGCACTGAGCCTGCATGTTAATGGTTGCCCGAACTCTTGCGCCCGTATCCAAACCGCTGACATTGGGTTTAAGGGACAGCTGATCACCAATGACCAGGGCGAACAGGTTTCCGGATTCCAGGTACACCTAGGCGGTACCCTTGCCGGTTACGAAAATGGCGAGGCCGCCTTGGGCCGTACCGTGCGAGGCCTGAAGGTCGCCGCCGATGAATTGCCCGAATACGTTGAACGTGTTGTGAAGAACTACTCGGAAACCGCCACCGAAGGTGAATCATTCGCCTCGTGGGCACACCGAGCAGAAGAGGATGAACTGAAATGAGCGAACAGACTCCAACCCGCGCCCGTACCGAAGCCGAACTGCGCGAAATCGCAAAGCTCGGCGCCGAAGAACTGGGATGGGACGCCACCGCGGCCGAGGTTATCGCCTTTGCCGCTAAGCACCTAGATGTTAATGAAGTTGCTGTCGCCTGCTCGATGGCCGATGCGGTTCTTCCACACCTAGTGGCCGAACAACTACCTAAGGTAGATGTGCTCTTCCTCGATACCGGATACCACTTTGTGGAAACCCGCAGCACCCGAGATGAAGTTGCCCGCTCTTTGGACGTCAACGTCGTAGACGTTTTCCCAGAACTCAGCGTTGCTGAACAGGATGAAAAGTACGGCAAGGATCTCTTTGCTAGCAATCCTGCGGCCTGCTGCCAGATGCGCAAGGTTGATCCGCTGGCCAAGTCGCTGGCTGGCTACAGTGCATGGTTTACCGGCGTACGTCGTGACGAAGCGCCAACTCGAACCAACACTGAGCTGATCACTTTTGATGAAAAGCACGGCCTGATCAAGTTCAACCCGCTGGCACCGTGGACCTTTGACGAGCTCATTGACTACGCCACCGAAAAGCAGGTTCCAGTGAACCTCTTGCTCTCTAATGGCTACCCATCCATCGGTTGTGAACCCTGCACCAAGCCAGTTGCTGAGGGCGAAGACCCTCGCGCCGGCCGTTGGGCAGGACTAAACAAGACCGAGTGCGGCATCCACATCTAAGGAAAAGGCCATGACTATTATCGCTAACGCCCCGACAGGCACCCAGCGCAGCGTCTTGGACGCTCTGGAAGCCGAATCCATTCACATCATCCGCGAAGTACTTGCCGAATTTGAGAAGCCAGGTCTGCTCTTCTCCGGCGGCAAGGACTCCGTTGTAGTCCTGCACCTGTTGGCTAAGGCCGTGGCACCACTGCGCGTGCCAATCCCAGTGGTACACATCGACACCGGCCACAACTTTGACGAGGTCCTGAGCTTCCGTGACTCCGTCGTGGAAAAGTACGGACTGAACCTCGTGGTTGGTTCCGTTCAGGAATACATCGACCGCGGTGAGCTCACCGAACTGCCAGACGGTACCCGTAACCGCCTGCAGACTCGTGTTCTGCTGGACACCATTGAAAACAACGGCTTTGACGTTGTCTTCGGCGGCGCACGCCGTGACGAAGACAAGGCCCGCGCCAAGGAACGCATCCTCTCGCTGCGCGATGAATTTGGTGTGTGGGATCCACGTAATCAGCGCCCAGAAATCTGGAGCCTCTACAACGGACGTCACGAGCCGGACTGGCACGTACGCGCGTTCCCGATCTCCAACTGGACCGAACGCGACATCTGGGCCTACATCGAGCGCGAAAATATTGAACTGCCTCCGATCTACTTTGCCCACAACCGCGAAGTTTTTGAACGCGATGGCATGTGGCGTGCGCTGACCCCGGTCAGTCAACCCAACGAAGATGAGCCAGTGATCCTCAAGCAGGTTCGTTACCGCACCGTTGGTGACGCTAGCTGCACCGGTGCGGTGCTCTCCGCAGCTGACACCGTTGGCAAGGTGCTGGACGAATTGGCCATCGCCACCGTGACTGAACGCGGCGCTACCCGTGCCGATGATCGCATTTCCGCCGCGGGTATGGAAGACCGCAAGACCGAAGGGTACTTCTAAAATGACGACCACACTATTGCGCATCGCCACCGCTGGTTCGGTGGACGACGGCAAATCAACTTTGGTTGGCCGCCTGCTTCACGACGCCAAGGCAATTCTTGCTGACTCGCTGGATGACATCGCACGTACCAGCGCCGAACGCGGCTTTGGCGGTGCCGACGGAACCCTGGATCTAGCTTTGGTCACCGACGGTTTGCGTGCAGAACGTGAGCAGGGCATCACCATCGATGTTGCCTACCGCTACTTCTCCACCGACAGGCGTTCGTTCATCCTGGCCGACTGCCCGGGCCACGTTCAGTACACCCGTAACACCGTCACCGGTGCGTCCACCGCTGATGCGGCGATCGTTTTGGTTGACGCACGTAATGGCGTATTGGAACAGACCCGTCGCCACCTCGGTGTGCTCGCCTTGCTGCGTGTGCCACGCCTGGTAGTGGCCGTGAACAAGATGGACCTAATCGGTTGGGATGAAAAGGGCTTCGGCGACATTGAAGCTGAAGTACTATCCCTCGCAGCTGAGTTGGGCGTCCAATCCACCACCGTTATTCCAGTCTCTGCACTACAGGGCGATAACGTGGTTGAGCCTTCGCAGGCAGCTAGCTGGTACACCGGACCAACCCTGCTCGGTCTGCTGGAAGACATCGAACCAAAGCTTAACGGCGGCGTTGCACGACTGGACGTACAGTACGTGATCCGTCCGCAGGGTGCACTTGCTCCAGGGCTAGATCCAGAACAGTACCGCGATTACCGTGGCTACGCGGGCACCTTGGTAGATGGCGTCCTGAATGTGGGGGACACCGTAAAGGTGCTCTCCAACGGTCATCCTGTCACCAGCCGGGTGAAGGGGATCAGTACCCCAGCAGGCGAATCCACGCAGGCTCAGGCCGGCGACGCAATTGTTGTTGAACTTGATTCCAACCTGGACATTGCTCGAGGCGACACGATCGTGGCCGGTGAGCTGCCAACCCCACAGCGCGAATTCCAAGCGAATATCTGCGTCTTGGATCCGGTGAAGCTAACCAACGGCCAACGCCTGCTGATCAAGCACGGTACCAAGGTAGCTGCAGCGAAGCTTTCCACCGTTGACTATGTCATCAACGTGGCCGACTACTCGCAGCATCCTGCCGATAGCTTGGAGCTCAATGACCTGGGTCGCATCACCCTGCGTAGCCAGGCAGCATTGGCCATCGAGCAGTATGCAACTTCGCGTACTGGCGGTAGTTTCCTGTTGATTGATCCTACCTCCGGGCGCACCCTGGCTGCGGGGATCATCGAGGAAAACAATGAAGCAGCCTGATCTGCCAGAGCCCGCAGAAAACAAAGACCGCGTACGTTTGACCGCACACAGCGGCAAGACCGGGTACCGTAGCCGGTTCCTAGGCCTAGCCGCTGTGGGGGTCTTGGCAGCCGCAGCTGTTGTGACCACCTTCCTGCCAGGGCCAAATGAGATTCAGGCCAACGCCGCTGATAAAGGCCCGGCCGAAGAACTGAAGATTGGTTACTTCGCTAACTTCACCCACGCGCCAGCGCTCATTTCACAGTCCAAGGGAATTCTCAAAGACCAGCTGGACTCGGACGGCACGAAGATTGAAAGCCAGATCTTCAACGCCGGACCGGCTGCAGTGGAAGCCTTGAATTCCGGGGCTATTGACGCCGCATATTTGGGGCCAAACCCAGCGCTGAACAGTTACCTGTCCAGCCATGGTGAGTCGCTGAATGTGATCTCCGGTGTCGCTTACGGTGGCGCAAGTTTAGTTGTCAACGACAAGATCACCAATCCAGAGCAATTGGCGGGGACTAACCTGGCAAGCCCACAGTTCGGCGGAACCCAGGACGTGGCCCTACGCAATTACGTCAAAGGCCTAAAACTGAGCCAGGATGCCACCGTGACACCAAGCTCGAATGGCACAGTCGCTCAGCTCTTTGGCCGCGGTGAGATTGACGGCGCATGGGTTCCAGAACCTTATGCCTCATTGCTTGTTGAAAAGAACGGCGGTCACCGATTGATGAATGAAGCTGATCTGTGGCCTGAGGGTAAGTTCCCAACCACCGTTCTTGTGGTTTCAAAAGATTTCATGGCAAGCCACCCGGAAACTGTTCAGAAATTGGTGGATGCCAATACTGAAGCAATTGATTGGCTGAACACCGCTGACGACAAGGAAAAGTTGAAGGCAGTGCAAGAAGCGTTGGCCAAGGCCAACGGCAGCACCTTTGATGAAGCGGTTATTGCCGCTGCACTGAAGGAAGTCAACTTTAGTTCTGATCCGCTTCCGGAAACTTACCAAGAGCTGGTTGACCACGCTCTGGCCGTAGGCGTTGGAACCGGCGGAGACGCTGACGGACTGGTTGACACTCGTTTTCTCGACAAACAGGAGCGGTAATGGGAGTTCTGCTAAATGAAGTTTCCCTGAGCTACCCGGGTACCGGGCTGGTTATCGACCGGCTCAGCACAGAAATTGAAGACGGCGAATTTATTGCCGTCCTCGGTGCCTCGGGCTGTGGCAAGTCCTCGTTGCTGAACATGATTGCTGGCCTCCTTGCACCAACCTCGGGCTGGCTCGAAGTTCCCAAAGATGGCGCAGCATTCATGTTCCAGGACGCGAACCTGCTGCCATGGCTCACCGCGAGTGAAAATGTCGATTTGGCGTTAAAGCTTGCCGGACATCCGGCGGACAAACGCGGAGCGCGAGTTGAAGAACTGCTCAAGCTGGTCCAGCTAGGACATGCCAGCAACAAAAAACCGCATGAGCTGTCAGGCGGTATGCGTCAGCGAGTGGCCCTAGCCCGAGCCTTGGCTCAGGACCGACAGGTTCTCTTGATGGATGAGCCATTTGCGGCTCTTGACGCGATAACCCGTGACATGTTGCACGAACAACTGCGCTCGTTGTGGGAACAGACGGGCAAGACCATCATCTTCGTGACTCACAATGTACGCGAAGCGATTCGACTCTCCGGTCGAATTCTGGTGCTCTCCTCCCACCCGGGACGCATCCTGGAAACCCGGCGCATCACCGATGAGCTACGCAATAACCCGACCCAAGCAGCGGCCCTGGCCGATGAACTGACCACGATCCTAAGGAAGGAGCAACGGAAACATGAGCTCAATGACCGAATCTCGAACTAAGTTGAAGCCCGTGCTTGCCCTCAAGCTGCGCCCTAGTGGCCGGCTCGATGCACTGGTTGCTCCGTTGCTTACCGTGGTAGTGCTGGTGAGCCTGTGGCAGATCGTTTCGTGGGTTAGCCCGCTGCGTGAAGACTTGTTCCCAGGTCCAATATCTGTGGCGCAAAAGCTTCCGCAGCTGCTTGCCGACGGTTCGCTTGTATCGGCTGTGGGCAATTCACTCTTCCGCGCAGTGAGCGGATTTGTGATTGCCGTGGTGATCTCAACACCGTTAGCTTTGCTCCTTGCGCACCAGCCATTGCTGCGCAAGGGCGTGGGCCCGTTGGTTTCGGCTATGCAGGTTTTGCCGTCTATCGCGTGGGTGCCAGCAGCCATTATTCTTTTTGGTCTCAGCGACGCAACCATTTACACGGTGCTGTTGCTGGGTGCGATTCCATCGATTATCAATGGCTTGCTTTCGGGCATTGACATGATTCCTTCGCAGTACAAGTCGCTGTCCAAGGTGCTCGGTGCTTCCAAGTGGGAGCACATGCTGCACATTGAGTTACCAGCAGCTATGCCTGGGTACGTAGCTGGTCTACGTCAGGGCTGGGCATTTGCTTGGCGTTCATTGATGGCTGCAGAACTCATTGCCGTTGGTGGTTCGTTGGCCCTGGGCGTTGGCTCATTGCTTCAACGAGGACGCGACTTGGCAGATCTTTCGCTGGTTATGCTTGTGATTCTCACCATCCTGTTGGTTGGTGTACTCATTGAATTGGCCGTCTTCGCTCCTATTGAACGCAAACTATTGCGTGACCGTGGCATGAGCCGTACGGGGGAGAGCAATGGCTAAAGGACATATCACCCTTATTGGTGGTGGCCCGGGAGATCCAGAGCTGATCACCGTAGCCGGATACAAGGCTTTGCTTTCCGCAGATGTTGTTCTGGCAGACCGTTTGGGTCCCACCGCATTGTTGGCAGACCTCTCAGATGATGTTGCCGTCATCGATGTGGGCAAGGGCCCGGGCTGTCACGTGAAGACCCAAGACGAGACCAACGAACTGCTGGTCAAATACGCGCTGGAAGGCAAGCACGTTGTTCGCCTCAAGGGCGGGGACCCATTTGTTTTGGGCCGTGGCGGCGAAGAAGTGCTTTACGCAGCCAAATACGGAATTTCCACTCGCGTGATTCCTGGTGTCACCAGCGCGATTTCGGTGCCGGGTGCTGCAGGAATTCCTGTCACTCACCGGGGGATCGCCACTGGATTCACCGTAGTTAGTGGTCACACTGAACTTGCAGATGTTCCGGTTCGCTCTGATCACACCCTGGCGGTGCTGATGGGCGTATCTAATTTGCCACTAATTGTTGAGACATTGCTTACCCGAGGTTTGCCGTCAAGTACGCCGATTGCGATAGTTGAGCGAGGTTACTCACAGACGCAACGCACAACTATCGGTACGCTAGAAGAGATTGTAGTGCGCGCCCGCAAGGCCGCAGTGGCGAATCCGGCCGTCATCGTTATTGGTGATGTCGTTCGGCTAGCCCCGGAAGCCTCCGACCAACTGGTAGACCTCCTGCCGCTAGAGAACGCCGATGCCACCGAGCCGGCCTCATTCGTTGACTAAGAAAGAGAAGTTGTTTGATGAGTGAAATTATCGTCCCAGAGCACCTAAACTCCCGCGCACTGCGTGTAGCCATTGTTGGCGCCGGTCCTGCTGGCATCTACGCCGCGGACCTGCTGAACAAGAGCCAGCCAGTCGCCTCGGGTGAACTGAAGCTACATGTAGACCTCTTCGATGAGTTGCCTACTCCTTTCGGTCTGATCCGCTACGGTGTGTCCCCGGATCACCCGCGCATCAAGGGCATTATCAACGCTTTGCACAAGGTGCTTAATAATGACTGGATCGATTTCTACGGCAACGTTGGCCTTGGCCGCGACATCAGCCTAGAAGATCTACGAGCACGCTACGACGCCGTGATCATCTCCACCGGCGCCCAGAAGGATGCGGACCTGAATATCCCAGGCATCGACTTCGAAGGATCCTTCGGCGGTGCAGACTTCGTTTCTTGGTACGACGCACACCCAGATGCTGATAAGAACTGGGATCTTTCGGCCAAGGAAGTTGCTGTTATCGGTAACGGCAACGTTGCCTTGGACGTGGCACGTATCCTCTCCAAGCACGCTGACCAGCTGTTGGAAACGGAGATTCCTGAGCACATCTACGAGCAGCTCAATGACTCCGCCGTGACCGACGTGCACGTCTTTGGCCGTCGTGGTCCAGCTCAGGTGAAATTCACCCCACTGGAATTGCGCGAACTTTCGCACTCCAAGGATGTAGACATCGTCCTTTACCCAGAGGACTTTGAGTTCGACAAGGCTTCGGATGAAGCTATGAAGAGCAACAACCAGACCAAGACCATGGTCTCCACCTTGACCAACTGGCTCATTGAGCAGGAGGAACGTGAAGAGGAACCAAGCGCTTCACGTCGCCTGCACCTGCACTTCTTGCAGTCCCCAGTTGAGGTTCTCGGCGAAGACGGCAAGGTTACCGGTCTGAAGGTAGAGCGCAACGAACTTGATGGAAACGGCGGCGCCCGCGGCACCGGCGAGTTTGTTGACTACCCACTTAAGGCTATCTACCGTGCAGTTGGTTACTTCGGCTCCGCAGTTGAAGAAATCGAATACGACGGCGCCAAGGGTGTTCTTCCAAACGTGGAAGGCCGCGTTCTTGACGCAGCAGGTACCCATGTAACTGGCCTGTACGCTACCGGTTGGATCAAGCGTGGACCTATCGGCCTGATCGGTCACACTAAGGGCGACGCTCTTGAGACCATCACCCACCTGCTTGAAGATTTGGGCAACCTGGCTCAGCCAGAGTCGACAGAGTCGATTTCTGAGCTGCTTGAAAGCCGCGAAGTTGCTTACTCGGATTGGGACGGCTGGAAGACCTTGGATGAGCACGAGAAGGACCTGGGCGCGTCCGCAGGCACCGTCTCCACTCGCTTCGGTGACATCACCCGTGACCGCGTGAAGGTTGTAGAGCGTGAAGAGCTCTTGGAAATCTCCCGCGCAAAAAAATTAGCTGAGAGTCTGTAAGCTTTACCCCAGACTCTGGTGCTCAATGGCGGTGGCCGCTAGCAAGAAATTGCTAGCAGTCACCGCCATTGGTGTATTTGCCTACGTTCGTGAGTTACAGCAGCGTCTTCCATAGATAGTCCTCGCCGACTACTGGTATTCCGTAGTCCCGGGCCTTTTTGGCCTTACCCGAAAGCGAGTCAGGGTCAGCGGCAACCAATAACGCTACCTTTTTCGTTATCGCTCTGTGTGGCGTGTATCCAGCGGAACTAAGCTTTGCCTCGATATCCGAGCGCGGTTGACTCATGTCTCCAGTTAAGACGACCAAGGATCCGGGTGCGATTCCTGCGCTCTGGTGTCCAAGCGGAGGACGCTTGTTGGATTCGAACTCAGCTGGCCGATCTCGAACCGAATCGATCAGTGTCTGCGGCAGTCCAAGCAAAGTGATGACCTTTTCGAGATCCTTGATTTCCTCATCGGTGAGAATTCCGTCTGAACAAGCGGTATCAACGAGCTGCTGAAAATAGATTTTGTGCAGTGCCAGAGCACGATCTTTGTCTAATCCGATTTCCTGAGCAGCTTGAATCAATTGCGATTCTTCGTGAGCTGAGAGGTATCGATCCATGAGTGCCAGATCTAGTAGCGCTAGATAGTTTTCTTCTGATCCAGTCCCGAGAAACTCGGGAAGTTCACCCGCCAGCTTCTCGAGAAAATGCTCTGTGGGTTTCTTGGAAGTCGATTGGCGAATCACGGGAACGATTCGATTTTGGGGTTCTGAAGAAAACCAGGCAGCGGCCGATGCAAATTGTAGTTTGGTGTCCCATTCGCGTTCGTCAGGATCTAGTTCCATGTAACGAGCCAGTAGCACCGCGGTAGCTGCGGCGTCACCTGCAGCGCTGTGGGAGTTTTGCAGTTCGATGCCAAATGAGTCGCAACAGTCCTGCAGAGACCGGCCAGCGCCCTGCAAATATCGATGCGACATTCGCATGGTGCAAATACCCTGGTCTAGAAAATCAACTGGAACAGGTACGGAAGTATTTCGGAATTCCGTTTCAAGGAATCGAGCGTCAAACGAAAGGTTGTGAGCGACTAGAACCGTACCGGAGAGCCTCCAATGGAGTTCTTCCGCGACTTGTT
The DNA here is from genome assembly GCF_052446055.1 of Glutamicibacter sp. AOP5-A2-18. NCBI lineage: Bacteria > Bacillati > Actinomycetota > Actinomycetes > Micrococcales > Micrococcaceae > Glutamicibacter > Glutamicibacter sp. AOP5-A2-18. Next base: position 1,939,012 of record NZ_JBQSVW010000001.1, on the reverse strand, counting down.
GGAAGGTCGGAGCGGCCAGTATGTCGCGACTCTGGATTCCATGAATTGATTGTTTGCCAAGGTCGCGCTGGGGATTTATCAGCGTTTCCCATCGTTCAACGATCTCTCCCGACCGAGTCATGGTGACAATCGAAATTTCGGCGATGCGATCGTTGCCTCCGGGAAAGAGCCCTGTGGTCTCTGTATCTACAATCGAGAATAATGCGTTGTTCAATTTTGCCCCTCCGGAGAACGCTGTTGCCTCAATTTATAGCAGGGACACACCCCAGTATGGGAAGAAAACGTCTCAGGAAAGACAACAGCTCAGGCACTAAGTGCCTGAGCTGTTTCAATAGTCGCTTTTCCTTGGTTACCGTCTAGCTCGCAACCGCAGCCTTTTCGATGGTTTTGTCTTCGGTCACGTTACGGCGAAGCATGATGAACAGCAGGATCATGCCCGCAGTGATTGACATGTGGCCTAGACCCGCGATGCCAGAGATCATGGCAGATGATTCAATTCCTAGCACGGTCATGATGCCGTGGGTTAGCTGCATGCCGGCGGTCAGAACAACACCGACGTTGTAGGTACCCATGAACCATGCAAACATCTTGCGGTGCTTGCTCAGCGTGAACGCCTTTTCCAAAAGTAGGACCAACAGGAGCATCATGAAGCCGAGTATCAGCAAGTGTGTGTGCACTACCGAGAGCTGGGTTGCCTGGCCTTCGGGGAAGTGATTGATTTTGGTGAATTCGCGGTAGAACAATCCTGAAGCGACGCCGAGGATCATGTAGATGAAGGAGAAGTTGACGAGCTTACGCATTGATTTCACTTTCTTTGAGAGCTGATGAATATGCAGTAGCTTCTGCAGAGGACGATGATTTGCCGAATATTGGTCGCTTGGCTGAACCCAATACGGAGAAGAGCGCTGGGAGCAATAGCGTTCGGACAACAAAGGTGTCGAGTAAGACGCCAAGTCCGACAATCAAGCCCAGCTGACCCAGCACGGTGAGCGGCAAGGTAGCCAACGCTGCGAAGACTCCCGCCAGAACCAAGCCTGCGCTGGTGATCACTGACCCGGTGCGGCTTGCTGCCTGCACTACTGCTTTGCGGAGTTCAAGGTCTTGAGCGTCTTGTTGGACCCGATGAGTGAAGAAGATCGTGTAGTCCACACCCAACGCCACCAAGAAGACGAAGGCGAGGAGTGGAACCTGAACGTCCAGGGCCTTGGCGTCAAAGACGAGTGAGGAAACCAGTGAGCCTAACCCAACGGCAGCGGCGGCACTGAGCAGGTTTACCAACCCTAGTGCTAAGGCTGTACGCCATGAACGGGTAAGCCATCCGAGCATGACCAAACAGATGATCATGATCAATGGGGCAATCACATACAAATCACGCAAGTGCATTTGATGTGAGTTCAATTGCGCAGCGGTTTGTCCGCCAATGAGTACTTGCTCTTGATCTGCGGTAAGCGTGCGAAGCTCGGTCACTAGCTCCTTCGCCGGAGCTGAGTTTGGATCAACTTCGGGAATGACGGAAATCTGCTGCCAGTCCGAGGTTCCTACCTGCGTTGCAGCGCCCACACGCTTCACGTTCTCTACTCCAGCGAACTGACTGTTCAGCGCATCAACTTGATCTGCATGAGCAAGGACCGTAATTGGTTGGGCTTCGCCGGCCGGGAAATGAGCCGAGAGTTGTTCCATCGCAGTAGCCGACTGTGTTGGCGTACGGAATTGTTCCGTCTGCGACAAACCGATTCGAGTTCCGGCCAGCGCGCTAGCAAGTACCAGCAAGAGAACTACCAAGGCAGTCAGGTTCAGTCCGGGACGAAGCATTACTACTCGTGCTGCACGTCCGAAGAAATTCTCTTTTTTGATTTCTGTTCCGGGGCGAGGGATCAATGGCCAGAAGGCTTTGCGTCCGCTCATTGCAAGTACGGGAGGCAGAAGTAATAGGACAAAGATTGCAGCGATCAATAGTCCGGCCGCGCAGACAATACCTAGTCCACGAGTGTCGTCCATGACGGCTAGGCCGAGGGTCAATAGCGCAAGGACGACGGTGAGGTTTGAAGTCAGGATGGCTACGAGGCTGGAAGTCCATGCCTTGCTCAGTGCCTGGCGATGGTCGTCGGTCTTGTGCAGTTCGTCGCGGTAGCGCGAGATCAACAACAGAGCGTAGTTGGTACCTGCACCGAAGACTAGGACACTGAGCACGCCCGAGTCGAAGCTTAAGCCCCAGAGGTTGCCCAACAGATTAGCTACCAGCGAGGCGCTACGGTCGGCTATGCCTACAACGGCTAGCGGAAGCAACCACAGCACAGGCGAACGGTAGGTGAGGATGAGCAGCACAGCAACGATGCTTACGGTGACTGCCAGCAAGGTGAAATCGGCCCCTGCGAACGCATTGGTGATATCTACTGCGAAGGCGGTGGAACCAGTGACTCGCAGATCAAGACCCTGAACTGGATTTTGTTGAATCCAATCACGGATATCCTGCAGTGTTTGTTTGTCTGCCTCGGTAGACACCGTGCTCCAGGAAAGCGGGAGCATCGCTGCTTGCTCATCATCGCTGAACAAGAAGCGACCACCGGTAACCTTTGCACCCTCGGACAGTGCCTTGCTTTGGCTGTCTAGGGCGCTCTTGTCTTGATTAGTGAGAGCAGAACTATCAGCCTTCGTGGCGACCAATAGGGCGGTGGTGTTGTTGGAGGTGGTGTTCTCATCCAAGATCTGTTGAACCTTGGCCGAGTCTGAGCCGTCTACTAAGGAACTGTCAGAACGGGCTGGAGCTTCAAGACTGCTGAGCGCTCCAAAAAGAATTGCGATACAAACGATTATTGCGCCGACCCAAATGCGGGCGCCGCGGCGGCTGGTCAATGACTGAGCAACCGGAGATATAACTGAAACTTTCATAGTTCCAGTTAACGAGAATTTGCCGTTCGATCCATCGTGGAATGAGCTGAATAAAAGATCAACCGAAAGGTTGAGACGGGCATTGGCGTGTTGTTCTGGCCCAGGGGCGAACTAGAGCAGACCGTGGTCCTTAGCCTTATTGATTGCGTCGGTTCGTGTGGTTGCCTGGAGCTTGTCGAAGATGTGAACCAAATGCGTTTTGACCGTAGCTTCGGAAACAAAGAGCGCTTTGGCGATCTGTTTATTGCCCGCACCGGTAGCGAGTTGTAAAAGCACGTCGCGTTCACGAGCAGTGAGTTCCACTTTGGGTCGGCGCATCCCTTCAACAACACGCAGCGTCATTTCTGGGGCTAGCACCATGTGACCGGCAGTGGCTTGTCGAAGGGACTCGACGATGGTCTGAGCGCTGACGTCTTTGAGCAGATAACCGCAGGCCCCAGCTTCAATACAAGCTAATATCTCTGAATCTTTATCAAAGGTCGTCAAGATCAATACTTGCGGAGCCTTGGGAAGTTTACGGATGGCAGCGGTAGTTTGTGCACCATTCATGCCGGCGCCTAAACGCAGGTCGCACAGCACCACATCAACCGCCGTGTCTTTGACGAAGCCCACGGCTTGCTCGCCGGTGGAGACCTCGCCGACAACGTGGATATCCGCATAATTATCAAACAATGCGCGAAGGCCAGTGCGAACAATCGGGTGGTCATCAACGAGCAGGATCTTGATCATGAGTTGTCCTTTGCAAAGTGCAGTGGAAGGTGAGCGCAGAGGGCAGTACCCTCGCCAATGGCGCTCTCTACGTCCAATCCTCCGCCAAGTTCATTAAGCCGACGGTTCATGGCGGTCAGCCCGAAGCCAACTACGGGCGTATTGTGTTGCAGTTTGCCAGTCGGTGGGGTGAAGCCGCGCCCATCATCGACGATGTCTAGGCGTACTTCGTCGTCACTGTAGCTCAAGCTGAGCACCACAGTGGTGGCCTGTGCATGGCGTCGAACGTTGGACAGGGCTGACTGCGCGGTACGAAGCAGGGCAATCTGCAGGCTTGGATCGAGCAGGGGTAAACCAGGCTCAATATCTACTCTGCTCTTCACCCCGGAATCTGTTGCGAAGTCATCAAGGATGCGGGAGAGGGCTCCGGCGAGCGCTTGGGAATCAAGTTCTGCTGGAGCCAGCGCGGCGATGATTCTGCGGAGGTCTGTCAGGGACTGCCCGGAGAGATGGTCGATCCGTTCCAAAGCCTCGTTGGCAGCATCGAGGTTGCTTGCAGCGCTTGCGGCTTTTGCATGTAACCCGATAGAGGAAAGCTGCTGAGCAATGGTGTCATGGATTTCTCGGGCCAGCCGAGTACGCTCGGCTGCTATGCCTGCTTCATGCTGCGAACGGGCCAGCTCCTCTTGTAAGGCTGATGTCTCTTCTTGAGCACGCATCAGGGAGTTGACCAATGAGGTGCGCTCCTGCGCATCGCGTTCCATCTGTAAGTAACCACGCGAGATGCCCCAAGCGAAAAGGCCACCGACCAGTGGGCCCGCCGCCGCGGCAACGCTGAGTTCCCCGTGGTGTAGAAAGGGTGCGATCAATGTGAATGCGTAGACCACAACGGACCACAGTATGGACGGTACAAATGGAAGCTGGTGTCCCAGCAGGAGCCAGAGGCTAAAAGCTAGCCACATGAATTCTGCAGAGACAAACAGGCTGACTATCCAAATTGTCAGGAGGATTGCTAACCACCAAGCGGGCCTGTTGATGATCTTGTTGTTGGTTAATGGAATGAACCCCATGGCGTACCAGCAAGCAAAAAGTACCGAGACCAGGACGGCCGCCCAAAGATGCTCTGGCGTTGAGACTTGTCGCAGCATCGCAATCACCAGCAGTATGGCCGTGACTAGATGCTGACCCCACAACAGCACCCTTGGCGATGCCAAGGAATGCTGCTGGATCTCTAGGTCCAGTCGTTGTGGCTCATTAGTACTCATGAATGCCAGCCTACTAAAGCTGTGGCTGACTACTGGTCTGTGAGCACTACCAACTGGGCAGTTGCCCGGGTCATCGAAACGTACCGCCGAACTGCGCCCGATAGACCGGTGCCAAAGTTTTCGGGTTTGTAGACAGCCACAAAATCGAATTCAAGGCCCTTGGCATTTTCTGGCGAAAGCGAGCTAACCCGGTTGGATGCAATGTAGGCAGGGTGGCCGATAACAGCTGCTGTACCTTCTGGATGATTGGCCAGCCATTGCTCAAGAATCGACGTCAGCTGTGTTGGGCTGGCGAAGCGAACCGACTCTCCATCAGATCTCAGGGAGTCAGGAACGTTGGCATCGGGCATCTGACTGTGTATCTGCGTGGCAGCAACTTCCATGATTTGTGCGGTGCTACGGTAATTCACCCGTAGCTGCGAGACCGTGGCATCTCTGATCCCGAGATGACTCAGGCGTTCCTCCCACGAACCGGTGAAGCCTCTTGATGCCTGGGCCCGATCTCCAACAATCGTTAAACTGCCCGAGGGGCATCGGCGCAAGATCATAGCCCACTGGACGTCAGTCAGATCTTGTGCTTCATCAATCACGACATGTGAGTAGGGTCCATCGAAAATTTCCGTTTCGGAGTCGGCTTCAAGATGTTGGTTCAGTAGTTGCTCTTGAAGATCTTCGTGGATCAATTGAGAACTCAAGTCCTCTTTATCGTCAGCGGACTGCACTAAATCACTGATCACACTTTTCCACTGTTGACGTTCTGCCCGCACCGTCGCTTCACGGCGCTGCCGCTTTGATTCGTTGGCGGGATCACCGATCAGCGAGCGAGACAAGTCGATCAGCGGAATATCGGCATTGGTCCACGAACGTGTTGAGGGAGCGGCGAGTAACTTCTTGATGTCGTCATCGCCCAGCTCTACACCGCTATAGCGCAGCAGCGCTGGTGTCGTATACAGGCTGCGCAACAGATTCATTGGATCTAGTAGTGGCCAGTACTCATTGAGGTGGGCAGCGAGGTCGGTATTTCTTTCGAGCTCATGGCGCAGGGTCTGGTGCAATGATGCTTCGCTGGCTAGGTGTGGCAGAAGCAGTTCAATCAGTGCCTCGCGTAGTTGAACTCTTGCTTCGTTATGAGGCGTAGCGGAGTCAACCATCGATACCGCGTTGCGCCACAGCTCAGGCGAAAGAGTAACTTGGCCGTCAGTGAGTTGAATTTCCAAGCTGGTATTCGGAGGTAATTGGAAAACCTTCACCGCTCTCTGGACAGTATTGAGCATCGAGGTACTGGCCTTGATACGAATGATGTCCGGGTCTGTCTCGGCAAGCACCTCACCCTCAATCGAAACTATGTTCGAAAGCGTTGAGATTTGTACTTCCTCCTCGCCAAGGTTGGGCAGGATATCGGAGACGTAGGCTGAATAGGCTTCGTGTGGACTGACAACCAAAATCTTGCCGCCTTGGCTGCGCAAGCGCGGATCCGCATAGAGCAAATAAGCCGCCCGGTGAAGAGCGACTACGGTTTTCCCGGTTCCGGGCCCACCATCAACTACCAGTGCACCTTTCGAGCTGGCGCGAATGATTGCGTCTTGATCCGTCTGAATGGTTGAGAGGACATCTTGCATCTTTGATGTCCGAGTGCTTGAGAGCGAAGCGAGGAAGGATGAGCGATCATCTAGTTTTTGATGCTCGGACAGTAGCGATGAATCAAACACTTCATCCCAAAAATCGGTGATGACCTGACGGCGCCACCGATAACGCCGGCGTAGAGATAAGCCACAAGGATTTTCATGTGTCGCTGCGAAAAATGGTTCTGCAGCCGGTGCGCGCCAATCGAGCATCAGTTGCTTGCCTACGGCATCGCTTAGCCCAACGCGGCCGATGTACTGGCGCTCGCCGGTAGTCGTGTTTTGCATGAACCCCAGGCAGGCAATGGGCCCCATGCGGTCAAGCTGGCGAAGCCTTTGACCTAACTCGTTGAGCTCAATGTCGCGTTCTAGGGATTGTTGCAAGTTGCCGGCGTGGTCTTTCCCGCGACGGGCGATGCGCTGCACGGTTTCGTTGCGCAGTTCTTCTACGCGTGTGGCGATCTCATCTAAGCGTTGCTGATCTTCGTCGAGGGCGGTGAAAGGTTCGGTGTCGGATGATTTTTCGGAAATCTCAAAGTAGCTGATGCTCATGGCTCTTTCTGGCACGGTGACTCCCGGATGTGGGTGATGCTCAAAGGGGAAGTTATTGATTATGAATCATGGGTAGGGCCTTGCGGCAAGGCCCCCTCAACGCGCTATTCTGAAAATGTAGGAAGTGGCGCAATGGGTTTTACTAGCTATTGGTTGTGAGCCTTAACTCACTTCACGCCATGGTGATCAGGGGAATTTTCACCACAACAATGACACGGTAGGATAGAACTACTCAGGTATTGATCCGGCTATCACCGGGGAGCCTTCGGAAGAACGGCGGTACTGGCTTGCCAGCACCACCTAGTAGAACCGAACGGGACCAGCCCGTCATAGCTGATGACAAGTGGTTCTTCACCAGTAGGTGAGGAATAAGCGGGGTGGTACCGCGGCATTTCTGCCGTCCTCGTAGGCAAGGAATTATCGACCCTACGCTTGAAGGACGGCCCATTCGATGAGCTTTTACCCGAAGGTCACCACTGACCCAACCGGTTCGACCCCGGCTTCACCGCGATTCCCAGAACTTGAGAAGCGCGTCCTCGAATACTGGAAGAACGACGACACTTTCCAGGCTTCCATTGATCAGCGTGAGGGTGAAGAATTCGTCTTCTACGATGGCCCTCCGTTCGCCAATGGTCTGCCACACTACGGCCACCTACTTACCGGCTACGTCAAAGACCTTGTAGCTCGCTACCAGACCCAGCGGGGCAAGCGCGTTGAGCGTCGCTTCGGTTGGGATACCCACGGCCTGCCAGCCGAGCTGGAAGCCATGAAGCAGCTGGGCATGACGGACAAGAAGCAGATCGAAGCCATGGGCATCGATAAGTTCAACGATGCCTGCCGCACCTCGGTGATGAAGTACGCCGACGAGTGGAAGCAGTACGTCAACCGCCAGGCTCGCTGGGTAGATTTTGAGAACGACTACAAGACCCTGAACGTTGAGTTCATGGAGTCGGTTATCTGGGCTTTCAAGCAGCTCTCGGACAAGGGCTTGACCTATCAGGGCTTCCGCGTGCTCCCGTACTGCTGGAAGGACGAAACCCCACTGTCCAACCACGAGTTGCGTATGGACGACGACGTTTACAAGAACCGTCAGGACCAGACCGTCACCGTTGGTTTCACCATCCTTGCCGGCGAAACCGAAGCCTCCAAGGCTCTTGCTGGTGTGCAGGCACTGGCCTGGACGACCACCCCGTGGACCCTGCCAACCAACGCCGCACTGGCAGTGCACCCATCGATCGAATATGTTGTCGTTCCAGCAGGCGAAGCTGGAGTTAAGGCTTCAGCCGCCGCGGGCCCATTCCTGCTGGCCAAGGACCTTTTGGGCTCCTACGCCAAGGACCTGGGCTATGAGGATGCCAAGGAAGCTGCCGCTGCGATCACCGCCACCTTTGCTGGTGCTGATCTTGCTGGCGTACGCTACCAGCCACTGTGGGATACCTACACCGACACCGAAAAGTACGGCACACAAAACGCATGGCAGATTGTCACCGCCGACTACGTCACCGTAGCTGACGGTACCGGCATCGTTCACCAGGCTCCGGCCTACGGTGAAGATGACCAGAAAGTCTGTGAAGAAAACGGCATCCCTGTCATCATCTCGGTAGATGAAGGGGCCAAGTTCCTCTCCGTCTTTGCCGGCGGCCCGCTGGCTGACATCGTTGGTGTGCAGGTCTTTGACGCCAACAAGACCATCACCAACGTGCTTAAGGATGAAGCCAAGCTGATCAAGCAGGCCTCCTACGAGCACTCCTACCCACACTGCTGGCGTTGCCGTACCCCGCTGATCTACCGTGCGATCTCTTCCTGGTATGTTGAGGTCTCCAAGTTCAAGGACCGCATGGTCGAGCTGAACGAGCAGATCAACTGGATCCCAGGCAACGTGAAGCACGGCCAGTTTGGCAAGTGGCTGGAAAACGCTCGCGACTGGTCCATCTCGCGCAACCGCTACTGGGGTTCACCTATCCCAGTGTGGGAATGCACGGGAGCAGAATGCACCCACCGCGAAGTCTTTGGCTCATTGGATGAACTGAAGAACTTCTTCGGTCGCCTGCCACTGAACCACGAAGGACAGCCAGATCTACACCGCCCATTCATCGATGAGCTGACCAAGGCTCACGAAGGCTGCGCCGAAGGCGGCACCCTGGTGCGCGTAGAAGACGTACTGGATGTCTGGTTCGATTCCGGTTCGATGCCATACGCCCAGGTTCACTACCCATTCAACAACCAAGACTGGTTTGATTCCGGACACCACCCGGCTGACTTCATCGTTGAGTACATCGGTCAGACCCGTGGCTGGTTCTACACCATGCACGTGCTTTCCACCGCGCTCTTTGACCGCCCTGCCTACACCAACGTGATCTCCCACGGCATCGTGTTGGGCTCAGACGGTCAAAAGATGTCCAAGTCCTTGCGCAACTACCCGGATGTTAACGAGGTCCTAGACCGCGATGGCTCCGATGCGATGCGCTGGTTCCTGATGGCTAGCCCAATCCTGCGCGGCGGCAACCTCGTTGTCACCGAACAGGGCATCCGTGATGGCGTGCGTCAGGTACTGCTGCCACTGTGGAATGTTTGGCACTTCTTCAACCTCTACACCAACTCCGCGAACAACGGGGCCGGCTACGAGGCTAAGCGCTCAACCAGCTCCACCGACCCGCTGGATCAGTACATGCTCGCCGCGACCGGCCAGCTCGTTCGTGATGTCACTGTTGCTCTGGACACTTACGAAGTCTCTGACGCCACCGAAGCTGTACGCCAGTACATGGATACCTTGACCAACTGGTACGTACGCCGAAGCCGCCAGCGTTTCTTCGATGAAGATACCCAGGCCTTCGACACCCTGTACACCGCACTGGAAACCTTGGTGAAGGTCACCGCTTCGCTGCTGCCTCTGGCCAGCGAAGAGATCTACCGCGGACTGACCGGTCAGCGTTCGGTGCACATGACCGATTGGCCAGATGCCAACGAGTTCCCAACGGATGCCAGCTCGCTGGAAACCATGGAAACCACTCGCAGGATCTGCTCGGTAGGCTCCTCACTACGTAAGGCTAAAAACCTGCGTGTGCGTTTGCCACTGGCAGAACTGAAGATCGTATTGGCTGGCGCTGCACGTTTGGACGGTACCTACGCTTCGATCATCAAGGATGAACTGAACCTGAAAGCCGTGACCTTGATCGACGCTGAAGGTGTCGACGCAGCTAGCTACGGCATCAGCCAGCAGCTGGTAGTCAACGCTCGTGCCGCCGGTCCACGCTTGGGCAAGAATGTGCAGCAGGCCATCAAGGGCGCCAAGTCCGGTGACTGGTCAGTGACCGATGGCGTGGTGACCGCTGGCGGTCTGGAACTTGTTGAAGGTGAATACACCTTGGATACCGTCGTAGATGCAGAAGGCGATATCGCTGCCGCAGTGATCGACGGCGGCTTCTTGGTATTGGACACCGAGGTGACCGAGGCGCTGGCTGCTGAAGGCACCGCACGTGACATGGTTCGTTCCATCCAGTCTGCCCGTAAGGATGCAGATCTGCAGGTTTCGGATCGCATCCAGACGGTGATCACTGCTAACGCGGCCACCATCGCAGCGCTAGAAGCTAACCGCGAATTGATCTCCGGTGAAACTCTCACCGCGCAGCTTGAATTGCGTGTTGATGAAAACGCCAAGGCTGAAAGCGTAAGCGTACAGAAGCTCGACACCACCACAGCAGAGGCTAACTAGTGAGCGAACTAAATCGGGTTTACGGCCAGTTGCTGGCCCGTGCTCCAGAAAACAAGATGGAACCTCGGATGGATCCGATGTTCCGTGCCATGGAGTTCCTGGGCGAACCAAACAAGTCTTGCCCGGTCATTCACATCACCGGTACCAACGGCAAAACCTCGACTGCACGCATGATCGAGTCACTGCTCGGTGCCCATGACCTGCGCACCGGGCGGTATTCCTCGCCGCACCTAATTTCCGTCACCGAGCGAATCAGCATTGACGGGGATCCTGTTGATGATGAAACTTTCGTTCGCGTCTGGGACGAGATCTTGCCCTTCATCGAACTTGTTGATGCTGAGCTTGTCGAGCGCGGCGAAAACAAGCTGACCTACTTTGAAGCGGTCACCATCTTGGCCTTTGCCATCTTTGCTGAGGTACCAGTGGACGTTGTGGTGCTAGAGGTTGGATTGGGCGGCATCACCGATGCCACCAATGTTGCCGATGGCGATGTCTCGGTTTTCACCCCTATCTCGCTGGATCACACCGACCTGCTGGGGGACACCACCGAGCTGATTGCTGAAGAGAAGGTGGGGATCCTCAAGCCAGGCGGATACCTAGTTTCTACGGTGCAGCCTACCGATGCCGCTGACGTATTGCTTGCCCGTGCGCGTGAGCTGGAAGTTCCTGCAGCTTTTGACAGCTTGGACTTCAAGCTTTTGGAGCGTAAGTCTGGTGTGGGTGGACAGCTAATTTCCATTCAGGGACAGGCTGCTCGTTACGATGAGATCTTCCTGCCACTGCTTGGTGCCCACCAGGCACAGAACGCAACCGTGGCCCTTGCTGCTGTTGAGGCGTTCCTTGGGGGAGGCCAGCGCGAGCTGAACGCGGATCTAGTGCGTCAAGGCTTTGCCGCGACCTCCAGTCCGGGTCGCCTTGAATTGGTACGTAGCGCACCAAGCATCTTGGTAGATGCTGGACACAATCCTGAGGGAATTCGCGTTTCTGCAGATGCAATCAAGGAATCATACGGGTTCACCCGACTGGTACTCATGGTTGGCATCCTGCAGGAAAAGGACGCAGAAGCAATGCTCTACACCATGCGTGAAGAGTACGGCGATATGGTTGAGGACCTTTGCATCACCCAGTCTTCCTCGCCTCGTGCCATCCCAGCCGGTGAGCTGGCCACCCTAGCCATGAACGCTGGATGGCCTGAAGAAGACATCCACGTCACTGAAGATCTTGAAGATGCCGTGGAATGGTCGGTGGGTCGCGCTGAAGCTGGAGAAGATCTCGGCGGCGGCGTCTTGGTCACCGGTTCGATTACACTGGTGGGCGAGATTTCATTGTTGCTCAAGGGAAGTGAATCGTAATGGCCAAACTCACCCGTGCACAGCGCGAGTGGCGTCCTGGTATGAAAAAGAAGCAACGTTCTACAAAAACGATGTTTGCTTCCACCGTGTTGGTCTGTGAAGCCCTGCTGGCAGTATTTGTCACCTTGGCTGCATTTGGTCTCAAGCGTGGGGGAGAACCTGCTGTGGTGCTCGGCCTTGGCGCCGTCATCGCGTTACTGTGCATTCTTAACTGTGCGTTACTCGGAAAGAAGATCGGATTCATCATCGGATGGGTCTTGCAGTTGGTCTTTTTCCTCAGCGGATTTATCTTGGTCGATATGTTCTACCTCGCCGCGGCCTTCGCCTTGTGCTGGTGGTACGCCCTATCCAAGGGTGAAGAAATTGACGCTGAGAATCGACGTCGCGCCGCAGCCCAAGAAGCTTGGGACCAAGCGCACCCCGAACAAGCCTAATAACCTAGAAATACATCAACGATACGAAGAGGTAGTCAAATGACTGAACGTACACTGATCTTGGTCAAGCCAGATGGCGTCAAGCGCGCCCTGACCGGACAGATCCTTGCCCGCATTGAAGCCAAGGGCTACACCATTGTGAAGCTGCAGCAGCTGGAAGCTACTCGCGAGCTTTTGGCCGAGCACTACGCAGAGCACGAAGGCAAGCCATTCTACGAGCCACTGGTTGAGTTCATGCTCTCCGGTCCTGTTGTAGCCATCGTTGCTGAAGGACAGGGCGTAATTCCTGGCTTCCGTTCGCTAGCTGGCACCACCGATCCAACCGCCGCAGCACCTGGCACCATCCGTGGCGACTTCGGCCGCGACTGGGGCCTGAAGGTTCAGCAGAACCTCGTGCACGGTTCGGACTCCGTTGAGTCAGCAGAACGCGAAATTGGTATCTGGTTCGGCAAGTAAGCTGAACATGAGAAATCCCGGCAGATCGATGATCTGCCGGGATTTTTTGCCTTGGCGAATTTCTAGAGCCAATCGTCGAGGCTCTCAACGCTTGGAGGGGCAGTGCTGCCGCCTTGATCTAACTGTTGCTCCTCAGGTATTCCAATCATCACGACCTGATGATGCTCGGCCAAGGAGTCGGCTAGATGCGGGAAGTCATCATCTGTATTCCCTTTCTCAAAATTCAACATACACAATCCTTCCAGTGGCTCTTGCCGCGTTATCCCGAAGCTGACTGAATCTGGATCAGGAACTGCAATACCGTGGTTTAAGTGAAGCATCCTGGGATGGAAAGCCTCCCTCACATAAGTCACATTAAACACAAAGCCTAGTCTCGTGACAACGATACTCAGGGAAGAAAATGACTACCAGCGTGATTAGTTGACGTTTTGCGGAACAAATCGACCCAGTCAAGAACAGGGTAAAGAAAAGCGGCTCTTCACAAATGAGGGTGTAAAACCTTCCTAAATCCACCGGTCTCCAACAATGACCGTGCGACATAGTGCGTCAAATTTCGGAACCCCAAAGCGATACCCCGCAAATGCTCCAACCGCCCATTCAACGCCTCAGTAGGACCGTTCGAACAGCCAACATGGTCAAAATACGCCAGAATATCGCTCTTCCTACGCCGCAGAGTTCCACCGAGCTTCTTCAACTCCGGCAAACCCTTGGGCACCTTCGTTCCTATCTCCTCAATCAACTGCCCCATAGCCCACCGACCGACTTCTGGTTTCGATTGCCGGTACGCATCAACCATCTTCTGATAAACACTCCACACCAGTTCAACCGGCTCATACTCAGGTTTCTTGAACAACGCTTCAACCTTGGCTTTCTGCTTCTCCGTAGCCAATGACAGCCCGGTAGTCAGGGTCCGCCGGCACTGATACAGCGGATCATCTTTGCGCCCTCGATGACCGTGCTGCACCCGTTGAACCCGCTGCCTTGTCTGGTCCAACGCGTCAGATCCGAGCTTGACCACATGAAAAGGATCCAAAACTTCCACGGCTTGAGGTAGCTCTTCAGCGGCAGCGGTTTTGAAGCCTGTGAAACCATCCATCGCGACGACCTCAACAGTGTTTTTCCATGCTTCATCGCGTTCAGCAAGCCAGGTCTTAAACACGGCCTTGGAACGGCCGGGAATCATGTCTAATAAACGGGATGCTCCGGTGTCTTCCATGACGGGCGTGAGGTCCACGATGACCGTTACGTATTTATCCCCGTCGCGGGTATGACGCCACACGTGTTCGTCAACGCCAAGGACTTTGACCCCGTCAAAGCGGGTGGAATCATTGATCAGTAACCGTTGACCCTCGGCCAACACCGCGTCATTGGCGGTATTCCACGAAACGCCTAATCCTTCAGCAATCCGTGAGATTGAAAGGTGTTGGGTGACCAGGCCATAGAGCGCCCAACGCAAACCAGTTTTACTGATTTTCTGTCGTGGTGATACAGCTTGGGTGAGGTCTTCACGCCAGACATGGTGGCATTGCGTGCACCGGTACCTGCGGTGACGGATAGCTAGGGCGGTGGGCCGCCAGCTGAACGGTGCGTGCGCGATACGTCTGATGACGGTATCGCGTGGTATTCCTTGGGCTCCGCAGGATTGGCACCATGGGTTTGGGGTGGTGACTTCGCAGAGAATCTCAGCCCTGGCTGAGGTTATGTGTTGAGCGATAGCCGTTAGTCCTAGACTGTCGAGGCCGGTGAAAGTCGTCAGATCCGCTGGGGAATAGATAGAATGGTGCACAGTCGAGGTCTTTCAAGAATCGTTAGTGTGGTAACTTCCATTCTCGTGAAGGCCTCGACTTTTTATTGATTTATGACATGCCTGTGAGCTGTGGTGTTGGGTTTAGGTATCTACACTCTGAATTCGGAAGAGCCAGAAAAGCTCTCCGGAAGATTTCCCTGATTTTTCAGGGATGATCTTCCGGAGAGCTTGTCAACAAAAACGGCTACCCTTTGGCCTCTTCGGACGAGGTGTCTTCAGCGCGATCGGCCTTAGCCAACGCTGCATCCTCTTCCTCGACCTCAGCTTCCGTTTGGATATCGGCGCTGGCCGCAGCAACCGGATTGGATTTGTCTCGCCCTGTCCAAACCTTGATCACAGCCCACGCTGCAGCTACCAGGGGAACAGCTAGTACCGCACCGATAATTCCAGCCAGCACGGTGCCGCCGGTCAATGCGAGCAGTACGACTAGTGGATGCAGGTTCAGTGCGCTGGCCATGACAACCGGCTGTAGGAAGTTACCTTCCAGCTGGTTCACCACGACTACCGCAGCCAAGACGATCAAAGCGACTACCGGACCATTGGTCACCAACGCGATCAAGGTGGCAAGAATGCCGGCCACAGTGGCACCGACCATCGGAACAAATGAACCGAGGAAGACGATGACACCTAGCGGGATTGCCAGCGGTACACGGACAATCAGCAAGGTCGCGGTGATACCAATGGCGTCAACGGCAGCAACCGTTGCGGTGCCTCGAATGTACCCGCCGAAGGTGCGCAAGGCGCGGTCACCGGACTGGATCCACTTGTTGCGGTAGTGATCAGGAGTCCATGAAACGGCGAATGCCCAGATACGATCTCCGTCCTTCAGGAAGAAGAAGAGGATCACCAAAAGTAGAACTAGCCCAGTCAAGAAGCTGCCGGCAGCACTAAGCGTATTTAATGCGCCCGTGCCGAACTGCGAACTGGTCATGAAGCCAGTGACAGTCTTTACCGCTTCATCAATTTGGGTCTGATCAATTGTGATTGGCAGATTGCCAATCAAGCCTTGAACCATATCGTTGAGCTGGTTGAAACCCTGTACGGCCTTATCTACCAACTTTGGCCATTCGTTAATGACAGAGAAGACTAGCCCGGTTCCGATGCCACCGAGAACCAGGAAGGTCCCAAGGAAAACAATCCAGGCCGAAAGTAATGGCGAAAAGGTCTTGCGCAGTTTCACTACGAGAGGCCACAGTGCACAAGAGATGATCACGGCCAACAAAGTTGGGATCACGATCATTGTCAGGCGCAGCATGCCCACAATAAGGAAGGCGGCAAGTGTACCGACGATGAGTAGCTGGGCACTGCGAATACCTAGTCGTCCTAAGAGATCACTCCAAAGTCCACTGACAGTAAAGTCAGGCTCGGTATCTTTGGCGACTAGTTGCTGGGCTCCGGATGCTGCTTTTGCTGGATTTGTTTGCTTCTTCTTTGGCGCTTGGGCTTTGCCCTTGCCGAAAAAAGCCATTGTTGCTCCTCGTAGCTTGTACTAAGTAGTTCTAACAATAGGCCAACGAGTTGACGAGCACCTAGGCCGACACCTCAGGGCAGGCTGAATCATATTCAGCCTAGGTTTTAGCCGAAAAATAAGGTACTGAAGGCTGTCGATTGATTATCCGTGCGGGGTAACCGTGCGCTGGAATCCGGGGTCAGCGGACAGTACGTAGTTAAGGCAGTCAGGTGACCGTCCCAATGCGGGATGATCACCTGATGAAACCTATAGGCTGTGACTTTTAGGCCTTGAAGTATTCCTCGGCCAGTAGCCCCATGACTATCTTGTCGTGGAACGAGCCATCGTGGAATCCTGCCTGGCGGATTCGGCCTTCCTCGTGGAAACCGGTACGAACAAAAGTGCGTAAGGCTCTCTCGTTGTATGCCCAGACGTTCAGGCCGATCCGGTTAAGACCCATCTCGCGGAAGCCGTAATCAATGATCATCTTTGTTGCCAACGTTCCGTAACCCTGACCTACGTTAGACCCACCGATCATGATCATCAGCTCAGCGGATCGTGCTGGAGCGTTGTAGTCATACAGTGCGGTGTGGCCAATTAGCGTGTCATCGGGAAGCGTGATCGACAGGCCAACCCCGTCGGTGGTGCCCCGGTTCAGGCTACGTGACTTGAAAAGTGTGGCAGCTTCATTGACCGGGTGGGGGAGTACGAGGCTTCCTTGGAGAGCCATGAATTCTGGACTGTTCCACCATTGGGTGAGAAAAGCGAGATCATCCTCTTGTAGCTCACGCAATCGCAATTGGTCTGAAATCAGTAGATCGATTCCATAATTTTGGGCATTCTCTGTGTTCCATTTGTCACTTGCCATGTACCTAATCTACCGGTCTTTGCTGTGGAGAATTTGAAAAAATCGCGGAGCGCGTAGTCCTGCACGTGCGTAGTTGAGTTATGTCGCTGAACTCAACACCACCAAATCAACAAGGCAGTTAAAAGCCAGCCGGGTCGTTGCTAAGGCAACGACCCGGCTGGCCAAGACTATTCGAGATGGCTAAAAGCGGATTAGCCGAAGAACGCGTTAGGGAAGCGCAAGACGATGGAAGCGGCAACTAGGATCCACAGAACTGCGGTAATGATCCAGCTCCACTCGGTGAAGAATCGCTTGACCGCTGCACCTGCCGGAATAACGCCGGTGACTACGTTGCGCGCTGTAGTGAAGACAAAGAGTGGAATCACCATGATCCACACAATCATGCAGTAAGGGCACAGGGCATTGATTTCATAAAGAGCCTGGGACCAGAACCAAATGACCAGGCCCATAGCTGCAGTTACGCCTACTTGGAAGCAGATCCAGAACCAGCGTTTGAAGTTTGTTGCACCCGCCAGTAGTACGGCACCAATAGTGAGTACAATAGCGAAGCAGACAATACCGAAGAATGGGTTGGGGAAGCCGAAGATTCCGGCTTGCGCAGATCGCATCACAGTGCCACAAGAAATCCATGGATTGATGTCGCAGCTGGTGACGTAATCCGGGTTCTTGTACAGCTCCAATCGCTCTAATACCAAGATTCCGGCAGCTAGCCATGAGATGAATCCGGTAATTACCAAGAGCAGCCCGAAACCGCGTTCTCTAGCCCACCAAGGCAACACGCCCGGGTTTTGGCTCTTTTCTAGTGATGAAACCATGTTTCGACTATTCCATAAATTTGTAGGAAAGCGGGAGTTTCCGCTTTGAGCCTTTTCATCTTAAGGAGCAATTCTGTGGAACTGATGAGAAGCGGTGAACGCGGTGTGAACTATATATGAGAGAATAGTGATGGTTGCTCGCGGATCCACAGTCTGCTTTCAACCCGACGACAGACTTTTGAAACAACAGATCGCCTGGCGATGCATCGCTTCGGTTGAGTGCCCAATACGTGCGCCTCCCGAGGGAATACCGCGGATCGTAGGGCTGCAAAGGAAAGCAGCCGGTTTTCATAGGCCACGTTGATCCGCAGGAATTGCGTCCAGTTCTATTGCAGAGCTAGTGGCAATCTTGCGGAAAATAGCGAGCTTTTGTGTCTGACCGATAGTAACTAGTCGGCCAAGAGACACGTGATGATTGTAGTTTCAGCGGTGGCGCCGTCTGTGGAGGATGCCTAAGCGGGACAAAGTAGGAGTACGCGAATCTAATGAGCGCAGCAAATCAACGAAAGGGCGGGGCGCAAGGTAACAAGCGAGGCAATCGTTCAACACGTGCCCGTCGAACCAGCGTTTCAACCACACCAGCGCGACCACTGCGTCGTGCAATGACCTTGGCAGAACTCAACGCCGCAGCTGGCGTTGAAGAAAGCCCATACCGCTGGCGAGCGACTCGCCGCACCCAGGTCTCAACCCCTGATTCAACCAAGCGGGCCAACCGTCAGGCTGAGCGTAAAGCTCAGGTTGCACGCCACGCTGCCAGCGACGAAGCAGTCGAGCAAGCAGCCACCCGACAAGAAACTGCGGATCAGCAAGAACTAGCTAGCGCTGTTGTTGCACCTGCAGAAACTGCCGAGACTGCGCAGACTGAAGAAACTGCAGTGGCTGATGCTCCAGCTCCAGTAGTAGAAGACCACACCGGTCAGCTACTTGCTGAACACGGCAGCTCCATGATCCTTAACCCATTTGCTGTTCCGGAAACCGCTCAGGCAGTTCTGGCTCAGGCCGTGGCTAAGAAGCATGAACCAGCACGCCGTGAAGCGCTGGACTCCGATGCTGAGGCCGATGACGTAACTTCACGTCGTCGCCGCCGCCGCCGTCGCGGAGATGTGGACTTGGAACTTGAAGGTGGCTCACAAGATGATCCACCCAACACGGTCACCCGAGTTCGTGCCCCACGTGCCAGTGTGGAGAGCCACGGCGCAGCCAGCGACCAAGTAACCTCGGTGCGCGGTTCAACGCGTCTTGAGGCAAAGCGTCAGCGTCGCCGTGAATCCCGCGAGACCGGCCGTCGCCGTCAGGTGATTACCGAGGCAGAGTTCTTGGCACGTCGCGAGTCGGTAGAACGCAAGATGATCGTTCGCCAGCGCGAGGACCGCATTCAGATCGGTGTCCTGGAAGACGGTGTGCTTGCAGAGCACTTCGTTTCCAAGACTCAGCAGGATTCGCTGATCGGCAACGTTTATGTTGGCAAGGTGCAGAACGTCTTGCCATCCATGGAAGCAGCTTTCGTGGATATCGGACGCGGCCGTAACGCTGTGCTGTACGCCGGTGAGGTTAACTGGGATATCGCGGCCCTTGAAGGTCAGCCACGTCGCATCGAAAACGCGCTGAAGGCCGGAGACTCGGTACTCGTTCAGGTCACCAAGGATCCAGTGGGTCACAAGGGTGCACGCCTGACCAGCCAGATTTCCTTGCCAGGACGCTACTTGGTCTACGTACCAGGTGGTTCCATGACCGGCATCTCGCGCAAACTGCCAGATGTTGAGCGCCAGCGCCTGAAGAAGATTTTGAAGGATCACCTGCCAGAAAACGCCGGCGTCATCGTACGTACCGCCGCTGAAGGTGCCTCCGAAGAGGAGCTGACCAACGATATTAACCGTCTGCGTGCGCAGTGGGAAGGTATCGAAGAGCAGTCCACCTCGACCAAGACCCTGGCTCCGGAGCTTCTGTACTCCGAACCAGATCTGACCATCAAGGTAGTCCGCGATGTCTTCAACGAAGACTTCACCAAGCTGATCGTCTCCGGCGAGCACGCTTGGGACACCATCGAGGCCTACGTCATGTACGTAGCACCAGATCTGATGGGACGCTTGGAAAAGTGGGAATCCGACGAGGATATCTTCGCTAACTACCGTGTTGATGAGCAGATTGCCAAGGCACTGGACCGCAAGGTCTACCTGCCTTCGGGTGGTTCGCTGGTTATTGACCGCACCGAAGCGATGACCGTCGTTGACGTGAACACCGGTAAGTTCACCGGCTCCGGTGGCAACCTTGAAGAGACTGTGACCAAGAACAACTTGGAAGCAGCCGAAGAAGTTGTTCGCCAGCTGCGTTTGCGTGACATCGGTGGCATCATCGTTATCGACTTCATCGATATGGTCCTTGAGTCCAACCGCGATCTTGTCTTGCGTCGTCTTGTTGAGTGCTTGGGTCGAGATCGCACCAAGCATCAGGTAGCCGAGGTGACCTCCTTGGGTCTGGTCCAGATGACGCGTAAGCGTATGGGCACCGGATTGCTGGAAGTCTTCGGTGAAGAGTGCGAGCATTGTGCTGGCGCTGGTGTGATCACTCACGAAGAACCAGTTGAGTCGCGTCGCACCTTCAACTCGGCCGGCGAAGTTCAGGTAAAAAAGTTTAATGAAAAGCCTGCTCGTAATTCCCGTCGCCGTCGTGGTGGCGAGAAGGACGAGACCAAGCCAGCTGCAAAGCAGGAGAGCACCGTAGACGGTGAGAAGGATGAAGCCGCGCGTAACGCGTTGGCAAGCATCGCTGCTGCCTCGCACCTCGAAGTACACGCTGAAAATGCGGTGAACATCGAAGGTGAGCAGATTCCTGTGATCAAGACCAGCGTGCAGCCTGACGGCGACATCTCGGTCACCCTTGAAGCTCTCGAAGCGGCCCTACCGGGCAAGGACGAGTCCGATGAGGATAATGAGGGCGGGCGCAAGCCACGTCGTCGTTCACGCTCACGGGGACGTAACCGTTCCCAGCCGGAGAATGAGACGCAGGACGCTAAGGTTGATGAAGCTGAATCGAGCACCGAAGAGGTACAGTCGGTAGCGGTTGAAGTTCATCAGGAGCCAAAGGCTGCCACGCAACCTCGCAAGCGCTCACGCCGTGCTTCACGACCACAGGGCGCAGGAGCAGCGCAGTCGCAGCAGGACCAGCCGGTATTGACCGGTCTGGCCATGCCGGCAGCAAACGCCCCTATCGCCTCTGAGATCAGCACCCCTGCTGAATCAACGGCCACCGTTAGCGCGGTAGCCCCACAGAGTTCCACGAAACCGAAGCGACGCAGTCGTCGAGCCACCTCGGCTCAAGGCGACGCGAGTGCAGAAGTTCTCGTGGCTGAGGTATCCGAAGCTACCGGTTCGGTAGTTCAAATGGATGTCTCCAGTTCGCACAAAGAAAAGCCATCTGAGCCTGCCGGGCAACCGGTAATGCTCGGAGTGGGTGTTCCGGTACGCGAGCTGAAATAGATGAACTTGGTCACGCTTCCCCCGCTGGGGCACTTTGTATTTGCCCCAGTGGTGTGGACTAGCGTAATCTAGTTGATCGGTGCTAAACGCCAAGATCACGGACTTTCCGTCCGCTCGGCGTCAAGGCACAAGCGCATGAGATCCCCGGGATTCGCATCCTTTATTGGGTGTTCGGGTCGATATCTGCGCCGGTAAGACAATAAACGTCGAGTAGAAGTGAGTACCCACGTGGTGTACGCAATTGTCCGCGCAGGCGGCCACCAGGAGAAGGTTTCCGTTGGAGACCTCATCACCGTTGACCGTCTTCAGGCTGCCCCAGGCAGCTCCATCGAGCTTCCAGCTTTGCTGTTGGTAGTTGGCGAGAAGGTTACTTCCGCAGCTGCTGATTTGGCTAAGGTCACGGTCACCGCTGAGGTTGTAGAAAACCTTCGCGGCGAGAAGATCGTAATCCAGAAGTACAAGAACAAGACCGGTTACAAGAAGCGCCAGGGCTTCCGTGCCGCTCTGACCAAGGTCAAGGTCACCTCGATCGCCTAATTGGGCCGATCGTAATATCCATTTTTGTAGCGAAAGAGGCTAAAAGGCATGGCACATAAGAAAGGTGCGAGTTCCACTCGCAACGGTCGCGATTCCAACGCACAGTACCTAGGCGTAAAGCGCTTTGGTGGTCAGGAAGTCAAGGCTGGCGAAATCATCGTTCGTCAGCGTGGCACCCACTTCCACCCAGGCGCCGGCGTAGGCCGTGGCAAGGATGACACCCTGTTCGCCCTGGCTGCTGGCGCAGTCGAGTTCGGCACCCGTCGTGGTCGCCGCGTGGTGAACATTGTTGCCGCAGCCTAATTTAGGCAACAGGCAAATTTTTTAGTACACAAGGGGTGGGCCGTTATTCGGTCCGCCCCTTGCGTGCATAGTTAGACTTTTCTGCGAGCACAGCTCGCAACCCCGTACTAGGAGAAGATGGCCCCGTGGCTGCATTCGTTGATCGCGTAACCCTTCATGTCACCGCAGGTAATGGTGGCCACGGTTGTGTGTCCATCAAGCGCGAGAAATTTAAACCGCTTGGCGGACCCGATGGCGGCAACGGCGGCAAGGGTGGCGACGTCATCTTGCGCGTTGACCCTCAGGTCACCACGCTGCTGGACTTCCACCACCTGCCACACCGCAAAGCCGGCAACGGCGAGCCAGGCAAGGGTGGACTGCACCCAGGCAAGCACGGTGAGGATCTGATCCTTGGCGTGCCTGCAGGTACCGTAATCAAGACCAAAGATGGCGACATCCTTGGTGACCTCATCAACATCGGGGACGAGTACATCGCGGCCCTTGGTGGCATGGGTGGTCTGGGCAACGCGGCAATCTCTTCGGATAAGCGCAAGGCTCCAGGCTTCGCATTGCTGGGTATTCCAGGAACCGCTCAGGACATTGTCCTTGAACTGAAGTCCATGGCAGATATTGCTCTGGTGGGTTACCCATCGGCTGGTAAGTCTTCGTTGATTGCCGCTGTTTCTGCAGCGCGTCCAAAGATCGCCGACTACCCGTTCACCACCTTGGTTCCTAACCTAGGCGTCGTTCAGGCCGGCGAAGTCCGCTTCACCGTAGCCGACGTGCCAGGACTGATCCCAGGTGCTTCCGAAGGCAAGGGCCTGGGACACGAGTTCCTGCGCCACGTAGAGCGCTGTGCAGCCATTGTGCACGTCTTGGACTGTGCCTCGCTGGAATCAGATCGTGATCCACTGACCGATCTGGATATCATCGAAGCCGAGTTGGCCAACTATGAAGCCGACTCCACCTTTGCTGGAACTGACGGCACGATCGTTCCACTGATCGAGCGCCCAAAGCTGATCGCCCTAAACAAGATTGACATGCCAGACGGCGCCGAAATGGCTGAATTTGTCCGTCCAGAGCTGGAAAAGCGCGGATACCGTGTCTTTGAGATCTCGGCACTCTCACGTAATGGATTGCGTGAATTGTCCTTCGCTATGGCTGAATTGGTAGAACAGGCGCGAGCCGAACAAGTTGTCGAGGCACCAGTTGTTGAGGTGCCAGTGATCCGTCAGCGTTCTTCGAAGCAGGAAGAGTTCTACATCCGCCGCGAAGAGCAGAACCTTGAGCCACTGTGGCGCGTTATCGGCGAAAAGCCTGAACGCTGGATCATGCAGACTGACTTCCGTAATGATGAGGCAGTTGGCTACCTAGCCGACCGCCTAGCAAAACTGGGGGTAGAGAACAAGCTATTTAGGGCCGGTGCCAAGCCTGGTGACGCTGTCATCATTGGCTCCGAAGAAGATTCCGTGGTCTTTGACTGGGAGCCAACTATGGCTGCCGGTGCTGAACTACTCGGCGGAAGCCGACGTGGTGAAGACATCCGTCTGGAAGACCGCGGAGATCGCAAGACTCGCGAAGAAAAGCGCGCCGATCACGAAGAGCGCAAGGCCGCGAAGGCTGAAGCTCGTGCAGAGCTTGAAGCTGAACGCAAGGCCGGCATCTGGACTGAGTCGGTGAACGCAAAACGCAACAAGAAGGCTGCACCACCGAAGGCAGCCCAGGAGGAAAATTAAAGTATGAGTGAAAGTGCCACTAAGACTATTTCAGCCATTACCTCTCCTCACGAACTGCCCGAAGCACGGCGGATCGTAGTCAAGGTCGGATCAAGCTCGCTAACCACAGTTAGCGGGGGGATATCGCATGAAAGACTGAAGTTCTTGGTGGACACTCTCGCCGAGACCGTGAATAACGGGACCGAGGTTATCCTTGTTTCCTCCGGTGCAATTGCCGCCGGACTGGCCCCGCTGGGTTTGCCAAAACGTCCAAAGGACTTGGCAACCCAGCAGGCCGCGGCCGCAGTTGGTCAGGGTCTGCTGCTGGCCGAATACACGCAGCTATTTGAAGAGCATGATTTGCGAGTGGGTCAGGTCCTACTGACCGCAGATGACCTGATGCGTCGCTCCTCTTACACCAACGCATTGCGTTCTTTGGTTCGATTGCTGAACCTGGGCGTGCTACCTATCGTGAATGAAAATGACGCGGTAGCCACCCGTGAAATTCGTTTTGGCGACAATGATCGCCTCGCTGCCCTGGTAGCTCACTTGGTGAAAGCCGATGCCCTTCTGCTCTTCTCCGATGTTGATTCCGTCTATGACGCACACCCTGCGGACGGCGGAAGCCGAATCAGCACCATTGAGCACCCCGACGAGCTTGAATCCGTTGATCTGGGTACTCCAGGAGCTGCGGGAGTGGGCACCGGTGGCATGATCACCAAGGTTGATGCCGCAACCATGAGCTCTTCTGCAGGTATCCCAACCCTCGTTACCAGTACCGACAATGCAGCTAAGGCCTTGCGCGGGCAGGACGTCGGCACTTGGTTTGCCGCACGTAATTCACGCCGCTCGGCACGAGACGTATGGTTGGCTTACCTAGCTGGCATTGAAGGCCGGCTGATTCTTGATGACGGTGCAGTCAAGGCCATTGCACGGGGAACTAACTCGCTGCTTGCCGCCGGCATCATTGGGGTTGAAGGTGCATTTGAAGCTGGGGACGCCGTGGAACTCTGCGGATCTGACCGAGTTCCATTTGCCCGTGGCCTGGTTAATTACGGGTCAGATGAGCTACCTGACATGCTGGGGCAGAACACCGGAGACCTAGTGGATCAGCTCGGCGAAGGTTACGACAAGTCAGTAGTGCATGTCGATGACCTAGCTTTGATCGAACCTATTTTCTAGGATGGGAACTATGAGTATCGACGCCGTACGAACAGAAGAACAGATCACCGACGTCACCAATTCGGTTTATCAGCTCGCTGATCGAGCTCGCCGCGCATCGCGGGTTCTCAAACGAGCCAACCGAGATTGGAAAGACCGCGCGCTGTTGGCCATCGCCTCCGGGATTGACGCGAACCGCTCCAAGATCATTGAAGAAAACAAAAAGGACCTAGAAGTTGGCCGTGGCAACGGAACTTCTGTGGCCATGCTGGACCGCTTGAAGCTGGACAATAAGCGCATTGACGGTCTGATTTCCGCCTTGCATGAACTTGCCGGCCTGCCTGATCCTGTCGGTCGTGTAGTTCGCGGCGAGACCCTGCCTAACGGTTTGCGCATGCGTCAGGTCAATGTCCCAATGGGTGTCATTGGAACTATTTATGAGGCTCGTCCCAACGTGACCGTAGACATTGCTGGGCTGTCGCTCAAGAGCGGCAACGCCGTGTTGTTGCGAGGTGGAACCGCTGCCTTCAACTCAAATCAGGCACTGGTCTCGACTATTCGTGACGCACTAGAATCTGTGTCTCTTCCACGAGACCTCGTGACTTCCATTGATCAATATGGTCGCGACGGGGCAGATGCGTTGATGGGCGCACGAGGCAAGGTTGACGTCTTGATTCCTCGTGGTGGCCGAGATCTGATTCAGCGTGTTGTCACCACTGCAAAGGTTCCAGTGATTGAAACCGGTGAAGGCAATGTGCACATCTTCTTGGACGCAGATGCTGAACAGCAGATGGCCATCGACATTCTGACCAACGCCAAGACTCAGCGACCAAGTGTGTGCAACACCGTGGAGACGCTGTTGATCCATAAGGATTCCACTGCCGCTGTGGGTGTGCTGAAGGCCCTGTCGGCTGCTGGGGTCACCCTGCACGTTGATGAGCGTGCTGCAGCGTTGGTTCCTAGTCTGGAAACGGTGGCTGCCCAGGAAGAGGACTGGAGCACCGAGTACATGGATCTGGATATCGCAGTCAAGGTAGTAGATGACATTGACGCGGCGCTGGATCACATCCGTGAATACTCGACCGGCCACACAGAAGCTATCTTGACTTCATCTCTGGCGAACTCTGAGCTTTTCATTGCTGAGATTGAATCGGCTGCGGTCATTGTGAACGCTTCGACTCGTTTCACCGATGGTGGCCAGCTGGGCCTTGGAGCCGAAGTTGGTATCTCGACTCAGAAGATGCACGCTCGTGGTCCCATGGGTCTGACTGAGCTAACCACTACCAAGTGGATTGTTCAGGGTGACGGTCACGTCCGTAAATAGTTTCTGACGGCGCTTTTCGGTAGGATGTAGAAGAAACGTACCGTTACTTTTCGGGCCGTTGAACCGTTGGCTTAGGTCGACGGCTCAATCGGTACCGTGGATACGACTGGAGAATTACTTGAACGCGCTGATTCTGGCCTCTGAAGCCTCTACCACTGGCATCAGTGGGCACACCTGGTCCCTGCTTATCGGTGGCGGCATCTTCGTTGCATTGATGATCTTGCTTTTGATCACCGTTTCCTACACCAACGTAGGCAACCGTCATCCTGCCAAGGAAGAAGAGCAGGATATTCACCGTCAGTTCAAGACTCACGAACCACACAGTCACTAGTCTTGGCTGAGCGTCAGCATCGTGATCGCCCATTACGCCTCGGCGTGATGGGCGGTACTTTTGACCCTATCCATAATGGCCACTTGGTCGCCGCCAGCGAGGTGGCAGCTGAGCTGAATTTGGATGAGGTAGTTTTTGTACCTACCGGCCAGCCGTGGCAGAAGGCAGACAAGCAAGTAACGAGCCCAGAGCATCGTTACTTGATGACTGTCATTGCGACGGCGTCGAATCCCCGCTTCACTGTAAGCCGGGTAGACATTGACCGTGAGGGTGCAACTTACACGCGCGATACTCTCTTGGACTTACGCGCCCAGCGCCCGGAAGCAGAACTCTTCTTCATTACCGGTGCAGACGCGATGAGTCAGATCATGAGTTGGCGCGACATCGATCAAGTTTGGGACCTAGCGCATTTTGTTGGTGTTAGTCGTCCGGGTTACGTGATGAGTGATTTGGGACGTGAAAATGTCTCACAGCTTGAAATTCCAGCACTAGCGATATCCTCTACGGATTGTCGTGAACGCGTCGCCCAAGAGAAGCCAGTTTGGTACCTTGTGCCTGACGGTGTGGTGCAGTACATTGCAAAATATGGGCTGTATACCGAGTCGTAACCTCACATTCGGTGACGTAACACGGCATAATCTCTAGGTAAGGGTGACGGTATTTGTCTATGCGGTCGGGAGAAGTACAGGATGAGCGATAACTCGCAGCCGGTTTCTAGCAGGCGAGCTCTGCGAGAAAAGCGACGCGCCGAAATGGAAGCTTTGCTAGCTAATAGCAAGGCTGAGCAAGACGCTAAAGAACTCGCAGATCAGAAGAACACAGGGGAGTCCGAGAAGTCGGCCAAGCCTGCGAAAACTGAAGCGAGCCCTGAGGCGAAGCCGGATGCAGTCAAGCCGAAGGCGTCACAGCCCGAAGCTAAAGCAGAGGCTAAGCCCGCTGCTTCTCCAAAACCTTCGACTCCAGCCGCTAAGCCGGCTGTCAAGCCGTCGACCCCTGCCGCGCAAGCTACTGCTAAGCCAGCACCAGTTGTTGCTCCGAAGCCTGACGCCGCAAAACAGCCAAACGCAGCCAAGCCAGTTCCTGCTAAACAGAATGAGGCTAAGGTCACCCCAGCATCCACTGCAAGCAAGCCCGCGGACAAGCCTGTTGCAGCTCCTGTTAAACCTGCACCGCAAAGTCAGGCTAAAGCAGCTGCACCTGCACCTGCACCTAGCAAGCCAGAGCAGCCAAAGAACGATTCTTCAAAAGCACAGCCTCAGGGAGCAGCTTCGGCCAAGCCTGAGACCAGCGAAAAATCCGCTGAAGCTGAACACACTCCTGAAGGATCCACGGGGGAGCGCACCTCGTTACGCCGGGCACGCAACCGTGAGGCACTGCGCGAGCGTCGCCGCCTAGAGGGCGAAGTTGACGCTTTGACTAGCCACATTCCAACCGTGGAACCTGGCGATGATCCTAAGCCACTTACTCGTCGTCAACTGCGCCTACAAGCATTAGCCGAGCAAGGTCAAGCCGCGCCAGCTACTTCGCCAAAGCCTGTAACCAAGCCAGCGAAGAAGCCGGCAGATCATGATGATTCACCTGAAACTACGGTGATGAGTGTTGAGCAGGCCTTGGCAGCACGTCGAGCTCATGCACCGAAGACTCCAATTGATCCAAACCTGCTGGGGGAGGACGACTCCGAGATTGATCTCGAAGTTCTTGCTCACCAGCGCGAAATGGCTGCACGTGCAGCGATCATTTCTCGTCGAGCAGCTGAACGCGAACGTCTGCGTGTGGAGAATGCGAAGCAGGGCAAGGACGACAAGTCCTCTGATCCATTCACCGGTGCGATGGGCAACATTCGCGAGGTTGAGGACCGTATCGCCAAGACTGGCGTTCAAGGTCCAAAGACACAAAGCGTTTCGCTGAACCTGGATGCTGACGGCAAGATCAGCTCGAAGAAGAACCAGGCCGCTCCTGCAGCTAAGAAGCCAGCTGGCAAGTCTGGTGTTACGGCAAAGCCTGCTCCAAAGCAGACTGCTATGCCAGCACCAAAACCAGTGGCTAAGCCTGAGGCAAAACCAGAAGCTAAGCCAGCTGCCAAGCCGGCCGCAAAACCTGCGGTGAAGCCTGCAGATAAGTCAGCTGTTGAGCAGAAGAAAGCAACACCTGCTGGTGATTCGGCAGCAGTACAGATGCCTCGCATCAACGCGGTAAATGCTCAGGGTCTGGAACCGTTGGACGTACAAACCCACGGTGTTCGACGTGCCAACAACATGCTGATTGCCATGATTGTGGCCCTTAGCCTTGGCGGCGCAGCACTGATCGCAGGACTGATCATGTTGCTCGGCAACTAATTTCATAGCAAAATAAGATTCTCGATCTACACCTCTAACAAGGAGACACCCCACTCAATGGGAGCACACGCAGATTCAATTGCCCTCGTGAAGATTGCAGCTCATGCTGCATCTGACAAGATGGCAGAAAACATGGTCGCGCTCGACGTAGCCGATCGCTTGGGCGTCACCGACGCTTTCTTGATTGTCTCTGGTGGATCAGAACCGCAGGTGAACGCAATCGTTGACGAGATCCAGGCAAAGGTTCTCGCAGAGTACAGCATGCGCCCGGTCCGCCGTGAAGGCTTCGGCATGGGTCGCTGGGTACTTTTGGATTACGGCGACGTTGTTGTCCACGTTCAGCACCCGGAAGATCGTATCTTCTACGCTTTGGAACGCCTCTGGGCCGACTGCCCAGTTATTGAGTTGCCTGAGGAATTGTCCCAGAACAACCAGTAATCTGGAATTTGCATCCTGATCAGTTAGTCCTCTATGATAATGGAGTTGCCTGATCGGGGTAGCAATCCTTTGGGGGTATGGCGCAGTTGGTAGCGCGTCTGCATGGCATGCAGAAGGTCAGGGGTTCGAATCCCCTTATCTCCACCAAAGAAGTATCATTCCAACGAATTGCCGAGTGCACGTCGAAAGACGAAAGCACTCGGCAATTTTGGTTTTCAGACCCTTTTTCACCGAGTCCGGGCAGATTAGTGGTTTCGGCGCTTTTCCCTTGTCTCAGGGCGTTCTGTGTCGTTTGGGCGGCGTAAAATTGCCTGAATGGTTCGGCAACCAGGATCGACGCATCATCGTCTTCGTTGACGAAGAACTTTTCGACGAATGTCTTGTTGACGGTTCGACGCATCTCGTCTGTCGCGTGGTCATAGTACCGTGGCACGCTTTGCAGGAGAGCAAAGACGTGATGCATGGTGCGGAAGCCAAGATCCAACGTTGTATCGATATTGGCAAGCTTTTCCTGTAGCGCTCCACGATGAATTGAGATCGCGAGCATACGCTCACGGATCTTATCCTTCGACAACAGTCCTTCGGTTGCCAGGTCGAGAAGACGCTCTTCCTTGTCATTTTCTTCCTGGATTTTCGCCTGAAGGTCTTTCTTGGTTTCGCGAACGGACGATTGCTCGTCTGCTACAGCTACTTCCAGCTGTTGCTTCACTTCTTCGATATAGCCTTCTGGTAGGTCAAGGCGCGTGAAGGCAGCCTGGATTGAGTCCTCTACTCTGTAGACCGGTAGGTAGGATAGATCGCAGTTGCCGCGTTTCCGCTCGTTACAGAAGTAATAGGCGTAACGATCTCCCCGGCCTTTGGCCAGTGTGTAGGTCAGGACAGACTCGCGTCCTTGTGCATGGCATCGAGCGCAGTACAGCATGCCGCGGAGGTAATGGGAATGCACTCTGTCCTTCTGAGTACTTCCGCTGCGATTGTTCATAACCTCTTGCACACGATCGAACAACTCGATGCTGACGATCGGTTCGTGCCGTCCTGGAATATGTTGACCTTCGTAGAGCACGAAGCCCGCGTAGTACTGCTCACGGAGCATCTTGTGCAGGGTTGAGATCTTGAGCGGCGTGGATGGGAACTTGGCGGTACGGCGGGTTGTGAGTCCGAGCATGGTCATTTCATCGAGCAATGCCGTGACTGAGTATTGCCCCGTCGCGTAAAGCTCAAAAGCCTTTCTGACGAGCGGAGCCCGCTCAGAATCCAACGCAATGGAGTTGACCAGGTAACCGTCCACGTCTTTACGGACATTGAGGTAGCCAAGCTTGGCCTTGCCGATCGTGCCGCCGTTCTTGGCCTTGTTACGCATCTTGAGCTTGATGTCTTCACCGGAGAGCTGGTTCTGGACTTGGTTCATAATGTCCGTAAAGGCTTCCATCGCGTCGGCGTAGACGCCTTCGCCGAAGTCTTCGCGAACAGAGATGAGCTTTATTCCCATATCTTCGAGTGATCGGCGGGTAATGGCCGCATCGGTGAAGTTACGGAAGGCACGGGAACGGGCATAGATAATGACGTAGTCAATGCCGGGGTTCTCTTTGAGGTACGTGAGCATACTGCGGAAGGCTTTGCGTTTGGTAATCGTCTGGGCGCTGACACCCGGCTCGACGAACTCTTCGACAACTTCTGCGTTGAGGTCGGAAGCCTTTTGCAGGCCGTACTCGCGCTGGGTGGCAATGGAGTTTCCGTCCTTGTCGATATCCGTAGCGGTCTTCGTCTGCGCGGCTGAGGAGACGCGCAGGTACAGGACGGCTTTCTTTGGGGCGGCGGTATCTGGGGTTTGGGATTTTCGTGTCATGACGTTGGCTCCTTTAGGCGTGGATTGGCTGAGCTGAGAATGCTTGGGCTGTTGCTCGCGGCATCCAGCGCGAGCCTGACGTTCGGCAACGCTGGGCGCGTTCGGTGATCCCGGTCTGCTCAAGACGGATAGCCATGGCGGTTGGTGAAACACCGAAGAGCTGCGCGAGTTCGCTTGGTTTTTGGATGCCGCTGAAGAATGCTCGCTTGAGCAGCACTTTCGGCATGAGCAGGCACGCGGCGAAGTAGTCGGCAGCAGATTCAGCATGCTTGCTTGACTGCGGTGCTGACTTGGACCCGTAGAGCTGCTGGGCGCGGCCGTGGTCGATGATGTGCTTGTATTCGTGAGCGAGACTGAAGCGCTGGCGCGCCTTGTTCTCGTAGCGGTTGAGCTGGATGACCCACTCGGTGCCGTTCCAAAACGTTGCTCCGGAAACCGGCTGCTCGCAGTATTCGATACGGATCTTTGGCAACTGATCGATGATCATCTCGACCGGCACTGGCCATGTCGTGATGCCGTGCAGTGTTAGAAGCTTTGCAGCTTGGTGCTCGGCGATTCGTTTGGCCTCGTCGAAGTTCTCGATGTCCCGATCTGGGATAAGCGTGCGCAGGATGGCCAGCACGCTGCGGTTGGTGTTTGGGGTGTGTGAAATATTGAACATGCTGGATGCCCTCCTTTGTGGGTAGTGATAAAAAGTGATGGGTGAACGGTTACTCGTCGTCGCCAGGTGCAGGACCGTCGAAACCGGTGATGCCGTGTTTGGCTGCAATGGTTTCGAAGTGCGCTTCGATCTCACGGATAGCTTCGGGTGGCAGATCTTTGTACTTCGTGCGCAGGTACGGTGTCATAGCGGGGAAGTCTTGACCGTCAATGATCTTGGACTCAGTCAGTAGCTCGGTCAGAGGGATACCCAGAGCTTGAGCCAAGACGTGGACGGTTTCAATCTTTGCCTGAGTAATCTCACCAAGCTCGGTGCGCGTAATCGTGGCGGTATTGAGTCCAGTGCGCCGGGCAAGTTCGCTGGCGGAGATGCCAAGGCGCTGACGGTACTTGGTGACGGCTTTTCCGAGTTTTGTGGGATTGATATCTGACATGGTGTTTCGTCCTTTTCTGTGCCGTATTATGAACGGTTCGTTGCGACCGTGCAATGGGTTAAGACAAAACCACAACAGAATATTTGGCAAGGCAGGAAGTCCTACCTGACAAGGAGAAACGAGTATTCATCTAGTTCGAATACTGTCCTCTAAGGTCTTTTGCCGGGTGGCTTAGATATGGGAATTGAAGACGAGCACTTGCCCATCGAAATCCATGTACCAGATGTCGCCGCATTCCAAGTCGCGTACCAGGGCGTCGCGGTCGATTTTCACGTATGAGCGGAACGATTCAGGTACAGACTCATCGAGTGTCGCCTCAAGATCGAGATCGTCAATCATTTGGTCGGCGTAGGCCTCGATGCTGTCATAGGTGCCAAGATAGGCATCTTCGAACTGGTGCCAGTCTTCGGGGTCGAGTCCGGTGTGGTCGATCCAGCAAGCGAAGACTTCGCCGTGTTCTTTGATACCTTCGGCAATGGCTGCGATTCGTTCGATATCTTCGTATTCTCCGAGTCGTAGCGTGCCGAATCCTTCGTAGTCGTGAATGGCGTATTCTTCCGGTGCTTCACTTTTGGACGTGGCGAGCATGGCTTGGATTTCTTCGCGAATCGTGTCGATATCTTGACTGGCATCGATCCATTCCCCGGTGAGATAGCCGTTGACGTAGTCATCGAGCGAGGCGACATAGATCGAGGGCGGCGTCTGCTCGATGCTTCGTTCATGGCCTTCGGGGCTATTCCACGTATTTGGTGTTTGTTCTGGATTCATGAGGTGATTCCTCCTTTCGTTTCGGTTGAAGTGATCCTGTGGCGGCAACGAGAAGCGAGATGCTTCGGTTGCCGCCACAGGGACCTAGAGAATGGTGCAGTTAGCGTGCTCTTCCCTGTGGGCGTGGCTTGTCGCTGGTGCCGAAGAGCTGCGCGAGCACGTCGCGGCGCGCGGCTGCTTCACGTTCGATTTCCGCCATGGCTGATTCGGCCTGGGAGACCAAATCGCTGCTGGCCTTAGCCTGCACCACATGAGCGGCGAGGGCTTGGCGGATTTCTTCGGTGATAGTGCTGCCCTTCAGCTGTGCGATCAGCGTGAGCTGCATGTGGACGTCGTTCTCTAGGCGTATGGCAAGCGTCTTGACGCTGCCGGTGTTTTCGGTGGCCATGATCTGGCTCCTTACCGGTTCGGCTGCGGACAAGGTATCGGCGGGATTGCAGATACTGTTGCTCGTTCTCGCAGCCCACCGGCAATGAGCCTTGATGGCCGCTTTGCGTGGCGGTTAGGTTTTCCGTTCTTTCGCGATTCGTGCCAAGGCTTCGAGCGCGAATTGTGCGTTCAGCTCGATCCCTTCCCATCTGCGGCCGATTTGCTCGGCGACGACGGCGGCTGTACCTGATCCCATGAATGGATCGAGGACGACTCCCGGCTCTGTACCTGTATCGGTATGTGCGCAGGTTGGTGCGGCGGGTTCCCTGGTGGCGGTTCCGTCTTTGTGACGGATTAGCTGGCGTATATATGGTGCGCGGCATGCGCGGCAACGCTGTGCAGGGGTGGAAGCGATGATACAGCGAGTGGCCAGATCTTTTGGAAAGGTCGCGTGGTGCGTCCCCTGCGACGTACTGGAGGCCATGAGCCAGGCATCGGTGGGATTCTTGCCCAGCGGATGTGCCGTGATGCCGCGCTGCTTCATGGCCGCCAGTCCGGTGGTGGTGTCGGTATTCGGGCCACGCCATGACTCCCGGCTAATAGGCTTCGGGGGCGATGCTCTGGGCCTTGCCGCCAGGACCTTGGGTGGAATGCGGATGCTGTCCAGATCGAAGTAGTAGCCGCGTGACTGTTTCGCGAAGACGTAAATGACTTCGTGTGATGCCGTCAGTCGATCAGAGACACTCGACGGCATGGGGTTGGTCTTGACCCACGCGATTTTATTGCGCAGCACCCAGCCGCGCTTGAGCATGGCGCTGGCGATCCGTTCCGGGGCGAGCATGAGCGACTTGTACGGTGCGCCCTGATCCTGGTGCGCGCTGTAGGTGTCGCCGAGGTTCAGCCACAAGGTGCCGGTGGGCACCAGGACGCGGTGCAGCTCGTCAGCGACAGCCAGAATGCCTTCTACCCAGTCCTGGATATGAGACTCCAATCCGATTTGATGCTTGTGGCCGTAGTTCCTCAGGGAGAAATATGGCGGGCTGGTAACGCAGGAATCGACCGATCCGGCCTCAAGGGTTTTGAGGGTGGCCAGGGCGTCGCCGACGTGCAGCTTGCCGTGCTCCGTGAGATACACGGTCGGCTGACTGGAGTCAGGCGATGACCCAGGGCG
Source organism: Glutamicibacter sp. AOP5-A2-18 (assembly GCF_052446055.1). NCBI lineage: Bacteria > Bacillati > Actinomycetota > Actinomycetes > Micrococcales > Micrococcaceae > Glutamicibacter > Glutamicibacter sp. AOP5-A2-18. The sequence goes on along the minus strand of NZ_JBQSVW010000001.1, from coordinate 1,904,234 downwards.
CGGTGAGGGGTGAGTTGTTATGGTCATTCGTTGCTTGCCTCCTTTACGAGATACGCGGCTGCGTCTTTAGTGGTGATGATCGTGTGCAGATGGTGCGGGATCTGCGGGTGTTCTTCGAGCGCCCGGGAGAGCACTTCGATGCGTCGCTGCGTGGCGGCGAACTTGGGGGAGCCCATAACCCAGACGATGCGCGGAAAGCCTCCGTATTGGCGTTGCTCCTCGCCGCTGGCGCGGTACTGCTCGTAGGCCATCGCCTTATTGATCAGGGTTGGCAGTGATTCGTGGCCGAGGTCAATCTCGATGAAGAACGCGCTGATGGTTTCCGCTCCGTGCTGTGCGGCAAGTTCAGCGGCAAGATCTGGTGCGAGTCGTCCGATACCGCCGTGAGGTGCGGTGTAGCTGCGGCGCGGCTCTGGGGTGAGACTGACAATCTCCGCACCGCTGACTCTGCCATGGTGGTGCAGTTCGGCGGCGAGGTTGGTGATCGCCAGCGTGTGATCCATGAACCGGGCTGAGGGTTCCTCGAAGCGCTTCCGGGTGGCTGATCCGGTGGCGTTTCGGTGCAGTCGTTCCCCGGCGGTATCCAGGTAATAGACCATCCCTTCGGAGCCTGCGCGGATGCCGCCGATGCGCCGCTCCACGACCCCGAGGATGCGTAGTGACCTCAGTCTGGATAGGACTCGCCGGGCAGTTCGAGCTGCGGACGCGTCGCTGGCGTGGTCATGGAAGAACATCAGGGTCAGCTGCCGAGCGGTCACGAACCGGTAGACCCCGGTGGCACCGAGGATGCTCCAGTCTCGTACTGAGAGTGACGCGGCAATCTTCTCCAAGTGCTTGGCGGAGATCCGTGGGGAGCTGTGAACCCCTTTTGCCTGCTCGCCTCTTCGTGGCGTGGAGAATGAACCGATACCAGTAGGTTCTTTACCCGCCACTACTTCACCTGTTTGTGCTGTGGCCTGTGGGGTTACCGGGGTCGCAGGCGAGCCGGTCGGTAGATCGACTGGTAGACCTGATTCCTGGTTCTGGTGAGCTGTGTGGCTGGTGTCGTGGGCGGTCATGGCGTTCTCCTTTGTCGTTTTCCGGCATGTTCCGGTGATTCGGCCTGTGGTGGTGTGATGGGGGTGACGAGGCTGCGCAGCTGTGCTTCAACGGCGGCGCGATGTTGCCCGTATTTGTTCCTCGATGCGGCGATGATCTTCGTCGGGTCGCTGGTGCGCTGCGGGGTGTCCACGGTGCGACCAGATGACCAGTCGGTGACCGTGCCGTCGCGGACAAGTTGGGCGTAGATATGCCTACTGGGAAGTGCGGTGAAATCTTCTGGTGCCAGCCCGGGTGAGAGTCGTGACGCGTAGGTGGCATCGTGGCCGGTGAGTTGGAGGAAGATTTTGTTGCGGCAGTTGGCTTCGAATCCGCGCAGTAGTTTCGACGAGAGCTGGTCGGTGTATTGGTGGCTCAGGTGAAATGCTGCGCCGAGTGATCGGCTCATGGCCAGCGCGTCGGCGATATCTACCGGGAAGCGTTCGAGGAACATCTGTGCTTCGTCCAGGTAGATCATCACGGTGCGGCGCAGTCGTTCCGGGACACGGACGCGCTCCTTGAGTGCTTCCCAGAGTTCACTGATTACCAGTGATCCGAGCAGTGACGCGGCTTCGGTGCCGAGCGTGCCAGAGTGCAGGGGCACGAGCATGATCTTGTTTCCATTGATGGCGTCGCGCAGGTTGAACCGTGGTGTGGGTTGCGCCAGGATGCTGCGCAGCGGTTCTTGCAGAAAGAGTCGGAGCTTATTCTGGAGTGGCGCGATCGCCTGGGCACGGGCTTCTGGCGACAGGCTTTCGTACCATTGCCAGAATGGTGCGGCGTGCAGTGGGTCGGCGGCGATCCGGGGTGCCGTGAGTTTGTGCCGGAATCCTGGATTGGTCAGCAGGAGCGGCAGCATGGCGAGCGTGGGGTTCTCGGCGTGAGCAACCGCGTCCAACGCAAGCCGGAGGATGTCAGCCGAGCGGGGTCCGAGCACGTCCTTTCCGTAAACAGCGGCGAAGAAGCTGAAGAGCTGATCTGCCACTAGTGCGGGTGAACGTCCGGCAAGATCCAGGGGGTTGAACCCGGTGGGTGCGTCATCGAGCGGATCGAGGAGTACCACGTCGTCTTTGCGATGATCTGGAACCTGTGTCAGCACGTCGGCCACGAGATCTTTGGGTTCGATCACGATGACTGGCCGGCCGGCTTCCATATCCTGCCGAATAAGGTTCAGTAGCAATGAGCTCTTGCCTGTGCCAGTGGGACCCATGACCCATGTGTGTCGCCGTGAATCCATCTCAGAGATACCGAGCCGCTGAGCTTCGCATCCTGGTGCTGTTGATGTAGCCAGAATGCGGTCGCCGGTTTTAGCGACGAACGAGGGGCGGATCAGGGCCGGATGCAGTGCGGGCAGTCCCGGGTACGGTTGGTTCGGATCACCAAGTGGCCAAGCGGTCATGAGTGTGACTTCATTGATGCTGAGCTTGGTCGATCCAGGAAAGAGCGGCCACGTGCTCGCGGGGTTATTGATGACGCCGCTGCGTTCTGGTGCGAGGCGCAGTTCCAGACCGGGGCTGAGTGCGGCACGTAGCGCGCTCAGAATGCTGGTGGTCATCCGCTTGCGCCGGTCGGGTGTCGAAGCGGTGACACCGATGCGGATAATGGCACCGAATCCGAACGCTTCGGCCTTGACCTGAACATGCTTTAGAGCGGTTTGGGGTGCGTTGCGCTTGGTCAGTTGCTGACTTGCTGGTTTCGGCGCGTAGCGGTGCCCGAGCACGATCTGGATCACGGCGGTTTCCTTTCCGCGAAGTCCGGTTAGGCTGGCGAGAACACCGCGGACGGATGCTTCATTGCCGGAAATATCCAGTGACTGCTGCGGTGCTGAGTAGATGACTTTGCGCGCGGTGGACACGGACTTCCGGCGGTCGTCTTCGGTGGCGGTGATGACGGTGCCTGGAACGAGTTGTTCGATGGTGCGGCGAAGCGCTGGTTCGAACTGGCGATTGGTAGCCGCTAGGTATTCGATTCCCTGCGAGGTGGCGCGGGTTTCGAGGATAATCTGCGGCGCGTGGGTCAAGGATGCGAGGTGTTGGAGTGCCCCGATGGCCTGCTCATAGGGCAGTGGGCGTGCCCAGAAGATCGTGAACCAAACAAGTTCGGTGCGCTGGCGGTATTTGGGTGAGCGGCTCATGATTGGTCTCCTTCCCTGCTTCGCTTTTGAATACGGTCTGGTCGGGTGCGGCGAGATCTGTCTGGATGCTGCTCGGCGAGCTGCTGAGCTTCGGCTTCTCGCTGCGCATCTGCCAATGCCAGGCGGATGGCGGCGCGAGCGAGGGTGCGAATGTCGGGTGTTTCGCGGAGGACTCCACGGGCAACGATGCGCCGATTCTTATGGGATCCGTGGGTGGAATTGTTTTTAGGCATGACGAAGATGAACCTCCTTTTCAGTAGGTGTTGCGTTGATGGGTATTGTGCCTGGTCATTGCGTGGATGCAACGGCCTTGCTGCGCATTACTATGAGCCAAACGTTGCGTGGATGCAACGGGAAAATGCGGCTTTGGCAGAAACTACAACACCGACTGGAAGTTGATGAAAACGGTTGAAGGGAGACGGATTGGCGCACCTTGAATTGTGGTTCGAAGGTGCGCCAATCCCGCGCGGCAGTGGCTAGCTAGTAACGCGAGTTACGCCACCAACGCACCGCGACGACGAGCCCAGCCACCAGGCCAAGGACACTGAGGATCACGACGAGCGTTGGCCAGACGGATTCGATCAGGGACGTTGCCCAGTAAAGGCCGACGAGCGCCAAGATGATTGAGAAGCAGGCGCTCAGCATGCCATCGAACCAGGATCGAGGATCATTGCCACCGCTAGTCATTGTGACGCTCCACTTCGGCCAGGAGTGCGCGGTGCAGTCCAATGTTGACGAAGTCCAGTCCGAAGTGCAGCTGGTCTTTGACGTACCGCTTGGCGACGGCATAGAACAATGCTTGGCCGACTGCGTCAGACAGGAGCAGATGCCAGGCGATGGAGCCACGACGGATGCCCCAGTTCTCTGCCCTGTCCATGAACTCGCAGGCAAGCACGTATTCATCGAGGGTATTGAAACTCAGCCCGTTGGTGACGTGGAGGACATCGTGAGCGAAGCGGAGCGCATGGTTAGCCTCTGAGGTGCCAAAGACGGTCGCCGATGAATTGTCATCCGACACCGGCAGCGATTGGCCAGTAGTCTTTGACGCGGCGAAGCACCGTTTCAGATCCGAGTACGTGCTGGGTGCGTCGGGTACGGCTTTCCAGTCGAAGCCGTGCTGAGCCGCCAGGTCATTGGCAAGGTCGAACACGAAGCCGCGTAGGTCTGCTTGTGCTGCCCGGATTGCCGGGTGTCCAGCGGTGAGCAGATGCCCGCTGTGTGGGATGGCTGCGCGTGATGGGGCGGAGTTTTGGGTGTTTTTCGGCATGACAAATAACCCCTTTCGAGGGTAACTTTTGCTAGGGTGGCTGAGTGCCAGCGACGCAGCGGAACGCAGGAGAATGCGTGCTGGCACTCAGAGGGGTGTCCGGTGTGATGCAACCACGCGGGAGTTAGTTCGACGGGATGGTGCCCGTTTCGACCAGCCAGTCCTGCAAGATCGAGGTGCCTGCCTCGCAGAAGGAGGTGGCCGCATCGTCGAGTCGGAACGCAGTAACCGGATCATACGATTCGATACGCCAGGCCTCTCGGCGGAGTTCTTCCACTACCGTCTGGAAACGCTCGGCAACCAGGTTGATCGCTGCGCTTGCCACGGGCGGTGGTGGGACACAGTGGACACGGAGGTTCGTTTGCCTATCCATTGCGGTACTGCCTGATCTCCCAGGCGGCGTATTCTGCGTAGCAGTCCGCGAGGTGGTTCAGCCTGGCGGCCGCGCCCGGGTCACCATCTGCAAGGAATTGAGCTTCCCTGCTGATCATGCCGGTCATCTGCATTGCTGCTGCGGTCACCATGCCAGCGGAGTGAACGCGGGACGCGACCACTGAGCCGCGTGCGATCTCGGCATTCTGCGCCCTGGTCATTGATCGCATCTCTGGCTTGGTGAACCGACTGAGAATACCAGTGGCTGGAGGCTCAGCGTTGGCACCTGATCGGGGAATGATATTGCTCATTAGTAGAGCACTCCTTTGCACGTATGACTGAAAGGTATGGAACCTTTCGATCACGCCTATGTGGCGATGGAATAACTCTAAAATGGGTTCTGACCTCAATAAAAGCATAAGCATGATAACTCTGCTAATGTCATCCCATGAGTGATGCGCGGTATCCAGAAAACCATATGGAGTTTGCGCCTGAAACGCCGGATGAATGGGAAGAGTTTGCGAATCGGCGCGAGGCCCTTCTGCTGAACTATGGGTACAACACGGCACGTGCTTACTGGGCTGATCTCCAAGATTGGGCGGAGTGGGCCTATCGCCGTGGGAAGAATGTTCTGGCGCTAACTGAACAAGATAAGAAGGAATACGTTGCCCTCCACCGCAGGAGGAAATACAGCGAGAGCACGATTCGACGGCGCTTGGTCGTCATGCGCCTGCTTGAACAGACGAAGAAATGACGGACGTAGATAGTTCATATCTGCACACCAACCAACGATCCGGAAACGCATCGCGACGACAACAGCCTCACGTCAGTCTCGATCCCTGCCGCATCGATCCCCGGCACGAAAAGTTTCGACCCTGATGTGATCATGACTAGTTGAGAGCCACGTAAAAATGTCATCAATTACGTCCTGTTTGTGGAGCCATATTTCTGCTCGCATGCCAGCAGTATCCAAGTAATGCCACAAACAAATTCGGTAGATCTGTGCTCTTCTATAAAAGCCCTAGTCATGTCATAATAAGCATAATTATGTGACATTCAAATAAATCCTATTTGCCATCGTCCGCATAGTTACGTATCGCTACGAGCTGCCAGACGGTTACAGCCCATATTTCGGGGCACCACTGGGGTAACGTTGCAAGTAAACAAATGCTAATTGTGCCCTAGGGGCACGGGAGAAAGTTGATGGCTAACAGCGTGAAGGAACAGCAGCGAGCAGAACTGCACAAAACAATCTGGCAAGTAGCCAATGATCTTCGCGGTTCGGTGGACGGCTGGGACTTCAAGTCGTACGTCCTGGGCATACTTTTCTACCGCTTCATATCCGAGAACCTCACCAGCTATATCAATACCGGCGAGCATGAGTCTGGTGATGCTGAGTTTGATTTCGCGCAGCTTTCTGATGATGAGGCTGAATTTGCCCGCGAGGAAATTGTCAACGAAAAGGGTTTCTTCATCCGCCCCTCGGAGCTATTCGAGAATGTGCGCAAGCGTGCACCGCAGGACGAGAACCTGAATGAAACGCTTGAAAGCATCTTCCGAGACATCGAAGGATCAGCAACCGGGACCGATAGCGAAGACGACCTCAAAGGCCTCTTTGACGACCTGAATGTAAACAGCTCCAAGCTCGGCAATACTGTGTCGAAGCGTAATGCCAAGATGGTCAAGCTGCTCGATGCGATCGGGGACCTCCCCTTGGGCGGCAAGTTCTCAGACAATTCCATTGACCTATTTGGTGACGCCTACGAGTACCTGATGCAGATGTATGCATCTAGTGCCGGTAAATCCGGCGGCGAGTACTACACCCCGCAGGAAGTCTCTGAGCTGCTAGCAAAGATCACCACGGTCGGTAAGACCCGCGTGAATAAGGTGTACGACCCCGCCGCTGGTTCGGGCTCACTCCTACTCAAGTTTGCCAAGGTGCTCGGCAAAGAGAACGTGGGCGGGTTCTATGGGCAGGAAATCAACCTCACCACCTACAACCTGGCTCGTATCAATATGTTCTTGCACGATGTGAACTACGAGAACTTTGACCTGGCATTGGGTGACACTCTACTGGAACCGCACCACTGGGACGATGAGCCGTTTGAAGCGATCGTTTCTAACCCGCCTTATTCGATCAAGTGGGAAGGCGACGCGAACCCAATCCTGATCAACGATCCACGTTATGCGCCGGCTGGTGTGCTGGCGCCTAAGTCGAAGGCAGACCTTGCCTTCACCATGCATATGCTGCACTGGCTGGCGACTAACGGAACGGCGGCGATCGTTGAGTTCCCCGGCGTGCTGTATCGCGGTGGAGCCGAACGAAAGATCCGCAAGTATCTGATCGATAACAACTACGTTGATACGGTGATTCAGCTCCCTGCCGACTTGTTCTTCGGCACCACGATTGCGACCTGCATTATCGTGTTGAAGAAGTCGAAGAAGACCAATGACGTTTTGTTCATTGATGGTTCCGCTGAGTTCGTGCGTGGTGGTAATAAGAACAAGCTGAGTGAAGACAACCAGCAGACCTTGCTTGATGCGTTCACGAAGCGTGAATCTTCGGAACACTTCGCAACCTTGGTTGAGAACAGCGCTATCGCTGCGAATGACTACAACATTGCGGTGTCGTCGTATGTCGAGGCAGAGGACACTCGCGAAGTCATCGACATTACCGAACTGAACGCGCGGATCGAGCAAATGGTTGCCCGCCAGGCTGAACTACGTACCTCCATTGACGCGATCGTGGCTGATCTGGAGGGCGCAAAGTGAGCCGCATAGATGAGTTGATTGCCGAACACTGTCCTGAGGGTGTTGATTTTAGGCCGCTTGCCGAAATTACGAGCAAGAGTACGGGTATCAAGTGGGCCTCCGTCGCGGATGCTTCATTCAAGTACATTGACCTATCTTCCGTAGACAGGGTTACCCGACGAATCGGGGAAACAGTCTCTGTCACGGCCGCGGATGCACCAAGCAGGGCTCGTCAGGTCGTACGAACAGGCGATGTTATCTTTGCTACGACTCGTCCTACTCAGATGCGTTGGGCTGTCATCCCGGAGGAATACGATGAGCAGATCGCGAGTACCGGATATTGTGTATTGCGACCGAACAACGACGTAATCCTGACTAATTTTCTGGCTCATATTCTTGGCACGGGTAATTTCAGTCGTTATGTTGAATCGAATCAAGTCGAAGGAAACTACCCATCAATTCCTGACAGTCGTATTCGTGAGTTCAAAGTACCTGTTCCTCCGTTGGAAATTCAGCGTGAAATCGTTCGTATTCTTGATACTTTCAGTAAAATGGAAGCGGAGCTGGAAGCGGAGCTGGAAGCGGAGCTGGAAGCTCGGAAGCAGCAGTATGAGCATTATCAGTACCAAGTATTCAACGATCTTCGTAATTCGGGAGTTAATTTAGTTCCTTTATCCGAAATTGGTCGGTGGTACGGCGGTGGTACGCCATCCAAGAGTGAATCTAGCTACTGGACGAATGGCAGCATTCCATGGATATCGCCGAAGGACATGGGTTCTCCTATAGTTACGCAGACTGAAGACTATATAACTAACGAAGCTGTTTCTCAGTCGTCAACGAAACTTGTGCCGAAAGACTCTATCGCGATCGTCGTACGTTCTAGCATTCTTGAGCACACACTTCCTATTGCATTCGTGCCGATTGAGTCATCGCTAAATCAAGATATGAAAGCTGTAATACCTGCGGAAGGAATTTCTGCTCGGTATGTTTTTCATGCAATGCGAGCAGCTAGGAGTGACATTCTGCGTCAGGTCAAGCGAACGGGTGGGTCAGTTGCTTCTCTGGATAGCAAGAAGCTTTGGAAGTTTGAAATCCCAGTTCCAGATATGCAGGAACAAGAACGCGTCAATCAATTCTTTGACCGTTTTGATGCCTTGACCGGTGACCTTTCGGCTGGTCTTCCAGCGGAACTTGTGGCGCGTCGTCAGCAATACGATTACTACCGCGACAAACTTCTGACCTTCAAGGAGCTGGAGCCTGCATCATGAGTACCACCCCGGTGAATGTGCAGATACCTTCGGATACTGAAGCGCCGATCATTGCTGACTTTGTCGAGCATGCTCTGCGTGTGGCGTATTTGGATCGCCAGCATTGGGCGTCTCTGCCTGCGACCGCTTGGGACGCGCCTGGCGTGTATGTCCTGATGACATCCGACGGCTCGAATCGAGTATATGTAGGGCAAGCTCGAAAACTACGCGGCCGCTTGCAGCAGCACAACAACAAGGAAAAGCTTCCTTGGCGTCGGGCTCTTGCGGTGAAGCGCGATACCACCGCCGGGTTCAACACTGCCGAAATCGGGTACCTGGAAGGCCGTATCGCGGCCGAGCTAAATGTCCTGCACCAGATCACGGTCATCGAAGGCCAGACCAGTGGTGATGAGACGCTGCCAAAGCACATGATGATCTCCCTGGATGCTTTCGTGAAGAGCATCCTCGGTGCCCTGCGTCTGGCCGGTCTGTACATTAGCCGGAGTAATCCTCAAACACTGACCGAAGACGAGCAACCTACATCCGCGCCAGTCCCATCTAACAAGCCGAATAAAACGGTGACCGTTGCTGACTTAGTTTCCAGCGGTCTACTCCAAGCAGGCCATGCACTATTCCTGAGCCAAGCTGGTAAACAGGCCGAAGGCAGCGTTACCACGGACGGCGAGATTATCGTTCGCGGCGTTTCCTATAAATCCCCGAGTACCGCAGCCGCAAAAGCCCTAGATCTGCAATCCTCTAACGGCTGGATGACATGGAAGGTCGGCAGCCAGTCCGGTCCGCCGCTCGATACGTTTCGACAACAATGGCTAATGCAACAAACGAAGGAGGCAGAAGAATGATCGAAGCACAGGCACGTAAATACGACACTATCGCAGTCAGCAACGAGAGTACTGTTGTTTCGGTCTATGATGCCGATCCGTCAAAAGAAACTTCGTACCAGTCTGAAGCACAGCTGGAACGTGAATTTGTTCGCCTACTCGAAGGCCAAGCTTACGAGTATGTGGAGCTGACGAGCGAAGAACATCTCGTCACGAATCTTCGAACTCAGCTCGAAGCCCTGAATCGCTTCACCTTCTCGGATGAAGAATGGCAACGCTTCTTCAAAGAACGGATCGCCAGCACCGGTGACGGGATCGTCGAAAAGACGGTGAGGATTCAAGAAGACCATGTCCAGCTGTTGACCCGTGATGATGGCACGACGAAGAACATCACCCTGCTGGATAAGCAGAATATTCACAACAACCGTTTGCAGGTGATCAACCAGTATGCGGTGGATCGCGGCGAGGGTGGTGCAAGCTTCTCGAACCGGTATGACGTGACGGTGCTGGTCAATGGGTTGCCGATGGTGCATATCGAGTTGAAGCGCCGCGGCGTGCCGATTCGTGAAGCCTTCAACCAGATTGACCGGTACCAGCGTGATAGCTTCTGGGCTGGCTCTGGCCTATTCGAGTACGTGCAGCTGTTCGTGATCAGCAATGGTACGCAGACGAAGTATTATTCGAACACCACTCGCCGTCAGCATGTGGCTGATGCGACGGGCGCGAAGAAGAAGTCAAAGACGTCCAATAGCTTTGAGTTCACCTCGTGGTGGGCTGATGCACAGAACAAGCCGATTCTTGATTTGACGGCGTTCGGCAAGACGTTCTTCGCCAAGCATTCCCTATTGAATATCCTCACGCGTTACTGTGTCCTGACCAGTGACCGGCTGCTGTTGGTGATGCGCCCGTACCAGATTGTGGCGACCGAGAAGATCTTGCAGAAGATCGATATCTCCACGAACTACAAGACGCTGGGCTCTCAGGAGGCTGGTGGCTACGTCTGGCACACGACCGGCTCTGGCAAGACGCTCACCAGTTTCAAAGCAGCGCAGCTCGCCTCACGCCTGGAAAGCGTGGACAAGGTACTGTTCGTCGTTGACCGTAAGGATCTGGACTACCAGACGATGAAGGAGTATGACCGGTTCGAAAAGGGCTCGGCTAACTCGAATAATTCGACTGCGGTGCTGAAGCGGCAGTTGGAGGATCCTTCGAAGCGGATCATCATCACGACGATCCAGAAGCTCTCTACCTTTATCGCAAAGAACAAGGGTCATGAGATCTACTCAGGCCATATCGTGCTGATCTTCGACGAGTGCCACCGCTCCCAGTTTGGCGACATGCACACCGCCATTACGAAGGCGTTCAAGCGGTATAACTTATTCGGGTTTACGGGTACCCCGATTTTTGCTGAGAACTCTGGCAGTGGCGGCAATCCGCAGCTGAAGACGACCGCGCAGGCGTTCGGGGAGAAGCTTCATACGTATACGATCAAGGACGCGATCACCGATCAAAACGTTCTTCCCTTCCGTATCGACTATGTGAATACGATGAAGGTCGGCTCGGTCATCGACAAGCAGGTGTCATCGATCGACACTGAGAACGCCTTGCTGTCACCTGTGCGCGTCTCTCAAGTGGCCTCGTACATCTTGGAGCACTTTGATCAGAAGACGAAGCGATCCGTTGGCTATGCGTTGGGAGAGAAGCGTGTTCGTGGGTTCAACTCCCTCTTTGCCACGGCATCGATTTCAGCGGCCAGGACGTACTACAACGAGTTCAAGCGACAACAAGCCGAGCTAACAGCTGACCGCCGGCTGAAGATCGCCACGATCTTCTCCTACGCCCCAAATCCAGACTCCGAGGACGGCGTGCTGGAAGAAGAAGGGTTTGAAACAGAGAACCTTTCGGGTGATGCTCGCTCGTTCCTGGAAACGGCGATTGCTGACTACAACCAGATGTTCGGCACAAGCTACGACACCAGTTCGGACAGCTTCCAGAACTACTACAAGGACCTGTCGCTCCGGCTGAAGAACCGTGACCTGGACATGGCTATTGTGGTGAACATGTTCCTCACTGGTTTTGACGCGACCACGATGAACACGTTGTGGGTGGATAAAAACCTGCGTTCCCACGGGCTAATTCAGGCGTATTCGCGAACGAACCGTATCTTGAACTCGGTGAAGACCTACGGGAATATCGTGAACTTCCGTGATCTGGAAGAAGCGACGAATGATGCGATTGCCCTCTTCGGCAATAAGGACGCAGCTGGCATCGTTCTGTTGCGGCCTTATGGCGAATACTACGATGAGTATGCAGAGAAGACCTCGGCCTTGCTGGAGAAGTTTGTTCCTGGTCAGCATATTGACAGTGAATCTGCATAGAACGAGTTCATCAAGATCTATGGTGAGATTCTTCGTTTGAAGAACATCTTGACCTCGTTTGATGAGTTTGCTGGAAATGAGATTCTCTCGGAGCGTCAGGCCCAGGATTACCAGTCGGTATATCTGGATCTTTGGAATGAGCGGAAGAAGCATGATTCCGGTGAGAAGGAACAGATTACCAGTGACCTGGTGTTCGAGATTGAACTGATCAAGCAGGTCGAAATTAACGTTGACTACATCCTGCTACTCGTGCAGAAATACCGCGAGGAGCGCGGCGACGGCGATGACAAGGAACTACGCGCTGGCATTTCCCGAGCGATTGATTCCAGCCCTTCCCTGCGCAACAAGAAGGATCTGATCGAGAACTTTGTGGACTCTGTGTCTGTGGATGGCTCGGTTCAGGACGAATGGCAGGAGTACGTGCAGAAGCAGCGTGAGAGTGAACTTGAGGAAATCATTGCTTCGGAGAACTTGAAGCGTGAGCAGACGCTAGGGTTCGTTGATTTGGCGTTCACTGACGGTGTACTGCGCACTACGGGCACAGAGGTCACGAAGATTCTGCCTCCCGTGTCTCGATTCTCGAAAGAGAAGAATCATGGAGATAAGAAGCGCCGCGTGATTGAACGGTTGACTGTATTTTTTGAGCGGTTCTTTGGCCTGAGCGCAGAAGGTAGGAATAGAAATTGACGAACCTAGAAAAGCAACTTGTTCAATGGTCAGACAACCAATCTCCGTGGAAGCAAGACCTGCTTCGGCGCCTGGCCCTCGGTGAAATTCTAGCTGACGCTGATTACCGTACCTATGCTAATGCTGCGGTCAGCATTGAAGTGGACAAGACTGCACCATGGCGATCGAAGCCAGAAGATATGGGGTTATTCGAAGTTTTTAATCCACTGACCGAAGCTCACCTTACAAACATTTCTAGTGAACATGATCCAGTGAAGGTAACTCGCCTGCTTCATGTCCATGGTGCGAATGACCTTGCACCCGGGACAAACCTAGAATTTTCGCCGGACGGCTTGACGATAATTGCCGGTAAAAATGGAAGCGGGAAATCTGGACTTACGCGTATCCTCAAACAAGTGGCGGCCTCCCGCTCATCTGAGAAGATACTTCCCAATGTATTTCAACCGGAAGTTACCCCAAAAGCTGTCGTGGGCTATTCTCTGGGAGATGAATCGCAAGGCGAAGAACTAACATGGGAACACGACTCGGAGCCCATCGAAAGTCCGATGAAGCGCGTTCGTATTTTTGATTCTCATGCTGCGACTGCCCAACTGGCTGGCTCCAATGAGGTCGCATATGTTCCGCCAACATTACAAATTCTTGGCGAGTACACGGAGGCACTTCAAGAAATTGCAACGATTATCGAAAACGACCAAGTTCAGCAGAATTTGAGACGGGCGCAATGGCCCGATCTTGAGAGCGCTGCAGGACTCACGATTTTTGAAAATCTTGGTAAGCAGACTGCACTTGATGAACTTGAAAGAATTTCCGAATTAACTCCAGATGAACTTAAAGAGCTCGATGGCATTCCTGCAAAAATATCAGAGCTGACTACATCTAACCCAGCCACTCAGGCGGTCAAGGCTCGGAACATTGCCATCCAGTTCGCTGGCCTAGCCAAGAATATAGAGACAATCCAGAAAGCGCTTAGTGTTTCCGAAATTACCCTCGCTCAAAAACTCAAGACTGAAGTTCAAAACGCGAAGACGGGATTGGAGGATGCTCGGCGTGGTCTGAATCAGGATGGCATGATCACTGGTACGGGCAATGAATCTTGGCGAAGAATGTGGCTGGCAGCCAAGGAATTCAAAGAATCATCGGACCATGAACATGACTTTCCTCAGGGCATTTCGATGTGCCCTCTGTGCGTCCAGACACTAAATCCAGAAGCAAAGACGCGGTTTGAGCTATTTTCAGAGTTTATGGCAAATGAAGCCCAAAAGAAGCTAATTGCGGCTCAGAGGCTTTGGGATGAAAAGAAGAACAGCCTGTCTAGTCTGACGATTAAAGGATTGGCTCCGGCCGATACTATCGCGCTAGTGGGTACGTACGATGAAACGCTAGCAGAATCGATTGAACCGATATTGACTCGGGCAGAAAGTCTCAGAAATGCGATAGATGAATCATCCCAGACTGATGCAGCCAGTGAGGTTCCTGATCCAGAAAATATATCGGAGTCTCTTGAAGCCCTCGCTAAGAAGATTCGTGAAGCCTCTCAGTCGGAAGAGGACAAAGCAACCAAGCTAGCCGAAATGCATAGCTCCGCAGAAGCAGTTGTCTTGCTTACTAAACGCCAACAGTCCCTATCTTTGCGGCAAAATATTGCAGCGAAGAAAACTGAGATAGGTGCCGAACACGACCGAGCAATTTTGATATCCCGTTTGTCACAAGCGAAGTCTGCATGTGGGACTAGTGGTGCTAGTCGCAAGAATTCAGAACTTTCAAAAGAATATGTGACTGCTGTTTGCGATCGGTTCGCCGAAGAATCAGAAGCCCTTGGATTACACCGGGTTCCTGTGGAACTCGTTTTTGATCGATCTTCTCGTGGCGTAAGCTTCATCAAGGTCAGCATCAAGGGCGTTGGTTCGACGGTAAATGGGGTACTCAGCGAAGGAGAGCAACGAGTAGCTGCAATTGCGGGTTTTTTTGCAGACCTCACTGAATCTGGCGATCAATCGACGCTGGTTTTTGATGACCCTGTGTCTAGCCTTGACCAGGAATTTAGAGTCAAGGTGGCTCAAAGACTTCTGCAAGAAGCTGAAAGTCGACAGGTTCTTGTTTTCACACATGACTTTACCTTTGTTCAATACCTTTACGAAGAGAAAGTCGCACGGGAACGGAAAGCCCATGCTCAAGGTCTTGAGCATTCAGAGACTTTGACATACCTCCATATTGCAAGATCGCCGGAGGGGGCAGGAGTTCCCACCTCAGCAGAGGTTTGGCGTCACGTTAGCGTTAGGGAGCGTTTGGGCCGACTCAGGGAGCGCCAACAAGCAGCCGCAGCCCTTTTTAGAGGGAATGATCTGATCGCCTATGAAAAAGAAGCTCGTGACATTGTGGGGGCGCTTCGTGAGACATGGGAAGTTTTTGTCGAGCAAGAATTACTAAATAATGTTGTTACGCGACACGAACGGAGTGTTCAGACGCAGCGTCTTAACAAAATACTGGAGCTACAAACTTCAGACGTTGCTGCAGTCGAATATGGGATGACTATCGAATCCCGATATATGACAGGTCATGCTGCTCCAGCGTCGGACGCATCAGCACCGGTCGATCCTAGGTGGCTTCTTGGCGAAATTGACTCATTTGCGACGTTCCGTAAAGAGTTCCTTAAGCGAATTAGCAAGTGACATGATTCGCGCAATCGTCTTGTCAGTCAGACTATTCAAGTCGCCGAAGCAATGTACCGCTGAATTGCACTGTAATTCGATCCGATTTGCCGCGCCACTTCATCTAGCGTCAGTCCTGACTGGCGTAGGCGGGTCGCTTGCTTCTTTTGCTTGTCTGTCAGGCCCAGCTTTCGGATCGTTATGCCGTGTTCGTTCAGGATACTGATCACAGTAGTCTTGGAGATCCCAAATGCTTTGCCTACCGTTGCGCTGGCTTCCCCAGCCTCATAGCGGTTTAGAATACCTTGAACCTGCGTTTCAGTGAGCCGGTACTTGATCTTGTGTGGTGCGGGTGTTGACGTTTGTCGGATCCTGGGCTTGGCGGTTTGTCTCTGTTGGCAAAGATATGCCTGCATAGTCTCCACTAATCGCCGAAGGCCATTTTCGTAGTGGTGACCCCTGTTGGAGAGGTCGCTGGCAACCTCCACCAATTAAATCCTGAAATTCTTGGAAAAGAATTTCAGGATTTTCTCGTTTGTAGGCTCATTGATTTCATCAATAGATACGTGTCTTTGAAGGACCAGAGCAGCGGGGACCTCACGCAGAGAGCAGTTGCACAAAACTCGTTGTGTTGCCGAAAGCTTTGTGCACCACTATTTTGATTCTCCTTGCGATACTGGAACAAAGTCATTCAACCAGGAGCACCATGGCACGAATTCAGCGACGCAGCTCACGAGCAAAATACACCGCCAACAACCAGGCATCGACTCATAGCCTGAAGCGAGTGCGATTCATTGATGACGGTGCTGTGGAGACGGCTCCAGCGGACATCACCGCAACTCAAGCTCTTGAATTCAGCCAAACTGGTGACAACAGGATCGCTCTTTCGCTGTACCCAACGCCGAACGAAGCCGATATCCAAGAACTGACCGAGGCTTGGAACCTGCACCCGGTACTCGTTGAAGACCTCTTGCATGCTCGGCAGCGCCCCAAGCTTGAACGCTATGGCGACGTGCTCCTCATCGTTGTTCGTTCCGCGCTGTATCTTGATGAAGCCGAGACAGTTGAACTTTCTGAGTTCCATATTCTCGTCAGGCCTGGCTCCGTTGCGGTCTTTTGCCAAGATCACCGCTGGATTGATGGAACCGACGGTCACGAATTTGCTGAGTCCATCAGTAATGGAAACCTTCAACAACATCAGATGTTGCTCAAAGACCCTAAGCTCCTGCGGCTAGGGGCGGAGGCTGTGCTCTATCGGATATTGGATGAAATTGTTGACGGATACGCTCCAGTTCTTCGCGGACTAGGCATTGATAAGGAACAGATCGAAAGCCAGGTGTTCGGCGGAGATGCAGCCGTCACCGAACGCATCTATCGACTAAGCCAAGAGGTCGTTGATATGCAGCACTCCACGGCGTCCCTGCTTGAGGTAGTGCGTTCACTGGACGACGGGTTCAGTAAGTATCCAGTTCCTGAGGAGCTGCAAACCTATCTACAGGACGTCACTGACCACCTAACTCGCGCTAATACCCAAGCACTTGAGTATCGAGAAGCCTTGTCCCAGATTTTGAACGTGAACGCCACATTGGTCGCCCAACGGCAAAACGAAGACATGAAGAAGATCTCTGGTTGGGCCGCAATTCTCTTCGCCCCGACGCTGATCGCGGCCATCTATGGCATGAATTTCGATAACATGCCGGAACTTCACTGGTCCTTTGGGTATCCCGGTGCGGTGCTGTTCATGGTCGTATTTGCTGCAGCACTATATGGTGTATTCAAATGGCGTAAGTGGTTCTAAGTAGTCGTGGAACTAGGGGAGCGAAGTATTGGTCGAGAAGATTGATTTCAAAAAAGTTAGCCCCGGTTATCGTGCGAAGGCTTCCGAATTTCAAGTACTAACCCTTGAACCCACTCGTTATCTGATGGTTGACGGAACCGGAGATCCCAATACATCCACGGCCTATACCCAGGCGGTGGAGTCGCTATACCCAATTGCTTACAAGCTGAAATTCGCGAGTAAGCAGATCGGGAGGGATTACGTGATGCCACCGCTTGAAGGGCTGTGGTGGGCCGATGATCTGACTAGCTTCACTGATCATAGGGATAAGTCTTTGTGGCACTGGACGCTGATGTTGATGATTCCACGGTGGTTAGACGACGGTGACGCGCTGCAAGCTAAAGAAGCCGCACAAGCTAGCAAGAACTTGCCTGCCGCCGACAAGGTGCGCATAGAAGTCTTGGATGAAGGTCAATGCGTTCAGACCTTGCACGTTGGTACTTACGATGACGAGGGACCGGTGCTCAAGAGCATGCACGAGGATTTCATCCCAAAGCATGGATTGCAGATGACCGGCAAACATCACGAAATCTATCTTGGCGATCCTAGACGAGTGACCCCGGAGAAGTTAAGAACAATACTTCGACAACCTGTTCAATCGCTTTAGCAACTACTAGATGTGGAGCAGAAATTGAGCCAGCAATTAGGACCAGACAGTTTGGTCGAGGACGTCCAGCAGGCGCTGGCCGAGCTGGAAGACCCCAAAGCTAGGGCCATCAACGAACGCCACGGCGATGACTTTGGCGTTAACTTGAGTAAGTTGAGGGCTTTAGCGAAGTCGTTGAAGTCTAATCAGGAACTTGCCGAGCAACTCTGGAACACCCAGGACACAGCAAGCGCTTTGGTTGCCATCTTGATTGCTAAGCCACGTAGCTTCACCCTTGAACAGCTTCTTCAATGGAGCAAACAAGCCAGCACGCCTAAGGTGCAGAGCTGGTTCCTTAGCTACATCGTCAAAAAAACTAAGCTCCTTGAACAGCTTCGATGCGCGCTAATGCTCGAGCAAGACCCAGTCCTAGAAGCAGCAGGTTGGGAGCTGACAGCACACCAAGTGGCCAAGGACCCCGACAAGCTTAATCTTCCAGAACTGCTGGATACCATCGAGCGACGGATGGTCACGGCACCGGACCGCTTGCAGTGGGCAATGAACAATACCTTGGCAAATATCGGAATTGAACATGCCCCGCTTCGTGCCAGGGCTTTGGCAATTGGCGAGAAACTGCAGGTACTCGCGGATTATCCGACGTCACCCGGGTGCACCTCACCATTCGCTCCAATCTGGATCAACGAAATGGTGAAAAGAAAAGCCTAGGTTCAATTCACGGATGAATTGAACCTAGGCTTCGATCTCGACGGCAGTCGTTAACTTTCGTTGCTGACCAACTCGTCGGACTGTTCACGTAAGACTAGTTTGGAAACTAGCCAGATCGCTGCGGTGAGTCCACCGGTCAGTAGCAACTGGGTGCGTGCTGCAGGATCAGTCATGGCGATAACTGCGATCACCGCGAGAACAACCAGAGTTGCGATGCTCAGTGCTGGGAAACCCCACAGGCGCAAAGGCAATTTCTCGCCATTCCTATCTGCCCGGCGTCGCAAGATCAACTGAGTTACCGCGATAAACGCCCAGATGATGATGATCGTTGACCCGACTACATTGAGCAGGACAGGCATGACGGTCTCAGGCCAAATCCAATTCAGACCCACCGCGAGGAATGAGAAAGTGACCGAACTGAGCACGGCCTTGGATGGCACGCCCTTGCCAGTCACGTGGGTGACAGCTCGTGGAGCCAACTTGCGCTGACCCACTGAGTAGAGCATGCGCGAAGCCCCGTAGATATTGGCGTTCATTGCCGAGAGCAATGCAACGACGACCACGGCGTTCATCAGTAGTCCGACACCCGGGACGTTCATAACACCCAAAGCGGCAGCAAAAGGACCGTCGGCAATAGCCGGATCGTTCCATGGCAGCAGTGCCACAATGATGAGGATCGAGCCGAGGTAGAAGAAGAGGATGCGAAGCATCACTGACTTCACGGTTCGCTTGATGTTGCCAGCAGGATCACTCGACTCAGCAGCGGCAATAGAAACAACTTCGGTGCCACCGAAGGAGAAGATCACGATGAGCAGTGCGGCAGCGATCCCGGGCATTCCGCCCGGTGCGAATCCACCGTGAGCAGAAAGATTGCCAAATCCTACGGATGCGTCGGTAGGGATAACGCGTGTCAGAACCAAGACGCCGAAGACCAAGAACGCGAGAATCGCGGCAACTTTAATGACCGCAAACCAGTATTCGAACCGTCCATAGTTCCGAACACCCAATAGGTTCCCGGCGGTCAGGATGACTACAAAGCCGAGCACCCATGCCCATTGAGGGACTGCAGGGAGCCAAGTGGCCGTGATGGCTGCTGCACCGGTAGCCTCGGCGGCGATCACAACGACTAGCTGAATCCAGTACAGCCAGCCTAAGGTGCTCCCGGCGCTTCGACCCATGGCCCTGTGGGCAAAGGTACTGAATGCGCCGGAGGATGGGTGTGCAGCAACCATTTCGGCGAGCATCGCCATGATGACGATGATGACCGCCCCGGCGATCAAGTAGGAAATCAATACTGCCGGGCCTGCGATGGAGATCGCCTGGCCGGATCCAACAAAAAGGCCAGCGCCGATAGCTCCGCCCAGACCCATCATGGAAATCTGGCGTTGAGTCAGCGAAGAGTGGAGCTGGGAAGTCGGAGTTTTTATTGCGGTCATGCGGTGGCCGCCTCTGCGGGTTTGATTGCTGGCAAAGCTGCCAGCACACGATTGACATCTTCTTCGGTGCCGGAGGAAATACGTAGTCCATCACCGGCGAATGCGCGGACAATGACTCCGCCGGAAGCAAGCTGGGCTTCCAACTCGATGGTTTGCTCACCGGCATCAACCCAAACGAAGTTTGCCTGCGACTTCACAACTGGGTATCCAGCGGCCGCTAGAGCCTCATACATGCGTTCGCGCTGAGTCACGACCTCTTCGATGCGTACGGAGAGCTCATCGATGGCAGCTAGGGAAGCTACTGCGGCACGCTGTGCTAGGTCAGAGACACCGAAGGGCACTGCGACTTTACGCAAGTTTTCTGCTACTTTCAAAGGGCTGATTGCATAGCCGATTCGCAGGCCGGCAAGTCCGTAAGCCTTGGAGAACGTATGGAGTACGGCCACGTGTGGGTACTTGCGGAAGAGGGCAAGTCCATCAGCGCGTACGGTGGAACGGTCAAAATGCACGTAGGCTTCGTCGACTACGACAAGGACATCGCGTGGCACAGCATTGATGAAATCATCGAGTGCCTGGGCCTGAACAACCGTTCCAGTCGGGTTGTTGGGATTGCAGATAAAAATGAGGCGTGTTTTTTCGGTAATCGCGTTGAGCATGGCCGGCAGATCGTGACGTGATTCGCTGTCGAGGGGGACTTCAACCGGAGTGGCGCCAGCAATTCGGACCAGTGATGGGTAGGCCTCGAACGAACGCCAGGCGTACATGACTTCGTCACCTTCTGCGGCGACGGCATGAATGATCTGGGCCGCGACTTCAACTGAACCTGCCCCGAGGGTGATGTGCTCAGGGGCGATATCGAATTGGTCGCTGAGTGCATTGGTGAGCTGTGGAGCTGCAATGCTCGGGTAACGATGGATAGTTGCCAGCCCCTCCTGGATGCTGGAGAGCACAGAGGGAAGTGGGCTGTGCGGGGATTCGTTGGAGGAGAGTTTAGAAGCTCCAGCGGGTGCGGGCTTACCCTGCTTGTAAGCGGGTACTTTCTGCAAGGAGGGGCGCTGGTGAAGGGTCATGAGTTTCCTCTCTGATTGCCAAAACAACTTGAGGCTGGCAATCGTTCAAACAGCAAGACCCTTGCAACGACACTCCTTGCAGTGGTCTCGCTCATATTCTCGCGTGTCGCGATTCACAAGCAATGACTGTAGGTTGAGCGATTGAACCGTGCAATCGGAGTCTGAGTACCTATGCAGGCTGCATAGTGGTCATTGCCCACCTGACTATTTTACTAGTCATTCTGCTTAGCCTTTTCCGTCTCGGCCTCGGCCCTAGCGCAAGCGGAGACTAATGGAAGCGTGCGCCCTTGAAAATGTTCATGCAGGGCAAATGAGGATGAGGTCCTTGCCACACCGGGCACGCGGTTGATCCTGTCAAAAATTTCTTGCAGGTCTTCAGCCGTGCGTGCAACTACACGTAATTGCAGATCCGAGGTTCCGGTGACCGTGTACATATCTACGATCTCGGGGATGGACTCTTCTAGGGCCGAAGCGACCGGACCATGCCCGTATCGCTGAATAATTTCTACTTGGCAGAACGCCACCAAAGAGTAGCCGAATCCCGCAGGTTCAATGCGCGGGATAATTCCTTGGATCACACCGGCATCGTGTAGCCGGGTCAACCGACTACTTACTGTCCCTCGGGCAACACCAAGGCGCCGTGCGCATTCCATGACCGGCAGCATCGGTGATTCGGTCAGTAACTCAATAAGGTCCGCGTCTAGGCGGTCAATGCGCACGATAGTCCCTCCGGGGTGTGTTTTTGATATTTCAAGGCTAACTGGCAAACGCGATTGTCTGACTCAGGATGTGCGTGGTTGTAACCCGCGTCACAGGATATGCTGAGCCCAAGAAAGGATCTACGGGAGGGTAACCATGTCAAAGCCAGCATTGGAATCAGTCGCAGGGAAACAGGTATTGGTCACTGGAGCGGCTAGCGGGATGGGACGATTGTTTGCCCGTAAGGCTGCTCTCGAAGGCGCATCCCGAGTGATCATCTGGGACGTTAATGAGGCAGGCTTAGAAGAGGTAGCTGCAGAACTCCGGTTACTCGAAGTTAATGTAGACGCTCAAGTGGTTGACTTGGCTCAGCTGGATCAAATCAAGAGTGCTGCAGCCCAGGCCATCAGCTCCGGCGGTGTGGACATTCTGATCAATAACGCGGGCGTTGTTACTGGATCTCCATTTGAACAACACCGCACCGAGCAGATCACCACCACGATTCAAATCAATACCTTGGCTCCGATGTACATCACTCACGAGTTGTTGTCTCAACTGACGCAACGGGGCACCGGACGCATTCTGACGATGGCTTCTGCAGCAGGGCTGGTGTCCAACCCGAATATGAGTGTCTACTGCGCCTCAAAGTCGGCAGCTTTGGCATGGAGCGACTCGTTGAGGCTGGAGCTTGAAAGCGATCCAGAGATTGCAGTCACGACCATCTGTCCCACCTACGTTTCAACGGGGATGTTTGAGGGAGCGAAACCCATGTTGCTCACCCCAATCTTGCGACCAGAGCAGGTCGTTGAGCGTGCATGGAAAGCCATGCTCTCAGGTACCCCATTGGTGCTCCTACCGTGGACCAGCAGGCTGGGTCAGTTCCTACGCGGTGTCTTGCCTCGCGTCGCCTGGGACTACGTGGCTGAGAACGTCATTGGCGTCTATAACTCAATGGACGAGTTCAAGGGTCGTGATCGAGAGACTACTGATCTGAAAAATCGCTGATTGCTCTTCCAATAATGGAAGCGAGTTCGTAACTTGGAATGACAGCGAGGGATAGGGGACGCAATGCAAAATCTGACGGTAAATCTATGGATGCAAGGAAACGCTGAGGAAGCCGGAGATTTCTACGCAGCTGCGTTGCCCGAAGCTAGATCTGAGGTGGAATCCCGATATCCCACCGAGGGGCTGTTGGACTTTCAGAAACCCTTTGCGGGAGAGGCGCTGACGGTCTCCGTGTGGGTTCGGGGCACGAAAATTACCCTCATTAATGCCGGAAATGAGTTTGACCCGAATCCTTCGATTTCGATTATTCTCAATTTCCGGGCCTCGGAACGAGAGTTGCTGGACAGTACATGGGCGGCGCTCAGCGATGGTGGCCAGGTCATGATGCCACTGCAGCAGTATCCTTTCAGCGAGCACTATGGATGGGTCACTGACCGTTTTGGTGTGTCGTGGCAACTGATGGAATCAGCCCAAGAGATTCAGCCCGGTGCCCAGGTATTGCCAAGCCTTATGTTCTGCGGCCAGGCACAGAATCGTGCAGCGGAGGCCTTGGAATTCTACTCAGACGTCTTCGGGGCAAAGGTCCATATGCAAGTGCCGTCTGGGCAGGCCAATGAAGTAGTACATGCCGAATCAATCATGTTTTCCCAATTTTCGTTGGGTGAGGATGTTCTCTCAGCAATGGATTCAGGGGTGAGTCAACCCTTCACCTTTACCCCCGGTGTTTCTCTGCAATGGGATTGTGAAGGTCAGGCAGAGATTGATCGACTCTGGGATGCATTATCCGCCGTTCCAGAGGCGGAAGCCTGCGGTTGGCTCAGCGACAAATTCGGCGTTAGCTGGCAAATCGTCCCTGCCAACATGGACGAATTGATGAAACGACCAGATGCTTTCCAGCATATGCTTGGGATGAAGAAGCTGGTGATCGACGAGTTCTAAAGTTGGTCAAAAAGAGGAGAGTTGATGCACGCGCCGAAAATCAGACCGTTTACACTGCCCCAGCTGGCGACCGGATACAGCGGTGATTTAGATGGCGGCGAGTACCTAGAACTTCTCCACTTTGACAGGCTTGTAGAACCGCTGCAGGCCCGTGAAGCGCGCCTAGAAGAATGCCTGATCAGTTCGCTGCAACTTGAACAGATCAGCAACGCTCGGTTGATCCAGTGCGAATTGAGACAGATCGACTCACCAGTCATGCAGGCCGCCGGAACGTACTTCAATGACGTACGAGTTGGATATTCACGGTTTGGATCAGCTGACTTTGCGGACGCCGAATTTGATTCCGTGGTTTTTGATAACTGCAAATTTGGTTGGTTGAATTTGCGTGGAGTGAACGCTCGCGATGTTCAGTTTCGCAATTGTCAGTTTGATGAGCTGGACCTGCAAGGAGCAAAGATTCAGCGCATGTCATTCGTGGATAGCCGCGCTGGGCAGCTGTCGAGTTCTCAGGCGACGCTTCGCGAGGTTGATTTTCAAGGATTGGATTTCGGCTTTGTTGATGGACTCGAGGGGCTCCGCGGCGCGCAGATCAGCACAATGCAACTTTCTATGCTGGCCGAACAAATGGCCTCGCACTTGGGGATCAAGCTAGCTAAGTAATTTGTTCGTGGCGCTCTGATAATTCCTTGGCCGTATCTGCAAGTAAGTCTTGCATAGCCGTTGCGGCCCTGGTCAAGGCGACATCTTTACGATGTGCCAGTCCAACGGTTCGTGACAACTGCGGCGCGCGCAACGCAATGGTGCGCAGCCCTGACGATTCAAGTGCAACGGTCGCGGGGACCACCGCAACGCCTAGCCCCTGCTTTACGAACCGCAATACGGCATCCATTTCCCCGCCTTCAACAACGACATTTGGATGAAGGCCTGCGTCTCTATAGGTGCGCATGGTGCTAGCTCGAAGATCGTAGCTGCGCGAGAATGCGATCTGTGGAACAGGGGCTAACGCGCGTAAATCTAGTTCTTCGAGTTCCGGCAAATGCGGATTTGTCGTTGAATCAACAACCACTAGTTCTTCTTTGAATAATGCCAAGCTGTCCAAGTTACTTCCGTTGATCGAGTGCTCTGAAGTGACGATCAGGGCCAGATCCAACAGGCCGCCGTTGAGCTGATCTAGTAACTCTCGTGACCCGGCCTCCGATATCTGTAATTGCACCCCAGGGTATCGATCATGGAACGTACCGAGAGCCTGGGCCACCACTGACACACAAAGTGTTGGCGGCGCACCCAGACGCACCCGACCTCTACGTAAGCCCGCGAGGTCGGCCATCTCGCTTCGGATAGATTCTTCATCGGCAAGCATGCGCCGCGCGCGAGGAAGCAGCGCTTGGCCAGCAGAGGTGAGTGAAATGTTTCCCCTAGCACGGTGGAACAGTTCTGACCCTAGCTCCTGCTCCAACGTCGAAACTTGGCGGCTCAACGAAGGCTGAGTCAGGTGCAAAAGCTCGGCAGCGCGTGTGAAGTGCCCCACCTCGCTGATGGTGACGAAGCCTCGTAATTGCTCTAAATTCATATGCATAGCCTATCGCTATTGAAAGCATGATTATTATTCATTGGACGTATTCTCGGCAAAGGTCGAAGCTGAGAAATATGAGAACAGAAAAGCAAATATCAACTTCAGTCCTCGTCATCGGCACCGGTGGTTCAGGACTAAGAGCCGCGATCGAACTGGCCGAACTGGGCACCGACGTCCTCGCCGTGGGAAAGCGTCCAAAGAATGACGCTCACACCTCACTCGCCGCCGGCGGCATCAACGCCGCACTCGGAACCATGGATGAAGAAGACAGCTGGCAGCAACACGCTGCGGACACCATCAAGGAAAGCTACTACCTGGCGGATCCGCGGACCGTGCAGGTCGTGGCTCAAGGCGCAACCCGTGGCATCGAGGACCTTGAACGCTACGGCATGAACTTTGCACGGGAACACGACGGCCGAATTTCACAACGATTCTTCGGAGCCCACAAATTCCGTCGCACCGCGTTCGCCGGAGACTACACCGGACTAGAAATTCAACGCACACTCATCAAGCGTGCCGAACAATTGCAGATCCCGATTCTGGACTCGGTCTACGTCACCGAACTCTTGGTCGCCGACGGCGTGATTTTTGGAGCGTACGGCTTCGACGTCAACGATGGTACGGGCTACCTGATTCAAGCCGACGCAGTCATCTTGGCCGCCGGAGGACACAACCGCATCTGGCGTCGCAGTAGTTCACGGCGAGATGAAAACACCGGAGATTCCTTCCGTCTTGCCGTAGAGGCCGGCGCCCGTCTGCGCGATGCCGAGCTGGTGCAATTCCACCCCTCAGGCATTATCGAACCCGAATCCGTCGCTGGAACATTGATCTCTGAAGCAGCCCGAGGCGAGGGCGGAATCCTCACCAACGCCTTGGGCGAGCGCTTTATGAAACGCTACGATTCCGAACGCATGGAACTGTCCACCCGCGACCGAGTTGCGTTGGCCGCCTATACGGAAATCAGCGAAGGACGCGGAACGGACAAGGGCGGTGTATGGCTTGATGTCTCTCACCTGCCACGCGAAACCATCATGTCGCGACTTCCACGGGTCTATCAGACCATGCTTGAAGAACAGATGCTCGATATCACCCGAGAAAAAATTGAGATTGCACCGACAGCCCATTATTCGATGGGAGGGGTGTGGGTTGATCCGTTGACTCATGCCAGTGAGGTTCCAGGACTGTACGCCATCGGAGAAGCCTCATCCGGACTCCACGGAGCCAACCGCCTTGGCGGCAACTCATTAATTGAGTTGCTTGTATTCGGCCGAATCGTTGGGCAGGAAGCTTCCGATTATTCACGCTCACTGTCGGTGCACCATCGGTCGCATGAAGCCATAAACAAGGCACGCAGCACTGTGGATTCGCTAGTGAACGCCGACGGTGAGGAAAACGTTCGTTCCTTGCAACGAGCAATTCGGGATGTCATGACCGAACATGCCGGGGTCGTTCGCAACGAAGAGAGCCTAAATCGCGGACTGGAGAAACTGGCGGAGATCGAAGAGAGAATGCAAAACATTGGTATTCATCCGGACATCGCTGGCTACCAAGACCTCTGTCATGCCTTTGATCTCAAGTCTTCTGTTCTAGCTGCCAGGGCAACATTGGAATCCGCCGTGGAACGCAAAGAGACACGCGGTTGTCATAACCGTAGTGATTACCCAATGACGGATCCAAGGTTGCAAGTGAATCTGGTGTGGTCGCCAGAGGGAATTGTTCGTGAAGCGATTCCTGCAGTGCCTGAAGAGATCGAAAAACTGATCACCGAAGTCTCGCAAATCGGCAAGCTGGTCGAATAGGTCTTACTGGACGCGAGAAATCGACATGCTCCTGCTCCTCGGAACGAATAAAATGGCGTAACTTGCCAGTGACGTTCCGGGGAGCAGACTGCGTTCACTTGATAGTAATTCTCCTTCTTTGAACCGCT
Organism: Glutamicibacter sp. AOP5-A2-18; assembly: GCF_052446055.1. Classification (NCBI taxonomy): domain Bacteria; kingdom Bacillati; phylum Actinomycetota; class Actinomycetes; order Micrococcales; family Micrococcaceae; genus Glutamicibacter; species Glutamicibacter sp. AOP5-A2-18. Next base: position 1,877,036 of record NZ_JBQSVW010000001.1, on the reverse strand, counting down.
ACTGACCTGGAAAGGCAACAGCCGTAATGAAGTCTTAACTTCATAGAAATAGACACGTGGGGGAGCCGACGCGGTCAATGGGTAAAATCAACATTGTCTAGGGACAATGAATTTTGTCGATGAGTGTTTCGCGGCCGTTTATCGGTCAGAGTACGAAAAGCTCAGAGCAACTGTTGAATGGGGAATCTGTCGATGCATCTAACGCCGCGCGAGCACGAAAAGCTCATGATCGTTGTCGCCGCGGACCTGGCGCGCAGGCGTCAAGAACGCGGACTGAAGCTCAACTATCCAGAAGCTACGGCCATCATCACCTATGAGCTGATGGAAGGCGCCCGTGACGGTCGCACCGTGGCGGACCTGATGAGCTACGGAACCACGATCCTTCGACGTGAGGACGTGATGGAAGGAATCGCCGAAATGATGCATGACGTTCAGGTCGAAGCAACTTTTCCTGACGGCACCAAGCTCGTTACGGTCCATAATCCCATCCGTTAGCATCGACGGTTAGAAAGGCACTGATCATGATTCCCGGAGAATACGTACTTCGCGACGAGCCGATAGCTTGCAACCAGACGCAGAAGACCCGAACGATTAATCTCGTGAACCGTGGCGACCGCCCGGTGCAAGTGGGCTCCCATTTTCACTTCGCTGAAGTCAACCCAAAGCTTGAATTTGACCGTGATTCCGCTCGCGGATTCCGCCTCGACATACCCGCCGGAACAGCGGTGAGGTTCGAACCAGGGGACGCACGCAGCGTTAGGTTAGTCGAATATTCCGGAGCACGAGAGGTTCACGGATTCCGAAATGGGGTTGGCGGTCCACTAGAGAATACCGCCGATCAGACCACAGCCAACGAAGCATCGCAGAATGAGCAGGAGCTGTAATCATGGGCTTCGAAATGACCCGCAAGCAGTACTCGGAAATGTATGGCCCAACCATCGGTGACGCAATTCGCCTGGCTGACACGGAACTGCTTCTAGAAATCGAAAAGGACTACACAACCTACGGAGAAGAAGTTGTCTTCGGTGGGGGAAAAGTCATTCGTGACGGCATGGGACAAAATGGTCGCCTAACCCGAGATCAAAACATTCCCGATACCGTGATCACCAACGTCGTGGTTCTGGATTACAGCGGTATCTACAAAGCAGACGTAGCTTTGCGCGATGGACACATCTTCAAAATCGGAAAGGCTGGCAACCCAGATATCTCTGACGGCGTCGACATCACTATTGGTGCCGCAACCGAGATCATTGCCGGTGAACACAAGATACTGACGGCCGGAGCCATCGACACCCATATTCACTTCATTTCTCCGGGTCAGGTAGAAGCGGCTTTAGCCAACGGCACCACCACTATGATCGGTGGCGGTACTGGACCAGCTGAAGGAACCAAGGCGACCAGTCTGACCCCTGGTTCGTGGAATATCGCACGGATGTTGCAGGCAGTGGAAAACCTTCCGGTCAACATCGGATTTTTGGGTAAAGGGCACGCCAGCGATACGGCACCTCTAGTTGAACAGATTCGAGCCGGAGCCATTGGGCTGAAGATCCACGAGGATTGGGGCGCAACTACATCCTCCATCGACACATCGCTGAATGTAGCCGATGAATATGACGTACAAGTCGCGATTCACACCGATACGTTGAACGAATGCGGCTTTGTCGAAGACACCATTGAGGCGATCGCTGGGCGCGTTATTCATACCTTCCATACCGAAGGCGCCGGAGGTGGTCATGCTCCGGACATCATTCGCATGGCTGCTCTGTCCAACGTCATCCCTGCTTCGACGAATCCCACGCTGCCTTATACAACCAACACGGTTGATGAGCACCTGGACATGCTCATGGTGTGTCACCACTTAAATCCCGATATACCCGAGGATGTCGCCTTCGCCGATTCACGCATTCGTCCTGAAACTATTGCTGCCGAGGACGTTCTGCACGACATGGGAGTATTTTCCATTACTTCATCGGACTCGCAGGCCATGGGCCGCGTGGGCGAAGTGGTGCTACGTACCTGGCAGGTAGCGGATTCCATGAAACGCCAGCGCGGTAAGTTAGCCGGGGATCCAGAGAATGGCGACAATGCGCGGCTGAAGCGCTACGTTGCCAAGTACACGATCAATCCTGCAATTGCGCAAGGAATTTCAGATTCCATCGGTAGCGTTGAGGAAGGAAAGTTCGCTGACCTGGTGCTGTGGGATCCTGCGTTTTTCGGTGTGAAACCAGACCTGGTGATCAAGGGTGGCATGGTCGTGCAATCGATTATGGGCGATTCAAATGCTTCGATTCCAACCCCACAGCCGCGCACGCTCCGCCCTAGCTTTGGTGCTATGGGTTCGGCAGTTCATTCCAGCTCCATCACCTTCATGTCCCAGGCGGCCATTGATGACGGGGTCCCGGAGCAGTTGGGACTTCGCAAGATCATTCGACCTTGCCACGGCATCCGCAACCTCACCAAGGCTGATCTGAAGCACAACGGGCAGACCCCAGAGATCAAGGTTGATGCTCAAACCTATGAGGTTTTTGTTGATGGTGAACTGGCCACCTGCGAACCGTCCAAGGAACTGCCGATGACTCAACGGTATTTCCTGTTCTAGCAAGAGCTATCGCATGAAAGTTTTTGAGAAGGAGCACAATGATTATTGAAAAACTCGTGGGAAACATCCATGAGGAATCCGCCGATCTGCTTGCCGACAGGCATCACGAGAAGGTGGTTCTGCCCAGTGCGGATCTGGTCAAACGAATCCAACGGGTTAGCACTGACCATGGGCGAGAACTAGGGCTTCGGCTAGCGCCGGGACCGGATTTGAAAGACGGTGATATCTTGATGATTTCAGATTCCGAGCTCATCACCATTTCTGTCTTGCCTACAGACGTTTTGGTTATCGCTCCACAATCAATCTACGAGATGGCTTTCATCGCTCATTCACTGGGCAATCGTCACCTGCAGGCACAATTCTTCGATATTGAATCGGAGTACAAGGCTGAGGTGATGGTGGTGCAATACGACCATACTGTTGAGGACTTCTTGAAGCATCACCACGCTCCATACGAACGTCAGGAACGTGTTATGCCTGTTCCTTTCCGACATGCAGAACACACCCACTAGCTCTGGGCATCTGCTGACCTTATTGCAGCTTTCGGATTCTGCTCTTCCCACGGGCGCCTTCAGTCACTCGTTTGGAATGGAATCCTATTTGGAATCAGGTCAGGTTCAGGATGAACATAGTTTTGCCCTGTGGCTTCGGCAGTTTCTAGCGCAATCGTTGGCCTATACAGATGGCTTGCTACTTCGCTTTGCTTTCGAAGCTGAAGATAAGGAACGCATTATTGCGCTGGACTCAATGATCCATGCTTCGGCACTGCCTAAGCAGCTACGTCTGGCGGCTCAAAAAATGGGTGGGCGGATGTTGGCCGTATCCTTGGCAGGATTTGAGGTGCCTGAGCTGCGAAGCTATGGACAAGCGATACGTTCGGGGCGGTGCGTAGGGCATCCGGCCATCGCTTTTGCGTTGGCCGCTCGCGGAGCCGGAGCACCGCTGGCGGATGCGCTGAGCAGCTACTTGTTTTCGACAGCGATAAGCCTGACACAGAACGCAATTCGTGCCATTCCGCTGGGGCAAGATGCCGGGCAACGGGTGATCCGTTCGATGCACGAAGCCGTTGGTGAAACAGTTACCAAAATCTTCACCCTGGATGACCAAGATTTGGGTGTGGCCGCACCGGGACTCGAGATCGCACAGATGCGACATGAGCACCAGCGCGCACGCATGTTCATGTCTTAAAACATCTGCCAAAGACCGTTGACGCGGTCCGAACTAATTTGAGGAACACACTTATGGAACCGATTCGTATTGGTATCGGAGGCCCCGTGGGCGCCGGAAAGACCCAACTAATTGAACGCATCACCCGTGCACTTGACGGGGAGATCTCGATGGCGGCGATCACCAACGACATCTACACCATCGAGGACGCAAAAATTCTGGCAGCCAACGGAGTGCTGCCGTTGGACCGAATTGTTGGGATTGAAACTGGCGGTTGCCCACACACCGCTATCCGCGAAGACACTTCGATGAACGAAGCGGCCATTGAAGACCTGAAAGCAAAGCATGAGGACTTGCAGGTCATCTTCGTTGAGTCTGGTGGCGATAACCTTTCAGCCACGTTCTCGCCAGAGTTGGTTGATTTTTCTATTTACATCATCGACGTGGCCCAGGGGGAGAAGATTCCCCGCAAGGCAGGCCAGGGCATGATCAAATCGGATCTTTTCATCATTAATAAGACAGACTTGGCCCCTTACGTTGGAGCGGACTTGTCGATTATGGAATCTGATTCCAAGCAATTTCGAGGCCACAAGCCGTTCTGCTTCACTAATCTGAAGACAGATGACGGACTCGAAGAGGTCATCACTTGGCTCAAGCGCGACGTTTTGATGACGGATCTTGCCTAGTGGACCAGTCTCGACTCACCGGTGAACTGGCGCTGCGTATTGAGCGCAGGGCGGGTAAGGACGTCGCCACCAGCCAGTTTCATCAAGGTGCCCTGCGGGTTTTGCGACCCCACTATCTCGATAGCACCCCGCAGGTCTGTTACACCGTAGTTAATCCCGGAGGCGGGTATCTTGGCGCCGATACGTACGGCGTTGACGTGCAGGTTGCGGCTTCGGCCAGCCTTCTATTAACTACGCAGTCTGCAACAAAGATCTACCGCACGCCACAGGGTGAAGCGCTCTCACGTATGATCGTTGAGCTAGAGCAAGACGCAGTCCTAGAGTATTTGCCCGATCAGCTTATCGCTTATCAAGATGCAAGTTATCGGCAAGAAACCGTCGTGAAGATGGACAGCTCCAGTTCACTGGTCATCTTCGAAGTAATTACGCCTGGCTGGAGCCCTGACGGACAGTTATTTCGTTATGATCGAATCCGTTTGCGCACCGAAATTCACGTGGACGGTGAGCTGGCAGTACTCGACAATCTATTGGTAGAACCGGGAGCCCAAGCCGTAGAGTCGCTCCTGTATTTGCAGGAGTACACCCATGTGGGAATGCTTCTGGCGGTGGATTCACGGATCGATTCTCAGATGGTTGAATCCTTGAGAGACGTTGCCTACGAGGTTGCTGAGCAACAAAGTGAGCCCGTGCATGTTGGGGTTTCCGAGACTGCTACCTCAGGGCTGTCGGTACGAACCTTGGGTACATCAACTGAAGGTGCCACCGCAGTGTTGATGAGTATCGTCAACGAGTTGCGTCAGCGTTTGCGCGGTCAGGCAGCTGTACAACTGCGTAAGTACTGAGTCCTTATCGTCGTTGTAATTGATCTAGGGCCAGAACCTCATCGCAGGTATTGGCAAGTGAACTAAGGTCATGCGACGCGATGATGACTGCGGCACCCCTCGACGCTCGGGCACGCAGGACCTCAAAAACGGCACCTGTCGTTTTTGGGTCTAAGGCGGACGTCGGCTCATCACAGAGCAACACCTTTGGATCTAAACTGATCGCTCGTGCCAGCAGTGCTCTTTGCAACTGACCATCCGAGACTTCCGCCGGACGCCGTTCCAAAAGGGTTTCGGGTAGTTGGGCCTCGGCACAAAGTTGGAGTACGTGGTCTCGATAGCGCTTTTGATTAGGTCTCGACCGGCCGTCCCGGAAAGACAAAGGTGTACAGATCGTTTCGGCCAAGCTCAGGCGAGGATCTGCATAATTCCTAGGATTTTGGGGGAGCAAACCGATGTTCTGGCGCAGTCTTGCAGGGATTTTCGATTTGTTGGTTCCTGCCGAGACCACCGTTCCGCTGATCACAACGTTTCCCGAGTCCGGCAAGTGCAGTAGAGAGGCCACGGACAGCATTGTCGTTTTGCCCGCCCCAGAAGGCGCCGTAATTCCAACGACTTCTCCGGCGGCCACAGTCAGTGACGCTGACGATAAGATCATTTGTCCGCCACGACTTACAGTTACCTTTTCAAGAGTCAGGCTCAACGCTTTGCTCCTACACTGTCGGCCTGGATGGTGACGAGTTGCCCGTGATCCATCACGTGCACAACATCAGCCATGTTTTCGGCCAGATCATGGTCGTGGGTAACGATGAGGACGATCGCGCCCCGTTGAGCTGCGCCGCGCAGAATGTCAGCCACAATCGTTCGGGTCGTGTTATCCAGTGCGCTGGTTGGTTCATCGAGCAAGATGCATTTCGGCTCTGAGACCAGTCCGAGAGCCAGAACCGCACGTTGAGCCTGTCCACCGGATAGTTGGTGCGGATACAGATCTAGTAGGTGTGGCTCTAATCCGAATCCTTGCCAGTACCCAATGAGGTCAGGATTGCTGGTTGGGCGTAACTGCTGACGGAAAGTTCGTTTGAGCGCCGAACGCAACGTGCGTACTGGATTGAGGGCGGTGGCTGCAGAGCCGGGGATGAATACAAGTTCTTTACCCAAGAGCTTTCCTTCAGCGGCATTTTTGTACGATTTTCCGTGGAAGGTCAGCATGGAATTGGCCTCCAGACTTTCAGGAAGTAGTCCTGCGATGGCTCGCAAAAACAAGGTTTTCCCGGCCCCAGATTCTCCAGTGAGCGCATGGATAGTTCCGGGGGAGGCACAGAGCGAAGCCGAACGCACTAGATGACTTGTTCCGGCTGTAACCGACGCCGTGATTTGTAGCCCGGGCGCGGATATCTGCTTTTGGAATTGCCCGGATGATTCTTTGGATAATGCCGCCGGTGCCTTGTGGCGAGCACCCTGTTTTGGTTCGTGGAGATGATGCGATCCGGTCGTGGCCGTCCAACTGGCCAGGATCAACGCTATGGACGGGAATACGAGCAGCCACCACGCGCCGGAGAGAATCCCGCTGCGGGCGTCTTCGAGTAGCAGCCCCAATGAAGCTGACTGTGCAGGTAGCCCCACGCCGAGAAACGACAGTGCGGACTCATGCCACATGGCGTGTGGTATCTGAAGGGCGAAAGCGATTGTGGCCTGCGGTAGCACGGCCGGGATGAGGTGAGTTCGCCACAAGGCTAGTGGCCGTGCACCTGTCGCGAGACTCAGTTGCACAAATCCACGTTCGCGCTCCGAGAGGAGCTTGGCACGCAGTAGCCTGGCGGTTTGAGTCCAATGAGTGAGTGCAATGGACAGCACAATGGCCCAGATCTGCCCTGGCCACAAGGCCAAAATGACTACGGAAAGTAAAAGGTGCGGAATCGCATTGAGTACATCAATGAGTCGCGTGATGATTCGGTCGGCCCATTTACCGGAGGTGACCGCCACTACCGCAGCAAGAATCCCCAAAAGCGTCGAGAAAACTGCAGCGCCGATGGCCATCACCAGCGAGACGCGCAATGCAGCGGCTGTGCGGGACCAGAGGTCGCGTCCAAGTTGGTCTGTACCAAACCAATGACTGGGGCTTGGGGGCTGATACACCGAGGCGAGATTCACTGTATTTACCGCTGTAGGATCCAGCGAGGGAACCAACAGCGCGTATGTCAGCAGCGCAGCCCCAATGATTGCTACAAACCAGGAGTAACTGGACTTAGTCATTGTTCACCCGGGCATCCGCTAGTAGGTATGCGGCATCGGCTAGGGCATTGCCTGCAAAGACCGCCAGCGCAGAACAAGCAGTGACCGCTGCCAGCAGAGCGAAGTCTCCTGCTATGGCTGAACCAACAACTGCTGAGGCGATACCTGGCCAGGAAAAGATGGTTTCAATTAGTAGGGCGCCGGTGATCAATTCGCCTAGACGAGCACCAATGACCGTAATAAAAGGAAGTTGCGCTTGGGGCAAGGCTTCGGCAAGTAACACCTGTTTTGCACCTCGACCGCGGGCAGCCAAGACCGAATCAGAATCTACTGCTTCCAGCAGCGAAGTGCGCAAGTTTAAAAGCAGCCAGGGCAACAAGCTAATTGCCAGAATGACTGCCGGCAGGAATAAGTGCGACAGTATCGATGTGGGCGTCGGGGTCATGCCTGCTGCCGCTACACCTGAGGTGGGCCAGCCTAGCGGCAAAGCAAATACGGCGATGGCTACCAGCGCCAGAACAAATACTGGAACCGACTGCGCCAGCTGCCCGATGGCCTGAACCAAACGATCAATTAGTTGGTTGCGATAACGAGCGGCTGCCAAAGCCAAAATCAGGGATAAGAGGATTGCTAGGATCAGGCCGGTGCCGGTAAGAAGCAACGTGTAAGGAATGCGTTCAAGTAGCACCTGGCCTACCGGCCGAGAGGCCGTGATGGAAATGCCAAAGTCACCGCGGATCGCATGCGTGATCCAGTGAGTCCAGACTTGAAGCCAAGGCTTGTTGAATCCTAGTTCGTCTCGAAGCTGTTCACGCAGTTCGGGGTCGGTATGCGCATAGCTGGAACCAAGGTAAGTTGCCAAAGGATTAAACGGTGCAATGCTTGCTAGCGCGAAGACCGCGGCGGTTAGCCCGGCTGTGACCGGAAGGGCTACGAGCAGGCGTCGCAGAACCAGCTTGCCAGCTAGAGCCCACCGACTTGAATGAGTCGTCATCGTCATTTTTTGCTCCACGCGCCGATTTTGGCCCAAGGTCCCCATGCGGTGCCGTGCTCATGCGGTTCAAGAAGTGTGCCGGTGGTGTTCCACATATTGTGGACGTCGTTGCGCTGAACATAGCTGTGATCAATGAAAGCGATCAGAAGCATTGAAGGATCTTTAACGTAAAGATCCTGAACGTCTTTGTACGCTGTAGCGCGGGTGTGTGGATCAGTGCTGGTACGTCCTTGATGAAGCGCCTGATCCATTTTTGCGTTGGAGAAGTGGCTTGGGTTGTCGTAGTACGCTCCGGCCTCGGGATAGCTGGAGTGCAGCATTTTGTAGAGCTGCGTATCTACGTCGTATGGAGTGTCTCCGCCGCCGAGCATGATGGAATCTGTACTCACGCGTGGTTCAGCCTGGTCAAAGGTCGCTGGCTGGACTGAAATCTTGATGCCAAACTTTTCGAGTTGGGAAGCCAGCGCCAAAGATAGGTCTCTGCGTAATGTGTCGCCAGGATTGTAGAGCAAGGTGAATTCGGCCCGTTGCCCATTTTTGGTCCGTATGCCATCTTTGTTCGAGACCCAGCCGGCATCATCTAGTAGTTCTTCGGCTCGCCGCGGGTCACGGGTGAAGACTGCCTTGGAATTGTAGAACTGCCCATATTCCGGTGGCACAAAGGTGTAGGCAGGGCGGCCTGCCCCCGCCAATACACCGGAGATCATTTCTTCCCTGTTGATCGCCAGGTTCAGGGCTAGGCGAACCTTTGGATCCTTGGTAAACGGGTGATCGGCCGGGAGCGAGATGCCGCGCCAGTCAGCGCTGGAGGCAGTAACGACTTCGTATCCTTCACGTTGGGCAAAGCTGGCTGCGAGGCGAGGAGGTAAAACGGTGCCAGTGAAATCGGAACTAGCCATCGCTTGAGTTCGAGCGTTGTCGTCTTCCGACTGAGTGTAAGAAACTTTTTGAACGTCCGGCGGTCCGTCACGGTAATTCTTATTGGCGCTCAAGGTGAGTGACGAGCTGTCGAAATGATCGAGCACATAGGGACCGGTGCCTACTGGCGATCGGTTCAGTGAAGACTCACTGATTGGTGTACCTTCATGGATCAGTTCAGAAGGGGCAATACCGACGAGCAAGGAAGTCTTAAACGAGACTTGCGGTTCATGGAGGGTGAAGCGCACACCGTCTTTGCCATGGGTTTTGACCGTTGCAAGATTTTCCAGCGTGCTCGCTAGGGGAGAGGCAGTGCGTGGGTCTTTGATTGCCTGATAACTAGCGACGACGTCGGCTGGATCCAGCGTTGTCCCATCGCTGAAGTTGATGCCATTTCGTAGCGTAATATCCCAAGTTAATCCGTCGGCGGAAATCTTAGGATCTTTCTGGGCCAAGAGCGGAACGATTCGCGGCAGCGTGTCAGATTCGCCCTCTAGAGTGAATAAGGATTCGTTGATTTTTCCCACGCCATTGTTATCAAAACCTGCCAGTGGATTCAGTGAGTCCGGTAGTGCTGGAGTGAGCAAATTTACCGTTGGTTTCACCGATGCATCAGAAGTAATTGCTTGGCAGCCGGTGCATGCAATTACGATGGGAAGCAGAATCGCTACGGCGCGGGACACGGGCTTGCGCACGGGCACAGGTCCTTTCCAAGCAAAAGGGTGTTTGATGATCTCAGAATACATGTGTTCAGCTGGACAGATGTCTGTGTTACTCGGAGTCGTAGCGCCCTTTGAAACGATGGTGAACCGTGGCTGAAGAAGAATTAGAAAGAATTGGCTCTGACGCGCTCGCGAAGGTGCATCAGACGATTCCGGAATGGATCGAAGTTTTTTCTTTATGTGCCGACGAAACGCGTATCAGGATACTTATCGCCATGCACGCAGCGCCGGGTTCGTCGGTTAGCCAGCTAGCCGAGGCGACGCAACTTTCGGCCAACACGGTCACCCAGGCACTGGCTACTTTGCACCGCGCTGAAGTGGTGCAGGTGCAACGTGACGGCAAATACCGTAGGTGGCAGCTGATTCATCCCGGAATCCATCAACTCTTACATCAGCTTGAAGCGCCGCATTCGAAATTGCATCCCGAACATCAGGTTTAGCGTCTTTCAGTAACATGCCGGTAAGCGCGTGAATGAAGACAGCCGGTGAGCTTAGTTGATTTCGTCTTTGCGAAAGCAACCAAACTCACCGGCTGTTTTATGTCTGTGGTTCTTAACGTTTGCGTACTACACGCTGTTCATCCCACACTGGTTCAGCAGACTCATACACATTTCCGTCTGAGCCAAAGACCAAGAATCGATCAAAGCCGCGGGCAAACCAGCGGTCGTGCGTGACAGCAAGAACGGTTCCTTCAAAAGCGTTAATGGCCCGTTCCAAAGCTTCACCCGAATGCAGGTCGAGGTTATCGGTTGGCTCATCAAGAAGCAGCAGTGTGGCACCAGAAAGTTGCAATAACAAGATCTGGAATCGAGCCTGCTGGCCACCGGAGAGAGACTCAAATTTCTGTTCCGATTGACCGGCCAACCCGTACCCGTCCAACGCGCCGGATGCGGCTTCGCGTGCCATGCCTGAGCGGTGTTCGTCGCCTCGGTGCAAGATTTCCAGAAGGGTCCTACCAAAAAGATCTGGTCGCGTGTGCGTCTGGGCAAAGTACCCCGGGCGGATTCGAGCCCCGAGCTTGACCGTACCTTCATGCTGAACCTCGGCAATCACCACATCTGAGACGGGAAGATGCTCACGTTCTGGATCACTGCCACCGGTGGCTAGTAAGCGCAGGAAATGGGACTTACCTGATCCGTTGGAACCTAGAACGCCGACTCGGTCACCGAACCAAATTTCTGTTGAGAAAGCCTTCATTAGACCGGAGAGTTCAAGCTTTTCGGCTACTACGGCACGTTTTGCGGTTCGCCCGCCCTTCAGGCGCATCTGCACGTTTTGTTCCAGGGGGATTGCCTGTGGAGGGCCAGCTTCTAGGAACTTCTCCAAACGAGTGGTTGCCGCATGGTAGCGGTTGGCCATGTCCGAGCGGAAGGCGGCTTTGGTCTTATACATATTGACCAGTTCCTTGAGCTTGGCATGCTCTTCATCCCAGCGTTTGCGTAGTTCCTCAAACCGCTCGTTGCGCTCTTGGCGTGCCTGAATGTAGCTGCCGAAGGCACCGCCATGAATCCAAGCGGTAGCTCCGCCATGGCCTGGCTCAAGTGTGACGATACGGGTGGCAGCGTTATTCAGTAGCTCGCGGTCGTGGCTAATAAAAAGTACCGTCTTTGGCGAGTTGAGCATCTTCTCTTCAAGCCAGCGTTTACCCGGAACATCAAGATAGTTATCTGGCTCGTCCAGCAGAAGCAGTTCGTCGTTACCTTCAAAGAGCGCTTCGAGAACCAAACGCTTTTGCTCGCCGCCCGAAAGTGTGCGGGCGAGCCTACTGGAAGCGGCATCAAATTCCACACCAAGGGCTGCCATGCAGACCTTGTCCCATGTGGTTTCTAGCTCGTAACCACCGGCGTCGCCCCATTCAATAATGGCTTCGGCGTAACGCATGTGGACTTTTTCGTCCTCGCTGGTGAGCATCAGCGTTTCATATTTTGCGACTTTCTGTGCGGCCTGAGCAAGTGCTGGAGCGGCGGTGGAAAGCAACAATTCTTTGACGGTTGTTTCATCCCGGACTTGGCCAACAAACTGGCGCATGATGCCCAGCGTTCCGGTGCGGTTGATGGTTCCTTCTTCGGCTTTGAGGTCACCGGCAATGATCTTAAATAAGGTCGTCTTGCCGGTACCGTTGGGGCCAATCAGTGCGGTCTTGGTGCCAGCTGAGACCTTGAAGGTGACGCCGCCCAGCAATTGGGTGCCGTCGGAGAGGAAGTATTGGATGTCAGTAACGTCGATATGAGCCACCAAGCCATCCTATCCGAGCGGTTGCACCCATTAGTGCTCAGGGTCGCGGACTACTTGTAGAATCCTTCGCCGGTTGCGACGCCGAGCTTGCCGTGATCGATGTATTCGCTTTTGAGTAGAGCGGCGAATTTCTTGCTGGTCTCGTCGCCGTTGCTGGAGATGTGATAGGCGGTGTTTAGCCCGACGATGTCATAGATTTCAAACGGTCCATAGGGTGCACCGGTTCCTAGCTTCCAGGTGGTGTCGATGGTGGCAGCGTCAGCCACTTCGTTGACTAACAGGTGGCTCGCCGATTCCAAGAATGGAACAAGCATCGAGTTGAGGACGTAGCCTGGCTGCTCCTTCAGAACTCGAATGGCTACCAAGCCGGTGCGTTCGGCAAAATCTACGACTGCCTCGTAGGCTTCCTTGCTTGTCTGGGCGGTGCCCATGACTTCACCGGTGTTGTTCTTCCAGATGTTGTTCGCATAATGCAGTGCCAAGAATTGTTCTGGTCGTCCGGTGAAGGGGGCGATGTCGGACGGCAATAGTGTGGAGGAATTGGTAACAAAGATCGTCTCCGGGCGTGCGGCTTCCGCGAGCTTGCTGTAGGTCTGTTCTTTGACTGCCAAGCTTTCTGGTACCGCCTCTATGACTAGATCTGCGTGCTTCACTGCTTCGTCTAGATCGGTGGTCAGTTTGATTGAGTCACGGGCGGCTTGGGCCTTGTGCTGATCGCCAAAGAAGTTGGCATATTCCAGGACCAGTGCGTCCAGACGTCCTGCGGCAACGCGAAGTGCCTCCTCGTTGATGTCGAAGCCGACAGTTGGCAGTCCGTGGTAGGCGGTCTGGAAAAGGATCTGTGAGCCGAGGACGCCGGTTCCTAGGACGGTGGTATTGGTTAGTTGCATGATGGATCTCCTTGAAAATTGAACTTTCAATCAAAGTTTGCGCTTTTAGTTGAAAGAATGCAACTAAATGTGAGGAGCGGAACCATTCGACTTGAACAGTCTGGTTTACCGTTGCTTTTCGTTCACCAGCATTTGGTTCTGTACTGAGAATCTTGGGAGGAAAAGTCTGGAAATACTCAAGGGAGAAACGCGTGTCTCGCGCTGCAACAAAGAGTTTTGGATTGATGGCAGCAGTTTTACTGGCATCGGCCATCGCACCACCGGTAATGGCGGACAACGCCGAGTACTTCGAACGGGTCGCTACCTATCCTGTTTATCAAAACCATCCTGATGGAGCCCAAGCGACAACGGCAGCGGAAATTTCGACGGTCTCTTCCGACGGAAACACACTGATCTACTCAGATGCACTTTCTGGCAGCATCGGCTTCCTTGATATTAGAGACCCCTCCAGCCCTCGAGGACTTGGCCTGCTCGGTTTGCATGAATTAGGAAGCGCCGAAGACGAGCCCACGAGTGTTGCCGCCTACGGTCAATACGTGCTTGTGGTCGTCAATAGCTCCGCTAGCTATGGTGATCCCTCTGGACGAGTAGACGTAGTTCGAATTTCTGACCGCAAATTGGTACACAGTATCAAACTGTCCGGCCAACCTGACTCCATAGCAATTTCTAAAGATGGAGCTTATGCAGGCATTGCCATTGAGAATGAACGCGATGAGGAATTAGGCGAGGGCGGTCTACCGCAAGCGCCAGCCGGGGCAGTTGCCATCATTGACTTCAAAGATAAAAACCCTGAGTCGTGGCGGCTTCGAGAGGTTCCCCTCACCTCCGGAACACGCTCCGATCCTAAGCCCCTGCCACTACTGGCCAAGGCAGGGCTGGATACTCCAGAAGATCCGGAGCCAGAATACGTCAGTATCAACACCAAAAATCAGTTGGCGGTAACCCTCCAAGAAAATAACGGAGTTGTGCTCATCGACTTGCGCACAGCAAAACTCAAGCGGGCATTTAGCACCGGCACCGTTGATCTTGAAGGCATCGACACAAAGGACGATGGGCAACTGGATGTCAACGGATCACTGGACGCCGTGCCTCGTGAACCTGATGCGATTGCATGGCTTCAAGACCGATATCTAGCCACCGCCAATGAAGGCGATTGGAAGGGTGGAAGCCGAGGTTTCACGATCTTTGATTCACGCACCGGGAAAATCGTCTGGGACGCCGGTAATTCGCTAGAACAACTCGCGCTGTCTCAAGGTCTGTTCCCAGAAGGCCGGGCTGATAAAAAAGGTACCGAGCCTGAGGGTCTGGCCATCGCTAACTACAACGGGGTGGACTACGGCTTTGTAGCAACAGAGCGAGCTAACTTCGTGGCCGTTTATGACTTGTCTGATCCAAAATCGCCGCGTTATGTGCAGACGCTACCTACTACCAATGGCCCCGAAGGTCTCTTGCCAATCCCAGGACGAAATTTGTTGGCCGTGGCCTCCGAAACGGATGAAGATCAAGTCCGCTCGGCAGTGAGCCTGTATTCCTTTGGCGCGGATCAGCCACAATTCCCGCAGCTGGAATCAAATACAAAATCGTTGGTTCCATTCGGCGCCTTGAGCGGTCTGAGCTCTGATCCAAAAGATCCAAATAAGCTCTATGCGGTCAGTGACAACGCCTACGCGTCTCGGATCTACTCCATCACCACAGGCAATCCCGCCACTGTCGATAGCTCGATTCCCGTGACCGGTGCAAGTACCGACTTAGACCTCGAAGGAATAGCAGCGCGTGAAGAAGGTGGGTTCTGGGCCGCAAACGAGGGATCGACGGGCAAGAACAACACGCTGGTGAAGATTGACCAAACCGGTAAGGTGCAGCAGGAAGTTGCGCTGCCCTCAGAGGTTGTGGGCTCCTTGCAGAAACAGGGCCTTGAAGGTGTGAGCGTTCGTGGCACCGGTAAGGACGAAGAAGTTGTATTCACCCTTCAGCGACAAGTTCCAGGTGAATCATTTGTGCGTATCGGCACGTACAAACCCAGCACGGGAGATTTCAGCTGGTTTGGATACAAACTGGATCCCGCGGTTGAGGGAACGTGGAATGGCCTCTCGGAAATTACCGCGTTACCTGATGGGTCTTATGCTGTCATCGAACGCGATAACCAGCCAGGACCTGCGGCCAAGCACAAAGCGATCTACCAGTTCGAGGGGCCGCTGGCCCAGCAGGGTGACTCAGGCGATTCGGTACCAATGGTGCACAAGAAACTCGCTGTTGACGTATTGCCGGTACTTGAACAATCTCACGGGTGGACCCAAGAAAAGCTGGAGGGACTGGCGGTAGCCGGTGACCAGGTTTACGTAGCGACCGACAATGATGCCGTGGATGAGGCTACCGGCGAAATAGTCTTTGCCAAGCTTGGGGCAGTAGCGAACGTATTTGATCTGCAGGATTCGCCATTACCTGATGCAGCGAGCCAAGGACCGATCTCTGAGAAACCTGGCCACGCAGAACTGGTGCCACTGGCCCAGGCGCAGCCACGAGTAAAGGAAGTCAGAACTGGCGCCGATAGCTTGTGGCTGATTCCTGTGAGTCTGGTGGTTGCGGTTCTAGGAGCTGCAGCTGCAGTCAAATCAGCACGAGAGCGCCGAACGAAATAGCTGTCAGCTCCAGGTTCTGGGCATGAATTAGGGCGTGGCATCCATGGATGCCACGCCCTAAAAAATAAGCTTATTTCTTCTTCTGAACCTGGGAAACGACCACAGCAGCAACGGCTGCGATTACCAAGGAAATAAGAAGGAACTTGCCGCCCTTATTGGACTTCTCCTTCGGAGCCAAGTTCTTCTGAGCCGACTGTACGGCGCTCTGAACCGAAGTTCGAGCACGCTTAGCAGCCTTGGAGTTACCACCGACGTTGTCGATCAAGTTGGAGCCAGCCTTGCTGATTGCTTCAACATTGACACCGGAAACAGCCTCATTCCAGCCGCCACGGATTTCCTTTGGCAGTTCTTCTTTGGCAGCCTTGGCGAGTTTCGCCAATGACTTCTCAACTTCTTTAAAGCTCTTAGCAGTCTTCGACATGTTTTCCTCTCTGGTGGACCTTTAGGTCTCATTCACTAGCCTAGCCAGCTAGCCGTTAGCTCTCAAGCGCACGGCGTTGCGCTCAGTGCGAACCGAGGATTTTTCGGATGCGTGTGCGTAGCGCACTGAGCAGACAAATGAGCATCAGTATGGCGGCAACCAGGCTGGCGGTGGCAAATAACGGCGAGGAATCTCGGCCCGTGTACCGATCGATAATGATCCAGACCAAAACCCATAGTGCTCCGGCGTTGAGGTAAATCCCGATGGGATTTTTGAAACTAATAGCGCATAAGAACAGTGCGAGTAGAACGAGCACCAAAGCCGTGGCGCCTTTGAACATCAGAGAATTCGGGTCGCCGTGATGGATGGCGACGAAGGCGATGGTTTGAGCCAGGATAATGAGCGCCAACCAACCGGCAAATAAGCCGAAACACGCTCTGGTTAACCAGCGATCAATCTGGTGGACCAAGAAGCTGCGATCGATCATGATGGCGATTCGAATAAGAATTGCTAGCAGGACGTAACCGCAAATCAGGCTCAGGCCAATCATTTCCTGCTTCAGGCACAGCACCCACAAGGCGTTAAAGAGCACTACAGCAAGAACCCAGAGTCGCATACGTCGATGTAGCTCAAGGCGCCACCGCGCGATACCTTGCCAGATGGCATAGAGGCCCAAGGCCGCCATGAGCCCGAGCCACGGAAGCAGTCCAGGCAAGGGAACAGAACTGACAAAAGCGTCCCGTTCCAGCCAGCTACCGGCCACGTCAACCAGGTTAGACGCCGCGAGTACTGCCCATAAGGCCCAGCTCAAACCAAGGAGCATGAGTGCGCTGTAGGCGCCGGATACCAACCTTATTTCCACAGTTTTGAATTTATCACGGTTGACGTGTGCAAACTGCAAGCCACGGTTAGAGTTGAGATATGACTGATCTTTGGGTTCGACAGGCAATTTCTCAGCTCAACGCCGACGCCAATCGCAGCGCTGACACACACCTGTTGGGGTTTGAGCTTCCGGCGCACTGGGGGATTGAGCTGTACCTCAAAGACGAGTCGGTGCACCCCACCGGTTCGCTCAAACACCGACTAGCCCGTTCACTGCTGCTCTACGGACTAGTTAATGGACGAATCAAGGAAGGTACCACCTTGGTGGAGGCTTCCAGCGGATCAACCGCGGTATCAGAAGCCTACTTCTCGCGCATGCTCGGACTGGAATTCATCGCGGTGGTAACCGCCTCCACGAGCACCGAGAAGATTAAGCTCATCGAGTTTTACGGCGGTCGATGCCACCTTGTTGACGGTGCTGGGCAATTAGATGTTGCAGCCCGCGAGTTGGCAGCCCAGTCTGGTGGCTACTATCTTGACCAGTTTACCTACGCTGAGCGGGCCACCGATTGGCGAGGGAATAACAACATTGCTGAATCGGTCTATGCCCAGATGTCTGCCGAACCGCACCCAATCCCAAGCTGGATTGTCGTAGGCGCCGGAACCGGCGGAACCAGTGCAACCTTTGGCCGCTACGCTCGTTATAAGCAGCACGACACCCGCATCTGTGTTGCGGACCCAGAAGGCTCCGCATTTTATGAAGGCTGGAAAACCGGAAACCCCGATTACGTCTCCGGTACGGGTTCAAGAATTGAAGGTATCGGGCGACCGACGGTTGAGCCTTCTTTTATGCCCGGCGTGATCGACCATATGATGCAGGTCCCGGACGCAGCCTCCTTGGCAGCCATGCACTTGCTGCGTGCCAAGACTAGGTACTTTGCTGGCGGTTCCACCGGCACCAACCTTTACGCCGCGTTTAAGACCATCTCGCAGATGCTAAAAAACGGTGAGCAGGGCAGTGTGGTGACCCTGCTCTGCGACTCCGGCGAGCGCTACACAAACACCTATTACAACCAGCAGTGGCTTGATGATCAAGGCTTGAACCTTGCCCCGTACACCGAAGCGATGGAGCAGTTCCTCGCCACAGGTACGTTCGAGCACTAGTTTTTGCTTTTTAGCTTTTTGCTTTAGCCAGCTGGTGGTGTGGGCATCAAACCCTGGGTGCGTTTACGCTGGTGCACCGAGAAGTAGGCCAAGCCAGCTGACCCAGCGATAAATTCTCGTTGTGATCGAGCGGGCAGATAAATGATGTCGCCGAGAGTTAACTCGATTCGCGAGTCCTCGGTGACCAAGGTGCCCGAGCCGGCAAAAATGTGGAGCAGCACATCGAGCGCCGGGCCTTGATGTGCCCCGATGCTCTGGTCTGGCGCCAAGGAGATGACGTTGGCATCAAGGTATCGTTCTTCTGGTTCCAGCTTCCAAATCGCCCCGTTTTTCACCCCAGCAGGTAGTTGGTTGGTGTTGGCCATGCGGCGCGGTTGAGTCATTAGCTTGCCTCTTGCTCCTGTATTGGTGCACTTGTTGGTGCACTGCCTTATTAGTTCAGCCTAGCTAAGTGCTGGCCTGTCATGGCTTTGGTGCACGCTGAACATTAAGAAGTGTCAGCAGATGTGTTCTGCGGCACTAGTTGTTGTGCTCAGCGGAACCATGTCAACTGGTGCGTAGCCATGGCACAAGGTAGATGGGCGCGGTACTGTGAGCAGTAGACCCGCAAAAAAATGTGTGCAGGAGGAATGTTTTGCCTAATGTAGCCGACCACCTGATTGAACAGCTTGATGCCCAAGGGGTTCGCCGTATTTACGGTATCCCGGGGGACTCGCTAAATGGACTCACCGATGCACTACGCGAGAACGGTCGAATGGAGTGGGTTCACCATCGACATGAGGAAGCCGCCGCCTTTGCCGCCGCAGCTGAAGCAGAAATTACCGGCGAGCTGGCCGTCTGCGTTGGCTCCTGTGGACCTGGCAACCTTCACCTGATCAACGGCCTGTACGACGCTAATCGTTCGCGAGTTCCGGTGTTGGCCATCGCCGCACAGATCCCCACCGAGGAAATTGGCTCCAACTACTTCCAGGAAACCAACCCGGTGGAAGTTTTCCGTGGGTGCTCCGTTTATGCTGAGCAGGTTTCTGATCCAAAGCAAATGCCACGCATGCTTCGCATCGCCATCCGTGAGGCCATCGAAAAGCGTGGCGTCGCCGTATTGGTGATTGCCGGAGACGTTGCCCTCTCGGAAATGGAGCGCACTGCAACTCAGCTCATCGCTAAGACCAACCCTCGTGTTCTGCCCAATGAGCAGGAGCTCGAGCGTGCCGCAGAGATCCTTGAGGGTTCGCGTAAGGTGACCATCCTTGCTGGCGCCGGCGTTGCTGGTGCCCATGACGAGGTCGTGGCCCTAGCCGATAAGCTCGCCGCCCCGATTGTCCACGCCATGCGCGGTAAGGAACATATCGAGTACGACAACCCCTTCGACGTGGGCATGACCGGCCTGCTGGGCTTCGCCTCCGGCGCTAAGGCCATCGCCGAGTGTGATGTGCTGTTGATGCTGGGCACAGACTTCCCGTACCAACAGTTCTACCCACAAAACGCCACGATCATCCAAGTGGACATCCGCGGCGAACAGATTGGGCGACGCACCAAGGTTGACGTGCCATTGGTGGGTACGGTCAAAGACACTGCCGCTGCGCTGAGCGCACTATTGCCGGTGCAAACGCATCGTAAGCACTTGGAGCACGCCCTAGAGCATTACCGTAAGACGCGCACCAAGCTTGACGAGCTCGCTGAGCCTTCGAAGCCTGGCTCGGCGATTCACCCGCAGTACCTTGCACGACTTATTGATCAAGCGGCCGATGAGGACGCGGTCTTCACCGCCGATGTTGGCTCCCCGGTGATTTGGGCTGCCCGCTACCTAACCATGACCGGCAAGCGTCGGGTGCTCGGGTCCTTTAACCACGGTTCGATGGCTAACGCGCTGATGCAGGCTCTGGGTGCCCAGGCGGTGGATCGTAGCCGCCAGGTGATTGCCTTTGCTGGCGACGGTGGGCTAGCCATGATGCTGGGCGAACTGCTGACCGCAACGCAGAATAAGTTGCCGGTCAAGGTAGTGGTCTTCAACAACTCGTCCTTGAACTTTGTTGAGCTGGAAATGAAGGCCGCCGGCTTTGTCACCTATGCCACCGATCTGCAGAATCCTGACTTTGGTGCAGTGGCCACCGCGGCCGGACTCAAGGGCTACCGGGTGGAGGACTCGGCTCAGCTGGAGTCCACAGTCAAGGAATTCTTGGCTCACGATGGCCCTGCAGTACTTGATGTGATCACGGATCGCCAGGAAATGTCGATGCCACCAAATGTGAAGCTCGAGCAGGCTAAGGGCTTTGCGCTCTATGCCATCCGTACGGTCCTGTCGGGTCGTGGAGATGAGTTGCTGGATCTGGCCAAGACCAACTGGCGTCAAGTGTTCTAAGGATTTATGCATATGCTTGTTGCTGGCGCCTTTGGCGCCAGCAACATTTTTGTGAGAGCTAGAAAGTAGGCGTCTTGACTTCGCAACCTGCTGCCGCGCACGCGGCTACCACCGAAGACTTCGTTAATAACCTTGCGGCGCTGAACCAGCGCATTGCTGCGGCCACCAGTGCTGCAGGCCGTGAAGCGGACTCTGTGCGATTGTTGCCGGTCACCAAGACCATCGATGTTGATCGGTTGTCGCTGGCCATCGCGGCCGGGGTCAGTACCTTGGGGGAGAACAAGGTTCAAGAAGCTCAGGGGAAGCACGAAATTTTCCGCGAGCAGTTCCCTCACCTGCGCTACGCCATCATTGGCCCGTTGCAAACCAACAAGGCAAAATTTGTGGCCCAGTTTGCTGATGAGTTCCACGCATTGGATTCGTTGAAGCTGGCTGAAACCCTACAGCGTCGTCTAGAACTAGAGGACCGCACCCTTGAGGTGTTCATCCAGGTAAATACCTCGGGTGAGGAAAGTAAGTCGGGAATTTCTGCCTCAGCTGCTGCAGAGTTACTTGATGGTCTGTCGTCGTTGGATCGGCTTAATCCGGTAGGGCTGATGACTATGGCCGCCCACACCACTGATGAACAACAGATTCGCGCGAGCTTCTCCCTGTTGCGTCAAACCCTAGAGTCCTTGCAGCCGGATGCGCCGGCGGGCTTTAAACACCTGTCTATGGGCATGAGTGGCGACTACGAACTGGCTATTGCCGAAGGTGCCACCGTGGTGCGGGTGGGCCAGGGAATCTTTGGCGCTCGCAACTACGCCTAACACGGTGAGCAACTAGCGACTAGCGGCCGGTGACGGATCCATAGGAGGGCAGCGAGCTAATTTGGCTTGCTGCCCTTTCCTCTGCCCCGTGCTCGCCGGTTGAGGTTCTCCGGTTGTGCACAGCGCGTGGGCTAGAAGCTGAAGTGTCGGCATTTGGAGCCACACTATATGTAGTGGGGCGAGGGCACACGGCGGACTAGATGTAGCAATGAGAACACGCCGAGAAACTTGTCACAGAATAATTTTTAACCCACATGCTGTGGCGACGAAGCTGTGGAAAAAGTTTGACAGACCCCGAAAAATCGCGGTTTAAACGGGGTCGAATATCCACAGTTCCTGTGGACGTAGCGGGGGAAGAATGACATACTTGTAATACATCATCTTGTGGCTGCTTGACCGACTAAACACAACATGTAGTATTGAACTCGTTGGTGCGGCTCGCACCAGTAGCACCTCAAAGACCCTGTTTTTGAGGCATCCGAGAGGACAGCTGGGAATTTCCATCAGCAGATGGAATCCGGCCAACATCAAGAATTTTCTAAAGGGGATCAGGGACATGGCCATCACCGTTTACACGAAGCCTTCCTGCGTTCAGTGCAACGCTACTTACCGCGCGTTGGATAAGAAGGGCGTCGAGTACAACAAGGTCGACATCTCGCAAGATGCCACTGCGTTGGAGCACGTCCGTGGCTTGGGCTACATGCAGGCACCTGTCGTCGTTACCGACGATGATCACTGGTCGGGCTTCCGTCCAGACAAGATCGATCTGCTGGCTCCAGCTAACTAAGCACCAGCCCAATCCGCTCACTTTGTAGTGGAGGCAAAAAAGATGTCACCCACAGCACTTGCCGACAAGCAAAACGCTGAGGCCCACGAATCAGTTAACCTCACCAAATCGCAGTTGATTTATTTCTCTTCGGTTTCGGAGAACACCAAGAGGTTCGTGGACAAACTAGAGATGAATGCGGCTCGGATCCCGGTCTTTGCCACCGAGCCGCCGCTCATTTCCGCCGCACCGTACGTATTGCTCATCCCCACCTATGGGGGAGAGCGAGGCAAACACTCCATCGTTCCGCAAATCATGAAATTCCTGCGGTATGACGAAAATCGAGTAAATCTTCGTGGAGTGATCGGTGCGGGGAACACAAACTTCGGCGAGTACTACTGCATCGCGGCTAAGCGAATTGCTCAGAAATGCAACGTACCCGTACTTTATACATTCGAACTTATGGGGACGTCGGAAGACGTTCTCAAAGTCAAAGAAGGGCTTGAAACCTTTTGGACACCAGCGTCGCCGAATTGGCAGGAACGATGACGAGCTCAAAGGAGCTCCCAGCCCAGTTCCAGGGCTTGAGCTACAACGACCTGAACGCCATGCTGAACCTTTACGGTCCAGATGGAAAGATCCAGTTTGAAGTAGATCGCTACGCAGCCCGTCAGTACTTCTTGGATCACGTGAACAACAACACCGTGTTCTTCCATGATCTTGACGAGAAGCTGGCTTACCTCGTAAAGCACGAGTACTACGAGCGCGAGACTCTTGATCAGTACTCGATGAACTACATTCGTGATCTGTTTAAGCACGCCTTCGACAAGAAGTTCCGTTTCGAAACTTTCTTGGGCGCCTTCAAGTTCTACACCTCTTACACGCTGAAGACTTTTGACGGCAAGCGTTACCTAGAGCGTTACGAAGACCGCGTATGCATGGTTGCACTGCACCTTGCTCGTGGCGATGAAAAGTTGGCAACCCAGCTCGTTGACGAGATCATTGACGGTCGTTTCCAGCCTGCAACTCCAACCTTCCTCAACGCTGGTAAGGCTCAGCGTGGCGAACTAGTTTCCTGCTTCTTGCTTCGTATTGAAGACAACATGGAATCCATCGCCCGTGCGGTCAACTCCTCGCTGCAGCTTTCCAAGCGCGGTGGCGGTGTTGCACTATCACTGACCAACCTGCGTGAGCACGGTGCACCGATCAAGCAGATTGAGAACCAGTCCTCGGGCGTCATCCCAGTGATGAAGCTTCTTGAAGATTCCTTCTCCTACGCCAACCAGCTTGGCGCACGTCAGGGTGCTGGCGCGGTCTACTTGAACGCACACCACCCAGACATCTACCGGTTCTTGGACACCAAGCGTGAAAATGCTGATGAGAAGATCCGTATCAAGACCCTGTCTTTGGGCGTTGTCATCCCAGACATCACCTTCGAACTTGCTCGCAAGAACGAAGACATGTACCTGTTCAGCCCTTACGATGTAGAGCGCGTTTACGGCGTACCGTTCAGCGAAATCTCGGTTACTGAAAAGTACTACGAGATGGTTGATGACTCGCGTATCAAGAAGGCGAAGATCAGCGCTCGTGACTTCTTCCAGACTCTGGCAGAGATCCAGTTCGAGTCCGGTTACCCGTACATCATGTTCGAAGACACCGTGAACAAGGCAAACCCAATTGCCGGCCGTATCACCATGTCGAACCTCTGCTCGGAAATCTTGCAGGTTTCGTCAGCCTCTGAATTCGGCGATGACTTGAGCTACTCAAAGGTTGGCAAGGATATTTCTTGCAACCTTGGTTCCATGAACATTGCCAAGGCTATGGACGGCAAGAACCTGGCAGCTTCTGTAGACATCGCGATCCGCGCACTGAGCGCCGTGTCGGATATGTCCTACATCGGTTCGGTTCCTTCGATTGCAGACGGCAACAAGAAGTCGCACGCCATCGGCCTAGGCCAGATGAACCTGCACGGCTTCCTCGCTCGCGAGCACATCTACTACGGTTCTGAAGAAGGCATCGACTTCACCAACATCTACTTCTACACGATTCTGTTCCACGCATTGACTGCGTCGAACAAGATCGCCATGGAGCGCGGTGAAACTTTCGATAACTTCGAGAACTCAAAGTACGCGTCGGGAGAATTCTTCGACAAGTACACCGACCAGCAGTGGGTTCCAGCAACCGAGCGCGTACGCGAGCTCTTTGCCGACATCCACATTCCTACCCAGGAAGACTGGAACGCTCTGAAGGCGTCGGTTATGGAGCACGGTATCTACAACCAGAACCTGCAGGCTGTTCCACCAACCGGTTCGATCTCGTACATCAACAACTCGACTTCCTCGATCCACCCGGTCGCAGCGAAGATCGAGATCCGCAAGGAAGGTAAGATCGGCCGCGTTTACTACCCGGCTCCTTACATGAACAACGAGAACATCGACTTCTACGAAGATGCTTACGAGATCGGCTACGAGAAGATCATTGACACCTACGCTGCTGCTACCCAGCACGTGGATCAGGGCTTGTCGTTGACTCTGTTCTTCAAGGACACCGTAACTACTCGTGACATCAACAAGGCACAGATCTACGCATGGCGTAAGGGCATTAAGAGCCTTTACTACATCCGCCTGCGCCAGATGGCCTTGGAAGGTACCGAAGTTGAAGGTTGCGTTTCCTGCGCACTGTAATGCCTGAGATTAGTAGCCACTCAATAGGGCGCTAATATCACAAAGCAGCTGCCGTTTGGTCCGAACCAACGGCAGCTGCTTTGTATAAAAACACACGTCAGATCACATGAGATCTGACGCTAGATTTAAGTTTTGCTGACTCTGTACAGTTTGAAAGAACGGTAGAGTTGGTAGCAAAGTTCGTTACACGATTTAGCTTTTCGATGAGGGGCAATGACCGAGAAGATTCAGCTGACCAATAAGGTTGAAGCGATCAACTGGAACCGTATCCAGGATGACAAAGACGTTGAGGTTTGGAACCGTCTCGTCAACAACTTCTGGCTTCCTGAGAAGGTGCCGCTGTCCAACGACATCCAGTCGTGGGCTACCTTGACCGAAGACGAAAAGCTGCTGACCATGCGTGTATTCACCGGTCTAACCCTGCTGGATACCATTCAGGGAACCGTCGGTGCAGTGTCGTTGATTCCAGATGCAATCACCCCTCATGAAGAGGCCGTGTACACCAACATCGCGTTCATGGAATCGGTGCACGCAAAGAGCTACTCCTCGATCTTCTCGACCTTGGCATCCACCAAGGAAATTGATGAGGCTTTCCGTTGGTCCACTGAGAACGTGAACCTGCAGAAGAAAGCTCAGATCATCGAAGGCTACTACCACGGTGAAGATCCACTGAAGCGAAAGATCGCTTCGACTCTGCTCGAGTCGTTCCTGTTCTACTCCGGCTTCTACCTGCCAATGCACTGGTCCTCGCACGCAAAGCTGACCAACACCGCTGACTTGATCCGCTTGATCATTCGCGATGAAGCCGTCCACGGCTACTACATCGGCTACAAGTTCCAGAAGGGCTTGGAAGGCGCTAGCGAAGAACGCAAGCAGGAGCTGAAGGACTACACCTTCGAGCTCATGTACGAGCTGTACGAAAACGAAGTTCAGTACACTCACGATCTTTATGATCCAGTTGGTTTGGCTGAAGATGTTAAGAAGTTCCTGCACTACAACGCTAACAAGGCGCTGATGAACTTGGGCTACGAAGCGATGTTCCCATCGACCGTAACCGACGTATCCCCAGCAATTCTGGCCGCGTTGAGCCCGAATGCTGATGAGAACCACGACTTCTTCTCCGGATCGGGTTCCTCCTACGTCATTGGTAAGGCAGTCAACACCGAAGATGAGGACTGGGACTTCTAGTCCGTCAACTTCGAGTCGCCTGAAAAGGTATAAATGAGCCAGGGCCTGCAGATTACTGCAGGTCCTGGCTCGTTTCTATCGTCTCCAAATTCATTGCTACGTCGGTGAACACAAGACGTGAACTTTCCTGAATCGAGAAACTAGCAAGTCCTGGTGATCAGCTTTACAAGCACTATTCATGTGCGAGCATTGGTGACAAGCTGGAACTGGCAGATCATTCCCGAAGGGAAACGACGATGGAGTTCGACACTAGATGTGTAATTGCCGGGGGAGGCCCTGCCGGCATGGTGGCAGGTCTCTTGCTGGCCCGCTGTGGTGTGCCAGTGACCGTACTGGAGAAGCACGCAGATTTTCTCCGAGATTTTCGCGGTGACACAATCCATCCATCAACGCTGCAGTTGCTAGATGAGCTTGGCTTGATGAGCGAATTTGAAAAGATCGATTTCAGCAAGGTTAGCGGTGCACAGTTCCCTACCCGCGACGGCAAGGTAACTACCGTGCTGAACCTAGCGGCGATCAATCATCCCTATCCATATATAGCGATGGCGCCACAGTGGGACTTCTTGAATCTGTTAGCTCGTGCCGGGGAAGCCGAGCCGAACTTTGATCTGCGGATGAACTGCGAAGTCCTTGACGTCTTGAGTGTGGGCGACAGGATTGTCGGTGTTCGATATTCAGGACCAGACGGGGTCAAGGAGATCAGAGCCCTGTTAACGATCGCAGCAGACGGGCGTTGGTCGAGGATTCGGGATTCCGCAGGGATTGTGATGAAAGACTTTGCAGTTCCGATTGATGTCTGGTGGTTCAAGGTACCAGGCCAATTGGATCGCCCGAATGTTTTGTCCCCAGCATTCGCTCGAGATAAGTCGTTCGTCATGATTCCCAGAACTGACTATGTGCAGATGGCGATGTTGCTGCCTAAAGGCATGGATTCCGAGCTTCGAGCCCAAGGAGTTCAGGCGTGGCGCAGTTCAATCATTGAAGCCGCTCCAGAACTTGCCACCGGTGTTGGCGATCTGAGCTTGGATGATGCGAAACTTTTAAACGTCAAGCTTAATCGTGCCCGACGGTGGTGGCGCTCCGGATTATTGTGCATCGGAGATTCGGCGCATGCGATGAGCCCGGTTGGTGGAGTTGGCGTCAACCTTGCGGTTCAAGACGCGGTGGCGACCGTCAGAATTCTGGCTGAACCCTTACGGAAATGGACGATCTCCGACAGAGACGTTCAAAGAGTTCAGAAGCGACGCATTCTCCCAACGATTATTGTGCAATCAGTGCAACGCATCATGCATCGTGGGCTGCGGCGGATCATGCGGAGCAACGAAGAAGTCACTTTACCGCTGCCGGTAGCTGTGTTGCTTCGACATTTTCCCAAGCTGGCTTCAGTACCTGCCCGTTTGCTTGGTGTTGGTGTTATTCAGGAGCACTCACCATTGGCAGCGCGACGAACAAAATGAGTTGAACTTCCGGGTTAAACACATCGAAGGTGCAGTTCCAACCCTTGCGGGGGAACTACACCTTCGAAGGAAGTCTCTTAGCGAGCCTGGATGTTGGTAGCCTGTGGGCCCTTTGGACCAGCTTCCAGGGTGTACTCAACGGTCTGGCCCTCTTCGAGGCTACGGAAACCGAAGCTCTGGATAGCGCTGTAGTGTGCGAAAACGTCAGCAGATCCATCAGAAGGAGCGATGAAGCCGAAGCCCTTTTCAGCGTTGAACCATTTCACGGTGCCAGTGGCCATAGTGTTATTTCCTTATTTATTGATTGGCCACGATGTGGCCTGGTTGCCGATTCGAAGTTCCGAACCGGAAAATTTTGGGTTACCTCGAGCAGAGCTGCCGAGAACGATTCGCCTGCCGTCGATACGGACTATCGAATACTGATTTTGCCGGTATCGGCCAAAACGGGAGTCGCTGCACTAGCTTAAACATCGTCGGAATCCAGGCTGCTAACGGGTAATGACCCCACGCTAGCGGAGTAGAACAAGGAATCCACAGAGATGTGACGTTGAAAGTCGTCGATATGTT
Source organism: Glutamicibacter sp. AOP5-A2-18 (assembly GCF_052446055.1). Lineage (NCBI taxonomy): Bacteria > Bacillati > Actinomycetota > Actinomycetes > Micrococcales > Micrococcaceae > Glutamicibacter > Glutamicibacter sp. AOP5-A2-18. Next base: position 1,848,896 of record NZ_JBQSVW010000001.1, on the reverse strand, counting down.
TTATCTGCAGTGAAGAAGAGAAGATGAAGAATTCGTTTCGGTAGGAGTTCAATCAATCCGAAGATCGGTGAACCGATTTGTAATGCACAGACGATTTGTTGGCCGTGCTACAAATCCTACTGCTAACGTCTGTCGGCGGGTGAGTCACACCTGCAGGCGTCGAGGTAACAACTAAAGCGTACCATTGATTCGGCCAACCCGCGAAGTGATTGACACTACGTTGGCGCGTCGTAGCGAAAAAAGCCCGGAATTCTGGCGATTTCGACCATGAATGCTCGTGTTGCGTCCCGCGGTGTTGCACTGTTCTCTCCTGCTGCTGAGGAATGAATCGCAGGGCAGCAGAAGAGTATGAACAGTTTTACAGTGCGGCGGTGAGTAGCTCAGCGTTGATTGCGGCACCGGCCAAAGTTCCAGACGCCGCCGCTGCCATGACCATTGCGCCCAGATTGCTTGCGTTGCCTACAGCGTAGACACCTGGGATCGCGGTGGCCCCGGATTCGTTGACGGCGATAAATGTTCCCAACGGATGTTCGCTCAACTCGCCGCCTAGAGATTTGTAGAGTTCTGCGTTGGCGCGCATTGCACTAGCAACGATCACTGCCTGAGCGTGCAGTTTCTCATTGTTATCTAGGCGTATAGCTTCGAATGTGCCTGACTGATCAAACTCCAGCGCTTGCACACTCTGGTTCACTATCGGAATGGCTAGGGCCTTGAGGATCGACTTTCCTTCTTCGGTGAGCTCGGCAGGTTCGTGGTTGACGAACCTGATGTTGGAACTCAGCTGCTTAAACATCATTGCTTGATGTGCGCTCATTGGGCCGCAGCCAATGACAAGTATCTGTTGGTCGCGGACTTCCCAGCCGTGGCAGTAGGCGCAGTGGATAGCGGAGGTTCCCCATGCACGATCAAGCCCTGAGATCTGCGGAAGCTGATCCTTCAGCCCGGTGGCCAGGATGATACGTTCCGCAGTGAAGTTCCGAGCATCAACCTTGACGCTAAACCCCTCTGTCAGGGTGCCTGATAATGAACTCACGGTTCCCTCGGTGAGATGAACTCCGTAACTCGCTGCTTCCTGCCGACCACGTTTGAGGAGTTCAAGAGGATTGCTGCCTTCTTGGCCTAGAAGGTTGTGGGCATGTAGTGCTGAGGTGTTGCGCGGTTGTCCTTCGTCGATGAGCAGTACTGAGCGCATCGACCGTGCCAACGCAATTGAAGCTGCCAGGCCGGCGCTGCCGCCTCCGATAACGATGACTTCAAAGTGTTCCATGATGGTTCCTCTCGAATGGTGAAGCTGAGATTTTTACCTTATCGACGGTTTGCGTTAGAGGGTGTAGCGTTTTGCGCATGACGCAAGAATTGGAAGTAGACCAGATCATCCGACAGCGCATCCGCACCTTACGGCAAAACCATGGCTGGTCGTTGGAGTCATTGGCGAGTAAGGCCTCGCTCAGCGTTTCAACACTGAGCCGAATCGAAACCGGAAGCCGTCGGATTGCGCTGGACCAGCTGGTGCCGATCGCCAAAGCCCTAAGCACAAGCCTCGATGAACTTGTTGCCACGTCGGAAGCTGAGATCATCATTCGGCCCGAACCGATTTCACTGCCCGGCATTACTCTGTGGAAGCTCTCGACGGATGATGCCGTTAATGGGGTCAACGTTTCTAAGATGCGTATTGATCCTTCTAAAGCGCCGGCGCCTAGCGAATTACGTATCCATCCGGGGAAAGAGTGGTTCACCGTTTTGCTTGGTGAGATTCAGTTAAAGCTGGGGGAGCGGACGTATCACGTGAAGGCGGGTCAGTCGGCGCAATTCGATACGATGACGCCGCATGCCATCTGGGCGAAAGACGGTGTTGCAGAAATTTTGGGCATCTTGGACAGCGCTGGACAGAAAGCTCATCAGCATGACAGTGGCAACTAGTCTGTTGGTTTTAGTCGCTCTTGGATAACCTGAGGGCAGTGCAACATTTTCAAACGCCAGGAGGACAGCGATGACGCATCAGCTCACTGAGGAACTCGAGAAGATTCTCGCTAAAGGTGACTACTATTTCGAGTCTTTGGGGCAGGGGCGCTACCGTTCGTCATTGCACGCGCAAGGAGCCTGGAATGAACACGAGCAGCACATGGCTCCGGCGTCAGGAATCTTGGCTTACGAACTGGAAAACTTTCAGCCTCGTGATGACATGCGCATTGCCCGGCTGAGTTTTGAAATCCACGGATTGATCCATGCAGGTGAATTTGAGATCACCACGCGAATGGTTCGACCGGGACGAACCATCGAGCTGATCGAAGCTGAGATGACAGCCAAGGGCCGAACCAGCATCGTGGCACGGGCATGGAGAGTGATTAAAGGCGATTCGAGCCAGGTCGCTGGTATCGAAGATGCAACAATTCCTGGTCCAGATGAATGCGAAGTACAGCAAGTTAGCCAGCGTTGGCCAGGCGGGTACATTCGTTCGCTCGAAATGCGGGCAGGCAAGGATTGGCGACTTGGCAAGGGAATCGCTTGGTTGCGCACCAAGTACGCACTTGTTGATAGTGCAGATGCTTCAGATATGGCTAGGCTCGTAGGTTTGATCGATACCGCCAACGGTGTCGCCCCACGCGTCGAGCCCAGCGAGGGGACTTGGGTCTACCCAAACTTGGATCTGCAGATTCACATGTACCGACAGCCTGAAGGTTCGTGGCTCGGGTTAGAAGTGCAACAGAGCTTCGGCGCCGACGGAATTGGGCTCACCTCGACGGTACTGCACGATCTCACCGGTCCGTTTGGTCGAGCCGAACAGATTCTGACTGTACGTTCGCGCTAGAAAGCGTTCAGGATGCAGAAAGTTGGGAAAGTAGCTTTTTGAGTTCCGGCTTGGGCATAAGAACAAACTGACGCTCGCGATACTTCTCGCGGTCAGCGCCATGAACACGGAACAATGCGTAACCCCGTTTGAGCAGGAAGGTCACTGGCTTTCGCCGCTGGGCGACGTCGCGGACAAAGCGACGAATGCCAGTGACTAGCGCGGGCTCATCAACGTAGTATGCCTGTACGTTGATTCCCTTTGCCTTCAGTGGCTCGAGCAGTTCGTAAAGAAAAATTCCTTCAGCGACAATCGGTCCGGCAGCTGACCTGATTTCTCGGTGCCCGTCATAGCTGGAAGTTGAGATCGAATAGTTCGGAACCATGGTGCTGCCGTTTTCCAACAGCTCATCGATCGCTTGTAGCGTGGCTTCCTTATTCCAGGTGCCCGAATGATCCCAGTCGACTTCGCCGTACGCGGTACGCGGGAACGGGACAGGATTGCCATCTTCACTGAGCTGTCGGTAGTACTCGTCGAGCGGCAGATGCGGATTACCGTACTTTGACGCGAGATAGGACTTTCCTGAACCGGAGGGTCCGCCGATCAGGATGACAGGAGTAGAAGAATTTGGCACGCCTATAATTATGGCGCAGATTTCTCAGCTGACTACATTCCTGCGTTGTGACATCAACTCCACTGGTAGCCAATGCCTGAATTAGACTCATTGTTATGAGTTTGTTCAATCCTCAGTCGGATGCTCCGCTAACACTAGAAATCGAAGATCCTAGCGGTGATCCTGCTGCAGATTTGGAACGCGGGGTTCAGTTACTTCGCGAAATTCAATCTGGAGATCGTGGGCCGACCCTGCGGTTGTATCGTCCGGATCCTACGTTGGCTTTTGGCCAGCGCGATGTTCGTTTATCTGGATATGAAGCAGCTCGTCAGGCCGCAGAAGACCGAGGCTTCATGCCTCTGGTGCGCAAGGCTGGCGGCCGTGCTGCTGCCTACCACCGTGGATCATTAATTGTTGATCACCTCGAGCCACAACACGAAGCGGTATTGGGACAGCAAAAACGCTTTGAAGTTTTTGCTGATATTTATGCTAAGGCCCTTGCCCGTTTGGGTGTTGATGCTCGGATCGGCCCCATTCCGGGAGAATACTGCCCGGGGGAGCACTCCGTTCATGGACTACCAACCTCAGCTTCGCCACGAAACTATCCGGTAAAACTCGTGGGGACAGCCCAGCGCGTGGTCGCCGGAGCATGGCTTTTCTCCTCGGTGTTTGTCATTGAGGATTCAGAGCCACTGCGTCAGGTGCTGAACGCTGTCTATCAAGCAATGGAAATCCCGATGGACCCGACGACGGTGGGTGCCGCCAGCGATCTTGTCGCCCCCGCAACTACTGAAGCCTTCATCGCTGCGCTCCTTGAGGAATACCGGGAGCATGTCAGCTTGATCGGCGCATGAGCTAACAACTCTGGGCAACAAAAAATCGGTACCTGAAATTCAAGTACCGATTTTTTATTGGGGTCAACGCTGATACTTGGTGTAACTAATTAGGCGCCGATGCGCTCTACAACTTCTTCGATTCGTGGGTTGGTGGCAGCAGTGCCATCAGGGAAGATCAATGTCGGAACCGTCTGATTGCCGTTGTTGAAGGACTCCACAATCTCAGCGGTACCTTCAACTTCTTCGATGTTTACCTCGGTGTATGCCACACCCTTCTGATCCATCAGACGCTTGAGGTTACGGCAGTATCCGCACCAGCTAGTGGTGAACATGGTGACGCCACCTGCGTCAGGAACGTACTGGTCAAGGTTCAATTCGTTGCTCATACAGGGTATAACCGTGACCCTATTGTGTTTGTTCCCAAAGTGGCCCAGAATTTTCTCTGATTTCCTTGAACTTGATGGTTAGACTGGGAGCAGATTTCCCCCGGGCGGTACGAGGAGCAGAAAATGTGTGGACGGTACGTGATGGCCAAGGCAATCGGTGATTTAGTTGCTGAGGCCGAAGCTGAGGCTGACGAAAACCTTGAACTGCGACAGTCGTGGAACGTAGCCCCAACCACTGATGTGCCGGTAGTGCTAGAGCGTCTGATTGATGATCAGTTGCACAGGCAAATCCATGTTGCTCGGTGGGGACTGGTTCCTGGATGGGCGAAGGAACTGTCCGTAGGCGTTAGAGCTTTTAACGCACGTAGCGAAACTGCGGCCAGCAAGCCGACCTTTAGAGCAGCGGTGAAAAAACGTCGGGCTGCGGTTCCCGTCCAGGGCTATTACGAGTGGAAGAAAGAGGGGAGCAAAAAGCGTCCCTTCTTTGTGCACCGTGAAGATGAGAAGTTGATCTTTTTTGCTGGACTGTATGAGTGGTGGAAGGACGAGGATGACACATGGATCCTCTCCACCTCGATTCTGACTATGGAGTCGCCTTCCGCCGATGAGCCCGGGGTGCTTGGTGAGCTTGCTGGGCTGCATGACCGATTGCCGATTCCGATGGACCATCAAATGATGGCACGGTGGATGAACCCTGCGGAAGCAGACGGTCAAGGGTTAATCGAGGAATTGCGGGCTCAAGCTTTTGACGTCGCATCAACTTGGACCATGCACGAGGTTGATAAGGCGGTTGGTAATGTGCGCAATGATTCTCCGCAACTTATCGAAGCGCACAGCAACGCACTGTTCTAGCCAGCGACGCCAGCGGCTAAGAATGTTTCAAAAAGCACCCTTTAAACATTTCGGCAGCCAACCACTGATGGTTGACTGCCGAAAGTGTCTAATGAGCCTTTTAGTGGCCGCGCTTGATCCACTCGTCCAGATTCGGGGCTTCCGCACCGATGGTGGTGGCGTCACCATGGCCGGTGTTCACTACAGTCTGTTCAGGCAGGGTCAGCAACTTGGTCCGAATCGATTCGATGATCGTTTCGAAGCTCGAGTAGCTGCGCCCGGTCGCGCCCGGGCCACCGTTGAACAGGGTGTCACCACTGAAGAGCACACCCAGATCTTCTGCATAGAAGCTGGTGGACCCCGGCGAGTGGCCCGGGGTATGTAGCGCCGTGAGGGTTGTACCAGCGATGGTGAACGTGTCACCATCGTTGATTTCAGCGTCTACGTCGCGCTCTGGGTAGACAGCATCCCAGAGCATGCGATCTTCCATGTTGAGGAAGAGCGGAGCATCCACGGCGTCAGAAAATTCGCCGGCTACTCGGATGTGGTCGTCGTGTCCGTGGGTGAGCACAACTGCCATCACTTCGCGTTCGCCGATGACTTCACGAATCTTCTCAATATCGTGGGCAGGATCAATGACTAGTACCTCTGAGTCATCACCGATGATCCAGACATTGTTATCAACGTCCCACGTGCCACCGTCGAGAGAGAAGGTACCTGAGGTAACTACGTTTTCGATACGAGCGGTCATTAGATTTCCACCACCGAACGCAGCACGGTACCTTCGTGCATCTTGTTGAAGGCTTCCTCGATCTGGTCAATAGAGATGCGCTCGGTGACAAAGGCACCGAGGTCAAGACGTCCGAGCTTGTACTGCTCAACCAGCATCGGGAAATCATGGCTTGGCAAGCAATCGCCGTACCACGAGCTCTTTAGTGATCCGCCGCGGCCGAAGACATCAAGCAATGGCAGTTCCAGCTTCATCTCTGGGGTTGGGACACCCACGAGCACAACGCGGCCGGCAAGGTCACGAGCGTAGAAGGCCTGCTTGTAGGTTTCTGGGCGGCCTACTGCGTCAATGACAACGTCGGCGCCGAAGCCACCGGTCAGTTCCTGGATAGCCTCAACAGCGTCAACCTTGGAAGAGTTAACGGTGTGGGTGGCGCCGAACTTCTTTGCACCTTCCAGCTTGTCTGCGTTGACGTCCACGGCGATGATGGTGGTCGCACCGGCTAGCTGCGCGCCGGCAATGGCAGCTGCGCCAACACCGCCACAACCGATCACGGCTACCGACTCGCCACGCTTTACTTCGCCGGTGTTGATAGCTGCACCGATGCCAGCCATGACACCACAGCCGAGCAGACCTACAGCTGCTGGATCAGCATCTTCGTCAACAATGGTGCACTGACCGGAGTGAACCAAGGTCTTTTCGGCGAAGGAACCAATGCCCAGTGCTGGGGATAGTTCGGTGCCGTCCTCAAGGGTCATCTTCTGGGTGGCATTGAAGGTATTAAAGCAGTACTTTGGCTGACCCTTGGCGCAGGCGCGGCACTGGCCACAGACTGCACGCCAGTTCAGGATAACGCGGTCGCCAACTTTGACGTTGGTGACGTTCTCGCCAATCTGGCTGACTACTGCGGTGGACTCGTGGCCCAACAGGTAAGGATATTCATCGCCGATGCCACCGAGCTTGTAGTGCAAGTCGGTGTGGCAGACGCCGGTAGTGAGCACGTCGACAACTACTTCTCCGGGACCTGGGTCCGGAACGATGATATCGACGACCTCAACTGGTGCGTCCTTAACACGGGAAATGACGGCTTTGACCTTATGAGGCATGGGATTTAACTCCTGAAACGATTGAGTGTTGCTGTTTCGATGCTATCGGTGTGTTCGGTACTAATCGAGCATTCGCGGCACAATGACGCACCCGGTTTCGCCCAGAGCCAAGTCGTCAGTGACTTTCACATCTTTTGTTGCTCTGCGGCTGGCTACTAGTGAAGCTGCGCAGAGATTTATTTTGCTGCGCAAGGTGCCCCAGTTCCCCTCGGCGCCAAACTGTCGGAGCCGATGACTAGTGTAACTATCGTTCGAACAAGTATTCGAATAGACTGGTTCTACTAAGTAAGGAGTGCACACGTGGGGATGTTCACCGAGTCAATTGAGGTTGCCCGTGCAGCAAACGGAATGCCACTGCGCGTGAAGTGGCAGGGGCGGGACTACCGACTGGTTGCTGAACCTCAGCGTTGGTTTGAACGTCGCAAGTGGTGGGACGAAAACCTGCGGATTCCTCGGGGGATCGGGGCAGGGCTCGCTGACTATGAGATGTGGCGCCTGCAGTTGGTTGCGGTGAGCGGATCCAAACAAGAGCACACCTTTGATGTGAGCTTTGATGCGCAAACCGAGAGGTGGCGGCTGGTGCGCGTGCATCAAGAGCTGGCCCAAAGCGCCTGAGCTTACGGGCAGGGGAACATATTTTCGAAGGACCGTTATGAGCTTTACCCATCTGAACGTCAGTTCTTCCTATAGCGCCCATTACGGGGTGTCGCATCCACGCACTCTGGCTCAAGCAGCCAAGGCGCAGGGAGCACCTATGCTGGCGCTTACTGATAGGGATGGGCTTTACGGGACGGTCAAACATGTAGCCGCCTGCATGGCAGAAGGTATAGCTCCCATTCTCGGAGTGAATCTAGCTGTACTCGATGACAATGGGGAAACTCTAGGCAGGATCGTTTTACTGGCGCAGGGACACAACAATGGTCTTGGATATGCAGCACTCTGCCGGGCTATCAGCCTCGCGCACAATACAGCTCACGGCGTGCCTGGGCTCAGCGCTAATCAGTTGGGCCAGCTAAGTAAAAGCGGAAACCTGATGCTCCTGCTGGGTGGTGAATCAGACGTAGCTCGAGCAATCCTGAAGGGGAATTACGCTAAAGCCCGCGGACTGTTGGCCGAGTGGAAAAAACGAGTTGGAAAAATGCTGCGGGTAGAAATCACCACGCACCTCTCCACTCCTGGCTCGCGCCACAGCTTAGGTGAAGCATCACGCCTACTGCGCTACGCCTACGAACGCCAGATCAAAGCGGTACTGTCCAACGCCGTGCGCTACGTAGACCCCGACGGGGCAGTCACCGCAGACATTTTGGACTCGGCGCGGGCTCTACATAGCCTGAAAAATCTGGATTTCTGCCAACCCAACGGGCAAGGGTGGCTGAAAACACCGCACGAGATGTTTCAACTGGCTACCGAAATCGGCCAAGCTACCGAAAGGAGCTGGGCGCACCAGATGCTGCGGGAAACCGAAGCGGTGGCACACTGGGCGGCAATAGATCCCGTAACGGACCTGGGGTGGAAGTCGCCGGTCATTCCGGAAGCCAGGGTGATCGGCCTGTATCGACCGGCCATGCAAGAACTCACCGATCGTGTATACGGGGCCGTGCCCACCCTATTACGAAACGAAGCACCAAACGTAGTAGAAGAACGCCTAGCCCTAGAGCTGGGCGTGATCGAACGGTTGGACTTCGCCGGCTACTTCCTCACTGTGGCGGAGACCGTAAACCTGATCACCGAGATGGGCGTACGCGTAGCCGCCCGAGGCTCAGGCGCATCCTCGTTAGTGAACTACCTTTTAGGTATTAGCCAAGTAAACCCGTTGGCCCACGACCTAGTGTTCGAACGTTTCCTCTCCGATACCCGCACCACCCTGCCCGATATTGATATTGACGTTGAATCCGCGCGACGCCACGAGATCTATCACAAGATTTTCTCCAGCTTCGGTGAGGAACGCGTCAGCCTGATGAGCATGCAGAATGCTTACCGCGCCCGTGGCGCTGTCCGCGACGCAGGTGCTGCCTTGGGTGTAGAGCAGGAGCAAGTGGACGAGATCGCCAAACAGCTCTGGCGCTTCTCTGCCTCCTCTTTCCGTGAAGCGCTGGTGGAGAAGCCAGAGTTAGCAGCGTTAGCACAGCGCATTACCGATGACACTCAGCTCGATATTCTCATTGACGCCACCGAACGATTGGACCGACTGCCAAGACATATCTCCATGCACCCCTGCGGGGTGATCCTCTCTGATGCGAGCTTGCTGGACCGTACCCCGGTGCAGCCCTCAGGCATCGGATTGCAGATGAGCCAGTTCGACAAGCACGATATGGACCTGATGGGGTTGATCAAGCTCGACGTGCTCGGGGTGCGCATGCAATCAGCCATCGCCTACACGCTTGAAGAGATCGCTCGCATGCACCCAAGCAAGGAGCAAGCGTCTCGTGCAGGCGGACACACTAACGACAGTTACATCGATGCCAGTGGAGCGATTGACCTAGCCAAGGTGCCACTCGATGATGAACCCACCTTTGATCTGATCCGCTCCACTCACACCCTGGGCTGCTTTCAGATTGAGTCCCCAGGACAGCGTGAACTGGTTGGCAAACTCGCTCCCCGTGAGTTTAACGATCTGATCATCGACATCTCGCTCTTCCGTCCCGGGCCCATGCAGTCGAATATGGTCAAGCCCTATCTAGAACACCGCCACGGATTCGCTCCCGCCCAATACCTGCACCCAGACCTGATCCCTGCGCTCGCCGAAACCCACGGGGTTACCGTCTTCCACGAGCAGGTGTTGCGCATGCTTGATGTGCTGACCGGCTGTGGTCTAGGGATGGCTGATGTCTACCGGCGCCTGCTTGGCAACCCAGAGAAAGAACCAGCCGTTGAACGCTACGTGCGTACCGAGGCAACCAAGCGCGGCTACAGCCAGGAAACTATTGATCAAGTCTGGGAGGTGCTCTCTGGGTTCGGGTCCTTTGGCTTCTGCAAAGCCCACGGGGCTGCCTTTGCCGTACCCACCTATCACTCGGCTTGGCTCAAAGCGCATCACCCCGAGGCTTTCCTCGCTGGGATCTGGGAACACGACCCAGGCATGTACCCCAAACGATTACTGGTTTCCGAAGCGCGGCGTATGGGCGTCCCTATCCTCCCGCTAGATATCAACCGCTCCAACGGACACTATCGAGTCGAACGAGTATTCGAATACGCTCCAGCGAAGGTTCCCATGGTGCCCAGAGCCGTAGGATCACAACGCCCCGGACGCTACGGAATCCGGTTAGCCTTCCGCGACATTCACCAGATGAGTGAACGCGAAGTCCAGCGACTAGTGGCGGGCCAGCCATATGAGCACCTCGCAGATGTCCGCGCCCGCGCAGGGCTCTCACGACGTACCTACCAAAACCTTGCCGCGCTTGGTGTCTTTGACTCTTTACTGGCAGGAACCTCTCGTGCCGATACAATCGCTCACACTCAATCGATGGTGCACAGCTCTCTGCCGGCCAAGTACCGTCCCGGCCCCGGCCAACTGGCACTGGACCTCGGGCAGATCGAACACATCAAAGCCACCGGAACACAGCTGGACCCGGCCGAGGTAGTACGCACCGAACTAGACCTGATGCACCTAGATGCCAGTGAGCATTTGATGACTTCCTATAGGCGCAGGCTCTCACACCTGCCTATTACCCAAGCAGCGGAACTACTACACCTGCGTAACGGCACCGAGGTACTAGTCGCCGGAGTGCGCATAGCCACTCAAACACCACCTATGCGTGGCGGTAAACGCGTGGTCTTCATTTCCGTGGATGACGGGACCGGCTGTATCGATGCCACCTTCTTCGATGACACACAACAACGCACCGGGCCTTTACTCTTCTCTACCCGCATGTTGCTCATCCATGGAGTCACCCGACGCACCGGACCACGTGGCATCTCACTACAAGCACTGAACGCTTGGGATCTGCATCAGTCAGAATCGTTGCCGGTCGCCGGATACCTTGAAGAACAAGGACGACCGCAAATTAGTTACCGACCAAAGTTCGGCGAGGGCGCACGCAAGAGCGAGAGCGTCGGCGAACTCGCCAAACGTATGGAGGCCGAAGGGCTTGATCAGCGTGGGGCGTGACTAAACCGAAGAAATATGCCCGTTGGCATCGATAACAAACGAAGGGTTATGCACAAAGTCCCAACGGAAACCATCCGGATCAGCTACGCACGCACTCTTGCCACCCCACGGCTGCACCGTTGGCTCAGAGATCGAGCTAGCGCCCGCATCCAGCGCTCGCCGGTAGTGATGATCCACTTCATTATCCGAATGCACGTTATGCCCCAAAGAAAGTGGGGGAGCCATTTTGCTGTGACCGACATTTCCGTACTCGGACGGCATCTGTTTTACATCCCAAAGGGCAAGCATCAGACCGTAGCCTGCGCGGACAAAAGCGATCTCCGGGTGAGCTGGTTGAACCAGTTCGAACCCCAAGCCCTCGGTGTAGAACTTGGTGGAAATTCCGACATCGCGCACACCGAGGGTGATGGCGCTGATTACCGGGAAAGCAGGTTTGTTCATGACATAAGCCTAGGCTTCTGAGATAACAGAAGCCATGGATGATCGAGCTTTCCACGAATTTTCGAGTCCCACTGGTGCACGGGTTAGCGGAGTTTGTTCTAGGAGTCTTGACCAGTGGGCCCAAAGAGTTTGGGTATGTCATGAGCCTGTTTAATGCAGACTCGTTGTTGAACGAATCACATGTGGGTCAACAATCCTCCCGAAACCCGAAGTGAACGCGCGCTGAAGTGAGGTCCTGAACTAAACTGGATTCTGGCTGGCTGTGGCCAAGGTATGCCACAAGCTATGAAGCCATCCCAGATTGAAAGGTAGAACCCGATCTCATGAGCGAGCAGCTGACTCTCACCATTGACGGCGAGCAGGTACAGGTGGACGCGGGAACAACCGGTCTGCAGTATTTCACCAATGATAAAGACGTGGTTGTTATGCACGTCGATGGTGTCCTACGCGACCTGGCCCGCGAACTTGTTGCTGGAACCACTGTCACCCGCGTAACCATCACCGACCCAGAAGGGTTGGAGGTGCTGCGTCACTCCACTGCCCACGTCATGGCTCAAGCTGTGCAGCAGTTGCGCCCCGATGCCAAGCTGGGCATTGGACCGTACATCACTGACGGTTTCTACTTCGACTTCGATGTCGCTGAGCCATTCACCCCAGAAGATCTGAAGCAGCTGGAAAAGATGATGCTTAAGATCGTCAACCAGAACCAGCTCTTTGCCCGCCGTGAAGTTTCGCCAGAAGAAGCCAAGGCAGAAATGGCTAACGAGCCATACAAGTGCGAGCTGCTGGCCAAGGCTGACTCGGCCGATACCTCCGGTGAAGGCGTGACCGTTGAGGTGGCCGCCGGCGAAACCACCATCTACGACAACGTTGACCGCAAGTCCGGCGACATTGTGTGGAAGGATCTTTGCCGCGGCCCGCACCTGCCAAACACCAAGCTGATCAAGAACGCTTTCTCGCTGACCCGTTCGGCCGCCGCCTACTGGTTGGGAAGCGAAAAGAACAAGCAGCTGCAGCGCATCTACGGTACCGCATGGCCAACCAAGGAAGACCTCAAGGCCTACCAGGAGCGTCTGGCTGAGGCTGAGCGTCGCGACCACCGCAAGCTCGGTGCCGAGCTGGACCTGTTCTCCTTCCCGGATGAACTTGGCTCGGGCCTGCCGGTGTTCCACCCTAAGGGCGGCATCATCAAGCGCGAGATGGAAGACTACGTGCGCGATCGCCACGTAGAAGAAGGCTTCCAGTACGTGGGCACCCCACACATCTCCAAGGATGGGCTCTTCCACACCTCGGGTCACTTGCCTTACTACGCGGACACCATGTTCCCGCCACTTCATATCGATGAAGAGCGCGACGAAGATGGCAACATCACCAAGCCGGGTCAGGAATACCGTCTGAAGGCAATGAACTGCCCGATGCACAACCTGATCTTCCGTGGCCGCGGACGTTCTTACCGCGAACTGCCACTGCGCTTGTTCGAATTCGGTCACGTCTACCGCTACGAGAAGTCCGGTGTGGTCCACGGCCTAACCCGCGTGCGCGGTTTCTCCCAGGATGACTCGCACTCCTACGTCACCAAGGAACAGGCACCGGCTGAAGTTGAGCACCTGCTGAACTTCATGCTTTCGTTGCTGCGCGACTTCGGTATGGATGACTTCTACCTGGAGCTATCCACTCGCGATCCTGAATCGGATAAGTTCATCGGGTCGGACGAGCAGTGGGAAGAAGCCACCGCCGTGCTAGAACGTGTCGCCACTGAAACCGGTGTTGAGCTGGTTGCTGATCCAGGTGGAGCCGCATTCTACGGTCCGAAGATCTCGGTTCAGGCTAAAGATGCCATCGGCCGTACCTGGCAGATGGGTACCGTTCAGTACGACTTCAACCAGCCTGCACGATTCGGTCTGGAGTACCAGGCTGCTGACGGAAGTCGTCAGGAACCGGTCATGATCCACGCTGCGAAGTTCGGATCCATCGAGCGTTTCTTGGGCGTACTGACCGAGCACTACGCTGGTGCTTTCCCTGCATGGCTTTCGCCGGTCCAGGTTCGCGCCATCCCAGTGGCTGAGGCTTTCAACGATTACCTTTCCGAGGTTGTCGCCAAGCTCAAGGCTCAGGGTGTTCGTGTTGAACTGGACGACTCAACGGATCGTTTCCCAAAGAAGATCCGCAACGCGTCCAAGGACAAGATTCCGTTTGTACTCATCGCCGGTGGCGAAGATGCCGATGCGAATGCAGTGTCCTTCCGCTTCCGCGACGGAAGTCAGGAAAACCAGGTGCCAATCGACGATGCAGTAGCTCGCATTGTTGAAGCCATCAAGAGCCGCGATAACAACAACTAGTTGCTACTAGTGCCGATAGGGAGCCCATAAGTATGCAGGAATCAGATCAGTCCGTCACCGACGATTTTGAACTCGCCGGTGTGCCGGATTCGTTCCAGCGCCTATGGACTCCCTATCGGATGGCTTACATCAAGGGCGGCCAGGACCAAGTCAAAGATGAGGCTAGCTGCCCGTTCTGTGCTGGTCCCGGTCGCACGGATGAAGAAGCGTTGATCGTGCACCGCGGGGAAACCTGCTACGTGATTTTGAATCTCTTCCCGTACAACCCGGGGCATTTGCTGGTGTGCCCCTACCGCCATGTGCCTAACTACACCGACATCACGGTGGAAGAAACCGCAGAAATGGCGGCGCTGGCTCAGCAGTCAATGCGGGTTTTGCGTAAGGTCTCGAACCCAAGCGGTTTTAACTTGGGCATGAACCAGGGTGAATCCGGGGGAGCGGGAATTGCTGCTCACCTGCATCAGCACATTGTGCCTCGATGGAGCGGAGACGGGAATTTTTTCCCGATCATTGCTCAAACAAAAGCGATCCCGCAGACACTTTCTGAGGTTCGTGAGGCCATCGCTGCGGCATGGGACAGCGAGAACCCGAGCTAAACACACATCAGTGTTGTATGGCGGTAGGAATATCCAATTATTCCTACCGCCACTTTCTGTTTAACCCCGGTGATCAGTCGCCACGCACACCCAAGGTGCATTAACCCGAAGAAGAAGCTCTGACTAGGTAATTGAGGGCGAAACGCTATGTTACGCACTAATCTGCATCTAGGCGACTAATCTCCTAACGTAACAATATGACGAAACACCTAAGGTAATAAAGCAATCCACTCCTACGATTACTGGCGTACCACCTCGCTTTAAGCCTTATAAATACTGGTCCAAAGCGAATCCACGCAGTGTCGAGAGGAACTACTTTTCACCATGTCTACGAACAACCAGAACTCCGTCGTCGGATCTGACCGCGTTAAGCGCGGTATGGCCGAAATGCTCAAGGGCGGCGTCATTATGGACGTAGTCACTCCAGAGCAGGCGCGCATCGCTGAAGATGCCGGCGCCGTTGCAGTAATGGCTCTTGAGCGCGTTCCAGCCGACATCCGTGCACAGGGTGGCGTCTCACGCATGAGCGACCCAGACATGATCGATAGCATCATCAGCGAGGTCTCCATCCCAGTGATGGCCAAGGCTCGTATCGGTCACTTTGTTGAAGCTCAGATTTTGCAGTCCCTCGGTGTTGACTACATTGACGAGTCAGAGGTCCTTTCGCCAGCAGACTACGAGAACCACATCGACAAGTGGCCATTCACCGTTCCATTCGTTTGCGGTGCTACCAACCTTGGTGAGGCTCTGCGCCGCATCAATGAAGGTGCAGCCATGATTCGTTCCAAGGGTGAAGCTGGAACCGGCGACGTTTCTAACGCCACCGGTCACATGCGCAAGATCCGCTCCGAGATCGCCAAGCTTGCAGCCCTTCCAGAAGACGAGCTGTATGTAGCGGCGAAGGAACTGCAGGCTCCATACGAACTGGTCAAGGAAATCGCACACACCGGCAAGCTACCTGTCGTATTGTTCACCGCAGGTGGCATCGCTACTCCGGCCGACGCTGCCATGATGATGCAGCTGGGCGCGGACGGTGTGTTCGTAGGTTCCGGTATCTTCAAGTCCGGCAACCCGGTAGAGCGTGCCGAAGCAATCGTGAAGGCAACCACCTTCTTCGATAACCCAGACGAACTGGCCAAGATCTCCCGCGGTTTGGGTGAAGCCATGGTTGGCATCAACGTAGATGAACTGCCAGAGCCACACCGCCTCTCCGAGCGCGGCTGGTAAGAACTTCTCACCTCAGCATTGCTGGCCTCGATTCTCAAACTAGACACGAGGCGCATCAAAGCGGTCCGTCAGATTTTTCTGGCGGGCCGCTTTGCGTTCTACGGCAAGATTGTAGATTCCGACGAGCGATGCTGGAGAGCCTATTCGTGAGCATTCATCTGGGTCATTCCAAGACATCTGCGACCAGTTGCTCTTCCTTCTCGACGCTTTTCGCAATGTTCGGTCGGGCGCAAACGACACTCGAAGCAATACTTATCGCCGTGTGACGGGCCTATTTTGCCGGAGTTTTTTCGCCCCTAGGCTGAGGGTGTGTTCCACAGATGGAGCATCATCGAAGAGATCAACGCAGCCGCGTCAACACTGCTGCTTAGGAGGCCAACATGACTACTACCACCACCGCCACCCGCCTGAAACTTACAAAGCTCGGCGAACATATCGGTGCTCGCATTGAAGGCCTGGACCTTTCCGGACCCTTGGACTCCCAGACCGTTGATGCGATCCGATCGGCGCTGAACGAACACAAGGCGCTAGTTTTCAGCCAGTCGGGAATCGAAACGGACGAGCAGCAAGAACTCTTCGCCTCGCACTTTGGTCCGTTGACTACTGCCCACCCGACGGTGACCTTCAGCGAGCAGGAAAAGAAGACGGTACTACCGGTAGATAGCGAACAAGCCATCGCCAATCAGTGGCACACCGACGTCACGTTCATTGTTAATCCACCTCAAGCTTCTACGCTTCGTGCAATAACGTTGCCTCCGTACGGCGGAGAGACTCTGATTGCTAACGCGGCTGCCGCGTACCGCAGCCTACCTACGGAGATTCAAAAACTTGCTGACGGGCTGTGGGCTGAACACTCTAACGATTCCGACTACGTGAGGCCGCGGACGGTAAACACCGATAAGGAGAAGGCGTACCAAGAAGCCTTCGTCTCGGAAAAGTACCGTACGATCCACCCGGTAGTTCGCGTTCACCCGCTGACTGGAGAGAAAGGGCTGTTCATCGGTACCTTTGCCAGGCACCTGAAGATTGTTGGCGTCTCACCATACGAGTCCCACGACATCCTGCGTTTGCTCCAGAGCCACGTGACTCGCCCGGAGAACGTACTGCGCGTAGCGTGGGAGCCGAACCAGTTGGTGCTCTTTGATAACCGCATCACCCAGCACTACGCTATCGACAACTATGGCCGCGCACCTCGCAAGCTCAACCGCATCACCGTTGCTGGCGACATTCCACGCAGCGTTGAAGGAAAATCAAGCTACTCGGTTGAGGGTGACGCTTCGCATTACTCTCCGATTGTTGACCCTGCCTAAATCAGGGGAGCAGTAAGCAGCCGAACTCGTTTGTTCCGCTCGTTCGATTGCCGATCCTTCGCCGAGGTCGAATTCCAACTAGGTGCGATCTCGACGAAAGAGAAGAAAGAGTTCGGGGCAAGCCGCTGTAGTAAATTGAAGTGCATGAGCGAGATCATTTTTGATGCAGCAGTGACCCTGAACGGCTACCTGGCCGACGAGAGCCACAGCATGCAATGGCTCTTTAACGTCCCTGGAGCCCAAGAGCCAGACCCGGACTTGCTTCCGCAGAACGTGCGCGTCCACGTTGAAGGTGCCAATACGTATATGTGGATGCTTGAAAATGAGCAGCTAATCGAAAATCCACAAAAGTGGCAGGAATTCTATCCGGGTATCACGACCTACGTGTTTACCTCGCGGGATCTTCCTATCCCGCAGGGCGCCGATGTACGACTGGTTAACGCGTCCGTTGCTGAGATACTGCCACACATTCGAGAAGTCGCCGGCGAACAGAACATCTGGGTGCTCGGTGGTGGCGAACTTCTTGGACAATTCTTCGATATTGACGCCATCGATACGTTGGCCCTGACCGTCGCGCCAGCCGCACTGTCCGGTGGGGCTGCCTTACTACCTCGCACCATTGGTAGCGAACGGTTAGAACTTTCCGAGGCAAGGAAGGCGGGCGCGTTTGCTCGCTTGGTGTATCGAGTGCTTCGCTCCGAATAAACAAGAAACAAACAGGTGCGCGGTGCACAGAAAATATTTTCTGTGCACCGCGCACCTGTTTACCTGGCTATAGTTTTGCTACTAGTTCCAAGACCGAAGAACCAAGTGGCGACCGCGACCAAGTAATTTCAGACCGTTGGCCGTGAAGAAATCAGCGCTTGACGGCGTCGCTGCAGCAAGCAACTCCACCGCAGTCTCTTCGTCAGGCGGTGAGAGCGGATTGATCATGGAGCGCGAAAGCCCTTGAAGCAGTGCTGTGCCAGCACCCTGACGGCGGTATTCCTTGCCCACTGCCAGCGAATGAATCATCAGCTGACCGCCCAAACCCTGCTGAGCAAAACCGCGACCAACGATCTCGCCTTCATCGGTTCGTGCCAAAGCGTGCTCTACACGGCGTAAGGCCGGATGCCCGCTAGAAAGCTGGCTGCTGAGATCTCGCCACAAATTAGTGACGTTCAGCTCGGAAGCATCGGCACCGGTGGCTTCAGGAACGTTATTGCCCAGGCGAATTTTGCCGGCCCACCGATCCATCGGAATAGCCAAAGGTCCAGCGTGCCAAGATACTTGTGCGTTGTCAGAGAAACCTACGGCTTTCAGTTCAGCGGAGTCAGACCCAGCATTAACCCAAGCTTCCACCCGGCGGGCGCCTAATCGTTGGCCCTCGGCCAGTGCTGGGCGCAACCCTGAGGGCTCCGGGTTCTCCGGGAACAGCAAGATCAAGCGCTTGCGCACCGGTTGCCATGCCCATGAGCACCCGTGGGTGGTAAAAATCTTGCCGCCTGTGGCAACTGCTAGTGCCTGATGCCAGTGGCTCAGTGCTTCCTGTGCGGAGGCAATCGTCGTCATTATTCTGCGTTCACCAATCCTCGACGGCGCAGCAACGGCTCTACCCGAGCGGTGCGGCCACGGAACAATTCATAGGACTTTAGGGGATCGCGCGTGTTACCGCGCGAAAGTAGTTCCTGACGGAACCGACTTCCATTTTCGCGCATCAAGCCACCATTTTCCTCGAACCACTGTACAGTGTCGGCGTCGAGTACTTCACTCCATATGTAGGAGTAGTAGCCAGCTGAGTATCCGTTGGCGAAAATGTGCTGGAAATAACCGGTCCGGTATCGTGGCGGAATCAGTTCTGTATCAAAACCAGCATCGTTGAGAACCTGCTGTTCGAACTGCAGTGGATCTTCGATGACGGCACCAGCGCGAATCGTGTGCCATGCCCAATCCAGCACGCTGGCCGCGAGATATTCGGTGGTAGAAAAGCCCTGACCCCATAGCCCGGCGTCACGCACCTTACTAATGGTTGCTTCGTCCAGCTTCTGGCCTGTTTTATGGTGCAAGGCATAGCCGGGTATGACCTGCTGATCCAAAACCCACATCTCGTTGACCTGTGAAGGGAATTCGACAAAATCGCGGGGGACTGAGGTGCCTGAAAGGGAAGCGTATTTACCGTTGGAGAACATGCCGTGGAGTGCGTGACCGAACTCGTGGAACAACGTATTGGTTTCATCCAGTGACAGCAAGACGGGTTCACCGTCAGCCGGAGCCGAGATATTCAACGTGTTAGTCACAATGGGCAGTTCGCCAAAGAAGGATGCCGCATCACGCAGGCTTGTCATCCAAGCGCCACCCTTTTTAGTTTCACGGGCCAAGTAGTCGCCGGTGTAGAGAGCCAGCGGGCTGCCATCAGCGTCGAAAACCTCGAAGACGCGGACTTGCTCGTGATACGTAGGTAGGTCAAAGCGTTCCGTGAAGGTGATGCCATATAACTTGGTAGCGGTAGCAAAGACGCCATCAATCAGAACTCGATCAAGCTCAAAGTAGTTCCGCAGCTCCTCGGAATCCACCGCGTATTCATCACGCAACACCTGGTTAGAGTAAAACTTCCAGTCCCATGCGTTGAGCTCATGGCCAGCAACCTTGGCAAGAATTTCGGCTTCTTTACGAGCATTGGCAGTGGCCGCTGCGGTAAGTTCAGCCAGTCGTTCTTGGACTGCCGCAGTTGAAGGGGCGGTTGCCTGGGCGAGAACTGTTTCGGCATGGTTGGCAAAGCCGAGTAGCTCAGCACGTTCGGCGCGAAGAGCAGCCATCTGTGCAGCAAGATGGATCGTTGGGTTCTCGTCGGTTCCACGGGAGATCGAGGCCATGAAGACCTTACGACGAGACTCGCTGGAGGTCAGGGATTCAAGCAGTGGCTGCTGGGTCGGAGATACCAAGGGCAGAAGGTAGCCCTGAGCATGCCCGGCTTGTTTGGCAGCCTGAGCCGCCGAGTCGATGGCTTGTGTGCTCAACCCGGCAAGTTCGTCGGTGGATTCAAAGAGCACCGCATGTGCGTTTTGGTTCTCCAACACACGATTGCCGAATTGGCTCGAAAGCTCCGATAGCTGTGCATTGAGTTCTTTGAGCTTTTGCTTTTCGGATTCGTCCAGCGCCGCGCCGGAGAGTTCAAAGTCCTTTAGGGTCTGTTTCGCTAGACGAGCGTCTTCGCCCTCCAGCTGTGAACAATTAAGGGCTTGTAAACGCAAGTACAAGGTTTTATTTAGGTAAATCTCGTCTTCTTGCGCACTGTAGATTGCCGACATCTGGGATTGGATGGCTCTGATTGGTTCAGTTCCATGAGCGGACAAGACGCTGAAGTACGTCATCATTGCCCGACGCAGGGTTTGTCCGCTGCTTTCAAGCGCTTGGAAGGTATTGGCGAAGGTTGGCTCGCCAGGTTCAGAGGCAATGCGCTGTAATTCTTCGCGTTGTTCCGCGGCACCGAGTTTGGCCGCTTCCAAGTAGTGATCGGCAGTAATCGAGTCAAAGGCCGGCCATTGGTAAGGGCGGGTACTTGGTGTCAAGAGCGGATTTTGCATAAGCATAGGCTTTCATAAGCAACGTGATTTAGCTTGCATTAACACCCCTGAGGTCATACTGGGCTAGGCTCAAAGCATGCATCAGCGTGTGGCCCTCGTTACTCGATCCCTGACTGCCGGCTTGCTTGGTATTGCTCTGCTCTCGGGCTGTTCGGCTACCGACACCCCGAACCAGAACAGTCAGTCTTCCGCGCAGCACACGCCGTCAGGCACTGCATCAAATCCGGACAGTACCGGTGCGGAGAATGCCGATGTTGATCGTGATCAACCAAAAGACTTCTCACTGATGGTCACCGGCGATGTCCTCTTGCATCCTGCGCTTTTGGACGAGGCGAAAACATCCGCCCAAGCACAATCGGGCAACGGTGAAGATTATGATTTTTCACCGCTACTAGCCGGGCTCAAGCCATACGCTCAGGACGCGGACGCGGCCCTGTGCAATCTTGAAACACCTATAGGAAAGCCACCATATTCGGGCTACCCGCGCTTCACTGTCCCTGAACAGATTCTCGCTGATTTGAAAGACGTGGGGTACGACGGTTGCACCACGGCGACCAACCACACCGTGGATGCCGGAACCTCCGGAGTGAACCGGACGCTGGATGCGCTAGAGGAGCATGGACTTTTTGCCACTGGCTCCTACCGCACACACAAGGATTCTCAGAAGCCACCGATTATGGAAATTGATGGCGTGAAGCTCGGGGTAGTGACCAGTACCTTTTCGCTTAATGGATTAGCTGCCGATGCAAACTGGCAGGTCGATACCGGTGTTGACGCACAAAGGTTAATCAACCGAGCCAAAGCGGCGAAAAAGGCCGGGGCTCAAATTGTTGTGGCCGCGATTCACGACGGAACCGAATACACCAACCGACCCACCGCCGAGCAACAAGATCTTGGTCATGCGCTGGCTGACTCCGGGGCCTTCGACTTCATCTACATGCACCACACGCATTCGGTGCTTCCTATTGAAAAGTACGACGGCACCTGGATTGTTTACGGGCTGGGAAACTCGGTAGCCAAGCACGCGACCAAGACCATCCTGAACCGCGAAGGCATCAGCGTCAAAGCGACATTTAGCGAAGGCAAAAAGTCCGGGGACTGGGAAGTTAGCAAGCTTGAATGGGTTCCGCATCAGCTCTCTAAGTCGCCAGTGAAATGGTGCGAAGTTTTTGACGTCTCCGATTGTCTGCCTGCTGCTGATTCCAAAGCGTCTTTAGCAAGGACCAAGGCCACGGTGAACGCGTACGGTGCCATTGACGATGGGCTTCAGCCATGGCGTCTGGATTAAATTAGCGCACTGGCCAAGGAGCCCAGCGGCCATCGTGCGGAAGAATTTCACGGGCCCTGGCCAAGCGTGCGGGCGAAATATCTTCGAAGCTGCGCGATTCCTCGGCGAATCCCAGTGCCTTGACATCAAACAGATGCGTTACTAGTTGCTGCTCCCAGTTCATGATCTCGACGAAGGCCCCGGAGACTACTGCGTCGATCCATTCCTCAAGCTCGTCAAGCATCTCGGGAACTGACTCATCACAACCATCGCAACCGCAGTTAGGAGTGATTCTCCGGAATAAGGCTCCGAATTCAAGATGCACGCTAGGAAAGTTAGTGAAAACCAAAGCCATCGGTGCACACCGCGAATCCTCAGGAAAAAGTCGAACCGAAGCAATCAGATCTTGATCCTTCACGCGAAGCAGCCTAGCTAGTCCGGGATCTTCGTAGCGACGCACTTTGAAACGCGCGCACATCCATTCCAGCAGCGCCTGAGCCACCTCATGCACCGGCGCAAAACGGTGCGGGTGGGCGACCTGGGTATACGCGTCCTCCGGTGGCTGGGAATCCCAGCGGTTTCCATACTCAATCGGCAGACCGCGAGCGTCAAGAAAATCCGCAATGGTGATCTGCGGTCGTTGGTATCCGTGGAGCATTGGCAACACCCTTGCTTTGACGTGGTTAGTAACAGGCTATCGCCTTGACTCGCCATGCGTGGCTTCTGGCCGGTTGGCCACAACCAAAAACTGGGAGTGATGATGTCAATGGATGGCGTCGCCGTCGAATCATGGCGTAGGAAAAGGCGACACACCGTGCAACAAAATTAGCTGGTACGAGCAAGGGTACTAACGTTGTTTCGGCGCGAAGTGCGCCATGTAGCCCTCGAACTCTAAAGGTCACACCCATGCCGAAATTTGGCGTCCTCGCCCTTCAAGGGGATTTCCGTGAACACCTTGCGTCTTTGGAACGTTTGGGCCAAGCAGCACAGATAGTACGCACCCCTGAGGATCTTAAGCAGGTCGACGCGTTGGTCATCCCTGGGGGAGAGTCCTCTGTCATCGACCGGCTGTCACGTAACTATTCGCTGGCCGAACCGATCAAGGAACGCATAGCGGCAGGAATGCCGGCGTACGGCTCCTGTGCCGGAATGATCATGCTGGCTGACCGGATTGAAAACCCTGCGGTCTCCAGTGCCGGCGCAGTACAGCAAAGCTTTGGTGGAATCGACATGACGGTGCGTCGTAATGCCTTCGGCCGACAAGTGGATTCTTTCGAATACCAGCTGGACTTCAACGGTAAAAATCTCGAAGCGGTCTTTATCCGTGCACCCGAAGCGGTGCAAGTAGGACCCGAGGTGCAGGTGATCAGCATGGTTCCGGCTGAGGATGAGCGCGAACAGGGTAGAATTGTTGCAGTACGTCAGGGAAATTTGTTGGCAACCAGCTTTCACCCGGAAGTCACCGGCAGCACGGCGATCCACGAATTTTTCATCCAACTCACGCGAGGAGACGCTTAAAGCATGTCAGGCCACTCCAAATGGGCAACCACCAAGCATAAGAAGGCTGCAATTGACGCCAAGCGCGCCAAGGCCTTTGCAAAATTCATTAAGGGTATCGAAGTTGCAGCCCGTGCCGGCGGCGCCGACATGTCCGGCAACCCGGCACTGGAACTTGCTGTTAGCAAGGCCAAGAAAAACTCCGTGCCAATCAATAACATCGACCGCGCAGTCAAGCGTGGTGCTGGCCTGACCGGCGAAGTTATTGACTACACCGAGATCATTTACGAAGCACGTGGCCCACAGGGCTCGGCTTTGCTGATCGAGTGCCTTACCGATAACAAGAACCGCGCAGCTTCTGAGGTTCGTGTTGGCATCACCCGCAATGGTGGAACCATTGCAGACCCAGGTTCGGTTTCGTACCTGTTTAACCGTCAGGGTGTAGTCCGCCTGCCAAAGGGCGAGCTGAGCGAAGACGACCTGTTGATGATCGTTCTCGACGCCGGCGCGGACGAGATTCTGGACGAGGACGACAGCTTCGCTATTGTCTGCGATCCATCGGATCTGCGTGCTGTTGCCGCTGCGCTGGACGAGGCAGAAATTGCCTACGAGTCCGACGAAATGGAATTCATCCCTTCGATGAAGGTTGATCTGGACGTTGAGGGTGCTCGCAAGTTCCTTCACCTCTTCGACGCTCTCGAAGAACTTGACGATGTGCAGAACGTTTACACCAACGCTGATCTATCCGACGAGGTTCGCGCCGCGCTGGACGAAGAGCAGTAGGACTTGACCCTTCGCGTTGTCGGCGTCGACCCCGGACTGACCCGTTGTGGTCTGGCCGTGGTCGACGTCGCCGCAAACAGACAAGTTTCGCTGGTTGATGTCACCGTCGCCGGCACCCCACCAGGAACTCCACTGGACGCCCGACTGCTAAAGATCGCCAACGCCATTGATGAATGGCTTGATCTTCACAAGCCGGACGTATTGGCCATCGAACGCGTTTTTGCTTCGGCAAACGTGTCCACAGTCATCGGTACCGCCCAGGTTACCGGGGTAGTGATCACTGCTGCGGCTCGTCGCGGAATCCCCGTTGCTCTGCATACTCCCACCGAGGTCAAAGCAGCGGTCACCGGTTCTGGACAAGCAAGCAAGGCAGCCATTGGCAAAATGGTTGCGAAGATTTGCCGTCTGGAGGAAGCTCCAAAACCTGCTGATGCCGCCGATGCGGTGGCCTTGGCTATCGCCCACGGATGGCGTGGTGCAGCTTCTGGATCCAATGCTTCAGCCTCTGCAGCTGGTGCGACCGGCTCATCGCAACTCACCGGTGCGCAGCAAGCCTGGATCGCCGCCGAGGCATCGGCCAAGCGACGAGCGGTCCGACGGTAGTAGCTGCGACCCACCGGCGCATTGCGCACGTCGCTATTCGTAAGTATCTTCGATAAGCTAGGTTCGATCGAACATATATCCCAAGGAGTGGCATGATCAGCTCATTGACCGGCACCGTTCAACTGGTGTCCCTGAATACCGCGGTAATTGATGTCAACGGCTTCGGCATGCTGATCAACGCCACCCCCGGAACGCTGGCAACTTTGCACGTTGGACGTGAAGCTACCGTCTTCACCTCCATGGTGGTCCGCGAAGATTCAATGACACTCTTTGGCTTTGCCGGCGCCGATGAACGCGACGTGTTCGAAGTTCTCATTTCGGTCTCCGGTATTGGTCCTCGCACCGGTTTGGCCATCCTTGCCGTGCATAGTGCCGAAGAAGTACGCATTGCTGCAAACACCAAAGACACCGCCGCTTTCACCAAGGTCTCCGGCATTGGTCCCAAGGGTGCCAGCCGAATTGTGCTGGAACTGAACGGCAAGCTGGTGCCAACCGGTGCTCCCGTGTCATCAACGACCACCATTGGTAACGCCAGTGTTTGGGAGCCTCAGGTCATTGCAGCGTTGACCGGTCTGGGTTGGAGCGAGAAGGATGCCACCAGCACGCTTAATTCGCTCACCAAGGCTGAACCTGAAATTGTTTCGGGCGGAAATGTCGCCGAAATCCTCCGCGCTGCTCTGCGCAGCATGTCTAGCGGGACCCGGGCCTAACCGGCGGTCGAGAGGACCATCATGAAGAATGACTCCACTGGGCTAACCAATGCGGGCAGCGAGCCTGAGGAACGCGTCCTAGAAGCGGCCCTTCGCCCACGAAATCTCGACGATTTTGTTGGCCAGTCGCGGGTTCGCCAGCAGCTTTCGCTGGTTCTTGAGGCTGCAAAAATTCGCGAACGAACTGCAGACCACGTTCTACTTTCTGGTCCTCCAGGGTTGGGAAAAACCACCCTGTCCATGATTATTGCCGCCGAGATGAACGCACCTCTACGCATCTCATCGGGACCAGCTATTCAACACGCAGGTGACCTCGCAGCAATTCTTTCCTCGCTGACCGAAGGTGAAGTGCTCTTCCTGGACGAAATCCACCGCATGTCGCGTCCCGCCGAGGAGATGCTCTACATGGCGATGGAGGATTTCCGCGTAGATATCATCGTTGGTAAGGGCGCCGGAGCAACGGCCATTCCACTGGAACTGCCACCCTTCACGCTCGTTGGCGCAACCACGCGTGCCGGTCTGCTGCCTGGTCCTTTGCGTGACCGTTTTGGATTCACCGGCCACCTAGAATTTTATACAGCCAAAGAGCTCGAGTTGGTGTTGCGCCGTTCGGCGATGATGCTCGACTTGAGCGTGACGTCGTTAGCGTTCACCGAGATTGCCGGTCGATCGCGTGGAACACCGCGTATCGCCAACCGCCTGCTGCGCCGAGTCCGCGACTGGGCCTTGGTGCACAAACTCGAAGAGATCGACCACAAGGCTGCGGCCGCTGCCCTTGATATGTACGAAGTTGATGCCCGCGGCCTGGACCGTCTGGACCGCGGCGTATTGGAAGCGTTGTGCACAAAGTTTGGCGGGGGACCGGTAGGACTATCCACCCTAGCTATTGCCGTGGGTGAAGAGACTGAAACCGTTGAGACCGTTGCCGAACCGTATCTAGTGCGCGAAGGGCTGATGGGCCGTACGCCTCGTGGACGTATTGCAATGCCGGGAGCATGGGAGCATCTGGGCCTAAAAATGCCCAAGGATGCAATCTTCGCCAACGCACAAAGCTATGAAAACGATGAGGATTAGGCAAGCAAAGCTTCACTGCTCGCGTAAATGGTCTGCCGGTAGACAGTAACCGATTAGACTGAAGACGCCCGACCTATGCCCGTATACGGGTCAGGTGGGCGTCTTTGTCGTTAACGTGCGCAGTAGGGCGTTTCGGCATCCCAGAACTTTTGATTAAAACGCAACGAATCGTTAGCAGGTAAATACGTGAATTCCCTCGTAATCGCTCAGGCCGCCGGTGGCGGCTTCAACCCATCGCTGATCCTGATGGTGGCGCTGTTCGCAGTGCTGATCTTCATGATGTTCCGCGGACGTAAAAAGCAGGCAGCTCAGCAGGAAAAGCTGAAGACCAACACCGTGCCAGGTGCCAAGGTCATGACCAACTCGGGTATCTTCGGTACCATCGTGGGCGTTGACGCAGAAGATCACGTACAGGTTGAGGTTGCTAACGGCGTTGTGCTGACCTTGCACCGCCAGGCCATCTCCACTTTCTTGGACAACGAGCCAGCTGCAACCGCAACTGATGCCGCTCCTGCCGTAGAAAATGCTGATGCAACCAGCGATGTCGCTGAAACCCCTGAAGAGTCCCTGCGTCGTCTTAACGACCAGGGTAAGGACGAACGCAACTCCTAAGTCCGGGGTTGGCAGCGGTGGCCCGAATGTTCAGCCACCAAAACGAGAAAGCACAATAGATGTCATCAATCAGACCAGTAAAGCAGGCGCGCAAGGCGTTGCTGTGGTTACTGATCGTCTTCATCATCGCAACCGGCGTGCTGGTGGCTGGTGCAGCGACAGGTAAAACCGCGTGGGGGCCCAAGCTGGCCCTCGACCTTGAAGGCGGCACCGAGATGATCTTGGCCCCCCGGGTTCAAGGTAATCAAACGATTAATCAGGAACAGCTGGACCAAGCGGTAGAAATTATCCGCCAACGTGTGGATGGATCTGGTGTTTCAGAACCTGAAATCACCACCCAGTCCGGTCGTAACGTTGTAGTCTCCATGCCTGGTACTCCTGATCAGGCCACGCGTGACCTGATCCAAGCATCTGCCGCAATGGAGTTCCGCCCAGTTTTGGTTTCGGGCGCTTACGAGGCGACCCCTAAGGACAAGCGGACTGCTAAGGCGGAGCTGCCAAACCCGAAGGATGAGCCGAAGAATGCTTCGGATACCAGCTGGGTCACCGCGGATCTGTACAAGCAGTTTGAAGCCTACGATTGCAAGACCGAGCTGGCCAAGGGTAGCGGCGAAGACGCTGATCCTAAAAAGCCAATGATTTCTTGCGATACCGGCACGCAGGCGAAGTACATTCTTGGCCCTCAGGAAATCCCTGGCGACCAGATCTCTGACGCTTACGCTCAGTTGGCACGTGGATCCAATGGATCGGTGACTGGTGAATGGGTTGTTGTTATTGAATTCAACCAGCAGGGCACCAAGACCTTCGCAGATACCACTCAGCGACTGGTAGCACTTCAGGGTGCACAGAACCAGTTTGCGATTGTGCTTGATGGCGAAACCATTTCGGCTCCAACCACCAACGCCGTAATTTCCGATGGTCGCCCTCAGATCTCTGGCGGCTTCACGCAGGAGACTTCTCAGGCGTTGGCCGAGCAGCTCAAATACGGTGCGCTTCCGATCAGCTTTGATATCCAGTCCGAGCGTCAGGTCTCCGCTACTCTCGGTGCTGACCAGCTGAAGGCTGGCCTCATTGCCGGCGTCATCGGTCTAGTTCTGGTCTTCATCTACTCGCTGTTCCAGTACCGCGCACTGGGCCTTGTCACCATTGCGTCCCTGTTGGTTTCAGGCATCCTGACTTACTTGGCCCTGGTCCTGCTCGGTTGGGGAATGAACTACCGGCTTTCGCTGGCTGGTGTTGCAGGTTTGATTGTTGCCATTGGTTTGATCGCTGACTCGTTCATCGTTTACTTCGAACGTGTCCGAGATGAATTGCGCGACGGCCGTCCGTTGGCAAGCGCCGTGGATATTGGTTGGGGACGTGCCAAACGCACCATCCTTGCTTCCAAGGCAGTGAACCTGCTGGCCGCCGTGGTGCTTTACATTGTGGCTGTTGGTAACGTGCGAGGCTTCGCCTTCACCTTAGGTCTAACCGCACTCATCGACCTCGTCGTTGTTTACGGACTAACGCACCCGACCTTGGTATTGCTGGCCCGCACCCGATTCTTCGCTGACGGACACCGACTATCCGGTCTGGACCCTTCGTTGTTGGGCGTTGAGCCACTGTACAAGGGCGCCGGGCAGATCCGTCGATTCGGCGAAAATGCTGAGGCTAACCGTGGCAAGAAGAACGCGAAGGCCTCAGGCGAAGCAGCAAAGCGCATGACCATTGCCGAGCGTCGTCGCGCCGAGGCGCTACAGTCTTCACAGCCGGGCAAGCAGGAGTCCAAGGCGCAGGAGGAGAACAATGAATAAGCTAGTGACGTGGGGCAACGAGCTCTACACCGGCAAGCGTTCCTACCCGTTCACCTCCAAGCATCGCCTCTGGTTCGCCATTGCTGGCGCGTTGGTGATCCTTTCCATTCTGATTCCAGTGGTTAAGGGCGGCTTCAACCTCGGTATCGATTTCCGTGGCGGTTCAGAATTTACCGTTTCGGGCGTGCAGAACACTGACATCAAAATCGGTGAAGAAGCTGTTACCTCTGTGGCTTCGGGTTCTGAAGCGACAGTTACTAACATTGCGCAGAACACTATGCGTGTTCAGACCGAACGCCTAAGCGATGACGAGACCTTGGAAATTGCACGGGCCTTGGCTGACGGATACCAAGTCCAAGCTAAGGAAGTAACCAGTAACTTCATCGGTCCAACCTGGGGCCAAGACGTATCGCGTCAAGCCTTGGTAGGACTAGTTGCCTTCGTGGTGCTTGTCGGGTTGCTCATGGCTGTCTACTTCCGCACCTGGAAGATGTCGTTGGCTGCAATCGTTGGTTTGTTCGTTGTCATCATCGTGACCGCCGGAATCTACTCGATTTCCGGTTTTGAGATTACTCCAAGCGCGATCATCGGTTTCCTAACGATTCTGAGCTATTCACTGTATGACACGGTGGTGGTGTTCGATAAGGTTCGAGAGAACACCAAGGACTTCACCAAACAGTCACGCAGAAGCTTTGAACAGTTGGTGAACCTCGCGGTAAACCAGACGCTGGTTCGTTCCATCAACACCTCGGTTGTTGCTGTTCTTCCAGTTGCGTCGATTCTGTTCATCGGTTCCTACATGCTTGGTGCAGGTACGCTCAAGGATCTTTCGTTGGCCTTGTTCGTCGGCATTATCATTTCGGCACTGTCCACTCTGTTCGTTCAAGCGCCGTTGTACCAATGGCTGCGACGCAATGATGCAGATGTTGCTGAACATACAAAGTCGATCGCTCAGGCATAGTCCGCAGTAGCTTAAAAGAGGCACTTCCAGCACTCGCTGGAGGTGCCTCTTTGCAACTGCGTGAAGCGGTGTAATTAGTTGTCACCGGCCGAACGTGCTATAACAAATGAACCAAACAAGGTGTTTTTAAGTGCAAGGTCGTAGAGGTGTCTACGACCGAAAACTACCAGCACGCGACGCGCGGCAAGATCACAGCTGCCAGCGAAGTGTGGTGGCAATGGGGAAGGAGCGGGGCATGGCTAATACGCCTAACCTGAACAATTCGAAACGACGCTCAATCTCCCGTTTAGTGCGCTTTGCTGGACGCGGTAGCACTCCGGGCACCTCGCCGACGCTTGAGCCGTTGCTTCGCACCGTCAAATCTAAGCATCCGCGGGCAGATCTGGACCTACTGGTCCATGCTTACGAGGTAGCCGAGAAATACCACGAGGGGCAAAAGCGTAAGAGTGGCGATCCCTACATCACCCATCCGGTAGCCGTAGCAACAATCCTTGCTGAGATGGGTATGACCGGAGCGATTCTCGCCGCCGCCCTATTGCACGACACCGTTGAAGATACCGAGTACTCACTCGAATCGGTCAAAAAAGAATTCTCTGAAGAGATCGCCATGCTTGTTGATGGCGTGACCAAGCTGGACAAGGTCACTTACGGTGAAGCTGCTCCAGCCGAAACCGTTCGCAAGATGGTTGTTGCCATGTCGCGCGACATCCGAGTATTGCTCATCAAATTGGCGGACCGCCTGCACAACGCCCGCACTTGGCGTTACGTTTCAGCAGAGTCTTCCTCACGTAAAGCCAAAGAAACTTTGGAGATCTTCGCTCCACTGGCTCACCGCCTAGGCATGAATACCGTGAAGTGGGAGTTGGAAGATCTTTCCTTCGCCGCTCTGCATCCTAAGGTGTATCAAGAAATCGTGCGCATGGTGGGGGACCGAACACCAGAACGCGAAAAGTATCTGACCGCTATCCGACAGACCTTGAACGGCGACTTGGGCAATGTAGAAATTCATGCCTCAGTTTCGGGCCGTCCGAAGCATTACTACTCGATCTATCAGAAGATGATTGTTCGAGGAAAAGACTTTGACGACATCCATGACTTGATGGGCGTTCGTATTCTGGTCGATACGGTCAAAGATTGTTATGGCGCACTCGGCGTGGTCCACTCTGAGTGGAACCCCCTGCCAAACCGCTTCAAAGACTACATCGCTATCCCTAAGCTGAACCTTTACCAGTCATTACACACCACGGTCATGGGTCCAGAAGGCAAGCCGGTTGAAATCCAGATCCGCACACACGACATGCATGTGCGTGCCGAATACGGTGTTGCCGCGCACTTCCAGTACAAGCACGGACAATCCGCTAACTCCATGCTCTCGCCTGAGCAGAACATGGACTGGCTGCGTTCCCTGATGGAGTGGCAGGCCGACACCACTGATTCAGAAGAGTTCCTTGACGGACTGCGCTACACCATCAGTTCGGCCGAGGTTTACGTTTATACGCCCAAGGGCGACATCATGTCTCTGCCTGTGGGTGCGACTCCCGTGGACTTTGCATACTCCATTCACACTGATGTTGGTCACCGCACGATTGGTAGCCGAGTCAACGGCAAGCTTGTACCGCTGCACACTGAACTTAAACAGGGCGATGTTGTTGAGGTTTTCACCTCGAAGGCTGAAAGCGCTGGCCCATCCCAGGACTGGCAAAACTTCGTTAAGTCGCCACGAGCCAAGGCTAAGATCCGTGGCTACTTCTCCAAGGAACGTCGAGAAGAAGCGATTGAAAAGGGCAAGGAGCTTCTGACCAAGGAGCTTCGTCGCAACCATCTGCCACTGCAGAAGTTGATGACCCATGACTTGCTCACCACCGTTGCCAACGAACTTCACCACACCGACATTTCTGCCCTGTACCAGTCGGTAGGCGACGGTCATACGAGTGCACAGAACGTTATTGAGCACCTGACGGCCCTCATTGGCCCTCCAGAGGCCGAACAGGTTGATGAGGAAGTCGTAGTTCGCCCGAACGCTCCAAGCGCGACTACGGGCAACGACGCAGGTGTGATTGTTGAAGGTGTCGGAGATGTGCTGGTTAAACTGGCACGTTGCTGCACGCCTGTGCCACCGGATGAGATCCAAGGCTTCGTAACTCGCGGGGCAGGTGTCTCGGTGCACCGCACAGACTGCCTGAACCTGGTACAGCTTTCGACCCAGCCTGACCGTCTGGTCAATGTCACGTGGGCCGCCAAGCACCACGGCGTGTTCCTCGTCGAGATTCAGGTTGAGGCGCTGGATAGAAAATCGTTGCTTTCTGATGTCACTCGAATCCTGTCCGAGAGCCATCTGAACATTTTGTCCGCCTCAGTGCAGACCAGCAAGGACCGTGTGGCACTGTCCCGCTTCTCCTTTGAAATGGTCGACCCTAAGTTCTTGAGCCACGTACTGA
This sequence comes from Glutamicibacter sp. AOP5-A2-18, assembly GCF_052446055.1. NCBI lineage: Bacteria > Bacillati > Actinomycetota > Actinomycetes > Micrococcales > Micrococcaceae > Glutamicibacter > Glutamicibacter sp. AOP5-A2-18. Next base: position 1,816,284 of record NZ_JBQSVW010000001.1, on the reverse strand, counting down.
ATCAGGTGCGTCGCATCGACGGTGTCTACGACGTGTACCGCACGACCGCAGGTTCACGACGTTAGGCCGCTTGCGCGACGTCATCGAAGGAATCAACCAGACGCAGGGCGCGTGAGCGTTCTGGGGATGGTTCGTAGCGTTGTAATGAATCCCTGATCGTTTCTAAGTTCAGGTACGGGTCGTGCAAGCTTATCGCGTTGCTCAGTACCCGACTTGCCACGGGTAGTGGGTCAAACTGCGCGCAGTCACAAACGCTTCTGAGCGCCGATGTCACTTTGACTCGACTGCGAAAAACCATCTGAGTATCGGGCACCCTGGTTTGCATAAATTGAACGTTGAGCCCGAAGCCCGGTTGAAACGGGCGATGATAACTGCGTGTATAGATACACAGCGTATAAACCTCGGGCAGTAAGCCGTGGATCCACGCGGCCGTTTGTCTGGCCAGCACAGTGCTGGAATTCAACTCTCGTCCGCAGACAAACGCGGCGATACGTGCTCTGAGTGAAGCCGTGATCCGAATATTGCTGGGCAGGAAGCAATCGCCCAATACTTCACGTAGTAGCCCATTAGAGGCCATAGCTTGTAGTTCATTGCGACTAAACATTTGGCCGGCGATCCAAAGATCCTCCGGAATGCGCAACGCGACGGCGCCTGATTCGGTAGCCTGGCAATTTCCAGATTCCATGTAGCTACTGAACCAGTAAGCGCCGTCGCGTTGACGGTGTACTGACGATCTGTGGATTACTTACTCAAAGTCGGCAGCCGACTTCTCCAAAGTGTTCAGCCACATACGACGAGCATCAAGAGCTTCTTGAGCCTTTTCGATCTGCTTTGCGTTGCCCTTAGCCTGAGCTGCAGCCAAGTCATCTTCCAATGCAGAGATGGTGTCCTGGAGCTGGGAAAGCATCGAGTTTGAACGAGCCTTGGTCTCTGGGTTGGACCGACGCCACTGCTCATCTTCGGCACCCTTGACGGCATCTTCAACCTGACGCAGAGCTGATTCAACGCGCTGTAGGTCGTTGCGTGGAACCTTGCCAGCAGCTTCCCAACGATCGCGAATCTTCTCAAGCTTGGTCTTGGTGGTAGCCAAATCCTTGATTGGCAAAAGCGCACGCGCTTCTTCCAACAGGGCTTCCTTCACTACCAGATTCTCTGAGTACTCAGCATCAATCTTGGCATTGGCCTCGGTACGAGCCTGGAAGAAAACATCCTGAGCGGCACGGAAGCGTCCCCAGAGCTGATCGTCGTCCTTGCGCGAAGCACGGCGCGACTTCTTCCACTCATCCATGAGCTTGCGGTACTCAGCTGCCGTAGCAGCCCAGTCCGTTGAGGTCTGCAAAGCTTCGGCGCGAGCAATTAACTCTTCCTTAACAGCCTTCGCAGAGGCGTTAGTGGAATCAAGCTGCGAGAAGTAGGCGCGGCGGTGACGATCAAATATCGTGCGAGCAGCGCGGAACCGCTTCCACAAAGCATCTTCGGTAGCCCGAGGCAAACGAACGGAAGAACGCTGGGAGGCTTTCCACGCTTCGAACAATTCGTTCATGGACGCCGAAGCGGTCTTCCACTGAATCTGCTCTGGACGCTTTTCAGCCATCGCTTCAGCCTGCTCAACAATGGCTTCACGAGCAGCCTGCTGTTCAGCACGAGCCTCATCGTGAGCCTTGCGCTGTTCGCCATTAAGACTCTCGACTGCAACACGAACGTTTTCAAGACGCGTTTCCAGCGCTGGGATATCGCCAACCATGTGGCGCTCAGCGACGGTGGCCGAGAGGGTGGAGACAGCCTTGCTCAGCTCACCGGCCGGAGCCTTAGCTACAACACGCTGCTCTAGGAGCATGAGCTGGGAAATCGCGTCGTCATATTTGCGCACGAAGTAGCTCAAAGCTTCCTCCTGCGTGGCGTCGGGATACTGACCCACTGGGAACTCGGCACCATCGATGATCACGAAGACGTGTCCATCTTCGGTAACGCGGGCAAACTTAGCCGCTTCGTCGAGGGGAGTGGTATGTGCGACGCTAGGCGCTACGACCGGCTTTGCTACAGGCTTCTGCGCCTGCGGCAATGGGGTCTTCTGGCTGTCGTCGGATTGCTGACTGGTGGTCACCGCTGAAACTCTTTCACTGTACGAGCACTTGCTGTAGCCAACTCTACCTGTGACCTCCGTTTCTTAGTAAGCCGACGTGCACAGGTTTCTTGCAAATCAGGCTTAAGATGTATTGGTAGCCCAATTTGCACTAAGGAGTTTCATGGCACGCAAGGCCTCACTATCAGGTTTCCCAGAATGGCTTCCAGCTGAACGGGCTGTTGAACAGCACGTGCTGGACACCTTGCGTCATGTTTTTGAACTGCATGGTTTCGCAAATATTGAAACCCGCGCCGTGGAAACCCGTGCGCAGCTGCTTCGCAAGGGCGAAATCGACAAGGAAGTTTACGGGCTGTCCCGTTTGGCTGCCGAAGACGATAAAAACGATCCCAACGCTTTGGCCCTGCACTTCGACCTCACCGTGCCTTTTGCACGCTATGTCGTGGAGAACGCCGGATACTTGGCTTTCCCATTCCGTCGTTACCAAATGCAGAAGGTCTGGCGTGGCGAGCGTCCACAGGACGGTCGCTTCCGCGAGTTCACCCAGGCTGATATCGACGTGGTTGGCGATGGCACCTTGCCATTTAGCTACGACGTGGAGCTCGCGCTGACCATCGCCGATGCGCTTTCTGCCCTGCCTATTGGCGACTTCCGCCTGCGAGTGAATAACCGCAAGCTAGCTGAAGGCTTCTACCGTGGACTGGGTCTTCAAGATCCGGATGCGGTATTGCGCGCCATCGACAAGCTGGAAAAGATCGGCGATGAAGCTGTCGCCAAGATTCTGGTTGAAGAAGTCGGCGCAACACGCGAGCAGGCTGATGCGGCACTGGCACTGGCAAAAATTCGCACCCTTGACGCCTCATTCGTGGAACAAGTCCGAGCGCTCGGGGTAAGCCACGAGTTGCTGGACACCGGTCTTGATGAGCTCTCCCAGGTGATCGATGCTGCTTCAAAGCGTGCACCAGGCAAGGTGATGGCTGACCTTTCCATCGCCCGCGGCCTGGACTACTACACCGGCACCGTCTACGAAACCGTGTTGGTAGGCCACGAATCCTTGGGTTCGATCTGCTCCGGCGGACGCTACGAATCGCTGGCGTCCAAGGGCAAAAAGAACTACCCAGGTGTGGGCCTGTCCATCGGCGTCACCCGGCTGATTTCACGCATCTTGGCCGAAGAAGTGGTCACCGCCAGCCGCAGCGTTCCATCAGTGGTATATGTCACCTTGGCCAACGATGACACCTGGCACGAAGCTCAGGATGTGGCCTCGAAGCTGCGTTCACGCGGAATCGCCTGCGAGGTAGCAGCCAGTGCCGAGAAATTTGGCAAGCAGATCAAATTTGCTGATCGACGCGGGATTCCGTTTGTCTGGTTCACCCAGAATGACGGCACCCACGAGGTTAAGGACATTCGCTCCGGTGAGCAGGTAACTGCCGATCCGCTCACCTGGATGCCGGCCGAGTCTGACCTAAAGATCGCCATCAGCTAATACTTGCGGCCAACTGGCCCGCACACGCACCTTGGCAAGGTGCACTAAACTTCATGGGGAGAAACTTTCCCAACCGACCGAAAGGATCGTAGTGCTACGCACTCATCAGCTGGGCGTCTTGAACGCTGAGCACATTGGACAGCAGGTTACCCTCACCGGTTGGGTCGCGCGTCGCCGTGACCACGGTGGTGTTGCCTTCTTGGATTTGCGTGATGCTTCGGGCGTAGCCCAGGTTGTTGTACGCGACGAAGAGGACTTCCACCCGCTGCGCAATGAGTTCGTGCTGCAGATCGTCGGCAACGTCGAGCGCCGCCCGGAGGGCAACGAAAACCCGAACCTGCCAACCGGCCAGATCGAGGTTATCGCTGATACCGTCACCGTGCTGAACACCGCAGCACCCCTGCCTTTCCAGGTTGACGAGCACGTTGAGGTTGGCGAAGAGGCGCGTCTGCGTCACCGCTACCTTGACCTGCGCCGCCCAACCCCGGCACGCAACATCCGTTTGCGCTCCGAGGCTAACCGTGTAGCACGTAACCTGTTGCACGATCAGGGCTACATCGAGATCGAAACCCCAACGCTGACCCGTTCCACCCCGGAAGGCGCTCGCGACTTTGTTGTTCCTGCACGCCTGACCCCGGGTGCCTGGTACGCGCTGCCTCAGTCCCCACAGCTGTTCAAGCAGTTGCTGCAGGTTGGTGGCTTTGAAAAGTACTACCAGATCGCTCGCTGCTACCGCGATGAGGACTTCCGTGCGGACCGTCAGCCAGAGTTCACCCAGCTGGATATCGAAGCTTCATTTGTTGAAGAAGACGACATCATCGAGCTCGGCGAAAAGCTGGTTACCGAACTGTGGAACCTGATCGACGTACAGGTCCCAACCCCGATCCGCCGCATGGCGTACTCGGAGGCCATGGCCAAGTACGGTTCGGACAAGCCGGATCTGCGCTTCGGCCTGGAACTGACCGAAATGACCGAGTACTTCGCGAACACCTCCTTCAAGGTCTTCCAGTCCGAGTACGTTGGCGCAGTGGTTATGCCTGGCGGCGCTTCGCAGCCTCGCCGCACCCTGGATGCCTGGCAGGAATTCGCCAAGCAGCGCGGTGCCAAGGGCCTTGCCTACGTATTGATCAAGGAAGATGGCGAGCTTGCTGGCCCAGTAGCCAAGAACCTGTCCGATGAAGAGAAGGCCGGCCTGGCCGCAGCTACCGGCGCAAGCGCTGGCGACTGCATCTTCTTCTCGGCTGGCAAGAAGAACGAATCCCGTGCCCTGCTCGGCGCGGTACGCGTCGAGATCGGCCACCGCACCGGTTTGATCAAGGAAGGCGACTGGGCTTTCGTCTGGATCGTCGACGCACCAATGTTCGAAGCCGCGTCGGACGCTGTTGCCTCGGGCGATGTGGCCGTGGGCGCTGGCGCTTGGACCGCTGTGCACCACGCGTTCACCAGCCCTAAGTCAGAGTTCATGGACACCTTCGACACCGATCCGGCTTCGGCACTGTCCTACGCATACGACATCGTGTGCAACGGCAACGAAATCGGCGGCGGTTCGATCCGTATCCACCAGCGCGACGTTCAGGAGCGCGTCTTCAAGCTCATGGGCGTGACCCAGGAGCAGGCTGACACCCAGTTCGGCTTCCTGCTTGAAGGCTTCAAGTACGGCGCCCCACCACATGGCGGCATCGCACTGGGTTGGGACCGCGTATTGCAGTTGCTGACCCACTCGGAGTCCATCCGCGACGTCATCGCCTTCCCGAAGACCGGTGGCGGATTCGATCCACTGACCCAGGCACCTGCGCCAATTACCCCGCAGCAGCGCAAGGAAGCTGGCATCGACTTCAAGCCTGAGAAGAAGAAGGCCGAAGAGACCGAAGCCAAGACCGAAGCCAAGTAGGCTCACGCAGCTTCGCAATGCCGGATGGAACGCTTGAATGCGTTCCATCCGGCTTCTTTTTTCCTCAAAATAGGCCAAGGCGTGGATTAGTGCTGATTTTAATACTAGGTTAGTTTTCAACCTAGATATTTCAATTCAAGGAGACCCTTTGGCCTCGGCAGAACCCCAACGCATCGTCGAGCAGTACCCGGAGCGCGACCGCGATTGGGCGCAGGACTTCAGCCTTGCCCTGATGCTCCATGACCTGAATGATTTGCAGAGCGTCCAAGAACTGGAAAGTGCACTGGCTGCCATCCGGGACAGTGGCCAAGGTGCAGAAGACCTCTTTGGAGATCCTGCTGAATACGGCGAGGTCCGGGCCTACGCGCGATTGACACCGCAACAGCTGGCTGACTCGGAGATGCCTGTCAACAGCAGCGTGCTACTGCTCGTTGGTCTCGGAATTGGTGTTGGCCTGCTGTGCGCCGGTTTCGGAACGTGGGTCGGATTCCGTGACGGATGGACTGCGAACTCGTGGCGCTATTGGCAACTAGCGGCCTTGTGTGGAGGCACGGGAATTGCCTTATCCGGTCACCTTTGGTGGTTCTACCGATTGAAAGGCAAATTCACGCGATCATGGGCGCTGGGGCTGGCCGGAATAGCGATTTCCATTGCAGCGGCCGCGCTTATTTCCTTGCTCGGCGGTGAAGAAGCCATGCCGATGCCCAACTGGATAGCACCGATCCTCGGTATAGCACTAGCCGTCGGCGCGTTTTGGCTACCCTTCAAAGATGAACCCACAGCAACGCGCAACGACGCCACAGCTTTTACTGATCCGGAAGCGTGGTTTGCCGAATCCACGCGTCTGCTGCGCGGACGCTACGGAATGCGGGGCAAAGAAGCGGCGTCAGTCATGGCGCCGGCCCGCGAACACTGGTCAACTATGAGCATGCAGGGCGGAGCGGTGTCGATCGTCGAAGAATTCGGTACCCCAAACGAATTTGCCATCGGACAGGGAGTCAACACCGCTAGGGCGTTGCAGCGTCGCTGGCTCATGCTCCGGTTACTGCCACTGGCGCTCGTGTTTTTTTACGGCACAAGCCTCCTGCCGGAGGCGTTTGCCCCGGACCGCAGCAGCTGGGATATCTTCTTCGCAGTATGTCTTCTGATTTTTGCAGCGGCTACCCTCTATGCGTTGCGCCCCGCAAACCGCGCAGAATACGTGCAATCCAAACTCGCCCAACGGCGCGCCCAAGCCCGCGGACTGGAAGACGGCCGCGATGAGTAAGGACTCGCCATTTCCCGGTAGCTGGCAACGCGCCATGCTCCCGATGCTCCTGCTAGCTGAATTATCCAGCGGCCAAGCCCATGGCTACGCCCTGTCCAAATCGCTGCAAGAACGAGGTTTCGGCCCGATCAAAGGCGCAACGCTCTATCCCGCCTTGGCGAAGCTGGAAGCCTCGGGGTTCGTGGAAACCCGCTGGGAAGAAGGCCAGAGTGGACCGGGGCGGAAGGTCTACGAACTTTCGGCCACCGGACGCACCGAGCTGCAGGCCCAGCGCGCGAGCTTCGAAATGCTCGCGCAGCTGGTGAGGGCCACCGGCCGCTAAGCCAGGTCCTCCGAATCGACGATCATCGTGAATGGACCGGAGTTCACCAGCGAAACGTTCATCATCGCGCCGAACTTTCCGGTTTCGACGTGCGCCCCCAGCTCGCGCAGGTACTCGACGAAGTATTCGTACAACGGCTCGCTCACCGGCCCTGGTGCCGCATTGGACCACGAAGGCCGGCGCCCCTTGCGCACCGAGCCGTAGAGGGTGAACTGGCTGATCACCAAGAGCGGGGCATTTTTGCTGGCAGCGGAGGTTTCATCCTCCAAAATGCGCAGCTGCCAGATCTTCTGGGCGACCTTGCGCGCGGTGGCCTGATCGTCATCGTGAGTCACGCCCAGCAGGATCACCAGCCCGGGGGAGTCCAACCGGCCTGTGATCTCCCCTTCAACTTCGACGTGGGCGGTGCTGGCGACCTGGACGACGGCGCGCATGGAGCAAGTCCTTTCAAGAGGCAATAGGTGTCGGCGGTGGCGTGTTGGCATGCACCGCGCGACTCCCAGAATATCGGTAGGCTTAGCAGGTGAGCGATTTGTTCGATTCCCTGTCCGATGATCCGCGCGAAGCACGCGAGCCCCAAGTCAACCGGCCGCGTCCGCCTCTTGCGGTGCGCATGCGCCCCAAGTCGCTGGATGAACTGGTAGGCCAGCAGCACCTGCTCGGTCCCGGCTCGCCTTTGCGCCAGCTTGCCGAAAACCCGGAGACCGGCTTGGCCGGTCCGGCCAGCGTGATCCTCTACGGGCCTCCGGGCATCGGCAAAACCACCATCGCCCACGTTATTGCGCGCGCCACCGATCGAAAATTTGTTGAGCTTTCGGCCATTACTGCAGGCGTGAAAGATGTGCGCCGAGTCATTGAGCAGGCCAAGGATGACCGCGATCTGCGCGGAGTGACCACGGTATTGTTCCTGGACGAGATCCACCGCTTTAATAAGGCGCAACAGGACGCTTTGCTGCCCGGGGTGGAAAACCGTGTGGTAGTCCTCGTGGCCGCGACCACCGAAAACCCCTCGTTCTCGGTCATTTCTCCGCTGCTCTCACGTTCGCTGCTGCTGACCCTGCGACCGCTCACCGATGAAGACTTGGCTGGCCTGCTCCAGCGCGCCATCGACGACGAACGCGGATTTGATGGTCAGGTTCAGCTAGACGATGAACAGCGTGACGCGATTATCCGGCTCGCTCAGGGCGACGCGCGCCGTTCACTCACCGTCCTCGAGGCCGCCGGTGCGGTGGCGTGGAATGCTGCCGGCAAGGACGTCACGCCACCGGTGAAAATCACCCAGGATCATGTGCAATTGGCCATGGACCAGGCGGTTCAACGTTATGACAAAGATGGCGATCAGCACTACGACATCATCTCTGCCTTCATCAAGTCGATCCGCGGTTCAGATGTTGACGCGGCCCTGCACTACCTTGCACGTATGCTTTCGGCGGGGGAGGACCCCCGGTTTATTGCCCGCCGGTTGATGATCTCGGCCTCAGAGGATGTTGGCATGGCCGACCCCACCGCGTTGCCTTTGGCAGTTGCCGCCGCACAATCGGTCCAGCTCACCGGTATGCCCGAAGCTCGAATCATGTTGGGCCACGCCACCGTGCACCTAGCTACTGCGCCAAAATCCAATGCGGCCTACAACGCCACCAACGCCGCCTTAGCGGATGTAGCCGAAGGCAAGGGATCATTGGTTCCAGATCATTTGCGCGACGCACACTATCCCGGTGCCAAGCAACTGGGCCACGGCGTGGGTTATATCTACGCCCATGATGCGCCACATTCCATCGCCACTCAGCAGTATTTGCCCGATGATCTTGTCGGCACCAACTACTACACGCCGACGGTTAATGGGGCCGAAAAAACCATTGGCGCTAGGCTCACCCGGCTGCGTGAAATCATTCGCGGCAAGGACCCGGTTCGAGGTAAAAAGCAGCGTTAATTGTGCGCTAGACCTCAGCGCGAGGCGTACTGGTTTCGTGTAGACTTGATCTTTGGCTGGCAAGCCATGCCCAGAATGCGAGTGATCGCGTACTGGAGCAGGGTTGCAGTGTAGCAGGGCCGCGACGCCCACACACTCTCCATCCTGGAGGCCAGTAGATACCGTCGCTGATCGAAAGGGACACATTAATGGCTAACGCCCGTGCCCGCCGCACCGTACGCCTTTCGCGTGCGCTCGGCCTTGCATTGACCCCTAAAGCTGAAAAGTACATGGAGCGCCGTCCATACGGTCCAGGCCAGCATGGCCGCGCCCGTAAGAAGCAGGACAGCGACTACGCAGTACGTCTGCGCGAAAAGCAGCGTTTGCGTGCCCAGTACGGCATCCGCGAAGTTCAGATGCTGAACGCATTCAAGGAAGCTAAGCGCCTCGGCGGCCAGACCGGTGACAACCTGTTGGCACTGCTCGAGTCCCGCTTGGATGCTTTGGTTCTGCGTGCAGGCTTCGCTCGCACCATCCAGCAGGCTCGCCAGCTGGTTGTGCACCGTCACATCCTGGTCAACGGCCAGCGTGTTGACCGTCCGTCCTTCAAGGTACAGCCGGGTCAGCTGATCCACGTACACGAGAAGAGCGAGAAGATGGTTCCTTTCCAGATGGCTGCAGCAGGTGAGCACGCAAAGGTGCTTCCAGCTGTTCCTAGCTACCTGGACGTAAAGCTGGAAGCCCTTCAGGCTACCTACCTGCGCGCTCCTGAGCGTGCAGAGATCCCAGTGACCTGCGAAGAGAACCTCGTGGTCGAGTACTACGCACGCTAATACCTGATCCCTTATAAACAAAAGGATCCAGCTTAGCTGTGGCGGTTTCGTGGCGGTCTAACCTAGTTAGGCCGCCACAACTGTATCTGAAACAGCAGCCATTGCTGACCCGTCACTGTCCCACATATGCGCGTAAGTCCGCAAAGTTTCGTTAGCATCCTTATGCCCCAGACGGGCCGCCACAGCCACGGGCGAGAAGCCATGGGAGATCAGTACGCTCGCATGATAATGGCGTAGCTGATGCCATCCTGGCCCAATCTCGGGTAGCGACCTGCGCGCCTTCACCCACACGGCCTCGTACTTCCAAATCTGCACGAGCCCCTCGGCGTGAAACAGTCGCCCCTCCGGCCCGGAAGCATTGCAGAGCTCCAAAAGAATATTCCGCATCACCGGTCCGAAACTCACGCTCCGTCGCGAAGATTTCGTTTTTAGTGGCCCACGGACGAGTTCTCCAGTTCGACGGCTTGCATCTTGCAACGTCAAACGAATGACACTATTCGGAAAATCAATGTCCTGCTTGGACAAGCCAAACAACTCGCTCGGTCGCAAACCCGTCGCCGCTCCTACGCGCATAGCCGTGGCGTACGGCTCCGGAACCAGTTCGATCAACTGATCTAGAGTCTCCTTGCTGAACTGAAAATTCTTACTCTCCACCTGAGGCAAGCTAATCTTCACGCACGGGGACTCGCGGATGATCTTCTGGAATACAGCTTCTTTGAATGCCTGGCGCATATACGCGTAGTAGAGCCGTGCAGTTGACGGAGCCATCCCGTCTGCAATCCATGAGTTGATGGTGGCTTGAATGTCCTCTCGTTTGATCTCCGTAAGGTAACGGTCAACGAAGGCGGGGAGAATCCTTTTGCGGCCGGCAGAGTCGATCATGCGAAGTGAGCTTGCCCGCTGGTGTGTTTGTTGTTGACGCCACTTATCCCAGAAGTCTTTGAATAGCATGTCAGCTTTGAGCCCGTGTGGGTTCAGGGTGTAGTCGGTGGTTTTGCTGTCGAGCCATGCTTGGGCTGCGTCTTTGTAGTCGAAGGATCGCTTTGTCACGTTGTCGGTGCCGTCGGTCCATATGGCTTGCCAGCGCTTTCCGGATCCATACCTCGTGGTTCGGCTTCGGTCTTTTCGGTGCCAGAGGTCGTTTATCCTTCCTGTAGCCATGGTGTCTCCTGTTTTCGGGTGCGCTTTAGTAGGCGCATGTATGCGTGGATGTCTCGGGGGAGCACGTCGAGTTCGTTGGCTAGCGTGGTCGCTGTGCGGTAGAGGCGGGACGCCTGTGCGAACTGGTCGTGATGTATCAGCCAGGACGCTGAGAGTTCTTCTGCTGCGCGTTCTTGGCGTGGTGAGTAGCCCTCGTGTTGAAGGAGAGCGTGCGCGGTCTCGTGAGACAGTGTTGAGCGGTGCTGTATGGGTGCTAGGCGTGGCCTGAGGTGAATGGTGTGCGTTGCCAGATCGTAGGCTCCCCACCACCCGTTAGGTAGTGCGGTTTCAGTGATGCGCGGACGTATCCGCGAAAGTACCTCTTCGAACATAAGTTCGAATATAGTTGAGTCCTACGACATTTTAGGATTCAAGAAATCGAATCCTACGACTCGTTTAGAGTGCCTCGAATAGTCGTTGCCGGACGGGTGAGCATGTCCAATGAAATTCCCAAGTTCAACTTGTGGTTGATCAATGAGTTTACTTTGACCAAGCGGTCTTCAAGCGCCCTGCCTTTTGACTCGACACCAAACGAGATCCAGCGCTCAAGCTCGCGTCGTTCATCGACTAGGTAGCCCAGTTTGCGGCAGATGATCGCTGCGTGTCGAGTGTAGGCTGGCGCTGGTTCGCGCCCCTGTCTATCGCGCTCGGCGGCTCGACAGCATTCAAGAACCAGATCTAGCGCGTCTTCAAGGTGCCCGTCTCGTTTTAGTTGCTCTATTTCGGGAACCCAATAGATGTAGTTCTTTCCGCGTACGATGGCGCGCTTGGCCTTGGGTGGATTCTCACGCGCATTTCTTGCAGAGAAATCCTCGACTGTCGCGTGGTGTACCGCCACGCGTTCAGCTCGACGCTCCTCGGGAGTTGAGAAAGATACGCGTTCAGGTCCCGCCTTGCTGGCTTCTGCTGGCTTGCGGAAAAGCCGGTCAAAGATTCCCATTGGCTCAGTCCTCTGGCAACTGTTCAGGGTCGATACCCTGGTCACCCTTATCCGCGGCCACGCGGGTTTCGGGGAACAGCTCATGAACTTCGCCAATGTCAGAATCTTCCGAATTGTCTGAAATTGAAGTCTGCTCTTGCCACCACATCATGTTCTCCGCGGTCTCACGAATGATTCGTTGTGAAGTTTCTGGCAAGCTCCCGGCGCCTTGGAGTGTCAAGTTCGACGTGTCCGTTTCAACGGGGAGCCCGAGCGACGCTGCGTATGCGGTGACAACGTCAATGACGCGGACACCCAAACCACGGGCAAGTCCGAGGATGACAGCGTTCTCTTTTGGCCAGCTAAGTACTGGGCGATTGATCAGGCGATCAAGGTTGGCGCGAGTAGGTACACCGCCGCAGGCTTTGGATAAGGATTCGAGGCTACGATCTCCACGCTTGTTGAGGATTAGATCGCGAATGCCTTGGTTTGGTTTCGTGTTCATGGTTTGAATCCTCTGCCGGGTTTGGTTTGCGTGCCATCGGACGCTTGTTCTACCTGATAACCCCTAATTCTGCCGTAGTCGCCACTAAGTGATAACCAATTTGACCCCGAATTTCCGCGGATTGTCGTAGTTCCGTGCAAAAAGTTGCAACCACAGATTGCATTAGTGATAACCAGTAGTGCATACTATTGCTATCAGCAGTTGCAAGAAGTGATAACTAGAAAGGTTTGCAGATGTCCCCATTTAGAACCAAGCGAAAGTGGCAGGAGGGAACCTATATGCGACTATCGTCAGCCCAACGGCTCCGAACATTCATCTACACCAAAGAAGACATGGACGCGTACCGCAACGGATCACCAATCGATCCGCGCAAAATCACACAACGGTCACTATCTAGGCGAGCTGACATTAGCCAGGCGTTCATTAGCCAACTCGCATCCGGAAAGAAAACCAGCTGCAAGCCAGACACCGCAGAACGCATCGCGGAGGTTATTGGCGTAGACGTAACCGTACTTTTTGACCCTGAAAATGCAACCAGTAGTTGCGCAGCCTAAGCCTGATGGTTGCATCAAATAACTGACGAAAGGACACGCCGGTGACTGCACAACCAATGGCACTCGAAGACACCACATGGCGCGAAGACGCACTGGACATCGTTGAACGCTGGGCCACGCAAGGCCGGCGGTTCACAGCAGACGATCTTCGCGAGGAAATGATGCGTCCAGCGCCACACAAGAACATGGTCGGCTCGATCTTCACTACGGCGCAGCGACGCGGATGGATCACCAAGTACGCTAACGCCACCAGCCGAGTGAAGTCCCGCAACAGCGGACACCAGTACGAGTGGATCGGAAAGACCTGGAGGGACCACCGTGGCTAAACAAACTGACGATCTTTTGACGGTTCCGGAGGCGGCAGATCGGTTGCGGTCTCACCCGGAAACGGTGCGCAAGATGCTACGCCGTGGCGACCTTGTCGGAATCAAGTATTCATCGGCCAACCGTGGCGGTACGTGGAAAATCCGCGAATCAAGTATCGAACGTTTCCTTCGCCGGCATGAGCACGCAGCATGAGCCGGTGGATGGAACGCAAAGGGTTGAAGCTCACCAGTCTGGGGGAGCGTGTGCTGGTCTCAATGATCGGCCTAGGAATCATCGCGATGTGCGGTACGGCATTCCTTATCGAATCAGTCATCAACTTTCAGATAGGTGCATAGGTCATGAGCCTGACATTCAACGAAGCATCACACCGCTACAAGCTCGATAACCGACCCGTCACCGGCGTAACCACCATCCTCGGTGGAGGCATCCCAAAACCAGCACTGGTCTGGTGGGCACCAGGCGTAGTCGCCAAATGGGTTACCGATCCTGCCAACGCTGACAAGGTCGCCGAACTACTCTCCGGCGACACGGAGCAGTCGGTCAAGTTCCTGCAGACCCTACCCAACAAGGAGCGTGACAGCGCTGCAGAGCGTGGCACCGAGGTGCACGACCTCGCTGAGAAGCTCGCCACCACAGGCGAAGTCGAAGCACCCGAGGACCTCGTGGGGTTCGTCGAGGGGTACATGGACTTCTTGGACGAATGGCAGATCACCCCAGCACTTGTCGAAGTTGTGTTGGCGAATCGTGAGCACTGGTTCTCCGGCAAGGTCGACCTCCTGGCTACGTCGCCACTGCTCATGTCCCAAGCGGATATTGATGCAGGCAAGCTGATCCAGATCGACCTGAAAACGTCCAAGGGCGTGTATTTCGAGACCGCGTTGCAGACCGCAGCGTACTCCCGTGCCGAGTTCTACATGGACGGCGACAAGGAAGTCCCTATGCCTGAGGTTGTGAAGACGTTCGTCGCTCACGTAACACCGATGGACCGGGAAGGCATCAACGCCCGGTACGAAGGTAGCCCACTAGGTACGAGCCTTTACCCGCTGGCAACGTCTCCCGCCGAGATTGACGAACACTTCCAACAGTTCCTCCACGCCAAAGCAGTCCACGAGGACGCGAAAGCGCGAGGCAAGAAGAAGCTCGAACCGATCAACCGCCCAACCGAAATGAAGGTCGCAGCATGAGTGCCTACAAGTTCAAGTGCGAAGTTCAAGACCAACAGCTCGACCTCTACTACGAGGACGAAGCTATCGCTATCGACATGGGACCCACCGATGACAACCGGACGTGGGGGAGCCTCCCCGAACTGGATCGTCCCGGATTCGAAGTCATCATCCCAGTCGACAGCGCTGAACACATGGTCAAGGTCCTGCAAGACATGATCACCGAAATTCGGGCACGACAAGCCCGAGCAGCCTAACCAACACATCTAGGAGTCAACCCAAATGAGTATCCAACCATTCAACCCAGCCGGCGAAATCGCCAACCCTGCAGTCCTACCAACGAGCGCGGGAACCATTCAGCTCGCTGAATGGGCTGCAGAACTCGGTGCAGCTCACCAGCTCGGAACCGCCCTCTGCAAGACGGCATTCGTTCCCAAGGACTTCATGGGCAAGCCCGAAGCAGCAGCCGCAGCAATCCTCACCGGCAAGTCCGTAGGCCTCGACCCAATGAACGCCCTCGCAAACATCTTCGTTGTTCACGGTCGCCCAGCAATGTACGCCCGAACCATGGTCGCCCTGGTCATGGCGCAAGGGCATCAAGTGGAACGTACCGAAGCCACTAACGAGTCGGTGACCATCAGCGCACGCCGTAAAGGACAGGAACGTTGGAGCGACTTCACCTGGTCCATTCAGCGTGCCACTCAAGCCGGATACACGAGTAACGCGAAGTACAAGACCGACCCCATCGCCATGCTCACTGCCAAGGCTCAGGCCGAAGCCTGCCGAGTCATCGCCCCCGACGTGCTGGCAGGTATGCCCTACAGCGCCGAAGAGATGGAACTGGAAGACATGGGCGAGACTACACAGCCTGCCGAAGCGCCGGTGAAGACACGAAAGCTCACTCGCAAGCCTGCAACCAAGAACCCTGACCCAGCACCGAAGTCAGTCGATGAACCGGTGGCAGACGAATCGACAGGCGAGATGCAAGACGACGGCCCAGCAGCGGTTCTCGAAACTGACTGGGATGCAGAGCTTGCACAGACCGAGGGGGACCGAGACGCCTTGATTTCCCTTTGGAACCGTGCGGTTGCCGAGGGCGCCCCGGCTGAGGTGGTGGACCGGATCACCGAAGCCGGATCCAAAACCATCCAGCAGTAACACCAAACCAACACCCGGTGGGTGCCCAGTCCTACGGGCTGCGCACCCACCAACAACAAGTAGGAGTCAAACATCATGAAGGTCATCAGCCTTACCACAACCAACTACAAGCGTGCCAAGCACGTAGAGATCAAACCAGATCCAGAGGGAAACCTGGTCATCGTTGCCGGGAAGAACGGGCAAGGAAAATCCAGTGTCTTGGACAGCATCTCTGCAGCACTTGGTGGCGCCAACAGCAAGACCACCCCTAAGCCAATCCGTGACGGTGAAGATCGGGCAGAGATCGTCCTTGAAACTGAGGAACTGACCGTCACCCGTGTCTTCACCCCATCTGGTTCCCGACTGACCTTGACCAGCAAGGACGGCGCGAAGTACCCGAAGGCGCAGGCGAAGCTGGACGAGCTCGTGGGTGACTTGTCCATGGATCCGCTCGCATTCACGTTGCTGGATGACAAAAAGCAACTGGCACAGCTTTTGGAACTGGTGGAGTTGCCGTTTGACCCGGACCAGTTGGAAGACGAACGCAAGCAGGCGTTTGACGAACGCACCGCAGTGAACCGACGGGTAAAGGAATTCGAATCCGCACTAGCCCAGTTCGGTGAACTGCCCGAGGGTGTGCCGGCAAACGAAGTCAGCGTCTCCGAACTGCTAGGAGAGTACCGGCGGGTGCAGGAAGAAGCTCAGAAGCAAGACCGAATCATGGATGACCTGACTGGAATGCGTGAGTACGTAGAACAGCTCAAGCAGCAGATGAAAGAAGTCCAGCGCAACCTCGACGTGACCTTGGGCGACATCGCCAGGGCCGAGGAAATCATCTCTGAGTTCCCACCACTCCCAGACCTTGACGCTATCCAGTCCCAGATCGACGGGGCAGAGGACACCAACCGTCTCGTACGCAAAGCGAAAGAACGTGGTGCGCTGTCTTTCCAGCACGAAGCAGCCAAGGGACAGGCAAATTCCCTGACCGTGAAGCTCGACGAGATCGCCAAGACCAAAGCCGACGGCCTCGCAAGTGCATCGTTCCCAGTGGACGGCCTCGGCTTCACCGAAGACGGAGTTACCTACCAGGGCGTGCCGTTCAAGCAAGCATCCAGCGCCGAACAGATCCGCGTATCCATGGCAATGGCCATCGCACTGAACCCAAAGCTAAAGGTCATCCGCATTCAGGACGGTTCCTTGCTGGACTCTGACAGCCTCGCACTGATCGAGGAAACAGCACAGGAGCACGGATACCAAATCTGGCTAGAAGTAGTCGGAGACGACATCGAAGACGCATACACCATCATCGACGGAGAGGTGGCCTAACCATGGCTGGCGAAACCCTTATCACTGTAATCGGCAATCTGACGGCGGATCCGGAACTGCGTTTCACGCCTTCGGGTAGCGCGGTAGCTAACTTCACGATTGCTTCGACTCCGCGGACTTTTGACCGCCAGTCGAATGAATGGAAGGACGGCGAAGCGTTATTCCTCCGGTGTTCAGTGTGGAAGGAAGCAGCCGAGAACGCTGCGGAAACCCTAACTAAGGGGATGCGTGTTATCGCGACAGGCTTCTTGAAGTCACGTTCCTACGACACCAAAGAAGGCGAACGCCGGACTGTCATGGAATTGGAAATTCAGGAAGTCGGCCCATCCCTAAGGTACGCGTCAGCGAAAGTCACTCGTACGGCACGCGGAAACGGTGAAGGCGCTGCAGGACGCACACCAAACAACAACAGCGGTGCTGGCTGGAACAACAGTGGCGGTGGCGGTGGATGGGGTAACCCACCCGCACAGGAACCACCGTTCTAAACCAATGACTAAGCAACTAGTTTGCCCACGTTGTAAACGCCCCGCAGCCAACCACTCAGTCCCGCACTGCACAAAGCGTTTGTGCGGTTGGTTGATCTGCAAAAAGTGCTCACTCACCTATGAGATTCCAGCGAAGCACTAACCCGAAGTAAAACACAGGGTGGTCTGGCCAGTAGTCGGACCAGGCCACCCAACCAACACCACTCAGGAGAACCAATGCGAACCATCACCTTGTACACCACCCAGAACTGCCAGCAGTGCCGAGGAACCAAACGGGTCCTAGACAAATCCAGCGTCGAATACGTGACAGTTCAAGCAGACGCAGCTGACGCACATGAGCTTGCTGAAGCTATTCGTGGACGTGCTGACGAGCTCGGCGTACCAGCGACCATGCCTTATGTGACCGTGTACGACGACGACAACATGTTGGTTGCTGACTGGTTCGGTTTCCAGCCCGGAAAGATCACTGACTTTGTACTAGTACGAGACGAGGACGCAGCGTAATGGGTGTCTTTCAAGCTGTCTGGCCTGTCATCGGCGGCGGTCAGACTCAAGAGGAATTGATCACGGAAGCGATTGAAGATTTGCCAAAGGTGGCACGCCGTCACGGAGTCATCACCGCTGGTGAGCCAGACGTGATGGTTCGTCTCGGACGTGAGGTTCCGGGGGATTGGCCTACCGCAGTTGTTGTGGTTGCTGTGTCGCCAGTGGCTGAATTTCAAGCAGTTCAGGCTTTGGACACGAAGCATTCCCGGGAGTGCGAACGGTGTGGTCTAGAGAGAAACGCCAGGTACGCACCAGATAAGGCTTACTACTGCAACGACTGCAAGCGGTTTGTGAAGGCTGACGGATGGTTGGAGCAAGCATCATGAGCGCATGCAAACGTAACTGCTGCTGGACCCCATACGACGTGTGCAGTCGAAAGCAAGAGTGCTCCTGCCACACCAATGATCAACCGGTCTACAAGCGACTCACCTTAGAAGAGCTAGCACGAGCACAATCCATATCCGACGCAAAAGCAATTGGGAGAAGACGATGAACTGCACCGTAGTATGTGCCTGCAAAGTTGCCCGACACGAGCACGGCACCCGGAACATGTATCTGATTCATAAGTGCCGTGGCGAGGTTTGCAGGGCTGCTGCTACCCGGTATGAGAAGTCGCGCAGGCTTGACCGTCTTTACGGCAGGGAAGCTGACCGTGTGGACGCACAGCCTGTGCGTGAGCATGTTGAATTCTTGCGGGTCAATGGTGTCTCGTACAGGGCGTTAGCTAGTGCTTCGGGTGTGAGTAAGTCAGCGATTATGGCGATGATTTACGGTCGGGGCGAGCGAGGTCATGACCCTTATGGCCGGGTGCTGACTTCCACTGCGGAGAAAATTCTTGCGGTGAAGCCAAGCATGGACATCATGTCCGCTGGCCGGCCGATTGATGCCACGGGTACGCGCCGTCGTGTGCAGGCGCTTGTGACTCTGGGTTGGAGCGTTTCGAGTCTTGCTGTTCGATTGGGTGTGAGCCCTTCGAATTTTCATGTGTTGCTTCAGCGTGATCAGGTCACGGTGAAGACTGCCCTCAAGGTTCGTGAGTTGTACACGGAATTGTGGGACAAACCGAACCAGGCGTCTAGTTGGCAGGATTTGAGCGCTGCGACGAGGGCACGGAATTACGCACGGTTCCATGGGTGGTTGCCTCCTATGGCGTGGGATGACGATCAGATCGATGACCCGGCGTATAGCCCGGTGGTCAACCTTCAGAACGTTTCCAAGGTTGATGCGAAGCGTGAAGCGTTCTTGGAAGAAGCTGAGTTCTTTGCTGATTCGGGCGAGACCATTGACCGGCTTGCTACTGGTCTCGGGGTGACAGTGGAGTCTATGGAGAAGCGGTTCGAAAGGTTCGATCGTTTGGATCTTCTGCGTCGCCTCCGATTCAATGGCAAGGCTGCAGCATGATCGACGGACAGTTAGACATCTTCGATCTGATCGAAACGCACAAGCCAACCGTCATTCCGCTGGATGCTCTCAAACCCGTTATCGACGCTGGAACGTTCCACCATCCTGGAACGCCTGAAGCGCTCGAAGAACAGTTGCTGGCGTTCCGAGAAGCTCACAAGAAGCGTGGCTTCAGGTGGAAAACCTATGTCGGCTGGGCGACGTATTACGAAACGTCAGGTGTGGGCTCTGATCACAAGTCAGCAAAGTTCAGCTCGATTCTTCACTGCCCTCACAACGTAGAGGATTGGTGCTCGTGCGTGAAGTGGCACGTATCCCGCGTCTACTGTGGCGGGTGCAATTGGTGGTCAGGGATTCACGTAAGCACGAGTGACGCGGTGCACGAGTACCTGGATCACTGCTGGCCGGGATGGCGGGATCTGCCGGTCCTTGAGGGAAAAACGGTTGGTTACCAAAAGAAGTTCGACCTCCCAGATGACTACCCCAAGGAATTCATGGTCACCGGCGCACCACTGCTTGACTGCCGAGGCAATAGCCGAACAGCAACACGTGACGTTCCCGGCGGTAACCAATTCGGAGGATACCAAGTGGCAATCACTCAAGACTGCAAGCAGCACAACCAAAAAGGGGAGAAATGACCGCTCAACCGCATCCGCATTGTTCCCCACGCCCCATCTGCCCAGACCCCTACTGCAAGAAAGTCTGGGCACCAGACAAGCGCACAGCCAAGCAACTCCGAGCAGAAATCATCGCCGAAAAAAGAACAACCGCCGAACACGTCCGATACTACGAACACGCCGGCGGCTGGCACTGGACACGACAAGTCGATAAGTCACAGCGACAGCAATTTTAGCGTGAAACGAACTGCAAGTACTGGTAGCTCTCTGCGTTACCAGTGCTTGCTACGATAGCAATATGACATATAGCAAGGAGGGTGAAACACCTTGAAACAAGCCTTCGAATACCGTCCAGCACCAGACCACACCCGCGACCGACGCACCCACACAGACCTCGCGCAACACCTCAAACAAAACCCCGGAGTCTGGGCCAAAGTAACCACCGCCAGCACACAAAACGCCGCAGCCACCATGGCATGGCAAATCAAACAAGGCGTCCGCGCAGCATTCCGACCCGCAGGACACTATGACGCATACAGCACCGGAAACGACGTCATAGCAAGCTACATCGGAAAGGGGGAATAACAATGGCAAGGGACCGCGCCAACATCAACACCAACATCTGGACAGACGACCACTGGCGAACCCTCACCCGCGACCAACAATGGCTATACGAGCTGATACTCACCCACCCAGAACTCAGTTACGCCGGAGTCGCAGACTGGAGACCTGGGCGACTAGCCCAATTCTCCGCAGGCACCTCCCGGCGCGATATTGAACGGCTCGGCGCAGAACTTCAATCAGAACGATTCATCTTCATCGACGAAGATACCGAAGAAGTGCTGATCCGCTCATTCAGCCGACACGACGGCCTGCTCAAGCAACCCAAACTCACCGTTTCCATGGTGAATGCCTACGGCGCCATCGCATCAAACGAGATCCGACAAATCTTCATTTACGAGCTGCGTCGACTCCACCGCGAATACCCAGAAATGAAAGCTTTCGAGAATCAGAAAGTACTCGATCTGATGAAGCTCCCAGCACGGAACATGGACGAATTTACCCAAGGGTTTACCCCTGAGCTAACCCTTGACGTTACCCCTGCAGTTACCCCTACGTTTACCCCAAACGCTGACCAAGAGTTGGCCCTGCCTACATCTACAGCTACATCTACAGATATTCCTAACGGAATATCTGGGGTTAACTCACTACGCGAAAAAACCGAACCAGACCCAAACGGAGAAGTCGGAAAACGACTCCCACCAAACTTCACGGTCGACGCCCAAATGCACGCCTGGGCACTCGAACACGCACCCAACATCAACACCCAAGCGTCCACCCAAAAATTCAAAGCTCACTACCGATCCGTCGCCGGACCAAACCAATTCAAAACCGACTGGACCGCAGCATGGCAAGCATGGCTACTCGGCGACCAACAACGCCACAATCAAACGAGCTCACGCACCGGACACCGGCAAACCGACCGAATGCTCAACGGCTACGAAGCAATGAGCGGCTACAACCCCAACCCACAAAACCCATTCCAAGGACGTGAACTCGAACAATGAGCCCCGAAGAACTTCGCGCATGCATCACCTTCGCCAACGGAATCGACCCCCGAGTCCAAATGACCGCACCCAACGCCCAACTCTGGGGCCGCACCATCGGAAACAAAACCTCACTCGAAGTCACCACAGCAATCCAGGTCTACTACGAACGCCCACGCATCAACGGCAAAGAACACCCCGCAATCGACCCAGCATCCGTACGAAAAATCATCAACGAAGAATACGATCGTGAAATCGCCAGACAGCGAGCCCTCGAACCACCCAAAGGCAAAGCCCCCAACCCACTCAGCTGGCGACAACGCAACCCAGACCGATGGGACAAGCACTACACCGAAGGCCAACGCCAATTCCAAGAAAACGCCAGCCGCCTAGCAGGAACAACAACCCGGGGCGTAGCCCCATTCTAAATCCACTTGCGCCAACCATTGCAATCACCGGGCGCAGAATAAGCACGCAGCAAGCGCAGAACACGCCCTACGGCGAGCGAACAACCCCTGAATGGGTGTTTCCCCGTCCGACCCTGAAAGAGGCTCTTAGAATGGAACGTAAACCGCTTAACGAAAACCCGGACGAAATCCGGCTCGAACTCCCCAAGCTCGCCGACTGGCTCAACCTCAATGTGAATCTCCATTGGGCGCCACGGAACAAGCGCGCCCAGGCTTGGCGCAACGGCGCACACATCATGGCCCGACACCAGAAGCTGCCGAAAGGGCTGCAGCGGGTCCAAGTTGACGCGTATGTGTGGAAGAAAACGCGCCGGCAGTATGACCCGCACAACCTCATGCCCACGCTAAAACCCGTGATCGACGGCCTTGTCGACTACGGGCTGATCCCGGACGACAACACCACCCACCTGGCCGGCCCATTCATCCACCACGGCGGGTATGGACCCGAAAAGCTGTTGTTGGTCATTCAACCGGTGAACGCATAATTTGCTGGTTGTGATTGCAACCAATGGTTGCTAGAGTTGCAACTGTCGATAAGTAAACAAGAACCTGCTGGTAGCAACCCGGCAGGGGATGGGGAGTCAACCAAATGAGCACCACCACCATTACGCAGCGTGAGTTGCGTGTGTATCCGACTGATTCAGTCGCCGAAATCATTGACGCGCACAGCGCTGACGGTGACTGGTGTGCACCGTTCTCAGGCGACATGCTCGCCTACTACCGGCACGAATACCCCGACTACGACAGCTTCCCTATCGGCATCTACCTGGTCTAAAGGGGGAGTGATGACAATCATCCACGCATTCATCACCAGCGTGAAACACCTGATCCTCCGCCTAACCGACTGGCTAGCCGAGATAGACACAAAAAACGAGGAACGGTCATGAGCCAAGAACTAGACATCACTGAGCTGCGCGAGACCGTTGAAGCCGCTGGTGAAGCATGGGCTGACGGCGAGCATATCGACATTGTCACCCCTGCAACCGTCCTCGCGTTGCTGTCCCGTGTCGAAAAGGCGGAGCGTTCCTGCCGGTTGCTTGGAACAATCATCGAGCGTGACGGTAAGAACCTTGTTGAACTGACCAACTCGCAGGACATCATCCCGGAGGACGGAGATGGCGACTGGGAAGTTGTGTGGGAGCGGGCGCAAGAAATGAAGGACCGCCTCGAACAGGCTGAGCAGGCCGTCGCAAGGGTCCACGCATTGAATAACGAGCTTTCATGGTCACCTAACAATGTCGCCATTGTTCAGCGTTACCGTGATGCCCTGGATGGTGAGCCGAATGAGTGAGTTTGAGCATGAGGACACCGAGGAAATCATTTGCCCTTGGTGCGGGTATCAGTTTCGTGAATCGTGGGAGTTCACAGCGGAGGAAGACGAAACCGACTGCTACAGGTGCGAGAAGCCATTCAAGTATCACCGGATCATCGATGTCACTTACGACACGGAGAGGGTCGAGTCATGAGTGAGAACGGTTTGCGTAAGATCCCGGTCATGCGTGCCGCGTTGGTAGCGATCCAAGAACTGCATAAGCCGTATCAGCCCACCGGTGCAATCGCCGTTTACTGCGCTCATTGCTTCGAGGATGGCGGACGCGACGGAGCGCTATACGTCCTATACCCCTGTGAAACTCGCAAGCTGGCCGACGAAGGACTAAGAGGTGAGGAACGTGACTGAGGACGCACAGGAATGCAAAGACTGCAATGGCAAAGGCTACTTCGACCGGAACCACTTAGGGAAAACGCCGACCAGCTGCCAGACCTGCGAGGGCGATGGGTACAAGTACCGCGCCGGCCCTTACCGTCTCGCTGACGGCACATGGTCAGACGGGGTGGACCGCGTCGAATGCATCAAGCTTCACAAATTCCACATCGAGAACCCGAGTCGCCCCATTGTCATCCAGACATGGGATCAGCGGCCAGATGGCGGATATGACTGGGTGGCTATCGAATCCAAATACGGGGAGCCCGAGTATTTCCCCACCCACGCCGAAGCTATCGCCTACGCGGACAAGCAAGCCCGCACTACGAACCAAGGAGAAAACTAACATGCAGAATTTCGACATCACTGGAACCGCCACAACCAACGACGGCGTAGAGGTGCCAGTCAAGATCACCGTCGAATACCCCGACAATCAAGGCCTGATCGCATGGCAAATCTTTCAGCACACCGCCGAGACCGGATTTGAACAGGTCATCCAAGACCTCATTGCGAAGGGTGACCTGAGTCTGCTTGCGAAGATGTACGAAAACGGGATGGAAGCCGAATATGACGAGTTCGGCGATGACGACTAGCCCCGACCGTATGGCACGAACCAACCAAGGAGAAAACAATGCCTAACCAGCCCCCGCTAAACCCGGACGCTTTTGACCTCGCGTGCAAAGAGCTGTTCCTGACGATCACAGCCCACAAGTCCGCTGCGGATGTTCTCGGCTTTGATTGGAAGTCGCTAAAGGCATCCACACGTAAGCCGTGGGAAACCGCGACACGGAAAGTCCTGACCGCTTACCTTGAAGCGGATGGCACGACAGAAGAGCTTCATGAAATCAACACGCGCCTAGCACGGATTCTGACCGATACCGCGAATGCGCTAAAGGGTGAACCAGAACCGCTCACCTCGCACTCATGGCATGACCTAGCTGAAGTCGCTAAGCGGGCAGTCGATGGCCTGAGGGAACAGGTGGACGCGCAGTCAGTAGATAACCACCTCACCGTCGCCCAGCCGGTAGTGAGCAGCGTGGAAGAACTCCCGGCACAGGTGCAGGTGATCAGTTGGGAAGAAGAACCAGAACACGAGTGCTGGAAGCTTGCACCTGATGAAACGTTCGTCGGATTGGTCGTAAAGTCCGACCGCGCCTGGTCGCTAGCGGATAAGTACACGCTGAACATCGACCGCCCGGAGGTGAACGATGCCTAGGCATAGCGAACGGGGCCTCACCTCGAAAGGTAAGACCCCGTTCTGTCGCGCAAATTACGCCTTCTTGCGTGTGATCAGTCCCCAGATAACGAGGACGATCAGCGAGCCGCCGATGGCCAGCAACCAAGTCGAAAGCGACCAGAACGAGCTGATATCCACGTTGAACAACGCGGAGCCGATCCAACCACCCACAACGGCACCAACAACACCAAGCACCAGGGTAGCGAGCCAGCCGCCACCCTGCTCACCAGGCTTGATCGCCTTAGCGATCGCACCAGCAATAAGGCCTAAAACAATCCAACCAATGAAACCCATAACTTCCTCCTGTTGGGATCGAGTGACTTCGTTCAGCATCAGGACTGAGATGCACAAGGGAAAACAATACAGGTCGAAGCACAGAAATTACTAATCAAAAACATAGGAGAAGATTCCCATGAGCGCTAATGAGAAGCACGCTGCCACCTACCACGGCAGGGAATACACGCCGACAACTGAGCAGGTGCGAGAGGCGTGCATACTCGGGCACTACCCGTTGCCGAGCGTGAAGCAACGAACCGACTTGGGCGCAGACTTCGACCGTTGGCTTGAAACCGTCCGCGCCGAAGCGAAAGCAGAAGCGCTCAATGAAGCGGCCGAAGGTATCCGCAATATGACCCTCGATGACAACCCGACGGACTGGCTAACCGACTTCGCAGAACAGTACAAGGAGGAACCAGCCGATGGTCGTTAGAGTGACCGCTGAGAACCTGGGCAAAGCGATCAAACGATACAAAGGCGACCCCCAATTCGCGCCAGGACAGGAACGCGAAGGGAAGCTAATCTGCGGGGCGAAGAAACGCGGGAAGGACGAAGCTTGCGGATCAAGCCCTGTGCCAGGCGGGGTCCGCTGCGGCCGACACGGAGGCAACAGCCCTAAGGCTAAGGCCGCGGCTGAGCAACGCATCGCGCAACAAGAACTAACCCAACAAGTCGGCACACTCGGCATCACCGACAAATACCCTGACATCGACCCCGCCCAAGCACTGCTCCAAGAGATCCGGATCAGCCACGCACACGTCCAATGGCTCAGAACCAAAGTCGCAGAGATCGAACCAAACGAACTTGTATGGGGGATAACAAAGACTGAAGCTGGTATCGGTGCCCAAGGGCCAGTCGATATGACCGTCCAGGAAGCAGGATTCAACACCTGGTACACGCTCTACACGAAAGAGCGTGAGCACTTCGCCAAGCTCACCACCATGGCCTTGAAAGCTGGTATCGAGCAGCGGCGCATCGAACTGGAAGAGCAGAAAGCAGAACTAGTTGTTGTCGCGTTGAAACAGATCTTCGCCGCGTTGAACCTCTCCAAGATCCAAGCCGACATGCTCCCAACCATCGTCCCCAACGCCCTACGCCAACTCACCGGAGGAACACCATGACCACCACCCGCGAAGCCAAATACCTATCCGGCGCAGACCTCGGCAAAACCATCAGCTACAAAATACTCGACCCAGAAACCCGCGAAACCATCACCCACACCGGGCGTCTGGTCAAAGCAGACCACCAACTGAACCTCATCGAAGACACCAGTCTCTGCGACCCGCACCCCACCTACAGCCTTGGCGAACCCGCCTTCCGAATCGAACTGCTCAGCGCAGGAACATTCATCACCGCCAACCTAAGCCCAGACCAACCCGTCACCATTGCCGGCAACAACACCCCACGAAGGCTAGATTTGCATAGATCAGTACTCGACCAAGGCGAATAGGATTAGAGCATGGAAACGAGTAACGTCATCGCGCTGGGTGCCCTGACTATTGCGATTGGGAGCTTCATATTTACATGGCGGAGCCACGTTCTTGCGCGTGGAGCTGAGAAACGGGCGGTCATGGCAGAACTCAGAGCTAGTGCTTCGGAAATTAGGGCCATTGAAGCGGCAGAAAAAGCGGAGGCGCAGGAACGCCGTGGGCTTTGGAACCGTCCAATTGAAGCACTTGGGCAACTGGTGACGAAACATGGCCTAGAGAAAGAAACTCCTGATTTGATTGCGCAGGCACGGATAGCTTTGATGTTCCTCTGCGACAATCTCAGCGAAGAAGATTATCCGGGCATCGGTGACTATTTAGGAATAACGCACGGAATCACAGCCATGCATTACGAGAGATCGATAGATGCGATGGCAGGTGAGGCGAAGTCTGTGGACGTGTTGTCTCGTGCTCATGCGCCTGTAGCCGAATGGCTCTCTGTCAGCATTTCCAATCTTAGGTTGTTGCAGAACTCTGAGATTGATGATGACTTGCGCTCGAAGCTCGCGGAAAGCCTAGCGAACTACCAAGACATATTCAGGGAAATGAGCGGGCGGAGTTTCATAGCAACCGCCCGATGGAATGAGGGAAAATGACCTGTCTCGTTTGTGAGTACACGACCGCTGCTGGCCTGTACCTCTGTAACCAGTGCGACGCCCGATTCCGTGCAGTGTTGGATCGTGTTTCTGCGACGTTACGGACAGCGCAGGCAACACTGTCGAACATGAGTGTGCAGCCACGTGTCGGTTCTGCGGGAACGAGTGCGCCTGGTGCACCGTTGAATCTGGACATGGCTGAACGGCTTGGTGAATACGAACGCCGGCTAACTGAGCTAGCCCACTGGGTGAACGGACGGGAGGAACCGAACCGCTTGCGGATCTTCACCACCACGTTCCACTCTGCAGAGTACCTGCGGGCCATGGCCACCCATCTACGCAAGCGCGACTACGTTGCCGACATTTATCTAGAGTTGCGGGGCCTTGAACGGCGTGTACTCTCGGCAGCAGACAGGCCACTTGTGAAGCGACCACTGGGGGAGTGTGGGGCCCTCAACCTGAACACCGAGGGTACTGTCACCCGTTGTGATGGCATTGTCGAAGGCCACGAAACAGCCACCACAGGCCGATGTAAAGAATGCCACCGCGAACACGACCTAACCGACCGCATCACCGAACGTTTCGCCGAAGCCTGGCACCATGTTGCACCACTCGCCGTCGTAGTCCGGGCGTTGAAAGATGCCGGCTACCCGATTAAATACGCTACCGCCAGACAATGGGTGCACCGAGGCAAACTCCACCCACGATGCGACCTCAAAACCCGGCAGGAGGGCCACTCGCCAGCCGAAGTACTCAAAGTGCTGCAAACAAGTGCAAGCACTGCAAGCAAAATATGCGCGTAGAAGTTGCAAAACCGTGGAAGTGTCACTAGGCTAAAAGCCAAGATCGAAGAACTGTAATCAGTGAAGATCTGCGCAGCGGGTGGAGAACCTTATCGACAATAAGAACGCTGAGAGCAGGACTACGTACCCCCAAGGCGTAGACACAGCCTGCCAAGACCGGCACCACCAGCACGCACAACCAAATAGCCCCCGGGTACACGAGACCCAGGGGAGCGACTGTAGCTCAGGAGTAGAGCCAAGGTGCGCAGGTGCAACTCCTGCCAGTCGCACGCATTACCCGACAAAGGATGCAGGTGAACCCCTAGGAGGGCTTATCTGGTTGCCAAACCTATTGGCCCCGTGAGCATATAGCGGCACACGGTGACCATCGCGGAGACGCGACGGGAAACAACGGCTACCCGGTGCCGACCTGAAACCGGGCAAGTCAACGTAGCTCAAATGGTAGAGCGCCGGTCTCCAAAACCGGTTGGTGCAGGTTCGACCCCTGCCGGTGGCGCGATGGGGTCCCTGCCAACCCGCACGACTCCAATAGTCGCGACGGGCGCTAAGACTGGACAAGATCCGAAACTGTAAAAGTTCGAACGGGTATCCAGATCTGCCCCACACAAACTTGACGGCGGCCAACAAGCCGACAACACAACAAGACCAGGTGCACGACAAACCGCCCGCGCAGACAAGCGGACCCCATGCGGCCAAGGCTCACTGGAAACCACCGCGGACGTACCGCCGTCAAATATGCCACATAGGGCAAATAAAACTGGATTCTGTCGTATGCGTATGCAAGACTGTAATCACCGAGGCCCACTCGTCCGAATAGTCACCGTATGGTGCGCGTGCTACCAACTCTGGTAGATAGGATGGTGGGCCGAACTTATATGTTCTTCGTGAAGTCCCAGACCGTTCCGCTCGGGTAGTAAGTTCGTGGCCTGAT
Source organism: Glutamicibacter sp. AOP5-A2-18 (assembly GCF_052446055.1). Classification (NCBI taxonomy): domain Bacteria; kingdom Bacillati; phylum Actinomycetota; class Actinomycetes; order Micrococcales; family Micrococcaceae; genus Glutamicibacter; species Glutamicibacter sp. AOP5-A2-18. The sequence goes on along the minus strand of NZ_JBQSVW010000001.1, from coordinate 1,787,267 downwards.
TATCTGATAATGAGAAGACTTCTTTTTATCGTGGGGCCGGTCGGTTCGAAAGTTCCGGTTAATGGAACCCGCAACCATGTCGGCAAGCTGCAGACCTCGATTTTGTTTTGAATCTCCGAATCCGACCGAGGAAATCACTGGACGATCTTGCCCCGAATTCGCCATGCGCATGACATAAGCGGAATCTGACATGCCAAAGCCTTTGGTGTCCTGTCCGTCAATGATTACCTTGGCGTCATAAATGGTTCCGAACCCTCGTGATAAGAGCATCCGAATTGCGTAACTTTTCAAAGCAGCAGGTTCGGCACGTAATTTTTCGCTGTAGATCTTTGACTTGTCCATAACGATTGCTCGAACGTCATAAGTAGCCGTTTTAGTGCATTCGAAAAAACAGTCCTTAATGCGATCTTTGGTCTTGTTGTACTTGAATTCATGGACTTGGCGGTTTCGTTGAGCGCAACCATCAACGCACGCTTTGAGATGCTCAATGTCTTTCGGGTCCCGAAAGATGCAAGCTGCCATCACCAAATGGCTTGATGACCCGCGGTCAAATTTGAATCCACCATCACCGGAATCATCGATGAAAATGTGCAAGTATTTCCCCCTGTTGCCATGCACCTGTACTGCTTGATCCTTTAATCATGGCACGTGTGTCGAACTAATGGGTGACTTTTTGTACGTCCTTGCCACATCCTTGTCCACAGAGCAGCACGCAAATTACCGCATTGGATTCCGCTGGTGTCCAAATTGATAAAAATTTGATTGTTTTTGAAAGTTTACCTGTGGATAACCGCTTCAATTAAGCCCCTAGAGAATTGCCTAAATGGCTAGTCGCAAAGGTACGGAGGTGCTGTTGTGTCTGCCGCTTTTGATTGGGCGGAGTACGCGGCCCGCATGTTCGAGGTACCGGAGCATGACTGGGCGACTCCAGGACAGCTGGCTAAGGCTATCGAGCCGACCACCCTGCAGACTCCCGCGTTGGATCTGATCGACGAGTATCTGGTGAAGGTTGAAGCGGGGGAGATTGACCGGCTGATCATCAACCTTCCACCGCAGGAGGGGAAATCGACCCGCGTTACGACGATTGGTCCGCTCTGGTTCCTAACTCGTAACCCTGACCGACGTATAGCTATTGTTTCCTACGCCCAAGACCTCGCTGACGAGTTTGGCAGGAACATCCGAAACCACATCGCATCCAACGATGGTGATGACGAAACCCTTGACCTCGGGCTACGTGTTGCCAAAGACAACGGTGCTGCACGACGTTGGAAGCTCGAAGCCAACAAGGGTGGCGTCCGCTCAGTTGGTATTCGTGGTGGCCTAACAGGTCGTGCTGTTGATGCGTTGTTCATTGATGACCCCATCAGCAACCTTGAGCAGGCGTACTCGAAAACCTATCGTGAGCAAGCGTGGGGGTTCTGGCAGTCAGTCGGTATCACGCGCCTCGCACCCGGGGCTCCAGTCATCCTTGTGCTGACTCGCTGGCATGCCGATGACCTTGCCGGACGGTTGCTCGCTGGTGAAGACGCTGACCGATGGACTGTACTCAACATTCCTGCCGAAGCTGTCGAAGGCGACCCGCTAGGACGCAAACCCGGTGACTGGCTCGAATCAGCCCGCCAACGCACACCGATGCAGTGGGAACAGATCAAAGTATCTGTCGGCCCCAAAGTGTGGCAATCCCTCTACCAAGGCAACCCAACACTCGATGACGGCGGCGTACTACCAACAGAGTGGGAACGCTACGACCAACCACTCTGGATCGAACACCCCGACGGCAGGCACACAGTGCCCGGCATCGACCGCGACGATCACGAACTCATACAGTCATGGGACCTCGCATTCAAGGGTGAGAACACCAGCGACTACGTTGTTGGCCAAGTCTGGCTGCGCGTCGGCAATATCGCTTACCTGCTAGACCAGGTGCGCCGGCGGATGAACTTCAACGAGACCTGTGACGCGATCACCGCGCTCACAGCAAAATGGCCAGAAGCCACCGCGAAACTCGTCGAAGACAAAGCCAACGGCCCAGCAGTGATGAACTCGCTCAAACAAACCATCATCGGCCTAATCCCAGTTGAACCAGTCGGATCCAAATACGCTCGCGTATCCGCCGTTTCACCATTGGCGTTCTCAAAGAACATTGTGCTCCCATCCACGACGCTATGCCCGTGGATAGAACACTTCACCCAAGAAGCACTGTCCTTCCCTGCAGGCGCCAACGATGACCAGCTAGACACCATGTCCCAAGCAGTCAACCAATTGCTCCTACACCGAATAGACAGTGTCGAAGACGAACTAGTCCAACCTGACGAATACGACGTCCTGGACGAACAGGGCTACTACCTATCCCAGTACTAACGAAACGAGGTGTCACCCATGGGCCTACGCACTTGGCTTGGATTCACCCAAGAATCAGACACCACCACAGCAACTGAGACAGTCCCTGTAGGCACCGTGGGCACACTCGAACACAAGATCGAGAACCTCACCGAGTCCATGGCCCAATTGTCGTTAGCGCGTGAAGACGCTGGGTGGGAACGGATCCTGCAGGACGGACAACGAGAAATCACCCCAGAGGCACGGCGTCGCAACGCTGAACTATGCCGCATATTCGCGATTGCTAACCCGCTAATCAAGCGTGGGCTAGAACTGCGTGCAGCATATGTTTTCGGGCAGGGCGTAGGAACCACAGCCACCGGCGACCAAGTCAACGACATCGTTCAAACGTGGCTGGATGACCCGGAAGTACGCGAAGTGTTCGCAGGACCGCAAGCCCAGGCCCGCAACGAGCTCGCTTTGGGAACTGACGGCAACGTGTTCTTCGCACTCTTCACCAACCCACTCACTGGGCGTGTGAAGCCGCGAGTGATCCAGTTCGAAGAAATCCAAGAACAGGTCACTGACCCTGAAGACTCGTTGACAGTCCGCTATTACAAGCGGGTCTACAACCGGCGCACCACCACAGGCGACGAACAAGAAGTCATCACCTACCATCCGCGCTACGACTACCGCCCACAGATGCGCCAACGCTTCTACCGGCCAGCCGGTTCAAACGAACAGTACGAAATCGTGTGGGATGCCCCGATTTACCATGTGAAGGTCAACGCCCTCACCGGTTGGCAGTACGGTATCGGCGACGCATACGCAGCAATCCCGTGGGCTCGCGGGTACAAGGAATTCCTTGAATCATGGGCTGTCATGATGAATGCGCTGTCCAAGATTGTTTGGCAACGCGTCGGCAAGTCCGGGAAACGTACTGCTGCTAACGCCCGTCGTGAACTGGAAAAGATTCCGGGCATGACAGCTGGTGGCAGTGTGAACGCTACGGACGACACGAAGCTGGAAGCGATCCCTAAGACTGGGGCGACCATCGACTCCGAGTCGGCTAAACCACTGGCTGCCATGGTAGCCACGGCACTGGGCATCCCAGTGACCATGCTGTTGGCTGACCCCGGCCAGACCGGTGCACGAGCTGTAGCGGAAACATTGGACAAGCCAACCGAACTGACCATGCAGGTCCGACAGGACGTGTGGCGTGAAGCTCGCCGTCAGATCCTCGGGTACGTCATCGACCAAGCAGTCATCGCACCGCGTGGGTTACTGCGTGGCCAAGGTAAGACTGTTCGTGACGGTGATCGGCTAGAGACTATCCTCAACAACGAGGAAGACCGCACGCTAACGATCACGTTCCCGGACATCTCCAAGATCGACGCTAAGACGATGATGGAAGCCTTGGAAAAGGCAGACGGTCACATCCCACCGTTGCTTCTTGCTGAACTGGTCATGCGTGCGTTGAACGTGCGTGATGTTGACGAATGGTTGGCTGAACTGCAGGACGAAGACGGCAACTTCATTGACCCGATTGGTGCTGCCGGTCAAGCCGCTGTGGATGCATTCCGCCGTGGCGAAGACCCAGCAGAAGAAGTATAAAGGCGGTGATGTTGGTGGCTGTCACAGACGAAACACTCTTGATAGCCGCCGACACACGCCGGCGACTGCAACGCATGACCGACGAACAAGTCATAGCACTAACCCGGTCATGGGTTGACGCGTGGGATTCACTCACACCGTTATTCAACGAAGCCCTAATGGATCTATTGCACGGTGCGCCTGACCGGTTGCCCCGTGCAGTAGTCGCACGTAACCGGCGCCTACAGTCCGCTCTCCGGCAAGCACGAGCCACACTCAATGAGCTAACACGTGGAGCGAACGAGGTCATCGAAAACAGTCTCGCTGACGCAGTCCTCGACGCTGTGAGCTCCCACCAAGCAGTCCTACAGTCACAGCTACCAGCGGACCAGGCTGGTGTGTCATTCAACTTGGATGCACCCGCGCCGGAAGCACTGGATGCAATCGTTACCCGCACAACCCAACAGATTCATGCGGCAAGCAAGCCGTTGGCTGGGTGGGTTGTTCAAGCGATGCGCCAAGAACTGGTGCGAGGCATAGCAGTCGGTGACAATCCTCGTGAAGTGGCCCGCAAGCTGATGAAAGCTACCGAAGGACACTTCAACGGTGGACTAGCCCGTGCAACCAGGATCGCCCGCACTGAGATGTTGGATGCGCATCGGCGAGGTTCTCAGACTGCAGCGAAAGCCAACACTGACTTGCTGACTGGTTGGAAGTGGCAGTGCACGTTAGATCGGCGCACGTGCCCGTCCTGCCTATCGAAGCATGGCACCTTGTACCCGGTGGACGAGTTCGGACCGATTGATCATCAGAACGGCCGGTGTGCACGCATCGACATTACTAAGTCGTGGGCTGAGCTTGGCTTCACAGGTATTGACGAACCAGCCGACACCTTCCCCGACGCACGCACTTGGTACGACGGACTCACCGACGACTCCAAGCTAGCAATCATGGGGCCAACCCGGATGCAACTACTCGCAGACGGCGCCATCAACTGGGAAGACCTCGCCACACTCCGCAAATCAGACGCATGGCGAGACTCCTACACACAAACCCCAGTAAGAGACCTACAAGCCATCGCTTCGTGACGGCTCATACTGCACCGTCCCACACCACTTACAGACAACCGACATGGATCCGCCAGTCGGACGCAAGTACACCTTGCCGACCCGCCACTCATGGCCCGGGCATGCCCCCGGTTCACCTGGTGTGTCATTCGCGTTGTCTAACCCCATGACCATGATTATAGGAGGCCCCGTGCCTAAAAGAATCCGTGAAGCGGCCACCGCAACCCGGCGCGGTCCCGGACGCATCCTGCTCACCCTAATCACACCGGGTCAAGGATCCAGTGGTGGCTACACCCCAGAGGTGCTGGCAACCGCCGCTCAGGAGCGTGCGTTCCCTCGTGGCACGTTGGGCATGATCGACCACGACACACCCACCGAGATGATGGAACGCCCCGAAGGTTCCCTACGAAACCTTGCCATCGTCCTCGACGAAGACGCATACATCGGCGAAGGCGGTGCACTGCAGGCCGAAGCCAAAGTAGCTTCCGCATGGCGTGACCTTGTCGAAGACTTCCACGAACACATTGGCGCCAGCATCTTCGCCAGCGCAGAGATTAGTACGGACGAGACCGGGCAAAAAGTCGTTGAACGAATCATTCCCGACCCGTTCAACCGTGCCGACCTTGTGACCGTGGCAGGCCGTGGCGGAAAAGTCGACCAAATCCTAGAAGCGGCCAAGGCCATTGAGTCACGGTCAATCATCGCTGAAGCAACAGCCAGTGACGTGCGCATGTGGTTGCAAGCCACCATACGCGGATCCCACGACAACTATGCCTGGGTAGCTGACCACGACGACACCTACGTCTACTACGAAATTGGTGACAAATACTTCCGGCAGGCCTATGAGCTGACCGGTGTGAACGTTACCCTCACCGGCGACCCAGTTGAGGTACGCCGACGCGTCGAATACGACCCCGTAATCTCCCCGCCGGTCCCGGCTGGGGTAACCGAAAATCAGGAGGAAGCCACCATGGCAACCATTGATGACAAGGAACTCGCCGACCTGCGCGAGTCCGCCAGCCGGGCCACCGCGCTGGAAGCAGAACTGCAGGCCGAAAAGGACGAACGAGCACAGGAAGCCGCAGAGCGTGCAACCGAAGCCACCGCGAACCGCATCGCGGAAGCCAAGCGCATCGTCGTAGAAGCCTTCGGCGAAGACGCACCAGCGCTCTACACCCGCTTGGCCGAATCCGCAGCAACCCCGGACGACTTCGACGCAGACAAGTTCCGTGCAGAAGTTACCGAAGCTGCAGCGAAGAACGAAGCCGACCAAGGTGCAGGCCAGCCACGCGGACTTGGCTCCCAGACCATCACCGAGTCGAAGACTTCTGTCTCCGACGAAGACATCATCAACGCACTCTAAGGAGGCAACACCGTGGCAAAGAACCAGCGTTACACCAACGCCCTACACATCACCGTCACCGCCACCAAGGCGATCAAGTCCGGCGACCCAGTACAGGTAGGCCAGATCTCCGGCGTAGCACAGATTGATGCTGCCATCGGCGAAAAGGTCACCATCTGGTTGGACGGCTCCTGGGACATCCCCGTTACCGGTGCTCTCGCCACCCAGGGCCTGCCCGTCTACATCACTTCGGCTGGCGTACTTACCGCCACCGCGACCGGCAACACCCCTTGGGGCGTAGCGCTCGCATCGAAGACCACCGGCACCGCACCCGTTGAGGTCGTGCCGCTCGGCTACACCGCTGGCGCAACCGCCTAAGAAAGGAAGTCAACACCATGACTCACGAAATTGCACAGGAAGGCTTCCGCCGCGCATCCTCCCACGAAGAGCGCGTCCACGAAGCCGCCAAGCTGTTCGGTGCCGGCCGCACCGGATCCGACCCATTCGCACAGGCACGCCTGCTCGAAGCATTCAGCACGGACGACTTCCCAATCCTGCTCGGTGACGCATTTACCAAGAAGGCCATCGCAGCCCAGAAAGCTGCGGTAAAGGAATTCGAACCAATCCTCACCAACACCACTGTGGACGACTTCAACCGTCACAAGCTGGTTGACCTGTGGGGCTCGGATGAATTCGAGACCGTGAAGGAACTCGAAGAGTACAAGTCCGGTTCGATGAACGAAACCGAACTGACTCACGGTGCTGAAAAGCACGGTAAGTCCTACGGCCTGTCGTGGGAGCTTCGCCGTTCCCGCCAGTTCACCGCACTGGCAAACTTCCCTGTAGTACTGGGCAATGGCTCGGTCAAGGGCCAGAACAGCCGTGTAGCAGACCTGTTGGTCGATGCTACCGCCGGCAACTGGAGCGCTGACTTCTTCGGCACCGTGGACACCAAGAAGTTCACCGCTGACAACTTGGATGCTGCTATCAAGCAGTTGTCACAGGTTGTTGACCACCGTGGCGATCTGGTCGACGTGTCCAACCTCGTGTTGGTTCACTCGGCTGGCCTACGCTCCGAGGTTCTACGCGTACTGAACGCATACGAACTGGAAATGCAGGTCACCGACGGCGCGAAGGTCACCAAGACCCGTGTGCAGAACCCATTCAAGGGTGTTGTCACACCACTGGAATCCCGTGCGATTGGCAAGCGTCTCGGCGCTGCACAGTCCACCGGTTGGGCTCTGGTTCCTGCCGGTTCCTCAGATCTGCCAGCAATCATCCGCACCTTGCTTTCGGGCGAGGAAAACGTGGACATCCGCGTCAAGCGTGACCAGGGCGAACGCCCAGGCGGCGGCACCGTACCGGTTGATGCAGGATCGTTCAACGACGATTCCATCTGGTTCCGTGGCCGCGACGTTTACGGCATCGACAAGGGCTTCACCTCAGGCGTTTACGCCTCGAACGGCACGGTCTAAACAAATCGGATAGGGGAGTGGTGGTCATGGACTACGAAACACCAATCAAGTATGTGCGTGTACTAATCGCAGACATGGCCACCCCGCCCTTGATCGATGACCAGACCTTGCAAACCTATTTGGAGATGCAGGGCTGGGAAGACGGGGCACGGTGGGCTGTCTACCGGGCAGCTGCTGACGCGCTTGAAGCAATCGCAGTGTCTGAGGTTCTGGTATCCAAGGTCATCAGGACTCAGGATTTGTCCACCGATGGCGCGAAGGTAGCAGATGCTCTAAGGAAGCTAGCTGAAACGCTTAGGAGCAGAGCAGACGACGAAGACCCGGACTTTGGTGGCGTGTTTGAAATTATCGACACCGGGTCAGGAATTAATGAGCTTGAGTCGTGGAGGGTCTTCTGATGCCTTTCCCCGGATCTAGCATCATCCCGCCTGGTTGGTCTGAGCATCATCGTCCGGTGGTTGCTGGTGGCATGACTGCGGACTGTGTCATTGAGCGTGTCACTGATGGGCCAGCACCATTCCCGCTACCTGAGGGGTGGACGGGGCGCGCACCGGTTTGGTCTGGGATGGCACGTATTCAGGAGCTGAAGCGTGAATCAACCGCGTTCCCAACAGATCAACCAACTGAGTCACGCCAATACTTGATCCAGCTCCCGATGCTTGCAGTGAATCCGCTTCCACCACTTCACGCGGGGGAGCGCGGCGACATCGTCACCAGCAACGGTGTTGAATACACGCTCAAACAGCGCATGACCGGATCCGAGTTGTGGGCTAACGACTTCATCGCATGGGAAAACCAAACCCAACAAAACCCTTAGGCGGTATCCCGTGAGCTTCGATGCATCGGAATTGCGATCACTCGCGGCGGACCTTGGCACTGTCCCTAAGATCGCCGGCCAGCTGGCGAAAGTCGCAGTGAAAAAGGCTGCGAAGGATATCGAAGCTACGGCTAAGACTCTCTCCCCGGTAGATACCGGAAACCTGCGCTCATCGATCACAACTTCCGACTTGCGAAGCGTCTCCCAAGACTCACCATCAGCCGAGGTTCGAGCATCAGCAAACTACGCCACCTACGTCGAGCTAGGCACGAGCCGTATGGCAGCCCAACCGTTCATGGGCCCTGCAGCGGACAAACACGAACCAGCGTTCGCGCAGGCAATGGCGCAACTCGCAGCAAAAGCAATAGGCGGGTAAATGGACGCAACACAACTGAATACAGAGCTCACGGCCACCCTGAAAGCAATCCCCGCTTTAGGTGGCCGTATCTATGACGGGTACGTATCCGAAAAGCTCCCCACCGACGGCGCAGGCTACATCCTCCCGTACGTGTTACTGCTCTCCGGAATCACAGCAGACCTACCGGAAGAACGCGACCTCACCAGACAAGTCGACACCACCGTGCACGACTGGGCGCCACAAACCAACTGCGTCGGCCCCACACCAGACCACGCCCGCAAGTGCGCACAACTCGTCGCACAAGCACTCACCAACACCCGAATAGGGAACCACTGGCTAAAACCCGACGCAGACGCATTCCGGGTCGCAACGCCACTCCCAGACAACCAGGTCACACCGGCCCGGTTCTACCTGCCGCTCTCATGGCGGCTCAACACCAACTAGGAGGCCAACCCTTGGCAACCCCCAAACAGGTCACTGAGCCAGCCACCGCGCCGGCCAACACCGTGACCGAACCAGAACTACCCAAATACCGCATCTCCAACCCGGAAGACCGAGGAGAACTGGTCCGCGTCCGCGACGCAAAAACCGGGGACATCCTCCCGAACCGGGTTCCGCGGACTTGGCTTGACGGCCGATTCCCGCAACTCAAAGAAATTCCATCCAACAAGAAAGGTAAGTGATCATGGCCGGTCCAAAGCTACTCACTGATGCCAGCCGAAAGCTGGTCTTTGTCCCTACCATCGCGAACATCGCCGCACCAACCGTTACGGAATTGACTGGCGTTGGCGTCTTGGATGTTTCCTGCCTTGTTACGGCAGCGAACTTCACTCTCGGCGCTACTGGCGATGACGCAATCTCCGACCCAGCGTTGTGCGCAACCTCGAACGCTTCTGTTCCTGGTCGTACCAACTTCGAGGGTGCCATGGACTTCTTCCGCTGGCGTGAAACCGCTGACGACACCGCATGGGAAACCTTCACTTCGAAGGGTCTCCACGGCTACCTTGTTCAGCGTATCGGTCAGGTTCCTGAGGGTACCAAGGCCCACACTGTTGCGTTCACTGCAGCGGATGAGGTGCAGGTTTACGAGGTGTTGACTAACACCCCGCAGATTCTTTCGCCAGCTGATGCGGGTTACGAGAAGTTCCGTCAGGTGTTCTCGATCCAAGAAGGCGTAGACGAACGCGCCGTTGTCGCTACCGCGTAACTAAGACCAGTCCGGGTAGGGGTGCTTGACTCCCGCTCTTACCCGGACTCTAAACCCTTTAGGGAGTCTCCGAAACCTTTTAGGAGTCAATCGTGTCTGAAAACATTGCACCAAACGCTGAACTAGACCTCGACCAGTGGCTAGCAACCGGCGAACGAAACACCCACAATGTCAACCTCTACGCCCGCATGGACCTCATCGCCGAGGTCGAAGCACTCGAAGCCCAGAAACAGCCTGTAGAACAAGTAGCTGAAGGCGACGAAGCACTAGGCGGTACCAACAACCCCAACGCCGAACTCGAAGCGCAGATCGACGACCTATGGAACCGTATCGATCAGTCCAAGCGTGTCTTCCGTGTTACCGCACTCACCAAGCAAGAAACAGACGCGATCCGCGAAAAAGTCTTGGACGAATGCACCGACAAGATCGACAAAGCAGCCGCCATGGGCCGGACCGAAGCGAAGAAAACCTGCAAGCGCATGGAAATCACCGTGCCCGCAGACATCAACGCCTACCTCCGCATTGGCGTGAAAGAGTTCACCGACAAGGTCATCAACCACGAAACCACGTTGCGGATGATCGCCGAAGCCACCAAAATGCAGGTCGGTGAAGGGTGGAAGCAACTCACCCTCGACCAGACCCGCACCCTGTACGAAAAGCTGGGCGAATCCCAAATCGGGTTACTCGCAGATGCTGCATACAAGGCGAATAACGAGACCCCAGAGGTTACCGTCCCAAAATCGTAGCGGCCATGGCGACACGGCGATGGGGGCACTTCGTGACCTGGGCTAAGACTGCCCGGTCGTGGAGGATCCCCGTCACCGTCTTGTTGGGCTTCCGTGCAGACAACGGGCGATGGTTGGAGCAAGACCGTGTAATGGCGTTGGCGTTGCAACAGTACGAGGACAGCATCCACTCATGTGGTGTCCCGTCATCCATCGGTTTCGGTGATGACAATGTCGGTCGTGTCGAGTGGAAAGAAACTATCTGCCACGCATGCGAAGCTAAAGAAGCCGCACACAACGACAACAAAAACAACCAATACCCAGGACAACTTTTCTACCCCGTATGGGATACCGAATAGTCATAATGTGACTTTCAACTAAAAGGTCTGAACGTGCTGTTATGGTTCTGTCATGGCAAATTTCATCACTCACCCTTCAAGTCAGTACGTACAAAATGAGGGCTCCGCACTCCAAACAATTGGGGTCATAGTTGCGGTCATCGGACTGCTCATCGGCGGTATCGTCATCATCAATGATGGGTCTCCGGTATTTATTGGTCTTCTCCCTATCGGCTTGTTAGTAGCTATTACCGGGTATTCGAAGCAGATCGCGGCAGCAACGACAGCGTCATACATTCTGGCGTTGGATAAGCATGAAGCGGAGGGTAAAACCTCCACGCAGTAACACTGACGGCAAAGATCTAGCCCGTTAGATTCTCACATTTTTTGTGGGGGTCTGGCGGGTTTTCTTATGCCCAAAAACTCTAATTGAATAGGCGGTGCCAGTGTGGCTGAGCGCGATGTCGTAATCAGAATCAAAGCCGAAATTGGCGCTTTCAAACGCGATATGGCAGCCGCCGCAGACGCCGCCAAGAAGACCGCCAAAGAAACAGAAGCCGCTGGCAAGCAGTCAGAGTCAGCAATCGGTCGCCTATCCCAGACCGCGCAGACACACGATCAAGCGTGGGACAAAGTTTCGAACGGCATGGTTGCCAGTGGCGCCGCAATCGTCGGAGCACTAGCACTATCGACGAAGGCCGCGATTGATTGGGAATCAGCTTGGGCTGGTGTAACCAAAACTGTTGACGGTTCTCCACAGCAGATGGCGCAATTGGAGGGGGAGCTTCGCAACCTCGCGAAGACCTTGCCGTCGACTCACACGGAGATTGCCGCGGTTGCTGAAGCAGCCGGCCAGTTGGGTGTCGCACGCAAGGACGTTTCAGGTTTCACCAAGACCATGATCGACTTGGGCGAGTCCACGAACCTGACCGCCGAAGAAGCGGCAACGAACATCGCCCAGATTTCTAACGTCATGGGAACGATGGAGCGCGAGGGCTCCAAGGGTGTCGAACGTTTCGGTTCGGCACTTGTTGCTCTTGGTAACGATGGCGCGTCGACTGAGTCCGACATCCTGTCTATGGCTCAGCGTATCGCCGGTGCTGGTGCAACCGTTGGAGCGTCTGAAGCTGACGTGCTGGCCCTGTCGAACACGCTCGCGTCTATGGGTGTGAAGGCTGAGCTCGGTGGCGGTGTAACGACTCGTGTCCTGTTGAAGATGCGTTCCGCTGTTGATGAAGGTGGAGACAGCCTAGAGTCATTCGCCAAGGTCGCAGGTGTCTCCGCAGACGAATTTGCAGCGAAGTTCCGTGAAGCACCAGTAGAAGCGCTGGATCTCGTATCCAAGGGCATCAACGGTGTCAACGAATCCGGTGGCAACGTCACCGCGACGCTGAAGGAAATGGGTATCAAGGGCACTGAGGAAACTCAGGTCATGCTCGCCCTCGCCAACTCCGGGGACCTACTCACCGACTCCCTAAACCTCGGTGCTCAGGCGTGGAGCGAGAACTCTGCCCTCGTTGACGAAGCAAACAAGCGGTACGAGACCGCTGAATCCAAGATCAAGATTGCTTGGAACAACATCAAGGACGCAGCCATCGAAGCTGGCGCAGTGATCCTCCCAGCAGTTTCTGGCATTGCTGAAGTAATTGCTGACCTTGCTGGCGGGTTCTCTGATCTGCCTGGTCCAGTGAAGACCGCACTAACTGTCCTTGGCGGTGTGGGTGGTGTCGGCTTACTGGCTACCGGCGGAATGATGAAGCTCGTCAGCGCTTTGGGGGACACAATCCCCAAGATGCAAGCGCTTGGTATTGACACGCCACGCGCTACCAAAGCTGTTGGTTTGCTCGGCAAGACGCTGGGCGGTATCACCGCAGTCGGTGCTGGCATCCTTATCGGCAAGACAGTCATTGAAGGCATCAACGATGCTGTCCGCTCCGGAAAGCCTGACGTTGAGGCGTACTTCAACCTGATCGCTACCGGCGGCAACGTCAAGGACACGCTGAACCTCGACGAACTAGACGGCCTGTCCGGGCAGGTATTTGGTGACGCTGCCAAGGATGCTAAGGACTACTACGGCACCGTCAGTATTGAGGCCGCCAACGCTAAGCGTGCCCTTGAAGCACTAGACATGACCGACGGAATGACCGGTATCACCGGATGGTTCTCAAAGAACCTTTCCTTCGGTGACGTTCGCGCCGCTACTGAAGATGCGCTACAGCTCCAAGAAGCCGCGAAGGGTATCGCTCGTGCATTCGACATGGGCGAATCCGATCTAGGCATCGAAGCGCTACAAGGGTTGCAGTCTGAGCTAGAGCTCACCGACGAAAACGTCGCAACGCTGATCAACAGCTCACCCGAGCTGAAGTCGGCTTTGACTAACTTGGCAACCGAGAACGGTATTCAGATTGACCCTAACAACGAGCTTGGTTTGGTTGACTTGGCTCTCGGTCGAATCCAAACTTCCGCGCCTGGCGCTTCCGAGGGAATGCAAAGCGTTGAAGGCGCACTCGGTGACACTGCAGTGTCCGCTGAAGAAGCCGCACAAGCCGTCGATGACTTCTACCAAGCAATGGTCAACGCTGGCATGGTCGTACTCAACGAACGTGAAGCACTCCGCGGAATGCAAGAGTCATTCGATGCCGCCACAGCTTCTATCGCTGAGAACGGCAAGACTCTCGACATCACCACTGAGAAGGGCCGCGCCAACCAGTCGGCCCTCGACGGTATCGCGTCGTCAACACTGTCGGCTATGGAAGCGCAACGGGAAGCGGGTGCAAGCGCCGGCGAACTCGGGGCAACCATCGCTGCAGGTCGCGAAGCTTTCATAGCTAATGCTGAAGCAATGGGTATGAGTAGCGAAAAGGCCGCGGCGTTGGCTGACTCGCTGAACCTAATTCCCGGCTCTGTGTACATCAGCTTCGATTCGAACACTGACGACATCGGCGCCAAGCTGATTAGTATTCACGAGCTCGTCAAGGCTACACCTGACGGCAAGATCCAGATCGACGAGAACAGCCCGCAAGTTATTGCTGCTCTTGAAGCTATGGGTTACAAGGTCACCACGTTGCCTGACGGTCGCATCGAAGTGACTGACAACGGCACAGCTGAGGTGACCGGCAAGAAAGCTGACGCTGTCGCTAATAAGTACCGTGAAGCTCAGATCAAGGCGCAAGCTACGAACACTGGTACGGCAGACGGAGAGTTGGATACGGTCGCTCAGGCTCGAACTGCAACGATCACCGCTAACCCAATTGTTGGTGGAGCTATTGCGGCGCTGAACGCAGCGGCCGCTGACCGTTGGTCAACCATCCACACCCGCGTAGTCGTCAGTGGAGGTCAGACTTCCACGGGGCGCGGTGGTCGTGGCGGGCTGACTGAGAATGCTAACGGCGGTCGGGCCAGTTTGCCTGGCTACACCGAGGGCGGGCAACTTCCCTCCACCGGGCTGGGTACTGACCAAATCCTAGCGATGACCTCTAAGGGAAACCCAATCGCTTGGGTGGATGACCGCGAATGGATCATCAACAACAAGAGCTCCGACAAATACAACGGCATCCTGTCAGCGATCAACCGCGACGACCCTGCAGTACAGCACCTTGCTGGCCTCGCATCAGGCGGTCGTGTTGGTTCGGCTCAGTCGAAGGTTGACCGGTTGCAACGTCAGTTCTCGTTGATGCCTGGGGACAAAAAGAACAAGGCGCGCAAGGCAGCTCTCAAGGCTGACTTGTACGACGCTAAGTACGAGTTGAAGCAACTCAAGGCTGAAGTTTCGGCTACTAAGAAGTCTAGTAATGCGTCTAAGAAGGCTTCGGATAAGGCTGCTAAGGAAGCTAAGAAGCGTGCTGACGATGCACGGAAGAAGGCGCAGGAGGCGGCTAAGGCTGAGCGTGAGCGTCAGGGTCGTTTGTCTGAGGCGCGGTTTGATTTGCGACGTGATTTGAAGCGTGGCGAAATCACGGACAGCTTCACTTCAGGATCTGGTATGAGCGTTGTTGATCGCCTGTTTGAGCAGTCGAGCAACAAGGACTTGTCTAAGGGTAAGCGGTCTTCTTTGCGGTCTACTGCGTATGGCATGGAGTCTCAGTTGCTCAGCTTGGAGAAGCGTTCTGAGTCTTTGACGAAGAAGCTGGACAAGGCTGTTTCGAAGCGTGACGATCTCCTATCAGCTCAGAAGGGTGTCCAATCCTCGATGGTTGGCGCGTTCGATCTCGGTGGGCTGACAGGGCAGACGGACAAGTGGGGATACCAGAAGTACGTAGGCAAGAAGGGTCTACTGTCCTTTGGTAAGTCTCTCGCGTCCGGTGCTAAGAAGCTGTCCGGTAAGGTGTCGAAGCTTCAAAAGTTGGGCTTCAACGAGAACATGATCCAGCAGGTAATCGACGAATGGACCCAATCGGGAACGTTCGAGCTGGCCGACGCAATGCTGTCCATGAACAATGGCGAACGTAAGAGCTTCTTGAGTTCGTTCAGGTCTGTTGAGAAGTACGGGTTGAACACGGGCGAGTCTTTGACGAAGGCCATGTCTAAGGGCGGTATTGATGCCGCGCAGGGTTTGGTGGACGGCTTGGAGAAGAAGAATGACGTTGTTGAAAACGCGTTCTACAAGCTCGGCAAGAACGCAGAGAAAGCATTCCGTAAGTCCTTGGACATGCACTCACCTTCACGCACACTGTTCAAGGCTGGCGTGGATGCTGGCGACGGCGTGGAGCTTGGTCTGCTGTCTAAGGTTAGCGATGTTGAATCTGCTGCCGAGAACCTGATGACTCCACCGGCGCTCATGGTTCCGCCGTCTGTTGAGGTGTCGCGTTACGCGTCATCGCAATCAGCTCCAGCTGTGGCTATCGACTACCAACAGTTAGCTCAAGCAATGTCCAGCATTCAGCTCAGCGCCGCTCTTCAAGTAAGTGGCAAGCAAGCCGGAACTCTGGTTCAGGCTGGCGAGCGATTCAACGGAACACACAAGTAGGAGGATCCCCCGTGAGCGGTTTTTATTTTGGACCACTCGGAGCAATGCAACCAGTGGAAGTGTCCGCTGGTGTCGAGGTGTCCTCTGATCGCAGGGGATCTGAACTGGTTACCACGGGCGGGGTGAGGTACGCGCAAATAGGGCGTTCAGCACCCCGCACTTGGACAGTGGGGAGACTGTGGCAGAAGCCGGCGTGGGCAAAACTATTCAATTACGCATCAAACGGGCTGCTGGGGGACTGCTGGCTTTATGACGTTGCTAAAGCGAGAGAAAACATGATCCCTGCCCGCCTAAGCGCGGGGGGAGAATCGGCGGTCATCGTGGATGGCGTTCCGATGGGTGGGATTCAGCCAGGCCGAGAAATCACCGTACCAACGCTACGTGGAATGGTGTACACGGTCGCAGTCTGGTCACAGGCAGAAGCAGGGACCACCGTGGCGCAATACCGCTTGGGCACGGGAACCATGATCAACATCAGCGCACCAACGGGGTCAGGATACCGCCAATGCGCCGCCAGCTTCACACCTCTCTCCGACTCAACAATCACCCTAAAAATAACAAACACAGGCACATCAGGGGCGACCATCCACGAAGGACCGCCTCGCGGTGACTTCTACGCATCAGCAGGAACCCCCTGCCGTGTAGCAGTGCAGGACCCTCAGCGCGTCCTCCAGATGCTACTTGATAACAATTCTCGATCTGACTATGAGGTAACCCTCATGGAGGTTGGCCGACCCAATATTTAGGAGGAAACTTTGCAGCAGAAGCCCTCAAACTGGCCTGGCGAATCGGCGCTAGAAATCATCCCTGAAATATTCAGTGAGTTTCACGAATCAACCTGGCCGCCAAAATCAGTGGAAGCGCCACAGGGAACTAGCCCTGTAGGGGATTGGTCTATTTCTCGGCAGCTTACCGGGGGTATGTTGCCGACTCAGGTGCGAGGCGCTTCTGGGCACAGTATCGCTTCTGGTCAGGTGAGTATTCCTCAGCTACCTGCCCACATGTCGCCTTGGGGGTTTGGTCAATACCGCCTCGGGCCGGGTGGCCGGTGCACCGTGTATGCGTCGCAATTTGGCGGTTACACAACAGTTCCTGATCGTCGTATTGCGTTGGGTGAGTTCACGGTCGCGCCGATTAGTGGAGCTTCGACTGAAGCGAAAGTTTCTTTAGATCTTGATGAATATTCCCTGCGGCTGCGCAAACCATTCACCCTGAAGTGGACGTACTCGGAAACGGACCGGCTTGACGCTGCTTGGGTTGTGCATCAGGTAGCAAGAGCCGGTGGATATTACGCGGTTCCTGAGCCTATTTCGACAACACTGCTCAGCTTCCCGCTCATGGGTTCCAGTGTCCCCGACCGTTCTGCAACTAACCCAAACACAAACGTGACTGGGGAATTGGCATGGGCTGACCACGACGGGCAGATTGGACTCGCATCAGGTGCAACAGTATTGGCTAATGCTTCGGATGACCCTGACGCATGGTACGTAACGCTAGACCATAACGGGCTAGGGAGTGTTGTCCTCAAAGTTCCTGGATGCGACAACATTACCTTTACGGTGGCAGCAGCATCGGTCACTGCAACACGCGACAGTGTGGAGACTTTACAGGTTCCCATACTAGGTGCACCGTCTGCTAGTTCAGGTTGGCGACGTATCCAGTTCCAAGTGAACCTCAAGGGCTTCTCCATGAGGGCACGTGCTGAGGGAACGAGCTACGGGGCATACAGCAGTAAAACATGGACCCCAGTACGCGTATCCCCACCACGAGGCCAGGTTCGTGGAGTGGGAGACGCGGTGGCCCGTGGCGTGCAGTTCAGTACCACGACCGCCACAGAGATTTTCGGGCGCGGGAACAAAGCGAAAATCAATTCCACAGGGTCGATACTCACCGGACTGTTAGACGTACCAGTTGCACCAGGATGGGATCTACTCCAAGAGATCGCTTCGTCAACCGGTGGCGCCGTATGGATGGATGAGACTGGCACACTAATTTTCCGGTCACGTGATCTACTGCGCGGAACTGGTAACTATGGTGAAACCATCGAAGCGCTGGAACAGGTCGAAACTCTTGGATGGATCATAGACCCAGCCGACCAAGCGGACCGAGTGGAGCTAACCTACAAGCCGACCATTGTCACAAAATCAGCTGATGAAACAACAATCTGGGAATCAGACAGTCCACTACTTATCAGGGTGGGCACGCCCAAAGTCTTATTCGTAGACATCGACGGAACCACAGACCGACTCTCACGGTGGGTTCCTCTATGGGATACCCGGTATCCCGAGGGTAGCTTATCGCGCTGGGCTGCATCATTTGCCCTCGATGGCTCAGGTTCACGACCCGCCGATGACTCAGTGAGTATCAAGACCAGCATGGTCAGCAGCTCGCGCATCAAGATCACTATCACCAACAAGAACACTTCGGCGATCTGGATGGTTGACGGAAACGGCAACCCTGCAATCACCCTGCGCACCAGCCTGTTAGTAACAGCCGGAGATCCCGTAACAATATCCAAAGGTGTCTCAGCCAACCAAGCGGTCAGCCCTTTAGAGCTATCAACCGGCGCGTGGATTCAAGACGCTGACGCAGCTCAAACGGTATTGCACTGGGCGGCTTCACAAACAGAAGTAGCTCAACCTGTGCTGCAAGGAATGCGCGTCGTGCCTAACCTCGCACGGCAGCTAGGTGATCTGGTCCGGATTATCGACCCGATCACTAACTTGCGATCTAAGGCGCTCATAACCGGCATCACTTTGAATGGCGACCACTCTCAGTACAGCCAAGAGCTTGATCTCACATTGGTGGCAGTGACGTTCGATGACTGGGATCAGTTCATGCAGCCCAACAGTTTGGACAGCTTTACGGCACTTGACGCTTTCTTGCAAGCACAACAAATCCGCTCATTCAACGACTTAGACGAATGGGGCCAAGACTTCGGAGGAACACTTTGAGCACACCAAAACAGATCGTCGCACCAGTAAGCCCCGAAGCATCCGACAACCCGTGGTCAGGAATCGGCGGAATCAGGCGCTGGTGGTCGGGCATTAACGACTGGATCAAAGCGCTCTCCCCAGCAGGATCAACAGTGTTCGACACAGGATGGGTCGACGTTCCGGTAACTCTGGCTGGCATGAGCGGAACTATGGCCTACACGAGATACGGCAAGATCGTCATCGTCCAAATCGACTTAGGCGGCTCTCTGGCATCAGGAAGCCTCGAAATCGTTGGCAGCCTACCGGTTGGTATAGGGCCAACCCAAGGCCGAGCAACCGGTGCAGCCTACTTCGACGGCGGATATGTAGGCGTAGTCCGAATCACAGCAGGCGGAATCGTCGCAATCGCACAACAAAGCGGGGCGGCACGAAACAACCCCGTCGCCACAGTCGTATTCCGACTCAACTAAAGAAGGAGTCCAGCATTGGGCCGTCAAATTAATTTCAACTTCCGCCGTGGTGGGGGATCAGCCGTGGAAGTCCTCTACGGTAAAATCACCATCGAAGCGACTCGCCCATACAAACTAGGTGCTTCCTGGGTTATGCCTTTTGAGCGCACCATCCCGCTGGTCAATGGTATAGCGGTGGCCACCGATGCGTCGATCACACCTCCCGGCCCAATTCCTGAATGGGCGCACCGGGTAACCGTTTTCGATTCAAACACAGAAAAGACTTGGACTTGGGTCGTAGGAGTTCCAGACGGAACTACCGCTATCAACTTCAATAGCCTGCCAGTCTACGAGTGGACCCCACCAGTTGAGGGCGACCTCAACAGCATCGCATCAGATGCACGGAACGCAGCAGAAGATTCCGAAGCTTCACGGATCGCTGCTGAAGCAGCAGCAGCGCTAATCGGTGCACCAGCCGGTAATGTCATTTCTGCTGCGATCACTGCTAACGGACCGGCGAGAGATAGCGTATACGGCGTTATTCAAAAAACCACGAACCCGGCACTTGGAGCCATGTTCGCAGGGTATGCACGCGCCCAAATCGGTCCTGTCTCGCACGTCTACTGCGGTTCATCCTCCACCGAAGGATCTGATCAGCGACCAGCAGATAGGTGGGTAAATAAACTCCATACCGGCATGCAGGCGCAGTACGCTTCGGGTCCTGGCGGAGAAACGCCTGTGGGTGATCACACCACTCAAATCTACGACCTGCCCGGTCTGCATGGTTACAACTTCGGCCAGTCTGGAACTACCGTCGAAGATTACATGCCAGCATCGAAAATTACGCGCATCGGACAGATTCAGCCGAGCCTCATCACCCACATGGTCGGCTCTAATGACGCAAACCTGAGCTTCACGGAGGAACGATACCGAAACGGTCTAGTCGCTGTCCTCGACCAGATTGATGCAGTAGTTACCGTGCCGCACGTTCATGTTCTCATTCACGCCCACCAACGGCAGAACAAGGACATTACGAGCTACTGGGACGCATACCGAAAAGTACTTCGCGAGCTCGCCGAAACACGCTCCAACGTGGCATTCGTAGATGTTTCCTACGACTTTAAAGCCATAGGAATCCCCGGAACTGACCCGCTCGACTACCTGAAGCCAGACGAAGTGCACCTCACCCCGCCCGGCCATGACATGCAAGCGCGACTTATCGGACGTGCACTAGAAGCCCCCGTGGAAGCGCCCAAGTACAAGGTAGTCGTGAAAGATGACTTCCTGCGTGCCAATGGCCCACTGGGTGTAGCCGACACGGGGCAACCGTGGCGTGCAGTATCGGGAGAATTTGAAGTCATGGGCAACTCAGTAGGCATCGTTTCACCTGGAACTTGCCTTATTGAATCGGTAGCGCACGACTTTGACGCAACCCTCGATATTTACCATCCAGGCAATATTTCTACTCTCTCCGGTTTAGTGTTCTGGGCTAAAGACAACGACAACCGTATGGGCGTATTCATCGACGCGGGATCAACCCAACGAATCGGCGTTTACACGACCATCGCAGGAGCTACGGGACTACGCCTCGAAATTCCCAAGAGTATCAGCGCAGGATGGCACACGATTCGTGTTGTGGCACGTTCCGGAGCGTTGACCATATTCTTGGACGGACAGTACATCACACAGTACACGCCTTCGGCACAGTACTACGACCCGCTGCGTGGAAACACAAAAGTCGGCTTCCGATGTGGATCAATGGTCCCCGAAATGCGCTGGGCGAAATTCTCCGTCCAGACCCGATAGAAACAACGGGAAGCAATGGCGAGAAATATCAACATAAACCTGCGCGACGGCAGCGGAGGAACAGCCGACAACCTCATGGGCTCGGTAAGTATCGAACCAACCCAACCATTCAACGCAGGGCCGTCCACCGTCTTGCCCTCTCCGCAGCAGGTGGAACTGAACGCCGGAGTAGCAACACTCGTTGCTGTGGAGCCGACGCCCGAGGGGGATACGATCCCTTGGGCCTACCGTGTGACCATGCATAGTCTTAGCGGTGTCCAGCACTCGATTATTGTCGGTGTGCCGAACTTGACGACACCAGTCAACCTGACTGACCTGCCTATCTATGCAGTTACGCGAACCTACGAAGGTGAGGCGCACGTGCTACTAAACAAGGAAACAGGGCCGCGAGACGTTCGTTCCCTATGGGGTGGAACTGGCGGAAAAGTAACGCTAACTCGATCAGGCAATTGGGTCGAACTATCCGTATGGGGCGTGCCATATGTGAGCGCGAACCAATATCAGATGCAAGTCCCAGCAGGGTTCCGCCCACCAGACATTCGGCTATTCAACGAAGCAGTCTATGGTGATGGGAACCCTGCCGGAGAGCGCGTAAATGTCAGGTCAGACGGGAACCTTCAAATTCTCGGAGTGACAACGGGCGCGCAGATCTACTTCACCATTCACTGGTACACGAAAGAGAACATGCCTTCAACGTTGCCAGGAAACGCAGTGTAGGCGCGCCCTATTTACGAAAGAGGCAATCTTATGTCTAAACCGCATTGGACGGTGAGCCTCTGGAATCGTATCCAGGAACCTCGCCTTGTGTCCGTTGTTCAAACACTCATTTACGTTCTCTGTTTCACTGGCGGGCTGGTGACAATATTGGATCCACCACGCAGTATCGAGGGCGCATTCGGCAACGGCATCACACTAGCGTGGGGTCTGTTCGCGCTGGTCGGTGGTGCGATGGGTGCATACTCAGCACCGACCGGGAAATGGTTGATTGAGAAACCAGCGATCATCGCCTGCGCTACGGCAATCACACTATACGCAAGCATCCTCATTTCATTGCATATCACTGAGTCAGGCAACCGGATTCCACAGCTTGTTTTCGTGCTCATCGGCTTACTGCACTTTGTGAATAGGTACTGGCGGATCAAACCGTATTCGTATGAGCCTGGCAAGTAGGAGGCCATTATGGATGGCCCTCAAATTTGGGCGACGCTCGCCATCATGGTGGGCAGTGGCGGTTTCCTCACTGTCGGGATTCAAGAGTTCGCTAAGTGGCGGTCAGGCCGTGCTGAATCGGAACGTAAAGAGAACTTGTCTCTTGCTGAACGTGTAGCTACTGCTGAAGCGTGGCGCGAGTGGGAGGCTACTTATCGCCGGCTAACCGCTGAGCATTGTTCACACGTGCGCCGGATAGCGATCGAACACGGTGCGACGATCGAGCAAATCGGCGCATGGCCTACACCCCCAGAAAAACCACAAACCAACAAAGACTAGCAAACGCTAGTCCATTTTTTATGCCCTGCATCTCACAGCGGGGCCTTTTTTATGCCCGAAAGGACTTGGCAATGAGTTTCTACCTTGCCCCTTCGCTCGTGGATCTCCGCAGCGAAACTAATACCCGATGGCCTGATCGTGACAAAGCGTCAGATGGCTGGGTGGGCGATACCTCTCACCAGGCACGCGTCTCCGATCACAACCCGGACTATGCAGACGGTGGCATCGTCCGTGCCATCGACGTTGACAAGGACGGCATCAGCGTCACTGACTTCCTGAACGCCGTCATCTACGACAACCGCACCAGTTACTGCATCTACAACTACCGCATCTGGGGTGGCACCAGGTGGCGCAAGTACGAAGGCGCCAACGCCCACACCAAGCATGTTCATGTGTCGATCAAACACACCTCCGCTGCGGCCAAGTCCGGCTCGTGGGGACTTGTGAAGGGTGAGGTGAAGCCAGTCGGCAAGCCTGAAACCGCGAAGGTGAAGAAGGTCAAAGACCAGTCGCCATCGAACACTCCGAACGGCTCCACCACTTTCCCGACCGACTATGCCGAGCTCAAGATCAACGGCAACTACAAGTCGTGGGAGCAGGGTGCTATCCAGATTCTCATGCACCAGCTCGGCTATAAGTCGAACAAGCAGTGGGACGGCAAGATCCGGAAACTCGGCTACACCGACTTGCAGAACTGGTTGCGCGACGTACGCGACCCGAACGGAAAGCCGTACTACATCAAGACCCCTGTCGCGAAGTGGGGCGTACCCAAGGGCACTCCGCTGAAGGTGGACGGCAAGCCGGGCCAGTGGTTCTGGTACGAATTCCAGCGCTACCTCAAAGACCGCAAGTTCTACAAGGGCATCCTCGACGGCGAGCCGAAGAAGATGACCTACGAAGCCATCCAGCGCTGGCTCAACGACAACAACGACGACTAGGAGTCTAACCATGGCATCACGCACTATCGGACCAGTCACCGGCGCAACAACCGCAGCGGCAGCCGTAACCACCATCGTGTTCTACATCCTCGGACTGCTCGGCATTGACGCACCCGGTGAAGTACAAGGCGCGGTAACCACGTTGCTAGTCATCATTGCCGGCTACCTTGTACCAACTGGCAAAGACCCCGGCGACCACGTAGCCGAATAAACCCCCTGCGCGGTGGCAGGGCAAGACCACCGCACCGCTGGACTCCCGGAGACGGCCGTACTCCGGGAGCCTGGCCAAAACGTAAACCGCCCCACTCATTACGAGTGGGGCGGTTTACTTTATTTAACCATTCGATCAGTCTAGGTTCAGATCCAACTCGAACTGTTCCGGATTGGTCGGGTGTAGTTTGTTGAAGCTTGCGTGGAACTGCTTTTTTGAATCGGCAAGCTTCATTAGAGTCACGGTCTCTTTGATCTGATCTTCAAGATGCGACAGTCCCTGTTCTTCAGTCAGATGTTGATGGTGCCGTCTCGTTCTGTTGCCCGACGAGTTCTTGGGGTTCACCTCGCGCAACCCTTCGAGGACTCCATCGGGCAATGCATCGTACACATATTGGTTGATGAACTTACCTACGTAGCCAGGGTGATTGTGATTCCCCGGCCTGAAGTCCCAGCTGTGTAGTTTATAGAGCTCTTCAAAGAAAACTTCAGGGAATTTCCTGACCCATTTCCTATATTCCTCGTTCACATAGGCTTCGAGGATCTTAGCCAGTTCATCTTTAGCACGCTTCGACTGGTACCCAGTCGCTTCATCAACGAGTGCGACAATTCCGACGCGGGCCAAACCACGCACAAGAATCTCTGCGTGTTTCGCGGTAGCCTGCTGCTGCGTAGTGAGCACTCCAGCTTCTCGGGCGGCTAGATAAACGTCGCATATTAGTGGAAGGATCTCTGCCCCGTAACCGAGACGAGTAAGATTCGACCCTTCTTGACGGTATTCGAGACGGTCGAACAGGTTGATGAGGTCCTCTGTGAAGAATGGAACCAGGTTACCTGCTTCGGCAAAAGGTGGACGGTTGTCATTTCTTGTTCGCCGGCCACTTGAGGATGATCGGCCTAGCGATTCTAGAATTGAACCCTGAGATATGACGCGCCGGCCGTCTTCCAGCACAACGCATTCCAAGGACAATCCGGCGATGTCTATGGATCCGACAAATTCCGCCTTATGAACTAGTTTCCCCCACCTCGCGTCGGCCGCCTTTTGCGCGATAAGGCTTCTCTGGGTTGCCGTGGTTTTGGCAGCTCTAGCTTTTCCGCCCTTAGAACCGTTCGTTGTGGCTGAATCTTTGTCGAACTCATGCTTAGCTGAAATCTTGATTCCCTCTATCTCGATCTAGACGAGCCTGCGCGCTGTGAGTACGTGCAGGTCAAGCACTATTTAGTGAGCGAAAGCGGTTTTCTACGAGTGAAGTTGCGCGCTCATGCTTACCCAGCTAAGCATAAGCGCACTACGTAGTTACGTCAATCGAATATCCACCACTAAAATTGTCGTATGCCTCAGTTTGCTGATAATCGTTTCGAGCGCATGCGTACATACATGACTGGCGAGTACCCGTACGTTCAAGTGTTCGACACTGAGCTGGGGAAGATCCACGCTAGGTTGCGTGGATGGGTGCAAGGCGAACTGTTCATTGAATACCCACCAAACGGGGCCCGCTGGGTCTACAACGGGCGCTTAGACGTGAAGTGGGTACCCACCACCTCGGCAACTCGAATCAAGCGAGCCGACAGCATCTGGCGCAGCACCGAAGACAATCACACCTGGCACGAACGCGAAGACGCCAAGATCAGTTTCCGGGCAGACCCGTGGACAGCAGCCCTTCCAGAAACCGACTAGAATTCGCCATGTGGAAGTAAAAGTAAATTACCTGCAAGACGGGAAAATCATGGCCACGTCAGCCGTCGGCGATGACTACGAGGCAGCCCGAGACCAAGCCTCCGAGTTGGTGCCCGATGGAGCAGTTCGCCTCAGCATAATGGTGGATCGGGAATGGTAGGGGAGTTGTGGCGGTTCTGTGGCGGTTGGCTCCCGGTAGGCGGCTGATTCAGGCTTGAAATGACTGTACTGAGGCAATTCTGGGCACCAACGAAATTCACGGTTTTGCCCCGGAATTCCGCATAAGCGCAGGCCAAAACATCTATCCCTCTTAATACGCATCAGACTACGCACGCTAAATCCGTGCGCTAGTTCCAAGCCCGCAACCGATTTCGGTTGCGGGCTTGTCGCTTAACTACCTGTTGGAGCTCAGACTTCGATAAGGTGGACTGGCACCAAAAACCAAAGCAGAAGAGGAAGCACATGTCGGGTTCGGATATTGCAGGGCTTATCGCCGCCGGCGCGTTTGTAGTACTGGTCGTACTGCTGGCAGTGCCGATCATTAAATTGGGCAAGGTGTTTGATGAGCTTCGCACCACGATCAAGGACGTGGCAGACGGAACCACCCCATTGCTAGGGGAGGTCGCCAACACGGTCGCCACCACCAATGACCAGCTCAAAAAGGTCGACACGATCACCAATAACGTTTCTGATACCAGTGCCAATGTTTCCGCGCTGTCCTCGCTAGTTGCTGCCACCGTAGGCAAGCCGCTGATCAAGGTCGCCGCGTTCACCGAAGGCGTGAAGGTTGCAATGAACACCAAGCCAAGTGGCAAGGCACGTCGCAGCCGCTAAGTCAGAGCCTGTTCGATCGAACACGTATCGACGCATGATCAGACCGTCGGCCAGCTGATGGCCGCCAAGGAGACTAGAATGAAAAAGCTCTTGTGGGTTTCTATTGGTGTGGGCGTAGGAATGCTCGCCACCAAGAAATACGCTGAAGTAAAGTCCGGGGCAGCGCTTAATCGCCAGGTCAGCAAATACACTGACCGCGTCGCGGAATATTTGGAAGCCTTCCATCAAGGAATGAGCTCCCGCGAAGAAGAATTACGTTCCGCCTTGGGCGTGGACGCCGCTAAGTGAAGGGATCATCCGTAACACGATGAAAACGCAGGAAATTGCCCGTCGGTGGGTCGACTTTTTCGTCTCGAAGGGCCACACCGCGGTGCCCAGCGCCTCGCTGGTATCAGCCGACCCTTCACTCTTGTTCACTGTGGCCGGTATGGTTCCTTTCATTCCGTACCTCACCGCCCGCGAAGAGGCTCCGTACAACCGTGCGACTTCGGTGCAGAAGTGCATCCGTACCGGCGACATCGAAGAAGTAGGTAAGACCGTACGTCACGGCACCTTCTTCCAGATGTGCGGTAACTTCTCCTTCGGTGACTACTTCAAGAGTGAAGCCATTCACTACGCCTGGGAACTGCTGACCAACTCGCTCGAGGATGGTGGCTACGGTCTGGACAAGGAACGCCTTTGGGTCACCGTCTATGAAGACGGCGATGAGAAGGACGTTGAAGCACGACGGATCTGGGAAGAAGAGATCGGCATCCCGACCGAGCGCGTTGTAGGCACCGGTAAGGAAGATAACTACTGGAACACCGGCCAGCCCGGTCCCGGCGGTCCTTGCTCGGAGATCTACTACGATCGCGGTGCACAGTACGGTCAAGAAGGCGGCCCAGCTGTCGACGAGACCCGCTACATCGAAATCTGGAACCTCGTGTTCATGCAGTACCGCCTTTCGGCCGTACGCTCCAAGACCGATTTTGATGTTGCCGGCGAACTGCCAAAGCGCAATATCGACACCGGTCTAGGCCTTGAGCGCCTTGCGATGATCTTGCAGGGTGTGGAGAACATGTACGAGACCGATCAGGTCCGTCCGGTGCTCGACAAGGCTGCAGAACTCGCTGGCGCCACCTACACCTCCACCGAGGATCCAACTGACCCTAACCACGCCACCGACGTGCGCCTGCGCATGATCGCCGATCACATCCGCTCCTCGCTGATGCTGATCTCCGACCAGGTCACTCCGGGCAATGAAGGCCGCGGCTACGTGCTGCGCCGCCTGATTCGTCGTGCCGTGCGTGCCATGCGCCTGATGGGCGTGGATACCGAAGTACTCCCAGAGCTACTTCCAGTCTCGCGCGATGCCATGAAGGGTGTTTACCCAGAGGTAGCCAACGACTTCGAGCGTATTGCGCGCATTGCTTACGCTGAAGAGCGCGCATTCCGTCGCACCATCGCTTCGGGCACCACCCGTCTTGATGAAGCGCTGGGTCACGCTAAGGACGAGGGCAAGAACCTTTCAGGTGACGACGCTTTCACCCTGCACGACACCTTCGGTTTCCCGATCGACCTCACCCTAGAGATCGCAGCAGAAGCTGGTCTGTCCGTTGACGAGCCGCGCTTCCGCGAACTGATGAACGAACAGCGCACCCGCGCGCAGAAGGATGCTAAGGCCAAGAAGGCCGGCCACGCTGACCTTTCTGTCTACAGCCAGCTGGCTGAGGCCGGCAATGTGCACTTCACCGGTTATGACACCCTTCAGGGTGAGTCGTCGATCCGTGGCATTATCCGCGACGGCCAGGTTGTTCCTTACGCTGAGCAGGGTCAGGAAATTGACCTGGTGCTCAACGAGACCCCGTTCTACGCTGAGTCCGGCGGACAGGCTGGCGACAGCGGTCTGATCACCGGTGATGGCTTTGTTCTCGAGGTCACCGATGTGCAGGCTCCGGTTAAGGGTCTGAACGTACACAAGGTGATCGTGCGTGAGGGCGAGCTTCCAGCCGAGGCTTTGGTCCGCACCGAAGTTGACGCGGTACGCCGTCGCTCCGGCGAGCAGGCACACTCCGCCACTCACTTGGTGCACGCTGCACTGCGCGAGCTGCTTGGCCCAACGGCCACCCAGGCTGGTTCCTTCAACAAGGCAGGCTACCTGCGCTTCGACTTCTCGTGGGCAGAGGCGCTTTCGCCAGCAGCTCGCAGCGAAGTTGAAGAGGTTGTGAACCTCGCAATTGCTTCGAACTACCAGGTTGTCACCAACGAAATGGCTCTGGCAGAGGCGAAGAAGCTGGGCGCTATGAGCCTGTTCGGCGAAAAGTACTCCAACGACGTTCGCGTGGTTGAAATGAACGGTGCTTGGTCGCGCGAACTGTGTGGTGGTACCCACGTGGATAACACCGCCCGCATTGGTCAGCTGACCTTGCTCTCCGAAGCTTCGGTGGGCTCGGGCAACCGCCGTGTTGAGGCGCTGGTCGGTATGGAAGCATTCCGTCACGGCGCAGCTGAGCGTGCTTTGGTTTCTGAGCTTTCGGGCTTGTTCCGTGTGCCTTCTAACCAGGTCTCCGAGCGTGTTAACGACACCGTTGCCAAGCTCAAGGCGGCTGAAAAGCAGATCGCTGAACTCAAGAGCCAGGCAATGCTTGCACAGTCCGCATCGCTGTTGGAGAAGGTCGTCACCATCGGTTCGACCCGTCTGCTGGCACACAACGCCGGCCAGATCGATTCGGCTGATGCGCTACGCACCATGGCTTTGGATCTGCGCGGCAAGCTAGGCAGTGAAGCGGCGGTGATCGTCTTGATCGGCGAATCCAACGGCCGTCCACTGGTGCTAGCAGTGACCAACGATGACGCACGTGCCAATGGATTTAAGGCTGGGGCTTTGGTCCGTACCGCGACCGGTGTACTCGGCGGCGGTGGCGGCGGCAAGGACGATATGGCTCAGGGCGGCGGCCAGGATGCTTCGAAGATTGACGAAGCACTGGATGCTATCCGGGCGGCCTTAGCTAATGGCTAATGTTGCACTCGGCGTCGACGTGGGCCTAGCCCGCGTCGGCGTTGCCGCGTCTGACCCATCGGGCATTCTGGCGACCCCTGTGATGACCCTTCGACGCGATGTGAAGAAAAATTCGGACCGTCGAATGCTTTTGCGCATCATCACCGATCGAAATGCCACCGAGGTGTTCATCGGGGAGCCAAAATCGCTGGCCGGAAACACCACAGAATCCACCAAAATGGCTCGTGACTACGCTATTGCTTTGGCAGAAGAAGCTTCAGAGGCTAATATCGAGCTGTCGGTTTTTCTGGTTGACGAACGCTTGAGCACGGTTAATGCGCACCGCGCGTTGCATGCTTCGGGACGTAAGATGGAGGATCATCGCAAGGTTGTCGACCAAGTTGCAGCCACTGAAATCCTGCAGCAGGTGCTGGAAATGCGCCGGAACAACGTCCGCGTGCGGGCCAGCCGGATCGTACTGAAGTAAACCTAGCGATCCTAGGTTTAGTACGAACCGCCCCGAGAAACGAGAGTCAATGCGAGAAGAAGCCCGTCATGAGCGCCAACGCGATACACATCGCGCGCTATACGAAAGCTTCTCGGCGGGCCAACGTCCGCCGATCGCAGAACCTTCGGCTCCGGAACTAACCGGCCTGAATCACTACAGCGGTGGCGCTGCACAGCAAACCGCCGCTGCCTCGGCAAGCACGAGCGCACCAGAAAGCCAGGACGGGGAGAATACCAACACCCGGTTCCTCCCCGCCTTGGCACCTGCGCAGGGCACCCAAACCACGGGAGAGCAAGCATCAGAAACGATGTTTGCCAGCTCTTTGACCGGCGAAATCCCTTCCGTGTCTAAGCGCGAACGACGCAAAAAAACCCGGCGCAAGCGCAACGTCGTCATGCTGGCCACCGTCATTATTTTTGCCCTGATCGTCGCAGGGTCCCTGTTCTTCGTTAAGGCTCTGGTTAAGCAATTTAACCCCGACGACTATCCGGGCCCAGGCGGATCCGCCGTGGAATTCACCGTTCAAGATGGCTGGGGCGTGGGAGTGATCTCGCGCAAGCTTGAAGAGATGGACGTGATTTCCAACGACAAGCTGCTCATTAAAGCAATTGAGGATTCCGAATCCACAAACAAGTTCATTCACCCCGGCACCTACTTGCTTAAGTCGCAGATGCCGGCAGCGGACGCGGCCAAGGTTTTGGTTAATAACAAGCCGGGCAAGGTCTTCTACATTGGGCTGAAAGCTAACCTCCGCCTTGACGCAGCACTGAGCGAGATCTCCAAGAGCTCAGGGCTGAAACTAGCGGACTTGAAAAAGCTGGCCAATCAGCCAGAAAAGTTCGGGCTTCCCTCATCTGTGCCCAACCTTGAAGGTTGGCTGCACCCAGGGGAGTACCGCTTTGAGCTGGGCACCAACGCCAAAACCGTTCTCGCCAAGATGGTTAAGGGCACCAAAACAACGTTGAAAAACGCTGGAATCACCGATCTGAAACAGGGTTACCGGACCTTAACCGTTGCCTCCATCCTCCAAGCCGAGGCGCGCGAGAAGGACTACGCCACCGTAGCCGGAGCGATCGAAAATCGTTTGGACCCAGGCAATAAGGAAACCCACGGCTTATTGCAGGTGGACTCGGCGGTCATCTACGGTCTCAAGCGCTACAGCCTGCAGTTCAGTCCGTCGGAGAAAAAGGACAAGGCCAACAAGTACAACACCTATGTACATACCGGCCTAACTCCGACGCCGATCGGCTCTCCCGCAGATGCTGCGATCAAGGCGGCAGCTAATCCGGAAGATAACGGTTACTACTACTGGGTGACGGTCAATATCAGTACCGGCGAAACCAAATTTGCCTCCACCTATGCAGAACACCAGCAGAACCAGGCACAGTTCCGAACCTGGTGCTCAGAAAATCCCGGCGTCTGCTAGACACCACCCGCAGTAACTCCACAGCAGAAAGTGCAGGAAAAGATGAAGCAGGCTGCGGTTCTGGGCCACCCGGTGAGCCACTCGAAGTCACCAGTATTGCATCAGCGTGCCTACCAGCTACTCGGGGCCGATCTGAGCTACGAGGCGATCGATCTGGAGCCTGGCCAAAGCGCTGCGCACATAGCTCGACTGCGTACTGAAGATTGGGCCGGCTGCTCGGTGACCATGCCGCTCAAAGACGTGTTCCTGCCCTACATGGACGAAGTTTCCACCCGAGTCCAACGCCTCAGTGCGCTGAACACCATTGTGGTGCGTGACGACGGAACACTGTTTGGGGAAAATACCGATGTTGACGGGCTTATCCGCGCGGTTCAGGATTTTTCCCAGGCTCCTTGCGGCCAAGCCATGATCCTCGGATCGGGCAATACCGCGTTGGCAGCCTTGCAGGCCTGCGCTGAGCTGGGCGTACAGCAAGTCTTTTTGGTGGTTCGCTCTCTTCGCAGCGCCTCCCGGGCCCTGGACCTAGCTAATGAGCTGTCGCTCAACCCGGTCTTCCACGAAATCTCAGGCATCACCGAAGAAGTTGGAGCTCAGCTCCGAGAACTGCCGCTGGTCTTTAGTACCCTGCCGCCACGCGCGGCCGATACTTGGGTCTCAACCCTTGGTCCGGGAACCGGCATCCTGCTAGACGTCGCCTACGATCCGTGGCCCTCGCAGTTGGCGAAAAACTGGGCTGGACCGGTGATTTCCGGGTTGCACATGTTGGTGCATCAAGCAGTGGAACAAGTCCGCCTCTTTGCGCACGAGGCATGGGATGAGCAGCGTCGTGTTGACGTCACAAATGCGATGTTTGACTCTCTGGGCCTGACTCGACACCAGTAAATACGTCATGTCATGGCAAAATAGAGGACATGTTGCGTTGGTTGACCGCGGGCGAATCGCATGGCCCGGCACTTGTTGGAATTCTCGAAGGACTACCTGCCGGAGTATCGGTAGATAGCGAAGTAGTACGCGAAGCGTTGGCGCGTCGCCGTCTAGGCTATGGCCGCGGTGCGCGTATGAAGTTTGAAAAGGACCAGGTTACTTTCCTTGGCGGAGTCCGCCACGGTAAGAGCCAGGGTGGCCCGGTGGCCATCGAAATCGGGAACACCGAATGGCCTAAGTGGGAACGCGTGATGAACGCTGACCCCGTTGATCTGGACGAGCTGGCATCCATGGCGCGCAACGCGCCACTGACTCGCCCCCGTCCAGGCCACGCCGACTTCACCGGCATGCAGAAGTACGGTTTTGAGGACGCTCGTCCGATTCTAGAACGTGCTAGCGCCCGTGAAACCGCGGCCCGTGTGGCCCTGGGCGCGGTTGCCTCACGATTCTTGAACGATCTTGGCATCGAACTGGTCTCGCACACCACCGCTGTTGGTGCTGTGTCGTCCCCAGAAGGTGCTCCGTTGCCTACCGCCGCCGATGTTGCCGCACTGGACGCCGATCCATTGCGTTGCTTTGACGCCGCGACCAGCGAAGCTATGGTTGCCGAAGTTGACGACGCGCACAAGGCAGGGGAGACCCTGGGTGGTGTGGTTGAGGTTTTGGCCTACAACCTGCCTCCGGGTATCGGCTCCTACGTACATTGGGATCGCCGACTAGATTCCCGTTTGGCCGCAGCCCTGATGGGCATCCAGGCCATCAAGGGTGTTGAAGTGGGCGACGGCTTTGCTACCGCAGCCCGACGTGGCAGCGCTGCCCATGACGAAATTGTTTACGCCGAAGATGGCAGCATCAAGCGCAACTCCAACCGCGCAGGCGGCATCGAAGGTGGCATGAGCATCGGTGAAGTACTGCGTGTACGCGCTGGTATGAAACCAATTGCGACCGTTCCACGTGCGTTGCGCACCATCGATACGGCCACCGGCGAAGAGACCACCGCCCACCACCAGCGTTCGGATGTCTGCGCGGTTCCAGCCGCCGGTGTTGTTGCCGAAGCTATGGTCGCGCTGGTTCTTGCACAGAGCCTGCTGGAGAAATTTGGCGGCGACTCGGTGACCGAAACCAAGCGCAATATCGACTCCTACCTAGCTAACATCCCGGATAATCTGGGATCGACCGGCGTCTAGGAAGCATTCGGTAATGATTTACCTCATTGGTCCGATGGCCAGTGGCAAGTCCACCGTGGGCAGGTCGCTGGCCACGGCCTTATCCACTAGTTTTGCCGACTCCGATGCTGCGGTGGTGTCCCATCACGGGACCATTCCGCAAATTTTTGCCGAACACGGTGAGCAGCACTTCCGCGACTTAGAGGTTCAGGCCCTGGCCCGATTACTCACCGGAGTGGTCGCTACCGGCGGCGGCGCGGTGTTGCGTGAAGAAAACCAGCAGCTACTTTCCCGAGGCACCGTGGTTTATCTCGAGCTTGGCCAAGAGGCCGCTTCGGAACGGATTCGCCAAGACTCCAACCGGCCTTTGCTGGCAGGTGACGAAGCACTCACCGTCTGGGCACAGGTCTACGAAAAGCGTCGCCCCATTTACGAAATGCTAGCTGACGTGCATGTTGTGGTGGACGGCAAGTCCGTTCTACAAATTGTCGAAGAGATTTTGCCGCAACTTGAGCAACTGTGATTAGGACCACGAGATGCAAGTTCTGCTCATTTGCACGCGTACGCTAGAAAAATCATCACCATCAGGAGGAATAGACTGATGCCATTGGCACCGACCACTCTTAAGGTCTCGGGAAACACCCCCGCCGAATCGTATCCAGTACTTGTTGGCAACGGACTTTTGTCTCACTTGCCAGAGCTACTTGGATCTTCGGTTAAAAAGGTTTTGGTTATTCACCCCCGCGCCTTGCGCACCACCGGCGACGTAGTTCGTGACGAATTGGCCAATGCTGGCCTTGAGGCACTAACCGCTGAAATCCCGGATGCCGAAGAGGGCAAGCACATCCAGGTTGCATCATTCTGCTGGGAGGTGCTGGGCAAGAACGATTTCACCCGCACCGACGCAGTGATCTCCGTAGGCGGTGGCGCGGTGACCGACCTCGCTGGCTTTGTTGCAGCCACCTGGCTTCGCGGCGTGAAGGTCATCCACATTCCTACCTCGCTGTTGGCGATGGTTGACGCAGCCGTGGGCGGCAAGACCGGAATCAATACAGCAGAAGGCAAAAACCTGGTTGGCGCCTTCCACCCACCTGCCGCCGTATTGGCTGACCTTGATGCTTTGGCGACGTTGCCTAAGAACGAACTGGTTACGGGCATGGCCGAAATCGTCAAAACCGGCTTCATCGCAGATGAACGCATTCTGGAATTGATCGAAGAAGACCCAGCCGAGGCTATCGAGCCAGGCAACGCACGCCTTCGTGAACTGATCGAGCGCACCATCGCGGTCAAGGTTGACGTGGTCAGCCGGGATCTGAAGGAAGCTGGCGATCGTGAGTTCTTGAACTACGGTCACACCTTGGCCCACGCTATCGAACTTGCCGAGCGCTTCCAGATGCGTCACGGCGCAGCCGTATCCATCGGTCTGTGCTTCGCTGCTGAACTGGGACGTTCGGTGGGGCACACCTCCGATGAGGTTGCCGATCGCCACGTGAACATCTTGAAGTCACTGGGGTTGCCAACGACCTACCGCAACGACCGTTGGGCGGCACTGCTTGATGGAATGAAGCGCGATAAGAAGGCCCGTGGCGACCAGCTGCGCTTTGTTGTTCTTGAAGCCATTGGCAAGCCACGGATTTACGAAGTACCGGATAATTCGCTGCTCTTTGCGGCCTACCAGGAAATCGGGGAATGAAAATGGGTGACTACACCGCATACGCCATTGACGTCGCATCGGTAAACCGTCAGGGCGTCGGAACTTCGGTCGAAGGCGTTTTGGTCGATCCTGAAACCCTCAAGCCCTATGTCGCCGACGAGCAGGCCGCCGAGCACCAGATGCAGGTTGGTTCGCCGACCGATCAGGTCATGATCCTGCTGGCCCGAGGCCACCTGGCTGAAGCCGGCGAGCTGATCGCCGAATCCCGCTTGATTGACCCAACCAACGCACACCTTCGTGTATTGGACACCGAGCTAACCCGCATGCAGGGTGATTTTGATCGTGCGATCAACCGCCTGCGCAAGCTGGCCGAAGAATTTGCTGGCACCGATTACGAGCCACTGATGCATCACCACTTGGGACTTTCGTTCTACGCCAAGGGCGACTACAAGGCTGCGGCGACTCGTTTCCGTAAGGCTATGGACCTTCGCCTCGAGCTCGGCGACGACGCCTACTTGGTGAATGCATCGAGCATTTGTTTGAACATTGCCGAAGAGCGCGTCGAGCAGTAAGCCAGGCAGTAACGAGCGCCACCGGGTCAAACCCTAACGCAGAAGCGGTCGGTAGGGTAAAGTTATAGATGGTTTTTTGATAATGCCAGTGCATGCTGGTGTAAATAGAGGATTGAGGAAACGTGGCGGATACAACTGACATCAAAAATGGTGTGGTGCTGAAGATTGAGGGCCAGCTTTGGACCATCATTGACTTCCAGCACGTCAAGCCAGGTAAGGGTGGCGCTTTCGTCCGTACCAAGATGCGTAACGTGATGACCGGCAAGGTAGTCGACAAGACTTACAACGCTGGCACCAAGATCGAGACCGCAACTGTTGACCGTCGCGACTACCAGTACCTCTACCAAGATGGCGATGACTACGTCTTCATGAACTTGGAAGACTACGACCAGATCACCGTTCCAGGCGAGACCGTAGGCGAGACCGCCGGTTTCATGCTGGAAAACCAGGAACTGACCATCGCCATGCACGACGGCAGCCCACTGTACCTGGAACTGCCAGCTTCGGTTGTTTTGGAAATCACCTACACCGAGCCAGGCCTGCAGGGCGACCGCTCCTCGGCTGGCACAAAGCCAGCTACCTTGGAAACCGGTAAGGAAATTCAGGTTCCACTGTTCGTAGAGCAGAACACCAAGGTCAAGGTTGATACCCGCACCGGCGATTACCTGGGTCGTGTCAACTAGTGAGAGCCCGCGCCAAAGCCCGTCGCCGAGCCCTGGAATTCCTGTTTGAAGCTGAAGCCCGTGACGTTGATCCAATGGGTGTCGCTATCTCTCGCCGGGAAAACTCGGACATCGTACTCAACGAGTACTCGCTGACGATCCTCGAAGGCGTCATGGCCCATCTGGACCGTATTGACGAAGTTCTAGAGAGCTACGTCAAGGACTGGACCATTGAGCGTATGCCTGCCGTTGACCGTTGCGCCCTGCGCATCGGTGTGTGGGAATTGCTCTACAACGACGATGTTCCCGACGCCGTAGCCGTGGCAGAAGCCGTGGTTAACGTTCGCGAGCTATCCACTGACGAGTCACCTGAATTCGTCAACGGCGTTTTGGGTCGAATCCAAAGCGTCAAGGACACCTTGGTTGACTAATACTTTGGTCAACTAACCGCGATCCTCAGTTTTCTAGCCTGGGCCCGATCTCCATTGTGAGATCGGGCCCAGGCTTTTTTGCGCTTACCGCACGCTGCCACGGGGGAGTGGGACGCCACTTTATTACCAGCATCAGGCTTGTATTAATCTCTCGATCACGGTGTGCCAAGGCCAATACTGGCAGCCTCACTTAGCTGCTGCGGGGGCTAAGGTGCCTAATTCTCAGGGTGCGTGGGCGCAGAGCTATACATCGAGTGATGCATTTCACTGGCCATTCAGTGTCATGCATAGCTTTCCGCTAGGGAATCGGCCCCGGATCGTGATAATTTGAATTAGCAATATTCCTTTAAATGCCGTCCCGTGAGGCGGAGAAGGGAGAGGTGCACAGCATGAATGAAAATTCAGTGCCAGATGTGTCGCGCACGGTTCTGACCGGCGACGATATTGATCGTGTACTCACTCGTGTGGCTTTCGAAATTATCGAAGCCAACAAGGGCACAGATGACCTTGTGCTCCTGGGCATTCCCAGCCGTGGTTTCCCGCTGGCGCAGCGCTTAGCGCAACGCATCGCAGCTTCCGCGCCTGAACATTTGGACCCAGCAACTCTTGTAGGTCAGCTCGACATCACCATGTACCGTGACGATCTGCGCCACTCCACCACACGCACCCCGGCCCCAACCCGCCTTCCGACCGGCGGGACCGACGGAAAAGTTGTGGTCCTGGTCGACGACGTACTCTATTCAGGGCGCACCATTCGCGCAGCGCTGGATGCCCTCTCCGACTGGGGACGGCCGCGCATCGTGCGCCTTGCAGTCCTCGTTGATCGAGGCCACCGTGAACTACCCATCCGTGCTGACCATGTAGGCAAGAATCTGCCCACGGCCAAGAGCGAAAAGGTGCGTGTGCACCTTGCAGAAATTGATGGCAAGAACGAAGTGATTATCGAGGGCGCCGCATGAAACACCTGCTATCCACCGCGGATCTAACCCGCGAAGAAGCCATCTCAATCTTGGATATCGCCGAAGAAATGCGCGAATCCGGCACCCGAGCCATCAAAAAACTTCCCGCGCTACGCGGACGCACCGTGGTCAACCTCTTCTTTGAGGACTCCACCCGAACCCGCATCTCCTTTGAAGCTGCCGCCAAGCGATTGAGCGCTGACGTCATCAACTTCTCTGCGAAGGGTTCGAGCGTTTCCAAGGGCGAATCACTGAAGGATACCGCCCAAACCCTGCTGGCTATCGGTGCCGACGCAGTAGTCATCCGCCACCCAGATTCCGGTGCCCCGGCCAGACTTGCTGCCACCGACTGGATCGGCCTGCCGATCGTCAACGCTGGCGACGGAACCCACGAACACCCCACCCAGGCGCTGCTGGACGCATTCACCCTGCGCCGCCAGGTGGCACTACGCGAAGGTGTTAACCCGCTGGGCAAAGGCCTTGATGGTCTGAAGGTCGCGATCGTCGGGGATATTCTGCATTCCCGCGTGGCTCGATCCAACCTGTGGCTGCTGAACACCCTCGGCGCTGAGGTCACCATGGTGGCCCCGCCAACCCTGCTTCCAGTGGGCGCCCACGCTTGGCCGTGCACCATCAGCTACGACCTCGACGCAGTGATCGCGTCCGGGATCGACGCACTGATGATGCTGCGCGTCCAAGGTGAGCGCATGAACGCTGCCTACTTCCCGAACCCACGCGAATATTCACGCTACTGGGGACTGGACGATGCCCGCCTGGCCACCCTTGACGCTTCGGGCGCCGAAACGTTGATCATGCACCCGGGCCCGATGAACCGTGGCCTGGAAATCTCCTCGGCTGCCGCCGATTCACCGCGCTCCACGGTGCTCGACCAAGTCACCAATGGTGTGGCCGTGCGCATGGCCAGCCTCTATATGCTCCTCTCCGGCGACCTGATCTGAAAGAAGACCCCATGAACTATTTGATCCAACAGGCCGCCGTACTCGGTGACACCGTGCAAGATGTGCTCATCGTTGACGGGAAGATCGCGCAGATCGGCAGCATCGAAGCCACCGAGAACGTACAGGTCATCAACGCGAAGAACCTGGTGCTCCTGCCAGGTCTGGTTGACACCCACACCCACCTGCGCGAACCAGGCCGCGAAGACGCTGAAACCGTGGAAACCGGTTCTCAGGCTGCTGCCCTTGGTGGTTACACCGCCGTGCACGCAATGGCCAACTCCACCCCGGTGGCGGACAACGCCGGCGTGGTTGAGCAAGTGTACGAACTGGGCCGTCAGGCCGGCTGGGTGGATGTCCGTCCGGTAGGTGCGGTCACCGTAGGCCTTGCCGGCAAGCAGCTGAGCGAAATCGGCGCCATGGCCGATTCGCGCGCTGCCGTGAAGATGTTCTCCGACGACGGGATCTGCGTCTGGGACCCACTGTTGATGCGCCGTGCACTGGAATATGTGAAGGCCTTCGACGGAGTGATCGCCCAGCACGCCCAGGAACCACGTCTGACCGAGGGTGCCCAGATGAACGAGGGCGAAGTTTCCTCCATCTTGGGCATGCCAGGCTGGCCAGCGGTCGCCGAAGAGTCGATCATCGCACGCGACGTACTACTTGCCGAGCATGTGGGTGCGCGCCTGCACATCTGCCACGTCTCCACCGCCGGCTCGGTAGAAATCATCCGCTGGGCCAAGGCTCGCGGAATTAACGTCACCGCCGAAGCCACCCCGCACCACCTGTTGCTGACCGACGAAAAGGTTCGCACCTACGATCCGGTGTACAAGGTCAACCCGCCATTGCGTCGCGAAGCCGACGTGCAGGCACTCCGTGCGGGCCTCGCCGATGGCACCATCGACGTGATCGGCACCGACCACGCCCCGCACCCTTCCGAATCCAAGGATTGTGAATGGGGAGCTGCGGCCATGGGCATGACCGGTCTGGAGACCGCGCTGTCCATCGTCCAGCACACGCTGGTGGATACCGGGTTGCTCTCCTGGGCCGATGTGGCCCGGATTACCTCCACCGTGCCTGCGCAGATCGGCCGTGTTGCCGATCAGGGCCGACCAATCGCGGTAGGGGAGCCAGCCAACCTGACTCTGGTTGATCCGGCTGCTACGTGGACGGTTGACCCGAGCGTTATGGCCACCAAGGGCCGGAACTCACCGTTTGCCGGAATGCAGCTACCGGGTTCGATACGCGCCACCTTCCTGCACGGTCACGCCACGGTGCTCGACTCCAAGCTCGCTACCCCAAGGCCGGTCCATGCCTGAGGGAGCACTAGGCCCGATCATCATTACGGTGCTGATCATCGCAGCCGGCATCACCATGATTTTGCTGGGCTGGCGGAACCTCAAAGCCCGCCAATCGGACATCCCGGAGCCCTACGCTGAGTTTGCCGATACGCTCGAACACAGCTTCACCGGAATGTATGTGGCCACCACCAAGTTTGATGACTGGCTGGACCGCATTGCCGTGCATGATCTGGGCGTGCGAACCAATGCCACCTTGGAATTGGGAAGCCACGGCATTCACCTGATCCGATCCGGCAGCCGCGATCTGCACATCGGGTGGGAGCACTTCGAAAACGTTAAGCGGTCCAGCGGGATGATCGGCAAATTTGTCGAGAAGAACGGGCTGATCGTGATCACCTGGAATCGCGAAGGATTCACCTTCGACACCGGATTCCGTCCCCGCTATGCCGAGGACACCCCAAAGATTTATCAGTTGCTGGCGTCGCACACCGACGTAAGCCGAGCAGGAGACAAATAAGTGAATTCTCTGAGCAACCTACCAGCCGTGTTGGTACTCGAAGATGGCCGCATCTTCCGCGGGCGCAGCTATGGCGCCGTGGGCACAACCCTGGGTGAAGCAGTGTTCACCACCGGCATGACCGGCTACCAGGAAACCCTGACTGACCCTTCCTACGCACACCAGATCATCGTGCAGACCTTCCCACACGTGGGTAACACCGGCGTGAACTCGCAGGATCCGGAGTCCACCCGCATGTGGGCTGCCGGTTATGTAGTGCGCGATGCTGCTCGTCGACCAAGCAACTGGCGCAGCGAGCGCACCTTGGACGATGACCTGAAAGAATATGGCATCGTGGGCATCCGCGGTGTGGATACCCGTGCACTGACTCGCCACTTGCGTGAAGTTGGCGCGCTGAAGTCCGGCGTGTTCTCCGGCGATGCTGCGGCCAAGTCCGACGCCGAGCTTATCGAGATCGTCAAGGCACAGCCACCGATGGCCGGCCGAAACATCTCCGCTGAGGTCTCCGTCGCGCAGGCCTACATCGTTGAGCCAGCCGATCACGGCTACACCGGTGCCATCAAGCACACCGTGGCCGCGATCGACCTGGGCATGAAGTCGATGACCCCGCACCGCCTGGCCGAGCGTGGTTTGCGTGTGCACGTCTTGCCGCACGATGCCACCCTGGAAGATATCAAGGCCACCGGCGCCAACGGCGTGTTCTTCTCCAACGGACCTGGTGACCCAGCCACCGCCACCAAGCAGGTGGAGCTAGTTCGTTCGGTGCTCGACGCCGGACTGCCATACTTCGGAATCTGCTTCGGCAACCAGATGCTGGGCCGCGCGCTCGGCTTTGATACCTACAAGTTGCGCTTCGGCCACCGAGGCATCAACCAGCCGGTCCTGGACAAGTCCACCGGTCGGGTAGAAATCACCAGCCAGAACCACGGCTTCGCCGTTGACGCGCCGATCGAGGGCTCACAGCTGGCCCCGGTTGAGCGTTTTGGCAAGGTCGAAGTTTCGCACTACTCCCTGAACGACCACGTGGTGGAAGGCCTGAACTGCTTGGACATTCCAGCCTTCTCAGTGCAGTACCACCCAGAAGCCGCATCTGGTCCCCACGATGCCGCCTACCTCTTTGACCGCTTCATCACCGCGTTGGATTCCGCCGCAGAAAAGGACAGCAAGTAATGCCTAAGCGCACCGATCTGAAATCAGTTCTCGTCATCGGTTCGGGCCCGATCGTTATCGGACAGGCCGCTGAATTCGACTACTCCGGCACCCAGGCACTTCGTGTGCTCAAGGAAGAGGGGCTGCGAGTTGTTCTGGTGAACTCCAACCCGGCCACCATCATGACCGACCCGGAATTCGCCGACGCCACCTACGTTGAGCCGATCACCCCAGAGGTCGTCGAAAAGATCATCGCCAAGGAACGCCCGGATGCGATCCTGCCAACCCTGGGCGGCCAGACCGCACTGAACACCGCCATCGCACTGGATAAGTCCGGCGCCCTGGAAAAGTACAACGTGGAGCTGATCGGCGCGAACATCGAAGCCATCGAGCTCGGTGAAGACCGCGAGAAGTTTAAGGGCGTGGTGGAGCGCTGCGGCGCCGAATCGGCCAAGTCGGTCATCGTACACACCCTGGACGAAGCTTTTGCTGCCGTCGAGGAACTGAACTACCCAGTTGTTGTCCGCCCATCGTTCACCATGGGTGGCTTGGGTTCGGGCATGGCCTACAACCCAGAAGACCTGCGCCGCATCTGCGGTGCCGGCCTGCAGTATTCGCCAACGACCGAGGTGCTCCTGGAGGAGTCCATCCTGGGTTGGAAGGAATACGAACTGGAGATGATGCGCGACAAGAACGACAACGTTGTAGTCGTCTGCTCCATCGAAAACTTCGATCCGGTCGGTGTACACACCGGCGACTCGATCACCGTCGCCCCAGCGATGACCCTGACCGACCGCGAATACCAGAACCTGCGCGACATTTCGATCGCCGTCATCCGCGAAGTTGGCGTGGACACCGGTGGCTGTAACATCCAGTTTGCTATTGAACCGGACACCGGCCGCGTAGTGGTTATCGAGATGAACCCCCGCGTTTCACGCTCCAGCGCACTAGCTTCCAAGGCCACCGGCTTTGCGATCGCCAAGATCGCCACCAAGCTGGCCGTGGGTTACACCTTGGATGAGATCCCGAACGACATCACCCAGAAGACCCCGGCCTCCTTCGAACCGGCTCTGGACTACGTTGTGGTCAAGGTCCCACGCTTTGCCTTCGAGAAGTTCCCGGCAGCGGACAAGACCCTGACGACCACCATGAAGTCGGTCGGCGAAGCGATGGCCCTGGGCCGTAACTTCAGCGAGGCACTGCAAAAGGCCCTGCGCTCACTAGAGCAGAAGGGCTCGGAGCTGAGCTTCGAGACCATTGACGAATCCGAGCACGAAGCCGTACTGGCCTCCATCGTCAAGGGCTCCACCGAGCGCCTGTCGCTGGTCCAACGCCTGCTCTACTCGGGTGTTTCGATCGAGCGCCTGTACGAAGTGACGTCGATCGACCCTTGGTACCTGGATCAGCTGGCGCTGATCAACGAGACCGCACAGCTGGTTGCCGCCAATAAGCACCTGCCTGAAGACATTTTGCGCGAAGCCAAGCACCACGGCTTCTCCGATGCTCAGCTGGCACAGCTGACCGGCAAGTCCGAGGCCGTGGTTCGCGGTATTCGCCACGCCCTAGGTGTCCGCCCGGTGTTCAAGACCGTTGATACCTGCGCGGCCGAGTTTGAAGCCTTCACCCCGTACATGTACTCCACCTACGATCAAGAGACTGAGGTGGTGGCGCACGAGAAGAAGTCGGTCATCATCCTTGGCTCGGGTCCAAACCGAATTGGCCAGGGCATCGAGTTTGACTACTCCTGCGTGCACGCGGTGATGGCCTTGCGCGCCGAAGGCTACGAGACCGTGATGGTCAACTGCAACCCGGAAACCGTGTCCACCGACTACGACATTTCCGATCGCCTCTACTTCGAGCCGTTGACCCTCGAGGACGTGCTGGAAGTAATCCACGCCGAAGAGCAGACCGGCGGTGTATTGGGCGTGTTTGTACAGCTGGGCGGTCAGACCCCGCTGAAGCTTGCTGCCGAGCTGAAGGCTGCCGGAATTCCTATTCTTGGCACCTCGCCTGAGGCTATTGACTTGGCCGAACACCGTGGCGCTTTCCAGCGTGTACTGGATAACGCCGGGCTGATCGCACCAAAGAACGGCACCGCAGTGTCCTTCTCCGATGCCAAGGCAATCGCCGACTCCATCGGTTACCCGGTCTTGGTTCGCCCTTCCTACGTGCTGGGCGGGCGCGGCATGGAGATTGTGTACGACGAGGCCAACCTCTCGCGCTACATCACCAACGCCACCGAAATTACCGTCGACCACCCGGTTTTGGTTGACCGCTTCCTCGAAGACGCCATCGAGATCGACGTTGACGCACTCTACGACGGAACCGATCTGTACGTCGGCGGCATTATGGAGCACATCGAGGAAGCCGGTATTCACTCCGGCGACTCGGCCTGCACCTTGCCTCCGATCACCCTCGGCCCAGATGTGCGCGACCGCGTGAAGGCCGCCACCTTGGCTATCGCCCAGGGTGTTGGTGTGCGCGGACTGATCAACATCCAGTTTGCGCTCGCATCG
This sequence comes from Glutamicibacter sp. AOP5-A2-18, assembly GCF_052446055.1. Lineage (NCBI taxonomy): Bacteria > Bacillati > Actinomycetota > Actinomycetes > Micrococcales > Micrococcaceae > Glutamicibacter > Glutamicibacter sp. AOP5-A2-18. The sequence continues at coordinate 1,743,003 of NZ_JBQSVW010000001.1, read as the reverse complement.
GACATCTTGTACGTGATCGAAGCGAACCCACGTGCCTCGCGCACCGTGCCGTTCACCTCGAAGGCTACCGGCGTGCAGCTGGCCAAGATTGCAGCGTTGATCGGCGTGGGTAAGACCCTGGCCGAACTGCGTGGCAACTACTTGCCAGCGGTGGGCGACGGCGCACACCTGCCAGATTCGGCGCCGATCGCGGTCAAGGAAGCGGTTATGCCATTCGCTCGCTTCCGCACCCCAGAGGGCAAGGTAGTTGACTCCTTGCTCGGCCCAGAGATGCGCTCCACCGGTGAAGTGATGGGCATCGATAAGTACTTCGACACGGCCTTCGCCAAGAGCCAGGCCGCCGCGAACAACCCACTGCCAACCTCCGGCAAGGTCTTCGTTTCGGTGACCAACCGCGACAAGCGTTCGATCGTCCTTCCGGTCAAGCACCTGTCGGACAACGGATTTGAGATCATCTCCACCGGTGGCACCGCCGAGGTTCTGCGTCGCAACGGCATCCCAACCAAGGTTGTGGGCAAGTTGCATGAAGGTGGCGACTCGATCGTCGATCTGATCAACGCTGGCGAAATCGGACTCATCCTGAACACCCCTTCGGGTTCCGACGCCCGTGGCGACGGTTACGAGATCCGCGCTGCAGCTACCTCAGTGGGCACCCCGGTGATCACCACGGTGGCCGAATTTGGCGCCTCGGTTCAGGCGATCGACGCCCTGCGCGAATACGCGTGGGATGTCACCAGCTTGCAGGAGCACGAGGCTCACCTGAATGCGGCGCGCAATGCCTAGCCCGATCCCATTTGGTGACCGCCTGCGTTCTGCCATGCAGGCTTACGGCCCGCTGTGTGTGGGAATCGACCCGCATCCGGCGTTGCTGGAAGCCTGGGGGCTGGAGAATACAGCCGAAGGTGTGCGATCTTTCTCACTGACCGTGGTGGAAGCCATGGCCGGTGCCGCCGCGATCCTCAAGCCGCAGGTTGCCCTTTACGAGCGTTTCGGTTCGGCCGGTTTTGCTGCCCTCGAGGAAACTTTGGCTGCGGCCAAGGCTGCCGGGCTGCTCACCTTGGCCGATGCGAAACGTGGGGATATTGGTTCGACCATGGCCGCCTATGCGACCGCTTGGCTCGATGATGAATCTCCGCTGGCTTCCGATGCAGTAACTCTGAGCCCATACTTGGGTTACGAGTCCCTGCGTCCGGCGCTCGATCTGGCTGCCGCCACCGGCAGGGGAGTGTTTGTCCTCGGGCTGACCTCCAACCCAGAAGGCCCCTCGGTGCAGCACGTTGGTGGTGAAAACTCGGTTGCTAAATCAATTATCGACCAAGTCACCCGGGAAAATGCTGCTGCAGTAGATTTGGGTCACGTCGGTTTGGTAGTTGGCGCCACCATCGGGGACGCACCACAAAAACTGGGCATCGACCTGAGTGCCAGCAAAGCTCCGCTGCTCACTCCGGGCCTCGGTGCTCAGGGTGCGACCGCGAAAGATATCGCCAAGTCATTCGCCTCGAGCTACTCGCAGGTGCTGGGCACCAGCAGTCGAGACATTCTCAAAGTCGGGCCGAATGTAGCGGCCCTTCGCGAGAAAGCACGCAGCGTACGCGATGAATTGATCGCCGCGGGGTAGTTGAAAAATAGGTTCGTGACACAAACGCGTCGTGGCTACTAGAGTTTCTGGTAGCCACGACGCGTTTAGTCTTGCAAAAGCAGCGTTTGAAAGCTATGTTTCTCAACATAGCCTTAGTCAACTACACATTAAGGATGGCTGAACGATGGTACTGCGAGAACTCTCTGACGAAGATCGTATCCGGGCCCGCGCCAAAGCCCTTGCTGCCCGCACACGTCGTGCGGAAATCAAGGCTGAGTTCAGCGCCGGCAAAATTTCCATCACCGACGTACTAGACTTGGTATACGAAGATGAAGCCGTGGGACGCATGCGTGTCATGGACCTTCTGGAATCGGTGCCGGGCGTCGGCGAAGTACGCGCGGCAAACTTGTTGGAACGCCTTGGCATTTCCCCATCCCGCCGACTGCGTGGACTGGGGCGCAAGCAGCGCACCGCAATCACCGAGCACTTCAAGCAAAGCCCGCCAAAAACGAAAGTGTAGTCAATGACCGCTGCGTCGGTAACTGTTCTAGCCGGCCCCACGGCCGTAGGTAAGGGAACTGTCTCCACCTACATCCGTGACAACTACCCAGATGTCTGGCTCTCGGTGTCCGCAACGACACGAAACGCTCGACCAGGGGAACAGGACGGAGTTCACTACTTCTTTGTGGGCCCTGATCGTTTCCATGAGCTCGTCGAAGATGGGCAAATGCTGGAGTGGGCTGTAGTCCACGGCCAGAATAGCTACGGCACCATCCGATCGACGGTTGAAGATGCAGTGGCTGACGGCAAAAAGGTCCTGTTAGAGATCGATCTGCAGGGTGCACGTCAGGTGAAGGAGTCGATGCCGGAGGCAAAATTTGTCTTCCTGGCCCCGCCTTCGTGGGATGAATTGGTACGTCGCCTTGTGGGACGTGGCACTGAATCGCCCGAAGAACAGCAACGTCGCCTAGAAACCGCTAAACTAGAACTTGCGGCGGAATCTGAATTCGACGTGACCATCGTTAATGACGATGTGGCACGTGCCGCCGAAGAGCTTGTAGCCCTCATGGGGCTTAAGAACGACTAATAGGGAGTCCTGTGTCCAACCTAGAGGGAATCATTAACCCATCGATCGACTCGTTGCTTGAGACCAACGACTCGAAGTACGCCATCGTGCTCAACTCGGCTAAGCGAGCACGCCAGATCAACGCTTACTACGCACAGCTGAACGAAGGCCTGTTCGAGTATGTTGGTCCATTGGTCGAGACCAAGCTGAACGAGAAGCCGCTGACCATCGCCTTGCGCGAACTGGATGAAACCTTACTCAAGGTCACTCCTGCAGAGGTCGTCGAGGACTAATTCAAAAGTTGGCGCCCTGATTAGGGCGCCTTCTTTTTGGTTAAGCACCTTTAAGCACAAGCCGTTGAGTCCCGTGGCAGTTTCTGCCAGCCGGCGGCTCGTCAATTAGCACCGACACTTCAAGGAAGTCCCTAGTGAAGCGAATCGTTCTAGGCGTCTCGGCAGGAATCGCTGCCTATAAGTCGGTCCTGCTCCTGCGTCTACTGCGCGAAGCCGGACACCACGTTGACGTGATCCCCACCAGCAACGTCGAAAACTTCGTCGGCGACGCCACCTGGGAAGCACTGTCGGGCAACCGCGTGACCTCCAATGTTTTTGACGGGGTTCAGGACGTGAACCATGTGCGACTAGGTCAGCTGGCCGATCTGGTCCTTGTTGTCCCAGCCACCGCAGACCTGATGGCTAAGGCCGCCGCCGGTTTGGCCAACGATCTGCTCACCGGCACTTTGCTGGCTACCCGCGCTCCGGTAGTGATGGCTCCGGCCATGCACACCGAGATGTGGCAGCACCCAGCCACGGTCGCTAACGTACAAACCCTGCGCGACAGGGGAGTGCGGATTATTAATCCGGCCACCGGGCGCCTCACGGGCAAGGATTCTGGCCCCGGACGCCTGCCTGAGCCCGAAGAAATTTTCGCTTCCGTTCAGGACCTACTCGGCGATGCGAGACTCGCCGGGACCAAGGTGCTGATTACCGCCGGCGGTACTCGTGAACCACTTGACCCGGTGCGGTTCTTGGGCAACCGTTCTTCGGGACGCCAAGGTGTGGCTCTGGCAGAAGCTGCAAGGGCAGCTGGCGCCGAAGTCACACTGATCGCCTGCCATTTGGAGGTGCCCGCCCCGCACGGGGTGACGCTGATCGAAGCCTCCAGCGCACTGGACTTGCACGAGGCGGTCTTCACCCATGCACCTGGTCAGGACGTGCTGATCATGAACGCCGCGGTCGCTGACTTCCGACCGGCAACGATCGAAAATTCGAAAATCAAGAAGCGCGATGAGTATTCCGCCCCCGTCATCGAACTGGTGCGGAACCCAGATATTTTGGCCGAAGTGGTGGCGCAACGTGCCACCAACGCCCAGCTTCCGCCCTTCATCGTGGGATTCGCCGCTGAAACGGGCGATGAGCAGGGCACGGTTCTTGACTATGGACGCGCCAAACTCGCCCGTAAGGGATGCGAGATGCTGGTCGTGAATGAAGTTGGTGCCACGCTGACCTTTGGCCAGGACACCAACAGCATTCACGTGCTTTTTGCCGGCTCGAGCGACTCGGTCCATGCTGCCGGAAGCAAATTAGAGGTGGCCCGGGTAGTCATCGAACAGATTTCCCACGCAACAAAAGGACATGCTGCGCAAGAATAGTGAGCTGAGCCATGTGCGGCTTGGTCACGTATTGTCGCAACAACTGCTTAACGGTCCACCAGACCAGATAGAGTAACAAGGTGACTTCAACAACCCCTGAACTTCGTCTTTTCACCTCGGAATCCGTGACCGAGGGACACCCGGACAAGATTTGCGATCAGATTTCGGATGCGATCCTCGACGCCATGCTGGCGCAGGACCCCGATTCCAAGGTCGCCGTCGAGACCCTGACCACCACCGGACTGGTGCACGTGGCCGGTGAGGTGACCACCAACGGTTATGTCGAGATCCCTGAGATCGTCCGCAAAACCATTCTGGACATCGGCTACGACTCGTCGGCCAACGGTTTTGACGGCGCGCGTTGCGGTGTCTCCGTGTCGATCGGCCAGCAATCCCAAGAGATTCACGACGGCGTCTTCAACTCGCTGGAGTCGCGCGAAGGTACCGCTAAGGACCCGCGCGACCTGCAGGGCGCCGGGGACCAAGGCCTGATGTTTGGCTACGCTTCGGATGAAACCGACTCGCTGATGCCGACCCCGATCTTCCTCGCGCACCGTCTGTCCGAGCGTCTTACCCAGGTGCGTAAAAACGGCCGCATGCCGTTGCTGCGCCCGGACGGCAAAACCCAGGTGACCATCGGCTACGACGGGGATAAGCCGGTTTCGGTAGACACCGTGGTTGTCTCCAGCCAGCATGCCTCTGAGTACGAGCTGGCCACCCTCAAGGCTGACCTGTATGAAGAGGTGGTCACCCCGATTCTGGAACGCTCAGGCCTGGACGTGTCCAAGACCAATGTCATCTTGAACCCATCGGGTCCATTCATTATTGGTGGTCCGGTAGGAGACGCCGGTTTGACCGGACGCAAGATCATCGTTGACACCTACGGCGGCTTCGCTCGCCACGGTGGTGGCGCCTTCTCCGGCAAGGACCCATCGAAGGTTGATCGCTCGGCCGCCTACGCCATGCGCTGGGTAGCTAAGAACGTGGTCGCTGCCGGCCTGGCACGTCGTGCCGAGGTCCAAGTTGCCTACGCTATCGGTGTGGCTCGTCCCGTCGGACTCTACGTCGAGACCTTCGGTACCGAAACCGTTGACCCGGCGAAGATCACCAAGGCCATCAACGAGGTTTTCGACCTGCGCCCACTGGGCATCATCGAAGATCTTGATCTGAAGCGCCCCATCTACCGCAAAACCGCTGCCCACGGCCACTTTGGCCGCGACGACAACGATTTTACCTGGGAGAAGCTGGACCGAGTGGACGCGTTGCGCAACTGGTTCAACGCCTAGGATCTACGCAGTGCAGCAAGACGCTCTGATCGCAGCACCCGAGCTGACCCGCCGTACGCGGGTTGCTCGGGTGCTGATTGATTCTTCGGTTCCACATTTGGACCGGCTCTTCGACTACGAAATTCCCGACTCCATGGCCACCCAGGCCGTTGCGGGTATCCGGGTCAAGGTCCCTTTTGGGCACCAACAGCCCGCCGGGTTCATCGTCGAAATTCTCGAGGACCATGCAACGGCGATGAAGCTTAAGCCGCTGAGCAAAATCGTCAGCGAACAAGTCACGCTGTTCCCTGAAGTACTCCACGCAGCCGGCGAGGTGGCCACCCGCTATGCTGGAACTTTGTGGGATGTGGTGCGCTCGGCGGTTCCCGCGCGCGCCGCAAAGGTAGAAAAAGAGGAACTGGCCACCGTTAACCCGGAACTGCAGGAGACGCAGAACCAGATCGAGCGCTACGAAAATGGGCCTAGGGCGATGGAGGTGTGGTCAAGTGGGCAGCTGCTGCGAGCTGTGGCAACTTGGGTACCCAACATGCACGGTTTTTGGCCCGGGTTCTTGATGGACGCGGCCCGGCCTGTGCTTCAACGCGGCAAGCGGGTGTTGCTCATTGTGCCCGATGCGCGGGATGTAAAAATCCTCAGCCAGTACCTCGACGATCATTTTGGCCCGGAGTCCTATGCCCGGTTGCAAGCCGACGACGGGCCAACCCCGCGTTACCGGAACTTCCTGCGTGCCATCGGCGGACACGTGCAGATCGTCATCGGCACCCGTTCGGCGGCACTCTGCCACGTGCCAGAGCTCGAATTGATGATTCTGTGGCAGGATGCGGACCAATCGCACCGCGAACAGCGCGCCCCGTACCAGCACAGCCGCGAGGTGTTGCTACTGCGCAGCACCCAAGCCGGCATTTCTCTGCTGATCGCTAGTGCCTCCCGATCGGTTGAGGCACAGCGATTGGTCAGCACGGGCTGGGCGACCGAGCTGAAAATGCCGCGAGCAGCGCTGCGGGAACTCACCGCACGGGTCACGGCAACAACCAACGATTTTGAACTCGAGCGCGATCCGACCCTAGCCCGCGCCAGAATTCCGTCACTGGCCTGGCGGGAAGCAAGCAAGGCGCTAGAAACCGGTCCGGTTTTGGTGCAGGTAGCACGCACCGGCTTTGTCCCGGCCGTGGCCTGCCAGGACTGCCGCACACTAGCGCGCTGCACTCGGTGTCAGGGACCGCTACACATCGCCGGCAAGGATTCTCATGTGGCCTGCCGCTGGTGTGGCGAGCAGTTCCACGACTACCGGTGCCAGAATTGTTCATCACCACGCATCCGAGCAGCCAGCATCGGGGCCGAACGCACCGCCGACGAACTCGGGTTGGCCTTCCCGAAGGTCAGCGTTATTTCCTCCACCGGAGCAAAACCGGTCGAAAAAATACCTGATAAACCGGCGCTGGTGGTGGCCACACCAGGAGTAGAACCGTTGGTTGAAGGCGGCTACGCAGCGGTGTTATTGCTCGACGCCGACAAGATGCTCGCCCATGACTCCTTGCGCAACTCCGAAGAAGTACTCGCCCGCTGGTTTACCGCCGCCTCCATGGCCCGAAGCGACGGCGTCGTAGTCCTCACCGGGCACCCCAGCCCGGCCGGGGCCTCGCTGGTACGTTATGACCCGGCCGGATTTGCCGATCGCGAATTGGCTGAACGCCGGGAGGTTGGTTTACCGCCAGCAGTACGTAGCGCGATCATTTCCGGTCCTGGCGCGCAACGATTGATCGCGGCCCTCGACGTTGAAACCCGTGCCCGGGTGCAAATTCATGGCCCGACGGTGATCGACGGTCCGCCAATTCAGCACCGCTACGTACTGTTCTTCTCCTACGCCGATGGACACGAGGTCACTGGCGCCCTGCGCCATCTGCGCTCGAGCATGTCTGCAGCGAAGGACCCGATCGTGACTATAACGATCGACCCCTACGATGTGCTCTAGGCGAGCGGTTCGCCGCTGGGCGCAGAATCCGCGGTGGCCACTGCCGCTAGGAAACGTGCGATTTCGTCGGCAGTTTCTAGCGCCTTCTCGTAGTGGATCAGGTGCCCGACATTTTCCAGCATCACCAACGACGCGTTGGCAAAACTACGCCGCAGCTGTTCTTGAGTTGCCGGGGTGCCCAGTTCGTCCTGCATCCCGCCCACCATAAGGGTGGGCAGTTTAAGCTCGGGGGAGTAGTCCCCAACCGTGGCGGTGATCGACGCACGATAGGACTGCGCCAGGATGCTGCGCGTTTGGAATCCACCAAAGTATGCGCGGTGTTGATCGCGAACATAGGCGCGGATCGCCGGATCCTTGCTTTTAGTCATCACCAAGCTCATGGCATCACTGAAAAGCTTCGATCGCAGCGCAGGTTCTGCCACGGCGGCGGGCAGTTTGGCGCACACCTCGTAGTAAGCGCTGGTGAGCTTGGCCAGCAGCGCCTGCGAAGAATCCAGTGCGAGTTCGGAGATGGGATTAAGCAAAACCAGCGATGCAAATTCTCGCTGCGTAGCCAATTTTGCGGCGACGATCGAGCCAAAGGAATGCCCAAGTAAGTGCACCCGGCCATCAAGGTGCAATTGCGAAGCCAGCTCATTGAGTATCTGCGCATAGCCAGAAACATCGTGCTCAATGTCGCGCATTGAGGTGGACGCACCAAAACCGGGCAGATCGGGCACAATCACCGTGTAGTGCTCAAGGTGGGAGACGATGCGGGCCAGACCGTGGTGGTCCCCGCGGAAGCCATGTACCGCAAAAATTACGCCCTGTGCCGGTTTGCGCGCCGTGGTGATGAAGACCTTGAGCGTCGAACCATTAATCTGGTGCGTGGATATTAGCTGTTGTCGTTGGTGCATAAGTGAAATCCTACCCGTCGAGCAACGCCAACGCGGTGCCCTCATCGATGACCAAGTCAGTCATCAGCCCACCCTTTAGCGCTCCGCGCACCGCCTCGAGCTTGCCGCGACCGGCGACAACGCAGAAGCGTGTAGGGACTTTGCGTAGCGAGTCCAGGGTCGGGCCGGTGGAGCGGGAATTAAGCGAAATGTTCGAGCTGTTGCCGTCCTTGTCAAAAAACACCGTGGCCACGTCCCCCACGACACCCATGACGCGTAGCTCCTGAGTCTCATTTTTGGTCAGGTATCCGCCGCGATAAACCTGCGAGATCACCGCGGAGCCAGCCGAACCGAGTGAAAACACGGCCACGTTCATTTCCTGCTGCACTTTCAGCACGCGCTTGATGGAGGTTTCCTGCCACATCGCCTCGCGTGTCGAAGCGCGATCAAAAAAGGCCGGAACTGGGAACTGTTCGGTTCGGGCGGTAAACGCATGGCCGAAGCGGGTGAGAATATCGCTGGCGTAGCTCACGCCACTGGTCACCGGGTTTGCCGCCCCATTAAGTTGGACGATCTTGGTGTCATGTGTCGGGTGGGGAGCGAGCGCTGTGGACACTGCCTGCATTGTTGAACCCCAGGCCACCCCGACGGTCATCGACGAGGAAATGATGTCAGCCAAAAGGTATGCGGCATGAGCAGACACACGAGAGAGCAGCTCGGAGTCATCCATTGAGCCATCAGTTGGCACCACGTTGAAGTTGATGCCGTAATGCTCGCTGAGCTGATTGCCCAAAAGTGCGGACATATTTGCGCTGGGGGTGATGCTGATCGAAACCATGCCGGTTCGCTTGGCGTGGGTCAGCAATCTGGACACCGTCGAACGTGAGGTGCCCAGCTCCTTGGCGATGACCTCCATTTTCATATCCTGCAGGTAATACAGCTGGGCTGCTCGCAGCGCGTCCTTGGCTCGGGGAGTCGTGTGCACGGATGTGCCAGGCGCACCCCGTTTATAGGTTCCTCCGGACGGTGTTTTCATCATCAATCTGACCGTTTCTGCACATTTGTGCAATTTGTTTGACCGAATGGCCGTTCTGTTACAAGACTAGCCTCAGACTTATTCAATTGTTACTAAGGGGCACAAATCGTGATTCGTGAACAGCTATCCAAACTGCGCGAACGCCCGCAGGCGCGGGTATTGGTTGTTGGCGGTGGCATCAACGGCGTAGCGACCTTCCGCTACCTCGCGATGCAGGGCATCGATGTGGCGCTGATCGAGCGTGGTGACTACAGCCAAGGTGCTTCTGGGGCCAGCTCGCACATGATTCACGGCGGCATTCGCTACCTTGAAAACGGCGAATTCCGGCTGGTCCACGAATCCGTTCAGGAACGCAACTCGCTGCTGGAAATCGCACCACACTACGTGAAGCCGCTACAGACGACGATCCCGATCTTCTCCACCTTCTCCGGAATCCTCAGCGCGCCGACGCGCTTCCTCACCCACAAGTCCGGCAAGCCAACCGAGCGCGGCGCCGCACTCATCAAAGCCGGCTTGATCATGTACGACGTGTTCGCCGGCATTGGTGGACGCAACACCCCATGGCACACATTCAAGTCGGGCAAGGCCGCCCGCGCGGACCTGCCAAAGCTTCGCAACGACGTGAAGTACACCGCCACCTACTTCGACGCTTCGGTACACAACCCTGAGCGCCTGACCTTGGACGTCCTGCGTGAAGGTCTGGATGCTCACCAGAGCGCCCGTGCCAGCAACTACATCGAACTTACTGGTGTGGATGGTGGTACCGCGAAGTTGCGCGACGTACTCACGGGCGAAGAATTCGACTTCGACGCCGGGGTCATCATCAACGCCACCGGCGCCTGGGTCGACTTGACCAACAAGGAGCTGGGCCGAGAGACCAAGTGGACTGGTGGCACCAAGGGTTCGCACATCGTGCTCGATCACCCTGAGCTGCTTGAGGCTACCGGCGGGCGTGAGATCTTCTTCGAACACGAAGATGGCCGCGTTGTCTTGATCTACCCAATGCTCGGCCGTGTATTGGTTGGTACCACCGACCTCGAGCACGACATGAACGAGCCAGCGGTGTGCACCGACGAAGAAGTCCAGTACTTCTTCGACTTGATTCGCCACGTCTTCCCGACCATCAAGGTCAACGAGCAGGACATCGTCTACAAGTTCTCCGGAGTCCGCCCGCTGCCGAACCACGATGACACGGCGCCAGGATTTGTCTCCCGCGACTACCAGGTCAAGGAAACTCGCCTGACAGACCAGACCACGATGCTCTCGTTGATCGGCGGCAAGTGGACTACCTTCCGCGCGCTGAGCGAGACCCTTGGTAGCAAGGCGCTAGAGTTCTTGGGTGAACGCCAGGTGCAGTCCACCGCTGGAGTTGCCATCGGCGGCGGTAAGAACTTCCCGATGAACGATGGGGCTCTGTCGGCATGGTACGCAGCTCGCGAGTCAAAGGCTTCGCATGACCGCCTGCGCATTTTGTTTGAACGCTACGGTACCCGTGCTGATCAGGTGATGGCACAATTGGGTGACAATGAGCAGCTGCTGGAAAACACCAACGAGCTCTCAGTTCAAGAAATCGCCTACCTGGCTAAAAACGAGCAGGTCGGACGCCTGATTGACGTATTTATTCGCCGCACCAACCTGGCCTTCCGTGGCCTGGTGACAAAGGATTTGGTCAACGAGGTAGCACATTACCTAGCTGACCCAATGGGTTGGGATCAATCTCAACTACAAGCCGAAATCGACCATTCGCTCTCGGTTCTCGCAGAACGCCATGGAGTCATCCTGAGCTAATCTGCCACGTGGTCGGCGGCAAGGAGCCGCCGGCAGTCGAAATCACTAAGAGGTCAAAGATGTCCACTCACGTGTTTCTTGCCGAGCTTGTCGGCACATTTATTCTCCTGTTGATGGGTGGCGGCGTCTGCGCGAACGTTGCCCTCAAAGGAACCCTCGGTAGTGCCGCAGGCTGGGTCGCTATCAGCTTCGGCTGGGGCCTTGGCGTTTACTGTGGTGTCTGGATCGCGGGGATCTCCGGAGCCCACCTGAACCCGGCTGTTACCTTGGGTCTGTTGGTCAACCCCGATGTTGCAGAATACGCACCCGGCGTTGCCAAAACCTTGGCCAACACCTTGCTGTACTTCTTGGCGCAGTTCATCGGTGCCTTCCTTGGCGCCGTAGGCACTTGGCTGACCTACAAGAAGCACCTGGATGATCCACAGAACGCGGGCACCCAGCTGGGTGTCTTCGCTACCGGTCCAGCAATTCGTTCCTATGGCTGGAACATGGTCACCGAGATCTTTGGTACCTTCGTCTTGGTCTTTGTGATCGCCGGACTGGGACACACTCCGCATGAGCTTGGCCCACTGGCAGTTGCGTTGTTGGTTGTAGCCATCGGCCTGTCTTTGGGTGGTGCCACCGGTTACGCCATCAACCCGTTCCGCGACCTTGGTCCACGCGTTGCCCACGCCATCTTGCCAATTCAGGGCAAGGGCTCCTCGGACTGGGCCTACTCGTGGGTTCCATTGGCCGGGCCAGCTGTCGGCGGTATTCTTGGCGGTCTTGTTGCCGCTCTAATGTTCTAGAAAGTGAGCAGTAAATCATGAGCGAAAAATTTGTGATCGCCATTGACCAGGGCACAACCAGCTCCCGCGCGATTGTCTTCAATCATGCAGGTGATGTGCACTCGGTTGGCCAGCTAGAGCACGAACAGATCTTCCCGGCCGCCGGCTGGGTGGAACATGATCCAGCAGAAATCTGGAACAACGTGCGCGAAGTGATCGGCCAGGCACTGTCCAAGGCCAATCTGACCCGTCACGACATCGAGGTCGTCGGTATCACCAACCAGCGTGAGACCACCGTCGTGTGGGACAAGAACACCGGCGAAGCGGTGTACAACGCGATCGTTTGGCAGGATACGCGCACCCAGGACATCGTCGACGAACTAGCTGCCGACAGTGGGCTGGACCGCTACAAGCAAACCGTGGGCCTGCCGCTGGCAACCTACTTCGCTGGCACCAAGATCAAGTGGATTCTCGATAATGTCGACGGTGCTCGTCAGCGGGCTGAAGCTGGCGACCTATTATTCGGCACCACTGATAGCTGGGTTTTGTGGAACCTGACCGGTGGCACTGATGGCGGTGTGCACGTCACCGACGTGACCAACGCTTCGCGCACCCTGTTCATGGACCTGAAGACCCTGCAGTGGGACGAGAAGATCCTCGCTGATTTTGGTGTTCCGGCCTCCATGATGCCCGAGATTCGTTCCTCTTCCGAGGTGTACGGCACCGTGCATACCAAGCAGTTACTTCGTGAAGTGCCAGTTGCCGGCATTCTCGGTGACCAGCAGGCAGCAACCTTCGGACAGGCAGCCTTTACCGCCGGTACCGCGAAGAACACCTACGGCACCGGTTGCTTCCTGATCTTCAACACCGGCACCGAAATCGTGAACTCAACCAATGGTCTACTGACCACCATGGCCTACAAGCTGGGCGATGAAGCTCCGGTGTACGCACTGGAAGGCTCGATTGCTGTGGCCGGCTCGTTGGTTCAGTGGTTGCGCGACAACATCGGCATGATCTCTTCGGCACCAGAAATTGAAGAGCTCGCAGCCAAGGTTGATGACAACGGTGGCGTGTACGTTGTCCCTGCCTTCTCGGGTTTGTTCGCCCCTTACTGGCGTTCGGACGCACGCGGTGCGATTGTGGGCCTAACTCGTTACGCCAACAAAAACCACATCGCTCGTGCAGCTTTGGAGTCCACCGCGTTCCAGACTCGCGAAGTACTCGATGCGGTGAACGCCGATGCCGAGGTGCCACTGACCGAACTCAAGGTTGATGGCGGAATGGTTGCCAACGAAGCGTTGATGCAGTTCCAGGCAGACATCTTGGGCGTGCCAGTGGTCCGCCCGAAGGTCACTGAAACCACGGCGCTGGGTGCAGCTTATGCAGCAGGTCTCGCTGTTGGGTTCTGGAAGGACCTCGGCGAGCTGGAGTCCAACTGGTCTGAGGACAAGCGTTGGGAGACTGAAATGGATGAAAAAACCCGTGAACGTAATCTGCGCCTCTGGAAGAAAGCGGTAACCCGCACCTTCGATTGGGTAGACGAGGACACGAAGGCGTAATTCGCCAACGGTTGACCTTTACCGGAGAAAAACGACGACGCTCGAACCACATTTGCTGGTTCGAGCGTCGTACTTTTTATGCTCGTTGTGCGTCTGAGCCAGGGTTCTGTGTCTGACTTTAGGCGTCTTGGTCGGGCTGCTCTAGCTGGTCGGGAGGAACGGGATGACGGCGCGGCGGAGACTCACCTGCTTGGCGGGCGCCCCAATAGGTGTTGCGACGTGGCTTCTGTTCGGGATCCTCATGCTCGGGCAGGATCACATGGGGAAGCCCCTCCACGTTGATGACTTTGATCTGCCCAGCGTGGCGCTTGTGATGATCCCCGGTACACATTCCGGCACCGGACCAGACACTGGTTTCGCCGCCCTCGGACCACGGAATCTCGTAATGATCGGTTTCCACTTGATCAGGAGGCGCGGTGCAGTCGGGCACAATGCAGCCGCGATCGCGAGCCATGATCGCTTCGCGAATCGGGCCCTTGTGGTAACGCATCTTGCGCCCCATATCTAAAGGTTGGCTATTGCCGCCGAGCACCAGCGGGATGATGTCCGCTTTGGACAGCAACTGCCGCAGTTCGCCGGGCGGAATGTCCACCCCGTTGGAGGTCATGCCATGAGCATCGGCCAGATTCTGCAAATCTGCTAGCCAGAGGTAAACGATAAACTTAGGAACCACGACTTTTCGTTTTCCGCCCACGTAGGGCGCGGCGAGGAGGGACATGAGCGCGTTGAGCCGCCGTACATTAACGTCGGGACCGGTGGTTGCTGATTCCTGAGTCTCGGTGGAACCGGTCGAATCGGTATCAGCGGTGTCGGCCTCGGGGTCGGAATCGGCCCACGGTGGCATGGGTTCCTCGCTGCGCAGCCAATCTGGTGTGCCATGGTCGTCGGCTGCGGTGTCTGGAACGTCGTGATTGGCATCAGACCCGTTTGCGCCGTCCTGGTTTTTCCCCGTCCGGTCCTGATCGGACTGGCGATCGGCTCGTCCAGCCTGGGTCCGCGGGTTGCCAGCGCGGGCTGCAATGGAACGGATCAGCTGTGCGTCACTCGCGTTGGTGCGTAGCGAAAAACAATGCACCCCATTGACGACCGAGCCAATAAACAGCCCAAGCTTTGGTGGTAGCTTCTTGCCATTGAGGTCTTTGTAGATCTTGATTTCGGCGTTGATCTGCTTGCGAGCTTCCAGCGGCGAAAGCCCGCTCAAGTGCTTGGCAGCGCACGCATCAAGCGTGTTGCCATCGGTACCTCGCGCCACGATTTCGCATTCGGTCCCTTCGAAGGTGGTGTCCGGTGGCTCCAAGCTGTTAAGTTGGCGAGCCACAGACACCACTGCTCGTCGGTTCGTTCTCCCTTGGCTGTAAAGCTGTGCTAGTTCAGGCAGGCGAGGAACGCAAATAGTGCCCTCGGCGGTTCGTCGACCGATCAGCAGGTGGGCGTCGTCGATCCGTTGCTGCGCTTCAAAGTAACTAATACCCGTCCACGCCGCCAGAAGTTCGCCCGCGTTTTTGTAACAGGGACGGCCGGCAATAAAGTGCGGCTCGCCAGCAAAAATCTCGTCGTCGAAACATCCCTCGAAGTCACCCTCAAACACCCCATCCGGCGCGGTAGCCATCGGTGAAGTCGCCGGTGAATTAGGCGGCGCGGCGCGTCTTAGCGCAGCATAAGTTTCCAAGCTCAACGCATGGGCGCCGCTGACCTCGGCGTCCAGGGCGAACGTGAGCTGAGACAGGTGAATTTGCTGGGCGAAGCGCTCCACCAATTCGCCGTGGGCGAGGATCAAGCGCGGATCGCCGGTGCGATGCGCCAGCGACCCTAACGCCGTGAACAAAACAAGCAGTAGGTAACCCACGCGTAGCAGCATCCCGGCGGTGAGCTCCGGCCCGAAAATGAGGCAGGAGCGACACGCGGTGCGTAGTGCGGCGATGAGTGCTGAGCTGTTCATGGGTCCATGATCGAACTCAAAAAACAGCGCGGCTGCGATCGGGCACCGGTTGTGGACAATCAGTGCGGCCCAGAAAATTCAGCTGTGTTCAATCTTGCCCTTCACCGATGCACCCGGGACAGGGCCCAATGCGATAGAATCGCGGTATGAATTGCCAGCACAACCTAGCCTAAGCACGGCCAACAGGCCGTACCCCCGAGTGGAAATTTGGGGGCTTTTGTTATGTCTGGAACCAAAAACAAGTTTTTTCCTATCGGAAATTTTCTGCAAGGCGTGTGAGAAGAGCAGCGTGACATCATCGACGAACGAACCTAGGACCTACGACTTCAAGGACATCGAGTCCAAGTGGCTGCCGGTATGGGACGAGCTAGAAGTGTTCAAGCCCGCCGATGATGGCAGTCGGGAACGTCGCTACGTTTTGGACATGTTCCCTTACCCATCGGGGGACCTGCACATGGGCCACGCGGAAGCGTTTGCCATGGGCGATGTGGTCTCGCGCTACTGGCGCCTGCGCGGTTACGACGTGATGCACCCGATCGGCTGGGACTCCTTCGGCCTGCCAGCAGAAAATGCTGCGATCAAGCGCAACACCCACCCGGCAGAGTGGACCTACAAAAACATCGACACCCAGGCCGCTAGCTTTAAGCGCTATGCCATCTCGGCCGACTGGGATCGTCGAGTACATACTTCCGATCCTGAGTACTACCGCTGGACCCAGTGGCTGTTTAACAAGTTCTACGAAAAGGGCCTTGCCTACCGCAAGGATCACCCGGTGAACTGGTGCCCTAAGGACCAGACGGTGCTCGCCAACGAGCAGGTTGTTAATGGCGCCTGTGAGCGTTGTGGCACCGCGGTGACCAAAAAGAGCCTGAACCAGTGGTACTTCAAGATCACCGACTACGCCGATCGGCTGCTCAACGACATGGAACAGCTCAAGGGCCACTGGCCTGAGCGTGTGCTGTTGATGCAGAAGAACTGGATCGGCCGCTCTGAAGGCGCAGAAGTGACCTTCGAGATCGAAGCCACCGAAGCCAAGGCCGCGGTGAAGATTCCGGTATTCACCACCCGCCCGGACACCCTCTACGGTGCAACCTTCATGGTGGTCGCTGCGGATGCCGATCTGGCCAGTGAACTGGTCACCGATGAGCACCGTGGCGCCCTGGAGGAATACCAGGAGCAGGTTAAGGCGCTGAGCGAAATTGAGCGCCAGTCCACCGAGCGTGAGAAGACCGGTGTGTTCACCGGCCGTTACGGCATCAACCCGCTCTCGGGCGAAAAGCTGCCAATCTGGGCTGCCGACTACGTGCTGGCCGACTACGGCACCGGAGCCATCATGGCGGTTCCTGCGCACGATCAGCGCGACCTGGACTTCGCTCGCACCTTCAACTTGCCGGTGCGTGTAGTTGTTGAAACCGGTTTGGACGATCCGAATGAAACCGGCACCGCCGCCACTGGCGAAGGCCAACTGATCAACTCGGGCGAGCTGTCCGGACTGGGCAAGACCGAAGCCATCAGCAAGGCGATCAGCATCGTGGAAGCTGCCGGTACCGGTAAGCACACGATCAACTTCCGCCTGCGTGACTGGCTGTTGAGCCGCCAGCGTTTCTGGGGTACGCCGATCCCGATCATCCACTGTGCTGATTGTGGCGAGGTCCCGGTTCCCGATGACCAGCTGCCGGTTCGCCTGCCAGATAACCTGCGCGGCGAGCAGTTGGCTCCTAAGGGCACCAGCCCGCTGGCTGCCGTTGAAGAGTGGGTCAACGTGGCCTGCCCTAAGTGTGGCGGCGCAGCCAAGCGCGACACCGACACCATGGATACCTTCGTGGACTCCTCGTGGTACTTCCTGCGCTTTGTCTCCCCGAACTACACCGAGGGACCCTTTGATCCGCAGGCCGTGCGTGACTGGATGCCAGTGGGACAGTACGTCGGTGGTGTTGAGCACGCAATTTTGCACCTGCTCTACTCGCGCTTCTTCACCAAGGTCGTCCATGATCTAGGTCTGATCGACGTCGACGAGCCTTTCAGCGCGCTGCTGAACCAGGGCCAGGTGCTCAACGGTGGCAAGGCGATGAGCAAGTCGCTAGGCAACGGCGTTGACTTGGGCGAACAGCTGGACAAGTTTGGCGTGGACGCAGTGCGTCTGACCATGGTCTTCGCTTCGCCGCCAGAGGACGACGTGGACTGGGCCGACGTATCCCCATCGGGTTCGCAGAAGTTCCTGGCTCGCGCTTGGCGCATCGCCCAGGACACCACCAGCGAAGCCGGCGTGGACTACGCTTCGGGCGACAAGGCCCTGCGCCAGGTCACCCACCGCACCGTGCACGAATCGGCGCAGCTGCTGGATTCGGGCAAGTTCAACGTGGTCATCGCCAAGACGATGGAGCTGGTCAACGCGACCCGCAAGACCATCGACTCCGGTGCCGGCGCAGCGGATCCTGCAGTACGTGAAGCAGCCACCGTAGTTGCTCAGCTGCTGAGCATGTTCGCACCGTACACCGCCGAGGACATGTGGGAAGCCTTGGGTTACGCCCCAAGCGTTGTCACTAGCGCCTGGCCAACCGTTGATCAAAACCTGCTGGTAGATGACACCGTCACCGCCGTCGTGCAGATCAAGGGCAAGGTTCGTGCACGTCTTGAGGTATCGGTAGACATTAGCGAAGATGAACTGCGCGAGCAGGCGCTAGCCCATGAGGCAGTGGTGAAGATGCTTGATGGCAAGGCACCGCTAAAGGTCATTGTGCGTGCGCCGAAACTGGTGAACGTGGTTCCTGCACCGTAGGCTCGGTACATGAACGAACGACAGAAAAGCTCGCGCGCGGGTTGGCTGCCTAAATGGCTGGCCCCGCGCGGGCTTTCGCGTCCGCTGATCGGCATCGTCAGCGATTCTGCCTCCTGCCTTCCGCAGTCTTACCGCGATCGTGCCGGCCTAATTGAAGTCACCGTCCCGATCATCGTGGACAACCACCTGCAGGGTGATGACCCTCAGGCGCTGATGATGGGTCTGGCCATGGGCAAGAGTGTCAAAACCTCGCGCCCGGCACCTGGCGAATTTGCTCGCGCTTACCGCGCCCTGCTTGATGCCGGATGTCATCAAGTGCTCTCCATTCACTTTTCTGGCGCGTTATCCGGAACCGCCGACGCTGCCCGATTGGCCGCAGCAAGTTTTGGCTCTGCGGTGTGCGTGGTGGACTCACAAACCGTGGCCCTGCCGTTGGGATTTGCGTTGGCCGACGTGCTCGACGCCAGAGATGCCGGCGCCCCGCTCGTGGTGCTAAAAACCATTGCCGAACAGTCAACCCTAAACACCGTGTACTTTGCCGTGCCCAGCTTGGAGCAATTGCGCCGCGGTGGCCGGATTAGCGCGCTGTCCTCGGTGCTTGGCAACCTGCTGAACGTCAAACCGATCCTGACCATTGATCAGGGCAGCATCACCGCGCTGGAAAAACCTCGGTCCTTTGCTCGTGCGCAGGCCCGCTTAGTTTGCTTGGCCTTACGCGATGCTCGCGAAGTGGGTAGCAACGCGCGGCTCGGGGTGATGCATTTTGGCGCCGAAGAACTGGCCACCGAAATCGCCACCGAGCTGGCCCCCTTTAGCTGCCAGCCAGTGGTGATCGAGTCCTTGCCCGCGGTCCTCGCCGCGCATACCGGCATGGGTGTGTTGGCTGTGGCCGTCGCAGCGCTTGATCCACAACCGGATAGTGAAGCTGCGGGGCACCGGACGCCCTAACCCATACTGTGGGGCATGGGCCGTCACGATTTTTTCAGCAAGTACGCGCCGCGTCCCGGCCGCCTGCGGTTTGCTGTGTCGCGCGTGGCAGTGCTCGCCCTGGTCATCGTGGTGCTTGGCTGGATCGCGATCTCGATCCTTCTGGCCCCGCCACCGGCTACGCATGAACTAGAAACCGTTCCACTTGACGCCAACCCCACCGCCAGTGGCTCCACCACCTCGACCGCATCCTCAAGTCCTGCTGGTCCTAAAGTCACCGTGCATGTGGTCGGTGCAGTCAAAAAGCCGGGGGTTTACGAGCTGCCTGAAGGCTCGAGGATCACCGATGCGGTGAAAAAAGCTGGCGGCCTGAGCCACAATGCTCATCCGGCACTGGTGAATCTTGCTGCCAAGCTCGTCGACGGCCAGCAAATTATCATGCCCGGCACCGGTGGAGATACCTCCGCTCAACAACTTCCTGCGCCATCCCAAGACGCCAAAGTTTCGATCAATAGTGCGGACTCCGAGGCGCTGCAAGAACTACCTGGCATCGGACCGGCCTTGGCGGAACGGATTATTGAATTCCGCACCAAAAACGGACCGTTTAATACCGTAGAAGAGCTGGACGCGGTGTCCGGAATTGGGCCGGCCATGCTCGAAAAGCTCACGGAATTGGTGGTGCCGTGAATACCGACTTTCGTGGGCTGTGGTTGTTGGCAGGCGCTTGGATGGCCGCCTCTTTCACGATGCCGCCAGCGTTGCTGGTCGCGTTGATCGTTGTCCTCGGTTTGCTGCTGGCTCTGTTGCTGCGCCGGCGACATGACGGTGCGCATTCCACTCCGTGGTTCACCGGACCAATCGTGCTGCTGCTTGGATTGCTTGCCGTAAGTTTTCTCGGTACCACCCATAGCCCGTGCACACTTCCGAGCGGTTCCGAACAGCAACGTCGCGCCATTCTCAGCTTTGAAGATAGCTCGCCTAAACCCGTCGAAGGCGTGTTTAAAGGCAGCGCCAGCATCCAACGCTACTGGCGCGATGATGCGTGGGTGCAATGTGAAGTGCCGGTATACCTCACCGTTGAGTACCCGATGCCAGTGCAGACCGGGGAATTTGAAACCATCGTGAACCTTCAGCCGGCCGACGCTGGAACCTTTGCCTGGTGGGCTCGAGCAACCAGCGAACCCAAGGTGATATCGCTAGCAAAACTAACTGCGGCAGACTACCTGAAGCAGCGATTCACACACTCGCTGCAAGATTTGCCCAGCAACGCTCGTGCCTTGCTTCCGGGCATGCTCTACGGAGACCGCTCGGGGCAAGACGAGGAACTGTCCACCGCGATGAAGACCAGTGGCCTGAGCCACCTGACGGCAGTAAGCGGGTCAAATATTGCATTGCTCGCTGCCATTGTCCTGTCACTGCTCCGGGTGTTCTCGATTGCTCGGATACCTAGCGCCGTACTGATGATTGGTGCGGTGGCGCTGTTCACCTGGTTTGTCGGCCCGGATCCAAGTGTGCTTCGAGCCAGCTTGATGGGCAGCATTGCGGTGCTTTCCTTGCTGGCCGGCAGGGGACAGGTTTCCCTGGGAATCCTTTCGCTCAGTGCAACGATCTTGTTGTTGGTTGACCCCGGGTTAGGCGTGGAACCAGCCTTTGCCCTGTCAGTGTTGGCGACGCTCGGTATCATCATGCTCTCGCCGGCCCTGACCGAAATATTTATTCAGTTCCTTCCGTCCTGGTTAGCCGAGCTCACCGCCATTTGTTGCGCAGCACAGTTCACTTGTCTGCCGGTGATCATCGCCCTGAACTCAAACTTCAGCCTGTATTCGCTACCTACAAACCTGGTGGTCGGTCCATTGCTGCCCTTGATCACTGCGGTTGGCATGGTGTGCCTCTTGCTGTGTACTCCATTGCCGTCCGTCGCACATATTTTGCTATGGGTTCCAGGGCTACCAGCTGAGCTAATTGGCAGAACTGCCCACTTCTCGGCCCAACTTCCTGGCGCAGCTCGGCCCTGGCCAACAGGCCTACCCGGAATCATTCTGGCAATATTCCTAGCCACGGTGCTGTGTATCCTGCTCATCACCGGTCGGGAGACTGAGCAGGTCAGGATCCGCCACGTTTCTTTGGGACTCGCGGGTGCACTGTTGGTCTTTGTCGCAGCACTTGTTCTTCCTGCGACCCTGTTCTACCGCGTTCCCGTGGATTCCGACTGGAACATTGCCATGTGCGACGTTGGTCAGGGTGATGCCCTGGTGATCAATCTAGGCAATCACCAAGGCTGGTTAATAGACGCTGGCCCGCCAGACAGTGGAGTTGTTCAATGCTTGCGACGATTGAACATCAACGAACTACCAACAGTGTTTATCACGCATTCGCACGCTGATCATTTCGGGGGAGTCGTGCAATTGGAGTCATCTGGCATCAAGATCGGTCGCCGGGTGGTTTCGGCCGGATTCGATATTAACAAGTGGCCCGGAGCAGAAGTCATCGCTTCAGGATTCTCGCAGACCTACGGAAGCATCAGTTACCAGGTACTTGGCCCAGATTCCAGAGCGGCAAAAACGGCCGAGCCCAATGACACTTCGCTTGTTATGCGGTTCCATTTTCATCGGGCAACTGGGAACATAGATTTCTTCGCGGCCGGAGATATGGAGACGGAAGCAATGCATCAGCTGTTGCAGAAATTTCCACAGGGTCCGGCTGCAGTTCTTAAGGCGTCCCACCACGGGGCACGAAACGGTGGCACCGAGATCATTGAGGACATTTCTCCTGAGGTGCTGCTCATCTCTGATGGCAAGGACAACTCCTATGGACACCCACATCCCGAAACCCTGAAGGCGGCCCAAGAAGTAGGCGCGAAAGTTTTTAGAACTGACCAGTCAGGTACCGTGCTTCTCACATTTGCGGAGCAAGGTGTTCTGAGTTCCTCCTTAGGTTCACCAGTTCGGTAGGATCAATATATCGACCGAAGTACGAAGGAGCTCGATGGCACGCGCCCAAGCAAACCCCGGAATCTCATGGCGAGATATCACGCCGCAACCGCTAATCTTACTTACCGGTTCCGAAGATTACCTCGCTGCGCGCGCCTTTGAATTGCTCCGCTCCCAAGCTGCACAGCGAGAGGATATTCAAGTCACTCGGCTCGACGCAGCAAAGTACGAGCCAGGCGAACTGCTACTGGCTACCAGCTCCTCGCTGTTCTCCAGCGCCAACTTGGTCGAAGTTCATGAACTGGCTCAGATGAACGAGTACTTCCTCAAGGATGCAACCAACTATCTTAAAGATCAGGCTCCAGAGAACGTACTGATCCTGCATTATTCAGGTGGCACACGCGGTAAGAAGCTCATCGATGCCATCAAGGCAGCAGGCGCGTTGATTGTGAACTGTCAGCCGGTTAAAAAAGACGCCGAGAAAATTGAGTTCGTCCAGTCAGAGTTCAAGGCAGCGAAGCGCAGAATCACCAATGATGCGGTTAAGGCCTTGGTCTCTGCGGTTGGTAACTCATTGGCAGAGCTTGGATCGAGCTGTTCTCAGCTGATTCAGGATACGACTGGCACCATTGACCAGGACATCGTGGATCGTTACTACGGCGGTCGTGTGGAAGCGACGGCGTTTAAAGTCGCCGATGCTGCGATCTCCGGTAATGCTCAAGCCGCACTGCGCACTCTGCGCCATTCGCTGGGCACGGGAACGGATCCGATCCCCATTGTGGCGACGCTGGCGATGAAGGTTCGCCAGCTGGCCAAAGTGCTCGGCGTGAATGAGCCTGCTGCGACCTTGGCCTCTGAGCTAGGTATGGCTCCTTGGCAGGTTCAACAGGCACAACAGCAAGCTCGTGGTTGGAAACGTAGCGATCTTGCTCTGTGCATTGAAGAAATCGCCAACACTGATCGAATGGTCAAGGGTGGAAGTCGCTCGCCGGGTTACGCGTTGGAACACGCCATTATGTTCATCGCAGGCAAAGCACCCAACCGCTAAAACGTAGAACTACCTATCTAACTTTCGCTTCACCTCTTGAGGCGCTCCCGGTAGGTTTGATGACTTTTCTGCGCCCGGTAGCGGACGTTAGGGGAGCGGTAGCTAAACAAGACAGGTTAAAAAGACTGGCCCCTCGAAACTCGGAAGTTTCGAGGGGCCAGCTGAAGTCTAAGCGTGGCTTAGAGGGCGCTAACCTTCTTGGCAATTGCCGACTTGCGGTTTGCAGCGTTGTTCTTGTGCAGAACACCCTTGCTAACAGCCTTGTCGAGCTTCTTGCCAGCCAGGCGCAATGCCTCGGTTGCCTTTTCCTTGTCACCGGAGACTACTGCCTCGTTGACGTTACGGATTACGGTCTTTACTTCCGAGCGGACAGCTACGTTACGCAGACGTGCCTTCTCGTTGGTAAGGATGCGCTTCTTCTGGGACTTGATGTTTGCCACTTTAATAAACTCTCTCGTTTATCGCGAAATACGGTCGGTAGAGGGTTCATCCTTCAGGCCATCGACTGAGCGGTGTGGGGCACCTATGGCGACCCGAAGGGGGCGTGTCGCCCAACCTGCGCGACACACAAGGATTAACTTTACCAGAAGTACAGCTTCACAACGAGTACTTAGCCACGTTCGTTTAGGGCGTTCCCCACAATGGTGAATCGTTCCTTGTCCAAGATTGCGCCTTCGCGACGAATCGACTGATCCTTCAAACGAATGATGCGATCAAGCTTCACTTCACTTGGGCGCTGTTCACGATCCCAATCGCCGGTTCCGATGTCGAGGTAGTCAGGGTCCTGTCGGCCCGAGTTGTTCCTGTCTTTGCTGGTGAGCATCAGGCCTAAGAGCCATCCGCCATCGCGTCCGACGATCAGCACTGGGCGATCCTTACCTTGCGAGTAGTCCTCTTCATAAGGAACCCAACCCCACACGATCTCGCCTGGATCGGCGTTGCCGTCCATCGATGGCTGGTACTCGTAATTGATTGTGCCTCGGTAGTCACCGGGGTAACTGCCGGCAATTGCCGCGCCACCATTTTGGTTGCGTGGCGTTGTGGTGGTGTGGTTGCTGCGTGAGCCGGAATTCGAGTTGCTATTGCTTCCTGAGGTACGTGCGCGAGTCCTATTGATCTGCTTGATCACGCGCATTACAAGACGGAGTATTTTCTCTGGATTCAGTGCCATGAACGACAAACTACCAGCTGTGGAACGTCGAAATACGTGATGACTCGGAAATCATGACAGAATGGAAGCTAATCCAACTACGTCTTTTAGTCAGCTAGTGAGGTCTGTTTAGGTGTCTCCATTGGCCCGCGCCGCTCAGGTGCCTGCCGCGACCGATCCGTCGCTTATCCGCAACTTCTGCATCATCGCCCATATCGATCACGGTAAGTCGACCTTGGCCGACCGTATGTTGCAGTTGACCGGCGTTGTCTCGGCCCGCGACATGAAGGCCCAATATCTGGATCGTATGGATATTGAGCGCGAGCGCGGCATCACCATCAAGTCCCAGGCTGTTCGCATGCCATGGGAGTCCGAAGATGGGACCGCTTACGCGCTGAACATGATCGACACTCCAGGGCACGTTGACTTCACTTATGAAGTTTCGCGCTCCTTGGCTGCCTGCGAAGGTGCCATCCTGCTTGTTGACGCAGCTCAGGGTATCGAAGCCCAGACGCTGGCGAACTTGTACCTGGCCATCGAAGGCGACTTGGCGATCATTCCGGTGCTCAACAAGATCGATCTACCTAACGCGCAGCCTGAAAAGTACGCTGCCGAACTGGCCAACCTCATTGGTTGCGAGCCAGAGGACGTACTGAAGGTTTCTGGCAAGACCGGCGAAGGCGTCGAGGCATTGCTCGACGAAGTGATCAAGCAGCTTCCACCTCCGGTGGGCGATGCAAATGCTCCAGCTCGGGCCATGATTTTCGATTCCGTTTATGACACCTATCGTGGCGTGGTTACTTACGTCCGAGTGGTTGATGGCAACCTTTCTCCTCGCGAGAAAATCCAGATGATGTCCACCGGCACCACCCACGAGCTGTTGGAGATTGGTGTTTCTTCACCAAATCCTGAGCCAACCAAGGGTTTGGGTGTTGGTGAAGTAGGTTATCTGATCACCGGTGTGAAGGACGTTCGCTTGTCCAAGGTTGGCGATACCGTCACCAACTTCCACAAGCCGGCCGCGACTTCCCTCGGCGGTTATGACGAAGCCAAGCCAATGGTTTTCTCGGGCCTGTACCCAATGGACGGTACCGATTACCCGGTACTGCGCGACGCACTAGATAAGTTGCAGCTCAACGATGCTGCGCTGACCTACGAGCCAGAGACCTCCGTCGCGCTGGGCTTCGGCTTCCGCGTCGGCTTCTTGGGGCTGCTGCACTTGGAAATCACCCGCCAGCGACTTGAAAATGAATTCAATCTGGACCTGATCTCCACCGCACCCAACGTGGTGTACGAGGTCATGGGCGATGACAAGCAACTGATCACCGTGACCAACCCTTCGGAATTCCCTGATGGAAAGATCTTGGAAGTCCGCGAGCCGATGGTCGCAGCGACTATTTTGGCACCCAGCGAGTTCATCGGTTCGGTTATGGAATTGTGCCAGTCTCGCCGTGGCACCATGCGCGGTATGGACTACCTTTCTGAAGACCGCGTTGAAATGCGCTACCACCTGCCCCTGGCAGAGATCGTGTTCGACTTCTTCGACCAGCTCAAGTCCAAGACCCGTGGCTACGCGTCACTGGACTGGAAGGCTGACGGAGAGCAGGTCGCCGATCTGGTGAAGGTCGATATCTTGTTGCAGGGCGATCAGGTGGATGCATTCTCCGCTATTACGCACCGCGACAAGGCCTACGCGTACGGCACCATGATGACTTCAAAACTGCGTGAGCTCATTCCTCGCCAGCAGTTCGAAGTACCGATCCAGGCCGCAATCGGTTCGCGCATTATTGCCCGTGAGAGCATCCGCGCTATTCGTAAGGACGTTCTGGCCAAGTGCTACGGCGGCGACATCAGCCGTAAGCGCAAGCTGCTCGAAAAGCAGAAGGAAGGCAAGAAGCGTATGAAGATGGTTGGCCGTGTGGAAGTTCCACAGGAAGCCTTCATCGCCGCTTTGTCCACCGACGAACCGAAAAAGAAGTAAATGCCTTCAGTTTTACCTGACGGCGATCCGGCTCCGGCCGATGGTCTGCTCCCCGCCTCATGTGCTCATGGGGCGCAGGAGCGGACCATGTCCTTTTACGTGCACATTCCGTTTTGCACGGTTCGTTGCGGATACTGCGACTTTAATACCTATACCGCCACCGAACTCGGTTCTGGCTCTAGCCAAGCAACCTACGCTGCGACCGTGGGCAAAGAAATCAGTTTTGCTCGTGAAGTGATGGACCGTTCCGGCCAGCCTCACCGCGAGATCGAAACGGTATTTTTTGGCGGCGGCACACCAACCTTGTTGCCAGCGAGCGATTTGGTTTCGGTACTCGCACAGATCCGCAACGATTTTGGTCTGAAGCCGGGCGCAGAAGTCACCACCGAAGCTAACCCAGACTCGGTGACGCGTGAAAGCCTGCAGGAGCTTGCCGACGGCGGCTTCACCCGCGTGTCCTTCGGCATGCAGTCCGCAGTTCCTCATGTACTCAAGGTCCTTGAACGCACCCACGACCCAAAGCGTGTGCCTCAAGCTGTTGCTTGGGCTCGTGAAGCCGGTCTAGATGTGAGTGTTGATCTGATCTATGGAACTCCGGGGGAGTCCTTGGAGGATTGGCGCACCAGCATCGAGGCAGCACTGAGCTACGAGCCAGATCATATTTCGGCTTATGCGCTGATCATCGAAGAAGGAACCAAACTTGCGGCGCAGATTCGTCGCGGGCAAGTACCTAATATTGACGACGATGACCACGCAGAGAAGTACCAAATGGCCGATGACATGTTCGCGGCCGCCGGTTTCTCTTGGTACGAGGTCAGTAACTGGGCTAAAACGCCAGCCAATGCATGCCAGCACAACATCGCCTATTGGACGGGCGGTGACTGGTGGGGAGCAGGCCCTGGCGCTCACTCCCATGTTGGCGGTCTGCGTTGGTGGAACGTGAAGCATCCTGCGGCCTATCAGCAGCGCATGGATGCAGGGATCTCTCCAGGCCACGGTCGAGAGTACCCTGATGCCGATGCAGTTCAGCTAGAACGCACCATGCTGCTGACGCGCCTGAGTTCCGGTATGCAGATCAGCGATCTAGATGAAGTTGGCCGCAAAAAGATTGCTGGCTTGATCGCGGACTCACTGATCGATCCTAAGGCTGCCTTTGGCGGAACTTTGGTGTTAACGCAAAGAGGCCGGCTATTAGCCGACCTCGTAGTGCGCGAACTTCTCGATTTCTAAATCTGCAAAGTTCTACTTCATCAAGCGCAAGTTGTACTTGTAACGGTAAGGGTTGCCCTTGTTGGCTTGGATTCCCGCAAGGGCACCCGAAACCGTCATGAATACCCAAAGCGCTACGGCCAGTACAGAGAAGACCCAGCCAACAATCGGCACGATGGTCAGCACGTTTAACACGATAGCCAGAACGGTCAGCGGCAAGGTGAAGTTGAATGCTTCCTTGGATTCCTGAGCGGTAAACGCACCACGATCCCGGAACACAGCGAAGATAATAGCAGCCGGGATGCAGCCAAGAACTGCGCCGAAGTGAGCCATCGTTGACCACAGACGATCCTCAGTGGGAGTCAATGGCTGCGCAGAAGTTTGAGAGCCCTCAAAGCGGGAGTCATCCGAAGACTGCGTCTGGCGTGAAGTCACTATTATTCCTTGCTGTGGGGTTGTTGGTCATACCAATCATAGCCGGGTCTGCGCCGCAGGCTGGGAGTTTACGACGTGCTAATCCAACTATTAGTTATTTGTAAGGTAACCGTAATCTTCGGTGGTGAGGAAATCGATTAGTTCTTCAATCCTGCCCAACAGTTGAGGCTCTAGCTGCCCATAGTGTGAAACCGTCGACAAGATCCGCTGCCAACCAATGCCGATGTCCTCGGCAGTTTCGTGAGGCCAGCCGAAGGCCTTGAGGATACCGGTCTTCCAATCGGTACCCTTCGGGATCACCGGCCACGCTTTGATCCCCAACGTGGCGGGTTTGATCGCTTGCCACACATCGATGTAGGGGTGGCCGAGAATCAAAACGTTATTTGCTGCGCCGGGAACTTTTAGCGCTTCCGCCACAATGTGGGACTCTTTGGAACCGGCCACGAGGTGATCCACGAGGATACCAAGGCGACGTTCGGGGGATGGGGCGAAGTCA
The DNA here is from genome assembly GCF_052446055.1 of Glutamicibacter sp. AOP5-A2-18. NCBI lineage: Bacteria > Bacillati > Actinomycetota > Actinomycetes > Micrococcales > Micrococcaceae > Glutamicibacter > Glutamicibacter sp. AOP5-A2-18. The sequence goes on along the minus strand of NZ_JBQSVW010000001.1, from coordinate 1,714,530 downwards.
CGGATCGCACCGGCTAGATCGTCCACACCATGCAGAGGCTCAACAACGATGCCTTCAACACGTAAGTCGTGGCCCCAAACCTTTTCAACCAGTTCCGCATCGTGTTTACCTTCAACCCAAATCCGACTGGCACGAGCCGCTCTTGCCTTGAGCCCGGACACGGCTCGGGAGCCAGAAGCGGAAACCAGGTTTTTAGGTGCGGCCACTTTTGCTACCGGGTCAATCATCTCCACGGGTTCGCCCTCAAGGAAAAAGCCAAACCCTGCTTGGAATGAGCGAGACTTGCCGTGGCGGTCCTCCAAAACAATGATTCGCATGCCACCAGATTTTTCGGTGCGTATGACTTCACCCACCCAGCCGGAAGAGACATCTTCGAGAATCATGCCCAGTTCAATGGGGACCTGGCGGAGTTTTTTGGGTGCTGGTGCACTCAGATCTTGCGGTCCCCAGGAGTAATTTGCCACGTACGGCCTTTCGCTGTGATCGAATACGCTCAAAAACCAATGCTAGCAACCGTTGAACGTATTAGACTTGGCACTTGACAGGTTAGAGTGCCAAACCCTTCACATGGGGATTGTTAGGAGGTGCTGTGGTGAGTGAGCTAAGGTGTTTGGATGTTCTGCGAGCAATCGTAGAAGACTACGTCCAATCCCGGGAGCCAGTTGGCTCCAAGGCGCTGCTCGACCGGCACAACCTCGGCGTCAGCGCAGCGACCATCAGAAATGACATGGCGTTGCTGGAAGAGGAGGGGCTGATTGCTGCCCCGCATACCTCTTCGGGACGCATCCCCACCGAAAAGGGCTACCGGCGTTTTGTGGACGAGATCGGCGAACTTAAACCGCTCTCTCGGGCTGAACGCGATGCGATCAACAAGATCCTCGATAGTTCCAATGACCTCGACGAGATGCTCAAGAGCACCGTTCGGTTATTGGCCCGGTTAACTAACCAGGTCGCGATGATCCAGGTGCCGCACTACGACATGGCTTCGCTGAAAAATCTTGAACTAGTTGCCTTGGGCAGTGCTCAGGTATTGATGGTCATGATCGCGTCCAATGGGACCGTGGATCAGCGAATGCTGGCTGTGTCGCGAGTGTACTCGGAGACTGAACTGGCCGATTTGAAGCTGTGGTTATTGAACAGCTTCGAGGGTGTGCAACTGGCAGAGTTGCGTGGAAGGCTAACCCGTGCAGGGCTTAGCGCCCAGCAACAGTCGGATCCATTGGTGGACAGCGTTTTGCTTGCGTTGGAGGAAATGGCTCAAGCTGCCAATACTCAACGCATCATCATGTCGGGAACGGCAAATCTGGCCCGAGTGGAAGGCGACTTCCCGCTGAGCATCACCCCAGTGCTTGAAGCGCTGGAGGAACAAGTAGTGTTACTTAAATTGTTCTCTGAGCTAGAAGCCGATTCTCGTGGTGTGGCCGTAGCCATCGGCACCGAACACCACTATGGTCAGCTCTCTGAGGCCGCGGTTATTGCTACTACTTATGGTTCGGACGTGCGCAACAAGCTTGGAGTGCTCGGCCCAACCAGAATGAACTATCCGACCTCGATGGCCTCGGTGCGGGCTGTAGCCCGTTACCTGTCGAAGATTTTGGCGAACTAACAACGCTGGTATCACACCCAGCATTTTTTGAATTTTGCATTTTTAGGAAAGGACACGGCGAACAACGTGAGCTCGCATTACGAGACCTTGGGCGTTGCCAAGGACGCGACCCCGCAGGAAATCAAGAGTGCCTACCGCAAGCTGGCACGTAAGCTACACCCGGACGTGAACCCAAGCGCGGATGCCTCCGAGCAGTTTAAAGCTGTGACGCACGCCTACGAGGTCCTTTCTGACCAGACCAAGCGTTCGAACTACGATTCGACCGGAGATGAAAACGGTAATGGCCACCCAGGCTTTGGTGGTGGCGGCGGACAGGGCTTCGGCGGATTCGGCGACATCTTTGAACAGTTCTTCGGTGGCGGACAGGCCCAAGGCCCAGCATCGCGCACCCAGCCAGGCCGAGACGCACTGATCACCATCACCATCGATCTGGAAGATGCGGTCAAGGGCACCGTGTACCCATTGGAGATGGAAACCGCGGTCACCTGCAAGACCTGCAACGGCTCTTGCACCCGCGAGGGAACCAGCCCGGTCACCTGCGACATCTGCCATGGTGCCGGTCAGGTTCAGCGCCCAGTGCGTTCCTTCCTGGGCCAAATGATGACGGTGGAAACCTGTGCTGCTTGCCGCGGCTTCGGTACCACCATCCCGGACCCTTGCTTGGAGTGCAACGGCGAAGGCCGCGTTCGCGAACACGTTTCGAAGTCGCTGAACGTTCCTGCCGGCGTGGATTCGGGAACTCGTATCCAGCTGCGTGGACAGGGTGAAGCTGGCCCGGGCGGTGGCCCGAACGGCAACCTGTTTGTTGAGATCGATGTACGACGCCACAAGATCTTCGAGCGAGCACAGAGTGATCTTCACGCCAAGATCACCATGCCAATGACCGCGGCAGCACTCGGTTCAGAACTGAAGCTGGAAACCTTTGATGGCGAACAGCCGATCAATGTTGACTCCGGTGCACAAGACGGCGACACCATCACCCTTCCAGGTCTTGGTGTTCCTCGTCTACGCGGTGGCAAGCGCGGCGATATCATCGTCCACCTGCAGGTAGAAACGCCAACCAAGCTTGACGCTGCCCAGCGCGACTTGCTCGAACAGCTGGCAAAGCTGCGCGGTGAGGAAATGAGCGCAGGACGTGTTGAGCACTCCGGCGGCATGTTCTCGCGTCTGCGTGACAAGCTGAACCAGCGCTAAAGATGAGCAACCACAGCTTTGTCATCGACGCTGATCTGGCACAAAACGCGGTGCCCGGTGACACTTTGGAACTCACCGGACCCGAAGCCCACCATGCGGTGACCGTCAAGAGGGTCACCGCCGGTGAACAGCTGGACCTGCTTGACGGGCGCGGTCTGCGCTTAAGCGTAGAAGTCCAGACCACGGGTAAAGATTTCCTCAGCGCTACGGTAGTCAGCAGATCTCAAGAGGCCACCAGCGATCACCCGGTGACCCTGGTGCAGGCTCTGTCCAAGGGGGATCGTGACTTGCAGGCCGTTGAATCGGCCGTGGAGCTTGGTGTGCTGGCGGTTCGCCCGTGGCAAGCTGATCGATCCATCGTGCGGTGGAATGCGGCAAAGGCCGAGAAGGCCTTAGCTAAGTGGCAAGCCCAGGTCCGTTCGGCACAGAAGCAATCACGGCGCGCCTTCGAGCCTGAGGTCTTGTCGCTGGCTAGCTCTAAGGAGCTGGCTAAGAATATCGCTGCTGAAACCAGCGCTGGTGCTCTCGTGTTGGTTTTGCACGAACAGGCGGAGCAGTCGGTAGCAGTTCATGTGTCCAAGTGGCAGGAAACTGCGCAGCCAGGCCAAAAGGTGCTGATGATTGTCGGGCCAGAAGGTGGCATCTCGGACACCGAGTTGCAGGCCTTCGTGGAAGCTGGGGCCCACGCGGCTTTGCTGGGGCAGCACGTACTTCGTGCCTCCACAGCTGGGCCGGCAGCGTTGGTGCTTATTCGGCATTTACTCGGCGAAATCTAGGTCAAAAAAATTATCGCGAGTACCAACAGGTACTCGCGATATTTTTTTGCTAGGTCAAGTTATTTCAAGCCAAAGATGGTTCGGTCCTACTTGACGGTGAATTCGCTGGACACTTCGCCAACTTTGTCGTCCGAACCGGATTCCATGCCCCAGAAATTGAGTTTGTAAGAGCCAGCCGAAAGCCGTTCAACAATACTAAATGACCCATCCTTTTGGATCTTTCCGGCGATGACCTGCTTTTGCGCAGTGATCACGGTGAGCTTTGAGTCGGCGTCCTTTTTCTGAAGCGAATAGAACGTACCGATATCAAACTTTGTGGTGCGACCGTTGATCGTGACCTTTTCGTCTTCCAGACTGGTGCCGAACTGTGGGTCGATCACCCAGATTGGTGCCATGAATTTGGCATTGCGTTCATAAACGTCTTTGAGGCGATGCCCACCAAAAACGTTGGCGTTCGGCTTGCCATCAACAAGGATTTTCACCGTCGCCGGTGTTTCTCCTACGAGGAGTCCGGAGCTGGCCGCGGCCGCCGTTGCGGTAAAGACCAACTGCTGGATGGAGCGTTCAGACAAACCCTCGTCCAGGTGGGCGTTGAAGACCTTCGCCGGCAAATCTAAGGTGATGACATTGGTATTGCTGATCGATACACCGACCTCATCTGAGGGCTTCATCAGGGTGTATCGGTGGGGACCAGCGGGATCGGCCGAGAGCAAGGTCCAGATCGCATCACCGATCGGCTCGTTATGCCGAGTGTCATCCATGTACTCGCGGTACAAGAACACGCCGGACTTTGTATTTTCTAACCAGTAGACCGGTAAACGAGTCAGTACGTCCATCTGTTCATTGGCGTCGGTGGATACCGGCAGATTCAGTGAGTCCGAGCTCGCACTGGCAGGCATCTCAAAAGAACTCTCACGATTCGCCAGACCGCAACCAGCGGCGACGACGAGAGCTGCAGTGATTCCAAGAATGCCGATCCGGCGTGGAATCTTCTGCGTGAACTTTGACTGCACTACGTATCAATCCAGAAGAAAATATTGTCTATGGGGCACCAAAACATTTTGGAGCCGCTGTCATAGCTTGCCATAAGATTTGTCCAAAACGACCCAAAAAGTACCCTCCCTACTAATCCGTAACCAAATCTATATCTTCGCGACCTGCTCCGAATAGATTCATTCAAGGGTACTTTCAGGTCTCACACTTACGCTGAGACCTGAATTTTCACCCGAATTCTTGATGACTGGATAGAATGGGACCAAGGACAAAGTAGCACCACCGCCAAGCTCACAAAAGGGGCAGCAAGCACTGCATGCAGGTTGAACAGAATAAGACGCAAGCGGAAATCGATTCCGCATCGCTGACCATCAGTTTTGAAACAGCTGAACTCATGATCGCCACTTTGGGACCAAATGATGAGCTCTTGCGAATTCTCTCTGGTGCTTATCCTCAGGTTGGTTTCCGCCCCAATGGCCAGACTCTGGTTCTGGTTGGTGATCCTCAGCAAGTCCGCAAAGCTCAACGAGTAACAGAAGAAGCTCGTTCGCTGGCTACGCGTGGCTCACGTATGAGCGCCGAAACCATTGAGCAGATCATCAAGATGCTCGGCGCTGGCAATCCCGATGCACCTACCGATGTGTTAGGCCTAAAGATTCTTTCCGGACGCGGCCGAGCCATTCGACCAAAAACGGTCAATCAGAAAAGCTATGTCGATGCCATTGAAGACTCGACCATCACCTTTGGTATTGGTCCAGCCGGTACCGGCAAGACCTTCCTCGCCATGGCTATGGCAGTAGCTGCACTTCAGGACAAGCAGGTAAGCCGCATCATCCTGACTCGTCCAGCCGTTGAGGCAGGGGAGAAGCTAGGCTTCTTGCCCGGTTCATTAACCGACAAGATCGACCCTTATCTCCGCCCGCTCTACGACGCGTTGCACGACATGGTGAATCCTGAAACGATTCCACAACTGTTGGAGGCGGGAACCATTGAGGTAGCTCCCTTGGCCTACATGCGTGGACGCACCTTGAACGACGCCTTCGTAATCCTCGACGAAGCGCAGAACACGACCAGCGAACAAATGAAGATGTTCCTCACCCGTCTGGGCTTCGGCTCCAAGATGGTAGTGACCGGAGACATCACCCAAGTAGATCTGCCTGGTAACACAGTCTCCGGTCTGCGCATGGCCAGCGAAGTACTTGAAGGCATCGGCGACATCAGCATGTGCCGTCTGGATGCATCAGATGTTGTCCGCCATCGCTTGATCGCAGACATTGTTTCTGCCTACGACAGTTGGGATGACACCCGACGCAAAGACCACAACCGAGGACGGCGCAGCAAATGAGCATTGAAGTAAATAACGAAACTGAGTACGACGTTGACCTGCAAGACGTATCCAACTTGGCGGACTCGGTGCTCAAGTCAATGTTCCTGCATCCTGAGACCGAAGTATCTGTCGTTTTTATCGACGAAGATGCCATGAGTGCTCTGCACGTGGAATGGATGGACCTTGAAGGTCCCACCGACGTGATGAGCTTCCCGATGGACGAGCTACGTCCAGGCACCGCGAAGGCACCGGGGGAGAACGGCATCCTCGGCGATATCGTCATCTGCCCTACCGTGGCCCAAGCGCAGGCTGAAGCCGGCGGGCACAGCACGCACGATGAGATCTTGCTGCTTACCACCCATGGTCTGTTGCACTTGATGGGCTTCGATCACATGGAGCCAGAAGAAAAAGAAGAGATGTTCACCTTGCAACGCAATTTGCTCGAGGCCTACACGGGACGCCCTGCACCGAAGGAAACGGTGGAATAACCCCGTGGAGATACTTTTGCTGATTCTCGCCCTGGTTTTTATGGCAAGCTCTGCCGTGCTGACCGCCGCGGATTCAGCCTTCTACGCATTATCTCGGCACGCAGCTGAACGGCTACGTTCCGAATCAAATTCCAAGGCCCTCTCGGCGATCTTGGATGACACCGAAACACACGCGCAAGCCATCAAGTTCTGGCGCATCTGGTTTGAAACAGCCTCAGCAGTTGCCGTGGCGTTGCTCGTTGCCCAATGGATCGACAGCGTCTGGCTCATCGGATTGCTTTCAACCATTGTTATGGCTGCCCTCGGGTTTGTGCTGGTCAGCGTTTCACCTCGACGCTACGGACGCTCTAACGCTCAAGGCGTGGTGCAAAATACCGCGCCGTTGGTGCGCTTGCTACGTATTGCTCTCGGCCCGGTAACCAACTGGCTGGCTTCAATCGCCAAAGCGCTAAGCCCCGGCGGTACCGATGAAGCAGGCTACCTTGGCAAAGAACGATTGCGGGACCTCGTGGATCGTGCCTCCGAAGGCGAAGACCTTGATGAGGAATCAGCCGAGCTGATTTCTTCGGTCATCGACCTGGAAGAAACCAGCGTGCGCTCGGTGATGGTCCCACGTACCGACATGGTGGTGTTCACCTCAGAACAGTCCTTGCATAGCGCGATCGACCTGTTCATCGCTTCGGGTTACTCACGCATCCCATTGATTGGTGAAGATACCGACGACATCCTGGGCATCATCTACCTCAAGGACCTGATCCGCGAGATCCACGGACTGCAACAAGCCCAAACGCTGAGCGATCTAGCCCGCAAGGTGCGGTTTGTTCCGGAGTCAAAATCGGCCGCTGAGCTACTTCAAGAACTTCAGCAAGAATCAATCCATCTTGCCGTGGTCATTGACGAGTACGGTGGAACGGCCGGACTGGTCACGCTCGAGGATCTACTGGAAGAAATCGTCGGCGAGATCGACGACGAGTATGATCGATCGAGGGCCGAACTGATCGAAAACCCAGATGGGTCGTTGTTTGCTGTAGCTACCGCATCCATCGATGACATCGCCGATCACTTCGAAATGCACATTGACGAGGAAGACGTCGACACGGTCGGCGGTCTGTTGTCCAAGGCACTAGAATCGGTGCCGGTACTCGGCTCCACCGCCGATGTGCACGGTCTGCGGTTGACCGTAGTTGCCCTCGCCGGGCGACGAAACCGCATTGGCAAAATCCATGTAGAGCGTCTGGAGACGGACGCATCCGACCATAATGAGAACAACGAGGATTCCGCACATGAGCGAAAACCATAACCTGCTTTCCACCAGTGGGTGGCCCGAGAACTACCGTTCGGGCTTCACCTCCTTTGTGGGACGACCTAACGCCGGAAAATCGACGCTGACCAACGCGTTGGTTGGCCAGAAGGTTGCCATCACCTCGGCAAAACCACAGACCACTCGACACACCATTCGTGGCATTGTGCACCGCGAAGATGCCCAGTTGATCTTGGTTGATACCCCGGGCCTGCACCGTCCACGTACCCTGCTCGGGCAGCGCCTGAACGATCTGGTAGCAGATACCCTTTCCGAGGTTGACGCGATTGGCTTCTGCATCCCAGCCAACGAAAAAATTGGCCCGGGCGACCGTTACATCGCCACCCAGCTCGCGCAGTTGCAGCGCAAACCCATCGTCGCCCTGGTCACCAAGGCTGACTTGGTAGACCGCGAACAATTGGCGCAGCAGCTTATTGCCGTAGCCGAAATGGGAACCCAAAACTTTGGGGAGAACGGCTTCTCGGCCATCGTCCCGGTCTCGGCAGTGAAGGAATTCCAGGTTCAGGAAGTCGCTGACGTACTTGTTGAGCAGCTGCCAAAGGGCCCACCACTGTACCCAGACGGCGAGCTGACCGATGAGCCTGAGGCCAAGATGGTCGCCGAACTGATCCGTGAGGCAGCACTCGAGGGCGTTCGTGACGAACTTCCACACTCGTTGGCAGTTGTTGTTGAGGAAATGATCCCTCGTGAAGGTCGTCCCGAGAACAACCCGCTGATCGATATTCACGTGTCTTTGTTTGTTGAGCGATCCAGCCAGAAGGCCATCGTTATTGGCCGTGGTGGCTCGCGTCTGCGCGAGGTTGGCTCCAACGCGCGCAAGGGCATCGAAAAGCTGCTTGGCACCAAGGTTTACCTCGACTTGCACGTCAAGGTGGCCAAGGACTGGCAGCGCGATCCTAAGCAGTTGGGACGTTTGGGCTTCTAGGCATAGCTAGAAATCTTCATCCTTACTCTCATCTCTGTCGGTCTTTGGACCGGCAGGGATGAAGTCTTTAAGCCCGGCAACCGGAGGCATCTTGTCCACAATGTGACACAAGTCCGACATAAGTTTGAACCCTGCCGAACGCTCGGTGTTATGCTCAAATCGTGCATTTCGAGCTTCTACTTCTACTGTGCCGCTGCGAGGATCCAAAGGACCGTTAGTGGTCTACAGGCCGACCCCTCGTCGCGGAGTAGCTCTTGTCTGGCCCCACAAACTAAGCACTATTTTTGTCTAGGGGACACACCGAAATGCAGAACATGCAGAAATCTTCGAACATGCCAATCCACAAGTATGTTCCTTTCCAGGACCAGATCGAAGTAAACCTTCCCGATCGCACCTGGCCCGATAAGTACATCACCAAGGCCCCGCGCTGGTGCGCCGTTGACTTACGTGATGGAAACCAAGCGCTGATCGACCCGATGAGTCCTGAGCGCAAGCACAAAATGTTCGACCTGCTCGTCCAGATGGGCTACAAGGAAATCGAGGTCGGCTTCCCGTCCGCCTCGCAGACCGACTTTGACTTTGTGCGTCAGCTGATCGAACGCGGCATCCCTGATGATGTCACCATCCAGGTTTTGACCCAGTCACGCGAGCACCTGATCGAGCGCACCTATGAAGCGCTGGAAGGCGCCAAGCAGGCCATCGTTCACCTGTACAACTCCACCTCGATCCTGCAGCGCGAAGTAGTCTTCCGTCAGGACGAGGACGGCATCGTGGACATCGCAGTTCAGGGCGCGCGTCTGTGCAAGAAGTACGAAGAGCAGCTGACCGGCACCAAGATCACCTACGAGTACTCGCCTGAGTCCTACACCGGTACCGAGCTGGCTTTTGCAAAGCGCATCTCCGAGGCGGTGGCCGAGGTACTGGAGGCCACTCCAGAAAACAAGATGATCCTGAACTTGCCAGCCACCGTGGAAATGGCCACCCCTAACGTGTACGCCGACTCCATTGAGTGGATGCACCGCAACCTGGCCAACCGCGATTCGATCATTCTTTCGCTACACCCACACAACGACCGTGGCACCGGTGTTGCCGCAGCTGAACTGGGCTACCTGGCCGGCGCAGACCGCATCGAAGGCTGCCTGTTTGGTAACGGTGAGCGCACCGGCAACGTGGACCTGGTGACCCTGGGCATGAACATGTTCGGTCAGGGTGTTGACCCAGAAATCGACTTCTCCGACATGGACCACATCCGTCGCACTGTTGAATACTGCAACCAGCTGCCAGTTCCAGAACGCAGCCCTTACGGTGGCGACCTGGTCTTCACCGCTTTCTCTGGATCACATCAGGATGCGATCAAGAAGGGTCTGGAGTCCATGGAAGCCAAGGCAAATGCCGCGGGCAAGGACATCAACGACTTGGTTTGGGCTGTACCGTACCTGCCGATCGACCCGAAGGACATTGGTCGTTCCTACGAAGCTGTGATTCGTGTGAACTCGCAGTCCGGTAAGGGTGGCGTCGCCTACCTGCTGAAGAACGACTACAACCTGGATCTGCCACGTCGTGCGCAGATCGAGTTCTCTGGTGTCATCCAGCGCACCACCGATACCGAAGGTGGCGAAATCTCCTCGGAGCGCATCTGGAACGTCTTCCAAGATGAGTACCTGCCAGTATCCAAGGATTCAGATTTGGATCCATGGGGCTACTACGAAATCGCTTCAGTCATAGCAACCTCGGCTGAAGACGGCAGCTTCCAGCTGGATACCAAGCTGGTTATTGACGGTGTAGCCCACGAGCGTAGTGCTCAGGGCAACGGTCCACTGTCCGCCCTGGTCAAGCTGCTCAACGAAGACGGTGTGGATCTGCGCGTCTTGGACTACACCGAGCACGCACTGAGTGAAGGTGGCAATGCTAGCGCAGCAGCCTTTGTTGAATGTGCTGTGGGAGATCGCATCCTGTGGGGCATTGGTATGGACACCAACACCAACATTGCTGCCCTGAAGGCAGTGGTTTCGGCAGTGAACCGCGCAATCCGCGACGCCGCCTAGCCACAAGCCTCTTCAGCGCACGGCTGGCACGAAGTCAAAAAACTTCGTGCCCGCCGTGCGCTGTTTTGATTGCCTGCGACACTCGCTCCCTTGCTGATTGCGCAGTTTGATCTGGGTAGTGGGAGAATATTCTTCGTGTCCAGATCAGGTTTCGCCTCTAAGAGCTACCACACTCGTGGTTTGGTCTTACGTACCCACAAACTGGGTGAAGCGGACCGAATTATCACCCTGCTCACGCCCAAAGGGATCGTGCGAGCAGTTGCCAAAGGCGTGCGCCGTACTTCCTCGCGACTCGGCGCAACACTCGAGCCTTTTATGGAGGTCGAGGCGCTGCTGGTGATGGGCAGAAACCTAGATATCGTTTCTCAGGCCCAGCTTCAAAACTCCTATGGGCACCTGCTGGTGGCTGACTATCCAAGTTATACGGTAGCTAATGCGATGGCCGAGATCGCTGAAAAACTTCTTGAGGCCGAAAGCGATAATATCGCCCAACAGTACCGGCTGTTCCATGGTGCCATTGCGTTGCTCTCCAAACAGCGGGTGGATTCTGGAGCAGTGCTCGATTCCTACATTTTGCGGGCGCTTTCAATTGCAGGTTGGGCACCGTCGTTCACCAATTGTGTCCGTTGTGGCAAGCCCGGGCCGCATGAAGCGGTACATGTGCAGCTAGGCGGGGTCGTTTGTACCGACTGCCGCCCGGCTGGTTCATTGTCCCCACATCCGGTGACCATCCAATACCTGCAAGCTCTGCTGACCGGCGATTGGGGCACCGTTGCCCAAGCCGGACCTCGCGCACGCAAGCAGGCCGCGGACATCGTGGCAAACTATTTACAGTGGCACCTTGAGCGCGCAGTAACTTCCCTACGTCTCGTGGAGAGAAATTGAAAAAACTTCCCAAGATTACCGGCCGACCAGGCCCCGTCGCACCCTATGCACACCCTGCGAACCCGGTCATGCCAACGGTTCCACGTGAGCTGATTCCTGAACACGTTGCCATCGTGATGGACGGTAACGGACGTTGGGCCAATGAACGTGGACTGCCTCGTACCGAGGGACACCGCGCTGGCGAAGCTGCCCTGCTGGACGTTATTGCTGGTGCCGTGGAAATGGGCATCAAGTACGTTTCTGTCTACGCTTTCTCCACCGAAAACTGGAAGCGTAGTCCCGAAGAGGTGCGCTTCCTCATGGGCTTCTCCCGCGATGTGCTTCGTCGCCAACGCGACACCCTGAATTCGTGGGGCGTACGAATCCGTTGGTCCGGTCGCGAACCTAGACTGTGGAAATCAGTGATCAATGAACTGCGCGTTGCCGAGCAAGCGACCGAAGCAAACCTAGGTTGCCAGCTGACCATGTGCGTGAACTACGGCGGACGCGCCGAAATCGGCGACGCGATGAGCGAAATCGCCAAGGATGTTGCTGACGGAAAGCTTCGTGCCAGCGCTGTCAGCGAAAAGACTATCGCCAAGTACCTGTATGCCCCTGAATTACCTGACGTGGACTTGTTCCTACGCACCAGCGGAGAGCAGCGAACCAGTAACTTCTTGCTGTGGCAATCCGCGTACGCCGAGATGGTGTTCCTGGATCAGCTCTGGCCTGATGTTGATCGCCGCACCCTCTTTACCGCGGTAGAGCAATACGCCCAACGCGATCGTCGTTATGGCGGCGCAGTGGACAAGCCTCAGAGCTAGGTTTTATGCCCGAGCGGTACCAACCATTCGAAGCCACAGACCAAGGTCTTGGTAGGCACAAGCTCGTGCAGGCTCGGCCGAGGTAAAGACGTCGTGCATGGCACCGGGAACTTCACATAGGGTGACAAAGCTACCTAGCTTTGCCGCCCGGAGTCTTGTCTGTTGAACATCGAGTACTGAATCGGAATGTTGCATCTCGGGGGAGTAACTAGTGCCGATGCGCGTCCGGTCCGATGTCATGACCAAGATGGGCAGCTTTAGCCCCAGCCCCTTGGCGACCATGGCGTGGCCTTCAAATATGGTCTTGAGCCATCCGGCCGTATTGGGAAAAGCGAGCCGAGGTCGCCATAGCCGGTGAACGTCCCATTGCCCTTGTGCCTGGGTGCTCAGCGACTGCCAGTAGTGATCAAATTCTGGGCCCATCAGTTTTCGACGTGGATTTGTTCTGGTGAGCGCTTCCATCAGCCCATGAATAGGAATGCGCAAAAAGGCGGTTCCCTGAAATTCGAGCCAGGGTGAATTCAGTACAAGTGCCTTGATCTTTGGATTGGTTCGAGCGATCCACAAACTCAAGATCAGGCCACCGGTTGAGTGGCCCTGGGCTACCACCGGAAGGCCGTGATGCTCGGTACTCATTAGGTCTAGGGCCGCTTCGATGTCTTGGTCGAAGATCGAAAGATCATCCACGTACCCTGGCAGTTGATGTTCAGACCTCAGGCTGCGGCCGTGCCGTCGTAGGTCCAACGCGTAAAAGTGGTAACCATGAGCGTGCCAAAAAGTTGCCAGCTCTCGATTGTAAAAGTAGTCGCTCCACCCGTGGATGCTAAGCACAATGCCTTGGGCTTTCCTGCCGAGCTTATGTCGCCGCCCTGGCGGAACGTAGCGAACCAGAGTTGCAACAGCCGGACCTTCGTCATCAACACCAAAATCTAAAGTGAGCTGCTCAAAGTCTTCTCCCATAGGATCTGCGGTCCATTGGCCCGAAAGTGTTGAGGAAAGATAATCGGGCCACGATTCGCTCGAGGGACTCGTCGGCAACTTCATATCTTGAATACTACCCATCTCGAGTTGGCTGTTTGAGGTTCTTCACGGGAAAATGATTTTATGCGCATTTACCCTCTGGTCTTCAAACATGTGTTCACCAAAATGGATCCTGAACAGGCACACCATTTTGCATTCAACGCCATCAAGATTGCGCAACGCGCAGGGCTCACCAAAGTGACGCGTAAATTCTTCGCGCCGGCACCTAAGCTGAAGCGAACCGTCATGGGCATTGACTTCCCATCACCGTTTGGACTCGCGGCTGGTTTTGATAAGGGCGCTACCGGGATCGTTGCGCTCAGCGACATTGGTTTTGGACACGTCGAGATCGGTACGGTTACCGGTCAGGCGCAGCCAGGTAACCCGCAGCCGAGACTCTTCCGTCTGGTTGAAGACCGTGCGGTGATCAACCGTATGGGATTCAATAACGAAGGCGCCGAACGCGTTGCAGCGAGAGTATCCAATGCTCGTCAAGCACTGAAAAGTGATTACGACGCTACCCGTCCGGTGATCGGCGTGAACATCGGCAAGACTAAAGTTGTCGAACTTGAAGATGCAGTGGGGGATTACCTCGCGTCAACACGTCAGCTGGCCATCCACGCGGACTACCTCGTGGTTAATGTGTCCAGCCCAAATACTCCGGGTCTACGCTTGCTACAAAGTGTGGAGTCGTTGCGACCACTGCTCAGTGAAGTTGGACAGCTGGCAGATAACGTAGCCGGTCGTCATATTCCGTTGCTGGTCAAGATTGCACCGGATCTGAGTGACGAAGACGTTTCTGAAGTTGCCCAGTTGGCAGTGGAACTTGAGCTCGACGGAATTATCGCCACCAATACAACCATTGGACGCGATGGGCTAAAGAGCGATTCTGCGAAGGTTCAGGAAATTGGCGCCGGCGGCTTATCAGGTGCTCCTTTGAAGCAGCGTTCCCTCGAAGTACTTCGCCAGCTGCGTTCCTTGGTTCCTGAACAGATGGCACTGATCGCTGTGGGCGGTGTTGAGAATGCCCAAGACGTTAAGGATCGACTGGACGCAGGCGCAAACCTCGTTCAGGGTTACACCGCGTTCCTTTACGAAGGACCGTTCTGGGCGCGCTCGATCAACAAGAGCCTAGAGCGCATTCTGTAATCAGCTGCGCTGGAAAAAGCATGATTTGGTGAAGCAGTGGAGAACGAGTTTGAACTTGTTCTCCACTGCTTTTTTGTATCCGCGACTACAAGTCGATAAGGAATGCGTCTGCTCGGGGGAGTACAAGGTTTTTAGGGCCAGGCCACTAACCCTTAGTAAAACCTTGTAAAAATATATACACACTTTAAACATTGTAACTGGCCGCTAAAGGATATTAGAAAAGGGACAAGCTCTTTTGAGCTTGTCCCTTAGTGGCTGGTACAGCCGAAATTAGTCGATTTTGGCGCCTCGGGCGACCTGTGGCTTCGGCAAACGAAGCTTACGGAACTGCATTCCACGCATCGCTGCGTACATGCGGATACCGCGTTCCATATGGCCAAACTTTGCCACTAGGCGACGCTTGAGCACGATTGAAGTGAAGATCGCTTCAAGGATGATCAAGGCGATAACAACCCAGAGGGCGATCTGAACGATCATCTGAACCGGCAGATTCCGTTGGAATACCAGCGAGATCACCAAGAAGGCCAGGATGATAAACATCATGAACTCGCCGAACATCCAACGAGCATCAATGAAGTTGCGAGTGTAGCGCTTCTGTTCACCCTGATCACGTGGCATCAGGTAGCGCTCTTCACCTGTCTCATTGGCCAAGCGAAGGCGGTTCTGAGCTTCGATGCGTCGCTGACGCTCTGCTTCTTTGGCTTCCTTGCGGTCAGTAGGCACCAAGGGGCGCTGACGGTTTGCCTGCTGCGCACTGCGCTTGGGCGTTGGTCCCGCTTTACGGCCATCCGTTGAATCCGGAGCCTGCTCTGCGGGCTGTACATTTACGGGGGATTGAGGATCATCCTTTTTACGTCCAAACACCCCACCATCTTAGCCGGAAATAGTTAGCCACGTGACATTCGATACGCGAGGAATTGCTAGGCTGAAGACATGAGCACAAATTCAACCTTCGACGCCGCAACGAATGGCGTCGATATTCAGTCACTCAAGAACCACATTGATTCAAACTTCGAGCAGATCCTCGAAGAGCTCAAGACTTTGGTTTCTATCCCGAGCATCGCTTGGGAGTCCTTTGATCCGCAGAACTTAGAGAAGTCCGCACAAGCGGTCGCCGAGTTAGCTAAGAACGCAGGCATGGAATCGGTAGAGATTCTGCGCGAACCAGCTGACGATGGCACGATGGGCGCTCCTGCAGTTGTCGCTCAACGCAAGGCAGCTCCCGGCAAGCCAACCGTTCTGCTTTATGCCCACCATGACGTGCAGCCTCCAGGCAACGACGCGGATTGGAACACGCCGGTATTCGAAGCCACCAAGGTAGGGGACCGCCTCTTTGGCCGCGGCGCTGCCGACGACAAAGCCGGCATCATGGTTCACATCGCCGCATTGCGCGCGGTGCTTGATCTGGTCAGCGATTTTGGTGTTGGCGTTACCTACTTCTTCGAAGGTGAGGAAGAAGCTGGATCGCCGTCCTTCCGCAACTTCCTCGAAGCACACCAGGACAAGCTGGCAGCCGACGTGATCGTTGTTGCCGACTCCAGTAACTGGGCCGTGGGTACCCCGGCGTTGACCAGTTCATTGCGCGGTATGTGTGCAGCAGAGATTACCGTTCGTTCGCTGAAGCACGCCGTTCATTCGGGCATGTTTGGCGGTCCAGTGCTGGACTCGCCGTTACTCGCTGCAAAGCTCATCTCCACCTTCCACAATGAAGATGGTTCGGTCGCCGTTCAGGGCTTGGTGTCCAATGAAACTGCGGACGTCGACTTCGACGAGCAGCAGTTCCGCAATGACTCGGGCGTCCTGGATTCGTTCGAATTGGCCGGTACCGGGAAGATCACCGATCGCCTGTGGAATAAACCAGCGCTGAGCGTCATTGGAATGGATATGCCTAGCGTTGATCAGTCGTCGAATACCCTCATTGCGCAAACGCGTTTTAAGGTTTCGATGCGATTGGCTCCGGGACAAGATCCAGCAAAGGCTCTGTCCGCCCTAGAAGAGCACGTAATGGGTGTCGATCTTCGCGGTGCACAGGTGGACTTCAAGGCAACCGAAGCCGGAAATGCTTATAAGGCTGATCTTGATGCTTCGGCTAATGACACCGCCCGATGGGCGTTGGAACAAGCTTGGGGTGTTGTACCGGTAAATATGGGCTTAGGTGGCTCAATCCCATTCATCGCTGATTTGCTCGAAGTCTTCCCGAAGGCGCAGATTCTTGTGACCGGTGTTGAGGACCCTGATTCAAGGGCGCACTCCGCGAACGAGTCACTGCACATCGGAGACTTCCAGCACGCTATCGAGGCCGAAGCGCTTCTACTGGCAAGGATCAACGTCGAAGGGCTATGAGGCGCGTCATACGAAGTGACACAGGGGGAGAAATCTTAGCTGTTGCGACGTAGGATAGAACCAAGAGCAGAGGCTGAACTTTGAGGGCAATCCTTGAAGCTGAAGCCATAACTAGCAGTAATGGGAGGAAATCATGACTGTAACTGTTGACCAGACCAAGGGTGACCCAACCGAGTTGCCAACCCATGAGGTAAACATTTCCGATGTGGCCGCAGACAAGGTGCGCTCATTGTTGGAGCAGGAAGGCCGCGACGATTTGCGTTTGCGCATCGCCGTTCAGCCAGGCGGCTGCTCGGGCCTGATCTACCAGCTCTACTTTGATGAGCGCATGCTCGATGGTGACGCTGTGCGTAACTTCGATGGCGTAGAAGTCATCGTAGACAAGATGAGCGTCCCATACCTTGCTGGTGCATCCATTGACTTCGAGGACACTATCTCGAAGCAGGGCTTCACCATCGATAACCCTACGGCTTCCGGCTCTTGCGCCTGTGGAGACTCCTTCCACTAGGTCATAGGGAACTAACGCCGCTGTTCAAACGTTGAAGAAATTTCTCGTTAGAACAGCGGCGTTTTTCGGCATTCTGACCCCTGAGAGGGTAAGCTCTACGTTAAGTAGTAAAACTATGTTTCCTCTTCGTGAGCCACCTCACTGTGCAACTCGTTTAACCACGAGGTGACTTATGAAGACCACATTCTGCACCAACAAAGAGGAAGGGCCGTCTGTGAGTTCGCAAGACCGAACCGGCAGTCGCGGGTCTGCTAAAGCCAAAGTTTTGGCTTTAGTCGGCACTGGCGCACTGCTTTTGACGGGATGTTCAGCGGAGGCAAAACGCGGTTGGCTCCCCAACGTGGAGCGCGACACCACCAACCACACCGGTGCAATCCAGGATTTCTGGGTTCACTCGTGGATCGCCGTGGTAGTCATCGGTGTTTTGACCTGGGGATTGATGCTCTGGTGCATCGTCGCCTACCGCCGCCGTAAGACTGACACGGGTTACCCACGTCAGCTGAGCTACAACATGCCACTGGAGATCTTCTACACGGCCATTCCTTTGGTCCTTGTTCTAGTCTTCTTTAGCTTCAACAACACCCTTGAGAAGAGCATCAACAAGCCGGTTGATTCTCAGCTCGTCGTAGACGTTCGTGCCAAGCAGTGGTCTTGGGACTTCAACTACACCTACCAGGGATCTGAAAAGCACTTCACCGGCACTCAGGCTCACCTGCACACCGACGGTTCAGAAGGTGCTCGTGAAGAGCTGCCAACCTTGTACTTGCCAGCTGGCAAGTCGGTACAGCTAGATCTGAACAGCCGCGACGTCATCCACTCGTTCTGGGTACCAGCCTTCTTGCAGAAGCTGGATATGATCCCGGGCAAGACGAACCATATTTACCTCACCCCACAGGTTGAAGGTAACTATGACGGTAAGTGCGCCGAGCTCTGCGGTGAGTACCACTCCGAAATGCTGTTCAACGTCAAGGTTGTAAGCGAGTCCGAATTCAAGGCTCAGCTTGCAAAGATGGACGATGGACACATCGGTGAAGAGTACGACCGTCAGCCTGACGCAGTAAACGGCAAAGTTGTAGAGCACGGGGAAGGAGAGTAATCGCTATGTCAACATTTGAATACGCTTCTGACGACTTCAAGTCGGTTACCTCGGCCGTGGTTCCAAAGTCGAAGGGTCGCATCTTCGTCGACTACATTACTTCGACTGACCACAAGAAGATCGGGTACATGTACCTGATCAGCTCGTTCATTCTGTTCTGTGTAGGTGGCGTTATGGCGCTGCTGATTCGTGCAGAGTTGTTCCAGCCAGGTATGCAGATCCTGCAGACCAAGGAACAATACAACCAGCTGTTCACCATGCACGGCACCGTCATGCTCCTGATGTTCGCAACCCCGCTGTTTGCTGGTTTTGCTAACGTCATGATGCCACTGCAGATCGGTTCCCCAGATGTGGCCTTCCCACGTCTGAACGCTTTGGCTTTCTGGTTCTTCGCTATGGGCTCGGCAATCGCGCTGGCCGGCTACCTCACCCCACAGGGTGCAGCAAGCTTCGGTTGGTTCGCTTACGCTCCACTGTCGAACACCACCTTCTCGCCAGGCGTTGGCGGAGACCTTTGGGTCTTCGGTCTAGCACTGTCGGGCTTCGGTACCATCTTGGGTGCCGTCAACTTCATCACCACGATCATCTGCCTTCGTGCACCTGGTATGACCATGTGGCGCATGTCGATCTTCTCGTGGAACACCTTGATCACTTCATTGCTGGTCCTGATGGCCTTCCCACCGCTGGCAGCTGCGCTGTTCGCTTTAGGTGCTGATCGTCGCTTTGGTGCTCACATCTTTGATCCTGATAATGGCGGTGCAGTCCTATGGCAGCACCTGTTCTGGTTCTTCGGACACCCAGAGGTTTACATCATTGCGCTGCCGTTCTTCGGTATCGTCTCTGAGATCTTCCCGGTCTTCAGCCGCAAGCCGATCTTCGGTTACAAGGGTCTGGTCTTCGCGACCATCTCGATCGCTGCATTGTCGGTTTCCGTGTGGGCACACCACATGTACGTCACTGGCTCGGTAATGCTTCCGTTCTTCGGTTTCATGACCATGCTGATCGCTGTACCAACCGGTGTGAAGTTCTTCAACTGGATCGGTACCCTGTGGCGCGGTTCGATTACTTTCGAAACCCCAATGCTGTGGAGCATCGGCTTCATGATCACCTTCTTGTTCGGTGGTTTGACCGGTATTATCCTTTCGGCACCTGCGCTGGACTTCCACGTTTCTGACTCGTACTTCGTGGTGGCACACTTCCACTACGTGGTCTTCGGTACCGTTGTCTTCGCAATGTTCGCTGGCTTCTACTTCTGGTGGCCAAAGTGGACCGGCAAGATGCTCAACGAGCGTCTTGGCAAGATTCACTTCTGGATGCTGTTCATCGGCTTCCACGGAACCTTCCTGATCCAGCACTGGTTGGGTGTAATGGGTATGCCACGTCGTTACGCCGACTACATGCCTGAAGATGGTTTCACCACCATGAACCAGGTTTCGACCGTATTTGCATTCATTCTTGGTGCATCCATGATTCCGTTCTTCTGGAACGTATGGACCACCTTCCGCAATGGTGCAAAGATCGACGTAGACGATCCATGGGGCTTTGGTGCTTCGCTGGAGTGGGCAACTTCTTGCCCACCACCACGTCACAACTTCCACTCGATTCCACGCATCCGTTCAGAGCGTCCAGCTCTGGACCTGCACCACCCGGAACTGAGCGGTCGAGTTACCCCTGAATCGCCGGCTGCAAAGATCTTTGGCCCTGCTGACCAGAAGGATCTGTAACGATGAAAGTTGAATCCTGGATTTTCCTAGGTGGCGTTTTCTTCTTCGCCCCTATTGCAGTCGTTTACGGCTACATGACCAACTGGAGCGAATGGGTTGGGTTCATGGCATTGCTAATGCTCGTGGGCCTGTCCGCCATGGTTGGTTGGTACCTGATGTTCACCGCCAAGCGCGTCGGGCTTCGTCCCGAAGACCGCGTTGATGGTGAGATCCACGAGAACGCCGGTGACATCGGAATGTTCTCGCCATGGAGCTGGTGGCCACTGGTACTTGCCGGTTCCGCAGCGATCGCCTTCTTGGGCATCGCCGTTGGCTGGTGGGTCTTCTTCATCGGCGCAGGTTTGTCGATTGTAGGTTTGACCGGCTGGGTTTACGAATACAGCCGTGGAGACCACGCACACTAAGCAGTACTCCTAATGGGGTGACAAGCAATTGCTTGTCACCCCATTAGTCTTTTAACATCAGTAGGGTCGACACCACAGTCTCGGCTTAGCTCGAATAGAAGGGTCAAGCATGCGCCATGCACCACAGCCGAAAGTTGAGGCTCACCTTGATCCGCAGAGCAAGCAGAGCAAATACCGGCAGATCAGAGAAATCCTGCGGACCCACGCGCGCGAAGCCTGCAAGCCAGGGTACAAGCTACCGCCCGAGAGAGAACTCGCTGAACACTTTTCGGTGGCCCGTAAGACCATCAGGCAAGCTATTGATGCCCTAGTTGATGAACAGGTGCTCAAGCGTGTCGTTGGCATTGGAACATTTGTTGTGCCAGAGAAACTGGATTTACGGGTCAGGCTGCATTCCTACTCCGAAGACATGATGCGCCGTGGCATGGTCCCGGATGCTCACGTTCTCGCATTCGCGGAGATCAAGTCCAGCCCGAACCTTGCCCTGCAACTCATGGTTGAGGAGGGGGCACCCGTGGTGCAGTTTAAGCGCCTGCTGTTGGCCGACGGTACTCCCATGAGTTTGGACGAAAACTATATGCCGGCGGATCTAGTTCCAGGCTTTGTCGACGGCGAACCGCCATCAAAGTTGTATCAGGCGCTGCACGAGCGCTACGGCATCCTTTTGGAGTGGGGTGAGGATCAGGTCGAAAGTACAGCAGCAAGCAAGTCACAGGGGCATTTGCTGGGCGTAGAGCCAGGCTTCCCACTGTTGCAGATCACCCGCTATGCGTATATTGGCGAGCGACTGGCCGACTACTCGGTCTCGCTCTACCGTTCGGACCGTTACAAGCTCTTTGTACCGCTACAGCGTGTTGGAACCCGTACGCCGCGTTACACCGAGGCGTACTGACACCACTGCTCTAAAACTTTCCCGTCTCGTAGCTAGAAGGCTGTGGGCTGCTTTTGATGAATCAGCTGGGGGAGTCACGCTGAGAGAACTGCCTGGCTCAGCTGCCTGCTCCCGGGCTCACCCTAGACTAACTACGGACGAGTTGGTCATCACGTCCAATCGGGACTGTTGCCCTGGTCCAGACTTGCTCGCTGCCTGAAATTAGCATCCGTGTCGCGTTGAGGCAGGTGGGTCAGCCTTCACCAGTTCCTCAGACGCCCCTGGTCCGCTTCACGAGCCTGCGCAGACACCGAAGCACCCGGTGGCTCATGCATCCCCGTTACCGGCGCGCAGGGGGGACGCTGTGGCTTTGGGAGTTAAATAAATGAGGGACACACCGTTTGGTGTGTCCCTCATTTAGTGACTAACGCGAGTCGGAATTACTTCTCGATCGAGTCTGCTTTGTTGCCCTCAACCTCATGGTGACCGTGAGCAGCATGTGCTGCTTCCAGTTCCGATGGGGTAACAGGAGCAACACGATCTTCGAAGAAGAACTTCGAGATCATTGCGCGGCGCTTCTCCGAACCGGAGACGTGGCCAGCGGCGTCAGGCTCTGCCGGGATGTACTGGCGATCCACGAAGTTGGTCAAGAGGTAACGCTTGTACACGTCGACCTCTTCGTGCTTCTCAGTGAATGCACCTTCAGGGGACATCTGGATGATGCCAGCTTCACGGCCGTGCAATACGATCTCACGATCCTTGCGCTGCAGCGAGAGGCAGATACGACGGGTCAACCAGAAGGCGAAGATTGGGCCTAGGAAGAACAGTGTACGCAACCAGTAGGTCACATCGTTCAGTGACACATGGAAGTGCGTTGCGATCAAGTCAGAGGATGCAGCTGCCCACATCACGCTGTACAAGGTCACACCGGCCATACCCATGGCGGTACGGAACGGAGCGTTACGCGGACGATCCAGCAAGTGGTGCTCGCGGTTGTCCTTGGTTACCCAACGCTCAATCCAAGGCCATGCGAACATCACCATGAAGATTGCGCCAGCAGGAACCAGTGCAGGCAACAGAACCGAAAGAACCAGAGTGTTGGTACCCCATGGGAATGGGATGTTCCACTCGAAGCTGAAGTTTCCAAGAACACCTGGCATCAAGCGCAGGGCGCCGTCAACAAAACCGATGTACCAGTCAGGCTGGGTACCAGCCGAAACAGGGGATGGGTCGTATGGTCCGTAGTTCCAAATCGGGTTGATCTGGAACAGGCCAGCGATCAGGGCAACGATGCCGAAGACGATGAAGAAGAATCCACCGGCCTTTGCAGCGTAAACCGGACCAACTGGGAAGCCAACAACGTTGTCGTTGGTGCGACCTGGGCCTGGGTACTGAGTGTGCTTGTGAGTCACAACCATGAACAGGTGGATGACGATCAGCAAGATGATCACTGCAGGCACAATCATGATGTGCAGTGAGTAAAGACGCTGGATGACATGCTCGCCTGGGAACTCGCCGCCGAAGAAGAACATCGACAGGTAAGTACCAACGATTGGCAGTGCCTTCATAACGCCATCGATAATGCGCAGACCGTTACCGGAAAGCAGATCATCGGGAAGGGAGTAACCGGTGAAACCAGCGGCCATACCCATAATCAGCAGAACGCCACCAACAACCCAGTTCAATTCACGTGGGCGACGGAATGCACCGGTGAAGAACACGCGGAGCATGTGCACGGACAGCGAAGCTACGAAGAGCAATGCCGACCAGTGGTGTACCTGACGCATGAACAAGCCACCGCGAACATCGAAGGAGATGTCCATAGTGGATGCCATAGCCGTGGACATTCCAAGGCCCTTCATTGGCACGTACGAACCTTCGTAGACCACGTGGGCCATTGATGGATCGAAGAAGAAGGTGAGGAAGGTACCCGAGAGCAGCAACAGTACGAAGGTGTACATTGCCACTTCACCGAACATGAATGACCAGTGATCTGGGAAGATCTTGCGACCGAATTCCTTGACGATGCCTGAGGCACCAACGCGGGAATCAACAAAATTCGCAATACGACCGGTGGTGGTCGCTGGGGTGTATTCGTTAGATGCACTCATGATTAGCCACGCTCCCAGTAGGCTGGGCCAACAGGCTCGTGGAAGTCACTCTGTGCAACCAGGTAGCCGTCAGCGTCAACGGTGATTGGCAGCTGAGGTAGAGCGTGTCCAGCCGGTCCGAAGACAACCTTGCATTCCTGAGTCAGGTCGAAGGTCGACTGGTGGCAAGGGCACAGCAGGTGGTGCGTGTGCTGCTCGTACAGTGCGATTGGGCAACCAACGTGGGTGCAAATCTTGGAGTACGCAACGATACCGTCAACGTTCCAGTCTTCACGGCCCTCGGAGATCTGCATTTCAGCTGGATCCATACGCATCAGCAGTACAACGGCCTTAGCCTTCTCATTGAGAGGGTTCTCGGTCTCGTTGATGCCTTCAGGTACAACGTGGAATGCCGAACCGATCTGAACATCCGATGCCTTGATCGGGGTGCCCGATGGATCGCGGGTCAGACGAATGCCGGTGTCCCACATGGTGTGGCGCATCTGGTCAATCATCTGGTGAGCGGTCTTACCGGTACGGTCCAGGTCGCGGAACATGAACACGGCTGGAATTGGAGCCAAAGCGATGGCGCCAATCAGGGTGTTGCGGATCAGCGGACGACGCTTGATACCGGATTCTTCGATGATGGTGTCTACGATCTCAACGGCATCTTGGCGGTCAGCCTCAGAGGTGATCTCGTGGCGCATTTCCATGAGCTCGTGATCTGGCATCAGGGTCTTTGCCCAGTGGACAATACCCACACCGATGCCGAGCATCGCGAAGCCAGTGCCGAGGCCCAAAGCAGCGTTCTGCACACGCAGTTCAGCGAAGGACATCTCGCCTAGGCGGCCCAGGACGAAGTAGGCCACGAAGAAGAAGAGCGTGCCGATGATGGAGATGGTAAATAGGAGCGCTACTTGACGCTCGTGTCGCTTGGCTGCGCGCGGATCGCGATCTGCGAGACGCGGACGATGGGGTGGTAAGCCTGGATCTGGGAAACGATCCTGAGCTACATCGTCAGCCTTAGCAACGGTGCCCGAGTTTTCGGGACTGCCGTGACTATGGTCGCCCATGTTTCTCTCTCATCCTTTTGTTAGGAATTTATGTACGTAGTGATGTTGCGGCTTGCGCCGCGCTTTAGGAAGGACGCGAGGTCAACCAAATGGTGAAGGCGATGATGATACCCAGACCAGCGGTCCAGGTGAACAGGCCTTCAGCAACCGGGCCCAAGGAACCCAACGCAGCGCCGCCAGCCGAACCATTAGCTTCAATGGTCTTCAGGAAGGTGATTACGTCACGCTTCTCGTCTGGGGTGATGTTGGAGTCGTTGAACACTGGCATGTTCTGTGGGCCGGTAGCCATCGCTTCGTAGATGTGCTTCTCGGTTACGCCCGTCAAAGTCGGAGCGAACTTACCACGGGTCAGTGCACCACCGGCTGCAGCAGCGTTGTGGCACATTGCGCAGTTCACGCGGAATACCGTTCCACCGTGAGCGGCGTCGCCCTCGGTGGTGTCTAGGTACTCTTCATCCGGGACAGACGGACCTGCACCCAAGCTGGCAACATAGGCTGCCAACTGAGAGATCTGCTTGTCGTCGAACTGAGCTGGCTTGGCCTGAGCCTGTGGGCCCTGCATCTGCATTGGCATACGGCCGGTGCCGACCTGGAAGTCAACAGCCGCCGCGCCTACGCCGATCAGCGAAGGACCGGAGTCAGAACCTTCGGCATGCATGCCGTGGCAGGTAGCACAGTTGGCGGCGAAAAGCTTTTGACCAGAGTCAACATCGGACTGCGATGCTGCGGTGGTCTCCGCGGCCTTCGCTTCGCTAATGTTTCCTGCTGCGGTGTAGAGACTGCCGGTAATCAGCAATCCAAACAGAAGCAGGGCCACAGCGGCGAGCGGGTGGCGGCGCTTTTTCGAAAGAGCCTTCACTTGCTGGTTCCTCACTTAGTTTCTTAGGTGTGATGTTGCCGTACTTCTTGTTGAGGCAACCTATTACTAAAAGCTGCTACTTCAAGAAGTAGATGATCGCGAATAGCGCGACCCAAACAACGTCAACGAAGTGCCAGTAGTAAGACACGACGATGGAACCCGTTGCTTCAAAGTGACCAAACTTCTTAGCCAACATTGCACGACCAATGATCAGCAAGAAAGCAATCAGGCCACCGGTCACGTGAATGCCGTGGAATCCGGTGGTCATGTAGAAGGCCGAAGCGTAGGAGTTCGAGTTTAGTGCTACACCCTCGTGAACGAGGGTGACGTATTCAAAAGCCTGGACCGAGACGAAGATGGAACCAAGGATGAAGGTAAGAATGAACCATTCAATCATTCCCCATTCCTTGAAGTTAAACAGTCCGCCGGAACGACGAGGCTTGAATTCTTCGGCACGGAACACACCAAGCTGGCACGAGAATGAGCTGGACACCAGAATCAAGGTGTTAACCAGCGCAAACGGCACGTTGAGTTTGGCAGTTTCATTCGCCCAGAGTTCGGGCGCGGCAGCCCGGAGGCTGAAGTACATGGCGAAGAGGGCGGCGAAGAACATGAGCTCGCTGGAGAGCCACACCATCGTTCCCACCGACACCATGTTTGGGCGGTTCGGCGCATGTGGCGCCGTCGTATTTGGGGCATGAGTCGCAGTTGTCACACTGACATTATGTCTCTAAATGCCCCTCAGATACCAATGCAAAAAGGCGTTGTCGGAGGTTTTTTGCGCCACATAGGGACAACATCCGCGGAAACACGCGGAAGTATCAAGAAAACTCTTTCTACAATTCGTAGAGCTTGAACCGGCGAGTCTGGCGAAACAATCGCTTAAGCAACAGATGCGTGTCCTATTTATCCCTGATCCCTCTAGGGATTTAGCGACTTATGCCACACCATCTGGCTTCACGAATTGGGCTACTACCGGCTAGCTAGATAGGCTTTCATTTGTGTCAACGAGCCTTGAATACGAAAAGTTCCCAACGTGGCCAGATCTTCTGGCTACCCTGATCAGCGGTGGCGATCTCAGTCGCGAACAGGCCGCTTGGGCCATGAATGAGATCATGAGCGGCGAAGCCAGCGATGTTCAAATCGCCGGCTTCCTCGTTGCGTTGCGTTCAAAAGGCGAAACCGTTGCCGAATTGACCGGTTTGGTCGACTCAATGGTGGCCAATGCACGGCCATTAAATATTGACGAACAAACTCTGGACATTGTTGGAACCGGCGGGGATCGTCAGAACACCGTAAATATCTCCACCATGGCCACCCTGGTGTGCGCCGGTGCCGGTATCAACATAGTTAAGCACGGCAATCGCGCCTCTTCTTCTTCCTCCGGATCCGCTGATGTTTTGGAAGCTCTAGGCGTTCGCCTCGACGTACCAATCGAGCGACTTGTAGAGGTGTATGACAAGGTTGGAATTGCGTTCTGCTTTGCCAACGTATTCCACCCCTCGATGCGTCACGTGGCCGGGGCCCGTCGACAATTGCGCATCCCTACCGCGTTTAACTTCATGGGTCCGCTCACCAATCCAGCACTACCTTCAGCTTCTGCGGTCGGCTGTTCGGACCTCGTCATGGCGCCGATCATGGCCGGTGTTCTAGCCAGCCGAGGTTCACGTGGCCTGGTATTCCGCGGAGAGGATGGACTCGACGAGCTGACCACAACATCAGCTAACCAGGTCTGGGAAATACGCGATGGAAAGGTCACCCAGTTTGCCTTTGACGCTGCAGACCTAGGGATCGACCGGGTTACTATCGAGCAGCTACGCGGCGGCGACGCTGTACACAATGCACAGGTTGTAAAGGACATTGTCTCTGGTTCCACTGGTCCAGCGCGCGATGCAGTATTGCTTAATGCAGCAGCCGGCATGGTTGCCTACGACAGCTCTAGCGAGGGCAGCTTCCTTGAACGGATGCGAACTGCCATGGACCGGGCAGCCAATTCTATCGATTCAGGCGCAGCCAAGGCCGTGCTGGAATCATGGTCAAAAACTACTCAGGAGATCGTAGGGGAGTAACCACACCTTCTACATACAAGGAAGCCCCTTAGTTGTTTGGTTTACAAACAACTAAGGGGCGTCCTTTGTGCGTTGTGATTAGTCGTCAAGACCCAGGGAGAACGCCGCTTCAAGGTCGTGATCCGAGTAGGCGCGGAAGGCAATATGCGTTTGGGTGCCTCGAATGCCGGGAATCTTGGAGAGCTTATTGGCGATTACTTCAGCCAGATCTTCATGCTTGTGCACCCGAGCCACCGCGATCAGATCCCAGTCACCAGCGACTGAATAAACTTCACTGATCCCGGGAATGGAGGAGATCTGCTGTGCACACTCTGGGATGCTGTCAGTTGCCGTCTGAATCATGACGAATGCGGTGACCATTGCTGCGCCTTTCACTACGTGGTCTCCATCGTGAAGACCCATTACTTAGTTTCAACTCTAGTCGAAAATGAATAATCAGCGAGCCTGCACCGACTCGAATCGAAAGCTCTTTACAGGATTATAAATTGGTATATCCACTTACAAAGTTATATGATTGTTGCATGATTGTACTTACCATTGACCAGCGGCGTTCCAGATCCTCCGAGGACAAGGTTCAAACACTCATCGAGCAGGCGAACGCCACCGTTGCGGTTGTCCGCCAATTCGAGCGTACCGCTGGTGATGAAGTTCAGGCTGTATTGGATGACGCGTCCGAAGCAATCAGGCTGGCAGTCATGATGGCAGCTTCGGGGGACTGGAGTGTCGGACTAGGTTTCGGCCAAGTGGAGACCCCGCTTTCTAAGGAAACTCGCGCCGGCCGCGGACCTGCCTTTGAATTCGCCCGCGTCGCCGTGGAGCGAGCAAAAAATACCAACGCTCACGTAGCGGTACATGGCCCGTCCCACGAAGCCACTCGACTTGAAGCAGAGCTTCAGCTAACTGCCTGCATCGTTTCCAAGCGACGAGCGACCGCGTGGGAGGCCGGTACTTTGGCTGACGAAGGTCTAACCCAACAGCAAATAGCAAAGGAACTGGGCATCACCCAGCAAGCGGTCTCATCTCGTCTGTCTGCCGCGTTATGGTTTGAAGCTAACCGCATGATGGATGAAGCGGCCAAGTCGCTAACAAGGCAACTGAAAATGCTGGGGGAGTCTTAGATGTTTTGGATCGCGTGGAGCAGCCTTGGACTGGCCACCATTCTTTCCTGCTTGGCTGCCTACTTTGGATCATCTATCGGCAAACGCGCGGGCACGCGAGAATTTCTGGTCGTCGCGGCCGGAATCCTAGCAATCGTTTCCGCTGTCGTTGCGGCCGTAACCGACTCAGTGGCACAGGCCTCAAACGTTCCGGCGTTCTACGTCATCGTGCTGTCCTCAATATTTGCTATCAGCTTCGGTGGACCCTTTACGGAGCTCGTGTTCCGCCTAGCAGCCAAGAATGACTCAACACTTGTTAAAGACGAATCCGACCCATCACCACTACGAGGTGGTTTATGGATCGGACTCTTAGAACGCGCCGCAATTGTTAGTACCCTATGGGCTAGCTGGCCTGAAGGCATCGCTATCGTCATGGCGATCAAGGGGCTGGGACGATTCTCAGAATTGAAGGATCACCGAGCCGCCGAGCAATTCATCCTGGGTACATTTGCCAGCGGGCTGATCGCAGCGGGTTCTTACGGGCTAGGCCTTTTGTTGTTGTGATCGCTTAGCGATCCATGACGTTACCGCGCGACGCCCAATCAAGAAGACCCCGAGGACAATCAGGGTCACAATGACGAACGAGAACGCCGCAGTTTTGCCCATCATGATCCGTACGACCATACCTATGGCTACCGTTCCCAGCCACACGAGAATTCCCGAGGGCCAGAGCTTGTTGATGGTCAGCCAAGGCTTGGACACAAGCGTCATGATGACGTAAGCAATCAGGAACGGCAACGCAGTCAGCAGGATCCCGCCGAGGCCCAAGCCATGTTCATGCTCACGGCGCCCAAGCGTCGCGAAAAGAATAATGAGAACAACGTCAATGACGGCCAGCATCGGCCATTTGCTGAGATTTTGCTTCATACACTCATCTTAGAGTCGTAGCCACTTCGCTAAGAAAGCCATGGCGAAGACTTGCCTGTTGACTCAGACACACGAGACGCGGATTCATTGCGGCTGACTACGGCGCCATACCCGAACCCCACGTCAACTAGCATTAGTAGCATGAAGGCATGGCCGGGCAGCGCGTGGATACAGCAGCATCAGATTGCGCTCTATCTCATTGCTATCCTCGCCGGATGTCTCATTGGGGAAGTAGCACCAAGCTCAGCGTCAGCCTTTTCCTTAGCCGTCAATCCGCTTCTTGGCATCCTAATGTTTTCAACGTTTCTGGGCATTCCATTGCTTGGCCTGCTCGATGGTCTTCGAGACATCAAGTTCATTGGTTCGCTTTTATTGGTGAACTTTGTACTCGTTCCCTGCCTTGTGCTGCTGGTGACCCGGATTATTCATATCGAGACTGCTGTGCTCATCGGTGTTGTGCTGGTGCTGCTGGCTCCTTGTGTTGATTACGTCATCGTCTTTTCTGGCATTGCCGGGGGAGATAACCACAAGCTGCTGGCCGCCGCACCATTGCTGCTCGTGCTGCAGATGCTTTTGATACCTATCTACATGTATCTGATCGTTGGGAAAACGTCGTTGACCGTTTTCACACCGGGTCCATTTCTCCACGCGCTCGTCACGCTAATCCTGCTACCGCTAGCCCTCGCCTGTGCCATGCAACTATTAGCTTCACGATTCAGCTGGGCCGGCCGCGTCGCACCACTTGCCGATTACCTCATGGCGCCAATCATGATGATGACATTACTGGCTGTTATTGCTTCACAATTTCATTCGATTTCATCCCAGCTCGGGGAGTTGCTGACACCGATCTTCGTCTTCGCCTTATTCGCCCTTGTAGCCGGGATCCTCTCAGTACTGACTGGCAAAGCGTTCGGTCTGACTACCCGTTCGCTACGCGCGCTGACATTCAGTGGGGTTACTCGAAACTCTCTCGTTGTGCTCCCGATTGCCCTAGCGTTGCCCGCTGAATTCGCATTGACTTCTTCTGTTGTAGTCACACAGACGCTCGTAGAGCTGATGGCCGTGCTGCTGATGATCAAAATAGTTCCTCGAATGATCTAGATGAACGCTTTCATGAACAAATAACTAGCGTTAAACAGGAAGTGACCTGCCTGAACGTCATAACGGCGTTCAGACAGGTCACTTCCTGTTTATCTAGAGGCAATGAGGGCACATTTCATAAATTGTGCGCCATAGTGTCAACTGATGATTAGCTGCGTCCGCCAGGAGGCCCCATGACCAGCATGGAGGAAAACACCCCAACGATGACTACGAACAAGATGACGGCGGTGAGAACTGGACGGGCCACTAACCACCTCATGAGCGAGTCCATCCAGGACTTATCGCCCGGGTGATCCGTGGCGGTAGTGCGCCACTGACCGTCCAATTTACCGTTGCGTTCAAGCCATTTGTCGAAGGGGATAGTTAGGAACGGAACGATGGACGTTGCGGCGGCGCCAAGAATAAGGCGCTTCCTCCAACGTTGGTTCATACCAACAAGAACTGCAGTGGCGATGTAGGAGAGGAAGACAAATCCATGAATGAACCCGGCAATTGATACCGGCCAATCACCGACTTTGATTCCGTATTTGAGAATCATGGCCAGAATTAACAGAGTCCAAGTGATCGCTTCTGCACGCGCGACAGTTCTGTATAGAGCGCTAGGTGACATGGTCTGGCGTCAGTCCTTGAAAGATAGGGGAGTACTACTCGAGTTTGAGTTCTCAACAACCTTATCGCGTGAACTCCTCGCCTTTGAATGAGACAAATTTTTTGAATCAAACGACTGTGAGAGATCCCGTCACATAGCTGCCTAGCAACCAACACCTCGAGGCTAAGGTAAGTTCCGGACTGTCTTGGTTATGAGTTCTCAGATTCTCAATCTCGTGCACGTCATTGCAAGTGCAATTAACGTGGACCCGCGAACACATACCCATACGTCGCCGGATCGGTGTTGTCGAGCGTTCGACTCCCAGATTGTGAACTGGCAAGGATCTAGGGTTTCAGTCGCTGGTTCAGCGTTTCGTTTACTGGCGGGCACACACCACTGTCGTAACCGATGAGCTGCCGCACGAATCAAGCGCAGCAAGACCTGCGTTCGTTGGACATGTGCGTATCTAGGTTCACCAACACGTCAGGCAGTCGCGAGGAAGGTATTGAGTGATCGGTGTTTAGATGCTTTATCAACGTTTGAACGCCTAGATGACCCTCAATGGGGAACAGCCAGTTTTCCACTACTTTACATAATGTAGATTATCGGCTTATTGATAACCTGCGCAGAAGTACGTGATCACCCGCCCAGATACATGGATACGACGCTTCGTGAGCAACAAGTTTTTACGCTTCGGAATCCTGTAGTGCGAGCCGATGTCCAGCAAAGTCCACGGTCTGATAAATGAACTGGCGGGTTCGTTCGTCATGCATTGAATAGATTGTGTGTCGACCAACCTTTGACGTTTGCAGAACGTCAGCAGCACGAAGCTTCGTCAAGAACTGACCTGCGACCGTTGGACTCACACCAATTTGCTGAGCCAGTTCTGGCAACGACATGTCACCTCGACACAACACCCACAGCATTTGAAGCCGCAACGGATCAGCCATGGTCTTGAGCACGAGAACACTCATTTCCAATAGATCCCTCGGGATCATTCCTTCTTGTGTCTCCAGGACGCCAAAGTCACTGGTCATCGATCTCGCCCCTTAGATTCATTCCTTAGGATCATCACCGTTGAGCCGTAGGTGGTAGTCCTTTCGAGTCCGTCCATTATGGTCACGCGCGCCGATAAAGCGATAGGTCTTGCCGAAATTCGCCTAGAGTCTCCGCTCACCCCACTAAACTCGCCAGCACTCCCCTGCATAAATCAACCCGTATGACATAACATAAAGGTAAGTTGACTAGAGATTTTACAGACCCACTGACTTGGTCACGCGCTTTTCACCGATTGGATCGCCACCGTGCGAACCTGCGAAATTGGATGCTAAGCGCGAGGGTGGCAAAATTTAGCTATGCCCGATTCGTTGCCAGATGTTCCCGTGACCGAACTCGGCGTCACCCGTATCCTCCATGCCCTCAACGCTCAAGGAATTGACCTTGACCAAGCGCAACGCGAACTCGTTGGAATCTTGGGACGATTCATTCACGCTGATACCAGCAATGATCGACAGGGCGTATATATCTACGGGCCACCAGGCCGCGGCAAGACACTAATCACCAACACATTTGTCGCGCTTCAATCGTCCAGAACCACCAAGCGATTTCACTTCCATGAGTTCTTTCAGAAACTGAATTCCCCGGTCAATCGAGTCCCGGGTCAGCCGATGGGAGCCATCTTCTCCCAAGGACTCGAGCGAGAATTAGCTGGCGTCGAGTTGCTCGTTTTTGACGAATTTCACTGCACCGAACCAGGGGACGCCATGCTCATGGGCAAACTCGTCAAGTATTGCCGTGAGCACGGCATCCGACTGGTCACCACCTCAAACTACGAACCCGAGAAGTTGTTGGATGATGACACCTTCCACCATCTAGTTAAACCAATAATCGAGAACATCCGCTTGAACTTCGAGGTCTTTGAACTCGATAATTCATTGGACTATAGGCTCGTGGACAACGGCCACTCAGGTGAGCGCACCGGATTCCGAGCCGGCTCACTGACCTTACTCCCCCAGGAAATTCTTGCCTCTGAACAGGCCACATGGGTTGAGATTGGTTATGACCGTATCCAAGCCACTGGAGTCGAGGACGACACGATATGGATCAGTTTTGATCAAATGTGCCGCACCCGTCGAAACACCGCTGACTATCTAGAACTCGCCAATAGATACTCACATTGGCACATCAGTGAGATTCCATCGAGTGACACTATGGCAATGGATGAGGAACGCAGGCTCGCTAACCTCATAGACGTCTTCTACGACAAGGATGTCGAAGTACATCTGTACGCTGAAGATGATTTATCCAGGCTTGGCCACATGCTTCACGACACCGAAAAGGCCCGACTGACTTCCCGTCTAGCCCAACTCAAACGCAGCGAACACGAACGGACAAGCGCTTCTCGATGAACACCGACTACACAGCTCAGGAAATCCAAGACCTCGTTAGCGAAGTACTTGAGGCAGCGGATGAAAACGGCGTACTGCCGATTGTTCAGCTGGGACATCCAGTTCTTCGACAACGCGCTACCGCCTACAACGGTCAACTTCCAACGCAAATGCTTGAAGAACTTCTCGAGGCGATGCGCCAGACAATGTATGACGCGCCTGGCGTAGGGCTAGCCACGCCACAGGTTGGAATCCCTCTGCAGATTGCTGTGTTGGAAGATCTTTATCCAATTCCAGAATCCAGCGCGCTAGAACGTGAGCGGGAACCGTTGGAGTACTTTGAAATCTTCAACCCGAGCTACGTAGCTACCTCTGACCGCCAAGCTGAATTCTTTGAAGGCTGCCTATCCTTCGACGGATTCCAGGGAGTCGTAACCAGGCCAGCAGACATCACTGCCACCTTCGAAGATCGTGAGGGGCAAGAACAGTCGAGATCCTTTAGCGGATGGCAGGCACGTATCGTTCAGCACGAAACTGACCACCTCTTTGGCACGGTCTATGTAGACAAAGTCGAAACTCGTTCGCTCATCAATGAGAGCGAGCTTTGGCACCATGATGATCTAGATGTCGCTACTGCCCGACGGGTACTAAATTTCTAATGACCAACGCCTCAACCACCGCAACCTGTCCTGTCTGCGAGCTAGAGCTGGTCTTCAGTGACGAACAGCGTAAGACGTTGATCTGTTCAAACGGTCATCGATTTGATGCGGCCAAGCAAGGGTATTTCAACTTCCTTACCGGGAAGGGGACGAACTTCCTTGAAGACACTTCCCCAATGGTTCAGGCACGCGATGCCTTCCAGTCCAAGGGACACTATGCTCCGCTAGCGCAACGACTAGCAGCGCTGATCAACGAGCATCATCACAGCGACGTACTGGAAATCCTCGATGCCGGTGCCGGAACCGGCTACTACTTAGCTGAAATCCTCAAAGCCTCGCCAAGCACTCATCAGGATGCTCTTGCCCTGGATATCTCGCGATACGCGATGCGTCGCGCGACGAAGGTGCCTGCTACTTTGGCGATGGTTTGGGACGTTTGGCGTAAGCTCCCAACGGCCGACGCATCACGCGACGTCGTGCTTAATTGCTTCGCCCCGCACAATCCTGCTGAGTTCCGCCGGGTATTACGGGCCAATGGATTGTGCCTAGTAGTTACCGGAGAGCCTGGACATCTCCAAGAAGTCATTGAGCCGCTAGGCATGCTTTCTGTTGCCGAGGGAAAGCAAGAATCCCTGACTGAAAAGTTCGGCTCCGAACAGTTGCGCCATATCGCATCCGAAAATCTGAGCTACACGATGAGCTTGGATTCTTCAGACCTATTCAACCTGGCCTTCATGGGACCGGCAGGCCACCATCTGTCCCCCGATACGTTGCGAGACAAAGCTGAAGCGTTGGGCACTCAAGAAGTCACCGCATCCTTTGGAGTACACATTTTCGCTCCGAGCGCCTAGAAGATACCCCAAAATGACTACTCATTTATGGGAGCGTGTACGGCAGAATATAAGAAAGGCCAAAGCTTCTGGTCCTTGTCTTATGAGAAATTAGGTGGATTTCATGACTACAGCGGAATGGATCATAAGTAACGCGTGGGTCATTTGGCTCGCGCTGTTCTTGCTGCTGGCCATCATCGAGATGCTCTCTCTAGATCTCTACTTCATCATGCTTGGCGTCGGAGCCCTCGGCGGTGTCACTGTTGCACTGCTTAGTGGCCCCATGTGGTTACAGGTAGTTGTTTTCTGCCTTGTTTCTCTCCTCATGATTTTGCTCGTTCGCCCCATCGCGATGAAACATCTGAAAAAGTCACCTGTCGGTTATCGAACCAACATCGAACGACTTATCGGTGCGGACGCTCTCATCCTTGAACCAACTTCGCGCCTGTCAGGTTCGGCAAAAATTCAAGGTGAAACCTGGACGGCACGGGCAGAACCAAGTGTGCCGACAATGTCGCCTGGTACCTATGCCGTAGTTTCCCGCATTGACGGAGCAACCGCCTTCCTGACGTCGAAGCCCGCTGATCAAGCGGACGTCTAGAGCTAGCTCAACTGCTATTTACCACTCATCACCCAGCACAATGAAAGTGAGTATGACCATGAATAACAATGGTTTTGGCTTGTCTGTTGTGCTTGTCGTTTTGGCAATCTTCGTGATTGTCGTTCTATTGCGCAGCGTACGAATCGTGCCTCAGGCACGAGCTGGCATTGTGGAACGTCTCGGCAAGTACAACCGCACTTTGAACCCCGGCTTGACGATTTTGATCCCATTTGTGGATCGCCTCTTGCCCCTGCTGGACCTGCGCGAGCAGGTTGTTTCGTTCCCACCACAGCCGGTGATCACCGAAGATAACCTGGTTGTCTCCATTGATACCGTGGTCTACTTCCAGATCACCGAGGCACGTGCAGCTACGTACGAAATCGCCAACTACATCCAGGCTGTCGAGCAGCTCACGACCACCACGTTGCGTAACGTGGTCGGCGGCTTGAACTTGGAACAGGCCCTAACCAGCCGAGACCAGATCAATGGTCAGCTTCGCGGCGTGTTGGATGAAGCTACCGGCAAGTGGGGCATCCGTGTTTCCCGCGTTGAGCTGAAGGCTATCGATCCTCCCCTGTCGATCCAGGACTCCATGGAAAAGCAGATGCGTGCAGAGCGTGACCGCCGTGCTGCGATTTTGACCGCTGAAGGTACCAAGCAGTCCTCGATCCTTACCGCCGAAGGTCAGCGTCAGGCTGAGATCCTCCGAGCCGAAGGTGACGCGCAGTCCTCCATCCTTCGTGCTGATGGTGAAGCTCAGGCTATTCAGAAGGTCTTCGACGCAATCCACGCGGGCCGTCCGGATCAAGAGTTGCTGGCTTACCAGTACCTGCAGACCCTGCCCAAGCTTGCCGAAGGTACCTCAAACACCTTGTGGGTTATCCCAAGTGAGCTCACCGAGGCTTTGAAGGGCATCGGCGGAGCTTTAGGTGGAAACGGTGCTGCTTCAGCTCCGACTTCCCCAGCTGCCCCACGCACTGACGTGTAGTAGTAACAGCTTAAATAACTAGATCGCGCTCTGCGGCGAGGTGCATGCTTTGCGCCTCGCCGCAGACGCGTATAATGGATGTTTTGGTACTTAGTGAAAGTCAGCTGCTTGTCGGCTGGAATTATTTCCGGATATCAAACGTTGGTACGTGTAGCGAATTCTTTAAACATCGCGGAGGAAAAAACATGAGCGATCGCAGCCTACGAGGCATGCGCCTGGGTGCACAGAGCATGGAATCTGAGGCAGGTGTGGAGCCGGCTGCCCGTCAGCGCGTGGAATACCGTACCGAGGACGGCGAGACCGTCTTCGTTGTCTTTGCAGCAGAAGCTGAAATTCCAGCCGTTTGGCACACCAAAACGGGCAAGGAAGCCAAGCTTGTCCACGGCGAAGCTAGGGCAGAAGAAGCTAGCAACGAAAAGCCAGTTCGTACCCACTGGGACATGCTCCTCGAGCGTCGCAGTGAAGAAGAGCTGGAAAAGACTCTGGCAGACCGCCTGACGCAGCTTCGCGCTGCTCGCGGGGAATCAGCCTAACTTCTCCCCCAGCAACGGACACCGTCGAGTGCAGCGTCCGTTTCAGAATCGTTTGAGGGGCCGGTGCCGCAACTAATAGTTGCAGCACCGGCCCCTCAGGTGTTTCTAGCATTCACAATGCGCTGTGATTAAAAGAAAATGGCGCGCACCCGTTACCCGGGCGCGCACCAACTTCTACAAATTTACTTCTTTGAGGTGAGCTTCTTCCAGCGTGCACCCATGCCCCAGCGAGTCACGTTCCACATTGCTTCAAAAACAATGTTGCCGCTCATCTTCGAAGCGCCAAGTTCACGCTCAACGAAGGTTACTGGAACCTCAACGATTCTCTTGCGCAGCATGGCTACGCGGAAAGTCATATCAACCTGGAAGCCGTAGCCACGTGATTCGACGGCGTCAAAGTCAATGGCTTCAAGCGTCTCACGCTTGAATGCTCGGTAGCCTGCGGTAATGTCACGCAGTGGCAAACCAAGCATGGTGCGGGAGTAGAAGCTACCACCACGGGAAATGATCTTACGCAGCAGTGGCCAGTTCACAACCTCTCCACCCTTGACCCAACGCGAACCGATCACCAGGTCTGCGCCAGCGGCGCTTGCTTCGAGCAGGCGCGGAAGTTGCTCAGGCATGTGCGAGCCGTCAGCATCCATCTCGACAAAAACGTCGTAGTCGCGAGCCAAGGCCCATTCGAAACCAGCGATGTAGGCAGCGCCCAAACCGTCCTTGCCCGTACGGTGCAGCACATGGATGTTTGCGTCATCAGCTGACATCTTGTCAGCTAGTTCACCGGTGCCATCAGGTGAATTGTCGTCGACGATCAATACATCCGAATCCGGAACGGCGGACCGCAACCGTCCTACTGTTAGCGGGAGCGACTCCAGCTCGTTATAGGTCGGGATGATGGTAATGACGCGCACTCGGCGGCACCTTTCTGGGTATGCAACAAGAATGTTCTCCCTGCCCGGCAGTTGAGACAAAACATTGTCAGATATTGCTACGGATAGAGATAGTCCAAACTCAAAGTATAGTCATCAATTGCTCGTGAAGCCGCCGTAGACACTGGATTAAACAGCGATCCTCAGTGACTTCGGCCCTATCTCGCGCGCCATAGGCACGCAAAATGTTATCTAAGGTCACTGAGGATCGTTGTTCAACTTGCGTCGTACCGAACGCAATGCTTGTGCATCACGAAGAGGCGCTTAGTTCAGCCTAGTGGTTACCCCACCCACACTGTCAACCGTCTAATGACTTCAGTCTTTATCTAGACGACTCAAGTCAACGTAGGTTTCCTAAAAATGTTAAGGCTGAAGTCAAAGTTTTACTTTAAGCTAATTTTGAGTTTCGAGGTTGTCAAAAATCGTCACGCCGGCACGCACCGTACGCAGGCACTCAGGGATTTCCTCGTCCACTACCGGCAGCATAGGCGTACCAGCGCGGGCATCTGTGCTCCACGAACTAATGCGAACGTCCGGGGTCT
Organism: Glutamicibacter sp. AOP5-A2-18; assembly: GCF_052446055.1. Lineage (NCBI taxonomy): Bacteria > Bacillati > Actinomycetota > Actinomycetes > Micrococcales > Micrococcaceae > Glutamicibacter > Glutamicibacter sp. AOP5-A2-18. Next base: position 1,675,778 of record NZ_JBQSVW010000001.1, on the reverse strand, counting down.
GCACGGCCAGTTCTGATGCGGTCCACACGGCGAAGGTTGCTTGCGCGCCAATGGCTAGTTGTCCGGCCAACGGGTTCATCTCCCCCATCGCACGATACGTGGATCGAGTCTGGGCAAGGAATGCTGCACGAGCCGAAACCCGTCCCTGGGTGTTAGACATATTCATGGCCGCGCGCACCACCTGCCAACCGTCAACCTCGGTGACTGGTGCATCAGAGCCAAGGACCATGGGAACGCCGGCAGAAAGCATTGCCGAGAGGTTATTCATGGACTCGGCGCGCTGCCCCAGCCTCTGAGCGTACATGCCGTTCGAACCACCCCAAGCGTGATCGAAAACTGGCTGCATGGACACGGTGATCGCATACTGCAGCAGTCGCTGACGCGTAACATCATCAACCATTTCGACGTGCTCCAGGCGGTGCCGGGCCATCTGGAGTTTAGGAACACCGATTTCTTGTGCGGCCAGATCAAATCCGTCCAGCACCTCATCCAGTGCACCATCACCAATAACGTGGAAGGAAGCCTGGATACCTCGGCTGCTACAAGCCACAACGTGAGCGGCGATTTCTTCCTTGTTTAGGTACAGCGTGCCGCGTTCCCCGGCCTTGTCGCTGTAGTCTTCGCGCAGGTAGGCGGTGTGGCTACCTAGTGAGCCATCAACTTTCAGGTCCCCACCAATACCTAGCAAACGTCCCTTAGGGAACGAGCTGAAGAGCTCGTCTGCGGTGTCTGCGTCACTAACAGCTTCGCCCCAGAAGCCATAAACCTGCGGAAGCTTTGGCTGGTTATCGGCCAGTAGCTGATCTAGGGCAGCGCGACCCTCAAGGTGCGGGGCAGCCATCTCCACGACGGTGGCAAAACCACGCGATGCATAGTGTGCCAGTGCCAAACGCTGGAATTCATGATCCGCTTTTTGTGCCTTGGCAATCGCCAAACGTACGTCGTCGTGATCAGCTCCGGCTACCACGCCAGGCTTCAGGTGACCCAGCCCAAGGAAATCAAGCAGTTCCCGGTTGACCAAGGCACTGTGAACATCACGGCGCGAAAGATAGTAGGCACGACCGTCGGCGGCGCTGGTGAGGTCGTTAGCCTCTGGCAGAGTTTGGTCTTCCCAATCGGAATTGTCCCAACCCTGCGCAAGAACTACCTTGCTGGATTTCTGACCCTGAACGGCAACCAAGGACAGCAAAGAGCTTGCCGAAGTTGCTGAACTTAAGTCAGCACCCGAAAGAGTGCGTCCTAAGGCGGCCAGGTGGGTGTGGGACTCAACGAATGCCGGAGTCACCAATGCGCCTCGCAGATCGATGACCTCATCGACATTCTCGGCGTGGCGGTCTGCTGCGTCCTCACCGCCAAGCCATGAAATAGTATCGCCATCTACAACAATGGCGGTCGCAAACGGATCCGCGGCTGAATAAACTGCCCCGTTTCGGTACAGTGTTTTTGCCATCAGTGTGCTCCCTTTTCTCGTGCACCGATTAGTTAGTTTTGATTCACCTAAACCGTGTAGGTGTTAGGCCAAGACATTTGAGTAGGCCACAACTCCGCGCTTGACCTGGTCGACAGCCTTATAGGCATTGCGCACAAGCATCGGAGGCAACTCAGGGTTCTTGGCAAACTGATCCAGGGTGTCGATGACCTGTTTTGCCCAGCGTACAAAGTCCCCGGGCGCCATATCTGTGCCACGCAATGCGCTGTTCAAGCTTGCTCCTCTGGCCCACTTGTACATTGGCCAGATCAAGCCCGACTCAGGTGGCGCAGTTGGATCAAGGCTTAATGTTTCCTCTGCGTCAGAGAGCTCGCCCCAAATCTTGATCGTGCTATTCCAGATGTCCGCGATCTTGTCGGTAGGCATCTTTGGATCTGCACGGTCCCCGTCACGACGTGCCTGATAGACCAAGCTGGCTACCACGGCGCACAATTCGTCAGAGTTGAGCTTGGTGAGCTTGCCGGTTTCTAGGATCTGGCTGGTCAGCAAGTCTCGATCGCCGTAGATCCTTCGCAAACGCCGGCCGGAATCAGTCAGCGTGAAACCTTCATCATCTTCATCAGGAGTAAGGTATTCGAACTGCTCCAGAACCTTGCAGACCTTGTCGAATTCCGTAGCAATGGTATTGGTCCGCCCGCGGATCGCTCGACGGGCTTTCTCAGTATCCTTTTTCAGCTTCCAATACCGGTCAGCCCAACGCATGTGCTGGTCTTTCTCGGAGCACGAATGGCAAGGATGATCTTTGAGCTGTAGACGCAGCTCATTGATTTCGCGCTCGGTTGAGTCCGCACCTTCGTAATTGAACCCCTGCGCATCCAGACGCGGTGGACGTTCCTCATAGACAGCATTGTGCAGGGAGGCCGTTAGATCGCGACGCTCCTTGGGCGTACGTCCGCTGAAACCTTTAGGGATGCGAATCCGAGAAATGATCTCTACCGGACCGGTCAGGTCATCAACGGACAAACGTCGAAGCTGACCTTCTTCGGTGAGAACGGTGTGGCGCGGGTTGTACATGGCGGTATCAAGTTCGATCACCACGGCTCGGCCGAATCGACGGCCACCTGGCAGATCTACCACATCACCGCGCATTACTGCCTGCAAGGAGCGTTCGGCAGCTGAGCGTCGCTCGGTGCGCCTGCTCTTTGCGGCGTTCTTTTCCATGGTGGCTAAATTGCGCTGTAACTTCAGATATTCCGTGAAGTCGCCCAAATGGCATTCCATGGACTTGGCGTAGCCGGCCAGAGACTCTTCCTTGGAGCGGACCTGTCGTGCCATGCCAACCACCGAACGGTCGGCTTGGTACTGTGCAAAGGACGATTCCAAGATTTGTCGTGTTTGTTCGCGTCCAAACTGCGCCAGCAGGTTGGTGGACATGTTGTAGGTCGGGCGGAACGAAGAATTCAGTGGATAAGTACGCTTTGAGGCCAGACCTGCGAGGGATTCTGGTTCAAGCTCCGGATTCCATACAACGATGGAGTGGCCTTCTACGTCGATACCGCGACGTCCTGCACGCCCGGTGAGCTGGGTGTATTCGCCGGAAGAAATTTGTACGTGGGATTCACCGTTGAACTTGACTAGCTTTTCCAACACCACTGAACGGGCTGGCATGTTCACGCCTAGCGCCAAGGTTTCGGTAGCGAATACAACCTTGATGAGGTTTCGTGCAAAGAGGTCTTCCACGATCTCTTTGAAGATCGGCAGTAGTCCGGCGTGGTGTGAAGCGAAGCCTCGAACCAGACCATCTCGCCAAGCCCAAAATTCGAGAACGTCGAGGTCCTCGCTCGGAATCCGATACGAGACTTCTTCGAGCGCCTGCGCAATTTCTGCTGCTTCTTCATTAGTCGTCAGGCGAAGGTCGGCCATGGCGCACTGTTGCACAGCCATATCGCAGCCCTTGCGAGAGAAAATGAAGAAGATCGCTGGAAGCAATGATGCACGGTCTAGTTTGCCAATAACCGAGGGACGGTTGACTCGTTGGCCGAAGCCAGAACCACGCTGCGGTCCTCGACTGCCTTTTCCGCGGCCGCGCTGAACGCGTCCACCGGAATTGTGGGTACGGACCAATTTGCGCAGTTCAGGGTTAACGCTGGCCTTCGCTTCGCCTTCTGCCACCTTGTCGAAGGAAACGTCTTCGGCAAATAGGTCAACTACGTTGGAGCCCACCATGACGTGTTGGAACAGCGGAACAGGTCGGTGCTCCGAAACGATAATGTCGGTCTGTCCACGCACGGTATCTAGCCATCCACCAAATTCTTCGGCGTTGGAGACAGTGGCTGACAGGGAGATGATTTGCACGTTCGAGGGAAGGTGAATGATCACTTCTTCCCACACCGCGCCACGGAATTTATCCGCTAGGTAATGGACTTCGTCCATGATGACGTAGCCAAGACCGTCCAGTGTCTGAGAGTCGGCGTAAAGCATGTTACGCAAGACTTCAGTGGTCATGACGACAATCTGAGCTTCAGAATTGATTGAGGTATCACCGGTGAGCAGGCCAACGCTTTGCGCACCATAACGATTGACCAGTTCCGAATATTTCTGGTTGCTCAGGGCTTTGATCGGGGTGGTGTAAAAGGCTTTACGGTTTTCCCGCAATGCCTGGAAGATGGCAAATTCACCGACTACGGTTTTGCCGGCACCGGTTGGCGCAGCAACAAGAACGCTGTGCCCCTCGGTGACCTTTTGGCAGGATTCGGCTTGGAATGGATCCAATTCGAAAGAGATGCTGGCACGAAAATCAGGTAATGCAGTGCCCTGCTCGACCTGCCGTGTCTTGGAAATCGCGTATCGTTCCGCGGGTGAAGTCACTTGCGGCCGTTCTCTTTCTCGCCGATGAATTACAGCTGTGAGTTGGGTTCGTCGAGAGGACTAGGTTCTTGGATGTTCGAGGAATTTCCCTGCGCCATCCGCTCGTTTTCAGCGTCTAACGCCGCTTGCTTCTTGGCACGCTTCTTATCGTTGAAGTGACAGAAGACCGTAGCTGCTGCAAAGGTCAAGAAGAGCGGACCGGCCAAAGCGAACATCGTAATCGCGTCGCCACCAGGAGCAGCCATTGCGGCGACCAAGGCAATCAGGAAGACAGTGATACGCCAGTTCTTCAGAATGACCTTGGCCGGCAGCACGCCTACCAAGTTCAGTCCAACCATCAGCACGGGCACAAGCATTGCGCAACCGAAAGCGAGCAGAAGCCGAATAATGAACGGCAAATACTCGTTGATGTTGATCAGGTTAAGCGAGTTCTCCGGAGCCAGGCTGATGAAGAAGTGCAGTGCGAATGGCAGCACAAAATAAGCCATCGCAACGCCGCCGATAAATAGCGGAACCGAGACTGCGACGAAGCTGTAACTGAGGCGTCGCTCGTTCTTTTTTAGACCTGGAACGATAAACGCCCAGAGCTGATAGAGCCAGACCGGCGATGAGATCAGAATTCCGACGAACAGCGCAACCTTGATCATGATGTCGAATGGCGACATCACGGCCGTGAAGTTCACTGACCCGCCAGCGGCCTCAACCGGAGCGATAATCAGCTCAAGAAGCCAGTCGTAAAGGAAGAATCCTGCGACAGTGCCCAGCGTCAATGCGATGAGCGATATAAAAAGGCGGTTCCGGGCTTCAATCAGATGCTCTTTAAGAGACATCCGCCCTTCTTCGTCCTTGACCCGCTTTTTCTTAGTGCGCGGTGTCTTGTCTTTATCTATTGCCACTGAGGAAGTCTACGAGTTGTTCTTTTCGTTTGGATTCTGTTCGTTGACGGTGCCGTCAACAGTCTCAGATTTGGGATCGTCGTCCTTCATCTGGCGCACCTCAGACTTGAAGATGCGAAGCGACTGACCCATCGAGCGAGCCAAACCTGGAAGCTTTGGAGCTCCGAAAAGAAGCAGTGCCAAAACGATAATGACGACTAAGTGCCATCCCTGTAAACCACCCATGTGATTTCCCTTCTCTCAAACTAAAGTCTACGTCAGAACAGGCGAAGATCGCGCATGTTCTGAGCTTGGCCACGTTCTGCACGACGGGTGACCCGACGTACCCGGCGGGCCTCGATCCGTTCGACCTTACCTATGCTGCGCTGGGCACGAATCTCCTCTGGATCACCGTGCGTGGCGTCGGTGCCGTGAGGATAGCGTCGCGTGTTCTCGGTGTACGCAACGACCGTGCCAGGCTGGCTCAGCCCAGCACTAACATGATCTGCAGCTGCGCCTAAGGCGTCGACTACTGACATGCCGCGTTTGAACAGCCTGAAGCCTGCGAGCACAGCAAGTAGCAATGTCGCCAAAGCTAGGACAGTCCACAATAGGACCCAAAACCACCAAGGAAGCATCTATCAATCCTCATACATTCCGATGGCCTCGTCCAGCCACAGCACAACTTGTTCGCGCGTAGCGTCAGGAGAGACCACAGCCAGTTTACCGCCATGGCGAGCGATCAATGGCTCTGCGACCTGATGATCTGAGAACCGGACGGTGGCCAGATAGCCATTCTCGACCTTACCGGTGGACCATGAAACTGGATGGAACGCCTCAATCACCGGCAGAATATCAGCATCAACATAGAGAATTACCTCTAGATCTTCGGCCTGTGACTGATAGTGAAGCTGCACATCTTGTTGATCATCGTGTCGCGGCGTGACGTCGAACTGTTCATCAAGCGTTTCTGCGCTTAATACTCGATCGACACGGAAAGTTAGCATGCTTTCACGAGTTCGGCACCACGCCCGCAGGTATTGAACTGACCCATCTTCGATCATTCGTACAGGTTCCACGTCGCGCAGTTGGTGAGTTCGAGAACTAGCGGAGTAGTAATCAATGCGAACTACGTTTTGCTTCTTGACGGCCTGAACCAGTTGTTGCGGGATGTCATTCTCACGAGCCTTGGACAGAGCGAAGCCCAACGCGCCGTTCCACCCCTCAAAACGGGCCACCGCCGAATTAACCTTGCCCAGGGCAGAAGCCAGAACATCTTGATGCTCAAACTCTGGGATGCTCGCCAGTGCGTTCAAACCGCCAAGCACGGCAACTGCTTCCATGGGCGCAAGTTTTTGTGGCTCAGCCAGCAGCGCCGCATTGGAAATAGTGACTGTGTCAGACTCTAAATCCCCGTCGTTGACGTTGATCAACTCGTCGTGCTGTCCGTTCGGGACACCACACATCATGATCATGGCCAATTCTTCGCGGATCTTGGCAACGCTCATGGAGTAGCGTGTTGCCAGTTCTTCGATTCCTACCGCACCATGGGCCGCGACATACTGAATCATGTCGATATTTCTCATGACTTGGGTGGTGGTAGTTCCACGCCCGGTTGCCCTGTTGGGGCGGAACTTCGCCTGCGAGTAGCTATCAATCCCCTGCTGTGCGACCTGGGTGGCCCGAGCCGCGCTCAAGCACAGCTGAACCTGCTCCGCTAGGTGCGCCGGTGAGAGGACTTGGACGGCCGGCCCATAAGCGGCAAGTTCTGCGGCAAATGATTGTGGGTCCGAATAGCCAATCTGAAGTTGCGGGTTATCACTGTTCCCGTTCAGCGACTGTGCACGTAGTGGGATCGCCTCATCGCTGTGCAGCTTGATGGTGGCAATATGTCCCGGGTGCTTCAAATCAAAATCTTGCAGCACCTGATTCATCGAAAATTCAACGGGCCGCTGATGATATTCGCTCGTCGTTCCGCTATGCCGGGAATTTGTGAATTTTCCTTGCACTCGTGACAGGCGGAAAACACGGACGTCCTCACGACTGTGATCAAATCCGGTGAAGTACCAGTTACCGTAGCGCTGCCCGATCCCCCAAACATCCACGTTGCGTTCGGTCTGAGTGCCTTGCGAAGAAACGTAAGAGAACTTCAGGCTCTTGCGGTTAAACACCGCCAGCGCACATTCTTTGAAATTTGGTTCGTCCATGGACAAGCGTGGCACCAGCGAGCCCGCGAGCGGAGAAACCGGTGGCGTCGATTCAAGATGTCCGGTGACTCGTGCCGCCGCGTTCAGACCCAGAGCCTGTAGCTTGGTGTCTTTCCATAGGCTCGCAGCCAGGGCAATCATGCCGGCCTCTGCAGGGCTGAATTTCACTGGGGGTAAGAACCAGTCAGTTGTATCTAGGCTGTAGTACGGCACGCCGTCGATAGACTCTTTGTTCAGCTGCAGACCAAAGTCATTGCGAATCTCGTCTTTGAGTCGGTCTAAGGCCTTCTCGCGGGTATCGGCTGAGCCGTCTGGCACGAGGTACTCGCCGATTAGATCGGCGTTGAACTTCCGGGACTTGGTAGCCAGGGCATAGATCAGGCTGGTTAGGCGTTCTGCCTTGCTTGGTCCGCTGGATTGCTTTGTGCTCACGTGCTTAGACTAACCAACTTTCTACCTTACTGAGAGCTTTTAAGACAGCCATGGCCCCGATTGTTATATCGGGGCCATAACAACGTCGTCGAATTACTTGGTTCCGACGAGATCCACTACGAAGATCAATGCTTCATTAGGACCGATGGCACCTGGGGCGCCACGCTCACCGTAGGCAAGGTTGGACGGAATATCTAGGCGGCGACGACCGCCAACCTTCATACCCAGCAGGCCCTGATCCCAACCCTGGATGACCATACCGACTCCAACTGGGAAGTCCAAGGTCTCGCCACGGTTCCATGAGGAATCAAATTCCTCGCCGGTGGACCAGGCAACACCAACATAGTGTGCCTGAACGGTGGTGCCAGGAGTAACTTCAGCGCCGGTTCCCTCGACCAGGTCGGTGATGACCAGTTCTTCAGGAGCGTCGGTGCCTGGGAAGTCGATTTCCGGCTTGGTGCGGTCGTAGTTGCGTTCTCCGAACGACATAGTCACGGCCTTTCTCAGTCGTGGTTAAGACGATTACTTGCTGTCAGCAGCAGTAACTGATTCCAATTCTACGTAAAATACCAGTGGTCCGGTTGGCGAACCGTTGCTCGAGGTATTTCCATAAGCCTTATCGGCTGGGATGGTCAGCAGAACCTTAGAACCGGCCTTCAGACCAGTCATGCCCTCGGTCCAGCCCTTGATCACCTGATCAAGTGAGAATTCGGTGGAATCCTTGCCGAAGTTGCCGTCGAATTCCTTACCGTCTGCCCAGGTAACACCCGAGTACTTGGCCTTGACCTTAGAGGTAGCGGTGGCTGCTTCGCCCTTACCCTCTTCAAGGACGTCTACTGCCAAATCTTTAGGAGCTTCAGTGTCCTTAGGAATGGTGATGGTCGGCTTGTCGTCGGTGACCTTGACGGTAGGAAGCTTGCCTTCCTTCTTCTGCTTGGCGACGTCATCCTTGCTCATGGTGCCGCTGGCAGTGGTGCTGTCTTCAACATGCAAGACGATGATGCGTTCAGCCTTGGCGCCTTCTGCAGGTTCTGCGACCGAACCATCAGCCTGCTGAGTGCCTTCAACGGTGGAGTAAGCGATCCAGTCGCCTACCTTAGAGTCTGACAAACGCTCGTAGAGCTCCGGCATCTGCTCCTTCATCGTGTCATCAACCGTCATGTCGGTCGCTGCACCAGTGAAGTTTTCGCCAGCGGACAACCCGTCAATCGCCTTGTACAGGCCCGACTTGATTGAAACAGTATCGCCAGGGTTAACGTCAGCGCCGTCGCCCTTCTTGATATTTACTGCCTCGTCCTTGTCCGTGACAAATGGAGTATCGAAGGAAACCTCAGGTGCCGTCTTGTCGTCGGCTGCTGGCTTGACCGAAATCTTGGACAAATCTGAAGAGGAACCTGAACCGCAAGCTGCTAAGGCTAGAACCGAAGCGGTTGCGCACAATGCCAATACTTTTCGCACGAATCTACTTTCGTTGAAATCAAAAAATGAAAATTTACTCAGATACTCGCTCTGCAAGTATCAAACTCACTGCCTACCACCCTAGGTAGGGTAGCTGTGAAAAGTCTTTCCGCCCGCTGGTTACGCTCGCTGACTCATCAAGTCAATAAGCCTATCCACTTCAGGGTCGTTGACCGCAAATGGATCCTTACACAGCACTATTCCCCCGGGTTCATCCTCATATTTCATGTGAACCCAGTCGGCGCTGTAACGGCGTCCGTTGGCACGTGCTGCGCGAATGAATTTGCTCCGAATCGCAGCGCGTGTCGTTGCAGGTGGGTTCTCCACTGCCTGACGAATCTCGGCATCACTAACCACACTATTGGCCAGTCCCCGGCGTTTAAGCAGGTGGAAAAGACCGCGTGCAGGGTCAATATCGTGATAGGTCAGATTCAGCTGAGCTAGTCGCGAGGATGAAAGCTCCAGAGAGTTCTTCTGAGCGTACCCCATCAAGAGTTTGTGCTTGATGGCCCAATCAATGTCTTTGTCGATCAATGAATAATTCTGAGTCTCAATGGCGGTCAGTGTCCGCTCCCAGAGCTCAAGAACTGTATCCACTTGATCATGGTGGGCGCCGTGGCGTGCCACAAATTCTTTGACTGACTCAAAAAGGATCCACTGAATTTGCAGTGCAGTCGGCTCGTCGCCACCCATCAGCCTGACGACGGTTTTTCCGTCAAAATCATGGGAAATCTGACGGATCGAACGAATCGGATTTTCAAGGCGAAGGTCATGATAAATTTCGCCAGATTCAATGAGCCGAAGCACAAGATCGGTGGCACCAATCTTAAGCAACTGCGTTGTCTCACTCATGCTTGAATCGCCCACGATGACGTGCAAGCGACGATGGTACTCAGCATCGGCATGTGGCTCGTCACGGGTATTAATGATGGGGCGAGAACGGGTGGTCGCTGAGGACACACCTTCCCACATGTGATCGGCACGTTGAGAGAAGACAAACTTTGTCTGATCGTCTTCGGTGATCAGGTGCCCTGCACCGCAGAGCAACTGCCTAGTAACCAAGAACGGAATGAGCATGTCGGCTAGGCGCTTAAACTCGATCTTCCGAGGAATCAGATAGTTCTCATGGCAACCGTAAGAATTACCAGCCGAATCAACGTTGTTCTTGAACATGTAGATCCGGCCTTCGTGGCCTTCTTCTAGCAGCTGGTCCTCGGCCTGATCTACCAAATCAAGCATGAACGCTTCGCCGGCACGGTCATGGGCAATTAGCTGCTTGAGCTGATCGCATTCGGCCGTGGCATATTCAGGGTGTGAGCCGACATCCAGATACAGTCGTGACCCGTTTTCGAGAAAAACGTTCGAGCTTCTCCCCCAGTTCACCACTGGCTTAAATAAGTGCCTGGCGGCATCTTCTGGGGTCAGCCGACGTCCGTCCGATGGGACATAGGTCAGTCCGAATTCGGTTTCAAGACCGAAAATTCTGCGATCCACGCGTGGTTACTTCCCCTCGACTGCACAGTTACTTGGAGTTGATGACAGATGAGCTATGCCCCATGGGCATTAAGGCTCTACTGACCACCCTTTTGCACAAAACCGCGAACAAATTCTTCGGCGTTAGATTCAAGAACCGAGTCAATCTCATCAAGCAGGTCATCGACCCCAGCGGACTGAGCGTTGGTATTTACCTGAATCTGTTCAGTTTCCTGCGACTGATTCTGAGTTGAACGGCGAGCTGAGAAGCTTTCCTGAGTCATTACTATCTCCTAAAATCTTGAATCTCGACTAAGACCTGAGACTCATGTCTATTCTGCGCTGTTTAGCGACGACGAGCTAATTCATCAATAAAATCTGAAATCTGCAACTGCGCATCAAACAAGTCGCCCACGCTCTCTCGCGTTCCGTACAGCGGCTCAGCCATATGGAAACGACTAATCTGCCGAGCGCCTGGAACTGCGAAAGACAATGCATCCCAGTTCGCGGCAATCACATACGGGGCATACCGTTGCAGGGCCATTCCACGCAGATATGCGCGGGTGTCTTCCGGCGGGTTAGTTACTGCTTGATTGATTTGTTCTTGGCTAAACAGGGTTTGCATCGCGCCTCTGGCTGCCATTCGGTAATACAGACCCTTGTCGGTGCGCAAGTCAGCCCACTGTAGATCCATCATTGCGACTCTAGGGTCAGCCAATGACAACTGGTGACGTTGGGTAAACCCGTTGATGAGCTTGTACTTGGCAATCCAATCGACCTGATCCGCGGCTAAAAATGGATCACGCTCAAGGAGCTCAAGAATATTTTCCCAGCGCTCCAAGATTTCGGCAGTGTCTGGATCGTCGATTCCACGCTCGGTGCAATACCTTTGACTGGCTTCTAGATAGAGTCGCTGAATCTCAATGGCGGTGAGTTCACGTCCACCTCGGAGCCTGACCTTTGCCTTCAGGCTAGGGTCGTGGCTAATTTGCTGAAGTGCGTCAACTGGTTCGGCCAGTTCTAGATCCGGAGCCATATTTGCTTCAATCAGCGAGAGCACCAGATTGGTTGTTCCAACTCGAAGCAACGTTGAAATTTGGCCGAGGTTCGCGTCACCAATGATCACATGCAGTCGACGATATTTGTCCCAGTTTGCATGGGGCTCATCGCGGGTATTGATAATTGGACGGTTGATGGTCGTTTCTAGACCGACTTCAGCTTCAAAGAAGTCGGCACGTTGCGAGATCTGAAAGGCGGGTTTTTGCCCAAGCATGCCCTGCCCTACTCGTCCGGAACCGCAGAAGATTTGTCGGCTGGCGAAGAACGGGGTCAGACCTTTGACAATGGAGGAGAATTCGACCTCGCGAGGAACGAGATAGTTCTCGTGCGAACCGTAGGAAACGGACTTGTTATCAGTGTTGTTCTTGTAGAGCAACAGTTCACCGCCACCTAAGCGTTGCGCCGTCACTGCCGCGCGTCGCATCACCTCATCGCCGGCTTGATCCCACAAGACTGCCGCACGTGGAGTTAAGGATTCAGGGCTGGAGTACTCGGGGTGCGCGTGGTCCACATAGAGCCTTGCTCCATTGCCAAGAACCATGTTCATGACAACTTCGGTGGAATCTTTCTCTTGGTACAGAGTTGACCCTACGCGCGCATCATTTCCATCTAAAGCGATGGACTCGGCAGTCCAGATCCCAGGCTCGTCCAAACCCGGTTCAGCGTCGGTGAGCTGGCTTGGATGTGCCTGATCTCGGTCCATGGCAAAACCACGGGCATCCTGCAATGGGGATTCGTCGGCATAGTCCCAACGGGCTGCTGTGGCACTTGTGCTCTGCTCGGCAACTAACTGCGCATAGGCATCAACAATCTGCGCCGAAAGCACCGTGGCATTGGCCTTGGGCATCTGCGGGCGAATAATGCCGTATTCGGTTTCTAGCCCTACTAGGCGGCGTGCACTCATGAGGCGGCCTGGTGGTTAACCAAAGAGCGAATGTTGCTAATTCGCTCCCCCTTGCGTCCTGAAATTCTGGCCCAGTCATCCGGGTTGGTGGTGTTTGGCATGTCCTCGTGTTCAGCAAATTCTTCGCGAACCGCACGCAACAGGTACTCCATTTTCAGACCGCGTTCGCCCGAGGTTATCAGTGCCTTGATGGCATGCTTTTTTGCTCGGTCAACGATGTTGTGAATCACTGCGCCCGAGGCAAAGTCCTTGAAGTAAAGAATCTCGCTGTCGCCGGTCACGTAGGTGACCTCTAGGAATTCGTTGATCCGCTCCGTTGAATACATCGCGGACACCGTTGAATCAATCATCCGGCGGATGGTCGCTGATGCATCGCCTGAGTCAGCTGACAGTTCGGTCTGATGCAATGGAAGCTTGGTGGTTAGATACTTGCTGAAGATCTCTGTCGCACCAGCTGCATCGGGGCGCCGAATCTTGATCTTCACGTCCAATCTACCTGGACGCAAAATGGCTGGGTCGATCATGTCTTCACGGTTCGAGGCACCGATAACAATGACGTTATCCAGGCGTTCAACACCGTCAATTTCTGCCAGCAGCTGCGGAACAATAGTGGTCTCGACATCCGAAGAGACACCTGTACCGCGGGTACGGAATAACGCTTCCATTTCGTCAAAGAAGACAACAACTGGATCGCCATGCAGAGCCTTTTCACGGGCCCTGGCGAAGATCAACCGGATATGACGCTCGGTCTCGCCCACGTACTTATCTAGAAGCTCTGGCCCCTTGATGTTCAAGAAGTAACTGCGGGTACTGTTGCCCTCTTTACGCTCCAACACACGCTGGGACAGCGAGTGTGCCACAGCCTTGGCAATCAGCGTCTTACCGCAGCCTGGAGGCCCGTATAGCAGGATTCCCTTAGGCGCGCTCAACCCGTGTTCGCGGTACAGCTCTGGGTGAGTGAAGGGCAATTCGACCGAGTCTTTGATGGCCTCGATTTGCGAGTTCAGACCACCGATATCGGAGTAGGCAATCTCCGGAACTTCTTCAAGAACCAGTGACTGCATGTCGGTCAGCTGCACGCGACTAACCGCCATGCCACTGCGTGAGTCAACGGTGAGCTGGTCACCAACCCGCAAATGCGTTTTGCGCAACGGGTCCGCTAGTTCGATAACGCGTTGGTCATCGGCTCGTGCCATGACCACGGCCAGATTATCGTCCAACAGTTCCTTGACGGTGACCAGTTCGCCGGTTTCTTCAAAACCTAAGGCAGCTACAACAACCAGCGCTTCGTTAAGCAAAACTTGCTGGCCGATAAGCACTGAGTCGAAGTCCATCAAGGGACTAACGGCGACTCGCATTTTGCGTCCAGAATAGACAACGTCAACGCCTTGGGCACCCGTTGACTCAATTCCTTGACCTGCTTCGGGGTGTTTACGTGGGTGCTTGGCTACGACCGTGCCATAGCTGAACGGGGTGTCCCCATCTCTTTCCAACGCGGACTTTAGGGTAATGATCTGCTCACGCGTAGTCTCCAGCAGTGCAACCAGTCGCTGGTTATTGCCGCTAAGCCCGGAAAGTTGCTTGTCGAGATTGCGATTCTTATCGCGCAGTACATTAACTTGGCGTTCGGTCATTTGCAGACGCTCGGCCATTTGTTCTGTCTCGTGATGTTCGTTCACGTTCCAACTCCCAACTTGCAACGTCGCTGGCTATCAAAGCAACAGCGAGGCTTTCCGGTGCTTGGCGCACCGTCTTGTATCCATCCTAAGAACTTCGGGCCCCGAGTGCAGAACACTCAGGGCCCGAAGTCACATACTGAGACGCATTGTCTCAGTATGTGAAAGTATTGCTAGTTAGTCGTCTGCTGATTCTTCTGAATTCAGGGATTCACGCACACGAACAGCCTGATGGGCATCCCGATTGGCACGACGCAACTTCTTATCGGAGATTCCACGCTCGCCTAGTGCCTCAGCACTCCACTGCTGCTCATCATGATCTCGAGTCCAAGCGCTCAAATCTTCAGAAGAGTACGAGTGCTCCTTGATGCGCTTAGCCTTTGGAATCGCATCAGTGGAATCTGCTAATCGGCGGCAGGTGATCAAGAATGCCGTGTGTGCCACCATGCGGTGATCCGGACGAACAGCCAGACCATCAACGTGCCATCCGCGGACCAGGGTTTCGAAGCACTCAGGCTCAGTGAACTGCCCGGAAGAACGAATAGCCTCAACCACACGCGACATCTGAGTCACCGAAGAAACATAGTTGGTCCATACGCCACCAGGAGCAAGAACAGTGGCCACAGCTTCAAGGCATTCCCATGGGCTGAGCATATCCAGCACCACACGATCAACGCTGGCTGGCTCTTCAAGTTCAACTACTTTGTCTTGGAAATCGCCGATGGAGATTTTCCACGAAGGGTGGTCCCCGCCAAAAACGGTCGAGACGTTACCGCGAGCAATATCTGCAAATTCTTCGCGTCGTTCAAAAGAGTGCAGGTAACCATCATCGCCCACCGCGCGCAGTAGCGAAATGGACAGTGCGCCAGATCCTACGCCGGCCTCCACCACGCGTGCACCCGGGAAGATGTCACCAAACTGGACAATTTGAGCAGCATCCTTGGGGTAAACCACCGTGGCGCCGCGTGGCATGGAGAGCACAAAATCCTTGGCCAGTGGGCGTAGCGCTTGGTATCGAAAACCATCGATGTTCTCAATAACCGAGCCCTCGGGCAAGCCGATAATGGCCTCATGCGGGAGCATACCCTTATGCGTATGGAACTCACCACCGGTTTGCAAGGTGATGGTGTTGATTCGACGCTTCTCGTCGGTCAACTGCACGCGGTCGCCTACGCGGAATGGTCCACGTCGGGCTGCCGCACCATGGGGTGCCGGGCTGATGGCTTCGCTCACTGGAGTGATCCTTTTCTTAATGCTCTATACAGTCTTTAAAAGTTTACTTGCGTCGGCCGGTAACGGCTTTGACGATATCGCGCTGGTGCAGCAGTCCTACAACCTGCCCCTGGGCGTTGATGACCGCGTACTCTGCAGAGTCAACGCTTGCTAGGTAGTCGATCAATGCTCGGCCATCCGACTCCTCGGACACGATGGCTCCTTGGCCCAGGGCCCTGGAGACCGCCAGAGCGGGGACCGTCGTAGCGTTCGCTGGGTCAACACGCGAAAGAGCTTGAATATCCACGACTCCCACCGGCATGCCTTTGGCATCAACAAGGATAATGGAGCCTTCGCGTTGATTCTGCCGCGTCAGTACGTCGGAGACCATGGCCTGGGAGACCATGGCCGAGGCCGGGCTCATAAGATCTGAGGCGATCACGGTGGGAAGGTTCAGCATCATCTTGGAGTGGGCAATCAACGAAGTTGTGGCCTGCCACATGAAGATTGCCACCATCAGCCCAACCACCGCGGTGATGATTTGAACTTCTTGTCCGCGAAGGTACGGATAAACCACGAAGAAGAAGACCACGCCGATCGCAATCACACGACCTACCCAGCTTGAAGCGATAGTGCCTTTGAACTGGGACCCGGTGGCTTTCCAAACAATCGACTCAACAAGCCGTCCACCATCGAGTGGAAGGCCTGGCAAAGCGTTAAAGGCACCGAGCAACAGGTTCGCGTAGACAAAGAAGTCCAAAAGAAGTTTGGCGTAGACGTTCAATTCGAGATTCTCAAGAACCAACCAGCCGGTGCCAGCTAGGACAAAGTTCGAGACAGGTCCCGATAGTGCTACCCAGAGGGAGGCGCCAGGCTTAGCCTTGAACGAACCAAATTGGGTGTGACCGCCCATCAGGGTGAGCACAATGTGGGCATCTGGCCATTTGAAGGCCCGCGCCGTCATGGCGTGGGCGACCTCATGGATCAATACCGCAAGGGCGATGACCACAGCGCACGCAAAACCCATCAGGTAGGCGTTCAGGGCCGGGATCCATTGGCTCCGAGACAGCTGCAGTCCCACCGAAATGGTGATCACAGCGGTGATAATGAACCACGAGCTCGAAAGATATACCGGAACCCCGCCAATACGGCCGAGTTTAATTCCGGGAGCTTGTTCTGAAGATTCGCTCACGCGCTAACCTGCACCAACCATCGAGTCATTTCTGCTACGTCTACGTTTTCTAGGCTATCTACACGGCGCCAGTTGCCGTCGCCTGGATCAATGGCGTTAGGGATCAGTACAGCATGCAGCCCTGCAGCCGAAGCCGAAGCGATACCGGGTACTGAATCCTCAAATCCGATGCACTTTTCAGCGTCAAGGCTTTGGTCCAGCGCTTCACCAAGGAGTTCAAGTCCACGAAGGTAGGGTTCCGGATTGGGTTTGCCCTTGCTGACTTCTTCGCCAGTTACGGAGGTAAGAAAAGTGTCTTTTGGCAGTTGTTCCAATAGCTCGTTGACAATGCTGCGCTCAGACATGGTGACCAAAGCTTGCGGAATTCCCGCTTGATTGCAGGCCGTCAGCAATTCGCGGGCCCCGGGGCGCCAAGGAATTTCACGCTTGAGGCCGGCGATCACCTGGGCACTGAGCAGATCGATAATCTGACGTACATCAAGTTTCACGCCAGCTTCTTGGAGAACGCGAGCCGAGTTAGGAAGCGCACTGCCAACTAACGACAAGCCCTGTTCTTCACTCCATTGCCCACCATGTGCGGTCACCAGTTCTTCCTCGGCAGCGATCCAATAAGGTTCGGTGTCAATCAAGGTGCCGTCCATATCCCAGAGGACCGCTTGCGGTGTTCTGGGGTGTGAGCCGGAATTAAAGTCAAAACTGGTGCTTGGCATGAGTCCATTCTAGATGGAAGAGTGGGGCTAAGCCGCTTCGGCAAGCCACGCCGTGGGCTAGAACGCTGGATAGGAGTTTGCATTGACCAAGGATTTCCACACCCCAACGCTGAATACTTATGTTGCCCAGAGTGAGCATGAGATTCGCCCCACTATCGTCGTGGCGGCCTTTGAAGGATGGAATGATGCCGGTTCAGCTGCCAGCGATGCGGTGCGCTTATTACTCGAAGAGAACACGTTTGAGCTGATCGCCACCATCGGTGAAGACGACTTTTACGACTACCAGTTCTCCCGTCCCAAGACTCGACGCACCGATCAAGGTGCAGTGGTGGAATGGCCACGCACTGAAATATTTAAGGTAACGCTTCCGCAAGCTGCCGCAGACCTATTGGTCGTAATAGGCGTGGAACCTACTTTTAAGTGGAAAAACTTCTGTGCACAAATCGTAGACATAGCTCAAGAACATAATGCGCAGGCGATTTTGACGCTTGGAGCATTATTGGCTGATGTTCCGCATACTCGCCCGGTCCCGACGTCCCTGAGCAGCGACGATGTCCGGTTCCAGGAGTATTTCAAAGTAGATCCTTCGGATTATGAAGGTCCCACCGGAATACCTTCTATCTTGGGTATTGAATTTCAGCGTCGCCAGATCCCTTGTCTCTCCCTCTGGTCCCAGCTCTCGCACTATGTGGCCCAGTCCCCTAGCCCTCGGGTGCAGCTGGCATTCATTGAAATACTCGAAGAGTTGCTGCCCATCACCGTGGCAGATCAACAACTACGCGAAGATGCCCTGGCGTGGAAGCATGGCGTTGATGAGCTGGCCGCGGCGGATCCCGATGTGGCCAAGTACGTGAAGCAGCTCGAAGAGGCTACCGATACCAGCAATCTTCCTGAAGCTAGCGGTGAATCAATCGCTCGAGAGTTCGAACGCTACTTGCGCCGACGAGGAAAGTACCGTCCAGATGGATCAGGGACCGACTTCGAATTCTGAAGTCGATCCCTGCAATGATCATCCGATCATCTACGTACTGCGTTGTGGCCTAAAGCTTGAGGCCTAGCAGCGCGTCGATACCCTCGCGCAACAGCTGAGCGCCGTCGTTGGAAGTACCGGCAGGCTGTGCAGCCCACTGATCGATAGCATCCAATGCGCCAGGAGCGTCGAGGTCGTTCGCCATGTGGGACCGAATGCTGTCCAGCAGCGTTGTAGCTTCGTGCTGCGAAGTGGTTTCCAGACGCTCGCGCCAGGAAGCCACACGCTCTTGAGCGGTAGCGAGCAGGTCATCGGTCCAGAACCAATCGGTACGGTAGTGCTGTGAGAGCAGTACCGCACGAATTGCCACTGGCTCAACGCCAGCTGCACGGAGCTTTGAAACGAGGACTAGGTTGCCCAGAGACTTGCTCATTTTTTCTCCGTCCAAGCCGACCATGCCGGTGTGAACGTAGGTTTGAGCTAGCTCGTGGTGGTCGCCGGCGGCAGCGTGAGCGGCAGAGAATTCGTGGTGAGGGAAGATCAAATCTGATCCGCCACCCTGAACAGTGAATGGTGCTGGCAAGGTCTTGCGAGCAATCACCGAACACTCAATGTGCCATCCCGGGCGCCCGGTACCTAGCTTTGCGCCGTCCCACGACGGCTCACCTTCGCGAGCCGCGCGCCACAGCAGTGGATCCAGCGAATCGCGCTTACCAACACGCTGCGGGTCGCCACCTCGTTCGGCGAAGAAGCCAAGCATAGTTTCGCGGTCGTAGTTGGAAACCGAACCTAACTTCCAGGCGTCGTTCTGTGCAGCATAGGTGTCGAAGTAGATGTCGCCTTCAACACCGTCCGGGCCCGCTGGCACCTTGTAGGCCAGATCCGACTCAAGCAGCTGCTCAACTACAGGTACCAACCAGCTGATTGACTCCACTGCGCCAATGTAGTTCTGCGGAGGAATGACGTTCAGCGCTTCCATGTCATCGCGGAAGAGCTGAACTTGTTCCTCGGCTAGATCGCGCCAGTCAACGCCAGTAGCTTCTGCGCGTTCTAGCAGTGGATCGTCAACGTCGGTGATGTTCTGCGAGTAGGCAACGCTACGACCGCTATCGAGCCAGGTGCGGTGCACCAGGTCGAAGGTGACATAGGTGGAAGCATGGCCCATATGGGTCGCGTCATACGGGGTGATCCCGCAGACGTACATGCTTGCATCGGCCTTGGCAGCGTCCGCGGATGCGGTGGCCTGCAGGTTACCGGTGGCGGTGTTAAAAAGTTCCAGTATTGGTGCTGAACCAACCACCTGAGGTACCTCAGGGTTTTTCCACGCGTGCACTGATGTACGTCCTTTCGCAGATGCGACGATTTTGTTCCTTTAAGTCCAAGTGAAGCAGGACTAGGTTTATTCCCGTTAACGCAGAGATGTCCGTGAAGCGTTCCACGGACATCTCCAATTATGCAGATTATGCGTTGATCAGGCCGAAGCCCAAAGCAACAAAGAGTACTAGACCCAGCAAGATGCGGTACCAGACGAAGAACCGGTACGAGTGGGTGGAGACAAACTTCAAGAACCAACCGACAATAAAGAAACCAACAACGAAGGCAATGGCCGTAGCCAAGCCGGTCTGGCCAAGGCTATAAACGCCTGGCTCATCGAAGGTCTTCACCAATTTGTATAGACCAGAGGCATAGACCGCTGGGATAGCCAAGAGGAACGAGTAGCGGGCTGCCGCTTCACGGGTGTATCCCATGAGCAAACCTGCGGTGATCGTTCCACCAGAGCGCGAGACGCCTGGAATCAGCGCCATAGCCTGGGCAAGACCATAAAGGATGCCGTGCTTGACGGTAAGATCCTCCAAGCCCTGCTTCTGCTTGCCGTAGTGGTCGGCGATTGCCAAGAAGAGACCAAAGACAACCAGCGTGGTCGCTACAATCCACAGCGAACGGAAGTTCGAATCGATGTAGTCTTCGAGCAAGATTCCCAAAACTGCAATGGGGATGGAGCCGACAATAATCAGCCAGCCCATTTTGGCGTCGGGATCCGAATGCGGAACCTTACCGACCAGTGCCTTGCACCAGGCGCCGATGATGCGCACAATGTCTCGCCAGAAGAACAAGATCACTGCGGTTTCGGTACCAAGCTGGGTGATAGCCGTAAAGGCTGCACCGGGGTCTTGGGCGTTGGGTAGGAGTTCACCAACGATACGGAGGTGCGCTGAGGACGAGATCGGGAGGAACTCGGTCAGGCCCTGGATCAATCCGAGGAATGCTGCTTCAAACCAATTCACCCCTTGACATTACTTCACTGCCAACGAGGATCGTGTCTAAAAAACACGATTGGGGCGAAATTCACCCCGTGGTCGTACTCACTGATCGTCTGAAGGTATGGTGAAAGGCAAAAGTTCGGAATACTGGTCATAGAGAGCGTCTTCGTAGTCTTCGAAGGCATCCGCGAGTACACCAAATGCAGCATCAACGGAAGATTCGGCGGCGCCACGACTCTGCGAGACAACAGCCAGATGCTGCTCAAGCCGGGCAATCAATGATTGCAGTGCAAAACTGGGATCAGTGCTCATGGCATTACGCTACAACGCAAAGGGTTCTTTAGATAGGGGGCAAGGTGCTTCAAGAAATAATTAAGCCATCGCTACATCATTCCGATGAACAGCGCTTCGAATATTTGGTGATCACGTCGTTCCCCACCGAACCAGTGCACCTAGCCCGCGCGGCGCTACGCGAGCATGCTGACAACGGCAAATGGGAGCTCATGCGCACATGCCGTTACGAGGGCGGGGCGTACAAGTATTGGCTACGCCGCAGGGTTATGCGCATTCGAAGTACCCTGCCACCCATGAACTAGCTCTCTAGCGGGCCAACGAGCCAAGAAGCAACGGTGTTGGCAGCGGAGGCAGCATTAGAGGGGTGATACCAGCTGGCTTGAACGTCGCGGTACAGTCTTTCGAATTCTGATCCTCGGAAATATCCCCCGCCACCAACGAGCTGTCCAAGGACCTGAACATTCTCCCGCGCACTCGCACCAGCAATAGTGCGTAACGTGACCAGCTTCGGGAACCATTCTTCGCGGTGGTCCACCTTAGAATCCAAATCGCCAGCCACTGAGCGCTGTAGCGCGTCTAAGGAAATTAGGCGCATGGCCGCATCAGCTAGTAGCCCGCGAGATCGAACGTCCTGTGAGTACTTTGTTCCGTCGTGACGAACTTTTTTGTTCAGCGTTTCTTGCGCCATGCTCACAGCCCGGTCAGCGATACCCACATAAACGCTTGCGGTCAGCGTCAGGAATGAGGCGAAAATTCCAAAGACGAGCAAGTCTGAGTTGGGACCGATGGGAAGTCGGCTGTGAACCCATTCTTCAGGTGCCACGGCATCGCGCAGTTTAGTTGTGTGTGATTGACTCGCTCGCATACCTAGGGTGTTCCAATCCCCCAGGGATTCAACGCCTTGGCCCTTAGCTACGAAGCCATGCACCAATTCATTGTTCGCTTCATCCTTGCCGAATACGCCTAGGCGGGTAAATGCCGGTGAGAGTGAAGTGAAAATCTTGATTCCATTAAAGGTCACCGATCCGTCTGCTTCACTGACGGCGCTGGTCTTGGAATCAAAAAGCACCGAGTCGTTGCCTGGCTCCGAAATTCCGAAGGCCATCACCTCGCCTTGAGCAATCCAGTTAGTCACCATCTGTAGGCGCGTATCGCCTCGTGCCGAAAGAAGATAGGCAACACCAGCCCAAACCTGGTGCATGTTAATGGCCAAGGCGGTTGCTGGTGCGGCGGTGGCAAGCCGGCGTTGTGCTAGGGCAAGCTGCTCAAAATTCCATCCCAGTCCCCCATCTTGAACTGGGATCAAGGCCTTGAGATATCCCAGGGAAACTAACTCTTCAAAGTCCTCGGTGCAGAACGTATTCTCTGCATCGTATTTTGTGGCGCGTTCCCGGAATCGTTCGAGCAACTGCTCCGATAGGACTGACTCAATTGACAACTAACTTCTCCTGAAACTTATTGATGAGTGAGGCGCGAAAGCATTAGTAGCTACGCAAGAGGTTCTCCAGAACCCGGACGCCAAACTTGATCGAATCTACTGGGACTCGTTCGTCTACGCCGTGGAACATTCCCGTGAAGTCCAGTTCCGGTGGAAGTTGTAGCGGCGCAAAACCGTATCCGGTAATGCCTAGGGTCGCCAGCCATTTGTTGTCGGTTCCTCCCGAGAGCATGTACGGCAGAACGATAGCTTCAGGATCTTCATCCAACAAAGACTTCACCATGCTGTCCACGAGGTTTCCGGCAAACGGTACTTCTAAGGAATCTTGTTCATGCACCATGGAGAGCTCAACCCGGTCTCCTGCCAGCTCGCGCAAGGTAGCCAATGTTGCTTCATGTTCTTCCGGTAACGTGCGGCAATCGATGAGAGCTTCAGCTTGTCCGGGGATGACATTGTGTTTGTATCCTGCTTGCAAGGCTGATGGGTTGGCCGTGTTTTGCAACGTTGCGCCGACAAACCGGGAGACGTTTCCCATGGCTTCAAGCAGTGGCTGCGGGTTGGCGGGATCAAATTCCAAACCGGTCAGTTCAGCGACTTGTTCCATCAACGACGTGGTGGTCTTCGTATAGGACAACGGCCATTGATACTCGCCAATACGATGAACCGCTGCGGCCAAGCTGGTCACCGCATTGTCAGCGTTAATCTGCGATCCGTGACCTGCCATTCCTTGTGCAGTGAGCTTGAGCCACGCGATGCCCTTTTCTGCTGTTTGCAGCATGTAGGCTCGGCGACCATTGATGTCTACAGAGAATCCGCCAACCTCACTAATCGCTTCTTCGGCGCCGGCAAACAGGTCCGGATGATTTTTTACCATCCAACCCGCACCGTAGTCTCCGCCAGCTTCTTCGTCAGCAAAGAAAGCGATAATGAGGTCTCGACGTGGAGTGAGATTTTCACGGTGTAGATGAAGGATTGCAGCAATGATCATGGCATCCATGTTTTTCATGTCCACTGCCCCGCGGCCCCAAATCATTGAGTCAATGATCTCGGCCCCAAATGGGTCAACGCTCCAGTCTTCAGCAATGGCTGGAACAACGTCGAGGTGCCCATGAACAATCAGTGCTGGCAGCGTTGAATCGGTTCCAGGGATACGCAGAACTACGTTGGCCCTGCCCGGCACTGACTCGTAAATCTTTGCTTCTAGTCCTACAGCTTCGAAACGCCGCACTGCGTATTGGGCGGCTTCAAGTTCTCCGGCGCCTTTATTGCCACCAAAGTTGGTTGTATCAATTCTGATCAGATCTCGACAGATGTCTATAGCTTCTTGTTCCATACGTTCAATGGCAGTAGCAGTAGTCATCGGGCAAGTACCTTTCGCAGCTGTTATTTTAGTAACCACCCTAGTGCGCAGAACTCAATTCGTCGCTGGTAGAGCGAATGAAACACTTATCCGTGTAATTGTTCGTAGGCTTCGCGGGCGCCGGGGTGTAATCGTTGGCCCGCGGTGCTAATTAAGGTCTCAGCGGTCAGGTTTTGAATTCCTGCGCTGCCTGACGGGATGAGCACAGTTGACCGTGTGGCAAGCATCTTGACGATTGCTGAAGCAGTCTTGTTGGGTAGATCCGTACGGGTCATCAGTAGGTTGCTCACACCAATGGTGTTGACCTCTGCAACGCCTGGATAGGTGTTTTTAGGAATCAGCACTTGGTCGTACAGGCCCGGGTCGGCCTCACGTAATTTAGGTAGAACTGCTGAAACGTCGAGGAGTCTTAGCTTCCGCTCGCTGGCTAATTTTGTCAGTGCCGTCACTGGCATTCCTCCGAAGAGGAACAGTGCGTCAATCTTTCCTTGACCTAGCGCGTGAATCCCAGCGCTATATCCAAGCTTGGTTTCCACGGGCGGTTGATCAACGTCTTTGAGACCCGATGCCTTCAAAATTCGTTGTCCGGTTACCCATGTTCCGGACCCTGGTGCCCCTGTCCCGATTCTCTTGTCGGCCAGTTCTGCAAGCGTGTTGATCCTGCTATCTGCGTTCACGATGCAATGGAAATAATTTTGATAGATCCTGCCGAGCGCCAATAACTGCTGGTCGACTTCTCTCACGTTATTAAACTGCGCAACGGTGTCAGCTAGACCCAGTGCAAGTTGAGCTTTACCGTCGGCAAGAAGCTGTAGATTCTGGGCTGTTGCCTGCGTCCTGAGAACTTGTGCATCTTCAGCAAGGCCAGCGTCCTCGATGGCCGTGGACAAGAGCTGCGCAAATTCGTAGTACATGCCTCCTTCTTCTCCGGAGGCAATAACCAAGTTTGATGTTGGCCTCGGTGAGCTGCAGGCGCTAAGTACTATCGGTGTGCTCGCCAGCGGAAGACCCAACAGACTCCGAAGAAGCGTGCGTCGCTTTATCCCGTTATTTTCACTCACGCCGGCCCTCCTCCGATGTCGATACGCGCGGTAGGGTTATGGCCGCACGTAGTCCCGAGTCGTGATCCGACGTTAGCTTCAGCTCTCCGAAATTGGCCCTTGCCAAGCGATCGACAATGGCGATACCGAGCCCAGTGCCTGGACTCGTCGTGTCGTTGTTTCCTCGCCAGAACCGTTCGCCAGCGTGTGCGAGGTCGGCTTCACTCATTCCGTTGCCGTGGTCTTCAATGACGATTTCTACAGCGGTAGGAAGTGAATTAACACTCAGCGTAATCAGGGTTCCTGGCGCGTATTTAAAGGCGTTGGATAGCAACTCAGCCAACATTTGTTGCAACTCGAAGCTGTTGCACCACACCATCAGCTCTCCTGCAGGACCTTCCGGAACAGCGGTAGAGAGTTGATTGCCTGATTCGACGGCAGCCAATGATTGCCGTTCGGTTTCTTCAACAACTATTTGCCACACGTTGATCTGTTCGGGTTGTCGCTGAACCTCTGGCAGTGGCCCTTCGGCTCCTTGTTCATTAAGCCGATGTTCTGCCGTAGCGAGTCGAAGCACCCCATCCAATAAGGCCTCCACTCGCGAAAGCTCCAACTCGACTAGTTTCAAACCCGCAATATCTTCGTCTTTAGATAGACGTAGGTTCAGCAGATCTACGCGAAGTCGCAAGGCTGCTACGGGGTTGCGCAGTTGATGCGAAGTTTCTGCAATCAGTTCTCGTTGTTGTTGCAAACTTGTCGCCATGGTTTGTGCCATCAGGCTGACCGAACGGGACAACTTGCGTAGTTCCGGTGGCCCTTCTTCTTCCATGGTGACCGGACGTTGAGTCTTGGATAGTAGTTGAACGGCATCGTCAAGGTGGTGAACAGGACGCAATACCCAAGTGGTGAGACGGTCGGCCACAAGCAGGAATCCGGCACCGATGCTCAGTGTAATCAGCACAAGAACTGTCGATATATGCAGAACCCGCAATCGTGCGTGTTCAAGGTTCACCTGCATCGTCACTGATCCCAGCACCTGCGCTGAATTTCCAAAGGGTCGCGTGATCAACGTCTGAGTTTTAGAGAAGGGGCTAATCTCGGAAATTTTGCTTTGTTCTAAGTTGAGTCCGGCGGCGTAAACAGCTTCTTGAACTTGGGAATTGTTCGGGTCTATACCTCCAGAAACAAGTCGTTTCCCATCCCGAATGATCAGCAGGCCTTCCCCATAAAGTTCGGAGTAGGTGTCCATTTCAATCTGCAACATGTTCAATTCGTCGTTGCTTTGCGCTTGGGATGAAAGCTGGACGAACCGGTTGAGCGACGCCAACCTGTTAACTTGGACATCTGCAGTCACATCTCGACTAGCGCTTTGCACAAGCACTACGCAAAGCAGCACCACAATTACACTAATGAGCGCTCCGAACACTCCGAGTACCCTGAACCTCACGAGTTAGGTACTTCAAGGCGATAACCAACACCACGCACATTGATGATCATCCCCGGGCTCGCCAATTTTGACCGCAGTCCCGTTAGATGCACATCCAACGAGCGTGAAACGGCTAAGAACGCATCACCCCAGAGCTGATCAAGGATCTGTTCGCGAGTCACCACAGAACCAGTATGCTGTGCCAGCAGATGCAAGAGGTCAAACTCCTTGGCAGTCAGGCCAAGGCTGCGCCCCAAGAGCGTGGCCTCATGCTTATCTAGGTCGATCAGTAGCGGTCCGGCAACTATGCGCTGTGACGAGATTCCCTGGCTCGCCTTGGAGCGACGAGCTACCGCTTCAATTCTCGCCAAGAGAACGCTGAGCCCTACAGGTTTGATGAGAAAGTCATCAGCGCCTTGCCGTAGTCCACGAACCACACTTCGTTCATCATCTTGGGCGGTAAGAATGATGACCGGCACGTCGCTCACCAGTCGGAGTTTGCGCAGGACTTCGAGCCCATGAATATCAGGCAGACCAAGGTCTAGGAGAATCAGCTCAGCTTGTTGGTGCCGCAAGAGTGCGTCGGCCCCATTTGCCACATGATTGGCTTGATGCCCAGAAGCTGTGACTGCGTCGGTGAGCGCGTTCGCTAGGGCTTGGTCGTCTTCGACGATCAATAGCTGCACGGCACCACCCTTGGCGTTCAGAGACGAGGATTGAATCCTCCATGACCTGTCAATTCTAGCAAGCTGACGGGCTCAAATCCTTTTTGAGCTCCCCAAATCCTAAGAAAGTGTAAGTAGTTGCACTTCAGTTTGCGAGTAACGTAAATCACTACCAGTATGGATAACGATCTCCTGCGCTTGTGGCACGCATCACTGTCGATGGAAGCCGAAGCGACTCGCACTGTGACCAAAGGAAAGACTTCATGAGCGAAAGCACCCAGGCGCCCGGCGCCTCATTAGAAAGCGACGGACCTCCGCGCTGGAAGATTATTGGCCCCGGACTGGTTGTTGCCGCCACGGGCGTTGGCGCAGCCGACATGGTCGCCACCCTTGTTGCCGGTAGCCAATACGGCTACGCATTACTTTGGGCGGTCATCCTCGGTGTCATCTTAAAGATTGTCTTGGTTGAAGGCGCAGGGCGTTACACCCTAGCGACCGGCAAGACCATCTTTGAAGGATGGAAGACCCTGGGCAAATGGACTACCTGGTACTTCGGCCCGTACATCATCATTTGGGGATTTGTATACGGTGCTACCGCCATGAGTTCGGCAGCACTACCGTTGGCAGCGCTCATGCCTGCTATCGATTTGAAGATCTGGGCCGTACTGATGGGCCTGCTCGGTTTTGTGATGGTCTGGTTCGGCCGCTATCAGTTCTTCGAAAAAATTACCGCGGTGCTCGTGGGCATCATGTTTGTGACCGTTGTTGGTCTTGCGGTCATCGCCGTACCGAACGTGCCCAATATGCTCAAGGGCCTCATTCCGATGATCCCTGCTGGTGGCGTGGTCTACACCTTGGCCCTGGCCGGCGGCGTCGGCGGAACGATCACCCTGGCAGCATACGGCTACTGGCTGCGCGAAAAGGGCTGGTACTCCCCTAGATGGATGCGCGTGATGCGCATTGATAATTCAATGGCCTACGTGATGACCGGTATCTTCGTGATTGCCATGTTGATCGTTGGCGCCGAAGTAGTTCAGTCCGCGGGCGTCGCCATCACCGGTGGCGACGAAGGGCTGCTGGATCTATCAGAAGTTCTACGCCAGAAGTACGGCGTTCTGGTAGGCAACGGATTCCTCGTTGGATTCTGGGCTGCTTCCTTCTCCTCGATCATCGGCGTGTGGAACGGCGTATCGCTGATGTTCGCTGACTTCTGGGGCCACATGCGTAAGCGTCCGGCCAATCACCCAGACACGATGACCGGCGGCAAGTACTTCAAGTTCTACGTCCTCTGGCTTACGTTCCCACCGATGGTGCTATTCCTTTTGGACAAGCCGATTGCACTGATCCTTGCTTACGGTGTCCTGGGCGCATTGTTCATGCCATTCCTGGCCGTGACGCTTCTGGGATTGCTTAATGGCAAGCGAATTCCCAAGCAGTGGGCCAACCGTTGGCACACTAATACCGCTCTGGCTATCACTGCCGCGTTGTTCATCATTCTCGGCATTCAGCAGCTTTATAAGTCACTGTCTCCATTGTGGGCCGGATAAACTTTTCAACTATTTCGCTAAGCCGTCGATTCATGCGCAACATTGGCATGGGCCGACGGCTTAGGCCCTTAAGCTGAGGTAATGAGCATCAAAAAAATCGGAATCCTTGGGGCAGGCCGCGCCGGCACAGCATTAGCCAGAGCAGCGGCCTCCAGCGGAATTGATGTGAACATTGCCGGGTCTCGTCCTCCACGGATGATGAAATACCATTTGGCGCAGTATGCCCCTAAGGCCGTTGCAGTTTCGGCCGAAGACGTCGCTAACGACGTGGAATTGGTTGTATTCATGGTGCCCCAAGAAGAACTGGACGAGGTGGACCCCGATATCCCTTCAGGCTCCCTGCTCGTGGATGCAACCAACCGCTGGCAAGATGAGCCACTACCGCAATGGTTCGAAGACTCACTATCGCGGGGCCTGTCCAGCTCTGAAGCAGTGGCAGAGCGCTTCGCGCAGGCACGCCTCGTCAAAGCGCTGAATCACATTAGCCATTGGGATTTGGATGCAGACAGCGTGGCAAAAGCGACTTCTCAGCGCGCCCTTGGCACGGCTTCCAACAATGCTCAAGACGCTAAAGTCGTTGCCAGCCTCATTGAGCAGCTCGGGTTCTTTCCGGTAATCCTTTCAAGCCTAGCTGAAGGCAAGCACCTAGAGCCCGGCGGAGAGATTTTTAATGAAGTTCTGGGCGTGGATGAGCTAACGCGCAGACTCACCGGAAAAATTGGCCGTTGAGGCGACAAAAACCCCACTTCACTAGGTCAGCAATGCAAATATCATGTGACGCTTGACACTGAAATGCTAGAAATTCTCCTTAACGGACTACTCAGCCCATGATTTTCCGCGAGTTCACGGGAATTTTCAGCACATTTGGCGCAGAGTTGCCCGATTGGAAAACATCGGCAGGGGATGGTAATGTTTTACTTCGTTGCCAGCGATAACAACGCGAACAACGAATAACCTGCGCGGGTGGCGGAATAGGTAGACGCGCTAGCTTGAGGTGCTAGTCCTCGAAAGAGGGTAGGGGTTCAAGTCCCCTTTCGCGCACAGGTAGAAATCCCGGTTGACTACGGTCAATCGGGATTTCTTTTTTTCATGGTTCTGAGGATCCAGGGTTATCCACCAAGCAGGCGCTGCTGGCCTATGATTTGAACGTGTCTTCTACCGCTGAATCAGCCGCACCGTCCGACCACGGCTTCCTCACCGTCAATGACGGTCATCGCTTGTATTGGCAAGAATTCGGCGCCCCTGATGGAATACCAGCGTTGCACCTACACGGCGGGCCGGGCGGCACATTAGGCTCTTCGGGTTATCGTCATCGATGGGATCTGAGCCGCACACGTCTGGTGGGTTTTGAGCAACGTGGTTGTGGGCGTTCCACGCCGTCCGCCTCAAATCCGCATGTCCTTGCTGATGATTTCACCACCCAGAAGTTCATCGACGACATTGAAGCGCTTCGTATTTATCTGGGTATTGAGCAGTGGATCATCAACGGCGTTTCTTGGGGCTCCACACTGGCTTTAGCCTATGCTCTGGCCCATCCGAATCGAGTTCGTGGTCTCGTACTGTTCGCGGTGACAACCACCAGCCAAAGCGAAATCCAATGGATCTCCGAAGGGGTCGGTTCGATCTTCCCTGAAGCGTGGGATCGGCTCTCAACGTTCGCCGGGGCGCATGTGCCGCACTACCGATCAGGAACAATCAGCTTAGTGGAGGCGTATGCCGCGATGCTCTGGTCAGCGGACACAGATCTTCGTGATCAGGCATCCGATGAATGGGCGCTGTGGGAAGATACCCATATCTCGCTGGGCCACAAAGAAGTCACGCGCGATCCCCGATGGAATGATTCAGAATTCAGACACACGATGACCCGGCTAACCACGCATTTCTGGGCCAACGATGGGTTCTGCCATCCTCCGATCTTGGAAAACTTGGGCCGCATCCAACATATTCCAGCAGTCTTCATCCATGGTCGATACGACGTCTCAAGCCCAGTGAGCACTGCATGGAAACTGCATCAAGGTTGGGCTCATTCGGAACTGATAATCGCCGCAAGGGATGCACACGGAGGCGAAGAAATGGTGCAGCTCTGGACTGCTGCCAATCTGAAAATGATCAATAGCGCTTCTTGATAGCATCAAGACGGATCTTTGACGGAAAATTTCGGTCACTCCCCTACTCTTCTGGAGCCACAAACTATGCGTATAGCCATGCTTTCCTTGCATACTTCGCCGATGCAACAACCTGGCTCAGGCGATGCCGGTGGCATGAACGTCTATATTCAGAATCTCTCCTTCGCATTAGGCGCCTTGGGTCATGAGGTGCACATGATCACGCGCACCGCGAGCGAATCTGAATCCGTTCAGGTTGGTGAAGGTGTCTGGATGCATCAAATTCAAATCGCTGCCGGGCAGGAGTTGTCCAAAGAAGAACTGCCCTCGATTATTGATCCGTCGATTAGCGCCATCACAGAACATCTGCACGGGCTGAAGATCAACATTGTTCACGCGCATTACTGGCTATCGGGCATGGTGGGCATGCGCCTGGCAAAACAATGGTCTGTTCCACTCGTAGTTTCGATGCACACCTCAGCTGCAGCCAAGGAACATGAATCAGGAATAGCGGAACCTGAAAATCGAAAAATTGCCGAAGAACAGTTGCTACTAGAGTGCTCACGCATTATTGCCAATACCCCTGTTGAGGCGAATCAGCTAGAGCGATTCTATTCAGTCGATTCCCACAAACTCGACGTAGTTCTGCCCGGCGTTAACCACCGCGTCTTCCACCCAAACCAAGACAAGCTGCAGCGACCGCTGGGTGAAGACGACCTGCATCTAGTTTATGCAGGGCGCATGCAACGGCTGAAGGGTGCCCACCTCTTACTTCAGGCAATTGGTGAGGCCAAACGACAAGCTCCAAACCTGCGTATCACCGCTTCGATCTTCGGCTCCCTATCCGGATCCTCAGACTACGATTTGAAATCGATAGTGAGCACTGAAGGCCTACAAGACGCGGTCCGTTTTTATGATCCGTTGGAGCCAAACAAACTCGCTCTCGCCTTTGCCAACGCTGATGTTGTTGCTGTGCCCTCCCTCTCGGAGACTTTTGGTCTGGTGGCGGCGGAGGCTCAAGCATGCGGAACACCAGTGATAGCTAACGCCGTGGGAGGGTTGGCCTATGCGGTCAACAACAACGTCTCTGGATGGCTAATGGCCGAACCTGAGGTAAAGCTTTGGGCACAAAAGCTTATCGAACTTGCCGGAAACCCAGAGTTGATCACGCTTGCTGGGCACGGCGCTCTGGAACATTCCGGATTGTTCACCTGGGAACGAGCAGGTGTCGCCACGCTGGCCAGTTATCGCCAGGCGCAATCACAATTTCAGCGATAATCAGCAACAAGCTCTGGTCTCCAACTCACGTATTGGTCAGTCAGAGACCAGAGCTTTTCTCATCAGTGACTAGTCGTCGCTAGTTCCAGTTCGAAGTGCGGCTTACCCTTTCGAGCATGCCAAGCATTAACCACATATCCCGTTGAATTTCGTTCAAAAGCCAGGTCTACCGTTGCAGGTAGAACCACCGGAGTTTTGAACTCAATGTTCCACGAATAGTCGCCAGAGCTGGGTTCAATCCCACCTAAGGCACGAGCGGCCAGATAGATTCCATGAGCGATGGCACTTGGCATTCCCAAGGCCTTCGCGCTCAACGCGGAAAGGTGAATTGGGTTGTAGTCCCCCGCCACCTTCGCCCAGCGCCTACCGGTGCCACTATCAAGTTTCCACTGAGCAGTACGCACTGGGGCAACGAACTCTGGATGCTCTGTTGCCACCGGTTGAGATTCAGGGAGTTTAACTCCCTTAGCTAAGAACGTGCTGCGCAAGAGCATGCGGTCTTGGCCTTCAACAACAATTCGAATCACCAAATCGCAAGTGGCCCCCTTGGCATGAGCGGTGAGATTCTCACTGTGCACCTCAATATCAAAGGCTTCCTCTTCGCCCAGAGGCTGGTTAACCCTGACCTGATTGCTCAGGTGGATCATCCCTAACAGCGGCAATGGAAAGTCGTTACGCAGCATCAAGGACATGGCTAGCGGGAATGCTAACGAATGCACATAGAGGCTGGGCAGAACCGTGTTCATTGGTGCATTCACCGCCTTGCGGAACTCGGTGAGCTTCGCCGGATCCGCCTTGGCACCTTGATACACCAACACGGTCTGCGGGAGTTGAGGGTTTTTTGGCTTACGTCCCAAAGTTTTCACGGCTTTGGTATACACCGAAGCCATCGAAGGAATCTCAGAAACGATCAATGCACTCACCTTAGGCACCCACCAGCGATTGACCACAAACGCGCAGTACCTGACCGTTGAGTCCAGCAGCAGAATCTGAACCCAAGAAACTGATCGCCTCGGCCACGTCCTGCGGCAAACCACCCTGCATCAGGGATGGAAGCACCATTCGTGCCACGGTGCGCGTACCAAGAGGAATCTTCGAAGTCATGTCCGTTTCGATGAAACCCGGTGCAACGGCTGCAATGGAGCCGCCGTTGGCTCCGAATAGTTTGGCGCTGGAACGCACCATGCCAATAACTCCGCCCTTAGATGCAGCGTAGTTGGACTGCCCACGATTTCCAGCAATGCCAGAAGTCGACGCCAACGAAACGATACGAAGGTTTGGCAACCCAGCGGCCAGGAACGCCTCATTCATACGCAACTGAGACGCGATGTTCACAGCGATGACCGAATCCCAACGCGCTGCGTCCATGTTGGCCAGCAGCTTGTCACGAGTGATGCCGGCGTTGTGGATCACCAGGTCCAATGAGCCGTGACGGCCGATGGCATGATCCATAATCTGCTGTGCAGCATCAGCGGCGGTGACATCAAGTTGAAGGGTAGTCGCTCCGATGGAGTTCGCCACCTTGGCCAAGGAATCCCCTGCTTGCGGCATATCAACCACTACAACCTGTGCACCGTCGCGGGCCAAGGTGCTAGCAATAGCCGCACCAATACCGCGTGCTGCACCGGTAACAACTGCGACCTTGCCGGCTAATGGCTTGGCGAAGTCTTCTGGAAGAACGCCCTGTTCATTACACACGGTCAGGAACTGGCCATCCACGTAGGCGCTACGACCCGAGAGGAAGAAGCGAAGTGCTGCCAGCGCACTGGGGCTAACGATGCTGGTGGAATTTTCCAGCACAATACCGTTGGCGGTTGCTCCTGCACGCACTTCACGGCCAACTGAACGCATGGCACCGTCGATGCCCTGACGTACTGCGGCGAGAGCCGGTTCATCTTCTGCAAGCGCTGGACGGGAGAACGAGACAACACGTGCGCCGGGCAGCAGCTGGCGTAGGGCGCGACCTGCGGCAAGCATGTTTGGTGAAAGTTCTTCTGGATGCGCTGCCTCATCAAGCAACAACAACAGACCACCAAGTTTGACGTCCCCTGCATCATGGCGACGCACATCAAGTCCCCAAGAGATCAGAACATCGCTGAGCTCTTGAGCACGAGCACTGGTACCCAGCACCAACAACGGGCCTGGTAGCAGTGGGCTATCAACGCTGTATCGGCGTAGACGCGGTGGTCGTGGGAGGCCAAGGAGCTTGGCCAGCTTTTTGGTGGCTCCCGTGTTTACGAGTTCCATGTACTTATCAGCCATTAGCTACGTGCCTCCAAAATTGCTACTACGCCCTGTCCGCCTGCGGCACAGACAGAAATCAGTGCGCGTCCGGAACCCTTTTCGTGCAGCATCTTTGCGGTGCTGGCGATGATGCGACCGCCGGTAGCGGCAAATGGGTGTCCTGCTGCCAGCGATGAACCGTTAACGTTGAGCTTCGTTCGGTCGATAGCGCCCAGTGGCGCGTCTAGTCCGAGCTTCTCGCGGCAGAATTCTTCGTCTTCCCATGCCTTGAGCGTGGAAAGGACGGTGCCCGCGAACGCCTCATGGATCTCGTAGAAATCAAAGTCCTGCAAGGTGAGGTTGTTGCGCTTGAGCATCCGAGCGGTGGCGTACGCAGGTGCCATCAGTAGACCTTCGGCGCCATGAACGAAGTCCACAGCAGCTGCTTCAAAGTCCACAAAGTTGGCAAGCATCGGTAGGTCATGGCTCAGCGCGTAGTCCTCGCTGCCAAGAAGAACAGCCGATGCACCATCGGTGAGCGGGGTTGAGTTGCCGGCGGTCATGGTTGCTTCGTCGCCAAGATTCTTGCCGAAGGCTGGCTTCAGCTTACCCAACTTTTCCATGCTGGAATCGGCGCGCATGTTGTTGTCTTTGGCAAGGCCGTTAAATGGCGTGACCAGGTCGTTGAAGAATCCGCGGTCGTAGGCGGCGGCCAGATTCTTGTGGCTGGCCAAAGCTAGTTCATCCTGAGCTTCGCGGGTGATGCCCCAGGCCTTGGTGGTCTGTGCCTGGTGATCGCCCATAGACAGTCCGGTACGCGGTTCGCCGGTACCTGGTGCGTTAGGTGCCAAGTGTGCAGGGCGAATTTTTGCAAGGGCAGCAAGCTTTGCCTTGGTGCTGCGTGCACGGGATAGCTCTAGCAGAATGCCACGCAGGGCTTCCGATACAGCAATTGGTGCGTCGGAAGTTGTGTCTACGCCACCACCAATTGCGGATTCAAGCTGACCAAGTTTGATCTTGTTTGCCAGGGACCCGATTGCTTCCATGCCGGTCGCGCAAGCCATCTGCACGTCGTAGGCAGGAGTTGCGTGGTCCAGGGAGGATCCGAGTACAGATTCGCGGATCAGGTTGAAGTCCTTGGAATGCTTTAGTACTGCGCCACCGCTGACGGCGCCGATGCGTTCACCCTGCAGTCCGAAGCGTGCAATCAGCCCTTCGAGTGCGGCGGTGAACATGTCTTGGTTTGATGCATTAACGTAGGCGGTGTTGGAACGGGCGAATGGGATACGGTTGCCACCGATGATCACGGCGTTGCGCGCAGACTGCTGGCTCATGTTCAAAAAACTCCTACAAAGATTGTTGTGACACGTATTACTGTAACCAAGAGTACATGATACTCTGAGTTACGTGAACAAGATCACTGAAGTATTAGAAGGTGAAACAGACGGCCGGGCCGTCCGCTGGCAGGCGCATCGCACCGCTCGCCATGAGGAACTGCTTAAGTTAGCGCGTAAGGCCGTGCACAAGCTCGGCCCACAAGTTTCCATGGAAGACATTGCTAGCCACGCAAAGACCTCCAAGCCTGTCTATTACCGATACTTCGGTGACAAGGAAGGGCTACGCCAAGCGCTCAGCGCCAAGGTCATTAACGACTTCCGCGAAAGGGTTATCGCCGCAGCCCTGGCCAAGGACAAAGAACTCAGCTCCTTACACGCCATGGTTACTGCCTACCTTGAGCTGGCCACGAACAGCCCAAATCTGTATTACTTCGTCACAGGCGCACAGCGATCAGCGGATGATGAATCAGCCGGAGCACTCAACGACTTTTTCGATGAAGCCTCCTCTCTCATTAGCATTCGCCTGTTAAAGCTCTATGACGAAAAAGCCACCCCCGCTGCCTTGAGCCTTTGGCCCCGAGCAGCCTTGGGAATGGTTCGTGCAGCTGGAGAACAATGGCTTCGCCTACCCGCATCCGATTCAAAGCCGAGTCTCGAAGCGATGGCGCTCGAACTAACCAACTGGCTTGCCTACGGAATCACCTCAACTTCGGTAGAGATCAATGCCTAAAGATCGTAAAAACGAATTCACTGAATCATCAAGGAATGAAAGGTACGTCATGAGCGAGAACCGCATCAACGTCACTGCCCTGGCCGAACAGTTGCTTGGCCCCTACGCGGAAGTTCGCAAGGCTTCTCGCGCACGCGCCGCACGTCCAGATCTGCAGCGCGACCCATCATTGGCGATGGATGAGCACCGCGAACGCGTTCTGGGACAGTTGAGCTTGCTGGTTGAAGAAGAAGCTGTCCAGCGTGCCTTCCCGAAGAAGTTCGGTGGTTACGACGATCATGGTGGATCCATCGCTTCTTTCGAGGAGCTCGTGGCCGCAGACCCATCACTGCAGATCAAAGCCGGCGTCCAGTGGGGTCTTTTTGCTGGTGCCATACTTCACCTTGGTACCGAAGAGCACCACGCTAAGTGGCTCCCGGATGCAATGAACCTGCAGACGCCAGGCGCTTTCGCAATGACTGAAATTGGTCACGGCTCAGACGTGGCTGCAGTGGCCACTACCGCCACCTACGACGAAGCCACCGACGAATTTGTCATTCACACTCCGTTCAAGGCGGCGTGGAAAGAGTTCCTTGGCAACGCAGCTTTGCATGGCAAGTCCGCAACCGTTTTCGCCCAATTGATCACCAAGGGCGTCAACCATGGCGTGCACTGCTTCTACGTTCCAATTCGCGACGAGCAGGGCAACTTCATGCCCGGCATTGGCGGCGAAGACGATGGACTCAAGGGCGGCTTGAACGGTATCGACAACGGACGCCTGCACTTCAGCAACGTACGAGTCCCCCGCACCAACCTGCTCAACCGGTACGGCAATGTCGACGCAGATGGAACCTACTCCTCCTCGATCTCTTCGCCGGGCCGCCGATTCTTCACCATGCTCGGCACCTTGGTCCAGGGCCGTGTTTCATTGGACGGCGCAGCGACCAGCGCATCGAAGATTGCTCTGCAGATCGCTGTCACCTACGGCAACCAGCGCCGTCAGTTCAATTCGACCTCTGATACCGAAGAGACCACGTTGCTTGATTATCAGCGTCATCAGCGCCGATTGATTACTCGCATCGCACGAACCTACGCCTCATCCTTTGCTCACGATGGTCTGTTGGACAAGTTTGATGCTGTCTTCTCCGGCCGCGCAGACAGCGATGATGATCGCCAAGATCTAGAAACGTTGGCGGCAGCGCTGAAGCCATTGAGCACTTGGGACGCGCTGGATACGCTTCAAGAGAGCCGCGAAGCTTGCGGTGGCGCAGGCTTTATCGCAAAGAACCGTTTCACCCAGCTCTACCAAGACCTAGACGTCTACGTCACTTTTGAAGGTGACAACAACGTGTTGCTTCAGTTGGTTGGCAAGCGTCTGCTGACGGACTACGCTTCGGAGTTCCGCAAGCTTGATAACGGTGCCATGGCGTTGTTCGCTGCTCGACAGGTTGGTACTACCGCACTGTACCGTTCTGGTCTACGCAAGGTTGGCCAAGCATTTGCGGATGCCTCTGACGAGCGTAAGAGCGCTAACTTCTTCAAGGATGCTGACAACCAGCGTGCGCTACTCACCGAACGCATAAATGCCAAGGTTGCTGAAGTAGCTAATGCGTTGCGTGCGGCTGGTAAGGACAAGGCCAAGGGTGCAGCAGCATTCAACGAGAATCAGGATCTGCTCATTTCTGCGGCACGAGATCACGGTGAGCTCTTGCGTTGGGAAGCATTCACAGCTGCACTGGCAAAGATCGAGGATCCAGCAACCCTAGAGGTCGTGACCTGGTTGCGCGATGTATTTGCGCTGACCTTGATCGAGGAGGATTTGGGCTGGTACTTGGCCAACGGACACCTGTCGATGCAGCGTGCACGCACCCTTCCCGGCTACCTAAACCGGTTGCTCGCCCGCCTACGTCCACACGCTCAGGACTTGGTGGATGCTTTCGGCTACACCCAAGACCACCTGCGTGCCGACATCTCCTCCGGTGGAGAAGCGCAGCGTCAAGACGAGGCGATGGAGTACTTCCGAGCTTTACGCGCCAGCGACAATGCTCCGATCAGTGAGAAGTCGCTAAAGAAGGCTTCTGTCTAAGGACAATAATGTGGCGTCCACACTCAAAATGAGTGTGGACGCCACATTTGTTTAAGCGATCTTCGCTGTTTAGGAAAGCCGTTGGGCCAGGGCAACAATTAGCCCCTCGGGTCCCCTGATGTAGGCCATCTTCCAGACACCCTCATATTCACCGAGACCGCCAATCAATGTATAGTCTTGTGCATCTAGCTCGGATATCACGGCCACGATGTCATCAACTTCAAAGGCAAGAGATCTCAGGCCTAGTTCATTAGCCATAGCGTACGGTTGTCCCGGGCCATGCTCCGGTTTCTCGAAGCTGGAAAGCTCAATACCTACCTCGCTGTCGGGGGCCTTGAGCATCAAGATATTCGTACGCGAATTGGGCACTCCGCTGACGGTTTCAAGAAATTCGCCTTCCAGTCCATCGGCTCGTCCTTCAATGCGCAGGCCTAGGCTCACAAAGAACTTAGCGACTTCATCGATATCCGCGACGGTGATACCAATGTGATCAAACCTCACGATGCGTGCCACGATAGAAAACCTTCCAATGCTCTGATTGCTAACAGCTGCTCATCTGGCTCCAGGCTAGAGGTAAAGGCTATCTAGCGGGAAGCTCCTTAAGAACCTGAGCTACTCTTTCTCGTTGTTCAGAGTTTAGCCCTTGAACTGGTAGCGGAAGGCAATTGTGGTTCACCAGTTTGAGGTGTTCGGCGATGGCTGCAGTTACCCTCAGGCTGCCACCGAATTCAGCAAACAGTTCCCATATTGGATTCAGCTGACCCGAAAGTTGCAGGGCCACTTCATCATCCTGAGATTGCGCTGCTCGTGTAATGGCAAGCGCCGGTTCCGGAAGCGTTCCGCCTATGACGCAGTACCACGCGTCGCAGCCAGCAATCAGCCCTGCAGCTCCAAATCCATCACCGGAGACTCCGATGCTCACGTGCTCCGGAATCACCTTTCGGACCGCAGACACATGGGCTTTCGCAGCGACAGGGTCGGTGGGCACCCCTGGAATCTTGATTGATGCGATCCCCGGTAGTGCAGCTATGCGCGCATAGAGTTCGATACTGAACTCGAAGTGAGTTGTGCCGGGATTGTCGTAAACAACCACAGGTAACTCACTGTGCTCCGTGGCAGCTCGGAACAGGTCAAATACCTCATCGTCACTCAGCTTTTGATAGCCCACTGGCGCCAAAAGTACGCCGGCGGCACCAGCGGCTTTTGCGTCATCGATGTGTTCAAGTACGTGGGCCGTCCGTATCGCACCGACGCCTACAAGCACAGGAACGTTGCCGGCATGTTCGACTGCTAAGCGCGCTACGCGAGCGCGTTCTTCACGGCTCAGATACATATAGGATCCGGTGGATCCTAGCGCGGTAATCGAGTCAACGCCGGCCTTGTTCAATCGTTGAATCAGCTTCGTGAATGATCCTTCATCCACTCGTTCATCCTTCATTGGGGTAAGTGGGAATGCGCTCAGACCGGTGAACAGTTTCAATGTGACTCCAATAGTTGGCTAGTGAATTTATCATGACAGACGAAGGTGCAAAATACGTCTAACGCACCTAGCGTCGAAGGAACGTAGATTTAGGATCAGAGTTTCTGGTCCGGACTGCCAGCAACGCGCACGCAATGACTGCGAGTCCTCCGGCGAGGGTTTTCCAACCGATATGTTCGCCCAGTAATAGAGCAGCCCAGCCCATCGTCATGACTGGTTGAGCCAATTGAACCTGGCTGACCGTCGACATTGGCCCAATAGCCAGACCGCGGTACCAGGCCACAAATCCGAGGAACATGCTTACAATGCCCAGATAGGCAAAGGAACCCCAACTCGAAATTCCACCGGCAGGGATACTGTTGCTCAAACTGATGGCGGTGAGGGTAACCATCACGGGGCAGGCGAGCACCAGGGCCCACGAAATTGTTTGCCATGATCCTAGTTCTCTGGAGAGCAGTCCGCCTTCTGCGTAGCCGATGGCACAAACGATCACCGCGATAATGAGCAGAATATCTGCGCTTTGTAGGCCGGCTATTCCTCCTCCATTAATGGCGGCGAACATGACTGCAACGACGGCACCAAGTCCCGCGGCCAGCCAGAAAGGCAATCTAGGTCGTTCCTTGGTTCGCAGTACCGATGCAACAGCTGTTGCTGCTGGGAGAATTGCGGTGACAACAGCACCATGGCTGGCCGGGACCGAGGTTAATGCAAACGACGTCAACAGAGGAAAACCTGCGACTACGCCCAGGGCTACAACACTCAGTCTGGCCCACTGTGTGCGGTTCGGAGGCCTTTGCCCAGTGAGTAAAAGTGCCGCCGTGGCCAAAATTGCGGCAATAACAGCTCGGCCAGATCCGACAAACAAGGGATCCATGCCTCCGTCCGAAACAGCGATTCGGGTGAATGGGACGGTGAGCGAGAAGGCGCAGACGCCAGCTATGCCCCAGATCAAACCCGCTGAGGTCCCCAGTAGCGGTTGAGGCGTTTTCAGAGTAGCGGTACTATTGTCTTTCATGATTAACAGTAGCAGTGAACGGCTTGTCTCGAAACTGCGTGAGTGGATTTCCACTGCACCAACCGGCGCGCAGCTTCCCTCCACCCGCCAACTTGTTGCGGACTACGAGCTCAGCCCGGTGACGGTTCAAAAAGCCTTACGCACTCTCATCACTCAAGGGATCATTGAGTCACGCCCGGGTATTGGAACCTTCGTGCGCTCTATCCCGGTAACCCGACCAAACGACTACGGATGGCAGACCGCAGCATTGGGTGCTACGCGCAATCATTTGCCTCAGGTGCATCCGAGCCAACGGGTGTTGCCCAATGATGTCATCGCTCTTCACTCGGGTTATCCAGACCGTGAATTGTTGCCCCAGAGATTAGTGAAGTCGGCCTTCGCGCGAGTAGCACGCACCGAATCGGTACTGCTGCGTACCGAGCCGGCCGGTCTTCCAGAGCTACAAGCATGGTTCGCTTCCGAACTAAACGAACACCTGCTTCCCGGACTGAGCGCGCCCACTGCCAGAGATGTCGTCATTTTGCCTGGAAGCCAAAGCGGACTGGGCTCGATCTTCCGTGCGTTGGTCGGTGAGGGCGAACCAATGCTCATCGAATCCCCCACCTACTGGGGCGCCATTATGGCTGCAGCACAAGTCGGTGTGAGCTTGGTGCCGGTCCCAACTGGGCCTAACGGGCCAGACACCGACGAACTGGATCGTGCCTTGGAGCGCACTGGGGCACGGGCTTTTTACGCTCACCCGAATTTTGCAAACCCCACAGGGGCACAGTGGTCCCCTTTGGTGTCCGAACGTGTTTTAGAGATTGTTAAAGCTCGTGGCGCTTTTCTGATCGAAGATGATTGGGCCAAGGACTTCGGGATTTCCACCGAGTCTTCGCCCATGGCCGCCCGCGATGACACGGGGCACGTGGTTTATCTGCGTTCTCTGACCAAGAGTGTCTCCCCTGCGGTGCGCGTGGCCGGGCTGATCGCTCGCGGTCCGGCACGTGATCGGATTTTGGCAGATAACCAGGCACAGTCAATGTACGTCAGTGGCCCGTTGCAGGCGGTGGCCTTGGATGTTGTTACCCAGCCGGGGTGGGGCACGCACCTGCGTTCATTGCGCCAGCAGTTGACCAATAGACGAGATCAACTGATCAACGCGCTCCACCGGCACGTCCCCGAAGCTCACCTGCAGTCCGTTCCGCCTGGCGGATTAAACCTTTGGGTGCAGTTACCCGATGGCACCAACTTGCGGCAGTTGGAACAAGACTGCGAAACGCGCAAGTTGGCCATTGCTGCGGGTGGAAGCTGGTTCCCTGCCGAAGAATCTGGACAATTTTTGCGTCTCAACTATTCGGGGCCAAATCCTGGCGCCTTTGATGAAGGCGCCAGAATTCTCGGCG
The DNA here is from genome assembly GCF_052446055.1 of Glutamicibacter sp. AOP5-A2-18. Lineage (NCBI taxonomy): Bacteria > Bacillati > Actinomycetota > Actinomycetes > Micrococcales > Micrococcaceae > Glutamicibacter > Glutamicibacter sp. AOP5-A2-18. The sequence continues at coordinate 1,633,664 of NZ_JBQSVW010000001.1, read as the reverse complement.
AAGCCCTGCGTAGTCAGTACGGCTAAGCCAGCCCGTCGACCTCAACCAGCCCGCGACGGGTAGGCACCGGAGCCACGTGGGTGCCGTTGGCCGCCACGCGCTGCACCGAGAGCAAACGCAAGCCCTGGCCTTGGGCGGTCTGCAAGATCCACGGGCCAACCATCAAGTACTCGTGATCGTTCTGCGCTTCAGTAACGACGCCGGTGACAACAAAATCGCCATAAGGGTTCTGGCTGAAGGAGGCAACAACCAAGTCTCCGTGGGAAAGCTGGGCGACCTCGATATCTTCTGGCGCAAAGTCGCCTTCAAACTCAGCGGGGAAAGCGCGAACGTCCTTATCTGGCTGACGCTGCATCACTTCTGCACCGTCAGTGTCCTTGGCTTTTTTCTTGGCAGCGGCAGCGTTGAGCCCGCCGACCATCACGTCGTCAAGAACCGTTGCGTGCGCGGCACCTGTAATCAGGAAGTTGCCGAATCGAGTGGTTTTGTAGAGTACGGAAAGGACGTCGCCGGCCTCAACGTCACCAAACGCGGCTTTCATACCGGCTACATCGCGCTTGCTTGGGCCCTTGATGAAAGCGTCCACTGGTTTTCTCCGATCGTGCAGGAATAAGGTTCTGCGCTTAAGCCTAGGTCAGTTCCTAGTCTGCACGAAACGAGAGACACCAAATTGGAACTAGCCTCGCATCGCTTGATCAAACCAGCCGGTGATGCTGGCCGGATGGGTGATAGCAGTGCCGACAACCACCGCAAAAGCACCGGCATCAAGTGCTGATTTAGCTTGTGCTGGAGTGTGGATCCGTCCCTCAGCGATCAGTGGACGGCCCAATTGCGCCCCGGCGATCTGCGCCAACAGTTCTAGATCTGGGCCTTCGGTCTTTTCTCGTTCGCCGGTGTAGCCGGCCAGTGTGGTTCCGATCAGATCGGCCCCGGCCTCGGCCGCCGCCAATGCATCATTTAGTGAGCCGCAGTCAGCCATCACCAAGGCACCGGTACGTTCATGCACCGCGGTAATCGTTTCAGTAAGTGATTTTCCGTCCGGACGCTCACGCGACGTGCCATCCAAGGCAACAATATGCGCTCCTGCGTTTGCCACAGCCAATGCGTGGTGGATGGTGGGAGTGATAAATACGCCTTCGTGTCCATCCTTGAACAGACCAATCACCGGGACTTCAACGGCTGAGCGGGTGAACTGAATATCAGCTATGCCTTGAACTCGCACCGCCGCGGCACCACCGATGACCGCTGAGGCAGCCACCTGCGCCATGGTCTGTGGATTACGCATCGGCTCCCCCGGATATGCCTGAGCCGAGACGATCAATGATCCACGTAGTTTTTCTAGGTCCGTCGCTGATAACAACAACTTTTACTCCTCTAACTTTCTGTCCAGAACAGGCTTGCTGCGCCGATAAGTGCTGCGTCAGTTCCGAGTTTGGCGGCGCTCAGTTCGGTGCCGCTGACAAGATTGATGGCGCTAGCCGCGAAGCCTGCGCGCAGCCCATCCCACCAGATGTCGCCGGCTCCGGCCATGCCACCGGCAATGATGATCCTTTGCGGATCAAGAACGTTGGCCAGAGAACCAGCGGCGCTTCCGGCCGCTAATCCCCCGATGTACAAGGCTTTATGTGCCTGTTGATCTCCGGAGTTGGCCAGCGTGGTCACTGCTTTAGTGTCACCAACGTCAGGGTTGTTGGCCAAGCGCTGATAGTGCCGATAGATTCCTGGTCCTGCAGCGATTGCTTCAACATGGCCAAACCGACCACAAGAACATTCAAGTCCCGCGGCGTAGGACGAATCGATATGACCCATGTGGCCAGCTACGTGATGGAATCCGCTGACTAATTGCCCTCCGGTGAAAAACGCACCACCGATGCCGGTGCCAACGGCCAGCAGCATGACCGAGTCGGCTCCTTGGCCTGCGCCGAATCGAGCTTCGCCTAAACCGTGCGCATGGACGTCGTTGACGGCGCGCACTTCTAGCCCGGTAGCGTCACCCAGAGCGGCCGACAGATCTGTTCCAGCCCAGCCTAGAATCGTATCGGTTGCCGAAACCACCTTCGCAGTGTGCGGATCGATGACCCCGGCGGATCCAATACCTAGTCCAACAGGCACGCTGTCACAGTGCGACTGCAGTTGAGCAACTACTGAAGCCATGGCCTCAATTATTGCTGTAGATCCAGCTTGCGCTGGGGTGGGAAGTTGGGCACGAAAGCCAGTACTGCCATCGGGGTGCACTACGGCACCGGCGATTTTTGTGCCGCCTACATCTAAGGCCAGCACTGCGCCGGTGCCGCTGTGTTTTTCTTGCACTGGTTTTGAACCTACTTGACAGCCACGGCCAGCAGGCCGGTTTCGGCAAGGATCTCGCGGATCTTCGCCGCTTCACTTTCGTCCAGGTTCACCATTGGTGTGCTCATCGCATTGGAGGAGATGACACCCAGTTCTACCAATGCGGTCTTGAACGCGCCCAGCCCGGCTGCGCCAGGAGAGACTCGTGATGCATCCGGGGTGTAAACGATGTCAAAGACTCGTGCGAGGCGATCCTGTTCGGCGGCAGCTTCAGCCCACGAACCCGCCTGGGCAAGATCAAAGAGGCGACGGTAACCGGCCGGGTCGACGTTTCCAAGGCCAGGGACCACGCCGTGTGCCCCACCCAAGAGTGCGCCATCCACAACAACTTCGTGTCCGGTGAAGACCGAGAACCCCTGGACATGCTTGGTGGCCAGGATCAGCTGGCGGAAGGATACGTCGTCGCCTGAGGAGTCCTTAACACCGATGATGGCACCGGATTCAGCAAGACGAATTGCCACATCCAATGGCAGCTTGTGGTGCGTACGAACTGGCACGTCGTAGGCGAAGATATCGACCTTAAGCGCTTCGTGAATTGCGGTGAAGTGAGCTTCGATTTCTGAACCGTTAGCGATGGCGTAGAACGGTGTGGTCACTACCAAGGCGTCGGCGCCCAAAGCGATGAGTCGGGAGCCTTCGTCGATTACGCGTGCGGTGGTCTGTTCGCTGGCACCAACCAGTACCGGAACTCGTCCTGCATTGGTGGCCACGATCTGGCGCAATACGCTATCGCGTTCACTATTGGTCAGGTACGGGACTTCGCCCGAGGAGCCAAGCACAAACAGGCCGCTGACTCCACCCTTGATGAGGTGCTCAACTACGGCGTCCAGGCCAACAGTGTCAATGCTTCCGTCGGCGGTGCGTGGGGTAACTACCGGTGGGATGACGCCGGTGTATTTTGGATTATTCTGATAAGCCACGGAAATCGGATCTTTCTTCTGAAGCCTGCGTTGGGCAGGCTATGGATTTTTAGTGTTCCAGCAGGGCCGGAGCGGCACCCAGCAAAGTGCGGGTGTAGTCATTAGTTGGTGAATCGAAAACTTGCGCAGCGTCGCCGCGTTCAACGATTTCTCCGGAATTCATCACGCAAATTACGTCGGAGACGTAGCGGACAGTTTGAATGTCGTGAGAGATGAAAACCATGGCCAAGTTCAGCTGGGTTTTCAGATCTGTTAGCAAATTCAGTACCTGAGCACGCACCGAAACATCTAGTGCGCTGGTAGGTTCGTCAGCCACGATAACGTCCGGTTCCAAAGCCAAGGCTCGTGCGATAGCTACACGTTGGCGCTGGCCTCCAGAGACCTGACTAGGTAGCGCAGAGGCAGCTGAGGCAGGCAGGCCTACCACGTTCAGCAGCTCCAGCGCCTTGGCTTGGCGGGATTTGTCATTGCCGATTCCATGTACGCGCAGTGGATCGGTGAGCGTATCCATAATGGACATGCGTGGATTCAACGCGGTGGCGGGATCTTGGAAGACCACGCCTACCGAACGGCCAAAGGCCTTTCGTCCGGCCGCGTTGCGCTTTGCCACCACTTCACCGTTGAACAGCACCTTGCCGCTGGTTGGTTCTTGCAGCCCAACTAGTACGGAGGCCAAAGTGGACTTCCCACAGCCGGATTCGCCCACGATGCCCACGGTCTGTCCGCGGTGCACCGTAAAGTTCACACCGTTCACGGCCTTCACCAAACGCGGGCTGAAAAGTTTTCCGCCACGAATCTTGTGGTGCACGTGAATGTCTTGCAGTTCGATGACTGGAACTTGACTCATTTCGCTGCTCCTACTTCTTCACTATGGCTCGCCCATCGGTGTTCGCTTCCCGCAGCCACCGGCACAAAGGACAAGTGACGGGATGGATCCGCGTCTTCACGTAGGGATCGCTCCGCAAAGCGGTCGCCATCAGCAAAGTCGTACGGGCTTGGCACGGTCCCAGGAATCTGGTGCAGGCGCTCGGACTGCGATTCAATGGACAGTACCGCTCCAAGCAAACCGCGAGTGTATTCGTGGTGCGGGTCTTTGAGTACATCGCTAATCGGACCGAATTCAACTACCTGTCCGGCGTACATGACAGTCACGCGGTGCGCCAGCGAAGCGACGAGGGCCAAGTCGTGTGAAACGAAGACCATAGCGAAGCCCAATTGCTCACGTAGCTCGTTGAGCAGTTCCACAACCTGCTTCTGAACGGTGACGTCCAGTGCGGTGGTCGGTTCGTCGCATACCACCAGTTTGGGGCTGCGCGAGAGTGCCATAGCGATCAAGACGCGCTGACGCTGACCGCCGGAGAGCTCGTGAGGGTAGGAACGCAGGGTGCGCTTGGCATCAAGCTTGACCAGGTTCAGCAGTTCTTCTGGGCTCTTGCGTCCGCCACGCTTGGTCAGCTGTCGCAGCTGGTCACCAACAAGCATGGATGGGTTCAAGCTAGAGAGGGCATCTTGGTAGACCATGGCGATTTGTTCACCACGAAGGCCCTTGTAGACCTTGTCATCGCCAGCCAGGGTCCCACCATCGATGGTGGCGGGAAGCAGTTCTTTGCCGTCGAAGGTGATTGAACCGCTCAGCTTTGCACTCTTACCGAGCAGACCCATGATAGCCAGCGAGGTAATGGACTTCCCACAGCCTGATTCGCCAACCAACGCCATGGTTTCGCCTTCGCGTACCGAGAAGGAGACGTTCTGCACGATTGGTGTATCCCCATAACGTTCGGGGAAGCGAATGGACAGATTCGAAACTTCCAAGATGGTGCGTGGGACCCCGTTGGAGGTGTCTAGAACCAAACGATCATTGCGCTTGGCTTCGGCTACCGAGAGCAGATCCAATTCAGTCCGCAGGCGTTCGCTGGCAGCACCGTCCATGGTTGGGCGGGCTTTTTGAACTGCCGGTTGATCCGACTTCGGCTTTGCCCCTGAACCCTTGGAGTTCACCAGAGCATCGGTCATGCCTTCAGCCAGAATGTTCAGCGCCAAAACGGTCAACAAGATGACCAGACCGGCAAAGGTGGTAGCCCACCAGGCACCGTTGAGTACCAGGTTGCGACCGTAAGAGATCACATTGCCCCAGCTTGGTGCCGGGTCCTGGATGCCCGCGCCAAGGAAGGACAGCGAAGCTTCCAGGATGATCGCGTCGGCAACCATCACGGTGGCAAAAACAAGTACCGGTGCCGCACAGTTACGCAATACGTGCTTGCCGAGGATGAAGAATCGTCCAGCACCAATCACTCGTTCTGCGCGAACATAGTCTTCGCCCCATTGGGCCAATACGTTCGCTCGAACAACACGGGCGATCTGTGGGGTGTAAATGATGGCGATAGACAAGATGATCACCGGCAGAGTATTTCCCAGTGATGCCAGCAGCGCAGCGGCTAGGGCGATGCCTGGGAATGCCATGACCATGTCCATGATGCGCATGATGGTTTCATTAGCCCACTTGGCGCTTGTTGCAGCCAGCGCTCCGAGCAGTCCGCCAAGGACCAGGGCCAAGGCCACGGAGCCCAAGCCGACAATCAAGGATGCTTGGGCACCGTAGAGCAAGCGCGAGTATATATCTCGGCCGAGTCGGTCGGTTCCGAAGAAGTGTTCTGCACCCGGCTTTTGGGCTGGAATGCCGGTACCTAGCGGATCATGTGGAGCAATCAGCGGTGCAAAAACCGCCAAGACTGCAATGATCAGCAAGAAGGCCAGAGCTATTTTTGAGCCAATTGGCAGCGCTTTGAAGCGTGCGCCGCCGCTGGAGAGTCGAGTGACCAGGTTGTTGCGTGGAGCCATGATGGTCATCGCTACACCGTCCTAATACGTGGGTTGATCAGCAAGTAGAGCAGGTCAACGATGATGTTGACCAGAACGAAGGTCAGCGCAATGGTCAGGGTGACTCCCTGAACTAGGCTGGTGTCCTTGTTGGTAATGCCGTTCATGATCAGCTGCCCCATGCCCGGAAGCGAGAAGATCATTTCAATGACTACTGCACCGCCCAGTAGGTAGCCGATTCGCAGGCCTAGAACGGTTACCGGGGTGACCAATGCATTGCGTAGCACGTTGCGGGAGATCACTTCACCCCGAGGCACACCGTTACCAATGGCGGTTCGCACATAATCGCGGTCAAGTTCTTCGACCATCGAGGTACGAACCACGCGGGTCAGGGATGCGGAAACGGGGATTGCCAAGGCCAAGGCCGGCAGGATCATGTGCATGAACCAGGTGCCCAAACCGGAGCCGGCGGCAGCCGCACCACCGGATGGAAGCAGCGGGTTTTTACCCAGTGCGAACCACTGGATTAACAGGATGCCAAGCCAGAATGATGGGGTGGCGATGGCTGCAATGGAGAAAATTCGGACTACTTGATCCGGCCAGCGGTCACGGTATAGAGCTCCGAGCAAACCGAATGCCAGCGAGATAATCACGGCAATGATCACGCCGAGAAAAGTTAGCTGCAAGGTCAGCGGGAATGCCTTGGCGATCATTGCTGATACGGACTGGGCCGGCGGCGTGGTGACACCAAAATCAAAACGGATCAGTTGTCCGATGAATTTGAAATACTGGATGATCAACGAGTCATTCAGGCCCCGCTCTTCGCGGTAGGCCTCTTTGGCCGCCTCTGATGCGCTGTCGCCCAAGGCGTTGGTGGCTTCATCGCCTGGGGCAAGCTTCATGATGATGAAGACCATGGCTGAGATGCCTAGGATCATCACCGGCAGTGCAGCAAGGCGACGTAATAGCAGGTTGAGGAAATTCCCCATGAAATAACTCCGTTGGTTATCGAAGCGTGCAGTTCAATGTGCCAGTAGTTTCCGGTCCGCACCACGATGATTCGGGGTGCGGACCGGAGCTATGGGCCAGCTAGGCTTTTCGGTTGACGCCGACGAACGAGATGCCGGTCGTAGGCAATGGTTGGAAGCCTTCCAACGCATTTTCGTCCCAAGCCGAAGGCAACTGACGGTGAAGGATTGGGTACAGGGGAACCTGATCGGCAACAATATTGATTGCCTTGCCCCACGCTTCCATGGCCTTATTGTTGTCTTCGGTCTTGATAGCCGCGTCAAGCTGCTTTTGCAGTTCCTTGTACTCCGCGGTGTCGCTCCAGCGGAAGCGAGCCTTTGGCCAGACTTCGCCTCGGTAGAACCAGCTCAACAAGAGGTCCAGGTCGTTGCCGAAGACCGAAGGGTCACCAGGGGCCGCGACAACACTGAACTTTCCGCTATCAACGTTGTCGGTATACAACGCACCGGACTGCAGGTTTTTCATCGTGACCTTGACGCCCGGAATCTTGTTCCAAGATTCGAGGATCAGCGGGGCAATGTCTTTGACCCACGAGGTGTCGGTGGTGAGTAGCTCAAATTCGAGCTTGTCCACACCAGCTTCCTTAAGCAGTTTGGCTGCTTTTTCTGCATCATGGGAGTACACGGTGGAAGCCTTGATGTACTGTGGGTGGCTTTCTTGCATGTATGAACTTGCCGGCTTCGCTTTGCCCAACAATGCGGTGTTAATGATTGACTCGGTGTCCAAGGCGTAGTGCAGTGCCTGGCGTACCTTCGGATCGTTGAACGGCTTCTTGGAGCAGTTGAACATCAAGAACAAGAGGCCGAAGGAATCCGCGGTCTTCACAGTGACCTTGGAAGCCAGACGGTCCATATCTAGGTATGGAACATCTTCAATAGCCTGGACACGGCCAGATTCCATTGCGGTGACGCGAGCGGCAGCATCCGAGAGCAGGTACCAGGTCATGCCACTAGCGGTAGCTGCGTACTTGCCGTTGTAACCGTCAAACTTCTCAAAGACAATCTTGTCGTCTTTGGTGGCCGAGACGAACTTGTACGGACCACTGCCCACAGGCGCAGCATCGAAGGCTGCCTGATCCTTAGAAGCAACAGACTTAGGAACAACCTTGACCACCGAGATGCGCGTGGCAAAGAGTGGGAAGGCATAGTTCAGCTTGAACGTCACTGCCGTCTTGCCCTTAGCCTTGACCGACTTGATGAAAGGGATGAACTGAGCAAAGAGCGACGCGTTCTTGGTATCCAGCACGCGTTCGAATGAGTAGACAACGTCTTCAACGGTGACCGGGTCACCATTATGGAACTTCGCACCCTCGCGCAGTTCCACTTCCCAAGTAGTGTCGTCAACTTGCTTTGGGTCGGCTGCAGCCAAGGCGAGGAATGGCTCGCGAGTGGCCGGGTGAAGATCAACTAGACCCTCAAAGATGTGCATGTTGGCCGCAAATGGAGTTGCGCCCGAAGATGTCATCGGATCAAAGCCGGTGGAAAGTGCGTACGAAATGCCGGCTTCAATAGTTCCGGTGCCGGCGCCAGTGCCGCCTCCGGTACTAGTGGAATCCGAGGAACAAGCCGACAAGCTGGCAGAAAATGCTGCCGCAGCGCCGACCATTCCGGTGAATCGCAAAAAATCTCGACGTGCAAAGGGCTTATTGGCTACTTCTTTTAGCGCCATCGGTGCCACCTCCAAGGTCAAAAGTGCATGTTGTAGGACGTAGGATGTCCCATCTATGGTTTAGACTGTAGTGCGAGACACACCCTATGGTCAACTACTTCACAATTTTTAAAATAACACCCAAGGACAACGGAGGATCCATTGAGCACTCCACCTGTACGCCGGCCAGATGCACGCGCCCGACTACGCACCCTGACCAACGACATCACAACACTGATCCTTGACCGCGGCTTGTTGCCCGGCGACCCGATGCCGACAGAACAAGAACTGATGGCTGAGCTTGGCGTTGGACGCAACTCGCTGCGCGAGGCTGTCAAGGTTCTCCAAGCACTAGGCATCGTTGATACCCGCCATGGGTTTGGCATGTTTGTAGCCAAGGAAAACCTCAACGCATTGCAGGAGTCCCTAGCCTTCCGTGGACAGCTTTCTCTCCGGCATCACGGGCACGAAGCCAACGAACTGGTGGACGTGCGCCAAGCACTAGAAACGGGACTGATCGGATTGGCCATTCAGTCGGTGACCAAAGAGCATTTGCAGGCACTAGAGCAGGTAGTCACCGAGATGGAAGCTCACGCCGAACGCGATGAGACCTTTGTTGAACAAGACAAGGCTTTTCACCGCATCCTCTTTGAACCGCTAGAAAATCAGCTTTTGACCAATCTCCTCGGAGTGTTTTGGGACGTCTATCGGACCATCTACGATGCCGTCGATACCGACACGGAAATCACCCAGCCAGCCAAGACGGCACAGGATCACCGAGATATCCTCGACGCCGTTCGCAGCCGTGACGTGGGTACTGCCCGGTCATTGATTTCAGAACACTTCAACGGGATCCGCGCCTTGCTGGCCAAACGCGCCTCTGAGTAAGAAGACCAAGCGAATTAGTAAACTCCGCAAGGTCTCAAACATTCATTTCACAGCTAAGCTGGGATGGTGGACACACTAGAACGCTACGCACCCAATGAAAATCTAAGACGCGACGAGGCGGCTTGGCGCGCTGAAAACATCACTTGGCACTTCGCTGAAGTTCAACTGGACTTAGGCAACGCGAGTGATCCTTCCGCGCTCAGTTTCACCTCGATTACTACCTTAAACTTCTCTTCAAAACGAGCCGATACCTTCCTCGACTTCATTCACGAGTCCGTTCAAGAAGTTCTGGTTAATGGAACGGCTATTGATCTTTCCAGCGCGGTACTCGATGCTCGTATCTACCTGGATACCTTGCGCACCGATGCGCCCAACACCGTGAGGATTACCGGTCAGGCACTGTACTCTCGCTCCGGCGAAGGATTACACCGCTTTGTTGATCCCCAAGACGGGGAAACCTACCTCTATACCCAATTTGAGCCTTCTGAGGCTCGGCGGGTTTTCGCCTGCTTTGAACAGCCAGATCTGAAAACCAGTTTCCGCTTCACCCTCACCGGCCCCTCGGCATGGCATTTGGCTAGCAATCAGCCAATCGTTGACGAAGTGTTTAACGACGACGGCACCAAAACAGTGGCATGCTCCCCCACTCCACCGATCTCCAGCTACATCACTGCAGTGCTGGCTGGTCCGTACCATGTGGAACGTGCGGAGCATGTCCAAGAATTGCCCGACGGAGAAGAATTGGTTATCGAAATGGCAGCTACCTGCCGTGCCTCGTTAGCCGAACACTTTGATGGCCAAGAGATTCTAGAGCTGACCAGCCGCGGACTGGATTACTATCACGAGCTGTTTGCTTACCCTTACCCGTGGGGCAAGTACGACTCGGCGTTCGTGCCTGAATACAACCTCGGCGCCATGGAGAACCCTGGCTTGGTGACGTTCACTGAAAGCTACGTTTTCACTTCGCACGCTACCGAGGCTCAATACGAGCAGCGCGGCAACACCATCATGCATGAGATGGCGCATATGTGGTTTGGCGACCTGGTCACCATGAAGTGGTGGGACGACTTGTGGCTCAAGGAGTCATTTGCTGATTACATTGGCACCCTGGCCAATGACGAAGCCACCGACTTCACCACCGCTTGGACCACCTTCGCGGCCCGCCGCAAGGCGTGGGCCTACGTGGCCGATCAGATGCCAACGACGCACCCAATCGTTGCGGACATCCCTGACCTTCTGGCTGCCGACCAGAACTTCGATGGTATTACTTATGCCAAGGGAGCCAGCGTCCTCAAACAGCTCGCGGCCTTTGTCGGCGCAGAAGCTTTCCGCGATGCAGCACGTTCCTACTTCCGTAAGCATGCCTACGCAAATACTTCGCTTGAGGATTTCCTTCAGGCCCTTGAATTTGCCAGTGGTCGCGATATGCGCCAGTGGGCCGACGCATGGTTAAAGACCAGCGGAGTACCAAAGCTCAAGATCAGTTACAGCACCGATGAGCAAGGCTTCATTTCAGCGGCTCAGTTAGAGCAATTTGGCACAGATCCCATTTCCGGTCAGCGGATCATCCGTCCGCATGTGCTCAGCGTTGGCGCGTACGAACTTCGTGAAGGCAAACTGGTACGTACCGAGTCTGTCCCGGTAGAACTCACAGGCCAGGCCGTGGCCCTTGATTTCCTGGTGGGCCGAAAAGTTCCTGATCTGCTATTGCCCAACGATGGTGACGAGACCTACGCGCTCATCGAATTTGATGCTGCTTCTCGTTCCACTTTGCTCAATAACCTTTCGGGCCTGACCGACTCGCTTCCGCGAGCAACCTGCTGGGCTTCGCTATGGGACGCAGTGCGCTCGGCGACCTTGGACGCACAGAGCTACGCCAAGGCCATTTTGGCTCATGCACATACGGTTACCGATGCCGGCGTATTCACCGTGCTGACCAACCAGTTGGTTGATTCCATCAGCAAGTACGTTGCTCCTGAATTGCGCGTGGAGCTTCGAAGTGAAGCCGTTGAGGTACTCACTGGTTGGCTCGCCATCTTTGAACCGGGCAGCGATCAGCAGACGACCACCGCGCGAATCTTGACCCGGCTCGCGCGATCCGGAGTTGCCAACGAGGTTATTGATGCGTTCCTGGGCGAACAGCCTAACCGTCTGCAGGTAACTGTCGATGAGCAGCTGCTCTGGAACTCGTACGTTGCTCTGGCAGCATCGGGTCGGCTGGATGCATCAGCTGAAGCCCAAATGCATGCCGTGGCCAAAGCGAACCCAACAAGTATTGCGCACAACGCGGTACGTACAGCACTAGCTGCGCGGCCAGACGCACAGGTGAAGGAATCAGCCTTCGATACTGTACTCATGGCTCGCGACGAGAAGTCAGAACTGTCCAATGATGCTCTCTCCGCCACAGCCTTGGGATTCTCGCTGGGTTCGGCTTCTCTGCTGGCCCCATTCGAGTCTCGTTTCTGGGCAGCTATCTTGCCCGTCTTTGAAACGATGAGCATGGAATTCGCAACCCGAGTGATCGAGGGCCTGTTCCCTGGACATCAGGACTTGGATGGCTCGGTAGAACAGAATCAGGCATTAGCCTGCGCCACAAAATGGCTAGAAGATAATGCTCAAGCTCCTACAGCACTGAAGCGAATCCTTTTGGAAGAGCGTGCTGAGTTGGAACGCTCGCTGAATGCTCAGGCGTTCAGTCGCACCAGCCGGTAGGTCCACAACACAGGAGCCCGGACTCTTGGATGATTATTTCATCCGAGAGTCCGGGCTCCTTGTCTGCCTGTACCAATACGGTTATGGAACGCGGGCAGTCCACTGCTCGGTATCAAATTTGGTCTCGGCCAGCTTCTTGGCTGCAGCGCGAGTTTCCTCGTCAAGTTGCGCAGGCTTGGCACCAGTTCGCTTTGCGAAGGTATCCATCATGACCTTGATGATTTCCAAACGGTCCAGCTCTGTTTGGGACTTCAAGGGATCTACTCGCTTTACCGCTGACGTAATCCCCTTGTCCGAAATTTTCTCACGGCCAATGCGCAGCACCTGAGTCATCTTTTCAGCATCAATGTCATAGCTCATCGTGACGTGATGCAGCATAGCGCCGTTGGCCAATCGCTTTTGAGCGGCACCGCCGATTTTCCCGGTCTGGGTGGCAATGTCATTCAGAGGCTTGTAGTGAGCTTTAAGTCCAATGCTCTCCAACGCTTCCATCACCCAAGCATCCAGGTATGGGTATGAATCGGCAAAGCTCATGCCATCAACCAAGGACTCTGGGGCGTAAAGCGAGTAGGTGATGCAGTTGCCCGCTTCCATGAACATCGCACCGCCACCGGAAATGCGGCGCACAACCTTGATGCTATAGTACTGTGCTTGTTCCATATCCACTTCGTTTTTCAGTGACTGGAAGGAGCCGATAACAACTGCGCCTTCGTTCCAGTCCCAGAAGCGAATGGTTGGTTTACGCACGCCTTGAGCGATTTGGCGGGTGAGGACTTCGTCGAGAGCTACTTGTTCAGCAATCGGGATGATCTCTGGACCCAGCACTTCCCACTGGTGGTCTTCCCATTTGGTTGCGTGGCCGAGAGCTCGACGAACCACTCGTGCCACGGCATCTGCATCAAATCCGAACATGACTGCGCCGGTCCGCAGGTTCTTGGTGACTGCATCCCTAATGGTGCTGTGGCTGGCATCTGTTGGCAGGCCCAGCACCGCTGCATTGAGGTCTTCTAACGCTTCATCAGGTTCTAAGAAGAAGTCACCGTTGAGTGAAACGTCGGTGATCTTTCCATCTTTGCTATCGAGATCTACAACGACTAATTTGCCACCGACAACCTTGTATTCACCATGATGCATCATGCCACTAGTCTATCCCTGACCACCGCTTTCCACAGCGCACGAGGGTGCAGATCACAGAATCAGCGAATCCTGAATTAAGGGCTGAAAATCGTCGCGTTAAAGCAAAACGACGTGCTTCCAAAAATGGAAGCACGTCGCATAAAGCTTGCGAGGGGCGAAGTATTACTTCTTGCCGCCGAAGCCCTTGAAGCGGGCGTTGAAGCGCTCGACACGACCAGCGGTGTCCATGATGCGCTGCTTACCGGTGTAGAACGGGTGCGAAGCAGCCGAGATTTCAACGTCAATCACTGGGTAAGTGTTGCCGTCTTCCCACTCGATGGTCTTGTCCGAAGTTGCGGTCGAACGGGTCAAGATCTTTTCGCCGGATGCCAGGTCGTTGAAAACCACAGCGGCGTACTTTGGATGGATATCAGCCTTCATAGCTATACACCTTTATGTTAATTGGCCACTGGATTTTGCCAGCAGCTACCTACTCGGAAATTTAGTCATATGCAGCAGAGATCATTGAAGAACTCGAAACACACAGACATTACATCCTATCGCACTATTTCACCTATGGAGAACCCTGTTAGCGTGGTGCGGAGCACAGATGCCAGAACGCAATAGCGCTAGCCGCACCCACGTTCAACGAATCAACTTCGCGATGCATCGGAATGATGACTGTGCGGTCAGCCAAAGCTAACGCTTCTTGCGTCACTCCCCTGCCTTCATTGCCCAAGATCATCGCAATTTTTTCGCCCGGTTTAATACGGACATCATTCAGTGCCACGGCATCATCGGTCAGTTCCATCGCAAGTAGTTCGTAGCCATGAGACTTGAGCTTTTGAATATCGGTGGGCCAGTTGTCCAACCGAACCCACGGAAGATCAAATACGGTGCCCATAGAAACGCGTGCGCTTCGGCGATACCAAGGATCAACACATTTAGGTGTCAGCAGCACAGCATCGATACCGAGTCCGGACGCGGACCGAATGATCGCGCCCAAGTTGGTGTGGTCTGCGATGTCTTCAAGAATCGCGATTCGCGAACTTGATTCGAGAACCTGATCCAAGTCGAGCGGTTCAGGGCGATTCATTGATGCCATTGCACCGCGATGCAGATGGAATCCAACCAGGTCTTCTAGTTGCTTGTCATGTCCGATGAAGATCGGGGCGGACGGGAACTTATTAAACTCTTCGGTCAACTGGCCCAAATGCTTTTCGGCCAACAGGAAGCTACGTGGAACATGGCCAGCATTAATAGCGCGCTGAACTACCTTGGTGCTTTCAGCTATATACAGTCCATTTTCAACGTCCGTTCGCATCCTCAGATGCGCTTCGGAGAGTCTCAAATATTCATCTAAACGGGGATCTTCTAGATCTGCAACGTGCAAGATGCGTTCAGGATTCACAATCTCGTTCATGGCTCTACAGCAACTTAATGATCATGTTGGTCAGGGCCATCAATCCCAGAACCACGATGAGTCCGCGTAACCAACCAGGCGAAAGCTTGCGTCCAATCTTGGCGCCGATAAAGCCACCGATCAGTGATCCGACCGCAATCAACAAGACGATGAGCCAGTTGATGCGCTCGGGGGCGATCAGCAGATACATCACGGCGGCCATGAGGTTAACGATCAGCGAAAGAATTACCTTGATCGCGTTGGACTGTTGCAACGATGCGTGCAGGAATACCCCAAAGACCGCCATCAGCAGGACGCCCTGTGCCGCCGTGAAGTAGCCACCGTAAACGCCGATAACAAAGACCAAGATATACAAGATCATCGGTATTTTGGCACGGTCTGCCGCATCAGGATCCGAGCCACCTCGGGCCGCTTGGCGGGACTTGGCCCACGTAGCCAGTCGAGGCTGGAAGATCACCAAGACCAGTGCGCAAATGAGCAGCACCGGAGCGACGACCCCGAAAACGCTTTCAGGAAGGTTGAGCAGAAGTAACGAACCGATCAGACCACCAACAAGTGAGACGGGAATCAGCTTGAGCAGTGTTTTCTTGACGCTTGCCGCTTCTCGGCGGTAGCCCCAAGCTCCGGAGAACCCTCCGGCGACTAGACCCATTGCGTTGGATACAACCGCATTGACCGGCGCAGTACCCAAGGCAACAAGAATAGGGAAAGTAACCAGAGTGCCGGAACCAA
The DNA here is from genome assembly GCF_052446055.1 of Glutamicibacter sp. AOP5-A2-18. Classification (NCBI taxonomy): domain Bacteria; kingdom Bacillati; phylum Actinomycetota; class Actinomycetes; order Micrococcales; family Micrococcaceae; genus Glutamicibacter; species Glutamicibacter sp. AOP5-A2-18. The sequence goes on along the minus strand of NZ_JBQSVW010000001.1, from coordinate 1,618,031 downwards.
CAACGGTATTGATGGTTCCGGCCCAGAGGCCACCTATAAAGATCAGGGCTTCACGCCAAAATTCAACCACGCGGAGTGATCCCCTTTAGATAGTTCTCTTAGATCTTGGCAAAAGCCGAGAATCGTCCACCTTCGCGGCGAAGGGACAGCTTGAGACCGTACGTCGCTTCAAGGTTTTCTTCGGTAAGGGTGGACTCAAGTTCGCCAGCGGCAACAACTTCGCCTTCACGCATCATCATGATGTGCGTAAATCCGGCAGGAACTTCTTCAAGGTGGTGGGTCACGAGAACCAACGCAGGTGCGTCTTCGTCGGCTGCCAATTCGGCCATTTGCGCGACGAGTTCTTCTCGTCCTGCAAGGTCCAGTCCAGCTGCAGGCTCATCCAGAATCATCAGTTCCGGGTCAGTCATCAATGCGCGAGCAATCAATACACGCTTACGCTCACCCTCGGAGAGTTTGCCAAAAGGCTGATTCATGAAAGTGGACATACCCCACTGGTGTAGCAACTGGAAAGCACGACGCTCATCAAGCTTTTCGTACTGTTCACGCCAACGCCCGGTAGTACCGTAGGCAGCAGTCACCACAACGTTCAGTGCAGTCTCACTGGCTGGAATAGAATTCGCCACCAAGGCAGAGCTCAAGCCGATCAGGGGGCGCAGATCAAATACTGAAACCCGGCCTAGTCGTTCGCCGAGAATGTCGGCAGTTCCACGGGTAGGGTGCAACCGAGCGGCCGCAATATTCATGAGGGTCGATTTGCCGGCGCCGTTAGCACCGAGCACGATCCATCGTTGTCCTTCTTTAACTTCCCAGGACACGTCCTTGAGCAGTTCTTTTCGCCCGCGTACTACGCTGACATCTTTGAAAGTTAGCACTTCGCTCATGGTATTCAAGACTAGACTTTTCGGTGCTAATTCACTAATTGAATCACCGTCAAATCACCGCTTATCTCCCGGTCAGCACCGTCATGTTTGGTCGTAATCACAGAATCGACGAAAATTGGTTGCATGGCTTCTTCACTGGTTTTTGTCTCTCGCCCGTCTCTGCCCCGCACGCAGTTCCTTAATCTTTTGGAACTTGCTGTAGCTGCACACCTCATTCCGGAGGTTAGCGAGGAATCGATCAAGACCAGCCAAGATCGATTAGTTACCAAGTTGCATCTGCCTGATTCTGAGCGTAGCGAACTTCAAGACGATGCCAGTTCATTCCTCGATTCACAGGTGAGCGCTGGAAACATCAGTTATTCCGATGTATGCCTTGCTGTTGTTCCAGATGAGATCAGTGACGCGAAGCAGCTACTGCTTCTCATGGACGTTGATTCGACGTTGATTAAGCAGGAAGTTATTGAACTGCTCGCAGCGCACGCTGGGCGCGAAGCGGAAGTCGCTTCAGTCACCGAGGCCGCGATGCGTGGAGAACTGGACTTCGCACAGTCATTGATTCAACGGGTGGCCACACTAAAAAATCTTCCCGATTCTGTGCTTCAGGAAGTCGGTCAGCGCATCATCTTCTCAGATGGCGCACCATCGCTGGTCAAACGATTCCACGAAGCCGGCCACAAGGTCGCAGTGGTTTCGGGCGGGTTCCAGCAGATCCTCGACCCACTCGCGGCGACGCTAGGTTTGGACCATGCCCTTGCTAACACGTTGGGTATCACTGACGGAATCCTGGACGGAACCGTCCACGGCGAGATTGTTGACCGCACGATGAAGGAAACGAAACTTCGTCAATGGTCTGAGGAACACAAGATTCCACTGACTGCCACTATCGCTGCCGGGGATGGTGCCAATGATCTGTCTATGGTTTCAGCCTCAGGATTGGGTATCGCTTTTAATGCGAAGCCAGCGCTGCGTGATCAAGCCGATGTGCGTCTAGATTTTGGTCGTCTGGATGTTATTGCTGATCTTGTACTTGATGATCTTAGCTAGTTGTTTCCCGACAACTAGATAACAATTCGGTACATGCGGGCCTTTAGGCACGTTGTTCAGTTGCTCCAGCGGTTAGTATTTTGACTGACGCATTAATGGCCTGTGGTAGATACCTCGACCGAGCGGCATCAACATTACGCTTTCGAAAGAACTCTAATACCAGTGCAGACCACACCTCAGGACACTAACCCCGCAACGCCTTCTAACAAGAAGAAGTCGAAGAGCAAGGCTAAGCCTTGGATCATCGGCGGATCGTGCGCGGTAGCCCTTACTGCGGCATACTTCGGCGCTGCCGCAGTGATCAGCTCGCAGGTTCCGGCCAACGCTTCGGTGGCCGGTGTAACTATCGGTTCCATGAGCAAGGATGAGGCTCAGGCGGAACTTTCCAAAGTCGCAACTCCGCTGGCCGAAAAGCCTGTCGCGCTCAAGGTTAACGGCAAGGACTACGAGCTAGATCCAGCTAAGGCTGGCTTGAGCCTGAATGTCGCTGACACGGTCGAAGACCTTACCTCCTACGAGGTCAATCCGGTCAAGCTCTATGAACGACTCACCAACGACTACAACGTCACTCCTGACCTTGATGTTGACGAGGACAAGCTCAAGACCCAGGTAGAGGCTCTGGCTAAGAAGGCCAATGCCGAAGCTTCTGAGGGAAACATTGAGTTCGCTGACGGACAAGCCAAACTGACCAAGCCGGTTGATGGTGTCGCTTTGAACACCGACGACGCCGTCGAGAAAATCAGTGATGAATGGTCCATCGACGGTTCCGCTATCGAGTTGCCCGCAGAGGTGAAGAAACCACAGATCGCTGAAAAGGATCTGCAGACCTTCTACGATGATCAGGTCAAGGCGTTGCTCAAGGATGACGTAACCCTTGATTCGGGCGATAAGAAGGCCACCGTTTCAGCTTCAGACATCGCAAGCGCAGCTTCGTACGCACCTAAGGATGGCAAGCCTGCCATTGTTTTGGATGACAAGAAGTTGTACAAGTCAGCGACCAAGGGCACGGATCTTTCCAGCACCGCCAAGGATGCAAAGATCACTTTGAAGGACGGTAAGCCTTCGATCACCGAGTCAGCCAACGGCATTTCTCTGGAAACCGATGGTTTGGGCGCAAAGGTGCTAGCGGCGACCACCGCTGCTAACCGCACTGCAACCGTGAAGATGACCGAAACTGAACCGGACTTCACTACCGCGGATGCCAAGAAGTTGGGCATCAAGGAACCGATCGTTGACTTCTCGACTCCGTATCCTGCCTCAGATAAGGTCCGCACCAAGAACCTGAAGGCCGGATCCGCACGAGTCACCGGTGTCATTGTTAAGCCTGGCGAACAATTCTCATTGTTAGATACCCTGGGCCCAATCACCGAGGCTAACGGTTACTTCACTTCAGGTGTTGTTGAAAACGGCTTCAGCTCGGAAGCAGTTGGTGGCGGTCTGTCGCAGATTTCCACTCAGATGTACAACGTCGGCTTCCTGGCCGGCTACGACGACATCACCCACAAGCCTCACTCCCGCTGGTTTGACCGCTACCCTGCTGGTCGTGAAGCTACCTTGTGGGAAGGCCAGGTCGATATGATCTGGAAGAACAACACTAAGTATGGCGTGATGGTTCAGGCTTGGGTTGACGACGATGCGGTTCATACCCGCCTGTGGTCCACCAAGTACTGGAAGGTCACCCAGAAGACCTCGGATAAGTACAACAAGACCAATCCTGAAACCAAGTACAACAGCGCTGAAAAGTGTGTTTCAGAATCTGGCGGACAAAAGGGCTTCACCATCGATGTCACTCGCTACCGTGAGTCCATTGACGGTTCCGATAAGCTCCCAGCCGATAAGAAGACATGGACTTACAGCCCATGGAACAAGATCATTTGTGGCGAAAAGCCATAACAGAATCCATTAGTTGACTATCGCCGGATGCCTTTCAAACAAAGGTATCCGGCGATTTTTTTAGAATCCTACCGATGATCCAAGAGTGCAAAACAAAGGCTGGTGTCCAACATCCGTGAGAGATGCTGAACACCAGCCTTTGGTGTTGCTAAAGCTGCAGGTCACTTACCGGCCTGCTCCAGGAAGTCTCCTGCGCCGCCAACCAGTTCGGTGTGTCCGGTTTCAACGTCAGCAAAGGCCATCTTGGCAACTTCAGCGCCGAACTCTTCAACGGAGTACAGCTTGCCAGCGGCCTCGCGGCGAGCATCAATTGCACCTGGCTCCATGCGGTTAAGCAGGGTTGCGGTGATGGTGCCCTCGATCATGTCACCCGAGACAACTACAAAGCTGATGTTCTTTTCGCTCAGCTGTGGAATCAGCTCGCGCAGTGCGTCTTCGCCGGCACGCTTGGACTTGGCCACTTCGTCGTAAGCGCCCATGGTGGAAACTTCATTGATGAAGTGTGCCTGGTGGCTGGTGACGAATACAACTCGGCCACCTTCGCTCATCTTTGGCAATGCTGCGGTGAGCATGGCTACCTGTGCGTCGCGGTTCAAACGCAGCGCGTAGTTCTCACCGAGGGAAGTTTCCATGCCACCCGAAGCGTTCAGTACCAGTACGTCTAGGGAGCCGAAGTTCTCAACTGCGGCGTCAACCAAAGCCTGTGGGCCCTCAACGGTTGTCAGGTCCGAGCCAACAGCTACGGCCTTGCCACCCTTTGCTTCGATCGCTGCAACGATCTTGTTTGCGCGTGGGGCCTTTGCGCGGTAGTTCACTACAACGCCAATGCCCTGCTCTGCCAACAGCTGTGCGGTAACCGCACCAATGCCGCGGGAGGAACCGGTAACTACTGCACCTTTGTATTCGCTCATTTTGATTGTTCTCCTTAGGTCTTCGGGAAAATTGATTGTGCCCTTACTTAGGGCAATGAAAACTTCTAGTGGCCCATGCCTAGGCCGCCGTCAACGGGAATCACGGCGCCGGAGATGTAAGCAGCCTCGTCACTGGCGATCCAGCGAACAACGTTGGCTACTTCTTCTGGCTCGGCGAAACGGTTGGCTGGAATATTAGCCAGGTAACCCTTTTGGGTTTCTTCTGGCAGCACAGAGGTCATTTCGGTGTTGATGAAGCCAGGTGCAACAACGTTTGCGGTGATGCCACGGGAGCCAAGCTCGCGGGTCAACGAACGAGCGATGCCTACCAAGCCGGACTTGGATGCTGCGTAGTTGATCTGTCCTGGCGAACCGTAGAGACCGACTACCGAGGAGATCAGGACAACACGGCCCTTCCTCAGGCGCATCATGCCCTTGCTTGCGCGCTTAATAACGCGGAAGGCGCCGGTGAGGTTGGTGTCGATTACCGAGCTGAAGTCATCTTCACTCATACGCAAGAGCAGGGTGTCCTTGGTGACGCCCGCATTAGCAACAAGTACTTCTACTGGACCGTGCGTTGCTTCAACTTCTTTGAACGCCTCATCGATCGATGCGCTGTCGGTGACATCAGCTTTGACACCCAACAGGCCGGCGGGAACCTCGCCGCTGCGGTAGGTGATAGCTACCTTGTCGCCGTTAGCCTCAAAGGCACGAGCGATCGCAAGGCCGATGCCGCGGTTGCCGCCGGTCACGAGGACGCTGCGGCCAGTGGTTGGTTCCGTAGTCAATGTATTTCTCCATTCATGCGCCTACTCAAGCGTGTCCGAATCATGTGATCGGGGCCTCGTCTGACGCACTTTGCCTAGTTAAGTAGCTTCTCCGTGATCAATCCTATTAGTTACTGGCTGGTTTTACCGCTTCGACAGCGCGTAGAAATTACGCTCTTCGCGCCACAAGTGAGACAATGGAAGCAGTTTCCGCACAGCAAAGTGAAGTCTTTTACATGTCATCTCAGCCCACGAATCATGATTCTGGTGAGCCGGGCGTTCACCGCATCACCGAAGCGCGTGAATCCCACAGCTCCGAGCGCGATAGCCGTGTGCGCAAGTACACGATATCGATGTCCGTGCGTATGGTTTGTTTCATCTTGGCATTTTTCTTTGATAACTGGCTGCGTTGGTTCTTCATTGCTGGCGCAGTGATCCTGCCCTATATCGCCGTGGTCATTGCCAACGGCGGTGCCGATCTAACCAAGCGCGAACCGGCTCCTGAGTTCTACAAAGCACCAGAGCCACAGCAGATTCCTGCAGCTGCCTCCACGCAAGAAACTAACTTTGATAACGATGACGTGATTGACGGAACTTTTGTTGATCAGCCCAGCAGCACCGACAAGGAGGACTAGTGGATTTATTAGGTTCACTGGGACAGCCTCAGTCCCCCGCCGAAGTTCAGTGCTCGCGTAAAGGATGCCGAAACCACGCGGAGTATCAACTGCTGTGGAACAATCCAAAAATCCACACTCCCGAGCGCCGTAAGATTTGGCTGGCCTGCCCGGAACATTTGCAGTGGCTGGAAACCTACCTCAAAGAGCGCCTTCTTCATCGCGAGACGTTGCCACTGTCCAGCACCTCAGGAGACACTGCGTAGATGTATCGATTTCTAGCAAGCACCCGCTGGGTTGGCTGGTTGGTACTGGTGGCGATCTTCGCCGCAGCGTGCATTAGCTTGGGCAATTGGCAAGCAAACCGTCGAGACCAAGTTCTTACCGGTATTGAACGAGTGAACCGCAATTACTTTGCTGACCCGGCTACCGGCGAAGAGGCGTTAGCCAAGTTCAAACAGCTTCCAGAAGAAAAGACCTGGATGACTGTCTCACTCACCGGTAGCTACATCGCTGATGACACCTACATTGTTCGAAACCGCATCAAAGCGGGCCGCCCTGGTTATGAAGTCCTCGTACCTTTTAAGACCAGCAACGGCGAAGTAGCGATTATTGACCGCGGGTATTTGCCTATTGGCGACAAGGAAAGTGGTCATCCCGACGCGGTGCCAGCACCACCTTCTGGACAAGTCACCATCAACGCTCGGCTGAAGCCTTCTGAAGTTCGTCTTGACCGCGGTGCTCCTGAGGGACAGATCGCTTCAATTCAGTTGCAAGATTATGCCCAGCACCTGAACTACGACATCGCTCAGGGTGCCTACGGCATCATGTATCAAGAAGATCCTGCCCCGGCTTCGGCTCCCCTGCCGTTGGATGCACCGGACATGGATGAGGGCCCACACCTATCCTACGAATTCCAGTGGTATGCCTTTGGTGTGCTCGCCTTTGTCGGTTTCTGGTACGCGGCACGACAGCAGAAGAAGCTCAACGCTGAAGATGCAGCTGAAATAGCTGAAGCTAAGGCACTGGGTTTTGACGAACCTATTCACAAGGTTCGCAAGGTCCGCTCGGCTGAAGACAAAAAATTTAGGCGCGACGGTTCGCTAACCGATGAGGCCACCGAAGACGCGATGCTGGATCAGCCAGTGAGTTCTTCCCCAGATCAGAAGTAGCTAGCCCACTTGCCATTAGGCTCAAGGTGTCCAGCGAACGGCATCAGATTGGCAACTTTCTGTTGCGCTATCCTGCTCGCTGTTTTGGGCACAGGATGCATCAACGAGTCTGCGTTGGCCCAACGGTTCATCAAGCGTGAGGGTATAGGGCACGGCCTCATTTGATTGGCAGGTTTGCGCGTTGCCCTTCAGCGGTTCAACTACTAAACCAACTAAGACATCCTCGTTGGAGTAGCTCACCTGCGTTACGGTAATCTCTCCGGTCACCCCAGAGCCACAACCAATTCGAGTCACCTTCAAATCAAGGTGGGTGCTCTGTGCGGTCAGAGCCGCGGGGTCTGCTAGTTCCCATTATGCGTTGATCTGATCCGGTGTGTTCTTGGCACAGCCACTTAGTGACATAGTGGCCACGATCAGGCCAACACAAGCAACTCGGAAAAGCTCTGTAGATAAACGCATGGCTTGGCACATCCCATCTAGTGGTGTTGTGCCAAGCCTACGAGATTCGAGCTTTGCGGTAAACGCTTAGGTCAGCGAGACCAATTCTAGGTAGTCCTCGTTGAACAAGTCTTCGTCGCCGTCAGGCAAGATAACTACACGTTCTGGCTTCAAGGACATGACTGCGCCCTCATCGTGGCTGACCATAACTACTGCACCTGGGAAGGTGGACAGTGCGCCCAAAACCTCGGCGCGGGACGCTGGGTCCAAGTTGTTAGTCGGCTCATCAAGAAGCAGTACGTTTGCGCTGGAAGCCACAATGGTTGCCAGAGCAAGACGAGTCTTCTCACCGCCGGAAAGTACACCGGCAGGCTTGGACACGTCATCACCAACAAACAGGAATGAACCTAGGATCGAACGCACATCAGCGTCATTGAGGTGATCAGGTGCGTTACGACGCATGTTATCCAGTACCGAAGCTTCTGGATCCAGGGTGTCGTGTTCCTGTGCGAAGTAGCCGATCTTCAGGCCGTGGCCTGGAATGATCGAGCCGCTATCCGGTTCGGCCACACCTGCGAGCATACGCAGCAAGGTGGTCTTACCAGCACCGTTCAGTCCCAAGATCACGACCTTTGAGCCGCGGTCAATAGCCAGCGACACGTCGTTGAAGATCTCCAACGAGCCGTAAGCCTTGGACAGGCCCTCGGCCATCAATGGGGTCTTGCCACATGGTGCTGGATCCGGGAAGCGCAGTGCGGCGACCTTATCGGAAGAACGCTCTTCCTGAAGGCCGGAGAGCATACGATCCACACGCTTAAGCATGGACTGTGCTGCCGAAGCCCCCGAGGCACGAGCCTTCATCTTGTTGGCCTGAGCCTGCAAGACCGAAGCCTTCTTCTCGATGTTGGTACGCTCGCGCTTACGAGCACGCTCATCGGTTTCGCGCTGGATTTTGTAGCGCTTCCAGTTCATGTTGTAGACATCGACTACACCACGGTTGGCGTCAAGGTTCAGCACCTTGTTAACGGTTTCTTCCATCAAGCCGGTGTCGTGGCTGATCATCAGCACGCCGCCAGCGTAGTTCTTGATGAAATCGCGTAGCCACATGATCGAGTCAACGTCCAAGTGGTTAGTTGGCTCATCGAGCAGCAGAGTTTCGGCATCCGAGTAAAGGATTCGGGCCAATTCCACACGACGACGCTGACCACCGGAAAGAGTGCGCAACGGCTGATCCAAGATACGGTCCGGCAAGTCCAAGTTGGCGCAAATTGCTGCAGCTTCAGACTCAGCGGCGTAACCACCGGCAGCGATGAATTCAGCTTCTAGGCGGTCATAACGACGCATGGCCTTTTCGGAGACGGCTTGGTCTTCGCTTGCCATCTCGTCACGGTTCTTGGCCAACTTGCCAAGGACAACGTCTAGTCCACGGGCGCCAAGAATGCGGTCACGAGCCAGCTGCTCCATGTCCGGAGTTTTAGGGTCCTGCGGCAAGTAGCCGATGGATCCCTTGTAAGTTACTTCGCCCGACGCAGGCTGGGTTTCGCCGGCGAGGACCTTGGTCATGGTCGTCTTTCCGGCACCGTTTCGGCCCACCAGTCCGATCTTGTCGCCCTTGTCGATGCGGAAGTTTACTTCGTCCATCAGCAAGCGGGCGCCGACGCGTAGCTCAAGGTTGGCTACGGAAATCATATGGTGTGGCCCTTTCACGCGGGAAAAAATATTATGGCCCGTTAATGGGCAACTTAACTAGTCTACTAGCCAAGAGCTAAACCACTGGTGGAAAGTGCATAAACTAACAATCCGCAGTGGTTCACCTCTTGGCTAACTACCCAGCTGGGAGCGGTAATCCTTCATCTGAATTAGACGACGGCGCAACGAGCCTTCACGGCGAAGGTCGCCGCCGCTGGTTTTATCGATATGTTCCTTGCCAAATCTCCACAGCAATACATCATCAAGCAGACGGTCCGGCCCTGGAGAATAACGGTGATCAAGTGCGGCACGCACGTCGGTCACCACATTGGCATCAAGTAGCTGAGCGAGTTGCCACGTCTGGTTAATCTCGTGGGCATCAAGTAATTCTGCGGCCCACGACCAGTCGTCATCACGCTTACGGTCAACGTGCGGCAACAGGGTTTGCCAGATCTCACCAATTTTTTCACTGGTCAGCGGCTCAGCACCGGCACCTTGTTGGTCGTGATAACCATTAAGTCGGTGATAGAGCTCGTCAATGTCGGTGAAGTAATCTTCCACGGTTTCCAGCATGGCTGCAGTGGCGGTGAAATGCCGGTCAATCTGTGGATTCCAAGCTGCCTCGCCCGGGTGCTTAAAGCGGATGTCATGTTCCATCTCGCTCCACGCGTGCTGGAGCACGGTGCGGATCTGCACTTCAAAAACAAAGTTTCCGCTGGCTACTACAGGCTTGCCCAACGCTTCTTGGAATTTGCGTACGGTAGGTTCGCTACGGGTTTTTAGCAGCAGGTGTCGTGAGGAGTATCCGTAGGTTCCGGATTCAACCGAGCCAATATCCTTCTCCCGGTCGCTTCGGCAATCGAAAGAATCCCGGTGCGATTTGGTCAGGCTAGCCACCTGTTGGATCTCGTGAGGCAGCATGACGATGATTCGGATACCGACCATGTCATGGATTTCGCGCAACGGATTCGGAAATTCCAGTACCGGTGCGCTCTCGGAGGTTTCTTGCAGCCGACGCGAGGCCTTGGCAGTAAATGACGCAGCAGATTTAACCCGACCAGTGATGAACAACGGCTGGACTTCACTTTGAGCAAATAGCCTACGGATCTTGGCCTTCATGGCCGACATAACCGTATTCAGTTCGCCGGTTACAGATTTGTACTGTTCAACGGCGGTCGCAATGTTCTCAGAGAACTCGTCGTCCTTCTGTTCATGCTGTGGAACCGTCATTGCTGCCTCCTAGGTGCTGATCTGCTCGTTGCTTTAGTCCTTATACTTGCTCTCGCCGGCCGGGATTCTCTATGTGAAATTACGGACGGGAAAGACGCTTGGCCATGTCGTCAAACAACGGGGCCTTATCTTCTACAGGCTTGCCTGGCTTAGCCTTTGGCGCTGCAGCGGTCTGCGGATTCTGGGCGGTCTGGGTGTTTGCCTTGGCGCTGGCGGTTTTTGCATCAGCGCGTGCGCTGGCAATACCTTCGGCGCGAGCACGAGCCAGAGCGTCTTGATGCTGCTGTTCCAGTTCAGTCAAACGCTCGGACTCAGCAGTCTGCGCATCGGTCAACGCTGCACTGTATCCATCATCGTAAGCAACACCGTATTTCTCGGCGTTGGCCTGCTCTTCGTCGTATTCCAATTCAGCGCGAAGCTTCGAGGCTTCTGACTTCTTCTGGTACATGTGCACGGTCAAGTGAGTGATGGCCAAAAGAACGATTGGAGGCATGGCTGCCACAAGCGCCGAAACAACCGCTGGCACACCGTTTTCGATGGAATCAACGGTAAGAATCGCGTGGGTTGAGTTTGCGGCCGTGGATACCACTGCGCCGAAGAACAATAGTGACCATGGGTAGACCATGGCCTTGCGGCTAAAGCCGTTCAAGGCGACGATGGCCACGGTTGCGGCAACGATCATACCGTCAATGATGATTGGCCAGATCCAGGCTAGGCGGGGGCTAATTCCTGAACGTTCGGCGAGGTCGGTCAGTGCGGCGAACGACAAAACGAATGCGCCAATGGCGATCAGAACCGTTGCGCCGACAGCGGTACCTAGGACTGCCTTGTGCGGTTCATTCGGGATGTCGAGCTTATTTTCTTCCATGCTGCAGGGCAGACCTAACTTCTCAATATTCGGATATGTCGTCGAAAGCGAGTTTGATAGCCCCAAGTTACTGGTCAAAAAGCCATCAGTTCTTATTTTAGCCCCACATGATCAGTGCTATTGCGCCGGAGGTCTTATTGCTCGACGATCAATAAATCCGGTGCCACTAACCATGGCCGCCAGTCCCCGCAATTGTGAATCCGCAAGGAAGAATACCGTGCTAATTACCATGTACGCGGTGAGCACCATATTCAGTACTGGGTAGGGACTTAGATCGGTGATACTGGTGGAAATTTGGAAAAGGAAGGTAACCCCGCCGAAGCCAAGAACGCTTCGCAGTACCGCTCGCCAGGCCGGCGCCGGGCCACCGTTTTCTCCGGTAACCATGAGCCAGGCGCAACGCTGTCCGAGCGATGCGCGCCCTGGGGTGAGGTTGGGCAGCAAGAAGACGAAGAAGACAACCACTACTGGGATCCACAGATTCATCAGCTTTTCGTTGGTCACCGGCCCGCCTAGTTCTTCTACCAGTGAGCGTGCGCCTGAGATAACAAAAACGGCGCCGGTAGTGATCGCTAGATCAAAAACGTTGGCCAGTACTCGGCGTGCACGACTAACCCTGCGTGGAGCTGCGAATCGCGCGTCCCCTTCCCCTGGACCAGTCAGGAAGCTGAACACGGGCAAGTAGGCAAAGACTGCGCCAGCTAGTGTCCCGGCGGTATTCATGATTATGTCATCAACATCAGCTACGCGGTAGGCGCAGTCGTACAGTCCCCAGATGCCGGTGTACTGGGTCAACTCAATTGAAAGCGACGCTGCAAAGCCAAGCACGATGGCGGTGAAGATATTTCCTCTGAGCCAGCGCACGGCCAGAAGTCCCAAGGGCATGAACAAAATGACGTTGAAGATCACTTGCCACAGGGTAAAACTGGTCGCAAAACCACGCATCCCTTGCTCGGCGATAGTTAGTTGAAAGTCGTTAACAAAGTGCCCCGGGTTTAGCTGCGGAAGACCGCGTCCCGGAACGCAGGCCGCACTACGCGAGCTAGGCAGTGGCAACATGGTGTAACTGAATAAACCGAAGCCATACACCGCTGCCGCAGCAGTGGTAATGGTCCTACGCCAAGACAGTCGACCATGCCGACGGTACTGAAGTGCCAATAGGAAAATGCCTGCAGCGCCCAAGAAGAGGGCACCACCAAGCATGGCTATGGTCGCTGGCCAGAACATCGTTTGCATAGTTCAATCTAAGCCGATGCTCCAAAGTAAGCCCTGTGCCCGGATGTGTGATCTTGACTATCTACGATTTTTTGTTGCGGTGTTCCGCGCTGTCCAAGGGCCCGAACGGACCATCAAGAACCCGACGCGTAGTCGAATCAAAGCGGAAGAGCCCGACAAACAGCAATACCGTCAGCACGCCAGCAAAAGTCTTCATCATCCATGCTGTGTGCCATTGCTCTATGGAAAGCTGGTCAACAAAAACGGCAACCAGAATGAGGCTGGAAGCATAGATCATCAATTTTTCGGAGGTCCAAGACACCCGGTGCGAGATGGCGAAAAATGCCATAAGCCAAAGAATGTACCAAGGCTGAATGATGGGTGCCAGCAAGACCACTGCAGACAGGGACCAAGCTGTGAGGCGTACCGGATTTGAGATGTTCTTGGCCAACGCAAGACGAGCCACAATGGCCAGGGCAAATAGTTGGAACAGCTGAACGACAATGCTGTTCACTAGTAACGCGTTGCCACCAAGCAGTCCGGCCAGTTTGCTAAGGCTCCAACCGACCAGGCCCACCGGTGCATAGGGGAAGGCCGCATCGCCGGCGCTGAACATCGCAGGGATCCAACCGAACCAGAGGTTTGTCACCGCACCAATGATGGTCAACCAGATCAATGACAGGACAGAGACTTTGGCCCAGACCATCCAACGAGCACGTTTGGATGGATTTTTGTTCAGGAGAATCAAGCCGATAAATGGCAGTGCCAGAAGCACGATCGGTTTAACCGAAACTGCCATCGCCAAGGCCATCGTTGAGGCAACAGGGCGCCGATCATAGGCATAGGCCAACGCGCTGAAGACACCGGCAATCATTAGTGCGTCGTTATGCACGCCGCCAATCATGGTCAGCAAGAACAGTGGGTTACCTACAATTGCCCAATTGGCCCAGTTAGGATTCTGTCCCATCTTCTTGGCCAACTTTGCGGTGAAGTGATAACAGCCAAGTACACCCAGGGCCGCAACAATGCGAAGCAGGCCCACTCCGATTTCCGGAATGCCATTTGAGGCAAAAAAGATGATGCGGGCCAAAACCAAGAAGAAGGGACCGTAGGGCGATGGAGACTGCGCCCAGAGGCCGTCTGATCCTCCATCGAACCAGCCGGGTAGGGCTGAAATCCCTTCAGCGTAGGGAGACTTGTCGGCATGCAACATTCGTCCCTGAGCAAGGTAGGAATATACGTCACGGCTCAGAATGGGGAAACTCAACATGAGCGGTGCTGACCACATCGTGATGAGCTTGCCCAATTGTCCTGAAGTAATGTCAGTTGACTTCTGAACCCGTGGACGGGTGACAACCCACGTTCGGGTCAGCCAGACCATGCCCAAGGCCATGAGCACAATGCAGGTAATGACGCCGCTCGCCTCGGTACGAAATTCGATGAAGAATCCACTCCGAGCTATCGGCGAGAGCTGATTGCGCGGAAACCAGCCAATCCCCCAGGACGCGACGGTGATCATCACCGACGCTGCAAAGCCCTGCCATCCAAGCGATCGCAGACTTTCCCCCTGTAATTTCCGGCGAATTTCCAGCACTGTCACTAGGCCTTCTTTTCCTTTGTCAGCCAATTAGTTGAGCTCAAGAGGTCAGGGACAATTGACTTGGTTTTCCGATCAAAGAAGACAAGATAGACGGCGCAAGCGATGGAGGTTCCCCAGGAAATCATTTGTACGCGAGGCACCAGGGATTCTTGCAAGAATTGCCAGACGAAAATTTGGTCGGCAGCTTGGTAGGCCAAGAAGAAAATAGTGGTCAAGTGTAGCCACAGCATCTGCCAGTCATCGCGAAGTCCGGTGACCGCGAAGAACGGCAGAAGCCACAAGAGGTACCAAGGCTGAATGACTGGGGACAAAACCACAATGGCCGAATAGGCAATGGCCATGCGCTGAACCAAATGTGAGTACTTTCCACGGAACATCAACACCATGGCTACGCCAACACCGAGCAGACGACCAATGGTGCTGATGGTTGGGAGCACTCCGGTTGATTCAAGCCCAAACGAGTGGAAGATGCTCGTCATTGCGACGGTCATCAAACCCAGCGGGGCAAAGATTGAGAATCCAGAACCGGTGTAGTGAAGCATGACATCTAGCCAACCGAACCAGTAGCCGTTCAACCAGCCAACGAAGGTCATCAGTGCCAGGAAGATCAGACCTGAATAGACCCAATACAAGATACGGCGTGGCCATTTGGCCTCGGGCCCGGCCCAAAGCAGACCGATAAATGGCAATAGAACCAACGTGATCGGCTTGACTCCGATGGAAGCAGCCAACACAACGATGGCCCAGAAACCGTGACGCTTGCACGCTAGGTAAACGGCCCATACGGACAGTCCAGCCATCAAAGCATCGTTGTGCGCGCTGGCCACAAAGTTCACCAGGAACAACGGGTTTGCCACAGTCATCCAGGTAGCTTTTGCCCCCGATACCCCGTGCAGTTCAGCAAGCTTTGGCACAAAATGCAAGCAAAGAAGAACACCGATAAACGCGATAGCGCGGAACGCGAGGATGGCGGCGTCGGTAGAGCCACCAACCAGTTTGGCTACCAAGTATTCAATGGAAAGAAAGAGTGGCCCATACGGGGTCCCATCTTGAGCCCACATGGTGTCGGTCCCCAGCTGGAACCAATTGTTCAAACTTGAGATGCCATCAACATATGGGTCCTGACCGGCTACCACCAGTCGCCCCTGGCCAAGGTAGGCAAAAGCATCGCGGCTCATGATTGGCAGGGCCACAAACATGGGAATGCTCCACAGCCAGACCGCCCGGCGAACAATCTTCAGTGATCCTTCGCCCCAGTCGCGAAGCTTCTGCCCTAGGCGCCACCAGGAGCGAAAGAGCAACCAGCAACCAAGCGCCAAGAGAATCACGCAGAGGATCACGCCCGAAGATTCGGTGCGCAGCATAATGAAAAACGGATCCCGATTCAGCGGGGAAACGCTAGCTAGCCAGCCAGTGCCGAAAGAGCCAAAAAGTATCAGCGAAGCGCCAATGACGCCACTGAGCAGCGTCTTGTTCACTCCAGCGTTTGGCTGGGATCGCACTGCTTCTAAGTTGCTGGCTGACACACTGACACCTCGTGCTGTAGCGGACCAAAATTCGTGAATTTCAAGGCCTACGTCGTATCAAAAGCTCTCCTGACAGAGGGTCTTTTGGTAGCCAGAATTCTCTGCCGATTTTAGCATTGTCTCTCCGCTTAGCTTGGGCAGGACACTGCTTGCACTCGTGCTTTCACCGCGTGCGCTCTCCCACAGGCGCGGAGCAAGTGTAGATTGGTTACGTGGCTAGTAACTCAGAAAAAATTGTATGGATCGACTGCGAGATGACCGGACTGGATCTGGTCAACGACGCACTGATCGAAGTAGCGGTACTGATCACCGATTCCGAATTGGAAATCGTTGATGAAGGAATTCAGGTTGTCATCAAGCCTGAAGATGCTGCTTTGGCACAGATGAACGACTTTGTGCGCAACATGCACACCGTCAGTGGCTTGCTCCCAGAGCTGGAACAGGGTTTGAGCATGGACGAAGCCCAGCGCATCGTGGTGGAGTACATCAAGAAGCATGTTCCTGAAGCAAATAAAGCGCTGCTCGGTGGCAACTCGGTAGGGACAGACAAGAACTTCTTGGCTCGGGATATGCCTGAAGTGATTGAGCACCTGCACTACCGGATCATTGATGTTTCCACGCTGAAGGAACTGAGCCGTCGCTGGTACCCGAAGGCGCACTATGCGGCCCCTGCCAAGACCGGCAACCACCGTGCCCTAGGCGACATTCAAGATTCGATTAATGAGCTTCGGTACTACCGAGAGACCATCATGGTTCCAGCTCCCGGACCAAGCACTGACGAGGCCAAAGCTGTAGCAGCTCAAATCGTTACCAGCGACGACCAGTAGTCGCACCGGAACCCTTGGGGCGCAGAGTGATGCACTGCATAGCGCCCCTGGGGTTCCCGATTGGCTAATAGGTGAGAAATATGTGTATAGTATTTCTCGTTGCCAGATACGAAATCAGTTTTCAAATGCATTCTGACTAGTAATAAAGCAAACATGGTGGGTATAGCTCAGTTGGTAGAGCGTCTGGTTGTGGTCCAGAAGGTCGCGGGTTCAAACCCCGTTACTCACCCCATATCAAAAGGCTTGATTCGAAACTTAGGTTTCGTACCAAGCCTTTTCTTCGTTCACCCTCTTGCGAGCATCAGACAAGCGGCTGGCGGCATCATTGCCCACGCCAGGCTTCCACTTCTTTTGCGCGCAAGATTTGCCCACAAGGCTCGAACCAATGGCACATTAGTAAATGACACCTCGCCAGCATTTCGACTCGAAAATGAGCCTCTGGTCACAAACCAACGGCTCACGCTTTCCTGATTAGTATTGAACGGCAAACTACGTGTATAGTATTTCTCGTTGCCGGATACTTAGTCACCAGCTCTAGAGCGTCTGACTAGTATTGAAGTGAACATGGTGGGTATAGCTCAGTTGGTAGAGCGTCTGGTTGTGGTCCAGAAGGTCGCGGGTTCAAACCCCGTTACTCACCCCATATCAAAAGACTCGATTCAGAACTTAGGTTCCGAATCGAGTCTTTTGCATTCTCAGTCCTATTGACGCAGCTCTGGTCCGCGTACTTACATCCATTCAGGGTTCAACAAACGCAACCCAAGAACCGCAGATGCGCAGTTTGCCTCACTTTGAATCAAAAGCAGTGGGCACTGACGCGGAACCTACGGCGAGCGCGTTCCTGATCACCAAGTCCGCTCAATGCGGCGCACAAACCGTTGCTCGGTCCCCCACTCAACATGCTTTCGACAATGGGCACAGTATGTAACGTGAATGATTTGACGCCCGTACCTTTCGGAGCAATACCAGTTGGATGCGCAGGTCCACGTGGTGCAGAGGAGATTTAGTCCAACCAACTAGCATCGAGGCCTCGCATTACCCTTAGGCCCGTTCAACGCTTATCTACTCATGCGCATCGAAATACGGATCACCTGACTCGCGCACAATTGGTCGTTACCAGGGGCACCCCTTAGAACAGCTGAACTCACCTACTCAGGCCCCCACGTTGCATCAACCGACCGACTCAGGAGATTTTACCGCAGCTTCGGACTTCCGCGCTTTGCGCTGAGTCTGGCTGGAGTTCGGAGAGCGCATGACGTTCCACCCCAACCTCTTGTTGCCTTCTTGTCACACTTCGGCAAATTCAACACCATATTCGAAACTATGTTCGAATCTGTTGATTTTTGGGGTCTATCCCCCTGTTTTTCGAGACTTCTAGCGTTATTTTGCGACTTGATGCAAAGTTTTACAGCTCAAATAGGCGCGAGTTGGCTCGACCACCCATAATGGATGTTGTACTTTGGCAGGCCTCTGTGCTTTTTGCCTGCGTCCAATCCACCGAAAGGTACTCCCCCTGTGAAACGCGCACTTCTTGAAGAGGACCACGAGCAGTTCCGTGAATTGGCAACGGAGTTCAATACTCGTGAAGTCTCCGGAAAATACGCCCAGTGGGAGAAGGACCACCAGATTCCACGTGAGGTTTGGCAGTCAGCCGGCGAGAACGGCTTGCTTGGGCTTGCTGTTCCTGAAGAGTTTGGCGGAATGGGAATCGATGACTACCGATTCCGTGTCGTTCTTGATGAAGAGTTCGTCCGCGCCGGGCACCTAGCCCTTGCCTTGGCCTTCCATCTGCACGATGATCTGGTTCTGCCGTACTTGATCAATTACGGTACTGACGAATTGAAGGCCAAGTGGCTTCCTCGGATGGTGGATGGTTCTACAATCACTTCTTGCGCCTTCACTGAGCCCGGAGCTGGTTCGGACCTACGTGCTGTTCGCACCAAGGCCGTACGTGATGGTGAGAATTGGCTGCTCAGCGGTCAGAAGACCTTCATAGGTAATGGTGCATTCGGAGATGCCGCTTTGGTACTTGCCCGTACTGACGGTGAAAGCGGTCGCGCCACGGCGCAGTCGTTCTCGTTGTTCATGGTTGAGCGTTCCGAGGGCTACAGCAACGGCACTCCCTTCGACAAGATGGGACTGCGTGCCTCTGACACCGCGGAGCTGTTCTTCGATGAGGTCAAGGTTTCTGATGCTGATCGCATTGGTGAGATCGGGCAGGGACTAACCTACGTCAAGGAACAGTTGCCTCAGGCACGCTTGGCTATTGCGGTAGCAGCATCTGCCATCGCCAGCGCATCATTTGAGCAAGCACTGGAGCACGCCTCCAATCGTTCAACCTTCGGTCAGGCCCTCACCGAGTACCAGAACACCCGCTTTGAACTGGCTAACCTGAAAACTGAGGCGCATGTCACCCAGACATTTGTTGATCAGGCGGTTGTTGCGTTTAACGAGGGTGAACTTAGTGCTGAGGAAGCTGCCGAAGTGAAGCTTTGGGCTAGTGAGAGCGCGAAAAAGCTTTCGGACAAGGCGTTGCAGATCCATGGTGGTTATGGCTACATCATGGAGTACCCAATTGCTCAATCCTTCACCGCGGCTCGTTTGTTGACCATCTTTGGTGGCACAAGTGAGATCATGCGTGAAACTATTGGACGAGCACTTTAAGCACTTTTGAAAGGACCTGATCACGTGCCAATCCGGCAGATCACAGTTTATGGAGAACCTGTTCTTCATCGTCGCGCAGTAGAAGTCACCGAGTTTGATGATGAGCTACGCCAGCTTGTTGCAGATATGCACGTGACCATGGACGAAGCCCACGGCGTGGGACTGGCTGCTCCGCAGGTTGGTATCGGTCTACGTCTATTCACCTATGTCTACGCAGACCAGGACACCGCTCCTGAGCGTGGTGTCATCATCAACCCGAAGCTAACCCTGTCCAAGGTGTCGCAAGCTCCGGCAGACGTTGATGACGAGTCCGAGGGTTGCTTGTCGGTCCCTGGGCTGAACTACCCGCTCAAGCGTGCGGACTATGCCAAGGTTGAAGGCTTTGATGAGTTCGGAAATCCGATCTCCTTCGAGGCTCACGACTGGTTCGCCCGGGTGATGCAGCACGAATACGATCACCTTGATGGTTTCCTCTACGTAGATAAGCTCCAACCTCGCTGGGATAAGCGTTGGAACAAAGCCAAGAAGTCTTTGGGCTGGGGCGTACCGGGCATTACCTGGTTGCCTGGCACCGACGAGGACCCCTTTGGTCACTAACGCTTTGGCTGCCTAGTTTGCAGTCTTGAAGTCAAGATATCGCTGATGTAGCGCCGCACCGAGTGTATCGGTCGGCGCTACATTTGTATTCCACACTTGCGTGGCTCGCCCTTGTTCAATCCAGAATGCATTAAACATGCCGTTGGTAGCTGGCATGATCGCTTTCTGCATGGGTGCATCGGCGATCAGATGCCGATCCGCGGTGGAGAGGTAGTACTCGTCGAACGGGCCTAACAACCGCTTGGGTAGTTCCACCTCGCCAGAGCTCTCAAGCTCTTGATGCGTGGCAGAGCCGGCAACTACTAGGTAATCCTCACCCCGCTCGTCTTGCCCTACTGCCACAAGCTGATCGGCCACCTCATTGGCCGCCTTGCGCATCGTTGTCAGGGTTTGTCCCGTGTACCAAGCGGCACCACGCAAAGTCGCAGGTGCATGGGAGCCTAGGTAGCGAAGCAACAATTCGTGCATCGGATCTGTGGGCACACGGTGATCACTGATCCAGCGATTTACCAGCACATAGTCTTGGGCGATCAGTTTGGCCTGCGCAGGAATCGGCCCCAAGCAGATTAGCCCGTTTTGTACCAGCACCAAGAGCACATGAAGTCCGCGCTGATTTTTAGTCGGTATCCCGTGACTCTCTAGCTCGGCAAAGATTGTGGCCCTACTGGCTCTTTGGTACTCAACAAGCAGTTTAGTGACGATGGTAGAGGCGCGGTCGATGGTTTGCGAATCTATCTGCAAAGCGCGCAAATTAGTCGCAGCTGTTTTCAGGGTACGCTCTCTGGCCGCCTGCACCATCCACTTGGCGTCCTGTGCCCTACAGATATGCAGGGTGCCACGCATGGTCCACGAACGAACGAGCTGGCCATCATTGAACAGCTCATTAACCTGTGCTCGGTTCGGTTCGGACGCTACCCGCTGAGCCAAGGCATAACGTCCGGCGGTGAAGTCTTGAGCTTGAATCGCCAACATATGCTCGGCTGCACCCAGCAAGCTTTGTGCAGGCTCACGTAATTTCTGACTGCGCATCCGCGCGGCCAACAACCGCTCTCGTTCCACGTCCTTGCCCTATCTCTCGCACCTAGAGCCGAGCGTAGCAGGAACGGGCTGGGGCATAAACGACTTTCGGGACCATGCCTCACGCATCATGCGCGAGGTACGGTCCCGAAAAGTCTTGCAGCTCTAGTTCTAGACGCTGACGGCTTCAGCCTTCACATCTGGAACAGCTACCGGGTGGGTGCCAGCGATCGATTCGATCACGCGCACTACTTGGCAGGAGTAACCGAACTCGTTGTCGTACCAAACGTAGACAACAGCGTTTTTGCCCGAAACAATGGTGGCCAAGCCATCAACGATGCCGGCACGACGTGAGCCAACAAAGTCGGTGGAAACCACTTCTGGGGAATCGATGTAGTCGATCTGCTTGTGCAGGTTCGAGGTCAGCGAGGTTTCACGCAGGTAAGCGTTCAACTCTTCCTTGCTGGTTTCGTTCTCCAGGGTCAGGTTCAAGATGGCCATGGAGACATCTGGGGTTGGTACGCGAATTGCGTTACCGGTCAGCTTGCCTTCGAACTCTGGCAGTGCCTTAGCAACAGCCTTGGCTGCACCGGTCTCGGTGATCACCATGTTCAGTGCAGCTGCGCGTCCGCGACGTTCGCCCTTGTGGAAATTGTCGATCAGGTTCTGGTCGTTGGTGAACGAGTGAACGGTCTCAACGTGTCCGTGGTTAACGCCGAACTTGTCGTTCAGCGCCTTGAGCACTGGGGTGATGGCGTTGGTGGTGCACGATGCTGCGGTGACAATCTTGTCTTCTGCAGTAATCCACGAATCGTTGATGCCGTGAACGATGTTCTTCAAGTCGCCCTTACCTGGAGCGGTAAGTAGAACGCGAGCAACACCCTTAGCTTCAAGGTGCTGGGACAGGCCAGCTTCATCGCGCCAGCGTCCGGTGTTGTCTACAACAATCGCGTTGTTGATTCCGTATTCGGTGTAATCAACGGTTGCTGGATCATTCGAGTAGATGACCTTGATCAGTGTTCCATTGGCGAGGATGGTGTTGTTTTCCTCGTCGACGGTGATCGAACCTTCAAAGCGGCCATGCACCGAGTCGCGGCGAAGCAACGAAGCACGCTTGACGATGTCATCATCCGAGCCCTTGCGCACAACGATTGCCCGCAGACGCAAGCCGTAACCGCCACGCTCAATCAGGATACGAGCGAGCAAGCGACCAATGCGACCAAATCCGTAGAGTACTACGTCCTTTGGTTCTGCGTCGGTAGCGCCGGCCTTGCCGACCTTTTCGCCCAGTTCGTTGCTGATAAATGAGTTCAGGTCGACGGAGCCAGATTCTTTGAACTTCTTGTTCAAGCGGCCAAGATCAACGGCGACCGAGCCAACATTGAGTGTCTCGATTTCATCGAGAATTGCTTTGGTTGCCTTCAGGCTTAGCTCTTCGCCATCGATGCGGCGCACAACGCGGTGTGCCTTGATGATGTCAATTGAAGACTGATTGATCAGCTTGCGGCCATATACGGAGGGCACCACATTGTTCTTGCGGTACAAACGTCCGATCAGTGGAATCATGGCCTCGGCGAGCTCTTCGCGCCCGCTCCATTCTTGCTGGGCGACGACAGACTGCTGGGTCAAAGGAAAATCCTTCCAATTCAGCCGACTTGCAGATCCATAAAGTCGGTTGGCACCGTGGGAAGCACCATTGCTTTTGCGGTGGTACGAGGTCACAGGATCATCCTCGTAAGTACTAAGTACATTTTCCATTCTAAACTGCGCAGAAATTTTCCGGACACCTAGATCTGTGAATCATCTCACTTGAGAAGTGAGGAAATATGCGGTGAATGGGATGGCCGATACGCCGGGTTTTGTCGCGCCGAAGCGGGACGGTCATCTATCTACGACTGCCGTTGCCGACAGCCTCTAGCGGTCCACCCGACTACATGGGGCGAACAGCCCTCATAACGCAGTCTGTCTGACCTTGCTCCGAGTGGGGTTTACCAAGCCATCCCGGTCACCCGGGACGCTGGTGGTCTCTTACACCACCGTTTCACCCTTACCAGGAAACCTGGCGGTCTATTTTCTGTGGCACTAGCCTGCGGGTTACCCCGAGTGGGCGTTACCCACCACCCTGTTCTGTGGAGCCCGGACGTTCCTCGGGACAATTGCTTGCCACGCGACCGTCTGGCCATCCCATTCGTTAACCATTCTAGCCCCGGGACTTTGCCTGCCGTAACGCGCTGAGCGAGGTGTTCAACACGGCAAACATGTCCTTGGCCATAGTCAATGCGATTTTTTGAATTCAGAGCACTAACACTGGTGCGCCCCAAGGAGCACCATTTTCCTAGCGACGATAGCTCAGTCTGCGGCGCGGAAGCATTCAAGGTTAATCGCGCAACGGCGAGGGTACATAAACTTCATTGTTAGCTAAACGCTGACTAGTGCCAGGATCATGTGCCGGCAACAGCACTATCGGCTGCATTCTGGCGAACTCTTTGATCTTGCGAAGTTGCTCAACAGCCAACTTAGGATTGTTGTTCACGCCGTCTGTCTTTTCCTGATCAAGTAGTGCCTGATCGTACGTCACGTCGCCGCCGAGGAAGTATGTGGCGTCGTCACCGAACACAACCACCGATAGATGTCCGGGAACGTGCCCAGGGGTGGGTACCCCAACGACCTTGCCGTCAGCGGTGATCGGGTAGGTCTTCTCCCATGGGCCAAGCGCGGGACCGGTCAAATGCAAGAGCTCTGGCTGAAAACCTGTTGGCCAGTGCTGCGGCACAGCGCCTTCGATGGTTGCGCGTAATGGCTTGCGGTAGAAGTCCCAGTGATCGTCGGTGACCAAAATACGTCGGGCGTCAGCAAGATCCCCCAAACCGTCGCCGTGATCATGGTGCAGGTGAGAAACCACTACTGCTTGCAGATCTTGGGGCTTTATTCCCTGCTGTGCAAGACGCGCGCCGATACCTTCCTCAGGGGCAACATTGATGTCGACAGCGCGATGGAAAAATGACTGCCAGCGTGGCAACCAACCAGGCGCGTTCGCATGTGGGGATTCGCCGGTATCAAACAAGATCGGGCCGTCGGGGTGATTGATGAGATAGGTGTTGATCGGCAATGGCTCGGTCCAGTTTTTGTCGCCAAATACCGCCTTTGCACGTCGTAGCAACACTGGCTTGGTAGCACTTTGCGTGCGATGACTCGGACGAATGCGAATCGTTCCGGTCTCCAAAACGGAAAGGCTGATGCTCATGGCTAGGACTCCTTGCGGCGATCGGTGGTATGGGTTTGGCTCAGTCCGCCTACGACGGCGTGAAAGAGAAGGTCACGGATTTGAGTGGCAAGCTCTTCTGCTGGCCGACGTTTCTCGGCTTCCAACCAGGCAATTACAGTCCAAATGACGCCAGCTGCCAGCGCCTCGGAGCTTACTTCTGCAGGCACGGGTCCACCGGCTAGTCCGGCAGACAGCGGAGA
The DNA here is from genome assembly GCF_052446055.1 of Glutamicibacter sp. AOP5-A2-18. Classification (NCBI taxonomy): domain Bacteria; kingdom Bacillati; phylum Actinomycetota; class Actinomycetes; order Micrococcales; family Micrococcaceae; genus Glutamicibacter; species Glutamicibacter sp. AOP5-A2-18. The sequence continues at coordinate 1,593,610 of NZ_JBQSVW010000001.1, read as the reverse complement.
GTGCGCACGTAAGCGCTCGGCCAGAAACTGCACCAGGCGGTGATGTATTTGCATTCCACCTGAACTGCGCAGCACTCGTGCGAAGAACACCTCATTGAGAGCGATCCTGCGAATCACGGTTAGGAACGCAGTCTCCATTGCTTGAGCTTGCTGCGTCGGGGGTAAATCACCGGCAAGAGTCACGCCCTCGAATGCGGCTTCTAGTCGGCTCATCGCGGCGTCCTCGAAGGAACTGGCGAGGTCCAGAAAAACAGCATAGAAGGTCGGACGGGTCAGCCCAGCCTCGCTGACGATATCGGTAATGGTCACCTCTTCTGGAACACGTTCATCCAGAAGCCGAAGAGCAGCGTCGCGTAACCGAAGGTGTGACTTACCGGGTTTCAAAGAGGAATTCTTACGCATGTAAATATCTTACATCTGTAAAACTATCCCTACATAGTGCTCTTCAGCACGTGCTTGACGGTCAGTTTCAACGACAGCAAAGACAGCACGGAGCGTCACCGATACTTCCGAGGTGGAGCATCCAGGTAGTTGCGCTCCCTTTTGGATATGACAGGGTCGGATTCCGATAAGCTGGAAAGCGTGCTTATTTTGTTGCCGCCTTCTGAAGGCAAGACAGCCCATACTCAAGGTGCTCCGTTTGAAATGGAAACACTCTCGTTTCCGGAACTAACTGATGATCGTCACCAAGTGATCGATTCTCTTGCGCAAGTTTCTGCTCGCGAAGATGCCATGGAAGTCTTAGGCGTTGGTGCCTCACTAGCTAACGAAGTAGCTCGCAATATCTCACTGCACACTGAACCGGCAGCCCGGGCACACGATATTTATTCAGGTGTGCTTTTTGAGGCTTTGAACTACGCGTCATTGGATAAGCCAGCGAAGTTGCGGGCAGATCAAAGCATTCTGGTCATTTCTGCATTATGGGGCGCCGTCAGATTTGATGACCGGATCCCACCGTACCGACTTTCTATGTCCACCAAGCTTGAACCACTGGGCAGGCTCGGGAGCTGGTGGAAGAAACGACTAACTCCAGTATTGGACGAGATGGCCGGGAACCAGCTCATCATCGACGCACGCTCGAGTACCTACATGGCGGCCTACAAGCCACGCAACTCAAATAGCGTAGCTGTCAATGTATTTCAGTTACGTAACGGTGTTCCGAAGGTCGTATCGCACTTCGCCAAACACACTCGTGGCGAAGTTGCCCGGTTCTTGGTGCAGCAAACAGTCGAGCCCAAGACGGCGACGGAATTGCTTGAACTGATTCAATCCAAGTGGGAGGCCACCCTGGTGGACGACAAAAAGGGTCAAGCACTAAATATTCTGCTACCCGAAGACCACCAGTTCACCACCACAAAGTAGAAAGAACCAGCCTCTCGTCTTGGCGCACACGACAAAAAACAAACTTTCCCTCTTCTGCTTGTGATTCAATTCACATAGGCTTCAAGCATGACGTCCTACGTCATACGTCCTTCCAATTTTCAGGAACCATACCCCTTTTCAGCGCAAACGGGGCCATAGCGGCCACCACATTAGAGGAAGCGGACCCTGCGGTGCCGCCGGGAACCTTCAAAGAAATAAATCTCGGAACCGACCGCACCGAAAACAACTTCTTCTATCGCATCCCCGCTCTCGCTCACTTGGGCGACGGGGTAGTTCTCGCCGCGTGGTAAGGCCGTCCGGGAAACGCCTCAGATGCACCGAACCCCAATAGCATCGTGCAGCGCAAAAGCACCGATAACGGTGCAACGTGGGGGCCAGTAACCACTGTCGCGGCCGGCTTCACCGGCTCCCCCGAACAAGGAAAGCACGGCTATTCTGACCCCAGTTATGTGGTGGATGACGAAATCGGAAAGACCTTCGCCTTCTTTATCTACTCCAAGGATCAAGGCTTCGTAGGGAGCATTTGGGGCCTTGACGATGCCAACCGGCAAGTGCTCAGCGCAGCTGTTGTCGAATCCACCGATGACGGAGCCACGTGGAGCAAGCCTCGACTGATTACCGATGTCGTCAAACCAGGAGACAGCGCGGTCCCCGGCGCTGTACGTTCGACCTTCGCCACGTCCGGTCAAGGCATCCAGATAACCCGCGACCAATACGCCGGGCGCCTCGTTCAGCAATACGCCGGAGATGTCATGCAGGCCGATGGCACCCGAGCGATTCAAGCCTTCTCGGTGTATTCCGATGACCACGAAGCAACGTGGAAACATGGAGAATTCACCGGACGGGCCATGGACGAGAACAAAGTGGTTGAACTATCCGACGGTCGGCTCATGCTCAATTCCCGTGACAACGCCGGCGGTGGATATCGAACGGTAGCTATTTCTAATGATGGTGGCCACAGCTACTCGGAGGTCACCCAGGATAAGAACCTCCCCGATCCCACAAATAACGCACACATCACCCAGATGTTCCCGGATGCGCAGGCCAAAAAGTTGCTGTATGCCGGAGCCAATTCACAAACTTCGCGCTCCAACGTTTCGGCTCGAGTCTCATGCGACGACGGAAAACCTGGCCAGGGTTGCGCACCATTCGTCGTGGTTTCTCCGCGTACTCGGTAGCCGATGTCTTGGATAATGGAAAATTTGGCGTGTTCTACGAAGCTAACTACACCGACGCAATGCAGCTTGCCACATTCGATGAAGAATGGTTGAACTACGTCTGTGCTCCGATGCAGGCAGAATCGTTCACCGCCAGGTCAGGATCCACTCTTGACGTTCCAGTGACTATCACGAATCAGGAAGACGAGGCGCTCTCGGGTACCATCGCGGTGGGCACCTCAACGCAATTCAGCGCCACAGCAAAATCGGTCACCAATCTTGCCGCAGGCGCCAGCACCACCATCAACCTTCCAGTCACTGTCGCGTCCACCGCGCTTGGAAACCAGAGTCTACAGCTGCAGTTCACGAGTAGCACTGGAAAAACTTCTCAGGTATCTGTGTCCGCTCAGATCACCGGCGAAGAAACCGCTGGCCTTAACATTTTGGGTCAACGCACGGATACGAGTCGAGACTTGGCTGTGGACCCTTCTGTGGTCGGTGAAAAAGTTCCGTACAGCTTCCGTGTGAATAGCATTGGAAACATCGCTCAATGGGTCGCACCAACTGCAGGTAACTTCTCACCGTTTGCCGCCAGCCCAATTGGACAGCCCAGCCCGGCGGGCAATTGCCGCTACTCGAACCTACCTGCGGGTGCAGGCTACACCTGCGCCACTCCACGCCATGAGGTAACCAGCAATGAGCTAGCCAACGGATTCTTTATTCCTCAAACGCACTGGACTTCTGGCCGGGTCGGCAGCAACGCCATCGTGGATGAATACACAATCACGGGTCAAGAAGTCGACCTCGTCGATCGCCAGCCTAGCTTTACCGTCGAGGCCTCACAGCAAGTTGCCGCTGAGCCTGCTTTGAATTCGTCGGCTAAAGCCGGTGACTGGATTAGCTATGAAGTCACGGTTACAAATACCGGAAACGTTCGACTCAGCGACTTAGAAGGTTCGGGATTCAGCATTCAGGAGCTTGACGCAGGCGAATCTAAGAGCGCAACCATCACACGCCTTCGCACTGGCGCTGACGCCTCAAGCCGAGGCGCACAGGAAAAATCAAAAATTGCTACCGCTCGCAACGGCGATATTAAGATCCAGGCTGAGATTTCACAATCCATCGCCCCGTAGGTTGAAAGTGCAAAACCTGACAATGCACTGAAGCAAAAGAAGACTGCCGTGGGCAAGACTTGGGAATTACTATTCCCGAATCCCACCATGGCAGTCTTCTTTGTTGGTTGAACTTTTGTTGGTTGAACTAACTGCCACCTTGCCCATCAGCGGCGACGAGTTCAATTTCAAAGCCCTCGCCATTTTCGAGATACGCAGCGTAGTGCTGTTCTCCACCAGCGTGTGGATGCTGATCCGAGAACATCAAGGTAAATCCGTGGTCACTAGCCTCGCGTGAAATTTGCTCAACTAGTTCTTTGGACTCAACAGTAAAAGCCAAGTGGTTCAATCCTGGATTCAAGCGTTCGTGGCGTCCATGGCGCACATCAGGCCCGGACTCAAGAACGATATAAAAGTTTGAATGGGCGTAGCTGATCCCATTACTCCACTCAGAATCAATCCGGTAACCCAGACGCGTCAGCAACCATCCCAACGTTGCTTTACTGGCTGATAAGTCATCAACCCAGATTTCCAAATGATGCAGCATGCGGTTCCCTGCCTATGGGGTCAGGACAAAGTCCCAAGGATCCGAATTAATTTGCGATATTTCAATCTCTACCGAATGTCCCAGATCGTTGAGCACATTCTGCAAAGCGCGAGCGCCGGCTGAAAGCCAGACCCACTCGGAGGCAAAATGGGAAACATCAATCAAGTAAGGGAAGCCACCGTTGGCTGCTTCGCGTGCTTCACTGGCCGGGTGATGGCGTAGATCTGCGGTGACGTAGACATCGGCTTGGTGTGAGCGCACCGCATCAAATAACGAGTCACCGGCCCCACCGCATAGGGCGACCTTGCGGATGATCCCGGTGCGGTCACCTGCAACGCGTACGCCACCGGCCACGGCAGGTAGCACGGTGTAAACGCGTTCAGCAAAATCTTCAAGCTTCATTGGCTTGTCCAGGAAGCCGACTCGGCCTAGTCCTTCTTCTGGCAATCCGTCCTTTGAATGCACCAGAGGCACACAATCCTTGAGGCCAAACGCGTCGGACAGGGCGTCGTTGACTCCCCCAATGGCGTTGTCAGCATTGGTGTGTGCCGTGAGCAAAGCGGTTCCGGTCTCAATGAGCCGGTGAATCGCTTCGCCCTTAAAGCTGGTTCCTGCTACTTGGGTGACACCACGAAGTAACAGTGGATGATGAGTGATGAGCAAGTCGGCTCCACGCGCGATGGCATCTTCGATCACCTCAAGGGTCGGGTCTACAGCCATTACAACCTTGGTGATCTGCTGGGCGCTACGTCCGGTCACTAGACCAACGGCGTCCCAGTCCTCCGCCAAGGATTTTGGCCAAAGCTCTTCTACTGCCTCAAGCACATCGCCCAAAGTAGTTGCAGCCGGTTCCCCATCAACTGGCTGCTTTACTTCTTCGTCGGTCACTGGCTTGAGCGAAGTGGCGTCCGTAACTGACGGCTTCTTATCAGGTTCTTGCGAGTTATTTGCCTTGCTCTGCATGTCACCAACCCTACGCGTTGGGTACATCGATGGAACAGAATGCAACGCCGCATCGTTGTGAACTGTGTGAGTACTCTCAGCCTTCAATCACCGCATCAATTCAGCCCTACTATCGAGCTTCAGGGGGCCAAGCTGACAACCTTCGTGTTGGCAGGTGGCTGCTTCTGGTGCTTGGACGCCATCTACCAGCAAACCCGTGGCGTGCACGCCGTGATCTCCGGATACATCGGTGGGCACACCAGTGACCCGGACTATTATCAGGTCTGCTCCGGAACCACCGGGCACGCTGAAGGTGTTGCAGTCATCTTTGATCCAGAAATTGTTCCAGCCGAGATCATCTTGGACATGTTCTTCACCGTTCATGATCCAACGTCGCTCAATCGCCAGGGTTATGACGTAGGCACCCAATACCGCTCGGCCATGTTCCCGCTGGATGAAGAGCAGCGGACGCTTTTCGCCGGGGCCATCGCAAAATTTGCGCCCTTATACCCTAATCCGATTGTCACCACAATAGAAGAGTCGAAAGATTTCTATCCTGCGGAGCAAATTCATCAAGATTACTACGCAGATAACCAAGATGTCGGATATTGCCGAGTGATCATCGACCCGAAGATCGCAAAAGTCAGGAAATATTACGCACAATGGCTAAATGAAGCCTAGCTTGACGGCATGCCTACTAGGGTTAGAAATGAACCTCGAGATGTCCGAGCCATTTAGCCGGTCATCTGCAAGTAACTCGCCGCCAGCAATCGCGGCCGCAATGAGTCACGTAAGGACTGCATAAAACATGGGCAAGATTTACAACAACGTCACCGAAGTTATCGGCCGCACCCCACTGGTAAAGCTGAACCGACTTGACGAAGGCCTAGCCGGCAACGTCGCTGTGAAGCTGGAATTCTACAACCCAGCAAACTCCGTCAAGGACCGCATCGGTGTAGCAATCGTCGACGCTGCAGAAAAGTCGGGCGCGCTGAAGCCAGGTGGCACCATTGTTGAAGGTACCTCGGGTAACACCGGTATCGCTCTGGCCATGGTCGGCGCAGCACGTGGTTACAAGGTCATCCTGACCATGCCTGAAACCATGTCCACCGAGCGCCGCGTTATGCTGCGCGCTTACGGTGCTGAAATCGTACTGACCCCAGGTGCCGATGGCATGCGCGGTGCAGTAGAAAAGGCTAAGGAAATCGTTGCGACTTCTGAGAACGCCGTCTGGGCTCAGCAGTTCGCTAACTCCGCTAACCCTCAGATTCACGCGGACACCACCGGCCCAGAAATCTGGGATGACACCGAGGGCCAGGTAGACATCCTTGTTGCTGGTATCGGTACCGGTGGCACCATCACCGGTGCAGGTCGCTTCCTGAAGGAAAAGAACCCAAACCTGAAGATCGTTGCTGTTGAACCAAAGGATTCGCCGATCCTCAACGGTGGCAAGCCAGGCCCACACAAGATTCAGGGCCTTGGTGCTAACTTCATCCCTGAGGTTCTGGACACTGAACTGTACGACGAAGTTCTGGATGCCAGCATCGAAGATTCGGTTGCTACCGCACGCGCATTGGGCGTCAAGGAAGGTATCCTCGGCGGTATCTCCGCTGGTGCAGCCGTTTGGGGTGCACTGCAGATCGCTGCTCGCGAAGAAAACGCTGGCAAGCGCATCGTGACTATCATCCCTGACTTCGGTGAGCGTTACATCTCCACCCTGCTCTTTGATGACATCCGCGGCTAAATCAGTTTCGGAAAGTTAGAATAAATCGGCGCGAGCCACCGTTGGTCTAATAGAGACCTTAATCGGTGCAGCTCGCGCCGATTTGCTGTGTGACGTCTTCGGATTCCTGCACAGCGAACCGCAACCCCTAAGGTAGTATTCATGAGTTTTTTCTCCCGCCTGCGTGAAGACCTAGCCACAGCTCGACAGCACGATCCTGCGGCACGCAGCGATACCGAAAACTTTTTCGTGTATTCCGGGTTGCACGCTATTTGGCTACACCGCGCAGCTCACAAGTTGTGGCAGAACCCTTCCACCAAGGGAGCCGCACGGCTGATCTCGCAGGCTGCACGTGCGCTGACCGGCATTGAGATTCACCCTGGCGCCACCATCGGCCGTCGCTTCTTCATCGACCACGGCATGGGCATCGTCATTGGTGAAACTGCTGAAATCGGCGAGGACGTCATGCTGTACCACGGTGTAACTCTGGGCGGTCGTTCCCTAGCTAAGGTCAAGCGTCACCCAACCATTGGTGATCGTGTGGTCATTGGCGCCGGAGCCAAGGTCCTCGGTCCGATCATCATCGGAGCCGATTCCGCCATCGGTGCTAACGCTGTAGTGGTCAAGAATGCACCAGAAGGCTCGATCGTTACCGGCATTCCTGCACAGAATCGTCCACGTACTCCAGAAGAGCGCAAGCCTGCTGTTGACCCAGCTGAGTACATCGATCCTGCGATGTGGATCTAGCTGCACGTAGTTCTTAAACTGATCGGGTCCGCACCATTTGGTGCGGACCCGATCAATTTAAGTAAGAACGCTTACTCAGCGACTTGATGAGTTTCGGTGCGGCTGCCGTCAGCCAGCTCAACGATCTCATCGTCCTGGCTTTGCGGTGCGGTGCCCAGCTTGCCGTTGGTCAGTTTCTGCATGATCATCGCCATGGCTCCGTCACCGGTCACGTTGGTCGCGGTGCCGAAGCTATCAAGTGCGATGTAAGCGGCGAACATGAGGCCAACTTCAACATCACCGAAGCCGAGCATCTGGCCAAGCAGACCAGCTGCTGCTGCGATGGCGCCACCTGGAACACCAGGAGCGGCAATCATCATGACTCCGAGCATCAAGATGAATGGGAAGTAAGCACCGAAGGTGACTTCTCCGCCAGTGAGCAAAAGGACTGCGACGGAGAAGCAGGTAATTTTCACCATTGAACCGGAGAGGTGAATGGTCGCACACAGTGGAACAACAAAGCCGGCCACAGCGTCCGAAACACCATTTTTCTTCGTTGAAGCCAGCGTCACTGGAATCGTGGCTGCCGAGGACGAGGTGCCCAGTGCGGTGAAGTAGGCATCGCGCATACCCCAGAGAGCCTTCAGTGGGTTGCGCTTGTTCATGGCTCCAGCGATCGAGTACTGGGCCAGCAGAACAACGAGGGTCAGTGCGAAGGAAACCACAGCGACCAACAAGAACTTGGTCACCACAGTGATTGCGTTTCCGCTGGCGGAGAGATCCAAGAAGATGCCGAAGATGAAGACCGGCAAGGCAGGGACGACAACACGACGAATGACCATCTCAATGATGGTGCGGAATTCGACAACACCGCGGAAAAGTACCGTGGAGCGGAAAGCAGTCATGCCCAACCCGATGATGAACGCAAGGACCAGTGCAGTCATCACGTCCAAAGCTGGTGGCAGGACAATCTCGGTGGCCGAGTCCCCCGCACTACTAACCAAGGAAACGACGGGCTTAAATCCTGAGCCTTCACCTTCACCGATGGCTTCAAGTCCACCACCGGACAATGACTGGGTAAATAGCCAGCGGCTGACAAAGTACGCCAGTAGCCCTGCAGCCAAAGTTGATCCGTAGGCGAGCAGCGCAGTGATGCCCAACCATTTGCCTGCACCCTTGCCAAGTTCAGCAATAGCTGGCGAAACCAAACCAAAAATAATCAGTGGCACAACGAAGTTCAGGAAGCCCGAGAAGATCGAGTTATAGGTCAGGAATACGCTTCCTAGCCATACCGGCATTACTGGGCCAAGCAAAACGCCTAAGACGATTGCTATGAGCACCCAGCCAAGCAGTGGGATTGATTTCAACAGCTTCATGAAGGTCCTTCATTGGTTCGGGATCATAGCGACGCTTAAACTGCCATCGATGTGTCGCAGCACACGTCTCGACAATGATAGTTGGGCACATGGCAACCCGAAAACATTGTGAATCGCTCAGGAACTCCCACAGTACCGACAAATTTCGAACGTTTAGCTTCGCAGGACAAGTTTTCTTCGAGAAAATTCGAAATCGATCACGCGCACACCAGACGAGTGGAAGATCTGAGAGATCCGCATCGCCTGAAATCCTCTGCAGAATTAAGTGGCGCAACGTGACGACTGACAAGATCGGTTGCGGGTGCTCTCGGCGAGCGCCTGAGCATGTTCGGCCCACCGCTTGAACATGAACCTGACTTAACGTCCCTGATTTGTTGAAGCTTAGAGGAGCCTAGTACCCGATCTGGATACCTCTTAGTAATGTTGGGCCTATGAATGCGCATCCTGCCGATACCCACAATATGATCCGAGTCCGTCAAGCCCGAGAGAACAACCTCAAGGGTATTGATGTCGACATCCCCAAACGACGCATTACGGTTTTCACTGGCGTTTCCGGCTCAGGTAAGTCTTCACTCGTCTTCGGAACGATCGCTGCCGAATCACAGCGATTGATCAATGAAACGTATACTTCTTTTGTTCAGTCGTTCATGCCCTCGATGCCTCGGCCCGACGTTGAGGTTCTAGAGAACTTGTCGGCAGCCATCGTTGTTGATCAGGAGCGCATGGGATCCAATTCCCGCTCAACGGTTGGTACCGCCACCGATGCCTACTCATTGCTTCGTGTTCTTTACTCACGCTACTCAACTCCAAGTGCCGGTGGCGCGGGCGCATATTCTTTCAACCTCGGACAAGGAGCTTGCCCGGCCTGTGAGGGATTTGGTACGGAAGCAAGTATCGACCTTGACGAGTTATTGGATTGGGATAAGACCCTGAACGAGGGCGCCATCAAGGCACCAAACTTTGCTCCTGGCGCGTGGCTCTGGCAAACATTGACTGCAGGCACCGAACCAGATCTTGATATCAAGCTCAAAGATATGCCCAAGGACATGCTTGATCGCATGCTTTATGCCGAAGATGGCAAGGTCAAGCTCAACGGGGCGAACATGAGCTACTCGGGGCTCATCACCCGCATCAAGTCCAACTACATTCTTTCTGGTCGCGAAATCAAGCAAGCGCACATTCGTGAATGGATCGACCGGATCTCAACCACGGCACCGTGCACGGTGTGCGCCGGTTCCCGACTGAGTGAAGCTGCTAGAGCCTCAAAGATGAATTCACTGGGCATCGCCGATATGACGGCCATGCAGGTTTCTGAGCTTTCCGCGGAACTAGACAAACTTCAGATCCCGGACGCCGCTCCCCTGATCAAGAACTTGATTGCGATTCTTGAGTCGATGGTCGAGTTGGGCTTGGGATATCTCTCGCTAGATCGACCCGCTGGAACACTTTCGGGCGGTGAAGCCCAGCGCGTGAAAATGATTCGTCATCTAGGTAGCGCACTCTCGGATGTCACCTACCTCTTTGATGAACCAACCGTGGGGCTTCACCCGCACGATATTCAACGCATGAATGGGCTGTTGGCGGATCTGCGAGATAAGGGCAATACCGTACTGGTCGTTGAGCATAAGCCTGAAGTTATCAAGATCGCTGATCACGTGATTGATCTTGGTCCGGGTGCTGGAACGCACGGTGGAACGCTGAGTTACAGCGGAGATGTTCCTGGCCTGTTGGCCAGCGATTCACTGACCGGTCAACATTTTTCTACGCGTGTTCCGCTGAAGCCCGCTACCAGGTCACTGGGTACTCCCCTAGAAGTTCGTGGCGCTTCCACACACAACCTCAAAGACGTGAACGTAGATATCCCTACCGGTGTACTGTGTGCCATCACCGGTGTTGCCGGGTCCGGTAAGTCCACGCTCATTCACTCAACGATTTCCAAGCGTGAAGATGTGGCCGTGGTGGATCAACGAGCGATCCGAGGCTCGCGCCGTTCAAATCCTGCCACCTACACCGGAATCATGGATCCGATTCGAGCCGCCTTTGCCAAGGCCAACTCGGTCAAGCCGGCCTTATTCAGCGCAAATTCCGAAGGAGCCTGCCCAAACTGCAAGGGCGTCGGATTCACCTATACCGATTTGGCCTCGATGGCCGGGGTGGCTCTGCCCTGTGAAGTATGTGAAGGCACACGCTTTACTGCCGAGGTATTGAGTTACACCTTGGACGGTTTGAATATCGGTGAAGTGTTGGACTTGAGCATGGAGCAAGCCTTAGAACAACTCAAGATCCCCAAAGCCAAGGCCATGCTGACCCGGCTAAACCAAGTAGGACTGGGGTATCTCAAGCTCGGGCAGCGCCTCAGTACGCTCTCGGGCGGTGAGCGCCAGCGCATCAAGCTTGCCATCAACTTAGGCAAGGGTTCTGGCACCTACGTACTGGATGAACCAACCACTGGTCTGCATATGGCCGATGTCCAAAACTTGCTGGGTCTACTCGACGAAATGGTTGACGAAGGAAACACCGTCATCGTCATTGAGCACCATCTAGCGGTAGTTGCCCATGCTGATTGGGTGATTGACCTTGGACCAGGGGCGGGGCATGAGGGCGGTCAGATTGTCTTTGAAGGAACGCCAGCAGAACTTAGTCAATCTGGCACGCTCACCGGAATTCACTTGAATGAATACGTCGGCGGCAGTCAATGAGCTTCACTTTGCGCAAACCCGTAGCTGATGACGCCGTTGAGCTGGCCGCTTTGCATGTTGAATGCTGGAAGCAGACCTACACGGAACTGTTGCCCCAGGGATTTTTTAGCACAGAGCATGCTGAGCATCGTCTCAACCTGTGGCAACGGATTTTAGCTGACCCGAACCCTGCGTTCTCTCTAGCTGTGGCATGCAATGAGCAGGAAGACTTGATTGGTTTCTCGTTTGCTGCACCGTGCACCAAAGACTCGGTCGATGTTCCGGCGGGAATTGACCGGCAACTATACAACTTGTATCTGCTCAACGATCAGCACGGCTCCGGTGCGGGCCAGGCCTTGCTGGATGCTGCACTTGGGGATCAACCAGCCCTCTTATGGGTGGCCGAACAGAATCCTCGGGCGATAGCCTTCTATCAGCGCAACGGATTCTCCTTTGATGGTCAAGTGCTTGATGACCCCACCGCACCGCTGATCACTGATCTGCGCATGGTGCGCTTGCCTGTCTGAGAATGATTCGCTGCGTCATCGCGACAGGTCATCATTAACGCATAACGGGTCCGAGCGGAAAATTTTCCGGTCGGACCCGTTAGTTGTTACCTGCTTAGTGCAAGATCAATTAGATGCGAACAAGCATCTTGCCGGTGTTTGCTCCGGCCATCATGTCCAAGAAGGCCTGAACGGTGTTCTCTACACCGTCAACGATGGTCTCATCGTAGGAAACCTTGCCTTCAGCGAACCACTGGCCCATGCGCTGGGAGAACTCTTCGCCGTAGTTCAGGTAGCTCGACAGTGTGAAGCCCTGAAGCTTCAGGCCACGAGTGATCAGGTTGGCCATGTTCAGTGGGCCTGGGGTTGGCTCGGTGGTGTTGTAGCTTGCGATAGCACCACACAGGGCTGCACGGCCACCGTCATTGAAAGCTGCCAGTGCTGCTTCGAGGTGATCGCCACCAACGTTGTCGAAGAAGACGTCGATGCCCTCAGGGGCTGCAGCGGCTAGCTGTCCACGAACGTCGCCGTCCTTGTAGTTGAAGGCTGCGTCGTAGCCGTACTTGCTGGTGAGCAGTTCGACCTTTTCAGCACTACCTGCGGAACCGATAACGCGCTTAGCTCCCATGAGCTTGGCGATCTGTCCGGCTGCGGTACCAACGGCACCGGCCGCACCGGAGATGAAGACGGTTTCGCCTTCAGCCAAGCCGGCGATTGCGTTCAAACCTACGTAGGCGGTCAGCCCGGTCATGCCCAAGATGTGCAGGCGCAGCGAGCTTGGAACACCTGGAAGGTCAGGGATTTCCTTGAAGCTAGCTGCTGGACCCTGAGCCAAGTCCGACCAGCCGAGCTGGTGAAGAACCAGGGTGTCTACTGGCAGGGAGCTGTCATTTGAAGCGATGACGCGTCCTACTGCACCGCCGGCGATCTGCTCGCCGATTTGGAATGGCTTGACGTAGGAGCGGGTGTCGTTCATGCGTCCGCGCATGTAAGGGTCAACCGAGATGAATTCGTTGCGAACCCGAACTTCGCCGTCCTTCAATTCTGCAAGTTCAACGTGCTCAACGGTGAAGTTTTCGTTCGTTGGCCATCCGGTTGGGCGGCTGGCGAGGTGGATCTGGGTGCTGGTGGTTTCGCTCATTATGTTGAGTACCTTTCCGTTTTCGAATTTTTTCGGGTTTGAAAATTTAGAGTGCTACGCCGATGATCAGTGCGATCACCGTCAGTAATGGGAAGACGCCTTGCTTGATTGCTGCCGAAGCCTTGGATGGGCTGGAAATGATTAGGACCAGTGCGGCCAGCAACATGGAGCCGGTTCCGGTGAAGATCAGGGTCGAGCCGATGGTTGCTTCTCCAGCCATGTGGAAGACGACGCCTGCCAGGGTGGCGATGGCCAGAAACAGGTTGTAGAAGCCTTGGTTGAAGGCCATCTCCTTGGTTGCTTCCGCATCTTCAGGCGTCGAGCCAAAGGTTGCTCGAACTTTGTCAGTGGTCCACCACAGGGACTCCATGAAGAAGATGTACACGTGAAGCAATGCAGCAAGGGTGGCCAGCACGAGTGCGGTGATGATCATGATTAACAGCTCCTGAAAGTTTTAGCGGAACAAGCATTCTGTAACGTCCATTTCAATATATACTGTAATGGTCGTTTCCGAAAGTAGAAAGGTATGTGATGGCAAGAACACTAGCCTTTGACAGTACCGCTGTCATCAAAAAAGCTCGCTCCCTATTCTGGTCTAGGGGCTTTGAAGCAGCGTCCATCCCAGAACTTGAATCAGCCACCGGCCTGAGCAGATCCAGCATCTACAACTCCTTTGGCTCCAAAAGAGGTTTGTTTGACGCAGCCGTGCAGAGCTACCTCGATGAGATTGTTCGCCCGCGCCTAGAACCACTGATATCTGATGACGTTAGCCCGCAAGCACTCACTGAGTACCTTGATGGTTTGATCTCCGTATTTGGTCAGCCCAAGGCGCTGCCAACCAGCAATGGTTGCTTGCTGATCAACACCGCCAATTCACCCCTATCAGCCGACTCCCACGTGTCGCAAGTGGTCCAGGCCTACAGAGAAGAGCTAGAAACTGCGTTTGGTCGCGGGATTAGCGCTGCCCGAAGCGATCTCGACCCAACCGTCCAACAACGATTGGCCTCAACGGTGACAGGTCTTGTTGTTGCCGCTTTTGCGCTGGTGCGAATCGCTCCAGCACAGGCCCGGACCCTGCTTGAAGATGCCAAGACGCTAGTTATCTGCGAGCACTAAGCCAACAGGTTCTTTCCGGAAACGACACTGAACCCCGCTGCCCCAGCTCATGAATGGGACAGCGGGGTTCATTAGTATGACAACCCTTTAGTTTATTTAGTTTTACTGACCGTCTGGGCCTCTGCCCATGCCGCCACCCATGCCGCCCATTCCGGATTCAAACTCCCCGGCGATTGCGGTGACAACCTCGGTTGCGTCGGTGATGCTACCGGTACCTAGACCCGCATCAACATCTACGGTACCTCCCGTGTAGAAGCTGTAGCTATCGCCGTCAACAATCTCGGAGCTGGAGTACACGACATTGGCGGTGGCCTTTGAGGTGACAAAACTAGCGACTACTTTTCCGCTCGAATCAACGATGTGGATAGCGGTTCCTGCTTCAACCGTGGTGCCAAGGGAAGCCTGAACGCCGGACTGCTTGGAAGTATCGCTTAGACCTTCAGCCATGCCGTCACTGCCAGCCGCGATAAGTACACCGCCGTCAACCGAAATATCCCCATTAGAGTCGAGTGAGCCATTACCGCCGTTGGTTGGACCGTTGACTACGGTCGTACCACCGGTAACTGAGATGTCGCCATTGGAATCCAACCCGTCACCCTCCGAAGTGACCGTGACCTTGCCACCGGAAATGTTCAGGTGGGCATCCTGCGCGGCATCCATGCCTCCGCCTGCGCCACCTTGCGTTGTAGTCTCGCTGCTACCAGCGGTAGCGTTCACTCCGTCATCGGTAGCGTTCACGTTGACCGTCGCTCCGGCTAGGTTGATGGTCGGCGATTCCAGTCCCTCGTTAGACTTGCTGACCGTCGCGGTTCCACCGCTGAGCGTCAAAATCTGCTCCGCCTTGATTCCGTCGTCTCCTGCGTCAATTTTCAACGTGCCGCCGTACTGGTGTAGCCAGCCGCGATCAGCGTCAGTGTCATTGGTTGACTTGATGCCATCTTCGGCTGCAGTAATCTTCAAATCGCCACCGAGTAGGGCTACGTAATCCTTACCCTTAATTCCGTCGTCGCTCGCGGTGACAGTGACGTCACCGGAGGCAAGAACTAGACCATCCTTACTAACGATGCCGTCCTGGTAATTTCCCTTCACGTCCAAGGAACCCTCACCTGCGATAGTTAGGTCAGCCATCGAGTAGATTGCCGCATTGGCAGCATCTTCGGCGGTATCAGCGTAGGTGCTCGCATCGGATACAGAATTGCTGGTGCCCTTTTCTAGATAAAGAAGGGTTTCATTGGATTCATCAACCTGGATTGCGGAACCGGTTGAACTGGTGATGGAGGCATCATCCATGATGACTCGAACAACGTCTTCCTCGCCGGCGGCGACGACAACCTTGCCGTCACTGAGCGAGCCAGACAGGCGGTAAGTACCAGCACCGGTGATGGTGACGGTATCCCCATCTACCGAGACCTTGTCAGCGTCAGTTCCTGAAGCTTTGGTGCCACCATCGGCCAGGTCCACAGTTGTTTCTTTGTCAGCGTCCCACTGCAGATCATCCTCATCAAAGTGCGTGTCTTCCGAAATGTCGGTTGCTGAGGCAGTTGAGGTGTTGCCCGAAGAGCTGCTGCTCTCTGCCACCGTGGATGCGCTACTTGCGCTGCTGGTTGCGTTGATGACATCGGAGACCGTTGTCCCGCCAGAGCCTGTCGCACACCCAACCATGGTCAGCGCCAGCGATAAAGCGGCAACTGAACTCAGTGCCTTATTTCGAAATGAGCGTTTCATGAGCATTCTCTCTGCATTCATAATAGGATTGTCGGCAATTTATTTTTGCCTATCTGAGGGTATATGACTATCTTTCAATATTTCCCTGTGCTGACTCTGTATTCACCAAATGCCTCGCTTGTGAATGTTGAAATGGGGATGACTTGCTCGACTTTTTCCGGAACAAGAACCGCTTTTGAACGGAAAAGCTCACCAAGAAGAGCACGATCTCTGTAATGATTTTTCCGAGTAATAACGGAATCCCGGACGAGGAAAGCAATGTGAGCAACTCGTAATTCAGGGCCAGTAGGACAATGGCCAGTAATGCATAACGACTTACTGTTGCGCGCAACGGAAGCGTACGACCTTCGGTAAACACCAGCTGTCGGTTGATCCAAAAGTTCACGGCGGCGCTGCCGAGACGAGCTATGACCACAGCAGGTAGTAATTGGTGGAACGTCGCGGTGAAGATCAGGAGCAACACCGTGTCCACCGCGAATCCTGCCAATGACGAAGCGGAGAACTTCAAGAGTGGGGCGTAGATTCTTATCGAATCCCTGATGGGCCGGAAGTGTGAGCTTTCGTTGTCGTTCAGGTATATGGTTTGAATCTTCACCCGCTGGAGCTCTATATTGTTCCGTCGTGCATCCAGCAGCATGTTCAGTTCGTACTCGTAGCGCTCGCCGGGCACCTTGCCTAGCCATGGAAGTATCTCTGCGGGGAATCCGCGTAGCCCGGTTTGGGTGTCGTTGAGCCATGTGCCTGTGGAGAGTGCGAAGAATAACGCGGTGGCCTTATTGCCCAACTTGCTGCGTAGCGGAACCTTGCCGGAGAACTCACGTTCTCCAAGAACCATGCTTTTCTTCTGACCCACTTCCCTGGCCACAGCGTAGATGTCTTCAGCAGCGTGCTGACCATCGCAGTCTGCGGTGACAACATCGTGGCCGGGGAAGTTTCCAGCGATAAAGCTGAATCCTGTCTTGAGTGCGGCCCCTTTACCCAAATTGACCGGGTGTTGGACGAGGATTGCTCCCTGACGCTGGGCATAAGCGAAGATTTCTGCTGACGTAGGTCCGCTGCCGTCATCAACAACGACCAGGACCGTTTCATTGCTCGTCAGCTGCAGGGACTCAATAAGGGTATTGAGCTTTTCATCTGGTTCAAACGCGGGAATCAGGAGAATCATGGTCTTACCCCTGTCCTGCGATGAACAGAATGTCGGAGGTTCCACGTTCTTGGTTGCGGCCCAGCGGATTATTGACCAGCTTGCCGTTGAAGTACATGGTCGAAGAACCGCCACCGTCAATGTTGTAGGCGGTTTTGCAGCCAAGATCCAGCATGATTTGGGCGAGCTCCGGCATGGTCACCCCGACGCTATATCCTTCTGAGCGACCATCAACCACGACAAAGACGTAGTGATTATCATCGATGATGCCGATCGCGGTGCGTGGTTGCTGGCCCTGGATGGAGTGGTTACCAAAATTGGTATCGACCTCAACGTCGTCGATGCCGTCAACCTGCTTGGAGTTTTTCACTACCGTCGGCCCGAACGACACTGTTTGCCATACGCCTTCTGAAACTAGGGTGTCTGCCTCGGTGCTGGTCTCGTCGTACGCCTTGACGCTGCCGTCCTTGTAGAACGCCAGTCCCTCACGGGCCCCCTTGTCACGGTAGGCGACTCCGTTGCGGATGATGATGCCGGTGTCCCTGAAACCGTAATAGTCTCCGTTGATAGCAAAGATTGCGGAGTTGTTCTCAGCTATGACGCTGGTGGTCTCTGTGATGTTTTCGCCGAAGCTGTCTTTTGCAAAAGCCGAGGCCAGTACGGTGCCGTCTTTGAGATTCAGATCGGCTGCGAAGTAGGTGACTTGGCTGTTGCCGCTGCCCGTGACGGTCTTAGCGATATTGATTTTGGCAAGATCTGAGGTGTAGCTGGTATCGGTAATTTTGGCTGCCGTGTCAGAGGCGGTGCTGGCAGTCGCCGCTGCGGCACTAGTAACCCCTGTTTGCTCGACGTGCTCAACAACGAAGCGGTCCAATGCCCAGCCGGCTCCGCCACCTGCGCCAGCTAGAACGGCGAGCGAGCCAATAAGCACCGTCCGACGTGATGGCTTTTTACTCTTGGATGCTTTTTCGGTGGCTAACTGCTGGGATCTGGTGTTTTGCGTTTCAGGTGAATTCGTCATGTGAAAATTTATATAGACGCTACCTGTCAGCAGATCTCGATCTACTTAGGTGTTTTCCATGAATGAGAATTCATGCCAGATAAATCCCGATAAATTCGGGCAAAAAGAACTTCTGTGACGCGGCTCCTATTAAGAAAAAACCGGCCTTCTTCCTAAGGAATTCCTTAGAAAGAAGGCCGGTTTTAGCTGTGAAAACTCTAGTGAGTGTCCTCAGCTGCGATCTCGGAACGGTCACCGCTCCACAAGGTGTGGAAGGTGCCTTCCTTGTCGGTACGGCGGTAGGTGTGTGCACCGAAGAAGTCGCGCAGACCCTGGGTCAGGGCTGCTGGCAGACGCTCGCTGCGCAGACCATCGTAGTAAGCCAACGACGAGGAGAAGAGCGGTGCTGGGATACCCAGCTGAACTGCAACAGCTACAACACGACGCCAAGCTGGAACAGCCCTGGTGATCGCTTCAGCGAATGCAGGTGCGAACAAGAGGTTCGCAGGCTTCTCATCGGCTGCGTAGGCAGCGGTGATGTCCTTGAGCAGGGCTGCACGGATGATGCAACCTTCGCGCCACAGGCCAGCGATCTCGTCCAGCTTCAGCGTCCAGTTGTATTCACCGGCAGCCGAGGTGAGCATATCGATGCCCTGTGCGTAGGAAACCAGCTTCGAAGCGAACAGTGCCTGACGCACGTCCTCAACGAAGTTCTCAGGCAGGGTAACCTCAGAGGTTGCTGCGCCCAGAACCTTCTGGCCCACGGCGCGGATATCGCGCTGGGAAGATAGTGAACGAGCGAAGACCGACTCGGCGATAGCCGAAACTGGCGATCCCATGTCCAGGCCGGACTGTACGGTCCAACGACCGGTGCCCTTCTGGCCAGCGGAGTCTTGGATGACGTCGATCAGTGGCTTGCCGGTGGAAGCATCGGTGTGACCCAAAACTTCTGCGGTGATTTCAATGAGGAAGCTAGAGAGTTCGCCCTGGTTCCACTCGTTGAAGATTTCGGCCTGCTTTGCTGGCTCGATACCTGCAGCGTTGCGCAGTAGGTCGTAAGCTTCGCCGATAACCTGCATGTCGGCGTACTCGATGCCGTTGTGCACCATCTTGACGAAGTGACCAGCACCGTCAGTGGAGATCCATGCGCAGCAAGGAGTGCCATCGTCAGCCTTAGCGGCGATCTTTTCTAGCATTGGGCCCAGAGCCTTGTAGGACTCTTCGGAACCGCCTGGCATGATCGATGGGCCGAGCAGTGCGCCCTCTTCGCCACCGGAAACGCCAACGCCTACAAAGTGCAGGCCCTTCTCGTTCAACGCAGCTTCGCGGCGACGAGTGTCGGAGTAGTGCGAGTTACCAGCGTCAATGACGATGTCACCCTCATCAAGCAAAGGAACAAGCTGGTCGATGACCGAGTCTACTGGGCCGCCAGCCTTGACCATGATCAAGACGCGACGCGGGGTTTCGAGGTTCGCAACCAGTTCTTCTAGGCTCTCGGTGCGGATGAAGTCACCTTCATCGCCGTGCGCCTCAAGCAGTGCATCGGTCTTACCGACCGAGCGGTTGTGCAGGGCTACAGTGTATCCGTTGCGGGCGAAGTTACGGGCAAGGTTCGCGCCCATAACGGCCAGACCTGTGACACCAATCTGTGCAGGCATAAAAATAAGTCTCCATCAATTACGGGGAGGTGTGCCGTAAACAGAGACCAATTAAAGTGGCCCCTGAATCACGACCACGTGACCTCTATATCCTACTCGCCAATACCCTACGTTTCACAGCTCATAGCGGATGTTAAAACATATTTATCCCACCGAACTACAGCGCGTATCAAGGTATGAGACTAGTCCTTGGCTAAACTAACGGTATGTCAACTAGTCTGCACGCTCATGTGGTCGAGCACCTCGGCTCGCGCATCGTGGGCGGACAAATCCCCCGCGGATCGATTCTGCTGGCCGCTGAACTCGAGGAAAAACTCCAAGTCTCCCGATCGGTGATTCGTGAGGCCATTCGTGTACTAGCTCAATCGGGCTTAGTGACCAGCACCAAACGAGTCGGCATTCGTGTTCTGGGCGCTGAATTCTGGAATCCGTACGACTCCCATGTCATCCGCTGGCGTTTAGCGAGCGATCAAAAAGGTACACAACTTCGCTCATTGACCGAGCTTCGCATCTCAGTAGAGCCCATGGCCGCCGAACTGGCTGCCGAGGTTGCCCCCGAGGCAATGCGCAAAGAGCTCATGATGGTTTCAGCCCAGATGAGTCACTACGGTCGCCAAGGTGACCTGCACAAATTCTTGGAACTGGATATCCGGTTCCACTCCCTAGTCCTTGCAGCCTCCGGCAATGAGATGTTTGCCAACCTTGCCACCCCTATTGGTGCAATCCTGCGCGGTCGCACAGAGCTTGGGCTCATGCCCGAACGCCCGCACGAAGAAGCGCTGCTCTGGCACCAATCGGTATCTGATGCCATCTCCAACTCTGACTCCGCCAGTGCACGCAAGAATATGGAAAGTATTATGCGTCGTACACATAACGAGATCTGCAGCTTATGGGAGGGCCAAGCGCGCATATTCGTTGATCCACCCAAGGAAACACGCTAAGCACGAGCTCCAAAATCTTGTTTTAGATAGCAAAAAATCCTTCCTCTCTAACGATTGTTAGAGAGGAAGGATTTTTTGTGGTTACTAGTAACAGTAGCTACGCCACTGCGGTAGCAATACCGTATAGCACCATCACGAAGACGAAACCAACCACGGAAACCAGTGCCTGGCCAACGGTCCAAACACGCAGGGTGGTGGATACGTCCATGTTCAAGAAGCGCGAGACCAACCAGAAGCCCGAGTCGTTGACGTGTCCGGCGAAGACCGAACCGGCAGCCAGAGCCAGAACCATGGTGGCGATCTGGAAGGCGCTCAACGAGCTATCTGCCAACACTGCTGGCTGAACGATGGCAGCGGCGGTGGTCAGTGCCACGGTGGCCGAACCCTGAGCCAGTCGAACGATGGCAGCGATCAGGAAGCCCGCGATGATCAGTGGCAGACCAATAGCCTGCAACGAATTGGCGATAGCGTTACCAATACCGCTGGCACGCAGTACGCCACCGAACATGCCACCGGCACCGGTGATCAAGATGATCGAGCATACTGGGCCCAATGCGGAGTCGACCACGGTTTCGATAAGGGTCTTGTCCTTGCCCTTGCGGAAGCCAAGCAGAACCATGCCCAACAGCACGGTGATCAGCAGAGCTACTGGGGTTTCACCGAACAGACGCAACCAGGTAACCCATGAAGCCTTTGGATCAACAACGCCGGCGCTGCCGAGCATGTTCAATCCGGTGTTCAAGAAGATCAGGATCAGTGGAAGTAGCAGAAGGCTAAAGACGGTGCCTACTGAAGGCGAGGACTTGAAAGCATCCTTGTTTGAGCCATTGCCCAGAGCGGCATCCAAGATATCTGGAACAGGAATGTCGAACTTCTTGCCGACGAACTTACCGAACAGGTGACCGGAGAAGAACCAGGTAGGAATCGCAACAAGCAGACCCAAGACCAAGACCAGTCCTACGTTTGCTTCAAGCAGACCGGAGGCCGCCACTGGACCTGGGTGTGGTGGTACGAAGACGTGCATCACCGAGAAGGCGGTAGCCGCAGGGATCGCGTAGTACAGTACCGAGCCGCCAAGGCGACGTGCGACGGTGAAGATGATTGGCAGCATGACCACAAGGCCAGCATCAAAGAAGATTGGGAAACCGAAGAGCAGTGAAGCTACGGACAACGCCAGTGGCGCCCGCTTCTCACCGAACTTGGAGATCAACCAGTTGGTCATCACCTCTGCGCCGCCACTGGTTTCCAGCATGCGACCGAGCATTGCGCCAAGGCCAACCAGCAAGGCCACGCTGGCCAAGGTTGAACCAAAACCGCCGGTTAGTGTGGTGATGACTGAGCCTGCTGGAATACCAGCTGCAATGGCTGTAATAAGGCTTGTTAGCACCAGAGCCACAAATGCGTGGACTCTGAAGCGGATAATAAGCACCAGCAGCAGGGCTACTGCAGCCACCGCCAGTGCAAGGAGGCCGGGGGTACCCAGCGTCCAATTCATTTCGAGCTCAGTTGTCATTGTCGTCCTTGATCAATGGTTATCCATGCCAGCATCTGGCAGATGGATTAGGCGTGGTTGACTACGGCGAGGTCAGCGACGAGCTGACGCACGATGTCTTCGGGAGAGTTTGAGATGTTTGCAGTGAGCACAGCTTCATCTGCCTCTGGCTGTTCCAGAGTGGCCAGCTGACTGTCGAGCAGCGAAGTTGGCATGTATTCGTGGGAGCGTGCGTTCATTCGATCACGAATCAGATTAGGAACGCCTGCAAGGTGCACAAACAGAGTTGCTGGTTCAAGACTACGGATCAAATCGCGGTAGTCGCGCTTGAGCGCGGAGCATGCGATGACCAGAGGTTCGCCCTGTGCAGTACCGTCGGTAAGTTTCTGCCCGATAACTCGCAACCATGGCTCGCGGTCTTGGTCATTTAGTGCTTGACCTGCCGCCATTTTTTGCCTGTTGGCATCTGGGTGCAAGCTGTCGCCGTCAATAAACTCGCGGTGCAATGCATCCGCCAGCATCTGACCAATGGTCGACTTGCCGCTACCCGAAACACCCATAACAACAATGGGCGGGACCAGTTCACTCATGTTTTCACTCCGTTGTGTGCAAACCTAATATCAGACTTAAGGAATATTTGGTTGGATAAAATCTGATTTAACAAGACTAAGAGCGCAATCGGGTGCTGTCAACCATTTCAAGTGCGCGAAGTAACATTTTCCTGCAAAGGGCAGGTCAGATGGTGTTTAGGTATGAAACCTTCACGACCTTCAACCACTAGTCGAAACTCCTGTGTGAAAAGTATGAATTTCATCGTGGCAACTCTGGAAGCCCAGCTCAATGCCATGTATTGTCGCGAATGAGTGGTCAAACCCGGCCGCTGCAGATTCTGACCATTGGAGCGAATCATGGGATTCATTGGATGGATAGTTTTGGGCTTGATTGCAGGCGCAATCGCAAAGGCAATCCTGCCAGGCAAGCAAGGTGGCGGCTGGATCGCAACCCTGCTGCTAGGTGTCGTCGGCGCATTGCTCGGCGGCTGGATCGGAAGTGCCCTCTTCGATAAGGGTGTCGGCGGATTCTTCTCCATTTGGAGCTGGCTCCTAGCCATTGGTGGCGCCTTAATCGTATTGGTCATCTGGGGATTCATCACCAAGAGGCGAGCATAGCTCGTATCATCGGGTTTTAGCCCCTCGCACTAAGCAACAAGCCCGCCGGCTGCCGCTAATTTTACAGTGGCAACCGGCGGGCTTTTGCATGTCCTGCGTTCGCTTCTCAGCACAGGTTCACAACAGATATTTGTCGTAGACTTCAAGAACTGGGGATTACTCCCCGAGCACGACGTTAAGGACGCCCATGGCCATTAATCCCATGACCCCAGAGGCAGAAGTTCGAGCACCAAAGAAATTTCTGTCTATCGGTACCGAAAGAACTCGTTGGCGCGGCCTGATTCATGCATGGTCAACACCAGGAATCATCATCATGAACCTGGTTCTGATCGTGCTTGCCGACAGCCACCTCGCCGAGTGGACCAGCGCAGTATTTGCCCTGTGCTCCATCCTGCTCTTTGGCACCTCGGCGCTCTATCACCGTGGCAACTGGACCGATAAGGTAATGGGTCTGTTCCGCCGAGCCGACCACGCAAACATTTTCTTGCTGATCGCCGGTACCTACACACCTGTCGCCGCGCTTATGCTGCCAGCCAAACAAGCAATCATTGTTCTGTCCATCATTTGGGTCGGCGCCTTGGCAGGTATCGTCATCAAGACCGTATGGCCTACCGCCCCGCGCTGGGTCGGCGTCAGCCTCTACATCTTGCTTGGCTGGGGCGCACTGATGCAGCTACCTACCTTCTGGGCCACAAATCCGGCAGTCATGATATTGATTCTTGCCGGTGGCCTGGCCTACACCGTCGGTGCGGTGTTCTACGCAACCAAACGGCCTAATCCCCTGCCAACAATCTTCGGTTTCCACGAACTCTTCCACGCATGCACCATCGTCGCGTTCCTCTGCCATTGGACCGCAGTTCTTTTGGTAGCCATCTAGAAATCAGCAACACACACAAAAAAGCGCAGTGGCCGCCAGCTTTCTCAAGCTGGCGGCCACTGCGCTTTCTCGGTTGGTCTATCGCTGTCCGTAACGGCGACGAACCACAAACAGTCCTACCAAAGAAATCACGGCAATCGCCATGTAGTAAAGACTCGGTGCATCCAACGATCCGGTGATCTTCAACAGCCAGGTCAACACCAGCGGAGCAATTCCGCCGAGTAGCGTGACACCCACGTTGTAGGCCACCGAAAGGCCCGAGCCACGGATGGCCGCCGGGAATAGGTTGGAGAGCAACGCTGGCAGCGGTCCGAAGTAGAAGGACATGATCACGCCGAGCAGCGCGATCACCAGCACCATGACCGGAACGCTCGGGTTAGAAGTCATGAGCTTGAACATCGGATAGGCCAGGACAAAGGCGGCGATGGCCGCATAGGTCATCACGCGTGCCGGACCAATTCGATCCGCCAGGTGACCTACCATCGGCACCCCGCACAGGGTAATAACGCCCGCGGCGATCCCACCCAAGAACGCCGCGTCTCCCGGAATCCCAAGGTTATTCACGGCAAAAGTAGGCATAAACAGGATCAGGTAGACGGAGATTGTCGCAACACCAATCACCCCAACGCCGGCCAGCAAACGACCGTAGTGCTGCTTGAACAGCGTACCCAGCGGGAACTTCTCCTTGATGGAGGAAGTGAATTCTTCGGTCTCCTCCAGACGAGCGCGAATGTACAAGCCCACTGGACCGATGAGCAAACCGACAAAGAACGGCACGCGCCAGCCCCAAGATTCCAAGGCTTCTGCGCTCAATCCCGTGGTCAGGAAATAGCCGAAGGCCGAGGCCAGCATCATGGACGCACCCTGGCTGGCCACCTGCCACGAGGAATAGTACGCCTTCTTATGCGGGGCAGTTTCAATCAAAAATGCGGTCGCCGTGCCAAATTCACCACCGGCGGAGAACCCCTGAATCAGTCGCGAAAGCAAAATGATCAAGGCACCGGCGACACCTACCGATTCAAAGGGCGGGGCCACCGCCATGATCAGCGTGCCCACCATCATCATGGCCAGGGTCAGGGTGAGCGCCTTTTTCCTACCCCTACGATCGGCGTAGCTGCCCAGCACCATTCCGCCCAGTGGCCTGATCACATAGGAAATCGCGAACGTGGCAAAGGTAAGAATCAGCGCGAAGGTCGGATCCGAATCCGGGTAAAAGACTTTCGCGATGGTTGTCGCGAAGGTGGCATAAACGATGATGTCGAACCATTCAAGCGCCGCTCCAATGGAACTGGAGATCACGGCCCTGCGGGCCATCGCTACCTGTTGGGCAGTAACCTGCGTCCCGGCACTCATCGGCTCAGCTGTGCAATCAAGGAGTCGACGAAGTCCTCACACTCCACGAGCTGATCAAGCAACACGTACTCATCTGGTGCGTGCGCTTGAGCGATATCGCCAGGGCCACACACCACGGTAGGAATCCCGGCGGCTTGGAATAGTCCCGCCTCGGTGCCGTAGGTAACCTTCTCGTCGGTGGCGTGCGCGCCACAAGCTGCAGCAAAAGCGACGATGTCCTCATCTAGTTCGGTATTCAGCCCGGGCGCCCCGGCCTGCTGTTCCAGGCTCACCGAGCATGCAGGGTTTTTCTTCTGCATCTGCGCTTCAAGCTTTGTGGCTTCCTCACGGAAACGATTGGTCAACGCTTCACGATCAACCACTGCCAGCGAACGGTACTCGAAAAACACCACTGCCTGGGATGGAATGGTATTCACGGCAATACCGGCATCAAACTTGTTGACGTTCATGGTGGCGGTCGGTTCGATGAACGCATCATCACTCGGCCCGCTGGTGCGCAGCTCAGCGGAAACTTGCTCCACAAAGTTCGCAAAGCGAAGCGCATAGGAAATGGCGTTAACGCCTTCCGATGGCAAGGACGAGTGAGCCGCCACGCCATTAAACTGCACCTTGAAGACGTTCATTGACTTGTGCCCGCGAATAGCCCGCATGCTTGATGGCTCCCCCACAAAGCATCCACGCGGCGCCAACTTGTCAGCGACGATCTTTTCAACCAGGCTCACCGCACCAACACAGCCAACCTCTTCGTCGTAAGAGAGGGCAAGGTGGATTGGTTCGGCTAGTTTCGCTTCGGTCAGCTTGTCCAGTTTGGCTAGGATCACCCCGAGGAAGCCCTTCATGTCGCAGGTCCCGCGACCATACAGCTTATCTCCGCGAACTTCTGCGTTAAATGGTTCGCTGCTCCACTTCTGCCCGTCCACCGGAACAACGTCGGTGTGCCCGGAGAGCACGATGCCGCCGGTACGCGTTCCATCATGGGCCGGGATGGTCGCCAGCAGATTGGCCTTGGTACCCTCGCTGTTATGGATCAGCGAGGATTCAACTCCGTAGGCTTGAAGTTTTTCCACTACGTTTTCGATCAGCGGCAAGTTTGTGTCGCGACTGGTGGTGTCCACGGCAATCAGCTCGCGGATTTCTTTCATGCTTGCTTCGGACGGTGCAGCCACAACAACTCCTAAGTACTTGGCATAATTACACTGGTTTCATGCTGTCATACCAAGTCACCTATGCATAGAAGATTTCATTCTAAGGCTATGCGGGTTAATGTTTCCCGACCCCGACCCCGACCCCGATGCCGTGCAGGTAGGTGCGGATTCCCTGCTCAAAGGCATTGTCCCGATCAAGGGGCTGCTTCAGCTCGCTCAGTGTTCTCAGCAACTGCGGGTAGGCCCCCGTCTGCAATGCTTCGTTCACGGCCGAGGCTTCCTGTTGCTCATCTTGTTTCTGATCGTTAAGCGCAAACGCGGCGGTCAGCGAGTTCAGCATCGCGATGGTGTGCAGCTTAACGGCGGCGCTCAGTTCCGTATCCGCTAAGGCCAGCAATCCTCGCTCGAGGTATGCCATGGAGTTGTGGGTCATCACCTGTTTTTGTAGGACGATCAATGGCACCCATGGATGGCGCCGCATGATTCCCCGACCCTGGTGAGCGATGTTCACCAGCTGCTCAATTGCAGATCCAGTGCAGGCATCAAAGTCATACTCGGCGCTGATCCGATCAACCATTAGTTCGGTGAGCTGATCGTAGGACTTCACATATCGGTAGAGGGAGGCGGGACCCGTGCCGAGACTCGATGCTACCGCCCTGAGCGAAACGGCCCCAATTCCCTGTGCGTCGGCAAGATCAACGGCAAGCTCAACAATTTTTTCGCGTGAGTATCGGGGCTTGGGACCGGTGGTTTTCTGCGGTGATTTTTTGGCCATGGCGCGAACTCCTGAGGCTGTATAGTTAAACGCGAACACTGTTCGCAATTAACTTTACAGGAGAACCATGCGCGTACTGATGATCACCCCAGGCACCCGTGGCGATGTTGCTCCGATGGCAGGTCTAGGTCAGGCACTGACCGCGCAAGGTTTTGATGTATCGATCGCTGCTAACCCTGCCTACCAAGAACTTGTGAGCTCAGCGGGCTGCACCTTCCGCGAGCTGCCAGGTGACATGAGCGCGCTGGTCAACCCTGCGCCTCCTGGTACAAAGACCAGTCCCAAAGACCTGCGGAAATACCTCGCAGAATTGGGCGCATACTTCGAACAAGCCGCTGCCGGAACATTAAAGGCAGCCGAGCACGGGTCCGAGGTGATCCTAGCCAATTCGGTAGCGCCCTTCGCTTTTGATGTCGCCGAGGCACTGGGCATCCCGGCGATCAGCGCCCATTTGCAACCGTCCGAGCCCAGCGGGGACTACTCCCCTATGGTGCTAGGTACGGCCCGCAGTTTCGGAAAGCTAGGAAACAAAGCGCTGCATCAACTGATTTTCGCGTCCAAGGCACCCTACGATGCACCGACCGCACGCATTCGCGCAAAATTGGGATTGCCCAAACGAAGCCGTGCTGCCTCGGAACGTCTGCGCCGAAAGGTTAGCAGTCCAGTTCTTAATGGTTTCAGTTCAACCGTGGTGCCGCGCCCCGCTGATTGGCACCAAAACATTATCAATTGCGGCTACTGGTGGCCGGCGGCCGATCCATCGTGGAGCGCACCTGCCTCACTGCGTGATTTCCTCAGCGCAGGTGAGCCACCGGTGTTCCTAGGTTTTGGAAGCACACAGGCACTCGAAGCTGACTTCCTTATCGACGTTGCCCGCCGTACCGGGCGACGAACCATCATCCAAGGCGCGGGAGAATTTTCCGAGTCAAACGTTCTGGGTGTCGGCGCAGTCCCGCATCATTGGTTATTCCCCCAGGTAGCTGCCGTAGTGCACCATGCTGGGGCCGGCACCACTGCCGCCGGTTTGCGCGCCGGTGTTCCAGCGGTGCCGGTACCCATCTTCACGGACCAGCCGTTTTGGGCGTCTCGGCTTCACCGTCTGGGCGCAGGTGTTGCCCCTATCGCCTATAAAAATTTGACCGTTAATTCCCTGGCCCAGGCCATCAATGAAGCCGAGAGCAACGAGAACTATGCTCAGGGTGCCAGATTGATCTCAACGAAACTAGCAGCTGAAGAGGACAGTGCGCTGAAGGTCGCAAGGTTCTTGGAGCGCTACTGATCACGAAGTTCAACGCATCAGAAGCTGTACGCAACAGCAACTTAACGCAACAAGGGCACCCACCAAAATGGTGAGTGCCCTTATTGAACTACTTGCTACTTATTGAAGTCGTCGCGGACGTCCTTAGCTGCGTCCTTGACAGCTTCACCTGCCTGCTTCGTCTTGGCTGCGGCCTGATCCTTCACGCCTTCAGCCTGCAAATCCTCATTGTTGGTTGCATCGCCGACAGATTCTTTGACCTTGCCGGATGCTTCCTGAGCCTTGTTCTTGAACTTATCGCCTAAACCCATAAGTGGTACTCCTTTTGCAGTCGATCGAACAACGAACAAATCCCACGTTACATGCCAATTTCGGTAGCCAGCTGGTTAGCAACTTGAGGCCAACTGAAAGATCTCGCAAATCCTGCTGAATCCACCAATGAAGTGTATGATCTTCGCGCACCGCACCCTGATCAATCCTCGGTAGACTTATTAACACCGACCCACGCAACACATGGCTCATGCGCGGTTCTCCAACGGGTGAGCACCGCGAAACGACAGGGCGTTCGGCCATCTGTACTGCACCCAGTGCTCTTGAACCATCTATTTCGTGGGACCACGAGGGGAAAAGTTTCAGCGCCACATGGTTCTCGGCCAACGATCGACCAGCGCCCAAAAAGGTAGTCCTCGTTGATGATCGACTGACCGCCGACGCCGCGATGCGTTACGCTTCGCGTGGAATCGCGATGTTGTGGCAGGGTGACTATCACAATGCCAAGCAACTGATCTCGGCCATGGACCGCCGGCTCAGCGCCACCCAAACCAGCAAGTCCTCCAAGAAGGAACAAGATGCTGGTCAAAAGTTCTACGCCATCCGTCAAGCTCGTGCACACCGCTCCCGGATGCTCTCCTTGGTCCTGGTGTCCCTGACATTCGAGAATTCAGAGCATGCCGCACAACTACGTTTGGCGCGCTCCCCACAGGTAGCCGAAGCAATCACCTTCGCCTACGAACAAGCCAAAGATTTTGCTGGCACGCAAGCCGTGGTGAGCCTGCAAGAACTCTCCGGGGTGCTCAGCGCGCATCAATGGTTCCTCAACGGTGTCAACGTGCCCGCGTTGGGGGCCACCATCCATCCGCGCTACGGCACCTTTATGCCTACCCGGCAAGAATACGTTCAGCTCGTAGCCCAGGCTCCGCTTAACGGTGCGCAGCTCGCCTTCGACATTGGCACCGGGACAGGAGTGCTGGCTGCCCTGTTGGTCTCACGGGGAGTGAAGACCGTGAAGGCCACGGATATCCATCAGCGAGCCGTTGATTGTGCCAATCAAAACTTCGCCCGCTTGGGTATGCAGGATGACGCACACGCCGAATTAACCAGCATGTTCCCCGCCGGGCAGGCTGAGCTGATCATCTGCAATCCCCCGTGGTTACCGGGTAGCGCTCCGAGCACACTCGACGCTGCCATCTATGATTCGGGCAGCAAGATGCTATTGCAGTTCCTTCGCGGGTTACCTAAGCACCTGACCGAGGACGGTGAAGGCTGGCTCATCATCTCCGACCTCGCCGAGCTGCTTGGTCTGCGCACCCGCGAACTACTCTTAGCCGCTATCGACGACGCTGGCCTAAGGGTTGTCGAGAAGATTGATGGACGTCCCACACACGGCCGCGCCCATGATCAGTCTGATCCCCTGCACGCAGCTCGTTCGAAGGAGATCACCACCTTGTGGCGCCTGAAGGTCAAGGCCTAAGCGCAGTCAATCCCCGGTCTAGCAAGATCTTAGGCTCGCCAACCTAGCGTTACTTTGCGCCAAGTACAGCCACGAGGAAATCATCGGCCGGCGCGTGAAAGTTCCACGTTGAGTAGCGTTGCTGAATCAGAAGATCAGCCCGCTGTGCGTCAGCTTCAAATTGCTCAAAGTCGTACCCCCTGTTGGCTCCCAATCCCACAATCAAGCGTCCGTCGGGAGCAAGAAATTGACCCAGGCGTTTTAAGGCGGGCAAGCGTTCGGCTTCGGACAGGAACGTCAGAACGTTTCCTGCACAAACGATGACATCAAATTCAACCGGACCTGAGGTAATGTCTTGGCGACTAAAACTCGCCAGATTACCCAGATACCACGCGGCGTTGGGATAGTCCTGACGGGCTACCTCGATCAGATCGGGGTCAAGGTCCACACCAACGACGTTATGCCCTTGTTCGGCGAGCCAACCGGCGATCCGACCGGTTCCACACCCAGCATCAAGAATTCGACTGCCGCGTTGCGCCAACGCATCAACGGCGCGGGCTTCGCCAAAAATGTCTTTTCCTTCGGCCACTAAGTTTCGCCAGCGCTGCGCATAGTTTTTCGCGTGATCTGGATTGGCGCGACGGGTCGCAAGCCAAAGATTTTCTTCCGGGGCACTCATGCCTCCAGTTTGCCACGAGTGAGCACCAGTCACGGCATACGAAAAAACCCGTTGTTTTCGATCTTGACGATCAAAAACAACGGGTTTTCGTTGGTGGGCCCTACCGGGATCGAACCGATGACATTCACGGTGTAAACGTGACGCTCTACCAGCTGAGCTAAAGGCCCTCCTACAGTGAAGAACCAAGCAAATTTCTTTGCTTCATTCGTTCTCTGCAACAAGAAATAATTTAGTACATGCCGAACTGACTTGGCAAATTGAGAACGGTATTTTTCGCAAAGAGTGCCGAGCGTCACTCTCCGGAAGCTGCCTTGGCTACTAACGGCGGACCCTAAACTGTCGGCACCTTCGGCGATACTTTCCCTATGAAAAGATCACTGGCAGTTGCCTCTCTCGCCCTATGTTTTGCACTGTCCGCTTGTGGCGGCCAGGCGCCGGCCTCCACACCAAGTGCAACAAGTGCAACAACTACATCCAGCACCGCGCAACAAGGTCAGCAGGCAGAGCCTGTAGACCTAAGCGGAAAGTGGAAACAGAAAAATTCCATGGACGAAGACGCCTACCAACTGGCCACCATCAAAGGGGACGTCATCAGCATTGACTGGGTGACGAACAACGGAGACACAAAGTCAATTTACTGGGTTGGCACGTTTAAGGCTCCGAAGGCTGGCGCCGAATCATTTACCTGGACTTCTCAGCGTGATCAAAAGGCGACGGATAGCGCAATTATGGCCTCGGGCGACGACAGCAAGAAGTTCACGTTTATCAACGGCGAGATTTCCTATGAGGCCGGGATCATGGGCACAACAACTACGATGCGCCTGAGCAAGCAGTAGCCACTAGCTGAACAATCTGCGTGGAAACAAAAAATCCTCGATCCATGTGGATCGAGGATTTTTATTTGGTGGGCCCTACCGGGATCGAACCGATGACATTCACGGTGTAAACGTGACGCTCTACCAGCTGAGCTAAAGGCCCTAACCATGTTCGCTTTTGCAAGCCAACGAGGAATAACTTTACATAGATATTTCGGTTCTCGCAAATCGAGAGACCGGTATTTCTTGTGAACTGGCACACACTATGCCATTTCCCCTGAGTTACCGGGCCTCAATAGCGGATTTGTAGTCGTCCATACTTCGAGGTGCAGTCATCGAACTGCTGAAAACTTCTTGCACAATCCCGTCAACTACCCACAGTGAGACCCTAGTGGCAACGCCAACATTTTCGTCGAAGGCGCCAGCCTTCAATGCCACCTGACCATGAGGCCAAAAGTCAGCAAGCAGATCAAACTGGACGCCAAGGGATTCAGCGTAGTTGCGCAGCGTGAATTTATGGTCGACCGAAATGCCAACCACCCGCACCTGGTGATCGGTGAAGTATTGCTGTTCTTCTTGAAGTGCCGCCAGCTCTGAACCGCAGACTCGCGAAAATGCCCAAGGATAAAAGACAACCAGCACACGACCCTTTGACAGATCGGTGCTGGTAATCGTCTCACCATATTGATTTGATAGCGAGAAATCGAACAGGCGCGAACCTGTTTGAATCATTAGTTCTTCTTACGTGGGGCGAGGCGAACTGCAGACCAGTCCTCCGAAACACCTTCACTGGTAGTCACATGCAGGCCAGCGCTAGGCGCCTCCTGCTGAATTAGTGCTGGGGACACATGTCCGTCGCGGCCCTGCTTAGGTGTCAGCAACCAAACGATGCCGGTTTCGTCCAAGCAGTTGAGCGCGTCCATCAATGCGTCAACTAGATCTCCGTCGCCATCGCGCCACCAGAAGATAACTGCGTCGACAACGTCATGATCCTCTTCGGTGAGCAGTTCTGAACCAATCAGTTCCTCGATCGAGTCACGCAGATCGTAATCTACGTCATCGTCGT
Organism: Glutamicibacter sp. AOP5-A2-18; assembly: GCF_052446055.1. Lineage (NCBI taxonomy): Bacteria > Bacillati > Actinomycetota > Actinomycetes > Micrococcales > Micrococcaceae > Glutamicibacter > Glutamicibacter sp. AOP5-A2-18. The sequence continues at coordinate 1,560,377 of NZ_JBQSVW010000001.1, read as the reverse complement.
AACCCAGTTCCTGAATAAGGTTGTCATTTACGAAGCCCATCTTTTTAGCGGACTCCAAGTTTGCCGATACGGCGTCGCTCACTTCATTCCTCCTGCTGGTGCAAAGCGTTACTACCAACGAAACACGGTTTTCTCGTTCCATTCAAGCGCTAAGGCAATAACACGCCGAACAAATATAACCCACGATCCGGTGGTCCACATCATACCGACAGGGTCATTGGAGCAATAGCACCTATACGATATTGCTCAAGTCACTTTAAAAGTCATACTTAAGCGGATTTTCGCTCGTAATCATGACCCCACGCACCGGCAATTGACACTAGAGTTGCATATGAACCGACAGTGCACATCACTCCAGTGTTACTGCACCCGTTGTCCCAATACCGTTGCATCGCAGTGCAAAACTGCAACGTAGCGGAGCCGCAATTCAATCAAGGAGCTTCCGTGGCTGTAGAGGAACACATCTCCCAGATCCGTAGCGGGTTGACTTACCAGCTTTCAGATCAGGATCCTGAGGAAACTCAGGAATGGATGGACTCATTTGACTCTCTCGTAGAGTCCCAGGGCACCGAGCGTGCTCAGTTCATTATCCGCTCGCTGCTGCAGCGTGCAGGTGCCAAGTCCGTGGGCGTGCCCCATGTGACCACCACCGACTACGTGAACACTATTCCTGTAGATCAGGAACCAGAATTCCCGGGCGACGAAGCCATCGAACGCCGCTACCGCGCATTTATGCGTTGGAATGCCGCCATCATGGTGCACCGCGCTCAGAACCCAGCAATCGGCGTTGGCGGACACATCTCCACCTACGCTGGTGCAGCCACCCTGTACGAAGTGGGCTTCAACCACTTCTTCCGCGGCAAGAACCACCCAGGTGGCGGCGATCAGGTCTTCTTCCAGGGCCACGCTTCCCCAGGTATGTACGCTCGTGCCTTCGTCGAAGGCCGCTTGTCCGAAGAAGACATGGACGGCTTCCGTCAGGAACACTCCAAGGAAGGCCACGCGCTACCTTCCTACCCACACCCACGCTCGCTTCCAGACTTCTGGGAATTCCCGACCGTGTCCATGGGTATTGGCCCAGCTAACGCGATCTACCAGGCACAGCTGAACCGCTACCTGCAGAACCGTGGCATCAAGGACACCTCAGACCAGCAGGTCTGGGCCTTCCTTGGCGACGGCGAAATGGACGAGCCAGAATCCCGCGGTTTCCTTCAGCTTGCAGCCAACGAAAAGTTGGACAACCTGAACTTCGTCATTAACTGCAACTTGCAACGCCTTGACGGCCCGGTTCGCGGTAACGGCAAGATCATGCAGGAACTTGAAGCCTTCTTCCGCGGTGCCGGCTGGAACGTCATCAAGGTAACTTGGGGCCGCGAGTGGGATGCACTGCTCGAAGCCGACAAGTCCAACGCCTTGGTCGACATCATGAACCAGACCCCAGATGGCGACTACCAGACCTACAAGGCTGAGTCCGGCGCCTTCGTGCGTGAGCACTTCTTCGGTCAGCGTCCGGAAACCAAGGAATTGGTTGCCGACATGAGTGACGATGAGATCTGGAACCTCAAGCGCGGTGGCCACGACTACCACAAGGTCTACGCCGCCTATAAGGCAGCCGTAGAGTTCAAGGGCAAGCCAACTGTGATCCTGGCCAAGACGGTCAAGGGCTACGGTCTGGGTTCGCACTTCGAGGCTCGCAACGCGACCCACCAGATGAAGAAGCTGACCATGGAAGACCTCAAGGGCTTCCGCGATCACCTGCGCATCCCAATCACCGACGAGCAGCTCGAAGCCGACCTGTACTCGCCACCGTACTACCGCCCATCCGAGGACTCGGATGAGTACAAGTACCTGATGGAGCGTCGTTCGGCTCTGGGCGGTGCGGTACCAAGCCGCCGCAAGGAGACCTCGGTTAAGCTTCCACTGCCAGGCGACAAGGCTTACGCCATCGCCAAGCGTGGCTCGGGCAAGCAGCAGGCAGCCACCACCATGGCCTTTGTTCGTTTGCTCAAGGACCTGATGCGCGACAAGGAATTTGGTCACCGCATTGTGCCGATCGTCCCCGACGAATCGCGCACCTTCGGTATGGACTCGTTCTTCCCGACCGCAAAGATCTACAACCCAGCAGGTCAGAACTACCTATCCGTAGACCGCGACCTCGTCTTGGCCTACAAGGAGTCCCCTCAGGGCCAGCTGATCCACCCGGGCATCAACGAGGCCGGCGCCGTCGCAGCATTCACCGCTGCCGGTACCAGCTACTCGACCCACGACGAACCGCTGATCCCGATCTACGTGTTCTACTCGATGTTCGGCTTCCAGCGCACCGGTGACCAGTTCTGGGCTGCCGGCGACCAGATGACCCGTGGTTTCATCATCGGCGCTACCGCCGGCCGCACCACCCTGACCGGTGAAGGCCTGCAGCACGCCGATGGCCACTCGCCAATCCTGGCCTCGACCAACCCGGCAGTGATCACCTACGATCCTGCCTACGGTTACGAAATCGGGCACATCATGCGCTCCGGCCTGGATCGTATGTATGGCGGAACCCACCAGGATCCAAACGTGATGTACTACCTGACCGTGTACAACGAGCCAATCAGCCAGCCAGCTGAGCCGGAAAACGTTGACACCGAGGGCATCATCAAGGGTATCCACTTGCTCAAGGAAGCTACCACCGACGGCCCACGCGCACAGCTGCTGGCCTCCGGCGTGGCCGTGCCTTGGGCTCTGGAAGCTCAGCAGATCCTGGCCGACGAGTGGGGTGTATCTGCCGATGTTTGGTCGGTCACCTCGTGGAACGAGCTGGCTCGCGACGGCATGAACGCCGACGCCGAGGTACTCATCGATCCTTCCAAGGCTCGCCGTACCCCGTACGTGACCAGCAAGCTGGAGTCCACCCCGGGCCCAGTCATCGCGACCACCGACTACATGCGCGCAGTGCCTGAGCAGATCCGCCCGTACGTCCCAGGTGAATTCCACACCTTAGGCGCCGACGGATTCGGTTTCTCAGACACCCGTGCAGCAGCTCGTCGCTTCTTCAAGATCGACGCTCACTCGCTGGTCGTCCAGACCTTGCAGTCGCTGGTTGAGCGTGGCGAAATCCCTGCGGACACGGCAGTGAAGGCGCACGCCAAGTACGATCTGAACAACCCAAATGCCGGCAAGTCCGGCAATGCAGGTGGCGACGCGTAAGTCTCGCACTTGTGGCACCTAGTGCCCGGGTTTCTCCCAGCCCCGCTACGATTTTCTTCGTAGCGGGGCTGGCCGCTTTAACATCCCGGGGTTAAGCACCTCAGCCAAAAATCCGCCGCCACATTCACATCCCTGTACAAAAGTCACTAAGCTTAAAGTATGAGTCCCGAACTCGATGCCGCCGCGTCGAAAAACCGAAGCAGCCACCAGCAGCCTCCCAGCGCCCAAACGCTGAAACGGCTCCAAAGCCACATCGGGGTTCTGTCCACCACGGCGCTGAAATATCTGGATCAGCAGCTACCGTGGTATCGCTCGCTGGAGCCCAACGAACGCGCCGCGCTGGGGCTGATCGCCCAAAAAGGAATCTCCACCTTTGTCTCCTGGTATGAGGATCCCACGTCCTCGCCGGCCTGGGTGGTCACCGACGTTTTTGGTGCCGCCCCCACTGAACTGACCCGTTCGATCTCGCTGCAAAAAGCACTGGGTCTACTGCGCACCATCGTGGACGTGGTCGAATCCCAGGTTCCAGATATTGCCACCGAGGCCGAACAAGGGGCGCTGCGTGAAGCGGTGCTGCGCTACTCGCGAGAGGTCGCCTTTGCCGCTGCGGAAGTTTACGCGCGGGCAGCCGAAACCCGTGGTGCCTGGGACTCCCGGCTGGAAGCGCACGTGGTTGACGCGGTGCTGCACGGTGAACCCCATGACTCGCTGGCCTCGCGCATTGCCGCCATCGGCTGGAAGTCACAAAAAAACATTCGCATTTTGGTGGGCACCACCCCGTCCTCCAACTCAGCAACTTTCGTCGCCACCCTGCGCCGGGTGGCCACCCGCTACTCCCGGGACTCATTAATCGGGGTGCTCGGGGATCGCTCGGTATTAATGCTCTCCGACACCAATTTTGAAGACGTCGACCTGTCCCGCTTCACCCGCTTTTTTGGCCACGGCCCACTGGTCTACTCCCCCTTGGCCCCAGCAGTCAAAGAGATGCACCATGCCGCGGTGGCCGCGGTGGCCGGATATGCCGCAGCCCGCGCCTGGCCGCAGGCACCCAACCCGGTGAGCACCGACGATTTGTGGCCAGAACGCGCAGCCAATGGCGACGAGCTGGCCCGCACCGCGCTGATCGAACAGGTCTACCAGCCCTTGCAGCAGGCCTCCAATGGGTTGCTCGAAACGCTCTCCAGCTATCTGGCCCTGGGCCACTCCTTGGAAGGCACCGCTCGCGAACTTTTTGTACACGCCAATACGGTGCGCTACCGGCTCAAGCGTGTCACCGAAGTCACCGGCTGGGACCCACTGGTCCCTCGCGATGCCTTTGTGCTGCAATCGGCCCTGCTCTACGGCCGACTTCACGAAGTTAACTTGTAGGCGTCAACTTGTAGGCTTCACCCAAAGAACCTACGAGACGCAGAACACTAGTTTCTGCGCGTATGGCGCATTACTTGGGAACTTTGCTCGACCATAAGATAAGCTTTTGTAGAGTTCCTACAAACACTTCCCATGAGCTTGGTGTGCAAATGAAGCGCCAAAAGCTCCTAAAATTTGGAAAGCTGTAAGAGTGTTAGCAATCGTTTGCCCCGGACAGGGCTCCCAGACCCCAGGTTTCCTCGCCGAATGGCTCGAAGTTGAAGGTGTAGCCGATCACTTGGCTACCCTGAGTCAGATCACCGAGCGCGACCTCACCGCCCACGGCACCGTCTCCGACGAAGAGACCATCAAGGACACCGCCGTCGCGCAGCCGCTGATTGTGGCCGCCGGCTTGGTGACCGCTCGTGCACTGTTTGGCGACAGCCTGCCAGCAGGCGTGATTGTTGCCGGTCACTCGGTTGGCGAGATTACCGCTTCGGCTCTGGCCGGTGCGCTTGATGAGGCCGACGCGATGAACTTTGTGAAGGTTCGCGCCAACGCCATGGCGCAGGCTGCTGCGGCTACCCCGACCGGCATGGCCGCCGTGCTTGGCGGAGATCCAGACGAGGTCCTGGCCGCGCTGGAGAGCTTTGGGCTCACCCCGGCTAATGCCAATGGTGGCGGACAGATCGTGGCCGCTGGCACCCTAGAGCAGCTGGCAGCACTGGGCGAAAACCCACCAGTCAAGGCTCGCGTGATCCCACTCAAGGTTGCCGGCGCATTCCACACCGCGCACATGCAACCAGCGGTAGGCACCTTGGCAGAACTGGCCGGGACCATCACCCCAAAGGATCCAGCCTCCACGTTGCTCTCCAACTTCGACGGGCAGCCGGTCGCCGATGGATCGGCCAACTTGGATTCTTTGGTCGCCCAGGTTTCGCGCCCGGTTCGTTGGGATTTGTGCATGGAGACCCTGGCAGCAGCTGGCGTGACCGGTGTGCTGGAATTAGCCCCTGCAGGTACCTTGGTGGGCTTGGCCCGCCGTGGCCTGAAGGGTGTAAAGACTCTCGCGGTGAAGACCCCGGCTGATCTAGAGGCCGCCCAAGCCTTCATCGCCGAGCACACCAGCAACTAGCTACGCGAACTCAAAGATTTGTGCGCCTTACCCGCAATGATGCGGCAGGCAGGCTCATCTCTGACCTAAGCTTTAAAGCGATGAAACTGCGGAGCATTTGAAGCACCGCGGTTTTAGCAAACCGGCTCGTGAAGCATCCTGGTAACAGGAGCGGATCGGCCACTACGAACACCGGAGTCCTCCGGTCACTGAAGAAAAGGAGCCATCCATGGCTAGCAACGAAGAAATCCTGGCGGGCCTCGCCGAAATCGTCAACTCCGAGACCGGCCTGGACGAAGCAGACGTGCAGCTGGACAAGTCCTTCACCGAGGACCTGGACATCGACTCGATCTCGATGATGACCATCGTCGTAGAGGCCGAAGAGAAGTTCGACGTTAAGATTCCGGACGAAGAAGTTAAGAACCTGAAGACCGTAGGCGACGCAGTTAGCTTCATCGCCGGCGCACAGGCCTAAGCCTTCGGCGTTTATCGCCACCACCGTTGCATGGGTACGCCGTGCACATCGGCCGGTACGTAAAGCCGGCCCCCTAAATTTCTTAATCGCACAGTAGAGAGTTTGATGATGGCGCGCAAAGTAGTGATCACCGGTCTCGGAGCCACCACCCCAATCGGCGGGGACGTCCCCACCCTCTGGGAGAATGCTTTGAAGGGCGTCTCCGGCGCCGCAACCCTAGAGGATGATTGGGTGAAGGAATACGACCTGCCGGTCACCTTCGCAGCGCGTGCTTCCGTACAGCCAGCCGAGGTCCTCAGCCGCCCCGAAACCAAGCGCATGGACCCTTCGACCCAGTTCGCTGTCATCGCCTCGCGTGAAGCATGGGCCGACTCTGGCCTGAACAAGGAAGAGATCGATCAGAACAAGCTGGCCGTGGCATTTGCTACCGGCATCGGCGGCGTCTGGACCTTGCTCAACGCTTGGGACACCCTGCGCGAAAAGGGCCCGCGTCGTGTGCTGCCGATGACCGTACCAATGCTGATGCCTAACGGCCCAGCCGCAGCGGTCTCGCTGGATCTGGGCGCCGCTGGTGGAGCTCACACCCCCGTGTCGGCTTGCGCTTCGGGTACCGAGGCTATGCACGTTGGCCTGGAACTGATCCGCTCCGGCAAGGCTGATGTTGTAATGGTTGGTGGCGCTGAAGCTGCCATCCACCCAATGCCAATGGCTGCTTTTGCCTCCATGCACGCACTTTCGCGCCGCAACGACGATCCAACCAAGGCTTCGCGTCCGTACGACGTGGACCGTGACGGCTTTGTGATGGGTGAAGGCGCCGGCGCACTGGTGCTCGAATCCGAAGAGCACGCTCTGGCTCGTGGCGCACGCATCTACGCCGAGCTTGCCGGTTCCTCGGTCACCTCGGACGCGCACCACATCACCGCACCGGATCCAGAGGGTTCCGGTGCAACTCGTGCGCTGAAGGCAGCGATGTACGACGGCCGCATTCAGCCAGAGGACGTGGTGCACGTAAACGCACACGCCACCTCCACTCCGGTGGGCGACGCTCCAGAGTACACCGCCTTGAAGAATGCATTGGGCGATCAGCTCGAAAACGTTTGGGTTTCGGCAACCAAGTCCCAGATGGGTCACCTGCTCGGTGCTTCCGGTGCAGTGGAGTCCGTGCTCTGCGCACTGGCCGTGTACCACCGCACCACCCCGGTGACGATCAACTTGGACAACCAGGATCCAGCGATCCCGCTGAAGGTTGTGACCGGCGCTCCTCAGGCTCTTCGGGCCGAGGGCACCATCGTCGCACTGAACAACTCCTTCGGGTTCGGTGGCCACAACGCCGTTGTAGCAATCCGTAGCGTCTAGTAATTCTCTCCGGCTAAACACATTTGGGCTGGCTCCAGGAATTTATTTCCGGAGCCAGCCCATTTTTTGCTCTCTTGTCCCGGCTCACCCCGATATTTCAGGTGCTAACCTTTGTCTAACCCTGATTTCTCTTCGTTCGCGACCGCGCAACTAACCTGCAGGTCATTTTGCGCGTCTCGACACTGACTACCAGCCAAGGAGCAACCGTTATGCGTCAGCTGATCGCCACTTCATTCATTTCCCTCGACGGTGTTGTTGAAGCCCCTGGCGGTGAAGCTGACTACCGCAATACGGGCTGGAGCATGAATAGTGTTGAGTTCGATCCGGCCGCCTACGAGCTCAAGGGTACCGAACAGGGCGAGGCAACCGCCATGCTGCTCGGTCGAGTCAGCTACCAGGCATTTGCTCCGGTGTGGCCGAGCATGGACGACCAATTTCCGCTGTACAACGCTATGCCCAAGTACGTACTTTCCACCACGCTTGATGACAAGGATCTTATACAGAACTGGGGTGAGACCACCATCTTGCGATCGGTGGCTGATGTTGCACGTTTGCGTGCCGGTGAGGGCGGGCCGATTAGCATTCACGGTTCGGCCACGCTGGTCCGTTCACTTCAGGAGCATCACCTGATCGACCGGTACAACCTTTTGGTGTTCCCGGTGCTCTTGGGCGAAGGCAAGCGGCTCTTTAGCCAGGAATCTTTGGACGCACAGAAGCTGAAGCTGGTTGACTCGCAGGCTTACCCCAACGGGGTCCAGAAAAACGTATTTGATGTTGTTCGGTAGGAGCTGCGGGGGTTAGCGCGAGCAAATTTAGCGCAAAAGCCAGAAGTAGGACCCAATTTAGTATTGGGCCCTACTTCTTTTGGTAACAACCCCGCACCACCCGGGCTCAACTGGATGCAGTCGAAAACTCACCCAGAGACTAATTAACTAGTTGTTATACCACCTGGTTAAGCCATCGAACTGGAGCTTCGTCCCCAGCATGGCGGAATGGTTCGAGTTCTTCATCCCAGGCTTCGCCTAGGGCCACGGACATCTCTTGGTAGAAGATCGAAGGATTGCCTTCGCCCTTTTCATAGGCCCAACGGATGCGCTCTTCGCTGACCATGATGTTGCCTGCAACATCGATAGTGGCATGGAAGATTCCCAGATCCGGGGTGACTGACCAACGGCTGCCATCGGCGCCGGGGCTCGGGTCTTCGGTGATTTCAAAGCGTAGGTGCTGCCAACCATGCATTTCGCTGGTGAGCAGAGCGCCGGTACCTTGAGGGCCTACCCACTGGATTTCGGCGCGACAAAAACCGGGTGCTACCTGCTGTTCCGTCCAGTCCATCTTGACTGGCGTCCCAAGCACAGACCCAATTGCCCATTCCAGATGTGGGCACAGCGCTGCAGGGGCGGAATGTACAAAAATCACGCCTCTGGTCATCGGTGCAGACATGCCATCCTCCGTTGCGGTGTTGATCGTCTTCCCCTACGTCAACATCGAACAGGTGCTTTTGCCGCCGATACTTCTATTTTGCCCGATGAAGGGCACTTTTCGCCACCCGGTACGTCACTTTTCCCAGATAACTAGCAAATAATCATGCCCGAGGGTGTGCTTGGCGGTAACTTTGCCGCAATCGTTCCACCGAAACATGGGTATAGAGCTGGGTGGTGGCCAAGGATGCGTGACCAAGGAACTCCTGAACTGCGCGCAAATCAGCACCGCCGTCCAATAGATGTGTGGCCACAGTATGTCGCAGGGCGTGCGGCCCACTAGCCGAGGTGTCCCCCAACGACCGAAGGGCGGTAGCTATCACTTCACGAGCTTGGCGCACGTTGAGCCGGGACCCACGGACTCCCACCAGGAGCGCATCCTCGGCCTGTTCGACGGCTAAAACCCGACGGTGAGACCTGATCCAGTCAATCATGACCCGCTCTGCTGGCTTGCCAAAAGGAACCATCCGCTCCTTGTTACCCTTACCGAGAACCTTCAGGGTTCGACGTTCAAAATCAATGTCGGCAACATCCAACGCAACAAGCTCACTAATGCGTAGCCCTGAGGCGTAGAGCAATTCAGCAATCACCTTGTCCCGGGATTTGACCGCCCTCGCTTTGGCATCATCAGGCTTCGCCTCGGCACTTGTTTCGGAATCACCGGATGGTGGTTCGGCCTGCGCGGCGGTCGCTGAGGGATCGGAAGGCTCGGAAGACAGCAGTCGATCGATCTGGCTTGGCTGAAGCACATGCGGTAAGCGACGTTCCTTTTTCGGAGCGGCCAAACGCAGCGCCGGATCGGTATCAACTAGGTCATGTTTGAGCGCCCAAGCGAAGAAGTTTTTCACCGCAGAGATACGCCGCGCCAACGTGGTGCGCGAAATCTGCGACTCGTGGAGCAACGCGAGCCAATCACGCAGCATCTCAACCGAAATCTGTTTCAAGCCCGGATCTTGCGCGCGGTCCTTGAGGAACTGCCCCAAGTTTCGCAGGTCAACGTCGTAGGCGCGCAAGGTATTCTCGCTGCGTCCTCGTTCGTGTTGCAGATATTCCAAATAATCGGCCACAGGCTCGGCAAATTTCGCAGACAGGCCCGTTGGAACGGTGGTGGAAGGATCATGCTTCATCACCACCGAGCTTACCCGAGTCTGCTCAGGCGGCCGGACGAACCAACTTCCACGTCCTACCATCGGTGCTCGCCATGCCCAGTGCTTCAAGCTGGCCCACCGCTTGCAAGGTTTGAATCAGCGGGACCCCGCTTCGAGCCGAGATCTCGTCGATGACAAGGCCGCGGGCGAAGGACATGCAGTCGTAAACCATGCCTTCATCCCTACCCAGCCGATCCGTGGGACGTTCAATGCTCAACTGCTCCTGCACCGGTTGTGCGACACTTTCCGCACCAACAAGCCGCAGGGCATCCTGCGGACTAGTGAGCAACAGGGCGCTGCCTTCAGAAATCAGCCGATGGCAGCCAGCCGAATTTGGTGCAAAAACGCTACCGGGGACGGCTGCCACATCGCGACTGAGCTCTACCGCATGGCTTGCCGTGTTCAGTGCTCCGGAGCGATGCCTGGCTTCGGTGACAATCACGAGTCGACTCAGTGCCGCGATCAAACGGTTACGGTTCAGGAACCTGAATCGAGCCGAGGTGGTTCCCGGAGGCACCTCTGAAAGCAGGACTCCACGAGCGATCACCTGGTTGAGTAGGTTGCTGTTTCCCGAGGGATAGAGCCGGTCGATCCCTCCTGCCATCACCGAAATGGTCGCAGGGTTGGGGTGCTCCCATTGATCCACACTCAGCGCTGCGCGATGAGCGCTGGCATCGATGCCATAGGCACCGCCCGAAACCACGGTGTAACCGCGCAACGCAAGGGTGCGCCCCAGATCAAAAGTCACCTGGTCGCCATAGTCACTGGCATCGCGTGAGCCGACAATTGCGACGTTGCGCGACAGCTGTTGGCCGCTCAGCAACTCGGGATTGTTCGCTCGCCACCACAGGCACAGTGGTCTACCGAGGTTCAGCTCATCAACCTGCCTAGGCCAGCCGGGATCGGTGTTCAGTAGGAGTCCGCCGCCATGGCGCGCCGCCATGTCTAGGACCGCCTGCGGGTTACTCAGGGAAAGTCGCTTGCGCCAACGAGTCAGGGCAACTTTGAGATCTTGGGCCATATTCGAGGAAGGTTTAAACCCGAGGATCTGATCTACCTGGGCTTTGAGTCCCTGAGGCACAAAGTCCTGACGCTGAATCAGCGTGAGTAGTTCGGACGGCGACATTAGCTCCAGTAATGCGGTGGCGGTGAAGTCGTTGGGTTCGATGAGCTGGTTGAGGTGGGCGATGACCCGCCGCTGCGCGCTGGTATTGGTGGTGAGAAGTTCGACGTTCTGGTTGCGTTGCATCGGGTGGTTCCTAACTGTTTTCTAGGCTTTGGCGCAGATGCGCGGCAATGGCTAAGTCGTCTTGGGTGGGTGCGTCATGCTGTTGCTGATCGGCAACGGTCCACGCCACGCGCAGTAGGCGATGGATGCCGCGGGCCGATAGACCACGCCGGGTGGCCAGCTGTTCGAGGGCCACTTGGGTTTTCGCCGGGTAGCGCAATTCTTGGCGCAGTACCCGAGTGGGGATTTGCGCGTTGCAACTCACGCCAAAGGTTTTCAGCCTGCCTTGGCTACGCTCGCGGGTGGCCAGCACTCGATCGCGCACTTTTTCACTGGACTCGTTCGGGGCGTTTTGCAGTAGCTGAGCTTGGGGCACCGGGTTAACCCGCACTTGTAGGTCTACGCGGTCAAGGATCGGCCCGGAAAGACGGGCGAAGTATCGGCGGCGAGCCATCGGAGTGCAGGTACAACCGGTGCCGGTGCCAAAGTTGCGTCCACAGGGGCACGGGTTGGAAGCGAGCAACAGCTGGAAGCGGGCAGGCAGTCGTTGGTGCCCTTTAGCGCGCGCAAGGTTGATGTAGCCCTCCTCGATGGGTTGGCGCAACGCGTCGAGCACACCAGAATTAAACTGGGCGGCTTCGTCGAGAAACAGCACACCTTGATGCGCCCGAGTGATGGCGCCGGGAATCAATTGGGAGGTTCCACCGCCGATCAACGCGGATAACGAGGCGGTGTGGTGCGGCGCGATAAACGGCGGGGTGCGTTGCAGTTGGGTCATTTCGCTCAACGCACCGTGCGTGATCGAGTGGACGGCGGTGGCCTCTAGGGCTTGCTGATCGTCAAGGGGCGCCATGATGGTTGGCAGGCACTTGGCGAGCATCGTTTTGCCGGCACCGGCGGGCCCCACCATGATCAGGTGATGTCCCCCGGCCGCCGCTAGTTCTAAGGCCAGCCTGGCTTCGTGCTGCCCGTTGACTAGTTGCAGATCCGCCTCTTCACTGGCCGCCGGTGTGATGGCGTTCTGTGTTCCGGCAGTTACTTGATCCGCGCGTGGATGGTGCAGATAGGTGCTCAGTAGTTCTCGCGGTGCCCCACAGTATTCAAGAACCTGGCCGAGGTGGTGGGCGGAAAAGATTTCCATGCCCGCAACGAGCCTGGCTTCGTGGGCGTTGGCTTCAGCCACAATCACCCGGGCGAGTCCATGTTCTTTGGCCAGTTGTACCGCCGGCAGCACCCCGGGCACCGGGCGCAACGTGCCATCCAGACCCAGCTCGGCGAGGTAGAGCGTGTTGGGGCTGGTGACTAGCTGTTGATCCGCGGCCAACGCAGCGGTAAGGATCGCTAAGTCAAAACCGGAACCATATTTGGGCAGGGTGGCCGGGGTGAGGTTCACCGTGAGTTTTCGGTTAGCCAGAGGGATCCCGGTATTGCGGGCTGCGGCCTTGATGCGTTCGCGTGCCTCGTTGAGTGAGGCGTCAGGCAGGCCGAGGATGATGAACCCGGGGATGCCGTTGCCAAGATCGGCCTCCACCTCGATCAACGACACGTTGACCCCGTGGATGGCCACCGCGGTAGTTCGGGCGGTACTCATGGTTGCACCGATTGGTGCAGGTCAAAGAGGTATTGGTCGCCCGAGGGATAGACTTCAACGATGTCGATGCGCGGTTGGGCGATGAACATTGCGTGCGCTTGGGCCCAGAGGATCAGTAATTTGTGCAGCCGGCGATACTTTTGCGCGTTGATCGCGTCAAAGCCGGTGCCGAAGCGCTGGCTGGAGCGAGTTTTGACCTCGATGGCCACGATCTGCCCGTTTCCGGCCCGGGCTACCGCGTCAAGCTCACCGGCCGAGCATCGCCAGTTGCGGTCGAGAATCTCATAGTCGTTGTGGCTTAGGTACTCGGCGGCGGCTTGTTCCCCGGCCGCCCCCAAGCGCTGTGCAGCAGTGCGCATGATCGCTCCTGGATGTTCAAACTATCTGTAAGGAACATCCTGGGCTTGATCAGCACGCCATGGTGCGGTGTTGTGGCCGGTTGTGGATTACTGCGGTGGGGAATAAAGCGCAGCGAGTGGTTAGGAGTCGATGCCCTCTTTGGGGATCTGCAGTTCGTCGCGGTTCAGTTCCTCGACGTTGACGTCCTTAAAGGTCAGTACCTTCACGGCTTTAACAAAGCGGCCCTGCCGATAGATGTCCCAGACCCAGGCGTCGATGAGGTTCAGCTCGAAGTAGACCTCGCCGGCATTGCTCAGCGTTTTCACGTCAACCTGATTGGCCAGGTAAAAACGCCGTTCGGTTTCAACCACATAATTAAAGAGCCCCACCACGGTTTTGTACTCGCGGTACAGCTGTAGTTCCATATCGGACTCGTAATTTTCCAGGTCGTCGCCAGCCATCACTTTGCTTTCTTTGTTGTGGCTTCACCTTGGGCTGTGTTGGCCCCTGAAGTCAAGTTCCAGCTTTTGCGGTGGTAGTCGCACGGGCCCTGATCCACGATCGCCGCACGATGCGCAGCCGTGGCGTAGCCCTTATTAATTTCCCAGCCGAAGCTCGGGTAGCTTGAGGCCAGGTCGACCATGATCGCATCTCGTTCAACCTTGGCCAGAATGGAAGCCCCGGCGATCGCTTGGCAGGTCATATCGCCCTTGATGATGGTTCGCACCGGCAGGTGTAAACCCACCGGTTCTCGATCATCGGCCAAGAGGTCAAAGAGGTCCGGCTCCGGGGCGGTCAACCAGTCGTAACTACCATCAAGCAAGATCGCCTCGGGTGCGACACAGCACTGCGCCGCGGCGCGGGTGCCGGCAAGACGCAGGGCTGCGGTGACACCAAGTTCATCAATTTCTTGGGCCGAGCTGTGCCCCACACCGTAGGCCACCGCCCATTGACGAACCTGCGGCACCAAATCAACCCTGGTTTCGGGACGCAAAAGTTTGGAGTCGCGTAGTTGTGGGAACTCGCTGACCGACTGAATGTCGATCACGGTCATGCCCACGGTGATGGGACCGGCCAAGGCCCCACGACCCACCTCATCCACCGCGCCAATGAAGCGCACCTGCTGCGTCGCGGCTAAGGCACGTTCATGATCGAGGGTGGTGGGCTGGTTTTTGGCCGAAATTTTAGCTGCTGGCACGTTAGTTGGCTGCCGGCTCGGGAACGTTGGAGAAGACCTCATCGTGGGAATCCACGGTGCCCCATCGCGAGGCTGGCCAGGAAATGATCGACGCGCGACCCTGCACGGAGTTTAGGTCCACAAATCCGCCCTGGATGTCGGTGTGGAAGCGTGAATCGGCGCTGGCTGCACGGTGATCGCCCATGACCCAGATCTTGTCTTGTGGCACGGTGACCGAGAATTCCATATCTGAGGGCTTGTTGCCCTGGTACACATATGGCTCGTCGATTTCTTCGCCGTTGATCTTCAATTTGCCGTCGCTCTGCGAGTAGGAGACGGTGTCCCCCGGCATGCCGATGATGCGCTTGACCAGGTACTGCTCGTCGGCTGCGGGCAGGATTCCGACAAAGGAGAGCACGTTTTCAAAGGCGGTGGGCGATTGCTCTAGTGGTGGCAGCCAGCCCAGATCATCACGGAAGACGACCACGTCGCCGCGGTTCAGCTCAAAGGGACCGGGAACCATCAAGTTGGCGAAGATTCGGTCGTTGATTTCCAAGGTGTTTTCCATGGATCCCGAAGGAATGTAGTACGCGCGGAAGAAGAAGGTCTTGATCGCGAAGGAGAGCACCAACGCGATGACAACGATGATGACGATCTCGCGAACAAAGCGCCATATTTTGTATAGCGGTCCCGATTCGTGGGAATTTTCAGCTGGGGCGGCGCTCACAGTTCGATTTGTACCTTCCATTATCGCGTAACACCCCCATCTTACGTGCCCCAAGTTGTTCAATCGGTCATTGTGTGGTGCGGATCCTTGGGATGCGCCTGGCGACCGGCTAATTACCCGCCGCTGGGCGCGCTAATGGCCGGCCCGAATTTTCGGACCAGCCACTGTGCGCACCCTGACGGGATGGTGGTAGTTGGTTGGTGGTGGTTAGTTGCTCGCCGGTGAGCCGATGCCGCCGCTAGGTTCTAAGTCCACCGGAATCTCGCCGATCGGCTTCTCGGTCTTGATCAGTGTTTGAAGCGCGTCGATCTGGTTGCTATCCACTGAGAGCGTGAGGCCGCCGGTTTCCGGGTTCAGCGAGTAGGCGTGGATCGAGGAACTGATCGGGGTCTCCTGCTTGGATTGCCAGCTCATGATCTTGCCGATGGCCGCACGTAGCTCTTTGTTGCTGAACTTCACTACATGACCGATCGCCCCAGCATCTTCAATGATGATGGTCTTCGATTCATTGGTGGTAGACACGTGCAGCTTGCCGTCCTTGATCCAGCCCTGCACGTAGTCCTCGCCCAATTCCTTCGAGAGCTTCTCGTTGGTGTCCAATAGTGCAGTTTGGTCCACGGTGTTCTCGCTCGATTCTTCGGAAGGGTGGGCTGAGTGCGTGCTGGCTGACTCTTTGGTGCCCGGTTCCGCTTCTTGGCCACAGCCCGACAGCAGCAGGCTGGCCATGAGCGCCGTCGACGCCAGAGCTAATGGGGTGCGGGATGTTTTGGCGTTGAAATTCATTATTTCCACCTCAGTATTTTTTGCGTTGCCACAGCCTACCTAGAATTCAGGCTAACGCGCCTTTCGTAAAGCATTCGGTGAAGCACATGTGTGCCTACTAAAAATGTCCCGCTACCAATGATGAAGTAGCGGGACATTTTTAGCGGTTGCTAGAACCTCTTAGCGGTTCATTGCTGGACCGTGTGTTGCTTAGCCGTGACGACGGTTGCCGCGACGGAACAGCAGGAACATTGCGCCGACCAGAGCCAGTGCGCCACCTGCAGCGATCAAAGGAGCGCTAGCCGAACCGGTGTCTGCCAAAGGATCGTCGTTCTTAGGAGTTTCCTTTGGAGTAGCCGAGTTGGTTGGCTCATCGATGGTCTCATCCTGTGGAGCTTCGCTCGACTCTTCAGTTGGAGTCTCGGAAGGCTCCTCAGTTGGAGTCTCGGAAGGCTCCTCAGTTGGAGTTTCCGATGGTTCCTCAGTAGGAGTCTCGGAAGGCTCCTCAGTTGGAGTTTCCGATGGTTCCTCAGTAGGAGTCTCGGAAGGCTCCTCAGTTGGAGTTTCCGATGGTTCCTCAGTAGGAGTCTCGGAAGGCTCCTCAGTTGGAGTCT
Organism: Glutamicibacter sp. AOP5-A2-18; assembly: GCF_052446055.1. Classification (NCBI taxonomy): domain Bacteria; kingdom Bacillati; phylum Actinomycetota; class Actinomycetes; order Micrococcales; family Micrococcaceae; genus Glutamicibacter; species Glutamicibacter sp. AOP5-A2-18. The sequence continues at coordinate 1,543,829 of NZ_JBQSVW010000001.1, read as the reverse complement.
CGGAAGGCTCCTCGGTAGGGGTCTCGGAAGGCTCCTCAGTTGGAGTTTCCGATGGTTCCTCAGTAGGAGTCTCGGAAGGCTCCTCAGTTGGAGTCTCGGAAGGCTCCTCAGTTGGAGTCTCGGAAGGCTCCTCAGTTGGAGTCTCGGAAGGCTCCTCGGTAGGAGTTGGGGTTGGAGTCGGGGTAGGCGTTGGGGTTGGAGTAGGCGTTGGAGCTACAACAACTACTACGCTGCCCTTGGTGGTTGCCGACTTGTCGAACCCATTGCGTGCCTGCAAAGTGAAGGCGTAAGCGCCAGCCTTCTCCGGTGCGGTGAACTTGAAGTTGCCATTGCCATCAACGGCTACGGTCTCCACAACCTTGCCGTCGACGATAACGTCAACCTTGGTACCGGAGCCTGCACCCTCTACGTTGCCGGAAATCGAATCTCCAGCGTCAACTTCTGAACCATTCTTGGTGGTCAGGGTTGGTGCGTTGATGAATTTCTTGACGGTGTAACCCTTGACTCCACTAATGCGGTTCAGTGCATCAGTCAGCCCGGTGTACATAGCGATGTCATCACTGGTGTTTTCCACACCGTCGGTTCCGGCACCATTGGCAGAGTTGATGCCGATAGCCTTAGTGCCAATCAGCACGGCTCCACCCGAGTCACCCTGGTCCAAAACACGCTGGCCTGGGTTCTTTGCGGTGTAGCCCCAAACGTCACGCAAGGTTCCGTCTTTGCCCTGCACGAAGAAGATGCCTTCGCCGGTAATTTCCGAACAGCCCCAACCGGTAGTTGAACCCGAGGAACAAGCGTTGGCGCCAACGGCACCGGAAGCGGCACCGGTAATGTTGATGACCTTATCGCGCTCGTCTCCACCTGCTGGCCACTGCGAAACAGCTGGCTTCAGGTTCAGATCTGCGTTGATACCCTCGATAACCGAGATATCAGTGCCTGGGTTTTCAGTGTCTACGTCATCCCAGGTTGCATCCGTTGGGTAACCCGAGTTGCCGGGTCCACCAAACTGAGCGAAACCAAAATTACCAAGTTCCGCAAAGTATCCGAGGAACTGGTTTGGAGCTTCTGCTTCAATTACATAGGTGTCGGTCATGGAGCCATCTTCAGTACAGTGACCTGCGCTGAGGATTGCGTCCTTACCAGTCGAGTCCCATGCGTTGAAACCGATCGAGCAACGAGCGCCTGGTTCCTGTCCGCCCTGACCGATGGCGTAGCCCATACCACCGTAAATATCTTCGGTAGCGCCCTGCTTCGCAGCTCCACTGCCATCTTTCTTAGATGGCGCGAAGACTACGTCAGAAGCGGCTGCATGTTCGGCAAATTCTTCCAAGGAAAGCTCGCCGGCAGCGGCCTTCTTCTTGGTGAGAGCCTTACGCTTGGTTCCCTCAATGGAGCCAGGACCCGAAGCAATGATCTTCACGACGTTCTTGCCCTTGACGGTCGTATTGACGATCGCGGTCAGTCGGCTTAGCTGCGAGTTATCGACGTTGTCAACGATTTCCTCGTAAACGCCTTCAACGGTTGACAGGTTGTTCTTGTTGATTTCAAGAGACACAGCCGCAGGGGAAACCTCGACAATTTTCTTGGCCTCGGTCGCGTCCTTCTTACTGACCTCAACCTTTGCCTTGCCGTCCTTGACGGACGTGCGGGACTCGATACCCTTGGCCTTCAGCTGCTTTGCAAGGGCTGCGGCGGTTTCGCTGGTCTTCGATTCTTCGACGTATTCCTCGACGGTTTTGCCTAGGTCGCGTTCGATAGCTTCAGGCAGTCCGGTCGTGTCCACTGCACTTTGGCTAGGCGTCGCGCTAGGGGTTGCTGAGCTGCTCGAAGGGGCCGACGGCGAGCTAGTCGCCTCCGGGGCCGCAACGGCTGGCATGAAGCTACTGCCAACTACCAAAGCGGTAGCGGCTGCAGCAACGAGACCTCGTTGCGCAGTCTTTTTATTTGGATTTGGCATTAATGCTTCTCCCACATTTTTGGTGCGAGTGCTAGCGCGGCCCATACCTCCGGGCACACCTCAGCACAGGTGTTGTTACCAAAATGAAACAATAGCGGGTGCAATGCATGGTTTCAAGTAAGGAATCCAACGAAAATATAAACATAAACACGCAAACCGCCTAGTCAGTGCACGCTGTCGATTTTCGATTAGGTCACATCTCGCACCGTTACTCAATTGGTTTAAGATTGGAGTACTCTTTCTAGCGCCTAGTCAGCTTATTGAAACCTGTGTACTGTCGCAGAAATTCCATACTAAACACACAGATTCCCGGTCGAGTCTGGGAACTTGCGAAAAAATACACGAGAAACGAAAAAATAGCGTCAGATGTCGAGGATTTCGTCATCTGACGCTACTTTGCAGCCGTTGTGGCAGTTGCGCACGGGCCATTTATTGGATCTGCGATTTCTGGTCCAGCGGCCACACGATGTTGGTTGCTTTGCCGGTTACACGCTCAACGCTGATCATGCCACCACCGCTGGCACCAAGCAGGGAGCGCGAGTCTTTGGAGGCGGAGCGGTGATCGCCCATCACCCAGAGCCGGCCCTCAGGAACCTTCACCGAGAATGATTGCTCGCTTGGTGCATCGCCGTCAAAAACGTAGGGCTCTTCTAGGGGCTGACCGTTGACGGTGAGCTGGCAGGGTGTGCCCTTGCACTCGATAGTATCGCCACCAATACCAATGACGCGCTTGACGTACTTGCTGCCGGTGCCCGTCAGGCTCAGTGCGCCGAGCAGATCGTCGGCGAAACTCGCCTTGGCATAGGGCAGGAATGAGCCGCGGCCGTCAAAAACGATCACGTCCCCGCGCTGCGGATCGGTGTCTTTGTAGGCTCGGCGGTCAACGGCGATGCTTTGGCCAGGGTTCAGCGTGGACTGCATCGAGCTGGAGTCGATATGAAACAGGTCAATCACGCTCGCGCGGAAGATAATGGTAGAGAGCAGGCCGAGAATGATGGCGAGTACAGCGAAGCGCCAGACCCATGAAAAGGCCCGGCGCTTCAAAGTTGCTCGCTCGGAGCGGGCAGTCTGGTTCATCGAAGAACGCAGATTACTTCTTTGCGTTGAAGTCACGCTTCTCGCGGATGCGAGCAGCCTTACCGTGACGATCGCGCATGTAGTACAGCTTGGCACGACGTACGTCGCCCTTGGTTACAACCTCAATCTTGTCGATGATTGGGGAGTGAACTGGGAAGGTACGCTCAACACCGGTACCGAAGGATACCTTGCGAACGGTGAAGGTTTCGCGAATGCCGTCGCCGTGACGACCTACAACGTAGCCCTGGAATACCTGGACACGCGAGTTCTTACCTTCGATGATGTTGACGTGTACCTTCAAGGTATCGCCGGCACCGAAAGCTGGAATGCCTGAACGCAGCGAAGCTGAATCAACAGAGTCAAGTAAATGCATGTTGCATCTCCTAGGATCAATGCCGCAGGTCACCGAATCCTCGTAGCGGGGCTCTTCGCTAGCCATCGGCTTTGCGAACTCCCCGGAACGTATACCACCGATTGGCTCTAGCAATCGGTGCGGTGGTTCTTTCATATCCAGTCGTCCCCCTGCGGCAGGAGCCGGACAAAAACACACCAAGAAACAATTATGCCGTATCTAACTAGCGGACGCGAGTCTGCCAGAAATTAAGCCGTCGTGATGTTGACCTCTTAGCTGGCCGATTCCGGATCTGGTGCGGTTGCCGGGCTGGTTTCGGCGCCGGCACCGGTGGCCCACTCCAGCTGCGACTTAGGGGTGATCGTCCCTTCAACTACGGCAAAGCCGTTGTGCCAGAGGGCATCACGGTCGCGACGGTTCAGCGATTGCACGTCGAGCTGCTCGATCAAGTCCGGGCGACGGGCGGCGGTGCGCTTAATCTGTTCGTCGCGACGGAATCGACCCACACGCTGGTGATTGCCACCGAGCAGAACCTCGGGGACCTCGCGGCCACGCCATGAGGACGGCTTGGTGTAGACCGGGTATTCCAGCAGCACATCGGAGTGGGATTCTTCGACCAGCGACTCAGGGTTGCCGATCACGCCCGGGATCAGGCGGGCGATGGCCTCAACCATCACCATGACCGCTACTTCTCCCCCATTAAGCACGTAGTCGCCGATGGAAACCGGGATGACGTTAAAATTCTCGTGCGCGTAGTCGATGACACGTTCGTCGATGCCTTCATAACGGCCGCAGGCGAAGACCAGGTGCTCTTCTTCGGCCAGATCGTAGGCCATCTGCTGGTTGAAGACCGCGCCGGCAGGCGAAGGAACAATCAGCGTTGGCTTGGGGCCTTGCGCGTTAGCAGAGCGTACCGAATCAAGGGCCTTGCCCCATGGCTCGGGCATCATGACCATGCCAGCGCCACCACCGTAGGGAGTGTCGTCCACCTTGCGGTGCTTATCCTCGGTGAAGTCACGCAGGTTGGTGAGATTCAGGTCCAGAATTCCGTCTTGGGCGGCGCGGCCGATCAGCGACAGTGAAAGCGGCTGCAGGTACTCCGGGAAGATCGAGATGACATCAAGACGCATGGCTTAGCGCTCTTCCTGATCGCTGGAGTTCTCGTTGTCGAGCTGCGCTTCGTCGTCCGCTTCGTCGCTATTGAGGGTGAGCAGGCCCGCTGGTGGGGTGATGACGACGATGCCGGCTTCCGGATCGACATCCGGGACAAACTCGTCGACGAAGGGCAGGTAGATTTCCTGTCCGTCGTTGTCCTCAAAGACCAAAAGGTCTTGGGCAGGGTTGGTGCGTAGTCCGGTGATCACGCCAACCTGCTGGCCATCGAGCATGACCTTCAGGTCCAGCAGCTCGTGCTCGTACCACTCGTCGGAGTCATCCTCTGGCACGTCGGAGACTTCAATTTCCAGTCGTGCGCCGCGCAGGGTTTCAGCCTGGTTGCGGTCGGAGATCTCCTGGAAGGAGAGCAGCAAAATGGTCTTGTTCCAGCGCGCGTTTTTCACCGTGAGGGTTTTGACCGGGCCATCGACCACGATGATCTCCACCCCAGGGGTGAATCGCTCTTCGGGGTTGTCGGTCTGGACCTGGGCGGTGACTTCGCCACGGATACCGTGGGGCTTACCAATACGGGCAACCTGCAATCGCATAGTCTGCTGCTCTTTCTGCGTGGTGATCCGGGGATACGCCGGGAGGTGGGGTGCAATATCTGGGTGAAACACGAAAGGAGTTCCCGTCACTTGTAGGACGGAAACTCCTTTCGAAATGAAGCCAACTAGAAGTTGAGCTGCAGTTGCTTAGCCGCGGCGACGGTCGGTGTCGATAACATCAACACGAACCGATTCCTTGGCCAGCGCTGCCATGACGGTACGCAGTGCTCGTGCGGTGCGTCCCTGACGTCCGATCACACGACCGAGATCTTCAGGGTTGACCCGTACTTCGAGCAGATCGCCGCGGCGGGTGGACTTCAAGGCAACCTTGACGTCTTCCGGGTCCTCAACGATTCCGCGAACCATATGGTCGAGCGCATCAACGAGCACTGTTACTCAGCCTCGGTAGCTTCGGCCTCTGCCTCTTCAGCAGCTGGCTTTTCAGCCTTCTTGGTGATTGCCTCTGGGAGGATCACTGAACCCTTGTCAGGTGCAACGAATGCTGGCTTAGGCTCGGCAACCTTGTAGGTGCCTTCCTGGCCATCGATGCCCTTGAACTTCTGCCAGTCACCGGTGATGTTCAGCAACTTGTGAACCTGCTCCGATGGCTGAGCGCCAACGGACAGCCAGTACTGAGCACGCTCAGAATCGATCTCGATGATCGATGGGTTCTCGGTTGGGTGGTACTTACCGATCTCCTCGATGGCACGGCCATCGCGCTTAGCGCGGGAGTCCATGACAACAACGCGGTAGAAAGGTGCGCGCATCTTACCGAAGCGCTTCAGACGAATTTTAACGGCCACTGTAGTGGTCACTCCTGTTTCTCAACATGGTCGAGCCCAATTTTTAGCACCTGTGGGGCAGGCCTTACTGATCGGACTCTAAAAGGGACAGGATTCGAAGCGGAGAGAGGGGCCGAATCAAATCGAGTACCCTGCAATTATGCCAGAGAGCGAGCATGCTGGCCAACTCTATTTTGGTCGCGCGTGGCGCTGATGCCATGAGGTTGATCACTCACGCAGTTAGCCGGTAGCACTAGTTTAGCTCAGGGCTTGGGTCAGGACACCGTGTGGATCCGGTTTCGGGCCGGGATCTGGAGCGGATCAAGATGTTTGGGCAGCGTGATGTACGCCAGTCCCCCGATGGTGCTCAGCGTTAACAATCCGGCATGGATCGCATGGTGATGGGCGCGGCACAGGCAACTGCCATTGGCGCTCGAGGTGCAGCCGCCGTTTTCCCACCAATTGTTGTGGTGGTATTCGAGCATTTCCACCGGCGCGGTGCAGCCCGGAACGATGCAGCCTTTATCGCGAGCATAAATGGCGCGCTTCATCGCCTCGGTGAAGAAGCGTTGAGATCGACCTACGTCGAGCGGTTGAGAATTGGGGCCAAAAATTACCCGATAGATGTCGCCTTGGCAGATTAGTTGGCCCGTATCTGCCGGCCCGAGTTTTAGTCCGTGTTCGGTGACGGAGGTGAGCTTGTCCAGATTTTTTAGATCCGCCAATGCGTCGAGCTTGATGTGGATGGCGATCTTTGGGGTGACGGTTTTGGCGGTGTTGCTCGGATTCGAATTTTTCATGGCCGCGAGCAGGGCGTTCAGGCGTCGTTGAGCGACCGAGATATTACCGTCGCCGGGAACCTGCGCGCTGGGATTAACAAAACCTGCGTTTTGTTCTCCCTCCTTTAACAAGGGCTGCGTTTCGGGGGTGGGGTCTTGGGCCCACGGTGGCATCGGGTCGTTGCTGTTAAAGAGGGCATCGCTGTTCAAGGGTGCATCGCTGTTCAGGGGTCCATCGTCTGCCGGGTGGTCTTGATCTTTTGACGCCTGCGTTTCATCAGGTGAGCCGGACTGGTCAGCGCGGGCAGATTTGCCGGCATCGGTGCGCGGGTTATCACTCTGGGCGGCGTGGGAGCGCATTTCCTCGCGCTGATCGCCGGCGACAACTAGCTTCCAGATGTCGCGGTCCCCCACCTGGCTCTGTAAAAACAGTCCGCATTCGGGAGCTGTGGTTTTTTTGCGCGCTTTGCGTTCGGCGGAGATGAAGTTGTTCAGTAGGCTTTCGCGGGTGTTGCGTTCGGGTTCAGCCAGAAGCTGCACTGCGTGATCTTCAAGTAGCTGGCCGTCGGAGTGGAGGGCGGTGGGCGCGAGGGGTAGCCCTTCAAAACAAGTGTCGGTTGGCTCGAAGGAGTCCAGCGCGCGGGCAGCGCGGGCCACCATACGGGGGTCAAGATCGGCCGAAGAAGTGTAGAGGTCGGCTAATTTGGTCAGGCGCGGAGGCATGGTGCTGCCGTCGATGGCGCGGCGGGCGATTAGTAGGTGTGCGTCGTTCACCCGGCGCATCGCCTCGTGGGCGTTGAGGTCCAGAAATTTGGCGGCGAAGTCGGCGGTGTTCAGGTAGTGCGCGCGGCCTGAATGCTGATGGGCGGGGGTGGAAAAGTCGGTGGTGCCGGTGCGGACGGCGGCCAGGTCCTCATCGGTGATCAGGTGTGCGCCGGTGGATTCTAGCGCGATGATGCTGTGCAGCTGTTCTCGCAGGGTGTAGCGGTGCAGGGTTTCAATCAGTTGGGCGTGGGCGGCGGCGATGCGCGGGTCGGTGCTGGTGCGCAGCGTGTGGGAAAGGCGGAGCAAGAGCGTGCAGCAGGCGGCCATGATTTCCAGCAGTAGTGCGGTGGCGCCACGGGGGAAATTTCCGGTGAGGCTGATGCGCAGTGCTGCCAGGGTGGCGGCCAACTGATGAATGCTCATGGGGACATCATGGTGCGGCGGCGGGAGGATCGGGCACAAAAAATACCGGCTGTGGGTAAGTGTGATGCTGTATAGGCGCTGTTCGACTCGTGCCAGGTTGCTGATCCACTGCGCACAATGAGCTAGGCGACTGTAGAGTAAAAGTTGGATGCGCTGGCGCTTAGATGTCGGCCGGTTGCGTTCGACGTTTTTGAGATCGACCGAAGGAATACCCCCGTGGCTTTGCGCAGCGAAGAACGCAGCGAAGAACTTGACGCCTACATGGTGACGTGGAAGCTCGAACGCGAATTTGGTGGCATGACTACGGTGTGCACCCAACGCGCTGGACTTTTTGCGCAACGTTATGGCCGCTCGTTTATCGTCACTTTTAATCGCGACCCGAAGCTGCCGCAGACCGTTGAGGATCTGGTGGCGCGCGGTAAGTTGGATCCCAAGGTGCAGGTGCTGAACATCTACTCGTTCTTGGCACAACACGATATCGCCGCGCAGGATAGGATTCCGGAGCGCAAGGCGCAGCCGGAACATCAGGATTTTGAACTGCAACATACGGTGTACTACGGCGATGAGCCACAGCTTGCCTTTAGCCAGAGCAGTTCGGCCGGGCCGGACGAGGCCACCACGCAGTTACGTTTTTTGCGCAAGGACGGCAGCACCTTCCTACTTGATACCCGATTTACCGATACTGCCGGGAAAAACCGTCGCATCGTCGAGGTGCTTGATCGTGCCGGTAATATCACCGCGCGTTTCCCGAGCGCAGCCTCCTTGTACCGGCATTGGTTAAGCCAGTTGGCCGATCGCGACAATACCTTGGTGGTGGTGGACAGCAAGTACACCGCCTCGATGCTCGGGAGCTGGGAAACCAAGATCGTGCCTAAGTTGTACGCCTTCCACAGTGTGCACGTGACCAAGGGCGAAAGCCTGCTCACCGGTAAGCTGTCCGATCCACATTCCCCGGTGATCGCCCAACGAAAATTGTGGGACGGTTTTGTGTTCCTCACCGAGGGGCAACGCGCCATTTATAACCGCCGTTTTGGTGATGCCGATACTACGTTTGTGATCCCCAATCCGCTCAAATCCAGCGCGGTCACCCCGGTAGCCAAGGGCCAGGATGCACCGGAACGAAAGCCAACGCAATTGATCGCCGCCGGATCGCTGACCACCAATAAAAACGTGGCGGCAGCCATTAAAGTGGTGGCCGAATTGGTGCGCCGCGGACATGCTCCGGTCTTGCATGTGGTCGGCCAGGGATCCCAACGGGAAAAACTTGAGCAGCTGTGCGCCAAGCTCGGCGTTGAAGATGCGGTGATTTTCCACGGCTTCTCCGATAAGTTGCCAACCTTCTTTGCCACCTGCACAGCGCAGTTGTTTACCTCTAGCAATGAGGGGCAGGCTTTGGTGTTGCTTGAAGCTCAGGCCCAGGGCTGTGTGCCGATATCCTTCGACATCAACTTTGGCCCGGCCGATAGCATCCAAGATTCGGTCAACGGCTTCTTGGTTCCGGCCGGTGACATTACCCGGATGGCTGATCGCGCTGAACAGTTAATGACCGATCCACAATTGGCGGCGCAGCTTTCGGCCAACGCTCGAAAATTTGCTCAAGAGTATGCTTCGCGGGACCTGGTCTCGCTCTGGGAGGAAACCATGTCCATCGCGTCCAAGATCAAGCAGCTCGGTGCCCGGCAAGAAGTTCCAGAATTTTCCGCACGGCTAAAATCGGTGGAGTTCTTGGAGCGCGGTGCCCTGAAAATCAGCGTGGCGCACAAGGCAAAATTGCCGCGTGACACCGGTTTTGAATTGGTCATCGTGCAGCGCGACAATGAGGCTGAGGTAAAGGTCTATGCAGCCAGCGAATTTGATGAGCAACAGGCCGTGTTCACCATCGACGTCGCCGGGGTAAAGGAAGCGCGCACCCAAGAGAAGCCCACCGACGTGTTTTTGCGTATGCGGGTAGGTTCCAGCATGTTGATGAAGCGCTTGGGTGTTGAAAATTCGCGGGTGCTACCGTACTTCACCAGCCACAATAATCTGTCCTTTAAACCAGAGAAGTAGGCTTCCAGCGCGCATCGGCCTCGCACTTATCGCTCGCCCAGAAACACGAACTAGAGTTGAAGCTATGAAAATTGCGATGTCTGACCTGCAGCCACTGCTCGGCCACCACCGAATCCTGCTCGCAGGCCAAGGCGTGGACACGATGGAAAAGTCCGGGGACTCATACGCTGCGAACACGCAGGTTACTTTTGAGGCAGACCTAGAGCTACACCCTTACACGACGTTTTATGGCACCGCAGGCACCGCCTTGCCACGGATGGGTGCGTTTTCCTACACGATTTCAAAGCTGCATAAGTCGGTGAGCGTTGGTCGTTACACCTCGATCGCCAAGGGTATGAGCGTGATGGGTGCCCGACACCCTCTGGAGTGGGCCTCAACCAGTCCGGTCTTTTACAACCAGCGCGTGATGGCCCAAGCCTATTCTCAAGATCGTGGCGTCAGCCTTGAATCGACCAATTTTGACTATGACCAGGGCCAAATCGTCATCGGCAACGACGTGTGGATCGGCGAAAAGGTGTCGCTGGGTCATGGAGTGAAGATCGGCGACGGTGCAGTCATCGCCTCAAATTCGGTGGTGACCAAAGATGTTGACCCGTATACCGTGGTCGGCGGGGTGCCAGCTCGTGTATTGCGTGAACGTTTTGCCCCCGGGATCGTGCACGCACTGCAAGCCTCGGAGTGGTGGGAGTTTGCACCGGAGGATCTGACTCGTTTTGATGTCAGTAATCCCGAGGAGTTTGCTCACCAGGTGATGCGTGGCCGCGAGGATGGCAGTTTAGTTCCGCTGGTGACCCAACCACTGACCGCGCCAATGATCAAAGAGCACCTGGACACCTTGAAGTAGCTGGCACGAACCGATTAGCCCAGAGTGACGCGCAAATTGTTGTTCCATGGGTCATTAAAGCGTAGTTCCGATCCGGTGTGATGGTGCGTTACCTTCGCGAAGCTTAGGCGTTCGGCCAATTTGCCGATTTCTTCTTCGCTAGGCACATTGATCAGTACTTCACCCAGGCCCAGGGTGTCTTTGCGCGGACCGGCGCCGCGGGAGTTCCAGACGTTCATCGCCATGTGGTGGTGGTAGCCGCCGGCGGAGACAAACAAGGCCTGCTCGCCCAATGCGGTGGTCTCATCAAAGCCGAGGGTGTTCACGTAGAACTGGCGCGCGGTGGCAACATCGCCAACCTGCAGGTGTACGTGGCCGATATCGGCTGCGGCCTTGCGCTGGGTTGCGACAGCCTGTTCGCTCAAGTGCGAGTTGAGATATTCGTTGGGGTCCAGGTAGATGGTGTCCATCGATACCTCACCGTTTTTCCACGTCCAGCCGTCGCGCGGGCGGTCGAAGTAGAGCTCGATGCCGTTACCTTCGGGATCTGTGAAGTAGAACGCTTCGGAGACTAGGTGGTCTGAGCTTCCCACAAATTTGCTCTGATCAAATTGTGCAGCCGAGAGTACGGTGGCTGCCAGATCCGCCTGAGTGTCAAAGAGCAGTGCGGTGTGGAACAGTCCAGCTTCATTGCGCGAGGCCAGCTGTAGACCCGGAGCGTTGCGCAGGTTGACCAGCTCTTGAATCCCGCGACCCAGCGTGGTGCCTTCGGCCGATTCAACAAGTACCTCTAACCCAAGTGCCTTTTGGTAGTACTCGCTCATGGTCTTCATATCGCCGACCTTGAGCTGTACGGCGTTCATATGAGTTTCGGCGGCGAGCTTATCTTCTTTGAGCGTAGTCATGACCTGTCCCCTGTTTTCTGTTCACTTGTTCCTATTGATACCTACCGTACTCCGATTTAGTTGATGCTTCAAGTAATTTTCGAAGCTCTGTGCATCACAGTGAATTTACGACGTCGCCAAGAGACTCTTGCTCGCCCTTGCGCGAAGGTGCGCAGCGCTTGCCAAAATGAGCTCCGGAGAGCCATGTGCCAGGGCCACTTCCATCAGGTTTCAACCAAGCTCGACCCCCTAACCTGCGGGTGAATAAGCAAATTCTCCGAAAGTGCAGCTGGCATGCTCCAGTATCAAGGAAGGCGTCAAGGTTCAATAGGAAAAAGAATGTGGCAGCCCGGTTATCCGAACTGCCACTGCAGACTCCTGAACTAAGAAATGCTACTGATCCGCCTCAGAACTGTCGTCATCCTGCTTGTTGTACGGCTTCGAATTGTTTCTCCGGAGAGCGGCGAACAAGAAAACCGCAAGCCCTACTGTTACCAATAGTGGAATTATGATGAAAAATACCAATTCAAATGCGTTGGGCACTAGTGGATTCATAGTTCTATGCCACCCACTTACAGGACTGTGTGATACCAAAGCTGTTAGTAATAAACTGGATAGTTGCCGTCCTTCCGGTGGTAGCCCAGCCGATTGTCCTGTTTGAAGTTGCGTCAATTTCCATATGGGCACGGTTATTGCTCTTCCACGCTTTGTCCCCACTGAATGCGATCTTGAGGGTCGGGTCGTACACAGTGGTGATGCGGGCAGTAGGGTTCTCCACGCGGACTAGCGTCGCCCCGAAGTTCTTAGCCCAAACACCGCCAGACACCTTGACTCGTGCGACCACAAGCCCTCCTAGAGACACACCACGCAGATAGCAGGCAACTGGCTGACGGCTTGTTGTGGATTTGGCAGCTGGAGTTGCGAACGGAATTTGAGTGGCCACTTGCGGCTCATCTTCGGCGAATTCCACTTCGCCAGTGAGAATAGAAGCCGCTTCGTCCAACTGTTCCGCACGAGACAAGCTGTCCAATTTCCGAAGGGATTCGATAGCTGCCTCGTCGCCCTGTTCAGCACCTTGCTTGTAGCTGAATTCCAACGCGTCAATTAGCTTCAGTTTTTGAGATTTTGATGGGACAGAACTCTCTTCGCCAACGACCGCAAATGCTTCAACGGATGGCCCCAAAGACTGCGCTTGAGCAGGCAATGCCAACCCGCTGGCCAGGAGTGTGGCAGCAAGGGAACTGAGCGCTATTTTTATTTTGATCTTCACGGTTACCCTTAGACGATAGACTTACAAAAAATAGCCTAGTCGCAGCTCGTCTAGCGTGCAATCATACTTAAGTAGTAGTTGGGTGCGCCGACCCACCGCACACCCAGCATGAAGATATCCACTCAAATTCGTAGCGAACAATGGTTCCCCAAACAGTTCCGTTTCGCGAAGAAACTGAGGGCTGACGGAATCAGGCCATCTTTGCGTCTTGAAACCTGAAGCGGGAGTAGCCCTTCTAAACCCTCGTCAATTATGACCTCGCTTCTGCCATAAAAAACGCGTCATTTGAAAGTTCAATAAAACTAGCTATTCTGATGAAATCACTCGATTTTCTGCCAGGGAGCAGAGAATTAGCACTCGCACATCAAGGAACGAACACAATTGAAGAAAACGACTATCTGGGTCTCCGCGCTCTTAGCCGGAACCCTCGCGACCGGTGGCGTGGTCTACGCAAGCACCCACGAGCCTGACTCACGAGGAACCGTGACCCGCGTTATCGACGGCGATACCATGGATATGGAAATTGCAGGCCAGGAAACCAGGGTGCGACTTCTAAACATTGACACGCCAGAAACCGTAGATCCCAACAAGCCCGTCGAATGCATGGGCCCAGAGGCATCAGAGAACCTCAAGTCGCTGCTCAAATCGGGCGACAAGGTTGATTTAAAGTACGACGTTGAGCGTGAAGATCGCTACGGCAGAACACTGGCGGCGGTATACAAAGACGGTGAGTTCATTAATCGCTCGATCGCGGCGAACGGCCTGGGGGTCGCCGTAGAGTTTGAACCCAACGTCAAGTACTACCAAGAGATTCTCGACGCGCAGCAAGAAGCGGAACAAGATGATGCTGGTCTTTTCAGCACCGAAATCTCATGCACAATTCCCGCTCAGGTAACCAAGGCACTTGATGAACTGGGGCAAGTGCCGAGCGAAGCAGCCAGCAGTGTCGAGCAAGCGCAGTCAGCGGCCCAAGAAGCGGCAGCTGCCGTGGCTACCGGACTGGCTACAGGCAAGGCTCTGGCGGCAATCACTCCTGATACCCACCCGGTCACGGCCATTTTGCTAGCGACATCGTTCAAAAAATCCGTGACAACGATGAACGAAGTTACCGCACAGACCCAAAAGCTGGAACAAAAGCACACGCAGCAGCACGATGATCTTGTCGCTGAGGAAAAGAAGCGCAAAGAGGAAGAAGCTAAGGCCAAGGCAAAACAAAAGGCCGAGGAACAAGCCAAGCGCGAAGCTGAGAAGCAAGCAGCCGCCGAAAAGGAAGCTGCGCAATTAGCCGCCAAAAAGAAAGCGGAACAAGACAAGGCAGCTGAACAGCGGCGAAACACTGCTCCTAAATACGTTGCACCCAAGTATGTTGCGCCTAAGTATATTGCACCCAAGAAGACCCCACCAACCTACAAGGCACCAAAATCGGTGGCTCCTAAGGTGAAGACGCCACCAAAGTCATCGGTGCCAGAAAAATACACCGGACCACGATGCTATGCACCCGGTGGCAAATCCTGGAAGCCGTGTGGCTAGCAGCGGAAGCACAGACGCGTAATAGCAGTTTGATGCTCATTAGATTCCCGTATGGCTTCGGCCGTGCGGGAATCGGTCTTTTGTGGCGGCATCACCCCTTCAATCCGAGAGGTCGATTCTGCAGAACACGGCACGCAGCTAGAAGGTCTTTCAATTACTAGGACTTCAAAGTAGATTATCTAGTGAGCCACCTCACATCGTCGTTTGTGTCGCTGTAGAGGTGTAAATCTTTCCAGCGACAGAAGGTTTGATTGTGAGCGTTACCGAAGAATTCAGAGCTGCCCGTGACCGACTCCTAGAATTACGCACCGATTACACCAAAGCGCGTGCCGAATTCAGCTGGCCAGAATTTACCGAATTCAACTTCGGCTACGACTGGTTTGATCAGGTAGCCAAGGATCCGGCGAGGGCACAGACACCGGCGCTGATTATCACCGAACGAGATGGAGTCTCCACTCGGCGTACGTGGGCTGAACTGTCCGAACGCTCCACGCAACTAGCTCGTTGGCTCAGTGATCAGGGTGTGGCGCGCGGCGAGACGATCGCGGTGATGCTCGGTAACCAGGTAGAACTATGGGAATCCATGCTCGCTGGCATTAAGCTCGGTGCGGTGCTGATCCCCTGTACCACCCAGTTGACCCCGACAGATCTGGCGGACCGGATCGAACGCGGACATATCAATTGGGTGATCACCAACGAGTCCGAGCTGCCCAAGTTTGAAACCGTGCCGGGTGACTACACGCTGATTCAGATCGGCGGCACCCCGGCGGATGGAATTCTGGACTTCGCACAATCGCATACGGCGGAAGCATCTTTTGAACTGGACTCACCGACCCGCTCCGATGAAACTTTGCTGCGCTATTTCACTTCGGGAACCACTTCCAAGGCAAAGCTTGTAGAGCACACACATACCTCTTACCCTGTCGGGCACCTGAGCACGATGTTCTGGATCGGGCTGGAGCCAGGGGACGTGCACCTGAACGTTGCCTCTCCGGGCTGGGCCAAACATGCGTGGTCCAATCTTTTCGCTCCATGGATCGCCGAGGCTACGGTCTTCCTCTATAACTACGACCGCTTTGATCCGATCGCCCTGATGAACCAGATGGATAAGGAAAAGGTCACCAGCTTCTGCGCCCCGCCCACGGTCTGGCGCCTGCTGATTCAAGCAGACCTGAGCGCACTGAAGACGGCTCCGCAAAAGTTGGTTTCGGCCGGCGAACCGCTGAACGCTGAAGTTATCGATCAGGTTCACAAATCTTGGGGTCAGGTGATCCGCGACGGCTTCGGGCAGACCGAGACCACAGTACAAATCGCCAACCCACCGGGAGAACCGGTCAAGATTGGTGCCATGGGCAAAGCGATGCCCGGCTACGAGGTGGTGCTCATCGATCCGGCCACCGGCGAAGTTGGTGATCTGGGGGAAATTTGCTTGGTTACCGAGCAGCGACCGCTGGGTTTAATGAAGGGGTACTTCGAGAACGCGGAGAAGACTAACGAGGTGTTCCGCGACGGCGTCTATCACACCGGTGACATTGCCGAACGTGATGAGCGTGGAATCCTGACCTATGTGGGCCGCGCCGATGATGTGTTCAAATCAAGCGACTACAAGATTAGCCCCTTCGAACTGGAATCGGTGCTGATCGAACATCCCGGGGTCGCAGAGGCTGCCGTGGTGCCAGCTCCCGATGAGCTGCGCCTGAGTGTACCTAAGGCGTATATCGTTCCGACTGCCGATCGTGAACCAGGAGCAGAACTGGCCGAATCCATTTTGGCGCATTGCCGCGAGCATCTTTCGGCCTTTAAGCGGGTGCGGCGTATTGAGTTTGCGCAGTTACCTAAAACCATCTCGGGAAAGATTCGACGGGTGGAATTGCGCCAAGCCGAAGAACAGCGCTTCGCCGGCGGCGCGGTTGCGGGAACCGAATACCGAGACACCGACTTCCCGAATCTGAAGCCATAACTGAATCCATAACTGACATTCACCATTGGGGCCTGTAGTTCAACTACAGGTCCCAATGCTTTATGTAGTGACAGAGCCAGATGACCAAGTTGAGACACGAAGTTTACATCGTGGGTTTCAGCTCATACTATGAGTCGAAGATCAGTGACCTAGCTCACTAAGACCCACACCCCTTTGTAGATCGGACCGACCATGTCAGATACCGCGATTCTGATTAATACCGCTGTGGCAGTACTCGCCACGGTGCTATTGATCGTGAAATTTAAGGTCAATCCAGTCATCGGACTGGTTCTTGGATCCCTCTACCTGGGGCTCAGCACCGGGCTGGGCATCACCAAAACCGTTGAGACCATCACCCAGGGCTTTGGCGACATCATGGTGGAAGTCGGGTTGCTGATCGCCTTTGGTGTGCTGATGGGCGCCATCCTGAACGAAGTCGGAGCCATTCGACGACTAGTTGAACGGCTGCTTAGCGTATTTGGGCCGAAGTTCTTGCCGTACTCCATGGCGGTGGCCATGAGTACCGTCCTGCAGTCGATCTTTGTTGACGTACTGCTGGTCATCTCCGCCCCGTTGGCCCGGCGCATGGCTCCCAAAATCGGTCCTCTGGGCACTGCGCGACTGGCTACCGCCATGGCCATTTCGCTGGAATGCGGCATCATCTTCATGGTTCCGGGCGTCGGCGCACTGGCCTTGGCTGGCGTGCTAGAAGTCCCCCTGGGAACCATGCTGATCTGCGGTCTGATCGTGGTGGTACCAACGGTATTGCTGGCAATCATGATCATGTCCTTCCTGTTCCGTCGCGGCTTCTGGAAGCCCGAACGCGATGAACAAAATATCTTTGACGAAGAAGATTATCCCCAAGCAAGTCTTCGCAACACCGCTGGCACCAAAACGCAGAATGATGCGGATGAGGCACAGAGCGAACCGGGCGCAGTTAAGCTCGCGGTTGACCCGCAAGCCAAACGCGAAGCACCACTGTGGGTACTCTTTGCTCCCCTACTACTGTCACTGATCCTGATTGCCGTTGGTGCTGTCACTGAAATTGCCAAGATCCATAACGGTGTTCTTGAGCTGCTCGGCAACCCGGTGGTTGCACTGCTGATCGGCCTGATCGGCACCACCATCGTGGGACGGCGCACCCTGGGTCAGAAGGGTTTGGATGAGGCCATCACCACCGGCTTTAAGGACAGCGGACAGATCCTGCTACTCACCGGCGCCGGCGGATCATTGGCAGCCACCGTGGCAGCTGCAGGTCTAGGCGATATCCTCGGCGGCTTCTTTAGCGCCAGCGCCGTAGCACCATTGGTAGTTGTCTGGGTGATCGCCGCCGTTCTGCACATCGCCGTCGGCTCGGTAACCCTCTCGGCCATTACCGCTGCAGGCATGCTTGCCCCAATAGCCCCAGCGCTAGGCCTGGACCCAGTACTGATCGCCCTGGCCGCTGGTGCAGGATCGCTGTTCATGATTCACGTAACCTCCAATACCTTCTGGCTGTTGCAATCCCTGTTGGGCCAAACCATGCGAGGTGCCCTGAAATCGGTCAGCGTGGGAGTTTCGGTGGCTTCGGTGATTGCACTAGGCATGGTGCTGACCTTGAGCATCTTCATCTAGTGCGCAACCGATCAACCCAAGGAGTTAACTCATGAACGAACAAGCAACGATCGCACCATTATCCTCAATCCGCGTCCTAGAACTAGGCAACTACATTGCCGCACCCACCGCCGGTCGACTACTCGCCGACTTCGGTGCAGAAGTCATCAAGGTAGAACGCCCGGTCACCGGGGATGAACTACGCAATTGGCGGCTAAAAAAGGGCAGCGTCTCGATGCTGTATCGAACGATCAACCGCAACAAAAAATCCGTTGTCCTTGATCTGCGTAGCGACGCCGGACGGGCCGCAGTACTAGATCTAGTCCGTGAATGCGACGTGTTATTGGAAAACTTCCGACCCGGCACCCTAGAAAAGTGGGGTCTAGGACCCGAGGTACTCAGTGAAGCCAACCCGGAGCTGGTCATCACCCGCATCTCCGCCTTTGGCCAAACCGGACCACTCTCCCAGCGCCCAGGATTCGCCGCAGTCGCCGAAGCCTTCAGCGGCTTCCGCAACCTGGTGGGAGATCCCGACCGGGCCCCGGTACGCGTGGGTGTCTCTATTGGAGATTCCATCGCCGGACTCTATGCAGCCTTCGGTGTGGTCATGGCCTTGTTTGAGCGCGATAAAAATCGTCCCGAGACAAAGTCCTTGCCACTAGATCACCGAGTCATCGACGTGGCACTGCACGAAGCGATGTTCTCCATGATGGAATCGTTGATCCCGGATCACGGCGCCTACGGAGAAACGCGCAGTCGTACCGGTGGACGCATGGAAGGCATAGCGCCATCCAACGCCTATCTCTGCGCCGATGGGGCCAGCATCGTGGTGGCCGGCAACGGCGATGGAATCTACAAACGCTATATGCAAGCCATCGGTAGGCCGGATCTGGCAGATGACCCCACCCTGCAATCCAACCAGCAGCGCTGGGAACAACGAGAGCTGCTCGACGCCGCCATCGGTCAATGGAGCGCCACACTAGACTCGGCGCAAGCATTGGACATCCTTGATACCGCAGGGGTTCCTGCAGGCCCGATCTACACCGCGGCCGACATTGAAAACGAACCACAGTATCAGGCCCGCAATATGATCCAGCACCTCGACGTCTCCACCGGCGAAGAAACCCTGAAGAACGTCGGCTTCCCCGGCATTGTTCCGGTCATGGGAGGAACTTCCCTACCCATCCGCAACCTCGGACCAGACCTCGGCGAACATACCGACTGGGTACTTGGTGAGTTACTGGGCTACGACCAAGACCAGATCCAAGACGCCAGCGCCAGCGAAAAGAGCCAAGCATGAGCTACAACTTCACCCCAGCAGCCACCCTTCGCGACGTCACCTTGCGCGACGGACTACAGCTGACCGGCAAACTGTTAAGCACGGAAGAAAAGATCGCCACCGTCAGACAACTACTACACCTTGGCGTCCAAGAGATTGAACTGGGCTCCATGGCCCGAGCAGATTTGGTCCCACCCATGGCCAACACCCTTGAGGTGGCTCAAGCGCTCTCCGCAGAAGAACTGGCGCACTGTTGGATCTGGGTGGCCACCCCGGGCCATGCAGCCAAGGCAGCCAAAGCCGGCATCACCAACTTTCAGTACTGCCTCTCCGTCTCCGATGCGCACAACCAGGCGAATATCTCGCGCAGCACCGAGGCAAGCCTTGAAGCACTACCCGAAGCCATCAAGTATGCACAGGCCGTCAACGGGCGCATCCAGTTATGCTTGGCCACCTCATTTACCTGCCCTTTTGAGGGTCAGGTGCCAGAAGCACGAGTACTAGAAATAGCCAACGACCCGCGTGCCGAAGGCACCTGCGACATCGTCATCTGCGACACCCTGGGCCAAGCCGTCCCCGCTCAAGTGGCCTCACTGATCAGCAACGTTAAGGAAAACTCCCCGCAACGAAGAATCGTCTTCCACGGCCACGACACCTGGGGACTGGGAGTTGCCAATACCTTGGCAGCCATCAGCGCCGGTGCCGAAGTTGTAGACGGAGCCCTCGGCGGATTAGGTGGATGTCCCTTCGCTCCGGGAGCCAGCGGCAACACCTCCAGCGAAGATATTCTCTTCGCCACCCGCCCAGCATGGCTGAGCCCAGAACGCTTCGGCTCGCTGGTGCAGCTCTCCGAGCATCTGCTCAACAAACTGGGTGAACCCAACCGATCAAAGTCAGCCCAAGGGGCAAGGTCTAAAGCCAAAGCGTTCGAATGGGTCATCCCCAGCGAAGAAAGCTAAAGCCGAGCAGGAACGACTAGCCTGCAGGGCGGTGGGTCTCACCGGGGAAACGTCCACCAATGAGTCGAGTCATTCGCTCTGCCGTCTCCAATAGCGGTTCAACCCACGACTCGCAGACCTCTTGCGACATGCGTAGGGATGGACCACTGATTGTTACCGCAGCGACCAACCCGGCTGAAGAATCAAAAATTGGTGCCGACAATCCTGAAGCTCCACTTTCGCGCTCGCCGGTGGTAATGGCAAAACCATCGGCAAGTGTGGTGTCCACTGCGCTTTGTAATTCATCCAGACCGGTAATGGTGGAGGCGGTCAAGGGTTCCAAGGAACCTTCAACAAGCCGTTGCATCAGTTCTGGCTTCCAGGCCAGAAGTACTCGTCCTGCGGATCCAGCGTGCAGTGGAGCCAGTTCCCCCAGATGCATTTCGCGACGCAAAACGTGGCGGGTTTCGGCAATACCTACGCACACCCGGTAGGACTGTTCGGCACGGAAGATGCAGGCGGTCTCCCCTGTAACATCACGCAGTTCGCCAAGCAGTGGGCTGATCACATCGAGGACTTCTTTGCCTCGGGTAGCCGGAGCAGCCCAATAGGCCATCTTCATGCCGATGCGGTAACCGTCTCCGTCCCGATCTAAGAAGCCCTGCTCCACGAGGTTTGATACTAACCGCTGCACGGTAGAGGAAGGCAGGGACGTGGCCTCACGAAGATCCGTCAAGGTAAGGACCGGCTGGCGTAAGGAAAAAGCATCAAGGATGGAGCTGATTTTTCCCAGCACAAGAAGCTGATTCTGATTCTTTGCCGGAGCTTGATCCTTTGACATATTTCAGACGCTAGACCATCGGACCATCACCGTCCAATTGCTCACTATTTTTGACTCAGACATCACAATGACAGATCGAGGGGTCAATCATTGGACAAATACTGAACTGCAAATCAAAAACACCACGCACAATGACGCAACAATTCGTCAGCACTGATCATTATCGTATATTTGGGTTAGAGCAACGATCAGATTCAGGGGCATTGGCGCCCGACAAATGAAGGACTGCGATGAACAATACCGAGAAGTTCCGAGCCGCCCGCAACCTCCTGTTGGCAGCTCGGGATGACTACGAGCGAGCACGGGCAGAGTTCACTTGGCCCCAATTCACCGACTTCAACTTTGCCTACGACTGGTTTGACGCCGTAGCAGCAGATCCGCAGCGTGCCAATGAACCCGCACTGATCTTAACCGAACCTGATGGAAGTTCTGCCCGGTACTCCTGGGCCGAACTTTCACACCGTTCCACCCAAGTAGCGCGCTGGCTCAGCGACGAAGGACTGGAGCGTGGAGACACCATCGTCTTGATGCTGGGCAATGAAGTGGCCCTCTGGGAGACGATGCTAGCCGGTATGAAGCTCGGCGCGGCGATCATCCCGACCACTACACAGGTCACTTCCGAAGATTTGGCTGACCGCATTAATCGCGGCAAGGCCAACTGGGTCATCACCAGTGATGACCAACTGGAGAAGCTACAAGAAGTTCCTGGAACCTACGCCATCGTTCAGGTTGGTGGTCAAACACTACCCGGCACCCTGCATTATGCAGATTCTTACCATGCACCAGCACAATTCTCGCTTGAGACTCCAACCCGTGCAGATGAAAACCTGCTGCTGTATTTCACTTCGGGAACAACCTCGCAGCCTAAGTTGGTGCAGCACACGCACACGTCCTATCCGGTGGGGCACCTGGCAACGATGTTCTGGATCGGCGTGGAGCCAGGCGATGTGCACCTGAACGTCGCGTCCCCTGGCTGGGGCAAGCACGCGTGGTCAAACTTCTTTGGTCCTTGGATTGCCGAAGCCACGGTATTTGTCTTCAACTACAAGCGCTTTGACCCCGAAGCGCTGATGAATCAGATGGATAAGGAAAACGTCACCAGCTTCTGCGCCCCACCGACCGTGTGGCGCTATCTAATCCAGGCCGACTTGAGCACCTTGACGAATCCGCCGCACAAACTGATCTCTGCCGGCGAGCCACTGAACGCTGAAGTGATTGACCAGGTGCGTAATGCGTGGGGTCAGGTGATTCGTGACGGCTACGGACAGACCGAAACTACGGTGCAGATTGCCAATTCTCCAGGTTCCCCGGTGAAGGTAGGCGCCATGGGTCGACCGATGCCCGGTTATGAGATTGAACTTCGCAACCCAACCACCGGCCAGTTGGCTGAGGTTGGCGAGATCTGCCTGCGAATTGATCCTCGCCCGGTTGGGTTGATGAAGGGTTACTTTGATGACCCGGAGAAAACCGACGAGGTTCTACGAGACGGTTTTTACCACACTGGTGACATTGCGGAAATCGATGAGTCTGGTGTTCTCACTTACGTTGGTCGTGCCGATGATGTGTTCAAATCAAGTGACTACAAGCTCAGCCCGTTTGAGCTTGAGTCAGTAGTTTTGGAACATCCCGCAGTGGCTGAAGTTGCGGTGGTTCCCTCTCCAGATCCGCTCAAACTTTCGGTCCCAAAGGCCTTCGTGATACTTGCTGCTGGATATGAGCCTAACGCGCAGACGGCCGAGGACATTCTTGGGTTCTGCCGCGAGCACCTGGCTCCCTACAAACGCATCCGTCGTTTAGAGTTCTCAGATCTTCCAAAGACCATCTCGGGCAAGATCCGTCGAGTTGAGCTACGCCTTGCCGAGGCGGAACAACATGCTGCTGGCACGACTCCAGCTGGAGAATTCCGCGACACCGATTTCCCGGATCTAAAGAAACTGGGCTCAGCCTAATTTAGGGGCGCTCCCCCGCAAAAAACGACGGTTGGTCGGAAGCGACTTCGATGGAGCTTCCGACCAACCGCTAAACAAAGAGAGAATGCAGCTTAGAGATCGCGCCAATAGGTGTGCAACATCCGCAGTAAGTATTAATGACAGCGTAATTAACCACGTCAGGCACGTCATTAAGCAGTGAAGCAGGCACGGACAGTGTTAAACAAGGTTTGTCTAGAACCGTTTACACAAGAAGGTCACGTGCCTGCCCTACCATCTTCCATCATCGAGCCTCTCTGGCGCCAATTCGAAGCGTTGATCCCAGATCGGAACGTAACCCATCCACTGGGCTGCCACAAGCCACGGATCAGCGACCGGATCATCTTCGACAAACTCATCCAAGTCCTCGTCCTGGGCGCGGCCTACGAGAAAATCAGCGACACGACCTGCTCGGCCACCACCATCCGACGGCGCCGCGACGAATGGATCACCGCAGGGATCTTCCGCGAACTGGAGCAGATCTGCCTGGAATCCTACGACCGGATCATTGGACTGGACCTAGAGAATCTCGTCATCGACGGATGTCTGGTCAAAGCGCCGTGCGGCGGTGAAGCCGCCGGAAAATCCCCGGTAGACCGCGGCAAGCAAGGCACCAAACGCTCGCTGATGACCGACGGGAAAGGCATCCCGGTCGGCTGCATCACCGCAGGCGCGAACCGGCACGATTCCCCGTTGCTACGCCCCACGCTCGAACGCCTTTCCCGTTTCGGCTACCAGCTGCCAGAGCAGATTACCGTGCATCTGGATGCTGGATATGACAGCCGTAAAACACGGGAGCTGCTTACCGAGCTGGGTTGTGATTGGGAGATCAGTACCAAGGGCGAACCCTTGCAGGCCGGGGTCCGCTGGGTGGTGGAACGAACCAATTCGTGGCACAACCGGGGGTTCAAGAAATTGGCGATCTGCACCGAGCGCAAGGTCCGGGTCATTGACGCGTTGATCAGCCTCGCGAACAGTGTCATCGTGATCCGCAGGCTGATCGGGGAAGCGTGGGCGACCCATCGGTGGGATACGAGGCCTAATCGAAAGCCTTAAGAATCGTTTGTCCCCTATTGGCGCGATCTCTTAGAATTTATTCTTTTCTTTGAACGCGTCAACGACTCCCTTGCCCAGGTAGAACGCGCCGTCGGCATACCAAGCGGAAATCAATAGTTGACGTGCGGGCTTGGGTAGCCAAGCAAATTTCTGACTATTGGCCATAACCGCGTGTGCAGCGGCGCCCGAGGCAAGAACCAAGGCGCCGGAGGCCATCAGCGCTTTGGGGTTCCATCCACCGCGGAAAAGTACCCGTGAAATACCGGTGGCTTCGCGCTCTTGCTCGCTCAGTGCAGCGCGCAGGCTTCTGAACGGACCGCCAGTGGCAATAATCCGACGGTCTTCAGGGATGGGACGGCCGGTGAGGTAGTCCACGCTGCGCGGGTCGAACCCGAACAGGGCCACAAAACGCTTGAGGCTAGCCACGTCCGTGGGGTTGCGCAGCAGTGTTAATGCTTCCTGACGCTGGGCGTCATCACTGAGCAACTGGTCAATCAACTCAATAACTTCGTCGTCGATACCACGCAACAACGCATCTAATTCTGCCAACCGGGTTGCAGCCGGCGACTCAGCACCTGGATCAAGAATCACCTGTCGTTCCAGGTCCAGCACCATGGTCAGGGCTGGAGCAAAAAGATCCTTGCGGGCACGTTTGGCTTCTATGGTGGCCATGATGACGTTACCGGTGCGCGTAAGCGACAAGAACGGACGGTTGCTTCGAGAGATACCAGGAGCAAAGACTGGATACGTAGGCATGGCCATGAGTCCGGCTTCACTGTTCCATACGGTGATCTGGTTATCCTCAAACCCGGCAGCCAAAACTAGTTCCGAAGCCTTGAGGGTGGCACCATGAAGCAACTCGTTGGTGGAGCCAAGTTCACCGAGAATGTCTTCATCCGGAGTGGGACCATCAATTTCTTCACCATCAACCAAAACGTAGTTGGCACCGGTGGAGTTCTTCAGCTCATGGACAAGCTTGGTCACTCGGGAACCCTCACGCAGTTTGCCATTGGCATCAATGCGGTAGAGGACCGCGTCGCGTGCTTCGCTGACGGTGGCAACCTCAGCCAATACTTCGGTGGCTTTCTCTCGCTCGATAGCTCCGCCAATGAATCCGAGCAGACGACGGTCGGCCAAAACGCTGCGCACAGCCTGAACGGCATCCGGCTTATCACCCATAAAAATGAACTCAAGGTTGAGGTAGTTGAACTCTGAAGAATCCACGAAGTCTGATCCCTTTCATCTGTGCAATGGTTAGCTACTGTCAATTCTAGTTACCTCGCTGAAGAACAGCTCCAAGACTTCTGCCTATCAGCCAGCCGAAGCCCTTGCGCTCCGCCACTTGACGTGGGATTCGAAAAGTTGGGTTCTGTTCGGACGGCAACCTGCTTGGCCTGGATACAGCAAGAGCCCTTGCATCGATGGTCATTGACCGATGATGCTTGGGCTCTTGGCTGTCAGATCGCTAGACCATACTCAGCGCATGGTGGAAACGCGGAAAGTTGTATTTTATTTAGCAGTCTTACGTACCGGGTCGCTGATGGAATCAGTACCCTTCAGCCGCTTCTCGGCGCGCTTTTCCTTGATGGATTTGGTGGGCTTCTTCGCTTCGCCCTTGCGTGGTGACTTGTCGGACATGATGTGCCGCCTTGCCGGAAGCATTAATCGCTTCCAAAATATGGGGAGAGTACCCCATGGCCTCATCCTACGGTGCATTCGGTGCAACCGATACCAACTGGCTGAAAGGACTCGCTGGTATGAGATGAGAAAGGACCTGCACCAATCGTCTACTGACGATTGGTGCAGGTCCTTTCTACGCGATAGTGCTTACTTACCCAAGTACTTCTCGAAGCCTGCAGGCAGGTTCAAGCTTGATGGGTCGAAGTCCGCATTGGCGTTCTGACCAAACGCGGCACCCGAAGGTGCTGCTGGCTTCTTGTTCTGAGCTTCCAACTCGGCCTGTGCAGCCTTGGCTGGGTTACCGAACTTCTGCTGCTTTTTGCCCTTGCCCTTGGCCTTTGACTTGCGAGCTGCGCCCTTACCGGCACCTGGCATACCAGGAATACCGCCACCGGCGGCCATCTTCTTCATCATCTTCTGCGCTTCGGTGAAGCGTTCAAGCATCTGGTTCACCTCGGACACCGTAACGCCGGAACCCTTAGCAATACGTGCACGGCGTGAACCGTTGATGATCTTTGGAGCCACACGTTCGTGCTGGGTCATCGAACGAACGATGGCTTCGACACGGTCGATCTGGCGCTCATCAAACTGTTCAAGCTGCTGACGAGAAATCTGTGCACCGGGCATCATGCCCAGCAGCTTCTTCATCGAGCCCATCTTCTTGATCTGGGCCATCTGAAGAAGGAAGTCATCCAGGGTGAAGTCTTCCTGGTCGGCGAACTTCTTCGCCATACGCTCGGCTTCGCCCTTGTCCCAGTTCTTCTCAGCCTGTTCGATGAGCGTCATGACGTCGCCCATGTCCAGAATGCGTGAAGCCATACGATCTGGGTGGAAGATCTCGAAGTCGTCCAGGTTTTCACCGGTGGATGCGAACATCACTGGCTTACCGGTCACCGATGCTACCGACAGTGCGGCACCACCACGGGCATCGCCATCCAGCTTAGAAAGAACGACACCAGTGAAGTCGACGCCTTCATGGAAGGCCTGCGCGGTGTTGACCGCGTCTTGACCGATCATCGCATCGATAACAAAGAGGACTTCGTCCGGGTTGATGGCAGCGCGAATGTTCGCAGCCTGGGCCATCATTTCGGTGTCAACACCCAAACGGCCGGCGGTATCCACGATGACTACGTCGTGCAGCTTAGCCTTGGCTTCAGCGATACCGTCGCGGGCTACTACTACCGGGTCACCGGTTGGAGTATCAAATTCCGAGGAGACACCCGGGTGCGGTGCATAAACAGGTACACCGGCGCGTTCACCGTTGATCTGTAGCTGCTTTACGGCGTTTGGACGCTGGAGGTCACAGGCCACCAGCATCGGGGTGTGACCCTCAGACTTCAGGTGCTTAGCCAACTTACCGGCCAGGGTGGTCTTACCAGCACCTTGTAGACCGGCGAGCATGATCACCGTTGGAGGGTTCTTGGCCAAGTTCAGACGGCGAGTTTCGCCACCGAGGATGCCAACAAGTTCTTCGTTGACGATCTTGACGACCTGCTGGCCTGGGTTCAGAGATTCGGAGACCTCGATGCCCAGTGCACGTTCTTTCACCTGGGCCACAAAGGCGCGGACCACCGAGACGGCAACGTCAGCGTCGAGCAGGGCGCGACGGATTTCGCGGACGGTACCGTCAATGTCTGCTTCGGTCAGGCGGCCCTTGCCGCGCAGGTTTTTGAAGGTTGCTGTCAGGCGATCGGAAAGTGAATTAAACACGTGCCGGGCACTTCTTTCGATAGGTCTTGTGGTGCGTATAAAAAACGCACAGGACTCGACTTATAAGAATATCAAGAATCGAGGCTGCATCTAACCAGCTCCACACCAATACTGGTTGTGCGTTTGCTTGCTGCGCTCCAAGGGTAAAAGAAAACCGCCGGTGGCTGCATGGCCCACCGGCGGTTTCCCGGACACCGTAACCGGTGTCCTACCCCTTGATTTTGTTCATGTTATTTTTCAGATTCCACCTCGTTACTTGGAAGCCAGCTGGTATCCAGCGTCGTTGTGTTCTGCGGCGTCGATACCGGCGATTTCAATATCTGCCGATACTCGCCATGGGCTGAACTTTCCAATGACTGTTGCGATGATCCAGGTCATCACGGCCGAGAAGATCATGACTACGGCCAGGGTTACGAACTGTGCAACCAGCTGCGATAGTCCGCCACCGTAGAACAGGCCACCAGCACTTTCCTCGGTTGGCAGTGCGAAGAAGCCAAGGAATAAGGTGCCGATGATACCGGAGACCAGGTGAACGCCGACCACGTCGAGTGAGTCATCATAGCCAAGCTTCCATTTGAGGTTTACTGCCCAAGCCGAACCGGCACCTGCCACTAGGCCAAGAACCAATGCAGCCCATGGGGCCAGGTCTGCACACGAAGGAGTGATGGCTACCAAACCAGCGACCAGACCGGAAGCGACACCTACCGAGCTTGCACGTTCTCCGCGCAGCTTCTCGATGAGGACCCAACCTAGAACTGCTGCACCAGGGGCAGCGAAAGTATTGATCCAGATCAAACCAGCCTGCTCAACGGTGGTGGCTGCACCAGCGTTGAACCCGAACCAACCGAACCACAGCAGGCCAGCGCCGAGCATGACCAGTGGGGTGTTGTGTGGCTGTGGACGATCGTGGAAGTTGTGACGCTGGCCGAGCTTCAGTGCGAGTACAAGAGCTGCGATACCTGCGTTGGTGTGAACTACTGCGCCACCGGCGAAGTCAATTGCTTCACCGAAGATCTTGCCCAGTGCGCCATCAGCGGAGAGAAGACCGCCACCCCATACCCAGAAGGCCACCGGTGCGTAAACCAGGGTGACCCACAGTGGGATGAAGAAGAGCCATGGAGCAAAGCGAGCGCGGTCGGCGATTGCGCCGGAGATAATGGCCACCGAAATCATGGCGAAGGTGCCGGAGAAGCCGGCAGCAAGCAGATCCGCTTCTGCGGTGTTGTGCATAGCGAAATCGCTGATTGGATTTCCCACGATGCCTGCGATGGTTGGCTCACCTGCGGAGAACGAGTACCCCCAAAGTACCCAAACTACTGCGGTGATCGCTGCTGCAGAAAAGCTCATCAGCATCATGTTCACTACGCCGGTAGAACGAGTCATACCGCCGTAGAAAATTCCAAGTGCTGGTGTCATCATCAGTACAAGTGCGGCTGCTATCAGGATCCATAAGCTGGCAACGTCCAACTCCATCTGGATCACATCCCCTCAAGGTGTATCGGTGTATCGGTGGCGAGTCGGGCCCTACTGCAGGAGAACGGTGTTCTTGGCCCGGTGTTGACTCCATTCTTCGCCACTGATGTTTCGATATACTCGCGGATTCGTTTCGCGTGTGTATCAAGTCACCCCTTTAAGTAACGTTTAGTTCTCTGCTATGTTTCGAGCCTGTTTCCCCTCTTTCACCACGAGGTTAAATACGGGCGAAAAAGGTCCGGGTCAGCACCCCTGAATCGAGGACTGACCCGAACCTTTGTGAATTCACACCGTCTTTAGGAGCGCTTAATCTTCACTACCTGGAACTTCGGCACGGTAGTGGAGCCGCCAATAGTGGTGTCATAGGTCAGTGAACCGGTCACGGTGGCGGTGACCTTCACCAGATCCTCAGCCACATAATCATCTAGCTCGGCGCACTCGGAAACTCCATCACCAGCGGCGAACAACGCGTTGTGTTCGTAGTCGTATTTGCCCACCAAAACGTTGCTCAGCTCTGCACGGAACATGCACGGTCCGGTACCGGAATCGAACTGGGTGATCCGCGCGTAGAAGATGACGTTTTCACCGATGTGAGAATCTGGATTCTTCACAATCTGATCAAGTTCACGCTTGCTGATCTTTTTTGCCTTGTTCTCTTGCTCCTTCTGAGCTTTCTCGGCAGCTTCTTTGGCTTCTTTTTCTTCGGCTTTGCGAGATGCTTCAGCCTCTTGCTCTGCGACGCGTTCTTCCTCAGCGGTGCGCAAGGTGTCCGCTTCGTCTTGAACCGTTGCCAAGGTGGTCTTGGTATCAGCAAGTTCAGCTTCCAGTGCTTGCTTCTGTGAGTCCAAGGACGCAGCGGATGCCTGGGCAGCTTCAAAGTCTTCTTTTGAAACTCCACAAGCGCTCAAGGAAAAAACGACAGCGACAGCGACCGCTGCCAATGAGAACCTCTTCATGGTCCTACTCCATTTCGTGGGTGCGAGTTCCCGGATCCCCCAATTGCATCCAGGTACTGCTGATCATGACAGTGGGTAGGGACACTTTGGCTTTATCGGATGTCTCCGCACAGACAAAGCTGCCACCGGTCCGGGACCGGTGGCAGCTTTGATTATTCAGTTAAGTTGTTGTTGCGTTCCTAAGACGTTGGAAACAGCTTGGAAGATCCCACAGCCTTTTGTAGACGCGAATCCAAAGTGCCCGAAAGCGACGCGGCGTAGGTAGCACTGAGATGGGAGTGATCCCAATAGGCCAAAATTCCGCCGATGACGGTGTAGCACTTCTCGTCCTTGCACAGCTGATCGTTCATGTCGACCTCGCCGATGTTTGGATCCTTCAGCGCCTTCGCGGCATCAGCCTGTGGATCCATCGGGATCCAGTCTTCGGCCTTGCCGTTGCATTCATCAAGATCGTCAGAGTTTTCGGCAACACAGTCAGGCGCATTTTCTAGCGTGGCTCCAGGCCACGCAGTGTCACGGATGACCGCTACTTCAGCCCCGGTGTCGGACCATTGGCTCAGGATCTTCTCATAGGCCTCTGTGGCGGGGGCTTCAGAACTTTCCATCGTATGTCCTGCAAGAGGCTCGGACTGGCGGTTGGAAGAGATGACTAGGTCATAGTCTTTCTTCTTGATCTGACCGGTGACCCAGTCCCCTAGATCTTCGCAACCTTGCACGCTGGCTTCATCATCAAATCGCTGACCTTCGCCCATGATGGCGCAACGGTTGGCTACGTAGGTATCAACTTGCCAGCCGTGCTCTTTGGCAATGCGGTTGATTGCTGGATACCACTGGCCGGCATGCGAGTTACCAACCAAGGCAACTTTGATCTTGCCCTTACCGTAGCTGCAGACCGGGCGCTCTTTGAAGTCGGTGACTTGGCTGGCGAAGCAATCGTCCTTGTACAGCACAGGCTTATCGGTTTTTGCGGCTACGGGCGCAGGGGCGATCTCTTGGTCTGGCGTTTGCGCGGCATTAGGCAACGAGCATTTATCGCTCAATGCTGATGCGCCGAGGCAATCTTCACCGACTGTTTTCTCAACTTGTGCCTTTGCTTTATTGATGTCCTGGGCCTCATCTGCAACATTGACGCTGTTCATGTAGAAGGCGCCAGCAAATAGGGCAAGGACCAGGCTGCCTGCGGCGAGGAAGCGTGGAGCGGTGAGAAGTGCAGAAGTCTCAATGAACTTTTTGAAGCGAACTTCAACGAGCTTCTGCGTCAAGACCGACAGGATTAAAGTCAGCGCAAGGGCAGCAAACTTTTGAGGCCATTTGAAGTCGTCAACCACAAACGGCACTAGGACCAGCAACGGCCAATGCCAGAGGTAGATGGCGTAGGAATTATCGCCGAAGAACTGAAAGAGCTTAGTGCTCAAGAAGATATTTGGGGAATACTTGTGCGTTGAATTGCACAGCAAGACTAATGCAGTACCGAACACCGGAATGGCTGCGATGTAGCCCGGGAATGGCATGTCACCGGTAAAGGCAAAAGCGCTAAAGGCGATTGCGAGGATTCCGCCCCATGATCCGATCAAGCTAGCTAGATCATTCTTGGCGGCGTGAGCCTTTGCCCCGAGTGCGGCGACCAATGCTCCGGCTGCGAATTCCCAAACTCGGGTGAAGGTTGAGAAGTAGGCAGCGCCCGGGTCTGTTGCCGTGGCGTAGAGCGAATAGGCGATGGACAGAACGAATACTAGGCCAACGCCTGCCAGAACAATGTGCTTGATCTGCTTCTTGTACTTCAATGCTGTGAAAACTAGCAGGCCGATGAGTACCGGCCAGACGAAGTAGAACTGTTCTTCAGCCGAGAGTGACCAGAAGTGCTGGAAGGGGCTTGGCGCGTCACCTTCAGCAAGGTAATCAACTTTGGTTAATGCCAGGAACCAGTTCTGGAAGTAGAACGTCGCTGCAAGTGCTTGCAGACCCCAGTCCTGCCAGACCGTTTGCGGGGCGAAGATCCAAATACCCAGCACGCTAAAGAAAATGACTAGGAACGAGGCCGGGAGCAGTCGCTTGACGCGCCGCATCCAGAATCGGCCGACATCAACAATGTTCTTTGGTGGCTTGGCGATCAGGTGGGAGGTGATCAGGAACCCTGAGATGACGAAGAAGACGTCTACACCAACAAAACCACCTGGGAGGTAGTGACTCCAGAAGTGATAGAGCACTACAATGCCTACGGCAATGGCACGTAACCCCTGGATATCAGAGCGAAATCCCGCGGGTTTAGGATCCTTTTTTAAAGGCATGGGCAAGTCTTGATTTGACGACACGTCGTGGTGGATCCTTTACCGGCTGGTTTAGCTTACGGAGCAGGCATCCATGGAGTTCAAACGCCGTTGCTCGCATTCAATAATTACCGGAAATTCTGGTTGATTTCTGAAAATCCCTTCGCTGCTTCGCTTCTAGGGTCGGTTCACATTTCGCCCAGTTCTTGTTTACCTGTCGTTTGACTTGGGATATTCCTCAACTGCCCACCGACTGACGCGCTGATTCGCGTAGGCCTCGCCCCGGAAGGACCTTGGGCGTGTCGCAATACGTCTGCAAGTAAGAAAGCAAAACACTGCCGTAGAGCAAACAAGGCGCCTAACTTCCACGACAGTGGAAGCCAAGCGCCTTGTTTGTTATGAAATGACCTCAGTAGCTCCAGGTCCATCCGCCGGTCTTGTCTGGGTCGTAAACAACCTCACCGGTTGCGTACGGAGAGTCGAGAATGACCTTGCCTCGAATTTCATCCCCTGCTCCGACTGCGATATCTAAGGCATCATCCACATCACAAGAGAATGCCGCAACGGTATTCAGATCATAAACAACAGTGCGGTTCTCCCCCGGTGAGACGCCGAAAGCCGAGGCGTCCAATGGCATCAGTGCAATGTCTTCCTTGACTACCTTTTCGGCTGATTCCGCGAGCTTGGCGCTGACATCCAACAACAGGAACTTCTTGTGCTCTGGTGCGATCTTTTCACCGAAGCCACGCAGTGTGCAGGTATCTAGAACCTTCACGCTGTGCACGGTCACTTCAAAAGATGGTTTGGTTGCCCCATCCATCGTGAGCTTTCCTGCCTGGCCTAAGTTTTTGATGACCTGGGCTTGGGTATCAACGTGGACGTCCTCTCCAGTTTCCGCATCGGTCTTGGCTACGTCTGCCAAGTCGTCCTGCAACTTCTGGGAGGTCGGCCCTGCCTGGGCAGAATAGTAGTTGGTGCTCATGATGAGCCCTACCGAGACTGCAGCCACCGCGATAGTGGAACCTACAGCCAGCGCGACTTTGCGCTTTGGGCTGTTGGACGGATTCTTCTGTTCATTAAGCGTGTTCATTGTCCGGTCCCCTTTTCTATGAACGCTTCAGGAAGTCGCCGGAGGAAATGTAGCGGCCCGAATTCTTGACCACTTGCTCCGAGAACGATGTTGTCTTGTACGTCCACGACTCAGATCCGTCGGTGAGCGGAACATTTTGCCTGGTGTACATCGGCTTGCCTTGGTACTTCAACTGACCTTCGTAGATATCAAGCTTCCTCAGCATGCCTGGACCGGCCGAATCCGAATATTGGAATTGCTCGGCCACAACGGTTTTTGGACCATTGGTAAGGAAGGTCCAATTCCTATTCCACAATTGGTACAGGGACGAGTTGGCTAACCGCTGGTCCTTGACCTTTTGCTGGAACCCGCCCATGACGTTGTAAGCAGATTGTCCGGTACGCAAGGTGCCGTAGACGGCTACAGAATATGGTCCGTGCTTTCGCAGGTTCCCCGATTCCTTGATCCAACCAGAGATGGAGCCAGCATTAATATGCACCCATCCACCTTCGGCCTTGTGCGTGACAACAACTTTCCAACCCTTTTTGATGCTGCCAACGGAAGCAGAGCCGGAGATCGGATTCTTTCGCAAGGTCGACCCCATGGTGCTGAAACGGGCGTAGTTCTTGACGTCCACGGCGGGAGGAATGATTGGAGCCGGCTTGTTGCGGTCGGTAACCGAGGACCAGACCCATTTGCCATTAAGATTGATTTCATCGCGACGATTAGCAGAGTCCCAAGCACCCCAACGAACACGGGTGCCTCTGGTAATGGTGCCTACCACTTTCGAATTGGTCTTTGATGCGGCGCTGTAGACCGATCCGTTGCGCTGTGCGTACCGGTATTGCGGGGTCACATAGTCGCGATTGGTGGTGCTGGTCCAGACCCAGCGACCGTTGACGTAGATCTCATCACGTCGGTTTGCTGCATCCCAACGACGGTACTCATACTTTTCAGCATGGTGAATCCGGCCCAGATAGGCATCGGTTTTTGGATTCATTGTCGAGTAGATGCTGCCGCTTTTTTGAACGTATCGATACTGCTTTGCCGGACGGGTGCGAACCACATTCTTGGAATCGACCCAACCGTGATAGTACGCAGTCTTGATATGAGAACTGGTTCCGCTAACCTCCAGCAGACTTACCTCAGTGCGAAGGTTCACCGAACCAATTCGCTTGGTACGCGCTGCGGTGGAGTAGATACCTGAGTACCTAGTCATGTACCGGACCGAGTCATCCTTCAAGTAAGTTCGTGTGCTCAGATACTGGGTTGCCGACCAACCGGTCTTGGACCCCCACGTAAGTTGGCTCCAGGTGCCAGATTTCTGACCGGTCAGTTTAACGATGGTCCCTTTAGGCATGACACCAAGAGATGCAGCACTGGTCGAGGGAGACTTCCTGAGATTCAGGTTTTCCGTGGTCTTCGTCTCGGTTACTTTTTTGATGTACTTTGACGGCGGAGCGTTCTCAGGATCGTAGGGACTTAGTGATATCTGGACTGCTTGCGATTGAACTGACGCGTTGGCGCCCACGGCCACTAGAGGCGTGACAAAGAGTGACATGATTCCAAGGCTTGCGACAAGCGCATACCGAAGTTTGAGTTGTGCCATGTGCATCGGACCTTGACCTCATCTTCTATCCGAAAGGTGCGAGTGATGATTCCGGGCAAGGAATGCCCGGGAGGTTACCTCAATTGAAGAATAGAGCCCAAAAGATGGACCCACAAGCGTTTTATCAACTCTTTATATTTTAAGTTCCCACGTGCCCTATGAAACTCGAATGCACCGAAGGTTGTCCATGCAATGAAGTGCCTCGCGCCCCTCAAGTAATAACGTGAACCACTTGCAGGTATTCGCGACGTGTTTATTATTTATTGACACGTTCTCCCAGTAACCATCGCGCCACGGTGCCTGGCGCACGGAGCGCTGAGACGTAATTGTTATCTTTGAGATGCCTTGGACGGTCAGCGCAGACAACTGTGGCCCCGCCAAAAGGCGGGGCCACAGTTGTACAGATTTTTTGGTTCGCTTAGCCTTCGAGCAGCGCGTCCACAAAATCTTCTGGGTTGAATGGAGCAAGGTCATCCGGGCCTTCGCCCAGACCAACTAGCTTCACTGGAACACCAAGCTGACGCTGGATAGCAACGACGATTCCACCCTTGGCGGTACCGTCGAGCTTGGTCAGTACGATGCCGGTAACGTTGACAACTTCCGAGAACACCTTGGCCTGTTGGAGACCGTTCTGTCCGGTGGTTGCATCGAGTACTAGCAGGACTTCGTCAATGGTGGCTTTCTTTTCAACCACGCGCTTGATCTTGCCCAGCTCGTCCATCAGGCCGACCTTGTTCTGCAAGCGACCGGCGGTATCGATCATGACAATATCGACTTCTTGATCGATACCGGCACTAACGGCTTCAAAAGCAACCGACGCTGGGTCAGCACCATCAATATCGGCACGTACCGTGGGAACACCTACGCGGTCACCCCAGGTAGCCAGCTGTTCAGCAGCTGCTGCACGGAAGGTATCGGCAGCACCGAGCAACACGTCTTTGTCGTCTGCAACAAATACGCGGGCCATCTTGCCGATGGTGGTGGTTTTGCCGACGCCGTTGACGCCTACAACCATAATGATGCTTGGGCGGTCAGCATGAGGTTCAGGCAGGTAGCTGCGATCCAGGCTTGGATCTACTAACTTGAGTAGCTCCTCGCGAAGCATCGCCTTGACCCGAACAGGATCCTTGCTGCCCTCGATCTTCACTCGTTCACGCAATGCGTCAACAAGCTCCATGGCTGGTTCGGTTCCGAGGTCTGCCATGAGCAGGTTCTCTTCGATCTCGTCCCAGACATCCTCATCGATGGTGTCTTGGCTGAGCAGGGCCAAAAGACCCTTAGAGAACATGTTGTTGGACTTGGTCAGTCGAGCACGCAACCGCGCAAGACGACCCTGAACTGGCTCGGGTACATCAAGCTTTGGCGCTGCTGGGAAAACTGGTTCCTCAACAGCAATGGCAGTATCGGTGGCACCTTCCGTCGTAACGGTAGAGCCATCCTCGCCTTGACCAGCTGAACTGTCGTCAGCATCGCGCTCGGAAGTATATGGAGTCTTCGGCTTGCGACCCTTGGTGACAAAGGCGATGATGCCAATGGCCACCACGGCAACAACCGCGACAATGATGATGGTTAATGTAAGCGAATCAGACACAGGTTAAATCGTCTCACACCTTCTGTGAGTTACCACGCCTTGTGATGTCGCAGAAAGCACTCTTCTAGCGATGTCTTATGCAAGGTGGAGAACATAGACTTAGTCAGTTACTGACCCAACTCACTGCTCCGCAGAAAGGCTGGCAGGTCTGAGCTGACTCAGACCATCGGCAATGAACAAGTTTTTCACTCGCAATACCAAGGCACGTGCCCCGATCCCCCGGGAAATCGGAGTCCTTCTGGTGGCGGCCTTTATCATCGCGCTGGGCTTTGGCCTGATCGCACCGATCCTGCCGCAGTACGCAGTTAGTTTTGATGTGGGCGCAGCGGCAGCCAGTGTCATTGTGAGCATTTTTGCCTTCACTCGACTGATCTTCGCACCCGTGGCTGGTGCCTTGGTAGGCAAGCTTGGTGAACCGCGCATTTATGTCACCGGTGTGCTCTTGGTTGCGCTCTCGACACTGCTGTGTGGATTTGTGCAGAACTACACTCAGCTGTTGATTGCCCGCGGACTGGGT
Source organism: Glutamicibacter sp. AOP5-A2-18 (assembly GCF_052446055.1). Taxonomy (NCBI): domain Bacteria; kingdom Bacillati; phylum Actinomycetota; class Actinomycetes; order Micrococcales; family Micrococcaceae; genus Glutamicibacter; species Glutamicibacter sp. AOP5-A2-18. The sequence goes on along the minus strand of NZ_JBQSVW010000001.1, from coordinate 1,506,929 downwards.
GGCTTTGGCTCGACCATGTTCACCATTTCAGCCATGGCCCTCATCGCTCGACTCTCCCCCGAGGCATCTCGCGGTCGAATCTCAGGTTTGTACGCAGGAGCGTTCCTGCTGGGCAACGTCGCCGGACCGGTGCTCGGTAGCGTGCTGGCACCTCTGGGTATGCGGGTGCCCTTCTTCATTTACGGCACCGCGCTGGTTGCCGCTGCAGCCGTGGTGTACTTCGCGTTGGGACGTCGCCGAGATCTGGATCGTGACGCCGAAGATCCGAAGAAGACCCGTGCAGCCATCGAGGTGGTCACCACCCGTGAGGCGTTGATTTCACCTGCGTACCGTGCGGCCCTCTTCTCTGGCTTCAGCTATGGATGGTTAGCCTTCGGTATTCGCAACAGCATGATCCCGCTGTTTGCTTTAGCAGTATTTGGTCAAGGCTTAGGAACCACCGTTGCTGGTTTCTCGATGGCTTTGTTCGCTATCGGCAATGGCCTCGCGCTTCTTTTCTCCGGAAAACTCACAGACGTGGTGGGGCGCAAGATCCCTGTCATGGTTGGCCTAACTTTGTTGCTGGTGTCCATCGGCTCGATGGGTGTATTCACCAGTGCCGCAGGATTTATCATCTGCTCAATCTTCGCCGGATTTGGCGGTGGCATTCTTGGCCCAGCTCAGCAGGCATCAATCTCCGACGTGATTGGAACCGGCCGTAACGGCGGTAAGGCACTGGCCGGCTTCCAGATGAGTCAGGATCTGGGTGCCATTATCGGCCCACTGCTCGCAGGTTTCCTCGCCGATGCGTTCAACTATGAAATCGCATTCGGGGTCTCTGCCCTGGTCGCTCTGGTTGGTCTGATCGGCTGGTCCTTTGTTCCCCGGACCATCCGGCCGGTGGCCATTAGCGATGAAACAGACACCGTTGGTTCGCAGAACACCGACACCACAAAATAAGAGCCAGACGATAATCGGGCTACGTTAAATCAGTAATGGCGCCACTACCATAATTGGGTAGTGGCGCCATTATTTTGCTCTAACGAGGCTGTTTACGCCCACTTGGCTTTACGTAGGTCAATGCTCAACGCACCATTGACAGTTCGGTAGACCCGAACACCTGCAAAGCTAGTTTCCTTGACGTTGGCGGGAACGCGCACTCGACGGGTCTCCGCATGGTCATACTTCACGTGAACATCGGTGATGGCCAGGGACTGCGCCGAAAGTGCTGCGTATGGAAGCAGAGCAACATACTTTCCAGCACCCTGTTCGGTAACCGGGAATTCCAATCGACGATCAGTTTCTCGTTCGTCAACGTAGACAGCGCGCGGCGTAGGCCCAAGAGTCGGAACCACAAACTGCAGTTCGAAGTGATCACTCTTGTTTGCAGACTTGGTCAGTTCTGGGCGAACTGCGACCTGTTCATCCAAAGCGGCCAGACGCTTGAGCTCATCGTGATCCCCAGCGATGATCGCATTTGCCTTAGCAGTGTCCTGGTCATTGAGCACTTCGTTGGTGCGTTCGGACAGGAATTCCTGCACATAGGGGCCAAAGGCCGTCATCCACAACTTGGCACGTGCATCGCGGTACTTCAAGAAGCGTTCTCCAACGAAGAACTTCAGGCCCTTGCGCTTGAACAACCCGGCGATCAATCGACGACCCAGTTCGGGATCATCCTTGGTGTTATCGCGAATGGTATTGCTGATGTGAGTCATGGACTGCACGTAGCCATGGGGCTCAAATGGCTGGGCGCTGATGTTGTTGCCGTCGCCACGTTCACGAATGTAGTAGTACTCGTAGTCGGCAAGAACGCTTACACGTTTTGCGTGCAGGTAGCAGCCGGCTAGAACCATGCCGTCTTCCAGGCGGACCTTTTCTTCAGCGAAGCGCAGATCATTGTCGAGGATCATCTGACGACGGATCAGCTTCTGTGGCATCAAGGTCGCAAAGATGGACTCCAGTGGCACGTCAACCTGGGTCGAAGAGAACAGCGAGGTTCGAATGACGCGGCCGCCTACTGGAACCAGCTTGGGTGCAAGCACGTCAACGTCGTGCTCCAGCGCGAAGTCGCGCATACGGCGCAACGCTTCGGTACCCAACGTATCGTCGGAGTCAGCGTAGAAGACATACTCGCCCTTAGCCAAGGCAGTTCCAACGTTGCGGGGCTTGCCTGGCCAGCCACTGTTCTCCTGATGGACCACGGTGAAGTTCTCATTGCGCTTGGCGTAGACGTCCAAGATTTCTCCACCAAAATCGGTGGAACCATCGTTGACGGCAATAACCTCGTACAGGCTCTTGTCCAGATCCTGAAGCTCTAGCGAATTGAGCAGCTCGGTCAAATATGGCATCGAGTTGTAAACAGGGATGACGACGCTGACAAAAATACCCTCAGGCTTTGCGGGCTCAATGTTTTCGTCCGGCGCTACCGTCGCTTCGGCCGCTGGTGCCTGCGGCTCGGGAGTAACAGTCTTTTGCGGCTCCGAGATCGTCGGCTCTGGGGCTACGGCCTCCTGAAGAGCTTTGTCACCAGTAGTTTTGCTACGTTTTCTAAACAGCGCCATCAAATTCCCAAATTTCAGAACCCGATTAGGTTCAGTGTATGTCTACCCTAATTATATACAGATACACACGATTTGCGAGGCGGACTCACTAGATAGTAAATCCAGTCTGATCAGTACGGTTACGATTTGGTAACGGTAAGCCAGATTGGCCATACCCACCACTTCGTCGACTACCTAACGGTAACTAGGGACACATCTTGCACGAACTGAGAAAAATAGTTCTGGGTACATCCTACGCCCCTCCAATCCCCTTAATATGTTGAACGATTCAGCGCCGCACAGCTAAGGTTTTATCTGTGCAAAAGAATGCCATTAATCATGAAAAACTAGTTGTCGGCGAAGACCTTGCGGTGGACTACCACGACGGGGTTTTCCCATATCAATCGTCACTTTTGAGGCAAGAAACAAATACATCAGTGCGGTTGAGCCAAGCCCGTTTGAAAACGGATATGGTCGCGGTATATTTGCGCAACTAGGTTTAAATGAATTTTTGGTTAAGCGTAGTAGAAATCATTGGTATCAGACCGATGAAATCGAAGAAGTCATCAGGCTCATCAAGGATCGCGCCAAAGGAACCACCGTAATCACCTACGGCGGAAGCATGGGAGGTATGGCGGCGATTAGTCTTGCACCTAAACTCGGCGCCAAATACTTCATTGCCCTCTCCCCTCTGTACGACATTGCTGAGGGTGGCGAAGTCGATGACGACAGGTGGGGCGACGAAGGACAGATCCTTGACTTCACGCACAACTACATCCGGACTGGCGAATGTAAGGATTCCAAAGGCTACGTTTTCTACTGCCCAGACACCATCGATGTGGAACACGCACGCTGCATTGAACGAATGACCGCCGGAACAATGGTTCCCCTCGAATATGGCGGACACCCCGTGTCGTTTTTCCTCAACGACACCTACAAACTGAAACGACTCGTCAGCGAAATTGCTCACGAGGAATTCAACGTGGACCAGTTCCGTGAAGTCGTGAAGACCCAGACTGCGCTCACGCACTATCCGTATGAGTCTCAGGCTGCCGTACTCAATCGCGAAGGCTATCTAACTGAAGCGATCTATAGCTTACGAACCGCGGTCACGCTGAATACAAAACTTGCACGACTCCCCTATAAGCTCGGTGAGTTATTGTTCAAGGCCGAAAACTACGATGAGGCAAAGACAGCCTTCGAACAGGCATTAAGCAGAGAACCAGCGTTGGCCAAGGCGCACGTTCGGCTCAGTCAGATTTTTGAGAACCAGGGCCGCATATCGGACGCCATCAGGGCCATTCGACGAGCCATCAAGATTTCCCCTTCCAAAGCCGACTTCCACCTGCGTTTGGGTGTACTGCTGCTACAAGCCGACAGAGCCAAGGAAGCTCAGGCCTCGATCAGTAGGGCAATCAAGATTGATCCGAAAGTCGCAGCTGCTCACGTTCGATTGAGCTATGCCTACGCCGCTCAGGAACATTGGGTGGACGCTATCGATGCAATGAAACAGGCGCTCGTTATTGCACCTGACCGGGCTGAGTATCACCTGCGTTTAGGCGAGTGGCAGCTGCAAGCTGAAGACTTTGTTGGTGCAGAAAAGTCGGTGCAACAAGCCATCACGCTTGCGCCGGATAATTCCCACTATCTGGTTCGGCTCAGCTACGTCTTCGCCGCACAAGACGACTATGAACGTTCGGCGAGCGCAATGGAGCGAGCGGTTGAGCTTGCGCCTAAGACTTCCGCATTTCATCTGAGATTGGGCGAATGTCTGGTGAAGGCCGGAAATTTGGACGCCGCCCAGACATCCATGCGTGAGGCAGTGCGCTTAGCACCTAAACATCAACGTTCGAAGAAGCGCCTTGTGGCAGTACAAGCGGCCGTGGCCAAAAAGAAGCTAGCGGTCACGAGCTGATTGTTGATCTAGCTTGTACACGGCATCCAGACAGAACACGAGATTTACCCGCTACGAAGAAACAGCGCGGTCCATCTTCTGACTGATCACGGTAGTGACGCCATCGCCTCTCATGGTCACGCCATACAAAGCGTCAGCGATTTCCATGGTCTTCTTCTGGTGAGTGATCACGATGAGCTGAGAAGATTCACGCAACTCTTCAAAGATGGTGATCAGGCGTCCCAGGTTCATATCGTCAAGGGCAGCTTCCACCTCGTCCATGACATAGAACGGTGAAGGGCGAGCCTTGAAGATCGCTACCAACAGGGCCACCGCAGTCAATGAGCGCTCACCGCCCGATAGCAAGGACAGCCGTTTGATCTTCTTACCGGCAGGACGTGCTTCTACTTCAATACCGGTGGTAAGCATGTGCTCAGGGTCAGTGAGAACTAGTTGTCCTTCTCCCCCAGGGAAGAGTCGGTCAAAGATACGTTTGAACTGAACGGCAGTATCGTTGTACGCCTCGGTAAAGACGAGCTCTACGTGCGCGTCAACGTCAGCGATGATCTGTTCTAGGTCTCCACGTGACTTCTTGAGATCTTCTAGCTGTCCAGAGAGGAAGTTGTGACGTTCTTCGAGCGCTGCGAACTCTTCAAGCGCTAACGGGTTAACCTTGCCCAGTGCGGAGAGGTCTCGTTCAGCTTTTTTCAAACGCTTCTCTTGCTCAACACGATCAAAAGGTTTGGTGCCGATTGGATTACCATCTTCATCGACATTTTGACGCAGTGATCCCCATTTGTCGTCTTCATCGATAGCTTCTGGAATCAACTGATCTGGGCCAAAGTGAGCAATGAGGTGGTCCGGGGTGAACCCTAGCTCTTCTAATGCCTTGGTCTCTAGATTCTCAATGCGCAATCGCAACTCAGCACGGGCCATCTCGTCTCGATGTACCGCGTCGGCTAGACGAGCTAGTTCGGTGGAGAGCTGTTCAGCTTCGGTGCGCTGGCTGCTGAGCAATTCATCAAGTTCGGCCTTCTTCGCGGACAGTTCTTCGCGTTCTTGGCCGGCCATGGAAACCGAGACTTCAATAAAACGCAGAACTCGTTCAGCGGCCTTTTCAATACGTGCCGCGTTTGCGGCCTGCGCCTGACGTTGTTCGGCCCGGCGCGCAGCAACTTCGCGGTGATTTCTTTCAGCTGCAGCGGTACGGCGTAGTCCTTCAATGCGTGAGCGTAGTGCGGTGACGCGCTCTTCACTGCTTCGAAGCGCTAGCCGAGCTTCGAGTTCCTGCTGGCGAGCGGACGCGGCAGCATCGGCTAATGCCGCGCGTGCTACATCATCGATGGTTTCTTCCTCTTGGTCAGTAGAGGCAAGTTCCATGCGCTCGGTGATCTCTTCAAGAGATTCCTGCTCAATTTCAAGCTTTTCCCTTGAGGCTTCAAGGCGTTCAACGAGCTTTTGCTTGTCTTCTTGTGCACTACGCAGCTTCTGGCCCAGACGGGCAAGGTACGAACTGAGCTCATCAATGGTGGCATCCGATTCGCCCAGTGCTCCCAGTGCGTCTTCTCGGCCCTGTTGTGCTACGGAGAGGATTGGGGAGCGTTCAGCGATTTGTTCTTCAACTCGTGCCAGTTCTTCTTGGCATTCGGTGAGTTCGGTTTCGGTTTGTTCCACCATGGCCTGCTGAGCAATCAGCGAAGCACCTGAAGAGTCACCGACCGAACTGCGTAGTGCGGAGAGTGTTGCCCCCTCTAGGGTGGTCAGTTGAGCCGTTGGGTTCTCTTTCAATATCTCAGCAGCTTGGCTCAGCTCTTCAATCACATAATGACCGGCGAACAAGTTATCTAGCAGGGCGGTCAGATTTTCTGGACCGCCCACTACCTCGCGGGCACTGATAGCACTGGCAATCTTTGGTGTTGTCTTAGCTGCTTCAGGATTAACTGCATGCAGGAATACTGCGCTAGCCTCATCCGCCTGCAACTGTTCAATCAGCTGCTGTGCACTGTGAATATCCGTTGCTACCAAGGACTCCGCGTTATCGCGCAAGATTGCAGCGACGGCCTGCTCGTAGCCGGCGTTCACGGTCATCAGCTCACCGAGGCGTCCAAGCAAGATTTCAGAGGAATCACGCAGTAACCGGGAGGACTGATCATCCGGTTTGGTATTGAGCTTCAGCGCTTCGAGGCGCGAGCGCAGACCAGAGACGCGAACCGAAAGCTCACGTTCTCGATGCGCATCTGAAAGTTGTGCTTGCGATAGTTCTGAATACTCATGATCCGCGGTTTCAAAGGCATCGTTTAGTTCAGCTTCGCCGGCTAGCTGCACATTGAGGTCCACGGAGACTTCATCATGGGACCGCTGATCAAGTTCAAGGCCAGAGTCAAAGGACTGAATACTTTCCTGAAGTCGCACAATCTCTGCTCGGGTGACGTCCACACGGCTACGAGCGGAGGCTACCTGAGAAGCAAGACGAGAGATTCCTTCGCGACGGTCCGCGGCGGCGCGAAGCATTGCAGCCATGCGCTGCTGTTCCGCGCGCGATTCTTCTTCAGCCTGTTCCTTGGCTTCGACCGCTTCGGCAAGAATCTCGTGGCGGTCTTCTACGGCTTCTTCTAGCTCTTCGAGTTCTTCGCTCACCCGTTGGGCTTGAGCTTCTAAGCGTTCTGGGTCTCGGCTTGAATCAAAATGAGTCTCGTTGCTTTCCAGCAGCTTGCTTCGTTCCCGTGCCAGGGCAGCTAGCGAACGATAACGTTCAGCCTGGGTACTCAGAGCCACCCACGTGTCTTGAATTTTCCCTAGGCGTGGGGCCACATCTTCAAGCTCGGTGCTCAACTCGTTGATGTGCTTCTTGACGCGTTCAAGGCGTGAAGCTGCTTCTTGCTGCTGAGCCTGAATCTGCGACTCATCATCAATGTCTTGAGCAAGCTTATTGTTCAGCGATACCAAGTCATCAGCGAGCAGACGCGATTTTGCATCACGCACATCATGCTGGACGGTTTGTGCACGGCGAGCAATCTTAGCTTGGCGCCCCAATGGCGCCAACTGACGGCGGACTTCCGCGTTGAGATCTTCTAGACGGTCAAGATTTCCCTGCATCGCCTGAAGCTTACGAAGGGTTTTTTCTTTCCTGCGACGGTGCTTGAGTACACCGGCAGCTTCTTCAATGAAGCCACGGCGATCCTCGGCCGTTGCATGCAGAATCTTGTCCAGCTGGCCCTGTCCAACGATGACGTGCATCTCTCGGCCTAGGCCGGAGTCGGAGAGGAGTTCTTGTATATCAAGCAGGCGGCAGGAATTTCCGTTGATGGCGTACTCTGAGCCACCGGCACGGAAGAGCGTACGAGAGATGGTGACTTCTGCATAGTCGATTGGTAGCTGGCCATCTGAGTTATCGATGGTCAAAGACACGTGGGCTCGACCCAACGGGGCCCGCCCGGTAGTGCCCGCAAAGATGACGTCTTCCATCTTGCCGCCACGCAGTGTCTTGGCGCCCTGCTCACCCATAACCCAAGCAAGTGCGTCCACCACGTTGGACTTACCTGAACCGTTGGGACCAACCACCGCGGTAACACCTGGCTCAAAGTCAAAGGTTGTTGCCGACGCAAAAGACTTAAAGCCGCGAACGGTGAGAGTCTTTAGATGCACGGCGTTAAGTTCCTATGTTTGGGTCAGATCGCTATGGTTGGTTTGGGTAGTAACACTCAATCCTTCACGCAATTCTAGCGAAGCGTGCTTAGGTTTTTCTGATTCTGCTCGCATATACCGTCAAGAAATATCGAGGGATAGATCATTTCATGAGCATTCTGAGCCAGATCGAGCAATGGCCATCCGATAACGCCGTATCCGTTGTTATCAACGGCGAAGGATCCATCGTTGACCAGCACGGCGATACGGGCCGGGTATACCCATTGGCTTCAGTAACGAAGCTGCTCAGTGCCTACACCTTCTTGATAGCTCTGGAAGAAGAAGCCATCAGTCTTGATGAACACGCCGGGCCTGAAGGTTCCACCGTTCATCACCTACTGGCGCACACCGCCGGTTACGACTTCGATTCAGAAACCATTCGCTTTGCTGTTGGTACCAAGCGCGGTTACTCGAATACTGGTTTTGAGAAGCTCGCCGAACATCTAGAGGCGCAAACTGGGATCAGTATGGCCGACTACGCTCGTGAGGCTGTTTTTGAGCCTTTGGGCATGAGCCAAACTACGATCGCTGGTAGCTGCGCCAAAGACGGACGATCCACCGCAGCAGACTTAGCGAAGTTTGCCGCTGAACTGCTGAACCCAACCCTCATTGCTCTGCAGACTTTGAACGATGCAACGCGCGTTCATTTTGAGAATCTGGCTGGGATCCTGCCTGGGTATGGACGTCAGAATCCTAACGATTGGGGTCTAGGTTTCGAGATTCGTTCCACCAAGAAGCCACATTGGACCGGAGCTAATCATCCTGCTACGACCTTTGGCCATTTTGGTCAGTCCGGGACTTTCCTGTGGGTGGATCCAGAACACCGGCTAGCTTGCGTGACCTTGACCGATAAGAACTTTGGCCAGTGGGCCGTTGATGCGTGGACTCCGTTTAATGAGCAGTTACTCGCTGAACTCACTAGCTAAGAGATCGCGCCAATAGGGGACAAACGATTCTTAAGGCTTTCGATTAGGCCTCGTATCCCACCGATGGGTCGCCCACGCTTCCCCGATCAGCCTGCGGATCACGATGACACTGTTCGCGAGGCTGATCAACGCGTCAATGACCCGGACCTTGCGCTCGGTGCAGATCGCCAATTTCTTGAACCCCCGGTTGTGCCACGAATTGGTTCGTTCCACCACCCAGCGGACCCCGGCCTGCAAGGGTTCGCCCTTGGTACTGATCTCCCAATCACAACCCAGCTCGGTAAGCAGCTCCCGTGTTTTACGGCTGTCATATCCAGCATCCAGATGCACGGTAATCTGCTCTGGCAGCTGGTAGCCGAAACGGGAAAGGCGTTCGAGCGTGGGGCGTAGCAACGGGGAATCGTGCCGGTTCGCGCCTGCGGTGATGCAGCCGACCGGGATGCCTTTCCCGTCGGTCATCAGCGAGCGTTTGGTGCCTTGCTTGCCGCGGTCTACCGGGGATTTTCCGGCGGCTTCACCGCCGCACGGCGCTTTGACCAGACATCCGTCGATGACGAGATTCTCTAGGTCCAGTCCAATGATCCGGTCGTAGGATTCCAGGCAGATCTGCTCCAGTTCGCGGAAGATCCCTGCGGTGATCCATTCGTCGCGGCGCCGTCGGATGGTGGTGGCCGAGCAGGTCGTGTCGCTGATTTTCTCGTAGGCCGCGCCCAGGACGAGGACTTGGATGAGTTTGTCGAAGATGATCCGGTCGCTGATCCGTGGCTTGTGGCAGCCCAGTGGATGGGTTACGTTCCGATCTGGGATCAACGCTTCGAATTGGCGCCAGAGAGGCTCGATGATGGAAGATGGTAGGGCAGGCACGTGACCTTCTTGTGTAAACGGTTCTAGACAAACCTTGTTTAACACTGTCCGTGCCTGCTTCACTGCTTAATGACGTGCCTGACGTGGTTAATTACGCTGTCATTAATACTTACTGCGGATGTTGCACACCTATTGGCGCGATCTCTAAGACCAGCCAACTAACTTCATGCTGTACTCACCGGTCTCGCGCTATTTAGTACTCGAACCGGATGCGCTGCACGTTCGGTGGCCACATCGTGGAATGTGCGCTTCTGGCAATAGCGGGTCGTGAAGTCTCTTCAAATGAGGTGCTTAAGGCAGGTTGTGCCCGGCAGCTTTATATAGGGTGTACCAATCGCTGCGGGTCAACTCAACATCTGAACCTTTGGCTGCATCCAGGATGCGCTGTGGTTTGGTACTACCCAAAACAACCTGAATTCCAGCAGGATGCCGAGTTATCCATGCCACTGCGATAGCCATTGGATCCACTTGATAAACGTCAGCTAGCCGATCCAGCTCTGCATTGAGCTCCTGGAAATCTGAGGAGCCTAGGAAGACTCCGTCTGAAATGCCTTTCTGGAACGGTGACCACGCTTGGAGCGTGATCTTGTTGATCCGGCAGTAGTCCAAGAGCGCACCGCCATCTCGGGCGATCGAGTCATCATGACCGGCAATATTAGTTGACAGACCCTGAGTGATAATCGGGGCGTGGGTGATGGACAGTTGTACCTGGTTGGCCACGATCGGTTGGGTGACCGCGGTCTTCAGCAGGTCAATCTGGCGTGCTGTGTGGTTGGAGACGCCGAAGGCCTTCACTTTTCCGCTAGCGTGCAGATGATCAAATGCCCTGGCTACTTCTTCTGGTTCCACTAGCGCGTCGGGGCGGTGCAGCATCAGAACGTCTAGATAGTCGGTATCCAAGGCTTTGAGAGATTCTTCTGCTGAGCCAACAATATGTTCATAAGATTGGTCGTAACCGGATGGGTTAACCAAGATGCCGGTTTTAGTCTGCAAGATAATCTCTTCACGCTGTGAGGAAGTTAGCTGTAGCGCTTGAGCAAAGCGACGCTCACAGTGGTGGTATCCACCACCTGGATGGTTGAAGCCATACAGATCTGCATGATCAAAAAAGTTAATCCCCGCTTGGCGCGCAGTGTCGTACAAGTTTCGGATCTGCTCATCGGTGTCCCCCGCGATTCGCATCATGCCGGCGATTATCGTGGATACCTGAATGTCGGTGCGACCAAGGGGAAGTGTCTTCATTGATTAGCTCCAGTGCGCGAAAGCGATGTTGGCTCTTAGCCTAACCCTCAGCCAAGCTCCATGCGCAGTAGGCGATCATCTTCATTATTCGCAGTTCCCCGCCCATCGGTGTTATTTGTCAGGATCAGTAGGGATCCGTCCGGTGCGGTGGCAACATCGCGCAAGCGGCCGTACTCGTCTGCCAGATGCTCTATGGACGTTGAAGTGTCTTGAAGCGGAACTTCCCGAAGTAGTTCACCGCGAAGGTTGGCTATCCAAATCGAATCCCCGGCAATAGTCATGCCGCTGGGACTTGCTTGGGATGGATCCCATTGCTGTATCGGATCAATGTACTGATCATCCGAGGCGATTCCTTCAACTTTTGGCCAACCGTAGTTCCCGCCGGGTTTAATAATGTTCAGTTCGTCCCAGGTATTCTGCCCGAACTCAGAGGCATAGAGGATCCCCTTGGCGTCCCAGACAATCCCTTGCGGATTACGATGTCCGTAGCTGTAGACGGGCGAGTTTTCAAAGGGGTTATCTTCAGGAATTTTGCCCTCAGGGGTGAGTCGTAGAATTTTGCCGGACAGTGAGTTTCTATCTTGCGCAGCCGAGCCATCCCCGGCATCCCCCACTGTCGTGTAGAGCATGCCATCGGGGCCAAAGGCTATCCGTCCACCGTTGTGGTAACTCGCCGAGGGGACACCTTCCAGAATCGTCTGGGGCTCTCCTAACTCCAGCGCCCCTGGCTCACCTGTGAGCGTGAAGCGTTCGATACGGTTTTCCTCACCTGCAGTGAAGTAGGCATAGAGGTACCGTTCGTGAACGGCAATTCCTAATAGCCCGCCTTCTCCGACACCGGAGACTGCTCGAATATTGCCCGCTTCTCTTTGATTTCCGTTGGCGTCAATTTCAAGTATCCTGCCGGAGTCCCGTTCACTTAGCAACGTGGTTTCACCGTGAAAAGCAATAGACCACGGCGCATCAAGCTCAGTGGTTAATGCCGAGATTTCCGAGGCTTCCGAGGCTTCTGAGGCTTCTGAGGCTTCAGGACTGGTTACCGCTGGCTTGGCATCTGCAGAGCACCCAGTCAAGAGGCAGATGCTGAGCAGGGGCGACAACAAGGTCACCGCTCGGCGCCGAGCCAAACGGTCATTTGCGGTGCAAACAATAGGGATACTCATCAGACATCTTTTCTCGTGGGCTCTGTGGTCACTAACCCTAGCGATTTGTTCATCGCTCTGGCAGTCCCTGTTTGTACCCCTACACAACGAATCGAACCAGGTCTAGGTCCATGGGGTACAAAGAATGGCTCCCTTGAGCTCGGTTTTCGTTATACCGACATAGACATGGGTAACAAGTCAGAGGTGCGAGAATTCTTGATTTCTTGCCGCGAGAAGGTGGAATCACCTCAGGTGGGACTGCCCACTGGCCAAAACCGGCGAGTCCCCTGGTTGCGACGCAGCGAGGTGGCCGACCCGAAGCCGGCGACGCCCGCGCGGCCGGCGGATCTATTCGGGACCATGAGGAATGGCTGCGCATTCGACGTGTATCTCCGGCACTATCCTGAGCCTGATCATTATCTGACTGGGCGCGGAAGCGCACGGCCTTATACAGGCCAAAGAAAGCTCTCAGCCCGAGACCAGCGAAGTGCGTTTACCGACCCCGCGCAGCACGTGGCCGCGGCTGACAGACCGGGCAACTATACGAAGAGCGACCCATAAACGGGTCACGGCGAATCAATGATTCCCTGCCCTGTTCGACGCACCGAAGGCATGTTTTCCCCTCGCGGCCGTAGGCGTTCAGTGAGCGCGCAAAGTAACCGCTAGCGCCATTTACGTTGACGTACAAGGAATCAAAACTAGTCCCACCGGCAGCGAGCGCGCGAGTCATGACGTCTTTCAAAGCATCATTAAGTCGTTGAACTTCGTTGCGCCGTATCGTTGCAGTTTTACGCAGCCCAGAGAGTTGTGCCAACCAGAGGGCTTCATCCGCGTAGATGTTGCCAACACCAGAGATGACTCCCTGATCCAAGATGGCACGCTTCAGGTCTGTACTGCGTTTGCGCAGGGATACGTAAAGGTCTTCTGCACTGCGGTATGGATCTAGCACGTCTCTAGCGATGTGCGCGGCGGCTAGCGGAATAGCGGCCTGGTCGCTTCCGTCTCCCCCAGGGAAACCGTCACTAGTTGGAACGAGCGGTGAGATAAACATTCCACCAAAGATGCGCTGATCTATGAATCTGAGCTCACTGGGATAATCCAAGTGATCACTGAGCGTTAGCCGGACTTTAAGATGTTTTTCGTCGGGTGCATCAGTTTGCTCAACCAGCAGCTGCCCGCTCATGCCCAGATGTGCCATCAGGACGGCAGGAGTAGCAAGCCCGTCAAGGCCCATCCAAAGAAATTTGCCTCTACGGGCAACAGAAGAAATGGTGCAACCGGTCAAGGTTTGCTCAAAGTCGATAACACCATCAAGGTGTCTTCTGACAGAACGTGGGTCCAACACCTGAGCGGTTTGAACTGTACGGGTGCGAACCCACTTCTCTAGCCCACGTCGGACTACTTCAACTTCGGGAAGTTCAGGCATGCGCAGTACCTAACGCTTAGGAACTTGCTCGCCAGGATTAAATTGCAGCCACGTTTGGTGGGCAGCTTCTTGCTCGGCCTCTTTTTTGGATGGACCGTGGCCTTCGCCGTAGCCCTTTTCAGCGATGCGCAAGGTGGCTACGTAAGTGCGGGCGTGATCTGGCCCGGAACCGGCAACGTCGTAGCGAAGTTCGCCCATTTTCTGCGAGGCAACAACTTCTTGGATGACAGTCTTCCAGTCGGTAGTCGCACCCACCAGACGAGGGTCTTCAAGCAACGGGGTAACAAAACGCAGGACAAATGCACGCGCGGCGTCCATCCCCTGCACTAGGTACGTTGCGCCCAAAATTGCTTCCATGGTGTCAGCCAGGATAGAGGACTTGTTTGCTCCGTTGGATTGGGCTTCGCCACGTCCGAGAAGCAGGTGTTCGCCTACTTGGAGGTCACGGGCAATGATGGCCAATGCGCGGGTGCTGACGATTGCAGCTCGACGTTTCGCTAGATCGCCTTCAGGCAGATCAGGGAAAGTAGCGTACAAGTATTCAGCTACGCAGAAGCCAAGGATTGAGTCGCCGAGGAATTCAAGGCGCTCGTTCGTTGGAATGCCACCGTTCTCGTATGAATAGGAGCGATGGGTAAATGCAAGACGAAACGTCTCGGAATCAATATCGATTCCGAGACGCTTCATTAGTTCTTCTTTAGAAGACATGTCTTAGACGTCTGCGACCTTGCGACCCTTGTACTCAAGGAACAATTCGGTACCAGCCGAGTCAGTCACAACCTTTGCCTGGTGAGGCAGGCTGTAGGTTACGCGACCGTTTTCAACGGTCTTAACCAAGCTCGGTGCGGTAGCCTTCCACTGAGAACGGCGGGCACGAGTATTCGCACGGGACATCTTCCGCTTTGGAACAGCCACGACTACTTCTCTTCTCTCTAGTCTAACGTTTTGTTTTGTGCCACATCTTCTGTGGCGTTGTCGGACAGCTGCGCTAGCGCTGCCCAACGTGGATCAAGAACCTCATGGTGATGCTCAGGTTCATCGTTGAGGTTGATTCCGCATTCGTTGCAGAGCCCCAAGCAATCTTCCCGGCAAACCGGCTGGAACGGCAGGGCGGTAACCACTGCGCTCCGCAATACCGGATCGATGTCAATCAAGTCACCGACTACCCAATACTGATCCACATCATCATCGTCTTCGAATTCTTCGCTCTCTTCATAATAGAAGAGCTCTTGAATATCAGCCTCGTAGTCGTACTCGATAGGATCAAGGCATCGTCCACATTCCCCAGCAATTTGCGCTGTAGCGGTACCCGATACCAAAATTCCCTCATGTACGGCTTCAAGGCGAAGATCTAAGCCAAGCTCAGATCCTCCACGAATACCGATGAGTGCATTTCCCACATCAGTGGGTGCCGGAACCTGCTCGTTTAGAGTCTCCATAGAGCCCGGCGAACGGCCGAGATCCCTGGTTGAAAAAACCAGAGGCGAGTTGCGATCGAGTGCGTCATGTGACGATCGATCAGAACGCTTTTCGCTAATGATGACTCCTACTAAAACATAGTCCGACATTTCATCTTAGCTTGCCGCGACCCAAGTTCCCAAACTGAAACCAGCCAAAGAACCCGGATGTTGGTGTTGCACTCACCACAGCCTATCGCAGTGTCCAGTAAAAGACCGAACACTACACAGCCAAACCAAGCGAAGGGCTCAACTATCGCAATTTATAAACCGCCTTGCACATTACCTGAGCAAATTTAGGTCATAAGCTCAAAATTCCCTATGTACATAGGCGTTTCAAGGCATGTCAACAGTCCTCAGCTAGATCTTGACCTTATGCTTATGAGAACAGGCAGTTACTAGCGGCAAAAAGGATTTGAGATGAAGGTGTTCAACACCCTGAACAGGGCGGCAAACTATGCCGGCCAACGCCTTGCTGCTAGGCAGCAACGACAGTTCATCACTCGTCATGCCACAGAGCTATTCCACACTCCTGTTGGTGACGCCCGTTATAAAGTCGCCCTGTACTTCGCAGATGAGATGGTCAACGCCTATCAGATTCGCCAATGGTACGAACCGATGAAACGCCTGGCTGAATTCCTGCCAGTTGTTGTCATCACCCGTCGCCCGGATTCTGCCTTAGCTTTACGTGAAGAATGCCCACTGCCTGTTCACTACGCGCCAACCATTGAAGATGTTGAGCGCTTAGTTGATTCCCAAGATTTGCGTCTGGTCTTCTACGTAAACCAGAACATCCGTAATTTCCAGATGATGCGCTTCAATGAACCCAACCACGTCTTCATCAGCCATGGTGAAAGCGAAAAGGCCTACATGTGGTCCAACCAGCTGAAGGCCTATGACTATGTCTTCTCCGCTGGCCAGGCCGCCCGCGATCGCCTGGAACTGCACTTACGTAACTATGATGCCCAAGAACGAACTCGTCTGATCGGCCGTCCTCAGATTGACGTTTCCTACTTGGCCCCGTACTCGCTGAACCCGTCTCTGCCAACGGTGCTCTACGCGCCAACGTGGGAGGGTGACCGTCCGTCAATGAATTATGGATCAGTTGTTTCGCACGGCGAGCAACTGGTTGATGCCCTCGTTAAAGACGGTGGCTTCAACTTGATCTTCCGTCCGCACCCACGCTCCGGAATGAATTCCGCAGCCTACGGGCAAATGGTGGAAAAGATTCGCCACAAGCTCGCAGCAGCCAATGCAACGTCGAGTGCTCGGTTACTCTTTGACGACACCGCGCATTGGGGGTGGCAATGGGCCGAATCAGATTTGTGCATCACCGACATCTCCGCAGTTGCCTATGACTTCTTGGCCACCGGTAAGCCGATGTTTGTTACCAAGCCAGTATCTAAGGAAGCCACGGTTACCGATTCGCCCGCATTGGCCAAGGTACCGTCGCTCAGCGCTGACGCTTCTCACGATGCGGCCTCGCTGATTCGTGCCGCTCTAGCTGAAGAGAACGCCAGCTTCCGAGAAGTTGTTGACTACTACTTTGGTGACGTGACGGCGGGAGCCAGCATGCATCGCTTCATTACCGAGTCACTCAAGCTTGTTGTTGGCGAAGTTCAGACCCAACAGTTGCCGATAAAAAAGGCAGCCTAAGGTCACCAGCTAAAAGAACGTTAACGAAATAGTGGAGTGCGAAGAAATTCGCACTCCACTATTTGCGTCTGTACCCTAAACCTTGACTGGCTCGACTAGCCGTTCAAATTGGCTCAGCGCACTTGCCTGATATTCTGCCGGATTAAAGGTCTTTTCAGACTGGAACCCGTTCAGGTGCTTGATCATGCCTTCAGCCAAACCGTCCGCTGAATTCTCTACGAGTAACCCGAAGCCACCCTCAAGCACACTGCGCGAACCCACAACGTCAGTTGATATAGCTGGCATTCCAAGCATCATTGCCTCGATCATGGCCAGCCCTTGACCTTCATAGTCTGAAGAGAAAACGAAGCAATCCGCAGTTTTCAAGGTAGGGAATGGGTTAGCAAGAAGTCCAGTCACCACTACATGTCCGGTCAGTCCTCGCGCCTTGATCTCATTTTCAAGGTCACTTCGCAGTGGGCCATCACCGATGAGCAACAAACGAGTATCTGGGTTCTGCTCATGAACCTGCGCAAAAGCCTGAAGCAGTTTCATCTGCCCCTTTTCAGGTGACAGGCGTGCCATGTTGGCGAAGACTGTCAGGCCAACACCATCAAATACATGAACTGGCTCTTCTAGAGTTGACCAAACTATCGGCTTTTCTAGATCCAAGAGGTTCTCAGAGACGGTGAACTTCTCTGGCTCTATACCGAAGAGTGTTGAGAGTTCCTTTTCATTCTGCTCCCCCACACTTTGAGTCACCGAGACCAATTGATCATAGTGGCGGTAGGTAGCAAACAACCCTGGCATTGTTCCGAAGCGAAGCTTCCACTCGCCCACCATGTCGTTGTGCAGGTAGATGTAGTTGCGTTCTGCGTTATTCCGAGCGGCAGCAAAAAGGCTGGCCCAGAAGCGAGAGTACCCTTCAAAGTTGATGGCGGCGTCAAACTTGGCATCGCCAAAGGAGCGTTGCATCTCTCGGGTCATGGTTTGCATGTGTACATTCTCAGCACCCGGCGAATCAAATCCACGATGTGCATGATAGCTATCAGAGACGTGACGTTCCTCCGCTGACATGATCGTTGCCCCAGCGCGCGGCAAGATCTTCACGTGTTCAGGCAATGAAGACAGGATCTCCATTGAGTCTGCGTTTTTGCTTACCGCGCCCATGTCTACCGCAACAGATACAAGGTACTTTTCTGGGTCCAAGGATCCAATGAGATTGGTAAACGCCGTGGCAATACCGTTGGGCTTAAACGGTCCTTGGAAGAACAGTAGCTTTGTGCGTTCATCTATTGCAGGGGTAAGAACATGACTCTGGTCAGCAAAGAAGAAGAACTCGATGACACGTTGGACAGCGTGCCCGTCTTCCATGGAAGCGAAGGTTTCCAGATTCGTCTCAAAATTCGGGTGCAGTAGTGCATCAGCACCGGCTAATTGGCGCTGCAGTTCTGTTGCTACATCCTGGATTGAGTCGAGCACTTCTCCAGGCCACGTGGAGCGCTCAAAGTAGAGTCCACGCTCTGCCTCATAGGCTTCAAAGTCAGGGGTATAGAAGATCACTGGCTTTTTCGCTGGCAAGAAGTCGTAGAAGATCGACGAGTAATCGGTGATCAATACGTCAATGGCAGCAAGTAGTTCATTGGTGTCAATTGAAGAAGGGACTACGGTCGCGTCCAGTTCTGCGTCACCAATGAGTTTCTCGGCAAATCGGTGCGCGCGGAAGAGCATGTGGTGCTCCCCTTGGGCGAGTGTGGCTAGGTCCTCGACCAGGCCACTGACATCGTAGGACTGGTCTTTGAGCTGGCCACGCCAGGTGGGAGCAAACAGAACAATCTTCTGATGGTTATTAGGATCAATCCCCAATTCGGTCAGGATTTCATTCCGTCGCTGCACGGTCATATTGACCATCTGGTCAATTCGAGGGCTTCCGGTCAGCGCAACCTGGGCTGGGAACAAGCCATCAAGATCGTGGTCCGTGCTCAGGGTCTTGAGCGTGTGGGCGTTCGGGACCATCATGTGTGTGGTCTGCAGGAAGTTGCGCTGCACGTTACGGTGCTCCGCCACTCCATCCTTCACGAGCTTACCCATGAACTTCAGCGGTGTACCGTGCCAGGTGTTTAATACCTGCTGGCCTTCACGGCGCGCGAAGTACGTTGGGAACGTGGCATTGTTGATCAAATATTTTGCCGTGCCCAGCAACCGGATGTATTTGTCAGAATGTTGCTTGATCACTGCAACATCAGGATCATTGGCCAGCTGTGCTGGAACCTCGGAGTATTCGTTGTACACCCAGGCGTAGCGGAAGTTTGCGAAGCGAGGATCCTGACGCATGCCGCGGTAGATCGCGTACGGATGGCAGTGAACATTCTTGCCATGTGAAGATTCGAAGAGCACCAGGTGCTCATCCAGCTCTTCAACTTCGCGGGCATGAATGGCTAGAGCACCACGACGACGGCCCACACCCTTAAGCGCATCGCCTAGTCCTGCTACTGAGATCTCAGTAAACAGAATCATGCCAACAAAGTACTGGCACGCCTTCTCAAATTCGCCTAGCTTGGCATAGGCCTGTCCGGCCCTAGCTTGCCACTGACGTTCTGTGGAGGATGCATGCCACAGTGCGGAGGAATACGACTGGGCAGCGACTGACCAGTCACCGGTGGCCGCAGCGATGGCAGCGCGTTGACGATGTTCATTGGCACGTAAGCCAGCTGCCTTGGAACCCTTGAACGAGGTACCGAGGTAGCCCCAATCGGAAGCTGCCTGCAAATAACGTTCACTTGCTTCAGCGAATCGGCCAAGCTGGTGGAGGCTATGGGCATAACGGAAGAGCGCAACTGAACTTTCAATGTGCTTCTGCTCCGGCAACAAGTCAACAAACTGGGAAAAGCTTTGTTCTGCGGCTTCAAAATCGCCTGCACGAGAGAAAACTCGTCCTTGGGCGTAGCCGGCAAGCACTCGTTCTTGAACAGTGTCGGCTAAATTCTGCGCGCGCTGGTAGTAATCCGCTGCCTGGCGGAATTCAAACAGACGGGTAGCCGCTTCGCCGGCCCGGTAGTTCAGAAGGTAAAGATTATTGTTTTCTTCAGTGAGCGAAAGCTGAGTTTCATAGGCATCTAAGGCCTTATTCCAGCCATCCTCACGTTCGTGAATCTTGCCGATGCCAATACTTTGAACAGTCTTATCACGCGAGCGAAGTACAGCATTTGAATACGCTACCTCAGCTTCGTCCTGCTTGCCTTGTTCTTCGAGGCTACGTCCCAAGCCGTACCAATAATTCACATGGCTATCATCAAGTTCTAAGGCTTTACGATAATACTTTTCTGCCTGCTCGAACCTGGACATGTACGTTGCGGCTTGCGCAGTAAGGAAGAACCACTTCGGATCATCGGCATGCTGGTTTTCATGTTGCACGCGAACATCTAGTTCACGCCAGCGCTGGCTGTTATTCAGTAGGAACGTGGCGATCGCCGAAGACGCCTTGGGATCATCCGGGAAATCTGAGACCAGCCCATCGAGGACCGATGATGCTAGGTCACCTTTTCTGGCCACGCGGGCACAACGGGCCCAGCGGATACGCCACGTCATCTTGCTCGGGTCACCCTGGCATGCCGCTTCAAAAAGCTCTAGGGCGCGCTCATACTTCTTTAGACGCTGCATGGTTAGAGCAAGTGTTTGAATCCAACCGTATCGATGGGGCTGACGAGCGATAGCCGCTTCAATTTGGTGCATGGCCTTGGTGTACTGCTTGCACTTGTATAAGCTGAATCCGTAGCGGAATTGAATCTCAGATGATTGCGAAATCCCGGTGGACAACGTCCGCTCGTAGTACATTGCGGCAATCTTGTAGCGTCCGAGGCGCTCAATACGACGCCCTAACCCCAGAGCAACACGAGTACGAATTACATCCACCAGATTATTTCCTTCAAACATGGTCTTACTCTTGAGTACCAACCAACGAGTACTCACATAACTACCGATTCTGCCCTAATCTATTCGTGATTTACCCGATTGCGATGAGAGTGTTGGACTCGCGTCGGACAAAACTAGTGGCGGACCAAAAACACCCCAAGTCAACCGAAGGAAGACTTGGGGTGTTGATGAAAGACTATTTCAGATTTAGCTGTGCCATCCGCGGAAATTAACCAAGCTGGCTTCACGCTCAACAATCAGTTCCTGCACAAACTCTTGGAACTTCTTAGTTGAATCACCACGGCGCAAGTCACCGAAGTAGAACTGACGCATCTCTAGACGCTGTGCACGGTGACTATCTTCAGTCAATGCATCCTCTAGCAACGCAGGAAGTTCTTCAGAAGATTTCTTGTCAACAACGTGGCAAGCCTGAGCGATCGGCGCATCACGATGCAGGTTTTCACGGTTGTTCCGACGGTCCGAAATCACCAAAGGCTTTTCCGGATGCAGGTACAGGTAATCCAACCCAACGCTGGATACGTCGGTAATCAAGGCATCGGTGGACTCGAACATAGCAAGGATATTTCCCTGCTCGGAGATCACATGCTCGTTGCCTTTTTCAATGGCAATCTGGAGCAGTTCCTTGATCTGGCGGTGCGCTTGAGCCACGCCTGGAGTCTTGCTTGACTGCACTCGAGGATGAGGCTTGTAGATGATCCGCAAATCCGGCTTCTCCAGCAGAGCTTCAATAATTGCCACACCGTACTGGTCCAACGAGGTGTAATTATTGTCCTCGTTTTCACCTTCCCACGTTGGCGCATACATGACGTCAAACTTTTCGCTTGGTGCAAGTTCAGGTTTGAAGTCAATGTCCAGCTGTGGGCGTCCAGTGACCAGCAATTTGTTGAAGTCAAAGTCAATCAGCATAGCCTCATGACGCTTGATAGCTGCGGGGCCAGCAACAAAGACCTTGTCATAAGCTTTGGCTTTGTTTGAAACCATCGAAAGCTTGTCGCTCTCACCGTGGTTAACGTGAACATGGACCAGACGAGGATGATCCAAAGACTGGAAGTTACTACGTGAGTTGTTTACGTAGATGACCAGCTTGAGATCATTGTCGTCGTAAGCGTCCATAAGATCTGAGAAACGGCGCACAAAAATCTTAGGAAGATCCGTCACCTTACTTGCTGCATTAAAAGCACTGAGGGTGCGGAAGACCAACAGAACTTGTTCTTTCTCATGCAACTCTTCAAGCACAGGCAACCACTGATTCACCTGGTAGATCTTGTCTGCGCCGTCGCCAAAGTACACGGCAACGGAACCAGGCAACGGCACGTTGGATACACCAACATTGGCGCCAGCCGGCTTATTAACAAAGCCCATGGCCCGAGTCAGACGCTTACCCTCAGGCCGGCGTCCAACCTTGCGTAGTGCGACTTTAACGCGGGACTTGATAGAGCTCTTGATATTCAAGCTAGACATAGAATCTTTCAATAAAAGGCTTCAGCAATACGGTGGTTAGAACTACGTTTAGCTCAGTTCTTTAACGATCTGGCTCAATGTATCCAGAGTACTCTTCAATGAAGCCACGTGACGCTCGTCGAATTCACTCAGAACGCGCTTTAGCTCAGTGGTTGAGATTCCATCGGTACGTGGCAAGTAGACAACTTCAACCTCGTCACCGAGGTCATCAAACTTGCCCTTCCAGTCCTCGCCGATTCCAAAGACCTTTGCGTCGTACTTGGCGATGTCCAGGCGCTTCTGCTCCCAGTTCTCTTCCGGAATAGCCAAGTCAACGTACTCAATAGCCTGCACGATTTCGCGACGCTGCTCAAAAGGAACCACTGGCTTCTTGCCCTTGATGGCGTTGAATTCATCGGTCGAAACACCGACGATCAGGCGATCTCCCTTGGCCTTAAGTCGCTTCAAGATATTGAGGTGACCGACGTGGAAGAGGTCGAAAGTGCCGTAAGTAAGAACAGTTTTGGTCATTTGTATTCTCCTGCGGTAGTGAGCAAAGCACCTCGGTGCCGAGGCCTAAATCACAGGTCCAGGTCCTCCTGACCTGTGGTTGCTCATGTATTTGATTATTTGACGTCTGAAAGCTTCGAAAATCATGTCATGCTGAACTGGACGAAAACTGAATGTAGCGCGTCATTTCTCGTATGAAGATTTAAACGGGAACAGCGAGTCAAGCACCCTCTTTGCCAACTGACCGCGTTTTTCCTTCTCGCTGACACTAGCAACTTCATTCAGACAAAACATTTGCCGCCCGCGGCCTCGAACAAGTCGATAGAGCATCATCGGCAAGTGCTCGCCGCCTAAATCAACGTACGAATAGTTAATGTTAGCCGGTACGCCAACTCCCTCTGCGGCGGCGACGTAGTGCGCTAGCGACGACGGTACCGAAATATCATCGACGTGCCTGAACTTATGTCTTGACGTCGCGCTCACCTGTTCGGGAAAAGATTCCCTAATGAGTTTATGGATACTGCGAAGTTGCGGATGCGCAACGTGCTTAAACTTCCGTGAAGTCGTCTTCCCGTATTTTGTCTCAATCAAGCCAGCATTCAATTTAGCTGCAAGGTTTACCGCAAGACGGGGGTTCGCGGCCTCAGCGTAGTGGGCTTTGGCGAGTGAATACTTTACCGAACCACTTCCGGTGAAAAACACGTTTGGTGACATTGGTCGTCCGAAGAAGATATCGTCATTGACGTAGATGAAGTGCTCTGAGAGACCTTCGATATTCGCAAGCTGACTTTCAATAGCATGCGAATTGAATGTGGGGAGACATTCTTCAGGAGATTCAAAGATCTCCGCATGGCTGACAAGCTTGATTTTCGTGTTTTCGGTATTCAGCCAGCAAGGAACTTGCCCCGCTGTAACCAGATATATGTTCCGGATCCACGGCATGTTCATTTCCAAGGACCGTAGAGAATACTTGAGTTCATCCCGCGACGTATAACGGCCTAAATCACGACTGGTGGGATGCGCTTCTCCTGCAGGGACGGACTGCTTGAATTCACGATACGAGGTTTGCCACTCTGGATCAGCAGAATCTACCCAAGTATAAACGGCATCTATAGGGGAAGTGAAGTCGAGAATGTCCGGTGCATAGGACTTACCGTCAGAATAGACGGCCCACAAAGCGCCAACACCAGATAGCAGTTTGCGGGTGTTGCCTTCCGAAGTATTGGAGCTTTGGACGGACCATACCTGCAAGGCACCGACACTAGCTGCAACAGAATCAGAACGGGTGATTCTGTGTCCAACTGCAGCGAAGCCGTCGACTAGCCGAGCCCAATCAGATTTTGAAACAATGGAAACGCCCAGCAAAGGATCCAGCGAAAAATCAATGCCTAGACGTTTAGCTATCGAACGGGTACTAGCGATATTCGCCTCACGAACATCAGTAATGCGAAGCGAAGTATCCACGGCGTTGCTGGTCGACCATGCAAGAACCTTCTCCCAGAACGGATCAGGGAGACTACGGCTTAGCCGTCCTCTCCACCCGTGGATTCCCAAATTTCACACCGTCCAGCAGTCGTAAGTAACACACATGACAAAGAATTCCATGCTTCGTTCAAAAACATCTTACCGTCTGTTCATCTAAAGTTTGAACTGCGCAGTGAGAAACATCGTACTAACAGGATTGTTTGCAGCTTCGTTTTTGACGGCAATTAACGGTGCTCAGTTGACACCATAGCACCACGACTACGGCTGCTGAGTTGTGTTAGATAATCGGCGGTCGCCCAGAAAGGGTCATCCTCAGCAAAGTAATCCAGCGAAGCTTTGCCCGCGGTTCCTTGTACCACGGGCTGCCTTTCCAGCCTGCCTTCCAGCCAGCCAGATACTGCTTGACTGCGTTTGGCTTGTCTCGCATGCGAAGGCATTCGATCAGCATCCATGTGGTCGGGTAGATAAAGCTGAAGGGAGCTGGCAGGTTTCGGCGAGCAAGCCACACCCGGTTACGCGCATTAAGACGGTAGAACTCTTCGTGCCTTCGTGGGTCAACTACTGGATGGGCGATACGCATATCGCCTGCGTACCAGACGTAGGTTCCGGTATCCCAAATACGCCATGCCAGTTCAATGCCTTCGTGGGCGTACCAGAATCCGCCAGCCCATCCGCCGGTGAGGTCGAATAGCACGCGAGTCGTGACCAAGCAAGTTTCGCCAACATGGAATACTCGGCTCGGTTCTTCAGCAGTGCGCTTCTTTAGACGTGGAATCCAACGGGTTGGATCTTGATCGCTGTGCTCCGGGTCAGTGATTCGTGGCTGAAGAAGACCCATGCGCGGATACTTTTTGAATCGCTGCACAGCAGCAATCAGAAAGTCATCATCTAAGAACCAGGAGTCATCATCCAGGAAGCAAAGATACTCCCCCTCGACTTGCCCTACTCCTGCGTTCCTACCGGCAGGAATTCCCAAGTTCTCCGGTAAAAAGTGAGTCTTGATGCCTGCAGGTATATCGGTTGGGTCCCAACCGTTTCCCACGACTACGGCATCAATGGTGACGTCTGACTGCGACAACAATGAGTCAAGAGCCCGACGTAGCTCGACCGGACGGTTGCCCATGGTCAGTACGACAACACCGATTGTTGGAGCCAATCGCTTTTCCATGAACTCCCCTTTCCGTTTATTCGAATTGATACTGCGTCCAAGCTCTAAGCCTTCAAACGCGACGACACCATGTTTGATAGGAAATGGCCAATATTCACCAGCACACATGCCGGTAGCAGGATCCAAATCATCCACTTTTCAGCTAGACCCGGAGCTCCAGCTAGAGCGGAAATAATGGAGCAAACCAGAATGAGCAAGCTTAGTTCCACGGCGTGCAATAGACGGTGGAACGGAAGGAAGCGTGCAAGCGAGCGCAGGCGGCCAATCAAAGTGGTCGTTGAAACTGCTCGTGCTTCGGCAGTATCTGGCAATTTAGTTAGACCCGCCATGCCACGCGCAGCATGAACCATAAGCGACTGTGAACGGTTCAGGATCAGCAAGACCGACAGACATGCACTCATAAACAAGGTCGGCCAGGCTTGTTCAGTGAGCATGCCATCAGCGGACAGCTCCTTGAACACTCGATAACCCAAGGCAATGGGAATCAATGCCTCGGTGGTGTGGTGACCCACCATGTCGATGAAAATTCCACGTGGAGATTGTGAAGCGCGCCAGCGGGCTACCTCACCATCTGAACAGTCAAAGTACAACTGCACTTGGGACAGCACTACAGCAAGTACGGGCCCCCAGATGCCTGGGATCAACAGTGCCAAAGACATGCACCAACCAGCCAGAATCATCAAACCGGTCACGCCGTTGGCTGTGATTCGAGTTCTTACCAAAACTGCGGTCAGATAAATTGAGATGTGTCGCAAATACAGTTCAGCAGTCCAGTGTTCCGCGTTTTTCCTTGCTTTGACCTCCGGCGGCTGGCAAACAGCGCGGAGTTGCTCAAGCGTTGGATTTTTTGGGCGTTGAACGCTCACTTAACACGACCCTTATCCAAGGTACCTGCGGCACCAAAAATACGGCCCTTCAAATAACCAGCAGCCCACGGAAGG
The DNA here is from genome assembly GCF_052446055.1 of Glutamicibacter sp. AOP5-A2-18. Classification (NCBI taxonomy): domain Bacteria; kingdom Bacillati; phylum Actinomycetota; class Actinomycetes; order Micrococcales; family Micrococcaceae; genus Glutamicibacter; species Glutamicibacter sp. AOP5-A2-18. The sequence goes on along the minus strand of NZ_JBQSVW010000001.1, from coordinate 1,480,663 downwards.
TGAATGGATTGGAAAGCCGCAGCAGTCAGAAGTTTTTCTTTTAAGTTCTCACCCTTGGATGCTAATCCAGCTGCCACCGTGGCCGCCGCATAAACCATGGGCGCAGAGGCAGCAAGGTTTACGAGTGATTGCACCGGTGGTGAAACACGTCCGCGCGTCAACGGCGCGAGGATCAACGCAACGGATCCAATGCCCACACCGGCCAACAGTAATGGCGGGATGTCATGTCGCAATGATTTCCCCTCCGGGAATCTGCGCGCAATCTCTCCACGCCAAGTTCCTGAGGCAAAGGACTGGCGTGCTAATGCCACAAAATTATCTCGTGGGTAATATCCAACTTTGAGTTCCGGATCAAACCAAACTTTGTGTCCCGCCTGGCGGATACGCAAACACAGTTCCCAGTCCTGAGCTCGCCACATGTTTTCGTCGTAGAAACCAACTTCATCAAATACTTCGCGTCGGAAGATTCCCAAGTAAGCAGACTCGGCTTCACCCTCAGGCGCACCGGAATGGTATGCCGGTCCCCCAAAACCAAATTTGGAGTGGTACGCCGCTGCAATAGCGCGTTGTACAGGGGTTTTTCCTCGCGCGTCCATCAGCCCGCCAACGTCGTGGGCGCCCACGCGATAAAGCGTTTCTACACCCCGACTCGTGTAATTGGCGGGAAGCTCACTATGCGCGTCAACACGCATAATGATGGGATGAGATGATTTTCTGATAGCTAAGTTCAGAGCAATCGGCGTACGTCCGAGCGGATTGTCGACCAAGATCAGCCGAGGATCCGAGGCCGCTAATCGCTGCGCAACTTCATCGGTATCATCGGTGCTTGGACCCAGAGCAATAATCAGCTCTTTATCACCGTCATAATCCTGGGTCAGAATTGAACCGACTGCTTCTTCTAGATAATCAGCTTCATTCAGCACTGGCATGACGTACGATACGCCGGGAAGTTCAGTCATTCGTCTCTTACTTCTTATGTTGCTGGTAGGCCTTGATCACAGTGTCCGGGTCGCCATCCATCTTCTGGACGCCTTTTTCAATCCAGATGCAGCGGTTGCAAGTTTCTTTAATGGAATTCATCGAGTGAGACACCAAGAACACGGTTCCGGCGTTCTCGCGGATCTCCCGGATCTTGGCTTCGCTTCGCTTTCGGAACTTAGCGTCACCAACGGCCAAGGCCTCATCAACGATGAGAATGTCGTGTTCTTTGGACGCAGCGATTGCAAACTTCAGACGAGCGGCCATACCTGAGGAATACGTTCGCATTGGAAGATCAATAAACTCTTCCAACTCTGCAAACTTAGTGATTTGCTCACGCATCTGCTCAACCTGCTCACGGTTGTACCCCAGAGCTAAACCACCCAAAGTGATGTTCTTGTCTCCGGAAAGATCCGGGATTAGTGCTGCTCCAACGCCAAGCAGACTTGGACGAGAGCGAGCATACACAGAACCTTCGGCAGGCGGAGTTAGCCCTGTGATGGCACGCAGCAGAGTTGACTTACCGGAACCGTTGGAACCGATAATTCCGATGGACTCGTTTTCATACGCAACGAAAGAAATACCCTTCAACGCGTGTACGGTCCTGACTCCTCGCATCTTTGGCTGAAGGAGCTTACGAGCGCCAGCGTTGCCCACGGCTTTACCACTGGAAAACACTTGGTACTTCACGTGGAGGTTATCGACCATCACGACAGGCTTGCGCAATTCATCGATCTTCAACGCAGAAGGCTTAATGTCCTCTGGTTTCACGACGTCTATGAAAGACGTGTCGTCCGAAAAAATTGGCGCAGGCTCATACTCTGGATGCAATCCAGGGTTGATCAGATCATCAAAACTAATTGGCACGGCCGTAACGCTCCTCAGCCTTCCAGAAGTAAACAAGTCCAACGGCCAGTACTGCAACCGCCCAAACGCTGACGATAACCCAGCTCATCGGATTGTACTCAGAATCGTTCATGATCATTGCTCGAGCAAGATGCAGGGTCTGATACAACGGGTGGAATTCAAAAACGGTTACCAACCACGGCCAGCTGCTAAGGAGTCGGTCAACGTCAAAAAGAACGCCGGAGGTGTAGAACAGCATGCGGGAGATTAGCGGGAGAATTTGGGTGAAGTCTCTAACGTGAACCGTGATTCGAGCACACATCAGTGCAATGCCCATGTTAAACACTGAGAAAATGGCGATAAGTGGAATGACCCCAAACCACGACCACTTGGGTGTAGTTCCGAGAATCATTGAGTAGATGAACATGACCAAAACCATGGGCATCAGCGTAAGTAGGTTTTGCGTTACCTGAGCTACCGGCAGGCTCAATCTGGGGAAGGAAAGGGACTGCACTAAGGCCGAGTTTCCCGTGATTGACTTGGCGCCGCCGTTCATCGAGCTGGTGAAGAATTCAAAGAGAAAAACGCCAATTACTACGAAGACTGGGAAGTCTGGTCCCTTCTTGTCCCCCTGCAAAACACCGAAAATAACGCCATACATGATGGCGTTCATGGTCGGTTTCAGAACAACCCAAATCATTCCAAGGCGGTTCTGCTGGTTCTGTTTCTGAACTCGAGCCTTCGCTAACTCATAAATGAATTCGCGGCGCTCCCAAGTTTGCCTCAGATAGTCGCCCAGTGAAGGACGCGCACCTACTCGGTGCAGGCCGAATTTATCGGCCTCCTCTGCAACTGTCATCCCCAAAAGTCCTCATTCTCGAAGCTAACTGTGGCTCGGTTCGTAAGCACAGATGTTCAAAGTCTAGTAGATCGGATCATCGATCTTCGTGATTCAGTCTGATTATCAGTCGTTTTGTCACGCCCATCACAAGATTATTCACTTTCAGGTGGATTTACCTTGAGGTACTCCGCCATGGTGTCCGTACGCAATGCCTCGCCAATTCGGTCAACGGCTTGCTCACTGGCAAGCTCTATCGATTGCCCTTGGGCATCGACCGAACTTCCCGCGGTAGGCATTGTAAACATAGCCATATTCCTTGTATCCACGTTCTTTAGCTGCATTCCAAGGCCAACCAAGGTTGCTGCATCAAAATCTTCATCAAAGGTTAGGTAAGGCGAAACGGTGTCCACAATGTCGTAAAGCTTGACTGGATTCGTCAGCGTATCCGAAGACAAGAGCTTGTTGGCGACCGAGGCAATGAATTTTCGCTGGTTGACTACGCGCTGATAATCACCGTTTGAGAATGACTTACGTTCTCTAACAAACCGAAGGGCCCTGTCTCCTTCTAGGGCAACTGTGCCCTTTGGATAGAAGTAGTCCGTGTCATTTGCAGTAAATGGAAGGTCGTTCTCCACGCTCACACCCCCGAGTGCGGTCGAGAGCTCTTTGAAACCTTCAAAATCGACCATGGCGACATGGTCGATTTTTGTATCAAACATACCTTCGACAGTCTGCATTAGAAGCGGAACGCCACCCAATGACACTGCGGCATTGAGCTTGTTCTGACCATGCCCGGGAATATCCACATACATGTCTCGAACCATGGACATGACGTAAATCTGCGAACGGTCTTCCGGAATATGCACAAGCATCATTGAGTCACTACGCTGCTCGACAGCACCGGTCAAAGCAGCTGATCCGTCACTGTCATCATCTGCATGATCCACACCAAGCATTAAGACGTTCATCGACTTGTCGTCAGGGTCCTTCACGGGACGGGCTTGCTGGTCTGCATCCGAAAAAGCCAAAGACAGCGAATTAGATTTTGAGTTGAACTGTCGTTGAAGATCAAAGACGTAGTAACCGGCTCCGAGCACACAAACCAACATCACTGCAACGACAGCGACGAAGACAGTTCTAGTTCGTTTCTTCTTTTTTCGTTCTACCGCTTTGCGCGTACTACGTGACGCAAAACCTGACGACTCAGGGACTTCTTTTTTCAAACCAACTCCACGGGGATGACACACGCCGAAGCAAACCAACGATCCGCGAGACTTCGCGCAAGCAAACAGAATACCGACGCTAGTTGTGTTTACCCTGAGCAAAATCAGCCGACTCGCTAGTGATAATTACCACGATTAATCCACGAAATCAGAGAATGAACCGATCAATATTGCTTTGATACGTCATTGATCTATCGAATTATTCAAGAACGGAAGTTATTGAAACGAAAGCCCAATACGGGTGTTTGGGGTGAAACAACAATAACAAGCCGGCAAAATCAGATTCCAAAGGAGCGAGTCGGACGCGCCGCCAAAGTGCGATGCATGTCACCAGATCTCCATGTTGCCCGACACCCAGTATTCACACTCCACCGATAAACTAAGCCCTGTCGTCAAGAAGTATGAGAAACGTATATGTGGGAGTGCCGAGTGCCTGACCACCCCAGTACCGATAGGAAATCCGTGGGTCGCAAGCTAGCAATCGGACTAATCATATTAATCGTTCTTGCCGTAGGAGCAATTCCGGTAATTCGAAGCGTCACCACCTCTTCAGATCAGGCCAATGAGTCACTACCAAGTACCGATCCGCAACAGACCACCACGATCAACACTTACGACCGTGTGCTGTTTGCGGGCGATTCCATCACCGTCGGTCGTGATGCTCAGGAACTGCCCAGGAGCTTTCGTGAACTTGTTGAGCAAAAGCTCAGCAGCGGAGGAACGAATTCAATCACGACCATTGCCAAGTCCGGTGCGAAGTTAAAGTACATCGCCGAGCGCAAGGAACTGCCCTCAAAAGTCGACCTGGCGATCGTTGAGCTGGGGACCAACGACATAAGGGGACGCACACCGGCCCAAGTGTTCAAGCGTGAATATCAGGCATACTTGAAAAAGATCAAAGCCAGCTCGCCAAAGGTAAAACTGGTTTGTCTAGGCGTGTGGCATGATTCAAAATCAAAGAATACTCAAGCCCTAGATCGCATCATTCGCGAATCATGCTTGCAAAACGGTGGCACTTATATTCAAATCTCCGACATTTTTGATCAGCCAGCCAATCGTGGGCCTGCCGGCGCCGTCACTTGGAAAGGGAAGTCAGACGCATTCCATCCAAATAATTTGGGTCATCAGGCCATCGCGAAAAGGCTTAGCCGCGAACTGGGGCTGCAGGCCAAATAAGATTTGGGTTTAGGCGACCCATTCCGTTCTGGTATCTCTAGTGGCAATTCAGCTTCACGATGGACACATTTCAGCACCAGATCAGCTGAACCTTTGGATTCCACGAAGTTGAAACCTGAACCCTCAAAATCGAAGTGGCGACCTAGATTTTTCTAGGTCGCCGCTTTTATAGCGTCTATGCCATCCGGAACAGGCCGGGAGCTCTCTAGTCGTCGAGTCCTGCTACAAAGTCCTTCAGCCAGGTCTTGAGTCCTGCGCCGAGATCTTCGTGGTCTACTGCCAGAGTGATATTTGCCTGAAGGTAGCTCAGCTTGTCACCAGTGTCGTAACGGCGTCCACGGAACACAACAGCGTGCACACCAGCGCCCTCTCCTTCTGCAGCAGCAAGAACTTGAAGAGCGTCAGTCAGCTGAATCTCGTTGCCTCGTCCTGGAGCGGTGTGCTCAAGTACTTCAAACACACTTGGGTGAAGAAGATAACGTCCAATAATCGCCAAGTTGCTTGGTGCTTCGTCCACTGCCGGCTTTTCAACAAGCCCGTTGACCTTGACGTATTCTTCGCCTTCAACGACTGATACGTCGGCGCAACCGTATGCGCTAATCTGCTCTGGCTCAACTTCCATCAAAGCAATCACAGAACCACCGGTTTTTTGCTGAACTTCAGCCATCACCGACAGCAACTCGTCACGTTCATCGATCAGGTCATCGCCAAGCAAGACAGCGAATGGTTCATTACCGACGTGCTGCTTAGCGCACAAGACTGCATGGCCGAGCCCCTTTGGGTCACCCTGGCGGACATAGTGAATGTCGCCCAAGTGAGTTGCTTCGTGAATTGCAGCCAGTTTTTTCTTGTCGCCCTTAGCCTCTAGCGAGTACTCCAACGATGGAACTCGGTCAAAGTGATCCTCAAGAGCCCGCTTACTACGGCCGGTGACCATCAAAAGGTCGGTGAAGCCAGCCTTTACAGCTTCCGAGACAACGTACTGGATAGCTGGCTTATCGACAACTGGCAGCATCTCCTTTGGCATTGCCTTGGTTGCTGGCAAGAAGCGAGTACCCAAACCTGCGGCTGGGATTACTGCTTTAGTGATGACTCGTGGATTCATTTTAGAAATACCGTCCGAAAAAGTGAGAGTGATCTTTCAAGACCCTAATCTTATATCTACCCTGTGTAATTACCAATTGCGTTAAGCATCAGCTATTCAAGGAGCCGTTTTTTGACTGAACGAGGGAAGTACTCGTCAACGTCTCCACCCAGTGCTTGAACTTCCTTCAAAAGTGAAGAAGACAGATGAGTGAAACGAGTATCTGCCTGCAGGAACACCGTCTCGACGCCAGTTAAGTGTCGATTCATGGTCGCCATTGGGATCTCATAGGCGTAGTCCACAGTGCTACGAAGTCCTTTGACTATGGCCTCGGCACCGTTTTCCTTGCAGAAATCAGCTAGGAGCCCCTGTCCCATCGGGACAGCTGTTACGCCGCGCAACCCCCCGACGGTCTCTTCAACCATTGCTACGCGCTCGTCTTCACTAAACCGATACTTCTTGGAATAGTTCGTAGACACAGCAACGATCACCTCGTCAAAAAGGCTTGCCGCACGCGCAATGATTTCAACGTGACCATTGTGGATTGGGTCAAAGGATCCGGGGCATACTGCTCTTCGCATGAACTGAATCTATCAAGAACTCAGCTCAATTGTTGGTTCTAAGGTAAATGTCATGCAACCATTTGTTGACTAAATTGCCAACAAACCATTGCAAGGCACTCATAATGAACCTATGGGTATTTCAATGACTCCTTGGCAACGTACAGCGCACGGGGCGAATCTTCTGGACTCTGCCGGTCAACCCGGAGTGACGATCTTTGAAGAGATCACCGCACTCGCCAATAAACATAATGCAATCAACTTAGGTCAAGGTTTCCCGGATACTGAAGGTCCGGAAGAAGTCCGCCAAATTGCTATAGATTCCATAATGGGCGGGGCCAATCAGTATGCGCCGGGATCCGGAACCCTGCAGCTCAGAGAGGCAATCTCAGAGCATCAGAACCGCTTCTATTCGTTGAAGATCGATCCACTATCCGAAGTAGTTGTAACGACTGGTGCAACCGAGGCCATCGCCGCGGCGCTACTGGCTTTCATAGAATCAGGCGACGAAGTAGTAACTTTCGAGCCGTTTTACGACTCTTATGCGGCCATGATCGGCTTGACGAATGCGCAGCATAGGGTAGTCCCGCTGCGGGCTCCCGCGTTTGAACCCGACCTAGATGATCTTCGCAGTGTAGTCACGGACCAAACTCGAATCATTCTTATCAATAACCCACACAATCCTACGGGTGCGGTATTTTCACTCACTGTTCTCAATGAGATCATTGCCTTGGCTCATCAGCACAACTGCATCATCATCTCCGATGAAGTCTATGAACATCTCACCTTTGGTACGAAGCATGTTCCGATTGCAAGCCTGCCTGGCGGTTTTGAACGAACGCTCACGATCTCGTCTTCCGGTAAATCATTTTCTTTCACGGGTTGGAAAGTCGGCTGGGCCACTGGTCCTAAAGAACTGATCACGGCGCTTCGAACAGTCAAGCAGTTCCTCACCTACTCCTCAGGCCCAGCTTTTCAGCCAGCAATTGCCCAAGCTTTACAGCTACCAGTTCCATTCTTTGAAAGATTCGCCGCGACACTAGAGGAAAGCGCAATAGCGTTGTCCCGAGGGCTGGAGGCGGCTGGCATCCCTGTCATCAGGCCCAAGGGCACATACTTCCTTGTGGCAGACATTAATCAATTTAAGCGCAAGGATGCCGTGGAGGTAGCACGATTGATGCCTGAACAAGTCGGTGTCGCTGCGATACCGTTGTCAGTGTTTGTGCGCCCCGAAAACATGAAGCACTATCAAGGCTTCTTACGATTCGCTTTCTGCAAACAACCCCAGGTGATCGCCGCTGCAGTAGAAAAGCTCCAGCACCTACCAGAGGTATTAGACCGATGAGCAAAACAGCAAAACGTTGGCTGGGATTCGTCCAAGAGCACGCAACAATTTATGATGACGATTTGATCCCAGGATCAAAAATACTGGCCATCGGTGATGCTCCGCAGTCGCATGTGAACTTGGCGCACCCTGAAGAGGTCTTCTACGAATATCTTGCCCGCGTTGCTAATCATTTGCAGGTGCTGCGCACCCCGGATAAACCGCTCAAGATGCTCCATCTGGGTGCAGGAGCTCTAACACTGGCCCGGTGGGCCAGCGTTGTCTACCCTTCTAGTACCCATGTTGCAGTCGATATTGAGCGTGAGCTACTGGACTTTGTCCTAACTCAATTGCCGCTACCTGCTCAATGCCAGCTACGACCAATTGTCGCCGATGCAAGATCGGTCTTGAGCGATCAACTAGCAAATGAAAAATTTGATGTCATAGTTCTGGACATCTTCTCGGGGCCGGAAGCTCCCGGACACCTGACTACAGCTGACTACTACTCAGAACTTCTTAATTCCTTGTCTGAGGGCGGACTACTATTCGTTAACATTGGCGATGATCCCCCGTTGAACTTTGCGAAGTCTCAAGTCGTTGCAGCTCAGTCTGTCTTTAGATTTGTGATGCTCAGTTCTAGCCCCGAGATGTTTACGCAACGCTATCCGGGAAACTTGATCCTCACCGCCATGCAGAGCCCATTACCCGAAGACATGGTTGAGCGATGCCAAGCAGCCGGGCCATATCCTTCAGAGGTGCGGCACTCGCTGGACCTAGACCGGTTCAGCAAACCATAGGTGCGTTTCTCCGTATTTTTTATCTGAGAAATTCTCTAGGCCCGCGGGCCAGGTTGGTTCGGGTGAACGAGCCGAGCGTTCGATAACAACTGTCGCGTCATCAGCCAGAATCTTGGATATCTTGCCCAGAGTAACCGTTAGCTCTTCTTCGGTCAGCGGGTAAGGAGGATCTAAAACGACAAGGTCGAATGTTCGGTTCGGCAGACCCGTACTGCTTGACATGAAACTGTCTAGAACTGAATCAACAGAACCTCGATGCACAGCAACCACCGATGCCTTTAGCGCTTTGTTAACCATGGACGCATTTTGCTGGCAAACACTCGCTGCCTTAGGCGCTTTTTCAACAAGCACAACTTGGCGTGCGCCCCGGCTTGCCGATTCAATGCCAAGAGCGCCTGACCCTGCAAATAGGTCCAGAACGCGTGCACCAGAAAGCACGTCCCAGCTCTCTAAGCGGGAAAACAGTGCTTCCTTGACTCGATCCGTAGTTGGTCGCGTCGCATCTCCGGGTACTGACTTCAACGGATTTCCGCCCGCTGCACCGGCAATAATACGGCTCATTCCAGCCTCAATCTTTAGTTAGTTCTTATTCAAAAATTCTTGAGATGACTCGTCCACCCAGGAACCAGCCATCTTCAGCAGTTCTGGGTATTTGTTTTGCCACTCGGATACATTCATCAACGCCTCAACATTGGCCCTGGCCTGCTCAATGAGCTTACGGTCCTTGATAATGCTTAGCTCTTTCAAGGCTGACCTACTTCCGGACTGCTGCGCACCGAGAATATTGCCTTCCCGACGTTCAGCCAAGTCCGCTTCAGCCAATTCAAATCCATCCATGGTGGACTCGATTGTTTTCAGTCGCCCCACCGAAGGATGATCAGCATCCAGCCATGTAGTCATCAGGCACGTTCCCTGCAAGCCGCCACGACCAACACGTCCGCGAAGCTGGTGTAGCTGTGAGATTCCGAATCGTTCAGCGTCCATGATCACCATGAGAGTCGCGTTGTGGACGTCAACGCCAACCTCGATGACCGTCGTGGAAACTAAAACATCGATGTTGCCCCCTGCGAATGAGTCCATAACGTCTTGCTTGTCCTCTGAGTCCAATTGCGAGTGCAATGCTTCGACCCGTACGTTAGCGAAACTTGGCATGCCGGCCAGTAGCTCCATCATGGCTTCAACGCTCATGGTTTGGCCCGACGATTCTTCATACGTCGATAGAAGTACACCTTGTTCTGCAGCGGTGTCAGTGATCCTAGGGCACACAACATACACTTGGTGCCCCTGACTCACTTCTTCCGTAATTTTCGAGAACAATCGTTCCCGGAAACTGGTCAGTTGCATTGGCACAATATGCGTTTGAATGGGCGCACGTCCAGCTGGCAAACGCTTGATGGTAGAGGTGTCTAGATCCCCAAATACTGTCATCGCGACGGTACGTGGAATTGGAGTGGCCGTCATGACCAAAGTGTGTGGAACCGCGTCACCAGACTTGGCTCGCAACGCATCGCGTTGCTCAACGCCAAATCTGTGTTGCTCGTCAACAACGACAAGCCCGAGTTCGGCAAACTGCACCTGGTCGCTAAGCAAGGCATGAGTACCGATAATCAAACCGATCTCGCCACTGGCGATGCCCAACAGGGCTTGTCGTCGTTGTGCCGTTTTTGCAGAACCGGTCAGAAGAGCTACGCCAGCCCCCTCGCCTTCACCGAATAGTCCTGGGTCTACAAGCCTGCCCAACATCTTAGTAATGGACGCAAAGTGCTGAGCGGCCAAAACTTCCGTTGGCGCTAAGAGGGCGGCTTGTCCCCCACCATCAATGACTTGGAGAATTGCCCTCAATGCGACGATCGTTTTACCGGAGCCCACTTCACCCTGTAAAAGACGGTGCATTGGATGTGGTTGGGAAAGATCAGACGCAAGCTGATCCCCTACTTGTAGCTGGTCTTCGGTCAGGGTAAAGGGCAATTGCGCTTCAAACTTGTCAGCCAGCTTCCCGGACTGACGCGGACGCGCAACGGCGTGCTGGGCACCGAGCTGACGACTACGTTCAGCTAGGGTCAGCTGCAATACAAATGCTTCTTCATAGGCGAAACGTTGACGGGCAACGTACGCGTGCTTCACCTCGCGTGGCGCATGTCGCTGCAGGTACGCCTGGAAACGCTGGGGGTAATGATTTGATCCAAGAAGGTCACTAGGGAGAAATTCAGGAAGGTTCTCTTCGGTGACGTGTGGGAGAAGCAGCCCTATCAAATCTCGTATCCGTTTATTGGGCATCTTTGCCGATGCCGGATAGATAGGAATTGGTCGAGGGTCCGCTTGGGAGGCTTCGTCCAATACTGCGTAGTCTGGTTGGCTGAGTTGTAAGTGGTCTTGATACCAACCAACTTTTCCACTGAACATCGCGATAGTACCGACAGTCAGATCAGTGCGCGCTTGATAACCATTAAAGAAAGTCATCTTCAGTTCTTGTCCGCCAGAGCTCAGCTCATCACTAACCGTAACTTCATAGATGAAGCCTCGGCGTGAGTGCATCTGACGTTGGCTAACGTTGACAACCTGAGCGACCACGGTGACGTGTTCATCAAATGGCAACTCAGCGATAGGGGTCAGCTCACCGACTTCAACATATCGACGCGGAAAGTGCCACAGCAATTCCCCTACTGTTGTATATCCAAATGTCTTTTCCAGTGCCGTGGCGTTCTTGTCGCCAAGGTAGGTGGAAAGTTCTGAAGCCTCAAATGAAACCAGGGTCTGTTCAGTCATCATTCGTGCACAAGTCGGTGACGCTGACATTTACGGGATCGCCGTATTTCCCAATTAGTTCTATGGCTGGCTCTGCTTCAGGAACATGGACATGGACTCGCCAACGATAGGTATCTTCTCCCAATTGGTTCACCGGCGACATGATCACCGAATTGCCCATGGCGTCTAGCTGACCACGCAACGTGGCCGCACCCAAGGCATCTAAGGAAACGGTGCACATGACTTCAACCCCGGACTCGGTTTCTCGATTCAGGTGAACATGCGGATCCTGCACCCTGTAGCCATGGAATGATTCATAAGATTCAAAATCAGTGACGTCATTACGGATCGCTGCACAGAGCTCATCAATGATAATCAGCATTCCCACTGCTCCGGCATCAACAACTCCGGCCTCAAGCAGTGGTTCCAATTCCGTTTCCGTACCCTTGACCGCTAGCTGCGCCGCCTGAGTCATTTGGGTCAACAGTGCGTCTAATGCAGCACGGCTTTCGAGATCAGTCTTGATGTGCGAAAGAGTCGATCCAGCAGCTAGAGCTATCGCATTAATTACCGAAAGCATGGTGCCTTCAACCGGTTCACTCAATGCAGACCATGAGCGTACCTTTGCCCGCTCCAATCCCAGAGCGAGCAGAGGTGCGGTCAGCCGTTCGTGGCCAATCCATGGCTCACTGAGGCCGCTGAGAAAGACGGCAAAAAGGGTTCCTGAGTTACCGCGGGCGGACTCCATGGACGCACGCGCAGCAACTTCAAGAAAACCACCGATATCGTCACTTTTCAGTTCACTAACTGCATCGTGCCCAGCGCGTGCGGTGAGGTAGAGATTGCTCCCGGTATCCCCGTCTGCGACTGGAAAGACGTTGATGGCATTAAGTCGATCAGAGTGGTTCCCGAGACTCTTGACGCTCCGAGCAAGCCATTCATGAATTGCGCGCACGGAGGTATCGAGCTTTTGGGGAGTCATGGATTCCTAGTCCTTAATTGAACTATTTAGATAGATCAGTGGTGTTCACGAACTCAGAAACTTTATCGTCCTGAAGCGCTTGACCAAACTTATCAATGGCTGCCATGTCTGGAACCACGATTGACTGACCATCTGCGGATCGACCGGTGCCACTATTTGGAAGGGTGAAGAATTCCATGTCGCTCTGACGGATGTTGAGCATAGATGATGCATATGAAGCTACCTGAGCAGAATCAAGCGAATCATCAACAGCAATGTATGGGGCAATCTGTCCCACAGCGTCTGACACCTTTGCAGGGTTAGTCAGGGTGTCTTTAGACATGATCTGACCAAGCAGGGCCTTGACGAACAGCTGCTGGTTCTTGACGCGCTGGTAGTCGCTCTCGGGGAACGCGTGGCGTTCACGAACGAACGCTAATGCCTGATCACCGTTGAGGGTCTGAACACCTTCAGGGAAATTGTTGCCCTTGAAGGATGTTGAATTGAATGCACGTGGATTGTTGATGGTCACGCCACCAACGGCATCAGTGAGTCCCTTGAATCCTTCAAAGTCAATTGACGCAACGTGATTGATGCGAACACCGAATAGACCTTCGAGGGTTTCAACTGCTTTGGAGACACCACCATGGGCGAAGGCCGCATTAACCTTTGCTTCACCTACACCTGGGATGTTCAACCAGGTATCACGCATGATGGAGGTGACGAAAATATTCTTGTGATCCGAAGGGATATGAACCAGCATCATCGTGTCGGAACGACCGCCATTTGGCAGTGTGCCAAAGTCTTCGCTGTCTTCCGACGCATCTCGCGTGGCCCGAGTGTCTGTACCTAGCAGAAGAATATTGACTGCATCCTTGGACTCGTCCTTAACTTCAGGACGGGTGTCCTCGTTAGGGAAGGCATCAGCAATCTTGCCGCTTTCGGAGTCGAATGTTCGCCCCAGATTCCAAAGGTAGCCGGCGGCTACAAGCGCCGCAATTGCGACCAAAACAAGAATACTCAGTACTATCGCGCGGCCAGTATGTTTTTTCTTTACTGGCTGACTCGCATGTGCATCGAAGGACATATGCTACCTTTCACAGTTTCATCTGAATACATCTTATCTGTCAGCGTAGGGATGTAGGCTTATGAAGTGTCTAAACTCAGTGTGAATTCCGAAGTGTCGCCGAAATGTTATGCAAATATAAAAAAGATTGCGGCTATGGCGGCAAGCGTAGTTGCACTTGCTTCTCTCACTGCTTGTTCATCTGTCGCCGCCGTTGATGCTGCACCTGACGCGGCCAATCCTGCCTGCGCAGAGATGATGGTGGCGTTACCTGATTTGATCGGGGACGCACAACGACGGTCCACAACTTCTCAAGCTACCTCAGCTTGGGGCGATCCTTCGCAAGTAGTACTGCGTTGCGGCGTGCAAGTTCCTACGCCTACTTCAGATCCGTGCGTATCAGTCAATGATGTTGATTGGGTTGCTCACGAAGATGAAAAGACAAAGATCTGGACATTGACCACCTACGGACGCACCCCTGCGACAGAAGTGGTCCTTGATCCGAACGTCATACCTTCCAGCACGGTGCTCGCTTCCCTTTCTGACGCGGCGGCCAAGATTCCAGCCCAAAAGGCGTGTGTTAGCGTCGATAAGGCAGAAAAGCTGTAGCCAAGAAGCACTGAGCAATAACAAAGCGAGGAGACGAATCGTCTCCTCGCTTTGTTATTTGCAAATGCAGTATGTCGTTTAGCGCAGTCCTACGTTTCGTTCAGTCGCCAAAGCTATGAGCTCATTGATGAGCTCTGGATATGCAATGCCAGTCTTGTCCCACATTTGTGGGTACATGCTTGACGGCGTAAAGCCCGGCATGGTGTTGATTTCATTGATGATCCACTCGCCCTCGGGCGTGTAGAAGAAATCAACGCGGGATAGACCTTCTGCGTCCAAAGAGTCAAAGGCTTTGACTGCAAGCTCGCGGATTTCTGCGGTGGCTTCTTCACTCAGTTCAGCGGGGCAACTGAGCTGGGCTGCGGTGCCGTCCACATATTTCGCTTCAAAATCGTAGAACGTGTGTCCGTTCGCTGCGACGGCAACTTCACCGGGCAACGAAGCTCGTGCGGCTGAACTACCGCGGCCTTCCAATACGCCACACTCAATTTCGCGACCAACGATGCCTTGCTCAACAATCACCTTTGGGTCTTCGGCCCGAGCGACATCGATTGCGGCGCGAAGTTCCGATGGGACATCCACCTTGGTGATACCCACAGAGGAACCTGCACGGGCAGGTTTTACGAATAGTGGGTATTGAAGATTCTGGCAACGTTCTAGAGCAGCTTCGCTATCGCGGAGCCACTGCTTATTGGTGATGACCTCATAAGGTCCAACGTTAAATCCAGCGCCTTCAAAAACGACCTTCATGAAGTGCTTATCCATGCCCATGGCACTGGCTGCAATTCCGGAGCCGACGTATGGAACGCCTGCAGTTTCCAGCATTCCCTGGATCGATCCATCTTCACCGAAAGGACCGTGAAGCAGTGGGAAGACCACATCGACTTCAGCAACCTCAGAAATGGTCGCGCCAGTCAATGACTGAAGAGATGTTGTATTGGTTTCAGGAGACAGCTGCACCGGGTGGTCAACGGAGGAGATCTCCGGCAGCTGGCCGGAGTCCAAAGCCCAGCCCTCTGGGTCTTTGTCCAGCAAGGTCCAGCCACCGTCACGAGTAATTCCAACTGGAATTACGTCAAAACGTTCACGATCAATGGCATGCATGACACCGGCTGCCGTTACACAAGATACGGAGTGCTCAGATGAACGACCGCCGAAAAGGAGCAGGACTCGGAGTTTACGATCAACCATTAGTGCTGTTCTCCTTCAGACTTCAATTCACGCGAAAGTAGACGTGCTGCCATGTTTTCAACACTTAGCGTACCTTCAAGAACCATGACTACTGCTTCAGTAATTGGCATTTCGACCTTGTGAGTCTGCGCCAGATCAAATACTGCACGTGCAGACTTGATGCCTTCAGCAGTCTGGGACATGCGGTCATTGACCTCTTCCAGGAAAAGTCCCTGCCCCAGCAAACGGCCCGCGGTGTTATTACGCGACAATGATGAGGAGCACGTTGCCACCAAGTCACCCAGGCCGGAGAGCCCTGCCAAAGTATCTAGTCGGCCACCGAGTGCGAGAACTAGACGAGTGGTTTCTGCCAAGCCGCGGGTGATGACAGTTGATTTTGTATTATCGCCCATACCCATGCCGTCACACATACCAACAGCGAGGGCAATGATGTTTTTGACGATTCCGCCAAGCTCCACGCCCAACACATCATCATTGGTGTAAGGACGGAAATATGGTGCTGAACAAAGTTCTGCAATCCACTCAGCAGTTTCTGAATCTGTGCAAGCTACAACCGAGGCAGTTGGCTGCTCACGGGCAATCTCCATTGCAAGGTTTGGACCTGAAAGCACGGCTACTTGTTCGGCTGGCAATCCAGTCACTTCCGAAATGACTTCACTCATGCGTAGATCGGTGCCGCGTTCCAGACCCTTCATCAGCGAAAGCAAAACCACGCCAGGCGCAAAGTGTTCTTTGAACGCCGCCAGTTCCTGTCGCAACGACTGGGACGGGATGGCAAGAACCACCAAATCCGCATCCGTTAGCACTTCACGCTGATCTGAGGAAGCCGAGATGTTCGCCGGAAGCTTCGTTTCACGCAGATAGCGCGAATTGGTGTGGCGATCATTAATTTCTGCAGCTGCGTCATCACGGCGAGCCCAGATTTGCACCGGAGTCCCCTTGTCCACAACGGAATCGGCAAGCACTTTGGCGAAGGTGGTTCCCCAGCTACCGGCACCCATGACGGCAATTTTACGTGGAAGCGGCTTAGTCATTATCTGTCCTCTAGAAAGTGATGATGAAGTCGATTAGTTTTCTGGCTTTTCGAAACTACGGCCGGTCTGAGTTTGGCCGTGGTCACTGGGATCCCAGCGAGTCGCCGGAGCTTCTTCTTGACGAAGTTCAGCCTGCAAACCGGTAATTGCATCCATGATACGGTCAGTGGCTTCTTGAAGAACGGTGCGAGTACGAGGGCCATCACGCAAATCATCAAGATTTACCGGCGCTCCAACAGCGACGGTTACGTGTTTGCGAGGGAACAAATACATCTTTTTGGAATACCTAGGCAGCAGCTCTTGGTCTCCCCAGTGGGCCATAGGCACGACCGGCGCACCGGTCTGCAGCGCAAGACGCGCAGCACCAGTGCGACCGACCATTGGCCATAAATTTGGATCTCGGGTAAGGGTACCTTCTGGGTAGATCACAATGACTCCCCCAGCGTCCAGAACTTCTTGCGCTGATTTCAGAGATTCACCAGCACTAGCTGAACTACGTGTCACCGGAACCTGACCGGTCTTCTTAAGGAACCACCCAAGCACAGGAACCTTAAACAAAGATTCCTTTGCCAGCCACCGTGGGAGCCTGCCGTTGCTATAGATTGCGTGGCCAACCACCAACGGATCAATTTCCGTCAAGTGATTAGGGCACACAATGTAGCCACCCTTTGGAAGAGAATCAAAGCCCTTCCATGACTTGCCTGTCATCACGTTCATGCCTGAACGGACAATTCCTGCCAAGACAGAAAACACAAGTTTGGTGCTAGCAGACTCTCCGGGAGCCAGGATCTTTACCACGTACGAGATCCCCTTAGTTAGTTGCTCAGCTCGACGTTTGCGCCCAGACCCTGAAGCTTGTCCATGAAGTGCTCGTAACCGCGGTTGATGATTTCAATCCCGGTCACACGGCTGGTACCTTCAGCTGCCAAAGCAGCGATCAGGTGCGAGAAGCCACCACGCAAGTCTGGAACGTCAATGTCTGCGCCGCTGAGTTTTGCAGGACCGACAACAACTGCAGAGTGCTTGAAGTTTCGCTGGCCAAACCGGCAAGGAGTGGAACCAAGGCAGTCAGTGTGCACCTGAACCGTAGAACCCATGCGCACCAAAGCGTCGGTGAAACCGAAACGGTTTTCATAGACCGTCTCGTGAATTACCGAGACACCCTTAGCCTGGGTCAAAGCAACAACCAACGGCTGCTGCCAGTCGGTCATGAAGCCGGGGTGAACGTCGGTTTCGAGGATCAACGGATTCAGATCTCCACCTGGGTGGTAGAAACGAATGCCGTTGGACTTGACCTCGAACTCGCCACCAATCTGGCGGTATACGTGCAGGAATGCGGTCAGGTCACGCTGCTGCGCGTCCTGAACGAAAATATCACCCTTGGTCACCAGCGCTGCCGAAGCCCATGAAGCTGCCTCGTTGCGGTCTGGCAGCGAAGTGTGGTCAAAGCCGCTGAGCTTATCTACACCCTGAATACGGATCACACGGTCACGGTGTACAGAGATGATTGCGCCCATCTTCTGCAACAGCGAGATCAAATCTAGAATTTCTGGCTCAATAGCTGCGTTACTGACCTCGGTAACACCCTTAGCGCGAACCGCCGAAAGCAGTACCTGCTCGGTGGTACCAACGCTTGGGTACTGAAGGTTCAGCTTGGCACCAGTGAGACCGTTTGGAGCCGAGATACGAATGCCATCAGGAGCCTTGTCCACGACTGCACCGAATTCGCGAAGAACTTCTAGGTGGAAATCGATTGGACGGTCACCAATGCGGCAACCACCAAGGTCTGGAATGAAGGCTTCACCCAGTGCGTGGATCAGTGGGCCACAGAAAAGAATAGGAATACGTGAATCACCAGCGTGCGCATCAATTGCTTGATTCGACGCGGTCTTCACATTGGTTGGATCCAGCGAGAGGTCACCGGTGGTTGGGTCCTGATCAACCTTGACTCCGTGGATTTCAAGCAAGCTGCGTACTACAACGACATCTTTAATCTCCGGTACGTTTCGCAAAACCGAAGGAGTGTCACCGAGCAGAGCTGCAACCATGGCTTTTGGCACTAGGTTCTTAGCTCCGCCGACTCGTACGGTGCCCTTAAGTGGGACACCACCATGGATCGTCAAGATCTTACCCATGTATGAATTACCTCATCGCGTAGTCGTTATCGCCCGCCGAAGCTTTTGAGCTTTCGAACTGGCAGGACTTAGCAAGCATACCGCTTATCAAGCTGTTGATACGTTCAGGTCATCGTGTGGCGCACACATTGTGAGCATGCTTTCAGCCACGTCAGCCTTCTCGCACGGTATGTGCGTCCTTAAAGAAAGGTAGGTCCGTTCTTCACCTATTTGAACAGATGAGAACGGACCTATTATTCCGCAATAGCGCGTGAGAATTACCCGGCGGTTTTAGCAGGCAGGGTTCTTGGCTTGTACTCCGGGCGCGTGGCTTCATACGCCGTGATGGCGTCTTCCTGCTGTAAGGTCAGCCCGATGTCATCCAAACCTTCCATCAGGCGCCAGCGAGTGTAATCATCAATCTGGAACGGAGCAGAAATCGATCCACACTGAACCGTGCGTGACTCAAGATCAACGCTCACGGTAGTGCCTGGATTATTCTCCAGTTCCTTCCAGATCAGCTCAATATCACTTTGAGCAACCTCGGCAGCAACCAATCCCTGCTTGCCAGAGTTCCCACGGAAGATATCAGCAAACCGAGCTGAGATTACAGCTTTGAAGCCGTAGTCCTTCAGCGCCCATACTGCGTGCTCACGAGAAGAACCTGTACCAAAGTCCGGGCCCGCTACCAACACAGAACCTTCGTTGAAAGGTTCCTTGTTCAGGATGAAGTTCTCGTCACGGCGCCAGCCAGCAAACAAGGCATCCTCAAACCCAGTACGGGTAATACGCTTCAGATAAACGGCCGGGATGATCTGGTCCGTGTCCACGTTGCTCTGACGCAGTGGGACACCAATGCCGGTATGAGTAAGAATCTTTTCCATGATGGTAATCCTTTCTAGACTGCGGCCGGAGTATTAGCCAGGTCGCTAGGTGAAGACAGGGTTCCGCGCACTGCGGTTGCAGCTGCAACCAGCGGTGAAACCAAGTGGGTACGCCCACCCTTGCCCTGACGTCCTTCAAAGTTTCGGTTGGAGGTCGAAGCGCAACGCTCCCCCTCATCCAACTGGTCTGGATTCATTCCCAAGCACATTGAGCAACCGGCGAAACGCCATTCTGCTCCAAAGTCTTTGAATATCTGATCCAAGCCTTCTGCTTCGGCTTCCAAGCGAACGCGAGCCGAACCCGGAACGACAATCATCCGCACGTTTGGATCTTTAACCTTGCCCTTGACTACTTCTGCAGCCGCTCGCAGATCTTCCATTCGGGAGTTGGTGCACGATCCTAAGAAGACTGTGTCAACACGAATGTCCTTCATTGGCGTTCCGCCAGTCAGGCCCATATAGGTCAATGCGCGTTCGCAAGCCTTACGGTCATTCTCGTCTTCATAATCTTCCGGAGAAGGAACACTCTGCGAGAGCGAAACGCCTTGACCAGGGTTAGTACCCCAGGTGACAAACGACTCAAGTTCATCAGCATTCAGGAAGACTTCTGCGTCAAAGCTCGCGCCTTCATCAGAATGCAAGGTGTTCCAGTTGGCAACTGCTGCGTCCCAGTCTTCGCCTTGTGGCGCGTGTGGACGTCCCTTGACGTATTCAAAAGTCGTTTCATCTGGAGCAATCATGCCAGCGCGAGCGCCAGCTTCAATTGACATGTTACAGATGGTCATACGTGCGTCCATGGACAGCGAGCGAATTGCTGAACCGCGGTATTCAAGTACGTAACCTTGACCGCCACCGGTACCGATCTTGGCAATAACAGCCAAGATAATATCCTTCGCGGTAACACCCGGCTTCAGAGTGCCTTCAACGTTGATGGCCATGGTCCTAAAAGGCTTCAGGCTCAAAGACTGAGTAGCCATGACGTGTTCAACTTCGGAAGTTCCGATACCAAATGCCAAAGCGCCGAAGGCACCGTGGGTCGAGGTGTGAGAGTCTCCGCAAACAACGGTCATGCCAGGCTGGGTCAGCCCCAGCTGGGGGCCGACAACGTGAACGATTCCCTGTTCCTTGTCACCCAGCGAGTGCAGACGCACGCCGAACTCTTTACAGTTCTCGCGCAAGGTTTCAATCTGCGTACGACTGGTGAGATCAGCAATAGGCTTATCGATTTCAAGCGTGGGAGTGTTGTGATCTTCTGTCGCAATGGTCAGATCTGGGCGACGCAGTTGACGTCCCGCTAAGCGCAAACCTTCAAAGGCCTGCGGGGACGTCACCTCGTGTAATAGGTGGAGATCAATGTAGATCAAATCAGGCTGACGGGCTTCGCCGTTGCCTTCTCCATGGCGCACAACGTGTGCGTTCCAAACTTTTTCTGCCAATGTCTGGGGCGACTGCATGACGGACATGCGACACACTCCTCAAGCTACGTAATTGTGGTAGTTCAACTTTGACACTTCACAGAGAGTCTTTTCCAGTATGCGGACTTGAATCTCAAATAATGAGACGCGATACTAACTGTATGACTATTGGTAGCGGTGTAGGCGTACTCGACAAAGCAGCGGCTATTCTCAACGCGCTTGAGAATGGACCCACTTCCCTTTCTCAGCTTGTGGACCTGACCGATATTTCACGTCCCACCGTGCATCGCATTGCCCAATCCTTAGTGCATCACGGACTCGTTGGACGAGACATGCATGGCCGTTTTGAGCTGGGCAACCGGTTAGTAGAGCTGGCTAGCGCCGCCGGCGAAGACCGTCTTGTGAGCGCCGCTGGGCCGATTCTGATTAAGCTTCGAGATATCACCGGTGAGAGTACTCAGATTTTCCGCAAGCAAGGTGACTTCCGTGTGTGCATTGCCAGCGCAGAACGACCTATCGGTTTACGAGACACCATTCCGGTAGGAACACAGTTGTCTATGAAGGCAGGCTCCGCCGCCCAGATTCTGCTTGCGTGGGAAGACAATGAACGCATGGTTGATGGGCTTCACCATGCTCGCTTCACTCCAACAATCCTCGCCGGCGTGCGCAGACGCGGTTGGGCCCAATCACTGGGCGAACGTGAACCAGGCGTCGCCTCCGTGTCAGCTCCAGTTCGCGGACAGTCTGGAAGAGTCATCGCCGCGTTATCGCTGTCAGGACCGATTGAACGTCTAACCCGACAGCCGGGCAAAATACATCATGAAGCGGTGACCAGCGCGGCCCACGAACTTTCCGAACTACTGCGCGTTCAGAACGACCACGTCTAACCTCGACGCTGCGGCCGCTAGGCTGACTTAGCTGAAGTGATCAAAGCCCGCACTTCCAAGAGCGGGCTTGCCACCCACAGTCACCACAGACCGACGGCCACTGCGGGCAGTGACTTTGCCAATGACAGTGAATTCTTCTGGCACATCCGAAGCCTTCGGGAAAGCAGCCAGGAGTCCAAAATCCTCACCTCCGTGCAAAACCCACTTCATCGGCTCTTGCTTGGTCAACACAGCAGCCGGCTTTAACCGTTCAGCAAATTTCTTGAGAACCTCAAGATCAAGATCAATGCTCACACCGCTGGCTTTAGCCATCCGGGCGCTGTCACGAATCAGCCCATCCGAAATATCCATGAGTGCATGAACACCAGCTTCTGCGGCGCGAGGTCCAGAGCCCAATGGAGGAACAGGCCTACACTGTCCAGCGACTAACCGACGCACAGCTCTGTTCCAGGTTGCTGAATCGCTTTGATGCTCCAGTACTTCTAGACCGGCACCAGCATCACCCAAATGGCCAGCCACAGCTAAAAGGTCACCCGGCTTGGCACCGCTACGCAGAATTTTTCCATGCTCAGATTCACCGAGCACCGTGGTAGTCACCGAAATTTCTGATGCCTTTCCAAGATCACCGCCGAGGATAGTCAGTTCCTCTGCTCCGAGATACTTGATTGCATCCGTAACGCCCTGCGCAAAATCCTTGGCCCACTCCAATGGCGTGTTTTCAGGAAGGGATAGCGAGATAACAGCCCCCGTGGATTTGCCACCCATTGCGTTGATATCAGAGACATTTTGGGCAATTGACTTCCACCCAATGTCATAAGCCTTGTGTTCTTGACCGCTGGGCCAGACCAATCTGAAGTCTTGATTTTCAACTAGCGTGTCAACCGAAACGAGAACTTCTCCCCCGGCCACGCGCAACGCACCCGCGTCGTCACCGGGACCCAAGCTCGCTTTGCTTGAATCAAGAAGCGGCAAAATGGCGTCAAGTATTCCTTGCTCGCCAAGGTCACCAACCGTAGCTTCGGATTGAAAATTAGTCACGGAGTTCTATTCGGCTTTCTTTGCTGCCGAGCTGATGAGTTCGGCATAACTGTTGTAAGTGTTCAGGTACTGATCAACCGGATCAACGATTGCCGTCCGGACCAAACCCGACACAGAACGTTGAATATTCTTCAACGCTTTTCTACGTTTAACTTTAGCCACTATTCGATTGACGAACGAGCACCCTATACCCAGCACCACGCCAAGCAACACACCAATGACAAGAACCAACGTTGGTACGGCTAGGCCCTCTATGCGCGGCGCTTCTGGCAGGTCAAATTGGAAGTATCCGGCCACCGGGTAGGCCGCGAGCCAAAGAGCCCCTGCCAGTGCAGCGAGCAGTGCCACCCACTGAACAAACTTGATCACTGGCCACCACCAAGAAGAACGTTCCACCCCAAGTGGTGTTGCGGCGATGGCTGAGTCTACTGCGCTGTCCAACGAAGTAACGTTTGAGCTGACATCATCTCTAATCGGTTCATGCCAGCTCTCCGGCAATTGACTTGTAGCCTCTGCTACGTACTTGTCGATCCCATGATCAATAGCCGCGGATTCTGCAACCGAACGCTCTGGACGCGAAGTAATGGACAAATCAGAAGTTTGCCTACTACGCCCCAAATTCATTCTCTGCAACGGGTCATTTCGCAGTCGGATCAACCACGTGGTCAGTGGCCAGCCGGTGCGTTGCGCGCCACGAAGCTTGTACGAAGTTTCAACAGCATCCGCGATGTACTTTGCTCCATGCGCATTGGCAATTGTCTGTTCAAGCTCTGCTTGATGCATTTGCCCCGGCAAACGCACCTTTTCGGTGCTCAAATCACCGTTGAGCCTATGGATAACTTGATCTACGTCAGAACGTAAACGCCGAGTAGACAAAGCCTTGTTCTTAGCCACAGTTGCAATCTGCTTCTGAACCTCGTCCAGACCCTCGCCAGTCACTGCAGAAGCACAAACTACCGGCAACCGTTCAAGACCAGATTGCGCGAGGATCTCGCGCAATGAATGCACGACGTTCTTGCGGTCTGATTCTGCAACCTTGTCGATTTGGTTCAGGACAATCACAATATTTCCCTGTTGACTGCGCAAGGAATTCAGATATCCATGATGAATCGACGCGTCGGCGTACTTCTGGGGATCTAGCACCCAGACTAAGAAGTCCACTTGACCAACCAGCCGGGTGGCAATCTCATGGTGTTCTACTCTTGTGGAGTCCATATCGGGCAGATCCAAGAGCATCAACCCTGAGTCTAGGGACTTCTTGGTTACCCTTCTTTTCCCTTCAGCAGACTTCTCAATGACGTGGCGGTCAGTGACTTGTAGCCAATCAAGGAGTTCGTTGGCACCTTCGGTCTCCCAAATGGCCGCGACGGTCTTTGTTGTTGTAGGTCGAATGACCCCTGTGGTTGCTAGCTTCTGGCCAACGAGTGCGTTGAAAAGTGTGGATTTTCCGCTTCCGGTAGCCCCGAACAACCCAACTACTACGTGGTCAGCTGATAGTTGACGGCGTGATTCAGCTTTGTTGATGACTGCAGCGGCTAAATCTATACTCTCCGTGTCCAGGTATGGTTCAGCAAGTTGCATCGCTTGGACGACGCTGTTGATCTGCTGATCAAGACCATTGGCTGCACGGACTACTTTGCGTTCCGTCATTTGCGGGCCCCCTTGCTGTTCAGGCTCTCCGTAGCACGGTTCAATGCCTCTACAACCTCAGGCTGCGAGTGTCCGTCTATTTCATTCGTGTAGATCTCGGATGTATTTGCAATGAGTGCTTTTGCTCGCGTATCAAGCATTTTTCTTGCTCGTGAAGCCATGCGACGCACAGCGTCCTCACCAAAAATCGCTTCCAAGAGCTTCTGGCCAACAACCGCGGACCCGCCGGCAATACCGATCTCTAGCCCGGTGAGCCCAGCGGTGGAGGCAAAGACCACCACCATCAAGATCACCGCGACTCCGTTAACACCAAAAGCGGCCATACGGGCGGTCTTACGTTTGCCCGCACCTTCTTCACGGATCATCTCAAGAATGTCTTTTTGCCAAAGCCGAATGCTGTCGGCAGCTTGCTCATTAAAGTCAGCGGCGGGCCGAGGCGAACTGAGTTCGCCTCGAAGCACTTGCCCCAGAGGTGTGTTTTTCCAAGATCTGTCTATGTCGTGGCAGGCTTTGGTAATTTCTGCAATGAAGACTGTATGGAGTCCAGATTCAATCGCCTGTTCCACTTTATGGGTCGCGGCTGGCCGTCCTGAGAAGAACGAGCTCACGCGATCGCGCATGCGGCCAACGGCACCTTCAATCCCGCGAAGTAGCTCTCCTGCGCCGACGAAGTCTTGCCACCGGGCCAAGATTTCCCCTCGAAGAAGCGACCCGTCGTCTAACCCTTCATTAATTCTCGCCAGCGCTTGATCGAACCTGTCGGAAGTTAGTTTGCGAAGTTCAGCAAGTTGATTCTCTTGATCTTGCACTTCGGCCAGCAGCTCACCCGCGTCAGCTGTGGTTCTGCGCATTGCTCCCTCAAGCGTTTGGGCTGCTAGTTGCTGTCTTCTGGTCGCATCCGCAGCCAGCTCGTTAAGCCACAAAGATAGTGGAGCTACCTGGTCTGCCGGAATTAGCTTGTCCTCGCTTAGCTGCGTCTCGTTCAGTACGTGGAGCAGCGCAGGGTCAAGATTCTTTTCCGTTAACAGTCGTCGTAGATCAGGGACGATGTCTTTCTCAGCGCCCAGAGGTACGCGGTTGAGTACGACGCACACAGTAATGTTTCGAACGCCGGCGTCGGTAAGCAGATCCCACGGCAGGGCGTCGGCATAGCGGTTGGCTGTGGTGACAAAAATCCATAGATCAGCTGCGTTCAAAAGCTGTCCCGCAAGAGCCCGATTATCGTCAGATACCGAGTCAATATCCGGCGCGTCCAAAATTGCTAGACCCTGCGGAACGCGTTCATGTGGAGTCATGAGCAGCGCATCACTTCGAGATGAGTCGCCGACAACAGCGAAACCTTGTCCAGATACCCTGCTGAGTTCCGGTAATACGCGTTCCGAATCAAAAAATGCTTGGTCTGCAGGATTAAATGCAAGAACTGGAGTTCGAGTGGTCGGTCTCACGGCACCGGAAACGCTAACTTGCTCCCCCAGCAGTGAATTCACCAAAGTCGATTTTCCTGAACCGGTAGACCCGCCAACCACGGCAAGCAACGGTGCTCCCAAGTTTGATACACGGGGCAGAAGGTAATCAGAAATCTGGTGCAAGGTTTTGGCACGCAACTCTTCGCTTTGTGACACAGCTTCTGAGGGACCGTGAACAAAAACTAATTCGGTGAGTGTGTCTCGTAGTTCAGTCAGGTTCTGGGTGGCGACGCTGCTGAATCCTCTACCACTAGCAACATTACTTGCTGCGCTTTCGCTCTGATCTGAATTCGACTCCATGTGCACCATCTTGCCTTATGACAACGGTGATTATGGAGAGCCCAACGCGGAATTTTGGGGCAAAACAAAAAACCACGGATTTCTCCGTGGTTTTAATGTGGTGACCCCAACGGGATTCGAACCCGTGTTGCCGCCGTGAGAGGGCGGAGTACTAGGCCGCTATACGATGGGGCCGTATGCTGAAGACGAATCTTCAACTCACCAAATTACTTTGGTGAAGCGCTGGGATACCAGGACTCGAACCTAGAACGACAGAACCAGAAACTGCTGTGTTGCCAATTACACCATATCCCAATGTGACTTGGAGGTTTAGGGACTTCAGGTACTTCTGATTTCCGGCCACTCCCGCAGCACGAGATAAAACTATACAGCTCTACGATTATCAACACAAATCGTGAACTGTGTTCGTTTCTAAGGAGATATTGCGCGACATGGTGCGGAAAAGCTCAGTTCAGTTGACCTTTATCAAGCACAGAACCCAGTGTTTAGTATCTGTGAATTAACGCACTCTTCCTACGACTAGCCAAGAACGAAACAGAGAGTTCTGCGTCGCAGGTAGACCAACGCGTCCGTGACACAAAAACGTCGCCCCGAGGGCTACAACAAAAATGCTGCGGCGCCTCGGAGCGACGGTTCAAAGCAAGAAAACCTTCAGTGGCTATCTATCGGCTTTCACCGAATGCACGCAAGCGGTTCAGGCTCGATTCGCGTCCCAGGATTTCCATTGACTCGAAAAGCGGAGGAGAAACTCGCTTGCCTGAGATGGCAACACGAGCTGGACCAAAAGCCTGACGAGGCTTCAATTCCAGTTCGTCAACGAGCTTTGCACGCAGGGCAACCTGAATCTGTTCAGCATTCCATTCGCTAACAGTTTCCAAAGCGGCTACTGATGCATCAACGACCTCGACCAAGTTAGCTGGCATGCCCTTAAGCGCATTGTCAGCGATAACGATCTGATCATCTGATTTGAAGAGGAACTCAAGCATGTCTGTAGCTTCGCCGAGCAAGGCAATGCGTTCCTGCACCAGTGGAGCAGCCTGATCCAAGATCTCGTTTTCGCGCGCGGTAAGTTCTTCACCAACAAGCTGAGCAGCCTGAAGGTAAGGAACCAAACGGTCACGGAAATCTTGTGGCTCAAGCATGCGCACGTGAGTACCGTTGATAGCTTCGGCCTTCTTCACGTCAAAGCGTGCTGGGTTAGACAGCACGTCCGTCACGTCAAAGGCTTCAATAAGCTGATCACGCGAGAAGATATCTTCATCAGCGCTCAGGGACCAACCAAGTAGAGCCAAGTAGTTCAGTAGGCCTTCAGGGATGAATCCATTATCACGGTGCAAGAACAAGCTTGACTCTGGATCACGTTTGGACAGCTTCTTATTACCTTGCCCCATGACGTAAGGCAGGTGTCCAAAGCGTGGCATGTACTGCGCGACCCCAATGTCATGGAGCAATGCATACAAAACGACCTGTCGCGGAGTGGAAGAAAGAAGGTCTTCACCACGCAGTACGTGGGTGATACCCATCAGAGCATCATCGATTGGGTTAACCAGGGTGTATAGAGGCTGACCATTGGCACGAACTACTACGTAGTCCGGCACAGTGCCAGGCTTAAAGGTGATCTCTCCGCGAACTAAGTCATTAAAAGTTACATCGTGGTCTGGCATGCGGACGCGCAAAACTGGCTCACGACCTTCGGCCTTGAATGCAGCTTTCTGCTCATCGGTGAGCTCACGGTCAAAGTTGTCATAGCCAAGCTTTGGATCGCGGCCTGCTGCCTTGTGACGAGCTTCAACTTCCTCAGGAGTCGAGTAAGACTCGTAAACATGTCCAGCTGCTCGAAGCTTAGCAATGACGTCTTGGTAGATTTCACCACGCTGCGACTGACGGTACGGCTCGTGGGGTCCGCCCACGTTCACGCCCTCGTCCCAGTCGATGCCCAACCAGCCCAATGCTTCTAGCACCTGGTTGTAGCTTTCTTCCGAGTCACGCTTTGCATCAGTGTCTTCAATGCGGAAGATCATCTTTCCGCCGGTGTGACGCGCGTAGGCCCAGTTGAAAAGGGCCGTACGGATCAGGCCAACGTGTGGCGTGCCAGTGGGTGATGGGCAAAAGCGGACGCGAACCGGGGTTTCTTCGGTTACTTCAGGAATCAGCGATAGATCAATCATGATGTCTTCATTCTATGCCTTTGACGCGCAAAGTTGCATTTAAAACGCAAGGCTCCCGATCACATAAGTGATCGAGAGCCAGTGCAGTTCTACCTCACGGAACTCTGACAGACCTAGGGCCTAGCGGCGGAAGACGCTACGCAAGGAGCCAATACCTTCGACCTCAATTTCAACGACGTCACCGGCTTCAACGAGTCCCACGCCTGCAGGAGTGCCGGTCATGATCACATCACCAGGCAACAGCGTGAAGGCTTCTGATGCGCGTGCGATCAGTTCGTTGACTGGCCAGATCAGATCGCTCGTCGATCCGTCTTGACGTACCTCGCCGTTAACACGGGAAATAATTCCCAAGTCATCGGCGTCCGCAATTTCAGTTTCAATCCATGGACCTAATGGGCAAGAGCCATCAAATCCCTTGGCTCGCGCCCACTGCGGGTCCGATCGCTGCGCATCACGCGCGGTCAGGTCATTAGCCACCGTGTAACCAAAGATAACGTCCTGTGCCTTATCGGCAGGAACATCCTTGCAGATTCGACCAATGACAACAGCCAGTTCACCTTCGAAGGAAACTTCATCAGAAAATGCGGGCAACGTCACTGGATCGCCATGTCCAACTACCGAGGTATTTGGCTTGAGGAACATGATCGGTTCCTTAGGGACCTCGTTGCCTAGTTCTTTGGCATGTTCGCGGTAAGTACGGCCGAATCCCACAACCTTGGAGCGCGGAATGATCGGAGCAACCAATCGCACGTCGTCCAAACTGTGCGTTGCGCCGGTGGTCTTGATGCCTTGGAAGAACGGGTCTCCGGCAAGAACGTGAATTTCGTTTCCGTCAACGACTCCGTAAAGCGGATCACTGTCGACTACAAATCTTGCTATTTTCATTCGATTACTTCTCTTGTCTAATTTTTCTTGGCCAGCGAAGTACGTTCGCCGCGAATAAACTCGTTCATTTCTTCTTCAGAAATGTTGCCCAGTGCGTATTCCGGGTAGCCCTCTGGGTTCATAGACTGCCACTGCCACATATCGCGGGCCATTTCCTCAACACCGCGTTCCGCTTTCCACCCTAGCTCCAATCGCGCAGTGGTTGGATCACCGTAGTACTCGGCGATATCCCCCGGGCGTCGGTCAACTAGTTTGTATGGTAGTTGACGTCCGCAAGCTCGCGAGAATGCACCAATAACGTCGAGGACACTGGTTCCGCTGCCTGTACCCAAATTCCATGCGTACTGACCGGTGTTGCTACTGAGGAAGTCCAGCGCGTCAAGATGGCCTTGTGCGAGGTCCATGACGTGAATGTAATCTCGAACGCCAGTACCGTCATAGGTTGGGTAGTCGTTGCCAAAGACTTGAACTTCGCTGCGGCGTCCCACTGCTACCTGAGCAATGAACGGCATCAGGTTATTTGGAATGCCTTGCGGATCTTCACCGATATTGCCCGATGGGTGTGCGCCCACAGGGTTGAAGTAACGCAGCGTCGCAATTGACCACGAGTTATCCGACACCGCAAGGTCCTCAAGAATTTGCTCAATGTGAAGCTTGGTTCGGCCGTAAGGGTTTGAAGCGTCACGCTGCGCACCTTCGACCAATGGCAACTCGGTGGATTCTGCATAAACTGTCGCCGAGGAGCTGAATACCAGTCTCTTAACCCCGGCCTTTTCCATTGCGGACACCAAGTTCAAGGTGCCAACAACATTGTTCTGGTAATAGGTAATAGGCTTTTCGACCGACTCACCTACGGCCTTTAATCCGCCAAAGTGAATCACAGCATCAGGCTGCGTCTCCTGGAGAACAAAATCTAAACGTTCACTATCAAGCAGATCACCAGTAAACAGTTGTGGCGCAGAACCTGACATCTCGCGTACTCGCTTGAGTGATTCTGGAGAAGAATTGCTCAAATTATCAAATACGGATACTTTGTGTCCTGCTTCAAGCAATAGGAGCACCGCGTGCGACCCTATATAGCCAGCGCCACCAGTTACCAGTACATGCATGTTAATCCTTTACAGACAAAAACAACGGTCTCGGGAAATAATCCCCGAGACCATCGTAGTCGCTAGCATTGACCCCTAGGCCAACTTCTCCAGCCAACCGTGTCGGTCTTCAACGGTGCCCAACTGAATACCAAGCAGTTCCTCACGAATTGACATGGTCACTTCACCGGCCGGAGCACTTTCGTTTCCGATAAGTTCATCACCATTTTTCAGAACACCAATCGGAGTGATGACTGCAGCGGTACCACAGGCAAATACTTCTGAGATCTCCCCGGAAGCGATACCGTCACGCCACTCGTCCAAAGTGATTTTGCGTTCTTCGACTTCCATGCCGCGGTCCTTGGCAAGCTGAATGACCGATGATCGGGTGACGCCTTCAAGGATGGTTCCAGTCAAAGCAGGGGTGACCAGCTTATTCTCCTTAGTGACAAAGAAAACGTTCATTCCGCCGAGTTCTTCAACTGCATTGTCGTTGAACGAATCTAGGAACAGCACCTGCTTGCAGCCGTGCTCCTCTGCCTCCAGCTGTGCGATGAGCGAAGCTGCGTAGTTGCCACCACACTTGGCCGAGCCGGTTCCACCGCGACCGGCACGTGCGTAGTCCTTGGAGACCCAAATGGCTACAGGCTTGAGCTCACCACCGAAGTAGTTTCCCGCGGGAGAGGCAATGACGCGGTAGGAAACCTCACGCGCAGCACGGACTCCGAGGAAGGCCTCGGTGGCAATCATGAATGGACGCAGGTAAAGCGCTTCGCCTTCACCAGTTGGCACCCAGTCAATGTCTGTGGCAACAAGCTTCTTTAGCGAATCAACGAATACGTCTTCGTCCAGTTGTGGCAATGCTAGACGCTGAGCTGACTTGTTCAGTCGTGCAGCGTTGGCGCGAGGACGGAAGCTCCATACTGACCCGTCTTCATGACGGTAAGCTTTCAGACCTTCAAAGATCTCTTGCCCGTAGTGAAGTACCGAAGCCGCTGGATCCATTGCAATGGGACCGTACGGTTCAATTCGTGCGTCATGCCACGTGCCATCGTGTCCACCTTCATTGGCCGTCCAGTCAACGACAGCAGTGTGGTCAGTGAAGAAGTCCCCAAATCCTGGGTTGGCCAATACGCTGGCGCGCTCATCTGTGCTCTTGCGACTCGTTGAGAGATTTTCGGTGAATTCCATCTACCCTTGGACTTCCTAGCTCAATAAACAAAGAACGGATGCTCCACTCCAAAGCGGAACACCCGTTCGTGGAATTGCTACCGGTTAGCTCATAACCGGAAACGACACGTTCAGCTTATGCCAGTAACGCGACAATTGCATCGCCAATTTCACTGGTGGTGCGATTATCGGTCAATTCTTGACGTGAAGTGATCTCTTTTTCAACAGCTTGCTCAACTGTGCGTGCTTCTTCTGACAATCCAAGATGATCAAGCATCAGAGCAACGGACAGAATTGCAGCAGTTGGATCTGCCTTCTGCTGACCAGCAATATCTGGAGCCGAGCCGTGAACCGGTTCAAACATTGAGGGGTAGGTACGCTCCATGTTGATGTTGCCGCTTGCGGCCAATCCGATACCGCCGGTAATGGCTCCGGCTTGGTCAGTCAGAATATCGCCAAAGAGATTATCGGTGACAATAACATCAAAGCGAGAAGGATCAGTGGTCAAGAAAATTGTTGCGGCGTCCACGTGCAGGTAGTCATGAGTTACTTCGGGGAACTCTTGAGCAACTGCCTCAACGGTGCGCTTCCATAGGTGCCCGGCGTGCACCAGGACGTTGTGTTTGTGGACCAAGGTCACGTGCCTACGTTCGCGGCCGGCAGCACGGCGGAAAGCGTCACGCACTACTCGCTCGACGCCGTAAGCAGTATTAACCGATACTTCCGTGGCAATCTCGTGCTCAGTTCCGGTTCGTACCGAGCCACCGTTACCTACATATGGTCCCTCTGTGCCTTCGCGAACCACAATGAAATCAATGTCGCCCGGGTTGGCCAGCGGACTCTCAATTCCCGCATAGAGCTTAGACGGGCGAAGGTTCACAAAGTGATCCAGAGAGAAACGTAGCTTCAGAAGTAGCTCGCGTTCAATGATTCCCGAAGGAATTCGGGTGTCCCCCGGAGCTGCACCAACAGCTCCAAAGAGAATGGCGTCATGTTCCTTGATCGCGGCCAATGTTTCATCTGGAAGCGTCTCGCCAGTCTCAAGCCAATGCTCTGCTCCGAGCTTGTACTCCGTGAGCTTGACGTTGTACTTGCCGCCGTTAGTGACATAGTTCAGTACTTTGACCGCTTCGTTGACTACTTCCGGGCCAATCCCGTCGCCTGGAATGACCGCAATATCAAATTCATTTGCCATGCTTTAACTCTAGCGACCCAAGTCCAACATGTGAGAGTTCGTCTCATATATTGAGAACTTCGTACTCGTGAAGTTTCATACTTCAAACCTGGGCATGAGGTGCATCGCCGCAATGACTCGATACTCTAGGTATATCGAGAGAAGATCTGGCACATTTTGTTGCCTCGCAGCACCACTGAATTGAAGGACGCATTGTTTCTTGCCAACCCCCACCGTCGAATTGACGGTTGGATCCGCGCGAACCCTCGGCGCATAGATTTCATTACAGGGCTGGTCTATACGCTGTTCTGCATACCAGTTGCTGTCGGACTTATCGGGGCAATGAGCACCTCAGCCGTCCTGTCTATCTTTGCAATCATGCTGTTGCAATCAGCGCCACTAATGGTACGCAGGCGATTTCCTTGGACCGTAACTTTAATAGTTACGCTGGGACACCTTTTGCAACTTGGCTTTGCCGGACTCATGCTCCCTTCTCAACTATCCGTACCAATCATGGTTTACACCATGGCGGTCTACGGTAAGCGCTGGCAATCGTTTAGTACCTTGGCCCTTGGATTACTTGGCGCGTTGCTCGCAACGGCGAGCATCTTCACTCCGTCGCAATATGATCCCGGGGCGACACCCTCATTCTCCGGCGACATGATCATCTCTTTCGTCGGGCTTGCACTAGTCGTCACGCTTTCATGGACATCCGGTGACCTAGCGCGCACCCGCAGGCTCGCCATGAAATCACTCAAGGACCATGCGGAAAGGCTCGAGAACGAACGCATCATGGAGCGTGCCTTGGCCGCCTCCGACGAACGAAATCACATTGCCCGCGAAATGCACGATATCGTCGCTCACTCTCTGTCCGTCATTATCACTCAAGCCAATGGCGCCCGCTATGCCGCTGTCAAAGATCCGCAGATTGCCATCGAAACCCTGAAGACAGTCTCGGATACCGGTCGCGCCTCTCTGAAGGAAATGCGTCGACTTTTAGGGGTCTTGCGCACCGACGAACAACTGCAGAATCGTCCGTTGCCATCCCTTGCTGACCTTGATGACCTTGTTGAAGTAGCAAGAAACACTGGGCTAGAGGCAAGGCTGAAGTCCGCAGGTACTCCACGAAAGGAACTTCCGGCCGGAGCTGAACTTACAGCCTATCGCTGTGTCCAGGAATCCCTGACCAATGTTTTGAAGCATGCAGGAACCAATGCACAAGCGGAAGTTGTCCTCACCTGGACCTACCGCGGACTTAATTTGCGAATAACCGACAACGGTCGCGGCGCTGGAGCGATCAAGGTCGAAGGGGCCGGACAAGGACTCATCGGTATGCGTGAGCGCGTAGCCTTATATGACGGTACTTGCACCTCAGGCCCGCAACCATCCGGCGGCTTCGCCGTAGCGGTTTTCATCCCATACTCCGAGGACTAAATACACATGGAAAATATCAATGCCATCAAAATCGCATTGGTTGATGATCAGCTGCTCGTTCGTAGTGGCTTCAGAATGCTGATTGATTCTCAAGAAGATATGCAGGTAATCGTTGAAGCTAGCAATGGTCGTGAGGCTATCGCCTCTCCCCTGATGAACCAGGCTGATGTGATCCTCATGGACGTCCGTATGCCAGAAATGGACGGCATCGAAGCAACCCAGCATTTACTAGCTCCTGCTAGATCAGCTACCGAAGGGCCCAAAGTCATTGTCTTGACCACCTTTGACATGGATGAGTACGCATTCAGCGCCATCCAGGCAGGCGCCAGCGGCTTCCTCCTCAAGGATGCTCCGCCGGAAGAGCTCTTGGAGTCCATCAGGACCGTAAATAGGGGTGACGCCGTTATTGCGCCATCGACCACCCGACGGTTACTCGATCACATGGCGCCGTTGATGAAAAAAGCGTCCGCTCCCTGCAATGAGAAACTTACTGCCCTGGTCGACTCACTGACGCGACGCGAGCGTGAAGTCTTCGGGCTCATTGCCCTCGGGCGCTCAAATCCAGAGATAGCTGAGGAACTCTTCCTGTCGGAAGCCACAGTGAAGACGCATGTGGGACACATTCTCTCCAAGCTTGAAGCCCGTGATCGTGTTCAAGCGGTGGTAATCGCCTACCAGACTGGGGTCGTTAGTCCCTAGATAGATCTAATGCCGGTCTGGCTAGCAATCCCAAAAGTAGGATTACCAGCCAGACCGGCATTACATTTCAGAAGTCGAATTTACTTCTCTTCTTCATACCGAGGGAAGACCGGAGCAGGTGCCGGAAGCTCGGTGCCTGGAACCAAAGCGGTATCGAAGTATTCGAAGGTACGGGCTGATCCTTCGCCCACCGCCAGCGAAGTGAGCATTGCAGTCATTGCTTGCGGCAAGACTGGCTGCAGGAGTAGCGCTACCTTGCGCACAATTTCAATGGTCACGTACAAGACGGTGGCCATACGCTCAGGGTCAGTCTTCTTAAGCTTCCAAGGTTCCTGCTCGGCGAAGTACGCGTTGGTGTCGCCCAGCACGTGCCAGACAGCTTCCAGAGCCCTGCTAAATTCCTGACGCGAATATGCATCGCGGTTAATTTCCAACAGCTTTCCGGCGGCATCAAGAATCTCCTGATCCACGGGAAGGAGTTGAGCAGGAGTTGGGACAACTCCACCACAGTTCTTGGCCACCATGGACAAGGAGCGCTGCGCCAAGTTACCGAAGTTATTGGCAAGGTCACCGTTGATGCGCGCGACAATGGTCTCGTGGTTGTAGCTTCCGTCCGCACCAAATGGCACTTCGCGCAGGAAGAAGTAGCGAACCTGGTCGAGACCATAACGGTTCACAAAGTCGTCTGGGGAAACGGTATTACCCAGCGATTTAGACATCTTCACGCCGTTATTGTGCAAGAAGCCGTGAATCATGACGCGCTTTGGCAGCGGCAGGTTGGCGGACATCAAGAATGCAGGCCAGTAGATGGCGTGGAAACGAGAAATGTCCTTACCGATGACGTGGACATCTGCTGGCCAGTACTTCTGGAACGAGGCCGAGTCAACGTCTGGGAAGCCAACACCCGTGAGGTAGTTGGTCAGGGCATCTACCCACACGTACATGACGTGCTTTTCATTACCAGGAACAGGAATTCCCCAGTCAAAAGTCGTGCGGGAAATGGATAGGTCGGTCAGCCCGCCCTCTACGAAGCGGACAACCTCGTTAAAGCGGGAACGAGGAGCACCAAACTCTGGATTGTTCTCGTAGTATTCGAGCAGCTTGTCCTGGTACTTGGACAAGCGGAAGAAGTAGGATTCTTCCTCGGTCCAGGTAACCTCGGTATCGGTTTCCTTGGCATAGCGAATACCGTCTTCACGGACTTCAGTCTGATCATCCGTGTAGAATGCTTCATCACGTACTGAGTACCAGCCAGCGTACTTATCTAGATAGATATCGCCATTGGCTTCCATTCGGCGCCATAGTTCCTGTGCAGCCGCATGGTGGTCAGCATCGGTGGTGCGAATGAACCGGTCATAGCTGGTGCCCAGATCATCATTCATGGCCTGGAATGCGTCTGAGTTACGTTGAGCCAGCTGCGCCGGCGTGATTCCCAGCTTTTCAGCCGTCTGCATCATCTTTTGACCGTGCTCATCGGTGCCAGTCATGAAGAAAACATCAAAGCCGTCGAGGCGCTTAAAACGAGCCATCACGTCGGTAGCCACGACCTCGTAGGCGTGGCCAATGTGTGGGGTGCCGTTCGGGTAAGAAATGGCAGTGGTTATGTAAAAAGGTTTCTGCTGAGAAGTCACATTACCAATTTACCTTAGCTTGATTGCTTTGCAGTTCTTTGAGTCGTTGCTAGCCGGTCACATGATCTTGGCTAGGTACTCCCAGAAGGCCCCTCGAAGTGTTCGGCGAATGATCTGCTGATCAGTCTTCCACTCCCCCAGTACCTGGGCACAGTCTTTGAGAAGTGTTCTATCGATTTCAGGTGGAAGTTGCGGCTTATCGGCCATGAGCTCAACGACTTCCTGTTGCGTTGTGAAGGCCAGCCACGACTCAGCGACCTTGGCGCCGATTTCCTCAGCGACTTTAAGCTCCTTTTGCTCGTAGGCAGCGTTACCTTTATAGCCCGGGCGTTCACCACCGCTGGAGTACACCATCTCAACATTCGGTTCGGGCTGTACCGGTACCTTGGGAAGCGGTTTCTGAGCCAGCATAGCGGGGCTCGGAACAACGGGTTTAGGCACCGCGGTTGGCGCACCGGCGATCTCAGAAGTTTTTTCCGAGTGGTGCTTGTCCCATTCCAGAACCTTGGTGAAGGCACTGTCCAAAAGCTGGCTAGGAATCGTTTCAATATAGTCGGCAGTTAGCGCTAGGTGCTCAGCAACTGAAGCCACACCTAGACGACTATCGGACTTGGCGATGCCCAGTAGAACGACCTTCATTCCCAAGTCTTGAGCTTCTTCGACTGCCTCAGCAAGATCGTCATCCCCGGAAACAAGGTAGGCGATAGATGCGGAACAATTCCTAGCAACGCCTACAAGGTCCAATGCCAGGCGAAGGTCAACACCCTTTTGTTCCCCGTTATAAGAGATCCGTCCGAGTCGAACTTTTACGCCGGGAATCAGACCGATACGTTTGTGCTGCTCAGTAAAAAGACCGTCTTTGGATGCGTCATACCAATAGACGCGCAGGTTATTGAGACCTGTGTTCTTCTTTACCGTTTGGACGATACCTCTGACGAGGGCTTCGTAATGAGTAGTAAATGCTGATCTAAGAGTTGTGCCGGCAGCCCGATGGCCGCCTAGTGAGAGCAAAAATCCGGCGTCAATAAATATTGCAGTTTGGTTCATCATGATTCGATCCTACCGACTGCAGACTGAACATACTTGCGACGCAATATAAAATCCACTAGCAAACAAACGAATCTACGCCGTCAAACACGTAACCGGCCAATTTGCGGATCGCTAGTAACCGCGACCCCGTCGCAAAATGAATAGTTCCGGGATCATGAGAAACACGACGAGTTCTAACGGCCGTTGAAGCTTCCTAAATAGTCAAGGCTGGCAACGGCCGTTAGGACATGCTGCATAAGCACCTACCACCCCAAGGATTTGGAAGCGTTGGACTCATCCCTAGACGCGACAGGAAACTTCGAGGCAAAGAAACCGCTCAATACCCCGTCAGCATCCTCTTCGGACAGCTCAGGAGAATTGGATTCCCCAAGGGCAAGTACGTCAAAGCGTTCTTCGACAGCCAACTCACGGAAACGCTGACGCGAATTTGCAGATCCAATTGCGCAGTACGTATACCGAATAGATCCGGGCGCGTAACTGCCCACGAAGTACCCATAATGCTGGGCGAATGATGAAAGCAGGGAAATATCATCAGACGAACGGAATCGGTTGAGTCTTACAACGGAAAAAATATCAGGAAATTCCTTCTCAATTTTCTTCAATATTGATTTCCTATGCGGATGTGGCGTATGCAGCATAGATTGCGCTATAAGTCGATCGAAACGTTGATTCAATAGTTGTCGATTGTTTACCGCCGCCCACATGTGTGGTTCCGTATAATCACCTAAATCGGCAATTTTAACTGGTGAATGGAAAAACTTAGCGATACCATTTGAATAGAAGTATGTTTCCGGATCCTGGTATCTCATGAACATTACATCATCGTTCAGATACAGAAAATGTTCCGCTAAGTCCGGGATGCGATGAAGGACAGACTCAATTGCATGTGAATTGAACGTAGGGATTGAGGCGGCATCCGGGAACAACTCTCTATGATCCACGACAACTATGTCCGACTCGTCAGCCAGCCAACCGGGCCTCTGCTTATCGGTGACAATGTAGATATTATTGACCCAAGGCGCAAACATCCGAAGGCTTCGAATGGAATACTTGAGTTCATCCCTATTTCTAAACCTCACCGAACTCGTAGCCATCGGATGCAAACCATCTACCAAAGGCAGATGATTGCGCTTGCGCTCTTGCCAGTCCACATCCGTGTCGTCTACCCACGTATACACAACATCGATTGGAAAAGTTACACTACTCCAAAGTGGTGTACTAGGTCTTGCTGCTTCCCGTTCAAATTGCGTCCCCAATAACTGGTCGACCGAACGGTTATGACGTGGCGCTTTGTATACCTCCGCGTCACTGTCCCAATGCCAAAGTTCGATGTCCGTCGATGCAATCGCCCCAACAATCTTAGAATCCAGTGGATCAGAATAGTGGTTAAAAATCCTAAATACATCCGCTTCAGACAATTGATAAGGAACTACACCACGGGCGGGGTACCAGTCCCGATGCACGAGCCTAGCATTCCCCTTCTTGCACCGGACTGCTATATTGGGTGCGGAAATTTCCAGGAAAGCGTCCAAGAGCAGATCCAAGTCGTCTTCTCGAATGGCCAAGGCATGTCGATAATAGCCGTATGTCTCTATAGGAACGAACGATATGTCCTTAGATTCAAGAAGACCGCGCACAAACTGATAGTTCTCAACTTTCGCGCGTTCAATATCAATGCTCTCCGCTGAATAGTGAATGGCCGCGGCGGCCTTGGTCTCTACCTTGGGCCTTTCTGCCTTGTTGGCCTTCTGATATGCACCGCTAGTTGGAAGGAGATCCAGAACATCTTTAGAATCAGCGTCCTCAGCAGGCTGTGGCTTCTTGGCAGTGTCGTGCAGCAAGTCATTCCAAAGTCTCGAAATCGTCGCAGGGGAATAAGCCATTACTGATTCTCGAGCAGCCGCACCCAGCCGCTTACGAAGCGATTTACTAAGGATCAGTTCTTCCATAGCACTGGCCAGCCCCATAATAGAATTCAGTTCGACCAGTCGCCCATTCACACCATCTTCTATGAGATTCCGGGGACCAGTAGGACAATCGTAGGCGAGAGTCGGCACGAATGAATTTGCCGCTTCGAGAATGACTAGCGACTGCCCTTCACTCCTTGAGGCCATTACATGTATGCTGGCTTTCGCCCACTCAACTTGAAGTGACTCAACAGCCGGCAATATCTGAACTTGATCGAACAAATTGTATTTCGCAATAAGTCCACGCAACTTGTTCCCTTCGGGACCTGAGCCAAATATCCTTAGGACCCAATCCGGATACTTCTTCGCTATCTGAGAGAAAGCTTCGATCAAATGATCGAACTGCTTCGCTGGCGCGAGCCTTCCTGCTGCCATTAAGATCTTCGAATCAAGGGAAGACTTCGGCGCAAAATCCGCTGAGATTGAATTAGAAATAACTCGATAATGGATACCAACAGACCCAAATCTTTCTTTTACCCAATCATTGTTCTCTTCATTCAAAGAAACTATTGCAGCCAAGGATTCCCGAGCAAGCAGCAATGGTGTCAATCCGATACCACGTTCAGAAGTTGCTCGGTGCTCTTGGGCTATAATCCTAACGCTGGGATCAACAAAAAGAGATGCTAAATACGCGAAAGCCGGCGTCGTCGTCATGATCACTGCATTCGAAACAGAATTTAGGTAATTCTTAAGCAAAAGATCCGAAAGTGCGTTGAATTGATTGTCCCACGAAACATCAATTAGGTTAGATTGTAGGTTATACAACTCAGTTGATCGAGACGCTCCAAGTCCGAATTCAAGATCCAATTTGGAAGCAGTATCGATCAAATACCGCACCTTCACGTGACCAGGGAATCGATTGATTGCACTGCCATCTTGACGGTAGACACTGACAATTTCAATTTCATGATTTCCCGGCGAAAAATTTTCAATCTGACTCTGAATCGCCCGCTCGGTACCTGCGTTCGCATCAGCCGTGGTTAGAAGATAAATTAATTTCACGTTCAAGCTCGCTTCGTTACAATTTTAAGTGACAGGTATCCATCCGCCGTCCAATAAGGTCGAGCGCTCACGCGGTAGTTCTCTGCCACTAATGACATAGCGGAATACGCAAATAACTCTCGCGGAGAACCGACTTCTGGATTCTCATAGCTAAGTCGTTGACCTGAATTCGAATCCACCAAATTAATTAGCAACGACCCGTTTACTGATTGAAATTCCCTCAACCATTCTTTGTGAATAGTTAGAACGCCCCGTGAACTGCAAACGAGAGTTCTTGGAAGGAACGCTTGAGACCTAGGTCTAAATTCAATCTCACCTGGCATTTCCTTACATAACGTCACATCGATTGTCGATGTATATACCATAATTTTACTAACGGACGGCGCGGACCCGTTAATGCCTCTTATGCCAATTGAATTATGGTTCAGAACGAGCTCACGATATGAC
Source organism: Glutamicibacter sp. AOP5-A2-18 (assembly GCF_052446055.1). Lineage (NCBI taxonomy): Bacteria > Bacillati > Actinomycetota > Actinomycetes > Micrococcales > Micrococcaceae > Glutamicibacter > Glutamicibacter sp. AOP5-A2-18. The sequence goes on along the minus strand of NZ_JBQSVW010000001.1, from coordinate 1,439,759 downwards.
CCCGCGATTTTTTGCGAGGTGATCCTAGTCCGCATCGGACGCTCAGTCAGACGTTCAAGAACAATCACAGGAATTTGGCGTCGATCATCTCCAAGAATTCTTAGGTCGTAATCGCTTTGGATTTCTCTCAAGTCCGCCTGAAAATGCCGCCCTGAGTTAGAGGAGGGAAGCTCAACGAACCCTAACCTTCTCCTCAAACCTCGGGCTCTCCTAAGGTAGGGCGTGAATTCACGATCAGATCGGATCAACAGATCCAGCGTTGTGGCACCAACCGCGTAGTCTACGATTTCGATTTGATGCTGACTGTCGTGAATTGTATTGATCGTCATTAGGTTCCCAGGTCCTCCAAAAATCGAACTGCACCATTGAAGGGGCACAAACCGCCAACACAGTCCTATCATTCTAACTTACCAATTGCCGTTCCACATTTCCCAAGGTTAAGCAAGCGGTCTTTGTTGTCACCAGTTCTTTCAGGTTCAGAACTGTTTACCTAATCCGACTGATTGGGTCCCATTTGGCAGTCCAGTAACTATGCGATAGCTAACTGATTCTTCATAACCCATTCAGCCCAAAACTGGGACGGCGTCATTCCATCCAAGGAACCATGGGGGCTCCTGATTGTAAATGTCCTTCCATTCATCAGCCAAATACCTCGCTTCCACCAAAGTATCCATATTTTCCCCCGAGAGCTGTTCACGTCGAAACTGCGCGTTAAACGACTCAATGAAACCGTTCTGCCACGGCGAACCCGGATCAATGAACGCAGTAGAAACCCCAACACAGTTGCACCAGTTCACCAACGCACCAGCAGTGAATTCAGGACCATTGTCACACCGCACGAATGTTGGCTGGAGCCCCGTCTGGGCAATGATCCCTTCCAAAACGGCCACCACATCATCAGCCTTGAAAGACCGCCGCGCGATAATCGCCAATGCTGTTCTCGTGTACTCAGCAATGACATTGAAAAACCGGACGTGACGTCCGCAAGAGGTGACATCTGAAAGTCGAAACTGAGCACATGCATCGGATACTCGGCGGTCAGTCGCTTTTGCTCACCTGCTCCAGGGCCAGTACGGCGCTTCTTTCGACGCTTCGGCTTACAGACCAGCCCTCATCGCGCCACAACCGACGAACACGCTTGCTATTCAAGCCCGCGTCTTTCCATCGTTCGGTATTCAGCAGGTGCCAACGGGCCTTGCGCCAGCCCCACACCGGATACTCAGACACGACTGCACGGAAATCGGCTCTCAGCCGCGTTTCGTCAAAGCTCATCGGAGCCTTTTTCTTACTCAACGCAGAGCGGTTCTGGCCCAAGACCTGACAAGCGAAGCGTTCGGAGGCCCCAAATTTTTCCATCGCCATCCGTACGGCACGACGGCGTGGTTCGGGGCTTAGAATTTTCCTTTCGCCACCTCGGTCAGGATGTCGTTGGCAAGCATCTGATCCGCGAGCAGCTTTTTGAGTCGGGCGTTTTCCTTTTCCAGTTCTTTGGTACGTTTGCTGGCTTCGGCGTTTTTCTCGGTCCCGTACTGGTTGATCCACCGGTATTAGGTCGCTTCAGAGATCTGTAGTTCTTTGATGACTTCGATCATCGGGTGGCCTTCATTGAGCATCTTTTGTCCGTCACGGACTTTAGCGATGACCTGGTCTGGTATGTGTCTGCGTGCCGTGATTTTGTGTGTTTCCTCCTGTGTCCATTGTCGGACACGAATACTCACAAAGTCACTGGACTACTTTCCGGGGACCCAACCACGACGTCCCGAGCTGCCCTTGGTATTCAAAGTATGAAATATCCCATCCCCTTCACAAGACCAAAGAAGCCCCAACAGAACCATTAACAAGATGTAACCCTTTTAGAGAATTCTCTCTAGGAGCTTGTGGATCTTGAGCCTTTCATTGCAGAGACTAACTCGGACCCGCTGGCAAGATCGATGCCACCCTGACATAACGTTGCCCACTCCTTTTCTACCCAGAAGCGCGACCATGTGCCGTCTCACTGATTTGTCCGGCGTGAAGGGTTGGCATCAGTCTCGACCCTTGCCATGGCTTGATAAATGGCTGGTCATCTCTTCCACGAGGGGTGCCTAATTAGTGAACTGTCTGGCAATGCCCCCTTCCCGACTTATGCCACGTCAAGGGCCACCAACTGGGACAGAAGTCCACCGCCACGACCAGCGTGGCAGAGAAGTGCGACTACGTCATCGGAATCGGCACCCACTCCAGCACCCACGCCTACGCGAACATCAACACCAAAACTGGAGTCCGTACAGGCTGCGAAACATTCCCGGTATCCGGGCCGGGTTTGGGCAGTGCCATCGCCTGGGTTCGACGTAACATGACCGACGAAATCATTGTTGCTCTGGAAAGTAGTAGATCGTATTGAAACGTCGCTCTGCCGTGAACATACTGATGCCGACATCATTGGGACGGCGATGAAGCCACCACTCATGCAAGCCCGCGCAGATGTTGGGAAGAGCGACGAAAACGATGCGACGTCCGCAGAGATGAGCGTCCTCGGCACTACATTGAATTGTTGTTACAGCCGCGTGCCGACGGAATTCGGGCAACCATGAACCTCTTGCTGACGTGCCGTAGGAGGATCGAACAGCAGTGCACAACCGACAGTAACGCACTGTATTCCTGGACCCGTCAGACCGAACTTCGCCTGGACACAGGTCGAGCTTTGCCCGAACAGAAAATCTCAGAAAACGGTTCTTGGCGAAGCCGCCCCGGCGATGGGCTTAAGCAACGCATTGCCCGGCAGGAAGCCACAGAATCAGCCATTTACAGCCTAAGAACGTCAGCACGGTTGAAGAGCAATGAGGAGCAGTTGACTGCGTTGAGCGTGCAGCTACCACCTGGGCGCCAGGGCCAGCCCGGTCTGGGTCCTGTAGCCCAGGGGAATCATTCTGTTGTAGTACTCACACCATGGTCGATTCCGTTCAGAAGCCACGTTTGCGTCGCGGGCAGACCACACTGCTCTACCTGCCTCGTCCAACAACATGACCAGACATCGACAAAATCGCCACGGAGATCGCCAGCTCAACATGACATTGGACATAGTGATCAAGAACCAAATGATCCATGATCAAACGACCAAGGAGTACGTCGAACGGCGAACAGCTGAAGGGCTGAGTTATCGGGTGATCAAACGTTTTCTGACGTGGTATCTCGCACGAAGTAATTTCCGGCAGTTTGAGAAGATTTTCACCTTGGCATCAGGCGTAAATGGACAAGACAACCGTTATAGTCACATCTTCCCACGTTCCAACTCAACTCACCGGCCAAGTACTTGGTCTCCCACGCAGGTCTATCGGCGCTAACCAAATTATTTAACGCCTTGTACTTCCCCATTCTCGGCGAAGACCGTTTCAGCCAGTGCGCACCAGACTCTGCAACCCACCGGCATGGCAAGATCCTCGGCATACTGGCCTTGAATCTGGCTGCTGGCCGCGAGCAAGCTTCTGATATCGACCAGCTACATGCTGCATCAGAGCGCTTCAAACCACTACCTTCCGATGCCCACGGTTAGCAGGTTCATGAGCCGGTTCAAGGACCAACCAGAAGCCTTTGAGTATAGGTTCGCCACCATGCCCCCACACCCCTCGCACCCAAAGCCTGAACGGCAACCGGGCCATGGATTCCCACCCCGCAATCGACGGCCTCGAACCCAATGGTCATCGACATCGATATCTCCGTGGTGCATGTGCATTCCGATAAAGAACACAGCTGGAACCTATTAAAGGCGGATACGGATTCTCACACACGATTGCCCTAGCCGAATACGGCGGTGTCAACAGCACCGGATAAGACCTCGCAGTGCAGTTGCATCCGGGCAATCTGGGCGCGTACTCTGCCAAGTCCCATATCGAAGAACACAACCAAGCATTGGCCCAGTTACCTGACGAATTCTATGATGAACACAGAAACCTCATGGCGGAGAAGGTGCTAGCCCGCACCGAAGCATGCGGTTCGTCGCGCGACTTCTTGAACTTTCTGGACTCGTTGGGGATCCGATTCCCAACCACCTATGCACTGCCGGTCATCATGGAACAATTCATTCGATGGATCGACGAAAAGAAGGATTGGGAACCACCGCTGAACGCTGACAGCAATCAACGGAATAACGTGTGGGTGATCGACACCAGCAACGTAATGCAGCTGAAGGACTGCCGGCTAGGAACACGGATCTATTTGCGGGCTGGTCGTAGCATTTTGGGGCCAAAGCGAACTTGTTCGATACCGACGGAAACCCGGCGACGGCGTTCTTGACCAACGGTCCGTGGTTCAATGTGACGTTCCTCAATGCGAGGCACCGCGGCCGAGGCCAGTTCGAAAACAGGATCGAAACACTGCAGAATGCGGCTTGGGCCAGTTGCCTTCTTGGACTTTCGCCGCGAACCAGACCTGGGCTAAATTGGCGATGTTCGCACTAGAGCTAGTGCCTTGGCTGCAGTCGGCGGTGTTGCCCGGCGGACAAGAGGCAAGCCGCTGATTTGTGTAACGGTGGAGGTACCGGATGCTCTCAATGGCAGAGAAAATCGTCTCCGACCGACGGCAGCGGAGGTTGCTGATCCCGGTGATAGCGTCGGAGTCGGGATTGGTCAGCTTGATGCAGAAGAGCATCGGTTAGCGTTTCATCGGTTGCGGTGCGGTGAGCTGACTGCCCGTGCTTGCGATTGAGTCTATGTTCCAATGGTTGCGCAAGGTTCCTTGATTCCAGGTTGATGGCGGCCGGCATCCTGCGCCGGTGGTTCTGGCGCACTTTGCAGCCGGCGAAATCGGAGACGGCCACCAGGAATCCTTTGAGAGTGCATTTAGGCGACATCCCTACGACCTCGTGAAAAACTTGGGCTAGAAGCGGTACACTACCAGGCCCAGTGGCAAACGGGCCGTGCTAGCTGACTCAGGACAACCAGACACCTTACGGCACTTCGCTTTCGTGGTCGTCCAGAATCGCCGTATTCCTGCGGCACACCTAACCGGTTATCGAAGCGAGTATCGCAGAAAACTTCGCGAAACTGTGTGGCGTGACGAAAGGTCGCTTTCCCGATTGCGGACACAGCGCGCACCATGGGGCACACGATGCGCAGCCTGCAAGTCTCAGACGAGATGATGCACCTTGGGCATGTCCCCTGGTTTCGATCTGTCTCTAGCCCCCGAACTGCTCACTCGCAATGCGCGCACCGAGGAGTGCCTCGGCCCATGGCTGGATTCCGAGGTCACACTGGAAGTCCTCGCGGCTACGCCCACCGTCAGCGCACAGTCATTCTTCATGATCAGCAATGGTTCAACCCGTGGCGTGTCGTCGATTGAAATCAATTGACATAGAAGACGAGAACACATTCACCGCCGAGGCTGACAACAAATCTCTTTGCCTGCCAAGGGACAAACTTCCGCCATGCACCATAAAGCCTTGGCAGGCACGCACCGTCCAATGAATTCAAATCGATTCGACCGGACTGCTCACTCACATGTAAAATCACCAAGAGAGTTTGACAAAAATACCATTCTTGGAAATCGCATCGAGAGCCATATGATCCGAGAAGTGTGCCACTTACGAAGGGATAATCAATGAGCGAACAAACATTTTTTGGGAAAAATTACAAGATAACGTATAAATTCCGCTCCGCGCGGCTTGACAAACGGAAATTAGTTGTCATCTTTTCTGGCGATTTTGCCGCCACTAATTATTATGACTTTTCAGGCAAGTCTAGCGACTTCGTTAAATCAAATATTCTCTGGATTCGAGACATGTTCAATGGGGAATTCACCTACTACATTAGAGATCGCTCAGGTTTTGGCCTTGGCGACGATATTCAAGATTTGATCTCTTATTATGTAACACGATTAGGGATCTCAAAGCGCGACGTCATTCTAATGGGATTCTCAAAAGGGGGAAGCGCCGCACTTTACCACGGAATAAAGTATGATTTCAAGAACATTGTATCAACAGTTCCTCGAATAAAGCTTGGTTCTGCGAACGTCGAACGCCCGAAGATTCTCAATGGATTGACTGCTGATCATTCCGAACAATCAATCCGTGAACTAGATCAGATAATTCCGAATTTGATTCTTGATGATCACAAGTTAGACAAGAACATCTATTTATACTCGTCTCCCCAAGACCCGTTATTCGAAGGAGAACTACGTGAACATCTGCCTAAATTTGAAAAATACACAAATTTCAATCTGACGATAACCGAAAGTGACTTAGTCAGACGGCATCGCGACGTAACACGCTACAACCTGCCCAACATCATAGCCGTCGTAAACCTCCTCGTCGACAACATAACCCCGAGATTCGGTACGGTTACGAACGGGAATCGCGACTATCGGCGCATAGATTCGAAGACTGAAGAATCGAAGTACCATATTTGCAAAACGAGCTCGGCCTCGTTAGAGCAAAATCATCTGTATATTGCGGGGCATTCGTTCATACGAGGGCTTGAACCAAACGACTCGAATCTGTCCAATACTCTAATCCTTAAAGATGACTGGGGTCAAGAATACCGCTACCCACTGTTTCATACCACCGATCTTTACCTATCGTACATTTATTATCAGGGGCGATATCTTAATTATGATCGCGGCGGTTTCTCTACTCGAAAGAGCCAGGGGATTGACCTCTCAACCCTACCGATAGGAGACTATTATCTATCGATTGAAGCCTTACACGATGATCAAATACAACGTTCCACATTAGATGATTCCTCCGTCCGAAAATCTTGGAGTGTAGCGAATGAATCAATTTATTGCTTGTATTCACTTGGTAAAGTCATGCGGATACGTAAATATGCTCTTAACGAACCAATTACCGCCACTCCTCTACATTTTAGCCTCAATCAGGCCGAAATCGACAAGCGAAAACTTGAAATCCAGGGAGAGCTTGTGTTCAGTGAAGCAGCTGAGGCAAGCAAAATCGGCTATCACCGCTTCAAGTTAATCGCAACAAACATTGAGACCAATGAAATCAGGTTATTTCCGCTTCGGCGGTCAACCGAAAACTTGGCGATCGGCAAGGGGCTAAGCCGAACTCTCCACCCGGGCGCTGGATTCAGCACCAGTCTAGAATTGAATAGTTCCATAGAGAATGAAGGTTTATTCCGTCTGTCCATTGGGTTGTTGTCGGGAAGTAATTATTTCGGGGTACCGACCGGCTTTATCCTGCACTACACCTCATCAGGGAAGGTTTCATTACAACGAGAGGTATTGAAGTGATTCGTTTTTTATCTCGCCTGGCCACGTTTGTGTTGCCAAACACAATGGCATATAGATTAAGGTATTTGGTTGATCGAATAGCCTTCAAGCGACAAGAAAGTGCAATAAGAGGATTACTGTCGAAACACAGCAGGTTTGATCCTAACTTATCAATTCTTCGTTCTGGCAGAAAGGCTGCCTTATTTAAACTAGAGGCCGAATTTTCCCTTAATAGCATTCGTCTTCGCAGTCTTTCGACTATTTCTGGAATTGCGCAAACTAATAACCTACTTCACTGGACTTTGCCATCCAAAACGAATGGGCCAGTGATTCTAAATCTGCTATCCGACGATCGAGAAAAGTTTGTGCGGATACTACAGTCTACGGAGGGACTATCTCATTGGTACGTGTCACCAGTAGACAATTCTGGTAAAATGTTAAAAGGAGTTAGTTTCCTTGCAGACTTCTCTGATAATTATCATTTTTCGGCTATTCGCGTTTTTGAACGAGTTGCGTGCTCCGAGGCGCTGAGTTTCAGGTCTGGCGCGTTGCAAGGTGTGGAAATTAGATTTTGGGATGAGGTTCCGGACAGCGAAACGTCGCCGAGTATGCTCTCCTGCCCTGTTTGGCATGAGGAAGTTGCTGAACTTCCGAACTGTAGAACAGACCCTGAGGATTTCTGGAGACAGGTGGGGAATTTATGTAATGAGCATGTTGGTAGTTTTCACGAAAAAATTGATATTGTCTACACATGGGTCGATGGCAGCGACAAAAATTGGCTGATGAAAAAGAACGCCTCGGCAATCTCAGCAAATAGACAAGATCTCGTCGCTGAATCACATGATGACGCACGTTTTCGCGATAATGATGAGTTGCGTTTCAGTCTTCGCTCAATCTATCAATACGCTCCGTGGGTAAACAAGATTTATGTCGTTACCGATTCTCAGACTCCTGCCTGGTTGCGAACTGACGGAAGACTTGAAGTCGTCGATCACAAGGATATTTGGCCAGACGATATTGGACTTCCCAGCTTTAATTCTCATGCTATTGAATCATGCATTCATCGGATTCCAGGGCTTAGCGAACATTTCCTATATTTTAATGATGATGTTTTGCTTACTCGTCCAGTTTGCCCTGATTTGTTCTTTTTTGCCAGCGGAGTTTCAAAGATCTTCTGGTCCAAGGCACAAGTGAATTCATTACCTCCGGACGCTCACGAAGGTGCGTCTACTACAGCTGCAAAGAACGCCAGAGCGGTGCTTGTCCGTAATGGGTATAAGAATTTTTCTCGAAAGTTCTTCCACACGCCAGGCGTCCTACGTCGAAGTGTTTGTGAATCCTTGGAACTAGAATTTAGTCAGGAGTATGCCGCAACCCGTGCCGCTCAATTTAGGTCGTCCAACGACTTAGCTACTGCAGGATCATTTTATTTTAATTTCGCTTTGTCCACAGGAATCGGTGTTCCTAGCAAGATCAAATATGATTACATCGATCCTTCAACTATCGATGGACGAATGCGCATGCTGCGTTTATTACGTCGCAGAAATTATGACTGTGTAGTGATTAACGACAGAGCATCTGCTTCCCCGGATATTCCTGAGAACGCCTCTGCCGATTTCATCAAGTCGCATCTGCGACGATTTCTTCCTATTCCTTGTCCCTGGGAAATTAGCAAGTGACGAGTTTCTGTTGCTTTTGACTTTCCAGGTCATGCGTTGAACAACTTAGGAGGCTTCGATCCAATGTGGTCTTCCGCCAACGGCCGGTGGCAGCGCGTCTACAAAGTCAGTGAACAGGCACCAACCCAATCATGGGTAATACCGGTTGCGTCTGATTTCTTAGCTTCCGCGACAATCTCGTAAGATTGTGCTTTCCACGATGCTTCAATAAAGTGATAGCGATGTTCCGCAAGATGGCCATCACCTGTCGCGCGTTACCCTTTCTCAATTGGGACTTATGTGCTGAATGCGGTTAGTGGGTACTACCAGTCCGGGTAGATGGTACTGGGATTCCGGCTTGTCCTGTCTCATCACTTTGTGGACACACGGACTCATGACTTCGTGCACAGCATGTCTCAATAGTTCGTCCTGTGTCGTGCCAAATGCCTTAGTAACCACCACGAAGCTTCGTAAGCACTTCTTCCAACCCTTCGGGGACCTGCGCTGCAAAGGTCAACACTTGGCCATTGATCAGTACTTTCGCTGAGCGGATAGCTTTCAGATCGGTGATCAGCCGTTTCAACGGCACACCAGATAATTCCTGCAAATGCCGGCCAATAGGGCTCTTAAAACTTAAGCGTGGTGCAGAGTGTTCAGCACGGGCGCAGCCCTGCCGTATATAACAGTATCCGAAGGCGGTAATGCGCATGGTTCCGATAACCCCGGCCAATGCGTTTCAAGTTCTTCGCCGTCAGATTCGCTGCCTCACTCCTGGCGTTCGTCAATCTGGTTCTAACGAACACCAGCAACTCCCTGCGCCATCCGGTCAACGTCCGGAACAGCGACTTCGCCTCAACCATTGTTGTTGCTCGCACGGACTTTTCCAGCACCGCCCACCGGGATTGGAACTCATGGATATTCGTAGCTTTCAATAGTTCCCGCACATGCTCCTTGATCGCATAGATCACTCCGAGTTCCGGGTCTGATTCCAAGATCAGCTTCAACCGTTCAACCTGCTTGATCGACAAGTTCTCCAGATTGCAAGTCAATAATTTCCGGTACTTGTAAGCCGGATCAGCAGCCCGGCCACGACGATCAAAGACTTCGTGGGAGCGACGTCGGCGGACCTGGGTGATCATCAGATTCGCCCGCTGAATCACGTGGAAATGATCCACGCTAACCTTTACCTTCGGCAGATTCTCCCGCACCGCCTTGCGGAACTCCGATGACATGTCGATCGCGACGTACTGCACCCGTTGGCGCCAATACCGTGGCCGATTCTTCAGCCACCGTTTCACCGCCGTGCCGCGGCGTCCGTCCACGATATCCAGAATCTTTCCGGTATCCAGATCAGTAAACACAATCGACCACGGCTCAATCCGCACTACTTTCCCGGTCCGGCCCCGTGCGTAGCGGACTTTGCGAAACCGGTGCTCATCAATGCCGAGCCGGCGGATGAACATGCGGTCCACGTCCCCGACCAGTTCACCGATCGTGGTTAGCCGGGCCATGACCGTAGGCCAAGACACCCCATGCGCGGCAGCGACCCGGGACACTGCCCTGAGTTCGGAACTCATCTCGTCCACGAACTGTTGGGAGAGTCGTGTGGTGATCCTGGCACGGAACGGGAGTTGCTCGGTGGTTTGAACGAATGAACGGCGTTCGCAGGCCGATTCCTGGCAGGCCATACGGCGTTTGCGCACCAATACCTGCAGGTCGGTGCCGCCGACTGGCACGTCCTTCACCCGATGTATTGGTCTGGCCTGGATTCGTTGGGTGAGCACTCCACAGGTGGGGCATGCTGCTTCGGTAGCTTTGGGCTCGATGAGGGCTTGTCGTCCGTCTGCTTCGTGGGTGGCGCTGATGACGCGGTAGTCGTTGAGGTTCAACAGAATCGACGCAGCATCGATTGGCCCGGTATCCTTGAACACGGCTCGTAGTTCCTTGCTGATGTATGTCTAGACAACACTCATCTTCGCAGAGGACTGCGGGCCTTACTTCTTTTTCGGGGTCACCACGCTAAAACTTGAAGAGCCGCCAATAGCCAACGCCGCGAACACCACCGTCAAATGCGCATCAATGGAATCCTTTTCACGATGGAAAATCGGTCGGGCCCGCAGATCCGATTTCGTCATCCTGAACGACGCCTCAACCTGCCATAAGTCGTGATAAGCACTGATCACCAGCGTGGCAGGCACAGAATCGACGAGCATATTAGTGACATAGCCCTTCAGCCCGGCCAGCATCCTGGCCCGCTCGATGACCTTCTCATCCAGCTCCTTCTCAGCCCCTGACACTTTCAAGAACCGCACTTTCTTCATCGGCGATTTCCCTTCGGCGACCGCCAAAGCCTTGCGCTCCATGAGGTTGATATTGCGGTTATCTCTAGCAAAACGCTTGGCCGACCACTGATAAACAATCCGACGTTCACGAGCGTTTTTCCCGGTGCCCATCACCCGCGTGGATTCCAGGACCTGCCCGTTGGTGAACCGATTGCCTTTCGTATCAAAATGCTCCTGCAGGTCATAGGGTGCCTTGGTCAGCCGGGAGCCGACAATGAACTTGAATCCGGCATCCTCGATCGCGTTCAGGTTGTTTGCTGAAAGCATGCCCGCGTCAGGGACTACGACCAAGTCGGTGATTCCGTGGCGTGCCTGGAATGCTTGAAGCACGGGAATGATGGTGGTCGTTTCGGCCTTGTTGCCTTCGAACATGTGCAGTTCCAGCGGGAATCCTGCCGGGTCCACGAGTAGCCCGACCTGGATTTGCGGGTCGACGCGGCGTTCTTTGCTCATCCCGACTTTGCGTAGCTTATCTTCGTCTTTCGCCTCGAAATGTAAGGTGGTCACGTCATACATCACTAAGGATGCCAGGCCTGCGGTTGCTGACCGGTAGGCGACCATGCCCTTGGCCAGCTGGTCGCGGTAGTCCTTCTCGATGCAGGCGCCCAGGCTGCGGAACAGCGTACGCAGGGACGGGTGGGGTGCATCGATCTGTTGGAGCACTCGAATGCTCTGGGCTTTCGAGGTGGGTTCGATCAGCCTCGCCAGCACCATGGCTTTGAATGCAGTGTCATCAAGGATGTTGAATCCCAGCCGGTCGTAAGCTGCTTCGAGGATCTCCCAGAGCTCAGTGGCTGGCGAAGCGATTACCTTCGCGTCGGCAGCAACCGGTGCGCTGCGTGGCCTGCCTGCGGAGCGTGTTTCTGCGGGTAGTTCTTGAGCGGTCCAGTTCGGAAGATCACCCATTGCGACGGGTTTTTGCTCGACACTAAAATCCAAGGTGTCCTGGCCAGGAAGCAGCCGTTCCTTGGCTGAAGCAAGCAGGACGGCAAGGTCTTCGTCGGTGTTGGCGGAGCCGAGATGCTCAATGCCGATCACGGTTCTGCCGTTTTTCTCCACGATTTGCACTGCTATCGCACCGGATGCGGTGCGAACTTTGCGAATGAATCGTGATCCCATGCTCTTCAGCGTACCGAAATACCTATTTTTAGTAACCACATCACGCTTTGGTGCCACCTAAAGCTGCAAGTCAACATTCATATCGGTTTTCCGATTTCAAAACATGGCACGAAACAGGCCGGAGTTCGGATATTTGGCACCGATGACCATAATTACGGATTTTCTAATGAGACCACAGCACATGTCCATGTTGTGGACGACTCGGTCAAAATTATTTTAGTTCTGGACGCCACGGCGTATCGGAACGAATTCCAGCTTCGAGAACAAGCAAAGTACGTACTCTTCAGCCAAATCTGAAACCTTGCAAAAAACAAACCACCAGCCACGTCGGATACCCGATTGGCTGGTGGAAGTTGCTCATGAACGGACGAGTTGTGCTGACCGCCCATATCCGACGGAGCACAATGAATCGATGCCAAGATACTGTGCTGCGGCCCTGACTCAAGAGTCGGGACCGCAGCGACATTTAACATCGATTGAATGTGCGATAAGTGCTAGTTATGCAGCACGTGACGGTCAAATGAGTTTCGGGCATCGCTATTGTAGACATTCACATCAAAATTCGAGATGAAGTCACCGGAAGTGCAGATTTCTCGCATTCCGTTTTGGAGCCCTTCAATCGAGTTTTCGACCAGCTTTCCCTCGCCGTTTTCTAGGATGCTCTTGGGCCCAACTACATCCGTAGAAACGACGAGAAGCCCTAGTACCAACGCTTCTAGAACGACTAACCCTTGTCCCTCATAGTTTGAAGAAAATACGAATGAAGAACATCTCTTCATGATTGAGTACGGGTTCGCTTGCAGCCCTGTGAAGTAGACTGAATCGCTTATGCCAAGCTTGGAAGAGACTTCACCTAATTGCTGAGCAAGTGGTCCCTCACCCACAATTACCAATCGTAGGTTCGCTTGTACCTCAGCGCGTACCTTTGCGAATGCGTGAAGGAGCTTCTCCTGATCCTTTTCTGGTGAAAGCCTCGCAACATTTACGAAAACATGGTCTGCCTCGTCAATCCACTGACTAAGGTCAGAATCGATTTCTTCAGTGGACAACCGCAAGATCCTCGACGGGTCAATCTGGTTGTTCACGTTGACGAAACGCTCAGCTGGAATGTTATATGAAGCGCTGAGTTCTGATGCGTTGATTTCACCGACGCTCTTGGACACGGATACCAAAGTGTCGTAAGAACCATACAGCTCAAACATACTCTTCAAATAATGGAATCGCGTCTCGTATTCACGAACCATGTCATTATGCAAATAGATGGTTCTGCCATTACGAGGCTTAGGGCTATTCGCGAATAACGCCGCCCAGAACCGAGCGTAACCTTCGAAGCAAATAACGGACGAAAACTCAGTCGCGCCAAAGAGTCTACGGAACTCCCTTGAAAAAGCATGGTTGTAGCGTTCCCACATACGTTCGCTGTCTAGCTCATGCTTGGAATTCATCCGATCGACGATCCACAGCTCTTCAAGGTTGGCAGTCAATCCACCAACTCGTCCAATTGTTTGGAACTCATCCCTCACGCCATTGAACACGTCTAGACGATTCTGATTGGTGTGAAGTGCCCCTGGCTCCAAGACAACTACTGGTCGATAGATATCATGGTCGATAGCCCTAACCAAAGCATCAAATGCTGTGCTAATTCCATTAGGCATGAACGAACCCTGGAAGAAGAGTATCGGCTTCCTATCATCGACATCGCTGACTAAAGCGGTCGTGTCATCTTCAAAGAAGAATGTCGCAGCTCTACGTGATGCATGTCCGTCCTCGTGGACTAGCAATGTACGACTAAGCGGTGTCTCTAGTGGAACTTCAAACTCAGGGTCTTCCTTGATACGGGTTACTGAAGACACGACGGATTGGATATCGTCACAACGAAGTCCCGGCAGGTCCTCGATCTCGAAGTAGATTCCGCGTTCTTCCTTGTACTCTTCAAGATCATACGTATAGTAAATAATCGGCTTGCGCAGGGGCATGAAGTCGAAAATAATACTCGAATAATCTGAGATCAGAATATCTACACCTTTTAGCAGGGTGTTGGTATCGATGTCTATGTCGAGCAGAAGGTCACTCAGCGGTCCCTTGGCCATTTCCGCTTCCACCATGGCATGGCCTCTGAAAATAACCTTGCAACCGGTGGCATTCAGCGATTTCACGTCCGAAACTATCTTGTCAACATCAATCACTTTGTTGCTGAGATCGCCTCGCCAGGTTGGAGCGTAGAGGACGACCGCTTCATCGTTCTCTGCCCCAATTAAGCGCCGCACTTCATCGCGAGCTGCTGGCGATACGGTGACAAGTTGATCAACTCGCGGGTACCCCGTCATCGCGATTTTCGCAGTCAGAACGCCCTGAACTTCATTGCGTTCTGTCAATACGTTTAAATAATGATCATTTGGCGCAATCAAGTGCGTTGCGTGCAGCAAATTGCGCGCAGCATTCTTGTGGTCCATCATTCCTGATCGGATGTCTCGGCCAAGGGTCTTCAGCGGAATTCCGTGCCAAGTATTGAGATACTTCTGTTGCTCCCGACGGGAGAAATACGTAGGGAACGTATTGTTGTTGATCAACCACCCTGCTGACGCAAGGTAGCGAAGGTAGGCATCGCTTTCCTTCCGTACAAAAATGATTCGAGAATCGCCTCTTAGCGATTCTGGAACTTTTCCAAGATCATTAATAACCCATACAAACTCATAGTTCTTGAACTTGCCATCTTCGATAATCTCTTCGAAAATAGCGAGTGGATTACAGCCAATGAAGGATCCACCGCCACTTTCAAAGAGAATCACCTGGTCATTGACTCTCAACGTATCGCAATACTCAACGTAAAACAGAGCGTTCCTTGCGTGAGCCGATTTGGTGTACTTTTTGGAGTCGACACCGTGCGGCTGCTTCAGGACACGGATTTCTCTGAAGGACCTAGCTGCTGCTTCGAAATTACCGCTACATGCGTATGCGTCCGCCAACGCTGCAAAGTAGTCTGCATTAAATGCGTTAGACCGTTTGCACGCATCCGCAAAAGCGACAATCGCCAGTTCGTATTTCTTGAAAGTCATATAGGTCTGGCCAGCATTGTAGGACGCTGAAGCGTTTTGCAGGCTAAGAACCGACTTCAACCTAGAATTCGGCCATTTGTCGTCATCCTCTAGTTTCTCAGCAACGACCAGAGATTCAGAGCTTTCGACTACTGCTTCTTCAGCTAGTTCTTCTTCCTCGGTTGACCATACGATTTTACGACCTGCGGATAGCGCAAATTTCTCGCACGCTGATTTGTATTCACCGGCTTCGAGCAGAGTACAAGCCTCTCGATACAGCCAATAAGAATTCTTCGACTTAAGGCTGCGGTTTGCCAGCTCATAAGCTTCGCCGGCTTCATTCCATCGGTTGAGTCGTTCTTGTGTCAGCGCCAAACGGTAGAACCACGTAGGGTTGCTCGGATTCAGCAACAGAGCGAGCTCGTATTCGCCTACTGCGCCTTCCCAATGATACGAACGCTCTAAGGCGTAACCGCGGCGGAAATGCACTTCAGCCTTGTCTGGGAACCTGCGCGCATACTTACCGAAGAAATCGGCAGCATTTCGATAATCCCCAATGGATTCAAAGAAGACGCCCGCGCCTAATTCTTTGGCTCGAAGCTTTGTGTCTAATGATATGGCTTGGTCGAACAACTTGGTGGCTTGGGCTTCCTTGCCAAGCTCCAACAGTGCTACGCCATGACGAAAACACGTAGCCGCACTAGCCTCGGTGGTTTTATTGATGGTGGAGAAATACTCGTGTATGTGATGCGGATTTTGAAGCGCGACATATGAATCTGCGAGTTGTTTCTTGAAAGTCTTATCGTTGGGAAAGTTTGTGCTGGCTTGTTGCAGCACTTCATTGATCATCTTCGCCTGACCCGTACGGCGGGTAACCCGAATAAGCGCCTCATGATGGTACCGCTTATCCGGCTCTTGGATAGCAGCCTTTCGGTATTCAGCGATTGCGTCTAAGCTCAGACCCAGCTTTTCCTTGCACTGACCCAGACGATAGTGAAGATCCGCCTTTACAAATCCCTGTGCTGCGGAATCCTCGAAGGCTCCAATTGCAGCGTCCCAGTCTTCGAGTCGCTGACAGACCGTGCCATATCTAAATAGCCGATGGCCATTTTGCGGATCCGCAATTACCGAACGATTAAGTGCTGCCGCAGCTCGTTGAAAATCTTCCTGCTGCAAAAGTAGATGACCCAGGCGATAGGCGATTTCGCCTGTGGGATCACTCTTTTCGAATTTCAGAGCATCGTCGTAATGACCAATCGCCGAGTCAATACGGCCAGATTTCTCGGCTAATCGACCTTTTCCGTAGCTAGTTCGCCAATTCAATGTTTCACCTTAATTTGTGTCCGTGTCTGTCTGTCATGCACGCAATCAAGTGCGTCTAGAAGTAGGTTTTGCCCGGTTCAGTACGCAAGCCAAGTAGATAGCAGTTTATTAATCCCGTGACAGTACGCAACGTCTCTCGACTGACTCCAGGATGAGAATCGATCTTGGGGTTATCGGATACGAATATCCGGGCAGACTCTTCGGGAATATTTTCCGTAAAACCAATGACGGATTTGAACAGGGGCGACCGAGGCGAACAAACAACGCCTATAGACTCAAAACTGGCTCTTTCCCGCTCTTGATACAAAGAGACCAATTCTCTAAATGCATCCTCCTTCTTGTGAGGAAAAAGCCGCCCGGCGGTCCAATGGCTGTCGTTGTAGGTTTGCTCGTAAAACGAATCGTCTACTACGGGGTCCACTGAGACGCACGATAGCCCGGCCATCATGGCGTGATATAGAGATCCAGTACCACCTTTGGACGCGCCATATAGGACTACTCGCTTGCGTTCAATTCCGTATCGATCGATGATTGAATTTATAAGATTAGACACCTTTGTTGCAGCTGACGGATCAAAGCTGGTCGGCAAATAGAAACCGCCAACCACTCCTCCGATGTCAGCAATTCGCAAAACCAAGGTGTCGTCAGGAACAAATTTGTGAACGGATTTAAAGTTCGGTTCAAAATATCTATTCAAAGATGACTTGTTGAGATCGTCAGCCATTGAGGAAAAAATAACAAGCAATGATTTGCAACGTGTGGGATCAATATTGCTTGAAGTTGTGTATAAAAGTCCTGAATCTGCAACTTCAGTTCCCCTTGACGAACTCGATGCCACAAGTCAGCAACTTTGTCCTGTGCGACAAGCCATGACGAGTTTTCATCCGCTTTGTAGAGATGAAATCCTTGCGCTGCCAATTCATACAGTGTGGATTTCGCGTCGCCGTTATGCGCAGCAATTTGGATCAAGTTCTTTTTCGAATGTGCATGCTTACCATGCTCAATCTCAACAAAGTGTTTCCCGTTCAGACCACTTAATGAAATTGCTTCCTTCACTTTTTCAATGTCATCCAGGGAAAATCTTACTCGCGTCATTATATACCTCAGATATGTTACAAAGCTTTTAAACCAGAATCGGATCGTTTACTTGTCTAGCCAAAAAGCTTATAAAACTCGTTCATAGCTCGTTCGTTATATTCCAATGAGTCAAATGGTTCATATACGATATTGTCAATTGTGTGCTCATACATGGCCTTGGCCAACGAACCAGCATTCTTGTCGACGATTGTTCCGACATTCGCTGGCAGCGCTCCTTTGACCGAGCCAAACGAAGTCGTAATTACAGGCAGCCCAAGAACGAGAGCCTCAAGAAGGACCATCGGCTGTCCTTCATAATCACTGGATAATACAAAAACGTCGGAATTTGCCATCAGCTTGAAGGGGTTGCTCGTGTGCCCCACTAATTTGACTGATTCTCGGAGCCCCATACTCGTAATCTGAGATTGCAATTCAGCACGTAAGGGTCCGTCACCAGCAATCACCAAACGGGTCTGAGGAATCTTTTCATGCACCATTCCAAAAGCGTCAATCAACCTGCTGTGGTTCTTTTCAGGTGATAAACGACCGGCTGAAAAAAAGGTAAAGAACGCAGGAGAAACGTCTTCACTGCTATCGATACCTGACGATCGATATTGCGCGGGCCTCTTCTGGTCGATGATCGCGGTAACCAGTTTCCCCATGTTTCGGCTTCGAACTAGTTGGTCACCTCTGGCCGACGCGCCGACAGCGTTCCCGTTGCCCGATGCCATCTTTCGGATTTTGGCAGGATTGATTGTGTTTGAAGACCAAGTGAACTTTGAATAATCCGCCCACTTTTCGAGTGACAAAGCATTAATCTCAGCAAGCCCTTGTGAGACCGACACCAGTCTGTCGAATTTCGCGTACAAAGAAAAGGTTGAAAAGAGTCCACTTTTCAGAGGCATATTGCCCGCGATGGATCTATGTGCGTCCGCCGCCAGATCATTGTGCATCCAAATTGCCCGCGATTTCGCTGGACCATGGAGGAAAAGAGTTCCCCAAAATGACGTATACCCGCTGAAATCAATTATGTGATCAAATTTCGCATCACCGAAGCAGCGTCTCCACTCACTTTTCCATAGGCGCTCTTGACTCTTGAAGGAAGCGCCAAAGCTGGCGCTTCCTTTTCTAAGGATTCTCAATCTCAGAAGGTTGTCGATATAACTGCTATTAAAGGTTCCAAATCTGAAGACCAATCTGGCGTTAGGATTTACTTGGCGGAAACTTCGTTGTTGCATCTCTCCGGTCGAGAATGGGCACAAAACCGTGACATCATACTTTTCGTAATCAATATTATCGAGAAGATTTAGCGCAGAAGTCGTAATCCCATTGGGGATCATGCCACCGACATAAATCAAGAGCTTAATTTTTGAGCTTGAACGCAGTTCTGTGTTTCTGTGTGAGGAAGTTCTTCCAAGAAAAATCGAATCAATTACCCTATCGCAAACGCCTCCGTCATCATTGACGGTGAACTTTTCAGTAAGGTTGGCATATTGGGTAGAAGCAGAGAGTTCCATCTCAGGGGAAGAAATAGCCTCATGCAGTGCGACTATTAGGTCATCAGCATTCTGACTGACAGGACCTGGAAGATCTTCAGGCTCGAGGTACAAATCTCGGTATTTTCTATATTCTTGCAAGTCTGGAATATAGAAAAGAATCGGACGCTTGGTTGACAGGAAATCAAAAAATATACTTGAGTAGTCAGTTATGAGATAACTGGACGCCCCCAGCGCAACGTTTGTCGGCACAGAGTTGGGAATAACATTATTCTTAAGTGAAGGAATCTCCGAAACCACATCCGAGACCACCTGGTGCGCTTTTAACATCACTCTGAAACGGCTCGGGTCTAGTTCCGATTCAATTTTCTTGATGATGTGCTGCAAAGAGGAGGCGTCGGTAAATGGGCTGAAGTAGGATTCGCCCTTCCAAGTTGGTGCATATAATATGACTTCTCGGTTATCAGGAGACAAACCCTCGGCTGCTAACAGCCTATTAAATTCTTCAGTTGCCGCCTGCTTGTCTTGTTGACGGTCGGTTCTGGGGCTGCCCTCCTCAATAACGGTACCTTCGAAAAGGTTCTCCATCTTGAACGCTTTAGCGGCTCTTCCGAATTCAGAGTGTAGATACCTAAACCCAACACCACAGCTCACAGGCATGTCATAAATCAATAAAAAGTCGAGGCCTTCACGAGAATGGAAGTTACCACACTAACGATTCTTGAAAGACCTCGACTGTGCACCATTCTATCTATTCCCCAGCGGATCTGACGACTTTCACCGGCCTCGACAGTCTAGGACTAACGGCTATCGCTCAACACATAACCTCAGCCAGGGCTGAGATTCTCTGCGAAGTCACCACCCCAAACCCATGGTGCCAATCCTGCGGAGCCCAAGGAATACCACGCGATACCGTCATCAGACGTATCGCGCACGCACCGTTCAGCTGGCGGCCCACCGCCCTAGCTATCCGTCACCGCAGGTACCGGTGCACGCAATGCCACCATGTCTGGCGTGAAGACCTCACCCAAGCTGTATCACCACGACAGAAAATCAGTAAAACTGGTTTGCGTTGGGCGCTCTATGGCCTGGTCACCCAACACCTTTCAATCTCACGGATTGCTGAAGGATTAGGCGTTTCGTGGAATACCGCCAATGACGCGGTGTTGGCCGAGGGTCAACGGTTACTGATCAATGATTCCACCCGCTTTGACGGGGTCAAAGTCCTTGGCGTTGACGAACACGTGTGGCGTCATACCCGCGACGGGGATAAATACGTAACGGTCATCGTGGACCTCACGCCCGTCATGGAAGACACCGGAGCATCCCGTTTATTAGACATGATTCCCGGCCGTTCCAAGGCCGTGTTTAAGACCTGGCTTGCTGAACGCGATGAAGCATGGAAAAACACTGTTGAGGTCGTCGCGATGGATGGTTTCACAGGCTTCAAAACCGCTGCCGCTGAAGAGCTACCTCAAGCCGTGGAAGTTTTGGATCCTTTTCATGTGGTCAAGCTCGGATCTGACGCGTTGGACCAGACAAGGCAGCGGGTTCAACGGGTGCAGCACGGTCATCGAGGGCGCAAAGATGATCCGCTGTATCAGTGCCGGCGGACCCTGACTACCGGGCTGTCATTGGCTACGGAGAAGCAGAAAGCCAAGGTTGAAGCGTTGTTCAAGAAACCTGAGTATGAGCCGGTTGAACTGGTGTGGAGTGTTTATCAGAAGATGGTTGATGCGTACCGGCAATCGAAACCAGAAGTCGGTCGGTGGGCTATGGGGCAGTTGATTGAGGAGATAGGAACGAAGGTGCCCAAGGGTTTGCCGGAGTTGAAGAAGCTCGGTGGAACTCTGCGGCGTAGGAAGAGCGATATTCTGGCGTATTTTGACCATGTTGGCTGTTCGAACGGTCCTACTGAGGCGTTGAATGGGCGGTTGGAGCATTTGCGGGGTATCGCTTTGGGGTTCCGAAATTTGACGCACTATGTCGCACGGTCATTGTTGGAGACCGGTGGATTTAGGAAGGTTTTACACCCTCATTTGTGAAGAGCCGCTTTAGCGTACATGGAATCAGTCATAGCGCGAGAAGACGAAAGAAGATAATCCGCAGCCAGAAAATTCCTCACTATGTTCTTGGCGTCGGAAGCGCGACCCTTGATGTCATATCCCATTTTCTTCAACGGAATACCATGCCAGGTATTTACGTAGACCTGATCAGGCCTTTTGGCGAATTGTGTCGGAAAGGATACATTGTTGATTAGGTATTTACTTGTATTGAGCGCCTTATAGTATTCAAAGCTCAGGTACTTAACGAATTTAATTCGTGGGTTTGATTTGTATTCGTTAATTGATTTTGAATATCGGCTGAAATCGTTAATGACCCAAATGAAGCGATACTCGGAAAAGTCGCTCCTGTTGAGCATGCGTCGAAAGAGCGCTTCCGGGTGGCATAGCATTCCATTGCCGGAGAACGACTCAAACAGAATGGTGTCATGCTGAATCGGGTAATTCTGCCAAAAAGTTCTAATTTCGTTCTTAATTAGTCTTTTTACTTTGCTAGGCAACCGTTTTACGTTGTCTATTTTTGGCATTAATTTACCCTTCTGCTTCAGTATCAGTCCACCGGCGTACATGAACGTTGACCTGAGCAACTACGAAGTTATCAATCCCGCATCACTTTGCGGAGACGTCAAACTACTCCAACTTAACTCACGGTGCAAGTATAGTGGCTCTTCAAGTTTTAGCGTGGTGACCCCGAAAAAGAAGTAAGGCCCGCAGTCCTCTGCGAAGATGAGTGTTGTCTAGACATACATCAGCAAGGAACTACGAGCCGTGTTCAAGGATACCGGGCCAATCGATGCTGCGTCGATTCTGTTGAACCTCAACGACTACCGCGTCATCAGCGCCACCCACGAAGCAGACGGACGACAAGCCCTCATCGAGCCCAAAGCTACCGAAGCAGCATGCCCCACCTGTGGAGTGCTCACCCAACGAATCCAGGCCAGACCAATACATCGGGTGAAGGACGTGCCAGTCGGCGGCACCGACCTGCAGGTATTGGTGCGCAAACGCCGTATGGCCTGCCAGGAATCGGCCTGCGAACGCCGTTCATTCGTTCAAACCACCGAGCAACTCCCGTTCCGTGCCAGGATCACCACACGACTCTCCCAACAGTTCGTGGACGAGATGAGTTCCGAACTCAGGGCAGTGTCCCGGGTCGCTGCCGCGCATGGGGTGTCTTGGCCTACGGTCATGGCCCGGCTAACCACGATCGGTGAACTGGTCGGGGACGTGGACCGCATGTTCATCCGCCGGCTCGGCATTGATGAGCACCGGTTTCGCAAAGTCCGCTACGCACGGGGCCGGACCGGGAAAGTAGTGCGGATTGAGCCGTGGTCGATTGTGTTTACTGATCTGGATACCGGAAAGATTCTGGATATCGTGGACGGACGCCGCGGCACGGCGGTGAAACGGTGGCTGAAGAATCGGCCACGGTATTGGCGCCAACGGGTGCAGTACGTCGCGATCGACATGTCATCGGAGTTCCGCAAGGCGGTGCGGGAGAATCTGCCGAAGGTAAAGGTTAGCGTGGATCATTTCCACGTGATTCAGCGGGCGAATCTGATGATCACCCAGGTCCGCCGACGTCGCTCCCACGAAGTCTTTGATCGTCGTGGCCGGGCTGCTGATCCGGCTTACAAGTACCGGAAATTATTGACTTGCAATCTGGAGAACTTGTCGATCAAGCAGGTTGAACGGTTGAAGCTGATCTTGGAATCAGACCCGGAACTCGGAGTGATCTATGCGATCAAGGAGCATGTGCGGGAACTATTGAAAGCTACGAATATCCATGAGTTCCAATCCCGGTGGGCGGTGCTGGAAAAGTCCGTGCGAGCAACAACAATGGTTGAGGCGAAGTCGCTGTTCCGGACGTTGACCGGATGGCGCAGGGAGTTGCTGGTGTTCGTTAGAACCAGATTGACGAACGCCAGGAGTGAGGCAGCGAATCTGACGGCGAAGAACTTGAAACGCATTGGCCGGGGTTATCGGAACCATGCGCATTACCGCCTTCGGATACTGTTATATACGGCAGGGCTGCGCCCGTGCTGAACACTCTGCACCACGCTTAAGTTTTAAGAGCCAGTATAGTCTAATGCTTGGAATTTAGAAGAGACTTCCTCGGCGAAAGTGACAGGGGCCAGTCACGTTTGGTTCAGTAGCTCGAGTAAAGCGAGGTCAGAGTGCCAGTGAGATCTATACACGTTCTCGGTGCTGGGAGACCTGGGATGTAAGTGACATAGTGTGAAACATCCTGTTCACTCTTTGAGAGTGGGTATAAACCCAATGTTGAGCCCACAGCAGTAGGCTCAGATTTTGATCTTGCCGTTGCTGGCTGTGACCGAAACAGATGGTGCTAGTTCAAGTAATTCACTTGTCGGTCTCGTAACAATGCGGAAGTTCGCTCTGCAACCCGTAGTTCAATCTTGTTTCGCCTTATTACGATATGATCGCGTAGCTTTCCTCAACGGTAGTCTGAAGACGTTCACGTCCTGATGGTTCGAGGTCAAATTTCGAAAGATGCGAGGTGTGGAATGCTCTTTACCAAGCGATTATGTATCACGGTCTCCATTGCAACTGTCGGCTATGCAATTCAAAAAAGCACCGTACCAACCGAAACTTCTTGGTTGGTACGATGCAGATCTGGATCTTATGGTATTTTCCGAGCGGACGACGCTCAGTGCGATGGACTCTACTCGATGGTGAGTACCATCATGTATGCCGCAGAAACTCGTTCGCCCCTGGACTCTTCGCCTTTGAGCTTAGAAAGAGAATCTACTCTGGCTGGAGTGGAGACCGATCGCTGCACAGATGCAATAGCTAGTGGATTCGCTAGCGAATCATAGCGACTGCGTCGTCATGCCAGTTGAATATTGACTATCGGTTTTGAGTTCCATCCCCTAAGAGATTCAACTTTTCTGTCCAGTAAGCGTCAGACGTCAACTGGTCATACCCATCACGCCATAGACGAAGGTTCTCTTCGTAGGTCGCCCTCAATCGCATGGTGTTTCGCACCAGTCGTGCGGTTTCGCGCCAGAACTTTTTCTGGCTGCGACGAACTACGTAGGCTGAAGACTGATCTCCATTGAGGTAAGTGATCTGTTTTGCGCCATAGACCTTGTGGTAGTCATCCCTAAATGGCGAAGACAACGTCAAATCAGCATCACCCTCCTTGCCCATTGGCAACAAGTGTCCATTCAACGATGCTAAGAGTAGGGCCCTAGCAAGACGCGACTTTTCACCGTGAAGTTCTTCCGGCCGCTCAACGACTGGCTTCCAGGCTTCCTGCTTCGTCAAAGCCTTCAGATCCGAACGCCGTCTTGCCATATCGGCATGCTTATCGAAGAACTTTGGTCCTCGGAGCACATCTTCAAAGGCAAGGTTGATTGCCGAAAGAGTGTCGTAGTGGAACCGCATGACGTTGCGTTGGTAGAAGCTCAGCACCATCTGCTGCAGTTCAATCCATGATCGTTGCTTTTCTGGAAGCGACAGGTGGTGTACCAGGTGGCTTCTGAAATCCAGATACCAGGTCATTGGCGAAGCCTTGTCAGTGAAATTCTCTTGAACAGACGCAACGCCAGGAAGCGAAACGATGTCAAAGTCATTGACCAATGAGAAGCTCACGTCGTCTCCACGAACAAAGAATGGGAACGGCAAGTGTTCCACTTTGTCTAACGGGAACGCGAAGAACCACCAACCGGCGTAAAGATCTTCCGGAGCTGGAATAGTCGTCTCATATTCCATTTCGAACACGGCATCGCGCGAACGCAGATCTAATCCGTGATACCTAGGCTTACATCCCAGATCAAACTCCGCACCATTTTCCCAGATCTGCCAACGGTGTGAAGCGTTGATCATTGCGCCTGCAACGGCAGTACGTGAATCTCGGGCATAGGCCAACAGCCACCATGTTCGGGACAAGGCTTCCATCTGGATCGATGCGTCGTCATCCATGAACAGGCAATGTGTAGCGCCGATTTCTCGTGCGCGCAATAGACCACGTGTGAATCCGCCAGCTCCGCCCAAGTTTTCATTGGGAATGACTTCGACGCCGCCACCGTCTTCGACTTTGAGCGAATTACCGTTATCCACAACAGTCATGCTGATGTGTTCTTTGATTGCCGAGTCCACAAGGAACTCACGGAAACGGGAAATCGTATCTTCTACTTCAGCTTCTCGCTTGAAGGTAGTTACCGAGAGCATCAGCTCCGGGGTTCGCACTGGCTTCGCTGTAGTCGCCCACGCAAAATCTTCAAGCTCGCCATCTTGCAATGCCATCAGGTCAAAGAACAGCAGCGATTCTTCCGGTGTCTCCTCGTCTACTAGGACCGGATGGCGATACATGCCGTCTAAGGTCACCACTTCGCTAACCAACTTGTGCCACGACTTATGACGGTCAGCTTGGAAGACGGTCAGTTGGAAGTGCCCTTTGCCTTTGAGCTGAAGTTCTAGTGGGATATCTCCACAGATCCGCTTCCACTTCCCATAATTGAACACGTTGTAGTAGGTGCCCGTAGAGAGCAAACCACCAGGCGCAAACTCTGCCGCTCCACGGCTCAGTGAAATGCCAACAGGACCGTAGACATGAAAATGTGCTTCTTGTTCGGTCGAAATCCCAGCCTGTAGCCAAATCCCAGGCTGTACAGGGTACGTCTTGGTGGAATCAGCCATGTCAGGTCCTTCAGTCTGTTCCAATTCAAATGTTGCTGGCAACGTCATGCTTGTGTCACCCTCCTTACCGATGAGTTGTTGGTTAGCCATGTCGCTTCAGGATGCTGTCGGCTTCTACGCGCTTTGAGCGTGGAACCAGGACACTTTGGTCAAAGTTACCGACAGCAACAAAGGCGATGAAGACTTCATTCTCAGGAAGATCAACAATGTTGCGAATCTTCTGTTCCTTCTCGACTCCCATGGCTGTGTTCAGCAGGCATGATCCCAATTCCATTTGGGTTAGACCCAGCAACAACGACATCATGAACAGCCCGCCATCGACGAAGGGCTGATTGCGTTCCGGTGCGAAGAGGAAAGCATCTAGATCTGCAGTGACCAAGAGCAGGCGTGGCGGCGCATTGAATCCAAAGAATCCACCCTGAACTTCAAGTAGCTGCTTGATGATCTCTGGATCATCAAACTGGTGAACACGTGCTCCCTGACGGCTACAAACCGATGGTGACTGCATGGCAATCTGAACTGCGGAAGCAATCGCTGAATCATCAACAGGAGTGTCGTTGAATTCGCGTACGCTGCGACGCCCGTAAACGACCTCCATGAATGCACGGTCATCATTAGGCGTTTCAACCGGGTCTTCGCGGTGCTTCGAAGCTGGGAACGCTCCGCCCTCCCCCAGCTGACCCTTTGCGATTACTTCTTGCGACTCCACCGAAAACAAGTTTCGGAAATGAGAGACATCCGTATTGGTCTCCTCGTTGCGGGCGAAGTAGGCCTTCATCACCGAAGCTGAGCTTTGAACGATGGTGTCGTCCGTGCCCAAACCACGCGATAGCCAAGCATTCATCTCTTTGGCAAGACCTGGGATGGCAATTCGTCCGAAGCCCGGACGGAAGTTGCTATGGGTCAGTCCCTTTTCAATTGCGTGCGCATGAAAGAACATCCGCGCGCGGATCCCAGTTACAGAGTCTGCTGACCTTCCGCGAGTAAAGGAACGAACTTGCTGCTCAAAGTCATGGTTGGCCAGCCGGCGTGCCTGCTTGGAGAAACCTTCTACAATTTCGTCTGACTTCTTGGCCGCTGGAGCGCTGGGTGCCGGTACTTTGCCCTTTGCATCAGAAATCGAAATTTCGTGTACCTGCGCTCCGGCCTTAGGACCGGTGAAGTGCAGTGCTCCAAGCATGATCTGGCTTAGCCCCTGCTCCGCTACTGAGAACTCGAACTCATCGGTGCGCAAGCCCCCCGAACCGGCGGCCACTGCAGCCTTGCCGATTACTCGGAAGGTTCCGGATTCAGGGTTACGTAAGTGCACATTGATGCTCTTAGTCTGCGTGGTTGGTGTCCACTGAATCTTGATGCGCTTTTTTGAACCTGGAGTAAGTGGCTCCGGAAGATTAGTCCAGACGTGCTTCCCACGAAGTTCTTTGTCTTTTACGACGCTCAGCGAAACACCCTCTGCGCCCTTATCGATGGACCATACGTCGCTGTTAGCGGAGAAGTCTAGGTCCAGGGTGTGGCTGTTCTTGCTGGCTGCCGCGGCTGCTGTAACGGCCTTGCCGTTTTCAAGTGCGGCTGTCGACTTTACCTTGGGGTTCAAAGCTGCCTTGAGCCACTCAAGCGATGTCTTACGCCCGTTCTTGATGTAATTGCGGGCCTTGGTGAAATCGATGGTTCGAGTCACGTTTTGATTTTCATTCACGGTCTCAGTGGTATCACTTTCATAGACGCGGCGGGTGTCACCAAATCCGAGTGAGGCAAGCAAATTCTTGAATCGGTCCGCACCACGCTTGTTGTTGTAGATCGATGAGAATGGCTTCTCAAAGATTACCGAGAACGCTGTGCCGTGGAAGCTATCGGTGACTACGTAGCTGGCATCTTTGTAAGCACGGAGGAAGTTTTCTGGTGAGTCGGCTGCAATGATCTCTGCACGAGGTTCATCAGACCAAATCTCTTCTGCTACAGAGCGTCCCTCATCGGGGTTGCAAATCACGAGGATCTTATCCAAGCCTGTTTTTTCAAGGATGGCTACTGCCGTCGACTTCTTTTCCTCTGTTGGGTCCAGAAGGAACACTGCCAAGTATTCACCCTCAGGTGAGATCGACGCCTTAGAAGCCAGCTTGTTGTAGTGTTCCTGGTCCAGAAGGAATACCGGATCAACTACGAGGTCTGCTTTGACGCCAAAGATGTCGCTAGCCGTCTTCACTGCATAGTTCTCACGTACAGAGATAGCTTTGAACTTTTGAAGATTCTGCGAGTGCTTTTCAACGAAGTCCTGCTTGAACTTATCAGTTCCTCGATTGCCGAAAGACGTGCCGTAGGCAACTCGGTTTCGGTCCGGTGCGACAAAGTCCAAGAACAGATCATCGTTGACGCGCCCGATAAGCGGGTTCCACAGCTGGTCACTGCCAACGACAAACGTTTCAGCGAGCTCATTTAGCTGATCCAGATCTGAGTAATGGAGCTGATCCGTGTATTCGTATCCGGTGCGGCGCGCAAAATCCATTGACAGGATCTCGTTTGGCCATTGCACACGGAAACCGTTGTAGCCGACAGGTTCATGCACCATGAGAACCGAATGGCCGAGGTTTTCGATGGCACGGTTCAAACCGTAGTAGGTCAGAATTGATCCGTAATTCTTGCCGTACCACCAGCCGAGGACGGCCACATCATACTTATTCTTCGGATCCACCAAGGGGAAATTCCTCATTCCTTGTCTTACGCATCAGGCATGAACTAACGCATTGCCACGTCGTACTTCTGTAGGCCCGGATGCCATTTGTCAGCGAATTCTCTTATGCTGGAGCGATCCGAAACGGACTTTCCGTTGGCCGCAAAAAACCACATTATCAATAAACCAATTCCTTCACCTTTGAAATTGACCCACCGGCAAATTTGTTTATATTAAGTACACCTCCCGTTAACCTTCAATACGACAGCTCGTTACTGCCGAATGAATAAATTGCATGTATGGATACAGACTTATTAGTTGTCGGATCAGGATTCTTCGGTCTCACCATTGCCGAGCGCGCCGCAGAAGCTGGCCTCAAAGTTACGGTAATTGACCGGAGGTCACACATCGGCGGAAACGCCTACAGCGAAGCAGAACCTGAAACGGGCATTGAAGTGCACCGTTACGGGGCTCACCTGTTCCACACATCAAACGAGCGTGTGTGGGAGTATGTGAATCGCTTTACCAGTTTCACCGACTACGTTCACCGTGTGTACTCCACCCACAATGAACAGACTTTCTCATTGCCAGTAAATTTGCACACGATCAATCAGTTCTTTAATGCCGCATATACCCCAGATGAAGCACGTTCTTTGGTTAAAGAACAAGCTGGGGAGTTTGACGTTGATACCGCAAAGAATTTCTACGAAAAGGGTATCGCCCTTGTAGGACGCCCACTGTTTGAAGCATTTTTCGCTCACTACACAGCCAAGCAATGGCAGACTTCTCCAGAAAAGCTTTCAGGCGATATTGTCAGCCGCCTTCCTGTTCGCTACAACTACGACAACCGCTACTTCAACGACAAGTACGAAGGTCTACCAACGGATGGGTACACGGCTTGGATTGAGCGCATGGCGGATCACCCGAACATCACGGTTCACCTGAACACTGATTTCTTTGATTCAAGCCAACCGTTCAACAAGGACGACCTAGCCGGCCAGATTCCGATTGTTTACACCGGACCCATTGATCGTTACTTCGACTACAGCGAAGGTGAGCTCTCATGGCGAACCCTGGACTTTGAGGAAGAAGTTGTGAATGTCGGCGATTACCAGGGAACACCGGTGATGAATTATCCAGATGCTGACGTGAATTTTACTCGCATCCACGAGTTCAAGCACTTCCACCCTGAACGCAAAGACAGCTACCCAACTGACAAAACTGTCATCATGCGGGAGTTCTCACGCTTCGCTACAAAGGAAGATGAACCGTACTACCCGGTCAATACTCCAGAAGATCGTTCCGGATTGCTCGCCTATCGTGACCTCGCGAAGCAGGAACAGAATGTGTTCTTCGGCGGCCGTCTTGGCACCTACCAGTACTTGGACATGCACATGGCAATCGGCTCTGCGCTTTCCATGTGGGACAACCAGATCTCCGCACTTGCTGAGGAGCAAAAAGTCTCTCAGTAATATGAGCTAAGCATTAAGCCTTCGGGGTGTGTTCGCGATTCAAGCGCGAACACACCCCGTTTTTTGTCATCGCACCAGAAAGAGACTGCGTGTACGCAAACGGCTAGTTATCTTTGGCGTCTTGCTGCGAATGCGGCTGACAATGACGACCGTGCATCGAAGGCCGCACCAATCACAAGGCGTTTTCCTGATACTGGTTGTCCTGGTCTCCCGGTCCCCTTTACGGGGCATGGAAAACCTTGTCAGCGCTTGTTCACTGCGAACCTAGCAATGACGACTAGCACCGAGCTCAGGATCATCCACCGGGAGAAACAATTTCAGCCATTAAACCAACAGCCGAGCACCCCATACCAAAGGGCGCCCGACTCTTTTGCAAGTCCGTCTGTCTAATGATTCTTTAGCTGATTACTGTTGTCAGTTGATGCCAAGGGAGCCATCGGTTTCCATGCCCTATCGATTTCTATCTTTCGCCCGTCGCGCAGCCCCCTGAAGAGGTTGGAAGTCCCGCGGATAGTCTTCTCAACGAGTACTAATCGCAAGATTTCCTTCGCGAAGGTCAGCACTGTTCCCAAGGCGAAGTGAGCGGGGAATAACACGCCGTGAGCGCGATAATACTGTTTGAGAATCGCCCGGTTGCGCATGATGTAGTACCGGTATCCGTTGCTTGACGCGTTAAAGTGCCTGATACCGAGGTCGAGTTGCCTAATGTCTCGGGTACGCCTGAGAACAAACTCATTGACAATAACAGAAGTGGTGATCTTCGAAGCTAACCAACCGTAGAGCTGGTCGTCCCAATATATGAAGAACCGTGGGTCTGGAAGCCCAATACGACGGACCACTTCCCTGTGGATGAACATGCCTTCGAAGCACCCGGAGTTCATCTCTCGATATCCAGTGATATCAAAGTCGCTCGGCGCAAACGGAATCGGGATGGCAAGACGGTCAGAGATCCGATATTGCCAATAGAACTCACTACCGTCGTAGTCGTACCGGCGTCCCTGAATAACCTGGAACCGCGCCGCCCACTTGCCTAATTTGCCAAGAGAATCAGGAATGACCTCTACGTCATCGTCCATCATCCAGATCCATGAGGCGCCCAGTTCATATGCGGTTTTCACGCCGTGATGGAAACCGCCTGAACCACCGGTGTTCGTAGCGAGTTTTTGATAGATAACCGTTGGAGCCAGCTCGCTCGTGTGCTTGGCAACAATCTCATGCGTGTCATCCGCTGAGTCGTTATCAATAATTACTACGTGACCTGGCGACGGATTCATCACTTGGATACTGGAGAGAAGACGATCAAGCAGGTGTGACCGGTTGTAAGTAACGATCACGATCGCCGTATCCGACGGCGAGAAACTCGTCTTGTCGATCTCTACTTTGTCTTTTGGTTCAGGCTTCATATCAAATCAACTTTATCCCAACAAAAAGATGTCAGCTAATTATGAAACGACTTCTCATTAAGAATAACCTAAATTCAATCACAAATTCATCTTCCGTTTACCTAGAACTCCCCAAAGGTTTGCATTATGAATTGTTCGGCGAAAGTCATCATCATGCAACCACGGCTACCGTCCCGCTGGCGACGGAGGTGAGCCGGTCCTGATCGAGCCTGTCTAGACTTCATCCTGGGCACAGTCTCCCCACAAACGAAAGGACCCGCCCGCCGAACAAATTATTCAGCGAGCGGGTTGCCTCAGATTAGTGATGCTTAGTCGGCGAGGTTGATCTCTCGCGCAACGCTCGCACCGATAGCAGCGCCAACTACGTCTAGGACACCAGTAGGCAGTGCGGAGTCGATGCTGATGACGGCCAGGGCCTCAGACTTCTTTTCATCGCGGGCAACCTGCATGCCAGCGATGTTGACACTCTGCTCCCCCAAAACGTTGCCTAAGGAACCGACAACACCTGGGCGGTCAGCGTAACGAACTACGATCATGTGATCAGAAATTGGGATTTCAATTTCGTGACCATTGATGCCAACCAGCTTTTCAATCTGCTTAGGACCGGTAAGGGTACCGGACACCGCAAGTTGCGTGCCCTCATTGGTTGAACCCTTGATGGTCAGCTGATTGCGGTACTCAGGCGAGTCAGCGGTGGTGATCAAACGAGTGGCTACGCCACGCTGTTCCGCAAGAACTGGAGCGTTCACGTAGGAGACCTGCTCCGAAACGACATCCATGAAGACACCCTTGAGTGCCGAAAGCTCAAGCGCCTTGACATCTAGTGAGGCGATTTCGCCAGCAACTTCAACGTCAATGCTGGTCAACGAACCAGCGGTCAGTGCGTTGAAGATACGACCAAGCTTTTCGATCAACGGGATGCCTGGGCGTACGTTCTCATCAATGACGCCACCGGCAACGTTGACTGCGTCCGGAACCAGCTCGCCAGCAAGTGCTAGACGAACCGACTTAGCCACAGATACGCCGGCCTTTTCCTGAGCCTCATCAGTGGAAGCGCCCAGGTGTGGGGTGACGGTGACGTTCTCAAACTCAAAGAATGGAAGGTCGGTGCTTGGCTCCTTGACGAACACGTCAATGCCAGCGCCAGCAATTTCTTCATTCTTCAATGCTTCGTAAAGTGCATCTTCGTCAACCAAGCCACCGCGAGCTACGTTGACTACGTAGGCAGTGTTCTTCATCTTCGAGAAAGCATCCTTGCCCAGCATGCCCAGGGTCTCTGGAGTCTTAGGCATGTGGATGGTAATGAAGTCAGCCTGTTCCAGCAGTTCATCCAGAGTCACCAAGGTTACGCCTAGCTGGGCTGCGCGTGCTGGAGTGATGTATGGGTCAAAAGCAATAATTTCCATACCGAAGCCCTGCAGGCGAGCTGCGACCAAAGCGCCGATACGACCAAGGCCGATAATGCCGGCCTTCTTCTCAAAAAGCTCAACACCGGTGTAGGAGCTACGCTTCCAAGCACCGCTCTTTAGCGAGGCGTTGGCAGCTGGGATTCGACGAGCCAAAGACACGATGTGACCAACGGTCAATTCAGCAGCCGAGATAATGTTGGAGGTTGGAGCGTTCACAACCATGACACCGGCCTGCGTAGCAGCCTTGATGTCCACGTTGTCCAGGCCAACACCTGCACGAGCGATAACCTTCAGGTTCTTCGCTGCGGCGATGGCTTCTGCGTCTACCTGAGTAGCGGAACGAACCAGAATTGCATCTACATCAGCGATAGCTTCAAGAAGCTGAGAGCGGTCCGCACCGTCCGTCTGACGAATTTCAAAGTCGGGACCGAGAGCAGCAACGGTTGCAGGAGAGAGTTGCTCGGCCAAAAGTACGATGGGCTTAATGTCAGACACGGGTGTGGCACCTTTGCGATTTCATTGGGCTGATGCTTGCAAGACGGTAGCTTCTAACGACTACCTTCGAATCAAGCGTAACCCTATGCATCCAACGTTTTGGTGCGAATTCACGCATGTTACGTAGAGAAACCGGCACTTTGTGAAAACTTTCACTTATTACATAGAATGTGACATCCTATCCTTCTGATGGAACCGTGGAAACGTTGTCCGAGATGCTGAAGGCAGTTCGGCTAAAAACAGCTACATGACCCTCATCTCTAAGTTCGTCTTCTCCGACGCAGAAGATTCGCCGGAATCAATTTCGGGATAACGGTGGCTACCAAATGCGGGATTTGAAACCCTTTAAGCCTCTGACATCAGCTCATCGCTACGGAGAGATGCTTCAGTGGCAAAGCATGGCGGCGCTCGGAACTATATCGAAGGTTCCCAAGGCAGCAAGACCTGATTAGGTCTTCGCTACGTACAAACTCGAGTTAGTGGACGCAGCTACGCATGTTGCAAAGCAAGCTGGGGACGTTTTGACTTGAGTTGCAGAGCAGCGGTGGACGGACGGTATTAGTATCGTCCGTCGGGACCGTTGCAGCCCTCGCATGACACTCCAACTTTCCGGCACTCGCGAATCTCGTTTGTCGCTTTGCAACCGTCGTCGCTCCAACTCCATGCTCAACAAACTGCCCGAGACATACTTTTTGGGCCCAGCACAAGTTCCACGATAGGAGGCGAATGACACCTCCCGATACAGCATTCGACTAGTAATTTCGAGATAAAATACTTGTAAACAAGGTCGTTGGCGAACTGCGCCCAAAATACCCAAAAATTTATCAATACAGGAACTAAGTGTCTCGAAAAAACCTTCCACTTGTGGTGATCAGTATTGTCACATTGACGTGTCTAGTATTTGCTATCGTGGTTCTGCGCACTGGTGCGTCGAGCCGAGACGCCACGGATAACGCGCCCACCAAGGTTCCCGCAAAGCTTGAAAAGGTTCTCTTCAGCGGTGACTCAATTTCTGATGGTTGGTTCGCATCCGTGAAGCCAAAGGGATTCGCCTACATCGTGGAGCGCGCGCTACAACCTAAGCAAAGCATCCATACACACATGCATGGATACACCGTTGGCCAAGTTGCCGAAAAATTTATCATCCCCACAAATGTTGACCTAGCGATTGTTGAACTAGGCACAAATGATGTCGGCAAGGGCACTACGTATGAGGCCTTCAACATTAACTATCCAGGGTACATCGATCGAGTAAGGACCAAGTCCCCGAAAGCCGCACTCGTTTGCGTAGGTGTCCTCCCCAATTCCCGGAAGGCCAAGAATTTCGACAAGGTAATCCAGGAAACATGCGAAGACCATCGGGGAAGATTTGTTTCGATTAGCGATTTGGCGTCAAATCAGCATGCGGTCGGACCGGTCGGAAAGCAGACCTGGGCGGGTAGATCCGACCTTGGACACCCGAACGATTACGGGCATGAAGTCATAGCCAAGCGCATTTTGGCAATTCTGCGAGACGGTAACTAACTTCTACACGTAGGTTCGGCAAGCGCCGGTTGCGCAACCTGATTGTTGATAGGGCCGGCCAGCGAGCTCAATATGTTCGTTCCCCACGCACTCGCAAGCTGAAAAAGATGAAGCTCAGGAACGCGTCGCGCTCCCTCAATAGTTCAGGAACAATCTCCAACGGGGCTTCTTTGGAATACGGCGGTTCCCATACCCGTTCGATGACAAACCCTGCGTCGATGAAGGCCGCCGTCATTACGTGCAGTGGATGATGCCAGTACGTCAGCTCTGCCTCCTGGCCATTGAAGCTCACTTCATCGGTGTACTCCGTGACCTTGAAGTAGTCCTGCCCCCGGTGGTTCCACGGATAAAGGATCGGATGATTAACCGACATGATTAGTCGCCCCTCGTGGCGAAGTACGCGTCGCACCTCCTGGAGCGCCAGCGACCAATCGGGCAGATAGTGGAACACCAGGGACGCAACCGCATCGTCAAAGGAATTGTCCTGGTAGTGTAACTTCTCCCCCAGCTTTGCAACTCGAAGATCAGCTGAATCTCCGAGTCGTTCTCTCGCTAGCTCAAGCATCCCTGCGCTAGCGTCAAATCCTGCTACCGCAGCACCTCTCTGGATTAGTTGCTCGGCCAGCGGCCCAGACCCACAACCAATATCCAAAATTTTCTTACCTTGAACTTTTCCAGCAAGCTCAAGCATTGCCGGACGTTCATAGTATGCGTTCAATAAGCTCGTTTCGTTTTCACGAGCATATTCCTTTGCGAACTGATCATAGTTACTTGTCGACATGCGCGTTCCCCTCTTCGTATTTATGCTGAGCATAGCAACGGTTCCTGAGCCACATCAGGAAAGACCATGCAATCGCCCGTACCGCGAAAACGATCCAGAATTCTCGTTGTATATCAAGAAATACTTTTAAGTGGTCTTTTCTTTTCTCATTGCTTTACCACGAGCAGGGCAACTACGCCCACCACTAAATCACTACTGTCGCGTATTGGAATTTAGTAATAAGATAGATACTGGAACATTCAAGTTCCTCACTCTCACCAACTTTCATGGGGAAATATGAAAACTCTCGTTCAGCGCGCTCTTGCGGTCTCCGCAGCCTGCGCGCTTGCCTTCTCAGGCGTTTCCGCAGCCTCTGCAGCTGCAGTCCCGGCATCAGTTCACAATGTTGGCATCGTGGCCGCAAAGAAAACTGCTCCGGTCACCATCAAGAAAATTGGCAACAAGACCGTAAAGGGATCTGCCAAAGCGACCGTCAAGCCAAGCTACAGCAAGGCAAAGAACGTGCAGATCAAATCTGCTCTTCTAAAGGTCACCAAGGGAAAGAAAACCGTCGCGAAAAATAAGAAGTCGGTCAAGCTAGCAGCCGGTTCCTACAAGGTCACCACGACTGTGAAGTACAAGGCCAAGGGCAAGACTTCGACAGTTTCTAAGACTCAGAGCTTGCAGGTAAAGAAGGCTTCCACGAAACGTTCGGTGAAAATGAATGGCAAGGCCACTCAGTGCCCTGCCGGGTACCCAGTGAAGGGCAACCGCACGGGCAGCAAAAAAGAGTGGAAGTACCACGTTCCAAACGGTGCGTTCTACGCACGAACCAAGCCTGAAGAGTGCTTCAAGAACACCTCTGATGCACGCAAAGCCGGTTACCGCGCTTCAAAACGCTAACCAACAAGCTCTATCTCCGTAAGCCTAGATAGCTCGTTGTACAAAGCCTGCCTGGTCTGAACCCGCTTCGGGGATTCGACTAGGCAGGCTTTTTTATTGGGGTGTTCTGCTTCAAATGTTCTGCTTCAAATAGCAAAAGGTTCGGCCCATCGCCCCTAGATACAGGGGCGGTGGGCCGAACCTTTGAGTCTGCCGTAAGTACGACTGACTGCGTAGCTTAGCGGGCTACGGAACCATCTACGTAGTCATCCGAGGATGCGTCCGAGATCCAGGAGAACAGCGAGCGCAGTTCGCGACCGGTGGTCTCGATTGGGTGGGACTCACCCTTGGCACGCAATTCCTTGAATTCAGGAGCGCCAGCCTTCTGGTCTTCCATGAAGCGCTTAGCGAAAGCGCCGGACTGGATATCGCCCAGTACAGCCTTCATGTTTTCCTTCACCTCTGGGGTGATCACGCGTGGACCGGAGACGTAGTCGCCGTACTCAGCGGTGTCAGAGATGGACCAACGCTGCTTGGCGATGCCACCTTCCCACATCAGGTCAACGATCAGCTTCAGCTCGTGCAGAACCTCGAAGTAGGCGATCTCTGGCTTGTAGCCAGCTTCGGTCAGAACTTCGAAGCCGTACTGAACCAGCTGCGAGGTACCGCCGCAGAGCACAGCCTGCTCACCGAACAGGTCGGTTTCGGTCTCTTCGGTGAAGGTGGTTTCGATAACACCAGCGCGGGTGCCACCGATGCCTGCTGCGTAAGCCAGTGCCAGTTCCTTGGCGCCACCGGTGAAGTTCTGCTCCACGGCGATCAGGTCAGGGATACCACGGCCAGCTTCGAATTCGCGGCGTACGGTGTGACCTGGAGCCTTCGGTGCAACTAGGGCAACGTCAACGTTGGCTGGTGGCTGGATGAAGCCGAAGCGGATGTTGAAGCCGTGGCCGAAGAACAGTGCATTGCCTTCTTCAAGGTGCTCTGCGATGGACTCGGAGTACACCTGAGCCTGAACCTGGTCTGGGGTCAGGATCATGATGACGTCGGCCCAAGCAGCTGCTTCAGCTACGTTGGAGACCTTCAGGCCTTCAGCTTCAGCCTTGGCGCGGGACTTGGAGCCCTCAGCCAGACCAACAACAACCTCAACACCCGAATCGCGCAGGCTCAGTGCGTGTGCGTGACCCTGGGAACCGTAACCAATGATGGCTACTTTCTTGCCCTGGATGATCGAGAGGTCTGCGTCGTCTTCGTAATACAGATCAGCCACTGTAGTTCTCCTTATTTGTGCTCTGGCGTTTAGCTCAATCTCTAAGCTAGGTGCCAAGTATCTAAAATTTGTAGTTCGTGTCCGTTGATGTCTTCGCCAGTCTTAGGCGGAGAGGGACTTTAGTGCGCGGTCGCTCATTGATTTGGCGCCACGTCCCACCGCGAGGGTGCCGGACTGAACAATCTCTCGAATGCCAAAAGGCTCAAGGATCGCCAAGAGCGCTTCAATCTTTGCCGCGTTGCCGGTAGCTTCCACTACCAGCGAGTCGGTAGACACATCGATCACCGAGGCACGGAAGAGTTCCGCAGCCTGGGTCACCTGCAGGCGGGTTGCCGCGTCGGCACGCACCTTGACCATGATGTGGTCGCGCTGCACCGAGGTTTCCGGCAGCAGTTCGACAATTTTGATGACGTTGATCAGCTTGTTCAGCTGCTTGGTCACCTGTTCTAGGGAATCGCCCTCGGCGTCAACCACTACGGTCATGCGGCTAATGCCGTCAATTTCCGTGGGGCCTACAGCCAATGAGTGAATGTTGAAGGCACGGCGGGCGAAGAGGCTAGCTACTCGGGTGAGTACACCAGGTACGTCTTCTACCAGTACCGAAAGCGTGTGCTTTGCCATGTTTTAGTCCTCCTCTTCCCATTCAGGGGTCATGCCCTTAGCAATCTGAATTTGGTCGTTGCTGACTCCCGAAGGAACCATTGGCCACACCATCGAATCAGCCGAGACAACAAAATCGATCACCACTGGGCGGTCATTGATTTCCAAAGCCTGCTTGATGGTGGCGTCAATGTCTTCATCACGTTCACAACGCAGTCCCACACAACCGTAGGCATCTGCCAACTTCACAAAGTCGGGAATGCGTGCAGTGCCGTGACCGGTGTTCAGATCGGTGTTGGAGTAACGGCCGTCGTAGAACAGGGTCTGCCACTGACGAACCATACCCAGTGAAGAGTTGTTGATAATGGCAACCTTGATGGGGATCTTGTTGATCACGCAGGTGGCCAACTCTTGGTTGGTCATCTGGAAACAACCGTCTCCATCAATAGCCCAGACCACACGCTCAGGCTGGGCCACCTTGGCACCCATTGCTGCAGGTACCGAGAAGCCCATGGTGCCAAGACCGGCCGAGTTCAGCCAGGAGCGTGGACGCTCATACTTAACAAACTGGGCTGCCCACATCTGGTGCTGGCCTACACCGGCTACGTAAACGCCTTCAGGACCGGTGAGTTCACCGATGCGCTGGATCACGTTCTGTGGCGCGGAGAGTCCATCCTGGGTTTGT
Organism: Glutamicibacter sp. AOP5-A2-18; assembly: GCF_052446055.1. Lineage (NCBI taxonomy): Bacteria > Bacillati > Actinomycetota > Actinomycetes > Micrococcales > Micrococcaceae > Glutamicibacter > Glutamicibacter sp. AOP5-A2-18. The sequence continues at coordinate 1,400,616 of NZ_JBQSVW010000001.1, read as the reverse complement.
GTGTAACCAATTGGATAGGTTTCGCGCAGACGGTTCAGCAGTCCCCACCAACCGGTCAGATCGGCCTGAGGTTCGTTTTCAAAGCGGGTAGCGCAGGCTTCTTGCAGCTGCGGGATGATCTCATCCAGCGAGCCCACAATTGGCACATCTGCTACACGATTCTTGGAGATTTCCGCTGGGTCGATATCGGCGTGGATCACCTTCGCGTTAGGAGCAAAGGAGGAAAGCACACCGGTGACACGGTCATCAAAGCGAGCACCCAGGGTGATCAGCAAGTCTGACTGCTGCAGTGCAGTCACCGCGGATACTGCACCGTGCATGCCAGGCATGCCCACGTGCTGTACATGGGAGTCAGGGAACGCACCGCGTGCGGTCAGGGTGGTGACCACTGGCGCGTTGATGAATTCCGCAAATTCCTTCAGCTCTTCGTGAGCGTTGGCCTTGATGACGCCGCCGCCTACGTAGAGCACCGGACGAGTTGCGCCGGCGATCAGCTTGGCTGCTTCGCGTAGCTGCTTGTTGTGACCACGAGTCACCACACGGTATCCAGGCAATTCCACCTTTGGTGGCCACGAGAAGGTCATATCCGCCTGTTGGGCATCCTTGGTGATATCTACCAGCACCGGACCGGGACGACCGGTCTGAGCTAGGTAGAAGGCACTGGCCAAGGTCTTGGGAATGTCTTCTGCTTTGGTGACCAAAAAAGCGTGCTTGGTGATCGGCATCGTGATGCCGACAATGTCTGCTTCCTGGAATGCGTCAGAGCCGATAAAGGCACTGTGCACCTGACCGGTAATTGCCACCATTGGGACCGAGTCCATATTGGCATCGGACAGTGCGGTGACGAGGTTGGTTGCGCCGGGGCCGGAGGTAGCGATACAAACGCCTACCTCACCGCTAGCCATGGCGAAACCCTGTGCGGCATGGCCGGCACCCTGTTCGTGGCGGACCAAGACGTGGTTGATCTTGGTCGAATCCATCAGTGGATCATAGGTGGGAAGGATGGCCCCACCTGGCAATCCGAAGACGTCTTTGACGCCTAGTTCTTCCAGCGAGCGGACGATGGCTTGTGAGCCCGTCATCTGTGTGGGAGCAACGATAGTATTCGGACCCTGTACCGGGTTCGAAGCTTCCACAACGGAAGAGACAGCGGCGGCGGCATCCTTGGTTCGATTGATTGAATTCGCAACCGACGCCGGATTGGCGGGTGTTGAGTTGCTCATCGGGATCCTTTCCATTTCTATCTCTTCGTTTGCGCATAAAAAACGCCCCGCGGCCGTCGCTACTGACGAAAGGGGGCTTGCGCGTTACCGATGTTCTGTCCGCTTAGTGCGACAGCGTCTCAGGCTCCGCGCCTGATAACTAGTAGAACATCGAAGTTTGTTTGCATGCCTCTAGTTTTCTCTACCCGAGGGTAAAGAGCAAATAGACGCCCCGTTCATCTCAGTATATGAGATGAATGTCCATGGTGTGGACGCTTCGTCTCACCCACACCATGAATTTTCTGCTGCTTAGCCACAATACGCGCCTGTCGAAGCAGAATTGACTAGCTTTGCGTACTTGGCCAGCACACCCGTGGTGAACTTCGCTGGCAAGGGCTTCCACCCAATCTTGCGAGCTTCCAATTCTTCGGGATCAACCAAGAGGTCAAAACTCCGTGCCGAAATATCGACACGGATCTTATCGCCGTCGTTCACAAAGGCAATGGGCCCACCATCAACGGCTTCAGGTGCCACGTGTCCAATACACAATCCGGTGGTTCCACCGGAGAAGCGTCCGTCGGTAAGTAGCAAGACATCCTTACCTAGACCGGCGCCCTTGATGGCTCCGGTAATGGCCAACATCTCTCGCATACCCGGTCCACCCTTGGGTCCTTCATAACGAATGACCACCACATCTCCGGCGTGAATCTTTCCTGCATCCAGTGCTTCAAGTGCACCTTGTTCACGTTCAAAGACGCGAGCTGTACCTTCAAAGACATCAGCATCAAAGCCGGCGGACTTCACCACTGCACCTTCGGGAGCCAACGAACCATGCAACACGGTCACCCCACCGGTCTTGTGGATCGGGTTGTCCATGGCACGAAGGATCTTGCCGTCAGGATCTGGTGGAGCGATGTGCGCGAGGTTTTCAGCAACCGTCTTGCCGGTGACCGTCAGGCAGTCTCCGTGGATCAATCCTGCATCTAGCAACGCCTTCATCACTACGGGGACACCGCCAATGCGGTCCAAGTCATTCATCACGTAACGGCCAAATGGTTTCAGGTCCGCTAGGTGCGGAACCTTATCTCCAATGCGGTTGAAGTCGCTCAGCGACAGTTCAACTTCAGCTTCCTTAGCAATGGCCAATAGGTGCAACACTGCATTGGTTGAACCGCCGAAGGCCATCATGACGGCAATAGCGTTTTCAAAGGCTTCTTTGGTCATAATGTCGCGGGCGCGAATTCCCTTGCGCAACATTTCAATCACGGCTTCACCGGAGCGGTGCGCAAAAATGTCGCGGCGTCGATCGGCTGACGGTGGAGCGGCGGAACCCGGAAGGCTCATACCCAGGGCCTCACCGATTGATGCCATGGTATTTGCCGTGTACATGCCACCACAGGCACCTTCACCTGGACAGATGGCACGTTCAATAGAATCTAAATCTTTTTCGCTCATTCGCCCGGCCGCGCAAGCACCTACAGCTTCAAAGGCGTCAATCAAGGTGACGTCTTTTTCGGTACCGTCTTCTAGCTTGACCCAGCCCGGCATGATGGAACCGGCATAGAGGAACACTGATGAGAGGTTCAGTCGGGCAGCTGCCATGAGCATTCCCGGCAGCGACTTGTCACAGCCGGCCAGCAGCACTGAGCCGTCAAGCCGTTCGGCCATCATCACTGTTTCTACCGAGTCGGCAATGACCTCTCGTGAAACCAGTGAGAAGTGCATTCCTTCATGGCCCATAGAAATGCCATCAGATACGGAGATGGTTCCGAACTGCATGGGGAAACCGCCGCCTGCGTGAACGCCTTCTTTGGCGCCTTGGGCTAGACGATTAAGCGAAAGGTTACATGGAGTGATTTCGTTCCATGAACTGGCAATACCAATTTGAGGTTTTGCGAAGTCATCATCGCCCATGCCGACGGCACGCAACATACCGCGCGCCGGAGCGGCGTGGATACCATCGGTGACCACACGGGAACGTGGTTTGATATCTGGCGTAGCATCCTGGCTCATAAATTTCATTCTAGTCGTCAATATGACCAATTGAGCAACCCATGACGTAACCATGACATGTTTCAATAAATGTTATGACTGATCAAATTGTCCAAAGATATCGGTAGAGTAGGAGACATGGACAACCGCCCAGACGAAAATCCAGCCGAGCAGGTCAAAGCGCGTCTTCACGACGCGTTCGATTCGCAGATCCCTAATTTCGCCAGCTACAACCTTGTAGCTGGAACCGGTATTGCCGGTTCTGGAGGACTTAAGGTCATCGGCTATCGGCGTCAGCCAGCAGAACTGATCATCGCTCCGGTGAATTCCAGTGACTTGCGGGCCTCCGAAGACGCCATCAATATCAATAACACCAATGTGAACCAGCTTGCCCAGCTTGTAGACGGCGGCTATGAAGTCGCCACCTCCACTGGACGAGTCTTCCGCTTCACCATCCCGGTTAAGCCGAGCATTGATTTTTATATCGATGACGCGGTGAGCGTTGGTGCCGTTATTGATCAAGAGTCAGATGCTCAGGACTTTGCTGAGTTCATGGATCACTTCATGAACACCGTTGAAGGAACTGAAAACTTCGTATAGGTCAACGTCGACCTCCGAACAAGACAAGGAAGCCTCCCAAACTCTTTTGAGTTTGGGAGGCTTCCTTGTTATTAGTTTCAGTTTCGATTCGACTCAGGCACGCTGATATAAATCCATCTGTTCCGCTTGCCAAACTACCCATGGGCTAAATGCCCAAGGGGTCAGGCGAAGGGAGTCCCGCAGCTGATTCGGGTCAACCCAGCGGTGATCCATCACTTCGCTCGGGTTAGCCGAAATCTCGCTATCAATCACCGCAGTGAACACCGGGCAGATTTCATTCTCAACAATGCCGCTGGCATCTACCGCTCGATAACGGAAGTCAGGCAGCGCCAGTTCGACTGACTTGATGGACAGACCAAGTTCGTGTTGGGCATGGCGCTTGATGGCATCTTCCATCACTTCATCCGGTTGCGGATGCCCACAAAATGAATTCGTCCAGACTCCAGGCCAGGTGAGCTTATTCAGTGAACGGCGAGTAACCAGAACCTGTCCGTCTGCATTAAGCACGTGGCAGGAGAATGCTTGGTGCAGTGCGGTGTCGGTGGTGTGCACCAGTTCTTTGGCACAAGTGCCAATTGGTTGGCCATCCTCCGACAGCAAAACTACATCCATGAAGATTCTTGTTTCCTGTTCTGATTGGCGCTCACCGGTAAAACCTTTGGGAACTAAGCGTATCGGAACCTGCCGCCTAGCTACCAACGGAGAATCTCAAGAAAGTATTGCTACTTGGCGGAGAGTTGATGAGGGTAGTGCGCTCCCCTGCCTTGGAACTCAAGAATCGCAGGATTGAGAACAACACCGTCCTGGATTTCAATGGCCCGTGAAATAGTTTTGTTTTCTTTCCAGGCCTCGGCTCCGGCCAGCACGGTATCGAGGAATGGTAACAAGCCTTCGCTAATCTCCCAGCTGGCCGAGTTCCACAGATACGAAGGGGAATGGTCCACCGCGTAGTAGTTGATGTTCGGACCAATGCTCGACATTGGTTCGGCAAAGGTGCTCGGCTTGGCCCATTCGAATCCCATCCCTTCATCACAAGACACATCCACGATGATGCTCCCCGGGCTGAAAGCACTTAATTCTGCGGTTCGTAAGTACATCAACGGAGCATTGGGGTCTTGGAGAGTGCAGTTCACGACAATGTCGCTTTCGGCCAGGAACGGCGCCAATGGCAATTTGCCCACGTCGGTGATGACTTCGCTTAGGTTCGGACCACCCTCATGTTCAAACTGGACCATCTGTACGGCGTGAATTGGGGAAGCTACGGCAGCTACCGATCGGCTAGTTAGCACCCGAACATCGTTAATGCCGTGGGCGCGCAGCGCGGTGACAGCGCCGCGAGCTGTAGCACCAAAGCCAATGACAGTCGCGGTCAGCCGGCGACCATAGTCTCCGGTGACCCCGCAAAGTTGCAGGGCATGAAGTACCGAGGCGTAGCCGGCGAGTTCATTGTTTTTGTGGAACACGTGCAGCCCAAAGCTACCGTCCGCACCCCAGTGATTCATGGCTTCAAAGGCAATCAGCGTGAGCTTTTTGTCGATGGCAAGCTGCGTCAGCTTTGCGTCCTGGACGCAGTGAGGCCAACCCCAAAGTGTCTGCCCTTCACGCATTTCTTCCAGGTCGGCCAATTGCGGTTTGGGAAGCAGCACAATGTCTGCGCTGGCGATGATTTCACTTCGTGAGGCGATTTTTCCGACAAATGGTGCCAGTTCTTCATCGCTCATGCCACAGGGAATGCCGTATCCGGATTCGATCATGATGCTCTGGCGGGAGTTTTCTTCGATGCGTTCAAAATGCATCGGGTGAATTGGTAGTCGCGTTTCGTCAGTCTTTTGCGAAGTTGCAATGACACCTAGCGAAAGGTTTTTTGTCGAGCCCATACGTGTTGCTCTCTTCCTGTGTGGAACAGGTCAAAATGACCGGCCCCATACTCCTCACGGTACAGGGCTCCACCAAACGGAATTTTGAGAAATCTTTAAATGGCTCTTCAAGTTTTAGCGTGGTGGCCCCAAAATAAGTAGGGCTGTGAGTCTTGTAGTGGCTGGTCTGGGATCAGCTGGCAGGGTAGATGCCAGGCTTCCCTCCGACGTGGGCATGACTCAAAGTAAGGCTGACCCCTGAGGTGTCGTTTGCGAGAATTGTCTGTCTACGTTGTTGGGCGGCCGGCGCCAACCCGGCCCACCTCGGTAGCCTGATCAGAAGAATGTCCACCTATCAGGGTGTGACCCATCACAGTGTTGCTCCAAAGGTGACTTCTTTCCCGGACTGGTACCGGCCGCACGGCCGAAGATCCTGTCCCTGAAAAGAAGAAAGTACCAAGCCGTATGACTATCCTCCCGCAGACCGTTGCCAAGACCTACTCCTATATCATCGGAGTGGATACCCACGCCCGTAAGCATGTCTATTCCATCATCACCTATACCGGCGAACACGTGGAAACCAGGGAATTTCCCGCCACCAGTTCCAGCATCAAACGCGCTATCGCTTGGGTCGGCAGGCGCACCGGAGCCGATGCCAGCACCCTGTGGATAATTGAAGGGACAGCCTCCTACGGTGCCGTAGTCGCCGGTGCGGTCACCGATGCCGGCTACACGGTCGCCGAAGCACCTAGCGGCTACCAGAAAGCCGGGCGCGGCGTGGGTAAGACTGATCCGTTGGATGCCCAGCGCATGGCTGCCGCCGCGCTACCCATCGAGGTGCAGAAGCTGCGTGTTCCGCGACTCAATGACGGTGCCCGCGCTGCTTTGCGCGTGCTGGTGACGGCCCGTGACATGCTGGCTGTGGAGCGTACGAAATACGTCAACGCGCTCACCGCACTGCTGCGTGTGACCTCGCTTGGCATCGATGCCCGTAAACCCTTGAGCAGCACTCAGATCCTCGAGGTAGCGGGGTGGCGGAGCCGGGAGGAAACCATCGAATTGCAGGTTGCCCGTGCCGAAGCCGTGCGGTTGGCCCGACGCGTCGGTGAACTGGACACGCATATCAAGGAAAACACGACTCAGATGACTGAGCTGGTCAAGCTCAGCGAAGGCAAGGAACTACTTGAGCTCACCGGTATCGGTCCGGTGGTGGCGGCGGTCTGCGTGGCCGCGTGGTCCCATCAGGGCAGGTTGCGTTCGGAGGCTGCATTCGCTTCTCTTGCGGGCGTGAATCCCATCCCTGCATCTTCAGGGAACACGGTGCGCCACCGGCTCAATCGTCGAGGTGACCGGCGGTTGAACAAGGCCCTGCATACCGCTGCGATGGTACGGATGACCCATGACGAGGAGACCCGGGCCTATGTGGCTAAACGCACGGCGGAAGGCAAGACGTTGAAAGAGATCCGTAGATGCATCAAGCGGTTTTTGGCACGCCGAATATACAAGATTCTGGAATCTGCGGAAGTACTACCGCTGACGGCTTGACAGATATAGAAGAGTCTCGCAGTCCCTGGTGAGAAAATGGATGTCGTCTAGACAAACCATTACGCAAGGAACTACGAGCCGTGTTCCACGGATACCGGTGGAAGCGACCCTGCGTCGATTCTTAAGAACCTCACTGACTACCATGTCATCAACGCAACCCACGATACTGATGGACAACAAGTCCTCATCGAGCCCAAAGCCCTCGAAGCTGCCGGCCCTCGTGTGGGGTGGTCACCACTCGCATCCACGCCAGGCCAATCCACCGAGTCAAAGACATCCCAACCGGCGGAAACGACCTCCAGATCCTGGTACGCAAACGCCGTATGGCCTGCCAAGAAACAGCCTGTGCACGCCGTGCCTTCGTGCAAACCACCGCCCCAGCTGCCCTCCCCTTGCACGGATCACCAGCCGGCTCTCCAGCGTCTGGTCGATGAGATGAGCTGCGAATTGCGGGCAGTGTCTCGGGTCGCCGCAGCGCACGGAGAGTCGTGGCCTACGGTCATGGCGCGGCTGAATGTTGAAGGTCCGGTTGTCGGGGATGTGGACCGGATGTTTATTCGCCGCCTCGGTATCGATGAGCACCGTTTCCGTAAGGTTCGTTATGCCCGGGGTAGGACGGGAAGAGTCGTGCGGATTGAGCTGTGGTCCATTGTGTTCACTGAGCTTGATACGGGGAAAATCTTGGATATCGTGGACGCACGCCGCGGTGCGGCGGTGAAGAAATGGTTGAAGGCCCGGCCGCGGTATCGGCGTCAAAGTGTTGAGCATGTGGCGATTGATGTGTCTTCAGAGTTCCGTAAAGCGGTGCGGGAGAACTTACTGAAAGCGAAGATCAGTGTTGATCATTTTCATGTGATTCAGCGGGCGAATCATATGATCATCCAGGTTCGTCGACGCCGGTCCGATGAGGTCTTTGAACGTCGAGGTAGGGTGACTGACCCGGCGCATAAGTATCGGAAACTGTTGACCTGTAACTTGGAGAACCTTTCCCATCTTCAGATTGAACGACTGCAAGAGATCCTGTAATCAGATACTGAACTCGCGGTGGTTTATGGGATTAAAGAGCATATGAGAACGCTGTTGCAGGCTACGGACGTTCATGAGTGTCATTCCCGGTGGTCGGTGTTGGAGAAGTCAGCGAAAGCATCGAAAATGGTGGAGGCGCAGTCTTTGTTCCGGACGTTGGTTGCCTGGCGGTGCGAGTTGTTGGTGTTTGTGAGTACCCGGTTCACTAACGCTAAGAGTGAGTCAGTGAATTTGACGGCGAAGAACTTGAAACGGATTGGTCGGGGGTATCGGAATCAGGGTCATTACCGGGGTCGGATATTGTTGTATACGGTGGGCTTACTACCGTGCTGAGCATCCTCACCACGCTTGGCTTTTAAGAGCCGCTAATCTGGCCGGGCTCGCTACTGAGTGCGATACTGGGGCATTTCGCTGGCCTGCATGACCAGCCATGGGCTGAAGGCCCATGGAGCGGCTCGGACCGCTACCGCAAATTCCACGGGATCAACCCAGCGGTAGTCCATGACTTCCTCCGGATTCATGGTGATTTCTCCATCGATCACGGCGGTAAATACCGGACAGATCTCGTTCTCAACAACCCCGGAGGCATCGACCGCGCGATAGCGGAACTCCGGCAGGGCCACCTGGATATCGCGGATCGCCATGCCCAATTCACCGCCAGCATGCCGGCGAATCGCGGTTTCCATCTGCTCCCCCGGCTGGGGGTGGCCACAGAAGGAATTAGTCCATACCCCGGGCCATGTCGACTTTGACAGCGCCCTGCGTGTAATCAGCACCTGGCCCAGGGAATTCTTGACGTGACAGGAGAACGCTTGGTGCAAAGGTGTATCCCCGGTATGCACTGTTTCCTTGGGCATGACGCCAACTGGCTGGCCGTCCTCGGAAAGCAGGATGACATCCATCAAATCCTCGACTTCTCTTTGGTGATTAGCGGGTGAATACAGCTGTGTAAATCAACAACATCGTCAGCAAGAAACCACATAGGTAGTTGATCCACAGAAATCTCTTCCAGGCACGGTTAACCGTACCGGACGTGGAATCCTGCACCCCAAGATGCGGAAGCACATTAAGTATGTAGGCGATGGCGAGCAAGCCAGCTAACGAGCCGACTCCGCGAACCCCGAGCAGAAGCAACAGCCCAGCGAATACATACGCGCCCGCCACCAAGAAAATCGTCGTCCGTGCACCGAATGCTACCGCGATCGAACCAAGCTTTGCTTCACGGTCGGGAAGGATGTCCTGAATGGCACCCAGCGCATGGCTGGCCATGCCCCAGAGGAGGAATGCAGTGAACACCAGACCTTGGGTGGGGTGCACCGGCGCTCCCGCCAGCACCCAGCCGAAGATCGCCGGTGAGACAAAATGGACCGCACTGGTCAGGGAATCCAGCCCAGCGCGTTCCTTGAACCGCAGGATCGGAACGCTATAGGCAAGCAACGCAGCAACCGACCCCGCCAGTACAGCAGTGGAGATGCCGCTACCGGCGAGGGCCAAGACGATCAGGAAGGGCACGGCGGTGATCGCGCTCGCCAGCAAAATCATCCGATGGCTGTGGCGGGCCAGTAGCGCGCCTTCTATGCCGCCCTTTCTCGGGTTGCGCAGATCCGATTCATAGTCGAAGACGTCGTTGACCCCGTACATCACCAGGTTGTAGGGAAACAAGAAGAAGATGGTACCCACGACGAATTTCCAATCCACTGAGCCACCAGCCAAGAGGTAGGCGGCGGCAAAGGGGTAGGCGGTGTTCACCCAAGACACCGGCCGCGAAGTTGTGATAATTCCATGAAGCATATTCAAGCCTTGTCGTGGTCAAGAGTGGAATGGCCGCTGCCCTTGCGCCTTGACTCCTGGCCTTCGAAGAGCCACCAGAGGCCGGGTGCCAAGAGCACGGCGCAGGCGGAGTAGAAGAAGTCCTCAATGGGCGCCAACCCGATGCGCAGACCGGAAAGCGTGTGCGTTCCATAGTCGAAGAGCCCCGCAAAGATCATCAGGTTGTCGAAGATCGCCGTGAGCAGCAGCATCAGCGCCATTGCGGCCAGCAACGGCAGCGCTATAGCGGCAGGCCTTTTCCGGCTGGCCAAGACGCCCAGGAGGAACACGCTGCCTGCTGCAGCAAGAAACCATAAGCTCATCTCAAGAAACAAGGTCATCGCCTTCCCCTTAGCTCTGAGCTTGCACGGCATCGCCGCGCCCGGACCTGGTTCAGCGCTTGCGCTCCGGTGACTAAAATCATCGCGCAATAGCACAGGAAGACCAGGAAAAAGACTTCTTCCAACGGAAACTGCTCGCCGACCATGATCCCGGTCATCAGCTTCGATGGCTCATGCAGGAAGATCCCTTGCCCGATGGCAAGGACATCCCAGAACACAAAAAATCCCGTCCCCAGTCCCAGGACCGCCAGCCCGCGCAGCGGGTGGCGGAAGACAAAGAGCTTCCATTTGGCATCCAATAGCGCCATGCACCCGAGCAGTCCGAGAAGAATACCCAGATAGATCATGTTCCCGCTTCCCTTCTGTTGGCGCTTCGTCGCTCATCGGGCAAGGGGCCAGGGGCAGTGATGCCCAGAACTGCCTTGGCGGCCAGCTCGCCGCTGATCAAGCACATCGGAACGCCAATCCCGGGGCGCACCGTACTTCCGGCATAATGCAGTCCCTGCACCTTCTTGCTGTGGTTGCCGGGCCGGAGCATGGCGCTTTGGCCCAGGGTATGTGCCAGGCCCAACGCCCCTCCCCGGTAGGCGCCATACTGCTGTTCGAAATCCGCCGGCCCGATGCTCTGGCGCACCACGATCCGCTGGCGCAGATCCGAGATTCCGGCCCAGCTCGACAGCTGGTCGATGGCGGCGTCAGCGATCTGCTCGACCATGGCATCCCCGAGACCATCCGGGCCCCCTTTCCCCCATTCTGGCAGGGCCGGAGCAGGCACAAGAATGAACAGATTCTCGCAATCAGCAGGCGCGACGAAAGGGTCGGTGGCGCTGGGCTTGCAGACGTAAATGCTGGTTTCCGGCTGCAATTCGCGGCCGTCGCGGATGCGCGCGAAATTATCTTTCCAGTCCGTGCTGAAAAGCAGGTTGTGATGTTCCAGTTCTGGCAGTTTCCCGGTGATGCCCAGGCACACCAGAATGGCGCTCGGGCCTGGATCCCGGCGCGCAAAATTCTTGGCCGTATGAGTTTGGAGGTGCCCTGGCAGCAGGCTTCCGTCGATATGGCGCACATCGGCTGCCCCGATCACTGCCTGGGCCGCGGTGTGTTGCCGCTTCCCCGTGGCATCGGTCCAGTGAACCGCCGCCACCCGCGGGTTCTTGCCCGGCGTGGTTTCGATCGCGGTGGCGGTGGCTCCTACTGTGATGCTGGCTCCATGCTGGGTTGCCACCTTTGCCATAGCCTCGGCCACCGCAGCGAAGCCGCCCATCGGGTACTTGACGCCATCTGTCAGGTCCAGGTGGCTCATCAGCTGATAGAGCGCAGGGGTGCGCTCCGGGCTGGAGCCCAAGAATACGGCAGGATAGCCAAGCAACTGGCGAATTTCATTGCTCTGGAAACGCTTGGCGAGGTAGCTATCCAGGCTAGAGCCCAACAAGGCGGCCAGCTGTGGGAGCAGACGCAGCAGCTGAGGGTCCAATAGCGACCGGGGCGAGCTGAAATCATCGTAGAGGAAGTGCTGCAGGGCCAGTTCGTAACCTGTGCGAGCGGTGCGCAGGTAATCCTCAAGCGCTGGAGCGCTTCCCGGTTCTAGGGATTCGAAGAGCGCGCGGATGCCCGGTGCGGTGCCCACGTCCACCGGAGATGGGCGGCCTTGGAAGAACGTGCGGTATCCGATTTCCAGTTCGCGCACCTCCAGCTGCGCGCTGACACTGGTTCCCATGAGCTCGAACCAATGCTCGAATACCTCTGGCATGAGATACCAGGAGGGCCCGGTATCGAAGCGGAATCCCGCGCGCTCAATACGGCCGGACCGGCCGCCCACCGTGGCGTGCTGTTCCAGCAAGGTGACATTGCACCCGCGCGCGGCCAGCAGACCGGCGCTGGCCAAGCCCGAGAATCCCCCTCCGATGACTACCACGTCCCGAATTTCTCTGGCCATCTAGTGCCGCCTTTCCATGATGTGACTGGTTTGCGTCTTTCCCGGCCTGCCCAGCAGCACCCGCACCGCGATCATCGCCTTGCGCCCGGGGGAAACCGAGATTCTGGTGCGCAGCAGCATTTTTGCCGGAGCCTTGTCCAGCTGCCTGTTCAATTCTCTGAACAGGTCGTGGGCCAGGCGCACCGCACGCGCCGCGGCGGGCGCCAGCAGTGGCAGCCCGGTACGCGCCGTCTCCAGATCCTGCTCGATCTGCGCCACCAGGCGCTGCTTTTCCTGCTCGCTAAATGCTGCGGGGTTGATGCCGGGGAAATAGGCACGTCCCAGCTCCTGGCTGTCCTGCATCAAATCGCGCAGGAAATTGACCTTCTGAAAGGCCGCGCCCAGGCTTCGGGCCGCCCGTTTGGCCTGGTCCGCTTGCTCCGCGTCCAGCGGCACGGCCCCGGGCATCGCCAGGAACACCTGAAGACACATCAGCCCGATCACCTCGGCGGAGCCGTAGATATAATCTTCGAGGCTGCGCGCATCGTGCTGCCCGGTGGTCAGGTCCGCCCGCATCGAGGCGAAGAACGGGGCAGTCAGCGCCTGCGTGATGCTGGTGGAACGAGCGGTGAGCGCAAAGGCATGCACCACCAGATTGGTGCTGTAGCCGCGTTCCATGGCACGTTCCGTTTCCGCTTCCAGGTCATCGAGGCACGCGGCGATCGCGCGCGGCTCGAGCCCGGCTTGGAAGGCCACGCCGTCGACGATTTCATCGGCGAGGCGCACCAGGGCGTAGATATTGGCGATATGGGTGGCGCTAGCTGTGTCGAGCATCCGGCAGGCCAGCGAGAAGGAGGTGGAGTACTGGCGAAGCAGCACCTGCGCGCTGCGTTGTGCCGTGCGGGAATACAAGTGCAGGGCAGGGGTGCGCGGGTTGAGCTCCCGCGGTTTTATGGCGTTCATCGGCGTCGCTCCAGGATGAGGTGGCTGCAGGTGCGCAGCAGCTGCTGGGCCTGCTCGGGCAAGTCGCGGAATGCCGTCGATCCAGTGGCGCGGCTGCACAGCGCTTGGGCCAGATGCCGGGCGAATTGCTCCGTCCCCTGGTCGACCAGCTCTTGGCGGATCTGCCCGACTGACACGTGACCGGAGCGGAGGCCATTGAGCATCTGGGCAAATTCAGGCTGTTCGGCGGCCAGGGCCAGCAGGATCGTGCTCTTGAATTCGCGCAGGTCGGACTCCACGGATTTGCCGGTGCACGAAGGATCCCCGAAGGTTCCAAGCACATCGTCGATGACCTGGTACGCCACCCCCAGCTGGCAGCCGACGGTGCCGATGTTTTCGGCTTGGCCCATGGTTGCACCTGCCAAGAGCGCCCCCGCTTGCAGCGGCAACTGGAAGGAGTACGATGCGGTTTTTAGCTGCTCCATGCGCAGCACTTCGCTGGTGGTCGCCGGGGCCGAACCCAGGGAGTAGAGCAGATCCTCCAGTTCCCCTGCCCCGGCCTGCTCGATTGCCTGGAAGAAGGCCTGCTCCACGACGGACTCGCTGTCGGTGCCAGCGGCGGCCCGTGCGGCGAGCTTGATCGCCTCGCTGATCAGCAGGTCACCGGCGATGATCCCCACCGAATTCCCGGCATGCTCCGCTTCGGCCTGGCTGCGCCCGACGGTTAGAGCTTGATCGCGGTACAGCGCCGAGATGGTTGGCTCTGCGCGGCGCACGAAGTCCTTGTCCACCACATCGTCGTGGATCAGCAGCGCACTGTGTAGCAGCTCGAAAGCGCAGCCCAAATCGATGGCACGGACCTCATTGCAGCCCGAGAAGGCGCGGTAGCCGAGCATGACCAAGGCCGGGCGCATCAGCTTGCCTGTGGACAGGCGGGCGGTGATCTGCGACCACAGCACGGCGGCCTGCGCGGAATACGCCGCGCTGCGCTGCTGAGCCTGCAACCCGATCTGCTCGAGGCGATCGCTGATGGCCGCCCGGGTGACTTCGTCGATGAACCCCTTCTCGCCGGTCATCGTGCGCGGGCCGGCCGGCGAAGATTGATCGGTACTGGCATGCGTTGTCATAGTTCACTGCTCCGGTGATCTGGTGGGGTGGAATTATCGTCTTGCCCAGTGCTGGCGGCCTGCAGCGATAGGAGGATTTCCGCGAGCAGCGTGCGCAGCGCTTGTCGGGAGGGAGCATCGAGCTGCGCACAGAACCTGTGCAGGCTGCGCAGGATCGCCAGCGCCTCGCCGGTTGCCTCGGGAAAGGCAGGGCCTGCATGGATCACAGTGCGCCTCCGGTCCGTGGGGTGTTCCCGGCGCGCGATCACTTGGCGTACCTCGAGCCGATCTAACACCGCGGTGATGCCGGCCGTAGAAACGCCCAGCTCCTTAGCCAGCTCGCCGGGTCCGGGTGCGCTCAAGCTGCGGATGAGGTTCAGCGCTTTGAGATCCGTGTCGTTCAGATTCAGGCCAGCGCGTAATCGAACTTCGCGCAGTGCATGCGCTCGCTGAAGTGAGATCAGAGAGCGGAAAAGTTCCGAAGTACGGAAGGGAGGTGCACTTGCCATGATTTTTTATCTCGCTAGGTTGATATTTAGCTTATCTAGATACATGATGTTTTAATAATATAGTTTTGTAGAGATAGGTTTGTCGAGCCGCATCCGCAAAAAGATTCCACGATCCTAGGAGCAACGCATGAGACCCTCACACCAACCCGCACTGCAGCCGGGCGTCAGCCCTGTTGCCGAACCGCGATGGACCTGGTCGGTGGTCACGGCAATCTCGCTGGCCACGGCCATCGTCGTATCCTTCATCGGCAGCGGAGCACTGGGCGGCACTCCGGTCCAGCAGGTGGCCGGAGGCTACCTCAGCGCTGATGCGACACTGCTGGCGCCGGCAGGACCGGCATTTTCGATCTGGAGCGTGATCTACGCCGGATTGGCGGTCTACGGCATTTTCCAGCTCACTGCATCGGGCCGGCGCTCTTCCTGGGCAGCGACCCTGCGAACTCCGGCCGTGCTCTCGGCATTGCTCAATGCGGCTTGGATCAGCGTGGTGCAACTTGGCTGGTTGGGACTCAGTGTTGCCATTATTTTCGGCCTCGTCGCCGTCCTGGCGTGGATGATGGCAATCATGCGTGCCGGCACGCCATCATCGGGGCTGGAATACTGGATCATGTGGCTGACCTTCGGCCTCTACCTGGGATGGGTAAGCGTTGCCAGCATAGCCAATACCGCGGCATGGCTGTTGTCGCTGGGCTTCGGCGTCGATGCCGCGTGGGCTCCCCAGCTGGCCGTCGCGCTTTTGATTGTTGCCGTCCTGATTGCTCTGACCATCAGCTTCTATGCGCGCAACATCTTTGCTCCAGCAGCTATCTGCTGGGGTCTGCTATGGATCGGCGTTGGGCGCCTGGGCGGGGCCAACGCATCGAATCTGGTTGGCATCACCGCACTCGGCTGCGCGGCAGCAGTCCTGATTGGAGCCAGCGCAATCGCCTGGCACCGCACATCGAGTTCAAAGGAGGGCTCCCGATGAGCATGATCGCCGTCACCGGTGCCACCGGATACATCGGAGGCCGGCTGGTCCCGCGGCTGCTGCGCCAAGGGCACCAGGTCAAGGTCTTCACCCGAGATGCCCAGCGTTTGCGCGACGTTCCCTGGCATGCCGAGGTGGACATCATCGAAGGAGACCTAGCGGACCTTGAGGCCGTTTCCCAGCTCTGCTCCGGTGCCGACGTCGTCTATTACCTGGTGCATTCCATGTCCGGAAGCCGCAATTTCGCCGAACAGGAGAAAAATTGCGCTTTTGTCATGGCCCAGGCGGCACTGCAGCAAGGTGTTGGCCAAGTCGTCTACCTTTCCGGGCTGCACCCTTCGGGAGAACTCAGCGAGCACTTGGAATCCCGTGTTGCCGTAGGAGAGATCCTGTCCGCTTCGGTGAACACGCTGATCCTGCAGGCCGGACTGGTGATCGGCTCGGGATCCGCCAGTTTCGAGATGATCCGGCACCTGAGCGATGTACTGCCGGTGATGCCGGCACCACGGTGGGTGCGCAACAAGGTCCAGCCCATAGCCATTCGCGATGCCCTGCATTATCTCGTGGCCGCAGCCGAGCTGGGAGCGCCCGTCCAAGGCGCCTATGACATCGGCGGACCGCGAGCCTACAGCTACGCCCAGCTGATGCAAATCTATGCCCGCGTGGCCGGGCTACGCGAACCGACGATCTGGGCGCTTCCGCTGCTGACCCCGCGGTTGGCCTCGCATTGGGTCAATCTGGTCACGCCCCTGCCCCGCACTTTGGCTACCGCGCTCGTCCAGTCCTTGCAGCACGACTGCGTTATGCAATCGCGAAAAATTGACGATCTCATTGCGCCGCCTGCGCAGGGCTTGTGCGACTACCCCAAATCGGTGCACTTGGCCTTGGAAAAGATTCATGCGGACGCGGTGGAAACCACCTGGGCGACAGCCCATCCGATTTCAGCTCCGGCCGAGCCGCTGCCCTCGGATCCACAATGGGCTGGGCGCAAAAGCTATACCGATACGCGCAGGATCAGCACGGCAGCCACCCCGCAGGCACTCTTCCAGGTGGTGCAGCGACTCGGCGGTGATTCGCCATACTTCGCATTCCCAAGTCTCTGGAGGCTGCGCGGCCTGATGGATAAACTAGCCGGCGGCGTGGGGTCACGTCGAGGCCGGCGCTCGCACAGCACCCTGGCCCTAGGCGATGTAGTTGACTGGTGGCGGGTCGAGGCGCTGGAGAAGGACCGCCTGTTGCGCTTACGAGCGGAAATGCGCGTTCCGGGACAGGCCTGGCTTGAATACTCCATCGGCCAGCAAGCCAACGGAAACTCTGAGCTCATCCAGCGTGCGGTCTTCTTTCCCCGCGGCCTCTGGGGACGCTGCTACTGGTGGGCGGTCTACCCGTTTCACGGGGTCATTTTCCCGGCGACAATCGCCAACATCGCGAAGGACGCAGAACAGGCACCGCGCGGTTTCCGGGACTAGGCGCGACTAGGAACGCGTGGGGTTTGACTGCTCCAGGCTGCTGTCCAGGGCATTGGAGGTCTCGGCCAGGAAACGGATCACGACCTCGCGTTCTTCAGGGGTCAGGGAATAGGCCACCTCGAAGCGCTTGGCATGATGCCGCCCCATCTGCTCGCGCGCAGCCAGATGTGCCTGCTCGGTGACTTCGATGCACTGCGACCGGCGGTCCGTCGGATGCTGGCTGCGCCGAACATGCCCATGGGCTTCAAGCCGGTCGATCATTTTCGTCACGGACGCGCTGGAGATCCCGAGATAAGCGCGCAAATCAGTGGGTGTAGTAACCCTGCCCACATTCTTTGCGGCGATCAATTGCCGAAGCGCACGCATGTCGGTCTCATTCAATTGCATATAGCGCTGCGAGCTGCGCATGATCTTGCGCTCAACCTGCCGCATTCGGCCCATCTCGGCCATGATCCGCTCGATCTGCGCCAGATCAGAAGGGGAAATGCCCCGCCGGTCAATCAATAACTGTTCTGGATCCGATTCTACAAGCCCATAAGTTGTGGGCAACCGCTCTACTGCCATAACACCCTCCCCTACGCCCTTGCCCGGCCCAGCAGCACGATTATTCGCTGCCTATGATCCTTTGATACTACGCTTCACTGGCTTGCCATGAAGCAGACAAAAAACCCTGCGGTCCGATTGCTCAGACCGCAGGGTTATCAGGTGCGAGTAGAGAGACTTGAACTCTCACGTCCGAAGACACTGGAACCTAAATCCAGCGCGTCTACCAATTCCGCCATACTCGCTAGCGCTACACCGAGAATCGAAATCCTCGAAGGCGACCTCAATCAGTGTAGCGGAAGTTTTCACCGATACGAAATCGGCGAGTCACGCGGCCTACTTTGGGTCAATCCCCAAGTCACGACGGAGCTTAGCAACGTGACCTGTAGCACGCACGTTGTACTGCGCGAGTGCCACATTGCCCCCTTCATCCACAACTATGGTTGAGCGAATCAGTCCCTCGTAGACACGTCCGTAGTTCTTCTTTTCACCCCACGCACCGTAGGCCTCGGCCACCGCGTGATCCTCATCAGAGAGTGTTGGGAAGTTTAGGGATTCGTTTGCGACGAACTTTTCCAGCTTTGAAACCTTGTCCGGAGAGATACCCAGAACTTGGTAGCCCAGAGACTTCAAAGACTCAATCGAGTCACGGAAGTCGCAGGCCTGCTTAGTGCAGCCTGGAGTGGAAGCTGCCGGGTAGAAATATACGATGGTTTTCTTACCGCGGTAATCAGATAAGGACAACGAGTTACCCGCTGCGTCAGTCAGGGTAAATTCTGGAGCCTTATCGCCAACGGCAAGGCGTGCGGTTGTTTCGGAAGTGCTCATTACTGGACCTCTTTTCTTCGCGGTATACAAAAAATCCGACCTGATGAATCAGATCGGATTTACTGTGCGCCCCTCGGGACTTGAACCCGAAACCTAATGATTAAGAGTCATTTGCTCTACCAATTGAGCTAGAGGCGCATATCGCTCTGACTAGTTCTTTTGAAGAAGTTGTCTTTGCAACGTAGATAATCATAAGCAGTAACCGACCAAAAAACAAAACCCGGTCAATCTGCCGCTAATGAGCGCGTAGCTACTAGTCAACCCCTGATTTACGATAGGCCAACTGAGCACCAAGTAACTCACGCCACACCATATTGTCTATGCAGCGCCTCACATTACCTTCCGTGCCTTGTGGTTGCCACGTAGAACACGGGCCTACAGGCAGAAGGAACGCAATTTGAATTTAGGTCCCGAAAATCCGGGAAAACAAAAATAGGCCAGACCGAAGTCTGACCTATTTTCTTTGGTGCGCCCCTCGGGACTTGAACCCGAAACCTAATGATTAAGAGTCATTTGCTCTGCCAATTGAGCTAGAGGCGCGTTTTATTCTTTTGTGAACATATTGCTCATCGCAACGATCAATATGTTGGTGCGCCCCTCGGGACTTGAACCCGAAACCTAATGATTAAGAGTCATTTGCTCTGCCAATTGAGCTAGAGGCGCCCGCTGCGATGTTCTAGAAGCTTTTGGGCTCCGCGCTTTCGCAACGAGATAAAACTTTACCAGCTTTATCCCCCAGCGCAAACTCGATACCCACCGCGGACCGGTGACCTTCATTACAGGATATGACTAGGCGTTACTTCCATAGGATCGCTTCGGTTTGTACAGTGAATCCATGAGTGGACAACAAACAATTTCTTTCCCTTCCCAAGATTTGATTGATGCGGTGGGCTCATTCCCCGAGAATCTCAAACCAGTGCTGTGGGATCTGGTCAACGACCCGCAGACTCCCCTAGACGAGATTGAAATTGCGGTCATGCCTTATATGGCTAACCCAGCCGCCCTGAAAAACATCCGCAAGGCACCTAACTTGAAGATTGTTCAGACTCAGACCACCGGCTTTGACGGCTTAGTGGATCTGATTGGAGACCGGGCAAACATCAACACAGCAGCCGGAGTGCACGCGGCATCAACTGCAGAGATGGCCATCGGTCTGGCTATTGCGTCCCTGCGTGGATTCCCGCAGGCAGTTCGAGACCAGCAGGACGGCCGCTGGAACCCGCAGCAGTGGCCTGGTCTGGCTGATCGAACCGTAGGACTGGTAGGTGTTGGCGGAATCGGTGAAGAAATTCGCAAGCGTCTGGAACCTTTTGAGGTAAACCTGCTGCGCTTTGGTTCAACCGCTCGTGCAGATGAGCACGGCGAAATCCTTTCCACCAACGAACTTTCCCAGCACGCTGCAGATATAGAAGTACTGATCTTGATTGTGCCGCTCACCGATTCCACCCATCATCTTGTTGACGCTGAGCTCTTGGCGCAGCTGCCCGACGGCGCAACGATCGTGAATGTTGCTCGCGGACCGGTGGTTGATACCGATGCTTTGGTTAAAGAAGTCGCCTCTGGACGCCTCAACGTTGCCTCGGATGTGTTCGACCCGGAGCCACTGCCTAAAGATCACCCCTTGTGGCAGCATCCCAACGCGCTGATCATTCCCCACAACGGCGGAAATACTGCAGCCTTCTTCCCGCGTATGGTCAAGCTCCTCAAGCGACAGCTAGTTCAATGGTCCGAGGGAGATTTTGGCGAGAATGTTGTGCACCGCAGCTAACAATTAGGTGACACTTATCGACCCCGGGAGTTTTAGCCCCGGGGCTATAGCGATGGTGCGCTATCTTTGATAAATACCGTTAGTCCACCATTGTTATTGGTGCGTGCGGCATAGAACGTTGCTTGCTAAAGGAAGATGAGCCATCCCAGTGCCCGATTTGCCACTAAGTCTCGTATCTCGACGCGCAATGCTGACCGGTACTTTGGCGACAACCGCTCTGGCATTGGCCGCCTGCACTGGAAAATCTGGCACTCAAGCCGATCCGTCTTCCAATGCTTCTGCCTCAAGCACCCCGATTCCCCGGACCCTACGCCTGTCCGCCTCGGCTCCGCCGATCAAGTTAGATCCAGCCGTGGTTGCCGACAATGAGTCGTTCCGCGTCACTCGTCAGGTGTACGAGACGCTCGTTAATATTGATCTGGATACCGGTGGCGCAATTCCAGGACTGGCAGAGTCTTGGATTGAAAGTACAGACGGACTAACCTACGTCTTCAAATTGCGTGAAGGTGTGCTCTTTCACGACGGCACCGAGCTGATTGCAGCCGGCGTTATTGCCAACTTCAAACGTTGGGAATCCCTGTCCAGCTCCCAAACCGCCTCGTCGACGCAGGGTTTCTTTGACGTTTTCCACTACGACTGTGACATTCCCAAGCTCCCTAAGGCCGACGATCTTGAGCCGGAGGTCAAGGACGGCGAATCCGCTTCGGCAGAACAACTGGCCACACAGCAAGAACGTGTTCAACAGCTAACGGAGCTGCAAAAGCAATTCACCACCAACCTCTTTACTGGTAAGTCAAAGGGTGGGAGCGCAAGCTACTTCAGGTCGGTGGAAGCCACCGACAAATACGAAGTCACTCTACGTTTGCGCCGCCGCCTGCCAGATCTTATTGAGGCATTCACTCTTCCAGGAATGGCCATTGCTGCACCTAGCGGCCTGACCGGTGGACCAGAAGATAACCCTGCCGAATCTTTGGCTACCGCACCGGTCGGCACCGGTCCCTATAAGTTTGTTTCTTTGGACAAGGTTGTTGTTCGTCTCGAGATCTTTGCTGACTACTGGAATCAGAAGCGGCTCATAGACAATAAGCAACACCCAGAAGTAGTTCTCATTTCTTCCATACCTTCCCCGTATAACCGGGAGGGCGCCTTGCTGGCCGAAGAAGTTGATGGATTCGATATGGTCTCCGTTGACACCATGCGCACCTTGGTACGCAATGCAAAGGTAGTTGTTCAGCGTGACCCATTCTCCGTGCTGTACCTCGGCATGGATCAGCGCAACAAGTGGCTAGCAAAGCCTGAGTTCCGCAAGGCCATTGCCCATGCAACTAACAGGACTTCACTGGCTGACAAACTATTCATTCAGGGATCAAAGTACGCGGCCACCATTTTGCCGCCAGCGCTGAACATTCCCAGTCCAGAAAATACGCCGAGTCATGATGAGTCCAAGGCCAAGGCACTTCTGGATGAGATCAACTACAAGGGAGAAGAAATTGAGTTTGCCTACCCACTACGGGTATCGCGCAACTATCTCCCACTTCCTGAACGTACCTTTGCTCAGATCTCAGAGGACCTAGCCAAGGTAGGCATTCGTATCAAGCCTCGTCCTATCGCGTGGACCGATGGCTATGTGAAAACCGTGCAATCAAGTGAATTTAACGGGCTGCACCTACTCGGGTTCTCCGGAGGCTACCGCTCAGCAGATGACTTCTTCTCCGGAATATTGGCAAATAAAGCTAATGAGTTCGGATACAAGTCAGCGTTACTTGACTCACAAATCTTGCTTGCTCGTTCCATTCCTTCGGGAGAAGAACGCACTAATGCCTACGCAAGCATTCTGAAGACATTGGATGAGGATCTACCCTTGTTGCCACTGGTCTTCCCAATCTCAGCCTTGGCGTTCAACGGAAACGTCACCTTCTATCCCCCATCGCCGATGCTCAACGAATGCTACGCCGATGTGCAGATGACTAATTCACCAGCCCTAAAGAGTTAATCAGCATTAACCCAGTTAACGATTTCTAACCCAAGGGTGGTTAGGTCTACTCTGGGATAGAGCAAAGTATCACTGTCGATGGAGATCCTCGTGCCTTCTGAAACGTCAACCGAATCTTTTGACGTAGTACTAATCGGTGCCGGCATCATGAGTGCCACTCTTGGCACCATGATCAACCAGCTGGAACCAACCTGGTCTATTGGTCTCTTTGAGAACCTAGACAAGGCGGGGTTGGAGTCATCCTCCCCTTGGAACAACGCTGGTACCGGCCACTCGGCCCTGTGCGAGTTGAACTACACCGCAGCTTCTGCTGACGGTTCGGTTGATCCAGCCAAGGCTATTGGCATCAACGAACAGTTCCAGATGTCCCGCCAGTTCTTCTCCTGGGCCGTGGACAACAAGCGCGTTGCTGACAACAGCTTCATCAACCCGCTTCCTCATATGTCGTTTGTTATCGGCGAGGACCACTCCAAGTACCTGCAGACCCGTTACGAGGCACTGAAGCCCAACGCTCTGTTTGAGGAACTGGAAATCACCAACGACCTAGACACCATCAACCAGTGGACTCCACTCGTTGCTCAGGGTCGCGACGCTTCGCAGAAGGTTGCAGCTTCACGCGTAACCTCGGGTACCGACGTTGACTTCGGTCGCCTCACCGCAGATTTGACCAACTCGCTGAGCGCCGCTGGTGCTTCGGTGAACTACGGTCACAAGGTTCAGAACCTCAAGCGCTCCGGTGCTGGTTGGGAACTGACCGTCAAGGACAAGGCCTCCGGCACAGTAAAGAACGTCAAGGCAAAGTTCGTCTTTGTTGGCGCAGGTGGCGGCGCACTGCCACTGCTGCAGAAGTCAGGCATTGATGAAATCAAGGGCTTCGGTGGCTTCCCAGTCTCCGGTCAGTTCTTGCGTTGCACCGATGAGACCATCGTGAACCAGCACAATGCTAAGGTTTACGGCCAGGCTTCGGTTGGCGCTCCTCCAATGTCGGTTCCACACTTGGACACCCGCTTTGTTGATGGCAAGCGCTCGCTGATGTTCGGTCCTTACGCTGGATTCTCGATGAACTTCTTGAAGTCCACCAGCCAGCTTGATCTTCCACTGTCGCTGCGCCCACACAACCTCATTCCGATGTTGGCTGTTGGCAAGGACAACCTAGATCTGACTACTTACCTGATCAAGGAAGTTCTCAAGTCCCGCGCTAAGAAGGACGAGGCACTGACCGAGTACTTCCCTGGTGCCGATGGTTCCAAGTGGGAATTGATCACCGCCGGTCAGCGTGTACAGGTCATCAAGAAGGATGCCAAGAAGGGCGGTGTACTTCAGTTCGGAACCGAGGTCATCACTTCTTCGGACGGCTCCATTTCCGGTCTGCTCGGCGCTTCGCCTGGTGCTTCGACCGCAACCCCAATCATGGTTGGCCTGCTCTCGCGCTGCTTCCCTAAGCAGTTCGCCGGCTGGGAGTCGAAGCTCAAGGACATGATTCCTTCTTACGGTCAGAAGCTGAATGAAAACCCAGCGCTCTACGCTGAGGTTAAGGCTGCTACCGATAAGACTCTGGGACTAATCTAGTTCTACGTTCAAAGGTCCGTCCACCAATTGGTGGACGGACCTTTTTACGTTAACCACACCATGAGCAACTAGACACCAGCAACAAAGCTCGAGACTTGCCTCTCAGCCATCGCAAAAATGATAGTCACTCAGCATCGTAGCTACAGACCCGTTGTGCTTACCCCATATGCCGCCTGCTTCTGGGTGAAGCCTTCAAATTCCAGCTGTTTGACCAGCCCTGACTTTGAGAATGACGTATATTCCAAGTAACTGGCAGCTTTCAACGCGGCCTGTTCGTTCCAATCAACAGTGACGCGTTCAACCGCCCAAGCAGCTTCGGATTTTGAAAAACCCTCAAATTCAAGCTGTCCAGCGAGACCAGTCTTTGAAAAAGCGGTATATTCCAAATAATCAGCAGCTTTATTCAGCGCATTTTGCTGGCTAAGTGTCCCAGCTTCTTCTTCCGCTTTCGCCGAAGCTTCCGCTTCCTCCTTAGCCTTGGCGCTAGCTTCAGCTTCAGCTTTCTTTTCTTCCTCAGCCTTTGCTTTTTCTTCCGCCGCGGCCTTTTCTTTCTCTTCGGCAGCGGCCGCTGAACTTGCCGCAGCTTTTTCTTCCTTGGCCTGTTCCTCCGCCGCTTCTTTAGAGCTTTCGTCAGCTTCAGAAAAAGCAGAGGCACTTGCCAACGGTTCCTCGGCCAGCGCGATATTCGAGGCGCTTGCAGCAACATTGGCGCTTGGACTTGCAACTACCGGGTCACCACCCCCGTCTTCGCCCCCACCACTAAGCGCAGCGATGACAACAATGGCAACGATTCCCCCTAGAACGCCGAGGCCAATTTTCTTTCCTCGCCCAAGGCGCTTCTTGGCGGAAGACACAGACAACCCAAGCGGCGAGGAACCAAGTGAAGCGCTATTTGTTGCTCCCCAATCCGGCACTACAGACATGAACAGGAACGGGTTCTGCGAATACTCGATCGGCGGTTCAGCAGCAGCTCCGGTATTCATGTCAACCCACAGAGGCCATCCGGCTGGCGGAGCGCCCCAAGAAGGCTCTGGGGTCCATTGGACACCAGGGACAAAATCGTGCGGAAGGTAAGGCCGCCAGGCTGGCGGTGGATTAAAACGAGTGGACAACTTGTCCTCCTAGGAACTGATTTGAGAGTGAACTTGATGGCCCCAATCAATCCCCACCAAGTAGCCCCAAGCGTACGTCCAGCTTCCGACATTTTAGAGAAATTCAGACAAATAAGTTTACGGCTCTAATTGTTACTGAACAGAAACTTCATTAGAACGTTGACGTAAAGCAGGCATAATACTTTTCCTAGAAATCTTGCAACCACCAGAAAGTACCAAATTTTCATAAAAGCGACTCTTTGTGCTGAAGCTATTCATTCCCTAACCACGGCACGGTATAGATCTAGATACCAAGAATCGTCAGGTAACTCATTCGGTACCGAAAAGACTCGACCTGGCGGTCTGCCAACCCGAAACGCTCGTCTATGACCGACATTGGAAGCATCCCTCATTCCATAGAACTTCTTGCTCCGAACAATTTAATTCCACACGGGCCACACCAAGAACCACAGATCACAATTCCTGTATCCTCAAAAAGGTTGTCAACTTCACACTAACTGTTTTTAGTCTCAAAATTTCCTGCGCCGGCCAACCCCGCGCGGAATGCTGAAAGGTACCAATGACCTATACCGCAGCGGGAAACCGTTACGACTCCATGCCCTACCGCCGCGTTGGACGTAGCGGTCTGAAGCTTCCCGTTATTTCGTTGGGACTGTGGCATAACTTTGGCGATGACAAACGCTTTGACGAGCAGGGCGCAATCCTGCGCCGTGCCTTTGATCTAGGTGTCACACACTTTGATCTGGCCAATAACTACGGTCCACCGGATGGTACCGCTGAAACGAACTTCGGACGCCACCTGGCCCAAGACTTCAAGCCTTACCGCGACGAATTGGTCATCTCCTCCAAGGCCGGTCACCGCATGTGGCCTGGCCCCTACGGCGATGGCGGCTCCCGCAAGTATTTGCTGTCCAGCCTTGACCAGTCCCTAGAACGCATGGGCCTGGACTACGTAGATATTTTCTACAGCCACCGCCCAGATCCTGAGACACCTATAGAAGAAACCATGGGCGCACTGGATCAAGCGGTCCGTTCAGGCAAGGCACTGTACGCAGGCATCTCCTCGTACTCCCCTGCTCAGACCCTTGAGGCAGCACGAATCCTCAAGGAACTTGGCACTCCACTACTCATTCATCAGCCAAGCTACTCAATGTTTAACCGCTGGACCGAAGCAGAGAGCCCTAACGTCTTCCAAGCCTTGGAGCAGGTAGGTGCTGGGTCTATTGCCTTCTCGCCATTGGCCCAGGGTTTGCTGACCAACCGGTACCTGAATGGAATCCCGGAAAACTCGCGCGCCACCAAGGGACGATTCCTCTCCGAGTCGGCAATCACCGACGAGATCCTGGACCGTATCCGTGGGCTCAACGATATTGCTGCCAAGCGCGGGCAGTCGTTGGCTCAGATGGCTATCGCGTGGTTGCTGCGCGACCAGCCACTTGGCACGCCAGTGACCTCGGCCTTGGTTGGTGCATCGAGCGTGAAGCAGTTGGAAGACTCGTTGGCTGCGGTCAATAATCTTGAGTTCTCCACCGAAGAATTGGAAATAATCGACAAATTTGCGGCTGTTGCTGGTGGCAACGTCCGTGCCTAACCCGCGCACTTGAAGAACTTACAAACCCCTTGCGGACAACAGTCCGCGAGGGGTTTGTTTGTGCCACTACTCCTCACGGATGATCTTTACCGTTTTGACTCTTTAGTGGACAGTTGCGCATGCGCAACAAACTAGAATTGGTTCCAAGCACTTCATCCGTACTGCGACCTAGCTAGGACTACACCCGCATGCAACGCTTGGCCACCTTGTCATTGAAGAACCGAGCGCTCATTGCGCTAATTACGGTCTTCGCCGCCATCTTTGGTGTGATCTCCATGGGATCACTAAAACAGGAACTAATCCCCTCCATGGAGTTCCCGCAGATCTCCGTCATGGCTACCCAAACAGGTTCAAGTCCTGATGTCATCGATGAGCAGGTTGCCGCTCCGCTTGAAACGGCGTTGCAGGCTGTTGAGGGTCTTGAATCTTCCAGCGCTACCTCGCAGGCCGGATTCACCCGTATTGCGTTAACCTTTGCGTACGGCACCGATATGGATCGTGCCCGTTCTCAAGTAGACCGCGCGATCTCTAACGCCAAGTCCCAATTACCTGATGACGTTGAGCCAACAGCGCTGGCCGGCTCCATCGCAGATCTTCCGGTACTGATGCTTGCTGTCTCCTCGGATGAGTCCTTGGAATCGCTTAATGACGACGTTAAGCGAATTGCACTTCCCAAGCTACAGAAGATTGACGGAGTCCGTGAAGCCTCAGTTTCTGGTGGTGCGACCCAGCACATTGCGGTGAAACCGAAAAACGCTGAGATGTCCCGTGCCGGGCTGACCGTCTCCGATTTGAAGGACGGCATCGAGAACGCCGGCTCACCAATTCCGGTGGGCAATATGAACGTGGACGGTCTCCAGTTGCCCGTTATTGCCGGCTCAACCCCGGATAATTTGGATGCTATCAAGAACATCCCGATCGTTACGGATAATGGACCAGCCCTGCTCAAGGACGTTGCAGATGTTTCGGTCAAGGCCGATGAAGCAACCAGCATCACCCGCACCAACGGTGCAGAAACTCTTTCCATCTCGGTGACCAAAACCCCAGATGGCGATACCGTTGCCATCTCCCACGCGGTTGCTGACATGGTTGAGGACCTTCAGTCCGAGCTGGGCCACAAGGCCACTATGACCACGATCTTTGATCAGGCACCATTTATTGAAGACTCGATCAGCCACTTGGCTATCGAAGGTGCGCTGGGCCTTGGTTTTGCGGTCATCATTATCTTGATCTTCCTGTTCTCAGTGCGTTCCACCTTGGTCACCGCAATCTCGATTCCACTGTCGCTGATGATGACCTTCATTGGAATGAACGTCTTTGGCTACACCCTGAACATGCTCACCTTGGGCGCACTGACCATCTCCATTGGCCGTGTGGTTGATGACTCGATTGTGGTCATTGAAAACATCAAACGACACCTTGCCTTTGGTGAATCCAAGGCGCAGTCCATCTTGCTAGCGGTCAAGGAAGTTGCCGGTGCTATCACGGCTGCAACGCTGACCACGGTGGCAGTCTTCCTACCTATCGCAATGGTAGGCGGTATGGCTGGTGAACTGTTCAGCCCGTTCGCGCTAACCATGACCATCGCACTGCTCGCTTCACTTCTGGTCTCTTTGACTATCGTTCCGGTTTTGGCCTACTGGTTCTTACCGCACCGTCCAGGGACCACCAAGGCGCGCACGGTTCACGTTGCTGAAGATAAGTCGTGGATGCAGCGGGCTTATCAGCCAGTGCTGAAATCTACCCAGAAGCACCCGGTCATCACCTTGTTGGCCTCAGCGCTGATCTTGGCTGGCACCGTAGCCATGACCCCGTTGCTGAACACCAACCTGCTGGGTTCTACCGGCGAAAACTCCATCACGGTCAAGGCCACTATGCCTTCGGGTACCGCGTTGAATACAACCACTAATGAAGCCAAGAAGATTGAGTCTAAGCTTGGCGACATTGATGGTGTAGAAGACGTTCAGATGACCGTCGGTACCGCCAGCGGCATGGCGGCCATGTTTGCTTCCGGTTCAGACACCGCAAGCTTTACCGTCATTACCGATAAGGACGCAGATCAGGAAAAGCTGACCGATACGATCCACGAGCAAGTTGATTCCCTTGATCTGTCCAAGGACATGACCGTCACCTACGGTTCCAATTCTTCGGCTATGACCTCAAGTGACGTCACCGTGGAGATCAAAGCTCCTAATGAAGACAGCTTGCGGGAAGCCACAGCGACTATGCGTGAGGCGCTTGAGGACACCGCGCATGTCTCCGGTATTACCGACAACCTCTCGGCTGAACGTGAGCAGGTATCCATCGACATCGATGCAGATAAGGCCGCAGCAGCGGGTCTGACCGAATCCCAGCTGGCCGGAATGGTCGCTGGCCAGGTCTCCCCTGTTCCAGCCGGCAAGCTTCGCCTTGATTACACCGACCTGACGGTACAGATTGGTGAGGGGCTCAAGCTCGATAGCGTACAGAAGCTCCGCGACCTGCAGATCCCTACTGCAACTGGTCCGAAGAAGCTGCAGGATCTGGCCAAGGTTGATCGCACCAAGGTAGTCCAGCAGGTCACCACCTCTAACGGTGAGCGCATCGCTACGGTGACGCTGACCCCGGATGAAAACATGCTGGGTAAGGTTTCCAAGGAAGTCACGACCAAGCTTGATTCGGTCGATCTTCCAGAAGGTGCCAGCGCAGAAATTGGTGGCGCTGCCACCGAGCAGGCAGACTCGTTCAACCAGCTCTACCTCGCATTGCTGGCTGCTGTAGCCATCGTTTACGTCATCATGGTGGCCACCTTTAAGTCATTGATTCAGCCACTGG
The DNA here is from genome assembly GCF_052446055.1 of Glutamicibacter sp. AOP5-A2-18. Taxonomy (NCBI): domain Bacteria; kingdom Bacillati; phylum Actinomycetota; class Actinomycetes; order Micrococcales; family Micrococcaceae; genus Glutamicibacter; species Glutamicibacter sp. AOP5-A2-18. The sequence goes on along the minus strand of NZ_JBQSVW010000001.1, from coordinate 1,371,119 downwards.
TGCTTCTGGTATCCATTCCATTTGCTGCCACCGGCGCCATCGGTCTGCTGCTGATCTCGGGCATCCCGCTGGGTCTGCCGTCGCTGATTGGTATGTTGATGCTCGTGGGCATTGTGGTCACCAACGCGATTGTGCTGATCGACTTGATCAACCAATATCGTCAGCCTTCCGCTGAGCGTGCGGCCATGAGTCTGGAAGATGCCATCACCCATGGTGCGCGTCAACGTTTGCGTCCGATTCTGATGACCGCATTGGCCACCATTTTTGCGCTGATTCCAATGGGTCTTGGATTGACTGGACAGTCAGGCTTCATCTCTCAGCCTCTGGCTGTTGTGGTGATCGGTGGCCTGGTGACCTCTACCTTGCTGACCTTGATCCTGGTGCCGGTGCTTTACCGCTTGGTGGAGTCCCGCAAGGAAAAGCGTGAGGCACGTCGGGCCAACCGCAAGCACTCCTCACAACAACAGACCGATTCCGCTGATCTTGCTCTGGCGATGAATTCGGCCACAGCAAAGGTCACTGCCCCGGCCAGTGAGTCGACGGCTCAAGGCGAGAAGCCTGAAAAGTCAGAAACCGACCTAACTGACAAAGCCGAAGGTAAGACTTCTAAGGCTCCTGTCTCGAAGGACCCAGTGGTTCATCCCATGACCGGCCAGATCCCGAGCACACGTCGCGAACGACGGACGATTGAAGAGATGATCAATAAGTCCCCTAAGGCTTCTGAAGAATAATCTCTGCTTCGACTAGGCGGCGGACAAGACACCAAACTAACGGTGTCTGGTCCGCCGTTTTTCATCTTCAGAGTCTCAGCCAATTGCTCAGCGTGGACATCATGACCGCGTGAAGTACTTCACCACAAATTTAAGTTGCGCACAATCTAATTACGTGCAATGATTAATGCATGGCGATAGTTGATGAAATGGTTTGTTTCTCCCTGTACTCGGCAACCCGAGCTACCACCAGGGCCTACACTGAGCTGCTAGCTCCGTGGAAACTGACCTACACCCAGTACCTGGTCCTAGTGATCCTCTGGAATGAAGGATCGCAGCCGGTACGAGAAATCGGTGAGATGCTCCAGCTGGATTCCGGAACGCTCTCCCCGCTGTTACGCCGACTGGAAAGCAAAGAATTCATCAAGCGTCAACGCAGCGAGACAGACACTCGCGTAGTCAACGTTCTACTCACCGAGCAGGGCAACAATCTACGCAACGAACTAGCGCATATCCCAGAACAAATCGCTTGCGGCACGGGCCTACCCGACATCGCCAGCGCCAAAGCTTTGGTGAACTCATTGCATCGGCTTACCGAATCAATGCAAGAGATCCCAACTATGGACAGCAAATAATTTACTGCCCACCAGCACGTATTCCCCCTAAGAAAGGCAGAACCATGGAAACCTTGTACACCGCAGAAGCATTGTCCACCGGCCAGGGCCGCGAAGGTCGCGCACAGACCCCGGATGGCCGTCTTGATCTGGTTTTGACTGCCCCTAAAGAATTGGGCGGAACCGGAATTGGCACCAACCCAGAGCAGCTCTTTGCTGCCGGCTACTCGGCCTGCTTCCACTCCGCATTAAACACTGTGGCTCGTGCACGCAAGATCAAGGTTGAGGACTCCAGCGTTGGTGGCCGAGTTAACCTGCACCGCGACGGTGATGCCTACAAGCTGTCGGTAGAGCTGGAAGTTATCATCCCCGGAATGGATCACGACGCAGCTCAGGAACTCGCTGATGCAGCTCACGCCGTGTGCCCATACTCGAACGCCACCCGTGGCAACATCGACGTGACCGTCACCGTTTCTGATGACTAATCAACTCAGCAAGCCAAGGCACACAGCACGCCTTGTGCTCGGCGCATTCCTGACCTACGCGGGCGTTAGCCACCTGAGCTTTGGACGCCAAGAATTCCAGGCGCAAGTTCCACAGAGCCTTCCGTTGGATCCTGACTTAGTGGTTATATTGTCCGGCGTGGCAGAAGTGGGTCTAGGTCTATCGCTACTGACCCTGCTCAAGAAGCGTGTTCACGTCGGTTGGATAGTGGCACTGTTTTTTGTCGCAGTATTCCCCGGCAATATCGCACAGCTACTGGATCACCGCGATGCCTTCGGTTTAGATACCGATGGCAAGCGATTGGCTCGGCTGTTCTTCCAGCCGGTGCTGGTTGCACTGGCACTCTGGGGAACCGGAGCTTGGCGTGACCGCGATCAGTTGCGTTCAAAGAGCTGAAAACCTCATAAGTACAACTAAACGGTGAGTGCCATGCGGCACTCACCGTTTAGTTTTATCTAATGCTCACTGCCCCAAAGGCAAGCAGCACAGCGTCGAGGTTAGAGTCCGCTAAGCAGCTCTTTCATCTCTTGAATTTCACGATTTTGATCTTCAATGATGTTTTTTGAAAGCTTGATCGCTTCAGCATCTGACCCTTGATCCACTTCAGTCTTGGCCATGTCGACCGCGCCTTCGTGATGCGTAATCATCTGCTGCAGAAAGAGCCTTGCAGCGCTAGTTCCTTCGGCCTTTTTCAGGGCCGCAATGTCTTCATCTGAAATCATGCCGTCACCGTGGTTCATTTGACCGTGATCCATGCCTTGAGGCATTTTCCAATCGGCTAGCCAACTGTTCATGAGTTCAATTTCCGGCCCCTGAGCCGACTTGATCTTTTCGGCCAGCTCCCGAACCTCTTGTGGAATATCTTCCTTGCTCAGCAGGTCCTCGGACATGTCCAGAGCTTGTTGATGGTGGGCCTTCATTCCGCTGGCGAAACTCATATCCGCCGAATTGGCGGCACCCGATTCCGTGGCTGGCGCCGAGGAAGCGTGATGTCCGCTGTCGTGAACCGAGGAACTTGGTTCGGCCACCTGCCCGGATTCGGCTGCGCAAGCGGTGAATGCAAACAGGGTGCTTAGCGCCAGGGCGCTGAAATATAGATTTTTGTCCTTCAAGAAAAACTCCTACGTTGGGTGAAAGATGTCGTGTGCCGGCATAGCCTTGGCACAAAAGAGCGAAACGGCAGGTCAAGATAGCGCCTGCCAATATTTCACGTTCGACAAATCCCCAACGCGGTCAAATCCGGCCTCGTCGCCCATACTCGTGAGGTGGCATTTACTGGTCGATAGATACTCTCCACCACAGCGGAAATACCTAGAACCTTCGGAGGGCGCACAAGTAGCAAAAGCGCCAGCAAGGCGAGAACGCAGCCTACTGCTGCCATGTCATGGTCCATCGGACAGTCAGCACAACCGTGCGATCCTTCTGGAACGCTCTTGGCATCGGCAGAGGCGCGAGCCCCATGATGGGCAACTATCTGTTCATGGCTCGTTGCTGGAACTGGCTGAGGTTGTGTGGCCGGTGCCAGCAGCACATGCATGGAAAGCAGGCCGACAAAAACTGAAGCAACGAGCAACGCCATGCGTACTAAGGTCATCGGAGGAATCCTCCGCTGACCGAGGCGCACAACGCTACTAGATTGATTCATCTTCACTACGATAACCAATCATCACCGGTGTCGCGAAACCCGGCGAGATTGATCACTACTCATGGTCAGCACCCGTCACCGAGTCCCATCCAGCATCGCTGCGTACGACGCCTTGTATAGCTGGTACCGCTTCTTGCGCCATCGGAACTGACAGCGAGCTTTCTAAGCCTTCGGGAATATTTGACGCTTCAACTTGTTATTACATGCATACGCATATAAATTTGAGGCAAGCGCACATCGCAACAGCCCATAGATTCAGGAGTGGAAATGCAGTTCGGAGTATTCTCAGTCAGCGACATCACCCGCGACCCAACCACCGGCCGTATCCCGACCGAAAAGGAGCGCATCGACGCTTCGGTAGCTATCGCTAAAAAGGTAGAAGAAATTGGTATGGATGTGTACGCCATCGGAGAGCACCACAACCGTCCATTCTTCTCTTCCTCGCCGACAACTACCCTGGCTTACATCGCTGCGCAAACTGAGCGAATTATTCTTTCAACCACCACCACGCTGATCACCACCAATGACCCGGTGAAAATCGCAGAAGACTTTGCCATGCTTCAGCACCTTTCCAATGGTCGTGTGGACTTGGTCTTGGGCCGCGGTAACACCGGACCGGTGTACCCATGGTTTGGCAAAAACATGCAGGACTCAGTGAACCTGACCGTTGAGAACTACAACCTACTGCGCCGACTGTGGGATGAGGATGTGGTGAGCTGGGAAGGAAAGTTCCGTACTCCCCTGCAGAACTTCACCTCCACCCCGCGTCCGCTTGATGATGTTGCACCGTTCGTCTGGCACGGCTCAATCCGTACCCCACAGGTAGCTGAAATCGCTGCCTACTATGGTGACGGTTTCTTCGCCAACAACATCTTCTGGCCAAAGGAGCACTACCAGCAGCTGATCAACCTGTACCGTGAGCGTTACGAGCACTACGGTCACGGCAAAGCACATCAGGCAGTGGTTGGTCTTGGCGGCCAGTTCTACATGGCCAAGGACTCGCAGCAGGCGGTGAAAGAATTCCGTCCATACTTCGATAATGCGCCGGTTTATGGCCATGGTCCGTCGTTGGAAGATTTCACCGCACAAACTCCGCTCACCGTTGGTTCCCCACAGCAGGTCATCGAAAAGACCCTGACCTTCCAGGAATACTTTGGCGACTACCAGCGCCAGCTCTACTTGGTGGACCATGCAGGTCTCCCACTGAAGACCGTGCTGAATCAGTTGGACATGTTTGGTGAGTACGTCTTGCCAGAACTGCGCAAAGAAATGGAGTCACGTGCTCCAAACGACCTGACTCCAGCTCCAACCCATGAACGCTTGGTTGTAGCTCGCCGGGCTAAAATGGAAGCTGACTTAGCAAATACCAAGGAGCCAGTAGCAAGTGACCGAGACCAGTAAACCGGTAGCCTCGCTCAAGAGCACCACCGATGCTTGGGAGTCACTCTTCCGAGCACAGGTGGCGGTCATGCGTCACATCAATTCGATGCCCGAGTTCGGCAAGCTCTCCATGCGCGAATACGACGTATTGTTCAATTTGCGCAACTGCCCCGAAGGTAAAAGCCGCATGGTTGATCTGAACAAACATCTGCTCATTACCCAACCAAGTTTGAGTCGAATGATCACTCGCTTAGAAGAGCGAGGCTTGGTAGTCCGTGAAGCAGATCCAGATGACCAACGGGCCTCACGGCTCTCGCTGACCGATCAAGGTCTCAAAGTTCAGCAGGAAATCGGCCGTGAGCATGTTAAACATCTTCATGAGCTTTTGGGTTCAGCACTGAGCGAAGAAGAATTTCACGAATTAGAACGGTTGAGCACCAAGTTGCACCGCGCTATTGACTAGTTCATCATCACAGACCCGGTAGGTCAGGCTCGCGCCCCGCCTACCGGGTTTTCTGGCACCATTGAACTAGGCAACAAAATAGTCGGACCTAGACCAGCACCGAAGGAAGATCATTGTTAGAAGATGAGCAGCTACTTTCGTTAGACGTAGCAGCTAGCCAGCTTGGCGTTCCTACCAAGGATCTAAGAACTTACCTTCAAAAGCAGCGCCCCAAGGGCGGTGTCCAAATCCCAAATAAGCCCGGAGGCAACTGGCACCTGCAACCCGCGTTGCTCACCCAGCTCGGATTCGCTGGCGCCCCTGGGCTGAATGCACCGCTGGTACCTATCAGCGACGAAACCTTAGAATCGCTGGACTGGTCCGAATGGATCCCCTTTGCTCAGGCAGCCAACGAAGCACCTGCGCTTCCTGGCGTTTACATGTTTCGCCAGCAAGGCAGCGACTCAAATCCACCGCTGTATATCGGAGCTGCCGGCGAACGAAACGGCAAGGGTGTGCGCGGTCGGTTAAAAATCTATTCTTCCGGCAAGGGCGCAACCTCCGGCCTAGGCAAACATGCCATGGATCGGGCACTGGCAGATCCCGCCTGGGTGAAAGAACTACTCCAACAGGCCGAAGCTGGAACCGCAGACAAAGTTGAGTCTGTGGCAAGGCGCGCCATTGACCGCCTAGACGGTGAAGTCAGATGGGTGACGTGTGTTCACCGCAAGGCCGCCATAGTTTTGGAATCTGCACTACTAAAGAAGCACGCCGCCACGGTGTGGAATGTTGTTGGTGTTCCTAAGGACGCTGATTCCTAAGCTTCGACGCGTTCCGTGCGTGATTTGCTTGCATCTACTCTCTGACCGGTTCACTGTAGGAGTACCAATACTCAAAGCGTTTCTCCGATGATGAATTGAGGTCTAGTGATGGGGCTAGTTACTTGCGATGTTACGGTTTCCTCTGATGGTTTCTGCGCCGGACCGAATCAATGCTTAGAAACTCCGCTAGGCGAAGGCGGAGAGAAACTGCATCGGTGGCAACTTGAGCGCACCGAGGAAAATACCGCCGAGATAGCGGCCATTACCGAAGCCTCAGCGTTCATCATGGGCCTGAATATGTTTGGCCCACCAGAACAAGCCCTTGAGTCCGACTGGAGCGGTTGGTGGGGCGATAATCCTCCGTACCACGCACCGGTTTTTGTACTAAGCCACCACCCTCGACCCACACTTCGCCTTGATGGTGGCACAAGTTTTCAGTTTGTCACCCGCGGAATTCACGAGGCGCTCTCCGAAGCCAAGGAAGCTGCCGGCGAAGGGCAGGTAGCCATCGCTGGCGGCGCCAACACGATCGTGCAGTTCTTGAACGAGGGACTCATTGATGAACTGCGCCTACATATCGCTCCGATTCAGCTCGGCAAGGGCGAAGCGATCACCGTAGAAACAATCGAGTCGCATATGGACCGTTACTCACGACGAGAAACTTCGCTAGCCACCCACGTGTACTACCGACGTCGCCGCTAGATTCGTCGGGATTACTTGTAGAAACCCTCACGCAGGTTGATGCCGTACTCCAGCCAAGCTTTCATCGCGGCCATCATCCCGGTCCATCCCATGCAATTGCCAAAGGCCGCTTTGGCGCCATCAGTGGTGGCTTGCCACGAGGTTTCGGTGATATCGACTTTAGTTCGTGTGTCATTATCAACGGAAGTGAAATCGAAGGTCACGGTGTTCATCGCGTTATCTGAGGTGGTGTGCTCAGCGCCCCATTGAATCACGATTTTCTTTGGGGACTGCGCCTCAATGACTTTGACCGGGAAAGCGCCAGGGAAATCATGAAAATCCCAGGTGAGCGTTTCCCCGGTTTCAGCACGGCCCTTAGCCCCACCAGTGGTGAAGTAGCTAGAGAGTTTTTCGGGATCAGCAACGGCTTCGTAAACCTCGGAGATCTCTTTGGAGATAAATCCTGAGACGGTGAAGGACAGTTGCTCTAAATCTTGATCTGATGCCATGTTTCATGTCTACGCGTAGCGGTAGGCTCAGGCAACACTTTGCTACTTTTTTACCGAGAATTCTGAGTCAAACACCGAAGGGCTTGGCATACTGGTAATGACCGGTGGGCAGCTTCCGCTCATCAAAGACCCGGACCATAAAATGATCGCCCCAGGTGCTGTCGCTCGGGTTGATTCCTCGCGCGAGTGCCGGCTCATATCCAAATCGGCGGTAATAGCCCGGAGCACCCAAGAGGACGATTCCACCAAGGGCTTCTGCTTCGGCCTGATCATGGATGCTCTGCATCAAGATCGATCCGACGCCGCGGTGCTGGTATTCCGGGGCTACCGCTAGTGGGCCTAACCCGAGAGTCGGTACGCCAGCGATGTTCCCCCACGTGGCAATCACGTGGCCAATGACAGCGGTGCCATCCAAAGCGACCAACGAGAACCTGGAGTCATACTCGTCGCAGTCGAACAGTTCTTGCAAAAGTGAGACCTCTTCAGGTTCCACCATCGGGTCTATTCCGGCGAAGGCTGCATGCGTAACTGCATACACCGCAGCACGGTCATCAAAGACTTCTGGACGGATATGCATGATCGCAAACTTATCAAAACTCACCGAGCAAGAAAAATTCTCCTCTCAGATTGATCAACCCGTTCGGGGCGTCAGGTCCGATCAATATGCTCGCCGACCACCTCATTCAAAAGCGTTTGTGCATGCCAGCTCATAACTACCGGTATCGCTTCCACCGCTGGCTGAACACATCGTAATAATTGAACTCGCAGCCGCAGGCACAAGATGACGTATCCACCTGTCTCTGACCGGGACATTCACCTTTTGACACCAATGAAGACTGGCTTCGATAAACCGCAGGCAAGTAGAACATTCGTCTTCAACCAATTGCAGAAACCTTGAATCGGAGGGCGATTAGTGATGAAATGAGCAGCACATCACTCGAGATCCGAATGGACACACGCATGAAATCGCCACGCATGCTTAGACTTTCTCTGGCCACGACGCTAAGTGTTGCGTTAATGGCAACATTGATGCCGTTAGCTCCAGCCTCTGCCACTCCGAGCATTGCTGCGCCGAGCGAAATCAGCACCCAAGCACTCTCGGTAGACTCGGCGGTACACATAGCTGCACGCAAGATCCAGCGTGATCCGAGCCGGACCGACGTATTTGTGAACAAGAGCTACCCGTTGAGCCCCAAAAAATACGCACCTAAGACAGTTGCAGTACCAGGCACTAACGTTCGCCTGAAATCTTCGGCATCATCTGCTTACACCACGATGGTCAAGGCAGCAGCCAAAGACGGAGTCAAGATTCGTGCGGTCAGCGGCTACCGTTCCTACGCCCGTCAGGCGGAGCTCTACAACTACTACACACGAATCTACGGTCAGAGCTACGCATCTAAGATTTCGGCCGTCCCCGGAACCAGCGAGCATCAAACGGGCCTGGCCATCGATGTTGGAAACAACAACAGCGCTTGCGGCCTGCAAGCCTGCTTTGCCGATACTCCTGTTGGCCGTTGGGTTGCAAAGAATGCACATAAGTACGGCTTCATCCTTCGTTATCCGAAGGGCCAAGAATCGATCACGGGATACTCGTACGAGCCATGGCACTTCCGCTACTTGGGAACGTCACTGGCCAAGAGCTACAAGAACTCAGGCGCGAAAACTCTTGAGGCCTACTACGGTGTTGCCGGAAGCAAGTCCACCACTCCTCCTTCCAAGAGCGCCAAAGGAACGGCAAAAACAAGCGCAAATTTGAATATGCGTAGCGGCGCTGGCACCGGCAACCGAATTTTGCTGACCATTCCTAACGGCAAAACCGTCAAGCTCACCGGTTCCAAGAATTCGGGTTGGTACCAGGTTCAGTACAGTTCAAAGACCGGTTGGGTTTCTGGCAAGTACCTAAAGAACATCTCCATGCCATCGAATACGTCCAAGGACACTCCAAAAAAGGATGACTCCAAGACCATCAAGGCAAAGTCGGCTAAGACGACTGAAAACCTGAACATGCGATCCGGTAACGGAACCAACCACCGAATCATCTTGACAATCCCCAAGGGTAAAAAGGTGAGCGTCACCGGTTCCAAAAAATCGGGGTGGTACCCAGTGAAGTACGCCGGTAAAAACGGTTGGGCCTCTGGCAAGTACTTGCGTTAAATCATCACAATAAAATGCCGCAGCCCTTGGACATAGTCAGCTAGCTGCTAATCAATCGGCTGCCAGAGCTCGGCGAGCACCGGATGCAAGTGCCTGGTTTTTAGAGCTTCTGTAGCTTGGTGCGCGGCCGCGCTTAACGCTTCCTGGACGTCGTTACCGTTCAGAGTTGCAGCGAGGAACCCTGCCATGAACGCATCGCCTGCACCGTTGGTGTCAACTATTGTTGCCGGTGCGGCTGCAACCTGGTGCCGGGTGCCGTCAGCTTCCAAGGCGATCGCACCTTTGGCACCCAAGGTGCACACCGCCAGCTGCGGGCCACGTTCAAGACAGGACTTCATGAGCGTCCAGGGATCATCAGTTCCGTCGTCATTCATGAAGACTGTGCTGGCCCGGCTCAGAAATGGTTCGTGGAAGGTCGAGGACCCGTCATAGTCATGTAGATCCATCCACAGTGGCGGGTGCTCAACAGGTAACAAATCCAAGAGGTGCTGGCCCACGACGCTGAGGTCGATGACCGCAACACGTGCGCCCATTACTGCCTCACAAAGGGCTGCTACCGACGCGGCTGTTGGTGCAGAGACCGTAGAGACATAGACGGAAACTCGGCTTCCACCAGCCATGAGGTTAACGTGCCGTTCGGTGTCCTTGCTTGGGATGACCTGAACGTGGACTCCGGCGGTTTCGAGCAGGCTTTTTACCCGAGTGCCATCTGTGTCCTCATCCAAACTGGTCCATAGCTCAACATCCGCTGCCAGCCCGGCCAGATGCAGTGCTTTACCCGCGCTTGTTCCGCCTACCGTGTGCCAGGCTGACTGTGCGAACTGCGTGTGAGGTACCGGTTCTGGTAGGTGATCCATCTTGATCAGATGATTCCATGTGGCCGGACCGGCAATGACAATGCGGGATGAGGCCATCAATGGTTCTCCTGAGATATCTGAAACGTCTGCGGGGCGGAGCCCAAGGTTCGGTGAAGCACATATCAAATGCGGGGTCAGGTCCTTCCCCGCAGACAGCGTTCACAACACGCCCAACCTATAACACGCTGTAGCCAGGCGCCAGAGTCCTGGAGCTGAAGGGCGAAAGCTCTGTCAGGTTTCATTGGCCCGCTGCCCTTCACGCCCCGGCTGCGGTGCGACGAGCCAGCACTCCGGCTGCCGAGGCCTATTAAAGCAGTAGACGCTTGAACACAATATTCAAGCGTCTACTGCTTTGTGCGTTGCTTTTAGCCGTTCAGCATGCGGTAGTTTAGTGCCCCACCGGTTGCAGAATCACCAAAGGTCTCCACATGGATATGGTTCATGTGTCGGGTGTTGTCAGTCCAGTTGTTTGTGAACTGAGTGCCGTACTTACCTGAAGTAGAGTATGGCTCCCATCCCTTGCTCTCACCCAACCAGATCTTGTCCTGCCAAATCAGGTAGCTGATGCCCAGCTGCTGACGGTTATCCAGAAGGAACTGAGCGATGCGGTCACCGGCCTGAACGCCTGAGGCGCTCTGGTAATTGCGGATCATCACGTCTACTGCTCGTCCTGAGCTATGGCCTACAGAGCCTGAACGCAGAGTGCCCAGTGAGGTGAAATCGCCGGCGAATAGTCTGCTGACAGTGTTCATGACCAGTCGGGTATCGCTGCGCACCCCGCTGGTTGACGAGCCAGTTGCCGAAGTGCTCAGGTAGCTAGAGGCGACATAGCCAACACCAACACTGCCGGAAACCTTTGACCAGCCGGCCTCGGCACTGAGTACCTGAACCTTGGAACTAGCCGGAACAACTCCCTTGATCTGGTAGTTAGTTCCCGGACCGGAACGAAGGTTCACGCTGGAAGTGGCGTAGGCAGTCTTGGTAGGAGTCTGCTCTGGTTTAGGCGCTGGTTGTGGCTTCTGCGGCGTAGCGGCATTGCCGAGGTACGACTTGCTGACCCAGCCTGTTCCCTTGGAAGTTGAAACCTGAGCCCAGTTGCCCGAGGAGCGATAGACCTTGACCTTTTCGCCCTTGGGGATCACACCCCGTGAACGGTAGCTGAGTCCAGCACCGGTACGCAGATTCAGGTTAGCTGTGGTGTAACGAGAAGTGCTCGTTGTTTCCGGGGTGGACTTCTCTGGGGTCGAGGAACCGCCCGAGGACTTGAGGTAGCTGGCCTTGGACCAGCCGGTGCCCTTGGAAGAAGAAACCTTGGCCCAGCCACCTGAAGTTTTCAGGACGGTGACACGCTCACCCTTAGGGATCACACCCAGCGAGCGATAGTTGGTTCCACCGCCACTGCGAAGGTTCAGATTGGCAATGGTGTAGCGCACGGCGTCACCGTTGTTTTGCGACGCGGAGACGGTGGCTAGGTAGGAGTTGGAAGACCAACCGGTCTTGCCAGCGTATCGAACCTTGCTCCATGATCCGCTGGTGCCCAAAATGGTGAGTTTGGTTCCCTTGGGAATGACCGCCAAGGTGGCCGAAGATGTGCTGCCCTTGGCACGCAAGCGCAGATTCGCCGTGGTGCGCTTGGTGACTGTGGACTTTGCAGCTGCGACGTTGAGCTTAGTCGAAGGCAATGATTTGGGAACTTCAGGGGTGGCTGCGGTTGCAACCGCTGCCTGTGCACCTGTTCCGATGGTCATGGTTACGGCCAGCGCTAAGGCGGCACTACGTCCAGGAATCCTCATAGGGTCCTTCTGTTTGTGGCTCAGTGCAGTCGCTTGCCACCTGATGTGCGTGGTCTAGCGCTACCCGAACTAATGATGCGAGTTGACTTTAGTTTTGGCCTCAGCCACGAGACTGCGCCGGTGCCGCGCCCTATTATGGACTGCGCCCAGTGTAACTTTGCCACATCGCGGCGCTCTGCGCACCTAAATTCAGCCATCTCAGCGCCAAAACTTACGCCGAGTAACAAGTTTTTCGTCATTTTACTACTTCTGGGTAGTCCAGACCACTAAACCAGTCCCCCAGTAGCAGGGTTCACAAAATTAGTGTTTTGCCCAGAACAAAGCGAACCTCCAAGCAACCGAGTTGCTTGGAGGTTCGCGTTTTGAGTTTTGGTTATCTACCCACGGTCATTTGTGGCCGTTGGGATCTACCGTTCGTCCATCGAGACCGGCTCCCGGTCTACGGTGAAGGAGGTGCGAGCAGAAACTGCCGAGGCACCCATACCTTGACTGCCGGAGAGCCAGACATCGTCGCCTGCTTCTACCGAGGAAATCTTGACTGCATCGTCGGTGCGGGTCAAATCTCGACGCAGGGTTTCAGGAACCAAGAAGGTCGAAGCTACGGTGATGGCCGAAAGCACTGCCATATACAGTCCCAAGACCAACCAGCTGCCATCGGTGATGGCAATCAGGTAGGCACCGAGCACACCGGCCAAACCACCGGCGAGCACTGCAGAGATTTCGCGGGCCATAGCCACACCCAAGTAACGGTGACGACTGCCAAAGAGTTCAGGAAGCATGGCGCACTGTGGGCCAAGCATCGTGGCAACACCAATGCCGATGCCCACTGCGATCACGGCAATGGCCAAGGCGTGGCTGCCCAGGGTCAAGGCCCACCATGCTGGCAGTGAGTACACCAGCATGAAGACCGCGCCGGCACGATAAATGATTCGACGTCCGAAACGATCAGAGAGTGCTCCGGCAAACGGTACCGAGAAGACACCGATCAGCGAACCAATAGTCACACCCCAGGTAAGCAAGCCCTTGTCGGCTTCTGGACCCACAACGGTGACAAAGAAGCTCAGTGCCAGGCCCTGGAACATGTAGGAGCCACCGTTTTCCGCCATGCGCAGACCGATACCTACCAGCACGCCGGGGAAACCGTTGCGGAAGAGTTCACGCAGTGGGTGCTCTGAAACCTGCTCGCGCTTTTCCATCTCAACAAAGGTTGGGGTTTCTTCCAGCTTTGAACGGATAAGCACGGCCAGGATGATCAGCAAGAATGATGCTAGGAAAGGTACACGCCAGCCCCAGGTCATCAATGCTTCTTCGGGAAGCATGGTCAGCAGCGAGAACACCACTGCGGCCAGCAGAGTTCCGGCCTGAATGCCGATAAATGGCAAGGCCGAGAAGAAACCGCGTCGCGCAGTTGGCGAGTACTCTGCCATCAGCACGGTAGCGCCAGCTTGTTCGGCGCCTGCGCCGAAGCCCTGCAAGAGGCGCAGGAGCACCAGCAGAATTGGGGACCAGATGCCGGCCATCTGATAGGTCGGCAATACACCGATCAGGGTTGATGCGCCGCCCATCAGCATGATGGTGATGATCAGGACAATCTTTCGCCCCAGCCGGTCACCGAGCATTCCGAAGAACAGGCCGCCAAAAGGCCGAGCAATAAATCCAACACCAAAGGTGGCGAATGCTGCCACCGTGGCCATGGCCGGATCGCCTTGCGGGAAGAAGAGCACATTGAAAATCAGCGCCGTGGCCAAGCCGTACAGAGCGAAGTCGAAATACTCCAGTGCACTACCAATACTCGAGGCCAAGGTGGCCCGTTGCAGGTTTTTAGCGTAGTTCGCATCAAGTGCTGAACCGCCGGAGCCGGTGGCTCCCGTTGGCGTTGAATTCATGGTGGTCTCCTTTGACGAGTGAAGCACATCACTTCTACCTGAATTGAAGATACCAGCATAGCGAACGCTGTACAACATATTGGACACATTATTTTTGGTTGATATTTCTTGGAAAACAAAAGCGCCACCTCGCACGCCCTTCACAAGGGGAAACGAGGTGACGCTCTAAAACACTATTTAGTTTTCGCTAGAGACAATTAGTCTCGTGCGGCGCGGGCTCTCCAAGGATTTTCAAGACGCGCAGCTACTTCGCGTAGTGCAGTACCTACTGCAGCTACGCGTAACGGGTCAGCCTGATCCATCGGAATAGCAGTTCCCAGAGCCAGCGGCGGATCTCCTGGCGACCAAGCAGCCAATGGTACGGCTACGCCGGTAACACCACTGGTTGAGTGCCCTTCATCCACCGCAAAGCCGCGCTCACGCGCCAGCGTCAATCGTTGACGAAGTTCCTTCGGCGTCACTTCCAGACCATCAATCCCACTGCGCAATGGTAGATTCTGATCGATATGTTCGGTCAGCTGATCTTCGGTGAGCGACATCAGCAGCGCATTACCCGCCGCACTAAAGACGGCTGGTAACCGCGAACCCAGAGGAGCACCAAAGCGGTAAGGCATACGCCCCTCATGACGAGCTAGATACAGCGCGTCCGCGCCATCAAGCATGGCAATCTGCACCAGCTCACCACGCAGGGTGGGTGAGGATGAGATGAGCCCGAAGAATTCGCGCACCTGATTGAACTGCAGCGAGTACGCTCCACCAAGTTCGGCATTGCGTCGACCCAGTCCAAATCCGTCACTGGTGCGCCGTATCATTTCGCCGTCTTCCAATGCTTGGCAAAGGTTGGCGCAGGAGGATTTGGCAATGCCCAAGGTTCGTGCGAGCTCACTAAGTGAGAGCGCACGACCATCGGCTTCAGCAAGCAGACCTAGAATTCCCAAGGCTCGGGTCACCGCCGGCGCAGGGTCTCTATTAACCCGTTCGCCGGTGCCTTCAGTAACCTCAATTTCGCTTGTCATTAGTAGAATTCTACGGTGTCGACCTTGTTGCGCAAGTCCTGACCATCCAGGAAGCACGTTGCATTATGAGCGAAGAGACGAGCGATTCGCGTAGTCTCTTGGCTGCTCAGCGCAGCTGTATGCGGACTGATCAAAACATTCGGGTGATCCCACAAAACGCTGTTCGGATCCAACGGTTCCTGAGCCACCACATCTAGGGCAGCAAATCCGATTCTACCCGCCTGCAATGCAGGGATGAGCGCAGATTCATCAACCACAGTTCCACGTCCCACGTTCACAAAGATGGTTCCTTCGCGGACCGCTTCAAAGACGTCAGCGCCCAGCAGTCCTTCGGTACTCTTGGTGCCTGGAAGCGTGGCGACAATGGCATCTACCTGACCAGCCACTTCGGCTAGCTTGGAAGGATCAATCAGTCGATCCACACCGGCAACCGGATGGCCGCTACGCGAGGTTCCCCAAACGGTAGATCCGCAGGCCTTATAGCGTTCCGCTACTGCGGTACCAATGCCGCCGAGGCCAACAACAAGAATGGTCATCTCATCTAGATGGCGCATACCCCAGCGTTCCGAGGGCCAGAACTTATTGGCTTGGTCAGCTTCAAGCTTGCGCAGATTCTTTGCACCGGCCAGAACACCAAAGAGGGCAAATTCCGCCAGAGTTGAACCGTGGACTCCGGCACTGGTGGAGAAGGCGACGCGCTCCAGTTCTTCCGTGGTCAGCCCTGCGGCTTTAACTTGCGCGCCACCACCGGCAGCAGTGGTGTGCACCCAGCGAAGTTCGGAGTTTTCGCCCACGGTCTTCTTCAGAAGTCCTGGGTTTACGTCCGGAATTCCAAAGAGTGCCTGTGATGAAGTGATGATCTCTTGATAGCGTTCAGCTTGTTCGGCCGTGCGCGTGAACTGCGGATCACCCTCCCAGTCACCTTGCCAGCGCTGCGGCCGGTAAAGCCCCGGTTCATAAATGAATTCCAAGCGGGGTTCGAGTTCTTGCATGAGTTCAATATCTGCCGCGGGTACATCTACGGCGATTCCCACGCGCAGGCGTTGTGTTGTAGGCGTCATTGCTCTGTTTTCCTTCCGTCTGGTGACAGCATAGCGTCTTGGACAGTATATTGAACAGAGTTCTCTATATTGACCACCCTTTTTTACGTCGTTCCACTTCACAACAAAGGAGTTGCTGATGAATTCACCAGTACAAAAGAACACACCTCTTGTAGGCGTGATCGGTCTTGGAGCCATGGGACGCCCTATGGCCAGACTGCTAGCCGAGGGCCACGGAGTAGTTACCGTGACTTCCAGCCGACCGGAAGACCAGGTGCTCACCGACCTACGATCAGAGTTGAAAGACGGCACAAACCCAGAAAACATTCGGTGGGCATCCAATGCGGCGCAACTTGCGTCCGAATGCGATGAAGTTCTACTTATGCTTCCGGACCTTCCACAGATCAGCGAAACTCTAGAAGGTGCCCAAGGACTCTTGGCCGGGCTGGAACAGCGATCCGAAACAGCCCCACCACTACTGCTTCTTATTGGCTCCACGTGCTCGGCCCCCGGGGTACGCAAACTAGCTGAAGACCTCACCGCACGTTTCGGCGAGCGCATTAACGTCGTCGACGCACCGGTCTCAGGTGGCGAGGATGGTGCCAAAGCAGGCACGCTTTCCATCCTGCTTGGCGGATCACCAGCTCTTTGTGAACGAGCATCTGAGGCATTGGCACCTTGTGGCACGTCGGTGCGTCTAGGCGAACTCGGGTCCGGTCAGGTTGCTAAGGCGTGTAATCAATTGGTTGTCAGCGCCACCATCTTTGCCTTGGGTGAAGCGTCGGTGTTGGCCGAGCGTTCCGGGCTAGATCTGGAAGCCATGTGGGACCTATTGGGTCACGGGTACGCATCTTCGCGCCTACTTGATAGCCGTAAAGATCGACTGGTCTCAGGCGATGATTCACCTTCTGGCGCTATCAAGTACATGCGTAAAGATCTTCACGGAGCTAACGAGATCGCCGAAGCCACCGACACCAATGTGATGCTGCTTCCCCAGCTACGTGCGGCCATTGAGGAAGTCATTGATGCGGGCCTTGGCGACCGAGACATCTCCGTCACCAAGCGTTTTATCGCTGACCGCTAAGCCACTGGCTGCTTAGCTCACCAGAGATTTGATGGTGGCGACCACCGCGCTGGCTACCTGGCTGATCTCGTTTTCCTTGGTGCTGCGGGTGAAGGATAAACGTACAGCGGTATGTGCGAGTTCCTCCTCGTACCCCATGGCCGTGAGCACAGCTGAGGGTTCGGTGCTTCCGGCCGAGCAGGCCGAACCTGATGAGCACAGCACTCCTTTGCGCTCTAACTCGATGAGTACTGTTTCGCCCGCGGTGCGTGGGAAGACGAAGGAAACGATGCCGCCGATTCGTTGTTCAGGATCCCCGGTGAGTTCTACTAGGCCTGGCGCGATTGCGTTCACCTCTTTGGTGATGCGCTCAATGAGGTACTTCGAGTAGCTATCACCGGCTGACGCCTCGCGTTGCTCGGCGCCGAGTTGCAGGGCTCGTGCGATTCCTACTGCAGCTGCTGGGTTCTCAGTGCCTGAGCGTACACCGCCTTGTTGTCCCCCACCGTGCAGTAAAGGGACCAGGCGATGACGGTTGCTGAAGTACAGGACTCCGCTTCCTTTTAATGCGCCAATCTTGTGCCCAGAAATGCTCAGTGCATCAACGTGGGAGGCGAGCTGCGAAAGGTCCAGCCATCCCGCGGCCTGTACCGCATCGGTATGCATCAAGGCACCGGCTGCGTGTGCAAGTGAAGCTAGTTCCTTGATGGGTTGGATGGTTCCAACTTCATTGTTCACCGCCATCACCGATAGCACTGCGACGTGCTCATCAATGAGGTCATTGGCTGCGTCCATGTCCACTATTCCGTTACGCCCTACCGGGATCATGCGGTGGGTGAAGCCATGGAACTGCACCAGATAGGCGCAGGCCTCTAGTACAGCCGGGTGCTCAATGGAACTGGTCACGACAACTTTTCCACGCGGATTGGCCAAGGCTGCGCCGATCACTGCAGTGTTATCGGCTTCGGTGCCACCAGAGGTGAAGTAAATTTCGCTTTCGTCTACCCCGAGGTGATCGGCAACTTGAGCGCGTGCCCAGTCGCTGGCGCGCTTAGCTTGGTGGCCCAATTCGTGTAGGGACGCCGGGTTGCCGTAGTTGCTAGTAAGTAGCGGGGTGACGAGGTCAAGAACCTCTTGTCTCGGCGGTGCGGTGGAGGCGGCGTCCATGTAGATCATGCAATAACCATATCCAAACCGAGGTCAATGGCTCGCACCGAGTGGGTAATGGCTCCGCTGGAGATGATGTCCACGCCCGTTTCAGCGATAGGTCCGACAGTTTGAGCGCTAACCGTGCCGCTGGCTTCGATGATGGCCTGCCCATCAATGAGCTTTATAGCTGCGGGGATGTCTGCAAGATCAAAGTTATCCAGCATGATCACATCTACCCCGGCTGCCAGAACTGCGGGGATCTGCTCGATTCGATCCACCTCAACTTCCATGGCGGTGGTGTGTCCCAACCGGGCGCGAACCGCTACCAGCGCTTTAGTGAGCTCTTCACCCTCACCAAGTAATGCCAGATGGTTATCTTTGGCCATGAATGCGTCGGAGAGATTATCTCTGTGATTCACTCCCCCACCACAACGCACTGCATACCGTTCAAGTACCCGTAGGCCCGGTGTGGTTTTTCGGGTATCGGCAATGCGGGCTTTGGTGTGCGCAACGAGGTCTACCAGCTGCGCTGTAGCTGTGGCGATGGCGCTCATACGCTGCAATAGGTTCAGTGCTACCCGCTCTGCGGTCAATACCGAGGCTGCTGGTCCGTGGACTTTGAGTAGTTGCTCTCCAACCTCAAATTTCTCTCCGTCTTGGATCAGCGCAGTAACCTCAATCTGAGCATTGACCATTGTCATGGCTCGGGTAAAGACTTCGGCTCCGGCAAGTACTCCAGGTTCACGCGCGCTGACTACTGCGGTAGCCACTGCGCCCACAGGAACGATGGAATCTGCGGTGAGATCTCCCCGTGGATTGTCTTCGGCAAAAGCGATGTCCAAGATGCGGTCGATAGCTTGGGCCGGTACCGGTCGGATGGGCTGGTTCACGCGTGGACTTCCTTGCTTTCAGACTGATTGATTGCTGGCTTCGCGGTATCTAGAACCCAGGCGAAACGCTGCTTACTGTTATCGCTGCCAGCTGGCGCATCAAGTCGGTGATGCGCTCCGAGACTTTGTTTACGGGCCAGCGCGGCGTAAGCAATGATTCGTGCGCTGGTGAACAGGTTGTTGAGTTCAATTTGGGCACGTTGCTCTTGAGCTACCGGGGCGCTGGAATCCAGTACGGAAATTAGCTGTTCAAGTCCATGCCCGCTGCGGTGTACCCCGAGGTGCTCACTAGCCAATGCTTGTAGCTGAGCTAGGTCCAATGGCGCTTTGGTCCGCACCGGTGGCAACTGGGTAACTTGTAGGTCGCTGAGCTCGCAGGCTCGTGTCGGTGCATCGGTACTCATGACGTAGATGGCTTTGCGGGCAAAGACCATCGCTTCCAGTAACGAGTTGCTGGCCAAACGATTGCCCCCGTGCACAGTGGTATTGGCACATTCCCCGGCTGCATAGAGCCCTGGCACACTGGTACGTCCATGGGTGTCGGTGTGGATTCCACCCATGACATAGTGCTGGGCTGCCACCACAGGTACTGGGGCCACTGCAAGATCCAGTCCGCACGCTTTCAGCCGCGCGCTAATGGAAGGGAAACGGCTGGCGAGGAACCCTTCACCTCTCTGGCTTTCTATTTCGCGGGCGTCGATAAAGACTTGATGGCCTGCTTGGTATTGGGTGTGGATCGCTCGGGCCACCACGTCGCGTGGTGCAAGCTCTGCCAGCTCATCAATCTCCAGCATGAAGCGCTGGCCGAGTTCATTGACCAAGACGGCACCTTCGCCACGTACCGCTTCGCTGATCATGCCGGCATTCGGGTGAAGTGCTGGGTCAACCAAGGTGGGGTGGAATTGAATAAATTCCAGATCACTAATCACCGCTCCAGCACGGGCAGCTAACGCAATTCCGTCAGCGGTTGCACCTTGCGGGTTGGTGCTCGCTTGGTACAGGGAGCCGATACCACCGGTAGCGATGAGCACCGAATCAGCATTGAAAGACTGTTGCTGATTTCCCTGTAGATAGTTCACCGTGCGCTGTCCATCATCACGGGAAACGATTTCGGTGACCAGAGCATGTTCTAGAAGATCTATTTTCCCTTCATAGGCAGCGGCGCGAACGGCCTGTGTCAGCGCAGCGACTAATCCTGCGCCCGTAGCGTCTCCGCCTGCATGCAGAATCCGGTTAGCACTGTGCGCGGCTTCCAGCCCAAGTTCATAGTTGCCTGCCGTATCGGTATCAAAGTGGACCTGATACTTTTCCAGCGTGCTGACCAGCTCGGCAGCTGCACCGCATAGTTCCTGAACCGCATTTTGACCGCCGTACCAGGCACCAGCGCGCAAGGTGTCAGCTACGTGGCTAGCCACGCTATCTCCTACTGCCTCACCTTGAGCTGTCACCGCCGAAAGTCCACCTTGAGCGCAGGCACTGTTTCCGGCACCTAGTTGCTCTTTGGTCACCATGACTACTGGCAGTTCTAACCGAGCGGCCTCCAATGCTGCGCAGAGTCCAGCCACACCGGAGCCGATAATCACCAGCTTCCGGTCTTCCTTTAATGCCTTGTTCATCGCTTTGCTGCCAGCATGCGCTCTAGGGCAATTTTTGCGTCACCCTGCTGTTCTTTTGGCACAGTGATCTGGTTGACTACGCGTCCTTCTACCAGTTCCTCTAGTACCCAAGCGAGATAGCCGGGGTGGATCCGGTACATGGTGGAGCAGGGGCAGATCACTGGGTCAAGGCAGAAGATCGTGTGCTGTGGGTACTGGGCAGCCAGACGATTGACCATGTTGATCTCGGTACCAATGGCGAAGGTAGTTGGTTCCGTAGCAGCAGCGATAGCTTTTTGGATGAAGTCGGTGGAGCCAGCAGAGTCTGCTGCGTCGACAACTTCCATTGGGCATTCGGGGTGCACTATGACCTGTACACCGGGGAAGTCTTCACGCGCCTTGGCAATTTGGGCCGGGGTGAAGCGCTTGTGCACGGAGCAAAAACCGTGCCACAAAATGACCTTGGCGTCGAGTAAAGTCTGGGACTCATTGCCGCCCAGTTCTTTACGCGGTGTCCACATTGGCATCTGCTCTAGTGGCACGCCCATAGCCTTGGCGGTATTACGACCCAGGTGCTGATCAGGGAAGAACAGTACCCGGCGTCCGCGTTCAAAAGCCCATTCCAGGACGGTCGCTGCGTTGGATGAAGTGCAGACCAATCCCCCGTTGCGACCCACAAAAGCCTTGAGTTCAGCGGAGCAGTTCATGTAGGTCACCGGGATAACCGGCATCCGTCCGTCATCTTCTTCATCTGCGTACAGCGCCGTGAGTTCCTCCCAGCACTGCTGCACACTGGGCCCATCGGCCATGTCAGCCATCGAGCAGCCCGCGGCAAGATTCGGAAGGATCACCGATTGGTCATCACGGGAAAGAATGTCGGCGGTTTCGGCCATGAAGTGCACACCGCAAAAGACGATGGCTTCAGCCTTGTCTCGGCTTAATGCGGCATTAGCCAGTTGGAAGGAATCCCCCACAAAGTCCGCGTATTTCACCACTTCATCACGCTGATAAAAGTGTCCGAGGATCACTGCTTTGTCCCCGAGAGTTTTTTTGGCAGCCAGAATCCGTGCATCTAGGTCAGCGTCGTTGGCCTTCAAATACTCTTCCGGAATGGAGCCCTGCACCGGGTACCCGGAAGGAATCTTGTCCTCTTGGGAAGCTCCGGGACCATAACCGGCTGGGGTGTCCCACGGGTTTGCGGCCAGGTCGGTGGAGCAGGTGGATTCTGGAGCCAAGAGGTTTAGCCGGGTGATGTTCTGTGCGACAGATCCAAAGTTGTCAGTTAGTTCGGTGCTCATGGGGTTGTCCATTTCTTGCGAATCAAAAAGATAAAGCTGGTGAAAAGTTCTAGGTCTGCGTGGGATCGACTTCCAGCGGGTCAGGTCCGTGGCCTACATAGCGGTAGAGCCGCGGAGGTCGGTGTTGTCCGCCAGCGAGGTACTCGTCGGTGGCCTCAATGGTCGCGGTGTTCTTCAGCGTGCGGCGGAAGTTCGCGGGATCAAGCCTTCGTCCCAAGATGGCTTCATATACTCCGCGTAGTGCTGCCAGGGTGAAGCGTTCGCCGAGCAGTCGGTGGGCTATCTGTCCGTACTCGGTCTTATTGCGCAGGCGCCATAACGCGTAGTCAACAATCTTGCGGTGATCAAAGGCCAGCTGCGCGATTGCTGGGTCATCGATGTCAAACCAAGCCACGTTGTCGTCTTGAACCGTTGTGCCCACTTGGTTGGCATTAAGTAAGGCGAAGTAGGCGATGGTGACCAGACGGTGGGTTGGAGATCTATCGATATCACCGAAGGTATAAAGCTGTTCAAGATAGTTAGGGCGCAGTCCGGTGGTCTCGGCCAGGTTGCGTCCCGCGGCTTGGCCCAAGGATTCTTGTGCGTCAACGGGTCCACCGGGTAGGGCCCACAGCCCCTGGTGTGGTTCTCGGATTCGGCGCACCAGCGGTAGGCAGAGTTTATCCGGGCCACCGTCTTGTCCTTCTCGAATGCCAAGGATCACCGTGGAGACCGCCAAGGCCGGCGGCAGGTTGCGCCGTTCGTTGACGTTGGCCCATCCGGGTACCGATGACATGTTGTTGCCTCATTTTCACTACATAGATTTCGTTAGAGTCATTCTGACATTAAGTCTCGATTGACGCTAACCTCTGTCCTGAATTCAGGACACAATGGCCTATGATCAATGGCATGACACTGGATCTAAATCTTCGAGTGATTCGCACAAACGCTGAGGTGAGTGGCCCTTCCGTGCTTTTCATCCACGGCTTCGCCTCATCTGGCGAATTGAATTGGGAGCGTTCGCGTTGGCTGAAATATTTCACTGATGCCGGGCGCAATGTGCTGCTCGTCGATCTGCCCGGGCACGGCAAGGACCCACACCGCAATGAGGGAAACTGGGCACCTAGCCAGATTCGCCAGTCGCTGGCAGCGATTGTCATGGAGCTAGATGAAGGACCAGTGGATGTCATCGGCTACTCGCTCGGCTCTCGCCTTGCGTGGGAGTTTGCGGCGTTTAATCCAGACCTGGTGGAGCACCTGATCATGGGTGGCCCAGGAGCCGGCGACCCGCTGGCCGCTTTTAATCTTGCGCAAGCTCAGGCCAACGTCACTTCCGGTGAACCGATCAACGATGACTACACGGCAACCATCATGAAGATTACCTCCGCCGAACCAAGCAATGACCTCACGACCCTATTTGAGTTGATCGAAGCCATCAAGTCAGAGCCATACGATCCCGCAGCGAAGATCCCTTCGGTCCCCACGCTTTTAGTTGCTGGCGACCAGGATGACCTTGCAACCACCATGCCTCGGTTGCGCCGACTACTGCGAGACGCGGGAACTGCGAACGAGGTGTTGTGGCTGGCCGGGCGCAATCATGCCAATGCCGTGACCAGTCGCGAGTTCAAGGAGAAAGCACTGGACTTCTTGGGCAACTAGCAATTGAGCGCGAAGACCGGTGAAGACCATCAAGACAAGTCATGTCCTGATGGTTCACCATGCCAGTCTTCACCTAAATTTCGCCTTCAAACTATCGACAGTCCTCGATTGATCTCTTTCAACAATTATCTTGACTAAAATGCTTGCCCCGCGGATTCGACTGATGTTAGCGTCTTGTTCTAAGAGCGGTTCAAACGCATAGCTACGTGCTGTTAATTACTCAGGCAATTGTTCAGCTGGTCCAAACGCGATGAGCCCCATCGACTGCACGATCGTCATCTTTGTTGATACATCCACAACAGACTTCGAGGTTTTCTGATGAAATCAAAGCTCCCGCTACTCATTGGACTCAGCGCCGTTCTTCTGGCCACATCCTGCTCGGCAGCGTCCCCAACAAGCGAAGAATCCGGCACTTCGGCGGAGCCAGTTTCTGCAACTAGCCAGTCGCAGAAAGGGGATAAATCAGGGGATAAATCATCCGCCACACCATCGGCATCACCATCTGCCTCGGCATCTAAGTCATTGGCATCCGTCAGCGCGAAAGACATCATTCCCACGTTGGCCAAGCCGCAGACGGACGAGGACCGACCGTCCCAGAAGTTCAACGATTCATCCATCAAGAAGTCCGATTTTAGGGCCCTGGCACCGTTGTCCTACGCCCAAGAATTTGCTGCAACCAATAAAGAGGGCGACCTATGCTTGGTTGCCTGGGCGCAAAGCGGAGACGGTGACGGCAGTGCAACTATTAACGGTCCCGAAACTGAATGCGACGCTCCCGCTGAGGTACAGAAGGACGGCTTGACGCTGAACATCGATGGCAGCGACAAAAAGCCCGGCGTTGTTCTGGCAATGCTTCCACCAGATGTGGCAGAGAAAGACGTCCGTACCGTCTTGCTGAAGATTCCGGGCAATCACGAAGATCTACGTCCACCGGTGGAGTTCAAAGCTACCGACTTTGGGATTGTCTCGGTAGCAATGGAACCGGCAACGGCGAAAGAGCTGGGAACCATCACCATTCCGCGCAAGGATGGTTCTGATTTCACGCTGGACCTTGACTAGATTTTGTATCAATCCGCTCGTCTAAGTTCCCACGCGGCAAAATGGGATCCGAGCTTTAATAGAATCGCTCAGGTCCTAGCCGCAGCTCTTCGGCATCCATGTCGTTGTGGATCAGCCGTAGGACAGTGTCATCGATGTGCCCCTCATTGCGCAGACGCATGACGGTCTCACGCCTACGCTCCAACATGTGCAGGCGCAGTGCCCGGTATTGCCGGTCTCGACGTACCTCGTCGTCGCCTTCACCGTCCGTGGCTCCGGCGTTGAGGATACGCAGATGGGTTTCGAAATCCTCGCGTAGCTTCTGGCTCACGGCTTTGTCCGCGCCTAGGACGGTGGCGGCTTCGTCCAGTTCAACAAGGGCCGCCTCGGTTGCCGTTCTTTCGGCCAAGTAGCGTTCCTCGTCGATGGCAGTATCCCTCGTCATTTGGGCCCATCGGACCACCACCGGCAGTAGCAAACCCTGGACAAGTATGCTCACTCCGATGACGCCTGAAGTGACAAAGATAACTAATTCCCTTTCCGGGAACGGATCACCGGAGGCCACCAGCAATGGCACGCCAAGTGCTGCGGCTAGAGACACCGCTCCGCGGAATCCCGCCATGCCATTAACGATGCGTGTTTTGTGGCTGACTCGGCGAAGACGCTGCGCCGGGCGCCGGTCTATCCAGCGAATAATGTAGGTCACCGAGAAGAGGTGACCAATGCGCACTAGGACCAAGGCCAGTGAAATGACAACCAGCAGCACCGAGCCCCGTGCAATGAGACTGGAGTCCAGTGACCTCATGGCCGCTTGCATTTCAAGCCCAACCAGCACAAAGAGTGAAGCGTTCAGTAAGAACGTGGACAGGCTCCAAAAGCCATGGGACTGACGCCTGGATGCGGCACGTGACTTGCGCGGCTTGGCTTGGCTCATGATGAGCCCGGCAGTCACTACGGCCAGCACCCCTGATGCTTCGATGGTCTCTGCGATGAAGTATGCAAGAAATGGCGTCAAGAAGGTCAGTACCGTTTCTTGGGTTGGGCTATCCATCGCAGCGCGCAATCGCAGTATGGTCCATGCGAGGGCCGCCCCGATCAGCATCCCGCCGGCATAAGCCAGAAGCACTAACCATGAGACATGAGCAATAGTGATCTTTTCGGTTCCTACCGTAGCTCCGACGACGATGCCATAGATGACCAAAGCTGTGCCGTCGTTGATCAAACTTTCGGCTTTCAAAATTGTCACGTCTCGGCGTGTGAAGGTGCGGGTCAGTGCACCAACGGCCGTGGCATCAGTGGGCGCCAGTGCCGCGCCAAGCACCCAGGCTGGGCCCCAAGCCATGCCGAATACATGCGCAATGCTAGCCACGACTCCAGCGGTAACCAGCACAAGTAAGGTGCTGGCAAGAATGATTCCGCGAAGATTAGCTCGAATCTCGCGCAGCGAGGTAGTCAGGCTTTCCCAGAAGAGCAACGCTGGAAGGAATAAGAACAGCACCACTTCAGGTGGCAGGGAGACTTCGCGAAGTGCTGGCAGAAAACCCAACAGAAGACCGCCAAGCAACAGAAGCACCGGGGGTGCGATATGCAGCCGGCTGGCCAACCCGGTACACACAACGATGGTGATTCCCAATATGACAACTAGCTCGAGCCCAAACATTATCTGCCCCTTCGTGCAAGGGGCGCCGCTGCCCGGTTCAACGTGGGAGACTCAACGGTTGCCTGCCGATCTCCGCGATCCCCACCAAACTATGTAGTGCTTCCAGTGTGGCAGGGGAAGATTTCGTAGGTATTTCCAGCGACGAACATTGATGTTGACCGCCTCGTTGCGCTTTTTGCAGCGAAGTACGCCAGAAACGGGGTCAAGAAGGTCAGTACCGTTTCTTGGGTTGACTACCCGCCGCTGCGCGCAATGGCAGTACTGCTCATGGCTGGACCGCTCTGATCAGCATCCCGCCAACATGATCCAAAACCACTAACCATGAGACAGACATGCAGAAAACATGCGCAAGGCTAGCCACGACTTCAGCGGTGACCAGCACAAGTACAGTACTGGCAAGAATAATTCCGCGAAGATTAAGCTCGAATCTCGCACAGCGAGGTAGTCAGGCTCTCCCAAAAGCGCAACGCCGGAAGGAATAAGAAAAGCACCACTTCAGGTGGCAGGGAGACTTCGCGAAGTGCTGGAAGCCGAGACAGATCGCGATTCGGGCAAAATCGGTTTCACTGTCAAGGTCGGAACTAAGTTCATTCTAGAATTTCAGAAATCCCATTAGCTCGTGAGCACGACGCCAGACTTAGTTTCAATCGACCGTATTTGAGTCGAGCTTACCCATGGACATTTAGTCGTTGAACGCTTTGATGCTAATTAACTCCCGGACGGTGAAGTAGGCCCCGTCAACGAGTCTGGCTTCCACCCTCAAGGCCTTCTCCGCCACGAGAAGCGCTTCAGCTTTCCCTTCGGTGTTGTTCGATGCTGTCACCACAATTTCGGTGTTCTGGTCATTCCCTGCTCGATCAACCCACGTCACTTTGTAGGTAAATCGCATCCTATAGAGTTGCATGCCGTTCATTCCTCTACTCCTGGAATCATCGAGATCATTTCTCGCTGAATAGAGAATACATTGCGGATGTAGCTGGTCACCTACAGTGGCGTATACATCAACAGGGTAAGGTCTGGGGCTTCAGCTGGCGTCAGGTTGTGCTGTTCATATTTGGTTAGCCCTTTGACTGGATGGCGGAAGACCCGCTCCCCTGATTGGAATCCAGCAACATCTCGCTCATTCCAAATCGCAGCAAATTCAGCCGAAGCCGCCGAGACTCGTGCGACGATTCCAGTCTCTCCCGACGGGCTGAGCCAGCCTCTGGTTTCAGCACGGAAGCTTCCCACAAAACCACGACTCTGCTTTTCCCAGTCTGGAAGCATCTCGCGCAATTGAGCGTCGGTGAACACGAGCCACAACAAGTTCCGGTCCTCAACGTCCACAGCGGTAATTCTCGGATAGAGCTGCGCATATTCGGCGTTCCAGCCAATGATGGCCCAGTCGGCGGACAGCAAGAAAGCCGGAAAATTCATGACATCTAGAAGTCTTTGTAATGCGTCAGTCATTGGGCTGGATTCTTCCGGCGCCAATTCACCGTGGCCGGCTAAGGACAAGAGGTAGCTGGTTTCTACTGCACTTAGGCGGAAGAGACGCGCAAGAGACTGCATCACCTGACGTGAGGGATTGATGTCTCTAGCTTGCTCCAACCAGGTGTACCAGGTGGCAGATACCCCAGCGAGGGTGGCCACTTCTTCACGGCGCAATCCACGAACTCGACTGCGTCCCACTTCGGGCAAACCATGTGAAGCCCTGTCGGCGCGAGCTCTTCGGTCTTTGAGGAAGGCCGCCAATTCTTCGCGGCGACGCTGACCTGCGTTCATATCCCGATCCCCATATCATGGTAGTAGTACTACTAGTATCGTCACCGTCTGGGTTTCGGAACAAATCTATGGTGAGATTTTAAAATGACCACACTTCGTTCACACACCGTTACCCATGGCCGCAATATGGCCGGCGCCCGCGCACTGTTCCGCGCAGCCGGCGTTAATGGCGCAGATCTTGGCCGCAAGCCAATCATCGCCGTGGCCAACAGCTTCACCGAGTTCGTCCCCGGACACACCCACCTACAGCCAGTAGGTCGCATCGTTTCCGAAGCCATTAAGGCTGCCGGCGGTATCCCCCGCGAATTTAATACCATCGCTGTTGATGACGGAATCGCTATGGGCCACAGCGGCATGCTCTACTCGTTGCCTTCGCGCGATTTGATCGCTGACTCCGTGGAATACATGGTCAATGCACACTGTGCTGACGCACTGATTTGTATCTCCAACTGTGACAAGATCACCCCGGGTATGCTCATGGCCGCACTGCGCCTGAACATCCCTACCGTCTTTGTCTCCGGTGGACCCATGGAATCCGGACGCGCCACCTTGGTCGATGGCACCGTACGTACCCTGGACCTCGTAGATGCCATCTCGGATGCCGTGAACGAAAACATCTCGGACGCTGACCTCTTGCGTATCGAAGAGGCCGCATGCCCTACCTGCGGTTCCTGCTCTGGTATGTTCACCGCCAACTCGATGAACTGCCTGACCGAAGCCATGGGTCTGTCACTGCCAGGTAACGGTTCAACCCTTGCCACCCACACCGCCCGCAAGGACCTGTACCAAAACGCCGGCAAGCTGGTAGTAGACATCGCTAACCGCTACTACACCGACAACGATGAGACGGTCTTGCCTCGCAATATCGCCTCCGTCGAAGCCTTTGGCAACGCCATGGCCTTGGATATCGCCATGGGCGGTTCCACCAACACCATCCTGCACCTGCTCGCCGCCGCCCACGAAGCTGGCGTGGAGTTTGGTTTGGATGAAATCGATGCAGTGTCCCGCCGTGTACCGTGCTTGGCTAAGGTTGCACCAAACGCTGCAGGCGCTGGCAAGATCTACTACATGGAAGATGTTCACCGTGCCGGTGGCATCCCTGCCATCCTTGGCGAACTGCGTCGAGGCGGATTGCTAGATGAAACCGTCCACACCGTTCACGCCACCACCTTGGGTGAATGGCTTGATGACTGGGATATCCGTGGCGGCAAAGCCACCGAGGAATCCTTCGCCCTGTGGCATGCAGGCCCAGGTGGCGTACGCTCGTCCACCGCTTTCTCGCAGTCGGCTCAGTGGGAAGAACTGGACACCGACGCAGAAGCAGGTTGCATCCACTCGGTAGAGCACGCCTACTCCAAGGATGGCGGCCTGGCCGTGCTTCGCGGCAACATCGCCGTAGACGGTGCAGTGGTCAAGACCGCTGGTGTTGACCCATCGATCTGGACCTTCTCCGGCCCAGCCGTGGTTTGCGAATCCCAGGATGAAGCCGTAGAAAAGATCTTGAACAAGCAGGTCAAGGAAGGCGACGTTGTTGTTATCCGTTATGAGGGTCCTAAGGGTGGACCGGGTATGCAGGAAATGCTTTACCCAACTTCCTTCCTCAAGGGTCGCGGTCTGGGCAAGTCTTGCGCACTGATCACCGACGGTCGCTTCTCCGGTGGTACCTCGGGTCTGTCCATCGGACACGTTTCCCCAGAAGCTGCTTCCGGTGGCATGATCGCATTGGTTGAAGACGGAGATACCATCTCCATCGACATCCCGACTCGTGAGCTGACCTTGAACGTTTCCGAGGAGGTGCTGGCCGAACGCCGCGAACGTTTGATCTCCACCACCGGTTACCGTCCAGCAACCCGCGAACGTGTGGTCTCCCCTGCGCTGCGTGCTTATGCAGCCATGGCTCTGTCCGCCGATAAGGGTGCGGTCCGCGACGTTGATCGTGTGGAGCGTGCACTGCGCGAAGCCGATGAGCGTGAAGCCGCCGCGGCACGCGCAGGAGCTCAGGCCTAGTCTGAGCTCTTTCCCCAAGTAGAAAAGCGTGAGAATGCCGGTTCAGCCTTATGGCTGGACCGGCTTTTTCTTTGTTTGCCGCTAGGCATTATTGAGCCTGGCAACGGTGCTGCAACAGCTTCAGGGCTCCAGCGGTGAATACCGCAGGAGCCGTGCTAACCGGCCATAACAAGCCCTCACTATCACCGGTATCGACGAGCGAAGCTGGCTTGAGGCGCAGGTTCCTACATCACCGGTGACGCCACACCATCTGTTCGTGTTGGTGGAACGAACCGTGGCGCTTCGGCGCAAACATCCACCTCAGATGAATCCCTGTTGGGCTCTTTCTACGAGAACGGCTATTAGACAAATGCTCTATTGGGCCAAATCGTAGATGACTCGAAACAATTCGCACACGCACTTTCTCATCCAGTAGCTACCCACCAGGTTTAGGGTTCAGCCCCCTCAAAGTGCCCGACGTGGGGCGGGAACAGTGACCATCATCGGACCGCCAGTGACCGGATCTGGGTGAATCTCGCAGTGAACACCGAATGCCACCCCAAGGCTCTCCACGGTGATAACTTCATCAGGTGCACCACTGCCCAGCACTTTACCCTCATGCATGAGCACCACAGTATCGGCATAACGCATTGCCTGATTAATATCGTGAAGCACGGTAATGACCGTCTTCCCTGCATCACGTTGCGTTGCGAAAAGATCAAGCAAATCTACTTGGTGTGCAACGTCCATATACGTCGTTGGCTCATCCAACAACAATATCGGCGCCTGCTGTGCCAGGGTGGTAGCCACCCAAACTCGCTGACGCTGACCACCGGACAGATCAGAAAGCCTGCGTGTGGCTAGGTCCAAGGTCCCTGTCGACACCAGAGCCTGATACACAGCGGCCTCGTCTTCACTACCGTGTTGTGCAAGGAGTCCCTGACGCGGAAAACGCCCGCGTGAAACCAATTGAGCTACGGTGATTCCCGAGGGTGCCACCGCCTGCTGGCTCAGTAGCGATACTTCGCGCGCATAAGCTTTGGGCTTGAATGAATCTATAGCCTTTTCACCGAGCAAGATCTGACCGGCAGATGGTTTCAAGAGTCGCGCCAAGGCACTGAGCAACGTCGATTTTCCGCAACCGTTGGGACCAATAATTGCGGTGAACTTCCCCGGCTCAAAGGACAAATCCAGGCAATCAATCACGGGCTTTCGGTCGTATCCCAAGCGCACTGCTTCGACCTGAAGCCTTTGGGAGGTCACCGGTTCGCCGCGCTCAGTGGCAACCGATTTGGCGGACGTTACGCTGTGTCCGTGCTGCGTTAGTTCTGTCTCTAGTGAAGTCATGAACGGCTCTCCCTTACCAACAACCAAATTAAGTACACGCCACCGAGGCAAACTGTCACGATACCGACCGGCAACTGGATGGGCATGAATGCAACTCGGGCCACGGTGTCAGCCAGCACCAGCAGCAAAGCACCCAAACAACCGGCTGGTAACAAGTCCAATTCGGCTCTGCGGGTTAACCGGGCGGCAATCTGAGGGGCCACAAGGGCGACAAAGGCGATGGGACCTGCAGCTGCAGTAGTCACAGCCACCAGACCGACACCAACGATGACCATTGCTGCACGCAAGACCCGAGTACTGACCCCCAGTGAGGTGGCCAAGGCATCCCCACATTCCAGGATTCGTGCCTGTCGTTGCAGGAAAATCGCTGCCACCGAAAATAGTGCGATGCCCACCAAGGACGGACCTAAAACCGTATTGCTGACCGAGTTCAACGATCCCGAACCCCACACTGCGGCAGACATCGCGACCTGACGTTGCGCGGCCAAGAGCATAAAGGTGTTGGCAGACGCGAGCATCGCGCCTACACCGATGCCCACCACAATGAGCCGAAAACCGTTGGTTCCCTCTCGGCTGGCAATGATGAACACCAGTCCCGCTGCAAGTAAACCGCCAAGAATAGATCCCACCGCAATCTGCGCTGCACTAGCGGTAGTAAATAACATGAGCGCCAACGCCACGGTGTACGCGCCGGAACTAAAACCGATCACATCGGGGCTACCCAACGGATTACGCGTCAAGGACTGGAATAGTGCCCCGGAAATTCCTAGGGCGAAACCAAAGACCAAGGCTAGTATCACGCGGGTTAATCGCCAGTCACGCACAACCACCTCATAGCGACGCTCCGAGTTCCCCAGTAACGCCGGCAGGAGTTGGTCAAAGGGAACTCGAATGTCTCCTAAGGCCAACGAGATGAACCCGGTCAGTAGTGCTGCCACTGCCAACAGGGCAGCAACCAACGCAGTGGTGCGGTCAACACGCCAGGTCCACCGGCCCAACCGCAAACGCAGTTCCCGGCGGCCGGTAGGAACATTTATTGGCTGGTCGAGTGAATGTTCTGCAGGCTGAGCTAGGTCAATCACGCTGTTGTTACTCATAGCGTGCTCGCTTTCTTTCGGCGGGCCAAGATCAGTAGCACCGGGGCTCCAACGAAGGCCGTGACGATCCCGGCCGATACCTCCGCGTGGGGAAGAATAATCCTGCCAAGAATGTCCGAGCCGAGCAGGAGGACCGGTGCGAGCACCGTGGTGAAAACCAAGATCCACCCTTGCTGGACTCCAAAGAGCCAGCGCACCACATGCGGAATCATCAAGCCGACAAACCCGATTGGACCGGCCAATGCCGTAGCCGCACCGCACAATAGTGTCACCGAAGCAATCACCGCGATACGCACCGGTGCAATTCGCACACCCAAAGCTTTCGCCGGAGCATCACCCAGGGCGATCGCATTCAGCGACCCTGCGCAGCACAGTGAAATGAGCAGTCCCACCGCAACGAAGGGAACGATCACCACGACAGTGGAGAGCTCATGTCCGTTGAGGTTTCCGGCCGCATAAACTCGCATCATGTCAAAGATCTGTGGCCTGAGTAAGACCAGGGCCGTGGTGATTCCAGAAAGTACTGCGCCAAAGGCAACACCGGCCAACACCAAGGTGGCAGGTTCTGCGCTACGTCCACGCCGTGACAGGGACAAACCATACACCGCGAGGGTGGCTATCAAGGCTCCCACCAATGCCCACCAAATCGAAGCAACGACGGACAGAGAGCCGAGGAAAAAGCTGGCCGTCACCAACGCAAATTGCGCTCCGGCGTTCACCCCGAGGATCCCCGGATCAGCTAGCGGATTGCGGGTTAGCGCTTGAATCAGCGCGCCGGCAACGCCCAGGGCGATTCCCGCCAGCACGCCCAAGACCGTACGGGGAATTCTTAGTTGTCTAATGACCTGAACTTCTTCGGAATTCAATGAAGGTTCGACGATGCTTCGCCACGCCACCGACAGGTCTATGTGCCGGCTGCCAAAAGCCAATGAACACAAAATGGTGAAGGCCAAAAGCACCAGTAGGCCCACTAACCAGAGGATTTTGGCCCCGGTAGAATCCACCAAGTTGCCTCCAGGGGCAAGTACTTCGGTGACCGGTTGGGCACTTGGCTTGACCTGCGGTACGGAGGCACCCGGTGGTACATCTTTGATATCGCCACGTTGCGTGGAGCTCACCATGCTCACAGCCCTAGGCGAGCAAGTTCAGATTCGTAGGCGATGAGCGCCTCGTCTTGGTCTTCAAAACTCTCCCACAGCGCGTCTAAGGAAGATTTGGTTGAAGCATCCAGCGCGTCCCAGCGTTCGCGCCATTTTTCTGCCTGTTCCACCCAATAACCAATCACCTTGTACTGCGTGTTAGGCCAACGCAGTTCGCGGTGCAGCATCTTACGAATTTCGCGTAATGCCGCGGATTGTCCGGCTACCCACACGTAGGGTCGCGGCTGGTCATCGTCCAGCCGTTCCACGGCCTTGCGGGCGACCTGCGGAAGAACACTGGGTCCTACACCATTGCCCGCCACAATCCACTGGACCGTGAGTTGTGGCAAGTAACTGAGGTCTAAGCGGGATGATTCATCAGGAATTTCCACCACGAGTTCGGTACGCGTTTTGGCGTCGCCAAGTTCGGCAATGCGCACGGCCGCTGGCAAGCCGGTCAGGTCACAGATCAGTACCTGGGATGTTGTGTCTGGCGGGCAGTCATAGAGGCCGGTGGGAGAATTCAATCCAATTCGGTCACCAACCTGAGCGTCAAGCGCCCAGGCGGCAGCAATGCCGCCTTCATGAACCACAAAGTCGATCTCAATCCATCCTTCGCCGGCATCACGAATGGTGTAGGTACGCATTGGAGCGTCGGGCTGCCCTTCGATGGTGCGCCAGGTATCACCATCTGCCACCGGCAAGCTCAGCAGGTTTCGATCTTCGGTATGCGGGAAGAAAAGTCTGACGTATTCATCGCCAATCCCGGTACTGGTGAAACCTTGAATGCTAAAGCGCAATCGCTTCAGAGTAGGTGAGAGATGGCGTGTGGATTGAACGGTAGCTTCAAAGATTTCCATTGACTGATCCTGTTGCTGCGAAACACCGAGACGCGTCGAAAGTCACCGATGTTTCCGGGGCTGATGATGGATGGAGGGTTTATTGTGCTTCAGCGCCGGCCGGCACCGGCAATGAAATCTAATGCCGTGCCGGGCCAGCGTGGAACACCGTGGAATTACTTAGTTAGATCACTTCGTACCTGATCCATGAACGCAACTGCGCCCGAGGGCGAGCCGTAGGTCATCTCCATGTTGTACGTGTAGATCCGGTTATTCTTCACAAATGGAAGGTTCTTCCAGTACGGTGACTTCGCCATGGCAGCAATGGATTTATCCAGTTCTGCTTGTGCGTCTTCTCCAACACCCATAGACATCCACACGGCATCAACGTTCTTGAGCTGATCCAGCTCTTCCAAAGACAGGCTCAAGCCTTTTTGCTTACTGAGTTCTTCGGTCTTTAGTCCGATGGTGTCAAAGACACCGCATTCGAGGTACGAGTAGCAGTCAACGTTGACTTTCCCGTCCCAATAGCCCAAGGTGGCTACCGTCAAATCCCCGTTGCCAGCTTCATCGATGGCTTTTTTAGCTTGGGCACCGTCTTCTTGATAGTCCTTCAGCCATTGGTCGTATTGTTCTTGACGGCCCAGGTCCTTGGCAGTTTGTTCAAAGTGTGACTGCCAAGACTTTCCATCAAAAGCGTTGGTCGTATAGGTCGGGGCGATCGCTGCGAGCTTCTCGTGGACTTCGGCATCGTAGCCCAGACCGTTGAGGATGAAATCAGGAGCTGCGCCTAGGACCCGCTCGTAGTTGAACTCTGGATAGTTGGCAAAGGGTGTGACCTCGGCGAGCGCTTCTTGGGGGAAGTAATCAGGGAATGTCGTGAATCCTGAATCGCCTCGAATCGGCTGTTCGGCGGCCAACGGAACGCCCAAAGTCGCCAGGATGTCAACGTCCGTGGTGTAGAAGCCCAGGGCAGCGGTGGGTTGTTGATCCAAGCTCACCTCATGCCCTTGCGGGTCCACGGTTTTTAGTGGTGACTGATCCGCCGATGCTGATGTGTTCTCGGCAGCTTGGCCTGAAGATTGCCCACAGCCGGTGAGAGAAAGTGAAGCAAGTGCCAGCAGTGCTGCGGGCGCCAGCAGGGCGCGAGTGAAGGTTCGGGACATGCGAGTGATCCTTAGGGTTGGAGGGTTGGTGATGACCGGGCCTGCGAGGCCCCACACCTCAAAGAAATTACCGTAGGCTAACCTACATTGGTTACGAAACATATTTATAACATATTATGAATTCCATGTCGTCATCTCGCCCTACCGGGCCTCTTCTGTTGCGTACCATGCTGCGCGCTGAACGCGGCCGAATAATTGCCGCCGTCGCCCTGCTCTCATGTTGGACCGCTGGTGAAGCACTTGTCCCGGCACTCATCGGCGCAACCATCGATCACGCAATTGCCGGTGGCAACCTAACCGGCTTGATCCTCTGGCTCATCGCCTTGGGCCTATGTTTCGCCATGCTTTCCTTCGGCTATCGTTTTGGCGCCCGCCTAGGAAACTCGGGAATGAACCGGCAGGTGCACCAACTGCGCACGCGAATTGCCGAACATGTAATGGCCCCGGATTATCGGCCACGCAGTGCGCGCATGCCCGGGGAAATCGCCACCATCACCTCGGTAGATACCGACGTCAGCGCCTCGGTCATCCGTCAAGCATCACTGGGTTTTAGCGCCCTCGGTGGCCTATTGGTTTGCGCCGTGTATCTGATCTGGGCCAATTTGTGGGTGGGCCTGTCGGTCCTGATCATCACGCCCCTGGGCATGGCCGCACTGCGCTGGCTCACTCCCCGCTTAAGCAAGGCCAGTGATAATCTCCAAGCCGACATCGCCGCATCCGGGGCCGCGGCCGCGGACCTCATGGCCGGTGTTCAGGTGTTGCGTGGCATTGGTGGCCACGATCAGGCCGCCACTCATTACCGTGAGGCCAGCCAACGTGCAGCCAATGCGGGAATTGATTCAGCTTCTGCCTCGGGTCGCATCGACGCGGCTCAGGTATTAGTCTCCGGAACAGTCCTCTTGGCCGCCGCTGGCTTGGGTGCGTGGCAAGTAGCAGCTGGTTCCATGAGCATCGGAGCGCTACTGGGTGTACTGGGCGTCGCGCAATTCCTTTCAACCCCCTTGGGCACCTTGGTCTCCACAGTGGAAGCCCGCACCCGATCCTTGGCAGCCGCCGAACGCGTCGCCGCTTTGCTAGCCGACGGGGCCGATACCTCAGGTGACCAACACCCAACGCCACGTAGCGATGGCACTTTGAGCATCGAATTACCGACATCGACTCATGGACCGCTCACGGTGACGTCCGACAGCTTCACGGTCCTGGTTTGCGCCGAAGACTCTCTTCGCGCACAACTTGCCACGGCCCTCAGCCTTGGAAGCCAGCAGCAGCAAAGCACTGAAACTGAAGCTATTTCGCACCCTCGTCTTCTACTTGATGACATCGAAGTTTCACACATCGACCCCGGTTACCTGCCCCATCTCTTGCGCCTGGCCCCTCATCAAGCGCACCTAGTTGAAGGCAGTATCAATGAGAATATCTTTGGTGACGGACCAGTTCCTGACCAGCAGACGCTGCAGCTTCTGCTGCGCGCCAGCGGAGTCGATGAACTATTGGAGAACTTCCCCGATGGATTAGAACACCGGG
Organism: Glutamicibacter sp. AOP5-A2-18; assembly: GCF_052446055.1. Lineage (NCBI taxonomy): Bacteria > Bacillati > Actinomycetota > Actinomycetes > Micrococcales > Micrococcaceae > Glutamicibacter > Glutamicibacter sp. AOP5-A2-18. The sequence continues at coordinate 1,333,874 of NZ_JBQSVW010000001.1, read as the reverse complement.
TACAGGGGCGCGGTTTTAACCTCTCCGGCGGACAACGACAACGCATCGCGCTGGCCCGGGTATTGGCAGGAGGTCCACTGGTCCGGGTACTGCAAGAACCGACTAGCGCGGTGGATTCGGTGACTGAAGCGAATATCGCCCAAGGATTACTTCACTGGCGGGAGAATGCGCAAATCACCGGTTCAGGGGCGGGAACCCTGCTCGTCTTGAGCACCTCACCCACTTTGTTGCACGCAGCCGATGAGGTCATTTTCCTTGAAAGTGACGGGTCGATCACCCGCTCCACTCATTTGGAACTCAGTGCAAATTCAACCTACGAAAAGGTGGTCAGCCGATGAGCCTCGCCGCGGAAAACCTCACGCCCGAAAACATCGATCAACAATCTCCGGCGTTGCCTACTGCCAGTATCGCCACCGCCTGGCGAGTATTAGGTCGCACCCTGCGTCCACAACGGTGGTTGATCATCTGGGCATCAGTAATCACCCTAGCTGCCTCCGCGGCGGCTATGCTCTCCCCCTTTGCCATTGGCATCCTTGTAGATGCGTTGGGCACCGGTAACTCCGAACCAACACTCATCCGATGCCTGCTGGCCATCGCTGTCTCACTAGTCTGCGGTGCCGCCCTGACCTGGTACGCCCGAGTACTTTACGCAAAAATCGCCGAACCTGCGGTGGCGTCCCTGCGCGAAGACGCCGTAGAGCATGCACTGAATTTAGAATCTGGAATCTTGGAGCGCGCCGGCGACGGCGAACTTGTCTCACGTGTTTCCGATGATTCTCGATTGATTTCACAAGCAGTTGCGTGGCTCCTACCGGCTTTCCTCTCGGCGACTACCCTACTGGTGCTCTCGGTCCCAGGGCTTTTCACCCTGCACTGGGTATTGGGGCTTACCGGGCTGATCGCCATTCCGATGTACTGGTTGTCCCTACGCTGGTATCTACCGCGCAGTGCACCGCTCTACCGTGAAGAACGTGAGATTCTTGCCCGTCGCACCAATACCTTCCTTAATGCCTTCCATGGACGTGCGATGTTGCATTCTCAAGGTTGGGCCCGGGGGCAGGTTGATGCGTTGGAACGAGCCAGCGATGACTCACGAAACATTGCTGACCGCGTATTCCGCATGCTCACCCGATACTTCGCGCGCAACAACCGTGCAGAATTTGTCACGATGGCAGCCTTGTTGACGGCCGGCTATTTCCTTGTTCAGGCCGATGCCACGACGGTTGGAGCGGTCACCACTGCAGCCTTGCTCTACCATCGGCTCTTTGATCCGATTTCCGAGGTGGTCACGCTCTTTGACATGGTTCAAGAGGCAGGTATCGCCCTGCGCCGAGTCACCGGCATTCTTTTGGCCAAGCGTCGCACGCCCAGCGAAATTTCTCAGTTACCCCACGAGCAGTCTTCCAGCACAGGGTTGGTCCTGCATAGAGTAAATCACCATTTTGAGTCTGACGTCGCCGTACTCAAGGAACTGAATTTGTCCCTGGCTGAAGGTCAGTGCGTCGCTTTGGTGGGTACCACCGGTGCCGGAAAAACAACGGCTGCGCGCATCTTGTCTGGCATTATCGAACCGGCAAGTGGCATCGCGACCTTAGACGGGAAGCCGCTATCTACCTTCGAAATGACAATTCTTCGCCAGAACATTGCACTGATCTCTCAAGATACCCACGTCTTCTCCGGAACGGTACGAGAAAACCTCACTCTGGGATCGTCCACACCTTGTTCTGAGACCCAGTTGCAACAAGCAATTACTTCTTGTCATGCCCAGTGGATCAATGAATTACCTCAGGGGTTGGACTCCGTACTGGGCTCGAATGCTTACCAGCTTTCCAGTCATCAAGAGCAGCATCTAGCCTTGGTTCGTATTGCTGTGCTTGATCCACGCATTGTTGTCATGGACGAGGCAACTGCTGAGTCAGGATCTAGCAATTCTCGCGAATTGGATAAGGCAGCAGCCACCTTGACTAAGGAACGAACCTCGCTGGTTATCGCTCACCGGTTATCGCAGGCGAGAAATGCTGATCGGATCATCGTCATGGACCACGGTGAAATTATTGAAGATGGATCGCACGAGCAGCTGCTTGTCGCCGATGGCAAGTACGCCCAATTATGGAGAGCTTGGGAGGGTTAGACCCTTGAAAGTGTGCAGTACAGAGACGACACGTATCTCCAGAGGCCGCCTCGGGTCGCATGATCGCGTTGGCTGAAGACGGAGATACCATCTCCATCGATATCCCAACTCGCGAGCTGACCTTGAACGTCTCCGAAGAGGTGCTGACTGAACGCCGCGAGCGTGTGGTCTCCCCGCACCGCGTGAAGCCGATGAGCGCGAGGCCGCTGCTGCACGCGCAGGAGCTCAGGCCTAGTCTGAGGACTTCCCGCCGTCAGTAACACACCGAACGCCGGTCCAGCCAAATGACTGAACCGACGTTCGGTTTTACTACCAGGACTAAAATAATTACTAGCTCTTGTAGCGGTAGCGCCGCAGCATCAGTGCTCTAGCGATGATAATTTCTTCGGATACCCGCGTTTGACCAATGCTCCTGGTAGCTCGTGTTTTGTAGAAACTTCGAGGCGAACTTCAGTTGATCGTTGATTCCGCAGCAGGACCATCAATGCCGGAGGCCTCCAAAGCTGGTCCACCCATGGCTTGCTCTTACCATTGAATGACGTGCCAGCGTTCATCGATGTACTCAAGAATGACAATCCCCGTGTTCGATACAGCGTTCTGTGCCACAAACCCAGCGTCGAGGTTTACTGCTCGCGACCCGACCCACGTCCGGATCATCGCTCCGTGCGAAACGAGTACCGCGCTCTGCACTCCAGCGTCGAGGACTTCTTCAACGATGCTGTCGAACTCAGCTAGCACTTCTATCCCTGGTCGATTGGCGCCCGGCATTTCAATGCCTTCTTCCCCGTCAGCCCAGGCCATGACGACACTGAGATATTTCTGGATGGATTTGTCATCATTAGCCATTTCGAGATCTCCAGCGGAAATCTCTCGAAGCCCGGCACGCACCTGAACCTCAAGACCACGCGTTTGAGCAAGTGGCTATGCCGTCTGCTGTGTCCGCAGCAGCGTTGACGCGTATATGGCATCGATCGTCGTATCTTGCAACGCTGATGGAAGCGCTTGAGCTTGTTCAAGACCTAGTGCGGTCAACGAAGCGCCAGGTTCTGCCGTATCGAGATGGCGGCCGATATTTGATCCCGTCTGACCATGTCGTATAAGGATAATTCGCATGACGACATTCTCGCAGAACAACCGTAGGCGAGCGACGAATGACTGCTCACGTATGAATAATCGCAATTCTAACGTAAGAATTGGTACTTGAATCTTAAATGTCTACCCCATCAATTACGATTTGAACATTCACGGCATCCGCCTTGGATATCCACTCGCACTCTTATGGGGAGTACATGATGCAATTTTCGACACTTCGCCGCATTCGCAACACGGTCGTGACCCTGGTTGCCGCTGGGGCACTCGCGCTAGGCACGGTTCCAGCACATGCCAGCGAACGACCAATCGATATCACGGGTTACTCCGTTTCATCGATTACGGTCACAGACTACAACTGCCGCAATGTTACGGTCAAAGCTTCCACGAAGATCAAAGGAGATTATGAGGATGCCTATGCATCTATTGACGTGACCAAGCGGGGCGGCGTCGTAACTTGGCTGTCGCTCGACAACCGCAAGATCTCGAATCGAGCTTTCATTTGCCCGTCGTCCGATGGATTAGGGGCATACAGAGTTGGTCCAGCGGAAGTTTCCGCAACCTACAGCGTATGGAACTCGTATTGGGAGGACTACGATACTGAGTACGTCGACTACACCGACCGCACCAGCAAGACTTTCTACGTCCGTGGCAAGGCAAAAAGCTCGATCACCGCAAAGCGTTCGGGCCGCAAAGTAACCCTCACCGCCAAGGCTCAGGTCTACGCTCCGGATCGCTACGGCTATATCAAGTACAACGCGAAGAACGCAAAGTTCCAGGTCAAATCCGGTAGCAAATGGAAGACCCTGAAGACAGTCAATTTGAAAAAGGGCACTGCCAAGCTGACCGTCACTCAGTCACGAAAGAAGTCTTACCGCTTGTCGATTCCTACAGCTACTTGGGCATCATCCACCAACAGTCACTCGGTAACCAAGTAACCGGCAATTGTCTACACCACAGCCCTGCGGTTCAGGCAGTTAAAGCAACATAAGCATCGTTCAAAGACTAATTCTTTGAACGATGCTTATGTTCTACCTAGCGCACGCTTGACAGCCAGTGAGATTCAGCGCACACTAATCGTATACGATTTGATGTACGACATGATGTATGACGAAAGTAGGACGATCAACGGTGAACACTACTGTTCCAGTAACCCAAGAGACCTTCGCCCAGGCCGGCAAAGTTCTGGCTGTACACCTGAGCTACTCCTCCCGCGCAGCACAGCGTGGCCGTACCCCAAAATTCCCCAGTTACTTCATGAAAGCCTCCAGCTCACTGGCTGCCACCAACGACACCGTTGAGCGCCCGGCCGGTACCGAGTTGCTGGCCTTTGAAGGCGAAATCGCCCTGATCATCGGCACCACTGCCCGCCGCGTCTCGGTTGCCGACGCCTGGAACTACGTCGGCTCGGTCACCGCGTCGAATGATCTAGGCGTCCACGATATGAAGTACGCGGATAAGGGATCTAACATCCGTTCAAAGTCCGGTGACGGTTATACTCCTCTGGGCCCGAGCCTGTTGGACGCCGCAAGCATTGATCCGGCCAAACTACGAGTACAGACCTGGGTCAACGGCACCATCGCGCAGGACGCAACCACCGCAGAATTGTTCTTCTCCTTCGCCACGATCATCGCCGATCTTTCTCAGCAAATGACCCTGCAGCCAGGTGACATCATCCTCACCGGCACTCCGGCTGGCTCCACCGTATTCTTCCCCGGCGACGTCGTTGAGGTTGAAGTCACAGATCTGATCACGGGTACCTCCACCGGCAAACTAAAGACCACCGCAGTCGAAGGCACCGCTGCCTTCGGATCCTTCGGCAACCAGCCCAAGGTCAGCGAGAAGGATAAAGAAGACGCCTACGGCGACCGCGCTTCAGCTGGACTTCCGCCGGTAATCACCGGCAAGGACGTACTGACCGATAAGGTACGCGAACAACTCGCCTCGGTCGCCACCGCCACCCTATCCGCCACCCTGCGCAAGCGCGGACTCAACAACGTGAACATCGAAGTCCCCGGCGCCACCAAGGGAATGCAACGCGTCATCGGCACCGCCCGCACCCTGCGCTACATCCCCAACCGTGAAGATCTCTTCAAAGCTCACGGTGCCGGCTACAACATTCAGAAGCAGTCCATTGACTCACTGAATAACGGTGAAATTCTTGTGATGGAAGCCCGCGGAGAAACGGGTTCGGCCACCCTCGGCGATATTTTGGCCCTGCGCTCTCAGCAGCTTGGTGCAGCCGGCATCATCTCCGATGGCGGTGTGCGTGACCTCGATGCGGTATCCAACCTAGATATCCCGGTCTTCTACAACGGCGCCCACCCAGCAGTGTTGGGGCGCAAACATGTGGCTTGGGACAAAGACATCACCGTGGCCTGCGGTGGCGTATCAGTCCAGCCAGGCGACGTGATCGTTGCGGACTCTGACGGCATTGTGGTCATCCCACCTGCAATGGTTCAAGAGGTTGCCGCTGAAGCGGTAGTCACCGAGTCCAATGACGAATTCATTTTTGCCATGGTCAAACGTGGCTACGGCATTGAAGGCCTGTTCCCAATGAATGCTGAGTGGAAAGCCAAGTACAACGCTTGGCAAGAAGCAGGAAGCCCGGAGCTAGATTCATGGTCACTCTAATGACTGCTTCGAAGTCCGAGGTCGCTTACCAACTGGTTTCAGAGCGAATCAACACAGGCGCCTACTCCCCCGGGTACCGTCTGGTGCTTGGCACTATTGCCGAAGAACTTGGCTGCTCGGTAGTACCGGTACGCGAAGCAATTCGCCGGCTAGAAGCTGAAGGGCTAGTTCACTTCACTCGAAATGTCGGAGCCACGGTGGCCCAGGTTGATTCCACCCTCTACCTGCACACCATGCAGACGCTGATGATTATTGAGCCTGCGGCCACCGCGCTAGCCGCCGATGCCATGGACGCCGCGTGGCTGTCCAAGGCCCGAGAATTGAACGAAAAAATGCGTCAATGCTTGGAAGATTTTGATCCGGTAGCTTTCACCCGCATGAACACCGAGTTCCACCAGCTGCTCTACGGCCAGTGCCCCAACCCGCACATTCTTGATCTAGTGCAGCGCGGATGGCGCCGACTTGCAGCGATGCGTGCCAGCAGCTTCACACACATCCCGTACCGTGCCCGCGAATCGGTCAAGGAACACGACGCGCTACTGGATTTGATTGAAGGCCATGCAACCCCTGCTCAGATCGAAGCTGCCTGCCGTGAGCACCGAGCCCACACGCTGAACAGTTATTTGAAGGCCGCGGGCATGGAGCCCAGCGCCATCTGATCCTCACAAGAAATTCTTCTGACACACCGGCGCTAACGCCGGAATCACCATCATCACCGAGCACGAAAGGAATTGCCATGAGCAAGCACTTCGTACCAGAACACCTGCAAACTCACCTGCAGCACTACATTGACGGCGTATTTGTTGACTCCAAAGGCGGAGCAACCTTCGACGTTCAAGAACCGGTCACCAATCAGAATTACGCCACCGCAGCTTCTGCTCAGCCAGAAGACGTGGATCTGGCAGTCGCTGCCGCCAAGAAGGCCTTCAAGGAAGGACCTTGGTCCAAGATGCTTCCGCGCGAACGTTCGCGGGTACTGCATAAGATCGCTGACATCGTTGAGTCCCGCGATGACGAGTTGGCTCTGCTTGAGTCCTACGACTCCGGTCTGCCTATCACCCAGGCCAAGGGTCAGGCCCGCCGGGCGGCAGAGAACTTCCGCTTCTTCGCTGACCTGATCGTGGCTCAGGTAGATAATTCCTTCCGCGTGCCAGGGCGCCAGATGAACTATGTGAACCGCAAGCCAATTGGCGTGGCCGCACTGATCACCCCATGGAACGTTCCGTTCATGCAGGAATCTTGGAAGCTCGCTCCGGCCATCGCTACCGGCAACTCCGTGGTGATGAAACCTGCCAGCTACACGCCACTTTCTGCTGGCCTGTGGCCTGGGATCTTCCGCGAAGCCGGCCTGCCTGAAGGTGTTTTTAACCTGATCTTCGGCTCCGGCTCTGTGGCCGGAGACTACCTGGTCAAGCACCCAGATGTGCCACTGGTTTCCTTCACCGGAGATTCCTCCACCGGCGCCACCATCTCCACCGCGGCTGCCCCGTTCTTCAAGGGCCTATCGTTGGAGCTTGGCGGAAAGTCCCCTGCCGTGGTCTTCGCCGACGCTGATTTGGATGCCGCACTTGATGCCACCGTCTTTGGTGTCTTCTCGCTGAACGGTGAGCGTTGCACCGCCGGTTCCCGCGTACTTGTACAGCGCGATATCTATGATGATTTTGTTGCTAAGTTCGCCGAACGTGCCAAGAACATCCGCGTTGGACTGCCCAGCGATCCCAACACTGAAGTTGGCTCACTAGTGCACCCGAAGCACTTTGAAAAGGTCATGAGCTACATCGAAATCGGTAAGGGCGAAGGTCGCCTACTTGCCGGTGGCGGCCGCGCGGAAGGCTTCGACGAAGGTAACTACGTTGCCCCAACCGTCTTCGCCGACGTGGCACCCGATGCGCAGATCTTCCAGGACGAAATCTTCGGCCCGGTTGTCGCCATCACCCCGTTCGACACCGACGAAGAAGCACTGGAACTAGCCAACAACACCAAGTACGGCCTTGCCGCCTACGTCTGGACAACAAACCTGAAGCGCGCTCACAACTTCGCGCATCAGATTGAGTCGGGCATGGTCTGGCTGAACTCCAACAACGTCCGCGATCTGCGCACCCCATTCGGTGGAGTGAAGGCCTCTGGTCTGGGCCGCGAAGGTGGCTACCGTTCGGTGGACTTCTACACCACTCAACAGTCCATCCAGATCACCTTGAATGAATCCCACTCCCCTAAGTTCGGTGTCTAACTCGTACTTTGATTGTTTGCAAAGGAGCAACAACATGAGCAAAGAGATTTCTAACCCAATCCCCACCCCGTCTCTTCCAGCGCCGGATATCCTGCGCTGCGCCTACGCCGAACTGGTGGTCACCGATTTAGCCGCCTCGCGTAAGTTCTATGTGGACGTACTAGGCCTTCATGTTTCTTATGAAGATGAGAGCCAGATCTACCTGCGTTCCTTCGAGGAATTCATTCACCACAACTTGGTACTCACCAAGGGGCCGGTGGCAGCGCTCAAAGCGATGGCATTCCGTGTACGCTCCACCGAAGAAGTGGATAAGGCCGAGGCTTACTACAAGGAACTGGGCTGTCGCACCGAACGCCGCAAAGAAGGCTTCGTCAAGGGCATCGGCGACGCCGTGCGTGTGGAAGATCCACTGGGCTTCCCTTACGAGTTCTTCTTCGAAACCACCCACGTTGAGCGCCTACACATGCGTTACGACCTGTACTCGGCTGGAGAATTGGTTCGTCTGGACCACTTCAACCAGGTCACCCCAGATGTGCCCCGCGGACGTAAGTACCTGGAAAACTTGGGCTTCACCGTCACCGAGGACATTCAGGACGAAGAAGGCACCACCTACGCGGCCTGGATGCAGCGTAAGGGTACCGTGCATGACACCGCGCTCACCGGTGGTGATGGACCACGTCTGCACCACGTAGCTTTCTCCACTCACGAAAAGCACAACATCATTCAGATCTGCGACAAGATGGGTGCACTGCGCATCTCGGATCGCATCGAGCGCGGCCCAGGCCGTCACGGTGTCTCCAATGCGTTCTACCTGTACATCTTGGATCCAGATGATCACCGCATCGAGATTTACACGCAGGACTACTACACCGGCGATCCAGACAACCCGGTCATCACCTGGGATGTGCACGATAACCAGCGCCGCGACTGGTGGGGCAACCCGGTTGTACCGTCCTGGTACACCGAAGCCTCCAAAGTCTTGGATCTGGACGGCAACGTTCAGGAAGTCATCGCCCGCACCGATGACTCGGAGATGGCGGTGACCGTCGGCGCCGACGGCTTCTCCTACACTCGCGAAAAAGATGAAGACGGCACCTACCGAGGTGAGCCATCGAAGGGCTTCAAGCTGGGCAACCAGGTTTAGGCCACAACATTGAAAAGACTCCCGTGGGTCAACGTCATCTCGTTGTCCCACGGGAGTCTTCGCGTTTGAAGCACGTGGAGCTGTAGCCCGCGCGCTAACTCCGAATCAGGTGACCGTCTGGATCTGCGCCGGCATTAGATACTCAACAACCCGCTGACCTAGGAAAGATCCTTAAGCAACGCAACGTCGGAAACCATCTCGATGTGCTCTTGCATCGCAACCGCAGCACCCTGAGAATCACCATCTCGGATTGCCTCAGCAATTTTCCGATGCGACTCCAAAGACCGCTCCGGACGCCCGGGCTGACCCAGAGATTCCAGACGCGTTTCTAGCACCATCTCGGAAATAAAAGTCATCAGCTTCTGTAGAACCGCAGACTTTGCGGCCCTCGTAATTGCCTCGTGGAAAAGTTCGTCACCCTTCTCACCTCTGCCGCCATTAGCAATTTCTTCACCCATGACATCCAGGGCTTGGTTGATGCTTTTGAGGTCCTCTTCGGTACGTCGTTCGGCCGCCAGCGATGCCAACTTCACTTCGAGGGTGCTACGGGCTTCGACAATTTCGGGAAGCCTATTTTCGTGTTCGCGTAGCTCCCGCAACACTGTGGCCACACTCGGTCGATACACCAAGACGGCACCGGTTCCGTGCTTTACGTCAATGACGCCCAAGACCTCCAACGCCACAAGCGCTTGAGCCAACGTTGCTCGGGAAACCCCAAGCTGGTCTGCTAATTCTCGCTCAGCTGGCAGGTGGTCACCGGCCCCGAGTTGCTCTTGTTCCACAAAGGCCAGGATCTGCTGCATGAGCTGTTCATAAAGCCTAGGGCGCTGCACTTTGGCAAAGCCCTTAGGCTTCTGGATCTCAGCCATGTTCACTCCTTTTTGATGTTTCTTAGCACCAACCTACACCGAAAATTGACTTGACAAGACACTCAGAGTCTAGGAGGCTAGGCCAGTGAGCCAGTGACGCTCGTCACATACAAACTACCTCGCTTTGCGGCCACCACGAAAAGGATATTCCACATGTCTGTCGCATTAGTTTCCATCATCATTCTGGCGGTGATGTTCATCGTCGCCACAATGTTCCCCATCAATATGGGGGCCCTGGCCTTCGTCGGAGCATTCCTGCTCGGCACTCTTTTCCTTGGCATGGATTCCAAAGAAATTCTCGCCAGTTTCCCTGGCGGTCTGTTCTTAACGTTGGTAGGCGTTACCTACCTCTTTGCCATAGCCCAAAATAACGGCACCATCGATATCTTGGTGGACAGAGCCGTGAAACTGGTGGACAGCCGCATTGCGCTGATTCCTTGGGTCATGTTTGTCATCACCGCAGCCATCACCGCCATTGGCGCCTTGGGCCCAGCGGCGGTTGCGATCATCGCACCTATCGCTTTGAACTTCGCGCAGCGCTACAAGATCAACCCACTGATGATGGGCATGCTCGTTGTACACGGCGCCCAGGCCGGCGGCTTCTCCCCTATCGCCGTCTACGGCGTCATCGTCAACGGCCTGATCGACAAGGCCGGTTTTGAATTCAGCCCGACCGCTTTGTTCCTGACCAGCTTTATTTTCAACCTGGCCATCGCCATTGTCCTCTTCCTCGTTTTGGGTGGACGTAAGCTTGCCGGCCAGCGCGCTGGTGCAATTGCTGAACGTGTTGCCGAAGCACGCTTAAGCGTTTCTGCCGGTGCCCATGCGGCAGACGTTGACTTCAAGGCCAGTGGCTCGGGAACCTACGGACCACGCGACCCAGCTGGCGACGGTGCCGCTCCGCATGCTCCGGGCCAGCGTTTTGGCCAGATTATGACCATCATCGGATTGATCGCCCTGGCAGTAATCGCTCTGGGCTTCAAGGTTGATGTTGGATTTGTTTCGATCACCATCGCTGTCTTCCTCGCACTGGTCAACCCGGCTGCACAAAAGGGTGCCGTCAACAAGATCAGCTGGTCTACCGTCTTGCTCATCTGCGGCATGCTCACCTTTGTTGGTGTCCTGGAAGAAGCCGGAACCATCAAGTACGTTTCTGACGGTGTGGCCAACCTTGGGGCACCATTGCTCGCCGGGCTACTGATTTGCTACATCGGCGCTGTGGTCTCCGCCTTCGCGTCCTCCACCGCCATCTTGGCAGCATTGATTCCACTGGCCATTCCATTCCTTGACAGCGGATCAATCAGCGCTACCGGATTGATCTGCGCGTTGGCCATCGCCTCGACCGTTGTTGACGTCTCGCCCTTCTCTACCAACGGTGCGCTGGTTCTTGCCAATGCTCCGGAAGGCACCGACAAGGACCGGTTCTACAAGCAGGTGCTTGGCTACGGCGGCATCATCGTTGTTGCCGGACCAATCTTGGCTTGGGCGCTGCTGGTACTTCCCGGTTGGCTCTAAACACTAATTCTCATTACTTACCTGCCATCTAAAGGAGGCTCCTCATGAGTTCAACTACGCAAACAGCTGCCACTTCGGGCCAAGGTGCCACCGGACCACTGAGCGGCTACGTTGTTCTGGACCTAACCCGTGCCTTGGCCGGCCCCCACGCCGGCATGATGATGGGCGACCTTGGCGCCAAGGTCATCAAGATCGAGACCGTCGGTACCGGAGATGACACCAGAAGTTGGGGTCCGCCCTTTGTTGGACCAGAAGATAACCGTCAGGCCACCTACTTCCTGTCGTGCAATCGCAATAAGCTCTCGCTGTCACTAAATCTGAAAGATGAAGAGCACAAAGCCAAGCTGGTTCAGTTGATCAAGAGCAGCGATGTTCTGATGGAAAATTTCCGCACGGGCGTGCTGGACCGACTCGGCTTCAGCGTTGAGATTCTTCACGAACTGAACCCGCGCTTGGTCATCTTGTCGATTACCGGTTTTGGCCACGACGGACCAGAAGCTCACCGCAGCGGTTACGATCAGATCCTTCAAGGTGAAGCTGGGCTCATGTCGATCACCGGTTCAGGACCGGAAGATCCACAGAAGGTCGGTGTTCCCATTGCGGATCTGCTCTCCGGGATGTACGGAGCCTACGGCGCATTGGCCGCGCTACTTGAACGAGAAAAGACCGGACGCGGACAGGTAGTTCGCACCTCCCTGCTGGCCTCAATCATCGGTGTGCATGCGTTCCAAGGAACCCGTGCCACCGTGGCCGGACAAAATCCGAAGGCCATCGGTAATCACCACCCCTCGATCGCCCCGTACGGTTTGTACGCCTGTAAGGACTCGAAGGTTCAGGTCAGCATCGGCAGCCAGAAGCTGTGGCAGAACTTCGCCAACTCTTTCGGTCTTCCTCCTGATGATCCACGCTTTGCCGATAACTCGGCCCGCGTGGAAAACCGTCCGGAACTGAACGTTTTGATCGAGGAAGCATTCGCTAGCTACACCGCGCAGGATCTGCTGGTCGCACTCGACGATGCCGGGATTCCTTCGGGCAAGGTACGCAGCATCGAAGAAGTGTATGAGTGGGAACAGGTCAAGTCGCAAGGTCTGATCGTCGAAGTTGAGCATGAGGTCCTTGGCAAGATCAACCTTCCTGGCCCCCCGCTGCGTTTCTTTGACCCGGCCACGAATCAGGAAACCACACGCACCAAGCACAGCGCACCTCCAGTACTCAACGGTGACGCCGAAGAAATTGAGCAATGGCTACAGGCTCGAAAGGATGAAGCCTAGATGAGTACCCCAACGTTGCGCATCGACGCCGCGGCCCTGCTTGATATTGTCCTGGACGCTGATTCTTTTGAATCTTGGGATAAAAAGCCACAACAGCCACCGCTGAGCGCAGAATACGCGGCAGATCTTCAGGCGGCCGAAGCTAAAAGTGGCGCCGATGAAGCGGTTATCACCGGTAAAGGTCGGATCCACGGGCGCGAAGTGGCGGTGATCGTCTCTGAGTTCAAATTCCTTGCCGGTTCCATCGGGCAGGCAGCGGTACAGCGCATTGTGGCTGCGATTCAGCGCGCCACCGCGCAAAAGCTTCCGCTGCTCGCCGGACCAGCCTCCGGCGGTACCCGAATGCAGGAAGGCACACTGGCATTTTTGGGCATGGTTTCCATTACCGATGCGGTGCGTCGACACAAGGAAGCTGGCCTGCCTTACCTGGTGTACCTACGTCACCCCACCACCGGTGGTGTCATGGCTTCGTGGGGATCATTGGGGCATATCACCGTCGCTGAACCCGGGGCGTTGCTCGGCTTCTTGGGCCCGCGCGTCTACGAAGCACTTTATGATCAGACGTTCCCAGACGGTGTGCAGGTCTCAGAAAATCTGTTCCGCAAGGGACTAATTGATGCCGTCGTTCCGCCGCAGGAACTCTCCAGCTTGGTAGATCGTGCGTTGTCTATTTTGCAGGCAGCTCCGTCGGGCAATGAATTTCCGGCCCCGGCAGGTCAGCCGTATCTGCGCGAAAGCAAAGACGCCTGGGAATCGGTGATTGCTAGTCGCAACCCCCGTCGGCCCGATACTCGGATGCTGTTGGCATCTGCTGACGAGGCCTTGCCGCTCAACGGTACCGGCCAGGGCGAAAAGGATCCCGGCTTGATGCTTGCCCTGGCTCGCTTTGGCGACCAGGGATGTGTGCTGATTGGGCAACAGCGTCCTCGGCATCCGGAAACTGCAAGTTTGGGTCCAGCGTCGTTGCGTGAGGCACGACGGGGCATGCAGTTGGCTCAAGAACTGAATCTGCCGTTGGTGACCATCATTGATACCACCGGAGCCGAGCTATCGGTGCAGTCAGAAGAAGGCGGGTTGGCCGGAGAAATCGCGCGATCGCTGAATGAACTCATTGGCCTGCGCGCCCCTTCGGTGTCAGTGCTCTTGGGCCAAGGAACTGGTGGCGCAGCGTTGGCACTGCTCCCGGCGGACCGCACCCTGGCTGCCGAAAATTCTTGGCTTTCGCCGTTGCCACCGGAAGGTGCCAGCGCGATCATTCACCGCACCACCGACAAGGCGGCCGATATGGCTCGCGGACAAAAGATCAGTGTTGCTTCCTTGTGCGAGGCCGGACTCGTTGACCATGTAGTGGAGGAACAGATCGATGCGGCGAAGCGTCCTCGCGAATTCTGTCAGAAACTTGGCGCTGCAATTGCCGCCGAGATTTCGTTGGCGCGGGCCATCCCTGACGCCCATCGTTTGGCGCGTCGTCAACTGAAGTTCCAACGTATTGGTGAAGCTTCAGCCTAAGCAGTTAGCAAATAAGAAAGTGGTTCGAGCTCTACTAAGTATGGGGCTCGAACCACTCGTCTGTGTTCAAGCTGTTTTCAAACTAGACTTAACTCCATGACTGCAACACTCGTGGCCAAAGACCTTTCTGGTGGCCACGCCCACCGAACCCTGTTTTCTCTTCTGAGCTTCACTGCCAGTACCTCGGATGTTTACGGAGTGGTGGGAGCCAACGGCGCAGGCAAATCAACTTTGCTCTCGCTGTTAGCCAAGGCAGCAACCCCACAGGCAGGAACGGTCAGCACCGCACCGGATTCTGCTTTTATCGGATGGCTTCCTCAGGAGCACGAAAGAATTCCTAGCGAAACGATTACCGGATATCTGGCTCGTCGCACTGGTTGCGCCGAGGCCACCGCACGCATGGAAGCCACGGCAGAAGACCTAGGTAGCGACAAGCCGGGCGCCGATGATGCCTACGCCAACGCTTTTGATCACTGGATGGCCTCCGGCGCGATGGACCTCGAGGACCGCATTCCTGAGGTGCTGGCCAAATTAGGTTTCACCCTGTCTTTAGAAACGGAAATGACAGCCCTTTCCGGCGGACAAGTAGCCCGAGTCGCTCTGGCAGCGCTACTGCTTTCTCGTTTTGACATCGTCTTGCTTGATGAGCCCACCAACGACCTAGACCTCGCCGGACTTGAACTGCTTGAAGAGTTCATTAATTCCCTGCGCTCCCCGGTCATTCTGGTATCCCACGACCGCGAATTTTTGGCTCGTTGCACCACCGGCATCATCGAATTGGACCTGGCCCAAAATAAGGTGGCCGTCTATGAGGGTGGCTATGACTCCTACCTCGCCGAACGCGCCATCAACCGCACCCATGCCCGGGAAGCCTACGAGCAATTCGAAAATCAGAAAGCCGACCTCGTCTCCCGTGCCCGCACCCAGCGCGAGTGGTCTTCCCAAGGTGTACGTAACGCCATGCGTAAGGCGCCAGATAATGACAAGATCCGTCGTCGTGCCAACAGCGAGTCCTCAGAAAAGCAGGCCGCCAAGGTTCGCCAAATGGAATCTCGTATCGCCCGGCTGGATGAAGTTGATGAACCTCGCAAGGAGTGGGTACTGCAATTCTCGATTGCGCCCGCGCCGCGTGGCTCATCGGTGATGTGCACTTTGAACGAAGCAGCGCTACAGCAGGGCGACTATAACTTTGGTCCGGTCTCCGTGCAGGTTAATTCCGAAGACCGCATTGGCATCACCGGCCCCAATGGTGCCGGCAAGTCCACACTGCTGAACATGTTGCTCGGCAAGGTCTCCCCGGATCACGGCAGTGCTTCGGTGGGTAGCTCGGTGAGCATTGGCGAAATTGATCAGGCCCGTAGCCAGCTGCCAGGGGATCTGGCCTTGGGCATGGCTTTTGAACAAGCGGTCCCCGAGTATTCGTCAGCTGAAGTGCGCACCCTGCTGGCAAAGTTTGGGCTGAAGGCAGACCAATCCACTGCGCCGGTCAAGTCCTTGTCACCCGGCGAACGCACCCGCGCGTCGATGGCTCTACTGCAAGCGCGTGGCGTGAATCTGCTGGTGCTTGACGAGCCGACGAACCACTTGGATGTCCCGGCCATCGAGCAATTAGAAGAAGCCCTCGAAGCTTACGAAGGCGCGTTGCTGTTGGTCACCCACGACCGTAGGTTGCTGGAAAATGTCCGGCTTACAACCTGTTGGGAAATCTCCGATGGCCAACTCACTGTTGTCTATTAATACGGGAGAAGATCAAGGACATTTAGGGTTCGTTCACAGACGCATACCGTAGTCTTGAAGACATAGGAGCCGAGACTTTCAGTTCTTTCGACTGAGATGTCGCCAGCTACTTCAACTTAGGAAATTACTTGAGTAGCAGTTCCGTTCTTCAGAACTCCGCACCTACCACCAGGCCCGGAGACCCCAAGAGCTTTTTCCACGTTAAGAAACTCGTTCAGGATGCAGGTTTGTCCGGACGTCGTCGCGCCCATTACCTTGGCCTCGGATCAGTGCTGGTTATCCTTTTGGGTTCAGCCATTGCCGGGTCAATCCTCTTGGGCCACAGCTGGTTCCAGCTACTGATTGCTGCAGCGCTGGGAATCCTACTTACGCAATTTGCATTCCTCGCGCACGAAGCGGCCCACCGTCAGATCCTGTCCTCGGGCAAGACCAATGACAAGCTGGGCCAGTTCCTGGCCAATATCGTTGTGGGCATCAGCTACCAGTGGTGGATGAACAAGCACAACAAGCACCACGCGACTCCCAACACCATTGGCAAGGATCCGGACATCGAGTGGGACACCATCTCATTCCAGCCGGTTGATGCTCAGCGCCAGCGTGGAATCCTCAAGTGGATCACCGAGCGTCAGGGATACCTGTTCTTCCCATTGTTAACGATGGAAGGATTGAATCTTCATATTCAGTCAATCCGTTACCTGTTCACCGCTGATCGCGCCAAGCGCCGTAAGCGTGAGATCTGGGCCATCGCCCTGCGTGTGGGACTGTATGTTGCATTGATTTTTGTCTTCCTCCCCGTTGGCATGGCGTTCGCTTTTATCGGCGTGCAGCTAGCAGTCTTCGGTATCTACATGGGCGCCTCATTCGCACCGAACCACAAGGGCATGCCTATGGTTCCGGGCGATGCTCGTATTGACTTCTTCTCACGTCAGGTACTGACCAGCCGTAACATCATGGCTCGCTCGTCGTGGGGCAACCGGATTCTCTCCCACCTGTTTGGTGGCTTGAATTACCAGGTGGAGCACCACCTGTTCCCTTCCATGCCACGTGCCAATCTTGCAGCAGTGTCCGACATCGTGCGTCAGTACTGCGCAGATCACCAGATCCCCTACACCGTGGCCAGCATGCGCGAATCCTACGCACAGGTGATCACTTACCTCAACAAGGTGGGCCTGTCCGCACGAGATCCTTTTGATTGCCCTTTGGTTTCTGGCTACCGCGTGAGCTAAGAACTATCTGCAGGCATTACCAATAAAGCGAGAGGACACTGACCAATTGGTCTGTCCTCTCGCTTTTCGCTTTGCTGCCCTTTATGGCTGAGCGTCAGCAGGTTGGCTCGGCTTCTTAGGGCCAACAACCTCGATCGCACCAGTCACCGTGCATTGCGCACCTTCTTCAACCGGGATGTATTCTTCTCGCGTTGAGACGCGCTTGATGGTACGGCTTTGCCGTAAGTCAACGATGGCCACCAGCAGGGTTGCAATCACCAATACTGAGATCGCGACGAAGGATAATTCCATGGCCACTGAGTAGCCGGCAACGTGGTTCAAACCGTAGAAGATTGCGGTGATCACCGCGATGCCCACAGCAGTTCCCACACGTTGCGAGGTCTGCATCAGACCGCCGGCACTGCCCGAATTGGCCACGGGCACTTCCATCAGGGTCAATGCTTGGTTGGGGGAAATGATGAAGCCTTGAGCAATACCGATAAAGGTCAGTGACAACAACATCCACCAGACGTTGAGGTTGCCTCGATCTTCGAAGAACACCACAGCAATCGTTGCAAGCAAGCCAAACAACGCACTGAGCGTTCCACCGATCAGCAGCTTGCGCCCCAGCGTGGTGGCATAACGGCCTGCAATATGAGAACTAAACGCCGAAAGCAAGGCAGCGGGTAAACAGATCAGGCCAGCTTCCAGTGCAGTGAAACCTTGGGAAGCTTGAACGTAGATGGCCACCAGCACCCACACGCTGGAGACACCCATGAAGTACAGTCCGGCAATGAGCGTACCGTTGGTGAAACTGCGAATTTTGAACAATCCCAGTTCCACCATTGGCTCACGGCCACGTTCTTTGTAATTTTTTTCCCACCAGATCCACACCAACAGCAACACGGCGGCTGCGAGAAGCAACCACCACAACATTGGATTTTCGCGGCCTTGAACAAAAGGTAGCAACAACGCAAAGATGCTCATCGCCAGCACCAGTCCACCCACTGGATCCAGATCGAGTTTTCCTGCTGGCTTGGTGAATAGTGGTTTGGGAAGCCACAAGAGAGCTAGGGTGATGGCGACTACGCCTACGGGAACGTTGATGAGGAAAGTCGAACGCCAGCCTGCATCCGCACCCAGCCAGTTGATCAATAGCCCACCGAGTACCGGACCAACGGCTACGGAGAATCCGACCACGGTGCCCAACAGTCCGTAGGCGCGGCCTCGGGCGGCACCGCGGAAGTGTTGCTGGATCATGCCCATAACTTGCGGGTTGAGCAGCCCTGATCCAATGCCCATGATAAATCGGGCAACATTGAGCATCAACGGATCAGCGGCGAACCCCGCCAAGATGCTGGCCACGGTAAAAATCGCGACACCGGCGACAAAGATGACACCTCGACCTAGCAGGTCACCGGCTCGTCCAGCGGCGACAAGAACCACGCCGAAGGTCAATGCATACCCGGCTAGAACCCACTGCATATCGGCTTCGCTGGCGTGCAACGTGGAACCGATGGACGGTAGCACGACGTTGACGATACTGACCGAGACCAACGACATGAACATGGCAGCGAGCAGCACACCGAGCAAGCGCCAGCGGGCTGCCAGTGATAGTTCTCCGGACTCAGGCGGCGCTTCGAGTGGGCTCTGCGACATAGTGGGCAACTTTCAGCACATTTTTTCGAGCCCCAGGATCCTGTGGCTTTAGTCCCTACAGCGCAACTACGTCGCGGATTATTCCTTGACCAGAAGTTTCATGCTTGGTCAGTCTCGGATTGACGTTTTTTCGACAAGCACTGTTCAATGGCAAGAATCCGAGTTTCGATAACTTCTTCAAAGAGCTCGTCACTATCCGGCGCAGGCAGTTCTAGTGCCTGACGCGCTAACGGTGCTGAAATCTCTGGGTAGGCATCAAGACGTTGTGCTGAGACAAGGTGGCTCAAGGAGTCCGAGTTCCCAGCTTCACGTCGGTCAAAGAAGTAATCAACGTGCAGGACAAATCCCAAAACGTCTCGTTCTAGCGCACGAACCATGGTTACCGCTTGTTGCAGCGTCAGCCCAATTTCAACGTAGAAACGTAGTACACGCTCAATGAGCTCGGTGCGTCGTGGTCCGGGCGCGACATCTACCTTGTCGTCCCAGCTCATTTGGGATGCACGTGGGTAGGCGCGATAGGCAGTCCGCGTGGCGACGTAGGCCTGGCGGACTCCTTGCTTCCAGTTGGAAGAATCAAATTCAACCAGCGGGCTAATAGCTAGGAAGCGTTGCACTGCGAGGTTAACGACCTCTTGACGGTCCGCCACGTAGTTGTATAGGGCGCGGGGCGTAACACCAAGGTCGGAAGCCAGGCGGTGCATGGTCAGTGCTCCGTACCCTTCAGCACCAGCAATTTCCAGTGCCTTTTCGGCCAACAAATCTTTGCTTAAAGATGTGAACTCAGAATCTTTACGGGGGCGTCCGCGTCCTCGCTTCGCCGTCGGCGCGGGCGAAGTTTCCTTAATTTCGGCCATCTCATGAGGATATACGCAATATCGGAGTAAATGCGTTTAGCACGCCCAATGGCACTAGAACAAAGCCAATAGCTTTCGTGCCCGCTCGTGCCACAGATCCGCAGCCACGGCCAAGTGGCCTGCCGCAAATGCCAAACCGCCAGCTAGCCAAGGCCACAGTAGAACTGCACCATAGGTACTCGGTAGCGAGGCGCTAAAGCCTGCGACAATCACCAGTATCCCGGTGACGACCAAGGCAATGTGTGCACTCTTCCAGCGCAGTGGAAGCAAGATGGCCAGTACCACCAGCAACGCAGCCGGGGCCAAAATCATCCACACCGGACCTTCAAAACCCTGCAAGCCCTGGAAGGTAGTAAAGGCAACTGCAGCAGTGAGGAGCACCGCAGCGGTGATCATCCATCCTGGGTCTGGACGGGCCATGGAACCACGCATCATCAATAGTGGTGTGAATATCTGGGCCCACAACAATACAGTGACCGGGATGAAATACGCGGCCATAACTGAGCCGCCGCTGATACAAACAGCGCTCATCAGCAACGCCCCGATAACCTGAAGAATCAGCGACGTCACACCGCTAATTCGCAATGGGATCAAGCTCAACACAGCCGGGATAAACGCCAACCAGATCAGCTGCGCACCCATCACTTTTTCAAGCTCGGCCAGCCAGCCGCCCGATGAATTCAGCCAACCAGTCAAACCAACCGGGCCAATCATCGCGTCGTGTGGCGGGGAGAAAAGAACCACCACTACGGTGATCAGCGACAAAGCAAAAATTGGCCAAGCCAGAATTCGAGTCAAGAAGTGCTTACCACTGCTCACTTCCAAATCTTCGGGTTCGGTGCGCTCGAACTTCATCGCTCTGACGGCAGGCTCCCCCAGCAGACTAATTAGTTCGCGCTTACGCCGTCCACCATCGGGCAGTCGTTTAATCTCGTCACGAGTTTGTTCAAGAACTTGCTTGCGTTCATCCTCGGAGAGGAAATCCAAGGCACGGCGAAGTTGCTCCAAGTAATTGCGGGCAGCACGTGGCAGGTTCTGGCTCATGGTTTTAACTTTACGTGGAGCGGGCAGCGCTAGAGCGCAATAATGCGGGGCAACGCCAGTGGCGTGCCCCGCATCATCAATAGTTATTAGCGTCTAATCCTGCTTTATTTGCCAGCGCCGGCAGTCAATCCCCCGACAATGTACTTCTGCAAGAACAGGAACAATGCCATGACCGGCAACGCTGCAAGCACTGCACCGGCGGCAAAGACCGACCAGTTGGAAGTGAATTCTTCAGACACATAGGAGTAGAGCCCCACGGCCAGAGTCTGCTTTTCTGGAGAAACCAGAACGACAGATGCCAGAACAAAGTCGCTGGTGCTAGAGATGAAGGACAACAGCCCCACCACGGCGAGAATCGGGGCAACCAGGCGAAGAATCATCGTGAAGAAAATGCGCGCATGGCTCGCACCGTCAATCTTGGCTGCTTCATCAATTTCCACCGGAACGGTGTTGAAGAAGCCGTACATCAGGTAAGTATTCACACCCAAGGCACCGCCAAGATAAACCATGATCAACGCGATCTGGTTATCAATTCCCAAGGCCGGGAACACATCGCCCAGGGAGGTCAGCAGAATAAAGATTGCCACTACAGCCAGCAGCTGCGGGAAGATCTGCACAACGAGCAAACTAACCAGACCTACTCGCCGGCCGGTGAAGCGCATACGGGAGAAGCTGTAGGCAGCTAGTGCTCCGAGGAAGACCGAAGCTACCGCCGTGGTTAGCCCGATGAACAGCGTGTTGGCGAACCAGGCTGCATAGGGTCGCTGCTCGTTGTGGAAGAGATCAATGTAGCTCTGTAGCCCGATGGTGCTGAAGAATCCGTTGGAGGAGAGCAAGGTTCCATCGGGATTCAGCGATGCGGATAGTACGTACAGCAGTGGGAATGCCGCATAGATGCACAGGGCCACACCAATCAGGTGCCGCCATCCGGTGGTGGCGAACCACTTGCCAAAGGTTCGCCGAGCGGGCTTCGGGATGGAACGGAAAGTTGGTGTTGATGTCATGTCGGCGCTCATTAGTTCAGCTCCTCCAGTGCCTTGGTCTGCTTGAAACTGATAATTGAGATGATGGCAACGATCACGAAGATGATGATGGAGAACGCACTGGCCAAACCATAATCACGTTGGGATCCGACGAAGGCAACCTTATAAACCAACGAAATCAAGATGTCTGTTGCGCCAACGTTCAGCCCTGCGTCTTCCAAACGCGGACCACCTTCGGTGAGCATGTAGATGATGTTGAAGTTATTGAAGTTGAAGGCAAATGAGCTGATCAACAACGGAGCAACTGAGACCAGCAACAATGGCAACTTGATCAGACGGAAGATCTGCAAAGGCTTGGCACCGTCAATGGTGGCAGCTTCTGATAGCTCCTGCGGGATGGACTGCAATGCGCCGGTACAGACCAAGAACATGTATGGGAAGCCGAGCCACAGGTTAACCCAGAGCACTGCGAACTTTGCGAGCCAGGGGTCGGTGAGCCATGGGATTTCCGCTCCGCCAAAGAGAACTTGGTTTACAAAGCCAAAGTCCTTGTTCAACATGCCTGCCCAGACCAGACCGCCCAAGAAGGCAGGGAATGCGTAGGGAAGAATTGAGATGACGCGGTAAATCTTGCGCCCCCTCATTCGCATGTCGTTGAAGACGATAGCCAGGAAAAGTCCCAAGAAGAAGGTGGAGGCTACCGAAAGGAACGCAAAGGCGAAGGTCCATACGGTCACCGAGAAGAGCGCGCCACGAATGGATGAGTCGGTGAAGGCACGGGTGAAGTTATCAAAGCCCACATTGATGGACCAGCCCGGCATCAGCTGCGAACCGTCCTCTGCGGTGAACGCGCCCACGCCAGTGTCTTTGTAGACGGTGCCCGTTTTCTGATCCGTCATCGTGTCAGCATTGCTGTCGTAGCTCAGTGATGAGGTGTACTGGTAGGCGGTTCGTCCGTCGCTGGTGCGCAGGGTGCCTTCAGCTGGATCATCGCTCAGTGCGACCTTCAGTGAGGTCACTTCCTCTTGGCGGCCCAAAAGATCAGCGAATTTTAGCTGTGTGTAGTTTTCTAGGCTGGCCGGATCAACCGGTGCAAAAGCGTCGTCCACGTCGCCTAGTAGCTGTTGGCCGTCACGTTCGATAACCATGGCCAGACCGTCAGCACCGTTGTACATCGTGACAGGGAAGCCAGGTGATCCAGCAACGCGTTCCTGGTTGGACTGCAAGAGTGAAGACACCGCGTCGGCTTTATCCGAGTTGTGCCCGGAGCCGTAGTTGGTGAACGCAATATAGCCGGTATAACCAATGACAAAAACTTGGAAGATCAGCAAGAAGATGGTGCCCGGAAGCAAGTACTTTGCAGGAAGCCAACCCTTTTTGAAGTAGACAACATTGATCACCACAGTGATCACTGCGATGACTGAGGCAATCAACCATGCTTCACGGCCGATAGCAGTGAAAATTGCAAAGAGCGCCGTCGCATCAACAAGTGCGACCAAAATGATCTTGATTAGCGTTGAGCCTAGGCTCGTGCTTGATGCATGAGCGAAGCGTTGTGCAGCTGGGGACAGCTTACGCTTGGGATCCTCAGTACTGTTCGGTGGTGCCTCAGGGGCTGTCATAGTCATCTTCCAGATGTGCCTGTCATTAAAATTCGTTCAGTGCTGGCCGGAGATAGACGCCGGAGCCGGCGGCGATGGCCGTTCCGGCTCCAGCGTTATCGGTACTACTTTGAGCAGGCGAGCCTACTTGTTGATGGCCTTTTCGATATCTTCGGTCATCTTCTTCCAACGCTTGGTTGGGTCGGCCTTGCCAGTGATGATTTCAGCTTCAGCAACACCCCAGTATTCCCATACCGCTGCCATCTCTGGAACGTTTGGCATTGGAACACCGTTGGCGCCTACTTCGCCGAAGGCGGCGATCGTCTTGTCAGACTTGGCGGCTTCGAATGCTGCCTTATTTGCAGGTGGACGGTTGCCAACTTCGTACAGCTCGGTCTGAACTTCTTCGGTACCGATGTAGTTGGTCAGGAACTCAGTAGCTGCCAGCAAGTTTTCGGTCTTCGATGAGACGAAGAAGCCCTGAACGGCAACAAATGGCTGCGCTTCTTCTCCACCGGCACTTGGGATTGGATCAATAGCTAGGTTGATCTTTCCCTTTTCGGCCGCTTCCACGTTCCATGGACCAGTCAAGAGGAATGGTGAGTCGCCCGAGGCGAACTTTTCCTGGGCAATGTCAGCGTCGATGCTGGTCTTTAGAGTTCCAGCCTCACCCTGCTCTGCCAGCCACTTGGCGAATTCAACGCCACCCTCGTTACCAATCTGCAGGTCCTTCGGGTCGTACGCACCGGTGTCATCGGTTCCGAAGACTGGAGCGCCAAACGAAGTCTGGAATGGGTAGGCGTGGAATGGGTCGCCCACTTCGGTGACCTGCACCAGGAATGGGAACTTGGTGTCTGCCTTTTTGCCAGCAGCGATCATGTCGTCAAAGGTTTTTGGGGCTTCCTTGACCAGGTCTGCGTTGCGCAGTAGGGCCAAGTTTTCGGTGGCATATGGCACGCCGTAGCTCTTGCCTTCGTAGCTCATGGCGTCGACGGAAACTTCTTGGAAGTCACCAGCCTTGTCCCCCAGCTCAACTGGCTGAACTACACCGTTGTTGACCAGGTTGCCCAACCAGTCGTGGGCGCCGATGGTGATGTCTGGGCCCTTGCCGGTAGGAACCTGACGCAGGAAGTCTTCCTGGATCTTGGAGAAGTCCTTGACGACCAATTTCACTTTGACGCCGGACTGCTTCTCGAAGTCGGCGGCTGCTTCTTTGAGCACTGGCTGACGGTTTGCGTCGACCCAAACGGTTAGCGATCCACCGGAGGCGGCAGCTGGTGAGGATTCTGCGGCAGCAGGGCTAGAGGATGGTTGGGTTGTTGAACCGGACCCGCCGCAAGCAGTCAGTGATAGAGCTGCAATTGCAGTCAATGCTCCGCCAAGTAGCCAAGGGTGTTTGTTCACCTTCATGGAATGTCCTTTCGTGACAACTTTGTCCGATGGGCCGGTGACGTTACGGTTTTCCGCAGAGCCGCCGGTGAAGTCTAAAAATGCGAGTGCGCATAATTTGTAAGCGTTTCCAGAGTGGCACAGATCACGAGACTTGGCAAGACGAAAGATAAAAAATCCGATTCTTAGGCAAAGTAGACAGATACTGGCGCTCAGCGGACGTTATTCATGAAAAGCAAGAATGCAAGCGTTTACAATCAAGTCGTCATCTATTATCGTTACCGTCATGACTCAAACACGTACCGACGTTGAAAACCTCGCTGAATCCAAAGATGCACAGTGGTGGCGCTCCTCGGTGATCTATCAGATTTACCCTCGCTCCTTTGCTGATTCCAATTCGGATGGCATGGGCGACCTAAAGGGCATTACGCAACGGCTAGAAAGCATCGCAGAACTTTCTGTTGACGCCATCTGGCTCTCACCTTTCTTCTCGTCTCCGCAGAAGGACGCCGGCTACGACGTCTCCAACTACTGCGATGTAGACCCGTTATTCGGTACCCTTCAGGACTATGACGCAATGGTGGCCAAGGCGCATTCGTTAGGCTTGAAGGTCATTGTTGACCTTGTTCCTAACCACTGCTCTGATCAGCACCCATGGTTCCAAGAAGCCCTTGCGGCAGCTCCCGGCTCCCCCGAGCGAGATCGCTTTATGTTCCAGGACGCCCCGGAAACGGGCCTTCCAAATAACTGGGAATCGGTCTTTGGTGGACCTATGTGGACCGCCACCACTAACCCAGACGGAAGTGTAGGCCAGTCCTACCTCCACGTTTTTGATTCTTCGCAGCCCGACTTTAATTGGAAGAATGAGGAAGTTCGGGCTATGTTCCGCGATGTCCTTCGCTTCTGGTTAGATCGTGGCACCGATGGCTTCCGCGTGGATGTGGCTCACGGGTTAATCAAGGCTGAGGGCCTACCGGACTTCACCCCGGATCCGATGGCAGCCTCCATGGGTGGCACCGAAGAACTTGCTCCATGGTGGGGTCAGGATGGTGTTCACGAGATCTACCGCGACTGGCGCAAGGTCATCGATGAATATGACGGTGAGCGTGTCTTGTGTGCAGAAGCTTGGGTTAATCCACTCTCGCTGATGGCCAAGTGGGTTCGCCCAGATGAGATGCATCAGGCATTCAACTTCCCGTACCTGTCTTGCGACTACGACGCGCAGCAGATCCGCGAAACCATCGATGAGTCGCTGGAAGAATTTGGCGCGGTCGGAGCACCAAGCACCTGGGTATTGTCCAACCATGATGTGGTCCGTCATGCCACCCGCTTGGCACTAACGGACGAAAATCCTCAGGGTGAAGGCATCGGTCCAAAAACCCCTAACCTTCCGGATCCTGCGGTCGGCCTGCGCCGTGCACGTTCTTCAACCGCGCTCATGCTTGCCCTACCCGGTGGCGCCTACCTTTATCAGGGTGAGGAGTTAGGTCTTCCGGAAGCGATCGATCTGCCCGACGATGCACGCCAGGACCCGACTTGGTTCCGCACCAACAAGGAACGCTACGGCCGTGATGGTTGTCGAGTTCCTTTGCCATGGGAAGCCGAGGGAGCCTCGTTCGGGTTTAGCGACAACGGCGAAAGCTGGTTGCCTCAGCCTGCCCAGTGGGCGTCTTTCGCTCGCTCGGTCCAACGTGATGATCCCGATTCCACGCTGAGCCTGTACCGAAAGCTACTGGAGCTACGCAAGACGCATAACCTAGGTGCGGGTCAGCTGACCTGGGTCACCGATGAACAGCCAGATCTGTTGGCGTTCACCAACGGCAAGATCCTCGCGATAGCCAACTTCGGTCAGTCACCGTTGGATCTTGGGCAGCTGGCAAATGGCGCGCAAGAACTAGTGCGCAGTCAGCCTGCAACGGATGCGGAGAACGGGAGCATCCCTGCGGAAACCACCATCTGGTTCTTGCTGCCTTAGTAAGGTCACATGGTGCTTGTTCTATTGAGAGGACCGGTATTGTTGAAAAGTGGCCGCGGTCTGGAGATATTTCATCTTCATCACCACCGCGGCCACAAACACTTAGGAAGGACTTATCGTGGCAGGGATTAAAGATGTCGCTGAAGCGGCCGGAGTCTCTATCGCGACCGTCTCTCGCGCCTTATCGGGACGCGGCTCCGTCTCTTCCTCCGCACAAGAGGCAGTGCAACATGCTGCCGCGGAACTGGGATATGTAGTTTCGTCCTCGGCGTCTGGCCTCGCCTCAGGACGCACCCGAAATATCGGAGTCTTAGTTCCGGTCATCAATCACTGGTTCTACGCCAGCGTGCTGGAAGGCATTACCAGCTCACTGATGAACGAAGGTTATGACACCACGCTGTATCAGCTGACCAAAGACCGGGCACAACGCGAAAAGATCTTCTCGGACTTCCTACTCCGTCAGCGTGTGGATGCGGTGATCGCGGTCAACGTTGAATTGGATACTGAAGAAGTCCAGGCGCTACACGCCGTGGATAAGCCTTTGGTTGGAGTCGGTGGACCGCTTCCCGGTGTTCCGACTTTGCATGTTGATGATGAAGGTATCTCCGCATTGGCCACTCAGCATCTAATTGCTTTAGGCCATGAACGTATTGGATTTATTGGTGGCAATGAAGAAACCGACGTTGACTTCAGGGTCCCCAGCCATCGGCGCACCGGTTATGAAAGCGCACTGAAAGATGCTGGAATTCCCGTAGACCATTCTTTGTGTCTTGGTGCAGACTTCACCATGCCGCAGGCCTACACGATTGCCAAACAATTGCTCGGCAGCCCGGCTGCTCGCCCGACGGCAGTGTTAGCCGCCAGTGATGAAATGGCCATCGGTGCCATACTCGCGGCCCGTGATCTGGGGTTGCAGGTCCCCCATGATCTATCAGTGATTGGCGTGGATAACCATGACCTCGCTGAGATGTTTGGTCTAACTACCGTCGAGCAGCGTCCACATGAACAGGGAAATCTTGCTGTCGCGATGTTGCTTCGGGCCATTCGCGGTCAGGAGCCGGCGGCAGCTCATGAACTGGAGCACCGTCTGGTTGTACGCTCCTCAACCATGAAGCCGCAGCCTACTTCTTAGCTTGTTCGTACCTGGAGCTACGGTAAGTAATTCTTCTGAAGTCGATAGTACAAAAAACTGCCCGAGTAACAACTGGAATGAGATCCAGCCGCTACCCGGGCAGTTTGTCGTTCGGTGTCTTCTAGAGCGCGCCTTCCAGATCAGCGGAAGTTCCCTCAACCTCTTCCACATTCAGGTTTCGGCCACGCGTCTCGCCGGCCCACAATACGGCACCGACCGAGATGACCGTCAGAACCATAATGTAGATAGCGATGGAGATGGATGACTTGGTCGTTTCGAGCAGAATCTGCGCCACGGTGGCAGCAAAAGCGCCGCCAAGAATAGCGCCGAGCGCGTAGCCAATCGAGATGCCTGAGTAACGCACATGTGCAGGGAACATTTCGGCGTACATGGCCGACTGAGGTCCGTAGGACAGTCCCAATCCGACGGTTAGAACGAAGATTGCTACCGTGTACAGCACGATATTTCCCGTATCAACGAGCATGAACATTGGAATCATCCAAACAAACACCAGACCGTAGCCAATCACGAAGGTTGCTCGGCGTCCGATCACGTCGGAGAGCCAACCGCCGACCAAGGTGAAGATCAGCCAGCCAACCGAACCGATAGTGGTTGCCAAGAGCACCGGCGCCACTGGCATTTTGAGCACTGCAGTGGTGTAGGAAATGAAGAACGCGATCACCAAATATCCAGCGGCATTGTTGGAAATAAAGATCAGCGCGGCCTGGATTACCTGCTTGGTGTTTTTTACCATCAGCTCGCGAAGCGGCGTGTGCTCGGCAGCTTTGCGTAGGGCCAGCTGCTTAAACACTGGGGATTCTTCCACAGCTCGGCGGATCACGTAGCCCACAAGAACGAGTACGACCGAGAGTAGGAATGGGATGCGCCAGCCCCAAGCCCCGAAGGCTTCGGGAGACATGGAAATTCGAAGAATGTAGAGCAAACCGGTAGCCAAGATCATGCCAATTGGCACACCGATCTGCGGGAAGGAACCGAAGTATCCGCGACGATTTTTGGGAGCGTGCTCCACGGCCATCAAAGCCGCACCGCCCCATTCACCGCCGGCCGAGAATCCCTGAATAACACGAAGAAGCACCAAGAGGATTGGTGCTGCAATGCCAATGGATGCATAGGTTGGCAGCAAGCCAATCAATGCGGTGGCCACACCCATAAGGATCAGGGTGAGGACAAGAATTCTCTTGCGTCCGTAGCGGTCCCCCAAATGACCTGCTACCACCGCACCCAGTGGGCGGAAGAAGAACGAGATTCCGATCATTGCGAAGGAAAGAATTTGAGCTAGTCCAGGATTTGATGCACCGAGCGGTGCGAGGAATAGCGGGGTCAGAAGTGTTGCGGTGAGTTGTGCAAAGATGAAAAAGTCATACCACTCAATGGTGGTTCCCACGAGAGTGCCGGCGAGAACGCGACGCTCTTCCTGGGTGCGAGTGACTGTGGATGACATGGGCGCCCCTTGAAGCTTACTTTACCGACCGTTCGGACGGTTTATGATGCTCTCAATCATAAACACAGAGTGAAGCAGATCACAACAATCGCAGGTTTCTTGCCCAAACTCTGAACGCAGAGCTATAGACCGCGCTCGAAAAGAATTCGGTGTTCTAATAGAGAACGACTAAAATTTCGAATAAGAGCAACTATTCAGCAGTCGCAAGGCTCACAGCGAAGGCGCGTGGAGGCATTGGAAAATGCCGTGTGCCAGATTGAAGTTTCATGCCTACCTCTCAGACGCTTTCCCGCGGAATCCGCGTCCTAGAAATCGTCGCCAATTCGCCGGTGCATCTGTCTATCGCGGAGATTGCCGAAAAGCTTGAAGTGCACCGTTCCATTGCATACCGAATCATCCGGACTCTAGAACAGCATCACCTGCTCAACCGTGATGACGCAGGGCATATCCGTTCTGCTTCGGGTCTTGCCGTACTTGCCCGTTCGGTACAACGTGACCTTCAAGCGATCTCCACAGTAGAACTCACCACGTTGGCCAATGAACTGTCTATGACAGCATTTGTTGCCGTCTGGGAGTACGACTTGTGCACCACCTTGCAATCCGTTGCACCCCTAAATTCGCAGCGCGCTATTGTCCACCGTCCCGGATCGGTGCACGGCATGGATGTAGGCGCTGCAGGCATCGCAATTCAATCGCATTACAGCAAAGAGCAATGGGACTCGCTGGAAAGCACCGTGGACTACCGCGACGCGGCGGTTCAGGCACGCCTCGACGGCTACGCCACCAGTGAGGATGAAGTTATCCAAGGCGTAACTTCCATCGCTGTCCCGATTGCCCAGCCTGGTCAGACCCCTGCCGCCTTGGCTGTAGTTTTTGCTAGCAGCACTGTTGATAGCTTCGAACCAATCATCGAGGAACTCAAACTGGCAGCACAACGCGTTGCCGACAAGCTTTCTGCCTAATCATCGGCACAACGGCAAAAGGCGACCCCGCGATGAATCGTGTTTCACGATTCACTGCGAGGTCGCCTGTTCAGTTTCTAATGGAACTAGCGCACCCGCGAGAGCGACGGCGCTTTGGCAACGATAATCTTCATTGCCAGGGCCGCGAGGAAAATAACGGCAGCACCGCCGCTGGATACCCAGAACGCTCCGAGGTAGCCCAGCGAATCAGCAAAGACACCGGCCAAGCCGTTGCCGATGGCCGTGCCAACAACAATGCCGGCGGAGAGCATAGTCATCACCGTAGATAGTCGGGCAGCCGGAGCAACTTCCCCACCCACAGTCATGACCGTGACAATTACCGGTCCTACGGCAAAGCCAGCAACAAACAACGCCACGACCATCCATGGTGTGCTTGAGGCCAGGTGAAGACCGAAGCTCAAAATAGTCAGCAAAGCACCGCAGAGAACCCAACGGTTGATCTGCCTAAAGTACTGTGGCCAGGCGGCAACAGAAATGGCTGCGATGGCACTGGACAATCCCATGGCACCATAGAGCAGGCCACCCTGGTTCGAGTTTCCCTGTTCCCCGGCAAAGGCCAAGGTACCGGCGGCAGAGGAACCAAAAACAGTTCCCAGTGCGATCATGCCCAGGACCAGCGCACTGATGGCAGCAACTTGAGCTCGAGTAATTGACACCTTTGGTGCACTCTTCGCGCCAGCTACCGGCTTCACTACATTTCCGGTGCGGTGCGTGGCAAAAATTGGAACCAGCACTAGCGTCAGAATGGCGGCTAAGTACAACGGCAGCACAGGATCAACCAGCGAAGCCAGCAAGCCGACTGCCACCGGACCGAACACAAAGCCCAATTCATCAAACATGGATTCAAGGCTTAGTGCAGCCGAAAGCACTTTGGGATTTTTCTGCTGCTGGCGGGTCATGGCAATCCACCGAACACGAGACATCGGGCCAACCTGAGGTCCCGTTGCTCCGGTAATGAGACACATAAGAACCAGCAACGGCACAGACAGTTCTGGCCCGCTGGCGCCAAGGAGGGTAAGCAAGACAAGCAAAACACTATGGATCAGAGAGACGGCCACCAAGATGGGACGCTGACCAAAACGGTCAGCAAGGTAACCAACGCTAGGCCCGCCAACGGCAGAGCCTAAACCAACCATGGCAGCAGCAAGACCACCCAAGGCATACGAGCCGGTGGTGGCTGTCACCAGGGTCATGGACCCGATGGTTAGCATCGCCAGAGGAAGGCGAGCAAAAAATGTTAGCGGTAGGAACGGTGCTCCTACCAGGGGAACGAGTGCAGAGTAACCGGATTTCATCGCTGAATCCTCACGGTTTCCTTTGGACAACGCATATTGAGTCAACAAAAACTCCATAACGAAGCGTACGTCGTCCCGCGCCCCCCGACGTACAAAATTTCCCAAGCATGCCTAATGGCACTACCTTCAAGATAGCTAGCCGGGCGGAACAAGTCCAGTTCTAGAGACTAAGGGTAAGCAACCCCTCACGTTGGATCGTTGAACCGTGCTGAGTTTTGAGCACCGAGACGCGATTAGTAATGCGCTGCTTCATCTCTGCCACATGCGAAACCAGACCGATGGTCCGCCCACCAGCTCGCAGATTTTCCAAGGCCTGCATGACTTCTTCCAACGTTTCGGCATCGAGGGAACCGAAACCTTCATCAACAAAGAGCGTTTGCATATCCACCGCTCCAGAATGGTGGGAAATCACGTCGGCCAGCCCGAGGGCCAGCGCCAGTGAAGCCATAAAGGTTTCACCGCCGGATAGGGTCTGGGTTTCGCGATATTTGCCGGTCCATGAATCTAGGACACGCAATCCAAGACCAGATTTTGAATTGCCTTGCTTGGAGTCGTCGTGGTGCAGTGAATACCGCCCACCACTCATGGCATCAAGACGTTCAGTTGCCGCGATGGCCACTTCTTCTAAACGAGCGGCCAGCACATAGGTACTCAAGGTCATCTTGTACAGATTCTCGCCTCCACCTCGAATGACCTCAGCTAGGGACCGCAACCGCCGATAGGACTCGATGACCGGTCCGGCATCCGCGCGCAACTTCTCAAGTTGACCGACCGACTCGTCGTGGCGTTCCAGTCTGGTTTGCGCTAGAACAACACGTTCGCGGGCCACTTCAAATTGCTCCTCCGCGGCGCGGGCCAATTGGGCGGCTTCTAGGATCTGCTCTTCATCAGGTGCTCGGAGACCGTCAGTCTCAAGTTCCAGTGCTTTGCGGCAATCTTCAGACTGTTCGAGAGTGGCAATGGCACTGGCTAGATCCGCATCGGTTCGCTGGATCTGTCGCAGCTGTTCACGCTCTGGTGCATCAAGCAAGGCGGCCTCAAAGTCAGCCAGAGTGGCAAAACCTGCACCAGTTCGTTGTGTATTCCACGTGGCTTCGGCTTTATCTAAAGCCGCGACTGCGTCATGAAGCAGCTGTAAAGACTGCACGGCTCCAGACAGTCCATTGGATTGTTGCGAAAGTTCTGCGACCAAGGCTGCGAGATTATCTTTACCTTGGCGGAGTTCTGTCAGCTTGGCGTCCAACTGCTTCAGCTGCTCCGCCAGCGATTGGGCGTTTTGCACAGCGGTGGCGTGCTCCAGCGTCACCTGCGCAACGCGGGCCGTTAGCTGTTCGACGCGTTGGCGTACCTGCTCCAGTTTTTTCACTCGTGCAGCCACTTCAGTCTGGCGCTTTGTAGCTTGCTCCAGCGTCTTTTGTGTTTCCCCAAGGTCAAGACGTAGCTGCTCCACGGTGTTTTCGCCGGCAGCCTGCTGAGCCGTCTCCAATTTTGCTAGGAGCATGTCTCGACTTTGTGCGGTCTTTTGTCCTTGGGAACGAGCACTTGCCACCGCGGCTTCAAATTCCAAGATTTGTTCATCATCAATCAGCGCAGCATCGGCATCCGCCTGTGCCGGTGCCGGATGTTCTGCCGAACCGCAGACCAGACAAGGTTGCCCATCTTCCAACGCCGCGGCCAGTCGCAATGCGCTTTGGTTTAGTTGCTCTGTGCGCAGAGCTAACAAGCTTTTTTCGGTGTCAACAATCTTCAGTTCTTGTGCACTGGCCTTTTCGCGGGCTAAAAGAACCTTTTTCTCTAAATCATCACGGACCGTCGCATGCTCAATTTGGGTCGTAAGCAGCTGCTGGCGCTCTTTGACCTGTTGTAAATTTTCACCCGCGGCCACTTGGTCCACGTCTTCGGCCTCCAGCTTTTCTCGTTCAGTTTTCAGCTGAGCTACTTCGGCTTGAGCTTTGTCCCGAGTCTGCTTATGCTCTGTTGCCAGCTGTTCTGCTTTGCCGACTTGAGCCGCCAGCAACGTGCGCTTCTGTTCTTCTTCGACAGCAGATTTGGCCACGGCGTGCTCTTCGGCTGCCGCCAGCGCGCGCTCTCGAAGATCTTCGAGGGCTTGAAGATCAGATCCGCAATCTAGTTCAAGCGCAGTGTTTAGCCACAACTGATGTTTTTCCCACGACAAGGTGCTCTCGTGCTTGGTCGTCTGTGCAGTTTTGACCTGCGCCAGGTAGGCCTGCACCGAGACTGCCTTGACGTCATGTTCCAATTTGCTGGCTGCGATCGTTGCGCCTTCATGCTGTTGGGCATAACGAGTCTGTGTTGCGCGCAGTTCGCCCAGTCGCGCAAATACTCTTTGTTGCTCTTCTAACTTCTTAGCGTCCTGAGCAGTTCGCGTCTTTTGTACCCGCAGCTTTTGCGCTTCTTCATCCGCCTGCGCTCGCAAGACATCGATGCGGCGGTGAAAATCAGCAAAGCGGTCATCGACACTTAGTAGCGCCGCATCATCTTGCTCTTCGGAGTTCGTCGGAACTTCCCTACCAGCTAAGAACGCGGCGGCTTCAGCGGCAATGGATTCTTCGCTGGCGCTTAGACGTGCCTCAATGGTCTCCGTGTTTTTGCGTTCTTCGGCCAGCCTGGCGGCAAACTCTTCTTCAATCCGCGCGTAATCGCTCGTGTCGAATAGGTTGGCCAATAGGTCTTCGCGGTCCTTGGCCTTGGCACGTAAGAAATCTGCAAAACCACCTTGCGGGAGCATGACCACTTTGGTGAATTGCTCACGGTCCAGTCCCATGAGACTGCCCAAGACATGGCCAACTTCATCGTTACGCGTCGACAGTTCCTTCCACCCGCTACCGGTGAACTCGCGCAGCAGGCTAGATGCCTTCTGTTCAGTTGTCTTGTTCTTGCCACGCTTTGACGGGCGCATCCATGCCGGTGATCGAGTGACTTCAAATCGGCGATCACCAATGGTCAGTTCACAAACAATTTCCGGCGCCAAGTCTGACGCTGCGTGGTCTGAACGGATTTGTCGGCTTCCAGTTCGGCTACCGGGCAGCGAACCGTAGAGCGCATAACAAATTGCGTCCAAGATACTTGATTTACCAGCTCCGGTGGGGCCATCAAGGAGGAAGAGTCCCCCGTCAGCTAGTTCATCAAAGTTAATCTCTTCACTGCCTGCGAAGGGACCAAACGCCTGAATTTGAAGTTTATGGATTCTCACTGGCTAACCTGCGATTCTCGGGTGGCACGGATGACCGAAGTGATGACTTCACGTTCTGGTTCATCTACAGAACGTTCACGCACATGCTCCATGAAGTCGCTGACTACTTCTTCGGTACTGGCCGCCTTGGCCATTCGTTCTGCATAGCTTGACGGCTTTTCTTTGTCATCTGCACCCTCCGGCGCAAAGTTCAGCACCACGGTATCCGGGAAGCGTTCGCGGATTACTGTCATGGCATCCGCTGGCCGTTGCGAATCAGTGAGCGTGACCTGACACCAGGCGGTGGTGGCGAATTCAAGAGCAGGATCACTGAGCAGATCTGCCAGTTTGCCTTTGAGCACCGCTAACTTTTTCGGCACGGTCAGCAAGATTTCTTGGATTGATTCAATGCCTTGAGCATTGGTGTCGATAAGCCACACACCTTTGGTTTGATTCACTTCAGAGAATGAATAAGCCAAGGGTGAGCCCGAGTAGCGGACATGCTCACGGACTTTCTGTCGCCCGTGGAGGTGCCCGAGCGCGGCATAGTTGAAATGCTCAAATAGCTCGACCGGTACCACATCAAGGTTGCCGGTGCTGAGTTCGCGTTCTGAGTCGCTTCCGATTCCTCCCGCGGCAAATAGATGAGCCATGGCGATTGATACAACCGGTTTGTCGATGCCAGTCCTCGTCTTCAGATGCTCATCGATGGTTCCAATGGCCGCGCGAACCACTGCTTCATGGCTGGCCTTGGTGACACCCAAACGCTCCATGACCATTCGTGGTTCCAAATATGGGATCCCATAAATCAGAACCTGGTGGTCTTCAGCTTCACGAACTACCGGAATGAGCATGCGGTCAAGATCCGCAATGATGTGCACCCCAGCGCTGTCCAAAAGGTCAGCACCAAATCCTAGACGAGACGCTGAGTCGTGGTTTCCGCTGGTAATCACGATGGTGGCACCTGTGGCGCGTAGTTCTCGCAAAACCCAGTTGCACAGCTGGACGGCATCCACATGCGGAAGAGCACGATCATAAATGTCACCTGAGATCAGCACCACCTCAACCTGCTGATTGATGGTGATGTTAATAATCTCTTGCAACACGGTTCGTTGCGCTTCGAGCAAGGAGGCACCGTGAAAGGTCCGTCCCAAATGCCAGTCTGAAGTGTGAAGCAATCGCATGTTTCCAACCATATGCAATAACAGGGACAACTTGGACATTAGAATAGAGGTGTGAATGAAACCGGTGAATCTGCAGTCCTGCCAGAGAACTACTCAGACAAGGTGTTTGCGATCTTGCTCGGCCTAGCCGACGGCGCAACCCACGCCCGTGACGACATCGATCCCGGAGCCACCGAAATCCTTCCGCTCTACATGGCCGATGGCCTGCTAGAAGCGTTGGAGTGGGCTCGTGACGGTGTTGCTAGCGATGAAGCCGCCTGTATGTGGCTGGCTGCACTTCGCGGCTACAAAAAACTTACCGGGTCCTTCCCGGCCGGCGCTCCGGAACCCCTGAGCCGCTGGATTGATAAGGAATTCCCTAAGGTCGAGATCTTCGAGAAGATCGCCGACGGAGACCCGAAGAACATTGCTGGGCTAAACAGCGTAGACATGGGCCATCCAGGCCGCCCAACAGCGCCGGGTGCTGACTCCACGGGTGTGTTGCCTCGTGCAGCCATTACCGCGTTGTTGGCTCGCGTTCCTGTGGGCACCACCGAGTCCTTGGCTCGTTCCGCAGCCTTCCTAACCCACGACGTTCAAGCAGCAAAAACCGCTGTGGCCGCGGCAAAGATTCTTCGCACCGCGATCGAGCGCAGCGAAGAGTCCGCTGGCGAGTGGGAGTCACTGCTCGAAGGCCTTGAAGGACCGTCGGCTGATGCCCTGCGTGAAGTGGTCACCAAGATCCGCGAGAACATTAGCCTGTCCCCCTCAGCAGCCTACGACGCTTACTTTGGTGAGAATGCTGTTGAAGAATCCGAGGAATCTGATGTCTCGGCAGCTCCGGAGTCGATCGTTGCCGATCCAGAAGATCGGGATCCAGAGGTTGACGCTTACGCCGTAGCCTTGCTGGCTGCGATCTATGGAACCGAAGCTGTCGGAGATCGTCCGGCCAGCGCGTTGGATGACATCATTTCTGAATTACACGATCGTTGGATGGATCTAGTCGCTTAGCCTTTGCGCTAGTCCACAACTACTGAAGGCCGGCTCACTGAGCCGGCCTTCAGTTCGTTAACGCTGAAATTATTTGACGGGTTGCGAACTAGACGGTCAGTCCGAAGCCGCCAACCATTTGCATAAATTCGCCTTCGGAAATAATCGAAACTTTCTGACCATTTTCGCGCAGGCGCAGTACGTGTTTTGCCTTGTTGGTCAATCTGCCGTTGGCAAGATCCTCAGGAACAAAACCGTCACCAACCACCAGTGCCGTGGTGGCACGGGTTACCCGCGAAGCAGTTTGCGCACCGTTCTCCGCAGCCAATTCTTTGGCTTGTGAACGGGGCAATGCCAAGTTGCCGGTGAACACCATGATCTGCCCGAACAATGGATGACTTGGGTCAGCGTCGTGGTTTGGCGTCGGGTTAGGACCTTCTTGCGGCCAATTATTAAACGCATCTTGGGGAGGCAAGGGATGACCCGATGCCAGCCAGCCTTGAGCGTCGCGGGTTGCCCGCGAGTATTCGTCGCCTGGCAGCCAGGCCGAGGTCAGTCCGAGGCGAACACCGTAGTGGTCAGCGGTCTCTAGCAGTGACTCAAAGCCTGCGCGTTCGGCGATATCGATCATTGCCCAGGCACACGCTACGGAGTCGGCGAGCGCCTCGTGGTGATTCTCGATGGGGTGCCCTGCTTCTTCAGCGACGAAGGGCAGTGAGTAACTCGGTAGGTCGTAGGCCTTACGCGAAAGTTTCACCGTGCAGAGGTGAGCGATTTCCGGTACGCGGATCCCACTGGCTTCAGACGCGGCACGGATGACACCTGAATCAAAGGAGGAATTGTGGGCGACCAGTACGTCAGGCCCGATGAAGTCCAGTAGCGCTGGCAGTAGCTCGGTAACGCGCGGAGCATCAACCACCATGTCTGGGGTGATGTGATGAATCGATACGTTGCGCGGGTCAAAGTGGTCAAAGCCCACAGGCGGCTTCATGAGCCACTGTTTGGTTTCAACGATCTGCCCTGAACGGACTTTGACCAGACCCACCGAACATGCGGAGCCGATAAAACCGTTTGCTGTCTCAAAATCTACTGCTGTGAAGTCCAATGCCACGCCCAATAGCTTACTCTCCTTAGCTCAAGACTCGGCATTCAAGACCTCGGCTAGGTTCGAAGGGAATCTGCCAGGTTGCATCGACCCGGCCGGCGTTTTCCTTGCATGTCAGTGCTGACGTGCGCGTATTACCCATGGCCCGAAAACTGGGAGGTTCTACCAAGGCAGGGCATCTCACATTGGAGTGGTGCGTGGTTTATGAGTTGAACAGCGTCTTATAGTATTCGCTCAGTCCCGGATAGTAGTTAGGTTCAAACACCACAAGGACAGCGTCTTTTCCACTCACGGCAGCGACCAGTCGGTCCAGATAAAATTCCCATCCAGGTCCCACCGAGGAGGCCATCTGCGGATCAAGTCCGGGCATCCGGAAGACCAATTCGCTCGCCTCCTCCCGAGATTCGATGTGCAGTTCCAGCAGCCAGATTTCGTTGCCCTCGCCCGTGCGAACTTCCAAATGCAAGGCGCGCTGGTCGCAATCAACAATCTCCACCGACTCTGTGGGTGAGCCTTCTTCGGCACTGAGCGTGACCTGTACCCGCCGGTTCGCGGGCTCCCCCTGCCAGGTTCCAAACCACTGATCTAGATAGTCCGAGTCAACGAGGTACCGCCATAATTCAGTGGTGCTGATCCCGAAAGAGCGCCGTAATTCCAAGACATCCAAATGATCTCGCTTCCCCGTTCCTTGGATACTCATGGCGGTTCTCCTACGCGATAGCGGCGGCATTGTCGAAGTCTTCAAAGAGTAACAAGAGTTTCTTAGACCAGGCAGAGCAATGCCCCCGCCAGTGGCGAGGGCATTGCAATTGATGTACCCGTTCTATTCCAGCGATCAGGCGGTGGCTTTGCGTAAGGTGAGATATGAACCAGCAGCCATCAGTACAGCTGCGAGCGCACCCCACAGGCTGACAGACCCGGCAGTCCAAGTCAACGCCCAGCTCCAGAACTGATCCCAGAAGCTCGTGAAAGTGAACAAAGCGATAATGCCCAGGATCAGCAATCCCAACAGAGTAAAGAAAACCACCATGCCGGCATGGCGCCAGCGCATGTAGATGGTTGCGATAAAGAACCCAACCATGAACAGCAGGACCATTAGCACGAAGTAGAACATGATCTGGATGAACCCGTTATTGTCGGCAATCCATTGCAGTGCGAAGAATCGTCCGTCAAGTCCCCACCCGCCGGTAGCGGTTTCCACCAAACCCATGAGGTAGTAGAAGACCGAGAGTACTAGGGCACAGACCGAGAACAGCATTAGGGTACCCAAGTAGAAGGTACGTCGCGAGATGCTCATCGCCATGGAGAATGGGAATGTCATCGTCAGCGCTTGAATACCAAGCGCCAGGAAGTACCACATGGGTGCCTGAGCTCCGCCGCCATACAGCACGCCGTCCCCTCCGCTTCGGCGAACCAACCACCAAATAGCCACAGTAAAGAGGAACGCACTGATCAGGATCATCAGCGGAATACCGATAAAGGTGGCTTTATTGATCAGCTGCATGCGCGCAACTTTCATGATGCGGTTCATGCTCGTGCCTCCGTTCTTTCATCAGTTCCTTCGTTGGTGCTCAACGCACTGCGAACCACCAGCTGCTGCAGTGAGACTGGACTCAAATCCAACCCCATGAGCTTTGCTTGTTCGCGTTGGTCCGCGCTGAGCTTGGCCTTGATGGTCACGCTGGCCAGCGCGCCCAGTGAATCACGGTGCAGTACGTCGGCCGCCCCAATGAATTCTTGGACCCTCTTCGCATCGCCGGTTACGGTAACAGCGGCCCCACGCAGCTCTTCAGAGTCACTGTCCACTACGATCCGGCCCTTGTCGATCACGATGACGTGTTCAAGCAGGTTCGCCACCTCATCGATCAAGTGGCTGGAAAGCACGATGGTCCGCGGATACTCGGCAAAATCTTCAACCAGGCGGTCGTAGAAGATCTGCCGTGCCACGGCATCCAAGCCCAGATACGGTTCATCAAAGAAGGTGATCTCGGCGCGAGAAGCCATGCCGATGATGACGCCGACAGCGGAGAGCTGACCGCGGGATAGCTTCTTGATCCGGCGCTTGGTAGGCAAGGCGAAGGCCTCAACGAGATCTTGAGCAAGTTGCTCGTCCCAGTTCTCGAAGAACATCGCCGCGGCTTTGAAAGCTTGATGGACTTTGAAATCGTCGGGGTACTTTTGCGATTCGCGAATGAAGCAGATGCGCGAAAGGATCAGGTCATGCTCGAATGGTTCGTGCCCGAAGATGTGCGCCGTGCCCTGATCAGGGTAGTTCTGTCCGGTTAGGATGGACATCAGTGTGGTCTTGCCTGCGCCGTTGCGGCCGAGCAGCCCGTAGATCCGGTTAGGTTCCAAATCCAGAGTCACATTGTCCAGGGCGCGTACGTCTTTATATGTCTTGCTCAGCTCGCGGGTGGCGATCGCTGTTGATCGAGTCATGCCGTTCCTCCCTACCTCGTGATGGTTTTTAGCCTGCTGAACCGGTCTTGATCATGGATACCAGTTCTTCGATGCCGATGCCGAGCTTGGATGCTTCGGCGGTCAGTGGTGCGATGAATTGCTGTTGGAATTTCTCGCGGCGCTTTTCGCGTAACCGCTGTGGCGCGCCCTGCGTGACAAACATGCCGATCCCCCGCTTCTTGTAGAGCAGCCCGTCTTCCACCAATCGATTAATGCCTTTGGCAGCCGTGGCTGGGTTGATCCGGTAGAAAGCCGCGAACTCATTGGTTGATGGAACTTGCGCTTCTTCAGCTAGAACACCAGAGATGATGTCGTTCTCGATCAGCTCAGCGATCTGCATGAAAATCGGTTTCGAATCATCGATCATGCTGGCCCCTCTCCGTGCTCAAACCCACCAGGTTAGTTAGTGGGTTAGTTACTCATGCAACTAACCATAGAACCCATTCTGGTAGAGCGCAAGCCGTGACCCATTTTTCCTTTCTGGGCATTCTCATAATCAATGCATACGAAAGCCAAAATTTCGTTGAAATTCCTCAGCATTCCGCGCTTTTAACTGCTGTAAAACAATCCATTTTTCTTGTCCGAGAGTTCCCTTTGACCTGTGCCTTAGGTTCTACAAGTGGTCGTCCTACGAATCACACAGTAATGAATTCAATGCTTATTGCAGCCCCCCTTCCGAAAACATCAAGGAAATTCATGAACGTCTTGCTCTTTGCCGCTGCCGATATCGCTGCCATTCTGATCCTCACCTTTGGCCTCTACCTTCGTCGCCACCGACGCCGAGATTTGGCGGTGTCCTACATCGGAATCAACATCGGTGTTTTCGCCGTCGCCACTGCACTGGCCGGAAGCACCGTAAGCGCCGGATTGGGCATGGGTTTGTTCGGAGTTCTCTCTATCATCCGCCTACGCTCAACCGAGCTGGAACAGCACGAGATCGCCTACTACTTCTCAGCTCTGGCCATCGGTCTGATCACCGGCATGGGCCCAACCCCCATCTGGCTGCCACTGGCCTTGGTCGCGCTCATCCTTATCGCCATGCTCATTGCCGATCACTCCAAGGTTCTTCCTACCTACCGACACCAAGAAGTCATTCTGGACCGTGCTATCGCTAACGACGCTGAGATGTTTGCCCACCTGAGCCTGCTCTTCGGTGGAGCAACCATTCACCAGGCCGTTGTTCAGCAGCTGGACTTGGTCAATGACAAAACCATCGTCAAGGTCCGTTATTCACAGGCCAACGATGCGCTACCAACCTCAGCTTCGACCCGTTCGGTCGAAAATCATGAAGTTATTTCGGAGCAAGCACGATGAATTTCACCGACAGTCTAGAAACCATCAGCCTTGAACAGCTCAACGAGGCCGCCGCTTTACAAACCCGCACCGACCGCAAATACATATTGACCGAGCAGCAGGCAGAACAGGTACTTCCCCTCCTAGCCCAGCAAGCACTGGTCCTGTCCATTGATGGACGCCGGTCATCGGACTACACCTCGGTCTACTTTGATACCCCTGACCTAGCCAGCTTCCATCTAGCCGCCCACCCGCGTCGACGTCGCTTCAAGGTACGCACTCGTAGCTACATGGATACCCAGCAGTGCTATCTGGAAGTGAAAACCGAAGGTGCCCGTGCACAAACGGTCAAAGAACGCATCGAGCATCCATTTATCGCTCGGGACGCGCTGAGCGAGAATTCGCTGAACTACATTCAAGAGACTTTGGACCACGAGCTAGGAAGCTGTCCCATCCTTCCCAGTGCACTGACACCAGTGATCGATTCTTCCTATACCCGTACCACCTTGTATCTGCCACAAACCAATAGCCGGGTGACGGTGGACGAGAACTTGGTATGGCGGGATCCAAAGTCAGGCTTCCAGCTTGAATGCAACGAGATCATCGTGGAAACCAAATCAGCTATGAATGCTGGGCCTGCCGACAAGTTGTTGTGGAGCCGCCAAATCCGGCCTTCGCGGATCTCAAAGTTTGCCACCGGTATGAGCCTGCTGCATAAGCATCTTCCAGCCAACCGCTGGCACAACACCACCACACATAAAATTTCCACCGCAGTATCCCTGCATCCTCAGGAGCATCATGATTGACTCACCCAAACATCGGGCGCAGTCCCCAGGTCGTTTCTCCGTGAAATCACCACGCGTCTTAACTGCCGTTGCCTCATTGTCCATTGGCGCCCTAGCCTTGGTCGGTTGCAGCAATACTGCCCAAGCGCAAAGCGTAGTCAACACGGATATCAGTACCGAAACATCAGCCTTCTTTAATGCCGATTCGGTGCACGAGATCAGTGTGACCGCGGAGCATGATGACATTACCAAAGCACTCAAGGCTTACGCAGC
Source organism: Glutamicibacter sp. AOP5-A2-18 (assembly GCF_052446055.1). Lineage (NCBI taxonomy): Bacteria > Bacillati > Actinomycetota > Actinomycetes > Micrococcales > Micrococcaceae > Glutamicibacter > Glutamicibacter sp. AOP5-A2-18. The sequence goes on along the minus strand of NZ_JBQSVW010000001.1, from coordinate 1,290,901 downwards.
TGATGGAACGAAGGACTGGATCTCGGCCGACGTGACCATTGATGGTCAGACCTTCAAGAATGTCGGCATGAAGCTCAAGGGCAACTCCACGTTGCGTGGAGCTGACGAATCATCGGATGCTGCCACCCTTCCGTGGGTTTTGCGGTTGGACAAATTTGAAGAGAACCAAAGCTACTCAGGGCGAACAGAATTTGTTGTTCGCACCAACTCCAGTGAATCCTCACTCAATGAGGCCGTAGCCCTTGATTTGCTCGGCGAGGCAGGACTTGCCACCGAGCACGCCGCGGCCACACGATTCAGTCTCAATGGTTCCGACGCTGAACTGCGTTTGGTGATCGACAACCCGTCCGATGAGCTCTACAGCGATGAAACCTTTGAGGGTGATGGCATCACGTACAAGGCAGATGCTGACGGTGACTACTCCTACCGAGGGGATTCAGCAAGCGACTACGAATCAGCCTTCGAAGTTGAGGCAGGTGAAGATGATCTAACTCCCATCGCCACGTTCCTGGACTTTGTGAATAACTCTTCAGATGAAGACTTCGCCAGCAAGCTCTCCGAGTATCTCGACACCGACCAATTTGCCACCTACTTGGCCATGCAGGATCTGGTCTCCAACACAGATGACATTGACGGCCCAGGCAATAACTCGTTCTTGCGCTACGACACGGCAACCAAGAAGATGACCGTCGTGGCGTGGGACCAGAACCTATCCTTCGGTTCGATGCCAGGTGGCATGGGCGGAGCAATGGGTGGAAACGGCGGCGGTCCAGGAAAGATGGACGCCGATTCATTGTTGACCAGCATGCTGCCTGATGGACTCAAGCTAGCGGATGCCAAGAAGCAGATTGCTGCTGGCACGGTTCCTGACGGTATGGAACTGCCTGAACAGATGAAGCTTGAGGACGGCACCAAGCTCATTGATGTTCTCAAGGATCTGGTTGATGGCGACATGCCGGACGGGCTCACCTTTGGTGGAGGCGGTGGTGGCCAGCGTCCAGAGATGAACGGTGACGGTGGTGCACCGGGTGGGAACATGACTCCCCCAGATCAGAATTCAACAGATGATTCCAAAACCACTGACTCCAAGGCCACTGACTCCACGTCTACGGACACTGGCGATAACAAAGCAGCTGGCGGCCAGGGCGGCGGCAAGATGGGCGGAAAATCTAACCCGCTGGTAACCCGCTTCTTGGCTGATGAAGATTTCAAGGCGCAGTATGAGTCAGCAAAAACTGAGCTTTCCGACAAGCTCTACGCCTCGGGAACCGCTGAAGAAATTCTTAAAAAGTGGACCGACCTGCTGACCAGCGAGGCCAGTGATCTGGTTGATTCAACGACGGTGACCAGCGAAGCAGATTCGATCCGCACGCACTTCACCTCTGATTCGGCTGATAGTTCTTCATCTACGACCCAGCAGCCATCAACCGCTCCAAGATCTGAGGAGGATGACGCCGCACCAAGCGCATCAACTTCAGCAGCTACTGATTCCTAAGCATCACTTTTCCCAAAAGTCAGGCCAGCATCCCGGTACAGGGATGCTGGCCTGACTGCTTAGAATCGCTAAGAACTTAGTCTTGCTTCAAGGCTTTGTCAACGGCCTCGACAATCACGGGGAGCAAGACTGCAAAAGCACGTGCTCGGTGCGAGATCGCGTTCTTTTCTTCCGGCGTGTGCTGTGCCATCGACTTGCCAGCACCCACAGGTTCAAAGATCGGGTCATAACCGAAGCCATGTTCACCAGCACGTTCGGTGCGTAGCGAACCTTCAACCTTACCCAGCTCAACGTGCTCGTCACCGGCCGGGGTGGCCAGCGCCGCGGCACAGACAAACTGTGCCCCACGGTGCTCTGCGGCTATATCGCCAAGCTGCGCAAGCAACAGGTCAATATTCGCTTCATCATTGCCGTGGACACCGGACCAACGCGCCGAGAAGATTCCCGGAGCTCCGCCGAGCACATCTACGCTCAAACCCGAATCATCGGCGAGCGCAATGAGTCCGGTAGACGCAGAGATTTCGCGGGCCTTCTTTAGCGCATTGCCTTGGAAGGTTACTTGGTCTTCTACTGGATCTTTTGCGCCGGCAGTTGCGGCGTCAATGACCTGAGTATCAACATCCAGTCCGGGCACTTGTCCGCGCAGCAGTTCGCGTAGTTCACGCAGTTTGCCTTGGTTATGCGAAGCAAGGACTAGAACTGGCTTGCTCATTTGGTGTTCTTCAGAGTTTCGCGCTGGATCTGAGCCAGCTCGTTGGTTCCGCTCAAAGCTAGATCCAACAGCTCATCAAGTTCGGAACGCTTGAACGGTGCACCCTCGGCAGTACCCTGAACCTCAACAAAATCACCGCTTCCGGTAACTACGACGTTCATGTCGGTTTCTGCACGCACGTCTTCTTCGTAAGGCAGGTCCAACATTGGGGTGCCGTCGATGATGCCTACTGAGATGGCAGCGACCGAGTCGGTGAGCACCTGGGCGTTAGCCTTCACGATGCCCTGGGAACGAGCCCACGACAGTGCTTCCGCCAGTGCCACGTAGGCGCCGGTGATTGCCGCGGTGCGGGTTCCGCCGTCGGCCTGCAGTACGTCGCAGTCAAGCACGATGGTGTTTTCGCCCAGCGCCTTGGTGTCCACTACTGCGCGCAAGGAGCGGCCGATGAGTCGGGAGATCTCGTGGGTACGTCCCGACAGCTTTCCCTTGACCGATTCGCGGGAGTTACGGGTGTTGGTGGCGCGAGGCAGCATTGCGTACTCGGCGGTGACCCAGCCGGTGCCCTGGCCTTTGAGCCAGCGTGGCACACCTTCGGTGAAGGATGCGGTACACAGTACTCGGGTGTTTCCGAATTCAATCAGAGCCGAACCTTCGGCCTGAGCGGACCAGCCGCGGGTGATGGTGATATCTCGAAGTTGCGCGGCTCCTCGGCCGTCAGCACGTAAAGTCATAGTTCCATCCTAACCACCCTTGAGTGCAGCTGTTGCGCCGATGTGCCAAGAGTTGCGGTGAAATGCACCTCGCTTGTGGAAAACGAACAGCACCGCAGAATTGGACTGTCCAATTCTGCGGTGCTGTTTGTACTCTGGGTTCGTTACTTTTTGCGCTTGAGTAACGGGAACTTTCGAGTTTTTTCATAAGAAATTGTTGGCAAGGTACCGGTACGCGTCTTGAGGTAGTCGGTGCCGCGCTCCCCCTTGAACTGCACTGGTTCCTGATCTTGCTTCAGGCTTCCTGAGTACACTCCGTAAGTCACGCCAGATACAGCCACGGCAATGCCGCCTTCGTAGGTGCCCTTGGCTTCTTCAACCACCTTGTTGATGTCAGTCCATACCGGGATATGCGTCAGTAGCATGCGTTCAGCGCCCGCGGCCGTAGCCATTTCGCCGGCCCGCTTGCCGGTCAGGTGCACACCGTCAATGGCGTCGTCGCGGCCCTCTTCAAAGGCTGCTTCGCACAAGAACATGTCGGCATCTTTAGCTGCTTCAACTAGGCCGTCGCAGGTATCGGTGTCACCCGAGTAGGTCAGCACGCTGGTGAGCATTTCGCCATCAGGACCAGGCTCGGTGGCTTCCACGCGCAGGGCGTAAGCCTCTTCGATTGGGTGGCGCACCGGAATAGGCGTGATCTTGAATGGGCCGATATTCACCGGCTTGCGCGGGGTCCAGACCTGGAAGTCATAGTCCTTGGCCATGGTGTCGCCGTCAGGCAACGAGTACGCCGTCTCAATACGATCGGCGGTATCTTTTGGACCGTGGACCAACATGCGGTCTCGGCCCCACCCATTAGGATCCCAACGGATGGCCACATGCATGCCACAGAGGTCCATGCAGTGATCTGGGTGTAGATGGGAAACCATGATCCCATCGATATCTTTGATATCTGTGTAGCGCTGTAGCACGCCTAAAGCCCCGGAGCCCAAATCCAATAGGATCTTCCAGTCGCGGGTGCCATCAAAGGCAGACACCTGGTAGCAGGACGCAGGCGAGCCCGGTCCCGGGAACGACCCGGTACATCCAATGATGGTCAGCTTCATTCGTTTCTCGCTTTCGACGCGGCAATCATCTGCGGAGTGATCCGCGCGATGGCACCGGTCGGATAGTGGGCGGCTACATGGTCCACGTGACGCACCTGCAAAACCTCAGGTCCGAGGAAACGGCGAGCCAGTACACCAAAGCTATCAGCGTTGCCTGTGGCAAGGAACTCATGACTCGCCGGGCTGCCGTCTTCACGAACCAAGGAGTGACGGGTCAATGCGCGGAATGCGTCCTTGGCTGTTTCCTCGGCACTGGAAACCAAAGTGACGCTGTCCCCCATGACGTAGGAGATCACACCGGTCAGCAGCGGATAGTGGGTGCAACCCAAAATCAGCGTATCGACCCCGGCTTGCTGCAACGGTGCCAGATATTCTTGGGCGATCTCCAATAGCTCTGGTCCAGCAGTAATCCCGGATTCCACAAACTCAACAAATCGTGGGCAAGCAACCGAAGTCACTTGCAAGTCAGGAGCTGCGGCAAAAGCATCTTCATAGGCACGGGAGCCGACGGTCGCCTGGGTTCCAATAATACCGATTTTGCCTGTCTTGGTACCGGCTACGGCACGTCGAACGGCCGGCTGGATTACCTCAACGACGGGAATGCCATAGCGCGCGGTGTAACGTTCACGCGCATCGCGCAAAACGGCTGACGAAGCGGAGTTACAGGCGATCACCAAAAGCTTCACCCCGGCGTCAACCAGCTCGTCCATAACGCCCAGCGCATTGGCTCGCACCTGCGCGATAGGCAAAGGACCATAGGGTGAATTAGCCGTATCCCCAACGTAGATCAATGACTCACCAGGCAGCTGGTCGATAATTGCTCGGGCAACAGTCAGTCCACCCACACCGGAGTCAAAAATCCCAATCGGAGTATCAGAATCGGGAGCCGAAACCTGACCGGTGGCAAAATAAGAATTCATCGATTAAAGCTCCGCATCCATCAGTGCGTTGATCAAAGTTTCTTGGATCCACGAGACCAAGTTGTAAACCAAGGCCAAGTATTCGTCCGGGCTCTGCACCTCGGCGGCATCAAGAACCTCGGAAACTCTGGCTGCATCATCTTCGTTGCGGATCTCTAGACGCTCAGAGAGAACTAAACGAACGTCGTTAAGTGCTTGGGCGAAGCGCTGAGCGTTGTCTTTTTTCAAAACAATCTTGTCAGTTTCCATCAGGAATTGAGCTTCACGTAATTGACCGATCTTGGTTGTAATCAGATCTGCTTCGGTCAGTCGACGGTGCTCCGCGGCAACCACCGGATCCTCGCTAGCATCCGGCAGCAGACGGGCCAGCGCAGGATCTGCAACTGCAGGAAGATCCATGGACTCAGGCCGCATGCCGGTCAGCGCGTAGAGCGGATCAATGTCTTCGGGTAGCTGATGCACTTCGGCGCGATCTTCAAGCATCAAGATGACGTCATTAAACAGCTCTCGCAGTAGCTTGCGTTCAGGTGCATGGATGGTGCCGGTAATACCGTGCGCACCATATTTGAAGGCCTTGGCCACGTTTAGGCTCCCTGGGTCATGGTCGCGTTCAAGCCGAAACCGTGCATCGCTTGCACATCCGATTCAATGGCTTCGCGGCTACCGCTGCGCACCATGCAGAAACCATCGTGGTGCACCTGCAGCATGAGCTGTTCGGCTTTTTCCTTAGAGAAACCGAAGTATGAACGGAACACGTACGACACGTAGCTCATCAGATTCACCGGGTCATTCCACACAATCAAGCGCCATGGCTTTTCATTGGTGGCGGCGGTTTCGATTTCGGGAAGTACATCGGGCATTGCGGTCATGAATTCCATTTTACGCTTGGATCGCCAACGCCACGCAGGACACGGTAAATATCATCTTCAGCGTGAGCCGTTATACAGTAAAATCGGTCGCTGGTATCACCAGCGCCACCGTTGACCCTTTTCGATCCTCAGGAGCGTCCCATGCGCACCAGCCTCTTCACCGACCACTATGAGCTGACTATGCTTCAAGCCGCGCTCGAGTCCGGTGCGGCCCACCGCCCATCCGTGTTTGAAGCATTTGCGCGGCGCCTTCCCGAGGGACGACGCTATGGCGTAGTTGGTGGCACCGGTCGTCTGCTCGAAGGCCTAAAAGATTTCCACTTTGATGATGAGCAATTGCGCTTCCTGAGCGATAACAAAGTAGTGAACGCGCAGACCATCAAATACTTGGAAAACTACCGCTTCTCCGGCAACATCTCTGGCTATGCCGAAGGTGAACTGTACTTCCCGAATTCACCACTGTTGACGGTGGAATCCACCTTTGCTGAAGCCTGCGTGATTGAAACCTATCTGCTTTCGATCATGAATCACGATTCGGCCATCGCTTCGGCGGCTTCCCGCATGATTGCTTCGGCCGGCGACCGTCCATGTATTGAAATGGGCTCGCGTCGAACCCATGAAGAATCCGCTGTGGCCGCAGCTCGCGCAGCGATGATTGCTGGTTTCACCTCCACCTCAAATTTGGAAGCCGGTGCACGCTACGGGCTAAAGACCGTTGGCACCTCGGCTCACTCCTTCACATTGCTTCATGATTCGGAGCGAGCCGCCTTTGAAGCGCAGGTCGCTTCCTTGGGCAAGGACACCATCTTGTTGGTTGACACCTACGACGTAGAAAATGGTGTGCGCACCGCCGTTGAGGTTGCTGGTCCGGAACTTGGCGGGGTACGCCTTGACTCCGGTGACCTGGTGCAGCAGGCAGGCTGGGTTCGCAAGCTGCTTGATGATCTGGGTAACTGGAATACCAAGATCACCGTCACCTCGGACCTAGACGAATACGCCATCGCAGCCTTGGCTAGCGCACCGGTTGATTCCTACGGGGTGGGTACCGCACTGGTCACCGGTTCGGGACATCCGACTGCGTCTATGGTGTACAAGTTGGTGGCGCGTCAAGACGACGCCGGCGAATGGATTCCAGTGGCCAAGGCCGCCTTGAATAAGGCCAGCGTTGGCGGACGTAAACATGCAGTGCGCCAGCTCAACGACCGTCAGCGCGCAGTTGCCGAGGTTGTCTCCACAACTTCGCACACCACTGGTGGACCGGAGCGAGAATTGGTAGTACCACTGGTTGTAAACGGTGAAATTGATCAGTCCTACACTGGCGCTTCGGGCGTCAAGCTGGCTACTGAACGCCACCGCACTTCAATTCAGGAGTTGCCTGGTGTGGCACGCAAGTTGCAGCGTGGAGAACCGGTCATCCCGACCATCATGATCCAAGCCTAAATAACTGCAAAGTACCCACCGCACCGCCAAGGAGCCTGCAATGAACCGAGCACTATTGATCATTGATCTACAGCCCGATTTTTGTGAGGGTGGCGCCTTGGCGGTTGCTGGTGGGAACGCGGTAGCTGCGGCTATCGCCAAGGATGTTGCCTTGCGCGTTGCGAGTTACTCCGCGATTATCACCACTCAGGATTGGCACATTGAGCCCGGGGATCATTTCTCGGATCAGCCGGACTTTGTGGACTCTTGGCCCGTTCACTGTGTTGCCGGAACCAATGGGGCTGCGTTGCATCCGCTGATTGCGCAGCTGAACGTGGATGCGCACTTTGCCAAGGGCCGCTTCACCGCAGCGTACTCAGGCTTTGAAGCAAGACTGCTAGATACGCAGGCCGATATCGCGGATGAAAGCGGCGTACTACTTGCCCCGTGGCTACACTCGCGACAGATCGACACCGTAGACATCGTTGGTTTAGCCGCAGATCACTGTGTTCGAGCCACGGCCTTGGAAGCCGTGGCAGGAGGCTTTACAGCCACTGTCATCTCGACCCTGACCGCTGCCGTGAACGGTGAAAACTTACCTGCCGTCCACGAAGAATTACGCTCAGCAGGCGTCAGCGTTGTGAGTGCGAGCTAGCCTAAGAGTCCATGAGCCATTGACCAGCGTCGGTTCAATTGACATGCTAGGTGCACACTTTTCATGTTGATGAACGGACTGCGTATGAGAAAGCTCGTGTACTACGTTGCCACCACTCTAGATGGCTTCATCGCTTCCCCAGACGGCGGGGACCCCAGCGGCTCAGAGTTTTTCCCAATCACCGATGACCTCATCAAATTCATCGTAACGAACTACCCGGAAACCTTGCCAGCGCCTGCTCGTGAAGCCATGGGGCTGTCTGCGCCGGGCGAGCATTTTGACACTGTTTTAGAGGGTCGATCATCGTATGAGTTGGGCGTGGCCGCCGGCTTGAGTGATGCCTACCCGCACCTTCGCCACCTAGTATTTTCAACTATGTTGACTAGCGTTGGTCCTGGTGTTGAGCTCGTCAGCGAACGTGGCCTTGAACGGGTACGCGAGTTGAAGTCCGAGGACGGTAAAGACCTATGGCTTGCCGGTGGCGGAACACTTGCCCATAGCCTGCTACCGGAAATCGACAGGCTGGTTCTGAAAGTGAACCGCTCAATTATCGGCTCGGGAATCCCATTGTTCAACGGCCCATTCGCGTTCCACGACTACCAACCAACCAGCGAGGTACTTCTCGACTCCGGAGTCCGGGTTCTGGTTTATGACCGCGTCTCGTCCTGACGTGCACCAGCTGCGATGAATCCTGCGTATGATGCAGAGAATACTAGTGCCGCAGCAGAGACGACCGCCCGGATGCGATCTCTACAATGCACCGGGCGGCCGGAAAAATGACGTCAGTGTCTGCGCAGAGCGTTATCTGCGCTAAGCGCTACTTGCGTCCAACAAACCAATCTTGCAACTTATCAATTCTGGCTTGCAACTGGTCAGCGTTGGCCTGAGGCACTGCTGGCCCTCCACACACGCTACGCAGCTTATTGTGAATCTGACCGTGTGGTGCTCCGGTGCGAGCAGCCCAAGCGGACACATTCTTAGAAAGCTTGGTACGCAGATCCATCATCCGTCGGTGATCCGAGACAGGTTCAGGCTTGGTAGCGCCCTTACTGATCTGCTTGTTCTGTTGCTTGCGTAGAAGCTCAGATACCTGCTCGGTGTCTAACAGACCGGGAATGCCTAGGAACCCAAGTTCCTCGTCGCTACCAATATCTGCACCGGTACCAAATTCGCCGCCGTCAAAGAGCACACGGTCGAAGGAAGCTTGAGAATTCAGTGCCTCAAACTTACTGCGCACCAGATCATCGCTGGCCTTGTCTTCCTTGTTGGCAGCTTCAAGAAGCGAGTCATCAAGACCGTCTTCATCCTTTGAACCTTCACGGTCCAAGGCGTGGTCACGTTCAACTTCCATCTCGTTGGCCAGGGCCATCAAGATTGGCACGGAAGGAAGGAAAACGCTGGCTACCTCGCCGCGCTTACGACTACGCACAAAGCGTCCAACAGCCTGCGCAAAGAACAACGGAGTTGAAGTACTCGTGGCGTAAACGCCAACACACAAACGCGGAACGTCCACGCCTTCAGACACCATGCGCACAGCGACCATCCAACGTGCCTCAGATTCCGAGAAATCATCAATCTTCTGCGAGGCTTTAGGATCATCCGAAAGAATCGTGGTGACCTTTTCGCCACAAATCGCTTCGAGCTGAGCGGCGTAACCGCGCGCGTCTTCATGATCGGTGGCAATGATCAGTCCGCCAGCGTCTTTTACGGTGCGACGAACTTCGGACAGGCGTCGATCCGCGGCTTGAAGCACCGAAGGGATCCAGTCACCGTGTGGGTCTAACGCGGTACGCCAAGCGTGGGCCGTGATGTCCTTGGTAAAACCTTCACCAAGGTTTGCTTCCATTTCCTCACCGGCGGCGGTACGCCAGCGCATATTGCCCGAGTACGCCATGAAGAGCACAGGACGAACCACATGGTCAGCCAAGGCGTTGCCGTAGCCATAGGTGTAGTCAGCCTTGGAACGGCGGATGCCATCACCTTCGTCAGCGTACTGAACGAAGGGAATCGGTGCCGCGTCGGAACGGAAGGGTGTACCGGTCAGGGCAAGACGGCGTGTGGCCGGTTCAAATGCTTCGCGGATACCGTCACCCCAGGACAGTGCGTCACCTGCGTGGTGGACCTCATCCATGATGACCAGGGTACGGGCACCCTCAGTCTTTGCCCGGTGTACTGCTGGCTTCAGCGAAACCTGCGCATAGGTGACAACAACACCCATATAGTGCGAACCGTGGCGTCCATCTGAGTTCTTGTAATTGGGGTCCAAGGCGATACCCACGCGTGCTGCTGCGTCCGCCCACTGTTTTTTCAAGTGATCGGTAGGCGCAACAACGATCATGCGGTTGATCTTGCCAGAGTCAATCAAAACTTTTGCAAGGCGCAATGCAAACGTGGTTTTACCCGCACCAGGGGTAGCCACTGCCATAAAGTCTTTGGGCTCAGTATCAAAGTACTGAGCCAGTGCTTCCGCCTGCCAAGCTCGAAGCTTAGGCCCGGTGCCCCAGGCCGTACGCTCCGGATACGCTAAAGGGAGTTTGTCTTCCAGTGGAAGCTTGTCACCAAAATCAAAAAGTGTCTCGGTCATATACCTTTTCCCGGCCGCGTGCTGTGTGTGAACTAGTGCTGTATTTCTTAGGCACTAACCCATCAAGGATTCGTAAACTTCCTTGCACTCAGGGCATACCGGGAACTTCTTTGGGTCACGGCCTGGGGTCCAGACCTTGCCGCACAGAGCGATCACTGGATCACCGGACATCGCCGATTCCATGATCTTTTCTTTCTGGACGTAGTGGGCAAAACGCTCATGATCGCCGGCCTCGACACTCTGGGTTGTCTCGGTACGTTCGATTGTTGCTGTGCCGCCACGGGTTTCTTCAGACTGTTCCACCATGCCTTCAAGTCTAATACGTATTGGTCTGTACGTGGGTCGTTAGCTCATGGGAGCTTGTCCACATTCCACGTCCAAAACACGCTTCACGGCGCTCTCACCTGCCTCGTTTCGACCGCGCGGACGGCGCAGAATTCACCGGGTTTTAACATCAAAAAACGACACGGGAACATCGATCAAAAATTGCGTCTGATCGGTGTGCCCGTGTCGTACTGGTACCAAGTCTGCTATTTGTTCAGCATCACAGCCTGCATTAGTTCAGGTGCCCGCTTCTCATACCATTTTCCGCCAACGATAATCCCAACGACCAACAGCGTCATTCCGAGGATTAGTCCGACCGCTAGGGTCACCAGACCCAGCGCCGCAGAATTTTGGATCCAACCGATCACATAAGGAATCAACACCGGGATCAGCAAGACCGCCATGGAACCAACGGTTCCCAGCTGCGTTAATGCCACGCGTACTCCGTTGCCCGGAGGTGTTTTCATGGGGTTATCCCCCGGCAATGGAACAGCATAGGTGTACCGGGCCGAAGCCAGCGAAGCTACTCCCAACGCAATGAGCAACGCGGCCAAGGAAAGCCCCAGGTCCCCGGCAATTCGCCAGCTCTGGCCGGAAATGGCGCCAGGCAGAATTGCGGCCAGCAGCACCGGAATAATCGAAAGGGTGAAGCAGGCCGCGGCACGCCCCGCCCTATCTGCCTTGCCATGAACGCCAGTAAGAATGTGCAGCGCAAAAGCAGTGTTGTCATAAGAGATATCTGCAGAAATTGAGAAGCCCAGCAAGATACCAATGATCGGTCCGGTCAAGAACATCATGGTGTAATCGCCGGACTGATTGCCGCTGAACCAGAAAATCAACGGAAGAACCGGCACCAGCAGCACACCAATTGCATATCGCGGATCTTTGAACCAGTAGGTTAATGCTCGTGCAGCTACGGCACCAGTCGGCGTGGCAGGAACGAACTTGAAAAAGCCGAGGCCACTTTGTTTAGCAGCGCGTTGTTCGGGCGGCGGGGTCACCGTGGCTTCTGCTGTGGCCTTGTTGACCAAGAAGTAAAGTCCACCGAGGTAAACGATGGCCAGTACCAAACAGATGGCAAACTTCGCATAGTTCCCCGAGGCCAGCGCTCCTGGCAAGGCAGCTGCGGCACCCAATGGGGTGTAGGACAGAACATTGGTCAGTGGAGCAAGCCAATCCATCATGCTCTGGGCGGCCGAAGCTACTGAAGAAATGATTGGGCCAAAGCAGATGAGTACAAGGAACAACAAGGCAAAGGTAAGCTCGCGGAATCGGCGCTTAGCACGCAGTGCGGTGGACATGATGGTCAGGTACTGGCAAACCAGTATAGCCATCACCGCGGTAGCTAAAGCTGCCAGTACAGCCACCGGCAAGATGGCAACCTCTAGGCGCCAGATCAGTGAAGCGCCGATCAGTCCGATAATGGTGAGTATTGCTGGCACAGAGATGAAGCCAGAAAGTACCAGTGCCGGGCCTAAGATTTTTTGAGGAATACCAAAGTGCACAAAGCGCGAAGGTTCCAGAGTCAGATCTACACCGGTCAGTAGCGGCGGAATAATCGCCCAGCCGAGCACGGCAAGCGATCCAGTGATGATACTGATTTCGGAAGCAATAGTGGTTTCACCGGCTGAGACCACGGCGAAGATGGTGAGCATCGTGATCATCCCTAGGGCGTACACGCCGCCGATGATCACACCGATCAGTTGACCGATTGAGCGTTTAAAACCGTTGCCCAGCAATCTCAGTTTTAGTTTGAGGATGTGCGCAACCATGACAACCCTTCGTTATTTCCGCGTCCGCCAACCAGATCCACAAAGCGATCTTCCAAGCTCATGCCGCCACGGACATCGTCTACCGAACCCTGCGCCTTGAGCACACCGCCGGCGATAACTGCCACGTGTGTACACATACGCTGCACTAGATCCATCACGTGCGAGGAAACGATTACGGTACCGCCATAGGCAACGTAGTCGTTAAGAATGTCTCGGATGTTCGCTGCCGAGACTGGGTCAACAGCTTCAAAAGGTTCGTCGAGAACTAGAAGTTTTGGAGAATGGATCATCGCTGTGGCCAAGGAAATCTTCTTGGTCATACCGGCGGAATAGTCCACGACCAGTTTGTCGCCGTCGTTACTCAGGTCCATCACGCGCAGCAAATCTTCGGTGCGCTGGGCAACTTCTGCACGGTCCATTCCGCGCAAGAGACCTGAGTAGCTGACCAGTTGCCGGCCGGTCAGACGGTCGAATTGCCTCACCCCGTCGGCCAGCACGCCTAGGGTCGCTTTGGCTTCTTGCGGTTGGGCCCAGATGTCCAGACCATTGACCAGCGCCTGGCCGGAGTCCGGACGAAGCAGGCCGGTGGCCATCGACAACATTGTCGTTTTACCTGCACCGTTGGGGCCGACGAGACCATAAAAAGATCCGGTGGGAACTTGCAAGTTGACGTTGTTCACTGCGACTTTGGGGCCAAATTGCTTGGCGAGGCCGCGGATATCCAGTGCGATCTGACTCATAAAATTAGCCTAGCAATTGCCCTAGTCAGAACACATCATCCTTTGGAGTTATCCTCGCAGACAGCAAAGCGCCGCGGTTCAAAGATTTCTCTTTGAACCGCGGCGCTTTATTGCTGTGACTTAGAACAGCACTCGTGCCAATTTCTGACGTGAGGCTGCAACACGTGGATCGGTATTACCAACCACCGCGTAAAGCTCAATGAGACGGCGGCGAACGCGTTCACGTTCGTCGTCAACCAAACGTGAAATCAGCGTCACCAAACGAGCAAACGCATCTTCTACGTGGCCACCGATGACATCAAGATCAGCGACTTCCAACTGCGCAGCGATATCCTCTGGATTCTGCGCAGCCTGTTCGCGTGACTTGTTCAGGTCAAGGTTCTGCGTGCGTGAAAGCAAACGAACCTGATAGATACCAACCTGAGCATCATGGTCGTTTGGCTTCTCGTTCAGCGCTTCGTGATAAGCAGCTTCAGCTGCAGCATAGTCCCCCGCATCAATGGCATCGATGGCCTTCTGATGCAACGGTGGCAGTGCTGGCTCAGTGTCGGTAGCAGTTCCGGAGAACGGTGGAACAGTTCCGCTCAGACCCTGCTGAACTGCCAACTGTTCAAGCTGCACAAAGAGCTGGCTGATCTGTTCTTCGGCCGCTGGGCCTTGGAACAGCGGAACTGGTTGGCCCTTGATCAGCGCAACAACCATCGGGATTTGCTGGGCTTGGAAAGCCTGAGCAATCTGCGGGTAGGTTTCTGCGTCAACCAAGCCGAGGACAAACTTGCCTCCCTTGGAATCGACCAAACGAGTGAGCAGTGCATCAAGATCAACTGACACCTGGACACGAGGCGAACCCAAAGAAACGATGGCTGGCACGTTCTGGGACAAGCCAACAAACTGTTGGAAAGCCGCCTCGTCCACATTGATGGTCCAGCTAGCAGCTGTAGCAGCCGCCGAGCTGTCAACAGCCTTTGGGGCCTGGTTAGCCAAGGCCGACAGGTCTACCGCGCCGCGGGTCGATGGGATGTTCTCTTGAGTCATGGGTACTAGTCAACTTCCTTTACACCGAGTAGGACCTGATCAGCTGAGATCAGCTGGATCTTATCGTCAGAGCCATCAGCAGGAATGTAGAACATTACTGGTTCAGCGTAAGTGCTTTCTACGCTACCGTTGGACTCATTCTTACCCAACAACTGCTGGGTGAGCTTGTCCGTGCTTTTGAGCGGATCAGCATCTTCAGTTCGTTCGAACTTTGCCTTGTTCTCCAGCTTGCCAGCAACAATGGCGCCGCCGTCTGGGGTAGATACTACGTAGGTATCACCCTTGTTGACACTGCGCTTGTAGCTCACCTTTGCCTGGTCAGCATCCTTTGACTCAGACTTCTGAGCGGCATGGATTGCCTTGATGAAATCAGAATCAGCGAATTTGTCCGCCTGCTTCGACTTCTCGTTGGTCAAAACATCGCCCAGTGCGTCCAGTGCCTTTTCAGGGGTCATCTGCAAGTTCTTGGCGTCAGCGGTCAACTGCTTGGTAGCAGGATCTCCCACAGCAATACCTGGGAAGGAAGAGTTTGGCAGCATTTGGCCGGCAAAGACTACCTGGTAGTTTTCACGAGCACTCTTCTGTACCAAGGTCAAAGCCTGTGGCAAGGTGTTGGCGTCGTTGTCCTTTGCGGTAACCACGGAGATTACGCGAGGGAACTTGGCACCACTAGCGTTTGGTACAGCGGCCGAACGCAAAACCTGAGTATTCAGGGCCTCTGGCTTATCAACCTGGAACTTCTCCTTCAGCATGTCGTAGCGCTTGCCACGCAGGTACTTGAAGGCTCCGGCAGTACGAGCTTCCAATGCCTTGGAGTCGTTCTTCTCGTCAGCAGCAGCGACCTGCTTCTGCACATCAGCCAAAACATTCTTCAGCTGTTCTTCGGTCAGCACAGGGAACTCGGTAGTTTCCTTCTTGCTGCTAGATGCCGAAGCGGATTCATCGGCAGGAGCCGAGGAGGCTGGGCTAGAGCTAGCATCTGCAGACTCCGAAGGCTTTGCGCTTGCATCATCCGAAGGCTGCATTGGCAGGGTCACGCCAGAAATTGCCAAAGCAACGACGGCAGCAGCAGCCACCGAGTGCTGGGTGTTTGTACCCTTGGTCTTTGGCTTACCTGGACGCATAACCAGCAGTGCCAGTCCGAAGACCAACAGCAGTGCGCCAGCAATGATCAGTGGCAATGCGAATGGCATTGCATCGTCATTGGCGTAAGTTACGGAAATATCCACTGGAGCGGCGTCCTTTCCGTCAGCAGCCAACAGCAGTGACCAATCACCGGAGTCTGGAGCAGTCCAGCGGTAGGTCATGGTGCCATCGGCACTCTGGGAATCGAAGAAGATGTCATCACCAGCAGGGTTAGGTACTTGCGCATCACCCTTGACATACTCGGCAATCATCTTATGGTTCTCGGTATCGATACCGGTCAGCGAAACGTGCGCTGCCTTATCAACCCAAGCGTCAACGTCGTAGCTACGGCCCAGAGACGCGGTGAAATCACCCTTGCCCTTAATGACCAGATCTATGGGGTCCAGTTTGGAATCATCGATCGATGGCTCGATCAATGTCAGCGGCGCCTCACCGTCCAGTTGCGGCATGGAAGCGGTGACCGTTTCGGGCGGGGCCCAAAAGGTCTTCTGTCCGATGCCAACTACAAGGGCCGCAGCCCCTAGCAGCATCGCGATCACGGAGATTACTTTTCGCACGAGTTCACCTATTCGCCTACGTCTCACAGCAGTTCTGTCCCAAGTCTAACGAGTCCAGCGCATTCATGGTTCCGTTCTTCGCTTGTGAAGTGACTCATTAGCTATTGCGTTCGGTGTCTTGAAACACAAAATCATCTTATTACCGCGATATGCTCAGTGCCATGGAGCAAGATCAGCCGCGTGAGCACCGCGATCCCAACGAGACCGACGAAGTTGTTAGTACGCCACAATCCGGTTCAGAATCACCATCAACTGGATCGTCTGCTCCTGACGCGTCTTCGGCAACTGGGCCTATACCGACGGCCCCGCACACTGTTTCGGCGCAAGACGGTTTGGTCCCCCGGCTGATCACCACCCTGAACAAATTACTTAACGTGCCTCAGCGCGCCGCGGCACTGGGCGAAGAGCCCGAGCACCATTCGGGAGAAACATTTGAACCGTTCCCCTCGTTGCACCCGATCTCCATGGGCTTCTTGGCCACGATCGGTGTGGGTTTGGCGCTGGGCGGTTTTTACCTGCTAACCAACGTTGGTTCCCTACTAACTTGGATCGCCATTGCGCTGTTTATTGCGTTGGGTCTGGACCCGGTGGTTCGCTTCCTGATGCGCAAGGGACTTTCTCGACCGCTAGCAGTGGTGGCAACCATGGTGGGGATGCTGATCATTTTTGGTGGCTTCATGGCGCTGATCATTCCAACACTGGTTAATCAGATCTCCACGTTCATTGCTCGCGCGCCTGAGATCGTGGCCGATTTCTTGAACACGCAATGGGTTCAAGACATTGATACGCAGTACGCGCTCACTGAACGAGTGACGGAAGAGGTTGACCGGTTCTTTGGTGATTCAGGTGCCGTAACCAACGTCTTTGGTGGCGTTCTCGGCGTGTCACAAACCGTTGCACAGACGATGTTTGGCGTGCTGATTGTTCTGGTCTTGGCCATCTACTTCTTAGCTTCACTGCCAGGCATGATGGGCTTCTCGCTTCGCTTAGCCCCTCGTTCAAAACGAGAACGGGTCGCTGGGTTAGCTGAAAGGATTACCCGCTCGGTAGGTAACTACGTCATGGGCCAGGCCACTGTGGCGGTTCTGAACGCATTGGTTGCCCTGCTGTTGATGACCATACTTGGCGTTCCGTTTACTGCTTTGCTTACCCTGCTTGTCGCAGTGCTCGCTTTTATACCGCTAGTGGGCGGTGTCATCGCCGGAATTTTAGTCACCTTGGTGACGCTCTCGCTGGGTTGGCAGACTGCGGTAATTTACGCGGTTTGCTACTTCGGCTACCTGCAGGTTGAAGCCTACTTCGTCTCCCCACGCATCATGCGTCGAGCCGTTGCCGTTCCAGGTGCAGTTGCGGTGATCTCGGTGATTGCCGGAGGCGCCTTGGCCGGAGTCACCGGTGCGTTGATGGCTATCCCGGTTGCAGCCAGCGCCATGATTCTTTTGCGTGAAGTGTTCATCGCACGGCAGGACCGCCGCTAGTTACTTGTCTGCTGATACTTCAGCCAAGCTTAGTAACGGTAGGAACGGGTATCCCAGCAGTGCGAATGCCAATGTCGCCTCGCGGTAGCTGCAGCGTCCTCGCCGGACCAGTGGTCCGCTCGCCACGCCACCAGATGCCCTACTCCAACGCCAATCTGTCGATTGCAACCAGGGCAGGTATAAGTCTTACTCGCGTTCATTGGTGAGATTTTGCGTACGTGCCACTGACCATCGGGGGCGTCTTGCAGTCGCACCACGCCAAAGCGTGCTTTTTGTAACCAGTCATCGGAGCCCGCTTCGTAGTCTGATTCTTCATCATGATTCCGCGCATTACCCGGACGTGAACTCTTGGGACGGCGTGGACGATTTGAACGAGGCATGTCATTAATCATGCCGTATCTCCCGGCGCATTACGCAACCACCTAGTAAAGTGTGTGAAGTGCGTTTAGTGGTTGCAAAGTGTTCAGTAGATTATGAGGGCCGTCTTCGTGCCCACCTCCCATTGGCGACTCGTCTGGTGATGGTCAAAGCCGATGGTTCGGTACTAATTCACTCCGATGGCGGTAGTTACAAGCCATTGAACTGGATGAACCCGCCGTTGACTCTTCACGAGGTTGAGCCGGACGAAGATGCGGCCGCGATGGGCGCTATTGCCACGTGGACCGTGGCCAGCGCCAAGACCGATGACAAGTTGACCATCAACTTCCACAGTTTTGAGCACGACTCGGCACACATTCTTGGCACCGACCCAGGGCTCATCAAAGATGGCGTCGAAGCTGATCTGCAGCGTCTGCTCGCCGAACAGATTGACTTGCTCGGTGACGGTCATAAGCTCATCCGCCGTGAATACATGACGCCTATTGGTCCTGTCGACATCCTCGCGCGCGATCACCAGGGCGCCACCGTTGCGGTGGAGCTCAAGCGTCGCGGAGATATCGACGGCGTTGAACAGCTCACCCGCTACCTAGAGTTGCTCAATCGTGATCCCTTGCTGCGACCCGTCACCGGAATCTTCGCTGCCCAGCAGATCAAACCGCAGGCCCGCACGCTGGCCGAGGATCGTGGAATTCGTTGCCTCACTTTGGATTATGACGCGATGCGCGGTGTCGATGACTCCGCTGGACGCCTTTTCTAACCGTTCTTTGAGATCAATTGCCCGCAGTCGATGACTCAGAGCGTTCTGTCTTCTAAGCTGAGAGCATGACTTCGACGCGCTACGCACTTTTCGCCACCTTAGTTTCCGATGGGCTCGAGGTGACCGACGGCGTGTTAGCCGTTGATGGTGACCGCATCAGATTTGCTGGGAATAGAGATGACTTCGCTGCCCTCTCTGACTCAACCGACTACGAGATCCGAGAGCTTGATGCTGGATCCATCATCATTCCAGGACTTGTTGATGTGCATTGTCACGGCGCATTGGGTACAGATTTTTCAGCGCCAGATCACTCGAATATCACCCAGGCTGTGCAATTCCTTCACCGCGCAGGAACCACAACCTTGCTGGCGTCCCTCGTCACTGCAGAACCAAATTCCATGATCGAGGCCGCCGAAGTTTTGGCTGAATTTGCGGAGGACGCACAGATCGCGGGCATCCACGCTGAAGGACCGTTCCTCTCTGAAGCACGTTGCGGTGCCCAGGATCCGCACTTCCTTCAGGATCCTGACCCAGAGTTTGTCACCCAACTGGTTGCCGCCAGCCGTGGCCAGCTTCGCACCATGACCTACGCTCCTGAGCTAGAAGGCAGCGAAGAGCTCATCGAGCAGCTCGTTTCGCACGGTGTTGTTCCGTCCCTTGGGCACACCGACGCTAGTGCGCAGGTCGCTGCAGATTCACTGCGTTTCGCCAGTGAGGAACTTGGTAGCGCCGGGGTGGACGGTTTCACCGAACGACCGACGGTCACCCACCTGTTTAATGGAATGCCTTCGCTTCATCATCGTGAGCCAGGTCCGGTAGCCGCATGCCTTGAAGAAGCTGCAAACCACAATGCCTTTGTTGAACTCATTGCCGATGGGGTACACCTATCGCCCGATACGGTTCGTTTGGTCTACCGTCTGGTTGGTGCCAACAATATCTTGTTGGTGAGCGACTCCATGGCTGCCACCGGCCTAGAAGATGGTGCGTACACCCTTGGCCCACAGGACGTAAACGTTCGTGGTGGCGAAGCACGCTTAGCCAGTGATAACTCACTTGCAGGTGGCACCAGCACCCTACTTGAGATCGTCCAGCGCACCGTTGAGGCAGGCGTTCCACTAGTACAGGCCGTCACCTCGGCTACGAGCATTCCTGCCTCACTGATCGGTCTGGCCGACGAGGTCGGTTCCCTACACTATGGCTTCGCAGCGGATGCGCTGATCCTTGACTCGCATTTGCAGCTGACTCAGACCATCCGCAAGGGTGAGTATCTCTAGCGCATACACAACCGCCGTTATCAAAAGCCATCTCAAAACGAAATGAGATGGCTTTTGTGCTACTCACGCGCCAGTGACAAGCTCACTGAGCAGTTGCATTTCCTCGCTGCGGCTCAGCCCCGCACGTCTGGTTCTTCTCAAGCCACGAGCCCGTTCATCGGCGAGGACATCGCTGAGCAAAGCTTCAAGTGCTCGCTCAAGTCCATTGGCATCGAGATACCGCTGATTGCTGCGCTGGGCGAAGCCAAGATCCTCTGCCGGTATCCATAGGGGCAACGAACGAGGCCCAGCCCAGTAATTGCCTTCGCGTTCTCGTAGCCATGCATCGTCGGCGGTGGCCAATTCACCTCTGAATCCTGCAATCGTTGAGGACAGATGCAAGAATTCATCAAAGCTATACGAGCTCCCGACGACGTTGAAGGTACCGGTCAATGAGCGCTTTGCGCCATCGATGATCCATGCGGCGAGATCTCTCACGTCAATTACCTGCACATAGCGGTTCTTGGTTCGCGGAACTAATACTTGTCCGTCACCGGCCAAGGCCAAGCGAGAGATCCAATAAGAAAAGCGGTCACTGGGATCTGCAGGTCCAGCAATCAATCCCGGACGAGCAATGAGCAGTCGCTCCCCTACTATGGCCGTGCTGACACGTTCTGCAGCAACTTTGGCGTGAGCGTAATCGCTCAGATCTACCGGATCATGCACTTCTGCTTCTTCATCCGCCCCGGGCTGCTGTTCATTGGCATAGACAGAAATCGAGGAGACTAGGGTCCAGTGTCCAGCGTTCTGCGAAAGTGCTGCCAACGCCTCCTGTACAAAGCGCTGGTCAAAGGAGAGCTCAATAACTTCATCAAAGTGTTCACTGCGCACCTCGTCATAAGCACCGGGTTGACTTCGATCAGAACGCACAAATCGCTCGGAGTCGACCACCTCACCTGAGCTACCCCGGCTCAAACAGGTCACTTCATGACCACGTTGCACCAACTGGCCTGCGAGCTCACGTCCAAGCCAGGCAGTGCCTCCCAGTATCAAGGTTCGTTTCATAGCTACAGTCAACTACCGCGTGCGCTTCACGCCTAGCCTTTTCGCACAGGGCACAGTTGATGCAAGCCGTTACGGTCAGCCTTCTGGTGCGATCTACTTAATGGCCCGGATGATCCGCAGAATCCCAAGGATGCGGCATCCCTCCTAAATACTTGCGTCAGACCCTGCTCATACGAACAATCCAGCCTGGTCTAAAATACGCAAAAGCCGTCGTTACCCACTGGGTAACGACGGCTTTGGTTTATGAAGATCTAGATCTGCCAGCTTCCGGCAATCGGTCCGGCTTCAAGCCAGGCCGAGAAACCGGTGTAGTCACGGTAATCCATGGCTAGCAGCAGTTCCTCTCCGTTTCGGGTGAGCATCACGATGATAAATCCTGGCGGAATACGCGAAGATTCATCATCGGTGGCCTTACGGGTCCCGGTAATCTCCAAACCTCGACGGTTCAGCTGGAACCGCGGTACCGGCGAAACAGAGAAAAACCGCAACAGATCTACATGTCCCCCGCCATAGCGGGCAATGACCATCATCCATTTGCCCTGAGGCGTAGAGATGGAGGCATCAAAGGTGCCCAGCGTGCGCCGCAATTGAATGCGGCGCACAGCCATGGCTCCAAAGAACATGGCGATGCCGATCAAGATCAGCAAAGCGACCAGAACTGGTGCGGTTATCTCAAACAATTCATCGCCTACGCTGCGGTACCAAGCACAGCGTTGTCAGCGACGATCACTACACGGTCCGATTCAACGGAGAAGAATCCCCCATCAACCTGAACCGAGAAGCGTGACTCGGAAACTGGATCGATTTCCAGATCCCCAGCGGCAAGCACCGACAGCATCGGAACGTGACCGGGCAGAACGCCGATCTCGCCGTCAACCGAGCGAGCCTTGACCAGCTTCGCAGCGCCTGACCACACAAAGTGGTCAGCCGCGACGATTTCGACCTGAAGCTCAGCCATAATTAGCTAGCCTTCTGGATTTCGGCCCACTGGCGCTCGACGTCGTCAAGACCGCCAATGTTGAAGAACGCCTGCTCAGCAATGTGGTCCAAGTCGCCATCGCAAATAGCCTTGAAGCCTTCGATGGTGTCCTTGATGGCCACGGTCGAACCCTCAACACCGGTGAACTGCTTTGCGGTGTAGGTGTTCTGCGAGAGGAACTGCTGGATACGACGTGCGCGAGCAACGACAATCTTGTCTTCTTCGCCCAGTTCGTCGATACCAAGAATCGCGATGATGTCCTGGAGTTCCTTGTTCTTCTGCAAAATAGCCTTCACGCGGATGGCAACATCGTAGTGAGCCTGGCCAATGTACTGAGGATCAAGGATTCGCGAGGTCGAGGTCAGCGGATCGATCGCTGGGTACAGACCACGCGACGCGATTTCACGCGAAAGCTCGGTGGTTGCATCCAAGTGAGCGAAGGTCGCTGCTGGAGCCGGGTCAGTGTAGTCATCGGCCGGGACGTAAACAGCCTGCATCGAGGTGATCGAGCGGCCCTTAGTCGAGGTGATGCGTTCCTGAAGCAGACCCATTTCATCGGCCAAGTTCGGCTGGTAACCCACGGCGGAAGGCATACGGCCCAACAGGGTCGACACCTCGGAACCGGCCTGGGTGAAGCGGAAGATGTTGTCGATGAACAGCAGCACGTCCTGGTTCTGAACATCGCGGAAGTATTCCGCCATGGTCAGTGCCGACAGTGCCACGCGCAAACGAGTTCCAGGTGGCTCATCCATCTGACCGAACACCAAGGCGGTGTCCTTCAGAACGTTAGCCTCATCCATTTCGACCCAAAGGTCGTTACCTTCACGGGTGCGCTCGCCAACACCGGCGAATACCGAAGTACCACCGAAGTTACGTGCAACACGGGTGATCATTTCCTGGATCAGAACGGTCTTGCCAACGCCAGCGCCGCCGAACAGGCCGATCTTTCCACCCTTGATGTATGGGGTAAGAAGGTCGATCGACTTGATGCCGGTTTCCAGCATTTCGGTCGAGCCCTCAAGTTCATGGAACTTAGGTGGCTGGCGGTGGATTGGCCAACGCTCGGTGACCTGAATCTCCGAGTTATCAACGTCCAGGGCCTCGCCCAATACGTTGAAGATGTGGCCCTTGACGCCGTCGCCTACTGGGACGGAGATAGCAGCGCCGGTGTCGGTCACGGAGGTGCCGCGTACCAGGCCGTCAGTGGCCTGAAGCGATACCGCACGAATCAGACCTTCACCGAGGTGCTGGCTGGTTTCGAAGGTGATCTTCTTGGTTTCGCCGTTGAGGGTCAGCTCAGCGGTCAGTGCGTTGTAGATAGCAGGCAGTGCGTCGGCTGGGAACTCGACGTCCACGACCGGGCCAGTCACACGCGCGATGCGACCGATGGCCCCTGCGGTAACCTGCTCGTTGAGTTGGGCAGTCATCTTTCTCACTTCTTGTCTGGTCGGAACTAGGGGGAATTAGCCGTTCAGCGCGTCTGCGCCGGCGATAATTTCCGATAGCTCCTGGGTGATTTCAGCCTGACGGGCATTGTTGAGCAATCGTGTGTACTTCTTGATTAGTTCGCCTGCGTTGTCGCCTGCGGCCTTCATAGCGCGCTGACGTGCAGCAAGCTCGGAGGCTGCGGACTGCAGCTGGGCATTGAACAATCGAGATTCGATGTAGCGTGGAAGCAGTGCGTCAAGCACTTCTTCCGCCGATGGCTCAAACTCGTACAGTGGCAAAAGCTCGTCG
Organism: Glutamicibacter sp. AOP5-A2-18; assembly: GCF_052446055.1. Lineage (NCBI taxonomy): Bacteria > Bacillati > Actinomycetota > Actinomycetes > Micrococcales > Micrococcaceae > Glutamicibacter > Glutamicibacter sp. AOP5-A2-18. The sequence continues at coordinate 1,267,210 of NZ_JBQSVW010000001.1, read as the reverse complement.
GTTGCGGTCTCGGATTCATCCTCGACAACCTCCAACGGCAACAGACGGATGACCGTCGGTTCCTGCGTGACCATCGACTTGAACTGGGTGTAGACGACGTGAATTTCTTCTACGCCACCCGCTTCATAATCGGTGTCGAAGTCCTCTAGGAGAACGTCGCGCAGCTCGCGTGCGGTTTCGAAACGCGGAGAATCAGTTTCTCCGGTCCACACTCGTGCGTACTCACGTGAACGGAAATCAAAGTAAGCCTGAGCCTTACGGCCGACCAAGTAGGTCTTGACTTCTTTGCCTTCTTCACGAAGAAGTTCGACAAGGTGCTCTGCCTGCTTCAGAACGCTGGCGGAGTAGGACCCGGCAAGTCCTCGGTCCGAGGTCAATACCAAGACCGCGGCGCGGCGTACCTGCGCCGGCTCGGTGGTCAGTGGATGCTCGACATCGGCCTGGGACGAGACGGCGGTTACTGCACGGGTAATCGCATTGGCGTATGGCAGTGAAGCCGTGACACGCGTACGTGCCTTACCAATGCGGGATGCAGCGATCAGTTCCATCGCCTTGAAGATCTTGCGCATCGACTTGGTCGATCCGATCTTCTGGCGGTAGACCCGAATCTGGGCTCCCATGTGTGTCCTTTCCTTATCCCCTGTGCTGTTGTTGCGGCGCCGTTACCGGCGCCGCAACTTCAACACAAGAAGATTGTCAGCGCTTCTGCTTGACGATCTTTTCCTGGTCAACGGACTCGGCGTTCAGAGCGTCATGCTCTTCGTGGCCGGCGGCAACCAGCTGGTCGCTGCCTGCACCGAAGAAGCCAGCCTTGAAGTCGGCGACGCCGGCCTTCATAGCTTCCAGGGTCTCGTTCTCCAGCTTGCCGGTCTGGCCGATAACGGTCAGAACGTCAGTGCGGTGACGCAGGTAGTCGATGAATTCAGCTTCGAAGCGGCGTACGTCCTCAACTGGAACATCGTCCAGGTAGCCGTTGGTGCCGGCCCAGATCGAAACGACCTGATCCTCAACAGCGTAAGGGGTGTACTGACCCTGCTTGAGCAGTTCCATCAGACGTGCACCACGGGTCAGCTGCTGCTTGGAAGCGGCATCCAGATCCGAAGCGAACATAGCGAATGCCTGCATGTCGCGGTACTGAGCCAATTCAAGCTTCAAAGTACCGGAGACCTTCTTCATGGCCTTGACCTGTGCCGAACCACCAACGCGGGATACCGAGATACCCACGTCGACAGCTGGACGCTGGTTGGCGTTGAACAGGTCCGACTGCAAGAAGATCTGACCGTCGGTGATCGAGATAACGTTGGTCGGGATGAACGCGCCCACGTCGTTTGCCTTGGTTTCGATGATTGGAAGACCAGTCATCGAACCTGCACCGAGCTCGTCAGAAAGCTTGGCACAACGCTCAAGCAGACGGGAGTGTAGGTAGAAGACGTCGCCTGGGTATGCTTCGCGTCCTGGTGGACGGCGTAGCAACAGCGACACGGCGCGGTAAGCTTCAGCCTGCTTGGACAGATCATCAAAGACGATCAGTACGTGCTTGCCACCGTACATCCAGTGCTGGCCAATGGCCGAGCCTGCGTATGGTGCGAGGTACTTGAAGCCTGCTGGGTCAGATGCTGGGGAAGCCACGATGGTGGTGTATTCCAGTGCACCCTGCTCTTCGAGGGTCTGGCGTACGGCAGCGATGGTCGATGCCTTCTGGCCGATTGCCACGTAGATGCAACGAACCTGCTTGGTCTCGTCACCGGTTGCCCAGTTATCACGCTGGTTCAAGATGGTGTCAACCGCAATGGCGGTCTTACCTGTCTGGCGGTCACCAATGATCAGCTGACGCTGGCCACGGCCGATCGGGATCATGGCGTCGATAGCCTTCAGACCGGTCTGCATTGGTTCGTGAACGCTCTTGCGCTGAGTTACGCCAGGTGCCTGGAGTTCCAGTGCACGGCGGCCTTCAGCCTCGATTGGGCCAAGGTTATCCATTGGCTCGCCCAGTGGGTCAACAACGCGACCCAGGAAACCGTCGCCGACTGGAACCGAAAGGATCTCGCCGGTGCGCTCGACCTTCTGGCCGTCTTCGATGCCGGTGAAGTCACCAAGCACAACGACACCGATTTCACGGGTATCGAGGTTCTGGGCCAGGCCCAGGGTGCCATCTTCGAACTTCAGCAACTCGTTGGCCATGACGGAAGGAAGACCTTCCACCTTGGCGATGCCGTCGCTCGCGGCGACGACGCGTCCCACCTCGGTGCGCTCTGCCTTACCCGGTTCGTAGGAAGATGCGAACTCGTTTAGGGCATTGCGGACGTCGTTGGCATTGATGGTCAAATCGGCCATCTGCAGTCCCTGCTCTCCTAAATTGTGATCCACCCTCAAAAGCGGTGGATCGATGTGAATGAAGTCTGTGTTGGTCCCGGAAAGCCGGAACCTCTGCCAGGAGTAAGCCACCTGGCAAAAGTTCTAGCCAACCAGTGTGCGGCGCAAATGGGCCACACGTGATGCCACGGAAGCGTCGACTACTTCGTCGCCAACCTTTACTACTACTCCACCGATCAACGATGGATCAATAGTGGAGTTGAGCTTTAGCTGACGACCATATAGCTTGTTCAGGCTGGTCTGCAGACGTGAACGCTGAAGTTCCGAAAGCTCTACAGAGCTGGTCACCGAAGCGATCCAACGCTGCTGGCGCTTGGCCACAAGCTCAACAAAACGTTCTGCCAACGTTGCAGGCTTCAAACCACGTGGGTTTGAAACAGCCTGAGCGATCAAAACCTGCGAGGTCTGCGACGCGGTAGGCACAAGCTTCAGCGCAAGAGCGCGCTTAGCTTCAACTGGGGCCTGTGCATCATCCAACGCACGCTGTAGTTCGTGATTGCCACGCACTACCTCGATGAAGGAGAACAGATCCTGCTCCAGCTTGTTCAGCCCTGAAGCGCCGTTCTGCTGTTCAGCTACTGCGGTAACCGCGGTAACTGCCAGCGTTTCAAGCGCATCGCTAATGCCGCGTTCCGAGCTCCAGCGGGTTGAAGCCAACTGAGCGAGGGTTTCCTCAGCAGTAGCCGAGACCTTTCCACGCAACAGCTGAGCCAAAAGGCCTGCCTTTTCGGCATCTTCACGGGCTGGATCAGTCAATGCTCGGCGAAGACCGGCATTTGCATCCAGTACTTCCAGGACCGCGAACAGTTCCTTTGGCAGCTCAATAGATGCCAGTGCCAACTTGGGTTCTAAGAACTCCAAGGCCTTTGCCAATGACTCGCTCGATACAGTTGCCATTAGTTCGATGCACCTGCGCTCTGCTGAGTCTCCAGATCATTCAGGAACTGATCAACCACGTGCTGTGCACGGGCATCGTCCTTCAGAGCTTCGTCAACAATCTTGCTTGCAAGCTCGGTGGCCAAAGTGCCCACGTCGTTGCGAAGCGACGACTGAGCAGCAACGCGCTCAGCCTGGATCTGACGCTGAGCCTGCTCGCTGATGCGAGTAGCCTCGTCGGTTGCTTTGGTCTTCAGATCTTCAAGGATCTGAGCGCCTTCGCTGCGAGCTTCCTCGCGGATGCGGTTCGCTTCAGTGCGTGCTTCCAGAAGCTGAGCCCTGTACTGTGCCAAGGTCTCCTCTGCTTCCTTCTGCGCTGCTTCGGCCTTCTCCAGACCACCTTCGATCGCGGTAACGCGATCTTCATAGGCCTGCTCGAACTTCGGAGCAATCACCTTGATGACGATGAACAGGAGCACCGCGAAGCCAACGCCTGTGGCGAGAATTTCCCACGGGTTAGGCAGCAGCGGATTGACCGATTCTTCCGCAGCGAGGATGAAGTCAGTGCTATTCATTCTCACCATTCCTTATCTAATAGTTTCCACTTGTGTGTATGCCTCGCGATAGTGGCGAGGCCACTACAGCCGGGAAGGACTTACTTGATAACGAAGGCGAAAACCAGGCCAAGGATGGCCAGTGCTTCGGCAAGTGCGAAGCCAAGCATTGCGATTGGCTGCAGGATACGCTGTGCTTCAGGCTGACGTGCAACGCCGTTGATGTAAGCAGCGAAGATCAAGCCCACGCCGATAGCCGAACCAATTGCTGCCAGACCGTAACCGATCATGTTCAGGGAGCCGCTCATGCGATTTTTCCTTTCAAGATACCGTGCTTCTTAGCCGGTAGGTTGTGAGGTTTTCCTTGAAGGATCCAAGGAAGAACTTTTGGGATTTAGTAAATAAGAAATGGCCTAGTGGGCGTCAGCTTCAATTGCACCCTGGATGTAGATCGCGGTCAGCAGCGTAAAGACGAACGCCTGCAGAACCATGATCAACAATTCAAGGAAGTACATTGCTACGTAACCGACGATTACCAGAACACCAACACCATTCAGTGCCAGCTGATCCTGGACGACAATCAAGTAACGAGCACCTGAGGCTGCCAGCATCACAATGATATGGCCTGCCAGCATCGTCGCCATCAAACGCAACGAGTGCGTCAGTGGGCGAACAATGAAGTTAGAAATGATTTCCAAAGGCACCAGCAGGATCAGCATCACTGGGCTGACACCTGGTGGGGTGACTGCCAACTTGAAGTAACGGATACCGTGGTTCTTCAGACCTACAGCAATCCAGGTGCCGTAGATAATGATGGCCATTGCGTATGCAGAACCAGCGTGTGAGAACGATGGAAGCTGCAGGAACGGAATCGCACCGAAGAGGTTGTTGAGCAGTACGAAGAAGAAAGTCGCGAACAGCAGCGGAATCCATGGGCGGAAGTTTTTCTCGCCAATGATGTCGCGGCCGATACCGTTACGCACAAAGGCGTAGCCGGATTCAGCGAGGTACTGCATCTTGCCTGGAACCAATTTCGGGTTCTTGATGGCCATGGTGAAGAACCAAGAGATAAGCACAACCGACAAAGCGATCATGAGCATCTGCTTGCCGAAACCAGTGCCGTACTCAGCCGCCCATGGGAAAATTTCCGGGAGGTGGGTATCGTGCACGGTTGGCGGAATGAAGCCGCCTTCTTCGGAGGCCATTGGGAGCGCAAACGCGAACAACGCGCTGTCCTCTCTGCAGTAACGGTCACGGGCAAAAGGCGGTGACTGGCGGAAACTGCCTCTCACCGTGTGAAGAAAAGATCAAACGGGATCTCATCGCAGCTGTTGCCGGAGGCATCAACCTTGATGAGGAGCCATCAGCAAGTTTCCCTGCGACAGCATTAACTATTCAGCCTCACGCTTTTGGGCGCTTAGCTAAAAATGACCCGTAGTAAGCTTATCAAACTCACAGCATCCCCTGAGACATATCGCCTTCGGGAACTCTCTAGTCCTCGTTGTAGATAGCTAGCCGAGCCTTCATGAAGGCTCGCACTTCACCAATCTGCCAGGCAACGAGTGAGATTGCTGCTGCAAGAACGAATCCCTGTCGGTTTACCCACTCGGGCAAACCCAGGTTCAACAACACGAAGGCGATACCAAAAACCTTGATGACATATGCGCCCAAAAACGCGGGCATAGCCCACGTGCGGCGAATTCGTCCCGCTACTTCGGCGATCAGGATGCCAATAGCAAAAAAGCTAATGACAATCACTGCCGCCAATGCGCCCGACTGTGCGTAACGAAGATCGGCGGCCAACCACGAAATCAGGAAAAATGCGGCTGTTGCGATCAACGAATATATCAGTGACAAAGCCAGAATCGGCAACCAGATGGATTTCGGAGCTGACGAAGTACTGATGCGGGCAGAACTAGAAGCCACGACCGCAACCTTTCTTCGTCAAATCCGAGGAACCATCAAGCACCCACGATGCTGATGAAACTTGAAACTTCCGCTCACCCAAAAGAGCGTCCGGAAGAAGATCCATACTGAATTCTACACGAGATAGAAAGACATTGCTCGCGAATTGCTTGGCCAATTGGCCGGGTTAGGCCTTGCGCAATCGTTTGAGTAATGCATTGATTCTGCGCAACACCAATGGCCACCATGTACCAATAGCCGCAGCAAGGAAGAGTACCAAGGCCACAGGGACCACCAGGGCCACTGGGATGAAGGCAATTGCGACCACGGACACAGCAATCACGGCGGCCCAAATATAGAGCAAGATCACTGCCCTGCGCACTGAGTGCCCCTGAGCCAACATGCGGTGATGGATGTGTTTGGAGTCCGGAGAAAAGGGTGAGCGTTTGTTAGCCAACCGGCGCAGTACTGAGAGTACAAGGTCTAGTACTGGTAGGAACACAATAACCATGGGCAAGACCACTGGCATGTACGCCGGGATGTTTCTGAACCGTTGAGCTTCCAGCCCACGCACGTCACCGGTGACCGCAATTGCTGATACCGAGAGGATCAACCCGATGGCTAGTACGCCACTCTCCCCCATGAAGATATTCGCGGGGTTGAAATTATGTGGCAAGAATCCGAGGCAAGCACCCAGGAGCAGTGCACACAACAAGGCGCCAACGTTCGCGTAATCATCCGCGCTGACATGTGTGGCCAGTACATAGGAATAGATGAAGAAGGTGGCAGCGCCAATGGCTGCGAGGCCGGCAGCTAGACCGTCAAGCCCATCGGAGAAGTTGATGGCATTCATGGTCAGTACAATCAAAAATACTGTCAGTACAATCTGTAGCCATTGTGCGTTGATATGCCACGACCCCACAGGCAGAGACTGAATCAGCACACCGTGAGTGGCCATGATGAATCCGACGAAGATCTGGCCTAAGAGTTTGATCCACCAGCGCAGATCAAACATGTCATCTGCCAGTCCAAGAATCAGGATGACAATTAAGGCGTAACTCAGACCTTGAGGTACGTAGCCGCTGAAGACTCCCCTGAAGAAGTGGAAATTACTGGCCAGCCATAACCCCATGGCAAAAGCGGCAATAATTGCCACGCCGCCAAACTTCACGATGGGTACCTGATGCTGATCGCGGTCACGCAACATCTGGTTGTTCGTAAACCTGTGTCCCACTGACCGAACAATCGGAGTCAGCAGGTAGGAAGCGGTGAAGCTAAAGGCGATAAGCAGTAGGTATATTCTCATGCGTCCTGGCCCGGGGCATCCTGTCCCAAGTCGAGCACTTCAGGAACTACAACGCGCAACTCCTCGATGGAAATCGTTCCAGCACGGACAACCTTGAGCTGTTCACCGGTGCAATCGATAATTGTTGACGCTGCTACGTTTTCGCCGGTTTCGCCGCGCGGACCACCATCGAGGTAGACGTCTACCGATTCACCAAGCTGATCCATCGCGGACTCAATATCCAAGGCTGCTGGTTTGCCGGTGCGGTTAGCCGAAGATACGGCCAATGGTCCGGTTTCGCGCAAAAGTTCTAGGGCGGTGTCATCGTTGGGAACACGCAATCCAACAGTTCCGCGGGTCTCCCCCAGATCCCAGGTCAGCGAGGGCTGCGCTTGGAGGATCAGGGTCAGTCCGCCAGGCCAAAAAGCCTCAGCAAGTTTGCGGGCAGCATCTGGGATATCGCGAGCCAGCCCATCCATGGTGGCGCTTTGCGCGATCAGTACTGGAGGTGGCATGGTGCGGTTCCGGCCCTTGGCCGCCAACAACATGGCTACTCCCTGAGCGCTGAAGGCGTCAGCGCCAATCCCGTAAACGGTGTCCGTAGGCAAAACGATGCATCGTTTATCGGCCAGGGCAGCTTTAGCTGCTGCGATGCCGTCAGCGTGTTCTTGCTCGTTGCTTACCAAAAATCTTGTGCTCACGGGATCATTCTTTCATGCACTGTGCGTAGTAGGTGGTACTGGTTCGCGGTGTGGTGCGTACCCACAGGTGGCGCGGGCTCGTCCAGTGAGGTCTTCGTGACCGGAAACTTGGGTGAACCCTGCTTCTTTGAGCATCGTCGCCGCCGAGTCTTGCTGCACTTCAGCGTGCTCCATCACAAAATATCCACCGGGACGCAATAACTTCATGGCCTGCCCTGCCACGGCACGCGGAATCTGCAGACCATCATCGCCTAGACCGTAGAGTGCCATGGCCGGATCATGGTCTCGAACTTCGGCCTCGCGCGGGATAGCGTTAGGCGGAATATACGGCGGATTTGAAACTACCAAATCCATGATGCCTTCCAAGTCCTCAGGAAGCGTGGTGGCATCTTGATGCAGGACGGTAACCTGATGTGGCAGGCAATTAGCTTTGGTGTACTGGATAGCATCATCGGAAAGCTCCACCGCCCAGACCTTGGAGCCGGGCAGTTCACTGGCCAATGCAGCAGCAATCGCTCCTGAGCCGGAGCACAGATCAATGCAATTTGGTGCTTCTAGTGCCTGTTGGACCACAAAATCCAGCCCCAACTGCACGACCGTTTCAGTCTCTGGACGCGGCGTAAATACACCAGGGCCAACTTTGAGCTCCAGGTAGCGGAAATGTGCCACCCCGGTGAGGTGTTGCAATGGGATGCGAGTGCGCCGGGCAGCCACTAGCTGTGTGAACTCTTCGCGGTGGCTAGCTTCAAAGCTATCCCCACGTAGCTCGCGAAGCTTGAGTTCGGAACGACTAATGCCCAGGACATGGCAGAGCAGTAGGTCGACATCGACGCCGGGGCTTGGCACCCCGGCGTCGGCCAATGCCGCGATCGCCTTGTGGCGGACGGCAGACAGTTCTTCCAAGACGATACTTACTCGCCCAGCGCTGCCAAGCGCTCTTCTTCGTCCATCTGGATGCATGATTCGATCACTGGCTGCAGTTCGCCACTCATGACGGCATCCAAGTTGTACGCCTTGTAACCGGTGCGGTGATCAGCAATGCGGTTTTCTGGGTAGTTGTACGTACGGATACGCTCGGAACGATCCATGGTACGGATCTGGCTTGCACGAACCGCCGAGTTTTCGGCGTCGATGATTTCCTGCTGGTGAGCCAGCAAGCGTGAACGAAGCACACGCATGGCCGCTTCACGGTTCTGGATCTGCGACTTTTCGTTCTGCATGGCGACCACAATGCCGGTCGGGATGTGGGTCAGGCGAACCGCGGAGTCGGTGGTATTCACCGACTGGCCACCAGGACCTGAGGAACGGTATACGTCCACCTTCAGGTCGTTCGGGTGAATGTCGACTTCTTCGGGCTCGTCAACCTCGGGCAGGATCAGCACGCCGGCAGCCGACGTGTGGATACGTCCCTGAGATTCGGTCACTGGAACACGCTGCACACGGTGCACACCGCCTTCAAACTTCAGCTGTGCGTAAACACCCTCAGCTGGGTCATTGGACTTGCCCTTGATAGCAACCTGAGCATCTTTGTAACCGCCAAGGTCAGACTCGTTGAAGGAGATCATCTCCACCTTCCAGCCCTTGTTCTCAGCAAAGCGGGTGTACATGCGCAAGAGGTCAGCTGCGAACAGTGCTGCCTCATCACCACCTTCACCACCCTTAACTTCAAGGATCACGTCACGTGCATCGTTAGGGTCACGTGGGATCAGCAGGCGACGAAGCTTTTCTTCCAGCTCCGGCAGGGCTGCCTTGATGGTTTCGACTTCCTCGGCGAACTCTGGATCTTCATCCGCCATTTCCTGCGCAGCTTCCAAATCATCGGTAGCGGTGTGCCAGCGGTTGTAGGCTTCAACGATGCCGTTGAGCTGGGCAGAGCGGCGTCCGAGCTTGCGGGCCAGCGACTGGTCGGCGTACACCGCCGGATCCGAGAGCTGCGCCTGAATCTGGGCATGCTCTTCTAGTAGCGTCTTGACGGATTCGAACATGGTGATGTGCTTTCCTTGTCGGCGGTGCCCGCACAATCAGGCTCTTTTCGGGCCTGCGGGCTGCTGAGATTAAATTCTAGTGGGTTAAACGGTCACTACGCGCCGATGGCGTCCAGCCAGCTGCCCGGGTGGGGCAAACTGGCTGGACGCCATGGCGAGTAGGGCAACTAATCCTTGTTTGGGGTGGTCTTGTTGACCAGCATCAAGAATTCAGCGTTGGATTCGGTTTCGCGAATCTTTCCGGTCAGCACTTCCAGAGCCTGCTGAGGATCGATGCCCGAAAGCATACGACGCAGACGCCACATGATGCGTACCTCTTCGGCACTCATCAGCTGCTCTTCACGGCGGGTGGAGGATGCATTGACGTCCACCGCTGGGAAGATGCGCTTCTCGGCCAGCTGGCGTGAGAGGCGAAGCTCCATGTTGCCGGTGCCCTTGAATTCCTCGAAGATGACCTCGTCCATCTTGGACCCGGTCTCCACCAGTGCGGTGGCAAGGATGGTCAGCGAGCCACCGTTTTCGATGTTGCGAGCAGCACCGAAGAAACGCTTTGGTGGGTACAGTGCAGCCGAGTCGACACCACCGGAGAGGATACGGCCCGAGGCTGGAGCAGCCAGGTTGTAAGCACGGCCCAGTCGGGTCATCGAGTCAAGCAGAACCACAACATCCATGCCCATTTCCACCAGGCGCTTAGCGCGCTCGATGGCTAGTTCAGCCACGGTGGTGTGGTCATCAGCTGGGCGGTCGAAGGTCGAAGCAATAACTTCGCCCTTGACGGTGCGCTGCATGTCGGTGACTTCTTCGGGACGTTCATCAACCAGCACCATCATCAGGTGTACTTCTGGGTTGTTGATGGTGATCGCGTTGGCGATCGCCTGAAGGATCAGGGTCTTACCGGCCTTTGGAGGCGATACGATCAGGCCACGCTGGCCCTTACCGATCGGGGCAACCAGATCGATAACACGTGGGCCGACCAGCTTTGGATCGGTTTCCAGGCGCAGGCGCTCGGTTGGGTACAGCGGAACGAGCTTGTTGAACTCAACACGTTCGCGGTTATCTTCTGGCTTCTTGCCGTTGACGCTGGTCAGCTGCACCAGTGCGTTGAACTTTTGGCGTGGGTTAGGGGTCTCGCCCTCGCGTGGCTGGCGGATCGCACCAACAATGGCGTCACCCTTGCGCAGGTTGTACTTCTTGACCTGGCCCAAGGTGACGTACACGTCGTTTGGACCTGGCAGGTAGCCGGAGGTGCGAACAAATGCGTAGTTCTCCAGCACGTCCAAGATACCGGCGATTGGCAACACAACATCGTCTTCGCTCAGCTGTGGCTCGTCTTCATCACGACGGTTGCGACGGTTGCGGTTGTTGCGATCGTTGTTGCGCTCGTTGCGGTCATTGTTGCGCTCGCGACGGTTGCTGCGATCATTACGATCGTTGTTGCGCTCACGACGGTTGCTGCGATCATTACGATCGTTGCTGCGTTCATCGGATTCGTTCTCTGACGCTTCGTTGCGCTCGTTACGATCGTTACGGTCGTTACGGTCGTTGTTGCGCTCATTGCGCTCGCCACGATCGTTATTGCGCTCGTTGCGGTCATTGTTGCGCTCGCGGCGATTGCCACGTTCACGACGTTCTTCGCGTGCTTCGCCGTTGGACTCAGACTCGCTGACTTCGTTGCGCTCGTTACGATCATTGTTGCGATCGTTGTTGCGCTCGCGGCGGTTGCCACGTTCACGACGCTCTTCGCGTGCTTCGCCGTTGGCCTCAGCCTCGTTGGCCTCGCCACGCTCAGTGCGCTCGCCACGGTCGTTGTTACGCTCACGACGGTTGTTGCGGTCACGACGGTTGTTATTGCGTTCGCGACGCTCTTCGCGTGGCTCAGCGTTGTTATCAGTAGCTTCGGTCTGTGGCTCAGCGTTCTGAGCTGCAGGCTGTTCAGCGTTGACTTCAGCCTTGGCCCTCGAGTTGCGGCGCTGGCGTGGTGCCTTCTGCTCAACTGGTGCGGCTTCAGTTTCAACTGTTGCTGCAGGTGCAGGTGCTTCAGTCTGCTCCTGCGCAACTGGAGCCTTGCCCGAGTCGGTCACTCGACGCGATGGGCGACGGGTGCGTGCAGGCTTCTGTCCTGCGGTCGAGTCGTTCGCTGCTTCGGTAGCTGGCTGCGCCTGTGGTGCAACTTCAGCTTCTGCTGCCGGTGCGTTTTTTGGTGCACGGCGCGAGCGCGCCTTGGTTTCGGTTGGCTGCTGTTCGGCAGCTGGTGCTGCTTCGCTCTTAGCTGCCTTTGCTTCCTTCGCGGCGACAGATCCGCCACGCTGATGCTCGCCGATAGCCTTTACCAGGTCAGCTTTGCGCATTCGCGATCCGCCGGTAATTCCCAGCTGCGAAGCCAGCTGCTGAAGCTGGGTCATCTTCAAAGAGGCCAGACCGGCACTCTTGTTTTCGGAAGTCTTGGTGTCCACGCCTTCGTTGAGGCTCGTGGTTTCGGTCACGAAAGTTCCTTCTGACTCGTAGGATGGGCCGCTTCAAGGCAGGCCCACTATGCCGTTAATGTTTTGCCTTAGCCGAAGATTTCATGGCTAGTGCGCATTCCACCGAGCGAGCCCAAAAAGCAGGTCACTAAACTGCGGTGGAATATATAAGGAGACTGATATCTCGACGGCACGAGGCTGTGCATGAATGTGGGATATCAAAGTTGCTGCGACGGCAGGAAGAACCGGAACGACTGGACGGAGAAAGTAGGGTTCAAGAACCGAACCATTCCGTATCAACACTGGCCAATGGGATTTGAACCGGGTAACTACCCAACAATCCGGCCTGCCATAGTGTTACAGCACTTCTACTGTAACACCGTTGTTAGCCAGCGCAGGAACTTCAGCACGCCACGACACTGTAGATTCCGCAGAAAACTCTTCAATCTTGGCCAAGACTTGGGCCACCTGCTCTTCGCCCGCGACCAAGGTCAAAACCGTTGGGCCTGCCCCGGAAACCACAGCGGCCAGTCCTGCCTCACGCAATGAAGCGATCAAGGACGCACTTTCGGGCATAGCTACAGCACGGTAATCCTGGTGCAGATAGTCCTTGGTGCCTGCCAGCAAGACCGATGGATCGTTGCTGAGAGCATGAATAAGTAGGGCTGCACTGGCGCTATTGGCGGCCGCAATACTGTGATCAACCTGCGCTGGTAGTGCTCCACGCGCTACCTCGGTTGATAGCCCGTTGGAAGGAATGGCCAGTACAGCACGCAGCTGTGATTGCAACGGCACCTGAACCGAAGCAAAGCTACCGTCTGGTTGCGTTGATGAAATGCTCAGGCCACCGTAGACCGCCGGCGCTACGTTGTCTGGATGCCCCTCCCAGGCTGCCGCGGCTTGGAAAATTGCTTCGGTGCCACCGCGTGATTCTTCAGGCAGCAACGCATCGGCTGCTGCGTACGCGGCAACAATGGCTGCCGCGGAGGAACCCATACCGCGTGCGTGAGGAATATTGTTCTCTGCCTCGAGGTGAACACCAACCGGTTCAAAACCGGCACGGCTCCAGTAGCGGTGCATCTCCTTGATGATCAGATGTGATTCATCTTTGGGAAGATCCTCGGCACCTTCCCCGGTGATCTCAACGCAGCTCGTCGACGCAGTGCGCACCACAAGCCGGTCCCGGTATTCCAAAGCCAAGCCGAGGGAATCGAAGCCTGGGCCAAGGTTGGCGGAAGTGGCTGGTGGGCAAACAATTACGTGCTGGCCCAAGGCGATCTGCTGCGTCATAGTTCCTTCAGTTTCAGAACAGGAAATGTGAAAAATGGACAATGGCCCGTCACGGTTGACCTAACTCCCCTACGGGAACTTGCCAAGGCGCGACGGGCCATATTCAGCCGGCGAAATCCGGCAGAGGTTCTAGGCCAGGCCCAGTGCGCCGGCTACCTCGACAACGTCGAAGCCGACCTTCTTTGGGGTGACTGCTGAACCATCGGCCTGCTTCAAGGCCCAGTCTGGGTCCTTGAGTCCGTGGCCGGTGACGGTGATAACAATCTTCTTGCCGGTTGGCACATTGCCAGCAGCGTGGTGCTTCAGCAGACCGGCAACACCGGCAGCCGAAGCAGGCTCCACAAAAACGCCTTCGCGGCTCGAAAGCCAACGGTGCGCCTCTAGGATCTGCTCGTCAGAAACCGAATCGATCTGTCCGCCGGACTCGTCACGCGCTGCTTCAGCCTGTTCCCATGATGCTGGGTTACCAATGCGGATAGCGGTAGCGATGGTGTCTGGTTCGGTGATTGGGTGACCTGCAACGATTGGCGCCGCGCCTTCAGCCTGGAAGCCCCACATGATTGGAGTTTTGGTGGACACTGGTTCCAAAACCTTGCCGGCTTCATTGGTCCACTCGGAGGAGTACTCCTTGTAGCCCTTCCAGTACGCGGTGATGTTACCGGCGTTGCCAACTGGCAGCATGTGGTAATCCGGTGCGTCACCCAAGAAGTCAACCACTTCAAAGGCGCCGGTCTTCTGACCCTGAATACGGGCAGGGTTCACGGAGTTCACCAAGAAGACTGGGTAGTTTTCGCTCAGCTTGCGAGCAACCTCAAGGCAGTTATCAAAGTTGCCATCAATCTGAATGATGTCAGCACCGTGAGCGATAGCCTGGGACATCTTGCCCATGGAGATCTTGCCGTCCGGAACAAGCACCGCACACTTCAGGCCAGCCTGAGTTGCGTAGGCGGCAGCTGAAGCCGAGGTGTTACCAGTCGAAGCGCAAACCACAGCCTTGGCACCGGCGGCTACCGCGGCGGTCATTGCCATGGTCATGCCGCGGTCCTTGAAGGAGCCGGTTGGGTTCATGCCTTCAACCTTGAGGTACACATCGTTGCCGGTGTGTGCCGAAAGGGCCGGGGCGTAAACCAACGGGGTTCCACCCTCGCCCAAGGTGATGACCTTGGTGTTTTCGTCTACTGGTAAACGGTCGGCATATTCGCGGATTACTCCGCGCCACTGGTGAGCCACGTTAGTTTCCTTCAACTCGCATAACGGATAGAACTGAATGCACAGCGTCCAAGGCTTCGAGGGCCTCAACGGTGCTGGCCAGGGCCGATTCGGTGCCCTGGTGGGTGAGGATACGCAACTGCGCACCAGAATCTGCGTCACCTTGTTGGCTCATCGATTCAATCGAGACCCCATGCTCACCAAAAACGGTGGCAATGGAAGCGAGCACACCGGACTGGTCCTTAACCGACAGGCCAATCCAGTAGCGGGTGGTGATCGCATCAAAGTCGAGCATCCGTGGGCTGCGCTGAATCGAACCATTGGGCAGTGGTGCACCGGCGGCGATCTGTCGAGCCACAGCGACCACGTCGCCCATCACGGCGCTGGCGGTGGCGTTGCCACCGGCACCGGCGCCGTAGAACATGAGGTCGCCAGCGTTTTCTGCTTCAACAAAAACGGCGTTGAAGGCACCGTGCACTGTTGCTAGTGGGTGCGAACGACGAATCAATGCTGGGTATACGCGCACCGAGATGCCCGCTTCACTCTGCTCAGCGATAGCCAGAAGCTTGATGACGTAGCCGGCCTCGGCGGCTGCTGCTACATCTTCTGCGCTGACCTCGGTGATACCTTCGGTAGAAACCTGTTCCGAAGAGACAGTGGTGTGGAAAGCCAATGAAGCCAAGATCGCAGCCTTCGCGGCAGCGTCGTGTCCGCCGACGTCGGCAGTTGGATCGGCTTCGGCGTAACCCAAATCTTGGGCCTGCTTCAATACGTCGTCAAAAGCCGCACCGGTGGTATCCATGGCGTCCAAGATGAAGTTGGTGGTGCCGTTGACGATACCCATCACCTTGGTGATGTGATCTCCAGCCAGCGAATCAGCGATCGGGCGAAGGATCGGGATGGCACCGGCCACTGCCGCCTCGTAGCGCAACTGCGCTCCGGACTGTGCAGCAACTTCATTAAGATCTGCACCCTTAAGCGCAATCAGTGCCTTGTTGCCGGTGATTACGCTGGCACCCTTGGACAGGGCGGCAGCGATGTACTGGCCGGCTGGGTCCAAGCCACCGAGTAGTTCGATGACCACATCGGCCTTTTCGATCAACGCGAGTGCATCCGTGGTGAAAAGCTCCTTGGGCAAGTCCACGTCGCGCTTGGTATCAAGGTTCCGCACGGCAATGCCGATCAGCTGCAGACCAGCACCCGAACGGGATGCCAATTCATTCGCGTCTTCCAGCAGGATTCGGGCCACTTGGGCTCCGACCGTACCGCAACCCAGCAGGGCTACCTTCAGGTTCTTTTCGCCGCTCAATTAAACTCCCATGTCGCGGGCTAGCAAGTCGTCTTCGGTTTCCCTGCGTACGATCAAACGGGCTTGGCCATCGCGTACAGCTACCACCGCTGGGCGGGTGAGGTAGTTGTAGTTGCTCGACAGGGCCCAGCAGTATGCGCCGGTGGCCGGAATCGCGAGCAAGTCGCCAGCCGCCACGTCGTCGGGCAGGTAAACGTCCTTCACGACTATGTCACCTGACTCGCAATGTTTCCCAACTACACGAGAAATAATTGCGTCGCTTTGCGTCATACGACTGGCCAGAACGGCGGTGTATTGCGCGTCGTAGAGCACCGGGCGAGGGTTATCGCTCATCCCACCATCAACGGCAATGTAACGGCGCGGGTGCAGGGTGCCGGCTTCGTCTTCAACCTGAACATCTTTGAGCACACCGGTCTCGTACAGGGTGAAAGTGGTCGGACCGACAATGGCGCGGCCTGGCTCAATGGAGATGCGAGGGCAAGCCATATCCAATTGCGCGCAGGTAGCCGAAACAACTTCGGCCATCTGGCCGGCAAGCTTCGCCGGGGTGGAGGGGTGATCCTCGGAGGTGTAGGCAATGCCGTAGCCACCACCCAAGTCCAGTTCAGGCAGCTCAACGCCGTGAAGTTCACGAACCTTTGCAAGCAGACCCAGCATGGTGCGAGCCACCATGGCAAAACCGTCGGCTTCAAAGATTTGTGAACCAATGTGAGCGTGCAAGCCCAAGAGGTTCACATTCTTCGCTTCAATAGCGCGGGCTACCGCACGCAAAGCCGGTGAGGTGCCAGTGGCATCGGGAAGAATGGACAAGCCAAACTTCTGGTCCTCGTGCGCGGTGGCAATTGCTTCATGAGTTGATGCGTGAACACCAGGGGTAATACGCAGCATCACTTCTGCGGTCAGGCTCAAAGAATCAGCCAAGGAGATCACACGTTCCAGCTCATCAAGTGAGTCGATAACAATGCGGCCAACACCCATCTCAAGGCCACGGGTGATCTCGGCCTTGGACTTGTTGTTCCCGTGCAGCGAGAGATTCTCTGCCGGAACGTTACCTGCCTTAGCTACCGCCAGCTCTCCGCCGGAGCAGGTATCTAGGCGCAGACCCTCATCGGTAACCCAGCGGGCTACCTCGGTGCAGACAAAAGCTTTGCCGGCGTAGTAAACATCTACTCCCCCGCACAAGTTCTTAAACGCTTCATCAAAAGCGGTCTTGAACCCACGGGCGCGGGCGCGGAAGTCATTCTCGTCAAGCACAAACAATGGCGTGCCAAATTCTTCGGCGAGAGCACTGACCCGAAGGCCCTGGACGGACAGTTCGCCGTCAGCCTCGCGGGAAACCCCTGAAGCCCATTCGATCTCGCGTAGTGCGTTAATGTTTTCGGGGAATTGCAGCCATTGCGGGGCTAGCGGCGATACAGCCATACCAGTTACATCCTCTCTGGGGCAGAAACGCCCAGCAGTTCCAATCCATTTGCCAAGACGGTGGTGGCAGCGTCGTTCAGCCACAGGCGGGTGCTGTGCACTGCTGAGATCGCTTCGTCTTCACCAACCGGGGTAATACGGGTTGCGGCGTACCACGAGTGGTATGCACCGGCTACCTGCTCCAGGTAACGGGCAATGCGGTGTGGTTCGCGGAATTCTGCAGCACCAGCCACGACCGATGGGAACTGTCCGAGTACGGCCAGCAGTTCGTTTTCGGTCGGATCGGTCAGCAGAGTTGCGTCAAAGTCATCACGGGTAATGCCCTTGGCTACAGCGTTACGGGCTGCGGCAGCCGAACGTGCGTGAGCATACTGAACGTAGAAGACCGGGTTGTCGTTGGTGTTCTTTCGCAGCTGCTCTGGATCCAAGGCAATTGGAGAATCGGCTGGGTAACGAGCCAGCGAGTAACGCAGTGCGTCAGCACCGATCCAGTTGATCAGATCGCGCAGCTCAATGATGTTGCCAGCACGTTTGGACAGCTTGGCACCGTTGACGCTGATCAGCTGACCGATCAACACCTCGATGTTCTTTTCCTTGTCATCTCCTGCGCAGGCAGCGATGGCCTTCAGTCGATTAACGTAACCGTGGTGGTCGGCACCGAGCAGGTAGATCTTTTCTTCGAAGCCGCGGTCCTTCTTGGACAGGTAGTACGCGGCGTCGGCAGCAAAGTAGGTTGGTTCGCCGTTGGCACGGATCAGCACACGATCCTTGTCGTCACCAAAATCGGTGGTGCGTAGCCAGACTGCGCCTTCCTGATCAAAGATATGACCCTGTTCGCGTAGGCGAGCCACGGCGTCAGCCACAGCACCGCCCTCATGCAAAGCGGTCTCTGAGAAGAACACGTCGAAGGTGACACCGAAGTCAGCAAGGGTCGCCTTGATATCAACCAACTGCGCTTTGTACGAAGCTTCGCGCAGGGCAGGAATGGCTTCTGCTTCTTCCAGCTTGCCAAGCTCAGGGTTCTCCGCGAGTACTACGTCGCCGAGTTCCTTGATGTATTCACCTGGGTAGCCGCCCTCAGGTACGGGCAGGCCGTGGATGCGGTTGTATACGGAGCGGGCAAAGACGTTCATCTGGTTGCCGGCGTCGTTGATGTAGTACTCAGTGGTAACCGTTGCGCCCGAGGCACGAAGGACGCGCGAGATGGCATCGCCCAGTGCAGCCCAACGGGTGTGGCCAATGTGCAGCGGTCCGGTTGGGTTCGCCGAAACGAACTCCATGTTGACCACGTGGCCGGCCAGGGCTTGGTTGTGACCGTAGGCAGCGCCGGCATCAACGATGCTGCGGGCTAGCTCACCGGCTGCGCCGGCTTCTAGGGTGATGTTGAGGAAGCCTGGACCAGCGATGTCGACTGCGTCGACTCCTGGAACCTCTGCGAGTCGTCGGGCAAGGAGCTGCGCGAAGTCGCGGGGTGCCATTCCGGCTTTTTTGCCCAGCTGCAGCGCGATGTTGGTTGCCCAGTCACCGTGCTCACGGCTCTTTGGACGGTCAACACGTACGGTCTCTGGCACCTCAACGGAGATATCACCAGCGGCTACGGCTTCGGTGAGGCATGCGGATATTGCTGCGGAGAGTTCTTCAGGAGTCACCGTTCAAGAATACCGGTAATTGCCCTAAATAATGAGCATTCATGACTCCCCCGGACTGTGAGACTGAGCAGTCCCGGTGACTTTTGCACCACATTCTTGAGTGCTTTCTCCAATTGCGCAGATCAGCGTACCACCTGATAGTATTTTTTCTGTTGCTCAGCAACCCGCCTCTGTAGCTCAGTGGATAGAGCGTCTGCCTCCGGAGCAGAAGGTCGAAGGTTCGATTCCTTTCAGGGGCACCAGCAAATTGCAGGATCTGGAATTCCAGACCTGCAATTTTTTTGTTTAAATGTTGCCGATAACTATGGCGAAGATTTACTTGTCACTGGCGTCTATGTCTTGCTTAGTGATTATCTTGGCTCATGACCGAATCCACGAGTGCTCACCCTAACGAACCGCATCAGAAAAACTTTGCTGAACGTCTCAACTGGTTGCGCGCCGGCGTGCTTGGCGCCAATGATGGCATTGTTTCAGTAGCGGCCACGGTAGTAGGCGTCGCGGGTGTCACCAACCAATCGGCACCCATTTTTACTGCCGGCATGGCTGCCGTCATTGGTGGCGCGATATCCATGGCGCTAGGTGAATACGTATCGGTCAGTAGTCAGCGCGACTCACAGCACGCACTCATTGAAAAAGAACGCCAAGAACTTGCCGATGATCCGCAAGCAGAGCTTATTGAGCTTGCTGGGATTTACCAGTCGAAAGGGCTGAGCCAAGAGACTGCACTGCAGGTGGCCAATGAACTCACTGAACACGATGCGTTAGCAGCACACTTGTCGGCAGAGCTGAATATCGATGAAGAAGAAGTCGTCAATCCTTGGCATGCTGCTTATGCCTCTGCCGCTGCCTTTGTTATCGGCGCGATCCTACCCATGCTGGCCATCATGCTGCCGCCGGATTCGGTGCGCATTCCGATAACCTTCGCCGCGGTGCTCATTTCTCTTGCGCTGACCGGGACACTCGGCGCCTACATCGGTGGAAGTTCCAAACGTGTCGCGGCGCTTCGCTTGGTGATTGGTGGTGCGCTCGCTTTGGCGGCGACGTTCTTCATCGGCACCCTGCTTGGGTCCAGCGGAATCTTTTAGAGCGGTGCCAGCTCGGAGGTTACGTTCTCCTCTGGTTTTCTGCATCAAAGGCAATAGGCTGAAGTCATGACTAAGCAGCGTGGTTTCGGTGTGCTTTGGGCAGCCACCTCGCTGTCCAACCTTGCCGACGGCTTGGCTTTTGTCGCCGTGCCGTTGATCGCCGCATCGTTGACCCCCGATCCACGGTTGGTCGCTGGACTTTCTTTGACCTACGCCGTTGTGCGACTGCTATTCGCGCTCCCGATTGGCGTGTGGGTCGATCGACTTGATCGGCGCAATCTGTTCAGCGTCGCCAATATTCTGCGTGGGTTAGCACTATTAGCACTTGGCATCAGTTTTAACCTTTCCTTCCCGAATATCTTGGTCTTGTACCTGGCCATGGCGGTAGTAGCTGTCTTTGAAGGCACTGCCGATACGGCGGCAGTAGCGATACTCCCCCAGCTGGTGAAAACCACGAATCTTGATCGGGCCAATTCCAAAATTGCGGCCACACAATTGGTAACCGATGAATTTGTCGGTCCACCGCTGGGTGGTTTCCTCTTTGCTCTTGCGGCAGTCATTCCCCTTTATTTCATGGGTACGCTCTGGGCCATCGCCGGATTACTGGCATTAGCGTTGCCACGCACCCGAGTACTTTCAAAGGACTCCGGCGAGCGCACGGGCGTCTGGGCAGAAGCCCACCAAGGGATCAGCTGGTTATCCAAGCACCGCGTTGTCGGCACTCTGGCGCTCATAGGTGGGTTGGCCAGCTTCGGATACATGTTGCCCTTTTCAATTTTGGTCCTTTTCGCCAAAGAGCAACTAGGACTGAATTCAACCGGCTACGGTCTGCTCCTCGCCTTTTCCGCCTTGGGCGGGCTGATTAGCTCGGTGATAGCACCAAAGCTACGAGTACGATGTGGCTACAAGAAATTAATCGTTCTCAGCCTGGGACTCGGCTCGCTAAGTCTGGCCGGGCTCGCCTTCACGACATCCGCTGTTTTAGCCGGGGTATTGCTGGCCTTGTACGTCTTGCATGCGGTCCTCTGGAATATCTGTTCAACCTCGTTGCGTCAGAAACTTGTTCCGCAGGCCCTTATGGGACGGGTAAGTTCAGCCAGTAAGGTTTTGGGTCTGATCGGTCTTGCTATCGGCGCAGCAGCTGGTGGCGCCTTGGGTACGGTCACCATCGCTTTACCCTTTGTCGTTGGAGCTGCAGTCTTCTTGCTCTGCGCTCTGCTTGCACTGACAAAGATGGAACACGTACCTCAGTAAGCTAAGACTATGGATGCCAAAAGTCCGTCAATAACTTTCGCAGTAGTGAAGCCTGAAGATCAAAAGTCTGTTGCCCAGGCTGCAATCATCTGGGCTCGCGCTGCCGCCCAGCGCGATCACCAGCCACTGCCCAAAGATGGCGCGCAAGCTCTCGCTGGCGTCCAACGTCGTTTAGCCCTTCCTAGCTCCCGGCTCGTCTTGGCTACGCTCGCTGATGAGCCTGCAGGTTTTACCCTCTGCGCTCCGCACGATGACTATCTGGAAATTTACTATGTCGCAGTCTCGCCAGAATTCTGGGGCCGTGGCGTTGCACGTCAGATGTTGGGTGAAGTAGACCGCTACGCGCTCAGAGCAGGCTTCCACCACATCCGTTTATGGGTCATAGCCGAGAATTCCCGCGCCATGCAGGTTTATCTGTCTTGCGGCTACCAGCAGACAGGCCAAGAACTCGTTGATCAGAGTTCGGGACGAGTCGAGTGCCTGTTGGAGAAAACTTCGACTTAAACCAGTTCAGGCTCCGCCAACCATTAGGGTATGCGGAGCCTGAACTGTTGTTCTCAGTTTTTATTGCAGCATGGTGCGATCATCGAGCTGAGCGCCCTTGATCTTTTCAAATTCACCGAGCAATCCCTTAACAGTCATTTGCGACTTTTCTTCTTGATTCAAGTCCAAGATGATCTGCCCGTCATGCATCATGATCAGTCGTGTTCCCAATTGCAGTGCTTGTTCCATGTTGTGTGTGACCATCAGCGTCGTCAGCTGATGCCGTTCAACGATTTCCTTGGTCAAGCGAGATACAAGAGCTGCACGCTGCGGGTCAAGCGCTGCGGTGTGCTCATCCAGCAACAGGATCTTTGGCTTTGAGAACGTAGCCATCAACAGGCTCAATGCCTGACGCTGACCTCCCGAGAGCAATCCAACCTTGGTCTTCAGGCGCTTCTCGAGGCCTAGTTCCAGGCTCTTGAGTTCCTCGACAAATAGCTCACGTCGCTTGGCTCCAACGCCCAAACCCAATCCACGGAAACGGCCACGGGCGTAGGCCAAGGCCATATTCTCTTCAATGGTCATGGCTGGAGCAGTGCCAGCCATTGGATCTTGGAATACGCGGCCGATGTACTTTGCTCGACTGTAGTCCGCTAGCTTGGTGACGTTCTTTCCGGCGATGCTCACCGAGCCTGCGTCCGGCTGAAGTTTGCCGGCCACCATATTGAGCACTGTAGATTTGCCTGCGCCGTTGGAACCAATGACGGTGACAAATTCGCCGTCGGTCAGTTCCAGATTGATGTTGCGCAGAGCTTTACGTTCATTGACGGTTCCGGGGAAGAACGTACGCGATAGGTTCTGGATATTAAGCATTGGTGCGAACCTCTTCCTTGCCAGTTACGGTAGCCGGCGAGCGCTTGAAGGTCTTCACTATTTTCTGGAACCCCTTCCATTTAGGCAGCAACAACGCCACGACAACGAGCACTGCTGAAATCAGCTTCATGTCGTTGACTTCCAGGCCCGCAGACAAAGCCAGCTGAATCACCAGACGGTAAATCACTGCGCCGAATACGACTGCCAATGCAGCCAGCCAGATGTAACGCTGGGTGAAAATCGCTTGGCCAACGATGACCGAAGCCAAGCCAATCAGAATCAAACCGATACCCATGCCTACGTCAGCGAAGCCCTGGTACTGAGCAATCACCGCACCGGAAAGGGCCACAAGGCCGTTGGAAAGGGCAAGGCCCAGAATCTTCTGAGTATCGGTACTGACACCGAAGGAACGAATCATTTCCTGATTATCGCCGGTGGCACGCATGGCCATTCCCACTTCGGTGTGCAGGAACCACACAATGGCAGCAACAAATACAAGACAGAGAACGAAGAGAATCGCAATCGATGTCCCAGTACCCAATAATCCCGCTTTGCGCAGGGGGCTAAACAGAGTTTCTTCACCAAGCAACGGTGTATTTGCTTTACCCATGATGCGTAAGTTGATGGAATACAAAGCAATCATGGTCAAAATACCGGCCAACAAGCCGTCAATTTTTCCCTTGGTATGCAGTAGACCTGTGATGGTGCCGGCAACTAGGCCAGCGATAAAGGCCAGTGCCGTAGCGAGCCACGGGTTCACGCCGCTGACAATGCTCACCGAGGCGACAGAGGCTCCGGTGGTGAAGCTACCGTCGACTGTCAGGTCTGGAAAATCTAGGATACGGAAGGTCAGATACACGCCGAGCGCCATGATGGCGTAAATCAGGCCGAGTTCAACCGCTGTGATCATGTGGGGATCCTTGAGTTGTATTGTCACAACGAAAGGCGAGGCATCAGATCATGCGCCTCGCCTTACGTCGCTTGTGATGCAGGGTTTAGTAGACTTCGACGGCCTTTGACTTCATGTCCTCGGAGAATTCGATGCCGGAGTTCTTTGCGGCTTTCTCATTGAGGTACAGGTCAACCTTTGAGATGGTCTCTACCGGCAGGCTTGCTGGTTCGGCTTCGCCCTTGAGTACTTTGACCGCCATGGCAGCGGTCTGCTCGCCGAGCTTCTCGTAGTTAATGCCGTAGGTTGCGGTAGCACCACGCTTAACCGAGTCGCCGTCAGCGGCAATAACTGGAATCTTCTTCTTGTCAGCGGTCTGGATCAGACCTTCAAGTGCAGAAACCACAGCGTTGTCGGTCGGAACGTAGTAAGCGTCTACGTCCAACGATCCTGCTGCCTGCTGTACTTCACTAGAAGTTGAAATCGCAGACTTTTCGATGGTCAGGCCCAAATCTTTAGCAGCTTCTTCAGCCAGCTTGACCTGAACTTCCGAGTTCACTTCGCCCGAGGAGTAAACGATGCCGACCTTCTTAGCATCTGGTTTCAGTTCCTTGAGCAAAGCAAGCTGCTCATCAACTGGGTTCAAGTCCGAGGTGCCGGTGACATTGGCACCTGGTGCTTCATTGGATCCGACGAGCTTCGCGCTCACAGGGTCAGTGACAGCTGAGAACAGAACTGGAACCTTGGTGATGGTCTGGGCTACTGCCTGGGCTGACGGGGTGGCAACTGCCAACACCAAATCAATATCCGAGTCCGCAGCAAGCTTGCCAGCAATCGAGGTATTGGTAGCCTGATCAGCTTCCGCGTTGTTCTCGTCGTAGGAGATCTTGTCACCGGTGTAGCCGGCGCTCTCCATGCCCTTTTTGAATCCGGTGACGACAGCATCCAAGGATGGGTGCGTAACGTACTGTGCGATGCCGATCTTTACTGGCTCGTCACTTGCAGCCTTGTCGCTCGATCCGTTGCTACCGCCGCAAGCGGTCAACGCAAGTGCGCTAGCTGCAGCTACTGCTGCAAATTTCATAGCTGTGAAGCTCTTCATTGAAATCCCCTTCAAAGTCCCCATAGTGCGAGTGATGTCATCAATGCAGTTGGTAGTTGGGCTGCAAGACCACTTGTGAAATGCATCCGGGAACCGTCCCAACACCACATCGATGAATACCCTAGATCTTACATGTGAACGACCTCACCTTAGTCACCGGATAGGGCCATCGAGAGACGTTTTAATCTTGATATTGAACTTTATGGGCACAATTTCCGAGTAGTGAGACGAAATTGGTACGTTTTGTATTTTGTCTCCACAAGATGTCGACGTTTGCCTAGACGGACAGAAAATTTGACTAACCTCTTTCACACATCCTTGGACCGGATTAGGCCACAAATTTCGCCCTCGGCTCGGCGGCAAGTGGATTGGGCGCTACGCGAATAGAATAGAAACATCATGGCGCTTAGCATTACGTATCCAGAAGCCCTCCCGGTCTCAGCCCGTCGCGCAGACATCCTCAAAGCAGTGCGCGAAAATCAGGTGGTAGTGATAGCCGGTGAAACCGGTTCAGGAAAGACCACCCAGCTGCCCAAGATGCTCATTGAACTCGGCCTGGCCGAAAAGGGCATGATTGGGCACACCCAGCCTCGTCGTCTTGCCGCGCGCACCGTGGCTGAACGAATTGCCGAGGAAATGGGAACCGAAATCGGTGACGAAGTCGGTTTCCATGTGCGCTTCACCGGTGAGGTCTCGCGCAATACCAAGCTAAAAGTCATGACCGACGGTATTTTGCTTGCCGAAATTCAGCGTGACCGTTTGCTGAAAAAATACTCTGCGATCATCATCGATGAGGCTCACGAGCGCAGCCTGAATATTGACTTCCTACTCGGTTACCTCAAGCAGATCATGCCAAAGCGCCCTGATCTGAAGATCATCATCACCTCGGCTACGATCGACCCTCAACGTTTTGCCGAGCACTTTGGTAAGACGTTACCCTCAGGCGAGATTGAACCAGCACCGATTCTGGAAGTCTCCGGACGTACCTTCCCCGTTGAACTGCGCTACCGCCCATTGCAGGCTGAAGCAGCCCTTGACGATGAGTCAGATGATGAAAATTCATTAGAGGAAGAACGCGATCCCCTCGATGCAGTCACCGATGCGGTTAAGGAACTAAGCCGAGAAGCACCAGGCGACATCCTGATCTTCTTCTCCGGTGAACGAGAAATTCGCGATGCGGCTGAGGCGTTGCGAGCAATGGTCACCGCCAATAAGCGCCTGCCTCGTTATGAAGTATTGCCGCTTTTTGCTCGCCTCTCACTTGCTGAGCAGCACCGAGTCTTCCACCCGGGCAGTGCACCACGCCTGATCTTGGCTACCAACGTGGCTGAAACTTCACTCACCGTGCCAGGCATCAAGTACGTGATCGATACTGGCACCGCCCGCATCTCGCGATACTCGCATCGCACCAAGGTGCAACGTCTACCTATCGAACGCGTTTCGCAGGCCAGCGCCAATCAGCGTTCGGGCCGTTGTGGTCGTGTCTCCGAGGGCATCGCCATCCGCCTATACGCGGAATCAGACTTCGAAGCTCGCCCCGAGTTCACCGACCCGGAAATCCTGCGCACCAACCTAGCGAGCGTCATCTTGCAGATGATTTCCATGGGCGTAGTTGCGTCAGCCACCGAGGTGGGAAAGTTCCCCTTCGTTCAGCCTCCCGAAGCAAAGGCCATCACCGATGGTGTGAACCTGCTGCGCGAACTTGGTGCGTTGGAATCCAACAAGTCCGCCAAGCTCACCCCGATTGGTCGCAAGCTGTCCCAGCTGCCACTAGACGTACGTCTGGGACGAATGATCGTCGAGTCTGCGGACCGCGCAGTGGCTAAGGAAGTCATGGTGCTCGCCGCAGGTCTGAGCATCCAGGACCCACGAGAGCGTCCAAGTGAAGATACCGGCATGCGCGAAAGAGCTGCCGAGCTACACAAACGATTCACCGATGAGAAGTCTGACTTCATTGCCTTGCTTAATCTCTGGGCATACCTGCAAGAACAGCAGAAGGAACTCTCTTCCTCGGCCTTCCGCCGCATGTGCAAGACAGAGCACATCAACTACCTGCGCGTGCGTGAATGGCAAGACTTGTTCACACAGTTGCGTCAGCTTGCTAAGCCGTTGGGCATCACCGTAGCGGCTGCCCCGATTGACCCGGCTGCCAACGAAGACCAAGTTCACAAGTCACTACTGGCTGGTTTGCTTGGACATATCGGTATGTACGATGAGCGCAAACGAGATTATCTCGGTGCGCGTGGCACTCGCTTTGCCATCTTCCCTGGCTCCGGACTTTTTAAGAAGTCGCCAACCTGGGTCATGTCCGCCGAGCTCGTGGAGACCTCACGCCTATGGGCGCGAATGAACGCAGCCATCTCCCCCGAATGGGTGGAAGAACTCGCGCCGCATCTGCTTAAGCGAACGCACTCGGAACCGCATTGGTCTAAGCGCACCGGCTCTGTCATGGGATATGAAAAGGTCACGCTCTTTGGCCTGCCAATCATCCCCCGCCGTCAGTTCCACTACTGGCGGGTTGACCCGATTCTGGCGCGCGAACTATTTATTCGTCACGCGCTGGTTGAGGGAGATTGGCGTACCCACCATAAGTTCTTTGCCAAGAACCGGGCTCTGCTTGAAGAAGTTGAAGAGCTTGAGACACGTATGCGCCGTCATGATCTGCGCATCTCTGATGAAGATCTATTCACTTTCTATGATGCGCGGGTGGGCTCCGAAGTTTATTCTGAGCGTCATTTTGACCGTTGGTGGAAAAATGCACGGGCAACTGACCCAACGCTTTTGGACTTTGACCCCGAAGCTTTGTTGGCCGACGGTGAAGAACTCGATGAAAGTAACTTCCCCACCACGTGGCAACTGGGCAATATTCACCTGCCCCTGAGCTACGAATACAATCCGGCCGCCAGTGCAGGTGAAGGCGACGGCGTTTCGCTTACCGTTCCTGTGGTGTTCTTGAATCAGCTGGACCCTGCTCGCTTCGCTTGGCTCATTCCAGGCCTGCGTCACGAGCTGATTACTGCGCTGATCCGTTCCATGCCGAAGGCCATACGTAAAAACTTCGTTCCGGCCCCGGATGTTGCAGGTAAAGCTCTAAACATGCTGGATCAAGACTTTGATCCAGCTACTGATGATCTGGCGGAATCACTGGCGCTGGTCTTGCGTCGATTGCGCGGCATGGTGGTTGAACCTTCGGTCTTTGATTTTGCTGCATTGCCAGCGCACTTGCGCTTCGGTTTCACTGTCACGGATGCCTCCGGCAAGGTATTGGGTCAGGGTGATGATCTGGCCGCCCTGCAATACAAGTTTGCGGCTGCCAACCGCGCAGCGCTGGCTAGTGGAGTCAATAAGCCGGGCAAACCTGGCGCATCGGTGGCATCACCTTCGAACAAGTCGAACAAGTCGAACAAGAAGGGTGCCAAGGCCTCGGCCGCACCAACTCAGGGAGCTTGGGACCAGCAAGGTCTTGACCATTGGCCTGAGCTAGAGGCTGCTGGCGATACCCTAGGCGATACTTTGCCAGCTAAGGTCACCACCACGGTTATGGGCCAAGAGATCACTGCCTTCCCCGGACTGAACGACACCGGGTCGGCCGTAGATCTCACCGTCTTCCGTAGCGAGACTGAACGCGATGCTGCGCATCGTGGTGGTGTCATTCGACTGCTGATGTTGCGTTTGCCGTCGGCGGCAAAGTTTGTCATCTCGCACCTGAAAAATGCGGAAAAGCTGGTGTTCACGCAGAATCCGCACGGATCCATCGACAAGTTAATTGCTGACTGCACCATGGCCGCCGTGGATCAGTTGGTTCCGGCCACGCTTCCGATGAACCGAGCTAGTTTTGAAGCACTCTTCGAATCTGTGCGTGCCGAGCAGATTGACACCGTCTTCACCATCACCGGAGTGGTGGCTAAGGTCTTTGGATCTTCGACCCGGATCAACAAGGATCTAAAGAGCACAAAGTCATTGGCGATGTTTGCTGCAGTCACCGATATCCGTTCGCAGCTTGAGCAGTTGATTTATCCGGGATTCATTGCTGCCACCGGTGCCGCGAACCTCATGCGCCTACCGCGTTATGTACAAGGCATTGAAGTGCGTTTGGAGAAGTTGCGCGGTGGAGCGGTCACCCGTGATTCACAGGCATTGGTGACCATCCAAAAACTGGAAGATGAGTACGATACTGCTCTGGGTAAGGTTCCACAGGGCGCACGTGTTCCTGCGACTTTGGGCCAGGTGAAATGGATGCTGGAAGAAATGCGCATTTCGCTCTTTGCCCAAGAACTGGGCACTGCGTATTCGGTCAGTGAAAAGCGCATCCGTAAAGCAATGAAGGATGGGCTCGCTGAGCTTTAGCCATACTCGTTACAAAGTTTGGAGCGGGACGAATCCCGAGTCAGATGCCGCGGGGTACTGGACATCATGTTGGCGCGCCATATCGGTTCTGAACGCCCAACCACGCAGGTCCAAGGCTAACTATCTGGCTGGTGGAACGACGATGATTTGCACGTCGTCCTCGTAGATGACCGTGCCAGGAGACTTTGACTGTAGTTTCTCCCAACCGATCTGGTGCGCGTCGAGCAACTTGAGATACGGCTCGACGCGCTCCAGCAGGTGGTGTGCACTGTCCTTAAACCAAGCCACTGCCCCGGGATTGAGCTCATGATCATAAATTTCGGGGTCAGTGCTGCTTGGGTTTGGATAGGCTGCGTCATACCAATCATTGCCCGCACGCCAAATGACGTGCTCTTCTTCGCTGAGCTCACCGCCGCGGCCGAGCGAATTGACGAGGGCAAAAATTCCTAGATTTACGCCGCGATGGTTAGGCGACACAGACTGGTAGCGCAGGTACAGCAAGGTTTTAGGCCTCTGGGACAAATTCGCTGTGGCCGTCCTGAACCAAGCCATCGCGCAAGAGCTGAGCGTTTTTATCCAAGGCCACTGGGTCTGGGTTCTCCGTCGCATTAGACAGATCAAAATCAGCCAGCGAATTGGTTGGCCAGACATGCACATGTAGATGAGGAACTTCAAAGCCTGCAATCATCAGTCCGGCACGCTGCGCACCAAATACGCGCTTCTGGGTCTGTCCGATTTTTCTCGCCACCAAGGTCAGATGGGTGACTAATTCTTCAGAAGCATCCGTGAATTCATCGACTTCCTCACGTGGCACTACCAGTGCGTGTCCGTCGGTCAGTGGGCCGATAGATAAGAAGGCAACGCATTTTTCGTCTTTCCAGACGAAACGGCCTGGGATCTGACCTTCAATAATCTTGCTGAACAGCGTACTCATTGCTGCCTTTCTCTAGCTGCAGTATTTTTAGTTGCGATGCTTTTCGTCGCTCGTGGCCACTGGCGCTTGCGGGTATGAGCAATATTCGGACCAGCTACCCGGGTATAAGCCCAGTTCAATGCCTGCGCTGGCTGCAGCGAGCACCTGATGCGCGGCGGTGATGCCGGAGCCACAATAGGCTGCAGAACCGGGCTGCTGCGCTCCGAGCTTGGTAAAGCTTGCTTGCAGATGTTCGGGTGTGTGGAAGCGCGCCTGGGCGTCCAAGTTGTCGGTGGTCGGCCGGTTCAAGGCGCCGGGAATGTGTCCGGCCACCGGGTCAATCGGCTCTTCGATCCCCAGATAGCGGGCGGTAGCGCGCGAATCGATTAGCACTCCAGTTAGGGATTCCAATTCGCCGAACTCGACTACCGGCATTCTGCCCCAGGAGAGCATCACCGTCCCGGGTGCTGCTTCTTCGATGCCATCCGAGATCGGGCCATCGGCTTGCTTCCAAGCCTCCAGTCCGCCATCAAGTACCTGAACGTTTTCAAATCCTGCATGGCGTAACAACCACCAAGCGCGGGCTGCGGCGAGGGCACCAGAATCGTCGTAGGCCACGACGCGACTGTCTGGGTTGATGCCCCAACTGCGCGCGGCAGCTTCAAAATCTGCAGGCAGTGGTAGCGGGTGACGTCCGGTATGCTCACCGACAGTGCCTGATAATTGCGTTTCCAGATCCACAAAGACGGCACCCGGAATATGACCGGCAGCGTACTGCTGTGCGCCGTCGTTCTTTCCAAGCACCCAGCGCACGTCTAAGAGCACGGGAGAGGCCTCGCCCTGAAGCAAGGCTGTGAGTTCATTGGCGGAAATCAAAGGATTCATATGCACTACCTTGCTAACAGTTCCTCGACCTTATATTCGGTGCCCTGCTCTAGTCGCTGATAGGTGCTGCCGGAACGCTCAGCAATGGTGCCCAACTGACGGTCGAACAAGCCCACGCCGATCTCGTTGAGCAACCCGTCGTGGATTGGCGCCCACGTTGTGGCCTTGGTTGCCGTAGCAAAGTCAGCAGCTTCAGACATCTTGCCCCACGGTGCCATCACCGGCAGTAGCAGTAAATCTACTGGCACGCCCACGGGAACTTGGTAGCTGTCTCCGGGGTGGAAAACTATCGGTTGACCAACTGCCTTATCCCCCAGCACGTATCCGACGTTGGCAACCAAGTCGATGGATTGGTGGATCGTCGCGTGGGTGCCGCCTACTGCGCGCACACGAATCCCGCCGACAATGAAGTCGGCTCCAGCGCACACGGGGTGCACCTGGGCAATGGTGGCGGCCGGTAGTTTTTCCTTCAGGCTCTTAGCCAACGCCGCTGGCGCGTAGACCTCCAACACCGGATTAGAACTCAGTGCTTGGACGATAGCTTCGAGATCCGCATGGTCCGCATGCTCGTGGGTGATCAGCACTGCGTGCTTGTCTTCGAAAGCCCCAGTCAGTTCCGAAAAACTTCCAGGATCAAGCAGCAGCGAACCGTCTACGGTGCTCAGTTCAATACAGGAATGGCCTCTGGTTTTGATGCGCATGTCTTTAGCGTAGGCTCCACGCCCCGCCCGTGCCAGCGCCTGACACGCATCATCCAGAAAAGTTGGCTAAAATTGAGTGACAGTACAGGTGAACTGCGCAGTTAAATGAGCTGTTTCCTGTCCGCAACGAAGTCAAGGAATGGTGCACGTCGATGTCCCAGCCAGAAACCCGGATTACCAAGCAGCGACTAGCTGTAGCGCAGGCACTAGGCGAGATCAATGATTTCGCCACCGCACAGCAGCTGCACCGTTGGTTGCAGGATTCCGAGAAGAAGGTTTCGCTGGCCACCGTCTACCGCCTGTTGCAGTCCATGGCAGATGACGGCTTGGTCGACGTCCTGCGTAGCGGTGACGGCGAAGCACGTTTCCGTCAGTGCATCACCGACACCCACCACCATCACTTGGTCTGCCGCTCTTGCTCTAAGACCGTAGAAGTACAGGCCCCGTCGGTAGAACGCTGGGCCGCGCGAGTCGCAGCCGAACACGATTTTTCTGAGCCTGAACACACCGTTGAAATCTATGGTGTGTGCGCCGAATGTCGCGCTAAAGCCAGTAGCTAATCACCGAAGTTGGAATTCAAAATCTCTGTGAACATGACAATCGCCCCAGATCAATGATCTGGGGCGATTGTCATGTCGGCAGTTCTATACCTGGTGACGTCTGCGCGGTGAACGAACGTATTCAATGCTTCGGCAGATCACGTAAATCAAGAATGAAATCGTGGTGACGTAAGGGCTGATTGGTAGCGAACCGGCTAGGGCCAGCAAGATGCCACCAACAACGGCAAGTTCTGCAAACGCAATCGAGAGCACTACGGTCAGTACCGGATTGGATGTCACCCTCATCGCGGCAGCGGCCGGTGTAATCAGCAAGGCTAGGACCAGCAGTGCGCCGACAACCTGAATAGTCACCGCAACGGCAAGTGCCAAAATCACCATGAAGATAATCGACAGCCCGGAGGTGCGTACGCCTCGGGCATTAGCCACGACCGGGTCCACCGAAGCGAAGGTTAGTGGGCGCCAGATCAGAATCAGCGCAAGCACTACGACCAGTGAAAGTATCAGCATGCCGTTGAGCTGAACATCGTCCACAGCAACAATCTGGCCGGTCAGCAGGCCGAATTTATTTGCGCTTCTGCCCTCATAGAGAGACAGGAACAAGATGCCCAGTCCCAAACCAAATGGCATCAGGACACCGGTAATTGAATTTCTGTCTCGTGCTCTGGTGCCTAGGAATCCAAGGATCAACGCGGCAATGAGTGAGCCGAGTACCGAGCCAGTGACCACATCGGCGCCAATGAGCAGCGCAAAGGCCGCGCCAGCAAAGGACAGTTCAGCAATGCCGTGCACAGCGAAGGCCATATCGCGCATCATGATGAAGATGCCAATCAGTCCGCCCACAACGCCCAGAACCGCTCCGGCGATCAGTGAGTTGGACACTAGGGGCAAGAGTAGGGCGTAGTCGTCAAAGTTAAATGCCTTGTCGATGAAATCGGAAAAGTTCACAGTTAGCCCTACTTCCCGGTCTCAAGTTCAATATCATGTGCGTGATCATGCCCATCGGCAGGTAGCGGTCCAGCGCCGTCACCGGCAACCACCACAATGCGTCCATTCACTCGCAGCACTTCAACCGGTGCACCATAGAGCTCGGTGAGCACCGAAGTCTGCATGACCTCATCTACGGTCCCCAAGTGGAACTTGCCCTGTGCCAAGTACAGAACTCGGTCAACGTACGGCAGGATCGGGTTGATCTCGTGAGTGACAAAAATTACCGCACTATTGCGTTCAACGGCCTGGCGGTGAATGACTTCACTGATGGCCTGCTGATGGTGTAAGTCCAGGGACAGCAACGGTTCATCGCACAGCAGCACTGCCGGGTTACCAGCCAAGGCCTGGGCTGCACGAAGCCGCTGCTGTTCGCCGCCAGAAAGATCTGACACCGCACGATTGGCGTATCCGCTGGCTCCGACCATGTCCAACAGTTGATCGACCTGTTTGCGCACCGAGTTGCGGCCAATTCGGATGCCTAGCTTAGAACCATCTAGTCCAAGGGCCACAAGATCCCTGGCACGCAATGGAACGTTATCGCCAAAGGGCCGCTGCTGTGGAATCAATCCGACAGTTGCTGATCCTCGACGCACGGCTTCTCCCGCGATCGATACCGAGCCACGATTCAGCGAGGTTGTTCCGAGCATGGTGTTGATGAAGCTGGTCTTGCCTGAGCCGTTAGGCCCCAAGACTGCAAGGAACTCACCTTTATCGATGGAAAGATTAAGTTCATCCCAAAGCACTCGGGACCCGTAGGCCAAGCGTGCGTCTTGAAAACGGACGATCGGGCTAGATGACATGGAATACTTTCTAAACTGCACGGTTTGCGGAACAGCCGCGACGAAAAACTGCGGCACCCATGATGGGCACCGCAGTTAATCCTACCAGTTGCGATTCATTCGCAATACGCACTCACCAAGTGAGCTTCGCCTAGTTTCCTTGGCGCTCACCACGAGGTAGCGAGGCGCGCTTTCGGGTGGTGTCGGTAATTTCGCCGACCAGCACCTCGATCACGTCCTCCAAGAACACCACGCCAATGGCCGAACCCGAAGCATCAACAACCACCGACAGGTGGTTGCCTTCTTGACGCATCTCTTCCAGGGCCGCTTCAATCTCAGTGTCCTGACTCAGCTGACCCAAGGGGTGCAGTGGCAAATCAATCAATGGCTGAGTTGAGTGAGCGTCGTCAATGAGCATGACATCCTTGACGTGCCAGTAACCCACCGGGATCTCGTTCTTCGTGATCAGCATGCGCGAGAAGCCGGTCTTACCAACCTTCTTCTCAAATTCACGTGCGGTGGTCTGTCCCCATTCAAGGGTGAACAAATCATCGATGGGAACCATGCAACTACGTGCGGTGACCGAGGAAAATTCCAAGGCCTTGGTCAGACGCATGGCATTGTCTTCGTCCAGCGTGCCCTCTTCTGAAGAGGTGTCGATGATCGAACGCACTTCATCAGCGGTGTATGAGCTGGTCACTTCATCCTTCGGCTCAATACCAAAGACGTGCAGGACAATATTTGCCATGCCGTTGAGCATCGAAGTGATTGGCTTGAGTACCTTTGAAAGTCCCACCAATGGCATGGCCAGCAGCATCACTGCCTTATCTGCCACAGACACCGAAATGTTCTTTGGCACCATCTCACCAAAAGTCACGTGCAAGAAGGTCACCAAGACCAGAGCAACAAGGAACGCCACGGTATCCGCTGCCGACTCAGCCATACCCAAATGGACCATCGGTTCAGCAAGCAGGTGGTGAATAGCTGGCTCAGAGATGTTCAAGATCAGCAGCGAGCACACGGTAATGCCCAACTGGCAGACCGCGAGCATCACCGAAACGTGCTCCATGGCGTACAACGCGAGCTTGGCGCGCTTGTTGCCTTCGTCCGCCAACGGCTCGATCTGTGAACGACGCGCGCTCATTACCGCGAATTCGCCAGCAACAAAAAAAGCGTTACCCAGCAACAAGACAACGAGCCAGATTAGACCCATAAAATCATGCATCGTCGGCCTCCGATTCCGGTGCCGATGGTTCGAACTTCACCTGGGCGATACGACGACCTTCCAATTCGGTGACGGTAAACGTACCGTGCTCGGTCACCGCCTGATCGTCGAGTTCTGCCAGGCGGCCCAACTCAGCGAGCATGAATCCACCAATGGTTTCGTAGGAAGACTCTTCGGGGATTACCTCGTGGTCAAAGCTTTCATTAACCTGATCGGGGCGGAACATTCCGGGGAACAACCAGCTGCCGTTGGGCTGCGTGATTGCTTCCTCTTCGTCCTCATCGTGTTCGTCAGATACTTCACCGACGATTTCTTCGACCAAGTCCTCAAGGGTGACCAGACCGGCGGTTCCACCGTATTCATCCATAACGATGGCGATCTGGAATTCAGCTGCACGCAGTTGTTCAAGAAGCACGTCAAGGTGGATGGTCTCAGGAACGTAGAGTGCATCGCGGGCGAATTCACCCACCTGCAATGCTGCCCGGCGTTCGCGAGGCACCGAGACAACAGCCTTCACGTGGCAGATGCCCTGGATCTCGTCACTGGATCCCTCAATGACCGGGAATCGTGAGAAACCGGTATCGGCGCTGACTTCGATCAGTTCCGAAAGTGGGGCCTGCGAATCTATGGTGGACATCGAAGTACGTGGAGTCATCACATCAGCTGCGGTGCGCTCTGAGAACTCAATAGTGGATTCCACAAAACGCGCGGTCTGCACGTCCAAGGTTCCCAACTGAGCTGAACGTCTCACCAGCGAAGCCAATTCTTGCGACGAACGGGCTGCGGAAATTTCTTCCTTGGCCTCTAGTCCGAAGAAGCGATGCAGGATTGCGTTGGAAAAACCGTTAAGCACCATGATGGCGGGCTTGAAGATCGCGGTAAAAACTAGCTGCGGGCGAGCCAGCAACTTTCCGACCCGCATTGCCTGAGCGATAGCCATGTTCTTTGGAACTAATTCACCAATCAGCATTGAGAGCAAGGTTGCCAGAACAAGGGCCACGATGACGGTAACTGCTACCGAGCTGGCCTCCGGGACACCCAAGTTTTCCAACAGTGGCTCCAGCAGGGCGCTGATAGCCGGTTCAAGAACATAACCAGTGAGCAAAGTGGTCAGGGTAATGCCCAACTGGCAGCTAGAAAGCTGGGTGGACAGTGAAGTTAAGCATTGCAGGAGCGGCTTTGCGCCAGCTTCCCCGCGATCAACGGCATTTTGCACCGTACTTTTATCGAGCGCGACAAGTGAGAATTCCACCGCCACGAAAAAGCCTGTGCCAAGAATAAGTAGCAGGCCAAAAAGAATGTAGAGCCAATCCATGGGTGGTTACCGCCACCTGTTCGTTGACATCAAAGTAAGAGGTTCGGTGCCGATCAGGCGGCAACTAGAAGGCTCCAATCGCGAGCCAGAACCTGCTGAACATGAACTGTGTTGGCCGGCACTGCGCCCGTGGGCGGCACGCCGGCTTGGAGAGTGTGATTCCATAGTGCTTTTTAGTCTATCGAACGATGACCTTTTGTGCACCACATCGATTTTGTGACGTTCAACGGTAGCGCAATGACGCTAAACGGACTGTTATACACGACACTTTCGTGAGATTACATACGTGCCGTGGCCAAGCGGCCGTAAAAGTAACTAGACTGGTGCGCAGGTCTAGAAATCTTGTGAGCCGAAGTGGTCGATTCACGTCCTCGGAAGACCACCGGCTCAAGCTAGAACAACGTAGAAATCAGGGAAGAGGCGTTGCACGTGCCAGAGCAAGCACACCACCGACTTACTGAAGAGTTTGGTGGAAACGAGTGGCTAGTAGACGAGCTGTTCGAACAGTATCTCGTCGACAAGAACTCGGTAGATAAGAAATGGTGGGATATTTTCGAATCTCTCGCCGCCGACAAAAAGGCACCGGCAGCGCAGCCGACGCCTGCGGCGCCAGCAGCTCCTGCTGCGGCTCCGGCTACCAATGGGCAGGGCGCACCACGCGCTGCAGCCCAGGCTCGCACTTCTGAGCCAGCACCAGCACCAGCTTCAAAGCCAGCCGCCGCTCCAGCACCAGCTGCTGAAGAAAAGAAGGCTGAGCCAGCACCGAAGACCACGCCAATTCCGGCGCAGGCTCCGAAGGCTACCCCTTCCACCGAACTTTTCGGTGAGGAAAAGCGCACCCCACTGCGTGGGCCAATGAAGGCCATCGCAACCAACATGGATGCCAGCCTCACCGTGCCGACTGCAACCACCGTTCGTGCGGTTCCAGCCAAGGTGATGATCGATAACCGTATCGTCATCAACAACCACCTCAAGCGCTCGCGCGGTGGCAAGATCTCCTTCACCCACCTGATCGGCTTCGCCGTGATTCGTGCATTGAAGCAGATCCCTTCGATGAACGTCACCTACGACGTCATCGATAAGAAGCCAACCGCCATCCAGCCAGCACACGTGAACTTCGGTATCGCCATCGACATGCCAAAGCCAGATGGCACCCGCATGTTGGCTGTACCAAACGTCAAGGCCGCGGAGACCCTGAGCTTCAACGAGTTCTGGGCCACCTACGAAGACTTGATCAAGCGCGCTCGTGCCAACAAGCTGACCGCTGATGACTACGCAGGCACCACCGTGTCGCTGACCAACCCAGGTGGCATCGGTACCGTTCACTCGGTCCCACGTCTGTCCAAGGGCCAGGCAGCCATCATTGGTGTGGGCGCACTGGAATACCCAGCTGAGTTCCGCGGCTCTTCAGAGAAGACCGTTTCCGGCCTTGGCATCGGCAAGCACATCACCCTGACCTCCACCTATGACCACCGCGTCATCCAGGGCGCCGGTTCGGGCGAATTCCTGAAGCTAGTTGAATCCCTCTTGCTCGGCGAGCAGGGCTTCTACGACGAAATCTTCGAACAGCTTCGTATTCCTTACGAGCCAGTTCGCTGGGCCGTTGACAACCAGGTTGATATCGACCTGCAGGTCAACAAGGTTGCACGCATCCAGCACCTGATCAACTCCTACCGGGAGCGCGGCCACCTGATGGCCGACATCAACCCATTGGAATACGTTCAGCGCAAGCACCCAGATCTGGACATCAACAACTACGGTCTGACCCTGTGGGATCTGGACCGCGAGTGGATCACCGGCGGACTGGGCGGCACCGACCGCGCTCTGCTGCGAGATATCCTCGGCACCCTGCGTGATGCTTACTGCCGCACCATCGGCACCGAGTACATGCACCTGCAGAACCCAGAAGAGCGTGAGTGGTTCCAGGCCAAGCTTGAATCCCGTTACGCAAAGCCAACCCGCGAAGAGCAGCTGCGCATTCTTTCGAAGCTGAACTCCGCTGAGGCTTTCGAAACCTTCTTGCAGACCAAGTTTGTTGGACAGAAGCGCTTCAGCCTCGAAGGTGGCGAATCGCTGATTCCACTGTTGGACGCCATCATCTCTGATGCTGCGGACGCTCAGCTGGACGAGGTAGCCATTGGTATGGCCCACCGCGGACGCCTGAACGTGCTGACCAATATCGCAGGCAAGACCTACGCACAGGTCTTCCGCGAATTTGAAGGTACCGCTACCCCAGGCTCGGTTCAGGGCTCGGGCGACGTGAAGTACCACCTGGGCACCGAAGGTTCTTACACCTCGGACGCTGGCAACCAGACCAAGGTTTACTTGGCTGCTAACCCTTCACACCTGGAAGCAGTTGATCCGGTACTCGAAGGCATCACCCGCGCCAAGCTTGACCGCTTGGGTTCGAAGAATGAAGTACTGCCCCTGTTGGTTCACGGCGATGCTGCATTCGCCGGCCAGGGTGTTGTCTCCGAGGTTCTGGCTATGAGCCAGCTGCCTGGTTACAAGACCGGCGGTACCGTGCACGTGATTGTGAACAACCAGATTGGTTTCACCACCGCACCTAGCTCTTCGCGCTCCTCGGTTTACGCTTCGGACGTTGCTCGCACCGTTCAGGCTCCGATCTTCCACGTCAATGGGGATGACCCAGAGGCAGTGGTTCACGTAGGCCAGTTGGCTTTCGAGTACCGCCAGAAGTTCGGCAAGGACGTTGTCATCGACCTGGTGTGCTACCGCCGCCGCGGTCACAACGAAGGCGACGATCCTTCGATGACCCAGCCGATCATGTACAACCTGATCGAAGCCAAGCGCTCTACCCGCAAGCTGTACACCGAGGCCCTGGTTGGTCGCGGCGACATCACGCAGGAAGAAGCCGAGCACGTTTTGGCCGAGTACAAGGAAAACCTGGAGCGCATCTTCGCTGAGACGCATGCCGCCCAGACTTCCCCGATCCCAATCATCACCCCGGGCTCGACCATCAACGACCTGGAGAAGCCATTCGCTCAGGCTGCCGACGAGAACACCGTCGACGGCGCACGCGCATCGGCCATCTCCACCCAGACCTTGGCCCACATCGGTGCAGCTCACCTTCAGTTCCCTGAAGGCTTCACCATGCACACTAAGCTCAAGTCGTTGCTGGAACGCCGCGAGAAGATGTCGCGTGAAGGCGGCATCGACTGGGGCTTCGCCGAAATCGCTGCCCTGGGCTCACTGTCCATGGAAGGCGTGCCAGTACGTCTGGCCGGCCAGGACTCACGCCGTGGCACCTTCGTTCAGCGTCACTCGGTCTTCCACGACCGCGAAAACGACAACGAGTGGTACCCACTGCACAACCTAAGCGATGATCAGGCTCCACTGTGGATCTACGACTCGCTACTCTCCGAATACGCAGCACTCGGCTTCGAGTACGGCTACTCGGTGGAGCGTCCAGATGCACTGGTGATTTGGGAAGCCCAATTCGGCGACTTCGTCAACGGCGCACAGACCGTCATCGATGAGTTCATCTCCTCGGCAGAGCAGAAGTGGTCACAGTCCTCCTCGCTGGTTATGCTTCTTCCGCATGGCTACGAGGGCCAGGGCCCAGACCACTCCTCGGCTCGCATCGAGCGCTTCTTGCAGCTTTGTGCAGAGAACAACATGGTTGTGGCTCAGCCATCGACCGGTGCCAACCACTTCCACCTGTTGCGTCGTCAGGCTTACGCCCGTCCACGCAAGCCACTGATTGTCTTCACCCCGAAGCAGCTGTTGCGCCTGAAGGCCGCAGCAAGCACCGTGGAAGAATTCACCACCGGTGGTTTCCAGGAAGTCATCGGCGACGCATCGATCACCGATGCCAACGCCGTAGAGAAGGTACTGCTGTGCTCGGGTCGTGTTTACTACGACTTGATCGCTACCCGTGCCAAGGCTCAGGACACCAAGACCGCGATCATCCGCGTTGAGCAGCTCTACCCTGCACCACTGGAGCAGATCGCTGCCGAGCTGGCCAAGTACCCGAACGCCAAGGCAACTTGGGTTCAGGACGAACCAGCCAACCAGGGTCCATGGCCGTTCTTCGGTCTGTATGTTGCACCGCAGCTTGAGCAGAAGATTGAATTGGTCTCCCGCCCAGCTTTGGCCGCTACCTCTGCAGGTACCGCAAAGCGCCACGACGCAGAAAACGCAGTGCTGATGCAGCAGGCTTTCGCCCGCTAATCTTTCGCCGCTTTGATCGCTAAGGCTTAGTTGCCGGCGAGTATTTTCCAAGATTTTATGGTCAATACCCGCCGGCAACAGCTCTTTAACCACAAACTCACACTGCACAGTAACTTGTGGCCTTTTCCAACATGAATCTCCCGGAAAGCAACCCATAGGACTGCTAAGGTTGGGATCGATTCATATTCTTGAAGCCAACGAAAGGTCGCCCAGTTGGAGTTACGCACAATCCGAATTACCGCAATCGGAGATGAGCTACTGGCCGGACATGGGGACCCGCGCGGACTGGGCTGGTTCGGCCGTGTTATGGCCCGAACCCAGGACCCTGCCTTGCGACTTCAGTCCTTCGTTCTGGCTGCCCCCGCTGAAGGATCCGAAGCCCTAGCCGAGCGCTGGATGGGCGAAGCATCTCGACGATTCAGCGACCAGTATGAAAACCGCCTGGTTATTGCACTCTCAGATCGCGATGTTGACCTCGATGTCTCCACCGCACGCAGCCGTTTGAACCTGGCCAACATCCTTGATTCAGCCTCACAAATGAGCATCAAAGCTTTGCTTGTTGGCCCAGCCCCCGGCTTGGACGACGCTCGCAACCAGCGCGTGGCAGAATTAAACCGCGTGTACTCGGATGTGGCACTGCGCCGCAACCACCACTACGTGGATACGTTCACTCCCCTGCGCGGTCACGCTCAATGGCGTAGCGACCTGAACGCCTCGGGCGGTGTACCTGGGCAAGCCGGTTACGGACTGATGGCCTGGTTGGTACTACACCGAGGCTGGTACTCATGGCTAGACTTGCCGGAGCCAGGCGAGGGCTAAACCACCTTTGCGCGTTAGGAAAATGGACGCAAAGTATGAAAGACTATTAGTCGGCCCGAGCTATCGGGGAAAACCATTGATCCCTTAAAGGAGTCACCATGTCGAAGCGCGCTCGTAAGCGTCGCGATCGCAAGCGTGGCGGTGCCAACCACGGCAAGCGCCCAAACAGCTAAGCGAAGCGAACATAAAAAGAACCCCGTACCATTCGAGTTTTTACTCGAAAGCTACGGGGTTTCTCTTTGCCTGTTAGTGACCTGATTCGAGGCGAACCTGCGAAATCTTGGCAAAGATACTGGCTTTCAAATTCTGCGGCGCCTGCTCTTGGCAGCTACGTCGCACCACCGAACGGATAATGCACTCAAGGTCATATTCCTCGGTGCACTCCGGGCAGCCATCAAGGTGCGCTTTGACCTCTTTGATGTCATTCAGCGTCAATGCACCATCGAGGTATTCATAGATGCGTACCATGCGGTCATCGGCGCAATCACCCAATGAATTGCAATCCATCTTATTTCGCTCCTCCATCAGCCTTCGCGGCGCTCTTGGCACGAGCTCCGGTGGCTATCCCACGGTCTGCTGCATAATCTGCCAACAGTTCCCTCAAATTCTTACGTCCACGGTGCAACCGGGACATCACGGTGCCGATCGGCACACCCAAGATGTCGCTGGCTTCCTTGTAACTGAAACCCTCAACATCAACGAAGTACACGGCCATCCTGAAATCTTCACCGATGGACTGCAAAGCCGCCTTTACATCCGAATCCGGAAGGTGATCCAGCGCCTCAACCTCAGCCGAACGCAAACCCGTAGGCGAATGCTCCATCGCTGAAGCCATCTGCCAGTCCTCGACGGTGTCGGTGCTGGTGCGCAAAGGCTCGCGCTGACGCTTGCGGTACAAGTTGATATAGGTGTTGGTCAGAATGCGGTACAGCCAGGCCTTCAGATTGGTACCTGGCTTGTACTGGTGGAAGGCCGAGTACGCCTTGGTGTAGGCCTCCTGCACCAGATCCTCAGCATCCGTAGGGTTTCGAGCCATCCGCAGGGCAGCTGAATACAGCTGATCCACATACTGCATGGCGTCACGTTCAAAACGCTCGCGACGCTGCGCCTCGGACTCAGTGGCCGCATCGGGCAAATTCTCGTCCACACTCTTGTTGTTCATCACGCCTGAGTCTACGCGGTTACTAGCGCTATTGCGCGAATTCGAACGCGACCGGGTAACGGTACGGGCCCCGCGAGGTTCCTCGTCCACCACACAAGTGGTGCCGCTGGCTGTTGAAGTCTGCTCTCTGATCGTCACACTGGGTACAACCACGGGATCCAAAACCTTATTCCCCCATAGATCTCCGCTAAGATTTAACTAAAATCGCACAAGCCTAAGGATCAGCAATCAACACCGCAAGCGCCTCTGGAAGCCAGCACCACCCACCGCAGCACAACGCAGAGAACTGGTGGCCCGCGCCCTACACCGGCACCGGGGTACACGCCACCGTCACCGTGCCAGCTTCCAAGTCGTTAACCAACCGCTATCTGATCCTTGCGGCCTTGGCTTCTTCGCCATCCACCATTCACAACACCTTGATCAGCCGCGATACCGAGCTGATGCTCGGAGCGCTGGAAAGGTTCGGGGTGGGCATCGATCGCACCGAGCAGCCCGATGGCTCCACCACGGTAGTGCTCACTCCTGCGAGCGAACTAAAGCGCGCCGAGTCCGATGGCACCGAGCTGACCATTGAGTGCGGCCTGGCCGGAACCGTGATGCGTTTTGTTCCGCCATTGGCTGCTGTCGCTAAGGCAAGGGTCCACTTTGATGGCGACCCGGCCGCTCGAGTGCGTCCCATGGCCCCGGTACTTAATGGACTTCAGGCTCTAGGCGCACGCCTGAGCTACGGACAAACACCTGGCATGCTGCCGTTCACCATGGATGCCAGCGAAGTACAAAGCACCGAAGAAGTAGTGGTTGACGCTTCGG
Source organism: Glutamicibacter sp. AOP5-A2-18 (assembly GCF_052446055.1). NCBI lineage: Bacteria > Bacillati > Actinomycetota > Actinomycetes > Micrococcales > Micrococcaceae > Glutamicibacter > Glutamicibacter sp. AOP5-A2-18. The sequence goes on along the minus strand of NZ_JBQSVW010000001.1, from coordinate 1,223,807 downwards.
GCAGCTCCCAATTCATCTCTGCCCTACTGCTTGCCGGACACGCACTGCCCGGCGGACTGCGACTGCGCGCTGCACCCGGCCCGGTGGCCTCCCCGGATCACATCGCCATGACCGTGGAAACCTTGCGCGAATTAGGCGTAGCGATCACCGTGGATGACGATGGCCGCGGTTGGCAGATCGCCGAAGCACCCATTGCCGGCTTCACCGTGACCGTTGAACCTGACCTGTCCAACGCTGGGCCTTTTTTGGCCGCAGCTCTGGCGACCAACGGCTCGGTGGGCATCCGTTTCTGGCCCGAAAGGACCACCCAGGTCGGCGGTAAGTGGGTGCAGATCTTGAGCCAAATGGGGGCCGAGGTCAGCCATGGCACCGACGGGGTGCTCACCGTGCGCGGCACCGGAAAGATCACCGGCATCAACTACGCCGATGCCTCCGAGCTCGCGCCAACTCTGGCTGCTCTCTGCGCACTGGCCGATTCCCCGAGCAAGCTCACCGGCATCGGACACCTCCGCGGACATGAAACCGACCGGCTCGCAGCGCTGGAAATTGAACTAGCCAAAATCGGTGCCAGCGTCACCGCGACCGACGACGCGCTGGAAATCATTCCCGGGGTGCGTACCAGCGCAGATCTGAACAGCTACGAGGATCACCGCATGGCGACCGCCGGTGCGCTGTTGGGTCTGGCCATCAAAGGCATCCGCATAGAAAATATTGCCACCACCGCCAAGACCATGCCGCAGTTCCCCGAACTGTGGACACAAATGGCCAAAACCGCTAAGGATCGCGGCTAATGCACTACTCAGACTATGACGAATCCTCAGTGCGTGTCCGTCCGAACAAGCGTGGCTCCCGCCCGCGCACCAAGGACCGTCCCGCCTACGAAAAGGCCGTCATTGGCCGCATCATCACCGTGGACCGCGGCCGCTACACGGCCATCTTGGATGAAGACACCGCCAATGAGCGCATCGTCATCGCAGCTCGCGCCCGCGAACTTCGTCGCCAGGCGATCGTCCCGGGCGATCTAGTAGCACTGGTCGGTGACACCACCGGCAAGCCTGACACCCTGGCACGCTTGGTGCGCATCGAAGAACGCCGAACCCTGCTGCGCCGCAGTGCCGATGATACCGACGCTACCGAGCGTGTTGTGGTGGCCAACGTGGACAAGCTAGTGGTTGTGGTGGCCGCAGCCAACCCTGAGCCACGCACCGGCTTTGTTGACCGCGCACTGGTGGCCGCCTACGATGCCGGCATTCAACCGGTCTTGTGCGTGACCAAAGCCGATGTGAAGGACCCGGCCGAATTCCTCAAGCACTATGAGGGTCTGGACTTCCCCGTGGTCATTTCCCGCACCACCACCGAAGAGGCCTCCGGCGTTGATGCCCGAGGCGCCGACGGGTCCAGTGCAAGGCTGGATGTGCGTGCACTGGCAGAACTTGATGAGCTGCTTGGCGGCTGCGTTTCGGTCGTTCTAGGACACTCTGGTGTTGGCAAGTCCACCCTAGTTAACGCGTTGACTGGTTCAACCCGAGCGACCGGGCACGTCAACGCAGTGACCGGGCGCGGACGCCACACCTCCTCAAATGCGCTCGCGCTACGCCTGGGACAGGTTCCGGGCTCGTGGCTCATTGATACCCCTGGTATTCGTTCCTTCGGTTTGGGCTTGGTGGATCCGGATAATATTCTGGCCGCCTTTGAAGACCTGGCCCAGATCGCGACCGACTGCCCGAGAGGTTGCACCCACGCCGTCGGTGAAGCTGGCTGTGCTTTAGAAGCCTGGGCGCTGAGCGCAGATACTGCTCAACCTGCAGATCGTCTGGCCTCGTACCGGCGGTTAGTGACCACCAAGGAAACCACGCACGAAAAGGAGCTCGGCGCTCAGTAGGCGCCGGAACACCATGGCAGAATTTACCTTGCAAGAAGATCTTGAATTTGCGCTGGCTTTGGCCGATAAGGTTGATGCGCTCACCCTGGCCCGCTATGGATCCAATGACTTGGTGGTCGAATCCAAGCCGGATATGACCCCGGTCTCTGATGCAGACCGTGGCGCAGAGCAGTTGATCTTGAACGAACTTGCTGCCCACCGCCCGGATGATTCGGTACTGGGCGAAGAATTTGGTGTGCACGGTACCGGTTCACGACGCTGGGTGATCGACCCGATCGACGGCACCAAGAACTTTGTGCGTCGCGTGCCTGTGTGGGCTACGTTGATCGCTCTGTTGATCGATGACGAGCCAGTGCTTGGTGTCATTTCTGCCCCAGCGTTGAGCCGTCGCTGGCACGCCGCCACCGGTTTGGGCGCCTACGTCACTGAACCGGGCACCAGCGTGGGCTCCACCGCCACCCGGGCCATTTCGGTCTCCTCGGTGACCGATTTGACCGATTCATCGCTGGCCTACGCCTCGCTGAGTGGTTGGAAGGAAGCCGGAAAGCTTGATGGTTTCCTCGACCTGTTGGACACCGCTTGGCGTACCCGCGGTTACGGAGATTTTTACTCCTACGCGTTACTGGCCGAAGGCGCCGTGGACGCGGCTTTTGAGCCCGAGCTTGAACTCTACGATATGGCCGCACTGGTCCCCGTGGTTCGTGAAGCCGGTGGTCGCTTCACCTCGGTAGCTGGAGAAGAAGGTTGCCATGGAGGCAACGCGCTGGCCAGCAACGGCAAGCTGCACGAGGCGATCCTGCCATATCTAAACCGCTAATGAGCACCCCACACCCCACCGGGTCGCTGACCACCAGCGAAGAGGACTATCTCAAAGCGCTCTACACCCTGACCGAGTGGGACGACTCCGAAGTAAGCACCGGGGTCCTGGCCGATCAGCTGGGCCTGTCCCCTGCATCGGTGACGTCAATGATCCAAAAGCTTGCGGGTAAAAATCTGGTCCATCACGTCCCACGCAAATCTGTTTCGCTCAGTGATAGTGGCAGGCGCGAAGCACTGCGGATGGTCAGACGTCATCGGCTATTGGAAACCTTTTTGCGCGATGAATTAGGTTATGGCTGGGACGAGGTCCACGACGAGGCCGAGGCGTTGGAGCATACGGTCAGCGACCGATTTATTACCGCCCTGGACGCGCGCCTTGGCCACCCTCGCCGTGACCCACACGGGGACGCGATCCCTGCTGCCGATGGCACCCTGCCCGTCTCTAAAGCGATCAGGCTTGACCGTTTTGCCGGCAAAGAAGCCATCATCGATCGGATCAGCGACGAAGATCCCGAGTTTTTGCGACGCGCAGCCGCCCAGGGGCTGGTACCCGGGGCCAGAATCAAACTCCCACACCAGTTGGACTACATCGAGGCCTCACTTATTTGGGTCCATGCTGGCGCAGGGGTGTGAACCAAGATGAGTACTAACCCCGGGGCGCACATCCCAAAATTTCGCAGGGTCGACTTAGCCTTGGTCTTTGTTGGCGGAACGCTGGGCACAGCCAGCCGACTGGCCCTGAGCCTGCTTCAGCCCCAAGGACTCAACCTTCCTGTGATGGTACTGCTGGTCAACGTCGTTGGCGCGTTCGCCTTGGGTTGGTTACTCACTTCCCTCTCGGCTCGCGGACCAGAAACGTCAGCACGCCGCAGAATTCGTTTGCTTGTTGGCACCGGCTTCATGGGAGGCTTCACCACCTACAGTGCCTTGGCAACCGACTCCATGCTGCTCACCAACGACGGATCGGTGCTACTAGGCCTAGGCTACGGGCTGGGGACAGTTCTCGTCGGAGCGCTGGCCACATGGTGCGGCATGCTGGTGGGAACCAAACGTCGCACCTCGGCGAAGGGGAACTGAGATGGCCATAACCCCTACCCTATTTCTCACCATCGCTCTGTGCGGTGGTTTGGGCGCGATACTTCGCTTTACTGTTGTTACCTTGCTCACCGCACGCTTCGGCTCACGAATGCCTTGGGGAACCATCGTTATCAACCTCTCCGGTTCCTTCGTCTTAGGCTTGCTCACAGGCCTACTGACGCATTCCTTGTTGCCTGAGCCCTGGCTTCTAGCTGTGGGAACTGGATTGCTTGGCGGCTATACGACTTTCTCCACAGCAAGTTTTGACACCTTGAGATTGCTTCGAGAGGGCCGGACGGTCGCCAGTTTGGCCAATGCCTTCGGTACGCTTTTCGGCGCAATCCTCGCTGCTTATCTGGGCTTCCTGCTGGCTACTTTGTTCTAAGAGACAAGAAAACCCCAGCCGTTGGCTGGGGTTTTCTTGTAGGAAAAACTTTTATCGTGCAGCTCGCCGGCCTTTGGGAGCGCCTGAGCTTTCGGCTTGAGGAAGTGGTTGGGCCTGCTTTGGCGTGCGGTCGTGCGGCACCGCGTAACCGCCAGTGGCAACGACAAGAATCGCGCTGATACCGGTCAAGGCGAGCATGGCAATGGCCCAGATTTGTGACTGTTCATAGAACGAGTGATCAACGCTGAGCCACAACGTATAAGCTCCACCGATGTAGATCAGGTGAATCAAAAGCATGCGCGTTCGTAGCCTGAACTTGACCACGGCTTTCGGGGAAAAGAAGATTCCCCAGAGGATCAGAAGCGGGATAACCACTACCAAGATCGCCGGAATGGTGGGCCATGGGATGAAGGCGATGGCGGCCAATGCTGCTGCGAAAAGCAAACCGACTTCGAGCAGAAAAGCGACGACTGCATAGATTGCTGAAAGGACAGGCGACACCCGTTGGGAACTGTTTTTACCCATCGATTCTTCTCTCACTCCAATTCTGCAAAGTCTACCGCATGAAATTCTTCGGCTTTCATCTCAAGTCTATGTGTAAAACCTCCAAGCCGCGAATGGACTCGCAATTTTTGCACAGTGTTTAGTCAAGGCTCGCGAATGTTATCCGAGCGGACTCCCCCAATGCGCGACAGGTTCAGCACAAACGAAAAAGCTCCGGAACCAAGCGGTTAGCCTGATTCCGGAGCTTAGATACGTGGAGATGGGGAGAATTGAACTCCCGTCCGATGTGGTGTTGCCAGGTCTTCTCCGGGCGCAGTTTGCTGCGGATTTTCTCTGCCCCAACCATCACGCAAACATGTGGTTGATCCAGGCACAGTTACCTAAATATGTACCCAACAGCGGTAACGGCCGCTGGATACAGTGGCTATCTAAATGACGTTAGGATCAGAGGCGATAGCAAACCTCTGGCTAACGGACTGTCTGGCTGCTTAGGCAGCGAGAGCGAAGTCAGTGCGCTTTGATTCGGCACTTATTGTTTTGCAAAGAGCGTTTACGAGATAACTTTGCATCCTCGGCCCGCTTCATCTGTCGCGACTCACACCGTCGAAACCGATCATCCCCGTATTTTGTTGTCAGTCCCAGTTTCCCAGGTACAACCACGCCCAAGAGCGTGTTTTTCAATCATAGCGCATTGCCTTGGGCTAACCCAACGCAAGATACGCCACAATCTAGTCTTTAAGCTAGCCGCGATTACGCTCACGCATGGCGCGTAGTGCCTCGCGATTGTCTTGCTGCTCACGCAAGGTCTGGCGCTTGTCGTACTCGCGCTTACCGCGTGCAACACCGATTTCGATTTTCGCTCGGCCCGACTTGAAGTAGAGACTCAATGGAACGATGGTGAGACCAGCTTCGCCAACCTTTCGCTCAATTTTCACTAATTCTTGACGGTGCAACAAGAGCTTACGACGTCGGCGTGCAGCATGATTGGTCCACGATCCGTTGAGGTACTCAGGGATGTAGACGTTCTCGATATAAAGCTCATCACGATAGAACTGTCCGAAGCCGTCAATTAGCGAGGCTTTACCTTCGCGCAGTGACTTTACTTCGGTGCCACTGAGCACCATGCCAGCTTCAAAAGTATCGAGGATTTCATAATCGTGGCGTGCCTTGCGATTACTCGCAATCACCCGATCTTCTTGATTTTTCTTAGCCACGTTACTCCTTGCATGTCGTGGGCGGACTCCCGCGCACAGATTACAAGTCTAGCGCTAGAGAAGTCCCAATGGGTTCACGGCATTGCCGTTTACGATAGTTTCAAAGTGCAGATGGCAGCCAGTCGAGTTGCCAGTAGTGCCGACATAACCGATTACGTCGCCCTGCTTCACGTGTTGCCCGACGCTTACAGCAACGCGCGACATGTGGTGGTAACCGGTAGCAAGGGCCTTGCCCTTGACGACGCCGTGGGAAATGATGACCTTGTTGCCAGCAGTTCCGCCCCAACCAGCGGTCCAAACTTCGCCGTCAGCCGCAGCGGTAATCGGTGCACCGCATTGTCCGCCAAAGCCCCAGTCAATTCCGGCGTGAACGTATCCACCCTGTCCACCGTAATCAATCGTTCCGGCAGGAGTCGGACGCCATCCGAAGGTTGAGGTCAGGTTATTACTTGGTGTCGGCTTAACCAATCCCCAAGCACTTGAACCCGCTGACTTGCTAACCGTAGGTTCGGAAACTGGCGCAGGAACGAAAGCTTTCTTTTTGTAAGCTTTCTTCTTTGCTGCCGCTTCCTCAGCTAGACGCTTTTGCTCTGCTTCGTAGGCAGCCTTGCGCTTTGCTTCAGCTTCAGCAGCTTTACGCTTACGTTCGGCTTCCTCACGCAACAAACGCTCCTGGCGTTCCTTGATATCGGACTTAACCTGAGCGTACTCTTTTTGCTGTGCCGCTAGCTTGGCCTGAATCTGTGGTTTCTTCGCTTCGAGCTCAGCGCCCAACTTCTCGGTGCTGGCGACCAAAGCATCAAGCTCATTCTTAGCGTTTTGGGCCTGGTTTCGAGCGGTCTGCTCTTGCGCCAAGGCTTCTTCCGCCTGCGATTTGAGCGAGGAGATTTCCTTCTCGACAGCGCTCAAGCGAAGCTTGTTGTTTTCGTTATTGGCCTGCTCTTGCGCAAGATCGTTATAAGTGTTGCTCTGCGATTCCATGGCACGGTTCGCCAAGTCTAGGCCGTCGGCCATCTGCTGGGTCGAATCCATGTTGAGGATCATGTCCAGTCCGCTGGAAACGCCACCGCGCTTATAAGCTTCGGAAGCGATGGAAGCCATGGCGGCTTTCGCTTCGGAGATCTTTTTGGCGTTCTTCTCGATCTCGGCAGTTACCTGATCACGAGTCGACTGAGCAGCGATCAATCGATCATTCAGATCAGCGACAGCGGATTGGGCATTAGCGACACGGCTTTGCGCGTCGGCCAATGCCTGTTCAGCGGCAGGTACTTGAGCCTGCTGATCACGTAGCTTCTTGTCGGTTGCCTGGATATCGGAATCCAAGAATTCCATGTCCTCTTCCAGGTTGTTGATATTTCCTTCAACCTGGGTCTTCTTATCATCAAGATCATCAGCGACAACTAGGCCTGCTGGCAACGTTAAAGCGAGAGCCATTGCCCCACCGAGGGTGGCGCGCAAGAACTTACTTCGCACTGCGTTGGACAGCATGTGGCTCCTTCGAGAAAGATGTCGTGCTACGGGTCTACCGACGATGAGGGGTCGATTAAACCTTCAGGTAACGCTTCAACGTTACCACTGATGAAATTGTGGCCAAAACGATACCAATAATCAAGAGGCCAGGCGCAACTAGCCAAACTTCATTGGTAGAGATGAATGCAACGCCGACGTTTTCACTGGCAAGTTTGTCTTCGACAAGGAACTTGAGTAGGAGCCATAGCGTGCCTGATGCCAGCACACCACCAATCAGTGATGCGATAACACCTTCGATAATGAACGGTAACTGAATGGTTGCTTTCGAGGCACCGACCAAACGCATGATCGTGGTTTCCAGCCGCCTGTGCATTGCAGAGAGTTGGATGGTGGTACCGGTCAACAACACGGCACAAACAATCATCACGATTGCAACGACTGCTGCAGCAGCAGAAGCCACGCGGACCAGTTGGAATACCTTTTCCAAAAGTTCACGCTGATCCACTACAGAGTCAACGCCATCAACGGTCGACAATGCTTCGTTGATAACTGGGTACTTCTCCGGATCAACCAGTGCGGCTCGGTACGACTCAGGCAACTGCTCTGGAGTGATCTGGTCGACGAGCGAGGAGTTCTTGTACTGATCCAAGAAGTTCTTGTATGCCTGGTCTTTCGACTCGTAGGCATATTCCTTGATGTACGGCGCTAGCTGCTCAGACTTGAGAACTTTTTCAATGTTCTGACGCTGGGCGTCGGTGACTTCTTTGCCAGCACAGTTTGTTGAAGAGCTGGAGTCGTCACAGAGGTAAACAGCTACCTCCATGCGGTCGTACCAGTAGCCCTTCATCTGGTTGATCTGGAGCTGCAAAAGAGCTGAGGCGCCGACGAAGGTCAACGACACAAAAGTCACCAGTACTACGGAAACGACCATGACAACGTTCTGGCGAAGGCCCTTGGCCGCTTCGCGAAGAATAAATCCTAGTTTCACTGGTCCTCGTCCTTCTGGTCCTCAGTAAACTGCGAATCTTCATCATGCTCAACAGCGGAATCGCCCACGAGCAGCTCACGCGAGCCGTCTTGGTTCACCACTGTGGTCATTGGCATGTACTGGCCGTCAATCTCATCACGGATAACTTGACCGCGCTGGAGTTCGATCACACGATGACGGTATTCACTAACAAGTTCGTGTGCGTGGGTCGCCATCAAAACGGTTGTACCGTTTTGATTGATGCGGTTGAGCACGTTCATAACCTCAACGCTGTTTTTGCGATCGAGGTTACCGGTAGGCTCATCCGCCAAAAGAATTGATGGCCTATTGACGATGGCACGCGCTATGCCCACGCGTTGCTGCTCACCGCCGGAAAGTTCAGTTGGCTTACGACGAGCCTTGTCTTCAAGGCCGACAAGCTTCAGCGCGTCTGGCACGCGCTCTCGAATCTGAGCACGCGAGGCACCAATGACCTCCATGGCGAATGCGACGTTGTCAAAAACCGTACGCTCTCGCAAGAGTCGGAAGTCCTGGAACACGAAGCCGATATCGCGACGCAGCTTTGGCACGCGATGGCTCGGGATACGGTTCAGGTTCTGTCCGGCCACGTACACAGCACCGTCAGTGGAACGCTTTTCGCGTAGCACCAAGCTGAGGAACGTCGACTTTCCGGAACCGGATTCACCAACAAGGAAGGCGAATTCGCCACGGTCAATCTCGATGTTTATGTCATCCAAAGCAACGTTCTGCTGCTTTGGCTCGTAAACCATCGAGACATTTTCGAATTTAATCATGTCTTCAATCGCTAGTTTTCGTCGGGGCGCGACCCACGAATACCAATCTCGAGATCAAACGTCAATAGATGCGCCAGTGTTCCAAACACTATCGGTGCAGGCGCTAGAACCCGCCTAAATCCTAGGCGTGTTGCCAGATTCATCCAATAAGCACAGCCTCCACAAATGGCTGAAGACCAACGTGACTTGAACGGTTTTACTTGTAGTCAGTTGCCTTGGTGATGATACTTACACAGTTTGTGACAAGTTTGCCCAGCTCGATTGGTATTCGCATGATCTGCTACTTCCTCGGACGGCGCTGGCCTGCGCGCCATCGAATTCCTGCGTCAATAAAGTCATCGATTTCGCCGTCAAACACAGCTTGAGTATTTCCAACTTCGTGCTCTGTACGCAGATCCTTAACCATCTGGTAAGGATTGAGTACGTAGGAACGCATCTGGTCACCCCACGATGCCTTCACATCTCCGGCGAATTCCTTCTTCTGTGCATTTTCTTGCTCTTTTTTCAATAGCAGAAGTCGGGACTGCAGGACGCGTAGCGCAGCGGCTCGGTTCTGAATCTGCGACTTTTCGTTCTGCATCGAAACTACGACACCCGTTGGAATGTGAGTCATTCGCACGGCAGAGTCGGTGGTATTCACGCTCTGTCCACCAGGGCCCGACGAACGGAAGACGTCGACTCGAATTTCCGACTCTGGAATTTCAATCGTGTCAGTCTGCTCAATCAACGGCACAACTTCCACGGCCGCAAACGACGTTTGGCGGCGGCCTTGGTTATCGAACGGTGAGATTCTGACAAGCCTGTGAGTGCCGGCTTCTACTGACAACGTTCCAAAAGCGTATGGCTCGTCGATTTCGAAAGTCGCAGATTTAAGTCCAGCTTCTTCGGCGTAGGAAGTATCCATGACTGTTGCCTTGAAGCCACGTTTCTCAGCCCAACGCAGGTACATGCGCATCAGCATCTCGGCAAAATCGGCTGCGTCCACGCCGCCAGCGCCGGAGCGAATCGTCACCACTGCCCCGCGAGAATCAAATTCTCCGCTGAGCAAAGTCACGATTTCTAACTCATCGAGAGCCTTATGGATGCTGACAAGTTCTCTGTCCGCCTCTTGAATGGTCTCTTCGTCGGCTTCGAGCTCCGCCAGTTCTACCAAAACTTCTAGATCATCAATACGAGTCCTGATCTTGGTCAATCGTTCAAGTTCAGACTGGCGATATGAAAGTTTACTGGTAACGATTTGCGCGGCAGCGGGGTCATCCCAAAGATCGGGAGCTCCGGCTTCCTCGGAGAGCGTCACGATGTCAGCTTTAATCTGATCAACATCGCTCACGTCTTCAATCGACGAGAAAGTTGAGCGCAGTGTGCGGATTTCTGCAGAGAAGTCAGTTTTTGCCATGGTCATCTAAGACTACGTCATTTCGCTTCCGATTCCTGAGCCCACGGTCATCTGCTAAGTACGGTCTGAGCCGTTGAATTCACTGAAATCGGCACACCCTCGGGCACGATCCACCCCACCATCGGTGGTTGAACTGAACCTGAAAGTTCTAGTGTGGCGCCTTGCCCATCGGGACGGATTTGGACGGATCTGATCTGAAGATTGTCAACGCGACCGCTGGCACCTACATCGCTAAGATACTGAGCCACAGCTTGCTGTACGCGTTGCTGGCTGAGCTGTATCCGCGGGTTCGGTCCATCAGCCACAAACTCAAATTCGTCGACCGAAGCAACGACGGCACCATCAGCAATCGACAGGAGTTGTCGAGCTTTCAGTTGTACAGCGCTAACCGCCAAAACCACCGAAATCGTCAGCAGCGTGATGGCACATAGACCAATAGCAAGGACTAGCGACTGCCCATCTTCCCTCGTGAAATAGGCTCGGAACCGTCTGATGTTACCCAAATCGATCAACTCGCTGGGACGCTGAGGAATCAACGGAGAACGCCGAAGCATCAAATATCTCCGAGACGAAGGGCAAAGGTACATCCAGCTCTACGGTCACCGTAACGACGCTTCCAGGACTCAGACAGGTGGAATCGCACGATATGGATGTCTTTGCCGATGAATATCCGAAATTGTTCATGGCCCGATTTACTGCTTCGTGCGCTTGAGCACGTGCCTGCACCGGAGTCTCGGCAACGGCAAAAACCTTGGCCGCTTGATCTGCTGCGCCAACCACGGCGTAGCTTCCAGCCTGCAGCTGGCTCGCCGCAAGAATGAGATAGATCATCGGAATCAGCAGCACGGTCGCTGCGAAAATGAACTCGACAATTGCACTTCCGCCCTCATCACGAGCCATTTGGCGCAAGGCAGCGATTGAGGATCTCAGATTTTTAGCCATATCGCACGGCCTCACCCTGAACATGTAGGTCCCAACCATTCGGAAGAAGACCAATCAGTGGCACGCGCGTATCTACTGACACGGTAATCACCTGATTTTTCCCAACATTGGCCGAGCTGACGCCCACATTGTCTGCAAACCCGCCATGCAGGCTTTCAGTGATCAGGAGTTGGGCACGGCCTCGTGCATCCGCTTCAGATCGGTTTGCGAGAGCCCCATAGTGAGCGCCATTGGCCGCAGCATCAATCAAGGTATTGCGCACGTGCAGGACCAGAGCGAGTTGAATCAAGGTCATCGCGATCAGCACAAGCAGAGTAGTAATCATGACAAATTCTGCGACTGCCGACCCGCGAGTTTCCTCGCGTAGCAATTGCATAGTTGGTCGCTTGCTACATCTTCCTGGCTGTCGCATCTAGTTCGACTATCCCAAACCAGATACCCGGTCTATGGCCTGATTGAAGAGATCTTGTAATCGAGGTCCGGCTATCGCCAGCAAAGCGGCAACCAGGACGGCGGACATCAAGGTGATCATTACCCATCCAGGCACATCTCCCCTGCTGTCTTTCAACTTGGGCATGAGCTTGTCCCACACCGATTGTGCCCGGGCGGTTGCCCCAAGGACCAAACGAACCATCAATTCTTGAATAGTGAACATGACGTACCTTTCGACTGATTCTGAAACTTTGCTGTCTTACTTTTCTGTCTTTTTCGATTGGCTCAATAGCTCATCTCCAATAGCGCTAGCCCCGGGAAAACGGCGAAGACTATGGTCAGCGGCAGTATTCCGAAGACCACGGGCGCGAGCATAAGGATTTCTCGTTTACCCGCGACTTCCATCAGTTCTCGCTTCGAAGCATCGCGAACATCTTGTGCTTGGTCTCGCAGGACCTGCGCGATAGGTGTGCCTCGTTCAGTTGCAACAACAATGGCATCGACAAACCTGGCGATGGTTCCTACCTGCATTCGATCTGACATCTTTTGCATCGCTTGAATCATGGGCGTTCCGGCGTGAATGTCGTTGAGGGTCTTAACAAATTCGTCGCCGATGACGCCGTGACAAATTCGCGAGATTCGCTCGATAGCTCCGGTCGTTGATTCTCCTGCGCCTACGGTCAGCGCGAGTACTTCGGCGACCGTCGGAAATTGGGTGAGTATCTTGCGGGCACGGCGGTGAATCTGTTCACCGAGCCACCATCCCCGTAGCCCGTAACCCAAAAGGCCACAACCGATGACAACCAAGACTGCGAATATCAAAGACAAGTGGTACTGCATTGAAGCAAGACCAGTGAGCACAGACCCCACCGCCAGTCCGGACAAAGCACAAACAATTTCTTGGGATCGATAGTCCACGACGCTGAATTCGAGTCCGGCTGCATCCAATCTTTTCCTCAGAATGTCACTTGAAGGACTGTGCCGACTGGCAAACTTCTTGATTTGAACGAGCAAGGGCGACGCGAGCTGCCCCAAGGTCGAATGGCCCGAGTCAGAGTGCCATGAATCTTCAAGCATTCGTGCGCTTCTGACTCCCACCCGCACGTGCGGGGCAATGCGTTCAGCAAAGGCCTTTTTTCTCCAGCCAGGCAGATTCAATAGGATGATCCAAATTCCTAAGCCCAGTCCAAGGCCGCATAGCGCAGCCCACGATACATAGGTGTTCATGACAGCACTCGTTCTTCAGTGGGCAATGCGCCAAGTCGAAGCATGACCCGGTAGCAAACCACTGAAATTCCCACGCCCATGCTCAAGACGATTACTCCGCCAGCAGTCATATAGGCTTCTTTAGCTGCCTCTTGGGTACCAAGCACCAACAAGAGAATCCATGGAGCGGCCACTGCTAATCTTGCTGCTGAGACAATCCAAGACTGGCGAGCAGCCAATTCGCCTCGGGTTCGCACATCGTCTCTCAGGAACGCCGACAGCGTTGAGAGCGTATGTCCAAGATCAGTGCCGCCAACTTCGCGGGTGATCCGTAGCGTCGTAAGAATCTTGTCTGCAACGGGATCGGCCAGTCGCTCCCCCAGCTGTTCCAAGGCAACTGCGAAATTAGCCGTCGCCCTGTAGTCCAAAGCAAAGTCTCCGAATAGAGGTCTCAAGATTTGCGGACCAACTGTAGCCAGCTGGCTCAGAGCTTCAGGCAAAGACAAGCCAGCACGAATCGCGCTCCTTAGGTGGTCAACCACTTCAGGCCACTGTTCCTGTAGCGCTGCTTGGCGTTTTGCGGCTTGGTGGCGTAGATAAACCCACGGTGCAAAGAGACCAAATCCAAAGAACACCACGGCAAAAAGAAGTGTTCCAGTTAGTCCCAAAGTCAGTACGCCGAAGCCGAGACCGCACCCCAAGCAGATAAGTACAAATCTGGAGGGTGCAACGTTTGTCATTCCGGCCTGGAGCAGAGCTGCCTTGATGACCGACTTTCGTTTTGGTGCACGAACCCACGGAGCAAAAAACAGCCAATCCACCAGGATAGCTATACCGAGGCCTCCTAAGAGAGCGAAGAAAAGAACCATCATTGGACTGCCATCAATTCGGCAACGTTGATACCGGCGAGATCAAACTTTTCGTGTTCCCAGTCAGCCCCGCGTGAGGTACAGAGGGCTTCTCCGTGACGTTCAAACAGCGTCGATGATTCGATCTGTCCGTCTTCAACTCGATTGCGAATGCTGAGGATCTCGTTGACGTATCGGTGTCCGCTTGGGCTTCGAACACAATGAACTACCAAATCGATACACGCAGCAACGGTCTTGATTGTGAAGTCGCTCGTTATATTGGGACCTGCGAGTAATGGCAACGTACAAATCTTGGTGATCGCATCTCGTGCCGAGTTAGCGTGCAGGGTGCACAGACCGGAGATGCCAGAGTTCAGTGCGATAAGCATGTCGAGTGATTCAGCTTCACGGACCTCACCAACGATGATTCGGTCCGGCCTCATTCGAAGAGCTTCCTTGACCAGCCGGCGCATGGTGATCTCGCCTGTTCCCTCGAGGTTGGCAAGCCTCGTTTGCATGGCAACCACATCGCGCAGGGAAAGATTTAATTCAAAAATTTCCTCAATCGTGATGATCCGTTCTCGCGGACCAATCGAAGAAGCCAGACAGTTAAGCATGGTGGTCTTGCCTGCTTGGGTTGGCCCGGTGACGATCACGTTGAGTCCGGCGCCTATGGCGGTTGATAGGAACAGCGCCGCCTGTGAACTCATGGAATCCAATTCAACAAGATCTTCAAGCTTCCCGGCGCGGGCAATGAATTTTCGTATATTCACTGCCCAGTGTTCGTGAGTAATGTCTGGGATAACTACGTGGAGGCGTGACCCGTCGGGCAACTGACAATCGACAAATGGTTGCGACAAGTCCAGCCGGCGACCGGATGACTTAAGCATGCGTTCAACCAAGGCCGCAATTTCAGCGGACTCCATTCGTATGTGAGTTAGTTGGCTTTGGCCACCACGAGCGCAAAATACTTGGTGAGGAGCATTGATCCAGATTTCTTCAACCGTCGGATCATCCAAAAGTGGTTGCAAAGCACCAAAGCCAGCAACGTTGTCAAAGACCGCTTGTCGAGCCGAGTCGAGTGAATACAACGACGGAACTGCACCTAGGAGAGCCCGCTCGTCGTAATCGCGAATTACTTCCTCGATCAATGACTTGATTACCGTCGGCTGTTTCGCCGGGTCCAATCCCCGCCGCCGAACCAGCTCTCGGACTTCGTCCTCAACGATCGACAATGCTTCCACGACTTACTCCTGCTGTTTTTCCTGTCATAGGATCCCGAAGTCGGGGACCACCGGCGAGCGCCTCGTCGGTGCAGCAATCATCTACGTATGAAAAGGGATGCTATAGGCACATTCGCCTGCTTTCAAGAGTTTTTTTGAATGTGGATAACCTTGAACCCCGCCGAAATCCAATGTCCACAGGCAGTAATTTATTTATCCGAGCAGGTTGAATAGCAGGTTCTTATGGTTCCAAGAGTCCGACTGAATCTGATCTGGAGACCTCATGGCCAGGTACGAACTTCTGCTGATATCTCGGAATTTCCAACGTCCTCGGCAGTTTGAGCTGAACATGTCTGGACGGTTATCAGGAGAGCAACTTGCTTCATTGCTACTGTCCGCATTCCCCGGACAGCGCTGGTACTGCGACACCCGTCCGCTTGAATCCGTAGGGGTTTGTCAGTCGAATCAACGTCTCGTTCTCAGCGACTTGCCACATGCTCCCCCCGAGCATGTTGGAAATGGCGCATCAACCAAGTTGTACGTAGTGCATGGGCGCGATGCCGGCGCGTGGGTCCCGCTGACTCACGGTGACCATATTCTGGGACGCTCTGCTCCCTTGTGGTTAGAAGACCCTTTGCTTTCTCGCTCCCACGCAGTGCTCACTGTGTCGGCACGACGGTTGCGACTCGTTGCCTCCGCTGGGCAGAAGATTTTTTGTGCGGACGGAAGCAGCTGCGAATCCTTGGACCTGGGCATAGGTTCGACGTTTCGTTTAGGAAATACGTTCTTCGCCATAGGTGACCCCGTGAGCGCTGAATCTAAGAAACCTGTTTCGTCCAGCGAACTTGAGGTCAAGGTTCCGGCAAAGCCTGAAGCTTCGCGGCTCGTCACCGTAGTCCTTGCGGCATTCGTTCCGCTTTTGACCGGTGTCCTGTTGGCAGTCTTGATGCATTCAATGCTGTTTCTGATCATCAGCGGTGTCTCAGCCTTGATGGCGGTGGCTCCTGCTAGTCAGGTTATTTCCGAACGACGTCGTTGGAAACAGACAATGCGCGCTCAACGAGCGCTCGCGGTGCAGGCGCGTTCTCAGTACGCGGCTGCGCTTGGACAGAGCCTTCTGGCAGGCCTTGACGGGGCAGCTTTGGGGATCGCACCGACGCAGCTACCGCCCATCGTCTGGGGTGAAGGTCTCTGGTACCCACAAAGCACCGAAAAATCGACCCCCAGAAAACATCGAAAATTCAGGTTGAAACTGACGAGGCCAAAAACAGATGCGCCTTGTCATGGCCCCGTGTTTGCTGCCCCGCTACCGGGGGTATGGCAAATAGTCGCTAAACAGGATGCTGCTTCAGCTGAGGTCCTAGCCAACATAGTTTCGCGATTTCTGCCGATGATCTATGCAGGTTTGTTGAGGCTGGTCATCGATCCCAGCATCTGTTGTTTGCCCGCGTCATTGTTGCTCATTACAAATGTACGCATTTCAACACTCGCAGAGCCGGTTGACCGCCTGTCATCTGTGCACGAATCCTCTGAACTAACAACTCTATATTTGACTGCCAAACCGCCCGTCGCGCTTCCCGATACCTTGGTTATTAGTCTGGGCCCAGTGCTCTCTGAGCAAGCCAATCATTGGATCGCGCCTGATCCTTTGACGTCCTGCTTGCCTGATTCACGTTTTGTGTTGCAACGATTGCACCGTCTGAGCTTGTCGAGATTAGATCGCCTGGTACAACAGTTTGTTGGTCTGCGCTCTTCTACGAATCCGTCAGTCCTATCTCCCATTCAGCCCTCGGCCACTGGTTTTGGAGCCAGCATCGGACTCAGCGAGGCGGAACAAGAAGTAAACCTTGATTTGGATGCTGATGGACCACACATGTTGATTTGCGGCACGACAGGTTCGGGTAAATCAGAAGCTTTGCGTCGAGTTATCTCCGACCTTGCACATCAGTACTCCCCTGAGCGCTTAGGCCTCGTACTGATTGACTTTAAGGGTGGCGCAGGACTTGGCGTCTATGAGCACTTACCTCATGTGCAGCTCTTTGCCAGCGACTTGGATGAAGCCGGGGCTCAGCGAACTGTGGAACAGCTCGAACATGAAGTGCAGCGACGCGAAAAGATCCTGGCCGATAGCGGATGCAGCGATCTCGCAGAATTTCAGAGCCTCGATTCGATGCCACAGGCACTACCAAAGCTATTGGTAGTTATCGACGAATTTCGAGTGTTCGTAGAAACCTTGCCACTGGCTGGTCCAAAAATCGACAGGCTGGCCGCAGTCGGAAGGGCTCTGGGCATTCACCTATTGCTCAGTACGCAACGGCCCGCGGGTACATTGACCGGACAGACCCGAGCGAACATAAACACCGTCGTCGCCTTGCGAGTGAACGATCCGAGTGAATCCGTTGAGCTTATCGGTACCACTGCAGCAACAAAATTGGACCGTCCGGGCCTGGCGATAATCAAAAGCTCCTCGCGCGCGATTCAGTCATTTCAATTTCATTTGGCTGTTGAACCAGCACTAGAGGGTGAACTTTTTGAACGTGACCGCCACACTATGCGCCTCGCTCCGGTCTGCACGTTCAATAGAACAAAAGGTCCTGAGGATGCTGATCCTTTACGAACCCATGTATCAGCTTTGAAGGACCGCTGGGCTGACAGTCCTAAGCCCCCGTCTGGTTTTGCCCCAGCTCTTCCAATGCCGATGGAACACCTGTCGATGCCTTCGACTTGGCCGGGCGCTCTAGAAGGTAGCTTGTACTGTGGCATCAGGGACAACTTGCACGGTGGCACCCTAGACCCGTTGGTTCTGGGCAGTGAGCAGAAAAGATCGCTTCTGATGTGTGGACTTCCTGAGTCCGGGGCGAAACAAGTCCTTAGTTCCTTGTCGTCATTGCATCGCAAGGTCCTGTGTTTTGGACCCTCACCGATTGAAGACAGCGATCAGACCAGTAGCCTCAGAGTAGTTACGGGGCAGGATCCCTATCTCTTCTTTGATGCCTTAGATTTTCTGGAATCATCGCCAAAAGATCCAGGACTGACAATCATTATTCATTCCGTCGCGCAGCTTCAGTCTGAGCTGCATCCTCAACATTTTCAGCGACTTGATGATGCGCTCGGTGCGTTACTTCGTCACAGCAGTGAGTACTCACCTCTGATTGTTTGCTCTGTAGATCGAGACCAGAATTCGTTGAAGTCCACCGGACTATTCACGACGCAATGGTATTTTCCTTTGAACGCAACGGACTCACTAAAGATGATGTGGCCCAAGCTCCCTGCTTGTTCGGGCTTACCCGGTCGTGGGGTCGAGATTACGTCGGGGCATCCACCTCAGGTTTTTCAAATCACCGACTTCGCTACGGACGACGTTGGACACCAGCGCTGGGACACCCCAGGGCCTCGCCAAGAAGATCATGAATCAGCACATGTTGATCATTCGAACCTGCTTGGCTATCTACCGTTTGGTGGAGAATCCGCATTGCTGCCTGTACAGCAGAGATTGATCATGATTTGTCCCAATGAAGACGAACGCCTAACGATGTCTCAGGTTCTTGCCCACCGTTGGGGAGCGGTCCATGCTTCTGGTCTGGACGACATCGTTGCTTTCGCAGACGAGCGCGAAGCTTCAATCGAGACTGGGCAAGATTTACTTTGTGCGTGTCTGGCAACGAGTGCTGATCCTCGTCTTGCTCCGACCCTAGAAAAATTACGACGGATCGGGGTCAGAACGGTGATGTTCGTCCCGCCCAGTACTCGTCTGACCTACGACCTAGGTATTTCGTCGCTCAGCATTGACGATCGAGAACTTATCGTCGTCGAGTCCGAACATTCACAAGATATGCAGCCCTCAACGTGGCCACCGCTTCATCACCGCAAGGACCCAACTGCTGGCGACTATTGGCGCGCGATCATCTCTCGCAATGGCCAACCTAGATTGATCCACATACCTCGTGCCGGTTAGACCAAGTACTTAGCGCGTAGGCCGGTCGCCCAGGAACACAGTCGTCTTTGGAGCAAAGAGCATAACGATGCAGACTCCGGCGATCACCATCGACAGCACAGCAGCGAGCTTCACCAAAAGAATGTCTGTGCTGAGGAATGAGATCGAAAGGATCAACTGGAACAACTGCCACACGATAATCGGTGCACGAGTAAACGCTTTGCCCTTGTAAAAATTGATCGCCACCGACCCTTGCCAGATCGCCACCAACAGGCACAAGATCAACATGAAGATCTGCCCGCCGATGTTCACAGTCCCGCCGGCTGAAAGATTAGCCAGATAGCTGACGGCATAGACCAGTACTGCGAGGGCTTCTATCATCACCATCGTCGCGACGACAATAGCGCTAACAGGGCGGGGTATGTTACGTTCTTCGAGGCTCACGTCAATAATCTTCGTTGACCTTTGACTGGAACTCAAACTGTGTTTATTTGCCACGATGTTGTCGACGTCACGCCAGATAGACCTAGCGGACTTCATGGCCAACTGCCATGTGAGAAAGCACTCAGGCATTCAGCAACATTTCGCTATCGTGACTCTTGTTTACTTCCTCGTAACATGAAAACCTTATGTGGTTGGTTAAACGAGGCACCCAATCGGTCCTCACCAACGATCAGAAGAGCCAATCAGTAACCGTAAGGTAATCAGGAATTAATTTCATTCCTAGCTAGTCTTTACCCCAACTTTGATTGCCGTTAGCTCTTCAGACCCCCTCAGATTTCAAGGAGCATCAATAAGCATGGATTGGCGTAGCCGCGCGGCGTGTCTGGAAAAGGACCCGGAACTGTTTTTCCCTGTGGGAAACACCGGTCCGGCCCTATTGCAGATCGAAGAGGCCAAGAGCGTCTGCCGTCGATGTGAAGTAACCGAAACTTGCTTGCAGTGGGCCATTGAGTCCGGTCAGGATGCAGGCGTATGGGGCGGTATGAGTGAAGATGAGCGTCGCGCTTTGAAGCGCCGCGCTGCCCGAGCTCGTCGCGCCTCATAATTATGCGCTCGAGGTAAATCTCGCAACCCGAGACGCCAATCAGAATCCGCCAGCGGTCAACACCACTGGCGGATTTTGAGTTTAACCGGCATTTTTCCAGCTCGGCTAGGTAGATTAAAAGTAGTATTCATGTTCGAAAGGATCCGTTAGTGACTTTGGTCTGCTTCGCGCGCACTCTTCAAGTGGGTGCCGACGAACGATGAGCTCGGCCCTGACTGACCCACACTTGGGAAAAACACTCGATGGTCGTTATCGCCTGGACCACCTCTTGGCTTTAGGCGGCATGTCCAGAATCTACCGCAGCATGGACAAGCGACTGCATCGAGCAGTAGTGGTGAAGATACTGAACGATAACTTCGCCAGTGAACCTACGGTAAGAGAACGCTTCGAATCTGAAGCGGTAATCGCCGCAAATATCACGCACCCCAATGTTGTATCGATCCGCGACCATAACGTCAGCGACAACCTTGTCTACCTCGTCATGGAATACGTGCGCGGAAGAAACCTCGACCAGGTTATCGCCGAGCGCGGCCGTTTCACTCCACGCCAGATGCTCAGCATTCTTGAACAGATCTGTAGCGGATTAAGCGCAGCGCACAGTGAAGGCATCATTCACCGTGACATGAAACCCGCCAACGTCTTGCTTTCCGACATCGGCGAAATCAAACTGACCGACTTTGGGTTAGCCCGCGCAGCTAGCGCTCATACGCAGTCCGCGACCCTGCTGGCCACCCTTTCCCATGTGTCCCCTGAACTAGTTTCCGGTGCGCCAGCTGATTCGCGCAGTGACATCTATGCGATAGGCATCATGATCTATCAGATGCTCACCGGACGTCTTCCATATTCGGAAACCAACCCCGCAGCCATGATGAAACATCATCTGGACTCCCCCATGCCATTGCCATCACAGACCATTACCGAATTGGCTGATGACCTCGATGAGCTAGTGCGTTGGTGTACCGAGAAGGACGCCGAAAAGCGCCCACAAGATGCCTCGCTGCTTCTAGAAGAAGTGCGTCAAATCCATGCAACGCTCACTGACGAGCAGCTTGATCTGGGTGCCGATTCGCTGGGGAACGTGGAAGACCTGATTCCCGAACGTTTTGCGCATATGCCGACCACGCTGCAACAACGCCTTGACGCCATGCAGCGAGATCGCGAACTTGATCGTGAGAAGCAATGGCAAGAGCTAAATACCGTGGCTGCCGACGGCGACTATGAACTCGACGAGGACTTAGGCAGTGAATCGCCTACCAGTGTCATTGCAGTCTCGGATGCCACCGAAGTTCTAGATTTGCGGGACGCTCAACAAACTCTGGCTATGAACCGGTTCGAAGATAATGATTCTGACTCGGCCATAGCTGCGACCTCGGTGTACGCACGCAATGAGTCGGCTGCCATTGAACCGGTTGCGAGCGATGCTCAGGTCCCAGCTCGCGAAGCCAAGCGTGCACAGAAGCAAGCCGAAAAACGCTGGCGCAAGGAAGCCCAGATTCCTACACACCAGCTGAGGCGCCCACGCAGCGGGACTCAGAAGACCGTCATGATTTTCGTGTGGATTTTGGTTGTCGCCGTAGTGGCCGGTGCTGGCTGGTTCTTTGGCCGAGGTCCGGGAACGATCGTTCGTATCCCATCGCTGACCGGGATGATCCAAGAGCAGGCGATCGCCCAAATGGACGACGCCGGTGTTCCCGTGCGCGTCAGCACTGCTTACGATGATGAAGTTTCCATTGGTCGGGTGGTTGAGTCTCATCCAGCCACCGGCAAGAACATCATGAAATTTCAAGGTGTAGAGCTCACGGTTTCTGAGGGGCCAGAGCTTTTCCAAGTCCCTCAGGTCGCTGGTTCCACACTAGGCCAAGCAAAGAAGTCGCTAGCCAAGGTGGGCTTTGAAAACCTGAAAACTGTTGAAGCCTACTCTTCGTCAGTGGCCGACGGTTCGGTCATCACTTCGAACCCTAGCAACGGCGAGCGGTTGCCCAAGAAGAGCCTCATCACGCTGACGGTGTCCAAGGGCCCGGCTTCGGTTCAGGTTCCCTCTCTCATTGGGTTGAGCAAGGATGAGGCTACGCAGAAGCTCAAGGACGTCGGTCTGAGTCTCACTCTTGGTGAAGAAGTCAGTTCAGAACAGGTCAGCAAGGGCCAGATCGCGGCGCAGTCACCGGCCCAGGGTGCAGCCGAATTCGGCAGTTCCGTAGAGGTGAGCATCTCCTCGGGTCCTGAATATCTTCAGATCCCGTCGGTTGTAGGGCTCACCGTCCAAGAGGCCACTGCGCAGCTTCAAGCTGCCGGCTTCACGGTGAAAACCCATGAAGTATTTGGTGGCGCACAGCAGACTGTACGGATGCAGACACCGCTGGGTCAGCGAGCCGTACGAGGCAGCGAGATCAGCATTTACGCTTTCTAGCGGCAACAAAAAATGGGTTCAGTTCCACGGTGTGGAACCGAACCCATTTTTTGTTTGTGGCTAATACTTAGCGGTTACGGCTACGGCTTTGCAACGCCGAGGAGACCAAGAAAGCCATCTCTAGCGACTGACGGTGGTTCAGTCGCGGATCGCACACTGACTCGTACAGCGAGTCGAAGTCTTCCTCACGGATCGGATCAGCGCCGCCGAGGCACTCAGCCACGTCGTCGCCGGTCATCTCCACGTGCAGGCCACCTGGGAAGGTTCCCAGCGAGTCGTGTACCTCGAAGAAGCCGCGGACTTCGTCCATGACATCGTCGAAGTTGCGAGTCTTGTAACCGTTCTGGCTGGTGACGGTGTTGCCGTGCATTGGGTCGGTAACCCACAGCACCTGAGCACCGGAGGCGGTGACCTTCTCGACCAAATTTGGCAGCTTTTCACGAATGTTCTTCGCACCCATGCGGGTAATGAAGGTCAAACGTCCTGGCTCACGATTTGGATCGAGCTTCTCGATCAGTCGCAACGCATCGTCTGGATCTGTGGTTGGGCCAAGCTTCACGCCAATTGGGTTACGTACACGCGACAGGAAATCGATATGTGCGTGATCCAGTTGGCGGGTGCGTTCACCGATCCACAGGAAGTGGCCGCTGGTGTCGTATGGCAGGCCGGTGCGGGAGTCGGTGCGGGTCAATGCTCGCTCGTAGTCCAGCAACAGTGCCTCGTGGGAGGCGAAGAACTCGGTGCGCTTGAGTGCCTCGAAATCGGCGCCACAAGCATCCATGAAGCGGATGGCCGAGTCGATTTCGCCGGCCAGCTGCTCGTAGGCGGAGTGCGCCGGGTTAGCCATGAAGCCGCTGTTCCACGAGTGCACGCTGCGCAGGTCAGCAAAGCCGCCCTGGGTGAATGCACGAATCAGGTTCAGCGTGGCCGAGGAGGTGTTGTAGGCCTGCACCAAACGCTTTGGATCATGGGCACGGGACTCAGGAGTGAAGTCGAAGCCATTAACGATGTCGCCGCGGAATGCTGGCAGAGTAACACCGTCTCGGGTTTCATCATTCGAGGAACGTGGCTTGGCGAACTGTCCAGCCATGCGACCCATCTTGATAACAGGTAACGAGGCACCATAGGTCAGGACAACGGCCATCTGCAAAATCGTGCGTACACGCGAGGAGATCTTGTCGGCAGTAGCGTCGGCAAAAGTCTCGGCGCAGTCACCACCCTGAAGCAGGAAGGCACGTCCCTGTGCGGCTTCGGCTAGGCGTTCGCGCAATACGTCAACTTCGCCGGCAAATACCAGTGGAGGACGCGAACCCAATTCGTCGATGGAGGCCTGATAGTCCTTGTGCTCACGCCAAGTTGGCTGCTGCGCGATCGGCAGTTCACGCCACAGGTCTAGTTGTGGATCGGTGGCGGGGCCGCCTACGGAGGAGCCTGGCAATGGGGTTCGATTTTCTACGCTCACCCTATTGATTCTACGTGGCGCAGCAGCAAAGCACCGCGACGAATGTAACAGGGTTGCGTAACAGTGTGAAGAGGACGCTATTTCTTGGCTTTGCTCGGTGCATAGACATCCACGTAGCTCTGTCCGGAGAGTACGTTGATGGCCTGACGAATTTCGTCTGCACACTGGCGTAGGGCCTGTGGATCATCGTGCTTTCCTGCCAGATGATCAAAGTTCAGAGGCTTGCCAATCTTGATGCCGATCTTGCCCGGGCGCGGTATCGTGCGCCCAATGGGCTGCGCTTTGTCGGTTCCGATCATGGCCACAGGAACGACCGGGGCGCCGGATTCTAAAGCGAGCTTGGCGACCCCTAGCTTTGCCCGGTAGAGCCGACCATCGGGCGAACGTGTTCCTTCGGGGTAAATGCCCAAGACTTTGCCCTCGCCCAAGGCCCGGTTTGCGCTGGCCAGCGATGCCGCTGATTTACGTCCGCCCGAGCGATCCATCGGCAACTGGTTGATGTTGCGGAAGAACCATGCGGTCACTCGTCCCTTGAGCCCACGGCCGTTAAAGTACTCATCTTTGGCCAAGAAAATCACGGGGCGTTCGAGCATTGCAGGTAGAAAAACGGAGTCGCTGACCGAGAGATGATTCGAGGCCAAGATTACTGCCCCGGTGTCCGGAACGTTCTCTAGGCCTCGCAGATCAACACGGAAGAAGACACGAATCAGGGGCCGAACAGCAAAACGCTTGAGGAAGTCGTACAGCACGGCAGAAAAATTCCTTCTTCTCGAGGATCAGCTTATGGCGGAACATTCTTAAGCCGTGGTGGTCATGGCACTGTCCGCACCCTTCAATTGTGCACTACGCTCGATAGTGTAAGCAGAAAATTGGAGTGGTCACGATGAAAAATGATGCACAAAACACCACTGAGCCTCGGGTATCGAAGGATTGCGCAGTGCTGCTGATCCACGGCTTCACCGGCTCTCCCACCGCTATGGAGCCTTGGGCGCAAGCCCTGTCCCGTCAAGGCTTTGATACCGCGGTGCCACTGCTTCCAGGACACGGCACCAAGTGGCAGGACATGATTACCAACACTTATAGCCAGTGGATCGATGCCACAGAACAGGCCTTTGACGAACTGGCACGCACGCACAAAACCGTTTTTGTTGCTGGCCTGTCCATGGGTGGCGCGCTAGCTCTGCACTTGGCCACTCGCCGCAATGTTGCCGGAGTTTCACTGGTCAATCCCGGCCTTATCGTTGATTCGCCGCTGGCCCCGTACACCCCGTGGCTCAAACATGTGGTTCGCAGTGTTGCCCCGATTAGCAACGACATCGCCAAGCGTGGCGTGGATGAAGGAGCCTACCCACGCACCCCCATCGCCGCCGTCGCGCAGCTGCATGCACTCTTCGCCCAAACTCGTGCACGGTTGGAACTTGTCACCGCCCCAGTCCAGCTCTTCCGCTCCACGGTGGACAACGTCGTTTCGGATGCTTCGGTGCGGGAATTGGTCGGTGGGCTCACCCCGGGAACTTTGGCCGAACACCACCAGTTGCTTCATTCCAAACACGTGGCCACCTTGGATTACGACGCAGCGCAGATCTTCCAAGAATCCGGACGCTTCTTCTCACAGCACTCGACCGGCGAGCAGCGCCAAACTCACCGCCAAGCAGGGAGGCACGTATGAGTTTTCCTGACGCTCGTCCCCCGCATCAAGACGATCCGCGGTGGGACGATTTGGTGACGAACTTCCAAGAGATCGATGCGACGGCTCCGCGTGAGCCCAGTGCTGCCGAACGTGCAAATCAGCTCAAGAAGCTCTTTAATACCGGTCCCGGCGCGGTGGCTGGCCCACGCGATTCGGCGCCGGCGGAGCTTGAAGAATCCGATGAGAAATTTGTTCCCGATGAACCTGCCGCGTTGGGTTCCGGGGATCCAATGTTGAATATGGCGTGGGTTACTGCAGCTGGCGGCCCGATCGGACTATTGCTGTGTGTGCTGTTTTTCCGCTC
The DNA here is from genome assembly GCF_052446055.1 of Glutamicibacter sp. AOP5-A2-18. Taxonomy (NCBI): domain Bacteria; kingdom Bacillati; phylum Actinomycetota; class Actinomycetes; order Micrococcales; family Micrococcaceae; genus Glutamicibacter; species Glutamicibacter sp. AOP5-A2-18. Next base: position 1,197,782 of record NZ_JBQSVW010000001.1, on the reverse strand, counting down.
AGCTCCGACGTTTGTATTTATCGGCCTGGCGCTGTTGGCAGTGGCTGGAATTGCTTACTTACTTCTACGTCTTCCAACGAAGCGCGATCCGGGAGATGATGGGGCTCAAGTCTGAACCGAACTTGGAGCGTTAAGCACGGTAGGTTACTGTAAAGTAATAAAATGTGATGCGGGTTACCCGCCATTGCTTTTGGGGTCACACAAAGTTCAGGAGTTGAGTACCAGATGCGCGAATATAGCTCGCCAATTCGCATCCACACACCGCAACAGTCAAATATCACCGACTTACTGTTACGCCACGCAAATTCGGCAGCAAACCCGGCTTTGTTCTCAAAGCCTGGACCTGACTCATCGTGGCAAGACGTCACCGCATCGCAGTTTGCTGCCGATGCCAAAGCCATCGCCAAAGGATTTATCGCCAACGGCATCGACGCCGGCGAACGCATCGCGCTGATGGCCAAAACCCGCTACGAGTGGACCCTCGTGGACTTCGCCATCTGGTTTGCCGGATGTGTCACCGTACCCATTTATGAGACTTCCTCCCCTAGCCAGGTTGCATGGATTATCTCGGATTCCGACGCCAAAGCGGTCGTCCTTGAATCTGCAGCACATGAAAACGTCGTACGCCGGGCAGCTCACGAAGAGCAGCTCGAACTTCTCGATCACGTCTGGCAGTTTGACGGTGGATTAGAACAGCTGGTTGAAGACGGACGAGCGATCGATGACGATCTACTTGAATCCCGTCGCGCTGCAGTTTCGCTGAGCCACATCGCCACAATCATCTATACCTCTGGCACCACCGGGCGGCCTAAGGGCTGCGAACTGACGCACGGCAATTTTGTCGAGCTGGCCGAAAACGCTGCAGCTTCCCTACCCGATGCTGTGTACCCTGGTGCCTCCACCATCATGTTCTTGCCACTGGCACACGTTTTTGCCCGATTCATTTCGGTCATCAACGTGGCAGCTGGTTGCCGTACCGGCCACACCCCAGATGTGAAAAACCTGCTTGGTGACCTTCAGTCCTTCAAACCGAACTTCATCCTCGCGGTGCCTCGCGTATTTGAGAAGGTCTACAACTCAGCGATGCTCAAGGCCGAAGACGGTGGCAAGGGCAAGATTTTCCATGCCGGCGTCGACGTTGCTGTGGCCTATTCCAAGGCGCAGCAGTCGGGCAAAATTCCGCTAGTTTTGACGCTGAAGCATAAGCTCTTTGACGCACTTCTTTACAAGAAGCTGCGTGATGCCATGGGCGGAAATATCCGCCATGCAGTATCCGGCGGCGGCCCACTGGGCGAACGCTTAGGCCACTTCTTTAACGGCATTGGTGTGACCATTCTTGAAGGCTACGGTCTGACGGAAACTACCGCTCCGATCACGGTTAATACCTTGGACCGCATCAAGATCGGTACCGTGGGCAAGCCACTTCCTGGCAATGCAGTTCGTATTGCCAGCGATGGAGAGATCCTGGCCAAGGGTATTTGCGTGATGAGCGGATACCATGACCGGCCAGAACTTCAAGACGAAGCTTTCACCGATGGCTGGTTCCATACCGGAGATATCGGCGAGTTGGACGATGACGGCTACTTGAGCATCACCGGACGCAAGAAGGAAATCATCGTCACTTCCAGCGGCAAGAACGTGATTCCTGCGCTGCTCGAAGACCAGATCCGTGCTGACGCATTGGTCTCCCAGTGTGTGGTCGTCGGCGAAGGCCGACCATTTATCGCCGCGCTAGTGACCTTAGATGCCGAAGCGTTGCCAGGCTGGCTTGATCGTCACCACCTGGATAAGAACAGCTCGCTCGAAGAACTGGCGCAAAACCCGACCGTGCGCGAAACCATCGAAAAGGTGATCGCCAAGGCCAATACTTCGGTATCCCGTGCCGAAGCGATCAAGTCTTTCCGGATTGTAGCCTCGGACTTCACCGAGGAAACCGGGCACCTGACGCCATCGCTGAAGATCAAGCGCGCTGCGGTTCTCAAGGACTACAACGAGCTCATCGAAGAGATCTACTCGACGCCTAAACCAACAGCGTAATTCATAACAGCACCAACTAGCTCCCACGATTCGCGAGCTGAAGCGGCCCAGGGCAACCTGAGGCCGCTGTGTTGTGTCCGGGCAAAGTAGCTACGTGGAAGTACAACCCGATTGAAGGCCGGTACCGGATGATCGGCACGCACTTCGCCGAGCACCGCGAAGATGAGGTTCTCGGCCAGAGCTTTGCGCCCATTAGCCAACAGCCACTCGACCAGTTCCATGAGCTGGTCTTCGCTATCCGGACCTGGTTCACCAACAACGACCAGTACATCTGCGGCGCTGAATTTGCCTTCCAGGGCTGTCTGCACGCGTTGCGGGCCAGAGGTTGAGACCTCGGCCTTGACGTTGACCTCGCCAAATTGCTCGGCTAAATGCTCAGCGATTTCAAAAAACGGCAGGTGGGTATCCAAGGTAAATACCAGAACTCCCAGCCGGCTTCGCAGTGCGGAGAATTCGCTGGCTTGGGTGCTGATTTCCTGGGGAGTTACCCCTGCTGGAGTCTTGCTGGCGCGCATCGCAGCTCCTTGTACGTCTAAGGTGTTTCTAAAAATTGTGAAGTGAACACAGGGGCCCGCAACTTATGTTGCGGGCCCCTGTGCCCGATGCAAAAGACTTGCTACGTACTACTTCGGTTCAATCACCAAGAGTAGATCGCCACCCTGCACTTGGCTGGTGCCATCCAGGGTGATCTGCGTGACAACGCCCGAGGCGTTTGCGGTAATGCCAGCTTCCATCTTCATCGCTTCGATGGTGGCTACCGACTGACCGGCTTCGATCAAATCTCCGGTCTTCACGTTCACCGTCACAGCCCCAGCAAATGGTGCTGCCACATGTCCGGCATTGTTCGGGTCAGCCTTTGGTGCGGACTTGACGGTGGATTCCACCGACTCGTCACGGACCTTGATCTGACGTGACTGACCGTTCAGGGTGACCACCACGGTGCGCAGGCCCTTCTCATCGGCATCCGAAATGGAAACCAACTTGACCAGCAGACGAACGCCGGTACCCAGCGAGATGACGTGCTCAAAGCCTGGAGTGAAGCCGTAGAGGTAGTCACGGGTGTGAAGCACGGACAAATCTCCGTAGTTCTCCACGGACTTCTCAAAGTCACGGGTTGGTCCGGCGAAGAGCAAGCGGTTCAACGTGGAACGAACGGTCTCGTCATCCCCCTGCAGGCCCTGAGCATCCTCGGCTGAGAGATCCTCAATGCGGTTCTTGATATTACGTCCCTGCAGCGCCTTGGTGCGGAATGGTTCTGGCCATCCGCCCGGAGGATTGCCCAACTCACCGGAGAGGAACTGGATGACCGAATCTGGGACATCGTAGTTCTGCGGGTTGGCTTCGAAGTCCGCAGCAGCCACCGAGGAGCCGACCAGCTGAAGTGCTAGGTCGCCAACCACCTTGGAGGACGGAGTCACCTTGACCACGTTGCCGAGCATGTCGTTCACCGAAGCGTACATGGACTCGATGGCCTCAAAACGCTCGCCCAGTCCCAATGCGATGGCCTGCTGGCGCAGGTTCGAAAGCTGTCCGCCTGGAATCTCGTGCTGGAATACGCGGCCGGTTGGTGCTGGCAGGCCTGATTCGAATGGCTTGTACAGCGCACGTACTGCTTCCCAGTATGGTTCCAGCGAGGCTACCGCATCCAAGGACAGCCCTGGATCACGATCGGTGAATTCCAGCGCTGCGACCAGTGCTGAGGCCGATGGCTGCGACGTGGTTCCGGCCATGGCGGCACTGGCCACGTCAACCGCGTCCACGCCGGCATCGATGGCTGCCATCAGGGTAGCCAGCTGGCCACCTGCGGTGTCGTGGGTGTGCAGGTGCACCGGCAGATCAAAGCGCTCACGCAGCGCAGTAACCAACTTGGTGGCAGCTGCCGGACGGAGCAACCCGGCCATGTCCTTGATGGCGATAATGTGTGCACCGGCGTCGACGATCTGCTGTGCCAACTGGAGGTAGTAATCCAGGGTGTACAGCTTCTCGTTGGAATCCAGCAGGTTACCGGTGTAGCACAGGGCTACTTCGGCAACCGCAGTTCCGGTTTCGCGCACTGCCTTGATGGCCGGAGCCATCTGCGAAACGTCATTGAGCGCATCAAAAATACGGAAGATATCGATGCCTGAGGCCGCCGCCTGCTTAACAAACGCATCGGTGACTTCGGTCGGGTACGGGGTGTAACCGACGGTGTTGCGCCCGCGCAGCAACATCTGCAGTGGGATGTTTGGCAGCTCGGCACGCAGCAGTTCCAAACGCTTCCATGGGTCTTCACCCAAGAAGCGCAGGGACACGTCGTAGGTGGCTCCGCCCCAAACTTCCATGGAGAACAACTGTGGGGTGGTATGTGCGTAGGCCGGGGCTGCAGCAAGCAGGTCACGGGTGCGCACACGGGTAGCCAGCAAGGACTGGTGCGCATCGCGGAAGGTGGTATCGGTAATGCCTACGGCCTTGGATTCGCGCAGTGCCTTGGCAAAGCCTTCCGGGCCCAGATCCAGTAACTTCTGGCGCCATCCGTCAACTGGTGCAGCAGACTTGGATGGGCCATCAAATGGAGAACGTTCTGGCTCATCGGACTTATCGCCCGGGAAAGCTGGCAGCTTCTTGCGTGGGTCAATACCTTCGATGCGCTCTCCGTGTGGATGGTTCACGGTCACGTGCGCCAGGTAGTTCAAGGCCTTGGTACCGCGGTCCTGAGACTTGTTACCGGTGAGCAAATCTGGGCGGGAGTCGATGAAGTCAGTAGCTACATCGCCGGCCAGGAACTGCGGGTCGGCCAGTACGTTCTGGATGAACGGAATATTGGTTGCCACACCACGTACGCGGAACTCGGCCAACGCACGACGGGCGCGAGCCACGGCGGTTTGGTAGTCGCGTCCACGACAGGTGAGCTTGACCAGCATGGAGTCGAAGTGTGGGGAGACTTCAGCGCCAGCGTAGATGGTGCCACCGTCAAGTCGCACACCCGAGCCACCGGCCGAGCGGTAAACGGTGATTGTGCCTACGTCTGGGCGGAAGCCGTTGGATGGATCTTCGGTAGTGATGCGGGACTGCAGTGCCCAGCCGCGGACCTGAATGGTGTCCTGGCTAATGCCAAGATCGCTCAGCGATTCTCCGGCGGCAATGCGCATCTGCGCCTGTACTAGGTCGATGTCGGTGACTTCTTCGGTCACCGTGTGCTCAACCTGAATACGTGGGTTCATTTCGATGAATACGTGCTGGCCGGCTCGATCACCGACGGTATCTACCAAGAACTCAACGGTTCCGGCGTTCTGGTAGCCCAGGGCTTTGGCAAACTTCACCGCATCGCGGAACAGTGCCTGACGGATGGAATCATCCAGGTTCGGCGCTGGAGCGATCTCAACAACCTTCTGGTGGCGGCGCTGCAAGGAGCAGTCACGCTCGTGCAGGTGAACGATGTTTCCATGCTCGTCGGCCAGGATCTGCACTTCGATGTGACGAGGGCGCAGTACCGCTTGCTCGAGGAACACGGTGGGGTCACCAAAGGCGGTGCCAGCTTCGCGCATGGCCGCGCCCATCAGTTCCTGCAAATCTTCGCGCTTGTCCACGCGACGCATACCGCGACCGCCGCCACCAGCTACAGCCTTGACGAAGATTGGGAATCCAATGCGGTCCGCTTCAGCGACCAAGAAGTCGACGTCGTCGCTTGGTTCAGATGACTCTAGTACTGGGATACCGGCTTGACGGGCCGCTTTCAGTGCAGCAACTTTGTTTCCAGCCAGTTCAAGCACGTCCGCCTTAGGACCGATGAACTTGATGCCTTCCGCTGCTGCCGCACGAGCCAGATCCGGGTTCTCGGACATAAATCCGTAGCCTGGGTAGATTGCATCGGCGCCGGATTCTTTGGCGACGCGGATGATTTCCTCGATGTCCAGGTATGCACGGACAGGATGGCCTTCTGCACCAATCTGGTAGGCCTCTGCGGCTTTCTGGCGGTGAATCGAGTTGCGGTCTTCATGGGGGTAAACCGCTACGGTTTTTGCACCGAGCTCGTAGCTTGCGCGGAAAGCACGAATTGCAATCTCACCGCGGTTGGCGACCAAGATTTTTTCAAACATAGTGTCCCTACATCGAATCATTACGGGGTTGGTGTCTCTGGCCAGGAAGCTGTTCCAGTGGCCAATGAGAAGACATCAACAGCCTTTCGGGTCTCGAAAAGTAGCAAGCTTTCGCCACTTCTGTGAGACACACTACACGGGTGATGCGGATTACGCACAAACATTTCACCCTGTGGTCTGACCATAAGAAATATTGGCCTTGAATGCTCTTTTAATCACTAAGTTGGATACAAGAGCAAAAACTAACGTTGCAAAGTCGGGGAAACGACCTTCGGCACACTATGATGATGAGAGACTAAAAATTCGGTGGGACGTTAAATAGCGAACAGTGAAAGGCGTGGTCTGGTCCGTGCACGTAGTGAGCATCAGCAGCCTCAAGGGTGGCGTAGGAAAAACCTCCGTAACGCTCGGACTGGCTTCAGCAGCACTTGCCGCCGGCATTCCGACTCTCGTCATTGACTTGGATCCCCACGCGGATGCCAGCACTGGCCTCGGAGTTCGAGCCAACGGTAAACAGCCAATTGGGCAAATGCTCAAGAACGCTCGTAGGGTCCGTTTGCAGGAGCAGGTCGTAGCCAGCGCTTGGCAATCAAAAGCAGCAGAGAAGAAGTCGCGTACCCGCATTCCGGTACTTGATGTTGCCGTAGGCGATGCCTACACCGGCATTTATGACCGCCCGGATTTGCGCACCAGGGACTTGCGTCGCCTGACCCAAATCCTCAGCCGAACCAGCGGCTACCAGCTAGTGCTGATCGACTGCCCTCCATCGCTGAACGGGTTGACCCGCATGGCATGGAGCGCCTCAGACCAACTGTTGCTAGTGGCGGAACCGAGCCTTTTCTCGGTCGCAGGTACCGAACGCACGCAGCGCGCACTGGATCTTTTCCGTCGCGAATTCGCTCCGTCACTCGGCCCGGTAAAGGTTGTTGCGAACCGCGTTCGCAAGGACTCTGCAGAGCACACTTTCCGTCTGGGCGAGATGCGTCAGATGTTTGGTGAATCCATGGTGAAGCCAGAAATCCCAGAGCACTCCGAATGGCAGCAAATTCAGGGGGCGGCATACTCGGTACACCAGTGGCCTTCCAAGGCAACTGCACCGATGCTCTCGCAGTTTGATGCATTGCTCAAGGAAGTCATGTCGACCGCAGACAAATCGAACAGCTAAGCATCAAGCAGTACTCAAGACAAAATAGATATGAGGCCAGGCCACCGATTGGTGGCCTGGCCTCATATCTATAAGCTTTTATTTTACTTGACTAGCCTACGTTGCGAGCTGCCTTGGCTGCGCGTCGCGCTGCCAGCTCATCTTCGGGCATATCCTGATCAGTGGAGCTCTCTGATGGGAGCTGAGCAAGTGAACCTTCAACTTCTCGCCAGACACGTCCAACGGCGATTCCGAAGACGCCCTGGCCCTTCTGTACTAGGTCAATAACTTCATCCGCGCTGGTGCATTCGTAGACCGAAGCGCCATCACTCATCAAAGTGATTTGAGCGAGGTCTTCCACACCGCGTTCGCGTAGGTGCAGGACGGCTGTACGGATCTGCTGAAGGGAAACGCCAGTATCAAGAAGGCGCTTAACGATCTTTAGAACGAGGATGTCGCGGAAGGAGTACAGTCGGTGACTACCCGAACCTTTGGCACCACGAACGGCTGGCTCAACTAGGCCGGTACGTGCCCAGTAATCGAGCTGACGGTAGGTAATGCCTGCGGCTTTGCAAACAACTGGACCGCGGTATCCGGCGTGCTCATCGAGCTCAGGCAGGTCGTCGGTGAAGAGCAGCCCTTGCGTATTGGAATGCTTGTTGCCGCCGTCGACCCCGCGACGAGGTCCTGTCTGGCTAGACTCCATCCAATTGCTCCTTGTGTATCAGCACGTTCCTAAATGAGTAAGGTAGCGACTAACTCAGAACCGCACAGATGCGAGCGATGATCATCAAAAACAGTTCTTGTTCTATGTCCCTATGCATCGACGGTACGGCTATCGGCGCTAATGGTCAAAGACCTTCAAGCTTAACTTTAAGCCGTGTCGCACACGTACATCGAATATCCCAATTCAGCGACAATAATTCGCTGAATTCAACAAAGAAATGCCTATGAAGAAAAGTCCTCGGGGTCAATACTGTCCAAAAATTCCCGGAACTCACGCAACTGCTCTTCTGGAGCTTCCTCGCCCTCGGCTTCCAGCTCGATAGACACTCCGGCATCTTCGAGGACGTCCTCGGCACAATAAATTGGGCACTGTGTGCGTACGGCTAGGGCCACTGCGTCAGAGGAACGTGAATCCACACGTTTGCCATTAGACAAAACAAGTTCGGCCACAAAAACGGCGTTGTGCACGGAGATGATTTCTACACGCTCCAAGCTCACCCCGGTGGCCTCAAAAATGCTGAGCATCAAATCGTGTGTCATCGGACGTGGCGGCGTTAGCCCCTGCTCGGACATGGCAATAGCCGATGCTTCTGGAGCACCAATCCACAATGGAAGGAAAAGATTTCGCTCCGAGTATTTCAGTAGCAACAGTGGCTGATTTGCCGGCAGTTGAATACGTATCCCGGAAAACTCCAGTTCCAGCATGTCTGCCCCCTAGAGTCGTTAATGCCTGGTGTGTTTAGCCTAGCGATCTAGCTGCGAAATAGCACGCTGCACGAGGGCTTCGTGAATCTCCAAGCACTGCCGAGAGATTTCCTGAGCTTCTTCCGCTGCGCGGGCACGGGCGGAAACCTCGGGCTTCCTCATCTCGTTACCGACGATTGTTTCGATAAGCGAGAACTCGCGATCAGCGGCAGTGCGGAATTGACGCAGGTGGCGGGGTTCAACGCCATGGCTAGCTAAAAGCACTGCAGACTTGGTGACCTTGATGCAGTTCGAATCGAAGAGGCCGCCCTGGGCTTCAACCAGTCCAAACTTAAGCAGTTCATCAACCAGCTCTTCACTAGCGCCGCTTAGGCCCTGTAGCTCAGCGAGAGAAACCAGTCGGGTCTTGCGCTCCACAGCTTCAGCCATGTCGCTATTGACGAGCTGTGGTGCGGCTGGGGCTCCCCCAGGCAATGCTTCAGGAGCCTCGCCACGATCAACCGCGTCGAGGTGATCTTTGATGACCTTCAGCGGCAGGTACTGGTCGCGCTGCACCGAAAGGATGAAACGCAGACGGATAACGTCCGAAGAACTGTACTTCCGGTACCCAGCTGAGGTGCGCTGCGGGATGATCAATCCCTTGTCCTCTAAGAAGCGAATCTTCGAGGCTGTGACGCGTGGAAATTCATCCTTGAGTTCCGAGAGCACTTCACCGATGTTTAGCGCTGCCTGCCGGACAGTCTCGGGGCGTTGCGCCTCGAGTCGTGGGCTTCGGGCTGCGTCAAAAATCGACAAAGGGTCTACACCTCGGAATTATGGAGAAGACGACGGACTAACCGTCGGCGGAAAACCTAGAACTCTACTAGCTTAAAGGTTCGGCACGCTCTGGTAAAAATTCAAACGGAACTTGCCAATTTGAACCTGGACTCCGCTGTTGAGCTGGATAGCGTCAATCCGGTCACCGTTAATGTAAGTGCCGTTGAGCGAACCAATATCGCTGAGGCGGAAGCTCTGACCACTACGGGTGAACTTTGCATGCCTGCGCGAAACGGTGACGTCGTCTAGGAAAATATCAGCGTTCGGGTGCCGGCCAGCGATGCTCTCGTCGGTGTCCAACAAGAAGCGTGCGCCCTTGTTCGGCCCGGAGTGAGCAATCAACAATGCCGAACCGGCAGGCAGTGCGCGTACTGCGCTCTTCTCATCTTCACTCAGAGTGTAGATGACTGCGGGCTCAGTTGGCTTGCCAGCTGATGGGAGAGAAATATTGGTCGTCTCGGAGGCAGACTCTTTGTGCGGGTCAACCGGCCCATGTTCCGACATTTGGGATCCTCCAGAAAATCTTGCTTACAGTTCGTGCGCGACGACCTTGAGTTCGAATTTGGCAATATTGCGATACCAAACTATCTACAGATTAGCCTACTCACCAGCCAAGTGATAACAGATGAGCGCATAATTTCCGACGTATGGAATTCTAGGCGTGACATCTGAGGTAAATTGAGCGAAACCACGATCGTCTCCATGGCACCGATCATTCTCGGTATTTTGGATCAGAACCAGCGCAGATCAGGAATTAACAGGTGAATCATGTCTGAAATTCGACTCAAGCGGGTGTACAGCAACGCTATTGCCGAAGACGGCTACCGCATACTGGTTGACCGTCTATGGCCGCGTGGTCAGAGTAAAGAGAAACTCCATTTAGACCAGTGGGCTAAGACCGTTGCTCCAAGCAACGAACTTCGCAAAGTATGGATCCACGACACCGAGCACTTCGAACAATACGCTCAGGTCTACAAATCCGAGTTGGATCAAAACCCCGCTGTAGACGACTTGCTGCAAATCCTAGAGCAACATTCGATCGTCACTTTTGTTTATAGTTCAAAAAACGAGCAAGCTAATCACGCAGTGGTCCTGCGAGAGTATTTGCTTGAGCAGTGGACTCGTTAGAAGTCGGAATAAAACAGACGCCGTCGGCGCACACCATGTCAGATTCAACGACCTGTTGTAGATCGAAACTGAAACCCTGATCCATAACGCATTCCTTCCGCCACGAACTTATCCCTTGCACCTTTAACAACTCACACAGTGCATTAAATATTCCGCAGCGACAACACTGCGAGCCAGCGTAAGAACAGCTCATTGAGCTGGCCTCACACTGGTAGGGGAAATATCTTGATTAGTTCTGATCGAGTAACACTGAATCAAAAAACTCGGATAGTTGATCGGTGGCACTCAACGGCAAAACGTTGGCCACATACATATCCGGCCGAACGATTACGATCGCTCCCTCACGGGAAATTTGTCGTTGTTCAAAGATATTTTCCGCGGGCAGAGCGGTGTAGACCTTTTCATAGTTCATGAGTCCGAACTGTCCAACATGGGGGCGGAATATCTCAGGTGCGTCGTTGATGTTCAGCGTTGAGTAATCTTGCTGGTAGATCACCTTGATACCAAAGAGCGCATCAAGATCCGAGCCCTTTGGCGTGAATCGCCGGACCGGAGAATCTTGTGAATCCGTCAACCACGATGCCAGCTCTGCAACTTCACCCGAGGCACCTGCTGGCTGCTGGTCGGCAAAAACATAAATTCGATAGCGCCCATCGGCCTTGTGATGACGCCCCAAGTGTTTTGGGTTGGCGTCGGCCACACGCATAACTTCTGCGGATCTGAAACGCTTACCAATGGGGAATCCGGCTGCTCGATGCTGGTACGTTTTGTTGACCGTAAGTTCGGACGGTGAATACTCAGACATGAATCCTGCCGGGAATTCAGCGGTACGAACATAAAATTCGGCAACGCCTTCCTTGCCTGCCAAGTCTTCTGGCGTTGCGGCCATGATGGAGGACCATTGCTTATCAAAGTCGAGCAGATCTTTGGCGATGACCTTACGTTCGGCGCTGTAAGTCCGCAGCAATTGCGCTGGTGCTTGCCCAGAAAGCACATGACCAATTTTCCATGCCAGGTTGAATCCATCCTGCATGGACACATTCATCCCTTGCCCTGCTTTTGCAGAGTGTGTGTGGCAGGCGTCCCCGACGATGAAAACTCGAGGATTTTGCGAATCAATTTTTTCCAGAGGGACGTCGTCGAAGCGATCGGCTAGTCGATGGCCGACTTCGTAGACGCTATGCCAGACAACATCTTTCACTTCTAGCGAGTAGGGATTCAAGATCGCTTTGGCCCGTTCAATGATTTCTTCCAACGGTGTTTCGCGGACCTTACCCTCGTCGTTTTCCGGAACCTCGCCTAGGTCAACATAAAGTCGGAAGAGTTGTCCGCCTTCACGAGGAATGAGCAGGATTGAGCCGGCGGTTGAATGGATTGCGCATTTAGTTCGCACATCCGGAAAGTCGGTGACGGCCAAGGTATCCATGACGCCCCACGCATGGTTGGCTTTGTCGCCTGACAGCTTGGCTCCAATGGAACGGCGAACCTGACTGCGTGCACCGTCTGCTCCCACAACGTATTTGGCACGAACTACGCGTTCCAATGAATCCGCACCGTCAGCGCAGTTAATCAGCGTGACTTTCGCAGGATATTCGTGAGCAGGTTCAACGCTGAGCTCTTTGAATTCCCAGCCATAATCTGGAGTAATTCGAGCAGGTGAGTTGAGGGCGTATTCGGCAAAGTAGTCGATGACCCTCGCCTGGTTCACCACAAGATGCGGAAATTCACTGACACCCGTCGGATCATCTGCCGTCCTGTCGGTGCGAATGATCTGCTCAGGTTTGGCAGGATCCGGATTCCAAAATGTGGTCTCTTTGATGACATAGGCTTCTGCGGTGATCCGCTCTGCGAAGTTGAAGGCTTGGAATGTCTCAACATTGCGTGACTGAATTCCATCCGCCTGGCCAATCTCAAGTCGATGTGGGCGACGGTCGATGATTCGGGTATGCACATCTGGAAATTGTGAGAGCTGTGCCGCGGTAATAATTCCGGCCGGCCCGGTGCCAACAATTAGCACGTCCATGAATTCCGGTAGTTCTTCAGGACGGTTGATCCCCGTTCCCGCTGCCGGTTGAACTCGTGGATCCGCCGAGACATATCCGTTGTGATGAAACCGCATTGTCCCATCCCCCGCTTCCCTGTGATGACTTACTCGAATATCATTTGTTCGATAATAGAACTCGATGCTCTTTTATCGCACACTAATCATATACAATCCGTGAGAGGCCTCACAATCTTTGTCCGAATTCGTGGATTTCTCACTTCTGATCGCACCAAGACCGCGCACTCTCCACAGAAAAAATGGCTACCAACCAGCACATACGTGTGCTGGTTGGTAGCCATTGGAACCTGCGCGCAGATTCAGACTTCCGTCATAAGTTTTGCACCTTAGGAACTGGCAGTATCCATGCATGATGTTGTTCGTGGCGTCCACTCGCCTATTTCACGACTTGCACCTGACCATCTCGTACATGCAATCTCTGAAGGTTCGATTGCGCCTTGAGTTTCTGCTGCCACCTGCGATCATGAGTCACGGTAATAACCGTTCCAGGGTATTGCTCTAACGCTTCTTCAAGCTGTTCAACCAGCGCCGGCGAGAGATGGTTTGTCGGCTCGTCTAATAGTAGTAATTGCGCCCGAGTGCTGACCGCCACAGCAAACTCAAACCTGCGGCGTTGGCCCACCGAGAGCGAAAGCGGATGCCGCGGAAAATCATTGGCCCTAAACAGCCCCAACTTAGCCAGCACCGGCGCAGCTTCTTCAACAAAACTGTCCGTCGCCAGAGCGAATGATTCGAGCAAGCTTTCTCCGGGGATCTGTCCGAGCTCTTGTCGTAACCACGCATAGCTCAGATTTTCTGCTCTCCAGATTTGGCCTTGAGAATGATCTAATTCGCCAGCCAGCAGCTTTAACAGCGAAGTTTTGCCGGCACCATTGGGACCAGTAACTAACCAACGCTGGCCCAGGTTAATTTCAAAATTACTCGTTGCCAACAGCGGCGCTTCCTCGCGTCGTGCCTTAGTTGCTCTGACCAAACAAGTGTTGCCATCGCCAGTGCCACTTTCGGTTGGCATGGCAAATTCCAATTCGGCCGCGGGCTTCGGTGCCGGGTTTGATTCCAGATCCTCAATGCGAGATTTGGCCTGACGAATCTTTGAAGTCGATCCATGGCTGCGACTGCGCATGCGGAAATTACCGTGCCCAAACCCGGCCTTTTCTTGTTTCCGGGGTACAGCTGCAACGCGAGCCGCATTCTTTTCCACCAAACGCTGAGAATGCTCCAACTCCTCCAGCCACTGTTCGTAGTCCGCCCGAATCGCAATTCGTTCCTGCTCCTTGGCATGCAGATAACCTTCGTATCCGTTCCCATAGTGCGCCAAAGAACCGTCATGAACTTCAACGATGGAACGCGCAAACCGCTGTAGGAACATGCGGTCGTGGCTGATGACCGCCAACGCTCCATGGTGCTTTTCAAGGTTCCGCTCCAACCACGACATCGCAGAATCGTCTAAGTCGTTGGTCGGTTCGTCCAGTAACAGTAGTTGGGCTCCCGAACACAGTACACAGGCTAACCCCAGTCGTGAACGTTGCCCGCCGGAGAGCTGGGAGACGGGCCGTTGCCGATCAATCTCCCCCAAGCTCAGCTGCTCGAGGGCGCTGTCCACTCGCTGTTCCAAGCTATAACCATCTGCTGCCTCATAAAGGTCGGTAACCTGCTGCAATTGAGTCATGAGGCGCTCAGCCGTCTGGCCTGTAGCGCTCTGCAGTCGTTGCGAGATGGCAGCGATCAGAGTTTCCAGTTCGCGGAATCGTCGGTGGTAGGAGTTTATGACCTCTTGTACGCTCATGTCTGCGGAGAATTTAGGGTTCTGTGCAGCGTAGGCAACTCCCCCGGGCGCGTTGATCACTCGGTGCCCTTGATCTGGTTCCAGCGTTCCAGATAGCACTCGCATGAGAGTTGACTTACCTGAACCGTTATCGCCCAATACGGCAAGTCGTTCGTTGAAGGAAAGAACAACGTCGACATCGGTCAGTACGTCTAGGTCTGCAAAACTGACACTAACGTTCTCCAAAATGCACAGTGCATTGCTACGGTCTTCACCGTTAGCCTCACCATCAAGGTCTGTAGATTTGGCCTGAGTCATGGGATTTTCCTGCCTTGCGCGCAAAGACTTCTAAAGTCCATCAAGCAGCACAGTTATTTGTCGGGCACCGAAACATGATGCCGTGGGTGGGCAATGGAGCTAGGCTCAACATCGGATAAATCAACGCTATGGCGTTGCGTGGAAGAACATCCCAGAAATTATCGTTCCCATTTCTCAAGACTAGTTCGGCTCAAAGTCCCTGACAAGGCATTGAGCCCTAGAGCTCAATAGTTCCGCGGATCAAGACCTGGGTATGCCCACCGACCCACAAATGTTCATCACTCACGTCTAGGTACACGCGTCCCTCGTACCCGATTACCGAGCCTTGCCGGTTAATCAGTGGAGGGTGGACCTTTTGCGTGTTGATGAGCCACTGCGCTGCTGCACCGTTCAGGCTCCCTGTCACAGGATCTTCTCGCAGGGTTCCGTTCTCGATGGTCAGTGCCCGGACCTCAAATTTTTCTTCATCTTGCGCATGAGCCAAAGGCGCGATGACTCCGATTTTCCATCGACCGGGACGGATTGGAATCTTCGGATCAAGCCCAAGCAAAAGGTCATGGTCATCCAGCAAGATGGCCATCCACCCGGGCCCGTTATCCACCCACTGAGAATCGAGCACCTGCGATTGCTCCACACCAAGAATGTGCAGAACCTCGGCTAGTTCGCTGGCTTCAATTGTCCCGCTGCGTATCGTTGGCGGCGAGGCGAATGACAATACGTCGCCTTGAATTTTGATTGGCACAACCCCGGCTTCGCATTCAGCCAGAATCAACCCTGAATTCTTCGGCACTCCCCCTTCGGCAAGCCATGCACGCGCCGTGCCCAAAGCAGGATGACCAGCAAATGGATACTCACGTTCCCTAGCGAAGATACGGAAGCGATAGTCCGCGTCTGGATTTTCAGACGGCAATACAAAGGTGACCTCAGAAAGATTGGACCACCGCGAATAGTTGATCATCTCTTGGCTAGAGAGCCCCGGGGCGTCTAAAACTACCCCCAGCGGATTGCCTTTATAAGCAGTACTACTGAAGACGTCTACCTGTTGGAACCTGCGTTGCATCTGGTTGCTCCCGTAATTATTTTGGCAGAGCAAAACCCCGCCGAGAAAAATTCTCGACGGGGTTTTACAAGATGGTCGGGCTAGCGGGATTTGAACCCACGGCCTCCTCACCCCCAGTGAGGCGCGCTACCAAGCTGCGCCATAGCCCGATGCTTCCGCAGCCGTTATCCCCCAAGTCGTGAGATCCAAGGGTGCCGTCTGCAAAAGCTCCATATTTACCCTACACCAAGTGAAGGGCTAATTTCGAACTTTAGCGGTTGCGTGAGCGACGCTCACGGATACGCATCGAAACCTCGATTGGGCTTCCCTCAAAACCGAAGGTTTCACGCAAACGACGGGTGATGAATCGGCGGTAACCTGGGTCCAAGAACCCGGTGGTGAACAGCACAAAACGTGGCGGACGGGCCGAAGCTTGAGTGCCAAAGAGGATGCGTGGCTGCTTACCGCCACGTACTGGGTGCGGGTGCGCAGCTACGAGTTCGCCCAAGAAAGCGTTCAGCTTGCCCGTTGGAACGCGCTTGTCCCAAGAATCCAGAGCCGTGTTCAGTGCAGGAACAAGCCTGTCCTTGTGCCAGCCGGTCTTGGCAGAAATGTTGACCCGTGGGGCCCATTCGATGTGTGCGAGGTCGCGATCGATTTCCTGATCCAGGTAGTAACGACGGTCCTCATCCACCTCGTCCCACTTGTTGTAAACGATGACCATGGCACGGCCAGCTTCGATGGCCAGCTGAATGATGCGCACGTCCTGCTCGGAAACGATCTCGTTGGCGGCCAACAGGATCACGGCAACTTCGGCCTTTTCCAGAGCGGTCTGGGTACGCAATGAAGCGTAGTAGTCGGAGCCAACAGCCATGTGCTGACGACGGCGAATACCAGCGGTATCCACGAAGCGCCAGATGTTCCCGCCCAGTTCGATCAATTCATCCACTGGGTCGCGGGTGGTACCGGCGTACTCGTCAACAACCACACGCTCGGAACCAGCAAGCTTGTTCAGCAACGAGGACTTACCCACGTTTGGGCGTCCGATCAAGGCAATACGGCGTGGGCCGCCGGAAGGAATCAAACCACCAAAAGCCGAGTGCTCAGGCAGCTTCTCCATGACGGCGTCCAACAGGTCAGCGGTACCGCGACCGTGCAGGGCCGAAACTGGCCATGGCTGACCGAAGCCCAAGCCCCACAGCACAGCTGCTTCGGCTTCTTGGTTGAAGTCATCAACCTTATTGGCGACCAAGAAGACAGGCTTGCCCTTCTTGCGCAGCATCTTCACCACAGCTTCGTCAGTTGCGGTGGCTCCAACGTGGGAGTCAACAACAAATAGAATTGCGTCGGCTACGTCTGCAGCGATTTCGGCCTGATCAGCTACCGAAGCGTGGATGCCCTTGGCATCGTGCTCCCAGCCACCGGTATCAACAACGGTGAAGGGACGGCCCATCCACTCAGCGGAGTAGGACACACGGTCACGGGTAACACCTGGGGTGTCTTCAACCACGGCTTCGCGGCGACCCAAAATACGGTTGACCAAAGTGGACTTACCGACGTTTGGACGTCCAATAACCGCCAGAACCGGCGGGATAACTACGTCTTTATCCTCGTCGTCAAATGCGTCGAGGCCTGCCAGTAAGGCAGAGTCTTCTTCGTCGAGATCGTAATCTTCCAGTCCGCTGAGCAGAGCCTGCGCACGAATGGCGGCTTCTTCCTCGCTCAGTTCGGCCAGGCGCTCGGCGATATCGTCGTCTCCAACGGGGATGTATTCCTCGTCGTGGGTGGAGTTGTTCTCGCTCATGATTTTCCCTTCACAGCGATCGTAATCTTCATCGGCTCTCGCCGAGGATGGGCACCAGCTTGAGGCTAGTTTTTCGTTGCAGTGTTGATTGCGTCAAGCACTGCGGCGATGGTTTGTTCAAAATCTAGGTCCGAGGAGTCAACGGTCATGACTCCATCGGCAGCCTGGGTGAAGTTCACTACGGTGGAATCCTTGGCGTCGCGGGCCAGCACTTGGTTGGCTAGCTGCGAGTCGTTCTGGCTACCACCGAGCTGCAGACCACGGCGACGCAGTCGTGCTTCTTCTGACGCGGTGAGCAAAATACGCGCATCAGCATCCGGTGCAACAACGGTAGTGATGTCGCGGCCTTCAGCCACAATGCGAGTGTTTGCCTTGATGATTTCCTGCTGACGGCGAACCAGCTCCGCGCGGGCATCCAGATTGGTTGCTACGGCGGAAACCTGCTCGGAGATGCGTGGTTCACGAATGGCTTGCGTCACGTCGACCCCGCCAATCTTTACCAGCTCAGCATCCGGGTCAACGGAAATTTCCAACTGCGCGTCTCGCACCGCCTGGGCGATAGCGTGAGCGTCGGTGAGGTCGGTTCCAGCATCGAGCACCGAGTAAGTGATCGCACGGTACATGGCACCGGTATCCAAGTAGACGGCACCCAGTTCGCGGGCGACGGCCTTGGAGACCGAAGACTTGCCAGAGCCGCTAGGGCCGTCGATGGCGATGACAAGCGTGTCGTTGTTCAAGGTGCTCACTGGGCTACTTTCCATCCGTTAGTGGTCAATACGTCAATTAGTTCGTCGCGGCGGCCTGGAATCACCGAAACGTCCACCAGACCAACCTGATGTCCGGCAGAGTGTTCCATACGCAAATCTTCGATGTTGATCTGCGCTTGGCCAATCTCAGTTAGCAACTGAGCGATCTGACCTGGACGGTCATCGATCACCACAGTCACTAGTGCAAAAGCTTGAGGTGGTGCGCCGTGCTTGCCCGGAATGCGGGCCTTACCGGCGTTACCTTCACTCATCAACTGCGACAAATCCAGCAAAGCTCCAGGGGCCTTCGGTTCTTGCAGCGTGTTGATCAGTCGATCCAAATCTTCTTTCATCCCGGTAAGGATGGGCACCAATGCGGCGGCGTTGTGCGCAAAGATCTGAATCCACAGCTTCTCATCGCTAGCGGCGATTCGCGTCGTGTCACGCAATCCGTTGCCGGCTAAAGCCAATTGGTGTGGTTGCGCGTCGAGCAATCGCGAAGCAATCATCGAGCTGGCAGCCTGCGGGAAGTGACTGATCAAAGCCACAGACTCATCGTGCTCGGTCACGCTCATCCGGTGCATGGTCGCACCCAGATCGATAGCCAAAGACTCTGCCACCTTCACCCGCGAGGCATCTGCACCTTCATGCGCGCAGATAACCCACGGCATTGAGGTGAAGAGTTCACCACGAGCTGCTGCCGGGCCGGACTTCTCTCGCCCTGCCATGGGATGTGTACCCACGTAGCGCGAAGTTTCGCGCTCTCCCAGTCGCCCATCAGCCAACACAGCGGCAAGGATAGATCCCTTAACGCTGGCGATATCAACCACCGTGGCGTTGGGGTAATCCAAGAGTGCTTGAGCAACCAAGGCTGCGGTGACATCCGGCGGAGCGCCCACCACCACAAGTTCCGGAGCGATGGTGCGCGCTTCAAGGAGCACACCAGCCCCGATATCCTGGGCTACCCCAGCGGCGGTTGGCGAAATATCCGAGAGGTATACGTGCAGGCCTTTGGCGCGCAGTCCTAATCCCACCGAGGTGCCCAGCAGCCCGGTGCCGATGACCAGAACTGGGCCGGCAAGGTGAGAAGAGGGCATTAGTTACATCCCCACCATGGCCATCAGGTGACCGATTTCCTGGTTGCCCAGGGAGCGGATGGTGCCCTGCTTCTGATCTCCGAGTAGTACGGGACCAACAGCTACGCGTACCAAACGCTGAACCGGGTGGCCCACAGCGTCAAACATGCGTCGCACGATACGGTTGCGACCAGAGTGCAAGGTCACTTCAACCATCACGTTTTTAGGGGTGGTGGCGATGATCTTCAGGTCATCAACCTTGATCCAGCCGTCTTCCAGCTTAATACCTTCACGCAGCTCGTTGCTCACTGCACGTGGCAGTGGGCCCGGGATCTGCACCAGGTAGGTCTTTGGCACCTCGTACTTTGGGTGCTGCAGACGGTTAGCTAGCTCGCCGTCGTTGGTCAGGATCAGCACGCCTTCGGTCTTGTAATCAAGGCGGCCGACGTGGAACAAGCGCTGAGCGTGGTGCTCATTTTTGAAGTAGTCAGCGATGGTGCGACGACCCTCTGGGTCATCCATCGTGCTCATTACGTGCTTTGGCTTGTTAAACACGTAGTAGCGGTTGGTCTGGTTGACCTGGATACGCATGCCATCAACGTGGATGGAATCCTTGGCTGGATCAACGCGGGCACCAAGTTCAACAATCAGTTGACCGTTAACTTCAACGCGGCCCTCGGTGATCATCTCTTCGCAGACACGACGTGATGCAACACCTGCATTGGCCATGGCCTTCTGCAAGCGGATGCCGTCTTGTGACTCGCCGTGCTCCTGACGGTTAGCCTGGCTTTCAGCACGGGCCTGAGCGCGAGCGCGCTGGGTCGGACGAGCGTAGGTGTTTGGTACGGAATTGCCGAAGCGTTCCTTACCAAAGGCGCGCTCGGAGTTTTTGCGTGGTGCGGCAGTATTGCGCTTTGCCGAGCCCGACTTGGTCGAATCCGACCGTGCCGAATCTGACTTGGCCGAGTTACTGCGAGCACCTGGCTTGCCGGAGGCGGACTTGTCGTACGGCTTGTCGCCGAAGGACTTGCCGCCCTGTTTGCCGCGGCCGCCTGCTGGCTTGCCGCCGAAGTTTGAATTGTTGCCGCGTGGTGTGCGGCCGGAGGAAGATCCCCTGCTCATGCTTGCCTGTGTCCCTTGCTGTTACGTTTCGCTGCGCGGTCCCGTCGATTAGGGGCATCACGCGTGGTTGGTCCGGTGTAGCTGCCTGCTGGCAGTTTCTTAATCGTCGTAGGTTGCCGAATCGAGCGATTCAAGATCGGCCACCCCAGGAAGATACGGGGATAGCGCAGGCAACTCATCTAGCGAGCCCAATCCCAGTCGTTCCAGGAAGTATTCGGTGGTCTGGTAGAGCGTTGCTCCACCATCTCCAGTTTCCTCATACTCCGTGATCAATCCGCGAGTGAGCAATGTGCGCACTACAGAATCGACGTTCACACCTCGAATCGCCGAAATACGTCCACGCGAGACCGGCTGTCGGTATGCGATGACAGCCAGTGTTTCCAAGGCGGCCTGCGACAAGCGCGCGCTCTGCCCATCGAGCACAAAGCTGGAGACGAAATCGGCGTAATCGCTACGCGTATAGAAACGCCACCCGGAGGCGACACGACGCAGTTCAAATCCGCGCGGGCGATCCTTTCCATCATACTCGGTAGCCAACTTCTCCAAAGTCTGGGCGATCCGCTCAATTGGCACCTGGAAGATTTGTGCCAAATGTGCCGAACTTACGGGGATATCGGCGACCATTAGTACCGCTTCGAGGCCCGATTCTAGGCCTCCTGGCAGCTGGTCAATGGGTGCAATCTCACTCATGATTCACCTCACCCGCGCTCCCCTCATACTCATCTTGAACCGACTGGGCATCAAAGCTGGACTCTAAAAGCAAGCTAATGCGCAGTGGTCCCAGCGGATCAACTTGTTCAAAGCTGATCGCGCGTTGCCTAAACATCTCCAACAATGCCAGAAAACGTACTACCACCACCAGATGCGCTGAGGCATCAGCCACCAATTCGCGGAAATCCAGCGGGCCGCGTGCTTCAAGCAGCGCGGTCATCGACTCAGCTTCCTCAGCGATTGTCACGTTGGCCCCATGCAAGTGTCCGATGCCAACTTCGGTGGTTGGCGCAGGCTTAGGGGCCAGTGCTGAGGCGGCCAGCGCAGCTAGGGCGTCGGGGCCAATGGTGAAAATTAATTCAGGAAGCAGGGAAGCAAATTCTGGTTCCAAAGAAACTTCGCGTGGATACCGTGAGCCTTCACTCTGGTATTGCTCCCCCAAAAACTCGGCTGCTTGCTTAAAGGCCTTGTACTGCAAAAGTCGGGCAAACAAGAGGTCCCTGGCTTCAAGCAGTTCAAAGTCTTCTTCGTCAGCCATCTCGCCACGCGGCAGCAGCCGGGCGGCTTTCAAATCTAGAAGCGTGGAGGCTACTACCAAAAATTCGGTAGTCTCATCGAGCACCTTCATCCCGTCACTACCCTCGGTGACACTGGCTTGCAGTTCTCGAAGGTAGGCGATAAATTCGTCGGTCACCTGCGCCAGAGCCACCTCGGTGATATCCAGCTCGCGCTGGGTTATCAGGTGAAGTAGGACGTCAAAGGGACCGTTAAAATTTTGCAGGGCAAGGCGAAAACCGCCAGACGATTCCGGCTCAGTCTGTGCTGGCTCGGTGGAATCGTTGGCGGTTTGCTCGGTGAGCGTGCTGCTCATTACGGGGCGCCACCACGCCAAATCAGCTCGCGAGCCAGGTTACGGTAGGCCTCGGCGCCGGGGTGGTTCGCAGCGTAACTAGTGATTGGTTCAGCGGCCACGTTGGCATCGGCAAACTTGATGGTTCGCTTGATGACCGTTTCGAAGAGTTTGTCGCCAAAGGCTTCATCCAAGCGGGTGATGACCTCACGGCTGTGCAGGGTTCGCGCGTCGTACATGGTTGCAACAACGCCGTCCAGCTCCAAGACCTGGTTCAGACGATCCTTGACCTTGTCGATGGTTTCCATCAGCAGGGCCACGGCACGCAGTGCGAAGAACTCCGCGGTCAATGGGATGATCACACCGTGGGCAGCGGTCAGTGCGTTGACGGTGAGCAGACCCAAGGACGGCTGGCAGTCAATTAGTACTACGTCGTAGTCGTCGATGACGTTGCGCAGAGCGCGTTCAAGCACCTGCTCACGGGCGACCTCGTTGACCAACTGCACTTCTGCAGCGGACAGGTCAATGTTCGCTGGCAACAGGTCGATGTTTTCCACATCGGTCTTCAAGATGGCATCGGTGATCTTCACCTGACGGTCCATCAGCACGTTGTAGACGGTGATGTCCATTTCGTGCGGGTTGGTACCAAAGCCAGCAGACAAGGCGCCCTGTGGATCAAAGTCCACCAAAAGTACCTTACGGCCGTATTCGGCGAGCGCCGCAGCCAAGTTGATGGTGGAGGTGGTTTTACCCACGCCACCCTTCTGGTTGACCATGGCAATAACACGGGCTGGCCCGTGCGATGGCAACGGTGCTGGCACCGGGAAATCTGTCAACGGCTTACCGGTTGGGCCCACCGGGCGGGGCTCCTTGAGCATCCCTGCGCCACGGTGCTTGCTTCCCTGTTCCTCGCTCACGATGGGTTAACCACACTTCCCGTTCGATCTACCTAATTCTTCGAGCTGTAAGCTCAACTCAAGGTTATCGGTCTAAGCAAAAGAACTTGGCGTTTTGGGTTCCTTTACGGCGAGCCTTTACCTTGAACCTTAACTCAAATGTTGTAAGCCAGCTGTACGCCGGCTCCGGTCAAATACGGCGCTCTAGGCCTGTTCAGCGTTCCAGTCAAAATTTAGTGGCAGTAACGCGTTAATGCTTACAGTGCGCGGTCCCTCAGGCTGTACAACGATCACTCGGATCCATGGATAGTTATCGGCCATAATCTGTCGGCAGCGACCGCAGGGGTTTTTGATTCCCCGTCCCTCGTTACCCACCGCGACGATCACTTGCGGATCGTGGGCTCCGTTGGCACGCGCTGAGCCAAGAGCCACTAGCTCGGCGCAGGGACCACCGGTGAAGTGATAGAAGTTCACGCCCGGGTACATGGCACCGCTAGCGTCCAGCACCGCCGCTCCCATGGTGTACACACCGTCGCCACCAACGTGGGCATCGGTGACCTGATCGATGCTATGGGCAGCGAACGCTACTAGTTCTTGCTCGATAATGCTCAGGGGTTGCCCCGCAATGTGCTGATCTGTGCTCATGCTCTCAGGCTATTCGATATTGCAGCCACGGTAGCTCTATGCCAATCTGGGGGCGATAAAAAAACCGCCACCGCTAAGAAAAATCCTTAGCGGTGGCGGTTAGTTTTACTAGCGCACTTGCCTTAGTGGCCTTCGACGCTGTTTTCGTCGAATGGACGTGAACCGGCTAGCACGGCCTTAGCCTGCTCCAGGTCCAGCTCGTTGGTCCACTTACCGATCAACAAGGTAGCAACAGCGTTGCCGGTGAAGTTGGTCAGTGCACGAGCCTCGGACATGAACTTATCAATACCCACGATCACGCCCATGCCATCAAGCAGCTCAGGGCGGTGTGCCTGCAGACCTGCAGCCAAGGTGGCCAGACCTGCACCGGTCACACCGGCGGCACCCTTAGAAGCAATGATCATGAAGACCAACAGGCCGATCTGCTCACCAATGTTCATTGGCATGCCCATCGCGGTGGAAACAAACAATGCCGACATGGTCAGGTAGATGGCGGTGCCGTCGAGGTTGAAGGAGTAACCGGTTGGAACGGTGATACCAACAACAGGCTTCGAAACACCGGCGTGCTCCATCTTGGCGATCAGTCGTGGCAATGCCGACTCGGACGACGAGGTGGAGAAGATCAGCAGGTATTCACGAGCCAGGTACTTCAGCAGCTGGAAGATGTTCAAACCGGTGAAGGCACGCAGAATGCCACCAAGAATGACGATGATGAACAGTGCACAGGTGACGTAGAAAGCACCCATGAGGATTGCCATGGAACCGATCGCGGCCCAGCCGGTAGCACCAACCACGGCGGCGATGGCGCCGAATGCACCAATCGGAGCGACCCACATGATCATCATCATGATGCGGAAGACGACCTTCTGGATGTGCTGGATAGCGACCAGTACTGGCTCGCCGCTCTTGCCCAGACCCTGCAGGGCAAAGCCAACCAGCAAAGCAACAACCAAGGTAGGCAGAACCGGAAGGTCCCCTGGGATCAGCGACATCAGGAAGTCGACGGTGGAATTCGACTGGGTCGCAGCAGCTTCCTCATATGGCTTAAGCTTCAGGCCTTCACCCGGGTGAACGAGGTTACCAACAAACAGGCCAACCGCCAGCGCGAAGGTGGACATCACTACGAAGTAAAGTAGCGCGAGGCCACCAACCTTGCCGACAGTAGCGGCCTTAGCTACCGAGCCAATTCCCAAAACAATGGTGCAGAAAATCACCGGTGCGATGATCATCTTGATCAAGGCAACAAACGCGGTGCCAATTGGCTTCAACGACTTGCCAAGTTCAGGGGCGATCAGGCCTACTGCTGCGCCGAGCACAACGGCGACAATGACCATAATGTAGAGCCAGTGAGTTTTGTCTTTTTTCTTCGGTCCGGCCTGGGCGCCATTGCTACCCGGCGTCATGTCATCAGTGACAGTCATGTGGTTCGTCCTACCCTCAATATGCGCATGTAACGGCCCCTGGCGTCGTTGCCAAGCCGGTATTACGTAGAATCGTTCTGTTCCATGTTGCGCGACTAGGTGATCTGCATCTCTATTGCGTTCATATTGGTCACGCACTAGCACTCTAAAGCAGTTCACCGCAAGAATAAGGAGAGCGACATGACAGATCATTTCACCGAACTGTCGTTGCCCCAACAGGCGCATAACGATGCCGTCCCCGCTCCGCTACGGCGCAGTGGGTGGTCTTTTGCGATCCTTATTTTTGCTGCCCAAATGCTTGTGGTCTTCCTCGTTGTTATTGGTATGGCCATCTCCACCTACCAGCAACAGGCCCGGGTCATCCTCGATGACAAACAGGCGACCGTGGCCACAATATCCATCACCCTAGCCAACGACCCCTTTGTCATTAACGCGCTGGCCGGTAAAAACCCGGCAGAAGAACTACAGCCCTACACCAAGAAAATTTTGGATCGTGGCCAGGGTGTGGACTTCATTTCGATCATGACCCCAGACACCGTACGTGTCACCCACCCAGACCCAAACCGCATCGGCCAAAAATACGCTGGCTCCACCTAACAGGCGCTGGAAGGTGAGACCTATAACGAGATTGCGCTGGGTACTCTGGGACAGTCGGTGCGAACCATCGCTCCGGTGTACCACGATGGGAAACTTGTTGGTCTCGTAGCTACCGGCATCACCCTTGAGAACCTGCAGAGCATCTACCGCGGCGAGCTGCCACAAATCCTGATGGTTTCCGCACTGGCCTTACTGCTCGCCGGTTTCACTTCCTGGTCGTTCTCACGCTATGTCAACCAAGCGACCCTAGGCTTCGGCCCCAACGGGCTGCGCCGACTCTACGCCTTCTACTTCTCCGCACTGCACTCCGTGCGAGAAGGACTTGTGCTACTTGACCGACGCCACCGAATCGTCTTGTACAACGAGGAGGCAGCGCGACTACTTGACCTTCCCGAACAAGTCCCGAGCTCAGGACTGGATCCCAGCCAGGTAAGTATGCCCGAAACTCTGCGCACCTTAATGTCCACCGGACGCAGTTGTAAAGACGAAATCCATATGGGCACCCGGACGGTACTGTCCATATCTCAAGGACCGGCACGCCTGGCCAATACGCGCCTTCCTGGACGGGGACGAGCACCGCTGCGCTGGTTTGGGATGCAGCCACTGACCGTACAGGTGCTGACCTTGCGCGACTTAACCGAGGTGCAGGAACTCGCTGGCGAAGTGCAGTCGCTGAAAACCTTCTCTACCGCCCTGCGAGCGCAAACCCATGAACACGCCAACCGCCTGCATACCATCGCGACGCTGATCGAAAACGGTCAAAGCGACCGAGCGCTGGCATTTGCGGTGGATGATCGACAGCACTCACAAAAACTGACCGACGCGATCGTGAACTCCATCGACGATGCGTACCTCTCCAGCCTGCTGGTAGCCAAGGCCGCCCAAGCGAACGAACGTGGTCTCAAATTGGATATCACTGCCCAGGGCGTCATCCCGCCCGACGCGTTTGCGGCCAGTGACATGGTCACGATCGTGGGCAACCTGCTAGATAACGCTCTGGATGTTTCGGTGGGCACCGCCGAAGCCACCGTGTGGGTGGAAGTTACTGCGGACGACGATGAGCTGATCATTTCCGTGGCCGACTCCGGGCCGGGTATTGAACCAGAATTCTTGGATCAGCTACTTCGTTTTGGTGTCAGCACCAAAATAGGATCGCAGCCACGCGGACTGGGTCTAGCCCTCGTCCAGCAAGCGGTACTGCGACTAGGTGGCACAATGAATGTTGATAATGATGCCGGGGCGATCTTCACCGTGACCCTACCGCTGGCCCACAGCAACTAGCTCAGGAGTTTTTTATGCCAGATCCGCGCATCATTGCACCTCGCACCTCGGTGGGCAGCCAAGACATTGTGGTCCTCGTGGTGGACGATGAACCCGAAACCGCCGCCTCACACGCAAAGTTTGTTAATCGTGTTCCCGGCTTCACCACCGGCGCTATCGCCGGCAACGGCCAAGAAGCACTGGCACTACTCACCCGTGCACAACGCTCAGGTACCCCCTTCGACTTAGTCCTTTTGGATATGACCCTGCCCGATCTGCACGGCATCGACGTCGCCAAAAGAATGCGTGGGCGCGGGCTCACCACCGACATCATTGCCATCACCGCGGTACGCGACCTTGTGGTGGTCCGTTCCGCGGTAGCCACCGGAATCACCCAGTATCTGATTAAGCCCTTCACCTTTGCAGCCTTCACCGAGAAGTTAGAAAACCATCGGCGTTTTATCGCCACCATTCGCTCCACCGGACCGGATACCAGCCAGGCCGCCCTAGATAACGCTTTTTCGGCGCTGCGCACCTCCACGGCCTCAGTTTCCCTACCTAAAGGGTTGATCCCCGAAACTCTGGCGCAAATTACCGATCACCTTGCTCGACAGCCTGAGCGTTGTCTTTCTGCCACCGAGCTAGGCGAAGAGTTGGGGATCTCCCGGGTGACCGCACGACGCTATTTGGAGCACCTCTTCGATTCCAAAGCCGTCATCAAACAGCCTCGACATGGCACCAGAGGCCGCCCGGAATATGAATACCGTGCGGCCTCTGGCATCACTAACTAATCTGGATCAGCCCCTAGTGCCCCGGACGCAGCAACGGCATTAGCTCATCGAGTACCGCGGGGTCTTCAATGGTGGAGGGCACCGTATAGTCCTTGCCATCGGCGATCTGGCGCATGGTCTTACGCAGAATTTTGCCCGAACGCGTTTTTGGCAACGCCGCCACCACGGTGACCTCGCGGAAGTCCGCCACGGCACCAATATGCTTTCGCACCAGCGCCACAATTTCCTTCTTCAGTACCTCGTCGTCAACCTCGACCCCGGATTTGAGCACCACATATCCGCTGGCTCGTTGGCCTTTGAGCGCATCGGCCAAGCCGATCACGGCGCATTCGGCCACCGCCGGATGACTGGCCAGCACTTGTTCCATGGCGCCGGTGGACAAGCGGTGACCGGATACGTTGATCACGTCATCGGTCCGCCCCATCACAAACAGGTAGCCATCTTCATCGAGGTATCCGGAGTCACCGGTCAGGTAACAGCCATCAATCTGGCTCAGGTAGGTGTCGATAAACCGCTGATCATTGCCCCACAAAGTGCTCAGTGCTCCCGGTGGCAACGGCAGGCGCACCACAATATTGCCCTCTTGTCCGGCAGGCACCGCCTGGCCCATCGCGTCACGAATTTCCACCGCAAAACCCGGAACAGGCGTAGTCGGTGATCCCGCTTTGGCTGGTAATTCTTCAAGCCCCAGCGGGTTCGAAGCAATCGGCCATCCCGTTTCGGTCTGCCACCAGTTATCCACCACCGGGATGCCGAACAGGTTGACGGCAAATTGATAAGTATCAGGATCCAGGCGCTCGCCGGCAACAAAGAGCGAACGCAGGCTGCTCAGGTCATGGCTGGCGATCAGGGTCCCTTGCGGATCTGCCTTGCGCACCGCGCGCAGTGCGGTCGGTGCGGTAAACATCGTGGTGACCTGATGGTCCTGAATAATCCGGCCGAAGACCCCGGCATCCGGGGTGCCCACGGGTTTGCCTTCGTAGAGCACCGAGGTCGCTCCCGCGATCAATGGTGCGTACACAATGTAGGAGTGGCCCACAACCCAGCCCACATCGGAGGCGGTGAACATCGTATCCCCGGGGTGCACGTCGTAGATGGCGTTCAACGAATACTGCAGCGCCGTGCCGTAGCCGCCGGTATCCCGCACGACCCCTTTGGGTGCTCCGGTGGTGCCCGAGGTATAGAGCACGTAGAGCGGATGGGTTGAGGGCACACTCACCGGTGCGGCGCCGGTGGCTTGGGCACACTGTTGGTCCCAGTCCAGCCAATTGATGTCTTGGCCGTTGATCGTTTGGTCTTGGTACTCGGCCACGGTGTGCTCAAATCCCTCACGATGAGCGACGATCACATTCTTGACAGCGGGCTGCGCCATCAACAAGGCTTCGGCCACGGCCGGCAAATATTCAATATGCCGACTCGGCTCAATACCGCCCGAAGCTGTCACCACCGCCACCGGGGCGCAGTCAGTGATGCGGGCAGCTAGTTCTTTGGGTGCAAAACCACCAAAGACCACCGAGTGCACAGCCCCGAGGCGTGCGCAGGCCAGCATCGAGATCACCGCTTGCGGGATCATCGGCAGGTAGATCAGTACACGGTCCCCCAGACCCACACCATTGGCAGCCAGCACACCGGCGAAAGTTTCAACTTCGTGCAGTAACTGGTTGTAGCTGTAGGTTTCCACCGATTCGAGCATGGCGGAATCGTAGATCAGCGCCGTGTTTTCTCCGCGCCCCGCAGCCACATGGCGATCTAACGCATTAACCGAAAGGTTCAGCTTCCCGTCGGGGAACCAGGAATACAGCGGTTTGCGCGAATCGTCGATCGCGGTGTGTGGGAATGAGTCCCACTGGATGTCCTGTGCGGCTTTAAGCCAGAAAGCCGATGGATCGGTGGTGGATTGGGCAAATGCCCGACGGTATTCCTGCGCCATGATTTTCCTCCTGACACCGGGCATCATTGCCCGACATCTGCGTGGTGACTGAGATCGCCCTCGTTAACAACTCTATGAGCCAGCTCACTCCACTGCAAGGTCTATGTATACAAATATCGAATGTTTCGCCAAGATTTTCGGAAGATCTCCCATTTTCGACGCTTCTGTGTATACACTTGAGCCATGAGAGCAAGCGACAAGGTTTACGAGAGCCTCCGAGCGGACATTGTTCAATGGCGCTTGGCTCCGGGCACCGTACTTGGCGAAGTTGAGCAGTCAGAACGCCTGGGAGTTTCACGAACCCCGGTTCGCGAAGCATTGGGCCGACTGGTTGCTGACGGGCTAGCCGTGCAACAGAAAGGACGCGGCACCGTCGTCTCCGAGGTCAGCGAAGACCACGTAGAAGACTTGTTTGTACTACGCGTCGCTTTGGAATGCGCCAGCGCCAAAGCGGCTGCCACCTCGCCGAAGAACCAAGGTTTCACCCAATTGGCGCAGCGCTTTGAGCAAGCCGCCGATGAAGTATCGATCCCGGGGTCTCGCGAGGCTTACTACGAATTGGTTCAGTTGCTCGACGAGAGTATCGACGAGGCAGCGGACAACACCTACCTATCCAATGCACTGCGAACCCTGCGGGTTCACCTGCAACGGGTACGGCGTTTAGCCAAGGACAATCCGGATCGCCTTAAAGCCTCCGCCGGTGAACACGCCGCCATCGCACGGGCGATCGCCAGCGGAAATCCAGAAGTCGCCGCGGCAGCCACCACAGTTCACCTGCACCAATCCTTCACCCACATCATGGCCCACGCGGTCGGATCAGAAAGGCACTGACACTATGATCAAGCACCCAGTACGCGTTTACCGCTCCGAGGAAAAGCTGGCCCGCGAAGACCAGCTGGCCCACAAAATTGCCGCGGTTGCCACCGACCCGGTTGAAGTCACTGCCGAAGTGACCGATATGATCATCAACCGCATCATCGACAACGCCTCGGTGGCCATTGCTTCGCTAAACCGCGGGCCGATCATCGCTGCCCGCGCCCAGGCACTAACCCACGCCCCATCCACCGGTGGATCCGGTGCCTCGGTCTTCGGCATTTCCGAAAAGGTCTCCCCCGAGTGGGCCGCTTGGGCCAACGGTGTCGCCGTGCGTGAACTGGACTATCACGACACTTTCTTGGCCGCCGAGTACTCCCACCCGGGCGATAACATCCCGCCGATCCTCGCCGTCGCTCAGCACACCGGCGCATCGGGTAAGGACCTGATCCGCGGCATCGCCACCGGTTATGAAATTCAGGTTGATCTGGTCAAGGCCATCTGCCTGCACAAGCACAAGATCGACCACGTGGCTCACCTGGGCCCATCGGCAGCCGCCGGCATCGGTACCCTGCTCGGCTTGGATTTGGAGACGATCTTCCAGGCTGTGGGCCAGGGCTTGCACACCACCACCGCTACCCGCCAGTCACGCAAGGGCGAAATCTCCACCTGGAAGGCGCACGCCCCGGCCTTCGCCGGCAAGATGGCCGTGGAAGCTGCGGACCGCGCCATGCGTGGACAGACTTCCCCAGTGCCAATCTACGAGGGTGAAGACGGCGTCATCGCTTGGATGCTTGACGGGGCGGACGCCGCCTATGAAGTGCCACTTCCAGAAGCCGGCGAAGCGAAGCGGGCCATTTTGGATACCTACACCAAGGAACACTCCGCCGAGTACCAGGCGCAGGCTTGGATCGACTTGGCTCGTAAGTTGCACGGCGAACATCCAGAAGCAGCCGATCCTAAAAACGTGGCCTCGGTACTGATCAAGACCAGCCACCACACCCACTATGTCATCGGCTCCGGCGCCAACGATCCACAGAAGTACGACCCGACCGCCAGCCGCGAGACCCTGGATCACTCCATCCCGTACATCTTCACCGTGGCCCTGCAGGACGGCGCGTGGCACCACGTGGATTCCTACTCGCCAGAGCGTGCCGGCCGTGCCGACACCGTTGAGCTGTGGCACAAGGTCACCACCGAAGAAGATCTCGAGTGGACCCGCCGCTACCACTCGCTGGACATCGCAGAAAAGGCCTTCGGCGGCTCGGTGGAAATCACCTTGAACGATGGCACCGTGATCACCGATGAAATCGCCGTGGCCGACGCACACCCACTGGGCGCTCGTCCCTTCGCTCGTGATCAGTACATCAACAAGTTCCGCACCCTGGCCACCGGCCTGGTTGACGAGGCAGAGATCGACCGCTTCATCGCGGCCGCAGAAAACCTGGAAAACCTTGGCGCCGGCGAGCTAGACCAGCTGAACATCCAAGCCGCTGATGGAGTCATCAACACCGCTGCGGCACCGAAGGGTCTGTTCTAAAATGTTGTACTCCACAAAAACCCCTGCCGTCAAGCGTCAGGCACTGCGCGAAATGCTCACCCCGGGTGCTGCCCGCCAGTTCCCCGGAGCGTTCAACCCGCTCTCGGCCAAGCTCATCAGCGAAAAGCAATTCGACGGCATCTACATCTCGGGTGCCGTATTAGCTAACGATCTGGGCCTGCCCGATATTGGGTTGACCAGCCTCACCGAGGTTGCCACCCGCGCCGGGCAGATCGCCCGCATGTCCGATCTGCCTTCCATCGTGGATGCCGACACCGGATTTGGCGAACCAATGAACGTGGCACGCACCATTCAGGAACTTGAATACGCGGGTCTGGCCGGGTGCCACATTGAGGATCAGTTCAACCCCAAGCGTTGTGGCCACCTGGACGGCAAAAATGTGGTTGATACCGAAACCATGCTCAAGCGTATTGCCGCCGCCGCCGATGCCCGGATCGATTCAAACTTCCTGATCATGGCCCGCACCGATATTCGGGCGGTGGACGGTCTTGACGCAGCGATTGAACGCGCCAAAGCCATGGTCGATGCCGGAGCGGATGCGATCTTCCCCGAGGCGATGAAATCCGTCGCCGAATTTGAGGCCGTATGCAAGGCCGTTGACGTGCCGGTGCTGGCGAATATGACCGAGTTCGGCAAATCCGAACTGTTCAACCGTCAGGAACTGGCCGATGCCGGCGTCGCGCTGATCATCTACCCGGTCACCCTGTTGCGCAGTGCCATGGGAGCGGCCGAACGTGTGCTTGATGCCATCAGTGAAGATGGAACTCAGCAGCGCGAAGTGGATAACATGTTAACTAGGTCACGTCTCTACGAGCTCGTGGACTACGAAGCTTACAACCGCTTCGACACCGGTATTTTCAACTTCCAGGTTCCGACCCTGGACATTGATTCCAATAGCGCGAACCTCTAGGTTCGCACCAAATCAGGACCTGCGCCGACCGGCACATCCGGTCGGCGCACCCAACGCATTAGTACTCCGCCAATGAAGAGGAGCAAGAATGACTACCACCGAGGACATCAAAAAGGGCCTAGCAGGCGTCGTCGTTGACTACACCGCCGTCTCCAAGGTCAACCCGGAAACAAATTCGCTACTGTATCGCGGTTATCCAGTGCAAGATCTGGCGGCCAGCAAGTCCTTCGAAGAGGTTGCCCTGCTGTTGTGGAGCGGTGAATTGCCTTCCCAAAGCGAGCTGACTGAATTCAGCGCCTTTGAACGCGCCAACCGCGCCCTGGATCCACGGGTGAAGGCCGCTATCGATTTGCTGCCTACCGATTGCCACCCGATGGACGTCGGCCGTACCGCGGTATCCGTCATCGGTGCCAATCACCCGCAGGCGCAAGACTCCTCACCCGAAGCCGAACTGCTCAAAGCCAAAGAGCTTTTCGCGGCATTCCCGGCGGTTGTTGCCTACGATCAGCGCCGACGTCGTGGACAAGAAGCAGTTGCTCCGCGCGAAGATCTGGACTACTCAGCAAACTTCTTGTGGATGACATTCGGCGAGGAAGCCGCACCCGAGGTGATCGACGCGTTCCGTGTCTCCATGGTGCTCTACGCGGAGCACTCCTTTAACGCCTCGACCTTCACCGCCCGCGTGATTACTTCAACCCTTTCGGATCTGCATTCGGCGGTCACCGGTGCCATTGGCGCACTCAAGGGCCCGCTGCACGGTGGAGCGAACGAAGCGGTGATGCACACCTTTAATGAGATTGGCATCAACAAGGAAGAATCTCGCGAGGACGCCGCCAAGCGTGCCAAGACCTGGATGGAAGACGCACTGGCCAACAAGAAGAAGGTCATGGGCTTTGGTCACCGGGTTTATAAGCACGGTGACTCGCGCGTACCGACCATGAAGGCCGCGCTCGATCGCATGATCGAGCACTATGGCCGGCAAGAAATGCTCGGACTGTATGACGGTCTTGAAGCGGCCATGGACGAGGCAAAGGCCATCAAGCCAAACCTCGACTACCCCGCCGGCCCCACCTATCACCTGATGGGATTCGACACCGAAATGTTCACCCCGATTTTTATCGCGGCGCGCATCACCGGATGGACGAGCCATATCTTCGAGCAGCGTGCAGCCAACGCGCTGATTCGCCCACTCTCCGCTTACAACGGTGAGGATCAGCGCGCGCTCTAGTACGCTCAAATCAGCTCGAGGCCATCGGGTCCACGCTTCACAGCGTTGACTCGATGGCTTTTTTGCGCCATGCGAACTTGCGCTCAACCCCGATCGTACCTATCGTTTAACGATAGAATAATTTCGACTAACGATAGGTTCGTTCGGCATGGGCAAACTCAGCATTCTCGGCCTTAAGATCATTCTGGCCGTCGCTACCGCCGGCGCGCTCTTTGTGCAATTTGGCATGATCCCTATGATCATCTTCAACGACTCCCCCGGAACCGGAGCCGAACGCCTAGTCAGCGGATCATTTCTGGCCTACTTGTTCATTGCCGGGCTCATCATCGAAGCCTGCGTCTACTGTGTGTGGAAGCTCGCCACTCGGGTGAGACGCGGAACCGTGTTTGATCCGGCCTCGCTACGCTACGTTTCACCGATCATCTTCGCATTTGTTATTGGTGCGCTGGCCACATTCACCGTGGCGGCAATTTTCGCCAGCAGTTCAGAAATCGCACCAGGCATCGTGCTTCTGATCGGTGGCGCTGGGGTTCTTATGATCGGCATCAGCTTCATCGCCCTGGTCCTACGCCACCTTCTAGAACAGGCCGCGCAGCTACGCACGGAACTCGGCGAGGTCATCTAATGGGGATTCGAGTAGATATCGACGTCATGTTGGCCAAGCGGAAGATGGCCGTGGGTGAGCTATCGGAGAAAATCGGCATTACCCCAGCCAATCTTGCAGTGCTCAAAAACGGTCGAGCCAAAGCAGTGCGATTCACCACCCTTGAAGCGCTCTGCCGAGAACTAGCGTGCCAGCCTGGCGATCTGCTGGTCTTCGAACCTGACGAGGATTAGCCGCTAAGACACGGTCCCACGTGGCAGGCTAAGTCCAAGGCTCAATGTGGATACTTTGTACCGATGCATTATCCGCAGCCAGCACAATCGTCGCAGTAAACTTCTCCCCGGCGACCAACTTTGGTAACCACAAAGGCGAGTCCTGCCACATGTGTTCAATGGGAAGGCGTTGTGGATCCACCCAGAGTGGCTGAAGTTCATCGCTAACTAATGCTTCTCCCGACGCACGGCGGGTGACGAATGTAGTGCAGTGCATATTCGCAGATTCAAGGGCGCTGAATCTGAAGTTGATCTGAGCTGACAACTCTAAATCGTCGGACACAACCTCAAGTCCAGTTTCTTCGCGAAACTCACGAATCGCGGCATCCACACAGCTCTCGCCTACCTCAACTTTTCCGCCGGGAAGCACGATCTTTCCTTGGCCAAACCCGCGCAGCTTGCGTCCCAACAGAACGTGAACTCGGCTCTCGCGCTCATCGGTCAGGGCAACCAGCGCTATTTGCCGAGCAGAATTGGACGCCAGACTATTCGGCATTTTTAGTTCACCCTCGGGTGAGCCAGTTGGTAGGCCTCACGCAAGGAATCAACGCTCACCTTGGTATAGATCTGCGTTGTTGTCACCGAAGCGTGACCAAGAAGCTCTTGGACCACCCTTACGTCAGCTCCACCTTCTAAGAGGTGCGTAGCAAAGGAATGGCGCATCGTATGCGGAGATACGTCACCGGTGATGCCGGCCCGCTGCGCTGCTTTGCTAAGTAAGAGCCACACTGATTGGCGGGAGAGTCTGCCGCCGCGCTGGTTCAAAAACAGCGCCGGAGTTCCTTTGCCCTTGGCTGCCAGCCCCGGGCGCGAACGCACCAGGTAATCACTGACGGCTCGCTGGGCATATCCGCCTACTGGCACGATCCGCTCCTTTGAGCCCTTACCAAAAAGCCTCACGACCGCATCATCGGCGAAGTGCAGATCGTCAACATCCAGATCAACAACTTCAGAAATTCGTGCTCCGGTGGCGTATAGGAATTCAAGAATCGCCCGATCGCGAAGTCCGGCTGGAGTTTCGGTATTGATCGAGTCAAGCAATTTGGTGACTTGAGAGATGGAAATTGCCTTCGGTAGCGACGCACCGATGGTGGGCGGTTGAATTTCGCGTGCTGGATTGGGCGCGCAAATCCCTTCTAGCTCCCAGTACTTATGAACCTGCCGGATCGCCACTGCATGTCTGGCCACCGATCGCGCACCCAAAGCCTGATGCTCTTCATCGCCTCGGGACAGCTCCTGTAGATAACCGCTAATCGTAGCTTCGGTGATGTCCTGCGGATCGAGGACCCCATAGGAGCACAGTGCGGCCGTATAGCGGTTAAGGTCCCGGCGATAAGAGTCGAGCGTGTTTTCGGCCAGACCTCGCTCGATTGCTAAGTGCTGCAGGTAACGCTTTACAGCACGCTCAAACTTTCCGCTCATCCCTGGCGCAGGTATGGATGCACATCGAATGGTTCGCTAGCGTCTCGCAAGTTCGCATAGTTGTCTGCGCGGGCCGCTTGCGCCGCCAAAATTGCGATCATCGCCGTCGGATTGTGGATCTTGCCCGACAATACTGCTGCCACAGCATCCTGCAGTGGCACCCAGGCGCTGATCATCTCGGCTTCTTCTTCAGTTCGTAGGTGACGATGATCTTCGGGGGCGAGCTTTGGCTCACGAGCCAAATACACGCGTACTGCTTCGGCTGAGGATCCAGGGCTGAGGAACACGTCGGTCAGAATGGACCATTGCTCTGCCGTTCGATCGGCTTCTTCCCAGAGCTCACGTTTGGCGCCATCTAGTGGGAGTTCCCCTTCGACGTCCAATAGACCTGCCGGGATCTCCCATAAACGCATTCCGACTGGGTGACGGTACTGATTGATCATCAGCACTCGTTCTTCTTCGTCCATCACCAGTACGCTCACCGCTCCTGGGTGATCGATGTAGTCGCGTTCGATGGTTCCGCCGGTTTCAGACAGCTTTACCGAATCGTGAATCACGTTCCAGATTCGCCCTTGATATAGGGTTTCTCGGGCCAATAGTTCGCGCGGAGAAAATTCATCAGAAATCGGAGGCGTCTGCACCGGGTTCGTCCTTCGGTCGGTAATTGCTGGACTGCATTCTCCAGCTTAAACAGCAACGCACCGGTCAAGAGTGACCGGCGCGCATTTGTCTGCAGAGTTTTCACCCCGCAAGAGAACTACTAGCTACGCTGCGACAGAGCAGCCTCCACCAGACCCGCAAACATTGGGTGTGGTCGGGTTGGACGGCTGGAAAGCTCTGGGTGAGCCTGCGTGGAGACGTAGTAAGGGTGTACGTCCTTTGGCAGTTCAACAAACTCGACCAAGCTGCCATCCGGTGAGGTTCCGGAGAAGACCAGACCTGCTTCTTCAAGCTGCGCGCGGTAAGCGTTGTTAACTTCGTAACGGTGACGATGGCGCTCGGCGACATCGGTCTTGCCATAGGTTTCGGCCAGTACGGAACCTTCAGCCAACTTTGCCTCATAGAGACCCAGTCGCATGGTGCCGCCAAGGTCGCCCTTGCCATCAACAATTGCCAGCTGTTCTTCCATAGTTGCAATAACTGGGGTGCTGGTTTCTGGATCAAACTCGGTGGACGAGGCGCCTTCAAGTCCTGCGACGTTACGCGCATACTCGATAACCATCGACTGCAGACCAAGGCATAGGCCCAAGGTTGGCAGCTTATTTTCACGAGCAAAGCGCAGGGCGCCAAGCTTGCCTTCAAGTCCGCGGATGCCGAAGCCACCAGGAACGCAAATTGCTTCTACCCCGGCTAGTGCCTTGGCAGCACCGGCCTCGGTGGCGCAATCATCTGCAGGTACCCAACGGATGTTGACCTTGGCATTATTAGCGAATCCGCCGGCACGCAAAGCTTCCGTTACCGAAAGGTAAGCA
The DNA here is from genome assembly GCF_052446055.1 of Glutamicibacter sp. AOP5-A2-18. Lineage (NCBI taxonomy): Bacteria > Bacillati > Actinomycetota > Actinomycetes > Micrococcales > Micrococcaceae > Glutamicibacter > Glutamicibacter sp. AOP5-A2-18. Next base: position 1,159,835 of record NZ_JBQSVW010000001.1, on the reverse strand, counting down.
TCTGGAAGGTCGATGTACTTGCCGACCAAGGCTACGGTCAGTTCGGTGCTTGGGTTGTGTACGACGTCAAGCAGACGATCCCACGAGGTCCAGTCAACATCGCGGAACTTCATTTCCAGAGTCTGAACGATGTAAGCGTCCAAGCCCTGTGCGTGAATGACCTTAGGGATGTCGTAGATGCTTGGCGCATCTGCACAGTTGATGACCGCCTCGGTATCAACGTCGCAGGTACGTCCCAACTTCGCACGCATCTCAGCAGGAATTGGACGATCCGAACGGATCACCAAGGAGTCTGGCTGAATACCAATTGAACGCAAAGCAGCAACTGAGTGCTGGGTTGGCTTAGTCTTCAGTTCGTGGCTAGGACCGATGAACGGCACCAATGAGACGTGAACGAAGAACGCGTTCTTGCGGCCAATGTCCTGGCGGACCTGACGCGCGGCTTCAAGGAATGGCTGAGATTCGATGTCACCAACGGTGCCACCAATTTCAGTGATGATTACGTCAGGAGCCGACTTACCCTCGATCGGGTCAGTAGCTGCCAAGCGCATACGGCGCTTGATTTCATCGGTAATGTGAGGGATGACCTGGACGGTATCGCCCAAGTATTCACCACGGCGTTCACGTTCGAGAACGGTGGAGTAAACCTGACCGGTAGTTACGTTAGCAGTTCCTGGAAGGTTTTCATCCAAGAAGCGTTCGTAGTGTCCGATATCCAGATCGGTTTCAGCGCCATCGTCAGTAACGAAGACTTCACCGTGCTGGAATGGGTTCATGGTACCTGGATCGACGTTCAGGTACGGGTCGAGCTTCTGCATGGTCACTGAGAGACCACGAGCCCGAAGTAGGTGACCAAGGCTGGATGCCGTCAATCCCTTACCAAGGGAAGAGGCCACACCGCCGGTGACGAAGATATGCTTTGTCGTTTCAGACGACCGAGAATCACGAGTTGAATTACGCTGCATCACGGGATTTCATCCTATCACCATTCCAATATTTCGCATCCTTCTAAAACTCTAGTGCACCATCACGCGATGCCATAGCAACGCCGTAAAACAGGGCTTCACCAAGACTTTTAGCCAAATATTTACTTAGCAGTGGTGAGCGATGACACTAGAAGCTGCGCTTCCGACAGCAATTCTTCTGCGTGGGCCTGCGCCGTGTCTGATTCTTCTTGCCCTGCCAACATGCGCGCCAATTCTTTAACACGCGCGTCCTGATCAAGACTGATAACGTCGCTGGCGGTGTACCCGGAACCGGCCTTCGCCTTGGTATCGGAGTTCTTGATAACGCGAATATGCCGATCCGCATAAGCAGCAACCTGCGGCAGGTGCGTCACGACGATAACCTGCACGTGCCTTGCGAGCATCGCCAGTCGCTCACCAATGGCCACAGCAGCCTTGCCGCCTACGCCTTGGTCGACTTCATCAAAGACGAATGTGGGCACTGGGTCTACGGCAGCAAGCACGACCTCAATGGCCAGCATGACGCGTGAGAGCTCACCGCCACTGGCACCCTTGCCCAATGGTCGAGCAGACGCACCAGCGTGTGGGGCCAGGAGCATCGAGATTCCGTCCTGTCCGAACGCCCCCGGCTCATCCAATTCAGTAACTTCGATGACGAGCTTTGCATCAGGCATGGCCAACGCTTTGAGTTCCGCGGAGACCTGGCTCGAAAGCTTCTTGGCGGCTTTTCGGCGGGACTCGGAAAGCTCGGAGGCCAAAGAAGCGACACGATGCTCTAGCTCCACCACTTCACTTTCCAGCTCTTCGATGCGTGAGTCATCGCCCCCGAGCTGTTCCAGTCGAGTGCGAGCCTCGGCAGCCCAGCTGATGACCTCATCGATGCTCGGCGCGTATTTACGCATGAGCTTGTTCAGATCCGCACGTCGCGCCTCGATCTGTGCAAGACGCTCCGGTCCTTCCTCATCCAGGTCGGCTACGTAGGCAGCGAGGTCACTGGATAATTCGGAAGCGAGGATGCCAAGTTCCGCCGCCCGTTCAACAAAGGAAGCTAACACTGGATCATCGTCGCTGGCCTGGGCGAGCACTCCCCTAGCCGTCTCAGCCAGCGTGGTCACCCCAGGGTTTTCAAAGTCCTCGGAGTCAATAACGGTCTGCGCTTGCTGGCTGGCCGAACGCAAGGACTCAACGTTGCCCAATTTCATCGACTGCTCGCGCAAGGTTTCATCTTCGCCCGGCTGCGGGTCCAACTCGTCAATCTCCACCAAGGCCAGTCTGAGGTTTTCCGCTTCGCGCACTCGATTGCGGGATTCGGTTTTCAGATTTGCTAGTTCTTTGGTGACCGCGCGCCATTGGCGGTAGGAACGTTGATAGTTGCTCAAGGTCCGAGCTAGGGATTGGCCGGCAAAACGATCCAGTGCATCGCGTTGTGCAACCGGCTCTTTGAGGCGAATCTGGTCAGATTGGCCGTGCACCGCTACGAGGTCATGCCCCAACTCCGCGAGTAACCCAACCGGCGCGCTACGTCCGCCAATGGTGGCACGCGAGCGTCCCTGCGCGGAAAGCGAGCGCGAAATCAACAGCTCACTTTGCTCACCGGCGGGCTCGATGAATGCACCTGCTTGGCCGGCGGCGTCAAGAACGTGATGATCCGGCGGAAGGTGAACGACAGCTTCGGCCAGAGCGTGCTTTGCACCGTTGCGCACAGCTCCGGCATCTGCACGACGCCCTAGCAGTAAGGACAGGGCAGTAATCACCATGGTCTTGCCGGCACCGGTTTCACCGGTGACAACAGTCAGCCCCGGCCCCAGTGGCAGGGTCGCCTCGGTGATCACACCAAGGTTGGAGATCTGGATTTCCTGAATCATTGCCTACTCCCGAAGGTCGCGTTCAAGTCGTACCGTGCGAACTTAGTATATGTGTTCTAATCACGATTTTCGCAACTATGTTCGAGAGTGTGGAAAAGTTTTTTGCCTTTGCGCGGTTAGTCGCCGTTCGTTTCAGGCCGAGCCACCATCGGAATTCCGGGCTCATCACGATAGTGCGGTTCAATACTCTGCACCCCAGAGCCAATCACCGGCAGCGACGAGGTCGCAGGTCGGCGCGATTGCTCATCAGCTGGACCTCGCCAACCGGCGATCGGCAGCTCAAACTTGTTAACTAGTCGCTCGGAGAAGGGAGTGGTGTTCAGTCGAGCCAGGTAGACCGGGCAATCGCTACGGGTTACTTCTACTCGAGCTCCGGGCGGAAGTTCGATCGTGCGTCGTCCGTCGCACCAGAGCACCGCACCGGCGTCTGTGCGGGTCAGCATTTCCACTGCCATCACCGAATCTGGGGAAACCACCAGTGGCTTGGCAAACAGCGCGTGGGCAGAAATTGGCACCATGATCAGCGCTGCTACATCTGGCCAGACCACTGGGCCGCCGGCGGAGAATGAATAGGCGGTGGAGCCAGTAGGGGTTGCCATGACGACGCCGTCGCAACCAAAGGTTGAAATGGGTCGGCCGTCAACCTCGATCACGACTTCGACCATGCGTTCCCGATTGGCTTTCTCCACTGCCGCTTCGTTCAGCGCCCAGGTTTGTGCCAGGCAGACGTTGTCGAGCCAGACTTTCACGTCGATGGTCATGCGTTCTTCGACCGTGTAGGCCTGATTGACTAGGGCATCAACCGTCGCGGCCAGTTCGGTGCGCTCGGCCTCCGCAAGGAAACCCACGTGCCCGAGGTTTACGCCCACCAACGGCAGTGGTGCTTGGCGAACCAACTCAGCTGCACGCAGTACCGATCCGTCTCCGCCCAAAACCACCCCAAGATCAACATCTTCGATCTGGCAATCTTCACCAAGGATCTCGATGGGTTCTATGATGGACCCGACTGCGTCGATCATCGCTTCGTAGTCTTTGCGGCGCATAACGCTCATCGCGCCGGCGGAGGCAAGTAGCGAGCAAGTTTCAATGGCTGCGGCAACCGCTTCTTGGCGTCCGGTATGAGTGAAGACTAGGATTCGACGCAAGGCGGGCGGCCCCTCTCAGGATCGTGAGACGCAAAATGACCGTGGCGTTCGACCCCGGCTAATGCACTTCACTTCTAAGAATAGTCAACGTTGTGCCAGATCGGCGGAACATCGGGTGCCTGTACGTCTTCTTCGGCTACAAGCCAAAGGAAGAACTCAATGTTGCCGTCTCGACCAGGAAGCGGACTGCGCGCCAAACCGCGCAAGTTCAGCCCTGCTGTCTTCGCGCTGGCGATCACCGCTTCAACCGCTGACTGGCGTAGCTGCGGATCGCTGATCACACCCGTGCGGTTTTGCAGCTCACGACCTACTTCGAATTGCGGTTTAACCATAAGGACCAACGAGCCGCCAGGCTTGGTCGCCCCGGCCAAGGCATCAACGACCAGTCGCAAGGATATAAACGACAAGTCGGCTACTACGAGGTCGACAACTCCCCCGATATCTTCGGGAGTCAGGTACCTTGCATTCAGACCTTCGTGCACCGAGACGCGTGGGTCTTCGCGGATCTCGGTGACCAACTGATCATGGCCTACATCCGCTGCGACCACATGCTTTGCCCCGCGGCGCAACAGTACGTCGGTGAATCCACCGGTCGAGGCGCCAGCATCTAGGCAGCGCAACCCCTCGGGATTAATAGTCGTAAATACATCTAGTGCGCCGGCGAGTTTATACCCTGCGCGCGAGACGTACTCTTCACCGTCGGTAGGTACCAACGTTAGTTCGTCGGTGTCCGACACCTTTTTGGAAGCCTTGGTCACCGGCTCACCGGCCAGTAGTACACGGCCTTCTGCCAATAGTTTGCCAGCTTCGGTGCGCGAACGTGCTAGTCCGCGGGTGAGAAGTTCTTGGTCTACCCGATTCATCGGCCCTGCTCCGTTCGATTGAGCTCCTGCTGTAAACCATTGAGCAGGTGCTCGTAGATCCCAGCGTGCTCGGTAATGTCATGATCTGCCAAGGAGGAAAGTACCTGCTCGACCTGTGAATCGTTAACGCCATGCGGGCCGGGGGCCGGCTGCGAATTGTGTGGCAGCACCTTTAGCTCCGAACCCGGCGCAGGGTATCGAGCCCACGCTCGGTGAAGCGAATTTCTGGTTCTTCGTGACCAGCTTGGCGTGGGTGGGCCAACCACCAAGCGTGGCAGGCTGCGCGCCATGCGTTCAGATCTGATTCGCTGCCGGCAACTTCGATGGCCCCAGCATCAATCTTGGCCACCGCGTCGCCTACCTGTACTCCGTAGCCAAGAACCTTGATGGTTGGGTACGGGCGGTACAGATCGGCCAGCGTATTAATAAGGTAGTTTGGACGCTGATCCACGGGGGCACCAAGCGCGGTGCGCGGGGAATCAACGCCGGTCAAGACCAACGCGGTGGAGAATCCAGCACGGAAACCACCGAGAATATCGGTATCCAATCGGTCACCGACAACCAACGGGCGCTTTGAATCCAAACGGTCCGCAGCCCTAGCAAAGAGGTAGGATTCAGGCTTACCAGCCACCTTCGGCTCGCTACCTGTGGCTAGCTTAACCGCGTTGACCAGCGAACCGTTGCCCGGCGCGATACCTTCAGCGCGGGGAATGGTCAGGTCGGTGTTGGTGGCTACCCACATCGCACCGTTGTTAATGGCGTAGGAGGCCTCAGCCAAATTTTTCCACGACAAATCCGGATCGAATCCCTGAATCACCGCAACGGGTTGATCAGCGTGCGATTCGACCACTTCCAGTCCGCGAACGGCAATGCATTCACGCAGGTAGGGGGAACCCACCACCAAAACCTTGGATCCTGGATTTAATTCGCGGGCGAGCATTTCGGCTCCGGCATCAGCGGAACCGAATATCTGCTCGGCGCTCGTCTTAACTCCTAGCTGCCGCAGGTGCGCTGCGACAGACATCGGTGAACGCCCCGCATTGTTGGTAATGAACGCCAAAGTGACGTTCACTTCCGCGAGGGTGTTCAGCGACTGGACCGCATCGTCGATGGCATCAGGGCCAGCGTAGACGACACCGTCAAGGTCGGAGAGGACAGAATCAAATCCAGAGATCAGCATTCGGTGGGGGTTCCTACTACTTGTTGTTTATGACTACTACTGCCACAGCTTACTTGGCGGAGTCGTCTTCAACCTCAGTGGTTTCGATTTCCGTGTCGGACTCGCTAACCTCGGTCAAGCCGTCTTCTTCGTCGATGCCGGTTTCAGCAGCTTCAACTTCGTCAGCTTCTTCGGCTTCGTCAGCGTCTGCTTCTTCAGCTTCGTCAGCATCCTGGTCTTCGTCACCGGATTCGATCAGGTCCTTGGCACGAGGAGTTTCGTCCTCTTCCTCATCCATTTCTGGAGCAAGGTCCATGATGAACGATTCGGTTTCGTGCTCAATGCCCAGAGCGTTCTCGGCCACAACGACCTGCTCGTTCCAACGCTGTGCGTCTTCGGTACGACCGGCAGCCGAAAGCAGATCGGCGTATGCGGTGAACAGACGTGGGCTGAAGGAGAACGCGCGGTTGAAGTTCAGCTGTTCCAAGGATTCCAGCTCAGCCAATGCTTCATCTAGCTTGCCCAAGTCACCGTGAGCGCCAGCCGAAACAATCTGCATCTCAACCTTTACAGCGGCTTCGAGGTTCGCAGATTCTTCAGAGTGAGCCAACTCAATAGCCTTTTCTGGACGACCCAGGGCGCGCAGCGAGTCGGCGATCAGCGGCAGGTTGTAATCCGAACCGGAGATACGACGGTGGGTGCGCAGTTCGCGCAAAGCATCGGCGTATTTGCCGGCGTGGTAAGCAGCAATTCCCACTGCTTCACGCACTACTGCCACGCGGCCACCACGACGGGAAGCTGCCAAGGTGTGCTCGTAAGCCAATTCTGGATCTTCTTCGAGCAAACGGCCAGCCATAACTAGGTGCTTAGCTACCCAGCTTGCAGAACGCTCTTCGAGGTAACGCAGCTGGGCGCGAGCGACGCGGTCCAGCTCTTTACCGGTAACGTCCTCATCGATATCTGGTGACTGGGAGCGGTCTGCACGGTTGGAGATACGAAGATCGCCTGGGTTGTGAGCGCGAACGGCCTCGCCGCGTGGATCTTCGAAACGTGGAGTGCGCGCTGGGCGATCCCCATTCGAACGATCATCCTTGCGGAAGTTGCCACGGTCATCGTTGCGCTTGAAGCCACGATCATCATCACGGCGTTCGCCACGGAATCCACCACGGTTCTCGTCGCGCTTGAAGCCACCGCGGTTCTCGTCGCGGCGTTCACCACGGTATCCACCACGGTCATCGTCGCGCTTGAAGCCACCGCGATCGTCATTGCCCTTGAAACCGCCACGGTCATCATTACGCTTGAAACCACCGCGGTTATCATCACGCTTGAAACCGCCACGGTCATCATTACGCTTGAAGCCACCGCGGTTGTCATCGCGACGCTCGCCACGGTCATCATTACGCTTGAAGCCACCGCGGTTGTCATCGCGACGCTCGCCACGGAATCCACCACGGTCTTCGTTGCGCTTGAATCCGCCACGATCGTCATTGCCCTTGAAGCCACCACGGTTGTCATCACGCTTGAAACCACCGCGGTTATCATCGCGGCGTTCGCCACGGAAGCCACCGCGATCGTCGTTGCCCTTGAAGCCACCACGGTTGTCATCACGCTTGAAACCACCGCGGTTATCATCGCGGCGTTCGCCACGGAAGCCACCGCGATCGTCGTTGCCCTTGAAGCCACCGCGGTTATCATCGCGGCGTTCGCCACGGAAGCCACCGCGATCGTCGTTGCCCTTGAAGCCACCGCGGTTATCATCGCGGCGTTCGCCACGGAAGCCACCGCGATCGTCGTTGCCCTTCAAGCCACCGCGGTTATCATCGCGGCGTTCGCCACGGTTATCATCGTTGCGCTTGAAACCACCACGATCATCACGACGTTTGAATCCGTCGTTACCTGAATTGTTGCGGTTTGAATCTGAGTTCCGGAAGTCGCCTCGTCCGGTGTCGGAATTACGGCGGAATTCGTTAGACATTTAATGTCCCCTTCAGCGGCAATCTCGATACCGCAACCTTCGTGATCGCTCACACGATGCACTTCACTATTAATTAATCAGCGTGCTCTATAGGCACGAACAACTAAATTCCAGTCTACGGGAGTATGGACTCACACAATAGAGAAAGAGTGCCATTGTGGTAAGACACTCAGTGGAAAGCAACATACCGAGTACGAAAGTTCTTCGTTCCGGCCGGTTCAACACCAAAAGTCGGATAATCACCTCCGGAGAACGCAGCTTGAACGCTACAGGAAAGTACAGGAGATCGTTCCAGGCACTTGGTGAAATCCAGCAAACACCGATGTCCCACGGTTGTAGGCCCATAAGCCGGCACCTGCCACCAGTTCTTTAAACAGGAAAAAGGGGGTCGAGCTTCAGCTCAACCCCCTACCAACCAGCAATCAGCAACCAACCCACCGTTGGTGGTTAAACAGGTGAGGCCCCAACCAAAAGGTTAGGGCCTCAAACCAACATTCATCTTTATTAAGTTAAGTCCGGCGGTGACCTACTCTCCCACACCCTCACGAGTGCAGTACCATCGGCGCAGTGGGCCTTAGCTTCCGGGTTCGGTACGGGACCGGGCGTTTCCCCCACGCTATGACCGCCGTAACAATCACGAAGCACACAAACCAATTTTCTGGTGTTGTATGAAACGATGCGACAAAAACTACTTGTCAAGTCTCATGTTTAGTTTCGGTTGTCGAGTTGTTGTCTCGTAACCGCATAGTGAACGCGAACAGCAATGATCTTATTAGTCATTATTGTATATATTGTGTGTTGAAAGTCATCGGCCTATTAGTACAGGTCAGCTACACAAGTCTTTAGTCCTTGCTTCCACATCCTGCCTATCAACCCAGTGGTCTAGCTGGGGGCCTCACACACTCAAGGTGCATGGAAATCTCATCTCGAAGCAGGCTTCCCGCTTAGATGCTTTCAGCGGTTATCCCTTCCCAACGTAGCTAATCAGCGATGCACTTGGCAGTACAACTGACACACCAGAGGTTAGTCCGTCCCGGTCCTCTCGTACTAAGGACAGCCCTTCTCAAATTTCCAACGCGCGCAGCGGATAGGGACCGAACTGTCTCACGACGTTCTAAACCCAGCTCGCGTACCGCTTTAATGGGCGAACAGCCCAACCCTTGGGACCTACTCCAGCCCCAGGATGCGACGAGCCGACATCGAGGTGCCAAACCATGCCGTCGATATGGACTCTTGGGCAAGATCAGCCTGTTATCCCCGAGGTACCTTTTATCCGTTGAGCGACGGCCCTTCCACGAGGTGCCGCCGGATCACTAGTCCCGACTTTCGTCCCTGCTCGAGCTGTCACTCTCACAGTCAAGCTCCCTTGTGCACTTACACTCGACACCTGATTGCCAACCAGGCTGAGGGAACCTTTGGGCGCCTCCGTTACATTTTAGGAGGCAACCGCCCCAGTTAAACTACCCATCAGGCACTGTCCCTGAACCAGATCATGGTCCGAAGTTAGGTGACCGGTACAGCCAGAGTGGTATTTCAACGATGACTCCACCTGAACTAGCGTCCAAGCTTCACAGTCTCCCACCTATCCTACACAAGCTGCACCGAACACCAATACCAAACTATAGTAAAGGTCTCGGGGTCTTTCCGTCCTGCTGCGCGTAACGAGCATCTTTACTCGTACTGCAATTTCGCCGAGTTCATGGTTGAGACAGCGGGGAAGTCGTTACTCCATTCGTGCAGGTCGGAACTTACCCGACAAGGAATTTCGCTACCTTAGGATGGTTATAGTTACCACCGCCGTTTACTGGGGCTTAAATTCTCAGCTTCGCAACAAGTTGCTAACCGGTCCTCTTAACCTTCCAGCACCGGGCAGGAGTCAGTCCGTATACATCGTCTTGCGACTTCGCACGGACCTGTGTTTTTAGTAAACAGTCGCTTCCCCCTGGTCTCTGCGGCCCACACCCGCTCACAACTGCAAGAGCTGATCACGGGGCAGGCCCCCCTTCTTCCGAAGTTACGGGGGCATTTTGCCGAGTTCCTTAACCATGATTCTCTCGATCGCCTTAGTATTCTCTACCTGATCACCTGTGTCGGTTTGGGGTACGGGCGGCTAGGACCTCGCGCCGATGCTTTTCTAGGCAGCATAGGATCACCGAATCACCCACCAAAGTGGGCGCCTATCAGGTCTCAGACATCATGAACCGCGGATTTACCTACGACTCGTCCTACACCCTTGGACCAGGTCAATTCCATTGCCTGGCTCGGCTACCTTCCTGCGTCACACCTGTTAATACGCTGACCTCACTGCATCGGTTCCCACCACATCAACCAACAAAAACACCCGAAGGCATCAACAGTTGGAATCCATCATGGTTAGCATCAACAGCTCAGTATGGGCGGTCCTTCGCCGGTACGGGAATATCAACCCGTTATCCATCGACTACGCCTGTCGGCCTCGCCTTAGGCCCCGACTAACCCAGGGCAGATTAGCTTAACCCTGGAACCCTTGATCATTCGGCGGACGGGTTTCTCACCCGTCATTCGCTACTCATGCCTGCATTCTCACTCGTATAGCGTCCACCGCTGGTTTACACCGCGACTTCACCCGCTATACGACGCTCCCCTACCCATCCAAACGCCCAATCCGAAGACCAAGCAAATATTTGAATGACGCAACTTCGGCGGTGTGCTTGAGCCCCGCTACATTATCGGCGCGGAATCACTTGACCAGTGAGCTATTACGCACTCTTTCAAGGGTGGCTGCTTCTAAGCCAACCTCCTGGTTGTCAAAGCAACTCCACATCCTTTCCCACTTAGCACACGCTTAGGGGCCTTAGTTGGCGTTCTGGGCTGTTTCCCTCTCGACTATGAAGCTTATCCCCCACAGTCTCACTGCTACGCTCTCACTTACCGGCATTCGGAGTTTGGCTAACGTCAGTAACCTTGTAGGGCCCATTAGCTATCCAGTAGCTCTACCTCCGGTAAGAAACACGTAACGCTGCACCTAAATGCATTTCGGGGAGAACCAGCTATCACGAAGTTTGATTGGCCTTTCACCCCTACCCACAGCTCATCCCCTCCATTTTCAACTGAAGTGGGTTCGGTCCTCCACACGCTCTTACACGCGCTTCAACCTGGCCATGGGTAGATCACTTCGCTTCGGGTCTAGATCACGCCACTCAAACGCCCTATTCAGACTCGCTTTCGCTACGGCTTCCCCACACGGGTTAACCTCGCGACGTAACACTAACTCGCAGGCTCATTCTTCAAAAGGCACGCCATCACCCAGGAACAAGTCCCAGGCTCTAACGGATTGTAAGCGCACGGTTTCAGGTACTATTTCACTCCCCTCCCGGGGTACTTTTCACCATTCCCTCACGGTACTGATTCACTATCGGTCATCAAGTAGTATTCAGGCTTACCAGGTGGTCCTGGCAGATTCACACAAGGTTTCACGGGCCCCGTGCTACTCGGGTATCAACACTAGAACGGCAGACACGCATTACACCTACGGGACTATCACCCTCTATGGTCCGGCATTCCAACCGATTCACCTATACGCCTGCACCTCATCCCACCAGCAAGATAGCGCTGGTACATGTCAACCCCACAACCCCGATGATGCAACGCCTATCCGCTATCACACACCAACCGGTTTAGCCCCATCCGCGTTCGCTCGCCACTACTAACGGAATCACTATTGTTTTCTCTTCCTGCGGGTACTGAGATGTTTCACTTCCCCGCGTTCCCTCCACACAGCCTATACATTCAGCTGCAGGTCACACCACATAACATGGTGCGGGGTTCCCCCATTCGGAAATCCTGGTCTCAACGTCCGGTTATCGACTCCACCAGGCTTATCGCAGATTCCCACGTCCTTCATCGGCTCTTGATGCCAAGGCATCCACCGTGCGCCCTTAAAAACTTCAACACAAAACAAAGTTCTCAGAATTGAGCAATAAAACAATCTAACAAAATCACACAGACAAGACTCAAACACCCTACAACCCAAGGAAAAAGGGTCATAAGACTCATCTCATCTGCAAGATGCTCGCGTTCACTATACAGTTCCCAAACAACAACCCCACACCCCCACAAACACACCCACCAACAACAACCCAAAAGGACTATTGCTCGTACCGAGCATGCCTGCAGCAAACACAGGACAAACACCGAAACACCAAGAACCCCGCCACCCAAGAAGACAATCAACCAACCATCACAACACCAACCCCAAAAGGCCAGCACCACAACACTTGATCAAATCATCCACCAGGGACGGAGGCTTGTTGCCTCAAAACCCAACAGCATGCCAAACCATACAAACCACACACCATCAACACCCACATTCCAACACCACCACCACACACCAACAAACCCACCCAAAAGGACGGATTCACTCATGTGAAGTAACAATGCGTACTCGCAAGCACCAACACCATACAGCCACAGCCAATACCCCGACACACACCCCAACCACTCATAATGAGGACCAGCGTGCGCACGTTTTCCAGTATTGAGTTCATTGATATTCCACCCATGAGCAACCCACCCGTACAACACTCGTGCACAGACATGGGCAACCATAATAATGGTTAGCTCCTTAGAAAGGAGGTGATCCAGCCGCACCTTCCGGTACGGCTACCTTGTTACGACTTAGTCCCAATCGCCAGTCCCACCTTCGACGACTCCCCCCACACAAGGTGGTTAGGCCATCGGCTTCGGGTGTTACCAACTTTCGTGACTTGACGGGCGGTGTGTACAAGGCCCGGGAACGTATTCACCGCAGCGTTGCTGATCTGCGATTACTAGCGACTCCGACTTCATGGGGTCGAGTTGCAGACCCCAATCCGAACTGAGACCGGCTTTTAGGGATTAGCTCCACCTCACAGTATCGCAACCCATTGTACCGGCCATTGTAGCATGCGTGAAGCCCAAGACATAAGGGGCATGATGATTTGACGTCATCCCCACCTTCCTCCGAGTTGACCCCGGCAGTCTCCCATGAGTCCCCACCACTACGTGCTGGCAACATGGAACGAGGGTTGCGCTCGTTGCGGGACTTAACCCAACATCTCACGACACGAGCTGACGACAACCATGCACCACCTGTGAACCAGCCCCGAAGGGAAACCCCATCTCTGAGGCGGTCTGGCACATGTCAAGCCTTGGTAAGGTTCTTCGCGTTGCATCGAATTAATCCGCATGCTCCGCCGCTTGTGCGGGCCCCCGTCAATTCCTTTGAGTTTTAGCCTTGCGGCCGTACTCCCCAGGCGGGGCACTTAATGCGTTAGCTACGGCGCGGAAAACGTGGAATGTCCCCCACACCTAGTGCCCAACGTTTACGGCATGGACTACCAGGGTATCTAATCCTGTTCGCTCCCCATGCTTTCGCTCCTCAGCGTCAGTAAATGCCCAGAGACCTGCCTTCGCCATCGGTGTTCCTCCTGATATCTGCGCATTTCACCGCTACACCAGGAATTCCAGTCTCCCCTACATCACTCTAGTCTGCCCGTACCCACCGCAGATCCGAGGTTGAGCCTCGGACTTTCACGGCAGACGCGACAAACCGCCTACGAGCTCTTTACGCCCAATAAATCCGGATAACGCTTGCGCCCTACGTATTACCGCGGCTGCTGGCACGTAGTTAGCCGGCGCTTCTTCTGCAGGTACCGTCACTTTCGCTTCTTCCCTACTGAAAGAGGTTTACAACCCGAAGGCCGTCATCCCTCACGCGGCGTCGCTGCATCAGGCTTTCGCCCATTGTGCAATATTCCCCACTGCTGCCTCCCGTAGGAGTCTGGGCCGTGTCTCAGTCCCAGTGTGGCCGGTCACCCTCTCAGGCCGGCTACCCGTCGTCGCCTTGGTGAGCCATTACCTCACCAACAAGCTGATAGGCCGCGAGTCCATCCCCCACCGATAAATCTTTCAACAACCCACCATGCGGTAAGAAGTCATATCCGGTATTAGACCCAGTTTCCCGGGCTTATCCCAAAGTCGGGGGCAGGTTACTCACGTGTTACTCACCCGTTCGCCACTAATCACCCGTGCAAGCACGGGGTCATCGTTCGACTTGCATGTGTTAAGCACGCCGCCAGCGTTCATCCTGAGCCAGGATCAAACTCTCCATAAAAAAATAAAAAGCCATCAGCAACCCCTCGGAAAATAAGGGCGAAACCAATGAAGTCCTGGCGAATAAAAAACACTCAAGAACATCACACGGGGGTGCAATGCCTCAAGCAAATGTTATGTATTCACCAAATAAAATAAATATTCGGTATCAACAAACTTGGCACACTATTGAGTTCTCAAACAACAAACACTCTCGACACCACAACCACCATTTCTCAGTGACTGCTTCGCTCCGGAGCAACTTTTCAAGCTTACCACCGCGTCAACCAAAGTCAACTCGATGTTTCCAGCTTGTTTACCCCACTGTTTCATTCAGGCCTTTTCGGCCCGTCCGGATCAGCGGCGCGAGATAAGACTCTACACGGATTCCCACCCGGCGCAAAATCGGCTTCCGTGTCGTATTTAGTGGCCTATTCCCACTCCGACTAGTGCTTTTAGTATCCATGTACAACAAAACCACCAAAAAAGTGTGCTGCTTCACAACATTTTCTGGTGGTTTCGTGTAATACGGGTCCGGCTGAGGGTTACTTGCTCAGTTCAACAACAGCCATGTTCTTCTTACCGCGGCGCACAATTGCGTAACGACCGTGGAGGAAGTCCGACTCGCTAAGTACGGAGTCGATACCTTCAACCTTTTCGTTATTCACGTAGGCGCCGCCTTCGCTGACAGTGCGTCGAGCCTCCGACTGAGACTTACTCAGTCCCGAAGCAACCAGCACGTTGAGGATGCCAAGATCCTCGGCACGCACCTGGGCAGTTGGGAGTTCTGCGATGACGGATTCAAGCGTTGGCAAATCGATCGCGCTCAGATCGCCATTGCCAAAGACCGCAGCCGAAGCAGCAATAACTTGCTCGGTAGCCTGTTCGCCGTGCACCAAGGAAGTGACTTCCCAAGCAAGGGTGCGCTGGGCAACCCGCTTGAACGGACGCTCGGCGATTTCAACCTCTAGGGCTTCGATCTGCTCGCGAGTTAAGAAGGTGAAGACCTTGAGGCGATTAGCCACATCGGCGTCTGCAGTATTCAACCAGAACTGGTAGAAGGTGTACGGGCTGCACATTTGAGCATCCAGCCAGATGGCATTGCCCTCGGACTTACCGAACTTGGTGCCATCCGAGTTGGTGATCAGCGGAGTGCCGTAGGCGAACGCGGAGTTGCCAGTGACCTTGCGGATGAGCTCGGTGCCGCTGGTGAGGTTGCCCCACTGATCTGAGCCGCCGGTCTGCAAGGTGCAACCGTACTGACGGTTTAGCTCCAGGTAGTCGTAGCCCTGCAGGACCTGATAGGAGAATTCGGTGTAGCTGATGCCCTCATCGGAGTTCAGGCGTGCGGCCACGATCTCCTTTTTGATCATCGTGCCCACACGGAAGTACTTGCCAACATCGCGTAGGAAGTCCAGGGCCGAGAGTCCGGAGGTCCAATCCAAGTTGTTCACCAGCTGGACCGCGTTATCCCCCTCGTTGGAAAGGAAACGCGATACCTGGGCTTGGAGCTTGGCGACCCATTCGTTCACGGTCTCTTTGGTGTTGAGGGTGCGCTCTGCGGTTTGACGCGGATCGCCGATCAAACCGGTGGAACCGCCCACCAAAGCCAGCGGCTTGTGCCCCGCGAGCTGCAAACGGCGCATGTTCAGTAGCTGAACCAGGTTGCCCAAGTGCAGGGACGGAGCGGTGGGGTCAAACCCGCAATAGTAGGTCACGGTCTGTTCGGACAGGGCACGCTCCAGCTCGGTTTCGTCGGTGGATACGTGCACTAGGCCGCGCCACTTCAGTTCCTGCCAGACGTTCTGGAAAGATGCATCATTCTTCTGTCCGGCAATCACCGGATTCTGCTTAGTTTCAGACATGCTCTCTGTGACCAATTTTCGCTCTTCGTTCTGCCCCTAGTACGCGTGGATAATTCACGCGCACTTGCTCTCGCGCCGCGGTTGGGGTTGCCCACCAGCGCACAACTTCCAGATTATCGCTTGGCAACACACAAGTGCCAGTTGCCTTGCCCGTCGATAATCAACAATTCGATACTCAACAACTCGCTCCTAGGCGCGCAATCCCTGCGGTAGCTCTTGGCTGTGGACCACGTGCAAGCGTTGGGTGGTACGGGTCATGGCTACATAGAGATCGCCCACGCCACCATCAACTTCCGCGACCAGCTGGGCCGGCTCGAGAATCAACACACCATCAAACTCAAGGCCCTTGGACTCGCGCGCGGTGATCACCACAATGTCTTGGCTCAAACCACCCGAACCGGTTCCCACACGATCGCCATATTTATTGCTGACCGCCTGGCGCATGCGGGCCAAATGCTGTTGTGGAACGATCACGGCCTGCAAGCCACCAGCCGAATACGTCAACTCCTGCGCCAAGGCCTCAAGGACGGTGGATTCCAGATTTTCCTCGGTGCTTTGTGTGAGCACCGGTGGCCAGTCCCCCTCACGCACGGCTTGCGGGGTGGTGATGTGTAGGCCAGCTGCTTGGGCCACTCGAACTGCCGCGTCCGCGATCTGCGCCGGCGTACGGTAGTTCACGCTCAACTCTTCAAGATTAAAGCGATCTGCGAAGAACGGCTTCAGCGCTTGGGCCCAACTGCTCGCACCGGAAGCAGCTGAAGTTTGCGCAATGTCGCCCACAATGGTGAAGGACTTCATCGGGCATCGACGCACCAACAAACGCCACTGCATGGGCGAAAGTTCCTGCGCCTCATCAACAACAATATGTCCGTAGGCCCAGGTGCGATCGGCCACTGCACGTTCGGCAGCCGAAAGCTTCGCTGCGGTTTCCTGGTTGACCCCGGCGACCTGTTCGGCGGTAATCACCCCGTCGATCCCGGCGTTCTCCAACATCGTATGCATATTGGTCAACGCGGCCTTCGCGTTCTCAATATCCGCCTCGTATTGGGCGGTGTGGGCAGCGATATTGGGGTCCGCAAATTCGCCGAGCAGCTGCGCGGCTTCATCAAGCAGCGGCACATCAGCCTCGGTGAAAGGTGAACCGGCCCGACGGTACAGTGCGTCGCGCTCGGCTTCCTTCAAATGCGGTGCGGCGGCTTCTAACAGGTGCGGGTTGGCAAAAAGTTCGCTCACCAGCTGCGAAGGAGTCATCGGCATCCAGCATAGGTTGAGCACAATGCGCACGTCGTAGGCTTCGCGCACTTCCTGCGGCAGGTAGGAACGATCCGTGGTCGAGGACTGACCGGCCGATTCCTCCAGTTTGCGACGCAGCTGCTCCGCGAGATCCCCAACAAGGACCTTGGTGAAAGTTTCGCGCGCCTCGTTGTACGGCTTATGTGTGTGGCGCGCGCGTTCCCGAGCGTTGCGCACCATCTTCGGGGTCAGCGTCAGGCGGGTGCCTTCAACCACCACGGTGCGGTTCTGATCAATGAGGCGCTGACGGTTACGGACCGCGGCGGCGATGACCTTGGCCATGGACAGCTGGCCTTTAAGTCGCGCGACGGTGCGGTTGGTTTCCGGGATCGCATGCAGGCCGTAGTACAGGTCGCCCACCGAGGACATGACCACGCCGGTCTCACCAAGGGAGGGCAGCACACGCTCGATGTAGCGCATGAAGGAATTTGATGGGCCGACGATCAGCACACCAGCATTTTTGAGTCGTTCGCGGTATTCGTAGAGCAAAAACGCGGCACGGTGCAGGG
Source organism: Glutamicibacter sp. AOP5-A2-18 (assembly GCF_052446055.1). NCBI lineage: Bacteria > Bacillati > Actinomycetota > Actinomycetes > Micrococcales > Micrococcaceae > Glutamicibacter > Glutamicibacter sp. AOP5-A2-18. The sequence goes on along the minus strand of NZ_JBQSVW010000001.1, from coordinate 1,142,085 downwards.
CGACCGCGGTTTTACCGGTACCCGGTCCGCCCTGAACTACCACGGCGCCGGGCAGCTGGGCGCGAATGATCGCGTCCTGTTCGGCCTGAATGGTACCGACGATGTCTCCCATGCGACCGGTGCGCTTTTCACGCAGCGCCGCCATCAGCGCACCCTCGCCGTGATGGGTGTGTCCCTCATCCAGCCAGGTTTCATCAAGTACGTCGTCTTCAATCCCTGCGACACCACGGCCCTTGAGCATCAGGTGGCGGCGGCGGCGTACCCCGCGCGGGTTCAGTGCGGTGGCCTGATAAAACGGGGCGGCCTCGGTGGCGCGCCAGTCGATCATCATCCGGTTCAGTTCTTCGTCGGACAGACCGATACGCCCGATGTAGCGCGGTGTTTGTTCGTCGCCGGCCATATCAAGACGGCCAAAGACCAGGCGATCCTGCACGGCGTCTAATTGGGCGATCCGGTCCTCGTACAACGTGGCAAAGGAGTCGCGTTCGGACATATTTTGGAATGTGCCGATGGCGCCCTGGGCTCGGGTGCGTTCAAGCTGCTCAACCTTCTCGGCGCGCAACTCATCAAGTCGCGCATACAGCCGGCCCACATAGTCGGATTCAGCTAACAAGTCGCGTTCGATCGTCTCGGTCAACCTAGTTCCCCTCGCGCTTAAAATCTGCTCCTGCGCAAAAACACAGGACAGATAATGATACGCGCCTAAGGTGGCTCGGAACGAATCCTCGCGGACCCTAGGCGTCATCTACTTAGTGTGTGCACCAACGCGGTTTCCCGGCGCCAAGATCACGCCCGGAATTTGGTGGCTCAGAGCATTGGTAGCCCAGAGCATTGGTAGCTCAGACCAGTTGCAGGCTGCGCACGTCGTAACCGGACAGGTTTTTGCGCCCTGCAAGTTCCTCAAGTTCCAAGATGACGCCGACACCTGCGACGACGCCTCCGGCACGTTCGATCAATCGGGCCGAGGAACCAACCGTGCCGCCGGTGGCCAGCACGTCGTCCAGCACTAATACTCGGGTGCCCGGTGCGATCTCGTCCTTATGGATTTCCAGCGAGGCGGACCCATATTCCAGGGTGTAGTCGTCGCGGAATACCTCACGCGGTAACTTGCCCGCCTTACGAATGGTCAACATGCCCTTGCCCGATGCGTAGGCTGCCGCCGCGGCCAGCACAAAACCACGTGCTTCCAGCCCAGCCACAATGTCGTAGCTGCCAGCGAACGGCGCGATCAGTTCATCAACGAGGCGTCGTAGTCCGATCGGATCGGCAAATACTGGGGTGAGGTCCTTAAAGGAGATACCTGGCTGTGGGTAATCGGGCACTACCGCGCACAGTCGATCCAGCAGGTCTGTAATGCTCTCGTTATTAGTCACGCATAAGATTTTAGTTCCTTGAGCGTGGTACTCCCAACCGGAGCATTTTTCTTGCCCCTGCGCGCGGGCTCCGCGCTGGCTCACTGGTCGATCGAGGACATGTTGTTATCGTCATGGCGGGCTCCGGCCGCCGGTTCTAGCGCGTTGAGGCGTGCAAGCTGCCCGGCGCTCAGGCGCACCTCTGCGGCGGCCGTATTTTCTTCAACTCGGCTCATGCGTCGGGTTCCGGGGATCGGAGCGATGTCATTTCCTTGCGAGAGTAGCCAGGCCAGTGCCGTTTGGGCTGGCGTCGCACCAATTTCCGCACCAATTTTGCGCACTTCGTCAACGATCGCCAGGTTTTTCTGGAAGTTCTCCGCGAGGAATCGCGGATTGGTTTTGCGCCAATCATCGTCGGCAAAATCATCCACAGTGCGAATAGAACCGGTCAGCAAACCATGGCCGAGCGGAGAATATGGAACCAGCCCGATACCAAGTTCGCGCAGCACCGGCAGTAGTTGTGCTTCAACATCACGGGTCCACAACGAGTATTCGGTTTGCAGCGCCGAGACCGGCTGCACTGCATGCGCCCGGCGAATTGTCTGCACCGACGCTTCCGAGAGCCCAAAGTGGCGCACTTTACCTTCGGCGATGAGCTCGGCGACGGCTGAAGCGGTCTGTTCGATCGGTGTATTGGGATCTACCCGGTGCTGATAGTAGAGATCGAGGTAGTCGGTACCCAGCCGTTGTAGCGATCCCTCTACCGCACGACGCACGTTGGCCGGCGAGCTGTCGATCGTGCCCGGCCCACCGCCGGCATGTGACACCAGCCCGAATTTTGTGGCCAAAACTACCTTGTCGCGACGCCCTTTGAGAGCTTGCCCAACAATTTTCTCACTCAAGTATGGTCCATAAATTTCGGCGGTGTCTAGGTGCGTGACCCCAAGGTCTAGGGCACGGTGAATGGTGCGGATGGACTGGGCATGATCCAGCTGGCCCTCACTGGTGTAGGTGCCGGCCATGGTCATGGCACCAAGGCCAATTTGTGAGACCTCTAGGTCCCCCAATTGTGCGGTTAACATGAGTGCAACTTCCTGTTCTGAGATGTTCTGGGGTGCTAAAAATTACTGGCTGCGCCGTGATGTACCGGCGGATCGAAGTCTTAATCCTCTAGATCCATGGCAGATGAGAGTTCACGATGGGCATCTACCTGAGCCAGGAGCTGCTGTGCCTTCTGCTCTGCGCCGGCGACGATGTCCGCGCCGGCCACAAATCGCTGCGGAGGTGTTGGCAGCGCCGCCAAAGTCACCAAGGCTTGACCCAACTTGGCAGGATCGCCTCCCTGCTTTCCGTTCATGGCCTTCCACGCGGCGATCGTTGAACTGGTTCGTTCCTGATAGTCGCTAATCGACAGTTCAGGCCAGATCGATGAGGCGCCTTCCACTAGCAGTTCGGTGCGGAAGAAACCTGGCTCAACAACGGTGGTCCCGATACCGTAGGGGGCAAGATCAAAGTGCAGGGATTCCATCCAGCCTTCCAGCGCAAACTTCGAGGCTGCGTAGGCGGCACAGAATTCTTGTCCGATCAGCCCGGCGGCCGAGGTGATAGTGAAAATGTGACCGCTGCGCTGGGCGCGCATGGTGGGCAGAATGGCGCGGGTGACGTTCAGCGGACCAAAAAAGTTGGTTTCCATTTGCAGGCGCATCTGCCGGTCGCTGATTTCTTCAAAATATCCGGCGTAGAAGTTACCGGCGTTATTCACCAACACGTCGATGCTTCCAAAATGTTCTACGGCTGCTTCTGCCGCGGCCACCGCAGCTTCGGCGTTGGTGATGTCTAGTGAGAGTGGCAAAAGGTGTTTGTGCTCGCCCAGTGCAGCGGTGACTTTTTTGGCGTCGCGGGCGGTGCCCACCACGCGGTGTCCGGCGTTCAGTGCCGCCTTGGCCAGTTCGATGCCCATGCCGCGGGCTGCTCCGGTGATAAACCAAACGTTGCTCATAATGGTGCCTTTCGTTGTGCAATACCTTGAGGTTCAAGGCTCGATGCATCAATTCAATCGTCGGCCGAAGCGCTGAGCCAGACCCTGATTATGGGTTCCCCAGCAGGGCACCTTGAGCGCGTGAGTGGTGCTGTATCGTCGAAAATATGGACCACCAGGATGACCTCAGCCAGTTCCTCATTTCGCGCCGCGCCAAGTTGAACCTGCAACAAGTTGGGCTGCCCGATTACGGTGGACGCCGACGCGTTCCGGGCTTGCGCCGCGAAGAAGTGGCCCTTTTGGCGGGCATGAGTGCCGAGTATTACAAGCGCCTAGAGCGAGGTAATGCCAAGGGAGTCTCCGAATCGGTGATCAACGGCATCAGCCGGGCCCTGCAACTTAATTCAGCTGAGCACTCCCATTTGCTCGATCTGGTTCGCGCAGTGAATGTGGGAGCCAGTTCGCAGCGTCGAGCTGCGCCACGCAAAACTCAGCTGAGCGCCGACGTGCTCCAGACGATTAGCGCGATGTCGACGGTCCCGGTTTTTGTGCAAAATGGTCGGCTGGACGCGATCGCCACCAACGATCTTGGTCGCGCGTTATTTTCACCCATGTTCCAGGACCAATCGCAACCGGTGAATGCTGCGCGCTTTATTTTTCTCGATCCGAAAGCTCAAGAGTTTTACCGGGATTGGGAAGCAAACGCGCACCAGATTGTGGCACTTCTGCGTGCCGAAGCTGGTCGTTCGCCCTATGACCGGCAATTAAGCGATCTGGTTGGCGAGCTGTCCACCCGTAGTAACTTTTTTGGCAAATTGTGGGGCGCTCATGATGTGCGCGAGCACCGCACCGGAACCAAGAGCGTTCATCATCCCTTGGTCGGCGATCTGGATCTGACCTATGTGGGGGTGGACTTGTCGGTGGACCGTGGGAACCAGATGCTAATTTTCTCCGCCGAACCTGGCTCCGCTTCGCATGATGGACTGCAGATTTTGGCGCAGTGGACCAGAACTGCACCCGCTCAGTCGCCCGTCGACAAACTGGCGCATCACTCCGAGACACGTCGAGATAGTTAAACGCGAGGCCTTAATGTTGGTGGGGATCAGGATCGGCAGCATACTCAGGTCATGTGCCGTGCCGGATCTAACGAGGCAATAGCCGATCGCTAGGCCATGGGAGCAAGGTCGGGAATTCGGCGCCGTCGGCTGCGGCCGTAGCCCGCACCACACCGCCCGCCGGTCGTCCGGCCAACCATGCGGCCAGGTCAAAATCGGTTCCTTCCAACACCCACGAATGTGGTCCGTCGCCGAGCACCAGAGGCTTTTTCCCCAGTGGTTGCAACACGATTCGATCGGTTGGCCGAACACGCGCACCGAGGGCACGCAACAGGTGCTCGGAAAATTCCTGTGGCCAGCTGGCCGCCGGGCGTAGCTGCGCGTCCAGATCGGTCGCGTGGATGAGCATCTCACGCCAGATTGCGTACATCATGTCGACGACCTTGGCCCCGGGACGGTAACCGACCGGTTCATCCCAGCGTTCACGTGCTTCGGGGAGCACGGCGCGCAATTCATCCAGCGAAGTGGCCACAAGTTCGCGTAGCTTTTCCGGACGCAGTAAGGCCACCATGTTGATGGCTTCGGTCCGGCCGGTTGTTCCCCCGTCGTACATTTGAGGCAGCTGCGCTTGTCCGGCGTGGACAAATTGTCGATGCGCGGCCTGCGCGAGTGAGTGCAGGTGCGCCACGAGCTGCGCGGTGCTCCATCCGGGCAACGAGCTTGGCTTGGCGAAAACTTCGTCCGGCAGCCCGGCCAGCTGGGCCTGCAATTCACCTAAGGCGGAGGTTACCTGCTTGATCAGTTCACCCGGAGGAAGTTCATATGTCATGGTACACACTCTAGCGTTGGTGCGGGTCGAACAAAAGCCGTCTCACCTCGGTGCAAGCCCCGCGCGCTGAGGGCAGAAAAAGACCACGGTCGACGCGGCCACACATTTGTGGTGATGCGTCGACCGTGGTCGTTGAGCGCTAACGGGTTACTGGTTAACCCACGCGCGGATCTCTTCAAGCTGGCGCTCGAACTCAACTAGCTGCGCTGCCACGGCGCTCGGCGCGGTGCCGCCCTGGCCGTTGCGGGCGTTCAGCGAACCCTCGGTGGAGAGTACCTCGCGTACCGCCGGGGTCAGGTGCTCGGAGATGCCGGCGTACTCTTCGTCGGTGAGGTCCCAGAGTTCCACACCACGGGATTCTGCCAGCTGAACCGCGGCGCCGGAAAGCTCGTGGGCGTCCCGGAACGGCACACCCTGACGAACCAGCCATTCGGCAATATCAGTAGCCAAAGCGAAGCCTTGGGGTGCCAGTTCGGCCATACGCTCGGTGTTGAAGGTCAGCGTTCCTATCATTCCCGCCACAGCCGGCAACAGAATTTCCAAGGTATCCGCCGCGTCAAAGACCGGCTCCTTGTCTTCCTGCAGGTCGCGGTTGTAAGCCAATGGCAGGGCCTTGAGTGTTGCCAGCAGGCCGGTCAGATCGCCGATCAAACGTCCAGCCTTACCGCGAGCCAGCTCAGCGATATCTGGATTTTTCTTCTGCGGCATGATCGATGAACCGGTGGAGAAGGAATCGTGCAGCTTCACGAAGCTAAATTCCTTGGTGGCCCAGAGGATGACCTCCTCGGAGACGCGCGAAAGATCCACACCGATCATCGCAGCGATCCACGAGAACTCGGCAAACACGTCGCGGGCCGCGGTGCCGTCGATGGAGTTATGTACGGCCGAGTCAAAGCCCAATTCTGCGGCCACAAAATTCGGGTCAAGACCTAGGGTTTGGCCGGCTAGTGCGCCCGAGCCATAGGGTGAAACGGCCGCGCGCTTATCCCAATCGACCAGTCGCTGCACATCGCGCAGCAGTGGCCACGAGTAGGCCAGCAAAAGGTGCGAGAGCAGGATCGGCTGGGCGTGCTGCAGGTGGGTGCGGCCAGGCATCGGCGCATAAGGATGCGCTTTAACCTGCTGAACCATGGCATCAAGCGTGTCGATGACGCCCGTGGCGATGATGCGGGCGTGATCGCGCAAGAACATCCGGCCGAGGGTGGCGATCTGGTCGTTGCGGGATCGTCCGGCGCGTAGCTTTCCACCCAATTGGGTGCCTGCGCGTTCGAGCAATCCGCGTTCCAAGGAACCGTGGACGTCTTCGTCGGACTCAGCGGCTACGTAGGCCTTGGATAAAACGTCGGCCTCAAGCTGATCTAGAGCTGCGATCATGTCTTTGAGTTCAGCATCGGTGAGCAGGCCGGCGCGGTTCAGGACTTTTGCGTGGGCGCGGGAACCGGCAATGTCGTAGCTGGCTAGGCGCCAGTCGAAATGGGTGGACTTGCTCAGCGCTGCCATTGCATCCGCTGGGCCGCCGGAGAACCGACCGCCCCAGAGCGATCCTTCATTAGTTGACGAGGCCATGGCCTGTTCCTTTCTGCCGGTAAAAAATTGCACTGCACCCCACTCTAGCAAAGTTTTATGCAATGTTGCTCATAAATATTCACTGTTGCGTTGAATCATGCAGCCTCGCTTAGGGCAGGACACACAGGAAACTCGAAATTTAATCTCTTCCAGTCCACGTCGCCCGGGCGTATGGTGATGACCATAACCGAATCGGAACTACCTTCGGAGGTACGAAATGGAAATCCAGTTGTACCGGGGCGACATCACCACCCTGCACGTTGATGCCATTGTGAACGCGGCCAACCCATCGTTGTTGGGCGGTGGAGGTGTTGATGGAGCGATTCATGACGCCGCCGGGCCCGGCCTGCTCGCCGCATGTCGCGAAGTTCGCGCCCAGCGCTATCCCGATGGGATTCCCTCGGGAACTGCTGTGGCTACCAAGGCCGGTGATCTGCACGCCAAATGGGTCATCCATACCGCAGCGCCGAACCTGGCACTGATCAAACCAAATCCGAAAATTCTCAACGACTGCTTTGTGAACTCGTTGTACGTGGCCGCACGCCACGACGCGCATTCCATCGCTTTCCCGGCGATCGGGGCCGGGGCCTTCGGCTGGGATCCGCAACAGGTTGCCGACATTGCCTTTGAGGCAATCTCGCGGTGGATCGACACCAACAAACATATTTCGCCGATCCATAAGATCGTGTTGGTCGCCCACACCGATGAAGTTCAGGTCGCTTTTGAGCGGGCCTTCTCGTTGGATGCGGTAGCCGAATTGGCAGCCTAAGCCGAGAGACAAAAACTGCCACGTTGTTCGCACAGTGTTTCACTGATCGAACAACGTGGCAGTTTTTTGTGTGGTTTTGCGGGTTGGTGGGGCTTGGGTATTATTCGGGTTTAGGTGCGCGCGAAGTAGGTATTGCGCCGTGGGACCTGCTCGGGATCCAAATGTTTGGGCAGGATGACGTAGGGCAGACCCTTAATCTTGACCAGCTTCAGGTATCCGCTATGAACCATGACGTGGTGCTTTGTGCACAAGGGACAGCAGTCTTGTAACCGCGTGTGCCCGCCTTTGGCCCAAGGCGTGTAGTGGTGGAACTCCAACAACGCAGGTTCTGTGGTGCAGCCTGGTACCAGGCAGCCACCATCGCGGTCCCGGGCGGCCAACTTCATCCACCGTGGGAAGAGCCGGGCGTCGCGACCGATATCCATGATGACCCCGTCGGCGTTGTAAATCGGGCTGAGCACCTTAGCTTCGCACAGCATGGTGCGCAGTTCGGGCCCGCTGAGTTTGACCCCATGGGCGGTAATCCCCTGCAGGGACGCCAAATCACACAGGTCAGCGTAGTTTGCATGCACCACAATTTCCGGGGTCACGCGTTTGCCGGCGCTGTCGGGGTCGACATTTCGAAGCACCGCGTTCAGCGCGTTGAGTCTGCGCTCGGGAATGCTGCACGTTGAGGGCATCGTCGGCAAGGCTTTGTTTGGTGCGGGTGGAGCCAACGGATCAGGTGGATCGGGTGGTTCCGGCGGGTCTTCGTTGGGCGGGTGCGCAGCGTCGCTGCGGGCCCAGTCAGGAATCGGGTCATCACTGTGCCAGAGTGGGTCGATTGCCTCATCCGCATCGTCGGGGCGTTGCTCGTTGGTGCTTTCGTCGCCCGTCTTTTCCTCGTTGGTGTTTTTCTCGTCAGTCTTTTCCTCCGGATCCGCTTTGCCGGTGGCCGAAGTGGAATCTGATGAACCTGCGGAAGAGGCGTTAGCGGAAGAGGTGGAAGCATCGACGGCTTGACGGGCGGCGGCGCCAGCCTGGGTGCGCTTGTTGTCCGCCTGAGCGATCAACGATTCCCAGACCTCTGCATCAAGCGAGCGGACGCGGACGATAAATTCGTGGACCCCATTGATCACCGGGCCGCGAAAGAGCCCCAGCTTGGGAGCTTTTGTTTCGCCGTGTGCGTCCTTGTACGCCTTGACCAAAGAATTCAACTGCTTCTGGCGGGTGCGGACCTGCTGGATATTCAGGTGCTCAGCGGCATGAACTTCGAGCAGGACGCCGTCCGGTGCGGTGGCGGTAGCCGAGGTAGGACTGCCATCGAAGGTGGTGTCTGCGGGTTCAAATTTGTCGAGCGCGCGGGCAATTTTGAGCACTTCGCGTGGATCAGCCAGCTGGTGCAGATCTGGCAAACTCCACCCCTGAGCAGAGCCGGAAGATGACGATGCGGCAGAATCCGCAGTGAGGTCAGGATCCGAAGTGGCTGCGTGATGGAAATGCTCGGCCAACAAGGTGAACCGTGGGGCGCAGGCGGCGCCGGAGATATCGGCGCGGGCGTGGACCAAATGTGCGTCGCTGATCCGGCGGGCGGCCTCAAAATAGTTCAGGTCCAGCACGCTGGCTAGGGTCTCCGCCGCGTCCTGGTAGAGGGTGCGGCCTGGGGCAAAAACCGGTTCGGCGCTGAAATCTGTGACGCCGGCGCGCAGGTCGTCGAATTCATTCACGTGCAGGGCATGCGCGGCGGTGGTTTCCACGGTGCTGGCCGCGGCTATGCTGGCGCGTGTGGCCTGCCGGCTCAACGCTTCGGCCAGTTGTGCGTGGGCCACGGCAACGCGTGGATCGGCGATGGAAGATGCCTGGGTGCTCAGGTTTTGGACCAGTTCCAGGCACAGTGTTTCGGCGTGCAGCAGCTGCGCCGGCTCCAGCGTGATGCCCGAGGCCAGCGCCGAAGCGACCTCGGTCAGCGCACTGGTAACACTGTTTTTGTCCATGGGTTGATGATGCGCCGATCGGGCGGTTAACAACGCAGGCCGCCGCGCACTGTGGAAAAGTGCGTGGCGGCCTGGGCTAGCCGAAGCGGGCGCGTGGAAGCGGCGTGTGGAAGCGGCGTGTGGAAGCGGGTTAGCGCGGTTCGGCCAGTGCGAGGAAGCGGGCAGCCACCTCGGCTCCCCCATCCACGTCGCGGGTGGTGACCATGATGGTGTCATCTCCCGCGATGCAGCCCAAAATGAGCGGCATCTGCGAGTGGTCGATGGCCAGGGCCAGCAGATTCGCCGCGCCGGGCGGGGTGCGCAGCACCACGATGTTCCCGGAGGCTTCGGCGGTGACGAGCTGCTCGGCGCAAATCTTGGCCAGGCGCGCGTCGAGCACTTCCTGGGTAATCGCGGTCTGCGGGGAACGATCCCCACCTTCTTGGCGGACCGCGTAAATCAGCTGGCCGGAGTGGTCGCGGATGCGCACCGCGCCGATTTCCACCAGATCACGCGAAAGCGTGGCCTGGGTGACTTCCAGCCCGTCGTCCTTGAGCAGCCCGAGTAGCTCGGCCTGTGATTTGACCGAGTTGTTGCCCAAAAATGCGCGGATGCGGGCCTGTCGAGCGGTTTTGGTGCTTGGCTGCGAGGACATTTTTTTACAGCTCCACTCGGGGATCTTGGGCCAGGCCGGAAGCGACCATAAGCCAGGTCATGACGGCCTTTTGGGCGTGCACGCGGTTTTCGGCTTCGTCAAAAACTACCGACTGTGGGCCGTCAATGACCTCGGCGGAAATTTCGTAGCCGCGGTAGGCAGGAAGGCAATGGAGTACGATCGCATCCGCCTTGGCCAGCTTCATCGCCTCGGAGGTGACCGAGTAGTCGGTGAACAGCTTCAGGCGCGCTTCCTTCTCATCTTCCTGGCCCATGGAAACCCAGGTGTCGGTGACCACCACATCGGCGTCCTTCAGTGCGGCGGCAGCGTCGGTGGTGATGGTGACCGATCCCCCGGTGAGTTTCGCCCGCTCTTGTGCGGCGGCGACGATCGATTCGGCAGGCAGGTAGACTTCGGGGCCGGCAATGCGCACATGCATGCCGGCGGTGACACCAGCAAGCAGGTAGGAGTTGGCCATATTGTTGGCCGAGTCGCCCAGGTAGCTCATGGTCAGACCTTGGGTGGCGCCCTTGTGCTCGCGCACGGTGAGCAGATCGGCGATCAACTGGCACGGGTGGTAGTCATCGCTCAGCGCGTTGATGACCGGCACGGATGAGTTTGCCGCCATTTCTTCCAGGCCAGACTGGGCGTAGGTGCGCCACACGATGGTGGAGACCATACGTTCGAGCACCATGGCGGAGTCGGCGATGGACTCCTTATGGCCCAGCTGGGATTCGCCGGAGTTGATGATCAGCGGGGAGCCGCCCAGTTCGGCGATGCCGGCGTGGAAGGAAACGCGGGTGCGGGTGCTGGTCTTGTCAAAAAAGACCGCGACGGTCTGCGGGCCAGCGTATGGCTGGTAGCCGTACTTGTCGGCCTTCATCGCAGCGGCCAGATCAAGCACCTTGGACTGTTCGTCGGCGGTGAAATCCAGGTCGGTCAAAAAGTGGCGGGTTGTGCTCATCAGTTTGTTCCTTAAAATTTGTGCGAAGTTTTAGGCGGCGGCGATCAGCTGTGGCAGCGCCTGCAAGAAGCTGCCCAGCTGCTCTTCGGTGATCACCAGTGGCGGGGCCAGACGGATGGTGAACTCATCGGTGGCGTTGATGATAAATCCGGCATCTAGCGCCGCGGTCACCAGTGCCGGGGCGTTGGCCTCGGTAAGCTCAAAGGCGGTGAGCATCCCTGCCCCGCGCACCTGTCCCACGCCGGTGATCCCGGCGAGCTGTTGACGCAGCCACTGACCATTTTCTCGAACCTGTTTAAGCAGGTTCTGGGATTCGATGGTGTGGATGACCGCCAGGCCCGCCGCGCAGGCTACCGGGTTACCACCAAAGGTGGTGCCGTGATCGCCCGGGGTTAGGCGTCCGGTATTTTCTTCACCAAAGACGATCATCGCGCCGATCGGGAAGCCGCCGCCCAGACCCTTGGCCAAGGTCATCACGTCGGGAATGACCGGTGCCGAGGCGAAGAATGCGCCGGTGCGCCCCATGCCGGTTTGCACCTCGTCGAAGACCAGCAAGGCGCCAGCCTTGCGGGTAATGTCCCGGGCTGCCTGCAGGTACTGAGCCGAGAGCATTTTCACTCCGGCCTCACCCTGAATCGGCTCGATGAACACCGCCGAGACAGTTTCGTCCACTGCCTCACGCAGCGCCTCGATATCGCCGGCTGGAATCCAGGTGACGTTTTCGGGTAGCGGAGCGAAAGGAGCCCGGTACTTTTCCTTATAGGTCAGCGACAGTGCACCTAGGGTGCGGCCGTGGAAGGCGTGTTCTAGGGCGATCACCCGGGTACGCGGGGTATCGGCGGTGCCAGCGTTGCGCCGGGTCAGCTTCAGGGCCGCCTCGTTGGCTTCGGTTCCGGAGTTGGCGAAGAAGACTTTGGAACCTGCCGGTGCGGCAGAGATTTCCAGTAGCTTTTCGGCCAGCGCGATCTGGCTCGGGGAAGTGAAGAAGTTCGACACGTGCCCCAAGGTAGCCAGCTGGCTGGTGATCACGGAGGTCAGCAGCGGGTTGGCATGCCCTAGGGTATTCACCGCGATCCCACCGAGCAGGTCCAGGTACTGGTTGCCGTCAGCATCCCACACATGGCAGCCAGCACCACGCACGAGTACACGCTGCGGGGTGCCAAAAACGCCAAGTAGCGAGGTCGCGTAGCGCTCGGAAAGAGCCGCCGAAGAAAGCTGGGTTAATTGCGCCACCTCATCGATGGCCACATCGGTAGCGCTGTTGGTGTGCGTGGATTGCTCGCTCACAAGTTGTCCTTTGCGTGGGTGATTACCCCCGGGAGCACCTGGGTGCCCACACCGGCGGTGGTGAAGATTTCTAGCAGCATGGAGTGCGGGACTCGACCGTCCACGATGTGCGCTTGGCCCACGCCTTCATCGACGGCTTTCAGGCAGGCACCCATTTTGGGGATCATGCCCGATTCCAGATTTGGCAGCATGCCGCGCAGCTCATCGTTGGTGATGGAACTGATCAGCGAGGACTTGTCCGGCCAGGCCGCGTACAACCCTTCCACATCGGTGAGGATCACCAGTTTGGTGGCGCCCAGCGCGGTGGCTAGGGCGGCCGCGGCGGTATCGGCGTTAACGTTGAGCACCGCACCGGTTGGATCGCCATTGTCATCAAATTCCGGGGCGACGGTGGAAATCACCGGGATCATGCCGGCGTCCACCAGTGAGTCAACCTGATCGGTGCGCACGCGCGTGACCTCACCAACCAAACCCAAATCCACCGGCAATCCGTCAACGATGGTGCCGGTCCGCACGGCCTGCAAGGTGGCGCCGTCCTCGCCGGACATGCCCACCGAGTAAGGTCCGTGGGAGTTGATGAGCCCCACCAGATCGCGCTGCACCTGGCCGGTGAGCACCATACGAACCACGTCCATGGCCTCGGGCGTGGTCACCCGCAGTCCCCCGCGGAATTCCGACTTGATGCCCAAAGTATCAAGCATCTTATTGATCTGCGGTCCGCCTCCGTGCACCACCACCGGATTGATTCCGGCATGCCGCAAGAAGACGATGTCCTCGGCGAAGGCACGTCGCAGCTCATCGTTGACCATCGCATTGCCACCGTATTTGATGACCATGGTGGTTCCGGCAAAGCGCTGGATCCACGGCAGTGCTTCAATGAGCGCTTCGGCTTTGGATTGGGCGGAATCCAGGTTGGTGCGGATGCTTTGAGCCATGTGGATCGTTCCTAGCTGGAGTAGGCGGAGTTTTCGTGGACGTAGTCGTGGGTCAGGTCGTTGGTCAGCACGGTGGCTTCCTCACTGCCTGCGTTCAGATCGATCTCGATGGACACGTTGCGCTCTTCAAGAGAGACCAGATTTCGATCTTCGCCCACCCCGCCGTTTTTGCAGACCATCACGCCGTTGATCGAGACGTTAAGCTGATCTGGTTCAAAGGCGGCCTTGGTGGTGCCAACCTCGGAGAGCACACGGCCCCAGTTAGGGTCTTTGCCAAACACTGCGGTCTTGACCAGGTTGGAGCGGGATACGGCCTTGGACACTTCCAGGGCGTCGGCTTCACTGGCGGCATTGTAGGTGCGGATCGCGATGGTGTGATCGGCCCCCTCGGCGTCTTCGATCAGCATCGCGGCCAGTTCGCAGCAGGCGTCGGTCAGTGCTGCAGTGAATTCGCCCAAGTCCGGGGTGGTGCCCGAGGCACCGGAGGCCAGCAGCAACACGGTGTCGTTGGTGGACATGCAGCCATCGGAGTCGGCACGGTCAAAGCTCATCGCAGTGGCTACGCGCAGAGCCTGATCGGCCTGATCGGAAGAAAGCACCGCATCGGTGGTGAGAACAACCAGCATGGTGGCAAGCGCCGGGGCGAGCATGCCCGCGCCCTTGGCCATACCGCCGATGACCACTTGGCCACTTGCAGCATCCCCCACCGTGCGCGAAACTAACTTCGGCACGGTATCGGTGGTCATAATTCCGGCTGCAGCCTGATCGGCGGCATTCTGGTCGGTAGCCAACACATCCGCGGCGGCTTTCACCCCGGGAAGCAGCTTATCCATGGGAAGCTGCATGCCGATCAGGCCGGTGGAGGCCACTGCGACATCCCCTGCGGAGACCGAGAGCAGTTCAGCGACGTATTCGGCACTCTGGTGGGTATTGCCAAAACCTTCGGCGCCGGTGCAGGCATTGGCTCCGCCGGAGTTCAGCAGCACCGCATCAATTCGACCATCAGCCAAGACCTGCTTGGACCAGTGCACTGGGGCGGCGGCCACACGGTTGGAGGTGAAGACACCCGCGGCGTTAAAGTTTGGACCAAGGTTTTTGACCAGAACAACGTCGTTCTTGCCGGTGGACTTCAGACCTGCTGGTACCCCGGCAGCGCTGAATCCGGCCGGTGCGGTGACACCTAGAGTTGGTGCCGAAGGATAGGTATTGGTGTGGGCGAGACTCACGGTGCAACTCCTTGCATGAGCAATCCGGTATTTTCTGGCAAGCCCAGGGCGATGTTCATGGACTGAACTGCGGCTCCTGCGGTGCCTTTGGTGAGGTTATCGAGCGCGGCGGTGACAATCACACGGTTGGCGTGCGTATCAAAGGCCAGCTGTAGCTGAACGTGGTTGGAGCCTTGGACCGCGCCGGTAGTCGGCCACTGGCCCTCGGGTAGCAGGTGCACAAATTGCTCGTTGGCGTACGCTTGTTCCCAAGCGGTGCGCAATTGCGCTTCAGTGACTCCGGCTTTCACCTTGGCGGTGGCGGTGGTCAAAATTCCGCGTGGCATCGGTGCCAGCGTTGGGGTGAAAGACACGGTGACCTCTTCGCCGGCCAGCTTGGAGAAGCCCTGTTCCATTTCCGGGATATGGCGGTGGATGCCACCAACACCGTAGGTGCTCATCGAGCCCATCACTTCGCTACCCAAGAGGTTTGGCTTCAGCGATTTGCCGGCTCCCGAGGTTCCGGAAGCGGAGACGATGACCACGTCATCTGACTCGAGCAGCCCGGCCGCGAAGCCCGGTGCAAGGGCGAGCTGACCGCCGGTTGGGTAACAGCCTGGTACGGCTACGCGCTTGGTGCCCACCAGTTTTTCACGCTGGCCAGGTAGTTCGGGCAGCCCATATGGCCAGAAGCCTGCGTGTTCGGAGCCGTAGAACTTTTCCCAGGCGGCTGCTGATTCAAGGCGGTGATCTGCCCCGGCATCAATGACCAAGGTGTTTTCGGGTAGCGCTGCGGCCACGGCGCCGGAGGCACCGTGTGGCAGGGCCAGGAATACTACGTCATGCCCTGCGAGGTTTTCTACCGAGGTTTCTACCAAGACTCGATCGGCGAGCGCATGCAGATGCGGCGCGATCGAGCCGAGTCGCTGCCCGGCTTGGGAGTGCGCGGTGATTGCGCCAATCTCTACTTCTGGATGGGCCGCAAGGATGCGAAGGACCTCACCGCCGGCGTATCCGCTGGCGCCGGAGACAGCTACTGAAATCGTCATGACTAGATTCTATCGCGAAATATTCACCCACGCTAATAAATATTCATAAAATTCTTCGTCACGTAACCCGACATCCTGCGAAGCTGTCCCCACCATGAAGAGCAAAGTCCTAAACTGGCCGTAGAGACCCCGCCGGAACACCCCCCCCGGGACATTGAGAATTTCAGGAGTAATGCAACATGGAGCAACAAGCCATTGCAATTAACGAACCAACCGACGCCAACGGACTGAAGCTAACTCAAATCCCAGTTCCGTCCCCGGGTGCTGGCCAGCTCCTTGTCAGGATCGCGGCGACCGGCGTGAACTTCATCGAGACCTACCAACGCAGCGGCATTTACACCGTGGACTACCCATTTGTGCCCGGCTCAGAATTCTCTGGCGTAGTTGAGCAGATTGGTGAAGGCGTACAGAACTTCAAGATCGGCGATCGCGTAGCAACGGCCTCCGGAGAAGCGGGCTACTCGCAGTATGCATTGGTGGATGCCGCGCTTACCGGCAAGGTCCCGGACGCGGTGGACTTACATGTCGCTGCGGCCCTTCCCCTACAGGGCATGACCGCTCACTATCTGGTCCACTCCAGCTACATGGTTCACAACGGCGACGTTATCCTCACCTATGCCGGTGCCGGTGGAGTAGGCCTGATCCTCACCCAGCTACTCAAACTCAAGGGTGCCACCGTTATCACCACCGCATCCACCCAGGAAAAGAAGGATCTGGCTAAGGCAGCCGGGGCAGACTACGTGGTCGATTACGACCAGGTGGCCCAAACCGTTGACAAAGTCACCGGCGGCAAGGGAGTTAACGCGGTCTATGACGGTATCGGCAAAGACACCTTTGATACGTCGCTGGCAGCCTTGCGCCGCCGTGGCACGCTAGTTCTCTTTGGTGGCGCCAGCGGTCAGGTCCCACCTTTTGATATCCAGCGATTGAATGCCGGCGGTTCGTTGACCGTGACACGTCCAAAGCTTGTGGACTTCTTGACCTCGCAGCAGGAGATGCACTGGCGCTTCGGCGACATGGTTGGTTGGGTAGCCAGCGGAAAGATTGATGTGCGCATCGGTGCACAGTATCCGCTGACCGAGGCAGCCGCGGCGCATACTGCCTTGGAATCTCGATCCACCACTGGCAAAGTCATCCTGTTGCCGTAAGTACCAGCGATAAGGCCTGAGAAGCAATAAAACCCATTGCTTCGAAGGCCTTTCGCGTAGCAGAAGTGAATCCTTTGAGAGATAGCCGACAGTTCAAGCAAGTCTGGGCTAAGGCGAGGTTCAAAGCGTATTAAATGAATACGGGACCAGCAGGTCCCACCCCTCCAGGATCCATTTCGTTTCCGGGACGCACTCCCCCAGCGACCCGACACAACTGACACATTTTTGTGAAAGCGATGGATCCGTTCAAAATGAACAACGATCAAACTCCTGTACCGGATCAAGAAATTTACACCCCACAATTTCCTTCCGGTGCATTAGCTCCGGCTGCCCGTACCCTCATAGACATTCTCCAGAACACCGCGCAGGCTCACCCCGACGCGGCGGCTATTGACGACGGCGAGCGCACCGAGAGTTACGCAGAGTTGCTCCTTGAGGTCAAGGCCAAGGCGCTGCGCCTCCACGAGCAAGGTTTGGGAGCTGGCGACCGCGTTGGCGTTCGTGTTGAGTCCGGAACTCGTCACCTATATGAGTGGATCTTGGCGATTCTCTGGGTCGGCGCCGCCTACGTTCCGGTAGACGCCGATGACCCGGACGAACGTGCCAAAACGGTATTTACCGAAGCGCAAGTTGCCGGAATCGTTAAGGGTACGGACACCATCGTGGTGGATTCCCAACGCCCTAAACCCTTTAGCGCACCGCGCCTTCCGGGGCTTGAAGATGACGCGTGGATCATTTTCACTTCCGGCTCCACCGGCAAGCCCAAGGGTGTTGCCGTTTCTCATCGATCAGCGGCCGCGTTTGTTGATGCTGAAGCCAAGATGTTTTTACCGGTTGATCCGCTAAACACCACAGACCGCGTGCTTGCTGGGCTATCCGTAGCTTTTGATGCATCCTGCGAAGAAATGTGGATTGCTTGGCGCAATGGCGCCTGCCTCGTCCCCGCCCCGCGCGCCCTCGTGCGCAGCGGCATGGACCTTGGTCCTTGGTTGATTTCCCGTTCCATCACCGCAGTGTCCACCGTTCCCACCTTGGCAGCACTATGGCCGGCCCAAGCCTTGGATTCGGTTCGCCTGCTGATTTTTGGTGGCGAAGCATGTCCTTCAGAATTAGCCGCACGACTGGCCACCGAAGGCCGCGAAGTGTGGAACACCTATGGACCTACCGAAGCAACCGTTGTCGCCTGCGGCGCCACCATGGACGGCAGCCTTCCGGTACGCATCGGCTTGCCGCTGGACGGATGGGATCTGGCAGTCGTTGACCCTGCGGGTATTCCGGTTGCCGAAGGCGAATCTGGTGAATTGATCATTGGCGGCGTGGGACTGGCCCGCTACCTTGATCCTGAAAAAGACGCAGAGAAATACGCACCGATGCCCACACTCGGTTGGAAGCGCGCCTATCGTTCCGGCGACATGGTCATCAATGATCCGCTGGGTTTGATCTTTATTGGTCGTGTTGACGATCAGGTGAAAATCGGTGGACGGCGCATCGAACTTGGTGAGATCGACGCAGCGTTGAACTCCTTGGTCGGAGTATCTTCGGCAGCTGTCGCGGTCCGTGAAACGGCTACCGGCAACAAGATCCTTGTCGGTTATTTGCAAGCATCCCAAGATTACGATCTGTCCGCTGCACGCACCGCCCTGTTAGAAGACCTGCCAGCACCAATGGTTCCGATCCTTGCGGTCATGGATAACCTGCCGATGAAGACCAGTGGCAAGGTAGACCGCAACGCATTGCCTTGGCCGCTACCGGGATCTGAAAACACCGAACAGTCCCAAGATCTTCCACCGCTGGATGAAGTTGGCGAATTTATTGCCGAGGCATGGCAAGGGGCACTCGGTGCACCCGTATCCGGAATTGACGCTGACTTCTTTGCTTCCGGCGGAGGTTCGCTCTCTGCTGCCCAGCTGGTCTCGGCATTGCGCGTTCGCTACCCAGACCTGACGGTTGCCGAACTCTACGACTACCCGCGATTCGGCGCTCTTGTTGAGTATCTGGGCGGTCAACAGGTATCAAGTGAACCGGTGGAACCGCGCACGGTTCTTCGCACCAAGCGCCTGACCCAGTTGGCGCAAACCCTGGTCGCCTTCCCGCTGTTTATTCTCTCCGGACTGCGTTGGGTCACCTTCCTGTTGCTCGGACACCTAGTCCTCGTGGCCATGAACGTTTTTGAAGACCCCTTGCCAACCCCTTGGTACGTGATAGCCGGACTGTGGCTGGTGTTCGTGACTCCACTTGGCCGCATGAGCTTGTCAATCCTGGCCAATAAACTCTTGCTACGCGGACTGAAACCCGGAACTTATCCTCGTTCAGGATCCGTGCACCTGCGTCTTTGGTTGGCCCAGCATGTCGCTGATGTTGTTGACCCGATTTCCCTTTCCAGCGCACCATTACTGCCTTGGTACGCTCGGATGCTCGGCGCAAAAATTGACCGCACCGCGACAATCCATTCCTTGCCACCGGTCACCGGCATGCTCACCGTAGGCCCCGGCGCCACCATTGAACCGGAAGTTGACGTCAGTGGCTACTGGATCGACGGCGACAAACTGCATGTGGGCACCATCGAGGTGGGCGCGCATGCCTCCATTGGTGCACGCAGTACCCTGACTCCCGGCTCAGTCATCGGGGCGAACACCATTGTTGATGCGGGATCAGCCGTCTATGGAACGACCCGTGATAACTCCCGCTATGCCGGTTCCCCGGCAACCAGAGAGTCCAAGGCCAAACCAAAATGGCCCGAGCAGGAACCTGCCTATCGTAAATTGCCGCGACTACTCGGCGGGCTCGCTTCAGTCTTGCTCAACCTGACACAGTGGATCCCGATTCTTCTGGCACTGCTTGCGCTCACCCCAGTCTTGCGGCCAGCACCTTCGTTAGCTGAAATCGGCTGGCGCTTTATCCCTGCCGTTGTGGTGGCGGCCATTGTCTGGTTCTTGAGCAGCATGGTGCTCACCATCATCATCGTGCGCCTGCTATCCATCGGCCTGGTCGAAGGATGGCATCCGGTCACTTCCCGCGTGGGTTGGCAAGCATGGGCCACCGAACGCGTACTTGATACCGCTCGTGATCAGCTCTTCCCGCTGTATGCCTCACTATTCACCCCGATCTGGCTACGTTTGCTCGGCGCCAAGGTGGGTCGTGACGTCGAAATTTCCACTGTTCTGCTCATTCCCAAGATGACCACTATTTCCTCCGGCGCGTTCTTGGCCGACGACACCATGGTGGCCTCCTACGAACTAGGTGGCGGGTGGATGCATATCGCCCCGGTCCGCATTGGTAAAAAGGCGTTCCTGGGCAACTCAGGCATCTTGCATGCCGGTCGCAGAGTCCCCAAGCGTTCGTTGATCGCAGTATTGTCCGCTACCCCGAAGAAGATGAAGGCTGGCACTTCTTGGATCGGTTCGCCTCCACATAAGTTGCGCCGTACCACCGTGGAAGCCGAATCCGAGCGGACCTATCAGCCAGGGTTGAAGCTAAAGATCATGCGTTCCTTCTGGGAACTGACCCGTTCGCTGGCGGTCTTCACCACCGTAGCCATCGCCGGTGGAGTGCTGTGGGCGCTAGCTGCATTGATCACCTCCACCAACGTGTGGCTGAGCATCCTGCTCAGTGGCGCAGTACTCGTAGCTGCCGGAGCATTGGCAGCACTGATCGCAGTGGCGGCCAAATGGCTTGTAGTTGGCGCCATCCGCCCAAGTGAACACACACTGTGGAGCTCATTTATCTGGCGCACCGAAATGGTCGATTCCTTCACCGAACTTGTGTGCGCACAATGGTTTGCACGCTTGGCTTCAGGCACTCCGGCCTTGGTCTGGTTCCTACGCGCCCAAGGGGCCAAGATTGGGCACGGCGTCTGGTGCGAAAGCTACTGGCTGCCCGAAGCCGATCTCGTCACTCTGGAAGACCATTCAACGGTCAACCGTGGTTCGGTCCTACAGACTCACTTGTTCCACGACCGCATCATGTCCATCGACAAGGTCACCCTAGGTGCGGGAGCTACCCTGGGCCCACATAGTGTCATCTTGCCAGCGGCCAAGATCTCCGAAGGTACAACCACCGGTCCAGCCAGTTTGGTTCTGCGCGGAGAGGTACTGCCTGCCAATACCTATTGGCGGGGCAACCCCGCAGTACGCTGGAACATCAAGCCAGTTGAACAACCAACGCAACCAGTCGCGCACGAAGCCTGAGGATACGTAGAGATATGCCCCATCGCATTTTGGATGAGTACACCAAACACTATGGCTCCGGAAGCTACACGGTAGAGCATTACGACGTGAACTTAGTGGTCAAACTTGCCAGTAATCACCTTGATGGCCGAGCCACCCTACGTATACGAGCGCTCGAAGACCTGAACGAAATTGAACTGAACCTCAACGGGCTAAAAATCGTCAAAGCCACGTGCCAAGGTCGCAAGGTTTCTGTCAGCAAAAAGCACCACAGAGTAGTTGTTGCCACCCCAAGCCGGGTCAAAGCCGGGGAACAGATCGAACTTCAATTGCGCTACGGAGGTAACCCCAGCGTAGATAACGGACAGTGGGGCGAGGTCGGCTGGGAAGAGTTAACCGACGGTATTTTGGTGTCCGGACAACCAGTGGGCGCTTCAACCTGGTTCCCCTGCAATGACCACCCGAGTCACAAGTCTTCGTATCGTTTTGAGGTTTCTACCGACGCCGGCTACCGGGTTGTTGCCAACGGCGAGTTGATGAATCACCGCCGCTCGGCAAGCCGAAATACGTGGGTTTATGAGCAACGTGAACCAATGGCAACCTACTTGGCAACCTTGCAGATTGGCCGCTACGCAGAAATTTCCTTTGACCGTGGTGGACACCTGCTGGCTTACTCCGTACCGGGTAATGACCTCGCGGTGCGCGGAGCCTTTGCGAAGCAAGCTGACATGGCGCAAATCTTTGAACTGAAGTTCGGCCCTTATCCCTTTGAAGATTACAAGATTGTTGTTGTTGATGATGACCTTGAGATTCCGTTGGAAGCCCAAGGCATGAGCATTTTCGGCCGGAACCATTTGTCGTTGGATTGGGAAGCCCAACGACTAATCGCCCACGAATTTGCCCACCAGTGGTTTGGGAATTCGCTGACCCCTGAGCGGTGGAAAGACATCTGGCTCAACGAAGGATTCGCTTGCTTCAGCGAGTGGGTCTATTCAGATCAGGCAAAGATCATGTCCCTCGAACAGCGCGCTCGCACGGCTTGGGAAATGCTCGATGGCCTCCCCCAAGATCTGCAGGTCGGTGATCCGGGCCCCGAAGACATGTTTGATGACCGCGTGTACAAGCGCGGTGCGCTCACGCTCTACGCCCTGTTGACGGCTCTTGGTGACAAGACTTTTTACGCCATGCTCCAGGACTGGACCAGCACATATCAGCATGCTTCTGTGAACACAGAGAAGTTTGCCAAACACGTAAAAAAGCATGCGACGAACGTCGACGTTGAAGGAATCTTGACTGCTTGGTTAACCGAACAAAGGTTGCCTGATTTCCCGGCATAGCCTTGCGCCATTCCAGTTCAGTACGAGTTCACTAACCGTTCATTCTGAAATTTTAGGCTGAGAAGTATGAGTGTAGAAGTCCCCCTGCTTGACGAAGCGTTCCGCGGTTTTTCGGTGCTTGACGACGATGATGACGACCCAGTGTTGTTGCGCGCCGACGGAACTGACGTTGACACGTGGCGTGAAGATTACCCTTACAACGAGAAGCTTGACCGCGATACCTACGAAGTTGAAAAACGTGCCCTGCAAATTGAGCTGCTGAAGCTTCAAAAATGGGTGAAGGCCAATGGGCGTCGCATCATGATTGTTTTTGAAGGCCGTGACGCAGCGGGCAAGGGCGGCACGATCAAGCGTTTCACTGAGCATTTGAATCCGCGCGGTGCCCGTGTGGTGGCGCTGGAGAAACCCAGCGAACGTGAATCAACCCAGTGGTACTACCAGCGTTATGTGCAACATTTCCCCTCAGCGGGGGAAATCGTTCTCTTTGACCGCTCTTGGTACAACCGGGCTGGAGTAGAGCGCGTGATGGGTTTCTGCACTCCGGAACAGGTAGATCACTTTCTTGAGCAGACTCCATCCTTTGAAAAGATGGTGGTCGACGAAGGCATCGATCTAGTGAAGTTCTGGTTCTCGGTCTCTTCTAGTGAACAGCTCACTCGCTTCACGATTCGCCGCATTGACCCAGTGCGCCAATGGAAGCTCTCCCCCATGGATCTTGAATCTTTGGATAAATGGGAGAAGTACACGGAAGCAAAGAAAGAAATGTTCCTCAAGACTGATACCGATCATGCTCCGTGGACCGTGGTGAAGTCTAATGACAAAAAGCGCGCCCGACTCCAAGCGATGCGACACGTGCTTGATCTCTTTGACTACAAGGGAAAAGATCATGAGTTGGTGGGTTCCCCGGACCCGCACATCGTGGGACGCGCTGCCAATGTCATCACACACGGTGAAGAATTCTAGCTCCGCACCTAGCACACCGCCGCTAGCGGAACGGTAATGCAGGTCCCCAGCAGCCCTCGGCCGCTGGGGCCTTCTGCTATCCAGCGCCCATTCATCACCGTGAGATCATGCTCTGCGGCAACCGATCCTTTGGCCTGAATTTCAGCGTCGAAACTGTGGGCCTGCGCATCAAGGATAATCCGGCATTCCAAGAAATCCAGCCACTGCCTAGTCAGCGGGAACCATGCTTTGAAGACACTTTCCTTGGCACTGAAAATCAGCCGATCCCAGGCCGTTTCCGGATAGCGCGAATTTAGCTCGCCAACCATCCGCTGTTCTTCGGGAAGCAAAATGATGTCGAGGGTTTCGGCAGGCAGTGAAGCATGTAATTCGGCGTCGATGCCAAGACCGCGAATATCGTTGGTGGAGGCTACTGCGGCTGCCCGAAAGCCAACACAATGGGTCATGCTCCCCACAACGCCAGCGGGCCAAACCGGTGCCCGTTTTTCATCGGGAACCAAGGCAATACCCGCATGACCCAGTTGCCCCAACGCTCGGCGAGCGCAGACCCGGACGGTACGAAATTCATGCTGTCGTTCAGGCACCGCATTGGCGATATACCGTTCTTCTTCTCCATAGGATTCGGTATCCTCCAACTCGGTACGGGACTGAACTACGTGCACCGAAGACGGCAAGAGCGATGCGAAGATATCGTTGCCTTTCATTAGAAGTGGGAAGACCCACCCGAACCGGAGAAGCTTCCGCCACCAGAGTATCCGCCCGACACTCCCCCAGAGGAACTCGCTGCTTCACGCGAGGCAGTCACTGCACTGACGCCCGTGGAATATCCGTGGTTATAACTACCCACGCGCCAATACATCGTAGCGGGATTCAGCACGTCCAAGATGGTGCCCGAGCGACCCGAATACGCGCCGGTTTCATATCGGGATTTCTTAAGCGCCGATTGCATATCGGCCTTCTCTTCTGCGTTTTGTGCATACACTTCGATTTGCGCTTGAGCGAAGACATCCAACTTTTCGCTCAGCTCGGCACGCAATGCAGATAATCCATCGAGCGCTTGATCCACGGTGATTGATTCTTGCGTCAGCTGTGCCGACAGCTCGTTGAGTTTGGTGATTGCTATTTCCCGGTAGGAAGTCAACGCGGCTGCACTGCTCTGCAGCTCTGGTTCGAGATCATGGACCAATCCCTTGATCTCCTCCAGGTCATCTTCCAGCGGCTTGATCTGTGCATGCCATGCGTCTTGCCAGGAGGCCGAACGAGTATAGAGCGCAGACGCAGCGATGATGGCGTCATCGGTCAGATCCAGGGACTGCGCTGACTCCCGGAACTCCTTAGTAAGGCGAACACCTTCGGCGCTGGAACGTTCCTTTTTGTTTGAACTTTCTAGCGACTGCTGGGCTTCGAAGCAGGCACGGTATTTGGTCATGAACTTGCTGAAACGCTGTTCCAGCTCGGAGGCGTGCGCTGAAGTGGACGGCAGTGTACGGGCCGCCAATTCGGTTTCTTCTAAGTCCATGGTGACGTTGGTCAGATGCACGGATCCTTGTTGCAGTTCTTCTGCAAAAGTTTCTCGTCGTGTGGACCGGGTATGCAGTGCAAAGCCACCCACGATGAGAGCGACAAATCCACCGACACCACTGGTGATCCATAAGGCCGGGTGCTGGTACCAGGGGCGATTCATGATCACGGATGCTTGGTCGGCGACAGCGATGACGCCGTCAGTCCAACGGGAAAGATTAAAGTCATCGTAGCCAGCTTCATGGATGCTCTCTATGGCGCTCTCGGAGACTTTACGGTCTTCGCCGAAGTACGTTCCGATCTGTCCATCTCCCGGTCCTTCGATGGACAGGGTGATGATCAATAGTCCGTCGGCCCAGTAGTCGCCGTAGTCTTCAGGCTTGTCAGATATCCATTCCGGATGTGATGACTTAGCGTAATCAAGAGTTTTGGTGTTGATGTCATCGGAGTATTCGCCGTTGCGGGCATAAATTGCAACGTCTGTTGGCTCATTAAAATCGAGGTCTTCCAAGGCGTCGCGCAGCCGCTGCTTATTAAGTTTTCCCGTGGAGTCATCGATGGTGACCGATTCTAGGTTCTGCCCGGCTGCGACTTGCACTGAGTTGGCCGCTTGCGCGGCAGGCAGGACTCCGATCAGCCCCAAGGAGAGCACCGTTACGGCACCGACTAGTGAAATGTTCCAAGTTCGTGGGCCCATGTCGCGTCTCCTTCATCGGGTTTCCGGGTTATCTCCGGTCGATGGCCTTTCCCCTATCCTAGCGAGTCAGAATGTGGCACCGATCATCCTTAAGGCTGCTTTTGGCGCATTAGGGTCACAACGTGTTCGTTCCAACCCCGGTTTCCCGAAAAGTGATGGATTCCTCAAGCAGGTCCATTGCATACCTATTCACGCCTAATCAGCGGATAAGAATCCTCCGGGCTTGGGAGGAAAAAGTGAACGATTGGTTTGAACCGTGCAACATTGCCCCGAATTCGGCGCTAATATTACAGAATGACTAGCATTGATGATTCAGGCGCATCCGTCCTTTCAGAGCCGGAACGCGAGATCCTTACTTGGGATACCTTCGGCGCAGCCTCCCGCGAACTTGCACAGACCGTTGTCGATAGTGGCTTTGAGCCAGACATCGTTTTGGCTGTTGCACGTGGCGGTCTGCTCTTGGCCGGATCGATCTCCTACGCGCTGGGTGTCAAGGCCTGCGGCGCCCTCAACGTCGAGTTCTACACCGGCATCGGCACCGTTTTGCCAGAGCCAGTAGTTCTGCCTCCAATGCTGGATGACGGTCACCTGCGTGACAAGAAGATCCTGATCGTTGATGACGTCTCGGATTCGGGCCGCACCCTGGAAAAGGTTGTCGAGTTGGTTTCCGCTTGGGGCGCAGAGGTCAAGACCGTTTGCCTCTACACCAAGCCACGCACCATCATGGTTCCAGACTACGAATGGCGCCGCACCGACAAGTGGATCACTTTCCCATGGTCGGATCTGCCACCGGTCACCGCTGGCGGAGCAAAGTAAATATTTTCTGATACTGCAGGGAACGATCTGATGATCGTTCCCTGCAGTGTTTAATAAGCAACCATCTAATAAGCAACATTAGAATCCGCGAATGCAGATGTCCTAGGCTGAGCCTATGGATCCATCTATTGTGCTGACCGCTCTGACCGAAGCCGACGCAGATTTTATCGCGCAATTGGCTGCCGATAAGAGGATTACTGCCTACATCGGTGACGGTCAGCCATGGAGCGATCAATACACGGGGCAACGTATTGAGGATGCGATAAACAGTCCTGAAATCTCTTGGTTTGTCGCTCGAAGAGACGGTATTAGGGTCGGGTTGTTTACTGCCGTGCAGCGCGAGCAGGCAACCGAAATCGGTTATTGGATTGCCCCAGAATTTTGGGGTCAGGGATTGGCGAAAGCGATCGTAGCACTAGGTATCAAAGCGCTAAATGCGGTGGGCTTTAGCCAGCTGATGGCGCGCGTGATGCCGGAAAACAAAGCGTCGCTCAAGGTACTACAACGCCTTGGGTTCGTGGTCCAAGAAGACACTGCAGAGCTAATTACGATGCGACAAAGCGTCGTTTAGTGGCCGCCATCAAATAGTTAAGGCGCCATGGTTCCACTGGTTGGACGCAATGGATCAACAGGCTCGTCCGTTGGTTGGTAACTAGGTGTCGGTTCATCTTTGAGGTGTGCCCCGGCGCCGCGTTCGATGAAGACTACAACACCCCAGCCAGCAGCGATTAGTGCAGCAATGGCGAGCATTCCAAGAAATAAAATTAGAAGTACCGCACCACAAGAACGTAGACCCTTCACTGCCGGTCACTCCACCTTTGCATCTCGTAGCCCTTTAGAGCTTTCTCAAGATTAATTGTAGTCGCCACTTTCGGGCGCGGTTGCGCACAAGAATGCCCCGGTGCTTGCTCAGATAAAAAAATCGAAACAAACGCCGGGGCATCGGCAAACCTGCGTTAGCGCTGAGTAGCACCAAACTTGTCTGCTGCCACTGCGACGGCGGCGGCCCGCGCCTCTGAAGCTTCATCAGCAGTCAGGGTGCGATCAGTAGCTCGGAAGCGAAGACCGAAAGCCAAAGACTTCTTGCCTTCTTCAATACCCTTGCCCTGGTAGACGTCGAAGAGTGCAACATCTTCAAGCAGCTCCCCTGCGCCTTCGCGCAGTGCAGCTAGTACGTCTCCGGCAACGACGTCCTGGTCAACGACCAAGGCGACGTCTTGAGTAGCCAGCGGCTGAGTGGAAAGCTGCGGCGCAACTACCACAGCAGGAGTTGCCTCCATCAGTGCTGCGGCGTTCAGTTCCATAGCCACGGTGCGTGCTGGCAGGTCCGAATCCTTGAGCAGCTGTGGGTGCAATTCACCTGCGTAACCAACAACTTCGCCGGCAACCTTCAAGGTTGCGGCACGGCCCGGGTGGAATGCTTGGTGATTTCCCTGAGCAACTTCGAGCTCTACGCCGAGGATTTCTGCCACGGTGTGGGCCGCGTCCAGTGCGTCAGCCCAATCCCACGCACGTGGCGCGAAGCCGGCCGCAGCCGAAGCCTCGTTACCGGTGAAGACTGCAGCCAAGTGCCATGGCTGGTTAGGTACACCATTGAACAATTCGGCCAGTACTTCATCACTAGGCTTGACGCCCAACGGTGGAAGTACCGAGGAACCGAGCTGCGCTCCTGGCAAGAACACCAGACCGCCCTCGTACAAGGCCAGATCGCGGAAGCCACGGCCAATGTTGCGGCGTGCGGTTTCCAGCAGTCCTGGTAGCAAGCTGGTGCGAAGGAATCGGAATTCCTTGGAGATCGGGTTAGCCAACGAGATGGCCTTGACCTGGGTCCCAGCCTGCGCAGCACCGAAGGTGTTGTTCTGCGACTCGGAGACAAACGGGTAGGACAGAATCTCGGTCAGTCCGGCGTCAGCCAAGCCCTGAAGCAGGCGACGACGCTGCGACTGTGCACGAGTCAATCCACGGCCCGGAGGCGCCACTGGCAAGGTTGCTGGAATCTTGTCGTAGCCAACTACTCGGGCTACTTCTTCAACCAGGTCTTCCTTGATGGCCAGGTCTGGGCGCCAGCTTGGAGCGGTGACTAAGAAGCCAGCACTGTTCTGCTCAACGCTTGCACCGATGCCCTCTAGGGCAGCAACGGTCTGCTCGTCGGTGTAGTCAACACCAATCAGTGCGCCGGCAAAACCAGCAGGCAACTGAATCTGCACATCGGCTGGCTGCGCGCCAGCGTCGGTGATGTTGGTGGTTTCGGTACCGCCAGCTAGCTCCACCAACAAGTTGACCGCACGCTGTGCTGCAACCTGCATGATGTGTGGATCTACGCCGCGTTCAAAGCGCTTGGACGCCTCGGAAGGTAGCTTGTGACGGCGACGTGAACGGCCGATGGATACCGCATCAAAGTGAGCGGCCTCGATCAGCACGCGGCTGGTGGTCCCCCAGACTTCGGTGGACGCTCCCCCCATAACACCGGCAATGCCTAGTGCTCCGGACTCGTCGGTGATCAGCAGGTCCTCGGTGGAGAGCTCGCGCTCCTTGTCGTCCAAGGTGGTTAGCTTCTCGCCAGCGTTGGCGCGGCGCACGGTGATACCACCGGTGAGCTTGTCAGCGTCGTAGAAGTGCAGTGGTGCACCGAGTTCAAGCATGACGTAGTTGGAGATGTCTACGGGTAGCGAAATCGAACGCATGCCAGCCAGCTGTAGGCGTGAAGCCATCCAGCGTGGGGTTGGCAAGCTCGGGTTAATGCCGGTGACTTCGCGGGTGACAAAACGGCTACAGCCAGGAACGTTGTAGATCGGTGCAGCGTCAGCCAAAGTGACTTCGTGGCCCGCAGCGCTAGCTTCAGAAACAACCACGGTGGTGGTTGGATCGGTGAAGGAAGTGCCGGTGGCCAGTGCGTATTCGCGGGCTACACCACGAATGGAGAAGCAGTAGCCACGGTCCGGGGTCACATTGATTTCAGCAGCCTGGTCATCAAGTCCGAAGAGCTCGAATGCGTCGGTGCCAACTTCTGGGTCAAGACCGTAGTTGGAAAGCACGATGATGCCGTCGTGGTCATCACCAATGCCCAGTTCGCGCGAGGAAGCGATCATGCCAGCCGAGGTGTGGCCGTAGGTCTTGCGTGGCGAAATCTTGAAGTCACCGGGCAGCACAGCGCCGGGAAGGGTGACAACTACCTTGTCGCCCTCCACAAAGTTGTGCGCACCGCAAACGATGCCCTGTACACCTGTTGGGTCGATGCCCTTACCGGTCAGGGTCTGCTCGGTACCTTCTGGGACCACGCGGACCTGGCACCAGTTGATGGTCTTGCCGTTGGAGGCAACTTCCTTTTCCAAGGAGAGCACCTGGCCAACCACGATCGGGCCCGAAAGCTCGTCGCTGGGACGGTGCACGTCTTCTTCTTCAAGGCCAACCTTTACCAGGTCCGCCATGATGTCTTCGGCCGATGCGTCGGCCGGTACCTGCGCATATTCGCGCAGCCAAGATAGTGGAATACGCATTACTTAGATCTCCATCCCGAAGTGCTGGCTGAAACGGATGTCGCCCTCGATCATGTCGTGCATGTCCGGGACATCGTTACGGAACATGAGCGTGCGCTCAATGCCCATGCCGAAGGCAAAGCCCGAGTACTGATCAGGGTCAATGCCTGCAGCTCGCAATACGTTCGGGTTGATCATGCCGCAACCGCCCCATTCGATCCAGCGTGGCCCACCCTTGGCACCTGGGTGCCAGATGTCCAGCTCGGCCGATGGCTCGGTGAATGGGAAGTACGCTGGGCGCAGACGGATCTGGGCTTCTTCGCCAAACATCTGGCGAGCGAAGTGCTCCAAGGTGCCGCGCAAGTCGGCCATGGTCAGACCCTTGTCTACGGCCAGACCTTCAAACTGGTGGAAGACCGGGGTGTGGGTGGCATCCAGCTCATCGGTGCGGAAGGTGCGTCCAGGGCACAATACGTACACTGGCACCTCACGCTGGAGCATGGAGCGAACCTGTACCGGTGACGTGTGGGTACGCAACACCAGGTGTGCGTCGGCAGGCTCAATGAAGAAGGTATCCTGCATTTCGCGGGCCGGGTGATCCGGCTTGAAGTTCAGCGCGTCGAAGTTGAACCACTCGGATTCAACCTCGGGGCCTTCGGCGATTTCCCAGCCCATGCCAACAAAGATGTCGGACACACGGTCTTGGAGCACCGAGAGCGGGTGGCGTGCGCCAACCGAGCGGCGGCGCGGTGCGGCGGTAACGTCAACGGTCTCTTCAACGAGGATGCGCTCAGCTTCGGCCTCTTCGAGCACCACGGTGCGGGCAGCTAGGGCCTTGTTGACTCGTCCGCGAGCTGAACCTACCAGCTTGCCTGCGATTGCCTTTTCCGTCTTGTCCAGCTTGCCGATCTGGCGGTTAGCCAGCGATAGTGCGGACTTTTCGCCGGTGTGCGAAAGGCGGGCATCTTTGAGTTCGTTCAGGTCTCCAGCAGCTTCGATGGCAGCTAGAGCAGCCTCAACGGCCTGCTGAATTCCTGCTTCATCGGTTGGATGCGGAACATTTGACTCCCCGTCGGGAACTTGTCCAGTTGTCTGATCAGACATGGGATCGATCGATCCTTACTCTTATCTTGTACTTACGCGTAGAACACTTTGGTTCCATTCTATTGCCAAGGGCCCGTGATCGTTTCACCGATGACGGGCCCTTGGCGTGAAGCTCCTTACCTCGAAGCGTTTTTTGCTCGCTTAGTGCGACTCTTTGACACCCTTTGGTGCGAAGACCGCCACGAAGATGAGGCTCAAGACCAGCAACGCGCCACCAAAGACCAGCGAGTACAGCAGGCTGTGATCAAATTTGCCGGTGGCCTGGTAGACCTCGGCGCCCTTGACCAGGTCAAAGGTGACGGCCTTGCCATGAACAACGCCTGGACCGTTAGAGGTCACTTCGCCGGGGAAATTTACCTCCAAGTTTGCTTCAGTGAAGTTTTGGTCAACGGTGGCTTTGTCCCCTGGCATGGAGAAGGTAACTTCTTTACCGTCGTCGGCTAGGCCGAACTGGAAGCCGAAGATTTTAAAGGCATCAGCCAACTGGGTGTAAGTCTTGGTGCCGTCGGTTTCGAAGCGCAGGCCCACGTTCTCGCCCTCTTCGACCTTGCTGTAGGTCCACTGACCTTCAATTTCTTTTTCCATGGCAGCGGTGTCCACGGTGGCAGCAAGTACTTCGTCCAGGCTCTTGCCCTGAAGATTTTCCTTGTTAATAGTTACTTCAACAACGCCGGTGGTCTTGTCCTGACCGACAACGTTGATTTCTGCGTTCATGTTGACGCAACCGGACAGGGCTAGGACTGCGGTAAAGACCAGCGCGATAACGCTGAACACTTTCTTCACTGAAAAGGGCTCCTCAGAATTTTTTGGTAGTTTGTTGCAATGTCTCAATGGGCATTCATTCAAGCTTACGCGTCTTTAGCCAACGGGCCCTCGACGGGCCTGGGCTAGGCATGCCGTGACGATTGGGGCATCAGCAGGGATCCATGGGACCAGCTGCTGCATGCTCTGATCTAGGTCCAACCAGGCCAGCTGGTCGTGACCGTCCAGAGTCTGGGCATCACCTTCGATAATCTGAGCGAACCACATGCGCATGGCCGCCGAATCGTTCAGTTGCCAACCTTGGGCGTGCGGTCCGGGAATCAAAGCACCAAGCTGGATCTTTACGCCCAGCTCTTCGTGCAGTTCTCGGTGCACGGCTGCGATTTCGCTCTCCCCCGGTTCCACTTTGCCGCCAGGGAATTCCCATAGTCCGGCCAAAGATTCGGGGCGATTGCGCCTAGCAGCTAATAGTTTGGTTGGTGAGTGCAGGTCATCAACGATGGCTACGGCGACAATTTGCTTCAGGTTTTGTGCTCTATCCATGCTTAGTCCTGCTTGGCTGAATGCTGCGCACGAGCCGAGGCATACAAACAAACAGTGGCTGCGGTGCCAACGTTCAAGGATTCAGCGACCCCGTAGAGTGGCACAGCAATGCTGTGATCTGCTGCCTGCTTTTCGCCCTCGTCTAGGCCCTGACCTTCATTGCCAAAGAGCCATAGGGTTGGTGCTTCCAAAGCTGGCTCACCAGCTGCCGGGGCAGCGCCAGTGCCGTGTGCACGCAAGACGGCGGCGTCTTGCAACGCATCCAGGTCTAGGGCACCATAACCGTCGGCTGCTAGCACTTGGCTTCCGGTAGTCTTAGCGGCTTCAACGAGGTGCTCAAATTCGATGTTGTTCAGCACCGGCAGGTGGAACAGTGAACCAACGGTGGATCGTACGGCTTTGGGGTTGTAGATATCTACGCTGCCCTTGGTCAGGATTACCGCGTCGGCTCCGGCTGCGTCAGCAGCACGAAGTACGGTTCCGGCGTTGCCTGGATCCTGCACACGGCACAAAACTGCGATGAGTTTTGGTTTAGTGGCCAGCACCTCACTCAGTTGTGGTTGCGCGATGGCGGCAACGGCCAATATGCCCTGTGGGGTCTGGGTACCAGCCATGGCGTGCAGTACCTCGCCGGTGACAATCCGGGTAGGTACTTGGGCCTGATCAAGAAGCTGATCAAACTCCTCGTGGCTTTCAAGGAAACCGCCCACTACATAGACAGCCTGAACGAGATTATCGTCCTCAACGTGGGCCTTAAGTGCTTCTCGCACCGCTTGGGGTCCTTCGACGAGGAACTCCCCGGTAGCTTCACGCCCCTTGCGGTTGGCCAGGCGGGCCACGGCCTTTACTTTCTCGGCGCGCGGATTGGTCATCACTTCAGCGGAAAAACTGCTCATTACTCGAGAATACCGGTAGAAACACTAATGGGTGGGTTCCGCGTAAACGCGGTACCCACCCATCGGTGTGATCTGTCCTACCTGAGCCTTAGCTCAAAGGGAGAAAAGATTTACTTCATCTGCTGGCGGGATTCTCCACCAGCTGGTTCGAAGCCTGCAGCCTTAGCAGCTTCGATCGAGTTGAACCAGAACTCTGCCTCAGTCTGCTCGTACCAGGTCGAACCTGGAACGTGGTACTTGTTCGAGTCGGCGTTGCCCTTGATTACGAAGCCTTCTGGAGCATCCTGGCCTTCAACAGCCTTGAATACGCCTTCGCCCTCGGTGGACTTTGCAGCAGCCTTTGGAGCCTTTGCAGCCTTAGGTGCCTTAGCAGCTTTTGGAGCAGCAACTTCAGCAGCACCGCGTGGAGCGTTGACGTCAGCTGGAAGAGCTTCCTTTGCAAGCTTTACCAAGGTAGCGAAAGCGTTCGAGTCCGAAACAGCCAGCTCTGCGAGCATACGACGGTCAACCTCGATCTCAGCAGCCTTCAGGCCCTGGATCAGACGGTTGTAGGTCATGCCGTTGGCGCGGGATGCAGCGTTGATGCGCTGGATCCACAGGCGACGGAAGTCACCCTTACGCTTACGACGGTCGTTGAAGCTGTAAACGAACGAGTGGAGCAACTGCTCCTTAGCCTTACGGTACAGGCGCGAACGCTGACCGCGGTAACCCTTTGCGCGTTCCAGAACGACGCGACGCTTCTTGTGGGCGTTTACTGCCCGCTTCACACGTGCCACGTGTGTACTCCTTCAAGTCGGTTCCCCAGTGCTTGCACTATGCAAGGTGGGAGAAATCTATGGTGGTGGGGTTATAACTTCCCCGTGTTGCGAAAGGGAGAGCTTAGAGGCCCAGCATCCGCTTGATGGTCTTTACATCGGCCTTAGCGACGATCTGGTCAGAAGCCAGGCGACGAGTAACGCGCGAGGACTTGTGCTCCAGGTAGTGGCGACGGTTGGCCTGCTGGCGAGCGAGCTTACCGCTACCGGTGAGCTTGAAGCGCTTCTTGGCGCCACTGTGAGTCTTGAACTTCGGCATAGCTGCCGTTCTCCTAACGTGCTCCATCCGGCAAAATTACCGAATGGGGATCATCCGAAGCGGGCCCCGTTGAGGTGACCGCTGTTGTTCTCTTGTAGTTGGATCTTCCGAAAAGGAAGATCCTTCACCATAAACGGTGACGGGCTCGAAAGCCCAACAGGCTTGGCTAGGCGTCGCCTTCAGCTGCCTGACGAGCCTGCTCCAACTTGGCGCGGGCTTCGTCATCCATTGAAGCGGCAACGTTCTGGCCCTCGGTCTCAGCTGGAGCGTCGGTGCGGATCTTGCGCTTAGCCGAGTCACGGCCACCGGACTTCTGCTGCTGCTGCTGTTCGCGGCGAGCCTCTGCCTTGTTCTTCAGCGGACCAACAACCATAACCATATTTCGGCCATCGATGCGTGGGCTGGATTCGATCAATCCGACCTCAGCGACGTCTGCTGCAAACTTTTCTAGCAAGCGGATACCCATCTCTGGACGCTGCTGTTCACGACCGCGGAACTGGATCATGGCTTTCACCTTGTCACCAGCGCCCAGGAAGCGCAGTGCATGCCCAACCTTGGTCTCGTAGTCGTGAGTATCGATCTTTAGACGGAAGCGAACTTCCTTCAAGATCGTGTTGGTCTGGTTCTTACGAGCTTCACGAGCCTTGACAGCGGCTTCGTACTTGTACTTGCCAAAGTCCATCAGTTTGCACACTGGAGGCTTGGCGTTGGGTGCCACCTCGACCAAGTCCAGATCGGACTCATGAGCCAAACGAAGCGCGTCCTCGATGCGGACGATGCCTACCTGCTCACCATTGGGGCCGACGAGACGTACCTCTGGCACGCGAATGCGCTCATTAATGCGTGGATCGCTGATGTGTCACTCCTGAAATTCGTAATCATGACCGCAAACGAAGAAGGCCCCCGTCTGCGATTGCAGGCGAAGGCCAAAAGAGAAACGACATAACGATAGGCGCAAATATTTGCGCCTGCGTTTTCAGATTGCATTGCTGCGATCCTGCCGAAGTACCCGGAAGCCTAGAAACGGCGACAGCGGGTGGGAGATGGCCTCCACTTGCATGGCTCAATACTAGTACGAATCTCTTGTCCAGAGCTAACTGAACGTCATGAGAAGTACCGGCATCGAGTCGGTCTGTGACAAGCTTAGCAGTATGAGTACCGAAGACACCAACTCGCATCAGCACCTCGTCGATCAGCAGGTGCGCGACATCGCCGAAGTTCCGGCCGTAGAAATCATCACCACCGCAGCTGTTCACCTGATGAGCGCGGCGGCAGTTAAATGCGGCCTTGCTGAAGGCGTAGACGCCGAAGAACTAAAAGATCTAGACGAAGCACGCAAGCTCATCACCGCGCTTGCAGGCCTAGTCACCGCTGGCGCACCGGAGATTGGCTCGCAGCACGCAGCTCCTCTGCGCGACGGTCTGCGCAGCCTCCAGCTGGCATTCCGCGAAGCTTCACTGATCCCAGATGCCCCCGGCAAGGGTCCAGGCGAGAAGTACACCGGCGCTGTCAACTAAGAAATTTTCGCAGTTTTTAAGAGATTAACATCATGGGCTCGACTCCACTTTGGAGCGGGCCCATTGTTGTCTCCGCCACGTCGAATCGGCCTTTCCTGCAAATGCGTGAGCGCTAGTGTTGGATTATGAAGATCCTTGAACAGCCAACACTCGATGCCAACTCTTTTCGTTTGCGTCCCTTTTTGGACAACGACGTTGTGGCGGTTCAGCAAGCTTCAGCAGATCAGTACATTTCACACATCACTACGCTTGCCTTTGAATCAACGCGTGAACAAGCTCTGAGCTTTATTCAGCGTCAACGCCAACGGGTCATCGACAAAACCGGCTATTCCTTCGCCATTGCCGATGCAGGATCTGATCTGGTTGTCGATCAGATTGGATTATGGCTACGCAACGCTGACCGGGGTCGGGCCAGTATCGGGTATTGGATCGCCAAGGAGCATCGTGACCGTGGCATCATCACTCGCGCACTAGAAACCCTCAGCATCTGGGGTTTGGCGCATCCGGGCATTCATCGCCTCGAACTTTATGTAGAGCCGTGGAATCTGGCTTCATGGCACGCAGCGCAAGCCTGCGGCTTTGAACGGGAGGGATTACTTCGCGGTTGGGAAATTATCAACGGCGAACCCAAGGACCTCTACATGTACTCACGACTGAGCTGACAACTTTCGGTCATGCCGCCGATTAGACGGTGGTTTCCCAACGACGTTTCTGAGCACGGCGTACCCGGCGACGAATCTGCTGGGCAACCAACGCAACGAGCACAACCACGGCGGCCATGCCACCAATGGCGACAAAGGCGTAATCAGGGCCGACGTTGTCGACAAATAGTCCGGTGACCGGGGAGCCCAAAGCGGTACCGGCGGTCATGGCAGAGCCATACCAACCCATGGCTTCGCCACGGCGCTTTTCTGCCACCAGATCCGTGAGCCATTCTGAGGCAGCGGACAATGTCGGGGCGCAAAGGAAGCCTGGCAAAGCGGAGAGCAAAGCCAAGGACCATGTATCCCACGCGAAGTACATGGGAATGGTCAAGATCGCCATGAACAGCAAGAGCAATAGTGGCGAGACAACGCGCTTCATGGATCCGTAGATGAGTCCACCGATCAGCGAGGCCCCGCACCAGAAGAAGAAGACCAGACCCAACCGGTTGCTTTGCATTGATGCATCAAGCTCCGCGACGATCGATACTTCGGTTCCGGTCAACAGCATGCCAGCACCGGCCGAGGCAATGAATACGGCCAGGACCGAAGCGCTAACCCAGTTGAACCGGCTTTTAAATGCCCGCCCACGTTTCTTGATGCGGGATCGCGCCGATTTCCAGCCGGCCAAGATCAGCTCGCCTTCAACCTCTTGAACACCCATCGGTGCTGCGGCGATAAAGCTGGCTTCCGCACCGAGACGTTCTTCATGAGCGTTAGACCGCAAGGCTATGGCCTTCGGGTCATCACTTCGTGTTGGAGGATTCAGGATCATCAAGGCAAAACCGGCTAGAGATGCGGTAACACCAATAACGCTCAGTCCGATAACGCTGCTGATCTGGGTAGCGACGATCCCTGCGCTGGCAGGTCCAACAATGAATACGAGTTCCGTAGCGGTGGCATCCAAAGCAAAGGCCGTGCGACGTTGCTCTCCGGTGGTCATGATTCCCAGAGCTGTACGCACCACGGAGAATACCGGCAGAGCGAAAAGGCCACCGATGAAAGCCAAAGGATAAACCCAGACCAGCGGCACGTGCGGTACGGTGCACCAAACGATGGTCTCAACGATCACCGAGGGAAGCATGGCTCGGCGCAGGCCCCAGGTGTCAACGCGAGCACCACGCCATGGCGCACCGATAGCAATACCAACAGTCATCAATGCGGTGACAAGGCCAGCTGATACCCATGACTGGTCTAGGTCATTTACTAGGTGCAAGAGCAACAACATGCTCAATGCCGAGTGAGGAAGTCGGGCAATCATGCCGATCAGCAACAACAGCGCAATCTGCGGCTGACGCAAAATCTGCAAATAGCTTTTCATGCCCGAAGTGTTCCTTTGCTAGGTAAGGAGCCCGCCGAGTCTAGCTAGGCGCGCTGTGCAAACTAAGTTCTAAAGAATCCACCGCTTCGGTGAATTCGGAGTTTTGGGACAGTCGTCCCTGAATTGCGCTGGTAATTTCCTGCGCTTGGCTAGGGCTTGTCCCCTGTGCGAAAACAAACTGTAAATTAAGTTCTGGTCCGGAACCACCGCCAAGAACGACTTGGCCGTCCATGGTTCTTGAGCCTACTCCCCTGCCCGGCGCCAGCTTCACTGCCTGCAACTGCGTGAAACCTTCGGTGGCGTTTTGGACTAGGTTGGCGATCTGCTGATTCTGATAACTCGGAATCCATTCGATCTGTTTGGCTAGGTTCCAGACCCCGGGTCGTCGAAGGACAAAGGTAAATTCGCTACCAGGGTCTAGAACTAGTAGTTGGCAATCTTCACTGACCGCTGAGAGTGCTGCTCGGGGAGCAAATACTGCCACCGGACGAGCTTCCTTATGCCAAGCCTGAAGTCGTTCCACCGTGGTGAAAATTGGAAGCGCCATACGACCATCCGGTGCTTTGATTTTCACCAGTGCCATGTCGGCTTCTTTATCAGCGGCGAAGCCGTGGTCACCCATAGCTTCTTCGCCTAGCTGAGCTACAACGGCAACAAACACTCGGGCTGCAGCCATGGCTTTGTGAACTTCCAGCTCGGAGCCGCGACCGGCTTGTAGCTCAGTGAGTGCCGCCATGACTTTTGCGTCGGCGCTGCCGTCGTCTTTATCAAAGTTATGTAGCGGGTTGCCCTCACCGCTAAGGTCGCGTCCATCCCAACTCTGACCTGCCGAGTCGACGGGTGAACCGGCCTGCGCCAGCGCGGCGACGATGTGTCCCGGCAGGTGGCGTTTAGGCGCTGATTCGTTGTGCTCCGTGCTCATAAGTCCATGCTATCTGGGGAATCGATGTTGGTGCAGGGTAGTTTTGATTCTTCATTCATGAGCTTGAACACCACTTGTCGATGACGTCAGTCAATAATTGCCCAATTCGCTAGCTAGTTACCGTCAAACGGGCCAGCTGCAGTGAGTTCAATTTCAGAACAAAAAATTGACGGTTTGAAAGCCTAGGCTTTCAAACCGTCAATAGTGAAGATCAGCTCGCGTTAGCGACGACCGGCAACGTCCAGCGCTTCTTGAAGCGTGAACTGACCAGAGTACAAAGCCTTGCCCATAATTGCGCCTTCGATACCCTCAGGAACAAGTTCGCGCAATACCCGCAGATCCTCTAGCGAAGAGATTCCGCCGGAAGCTACAACAGGCTTATTGGTCTTAGTAGCAATCTCGCGAAGCAATTCAACATTTGGTCCGCGC
This sequence comes from Glutamicibacter sp. AOP5-A2-18, assembly GCF_052446055.1. NCBI lineage: Bacteria > Bacillati > Actinomycetota > Actinomycetes > Micrococcales > Micrococcaceae > Glutamicibacter > Glutamicibacter sp. AOP5-A2-18. The sequence continues at coordinate 1,103,096 of NZ_JBQSVW010000001.1, read as the reverse complement.
AAGGTGCCGTCCTTGGTTACGTCAGTTACGACGTAGCGGGCGCATCCTGCGTCTTCCAAACGTGCCAGAACTTCCCATAGATCGCCACCGTCTTTGGTCCATCCGTGGCCTGAAAGCGTAGTGCCTCGCACGTCCATGCCCACAGCAATTTTGTCGCCATGGCGAGCAATCGCCTTTTTGGTCCATTCAGGGTTTTCAAGTGCCGCGGTGCCAAGGTTCACGCGAGTAGCACCGAACTCCAACGCACGGTCCAAGGACGCATCGTCGCGGATACCGCCGGAGAGCTCAACTTTGATGTTCAGTTCCTGTGCGATGCGCTGGACAATCTCGACGTTGCTGCCACGATCAAATGCCGCGTCCAAATCAACGAGGTGGAGCCACTCAGCTCCAGCGTTCTGCCATGAAAGTGCGGCTTCTAACGGGTCGCCATAGCCAGTCTCGGAGCCCGCTTCGCCCTGAACTAGGCGCACGGCCTGTCCTCCGGCGATGTCTACGGCAGGCAAAAGTTCGAGGATTGGTTGCTCGCTCATAATGTCCTTAGTGAAGTAGCGAATGTTCTAAAGGGTCAGTATCCACGCGGCGATGATGCTCATGCCTGCGAGTACCCAGAGTGCGATAACCCAAGAGATATGGGCCTTTTGGCTTTTGAGGGAGATGGCGCCACCTGCGAGGAAAGCACCGACGAACCCAAGCACGATAGTCCACATGTTTAGAGGGTATCCAACCAGTTGCGCAACAGTCGGGCTCCAGCGTCGCCAGACTTTTCGGGATGAAACTGAACGGCCGACAGCGGACCGTTTTCGACTGCAGCGACGAACGGAGTTCCGTGCGTACTCCACGTGACCTGCGGTGGTGTCATGGCAGGCTGAGTAACGTCAAATTCCCACTTCTGCACTGCGTATGAGTGAACAAAGTAGAATCGTTCGTTTTCAACGCCAGCAAAAAGCTTGCTTCCCTCTGGAGGCTGTACGGTGTTCCATCCCATGTGCGGGATAACATCGGACTTCAGACGCTCCACAGTTCCCGGCCACTCGCCGATGCCCTCGGTTTTCACCCCGTGCTCCACGCCTTGTTCAAAGAACACTTGGTGGCCAACGCAGATACCCAAGACTGGCTGTCCTCCGGCAATGCGGCGACCAATCCAGCGAAGCGATCCGGTAGCGGTGAGTTGTTCCATGACCGATGCGTAGGCACCTACGCCTGGAACGACTAGACCGTCAGCAGCAACAATTTTCTTTGGATCCGCCGTGAGTTCAACCGATGCCCCAGCAGCTTCGAGCGCACGCACTGCAGATCGGACGTTGCCCGAACCGTAGTCGAGAACTACTACATTTTTCTTTGCCACTTACAGGGCACCCTTCGTGGATGGAATCTTGTCGCCCATGCGCTCATCAAGTTCGACTGCTTCTCGCAGTGCACGAGCAAAGGACTTGAACTGAGCTTCAACGATGTGGTGCGGGTCGCGGCCAGAGAGGACCTCGATGTGTGCACAAATCTGAGCGTGGAATGTGATGGCTTCAAATACGTGGCGAGTCATCGATCCGGTGAAGTGACCACCAATAAGGTGGTATTCCTGACCAGCTGGTTCACCGGAGTGCACCAGGTACGGACGACCGGAAACGTCGACCACTGAACGAGACAACGCCTCATCTAGTGGCGCGTACGAGGTGCCGAACCGACGAATTCCCGCCTTATTACCAAGGGCTACACGCAGAACCTCACCGATGGTGATCGCGGTGTCTTCAACGGTGTGGTGCACATCGATGTGAGTGTCACCCGTGGCTCGCACGGTGAGATCGATCAGCGAATGCTTAGACAACGCCGTAAGCATGTGGTCGTAGAACGGCACAGAGGTGCTGATCTCGGAAACGCCAGTTCCGTCGAGATCTAGCTCAACAAAAATCGACGATTCGCTGGTGACGCGTTCCATGCGGGCGCGACGTGCGCCAATCAATTCGGCAGACATGTCTTCCTTCGCTTGATCCTGATTAGTTGTCCGCGCCGAGCAGTTCGGCGAGACGATCCAAGAATGCTGTAGTTTCTGATTCGGTTCCGGCAGTTACGCGCAGCGTACCCGGGATCCCATTGTCGCGGACGATGATGCCAGCTTCCAGCAACCCCTCCCAGATGGAGTGGGGATCAGCGAGCCCGCCAAAAAAGACAAAGTTGGAGTCTGAGACAGAGGGTTTGAGACCCAATGCCTTGAGACGATCAACAATTCGGTCACGCTGGGTTTTGATGTCCTCAACCTGAGCAAGCAACAATTCAATGTTTTTCAGGGCCGCGATGGCCGTTGCTTGGGTGACTGCCGAGAGGTGATAAGGCAATCGAACCAAACGAATCGCATCGGTTACTTCTGGCGCTGCCGCTAGGTAACCCACGCGGGCTCCAGCCAGACCGAAGGCCTTGGACATGGTCCGCGAAACGATCAGACGCTGTCGGCCTTCAAGCAAGGTGAGTGCTGATTTGGTGCTTGCCAGGGAGAACTCGGCGTACGCTTCATCGACGATGACTACACCATTGTGTTCGCTCATTGCGTCGTACACTTCGGTGATGACATCAAGCCCGAGAGCGGTGCCGGTTGGGTTATTGGGGGAACAAAGGAAAACGATGTTCGGTTTGTTTTTGCGAACCTGTTCGGCGGCGGACTGCGCAGAGAGCGTGAAGTCTTCTGCCCGTTCTCCTGCGATGTACGCGGTGTCAGTACCGCTGGCCAGCAACGGGTACATGGAATAGGTTGGGCCAAAGCTCATTAGGCTTCGGTTCGGACCACCGAATGCTTGCAAAATTTGTTGCAGAATCTCGTTGGAACCGTTGGCGGCCCACATGTTCTCTGCAGTTAATCCGTGGCCAAGATAGTCGGCCAGCAATTCACGAAGTTCGGTGAATTCGCGATCAGGGTATCGATTAAGAGTTGTCGCAGCTTTGGCGACTTCTTGTGCGATGGCTTCCACGACCGTAGTTGGCAATGGATGGGTGTTCTCGTTGACATTCAGCTGGATGGGCACGTCGATTTGTGGTGCGCCATATGGGGATAGCCCGCGGAGATTCTCACGCAAGGGCAGCTGACTCAAAAGTTCACTGCGGTCATTCACGCAATAAGTCTACGTGTGGACGGGCTTGGGCAGTGAATCCGCTACGAGCCAAGGTAACAATCCCTTGACCACGTTTTACCTTTAGCCAGCAAGCACTGGAATCGACAGCGAGTCGCCGACATGAATCTGAGTGCTATCAAGCGAGTTCATTTCTGAGATGTGACTAACGGCTGAGGTGACGTCGTAACCTTCAGCGTATTCGCTGGCCAGACTCCAGAGCGTATCGCCAGGGATGACGGTTACGTCTACCGTTTCAACTCCCTCAGGTACTTCCGATGATGCGTGAGCATCCGACGCGAACATCGAGAAGAAGAAGGCCGCGGCGACAGTTAAGACGAACACTGGAATCCCGATAAGGACGGCCCAGCCCCGGCGGTTGATGCGGATCTTCATTGGTGAACGGGTTTCGTTTGAGTCAAGTGCGACAGTTGCCATGACTATGTCTCCTCAGAAATAGTTTTGATGCGAAGTTGTGTTCGATGATCTAGATTCGAAGACTTGTTCGAAACTAGTACATCTGTTCTAACAGAGCTTTGTCGAACTTGTCCAGAAGTTTTCGAACAAATCTTTGAAAGAACGGAACTTATCTACTAAGATTTCGAAGTAGACGAGCAATGAAAACATCACACCATCTAGCTCCGACAGTTTGGACTCACGAACTTTCGACTGCTTGCTAGGGAAGGCAAACTCTCATGTCAGCTTCACAACGCACTCCGCGATCGAATGCCCGTTCGCTGACGATTCGCCAAAAGAAGATCCTGGAAACGATCCAACGGTCTATCGGAAAGAACGGCTATCCACCATCGATGCGTGAGATTGGTGACTCCGTTGGCCTCAAGAGCTTGTCTAGCGTCACTCATCAGTTGAGCCAACTCGAAAAGCTCGGATACATTCGGCGCGACCCTCGACGTCCCCGCGCAATGGAAATCCTTCTTCCGCTGCAGTTGGCTGACGATAAGGACGAGTCACAGACAACGGAAGTACCCGCTACTGCCGCTGCCGACGATGCCATGGTGATCGAGCTCAGTACTTCAGCCGACACCACCATGGTTCCTTTAGTTGGTCGAATTGCCGCAGGTGGTCCGATCCTTGCCGATCAGTCCGTGGAAGATGTTTTCTCGTTGCCACGCCAGCTAGTGGGTCATGGAGAACTGTTCATGCTCAAGGTTTCAGGCGACTCAATGGTCGACGCTGCGATTTGCGACGGTGACTGGGTAGTTGTTCGTCGTCAGCAGACTGCAGATAATGGCGACATTGTTGCCGCTTTACTGGACGAAGAAGCGACTGTAAAGACTTTCCGTCAGCGCGACGGTCACACTTGGCTGTTGCCGCAGAACTCCCGCTACGAGCCTATTCTTGGTGATGCGGCCACGATCATGGGCCGTGTTGTTTCGGTAATGCGTTCGCTCTAAATAGAGATCTGATCAATGTGGGGCAGATGCCATTGGCATCTGCCCCACATCGTCTAGCTAAATCAATTTCGACTGTCGGACTCACAAGCAGCAGCTGCACTGAATATCATCCAGCGCTGGACTGCAGCCGAGAGCCTGCGTGGTTCCTGATCTACCAAACTGTTGGCGGTCGCCACGACCATCGTGCGTGCTGTCGACCGCGTCCTGCCATCAAGGCGCACATCATTAGCGGCCAGGGCCAGATACCTGACCAAGATTCCAGCAAACAAGTTGCCGTCGCCACCGCCGTTCAGCGAAAGCGCACCGGTGCTGTCGGTCAAGTATTGTGCACTGGCGTGGATCAGCGTTGTTGAGTGCTCTAAATCAGCATCTGATCCCAACTCCAGCAAAGCGCCTAGAACCGGCCCTTGGTTATAGGTGTAGAGCGCGTCCTCGATCCTGTGCCCGTCCGGCACCAACCGCAGCCCGTCCAAGTACAGCCCGCTGTCATTGCTAAACAGTCTTGCCCGTAGCCAGCTAAGTAGCTTCCGTGATTGGTCGCGTTCACCATTCCGGGCAAAAAATAGAGCGGCTGGTGCGTTAGCCGGCGCGTTTTTGAAGTCCTTCTTCCGGGACCAATACATTCCACCATCTAGGACATCGTCAATGGCTCCGTTGAGCTGTTTTCTCAAAGTGGTGACAGCCTGTTTGGCATTAGCTGAGCTGTGACCATCAAGGCGACGTGAGAATGAAAGTAATCTTTGGCTCGCCAAAGCTAGCCAAGCCATGTCATCAAAAAAGTAGTTTGGGAAGACACCGAAGTTCCGCAGCCGGATTCCCCGCAATAGCTCGACGGCTCGCTGAAGTTCCCGGTGCGCTGCATCTAAGTCATTGTCAGCCAGGTAGGCATAGCCGTCGTCGATGATGGCATCTAGGTAATGAGCCTGCCACCAGTAATTCCACTCGCGTAGCGGATGCGAAATCCCGTTGAGGTCACTGAGCATGCTGCCGTCACGAAGCTGGTGCGCCTTGCTGTACGGCAGCCCAATCCACGTTCCGGGCAGTCCAAGAAGACGTTGCCCAAAACGTGAGTGGGTGTCTTGCGCGGCGGTGCGGGCAAGTGTCTTCCAAGACTCCATAGTGCCTTCCGGAGATAAAGATTCCTCTACTTGGCACAGACATTAGCATCTGGCGTAAATGAATCTAGATGGCGCACCGTAGGTGCTTACGCCTACTTCTCTTCTTCGGGTTTGAGCCGCTCTAGGACACCGGTAATAACCTTCTTATCCACGGTGGGCCACATCGGTGGCAGCGTGGCCTTCAAGAAGCTGCCATAGCGTGCAGTGGCCATGCGTGAATCCAAAACCGCCACAACTCCGCGGTCATTGATAGAGCGAATGAGTCGTCCTGCACCCTGCGCCAACCGGATGGCAGCATGAGTCGCTGAGACCTGCATAAAGCCATTGCCGCCGTGTTTAGCAACATCCTCGGTGCGGGCTTTAGAAATCGGGTCATCCGGACGCGGGAAGGGAATCTTGTCGATGATCACGAGTCGGCAGGAATCTCCGGGTACGTCGACACCTTGCCACAGGGTCATCGTGCCAAAGAGACAGGTGTCGCGTTCAGCTGCAAACTGTTCAACCAAGGATTTCATGCTTGCTTCGCCCTGGCACAGAATCTCCACGTCCAATCGTTCCCGAAGGATGCTGGCAGCTTCCTCTGCTGAGCGTTTGGAAGTGAATAGCGCCAGTGCGCCACCGCCCGAGGCCTTGATCAGGTCCTCGATTTCGTCCAAGGTCTCCGCGGCTAGCTGCCGGCCCGGCTTGGGTAGGTGCTTGGCAACGTAGAGAATGCCCTGCTTTGGGTAGTCAAATGGACTACCTACGTCAACGCCGGTCCAGGTCGGAGCTCCTGCACCCATCAATCCCAAGGAACCCGCTACCGCATCAAACTGCGAACCGATAGCCAGTGTTGCGCTGGTCAGCACTACAGTGCGGCCGTCGAATAGCCCCTCTCGAAGCTTTCCCGCCACCGACAATGGTGCCACGTTGAGTGTTGCCGGTTGCGAATCGTCAGCTTCAACATATCCGCGGCCTTCCACAAATTCGCGTGGTCGAGTTGTGTAGAGGACTTCTCGGCGTTCTTCGGATTCAAGCATACGGATGGCATCATCCATCACTGCCTGCATCTGGGATCGAGCGGTCTGCCGTCCGCCATCTGCTGGTGCATTGGCTTCCGGTTTGGACAATGCAAGAATGAGCCGGGCCTGCTCCACAATGTCGTTGAGGGCAATGCCCATATCCTCACGCAGACCCTGTTCTAGCAGGCCGGTAGGAATTCCGGTCAAAGACTTTTCAAGCCGGTTGGAAGCCTTGACCATCTCATCTACGTTGACTCCGCAATGGCGTTTAGCACCGCCTGCGGCTGTCATTACGCTACGCGCCGACAATGCTCCAGAGACCGAGCTTGTCACTCGGTCTTGAAGCTCGTGGGCCTCGTCAATGATTGCTACTTCAAAGTCTGGAAGTACCGACAGGCCTTCGAAAGCTGAGACGGCTAGCAAGGCGTGGTTGGTAATCACGACGTCTGCTTCAGATGCCCGCGCGCGAGCCATCTCGGAGAAGCATTCGTCTGCCATGGGGCACTTTTGAGATCCCAGGCATTCCATTGCTGAAACTGAAACCTGTTTCCATGCCTTGTCGCTGACGCCAGGAACCAGTTCGTCACGGTCACCGGTATCGGTACGATCAGCCCATTCACGAAGCTTTAAGACTTCGCTGGCTAGCGGTGAGTAGGTCGTGCCCGCAGGGACGGCCGGCTCATCCATAGTGAACAGCGTGCCTTCATCATCTGGGTATCCGCCGCCGAGTTTATATTGGCACAGATAATTTGAGCGCCCCTTGAGCAGGGCGACATCCATGGGACGCGAGAGCTTGCCCTTGAGAGATTCGAGTAACCGTGGCACGTCACGACCGACAATCTGCGCCTGCAGTGCCAGCGTAGCGGTGGAGACAATCACTGGCTTAGCGCTAGTTTGCGCGTGAGCCAGCGCCGGAATCAGGTAGCCCATGGACTTACCCGTTCCGGTGCCGGCCTGCACCAGCAAGTGTTCTTCATCTTCCAAGGCGGTCACCACATGCTTGACCATTTCCTGTTGGCCCTTGCGCATGGCACCACCCATGGAAGTGACCGCGGCCTCGAGAAGTTCCAGGGCCTGCTCTTGCTTATCCATGAATGTTGAAGTTCTCCAACTCTGCAGCCAAGGAATCACGTACCTTGACGATCATCCGAGTGCCATCATCTAAATGTTCACTTTCCAGAATTTCAGATTCACTCTGGTGTAGCTTCGCGATCAAATCCCCACGGTTGTAAGGAATAAGAACTTCGAGCTGAATTCCGGGTCGTGGAATCAAGGCGCTGATCTTTTCAAGCAGCTCTTCAATTCCTTCACCCGTGTGCGCCGAAACCACCGAAGTGTTCGATTCACGGTTACGGATACGTTCAATGACAAATGGGTCAGCAACATCGGCTTTGTTCAGCACAATAACTTCAGGAATGTTCAGTGCGTCAACTTCGCCGAGCACCGTGCGTACCGCTTGAATCTGTCCTTCGGGATCCGGATGCGCAGCGTCAACCACGTGCAAGATCAGATCCGAATCCGCGATTTCTTCCAAGGTTGAGCGGAAGGCTTCCACCAGCTGTGTTGGAAGGTTCGACACAAAACCGACCGTGTCGGCCAAGGTGTAGGTCAGACCGTCTTCTGTGGACGACTGACGCACGGTTGGATCCAAGGTGGCGAACAGGGCGTTCTCCACCAAAACCCCAGCGTTAGTCAGGCGATTGAGCAACGAGGATTTACCGGCGTTGGTGTAACCAGCGATAGCTACAGCCGGAACTTCGTTGCGTTTTCGGTTGGCGCGCTTGGCCTCACGAGCCGGCTTCATCGCCTTGATTTCACGGCGTAGCTTGGCCATGCGGTCGCGAATACGACGGCGATCCATTTCAATCTTGGTTTCACCAGGTCCACGCGAACCGATACCGCCACCGGCAGCACCAACACGGCCACCCGCCTGACGAGACATCGACTCACCCCAACCGCGAAGGCGTGGCAGAAGATATTCAAGCTGAGCAAGCTCGACTTGAGCTTTACCCTCACGGGACGCCGCATGCTGTGCAAAGATATCGAGGATCAAGCTGGTGCGGTCAATAACTTTGACCTTGACGATATCCTCCAACGCACGGCGCTGGGATGGTGCCAATTCGGCGTCAACAACAACGGTATCAGCGCCGGTTGAGGCAACGATTCCGCGCAGTTCTTCAGCCTTGCCTGATCCAAGGAAGGTCGAAGGGTCTGGCTTGCTGCGTCGCTGAACAACGCCATCAAGAACCTCAGAGCCAGCGGTCTCAGCCAGCGCAGCTAGTTCACGCAGCGAGTTTTCGGCATCAGTAACTGTGCCTTCGTTCCAAATACCGGCAAGGACTACGCGTTCTAGGCGCAGCTGACGGTACTCAACCTCGGTAACGTCTTCCAATTCGGTGGACAGGCCGGCAACACGACGCAGAGCGCGTCGCTCAGCTAGATCGTCTTGGTTTCCATCGAACTGGGACAGGCCAGAAGAGAAACGGTTCAGCGCTGTAGCCTGGCCGGAGAAGATTGAAGAATCTTCCTCGCCGAAGTGCTGGATTTGTGGACTCTGGGCTTCATCAGCTTCGAGGATCCGGTCGATAGCGGCCTGGATCTGGGCATCATCCATTGATGCCGAATCGTGCTCGTGTGACTCGGAGTTAGTCATGGTCTCCTTAGAAGTACTTCGCTTTCCAGAATAGTGCCGAGGACCCCCACTTCGCGACGTGGCGCGTTGGGAGTCAGTCGTTTCATCACTCATTCGTAATCCTTTGCAAAGGCAATCAAATCTGCAGTTAGTCAGGTGAATGCTGGGTTACCGAGGCGCAAAGTCGATTGGCAAGGAGTGTGATGCACAACTTACGGAAAACAAAAAAGACTTCGCCGTCTACTGATTCGCTGTTCGGGCACGCCAAACCGGCACGCCTGCTTCAGGGAAATCACGAGGTAACCACAGCGGTTACGTCTTAGACGAATACGAAAGTCATACGGAAAACTCTATCAGTGAAAATTCTGCTTGCCTATATCGCTTTGATCACGTTGAATGCGCTGGTCTTTGGCCCGACGACGCACAACGATAAACTTTGGTCATGACCTCGGATCATTACTTCACCGCCAGCCCGGCTTCGGCAGACGAACGTCGCACCATTGAGGTTGAGCTTAATGGCTCGACTCGCAAGGTTCAGACGGCTTCTGGGATCTTCTCACCCACCGGGCTAGACAAGGGCACTGCTGTTCTCTTGCAATACGTCCCGACCCCGCGCGGACGCGTATTGGACATTGGCTGCGGTTGGGGACCGATTACCTTGACTGCGGCGGAGCAGTCTCCCGAATCCGAAGTTTATGGCGTAGATGTTAATGAACGTTCCATCGAACTGACGCGACTGAATGCGCAGAGTCTGGGGCTGAAAAATGTCATTGTCGGTACCCCCGATTCCGTTGACCCTCAGCTTCAGTTCGATACGATCTGGTCCAATCCCCCAATTCGCATCGGCAAGGAAGCACTACACGAGCTGTTGCTGCTGTGGCTTCCGCGCTTGGCACCGGGCGGAGATGCCTGGCTGGTAGTCCAAAAGAACCTGGGCAGTGATTCCTTGCAAAAGTGGCTTGTTGAGCAATTGCCAGCACAATGGTCGGTGACTCGCGAAGCGACGTCCAAAGCGTTCCGTGTACTAAAGGTTTCACGTCCGGCCTAAGCTGAACAGAAAAACTGCAGGACCTAGTTGAAACTAGGTCCTGCAGTTTTTTGCTTTGCTCAAAGACCTTTAGGCAGCGCCGATTACCCCGCGGCCCACAAGCTCAGCCGGGCCAGAAAGAATCGTGTCTTCTCCCCCAGCCGCATTTTCACGGAACTCTACGCCGACTACGCCTCCGGGAACTGCCACCGCCCATTGATTGATCAGTGCTGTGCCGCGAGCCCAGTAGCGGACAGCGGCAGCTGCCGCACACGCGCCAGTGCCACATGACAGCGTCTCTCCGACTCCACGTTCATGTACTCGCATACGCACCTGAGCTACACCGTCTTCTTCGATCAACGGATCACTAGGCACCACAAATTCAACGTTGGTGCCGTTAGGTGGAGTTGGAGCCACCTCTGGAGCCTGGAATAGATCAAGGCTTTCAAGCATGTCGAGGTCAGGTAATGCCACCACCGTGTGTGGGTTACCCATGGTGATGCTCAAAGCCGGAAGGGCCTGCTCCCAGTCGCGAGGCTTAACCATGGAATCGACGGACTCTGCTGTAGCTTTCTCTTCATGGATCAATCCCCATGGTCCAAGATTCACTGCATAGCCATCGACAATCCGGGTAATGGTTTTGATCCCGGCTCGACTACCGATCTGGATGCTCTGACCTACCTGCAGATCCACTAATCCCTCTGCAATTAGAAAGTGTGCAAAAGCGCGTACACCGTTGCCGCACATTTCAGCAATCGAGCCATCGCCATTGCGGTAGTCCATGAACCAATAAGCGTCTGGATTCTCCACGGCCTGCGTCTGGTATCCAGAGACCTGAGCGGTGGGAACTGCACGGATCAATCCGTCACCACCAATGCCAAAGCGGCGATGGCACAGCGCTGCTACTTGCTGTTCGCTCAGGTCTAGCTGGCCTTCTGGGTCCGAGATCAAAACAAAGTCGTTTCCCGTGGCGTGACCTTTAGCGAAAGGTTGCCCAGCTAATTGTTCTAGTTCGGTGGTGTACATCGATACTCCTAGCGTGTTGGTGCTTCGCTGGCCGAGCCAACGAGGGAAAGTGCTTTACCAATCAGGTCCGGTTCAGTGGGATTCAGCCAGCTCACCCGCGGGTCAGCGTTGAACCAGGTGATCTGGCGACGGGCAAATTTACGGGTGGCGATAACAGTCTGGTTGATTGCCTCAGCCCTACTGATTTCTCCATCGAGATAATCGGTGTACTGCTGATAACCGATGGCGCGTGAAGCAGTTTTTCCCTCACGTAGCCCGTGTTCGAGCAGTCCTGCAACTTCTTCGGCTAGTCCCATCGCATCCATTTTGTGTACGCGTGATTCCAATGCTTCATGCAACGCCGAGCGATCGTAATTTAGTCCGATCTGAATGGCGGGAGCAAAATACTCGCGCTGTGGCATGTATGAGCTGAAGGGTCGGCCCGAGATTTCAAAAACTTCTAATGCCCTGACAGCTCGACGCACATCAAGATTTCGCGCAGCTGAAATGGGATCAACATCAGCTAGTCTACGGCGCAAGTCTCCGTCGCCCATAGCTTGAACTTCTGCGTCCAAGCGCTGACGAACATCAGGATCGGTGGGCGGAAAATCGATCACGTCCAAGGCAGCACGCACGTAGAGGCCCGAACCGCCCACCATAACCGGGACTTTTCCGCGTGCCCGGATATTCGCAAAATGCTCTCGTGCTTGGGCTTGGAAGGTAGCCACGGAAGCTTCCTGAGTAATGGACAAGGTATCCATCAAGTGGTGCGCAACTCCGCCACGTTCGGACACAGGAAGTTTTGCTGTTCCAATATCCATGCCGCGGTAAAACTGAAGCGCATCGGAGTTGACAATTTCCCCGTCCAGTTCCTGGGCGAGGGCGATGGCTAGATCGGATTTTCCGGTGCCGGTGGGACCGACTACTGCGATGACTGGTAATTGAGAATTTCTCATTCGGCTAGCTGCGCACCTTCAAAGTTGGCATACCCAAATTTGCACGGCCAGCAGTAGAGCTAGTTCCTATACTCGGTACACCGCAGCTTTCTGCCTGCGCCCGATCCCACGCATCTCCGGCGCGCGAACGACGTAGTTCAAACTGTTCCAGGCTCGGATCTGAGACTAAGTGGAAGGCAGCTACTTCGGTAATTGGTAAGGTCACTAAATCTCCGGGTCGAGGGGTTGGTGCACCGGCCGGCACTGAGAAGTGAACAAGACGCTGGTCCTGTCCCCGACCGGCCATGCGGTGCGTTTCTTCAGACTTTCGTCCGGATTGTTCGGTAACCATAATCTCAACAGTACGGCCAAGTTGCTTGGCGTTCTCCTCTTTGGAGATCCGATCTTGCAAAGCGGTGAGACGTTCGTAGCGTTCTTGGACCACTGCTTTGGGCAGCTGATCTTCCAAAGTTGCTGCCGGTGTCCCGGGCCGCTTGGAATATTGGAAGGTGAAGGCGGAGGCGAATCGCGACGCTTCGACAACATCCATGGTCGCTTGGAAATCTTCTTCGGTTTCTCCGGGGAATCCAACAATGATGTCGGTAGTAATCGCTGCATTCGGAATTTGTTCGCGGACTTTGTCCAAGATGCCCAAGAATTTTTTGGAGCGATAGGAACGGCGCATATCCTTGAGCACCTTGTCTGAACCGGACTGCAGTGGCATGTGCAACTGTGGCATGACATTGGGAGTCTGGGACATCGCCTCGATGACGTCATCAGTGAACGCAGCAGGGTGTGGACTGGTGAACCGGACGCGTTCCAGTCCCTGGATCTCTCCGCAGGCACGCAATAATTTGCCGAAAGCTAGACGGTCACCAAATTCGACTCCGTACGAGTTTACGTTCTGACCTAAAAGAGTGACCTCAATGCCACCATCATCAACGAGTGCTTGAATCTCCGCCAGAATTTCTCCTGGTCGCCGGTCTCGTTCCTTACCGCGCAGGGAAGGAACAATGCAGAATGTGCAGGTGTTATTGCAGCCCACCGAAATGGAGACCCACCCGGCGTAAACCGACTCACGTCGCGTAGGCAAAGTGGATGGAAAGACATCCAACGATTCAAGGATCTCCAGCTCCGCCTTTTTGTTGTGCTCTGAACGAGCCAGCAACGTGGGTAGAGAACCAATATTGTGGGTGCCAAAAACGACATCTACCCAAGGTGCCTTTTTGAGGATCGAGTCTCGATCCTTCTGGGCAAGGCAGCCGCCCACAGCGATCTGCATGGTTGGACGTTCTGCTTTGATGTTTTTGAGAATGCCGAGGTTTCCGTAAAGCTTATTGTCCGCATTCTCGCGAACTGCGCAGGTGTTAAAGACGACGACATCGGCGACTTCATCTTCGCGCTCTTCTGGTTTGCGGTTCAGTCCGGCGTTTTCTAACAGACCTGAAAGACGCTCAGAGTCATGGACATTCATTTGGCAGCCAAAGGTACGCACTTCATAGGTTCGCGTCGCTTCTTCAGCGGTCGAGTTGCTATTGGTTTGTTGCTCAGTCACCCGTTAAGATTACCGAAACTTCGGTGGTACAGAAATATAGGTAACCCTAGGGTGAACCCCGGCTCCCCCACCTACGGCGGTGATCTTGTCGGGCCGTCGCCTGCGTTGATCTTCCAGATAAGATAAATCAGAGTAGTCGGGTACAAGATCATCTAAGACGAGGAAACTTGGGAATGCGTAGCTCCCGAAAGCGGTCAACAAGTTCCACTCCACCGCGGCCAAATCTCTCGCGGGGCATGAAAAAATTTCATTGGTGGATGGCTTCGCTAACGGCTCTACTCGTGCTGGTCGTACCGATTACGATCGGTGTCATCCCGCCGATCGATTACAAAACAGATAAATTGCTCTTTAATATTGGGCTGATCTCGGTGCTTGTTGGCGTGTGCGTCATAAGCATCTGGGTCTTCCAGAGCGTGGATGATTGGATCTTCCGGTTGAGCAAACATTCCAAACGGCGAGAGTGACCGCTAGATCTCAGATCCGAAGCGCTCTTCCCATTCTTCGCGAGCAACTTTAAAGGCCATACCGCCGTTGTAACCTTTACGCCCGAGCATTCCTACCAACCGGCGCAGCGACCTATCACGATCTACCCCCATCGATTCTGGGCGTAGTTTGGCACGGACAAGTTCACGAGCTCGCTGTTCCTCAGCCTCGTCGTCAATTTGTTCGAGCGCCTCGGCCGCAAGTTCATCGTCCACGCCTTTAGAACGTAGCTCGTGTTTGATGGCTCCGCGGGCAAGTCCGCGTGAACGGGCACGAGTGACTACCCAGGACTTGGCGAATCGTTGGTCATCAACCAAATTGATCTCTGCATAGCGCTCGATGACTTCATCAGCGATCTCTTCTGGGCATTCCTTGTCCAGCAGTTTATCTTTGAGCTGCTTGGCAGTCTTGTCACCAGCCGTTAGTTGGCGAAGCAAGATACCGCGAGCTTTTTCTCGCCACTGATCATCGCTAAGCTCTTCGGGTTCTCCCGATTCACGAGCTGCCTTACGCGCTGCACGCGTCTCGCGTCGTTCTTTTTTTGAAGGTATTGCTGGCGCAGGTGTTACCGGTGCCGCAACGATGCGTTGCATGGCTTCGCGAATTTCGTCGATGCTCTCAGGTTTTTTGTCATCCTCCTGAGGCAAAGGCGCAATAATGACAGGCTTTTGCTCTGTGCTAGCTCGCGGCTCATTGGCTTTGGCAGCAAGCTTCGATTGGATTTCTTCCGGATCAGGCTTGGCCCAGTCTGGCATGTCCTCAAAGTCACCCTGAAACTCTTTGGAAACGGACGTAGCGTCCGACCCGGATTTGTATCCGGGTCGGACGCTACGTCGTTGGAAGCTTGAGCTCACTACTTGTCGCCCTCGACAACTCGCAGTTCTGTCTCGTCTTCTTCAGCTTCGTCCTTTGGTATGACGCCAAGCTTCTGCAAGATCTGACGTTCTAGTTCATCAGACAGATCTGGGTTATCGCGCAGGAAGCGACGAGCGTTTTCCTTACCCTGTCCCAGCTGGTCTCCGTCATAGGTGAACCAAGCACCGGACTTCTTGACCAGGTTGTGCTCTACACCCATGTCGATGAGGGAGCCTTCACGCGAGATTCCGTGACCGTAAAGGATATCGAATTCTGCTTGCTTAAAAGGAGGAGCCATCTTGTTTTTGACAACCTTGCAACGAGTGCGGTTACCAACTGGGTTGGTGCCCTCTTTCAAGGTTTCAATTCGACGGATATCAATACGAACCGAAGCGTAGAACTTCAGTGCCTTACCACCGGTGGTGGTTTCTGGGCTACCGAAGAAGACACCGATCTTTTCACGCAACTGGTTGATGAAGACTGCAGTGGTCTTCGAGTGCGACAGGCGACCGGTGATCTTACGCAGTGCCTGCGACATCAGACGAGCCTGAAGGCCCACGTGACTGTCGCCCATTTCGCCTTCAATTTCTGCGCGGGGAACCAAAGCAGCAACGGAGTCAATGACGATGATGTCTAGTGCGCCTGAGCCCACGAGCATATCCATGATTTCCAGTGCTTGCTCACCGGTATCTGGCTGGGAAACAAGCAGGGCGTCGGTGTCCACACCGAGCTTCTTTGCGTATTCAGGATCCAAAGCGTGCTCAGCATCAATGAAAGCTGCAACGCCGCCGGCCCGCTGCGCGCTAGCTACAGCATGCAAGGCAACGGTGGTCTTACCCGAGGATTCTGGACCATAGATCTCCACCACGCGACCGCGTGGCAGGCCGCCAATTCCCAGAGCGACGTCCAATGCGACCGAACCGGTAGGAATTACTTCAATTGGTGCACGGGTTTCATCGCCCAAACGCATGACCGAGCCCTTGCCATAGGCCTTGTCGATTTGTCCGAGGACAGCTTCTAGAGCCTTTTCTCGATCATTATTTGCTGCCATGGTTCACCTTTGCTCGTGCAAGCCTCTAGCGACCTGCTCATGATTTATGTCCTGCTGTAGACAGTATGCTCGTCCACCGACACTTTGGACTCGGATAGCCCTCAAGTGTGGACAATCTCAGTGCGTAAGTTTTTGTTGCAGTTTCCTGTGTTGCTTCTAGGATAAGCATATCCGAACAGATGTTCGAAATTCAACACGGGGTTTTCGAAGGATCGAAAATAGAATTTTCGAGTTTTCCTCCTAGGACTCCTTGGGTTCGATGTCGATACCAAGCCAGCGTTCCGCCGGAACGTCCTGGGCCAGACACAATGCTTCCCAGACCTGCTTAGGCTTGATCCCTTTGTCTATTGCCTCAGACGCCGTCAGGCTGTCCAACTCGGTCAGTGCCATGGAGTCGGCTAATACATGCGAGTACCGCTGGCCGAACTCGGCTTCCATATTGCGCCAGAAATCGCTGATTTTCACCTAGTTATTCTCCCATGACATAGGCAAGGAGCCCACGCAATACACGTGGACTCCTTGTGTGGCTCCGGTAACCCGATTACTGAGCTGCGGCAACCAAAAGACTTGTTGAATTTAGACCGAAGCCAATGGCTTGCCGGTGCTCTTGTCGGCGAATTCGTTCGCCATGTCCATTGGCACGGTATCTGGGATAGCAATACCCTCGGCCAGTGCTACGCGTTCAGAAACTTCGCGCAACATCAGGGACAGTGGAATTTCTAGTGCCACGCAGATCGAGGAAAGCAGCTCAGAAGAGGCTTCCTTCTGACCGCGCTCAACTTCGGAAAGATATCCGAGGGATACGCGGGCGCTATGCGAAACCTCGCGAAGCGTACGACCCTGGCGTTGACGGACGTCACGCAGAACATCGCCGATTTCATGACGGAGTACTACCATTTTGTGCTCCTCCTTCTCGGGCTGGACCGTATGGGCTTCTCCCATATCGCGCCAACGGACAACACCATTGACAGTAAAGGGTTGCTTGACCATAAATTTAGCCTTTGCTCCTAGGTCCATCTCGAAGATCTGTTCAATACGGGGCCAACCTTGCGGCCCTGTAATTCGTACAACGGTGGGTCATACGATTTTGTTCCCTAAACTCAGCCTAATCGGAAAAATGCGACGCGTGCCACATAAAAGGCGATTTTTGCTAAATATCTCGGGAGAAATAGTATTGCGTGTCTTACTGTGAAGAAGCTTTATCTAACATGGCAGCCATCTGGTGGATGGCCGCTTGAGTGCTCTGCTCCCGAATCTGCGAGCGATCCCCCACAAAGTGGTGCTCCTTAGTCCCAGACTCAGCACCCCATGCCCATCCGATAAAGACCGTGCCTACCGGCTTCCCATCGTGAGCCTCTGGCCCGGCGACGCCCGTGGCCGAGATAGCCAGCTGCGCACCACAAGCGCGCAACGCACCCACGGCCATTTGGCGTGCAACTTCAGGATCCACTGAGCCCTTGCTCTGCAGCAAGGATGCATCTACGTGCAGTAGCTCGCGCTTGACGTCCGAGGAATAGCTAACAACTCCCCCACGCAATACTGCAGAAGCTCCGGGCACCTCGGCCAACCGTGCCGCGATCATCCCTGCGGTCAACGACTCCGCAGTGGCCAGCTGTACGCCTTGTTCGATCGCGGCAGCAATCACCGCGGGTGCCTGTGCCTTGAGCATGATCCGGCGCCTTACTTCTGCTTCTTAGCGGCAGCAACAAGCTGCCCGGCCTTGATGATGTACTCGACGCCAGTCACCACGGTGACCGCCAGGGTCAGTAGCATCAGGTACCAAGCCACGGTGTGCAGCCAGGCAATCTCTTGGGTCCAAGGCAACAGGTACAGGCCGATAACAACGGACTGCAATACGGTCTTGATCTTGCCGCCCATATTGGCCGCGATCACCCCGTAACGGATCACCACAACGCGCAGTAGGGTGATACCCCACTCACGAACCAGGATCACGATGGTGACCCACCATGGCAGCTCCGCCAAGATCGAGAAGCTAACCAACGCTGCACCGGTCAGTAGCTTGTCGGCGATCGGATCAGCGATCTTGCCGAAGTTGGTGATCAACCCGCGGCTACGGGCCAGATCCCCGTCGAGCTTGTCGGTGTACATAGCCAGCACAAACAGCACCAGGGCAACCCAGCGCCACAGGCCTTGCTCGGAGTCATCGGCCAGCAGTGCCCACACAAAGAAGGGCACCATGATAATGCGGATGGTGGTGAGCACGTTGGCGATGTTCAGCGTCGGTACCGGTGGCTGGGCGCCTGGGCCAGCTTGCTCGCTCATGGGTATTAGTTTCTTCCTGTCAGGTCCCAGGCGTCTTCGCCAGGTTCGTCGGAGCCGTCAAAGTAGTCCACGGCTTGCTCTCGATCATCAAGGTCCTTGGCCACCAGATCCTCGGCGTATTCCGCCACCGGATCAGCGTGGTTTACGTTGGCCTCCTGGACCAAGGCAGCCTCGCTGGCCGACATGGTCGTGTTGGCTGGATCATCGCCGCGCATAGCGGCAAGGACCATCGGCAAGTCATCGGGCTGGATGAGTACATCGCGGGCCTTGGAGCCTTCAGAAGGACCAACCACGCCGCGCGATTCCATCAAGTCCATGAGCCGTCCGGCCTTGGCAAAACCAACACGCAGCTTACGCTGCAACATCGAGGTGGAACCAAACTGGCTGGTCACTACAAGCTCGGTGGCTTGCAGCAATAGATCCAGATCGTCTCCGATGTCCTCGTCGATCTGCTTCTTCTTCTCGGCGACCGGAATCACGTCTTCACGGTATTCAGGTGAAAGCTGGGTCTTGACGTGTTCAACCACGCGCTGAATTTCAGATTCGGTCACCCAAGCACCCTGCACACGCATCGGCTTGGAAGATCCCATAGGCAGGAACAGGGCGTCACCTTGACCAAGCAACTTTTCGGCACCTGGCTGGTCCAAGACCACGCGGGAGTCGGTGACCGAGGAGGTTGCAAAGGCCATGCGCGAAGGTACGTTGGCCTTGATCAGACCGGTCACCACATCCACCGATGGACGCTGGGTAGCGAGCACCAGGTGGATACCAGCAGCACGTGCCAGCTGGGTGATACGCACGATGGACTCTTCCACATCGCGTGGAGCGACCATCATCAAGTCTGCGAGCTCGTCAACAATCACCAAAAGGTAAGGGTAGGGCTTAAGCACTCGCTTGGAACCTTCGGGCGGGTGAACCTTGCCGGCCTTAACTGCCTTATTGAAGTCGTCGATGTGCTTAAAGCCGAAGTTGGCCAAGTCGTCGTAGCGGGTGTCCATTTCACGCACCACCCAGCCCAAGGCTTCGGCAGCCTTTTTCGGGTTGGTGATGATCGGGGTGATCAGGTGAGGCACACCCTCATAGGCGGTAAGTTCCACGCGCTTAGGGTCAACCATCACCATGCGCACCTCATCAGGGGTGGCGCGCATCAGGATGGAGGTGATCATCGAGTTCACAAACGAAGACTTACCTGCACCGGTAGCACCTGCCACCAAAAGGTGAGGCATCTTGGCGAGGTTGGCTACAACAAAGCCGCCTTCAACGTCCTTGCCCACGCCCATCACCATTGGGTGTTCGGTCTTGCGCGCATTGTTGCTGCGCAGCACATCACCGAGGGCGACAACTTCCTTGTCGGTATTCGGGATCTCGATACCGATAGCGGATTTGCCCGGGATCGGAGAAAGGATACGAACGTCAGAGGAAGCAACGGCGTAGGAGATGTTCTTGGCCAGCGCGGTGACCTTTTCCACCTTGGTGCCCGGGGAAAGTTCGATCTCGTAGCGGGTGACCGTAGGTCCGCGGGAGAAGCCGGTGACCTGAGCATCAACCTTGAACTGCTGCAAGGTATTAGTCAGTGCATCAACTATTACCTGATTAGCTTCGGACGCTTCCTTAGCCGGCGGGCCGGCAGGCAGGTAGTGGTCCTCGGGCAGGGTGTAGGTGACATCTCCGGAGAGCTGCAGTTGTTCGCTGCGGGCAGGGATCGGTGACTGCGGACCGGCGGAAAGGCCAGCGGCGCGCGAGGACACCTGATCCATGGCGGAAGTGGTAGCTTCCGGCTCAGCGTTTAAGCCGATATTGGCCATGATCTCGGCCATTTCGCTTTCGGCCTTGGTCGGGCGCTTCACCCCAGGTGGTGGGCCAGCTGGCTTGGGAATCGACGTTTCGGCAATGGCCTGAGTCGCAGCTTCAGAAGCGTCTTCTGCTTCATCGTCAAAGGTTGGACGAGCGATAGCCTGAGTGGCCGCTTCATCGGCATCAAAGATCTTGCCCGAGTTGCGCTGAGCTACAGGCAGTGAAGTAGTTGATGCTTCTGAGACATCAGCAGGATCGATCACTGCCTTGTCGTAGGCGACATCACCTGGACGGTCCGAGCGCTCGCTACCGTGACCATCAACGTCGTAAACCTCGGTCACCTGGCGGGCCGCGGCAGCACGGCGTTCAAAGAAGCCTGGCTTCTTCTTTTTTGGAGCCGGCGTCTGGGCCTCTTCATCTGGGTAGAGGTAGGACTGGTCGTGGTCCTCGCGCGTTGAGTCTAGCTCGGGGGCGGCCGCCTGACGTGCCGGACGAGTAGCATTCGGGTCTTGGCCCAACAAACGGTTGTAACCACCGCGGATCCGTTCTGGGATCTGGGTGAAGGGTGTTGCGGTGACGATCAGAACGGACATGAACGCTAAGAAGATGAACACTGCCATGGCCCCTGGCACGGTGATCAGCATGCCCAGTGGCGTACCCAAAATGGAGCCAACCATACCGCCGGCGTTCCACAAAAGTTCAAAGTCATCGGAGACTGAAGGAGAGCCCTTAGCCAACGATGCAATGGATGAGCCGGAAAGGGTCATGATCAGCAGGCCAATACCAATACGGTTGTTGGCGGTCACTGCTTCTGGGTAGCGGAACAGTCGGAAGGCACCGACGAACAAAATCACTGGCAATAAAACTGCCATGAAGCCCAGGGTGCCACCGGCAACTGCATGCACACCTTGACCGAACCATCCTGATTCTCGCAGGCCCCACCATTCGATGATCGCTACGGTGACCGCGATGAGGGCAAGGAAGAGCCCGGTACCGTCACGGCGAAGTTCGTAGTCAGGAGTGACCGTTCCACCGATACGGCGGAATGCGCCACCAAAGATCCGAGCGATCCCCATCCAGACGCTGCGCAGGGCGCGTAGGGGTAGGGCGAGTTCCTGTTCCGGATTCTCGGGTGTTTTCTTGGAGGACGAAGTACCGGACGCTTTGGGTTTGCGCGTCGTCGGCTTCTTCGTCCCCTGAGACTGAGTACGTGGGGCCATAGTTCTAGGGTATCGTCAATGGCTGGATGCACCCCGAATTTACACGTCTGCTCGGGGTTTGGCAGGGGCTAGAGAAGGATCACGTATCCAGTCTTCGTCAGAGCGCTCTATGCCCTTAGGCCACGCGAATGATTCAGGTTCAAGCCGGCGACGATCACAAAACCAACAGCAAAACAGACAAGCAAGAATCCTAGTGCTATCAAGGTGGTAGGCCATGGATCCTGCGCGCTAATTCCTTGACCAACGATTAGTAATGCTGGCAGAACCCCCGCGACTACGGCGCCGAAGCCTGCAGCCACTGATTGTGTAGCCGAGGTATCTGACGCGCACTTCACGGCATGGATCTCGATGGCCACATACATCGCGGAACAGCACAGTACTCCCATGGCTATTCCGCTCAACGCTGCAATAAGAACCCATAACCAGATGCCGCCACTGATCCAAGCCCAAAGGCCACTGCTGGAAATCTCGTCCACTGCAAATGATCCGAACATCGCGGAAAAAGCTACTATGCCAAGGACCATGCCCACCGCGCCAGAGATCATGAACATTGTTTTGGTCATGTCGGACACTGGCGCAGCGGTCATCTGGTTCATGGCTTCAGTCTAGGTTGCTCAGGTGCCGTTCACTAGTAGTTTTATTGATTTGTTCGTAACGATTTGGACACCATTGCCGCGCGATTTCTGAGCTAGGAAAATTCCAACCCGAGCAATGCGTTCTCGGTGACTTCCGGCAATGCTGGATGGATCCAATATTGATTGCTTGCTACTTCACGTACGTCTAGGTCAAAAGCCATGACCGTGATCATCTGCTGAATTAACGATGAGGCTTGCGGCCCCATGTAGTGAGCGCCCAAGAGCTTTCCGGTGTGCTTGTCAGCAATGAGCTTGGCGATGCCGGTTTTGTCTTCCATGGCCCAGCCGTACGCGACATCACCATAGTTCTGCACCTTGACGGTGACCTCGTATCCCGCCTCGCGGGCCTTTTCTTCGGTCATGCCAACATAGGCGATTTGCGGGTGCGTAAAGACGGCCGCAGGGACGTGCTCGTGTGGCATTTTCTTCAGCGCGTCAGGGTTGAGCAAGTTATGACGTACCGCGCGCATTTCAGCATTGGCAACATGCTTGAGCATGTATGGCGAGGAGATATCCCCCAGCGCCCAGATGCCTTCGGCCGAAGTGGAGCGACCATATTCGTCTACGCTGATGCGCCCATCTTTAGCGTCAATGCCGGCTGATTCCAGATCCAGCTGGTCACCGTTAGGAGTGCGACCTGTTGCCACAAGTAGTACTTCCCCGCTCACTGTCGATCCATCATCCATTTCCACCGTTACTTCTGAGTCCCCTTGGCTCACGCCGGTGATGTTTCGCCCCATACGCACGTCATAGCGTTTCGCAGCCAATTCATTAAAGGATTCGCGAAGCTCGGTATCGAGGTGGCGCAGTAACTGCGAGCGCGCGATGATGCTGACCTTGGTGCCTAGCGCTTCAAAGACGTGAGCGAACTCCATGGCAATGTATCCGCCACCAACGATCACGATGGATTTTGGTTGCTGCGCTAGGCGCATGATGTCTTCATTGGTGTGGAAATGCACGCCTGATTCGGCAATCAATTCGGGAATCACCGGACGTGATCCAGCGGCCAAGACTATCTGGTCCGCGCTGATCGTTTTGGTTTCTGATCCTTGCCCTGTTCGCAAAGTACGCTCGGATACAAAACGTGCATGCTGATCATAAACGTCGATATTTGGAGTCTTATCTCCGCGTCGATATTCTTCCCCACCCTTGGCGATGAGATCAATCCGCTGATCAAATACCCGGTCAACAATGCTTGACCAGTCGACGGAATTCACTTGGGAGTCAACCCCTAAACGCGATGACTCCCTTGTTTCCAAAGCAGTATCAGCTGCGTAGACGTACATCTTGGTGGGAATGCAACCAACGTTGAGGCAGGTACCTCCGAACGCACCCTTTTCGATGACGGCAATTGATTTGTCATCAAATTCGGGTCCAGGAATTGAATTACCCGAGCCGGTGCCAAGGATGATCAGGTCGTAGTGCTTGTCTACCTTTACTGCTTCGGATGTCATCTTGCTTGGTCCCTTTCGCGGCGACTGATTGAACAGGTAGCTGAACAGGGTGGCGTTCACTACCTATCGGGAGGCTATCACTTTGCTGAAGACCACTGGGTATCTGGATTGTGCGTTAGCGCACGTCAACGGTCATCCTTGAGGATTTACTCCCGTAAAGATGACCGTTGAAGTGAACAGTAAATAAGTTAGCGCTTTAGGACCTAAAGACCTTGGTCAGACAACCAAGATTTTGCAATGTCCGCAGCTGACTTCTTATCAACGGTGCTCTGCACGTTCAGGTCAATAAGCTCTTCAGCGGTGAGCTTCTTGCTCACTGGATCCAAGACCTTCCCAAGCTCTTCAGACTGATCCGCCGTAACGACAGGAACAACGTTCGAGGCAAGGAAGAGGGACTTAGGATCTTCAAGTACCACTAGATCTTCGGTCTTGATGCGAGGATCCGCAGTGAATACGTTAGCCACGTTCACGGTGCCAGCCACAAGATCTTCAACCGTCGTATCACCAGTGGCAGAGAAATCAGTCTTCACCCCGTAAGTGCTTTCCAATCCCTTCGGGCCGTAAGGACGTTCGGCAAGCTCTGGTGGACCACCAAGAGTCAATTCATCTTTGACCTTTGCCAAGTCCTCGATGCTTTTCAGATTATTGTCGTCGGCAAATTTGCGGGTGACGGTGTAGGAGTCCTGATCCGAGGCTTCCGCTTCATCCAAAACAGCCAGCGAGTCAGGCAGCTGGCCTTCTAGTTCCTTGTACACATCCGCAGATGAGCGAGACTTAGTATCTTCCTTGAAGAACTGCAGCAGGTTACCGGTGTACTCAGGGAACACATTGATGCTGCCATTTTCTAGCTGCGGCATGTATGCGTCACGCTGGCCAATGTTGAACTTTCGTTCAACTTCAAGCCCAGAATTCTCCAGAGCCTGCGCGTAGATCTCCGCGACGATTTCATTGGAATAGTAAGCCTGTGAACCTACAACGATTTTCTCGGCGCCACTGTCTTCCGACCCACTCTGCGTGGCCAATGGATCCGAGCTAGAGCAACCAGCCAGGGTTAATGCTCCAGCTGTGATTACTGCAGCAACGCGTGATGCCTGCTTTATTCTCATGTCAGTTCTTTCTCTTGTACGAGTGAAGTTTTCGAATCTTGAGTTCTAACTTTTCTCTGCTTTGATCCTAGTGCGCGGGGCACTGCCGCTTTCTGTCCTATGGCAAGGAGCATGTCGAGCAGCAAGGCCACCACTGCTACAAGCAGAGCGCCACCGAGCACCATGTCGAAGCGACGCAGATTCAGTCCGGTAATAATCGGCAAGCCGAGACCGCCAAGGTTTACATACGCTGCGATGGTTACCGTAGCGACTACCTGCAACACTGCTGCTCGAATACCGCCAACTAATAGTGAGAGCCCAAGAGGTATCTCAACTTGGAACAAAATTTGCCATTCAGTCATTCCCATAGCTCGGGCCGCGTCGATGGTTTTCCGGTCAATCGCTTCGAAACCTGTATAGGCTCCGGCCAGTAATGACGGAATAGCCAAAACGACAAATGCTAGGACAGCCGCTTCTGGTTTGTGGGTGACGCCCAAAAGCAACACCAGCAATATCAACAATCCAAAAGACGGTACCGCACGGGCAATACCAGCTGCCCCCACCGCGATCTCTCGTCCCTTACCGGTATGCCCGATGGCCCAGCCGACAGGAATCGCGATAGCCCCGGCAATCACGACCGAGATGAAGGTGAACAGCAGATGCTGTCCCAGTAGTACGGCCAGCCCGTCTTTGCCTTCCCATTGTTCTGGGGCGACCAGCCACTTAAGTGCGTCCGATAGTAGGTTCATGAGGCCACCGCTTCACTAGCCTGAGCTTGTACCGAACGGCTTCGTCGGTGATCTGTTCTGCTCCATGGCATGAGCCAGCGGCCGATCAGCATCAACAGTAGATCAACAACCAAAGCTATCAGCGCCACCGCCAATAGGCCGGCAAACACCTCAACGATGATGCGTCGCTGCAGACCATTGGTAAACAAGTAGCCCAGGTTTGTCACGCCGACCAGGATGCCCACCGTGGCCAGCGAGATGGTGCTCACTGCAGTGACCCGAAGTCCCGCCAGAATTACTGGACCGGCTAGTGGCAGGTCAACAGCGAAGAATCTGCGGGTTGTTCCGTACCCCATAGCGGTAGCTGCCGAACGAGCTGCGGGGTCAACAGAGTTCAGCCCGTCAACAACACCACGAACCATGATGGCCACAGCATAAAGGCTCAAAGCTACGATCAGGTTGGCTTCGCTAATCGCGCTCATTCCGGTAATCACCGGAAGAATCATCAACAACGCGAGCGAAGGAATCGTGTAAAGCAGGCCAGTCAGGGTCACCAACGGTCCGCCAACGAGTTTGTATCGCCACGCCACCCAACCCAAGGGAAGGGAGAGCACAAATCCGATGAGAATGGCGATCAAGGACTGTCGCAAGTGCTCTATCGACAGTGAACTTATCAACTGAAAATTCTCAGAAATCCAACTCATTACCGCGGCCCGTCGTCAACGAGTCGGCCCTGAGTTCGGCCCTGCGAATCCACCAGTACCGGGCCTTGTGGTGTTTGTTTGACGCTCATGGCGCGAGCGCCACGGTCTGTCCCAATGAAGGAAGAGACAAAATCATTGGCTGGATTTTCGATGATTTCGCTCGGGCTACCTACCTGAAGCTTTTGGGCACCCGCAGCAAGGATGACCACTTGGTCCCCCAGCAAAAACGCTTCGTCGATATCGTGGGTGACAAAAACGATGGTTTTGTCGAGTTCCTTTTGTAGCCGCAATAGTTCGCTTTGCAGTTCGGAGCGCACGATGGGATCTACTGCGCCAAAGGGCTCATCCATCAGCAAAATATTTGGGTCCGAAGCCAAGCCTCGGGCTACACCGACACGTTGTTGCTGGCCACCGGAGAGCTGGTGCGGGTACCGATCTGCCATTGAAGTAGGCAAGCCCACGGTCTCCATCAATTCCAACGCTCTGCGGCGCGAGTCCCTACGCGATTGCCCCATTAGACGTGGAACGGTGGCGATATTATCGGCCACGGTGAAATGCGGAAGTAATCCTGAGTTCTGCATAACGTAGCCAATACTGCGGCGAAGCTCCACTGCATTTTTAGTGGAAATGTCTTCCCCATCGATTCGCACCGTTCCGGAGCTTGGGTCCACCATCCGGTTGATCATTCGTAGCAAAGTAGTCTTGCCACAACCGGAAGAACCAACAAAAACTGTGGAACTGTGTGCAGGAATCTGCAGGTTGAAATCCTTGACTGCCGTCGTACCATCCGGGTAGTGCTTGGATATGTTCTCGAATTCAATCATGTGCCGACTCCTATAGATGGCTTTGAAGATAATTCTGCCTCAATGGACCTCGAAGAACACTGGTACGGCACGGATCTTTCTGCGTTACTGCTGATTCTCGCGATCAATGCCAAATAATGCTCTAGTCACCAGTAGGATTTAGACAGATTATTCACCGATTATAAGGATCCTCATGAAGCTTCGAACCTTTGCCTGGCTCAGCGCTCCACTACTAGTCACAGCAGTAGCGCTGGCTTCCCCAGCTTCGGCTAGCCAGACGCCAGCTGACAGCTCACCGCAGTGGGGTACGGTGGTGGTCATGGAAGTTGGTACCGGAAAAGTACTCCAGCGGTTGGAAGCGCCCGAGACCACATCGGTGATCATGATGGAAGTGCACACAGGCAAGGTGCTGGATCAGGTGGATTGCACTAACTGGCCCGAGGCTACCGGTTCAGAATTCTGCGCTGGCAAAGTTGTTGAATCGGCGCCCGCAATGATTGCAGCACCCGAGTCCCTCTCGCCGTCATTTACCTCAACCCCGAACAGGCTGTTGGGCTGGAACTAAACAATTGCTCAAAAACGACCAATGCCCCAAAACCACGCAACGGTGGTTTTGGGGCATTAGTTTTCTAGTCACAAAGCTTAGGCTTCGAGCACTACCGGAACGATCATTGGGCGTCGGCGCAGCTTGCGCGAGACCCACGAGCCGATGACACGACGGGTGATCTGCTGTAGCTGGTGCGTGGAGTGGTTCGGGTTATTCGACACCGCTTCCACAATCGCAGCTGCAATCTTTGGCTTGATTTCGTTGAAGACTGAGTCTTCTTCAGCCACACCGCGAGCGTGAATGTCTGGGCCGGAAATGATGGTGCCATTCTGGCGGTTGATCACGGTGATCACCGAGATGAAACCTTCTTCACCCAGGGTGACGCGGTCCTTGAGGTCATCATCGGTGATGGTGCCAACCTTGGAACCGTCAACATAGACGTAGCCACATTCAACCTGGCCAACTAGCTGAGCGACGCCGTCCTTCATGTCGATGACCGAGCCATCTTCAGCCAGCAATACGTTCTCTTCTGGAACACCGGACTGCGCAGCCAAACGGCCATTGGCAATCAGGTGGCGAGTTTCGCCGTGGACCGGAAGTACGTTCTTTGGACGCAGGATGTTGTAGCAGTACAGCAACTCGCCAGCCGAAGCGTGACCGGAAACGTGAACCTTAGCCATGCCCTTGTGGATGACCTCGGCGCCAAGACGCATCAGACCATTGATCACACGGAAGACCGAGTTCTCGTTACCTGGGATCAGGCTGGAAGCCAGGATCACGGTATCGCCTGGGTTGATCTGAACCTTGTGCTCACCGTTGGCCATACGCGACAGCGCAGCCATTGGCTCGCCCTGCGAACCAGTAGACATCAGCACGACCTTGTGGTCTGGTAGCGAATCGATCTGCTTAAGATCAACGAGCACACCCTGCGGGATATCTAGGTAGCCAAGACGTTCTGCGATGCCCATGTTGCGAACCATCGAGCGGCCAATGAAGGCCACCTTGCGACCGTGCATTGCTGCCGCATCCAGTACCTGCTGCACGCGGTGAACGTGCGAGGAGAAGGAAGCAACAATGATGCGGCGACGTGCCCGTGCGAACTTGGCCTCAAGCACTGGGCCAATTTCGCGCTCTGCCACGGTGAAGCCTGGAACTTCAGCGTTGGTGGAGTCAGGCAGGAACAAGTCCACGCCTTCCTCACCCAAACGGGCGAAGTGGCGAAGGTCAGTGATGCGACCATCTAGTGGCAGCTGATCCATCTTGAAGTCACCGGTGTGCAGCACGGTACCGGCTTCGGTACGCAGGAACACTGCCAGTGCATCTGGAATCGAGTGGTTCACAGCGACAAATTCACATTCGAAGTTGCCGATCTGCGCGATCTCGCCTTCCACCACAATGTTGGTGTTGGCCTTGATCCGGTGTTCAGCCAGTTTTGCTTCAACGAAGGCCAAGGTCAGCTTCGACCCATATACTGGAATATCTTCGCGCAGACGCAACAGGTATGGAACAGCACCAATGTGATCCTCGTGGCCGTGGGTGAGCACTACGCCCACCACGTCAGCCAAGCGGTTCTTGATGTACGAGAAGTCCGGCAGGATCAAATCCACGCCAGGTTGGTGTTCTTCTGGGAAGAGCACACCGCAGTCGATGATCAACAGTTTCCCGTTGAGCTCGAATACAGTCATGTTTCGGCCGACTTCGCCCAAACCGCCGAGGGGAACAATTCGCATTGTTCCCTTCTTCAGCCTGGCTGGAGTCTGCAAACGTGCAGAATCAGCCTTACCTACTGAACTCTCAGTCATGTGTAGTTAGTCCCTTTCGTTACAGATCCCATCCGCCTTCACGTAGGTCCGCGCGGATAGCATCGAGCTCTGCGTCCGACGGTGCCACAAGCGGCAGTCGGACGACGGTGTTCGGCAGGACACCCTGCCAGTGAAGTCCATATTTTGCGGCCACGGCGCCCTGTATGTGGCCCATGATGCCGCGCTGAATCGCGTCCAGCTCAAAGTGTGTGGTGCGTGCAGTAGCCAAATCCCCTGCATGCATTGCATTAACAAGCGTACGGTACTTAGCAGCTGCAACGTGAGCCGTAACCGAAACCACGCCGACAGCACCTGCTGCCATCAATGGCAAGGTCAGTCCGTCGTCACCCGAGTAGACATGAAGGTCGGTGTTGGCCAGCACGGTGGTGGTTGACTGGTAGTCCGACTTTGCGTCCTTGAGGGCAATGACCTGAGGAATCTTGGAAAGTTCAATAATGGTCTCAGGAGCCAGTGCGATTCCGGTTCGTCCTGGGATGTCGTAGAGCATGATTGGCAGCTCTACCGCTTCAGCGATGGCCTTTACGTGGGCAATGACGCCTGCTTGGCTTGGCTTGTTGTAGTACGGGGTGGTCAACAGCACACCGTCTACGCCAGCTGCCTTGGCGGCCAGCGACAGTTTGATCGAGTGGCGGGTGTCGTTGGTGGTGGAACCGGCCAGCACTGCTGCACGGTCTCCAACTGCTTCAACAACGGTGCGGAACATCTTGATGTTCTCTTCATCGCTCAGGGTTGAGGTCTCACCGGTGGTACCGGTGACCACCAAACCGTCGCAGCCATCATCGACAAGCTTCTGTGCCACTTTTGTTGCCAACGCGTAGTCGACTTCTCCCGCGTCATCGAAGGGAGTGATCATTGCGGTAAGCACAGTACCGAATGGGTATGCCTGATTATCAATTGCACTTGTAGCCATGGTTTTAAATCTACACGCGCGCATGTTGAGATGGCATCCACAGACAAATCCGTGGTGCGATAACTTTATGCAATTTCCGGGGAAGCAACAGCGTCTGTTGGGCGTTGATGCAGCACGTCTACTTGCCATTCTTGGCATGTTTGCGGCACACATTTTTGCGCTCTATCAGGTCAACGGCGACAGCGGATTTTCCCCTACATTTACCGGATCTGTGGCTTCTGGGCGGGCTTCAGTTTTGTTCATGGTGCTGGCGGGTTTATCACTGAGTCTTATGCATGAATCGCTAGCTCGTAAAGGCTTTTCGTACCCTAAGATTTACTCAGTCCTTGCACGGAGAGCATTAATAATTGCAGGCCTCGGAATGCTAATTGGGTCGGTAAATGAACGTATCGCAGTCATTCTTGTCCACTATGGGCTACTGTTTCTTTTGCTTCCGCTAGCCCTTAGGCTCCCGAGAATAACCATTTGGGTAGTCTCGGCATCTTGGTTGATAGTTATGCCGATTTTATGGCGTCCACTCGCAGCAACCTGGTTGGGGCAATCTCTGGGCCATAATCCAACCTACTTTGACCTCCTACTTCCAGCACCTCTGTTCCAAGATTTGTTGGTTACCGGATACTACCCACTGATGATTTGGTTCGGCTACGGGTTGCTGGGGATCTGCCTAGCTCGTTGCAATTTGCGTAGCCAAAAGACCGCGGTCAGCTTAAGCATCATTGGCACCCTCGTAGCTCTTGGCACCTACCTTGTTGGCCGTGCAGTGAGTTTGGGTCATACAGAGCAAATTTCCCAGGCCGTAGGGACGCCATCCTCGACCGTGCCTACGCTCATCGCGGCAGGCCGGTTACCGGGCATCAATTTAGATCCCTACCTTATGAACATCAATTACTTGTGGCTACCCTCCGGCCACAGCAACTCGCTCTTGGCTACCCTGCATGCGGCCGGCTGCGCCGTGGCAGTCATTGGTCTGCTCTTGCTTGTCATCCCTCACCTTGGTCTGCTCGGAAGGATCCTCGCCGGGGCCGGCCGGGCACCGCTAACCCTCTATGCGGGACATATTGTGCTGCTGCCAGCCCTGCAGTATTTCCTTGAACCGGTCGTGATCTGGTGGATCTTGATTACCGTCACCGCAGGTTTTGGCATCTGGTTGGGCTTGACCAAGGCTTCGGGTCCTTTGGAATTCTGCGTACGTGTACTCAGCGGTGCCGACGCAACTTCCGAAACGCAAAAGTCCTCCCCGAATAACAAATGACAAACAGATTTTGAAGTCAGAAGCTTCGGAAGTGTTTTAAACAAAGAACAGCCGCCGACCAGCCTGAAACTTCAGGTAGATCGACGACCATTCATGATCAGGCAAGAGCACAACTACAGCATTAGACGAATCTAAATTCCGCGCGCAAAACGCTAGTTGCTAACCTTCTCGGCTTCGCGCCATAGTCCAATCGCGGTGCGCATGGAGGTTCGAGCCCGACCTTTATCGCCACAGGCTTCGTAGGCCAGGGCCAAACGGTACCAAGACTTCCAGGACTCTGGGTTCTCTTCAACGTCACGCTGATGATTGGGGAAATCTTCGTCTGCAGCGGAACGAATAATACGGCCCGACGGCTTTCGGGGCAGGTCCTTAGGCAGTTCGCCCGAGGCGGCCAAGGATTTACCCATCTTCTCGGTACGTAGCCCAAAGAGGATTTCACGAATCAGGATCCAAACGCAGAGCGCAGGAATGACTAAGATCGCCACACCCATGAGCTGAGCAATCAATACGCCTGAGCCCATAAAGCGGAAGGCCTGAGTGAAGGTCATGCCGATGTACAAGGCAAAGAGCAGGAGTATCCCGCCGACCCAAAGCTTGGTTTTCACTGTCCGAGCTCCAAATATCCGTCTAGGCCATAGGTCAGTCCTGGGCGCGACTCTACGGTTCGCAGTCCCAACAAGACCCCTGGCATGAACGAAGCACGGTCAAAGGAATCGTGACGCAAAGTCAGCTGTTCTCCTTGGCCGCCAAGAAGTACTTCCTGATGTGCCACCAGCCCACGCAGTCGAACCGAATGTACATGGATGCCGTCCACTACCGAGCCACGAGCGCCATCAAGTTGAGTTTCGGTGGCGTCGGGGCTGGCTGGAACTCCGGCGGCTTCACGTGACTTCGCCACGAGTTCGGCCGTACGCACTGCTGTTCCGCTGGGAGCATCAACCTTGTTCGGGTGGTGCAATTCAATAATTTCTACAGATTCAAAGTACTTTGCTGCGGTGGCAGCGAAGGCGCTGGCCAGCACCGATCCCAGAGCGAAGTTTGGTGCGATCAGCACACCGGTCTGCGGACTCTCGGCCAATAGTGCTTCAAGCTCAGCCCGGCGTTCGTCATCCCACCCGGTGGTTCCGACCACTGCGTGCAGGTGATTCTCCACCGCGAAGCGAACGTTGGCTTCGGTAGCATCCGGAACCGACAGATCAACCACGTGGGTTGCTCCCGCCTCAAGAATCTGAGCGAGGTCATCGCCTCGACCTAAACTGGCTACTAATTCCATGTCGGCAGCTTCGTTAACGGCCTTGACCGCTTCGGCTCCCATTCGTCCGGCCGCACCGAGCACGGCTACCTTGATCTGTGCACTCATGAGCTTAAGCCTATCGTTTTCGTCGGCTCCCTCTAGCCAACAATGACGTGCCCGCCTCACCATTCCGTAATGCCGGTGATCATTGAACATCCAAATAATTTGAATCGGTGGCTACTCTACGGCCAGTCCAGCTTGTTTTGCCCCGCAACTCGGGGAAAAATAAGCTTCAGGAACCTCCGAACAGTGAGCAGGGCTATGGGTCAGAAAATTGGACGTTTAAGTCTAGGCATCAGTGTCATACTGGTTGCCACCTTCGCTGTGACATCGTGCGGGTCAGATACCGAACCGATTTCGCTGTCCGATCAAGAACTCGCCGACGTAGTCAACGTAGTTCAAGAGCAGGGAACCGTCATTGATGGCGCATCCTGTCAGGTCGAAATTTTCCGCATTGAAGCTTCCACCACTTATGGCTGGGCCACCTGTGCACCGGCCGAAGAGAGCGATCCTCAAGCAGTCGCCCAGGCAGATGCCTTCCCATTCCGCATCGATGGTGACAAGCTACGTCGCCCCGATGAAGGCGGTAACTATGCGAAGGACGTAGAGAAGCTTTTCCCTGAAGATCTACGTTCGGCCATCAACCAGCACGCCACTGGGGCCACCGGATAAGTTTTGCGGCGGTTGATGAAGTAAACGGTGGGTGAGCAATCCTGCTGTTGTTTAAAGGTTTGTGAGCGCACATCTAGCGCCATGAAAGGCCACGTGCGTCACGAATATTTTGGGCAGTTGCCCTCTACCCTCAATACCCGTCTGTCCGTTCGGGTTGCCGGAACCGGACCGGACGTAGTTCTCATTCATGGATTGGGAGCTTCCAGCAGATACTTCACTCCCCTAGCAAATATCCTTGCGAGGAAATATCGGGTCATCGTTCCGGAGCTACCGGGTCACGGCAAGAATTTAGATGACGGCCGTCCGGTAACTGTAGCCCGGTTTGCCCACGAAGTTGCTCTGGCTCTTCGTGAGCTGAAAGTTGAAAAGGCAATCGTTCTCGGCCATTCAATGGGCGCCCAAGTCTCCATCGAACTTGCGCGAACCTGGCCCACATTGGTCAAGCACCTGCTTGTCGCAGCCCCCTCGGTTTACGACCGGGAAGCCACGCTGTTCCGGCAAGCACGCCGACTGATCCAAGACTTTCCTCACGAGCTGAACTCGGTCAAAGCCATCTTGCTAGTTGACTATCTTCGCTGTGGCATTCCGTGGTGGGCCAAGAGTTGCGAGCAGATGTTGGGTTACTCCACCATTGATCTGCTCAAGACCGTCACCTGTCCGATCGATGTTCTCTGCGGTACTCGAGATCCATTATCTCCGCCAGAATTTGGTGTACGTCTGATCGCCGGAATTGAACGCGCCAAGCTGACCATCATGAAACAAGGCGCCCACGGTTTCAATTTTTCTCATGCGCCCGAGATAGCCAAGATTATTGACGCTGCCAATTAGCTAGCTAACGGCCTGAAGCAAGAAAAACCGCGGTATCCCTGCTCTTAGCTAGGATACCGCGGTTTTTCATAGGACCTATAGACCCAGAGCGGCCTCGTCTTCGAACGGACCGACAACGGTGATGACTCGGTCCTTGGCGGCCAGTTCCTGAGCGAGCTCTTGAACTTGCTTGGCGGACACCGCGTTCACCTTCTCCAAGGCTTCATCGATGTCTTGGAATTCGCCGGTAACCATCTCTGCGCGTGCAAGACGCGACATACGGCTTCCCGGATCCTCCAGAGCCAGTACAGTGCCGCCAGCAAGCTGACCCTTAGCTTGGGTTAGCTCGGCTTCAGTTATTCCCTCGCTGGCCAACCGATCCAATTCAGCACCGAGCAACGTGATGACTTCGCCAGCCTTAGCCGGTGCGCAACCGGCATACATACCGAAGTAACCTGCATCTGTGTAAGCGGCCGAGAAGGAATAGGTTGAGTACACCAGTCCACGCTTTTCGCGGATTTCCTGGAACAAACGTGAGCTCATTCCCCCACCCAGTACGGCGTTGAGGACGGCCAAAACCTGACGGCGTTCATCATGCCCGGTGATGCCAGCGCAGCCCATGATGATATTGGCCTGTTCCACTGGACGGTTGACGACTTCAATGCCAGCCTTTGAGGTGATCTGCGCCGGTTGCGCCGCACGTCGCGGTTCAGGCACGGCCAGCGGATCTAGATCCCAGCCAGCTTCACCCAGGGCTTCAAGCACCATGGTGCACAACGTGTCATGCTCTAGCGAGCCAGCGGCGGTAATGATCAGTTCGCTCGAACGATAATGGGCGCGGTAGTGCTCCATCACTGCTTCACGGCTGATGTTGTTGATTTCTTCTGGGGTGCCACCAATCGGGCGACCCAGTGGGTGCTCCCCCAAGACTCGGGCAACAAAACGTTCGTGGGCTACGTCTGTCGCATCATCAGCGTCCATCGCCAATTCCTCGATGATGACGCCGCGTTCCTGCTCCAGCTCTTGTGGGTCAATGACTGCCGAGGTGACCATGTCCGCGATGACATCCAGTGCCATCGGCAAATCGGTATCGAGTACCCGTGCGTAGTAGCAGGTCGATTCCTTGGCGGTTGCGGCATTTGATTCGCCACCCACAGCATCAAATGACTGCGCGATCTCCAGAGCGGAACGCTTTTTTGTTCCCTTGAACAACAGGTGCTCTAGGAAGTGGGTTGACCCGTAGTGGCCGGCCTCTTCATCGCGTGAGCCCACTGGAACCCAGAAGCCTACGGTAGTTGAGCGTTGTCCGGGCATGGCTTCAGTAAGTACGCGAACGCCACCAGGCAAGATACTGCGCCGGACTTCAGAGCCGCCCTCTCCGCGGTGGACCAAGGTAGGGTCCGCCGGGTCTGCCGGAGAGAACTGATTTGTCTCCACCGAATGCAACGGCAATGGAATCATGGCCACGAATATACGTCCTTAAATCTTCAGAAATAAGCCTGTTCAAGGCTTGGAACTTTGCTCTCATTCTCCCACAGAACGGTGGGGCGCAAGCAACCGCCAAGCAGCACACTTGCCGGTGAAACGTCAGCTATCGGCACGAATTTCAGCTACGCTTCAGCGCGATTCTTGCGATCCATAACTCGGCCAGATCTTTACTCGATTTCAGGTTTCTGCCGGTCAGCTGTTCGATTCGCCCGATTCGGTAGCTCAAGGTCTGACGGTGGATCCCCAACTTCGCTGAGGTTTCAATCCAGTTTCGGTTTTCATCGAGGTAAGCGCAGAGCGTATCGATCAGGCTCTGTTCAGAGGAACCGGCCTGACGTAGCGGCCCCAAGACGCGTTCCACAATTTCTTTGGCTTGGCTTTCGGACTTCGGAGCTAAGGAAAAACTGACTTCGTCATAACGCACAATTCCGGTTTTCGGGCCGTCCGACGATTCGTAGGCTACCTGTGCTCGAAGTAGCCCATCTTTGACCCCACCAAGGTTGGTGATGGTCGGCGAGATGCCAATTCCAATGCCATGGTATTCGCTCAAACTTTGAAGCACCGGCAAGTCCGCAGAGCGTACGAGTGACGCGTAGTAACCATTTTGTATATGACTGGCGTGGGCGATACCGGCCAAGCTCAAGGATGAAAAGACCAGCTCTTCATTGTTCGTGGAGGTAATGGCCACCATGAGGTCTTGAACTGGTTGTCCAAGTTGGGTGGCATCGCGTACCAAACGGTCTTGCGGAGTACTGCTCTCCAGCGAGTCAGGGAGCAAGTGTCGGCGCTGATGCGCCAATCCAAGGGCGGTATGAGTCCGGCGATTAACTTCCCCGGCGATGACCTGAATTAGATGGGTCATGGTGAAAGAATCCAGCATAGAGCCAGGGCTTTCTTCCACAAGTAACACCGTGGAGCGTTGCGTCGGAAGGCTCCACACCGAAAGTTCTCCCCCGCGCAATGAACCCATGCGGTTGATCATCCCTTGCCCATAAGGCAAGACCTCAGATGCCAACTTCTTGATCTCTGAACTATCTACGGTGAGCGATCCAGGAAGTACATCAACACCGGTAGCTACATCCACTGCCGTCATGGCAACCTTGAAGACACTCTCCAGTTGTTGCGCAAAGCCAGAAGGGTGTTCGTACTCGCCCAGGGCTGCCCGATACAAATGGTTCAGCGTCATCAGCTGCTGCGCTTGGTTACTCTTGTTGGCTGCCGCGACCATGCGCACGATGCTGGCAAACGGAACTGCACGTTTCATCAACATCACCGGAAGCCCGAGATGGTTCGCCGTCTCTAGTGCTTCGGGATGCAGCTGTGGTGCTAGGTCGTTATCCTCGACCACCACTCCGCAAAGGCCAGCGCGTTCCAGACGGCGGATGAACTCAACTTGTTCCTGCGCATCATTGGGTACACAGTGACCGATGGTCATCAACAGTTCGTTCTGTCCCAGCCAACGGTAGGGGTCTGGCAATTCGCAGCTGTGTGCCCAGAGGATTTCTCGATTGATGCCCTCGGATCCTGCGATCAGCCGGCATCCGGTGGCTTCCATAGCGAGTAGGTCAGAAATGATCATCTGAGCCTGCCGCCTCTGCCGGGGCGCAGAGCTGCGCAATCTTTCTCAACTGAAGCCATGCCTTCAACCGTACCTTTGCCCCTCAGCAAAAGTAGACAAAATTCCTGTGCAGTTCTTCACCCGAACTATCTGCGGATACAACAAAGCCCGTCGGATCAATTAATCCAACGGGCTTTGTGGTGGTTCTAGCCTGTGGAGGTTTTAGACTGTGATGCTTAGAGCCCGGCGTACAGGTTTTCCTGTAGCTTCCGGCGGAAGATCCACAGTACGATACCGACAATCACGCCGGCACCGATGATGCAGATGAAGTACGAGTAATCGCTGATGACGGTGTAGAGCTGGCCGAAGAGTCCGGAGAAAGCCGAGCCTAGGGACAGGGTCAAGAAGTTCAATCCGACCATTTGTGAACGGAAGCGCTCAGGACCGATACGGGTAGCCAGTGAAAGGCTTATCGGTCCAACGAAGACTTCCGAAGCACCGGCAGCCATCATGACAAGCACGATGAGCAACAGCGGGATCAATGCGCCTTCATACATCTTGAGCACAAGGAGCATGATGATGTACGCGCAACCCATGTGGAACATGCCAACCGCAAACTTGGACGGTGCACCCGGACCGCTGTTTCCCGATTTGCCCCAGAAGTAGGTGACAAATGGGGTAATCAGCACTGCAGCGAACTGCGCAAGCATGGTGATCCAAGCAACCGGAACGCTCCACCCGGCAATGACGAGGTCAACGCGTTCGGAAATCAGGATTGCAATGGTGGTTGATTGCTGGAACAGCAGGCCAAAGAAGAGGCCACCAGCCAGGAACAACGGAAGGTAGGCGCTCACACGACGCTTCTCGTCCTTGGTGACTTCCTTGCTGCCAAGCATCATGATGAAGTACCACGCGGCGCTAGCCAGAATCAGCACAGTGGTGATGGCAGACAGCGATGAGGCAGGGAGCAATCCCGAAGACAAGATGACGATAATGGCCAACAAGACCACCACGGCAATGATGCTCAGACGCACCAGCTTGGACTTTTCGATGGGGCGTTCAACAACACCAGACTTCGCTGGAAGCTTGGCCATGGAAGCCATATATACGCCCAACGAAACCAACATACCGATTGCTGCCAAGCCGAAGCCTACGTGGAATCCCCACTCGTTCTGGGCGAAGCCCGAAGCCAGTGGTCCGGTGACGGCACCCATGTTGATGGCCAGGTAGAAGTAGGCAAATCCTACGTCTCGACGACCTTCATCTTGGCCTTCAACGGCGAGTCCAACGATGTTAGTGATGTTGGTTTTCAGTGCGCCGGTACCCAAGATGATCAAGCCCAGGCCAATAGCCAAGCCGGTCATTCCTGAGATGAAGGCCAATGCGACGTGACCGGCGGCGATGATGATGCCACCGATGAATACCATCCACTTTGGGCTGATGACTCGTTCGCCCATCCACGAACCGAGCAGCTGAGCCAAGTAGACCGAACCACCGTAGGCGCCAACGATGCCCGATGCGGACGCCGCGTCAATTCCTAGGCCGCCTTCGGAGGCGGTGTACAGAAGGTAGAAGGTCAGGATGCCGTTGAGACCGTAGAACGAAAAACGTTCCCAGAATTCGGTAAAGGCTAGCGTGCCTACGCCGCGTGGTACGCGTGGCTTATCGCTACTATCTGCCGTCGCCGAGGCGGCCTCGGCTTGTTCTAATCTCGGATCTTGCTCGTCGAGTTCAGTGTTTGGCATTGTGGTCGGTCTCCGCTTTCCAAAAATGTGAAGATCAGCCTTGGCCCATAGGCACCGCGAAAAGCTCGCAGAAGCGTACTGCTCTACGAACGCGACATTGCGACTTTCCGTGTTTCTCAAAGCTCATTTGTTACCCGACTCACTCTAGAGTCTTGAAGGTGCCCCAACCCTCATACAGATCAACAAAAGCTTGGGCAACAACTATCCAATGAAACAAGAGGTGCGTCACAAGCATTTTGGTGAGTGCCGAAAATTCGGTCTTTTTCAGGGTTCGCTCAGAGATGCGAGGGCGAGCGAAAACCGAGTCACTAAGTGCCACGGTTCACATTAAATTTTGGCCAGAAGGGCCAAGATCCCCGAGATAACTTCAGATTTGCTCAAAACAGGAACAGGCCATGCCGGGCCGCCCCTGTTCTCTACAGGTTCAACCCGCGCGCGGCTTGGCGCAAAACTAGTTTGTTTAGGACTCGTCGAGGTATCCACGCTTTGCAGCGTCATCACATACTGGCGTCTTGTGTTCCGGGTCAATCGAAGAACAAGCTAGGTAGGCAGAGTTCGCCGCTTCTTCAACACTCAACTCTTCGTAACCCACGGAGCCCGGATTGTACGAAACTGCGGTGCTCCATTCGTCCAAGTCCTTGCATGCGTCTAAGCCCTTGGCTTCAGCCTCTTTGATCTTGGTTTCGGAGGCATCTTTATCTGACCAAGTCTTGTTCTGTGCCGAGATGGCATCTTGGCATCCCTGAGAGATGGTGGCCGTTCTGGCCGAATCTAGATCCGCGCATCCGCTGGTTGAGCAAATAATGAAGGCTACTACGGCAGCTGAGGAAAGAACTTTGCGCATATCAACCATGCTACCCAAAGCACCTAGGGTTTGGCTGAGACGGTGCGCCCCATTGATTTATTCGTGGCCTGCAAAACGCAAAAGATCTCGTGCTTCTCCGTAGAAGAAGCACGAGATCCCGAGAAAATTAGCGAGCTATTTATGCAAGCTTGGAACGCTTGAAGGCATCAAGGCTAATTCCTTGTTCCAGAATTACCTTGGCCCATTCGCGTGCCGAGTGCAGCGAGTGGTCGCGGTAGTTACCGCAGCTCTTTGCTTCGGTGCCTGGAACATCGTCCCAGGTGATCTTCTCTGCAATGTCTTCCAACGAGCTTTTGACCGCTGCAGCGACCTCTGCTGGCTCGGGCTCGCCCCACAAGATCATGTGGAAGCCGGTACGGCAGCCGAATGGGGAGAAATCAATCAGGCCATCGATGCGGGTGCGCAGTAGTCCGGCCATGGTGTGCTCAATCGTGTGCAGACCAGCGGTAGGGATTTCACCGTGGTTTGGCTGCACAAAGCGGATGTCGTAATTGGTGATTGCATCGCCCTTAGGCCCACGCTCAACTCCAATTTTTCGCACGTAGGGCGCTTTGACCTTGGTGTGATCCAAGGCAAAGCTTTCAACTTCAGCAAGTTCAATATCACTCATGAATAAAGTGTATCCGTTGTGCCTACCGAGAATCGATGCCTGTTAATGAGTCGTAACCGGTAGACTTCTTAGGACGTTCGGGTGCAGTAATCTACCCGAGCTGACTTCATTTAGAGGGGAAATTCATGTCGGATCAGAAGTCCTTGCTCGTCTTTGCGCATCAAGACGAAGCAGTAGCCTTTGCAGATGTAGAACACCTGATTTCAGGCGTCGGCAAGATCAATGCATCGGTTGCTCTGGCAGGCGCCCTTGCTGACGGAAATATCAAGAATGTCATCGTTCTGGGTACCGCTGGTGTTGTGGGACATGCAGACGAAGACCGTCCAAGCCTTGAGACCATCTACCAGGTCACGAAACTCATCCAGCATGATTTCCCATTGCCTTCGGCGGACGTAGATCCCACCGGCGAGATCGTTCTGCCCGACTTCCAAGCCGTGATGGCTACTGGTGACGTGTTTGTATCAAATGATGAGCAGCGCGTTCACATCAAGGAGCTCGGTGCTTCCTTGGTGGACATGGAAGGCTACGCCTACGCCAGCATCTGCCAGCGCTTTGATATTCCGCTGCAGATCTTCAAGATTCCATCTGACTACGCTGACGACTCGGCATCCATTGATGAGTGGGACGAGATCGCTAAGCAGAAGAGCGTTGCACTACGCGAGTTCTACGACAAGAACTTGGTCTAAGCACTAAGTTCTCTGAAACGCACCGGATCTTTGAACCACATGGTTTTTAGCTCCGGTGCGTTTTGTGTTTTTGCTGAATACCACAAGCCAAGAAATCCCAGCGGCGCTGCAGTGGGTATAAAAAACCTCGGTCCCCCACCAAGTGGAGAACCGAGGTTTTTTGATGGAGTCTAGAAACTACTCTGCAGCAGCTTCTTCGTCCTCTTCAACAACTGGAGCCAGCGACAACTTGCCACGGTCATCAATCTTGGTGATCTCAACCTGTAGCTTCTGGCCAACGCCGACAACGTCTTCGACGTCCTCAACACGCTTGCCATCGTTGATCTTGCGCAGCTCGGAGATGTGCAGCAGACCGTCCTTGCCAGGAGTCAATGAAACGAACGCACCGAAGGTGGTCAGCTTCACGACGGTACCCAGGTAACGCTCGCCAACCTCAGGAACCTGAGGGTTAGCAATAGCATTAATGGCCGAGCGGGCAGCTTCAGCGGCTTCGCCACCGGTTGCGCCGATCAGCACGGTGCCATCATCTTCAATCGAGATGTCAGCGCCGGTGTCTTCCTGGATCTGGTTGATCATCTTGCCCTTAGGGCCGATGACTTCACCGATCTTATCCACTGGAATCTTCACGGAGATGATTCGTGGAGCGTTGACGTTCAGCTCATCTGGAGTATCGATGGCCTGGTTCAGCACGTTCAGGATGTGCAGGCGAGCTTCACGAGCCTGGGTCAGCGCAGCGGCCAGAACCGAAGCTGGAATACCATCCAACTTGGTGTCCAACTGGATTGCGGTAACAAACTCAGAAGTACCGGCAACCTTGAAGTCCATGTCACCCATGGCATCTTCGGCACCGAGGATATCGGTCAGGGCAGCGTAACGGGTTTCGCCGTTGACGGTGTCCGAAACCAGACCCATAGCGATACCGGCGACTGGTGCCTTCAGTGGCACACCAGCGTTCAGCAGCGACAGGGTCGAAGCGCAAACCGAGCCCATGGAGGTCGAGCCGTTGGAGCCCAGTGCCTCAGAGACCTGACGGATTGCGTATGGGAATTCCTCACGGCTTGGCAACACTGGAACCAGTGCGCGCTCTGCCAGTGCACCGTGGCCGATTTCGCGGCGCTTTGGTGAACCAACACGGCCGGTTTCACCGGTCGAGTATGGAGGGAAGTTGTAGTTGTGCATGTAACGCTTGGACTTCACTGGGGACAGCGAGTCAATCTGCTGTTCCATCTTCAGCATGTTCAAGGTGGTTACGCCCATGATCTGGGTTTCGCCACGCTCGAAGATTGCCGAACCGTGAACGCGAGGCAGAACCTCAACCTCGGCGGAGAGCTGACGGATGTCAGCCAATCCACGTCCGTCGATACGGATCTGATCGGTCAAGATGCGCTGGCGCACGATGTGCTTGGTGACTGCGCCGAAGGCCTTGGAGATCTCGCCCTCACGGCCAGCGAAGGTGTTGCCTTCACCGGTCAGAGATGCAAGAACTTCGTCCTTGTAAGCGCTAGCAGCGTTGTCGCGCTCCTGCTTGTCAGCGATGGTGTAGATTTCAGCCAAGCGGGTCGAAGCAGCAGCTTCAACAGCAGCGAAAGCATCTTCTTCGTAATCGCGGAAGACTGGGAACTCAACGGTTTCCTTGGCAGCGCGAGCAGCCAGATCAGCCTGAGCGTCGCACAGAACCTTGATGAATGGCTTTGCAGCCTCAAGACCTTCTGCAACAACCTCTTCGGTTGGAGCCTGAGCGCCGCGTTCCTTGATCAGTTCCCAAGAGTTGTCGGTAGCTTCAGCTTCCACCATCATGATGGCAACGTCGTCGCCTGCAACACGGCCGGCAACGACCATGTTGAAGACAGCGTTCTTCAGCTCGGAGTGGCGTGGGAAAGCAACCCACTGTGCGCCGTTTCCGTCGTCAACCAGTGCAACGCGAACGCCACCGATTGGGCCGGAGAATGGCAGACCCGAAAGCTGAGTGGACATCGAGGAAGCGTTGATTGCTACAACGTCGTACAGCTCATCTGGATCGATGGACAGGACGGTAACAACAACCTGAACCTCGTTGCGCAGACCCTTGACGAAAGCTGGGCGCAGTGGGCGGTCCATCAGACGGCAAGCCAAGATGGCTTCGGTCGATGGGCGGCCTTCGCGGCGGAAGAAGCTACCTGGGATACGACCGGCAGCGTACATACGCTCTTCAACGTCCACGGTCAGTGGGAAGAAGTCGAAGCCTTCGCGTGGGTGCTTGCCGGCGGTGGTTGCCGAAAGCAATGCGGTTTCATCATCGATGTAAACCATTGCCGAACCTGCAGCTTGCTTAGCAAGGCGGCCGGTCTCGAAGCGAATGGTGCGGGTGCCGTAGCGACCGTTGTCGATCTGTGCTTCGGCGAATTGGATTTCTGGACCCTCCATTAAGGGGGTTCTCCTTTCGTTCGCTCCCAGCTAGGTGGATAAGCGAACCGTGTGGCCCTACCCAGATCTGGTCTTCGATCGAGACTCGCGCTAGCGTGCGATAAGCACTTGAGCGAAAGCCACTACCGAGGACCGCGAAGCTGGCGGTCGGGACCAACGGTTGGTCAGCCCTGGGAGTTATTTTCATTCGGGGTCTGCA
The DNA here is from genome assembly GCF_052446055.1 of Glutamicibacter sp. AOP5-A2-18. Lineage (NCBI taxonomy): Bacteria > Bacillati > Actinomycetota > Actinomycetes > Micrococcales > Micrococcaceae > Glutamicibacter > Glutamicibacter sp. AOP5-A2-18. Next base: position 1,059,362 of record NZ_JBQSVW010000001.1, on the reverse strand, counting down.
TAGAACATGCTGACCCAAGTACTAGCCTACCGGGAATTGGCCAAAGCTGCAGATCTCGACTGGCCAGCCCAAACTGAGAACATCATCATGATCCGCTTAGCTACTGCGCGCAGACTTCTCTTCTGGCGCGCAAGCCCAACTGGAAAGCATCTTTAGACTCTCTTCGCTCACAGATCCTGGCTCAGCAACATAAATGCTCATTTCGTGGGCAGCACGCGGTAGCTGGGCGATGCCGAAGGAACGGTAGGCCAGATCCAAACGACCAACCACAGGATGTTGCAGCCGCTTGATGCCCTCATGGGTGAAGCGGATGTTGTGTGTGGCCCACAGTGTTCTAAAGTCGTCGCTGAGTGTGGATAGCTCGCCAATGAGATCTTGCAACGCCTTATCGTTGGGCTCGCGTCCGGCCTCGGCGCGAAGAAGCGCCGCGGTCGCAGCTGCGCCAGCTTCCCAATCAAGGAAGAACTCCTTGGCTGCTGGGTCCAAGAAATGGAACCTTGCAAAGTTAGCGTGTGCGTTGGCTTTGGTGGTGTCACTGTTAAGCATGGGCGCGTGCAACGCCCGGCCCAAGCTGTTTGACGCCACAACATCTAATCGCCCGTTACGGACAAAAGTCGCCGAGAGTGTGGCTGAGTCCATAAACCACTGCACCGAGGGCGAGATCGGATCAACCTTTTTACGCCTCGCGGGTTTACTTGCGCTCCCCCGGGCGGTCTGAGCCAGCTCCAGCAAATAAATGCGCTCTTCTTCATTTAGCCGCAGTGCGGTGGCCACGGCGAGCAACACTTCTTCTGAGACGCCTGAAATGTTGCCCTTTTCTAGTCGGGCGTACCATTCGGGACTGACCCCGGCGAGCACTGCAACTTCTTCCCGGCGTAGCCCAGGGACCCGACGCCGAGTCCCCACAGCGAACCCAACTTCTTCGGGACGGATGCGGGCGCGACGGCTAGTGAGGAAGTCTTTGATGTTGCTGCGCTGGTTTTTCGGGTCGGTCATGTTTTAAAGGTAAGTCAGGATTGAAGTTTTTCGGGGGTACAACCAGTACCCCTATAAACGCAACCTTTCTCGCATAGCTCCAGTCACGGTGTAATGGATATGGAAAGATTCCTTCTTATAGAACAGGACGTTGATGAACGTAGACGATCGCCGCGTAGCGGTGCGATCTGATGCTACGACGAGGGGCAAGGCCAACCGGTCAATCCCACTGGTCGTATATGTCTTGGCGGTAGGTACCTTTACGATGCTCACCACCGAGTTCATCGTGGCCGGCATCTTGACCCAGCTGGCGGCCGAGCTTGACGTCAGCGTGGGACGAGCGGGACTACTGATCACCGTCTTTGCAGCGGGCATGGTCATTGGTGCACCACTGATGGCACTGCTGACCCTGCGATTGCCACAGCGTTTAACCTTGATCTTGTCCTTGGCAGTCTTTGCTGCTGGACATGTGGTTGTCGCTTTGGGATCAGATTTCACGCTGCTGATGGTGGCTCGTTTTGTTACTGCTCTGGCCACCGGAGCTTTCTGGTCCATCGCTGGAGTCGTTGCAGCTAAAAGTGCTGGCCCGGGCATGGCGTCTAGGGCGCTGGGAATTATCAATGCCGGAGGCATGCTCGCTACCGTACTCGGTGTTCCCTTGGGCGCCTTTGCATCCCAGTACTTCGGTTGGCGCGGATCATTCTGGGGCTTGGCTGTCCTGGCGGTCATCTCGGCGGCGCTGATAGCGCGTTTTGTTCCGCACAATATTTCCAAACATTCCCAGGTCTCAATTCCTCGTGAACTGGCGGGTCTGCGTTCACTGCGGTTGTGGCTGACCTTGGCCGCCTGCGCCACAACCACCGGTGGCGTGCTCTCGGCCTATTCCTATATTTCGCCGTTGCTCATCACCGGCACCGGCTTCAGCGAATCGGTCATACCTTTGGTGCTGATCGGTTTTGGTGTGGGATCGCTGATCGGTTCGTTGATTGGTGGCCGCTTAGGGGACGCGCATCCACACGTGATGACAGTCATTGCACCCGCTGCGTCCACACTGATTCTTGTTTCAGTGTGCCTGTTCTCCGGCCTGCAACTGCCCATGATTGTGTTGATCACCCTGCTCGGATTTTTTGGTTTGGGCGCCAACCCGATCCTTGCCTCCTTGGCCATCAAGTATGGGGATCGTTCACCAACGTTGGCCTCTTCGCTCACCGTCGCGGGCTTTAATGTGGGAACTACAATCGCTTCGTGGCTCGGTGGCAAAGCCTTGGAAACTGAGCTTGGAACCACCGGTCCGGTAGTTGTTGGAGCGAGCATCGCCATGCTGACGCTCATCCCCGTTATCAGTCTGGCCGTCATTGCCCGACGCAACGCTAATAATCAAAAGCTCGTTCCCGCTCACAACTAGTGCACCGTTCCTGTGCATTGGCTAAAAATAGAACACTAATCTCGGCGAGATGGGATTATTTACGTATCCGGCATCGTTGATGCTTCTGGGTGCACCTTGTGCGCCTGTGAGCAGAGCACGGGAATCTTTCAAGATTCGATTGCCCTCATGCGTGAAAATCTGGACCCGCCAGTAACTGAATACCACCGTGCGCCGAACCGGTGCACGATGAGAAGTAAACAGATAGACAAAGGAAAAATCTCCTATGACAACTATGGCAAACGCATACGCTGCACCATCGGCCACTGAGGCACTTGTTCCACTTCAGATTGAGCGTCGGGCCGTGGGTCCAAAGGATTTTCTGATTGACATCAAGTTTGCAGGTATCTGCCACTCGGACATCCACACCGTCAAGGGTGATTGGGGACCACAGTCCTACCCACTGGCTCCAGGCCACGAAATCGCTGGCATCGTAGCCGAGGTCGGCTCCGAGGTCACCAAGCACAAGGTCGGCGACCGCGTTGGCGTTGGCTGCATGGTCAACTCCTGTGGCAAGTGCGAATACTGTGTTGCTGGCGAAGAGCAGTTCTGCACCGAGGGCTCGGTTGGCACCTACGGTGCTACCGACCGCGATGGCACCATCACCCAGGGTGGTTACACCACCAACGTGGTTGTCACCGAAGACTTCGTACTGAGCATCCCAGATTCCATCGAGCTTGATGTTGCCGCTCCCCTGCTTTGCGCCGGTATCACTACCTTCTCGCCACTTCACCACTGGGGCGCAGGCCCAGGCAAGAAGGTTGCAGTTGTCGGTTTGGGCGGCTTGGGCCACATGGCAGTAAAGATCGCCAGCGCCATGGGTGCCGACGTGACCGTACTGTCCCAGTCCTTGAAGAAGAAGGAAGATGGACTCAAGTTGGGCGCTAGCGACTACCGCGCCACCAGTGACAAGAGCACCTTCACTGAGCTTGAGAAGACCTTCGATTTGATCATCAACACGGTCAGCGCTTCGATCGACATCAGCTCCTACCTTCAGTTGCTGCGTGTTGACGGAACCATGGTCAACGTTGGCGCACCTGCTGAGCCACTTCCAGTGAACGCTTTCGCTTTGATCGGTGGACGTCGTTCGTTCGCCGGCTCCGCAATTGGCGGCATCAAGGAGACCCAGGAAATGCTGGACTTCTGTGGTGAGCACGGCATTGGTGCAGAGATCGAAGTTATCTCGGCCGATCAGATCAACGAAGCTTACGAGCGCGTCCTCAAGTCGGACGTTCGCTACCGCTTCGTGATTGACACCGCGACCATGGCCTAAAGCCACAAACGCACGCGGCGCCCGAAACATCAACTGATAAGTTGGTGGCTCGGGCGCCGTTTGTTTAAGCCGTTTGTTTAACCAGTAATTCTTCTTCGGAAAGTTTCATCGTGACTGAACCAAATTTTGCAGAACACTCGTGGGACTACCTTGAACGCCGCAGTGTTCTGGTTATTACACTGAGCGGGCCAGCAAATGTGCGACTGATGGACCCTGAGAATTTTGCGGCCTATCAAGACGGCGAAAAGTACGACTTTCATGGCGGTCTTGCCCGCCGGGCACCCTTTCGAATTAAGGTTCCACATTCGGGTCCGTGGTATTTGGCCATTGACCTCAACGGTTTACCCGGGCGCGGGGTACGCCATGATGTCACTGTTCAGCCGCCGCAGAAACTCGAAGAGCGCAAAGCCTAAAGCACAGATCTCGGATGCATATTCCGTGAAGATCAGCCTGAAGCCGTTGTGGGATATAGGCATCAGACACGACAACAGCCGGCCCAGCACCCTAGGTGCTGAACCGGCCGTTGTTGTTGATGAATTACTTGCCGAACTTGCCGCTCTTCAGCTCGCGGTTGGCAGGAATATCTGCCCAGCCGCCAAGTCCATTGTCGCCATAGTTGTAGTCAACTGTTGCCGACGCACCCTTGATGTCCAACTTAACAGTTGGGCCCAAGGTGCCACCTCGGACGAAGTTGTCCTTGGTGCCAATGGTGTCGATGAAGGACTGAACCAGTCCGCCAGGCATGACGTAGTGCGAGTATGCCTGGAACTGGCCTGGGTGCTGGTTGTAGTCAGGAGCGAATGGGCTGCCTGCTGCAAAGTGGCTCTTCACAAATGAGGGTGTAAAACCTTCCTAAATCCACCGGTCTCCAACAATGACCGTGCGACATAGTGCGTCAAATTTCGGAACCCCAAAGCGATACCCCGCAAATGCTCCAACCGCCCATTCAACGCCTCAGTAGGACCGTTCGAACAGCCAACATGGTCAAAATACGCCAGAATATCGCTCTTCCTACGCCGCAGAGTTCCACCGAGCTTCTTCAACTCCGGCAAACCCTTGGGCACCTTCGTTCCTATCTCCTCAATCAACTGCCCCATAGCCCACCGACCGACTTCTGGTTTCGATTGCCGGTACGCATCAACCATCTTCTGATAAACACTCCACACCAGTTCAACCGGCTCATACTCAGGTTTCTTGAACAACGCTTCAACCTTGGCTTTCTGCTTCTCCGTAGCCAATGACAGCCCGGTAGTCAGGGTCCGCCGGCACTGATACAGCGGATCATCTTTGCGCCCTCGATGACCGTGCTGCACCCGTTGAACCCGCTGCCTTGTCTGGTCCAACGCGTCAGATCCGAGCTTGACCACATGAAAAGGATCCAAAACTTCCACGGCTTGAGGTAGCTCTTCAGCGGCAGCGGTTTTGAAGCCTGTGAAACCATCCATCGCGACGACCTCAACAGTGTTTTTCCATGCTTCATCGCGTTCAGCAAGCCAGGTCTTAAACACGGCCTTGGAACGGCCGGGAATCATGTCTAATAAACGGGATGCTCCGGTGTCTTCCATGACGGGCGTGAGGTCCACGATGACCGTTACGTATTTATCCCCGTCGCGGGTATGACGCCACACGTGTTCGTCAACGCCAAGGACTTTGACCCCGTCAAAGCGGGTGGAATCATTGATCAGTAACCGTTGACCCTCGGCCAACACCGCGTCATTGGCGGTATTCCACGAAACGCCTAATCCTTCAGCAATCCGTGAGATTGAAAGGTGTTGGGTGACCAGGCCATAGAGCGCCCAACGCAAACCAGTTTTACTGATTTTCTGTCGTGGTGATACAGCTTGGGTGAGGTCTTCACGCCAGACATGGTGGCATTGCGTGCACCGGTACCTGCGGTGACGGATAGCTAGGGCGGTGGGCCGCCAGCTGAACGGTGCGTGCGCGATACGTCTGATGACGGTATCGCGTGGTATTCCTTGGGCTCCGCAGGATTGGCACCATGGGTTTGGGGTGGTGACTTCGCAGAGAATCTCAGCCCTGGCTGAGGTTATGTGTTGAGCGATAGCCGTTAGTCCTAGACTGTCGAGGCCGGTGAAAGTCGTCAGATCCGCTGGGGAATAGATAGAATGGTGCACAGTCGAGGTCTTTCAAGAATCGTTAGTGTGGTAACTTCCATTCTCGTGAAGGCCTCGACTTTTTATTGATTTATGACATGCCTGTGAGCTGTGGTGTTGGGTTTAGGTATCTACACTCTGAATTCGGAAGAGCCTGCAAAGTTCAGGTTTGAAGGGCTACCCAAAGCCAAGCCTGAACCGCGGTTCAGTGGCTGGTAATCGCTACGAATACCGTTACCTACGAAGCCGTAAACGCCTTCTGGTCCATCGATGCCAGCAGCAAAGGTGGAGCGGTGGCTAATCGTGAACAGGTAGTACTTGCCGTCCTGCATGTAAATCTGTGGACGCTCAGTCTGGTCGGTAACACAGTTAGCCGACAAGATTGGTGGCAGGAATTCCCACTCGGTGAGTTCCTTGTTCTTTGCACGAGCCAAACCAACGTTACCGATCTGGTAGGTTGCACCTGACTTGTTGACCTCTGCAACGGTTTCACCGTTGGTTTCGCCCTTGTTGTAGCCAAGGTCATCAGCATCGCACTTTGCTGCATCACGCTTCTGCGCGGTGTTGCCCTCGAAGACCATGAAGGTCTCGCCTGGGTGTGCTGGATCTTCAAAGGTGAACGGGTCACGGAAGTTGAAGAAGGAGTTCTGCTCAGCGGTCTGGTAGTACTTACCGTCTGCCTGGAGCAGTTCGGTGACCTTGTCGAAACCGGTGAACTTTACACCCTTTTTGTTTGCGTGAACGTGGCCGACGCTCAATGCGATACGTGGATCGTAAGGCTTGATGTCCTTGCCATCCTTATCGCGGTAGAAGGCAACGTCGGTGAAGAACAGCTTGATTTCGCCGTTCTTGTCTACACGAGCCGAGCCAGACCACTGGGTCTGGTGGCTGTAGGACTTATCCTCGAAGATCTTGCCGGTGACGCCTTCGTCAAAAACCTCGCCGCCGTAGGTCCAGCCGCCGTCTTTTGGACGCTCGTCAGCTGGGACGCCAGCTGGACGGTAGAAGTAGCCGATGCGCGCGTACTGGTGACGCTCATCGAAGCCCAAGTCGCGGTCAGCAACTAGCGAGAAGATGATCTCCTGGCCGCCAACGCTGTACTGGTTAGCGTCTGCGTCAGTCAGTGGCCAGGTATCCCAGACCCATACTTCTTCGTTGCTCATGTCAGGGAAATCCTGAGGAACGGTTGGCATGGTGTACTCGGTTGGCATCGAGTTTTCGCGGGAAGCAGCGTCTGGATCAGACATTGCCTTCAGCTGCTTAGCATCTGCACGGGTCCAACGCGACGTGAAATCATCGGTTGGGCTGTAAGCCTTTTGGGTGTGCTCAGTTGGCGCAGGGAAACCTGGTACCGGCTCGGTTGCGGCCACTGCTGGGGCCGAAACCAAAGTTGCACCGAGCGCTCCAATGCTCAGTACAGCAGCAAGAATGCCGCGTTTGGTGCGTTGCTTATTCACGATTGTTTGCCTTCGTTCGATACGGAATCGGACAATCGCTCGGGCTGCGACACACGCTCTCTCCACAGTCGAATCTAAGGATTCACATAGCTCCTGTCAATCGATTCAAAACGTTTTGGAAGCAGGATCACATTTTTTAGGATTCTTAACGAAATCTTCATCACATTCTTTGCAAAACGTTTTGGTTGTTCGTTAGCGTGGGTAACTGTCACTCGTAGCGACGCACGATCTCTCCCCAAATCTTTTGCGACGACACCCATCGTTGCTGCCCTTTACCGGCGTTTGAACTGACCTACTGGAAAGACCGATGACTCAGCCACAGACCAAGAACTCCAAGATTCTTATTGCTGCCGCAGCTGCCTGTGCACTGGTCCTCGTGGCTTTGCTGGCTTGGCAATTCCTACGCCCTGCACCACAATCACCAAAAACTGAGAGCGACAACAACGCTCAAGAAGCCGAACAGTTTCAACGGCCAGAATCTTGGTCGCAGTTCCGCCCAGCCAATCACCTAACGCCGAGCCAAAACTGGATGAACGATCCGCAACGCCCGTTCTTCCTAGACGGACTGTGGCACTTCTACTATCTCTATAACGCTGACTACCCGGACGGCAACGGTACCGAGTGGTATCACGTCACCTCCACTGACCTTGTTCATTGGAAAGATGAAGGCGTTGCCATTGAGAAATACAAAAACGGTCTAGGTGATATCTGGACCGGCAGTGCGGTCGTTGATACAGAAAACACCGCAGGTTTCGGTAAAAACGCAGTCATCTCGTTGGTTACCCAGCAAGTAGACGGTGTTCAACGTCAGTCGTTGTTCTACTCAACCGACGGCGGACACTCTTTCACCTCGTACGAGGGCAACCCAGTCATGGACAATCCCGGCGTCGACGCATGGCGAGATCCGAAAATTGTCTGGGACAAAGAACGCAATCAATGGCTCATGCTGTTGGCCGAAGGAAGCAAAGTCGGCTTCTACACCTCCAAAGATCTCAAGTCCTGGAACTACCAGTCTGGTTTCGAAGCGCCAGACCTTGGCACAGTCGAATGCCCAGATTTCTTCCAAATGTCCGTAGACGGTGACCCCGAACGCACTACGTGGGTCTTAGGCATCAGCGCCAACGGGGAAAGTTCTGGACGTACCACCGGCTACACCTACTGGTCCGGTGACTTTGATGGCAAGACCTTTACCCCTGCCGAACAAGAACCTCAATGGCTTGATGCCGGATCCGACTTTTACGCGGCAGTGTCGTGGGAGGATCCTCAAGCAGAAGATCCTTTGGCCCACCGTTACGCACTGGGCTGGATGAACAATTGGGCTTACGCCTCAGATCTTCCATTGGGCGATTGGTCCGGCGGATCTATGTCCACGGTTCGTCAGCTTTCGTTGCGTGAGGTTTCAGGAAAACCGACCTTATTCTCGGAGCCTATTGCAGCGGTTGATAAGCTCGCCGGCGATCCAGCCCAAACCACAGCGCAAGATGTGCCCACGGGGCACAGCGCTTCGGTGGGCAAAGCTGAAACGGATTCTTACCGACTCCACGTTGATCTTGCCCAAGATGAGACTTCGCCAAGCGATGAGGCTCAAGTTGAGATCAAGGACGCCAATGGTGCGACCGTGACTGTCGGCTACAACTTCAAAGACCAAACTCTCTTCCTCAACCGCGACAAAGACAAGGTAGCCTCCACCATGCCCGAGGCTTACCGCGAGATTCGTAGCGAGCATCTTCCCAGCGACAACGGAGCGGTCAACTTAGATGTACTGGTCGATACAACTTCGGTTGAAGTATTTGCCCAAGATGGACAGGCCTCGTTGAGTTCAACCGCGTTCCTGTCCCCTGGAAATCATGAACTCAATTTGAAGTCTTTGGGTGGCACCACCGATTTGCGCGGTGCCAGTTTGGCGCCGATGGCAGTTGTCGAGACCGCAGAACAGTAATCCAAGCAACTGGGTACACTTCAGCCAATAACGGTGTGGCCTCCTAAGCGGAGACCACACCGTTATTTGCACTGAATCTTCAACACCGTCAAAGCCAAAGATGGCGGAAAATAATTACCGCCCCGGCGCAGCTACCGATTCCCTGCTCACTAGCTCACAAAGTAACTGCTTTGAGGTTTTGGATTCTGGGTTGTCTTTTGTCTCAGCAAACAGTTGAGAGACTGCCCAATGCCCCATTTGGTAGTGCGGCAAGGCGACAGTACTTAGAGTTGGCACCAGTGCCTTGGTAATAAGCTGAAGGTCGTCAACTCCGATAACCGATAGGTCCTCGGGAATTCTGATACCAAGACCTGCTGCAGCCTGATAAACGCCCATGGCCATCTCGTCGTTAAAGCAGAAGATAGCTGTCGGTCGGTCTTCGCGATCCAGTAAGTCACCTCCAGCTTCACGTCCGCCTTTGGCTCCATTACTGGCGGCACAGATCCACGACTCATTAACAGCAATACCCGCATCTTTCAACGCGTTGCGATACCCCTGCTCGCGCCCAATCGCTGCCGGTACGCTCAGCGAGACGGTGATAAAACCGATCTGTTGATGACCAAAGCTAATCAGATGGTTGGTTGCGTCGATCCCTATTTGACGCTCATCAGGTACAACGGATGAATAATTCGAATCGGCATCAGTCGCGTTGGCAACTACCACCCGCGCCCCAGCAAGTTCTTGCGGAACTTGAATCTGCTGGTGCCACATCTTGGCGTAGACCAGACCATCCACGCGGTGATCCATCAGAGTTCGGATTCCCATGAGTTCACGTTGCGCGTCCCCGGTTGAATCGATGGCCAGCACTACGCTTTGATGTTCGGCGGCAGCGTCTTGTGCACCGCTGATTAGTCGGCCCGCATACGGAGTCACGGCGATGGTGTCGCTGAGCAGACCTATGGTGAAAGTCCGCGAACTTCGCATTCCGCGCGCACGTAAATCAGGTGAGTACCCTAGCCGTTCAGCAATCTCCAATACACGTTCGCGCGTCTCGGGCTTGATCGCCCTTGCACCGCTTAAAGCGTGTGAAACAGTCGTCAGCGACACTCCCGCAGCGGCGGCGACGTCCCTGATGCCTACTCGGGCAGAGGAACCGAGCTTATTATTCATGCCTTTATTCTATTCACAAGTTCTTTTCCCTTTAAACCAAACTCAAAGATGTCTGGTTCAAGGAGGAATTGATTGTCAATGATCCAAAAGGCATGCACTACCTAAGCTAGATTTTTGCCACGCCGCTGAGCACTACTTCGGCACGTCCGCCAACCCAAACCTGATCGTCGACACTGGTGATAAAGATTTCACCATTTCTTCCCATCGCGCCGCCCTGCGCTGCAACATAGGGAGCAGTGGCACGACCAGTTTTAATAAGCCACTGGGCGGCTGACGCATTGAGGCTTCCGGTCACTGGATCCTCACGCAGCGGGTCCTCCCCCTCGGTAAAGAAACCGCGCACTTCAAACGCCTTTTCGGATCTTTCAGGATGAGCACCGATAACACCAATGTCCCACCGGCCGGGGAATTTCGAGGCATCGGGACGCAAGGCAAGAACCGACTGCGCGCTATCGAGCAGCACACCGACCCAGCCCGGGCCGTTATCAATCCACTGGGTGTCAACGACCTCTTCTTTCTCTACACCGAGAATCGCGCGAAGTTGTTCCACTAATTCTCTAATGGTTATTGGCAGGTCTGGGACCCGCTGGCAGGATAGGTGCCACCAGCCACGATGTGACTCACACTAATTCTGTCCTTAGAGTATTCTGAGTGACTTTAGCCTGACGTGTCCGTCGTAGCTGGTGACACCAGCCCGGCCCCTTGACATGGCTTCATAGAAGGCCGTCCGCACCCCACCGGGTGCGTGACTCATTAGAGAATCGCCTGCCAAGAACTCTTTCCCGGACCGGTGCCAACCATAACGGCTACCAACCGATGAAGGAGGCGAAACCGTCATGACCATCGTTGCAGAAACATACGACTACGTCATCGGAATCGACACCCACGCACGAACCCACACCTACGCCATAATCAACACCCGCACCGGGAGCAGAGAAGCCTGCCAGGCCTTTCCGACCAGCCCTGCCGGCATGAACAGGACCTTGGCTTGGATCACCAAACGCACTACCGGCACCCTGCTGGCCGCAGTGGAAGGAACCCGGTCTTACGGGGCCACCATCACCCATGCCCTGACCATGGCTGGGTTCCCCGTGGTCGAGGTCAAACCACCACGTAAACAGGCCCGTGCCAGGGTGGGCAAGACCGACGAGATCGACGCCACCGCAGCGGCCATGGGCATTCTTTATCAGGACACCGAGCGTCTGCTTACGCCCCGCGCCGAAGGCACGCGCTCAGCGTTGAACGTACTGGTTGCCAGCCGCGAACGCATCGACGCTGAACGCACCCGGAACCGCAATGCCCTGACGGCTCTGGCACGAGAAATCGACCTCGGTGTTGATGTGCGTAAAGCACTCACTGACATGCAGGTCAAACAGATCAGCGCCTGGCGTGAGCACCCCACCGATTCGGTAGCGCAACGCTACGCGAGGGCTGAGGCCAGTCGCTTGGCCACGGCGGTGCTTGACGCCGACAAGCTACTGGCCGCAAACAAGACACAAATGGCTGAATTGGATGAGCAGATGGCCCCCGGGCTGGCCGCCGAGTTCGGGTACGGGCCGGTGACTGTTGCGTGGATCCTGATCGCTTACTCGCACACAGGCAGAGTACATTCTGAAGCGGCATTCGCGTCTATGGCTGGGGTCGCTCCGTTGCAGGCATCCTCCGGGAACACGGTACGGCACCGGCTTAATCGGCATGGTGACAGGATGCTGAATCAAGCGGTGGACGTCATTGCCAAGGTACGGATGCAGTTCGATCCTCAGACCAAGGACTACGTGGAGAAACGCAAGGCTGAGGGGCTGAGCTACCGGGAAATCAAACGGGTGCTGAAACGGTACATCGTTCGGAAAGTTTTTCGTCGGCTACGCGTGCTGGTCCCTTGACAGAACCCATAGAAGGGTCAGGTTCCACTGGGCCGCCACGTTGCAGCGATGGCGCTGCGAATGACAAGATCTCGTCTTCAACTCGAATAGGAATCAATCCAGCTGCACATTCTTGGACGATCATTCCGTCGGTCGCTGGAACGCCTCCGGCCTCCAGCCACGCACGCGCAGTGCCAAGAGTAGGGTGTCCAGCAAACGGCAATTCGGTGTTCATGCTGAATATGCGGACTCGGTAATCGGCCTCAGGGCTCGTTGCAGGAAGTACAAAAGTGCATTCTGAAAGGTTCGTCCATACAGAGAAGCGACGTAGCTGTTCATCATCGAGTCCCTCGGCATTCAAAATGACTGCGACTGGGTTACCTAAACATGGATCAGCGGAGAAAACGTCCACCTGGCTAAAACGGTAAGTCATGACTGAAATCCTACGGGGAGATAACTAGAAAAGGACCCTTGGCTCTGTACTGCTACAAAACAAGACCTCTTACGAAGCTGACCTCACCTCTTTTGGCCTGAGCCCAAAGATTCCCAGCCCTGAAAGAGATGCCAAATGGCTAAAAAATCATCGCTGGCTTATCCATTAAGAACAGCCAAATAGCGCCTAAGCGGACGGACTGCGCCAACGAAAGGGCGCTCCCGCAGGCCAAATCTAAATGTGAGCTTTCGATCTTTCCATGATTCTCATAGGACAACTCTGTAGGATCAAGAGAGTCTGCGTTATTCCCGTTTCCAGCCCTCGGCTGAAATTGGCCTTCCAAGTTCTTCGAATGGCTTGGCAGGGAATAATCTAGGAGTACAAACTTATCTTCGGCATCACCTGCCCGTTGGTAATCGCGTTTCATCGCAGCATGCACCACACAGATAGTCCAGCAGAAACGAAGGCAACACTTTGAACGGCAATGCCACCTTTAAACACCACAACGTTGCGCTCTTATCAGTGAACAGCGTCCTCGCACCCGAGGTGGTGACCTCATCCGAATTTGATGAGCGGCTGGCTCCAAGTTTGAAACGTTTGCGGTTATCCAAGAAACTGCTCGAACGCGTTTCTGGCGTTAAAGAACGACGCTGGTGGTCCAAGGGCGTCGAATTTGATGACGCCGCAATTATCGCCGGCAAAAAAGCCTTGGCTGAAGCTGGTATTGAGCCCGGTGAAATCGGACTGCTCATCAATACTTCGGTAACCCGTCGCAATCTGGAGCCATCGGTTGCTTCCAAGATTCACAACGGACTGGGCCTGCCATCCTCTGCAATGAACTTCGACGTGGCCAACGCTTGCCTCGGCTTTGTTAACGGCATGAGCCTTGCGGCGAACATGATCGATTCCGGTCAGATCAAGTACGCGCTGATCGTTGCCGGCGAAGATGCCAAGGCAACTCAGGAAACCACCTTCGAGCGTCTGAACGCTGAAGGATCCACCCGCGAAGACTACATGCGTGAATTCGCGACCCTAACCTTAGGTTCAGGAGCCGCTGCAGCGGTCATCGGCCCAGCCGACGCCCACCCAGATGCACACCGCATTCTTGGTGGCGTCTCCCGTGCAGGTACCGAGCACCACGAGCTGTGTGTTGGCGGTCCCAACGGTATGTACACCGACACCAAGGGCTTGCTCGATAACGGCCTAGAGCTCGTTGTTGATGCGTGGGATGAAGCTCACCGCACCGGCTGGGAGTGGAAGTCCATGGACCGCTACGTCACCCACCAGGTTTCAAAGTCTTACACCAACGCGATCATCAAGGCCGTCGGCCTGGTCAAGGATCGTGTGCCGATCACCTTCTCCAAGTGGGGCAACGTTGGACCGGCTTCTTTGCCTATGACTCTGTCCCAGGAAGCTGAAACGCTCAAGCCAGGCGATCGAGTGCTGTGCATGGGTGTTGGTTCAGGACTGAATACCGCGATGATGGAGATTGTCTGGTGACCGAGATTTTCCCCGGCGTCAAGGAAATCTACTCAAAATATCTCGATGTTCCATCCACCTCACCGGTGGACGGCGCTGGCTCCACCTACCGGTGGCATGTCTTGGACAACCAGGAAGAACTAGCTCAACGTGGCATCACGCCAGTAGGCACGCTTTTATGTGTCCATGGCAATCCCACGTGGTCTTACCTATGGCGCAGCCTGCTCAACCATGTTTCTGAGAATCAGTTGGCCTGGCGTGTAGTTGCCGTGGACCAGCTAGACATGGGCTTCTCGCAGCGCACCGGCAAGTTCCGTCGACTGGCAGACCGCGTTAATGACCTGGGCGATCTGGCCGAGGCAATGGATTTAGGTGACAATGTCACCACCGTGGGCCACGACTGGGGCGGCATTATTTCTCTGGGTTGGGCTGTGTCCCATCAGGACCGTCTGGCCAATGTCGTTTTGACGAATACCGCCATTCACCCTGCTGGTTTTGAACTGCCGTCAGCACTGAAGCTGGCGACCCACCCTGCCGTACATGGCTGGGGAACCAAAACCACGCGTGCTTTCCTTCAGGTCACCCACTCCTTGGCACAGCCAGCTTTGGCGCCTGAGGTTCGTAAGACTTTTATGGCCCCTTACACCAGCGCAGATGTGCGCGATGGTGTGGCAAACTTTGTGGCGGACATTCCATTTGATCCCTCGCATCCAAGCCGTCCGGCGCTGGATGAAATTTCTGAGGCTGTGCGCTCACTATCGGTTCCAGCACTGATGCTGTGGGGCCCGAAAGACCCGGTCTTCTCTGACCGCTACCTTCGTGATCTCTTAGGACGACTCCCCCACGCTCAGGTGCACCGCTTTGAAGGTGCAAGCCACCTGGTGGGCGAAGACCGAGATATCGCTTCCCCGATTTTTTCTTGGCTTGCTGGAAACCAGCACGTCGCCGAGTCAGCACGAGCACAAAGCTCCACGCCCTATCAGCCAATGCTTGCAGAGCTGGATTCGCGTTCCGATGACCACAGCACCGCAGTGGTGGACATTCACCCGCCACAATCCTTGTCGTGGTCCCAACTGGGCGAACGTGTTAACGCGCTAGCTGCTGGATTGCAGCAGGTCGGTGTGAAATCCGGAGACCGGGTCAATCTTCTAGTTCCGCCAGGCATTGAGCTGACCTCGTTGATCTACGCCTGCCTGCGTTTGGGCGCGGTCATTGTTGTGGCCGATGCCGGACTTGGAACTAAGGGACTTGGCCGTGCCATCAAGGGCGCTGGCCCAAGCTTCCTGGTAGGAATTGACCGCGCGCTAACCGGTGCCCGAGTGCTTAACTGGCCTGGCACCAAGATCGCCGTCGGCTCCTTGCCTGCTACCAAACGTAAGCTCTTGGGTGTCGCGCACACCCTAGATGAACTACTAGAAACCGGTAGCAAGCTATCGGCCAGTCAGGCGAACTTCACCGCCGCTGATCCTGATGCTGATGCTGCAGTGCTCTTCACCTCCGGATCCACCGGCCCCGCCAAGGGCGTTGTGTACACGCACCGCCAACTTGCAGCCATGCGAGACACCCTGCGTGAAACCTACGATTTGAAGGCTGGTTCAGCACTGGTAGCTGGCTTTGCACCATTCGCGTTGCTCGGTCCTGCCCTCGGCGCCACCTCAGTCACCCCCGATATGGATGTGACTGCGCCTAGAACGCTGACCGCTTCTGCTCTGGCTGATGCCGCCGTCGCAGTGAACGCCACCACGGTATTTGCCTCCCCGGCAGCCCTGGCCAACGTACTAGAGACCAAATCCGAGCTAAACACCGCACAGCGCAAGACACTGGCAGGCGTTGGCCTAATGCTCTCTGCTGGTGCTCCTATTCCTGAGCCGCTGTTGGCAAAGGTTCAAGAGTTGGTGCCCAACGCGAAGGTTCATACCCCGTATGGCATGACCGAAGCGCTACCGGTCACCGATATCGACCTTGCCGGCATTCGTGCCGCTGGGGACGGAAACGGCGTGTGTGTTGGCACCGCGGTTGCCGGCGCCACGGTAGCCATCGCCCCCATTGACGCGCTCGGCATTGCGGGCGATGAACCGCAGTACACCCCCAACGTCACCGGCGAAATTCTGGTCCGTGCACCGCACGTCAAAGATCGCTACGACCGTTTGTGGATCACGGAAGCGGCCAGCAGCTCCATCGATGGCTGGCACCGTACCGGAGATGTGGGGCATCTTGATGATGCCGGTTTGCTCTGGGTTGAAGGACGTCTGGGTCATGTGTTGAGCACCACCAATGGTGCTATCACCCCCGTCGCCGCCGAGCATGCAGTGCAATCGGTCGTCGGCGCCGGACGCGCCGCCCTGGTAGGTGTTGGACCAGCAGGAACCCAAGCCGCAGTGGTAGTCATGGAAACCGTCCCCGCGTCCCGTAAACCTGGGCCTGCCGAGAACGCTCTGGCCACTAAGGTTCGCGCCGCGGTTGCACAGACCGGTACAGAGGTGGCCGCCGTACTAGTGTTGCCAACCTTGCCTACCGACATTCGCCATAATTCAAAGATTGACCGCGCAGCGTTGGCTCAATGGGCCAGCACGACGCTAGCTGGCGGAAGGATCCGCACACCATGAGCGATAGCACTGACCAATTGACCCCGCGTAGGGTTCTGGTCACCGGAGCCAGCGGTCTGCTCGGTGGCGCCGTAGCCCAGCTACTCAGCGATAAGGGCCACCATGTGCGCACCTTCCAACGCAGCGCCTCGAGTAATGCCGGGGATGAAGTCCGTGGTTCCCTAACCGAACCCTCGGCGGTGGCGCAAGCTGTTGAGTCCATGGATGCAGTGATTCATTTGGCTGCCAAGGTCTCCTTTACCGGACACTGGCAAGAATTTGTTGATACCAACATCACCGGTACCAACAATCTGCTGCAGGCATCACAAAAGGCCGGAATCAAAGATTTTGTTTTTGTCTCTTCACCTTCTGTGGCCCACTTTGGTGATTCCCTAGCTGGCGCAACAGCTGGTACTGCCAATCCTGATCTTGCACACGGTAACTATGCCCGGTCCAAGGCTGCGGCCGAGCTCAACGCATTGGCGCAAGACTCGTCGGATTTCCGTGTGGCAGCCATCCGTCCGCATGTGGTGTGGGGACCTGGCGATACACAGCTGGTAGAACGCGTCATCGAACGCGCCAAAGGCGGTCGCCTACCGTTGCTAGATCACGGAGCTGCGCTCATTGACACCACCTACATCGATAATGCGGCCGCAGCCATCGTTCGCGGCTTAGAGCGCATGGACCACGCCCATGGTCGAGCATTGGTGGTGACCAACGGGGAGCCGCGACCGGTCGGTGAGCTCATCGCAGGCATCTGTCAGGCCGGCGGCGCTCCAGCACCCAAGCTCAATGTGCCAGGCTGGTTGGCTCGCGGGGCCGGTTCAATCATTGAGAAGCTCTGGTTAGCTGCTGGTTCTCGCAATTTGGTTCACGACGAGCCTCCGATGACTCGTTTCCTAGCCGAGCAACTTTCTACAGCTCACTGGTTTGATCAGCGCGAGACTCACCAAATCCTTGATTGGAAGCCGGCCGTCAGCATTGATGAAGGTATAGCCAAGCTGACCGCACACTACTCGCAGTCCTAGACCGCGCATCAGACAAGATGTTGAAGCCCCGAAACATAAGAATGCTTCGGGGCTTCAACGCATTCTGGGCTTGCAGCTGTTTGCTGTTACCTCATGGGAGTACTACGTCATGAATTGGCACGGACATCATTGCAACGGGCAAAGAGCTGTACCTTGAAATGATGGGCAACAAGATTTCTTACCAAGGTGAAGCTGGCTCCAATTCAAATATGGCCTGCACTGAACAATTCCCCGAAATGCAGGCAGTGCCATGCGCTAGTTTCGAGGACGCCTTCGCCATGGTAGAAAATGGGGACGCTGATCTTGCGATGATTCCCATCGAGAATTCGCTGGCTGGTCGCGTTGCTGACATCCATGTTCTATTGCCAGAGTCCGACCTACAAATTGTCGGTGAACACTATCTGCGGATCCGTTTTGACCTACTCGGTCTGCCCGGAGCGTCAGTTCAAGACGCCAGGGAAGTGCATAGCCACATTCACGCGTTGGGACAGTGCCGAAAGATCATTCGCGAGCACAAGCTAACGTCGGTTATTGCCGGAGATACCGCAGGATCTGCACGCGAGGTAAGCGAATGGAACGATCCAACAAAACTGTCCTTGGCACCCCCAATGGCCGCCGAACTCTATGGGCTTGAGGTGCTGGCATCAGGTGTTGAGGATGACCCCACAAACACCACACGCTTCGTGGTTTTGGCGCGCGAACAGCCTTTACCCGTGCGCTCTGAGCTTCCCGAATCAACGGTGACCACTTTGGTCTTCAAGGTCCGCAACGTTCCTAGCGCGCTGTACAAGGCGTTGGGTGGCTTCGCTACCAACGGCGTGAACATCACGCGTTTGGAAAGCTACATGGTTGGCTCTTCCTTCGCTGCCACAACCTTCATGATTGATGTTGAAGGGCACCCAGAGGACCTACCGGTGCGCTTGGCTTTGGAAGAACTAGAATTCTTCACCTGGGAAATCAAGGTACTCGGGACCTACGCTGCCAGCGAGCACCGCAGCACCGTTTCAGCGGCCTTCGTTTAGTCTGACCAACGACGGTAACGTCATCTCAGTTTCGTTGAGCTGTCCAGTTCATGGTGGCGATCATTCGGTAATTGCCTTCTGATACGTCTTGCCACGGTAGGAAAAGCTGAGATTTTTAGTGTCGTACTTTTGCGAGCTGGTGATGGGGGTCTGGGTTCTTAAAGTTTGTGGTGGGTAGCGCCCATGATCTGCCACGATCAATGTGCGACAAAGACTCAAAAAAGTGCTGTCCGCGCTGAACATTTGGATGGTTCAATACATCGGCGTGCTTATTGCCACTGCATTCAATCCGAACGTTCGTCGCCGGGATGCGCAGATCATTAGTGACCATGACACCCCATTTTGACTCAGCCGCTTCTCCTACATCCGCTTTGACCCAGACTGCTTTGACGCCACTGAGAACTTCTTCTTCGCGTTGCTCGGCCTGTTCTCGCTGGTCTTGCTTTTGCCACCAAAACACCACGACAGCCGCCATTGCACTGAACGCCATGATCCAGTTGGGGATGGTTTCTGAAAAGATGTACAACCCGTTGCCGTCCATGCCAGCAGATTATCAAACGATTCGTAGTAAGCAACAGAGAAAATTACCGCTTTTCAATTGCTTCCACCAGGTTCATCCTGATGTAACTTCGTGGACGCCTTTCCCAGCGTTCTCGGCAGTAAAGCGCACCCCGCGGCGTTAGTCTCGCCAAGAATACCGGCGTTCGGGACGCCCAACTCCCCCATATCGTAGGTTCACGTGAACCAGACTTTCCTCAGCCAAGTACTCCAGATACCGGCGAGCGCTTACTCGCGAGGTGCCAAGTTTTTCTGCCGTCTCTGTGGCCGAAATGGGATCGGTTGCGTCCTTGACGATATTTTCCACCAGCACCATAGTTTCCGCACTGCATCCCTTAGGCAGTGGGCGCCGAGTCTGCCCGCCAAGGCCGAAGAGGCGATTTACATCGGCTTGTTGCAGTTCTTGATCGGTAGCCTCATCCAATGGCTGGTACGTCTTGGCATAGTGCCCCAACCTTTCGCGTAGGTCATCCCATGCGAAGGGCTTCATCAGGTAATGCACGATACCGCCTCGTAGCGCCCGGCGAACCGTATCCATTTCTCGGGCGGCGCTAATCACCAATATGTCCAGATCCGGTTGAACTTCGCGCAACCGTTGCAGCAGGTCCAGACCGTTCATATCGGGCAGGTGGATGTCGAGTAATGCTAAGTCCGGGTTCAGCTCTTTGGTGGCCGTGATGGCGTCTTTGGCGGTGTGTGCTATCCCGGCAACGGTGAACCCTGGCTCTTTGCTGACGAATCCGGCGTGCACTCTTGCCACCATAAAGTCATCGTCGATCACCAGAACTTTGATCACGGGGTAGGTCCTACTTCCTGAGTGTTGCGGTAAATCGTGCGCCATTGTCATTGATCGCTTCAATATCTCCTCCACGGCGCCGACAAACTAGTCGGCTTAGTGCCAAGCCAAAACCCCTACCGCCTGAGACGGTGGTGTCCTTTGTTGAGAATCCTTGAGTGAAAATTTCATTCATCGCTTCATCTGCAATTCCAGATCCATTGTCGCCGACAATAACGGTTATTAGTCCGTCGGAATCATTGATGGAAAGGTTGATGCTTGGCTGCTCGGCTTCGGCGACGGCATCCATCGCGTTATCAATCAGATTGCCGAGCACCGTAGTTAGGTCCCGTGCACTCTGGTCATCCCCACGTCCCAGACTTGAGCTTTCAGAAACTTCAAGCTGGATTCCTCGTTCAGCAGCCACGCTGGCCTTTGCTATCAGTAAGGCCGAGATCGTGGGTTCAGCAATTTGTGCCGCGAGGTTTTCAAAGATTTTACTGCGACTAAAACTGACTCCATCGATGAAGCGAACCACCTCGCTGTACTCCTCTAGCTGGATGAGCCCGGAGATGGCATGTAGATGATTGGCGAATTCGTGAGTTTGGGCTCTCAGCATGTCGGCGGTTGCCTTACTGTCGCCAAGTTCCTGCTCAAGCAAAGTCAGCTCGGTTCGATCACGAAAGGTCGTAACAGACCCAAGATCTTTGCGAGCAGTCTTCACCGGCATTCGGTTGAACACCACAACTCGCTCTCCAATGAGGAACTGTCGGTCGGGGTGTTGCTGCTGTGTTGTCAAAGCCCTGCTAACTTGTGGCGCTATGTCCAACTCTGCGAGCTTCTTACCGACGCAATGCAACGGCAATTGCAATAATTCAATGGCCGTATCGTTGGCCAGCATGATGCGGCTATCCGGTGAGACCGAAATAATGCCTTCCTTTACACCATGCAACAGCGCTTCGCGGTGTTCAAAGAGTTCGGCGATCTCCTGCGGTTCCATGCCGCGGGTTTGATGCTTGACCCTGCGCGAAAGTAAAACGGAACCGATGGTTCCGAGTATTACCGAAATGAACAGTGTAACCAGCGCGCTGGGAGCAATCTCTTGGATGAGCTCCTGAGTGCTGGGGTAGCTCTGACCAGCGCTGACGATACCAACGAGCTTTCCGTCATCATCGAGTACTGGCACCTGTGCAATCAGCAAGTGATTGCCATTGCGGTAAATTTCACCGGCCCACCCTCTACCTGCGGCGACCGATGATTCTGGCTTCAGGATGGAGGTGCCGACCTCATCAGGGAAGGTGGAAGTAATTACGGTGCCGCGCTCATCAGCGAGGGTGACAAATTGTAGCCCCGAAGTACTTCGCGTGGATTCAGCCATCGCTGGAAGGGCTGATCCCATTTCCGGCGCTGCATGAGGCATAAGTTCGCGCATGAGCGGGTTAGCAGCTAAAGACTCTGCAGCTGAGAGACTGCGCCGACCTTCCACCTTTTCAAAGTTATTGGTGGACTGGGTTAGCGAGACTGCAACTACCCCGGCAACTACCACTGCGATAATCAGTAACTGCAGAATGAGGTACTGTCCGGCCAAGGAAATCTTGCGAGCAAAGATATCGGTGAGTCTTAATCCTTTCGAGCTCACAGACACATCCTTCTCCAAGATTCATCGTTTCCCCACCTTTGGGGCACCCCGCAACTTTACCGAATTTTTCGATGACTCAAATCACAATTCTTGGTTACACAATGAACAGTATTTTCTTTGAGTACGCAAGAGTGACCCGCTTCACATCAACGCATACGGTGGAACTACTCGCAACTACGATTCAAGCAATGAGGCTGCAATCAATGAAAAGTTTCAAATCCTTCCGTGCCCTGACGGTCTTCGCCGCCACTGCAGCCCTGGCCTTGGGGGCCACCGGCTGTGGCGTTACCTCTGAGAAGTCGGGATCCGACGCCGGAACGTCAGACGCACCAATCGCCAACCTGCGCATCATGGTCCCTAATACTCCAGGTGGCGGATACGACACCACCGCACGCGTGGGCGCCAAGGTCATGGACGAAGCCAAGCTGGCCACCAATCCAGAAGTGTTTAACCTAGCCGGCGCTGGTGGCACCGTAGGTCTGGCCCGCATGATCAACGAAAAGGGCAATGGCGATCTGGCCATGCTCATGGGTCTGGGCGTAGTTGGTGCCAGCTACACCAATGACACCGATGGAAAGCTGACCGATACCACCCCAATCGCCAAGCTGATCGAAGAGCCAGGAGCCATCATGGTCTCCAAGGATTCGCCATACAAGACCATCGACGATTTGGTCGCAGCGTGGAAGAAGGATCCAGGAAAGATCTCCGTCGGTGGCGGCTCCTCCCCTGGCGGTCCTGACCACCTGCTTCCAATGCAGTTGGCAGAAGCTGTTGGTATTGACCCTAAGGACGTGAACTTCGTTTCCTTCGACGGCGGTGGCGATCTACTGCCAGCCATCTTGGGCAACAAGGTCGGCTTTGCAGCCTCGGGTGCTGGCGAGTACATGCAGCAGATCGAAAAGGGCTCGGTTCGAGTTCTGGCAACCAGTGGCGAAAAGAGCCTTGAAGGTGTTGACGCTCCAACGTTGAAGGAATCTGATATCGACTTGGTGTTCTCAAACTGGCGTGGGCTGGTTGCCCCTCCAGGTATCTCTGATGAGGACAAGACCAAGTGGGTTGAGCTGATGACCGAAATGCACGACTCCGAGCAGTGGAAAGAAGCACTGAAAACTAACGGTTGGACCGACGCGTTCATGACCGGTGATGATTTCTCTGCTTTCCTCACCGAACAGGATGAGCGTGTAGCAAGCGTCCTGAAGACCCTGGGTCTGGCGTGAGCGCAGTAAATACCGCAAAGAAGAAACGCGTCGAACTGTTGTTCGCCGCGTTTCTTCTTCTCGTCGGAATCATTGTGTTTGTTGACGCGTCGCAATTACATGCGACGTACTCCCAGGCTGACGCTATCGGGCCTAAGGCAGTGCCCTACCTGGTGTCAGGAATCCTAGTGCTCTCCTCTATTGCCCTGAGCATCACCGTGGCCCGAGGCAACCTCGCTGAAGGAGATGAGGGTGAAGACGTTGATCTGAGCCAGCCTTCGGACTGGAAGGTACTTGTGCCGCTACTTGGCTTCTTCGTCTTGAACCTGTTGCTGATCAACTGGGCCGGTTGGGTTATTTCCGGAACGATCCTGTTCTTCGGCGTTGCAACTAGCTTGGGCGCTCGCCGTTGGGCCCTCACCGCGGTGATCTCGCTGGTACTGGCGTTTGGATCTTTCTACGGCTTCTACTTGGGGTTGGGCATCAAACTGCCCGCCGGAATTCTCTCGGGGGTGCTGTAAATGGATACATTCAATTTATTGATGGGCGGATTTGAATCCGCTCTGACCCCGATCAACCTGCTGTTCGCTTTCGCTGGCGTGGTCTTGGGTACTGCAGTTGGCGTTCTTCCTGGCATTGGTCCAGCGATGGCCGTGGCACTGCTTTTGCCACTAACCTTCGGCATGGAAACATCTAGTGCCTTGATCATGTTTGCGGGTATCTACTACGGCGGTATGTACGGCGGTTCCACCACCTCCATCCTGCTTAATACTCCAGGCGAGTCGGCCACCGTCATCACAGCCATTGAAGGCCACAAGATGGCCAAGGCTGGACGGGCATCTCAGGCACTAGCCACCGCTGCGATCGGCTCATTTGTTGCCGGAACCATCGGTACAGCGCTGCTGGTGACTGTCACACCAATCGTGGTGAAGTTTGCGGTGAGCCTTGGCGCACCAAGTTACTTTGCCATCATGGTGCTTTCACTGATCACGGTTACTGCCGTCTTGGGCTCGTCAAAGATCCGCGGTTTTGCTGCCCTCGGTTTGGGGCTGGCTATTGGTCTTGTGGGCATGGATCCAGTGTCCGGCCAAAAGAGACTGACCTTCGGCTTTGCTCCGTTGATTGACGGTATCGATATCGTGGTTGTCGCCGTGGCAATTTTCGCCATTGGCGAGGCGCTGTGGATCGCCGCTCACCTGCGCCGTACTCCGGCGCACACCATTCCTGTCGGCACTCCTTGGATGGGTAAGGAAGATTGGAAGCGATCCTGGAAGCCATGGCTTCGCGGCACTGCCTTCGGATTCCCTTTTGGTGCATTGCCTGCCGGCGGCGCCGAGGTTCCAACCTTCTTGTCTTACGTAACAGAGAAGAAGCTCTCCAAGCACCCTGAGGAATTTGGCCACGGTGCCATCGAAGGTGTTGCTGGTCCAGAAGCTGCTAACAACGCTTCAGCTGCCGGAACACTGACGCCAATGCTGGCCTTGGGCCTGCCAACCAACGCGACCGCTGCGGTGATGTTGGCGTTCTTGACCATGAAGGGCATCCAGCCTGGCCCGTTCCTCTTCGAGAATGAACCCGATTTGGTATGGGCACTGATTGCCAGCCTGTTTATCGGCAACACGTTGTTGCTGCTGATCAACTTGCCGTTGGCGCCACTGTGGGCCAAGCTTTTGAAGATTCCTCGCCCCTACCTGTACGCGGGCATCTTGTTCTTCGCTACCCTGGGCGCGTTCTCGGTGAACATGCAGGTAGCAGACTTGTGGATTTTGCTGCTCATTGGTCTGTTGGGCTTTGCACTGCGTCGCTTCGGATTGCCAGTGCTGCCACTGATCCTTGGTGTCATCATCGGCCCGATGGCCGAGGAACAACTGCGCAAAACCTTCCAGCTCTCCTCGGGCAGTGTGTCAGGAATCTGGAGTGAACCATTAGCGGTCGGGATCTACGTGTTGATCGCGGTACTGCTAGTACTGCCAGCCGTGATTACTTACATCCGCCGTTCCCGTGGTCGCCATGATGTTGTTGCTGAAGCTGTCCTTGGCGAAGTGGCCGACCATCCAAAGCACAAGGCCGGAGTTTCGGGCACGACCGCAGACGACGACGAAAGGGAGAACTCATGAGCATCGTTGTAGGCTACATCCCCTCCCCTGAGGGTGAAGCTGCTTTGGAGCGGGCCATCAAAGAATCAACAGCAAGACAAGCAAGGTTGATTGTGGTGAACTCCTCCAAAGGAGACCAACTAGTTGATGATCGGCTCATCGATGCTAAACAGCATCACGATCTGGAAGCACGATTGACTGAATCCGGAGTAGATTTCTGGATTCAGCGTCAAACCCAGGGCATCGATGCCGCAGACCAGATTTTGCAAGTGGCAGAAGCTCAACGAGCCGAGCTCATTGTCATTGGACTGCGCAAGCGCACCCCAATGGGAAAGTTCATCATGGGTAGTGTCGCTCAAAGAGTGCTGCTTCAAGCTGGTTGTCCGGTGCTTTCGCTCAAAGCAACTAACGACTGGTAAGCAAAACGTGGAACCCTCAATTTAAGCGAAATGATCCGCACCAATTGGTGCGGATCATTTCTCTTTGCTGACTTTACTTCTGGTACGGATTTGGTGGTGGAGTGGTACCACCGTTGTCCGGATCAGCCGGGCGAACCTGTGCGCCACCCTGCGATGGGTATTGCGTTGTTGGGTTATAACCCTGTGGTGCTGGTGGGTTATTTGGCAACGATCCATGTCCTGCTTCAGCTGGTGGTGTGCCACCAGCAAGTCGGACAAGTTCCGAAGTGTTCTCCGCGGTACGGATCGAAGCAATCAGCGACTCAAGTCCAGCGCGGATCAAAACAAGGTAGATCAAAACGAATAGTGGTCCGATGATGATCAAAACCAACAGTCCGAGCATGGTGCTTTCCGTAAAAGCGCTGATCACCATGCCGAGGTAGGCAATAACCAACAGGACCATGATCAAGATGTAGACAAACTTGACGATGGACGGAGTTACGAACTTTTTGAAACTGAAATCAAAAAGGGCTTTCATCCTTCTGCCTTCTCTCATGTCGAAACGAATGATATAGCCGACAGTATCGGACTATGAGCCATGAGGAAAGCTGATCTAGAAAATAAGTACTGGCCGTCGTAGTGTTTTTTGATTTCCCTTGGTCTTCTTTACGCCTTGGAGATGGCTTCTTTCAGCGCCGTCAACAACAGCACTACCGAACCCGGGTTGGCGTTTGGCCCCATCAGGCCAATACGCCATACGGTGCTGGCATACTGACCAACACCACCACCAATCTCGATGTTAAAGCGATCCAGCAGATAGCCGCGCACCTTCGCCGAGTCCACACCTTCTGGGACGTTCACGGTGGTCAACTGTGGGAGTCGGTGTCCTTCTTGGGCGAAGAGCGTCAGGCCCATCTCTTGCAAACCATCTTGCAACAACGAGCCAGCTTCTTGATGCCGAGCGGTCACCGCGTCCAATCCTTCGGACAGAATTCGATCAATTCCCGCCTCCAGCGAGGCAACCATGGCCACCGGTGCAGTGTGGTGATAGGTACGACCGCCACCTGCAGAACCGGTGGCGTAACCTCCGAGCAGTCCGAGGTCTAAGTACCACGATTGTGGCTTCTGTACTCGACGTTCAAAGGCACGGTCAGAGATGGTGAACGGAGCCAAACCTGGGGCCACACCAATGCACTTCTGGGTGCCGGCGTATCCCACATCGATCCCCCACTCATCAGCCAGTACCGGCATACCGCCAATGGAAGTTACCGCATCAGTGATTAGCAGCGCGTCACCCTTGATAGCGCCCAAGGCAGCAATGTCCGAAAGCACACCGGTGGTTGTTTCTGCATGCACACCAGCAATCACCGAAGGATTCGGGTGAGCGTCAGCCACACGCTGCGCATCAATCGGAGTGCCGTATTCGTGATCTACGCGGACCACTTCGGCACCAACACGTGAGGCAACTTCGCACATGCGCTCGCCGAACAGACCGTTAATAGCAATCACAGCGACATCACCGGGATTGATGGTGTTAACAAACGCAGCTTCCATTCCAGCTGATCCGGTAGCGCTCAGCGGGAGGGTGCGCAGGTTTTGTGTGCCCCACAGTGTTCGCAGTCCATCGGCTACATGATCCATTCGGGCAATGAATGCAGGATCAAGATGTCCCAGCAGTGGCAAGCCAAGAGCTGCCGTTGCTTCCGGGTACGGGTTACATGGACCTGGGCCGAAAAGATGACGCTGAAGAACGGTCTGACTCATGACTGCTCACTTTCACTTATACGAATTGTTCCAATCGAGATTCAGCGTATCCGCAAGAGGCTGAAAAACGAAAGGTTAGTTCCACATTGTAGAAATTTATAAATTGTAGCCAGAGCGCCATTTTCGAGATGACACATGATGATGAGCCGCTTTGGCACTCACATGCTCCGTTACTTCGTTGCGAGATCGCGGGCTCAGCGCCGAGCAGTGTTCGCTAGCTTCGATCGGTTTGGCCAACAGGTTGCTGGCAAGGCTGATGCTTTGCTCAAATAAACCATCACCAAGTCAGGGAAGAATCATATAGAAGTCTGAAAACCCCATCAGTCAGGTTGAACTTGAACGCCGTTTGTATAAGTCTGAAAGGACAAATGCGAAAGGAGTACTCCGTGAAGAAAATCCTCATGGTCGTAACCAGCGTTTCCGAACTCGGTGCAGGAGGAGAGCCCACCGGCTACAACGTGGCAGAGGCAGCCCACCCTTGGAAGGTCTTCCGAGATTCAGGACACTTTGTCGACTTTGCTTCAATTAAGGGCGGTCAGCCGCCACGGGACACGGTCGATACCGACGACCCAATCCAAGTTCAATTTACTGAAGATGAGACCACCCGTGCTGGGCTTTACAACACTGCCAGGGTAGAAGTTGTTGATCCAGAACAGTACGACGCCGTGTACCTCGTAGGTGGACACGGCACCATGTGGGACTTCCCTAATAACGAAGGCCTTCAGAAACTTGTTGGTGGCATTTACAACAAGGGTGGCGTTGTCGGCGCTGTTTGCCACGGTCCAGCGGGACTCCTTGATGTCGAGTTGCATCACGGTTTGAAGCTCCTTAGTGGCAAGGATGTCGCAGCCTTCACGAATGATGAAGAAGTTGCAGCGGGCAAGGACAAGGTCATTCCGTTCTTCCTTGCAGACAAGCTCACCGAGCAGGGCGCAAACCACATTGCCGTCGATAACTTCGAAGAAAATGTTCAGGTTTCCGAACGATTGGTGACCGGACAGAACCCTGCATCAGCCGCGGGTGTTGCCAAGGAGATGGAGAAGCTTCTAGCTGAAGCCATCCATCAGGAAAAGGCTGAAGAAGAAGCCGCAGAAGCCGAAGCCGACTAGGCTGATACGCAACAACCTCTGAATTTACGCAGTAACGACGCTTGGACTCGTGTGAAATCACGAGTCCAAGCGTCGTTTTGTGCCCAGTAGTTCCAAGGGTGAATTGGTGCAAGGACCGATGGGACCCGCTCCCATGGCATCCGCGATTTTTGTTGGCGTGAGCTACTAGATCTTTGAGCCATCAGCGCGTTTGAGTGTAACTAGTGAACAAGGCCCGCATGATCGACGGTGGGCACTTCAAGCCCGTAGTGACCACGCAGAGTGCTCTGATCGTAGTCAGTTCGGAAGAGCTTGCGTTGCTGCAACAACGGAACAACGTGTTCGGCGAAGGTTTCAAGGCCCGAGGGCAATACCGGAGCCATGATGTTGAAGCCATCAGCGGCACCTGCCTTGAACCAGTATTCGATTCGGTCCGCCAGCTGCTCAGGGGTTCCAGCAAATGTCTGGTGACCACGTCCTGAGCCGAGTTCACGAATAATCTGACGAACCGTCAGATTTTTGCGGTATCCCAGATCCAAAATCAGGTCGCGACGTGAGGTGGATTTTTCCTTGGAAGTCGCTGTCTCCAGCCCCTCGGGGAGCACCTCGTCAAGCTCCAAAACATCCGGGGCTACGTGCAGTTGCTGCGCCAAGGTCTTCTTTGCATACTCCGGAAGAATCAAGTCATCCAAGGCATCAGCCAGCTCAAGAGCTTCAGCTTCCGTTGATCCGAGGATGGGAACGATACCCGGCAAAACTTTGACGGACTGCTCGGAGCGTCCGTAGCCCACGGCCTTGGTCTTGATCTCTTGATAGAAGTCCCTTGCTGATTCGAAGGACTGATGAGCCGTGAATATAGCTTCAGCCCATTGACCGGCAAATTCCTTGCCCGCCTGTGAGGCTCCGGCTTGAATAATCACCGGGTGTCCTTGAGGCGAACGCGGAACGTTCAGCGCTCCCGCTACCTGGAAGTGCTCCCCCACATGAGCGGCTGGATGAATCTTGGCCGGATCCGCCCACGTGCCACTTGCCTTGTCAGCGATGACCGCATCTGGCTCCCACGAATTCCACAATTTTTTCACCACGCTCAGGAACTCATGCGCCCTGGCATAGCGCTGTGAACTATCAAGCTGTGACTGTTGGGAAAAATTCTGCGCAGCTGCGTCACCGGCAGTGGTCACAACATTCCAGCCTGCTCGTCCATTGCTGATCAGATCCAACGTTGCGAACCGGCGAGCAAGGTTATAAGGATCGTTGTAGCTAGTGGAAGCCGTAGCGATCAGTCCAATATTTTTAGTCACCGGCGCAACAGCGGAAAGCAGTGTCACCGGGTCCAGGATTCCGGCTGGTCGTTGTGCCACCGGCCCTTGAAGCACCGGTCCGTCAGCAAAGAAGATTGCGTCGAGTTTGGCCTTTTCCGCAAGCTGCGCCAAGCGAATGTAGTGGTCAACTTCTGTTCCTGCATGGGGGTCGCTCTCGGGCAATCGCCACGAGGACTCGTGGTGCCCGGTGGTTAGCAAGAATGCGTTGAGGGTTAAAGTGCGTGCCATAATTCTGGTCCTTATCCGTGAGAGTTGAGAGTTAGGCGCGAGCCCAGCGCGAAAAGTGTCGCTCCAATGCCACAAGGGCTGCATTAACAACAAAGCCGAGAATGGCGACGGTCAAGATCGCTGCATACATTTTTGGAATGAGGAAGCTGGCCTGCGAGTTGGTGATCAGATATCCAAGACCAGCTTTTGCACCGATCATTTCAGCAGCAATTAGAACCAGCACTGCAGAAGTTCCTGCCATGCGAATGCCGGTAAAGATAATCGGCACAGAGGCCGGTAGGACGACCTTTGAAAAAATCTCAAAGTTGTTTAGTCCCAGCGTTTTGCCTGCACGAATCAGCAGTGGATCTACGCTGCGTGCGCCCAGAATGGTGTTGAGCAGAACCGGGAAGAACGCTGCGTAGAGCACGATGGTGACCTTGGAGAGTTCGCCAATGCCAAGAGTGAGAGTGAATACCGGTAACAGTGCCAGGGCCGCAGTGTTTCGGAATACTTCCAGAAGCGGATTCAGAAAATCTCCGATTCGCGAGAACCATGCCACCACTAGCCCCACCGGTACACCGATCACCACGGCAAGAAGGAAACCGATGGCTGAGCGTCCTAAGCTGGCGGAAATATGTGTCAGCAGATCTCCGCTCACGATCATTTTCCATAATTGCTGAAGTACCTCGTGCAATGGTGGAAGAAAGACCTTGGAGGCCGGTTCAAGGAGAAATTGTGGAATCAGTTCCCACACCAGTAAGAACCCGATGATTGCTCCGGAACGGTAGAGCGTTTTCCTTATCGTTGCCCCAGCTCGTCCCGTTGGTGCTGCTCGTTGCGCGGACGAAGTTTCAACTCTGATCTGCTGATCTGGCAATGCTAGTGTGCTCATGCTGTGGCTCCTGAAGAAGTCAAGGTTTTTTCGACCGACGCGGCTACGTCTTGGCGACTGTGGCTATGTAACAGTGACCAGATGTGATGACGGTACTCACCGAACTGCTGGGTTGAGCGGATGTCATCTACCGACTGGCGATCTTGAAGATCGATGTTCACAATTTCCTTGATCTCCCCTGGTCTGGCGGACATGACCGCCACTTTCTGCCCTAGGTAGACCGCTTCTTCAATACCGTGGGTAATAAAAACGATGGTGGTCTTGGTGCGTTTCCAGATGTCCAGCAACAGGTCTTGAAGCTGTTCGCGAGTTTGCGCATCCAGCGCTGCGAATGGCTCGTCCATGAGCAAGACCTTTGGTTCGTGGGCAAGAGCTCGCGCAATCGCTACACGCTGTCTCATTCCTCCGGAAAGTTCGTGCGGGTACTTATCTTCCACGCCTTCTAGGCCAACCAAGCGTAGGTATTCGTGCGCTCGTATCCGGCGTTCAGCCTTGTTCAGGCCCTGGCCATGTCGCGCTTGGCTTTCCAAGCCGACCTGAACATTGGCTGCTGCGGTGAGCCACGGGAACAGCGCATATTGTTGAAAGACAACTGAGCGTTCCAGGCTAGGCCCAGAAATAGGCTGCCCGTCAACGAGAACTTCGCCTTGGCTCGGTGTGCTCAACCCAGCAAGGATGTCCAACAAGGTGGACTTACCGCATCCGCTCGGTCCCACCAAGGTGAAGAATTCGCCGTCCTCAATCCACAGATCTAGTGAATCGATGGCCGTGACTGCGCTTTGGTCGCTAGCGCCAGTACGTTGGAACTTCTTGCCCAGATTTTTGATTTCAATTCTCGACATGATCGGTCATTACCCTTCGCTCGCGAGATCGTTAAATTCGTTGGTGTAGTACTCGCTGGGTGTTATTTCACCGTCAACGATTCCGGTGCTCTTCAACCATTCGGACCATCGGCTGAAGTCTTCATCTGAGATCGGCGCATTCTTGCCTACGCCATAACCGTTGAAATACTGCAGAGCTTCAACATCTTCGCCACGATCTCTGGACTCGATGATGTCCGTCAATTTTCTGAGCACTTCTTCACGTGAATGCGATGACGCCCAGTTCGCCGCTTTGGCGGTACCCGTTGCCAGAGCATGTGCCCCTTCGGGATATTCAGCGATGAAATCGTCACGCAATACGTATTCACCACCATTGAAGTTGTCAAAAACTTCAGTGTCCCGGAAGACTTCCCGCAGATCCCCTTGTTTCACGGCATGGACCTGGGCTGCACCAGAGAGTGCCCCGACGTCTACCTGATGGGTGCGAACCGCTTGCTCGGTATCTGTCGGCGGCAGAACGACTAGCTGAACTTGGTCAATCTCGTCCGGGCTTAATCCTTGTGCTTTCAGATAGGTGTGGATCACGGCTTCGGAGTGAGCTCCGAGGGTGTTGACCGCGACAGTCTTTCCAATCAGATCCCGGGCTTCTTTAATGCCGCTGTCTTTCGCGGCATAAAAACCAACAAAGTAATCGTCATTGGAGCCGTAATATGAGGCGACCGCGGTCACCGGAGAGCCAGCTTCTTGTAGCTTTACAACTGCGCCAGCAAATGCGCCACCGATGTCGGTCTCGCCGGTCGCCGTGTTTTGAATGGACAGCGGACCGCTGGAGTTATTGCCGACCCATTCCAGCTTAATGGCTCTTCAAGTTTTAGCGTGGTGACCCCGAAAAAGAAGTAAGGCCCGCAGTCCTCTGCGAAGATGAGTGTTGTCTAGACATACATCAGCAAGGAACTACGAGCCGTGTTCAAGGATACCGGGCCAATCGATGCTGCGTCGATTCTGTTGAACCTCAACGACTACCGCGTCATCAGCGCCACCCACGAAGCAGACGGACGACAAGCCCTCATCGAGCCCAAAGCTACCGAAGCAGCATGCCCCACCTGTGGAGTGCTCACCCAACGAATCCAGGCCAGACCAATACATCGGGTGAAGGACGTGCCAGTCGGCGGCACCGACCTGCAGGTATTGGTGCGCAAACGCCGTATGGCCTGCCAGGAATCGGCCTGCGAACGCCGTTCATTCGTTCAAACCACCGAGCAACTCCCGTTCCGTGCCAGGATCACCACACGACTCTCCCAACAGTTCGTGGACGAGATGAGTTCCGAACTCAGGGCAGTGTCCCGGGTCGCTGCCGCGCATGGGGTGTCTTGGCCTACGGTCATGGCCCGGCTAACCACGATCGGTGAACTGGTCGGGGACGTGGACCGCATGTTCATCCGCCGGCTCGGCATTGATGAGCACCGGTTTCGCAAAGTCCGCTACGCACGGGGCCGGACCGGGAAAGTAGTGCGGATTGAGCCGTGGTCGATTGTGTTTACTGATCTGGATACCGGAAAGATTCTGGATATCGTGGACGGACGCCGCGGCACGGCGGTGAAACGGTGGCTGAAGAATCGGCCACGGTATTGGCGCCAACGGGTGCAGTACGTCGCGATCGACATGTCATCGGAGTTCCGCAAGGCGGTGCGGGAGAATCTGCCGAAGGTAAAGGTTAGCGTGGATCATTTCCACGTGATTCAGCGGGCGAATCTGATGATCACCCAGGTCCGCCGACGTCGCTCCCACGAAGTCTTTGATCGTCGTGGCCGGGCTGCTGATCCGGCTTACAAGTACCGGAAATTATTGACTTGCAATCTGGAGAACTTGTCGATCAAGCAGGTTGAACGGTTGAAGCTGATCTTGGAATCAGACCCGGAACTCGGAGTGATCTATGCGATCAAGGAGCATGTGCGGGAACTATTGAAAGCTACGAATATCCATGAGTTCCAATCCCGGTGGGCGGTGCTGGAAAAGTCCGTGCGAGCAACAACAATGGTTGAGGCGAAGTCGCTGTTCCGGACGTTGACCGGATGGCGCAGGGAGTTGCTGGTGTTCGTTAGAACCAGATTGACGAACGCCAGGAGTGAGGCAGCGAATCTGACGGCGAAGAACTTGAAACGCATTGGCCGGGGTTATCGGAACCATGCGCATTACCGCCTTCGGATACTGTTATATACGGCAGGGCTGCGCCCGTGCTGAACACTCTGCACCACGCTTAAGTTTTAAGAGCCAGCTTAATGCCGTCAAGATATCCGAGGCCGGCAGCCAGCTCAATGAGCGTTACGGTGTTGGCTGCGCCTTCGTAGCGGACATTGACGGTGCCGTCTGCATTCTTCAGATCAGTGCCGTGTGCGGAGGCTGTGCATGACGCCAGCAAAAGTGCTGGTGCCAGCAATAGCGTTGCCGCGCCTTGGCGCTGCCGTCGAGTAAGCGGGGTCTTGAACATCTTTGGTATTCCATTTCCTTTGCCGGTGCGGGCTGTTGCTAGCCATACAAGCACCTTTGGAAAGGGTCAGAAAGGGGCTCTGAAACCTGGTGAAATTCAGTGAAACGCGAAGTCAAAGTCGCTATCAGATGTCCGGAAAAGTCCTTGATGTCTGCACCTGTTATAGCCTGAGGAAACATCGGGTCATAGTGCCTTCAGCACGGCGTTAATTTGGTTTAACAAGTCGCACAGAGTCCCGTGTTTTTAGCAGGTATCGGCGCGGGCGACTCTACGTATCAGTCATAGAAAGACATGTTCAGTATGTGTGCGGCAGCAGAAAATCAGCTTGTCGATTTTTATGATGATCTCCAGTTCACTCGTGCAGTGAACATGTCGCACAAGTGTTATCCGGGCATAAAAAAAACCCCGCCTTCCAAAAAGGAAGGCGGGGATCTTCGCACCAGTGCGAAAGACTACTTACGTAGGCCCAAGCGCTCGATCAGCGTACGGTAACGCTCGATGTTGGTGTTCTTCAGGTAGCCGAGCATACGACGACGACGACCAACCAGAGCCATAAGGCCACGGCGGGTGTGGTGATCATGCTTGTGCATCTTCAGGTGCTCGGTCAGGTCCAAGATACGGCGGGACATGACGGCAATCTGAACCTCAGGCGAACCGGTGTCACCCTCGTGGGTAGCGTAAGCCTTGATGATTTCGTTCTTGATAGTGGCATCCAATGCCATAACAAACTCCTAGAGTTGGACCGCGTTCATAAGTCAGTGCAAACGCCGAAGCGTCTACGGTGGAAACCCGCAACCGCGGACTGCAGCGAGAACCATCGTCAATCATATCACCGACGGGCACGCCGGCGGGACCTCCAGGCATGGGTGAGATACGGCACCTGTACCTTGTCGCCCAGTTCATGACCCAGATGCTCGTTCCAATACCACCGTAGGTTTGATTCAACCTTGGCTTGGGTTGTCGGCGAAGATTTGCGGTAGTAGCTGCGCGACTTAGTCAGCTCAACGATCTCTTCAAAATCCAGCGACATCGACCAGTGCCAAATACCGTGTTCAGGTTTGCTGAATTCACGACCCAAAGGCGGTTCAAGCTCGGGACGGTGTACATCTCCAGCATGCATAATGCGGGCTAGCCGGTGCACCCACGGAACAGAGACGTCGAGTTGATTCCACAATAAAGTGAGCCAACCGTGATCATGCAGCAGACGGGCAGCCTCAGCACTGGCTTTGGGATGATCCACCCAGTGCCATGCTTGCGCGTAGGTCACCAGATCAACGCTGTCCTCGTCCAAGCTGGTAGCTTCGCCCGAGGCGCACACCGTGGCCACCTGTGGAAGTCGCTTCGCCAAGACCGAGAGCATGTCTTGGGACGGATCAACAGCGGTGACGTCCAACCCCTGTGCTACCAGTTGTTCGGTAAAGATCCCCGATCCACAACCAATATCAACTGCCACTTTTGGCTGGTCCTGCAGGGTGAAGTCCAAGGCCAGCTGTGGATAGGACGGACGGATCTTGTCGTAACTCTCAGCACCGGACTGGAATGCTGACGCTAATTCGTCACGACGCTTGGCACTGACCACAAAAGCACGTTGTGGCAGAGATGGAATTTCAGACATGAGACTTAGCGCGGTTCAACGGCCAGCACTGCGCGAGCTTGATCCACGTCCTGGGTCATCTGCTCAATCAAAGCTTCGATACCGCGGTAGGCGACCATAGGGCGCAGGTGTGAGATAAACTCAACAACAATCTGCTGACCATAAAGGTCAAAGTCTTCAACACCTTCATCTGGGCGGTCGATCACGTGGGCTTCTACCACCCGGGAGACACCATCAAATGTTGGGTTGGAACCCACCGAAATGGCGGCTGGCCAACGGACCTCGGCCTCGTCGATAACCCAACCGGCGTACACACCATCGGCAGGAATGATGCCGGTGGCTTCAGGATCAAGGTTTGCCGTTGGAAAACCCAGCTCGCGTCCGCGGGCATGCCCGTGGACCACTTCACCGCGCATCCGGTGGGGCCGGCCGAGGATCTGGGCTGCTGCTTCAACGTTGCCTGCAGCTAGTTCTTCGCGAACCCAGGTCGAAGACAAACGACGCTTATCCCCTACGTCTTGCACGCCGATGACATCGAAGTTGTACTTCTTGCCCAGCTCTTGCATGTAGCTGAAATCGCCGGAGTTGTTACGGCCAAAGCGGACATCATGACCAACCACGACCGCGACAGCGTGAAGCTTTTCAACGATCAGTGAGCGGACAAAATCTTCAGCGCTTTGGTCAGCAAATTCAAGGGTGTAATGGATCATCAGCGTGGCATCCAAGCCAACGCTGGCCAAGGTATCGATCCGATCAGCGATTCCCATGATCAGCTGTGGAGCAGCCTCGGGGCGATGCACCAGTGCTGGGTGCGGGTCAAAGGTGATGGCCACCGATTGAGCAGAGCGCGCCTTGGCTTGAGTGACTGCTGCGTCGAGCACTTCGCAGTGCCCCAAATGAACACCATCAAAGTTGCCAATGGTCACGACAGTGGGAGCCACATCCGTGGGGACGGCGTCCAAGCCCTTCCAATAGTGCACTTTGCTCCTTTAGAAATTCTTGTGGTGAGTAGAGAACCCACCGAGGCAATTCTTACACGTCTTTAGGCCAGACGCTCACTGCGGTTACGGTAAAGCCACCACAAGCCAACAATTGGCAGTACCAGCGGAATGTAACCGTAGCCTTCACCGAAACCACTCCACACCGATGGGTGGGCGAAAATTTCAGGATGAGTTAATGACAAAATGCCCACAACGATCACACCAACAAGTTCAACGCTCACTGCCCACAGCGAGACAAGCCATGCGCGCGACTTAGAAGATGACAGTGAGAACGTGGCGACAATGTAGATCAGGCCGGAAAGCAATGACAGCGTGTAGGCCACCGGCGCTTCATCAAACTTGCTCACGATTTGGTACGCACCACGAACGGTTGCCGCCAGAGCCAAGATGCCATAGACCGCAATAATCACTCGGCCTAGGCCAGTGGAGCGGCTTGGCTTTGGACCTTTAGTGGCATTGCGAGAATGTGCAGCCTGCATGATCCGTGAGTTACGAGGATTCTGACTCATGTTGTTTACTCCTAGTGCCAGATTTGTTCCATACGGAACAGCATGATGAAGGTGACGGCTGCCGAGGCACCCAACACCGCATTGGACCAGCGACTCTTTTCACTGACAGCCCAGAAGAATGCCAGCGGGGGCATGATCAGCGCGGTGATCAGATATCCCCAGAATTCCAGCGGGTCGCCCTGTACAGCGTTTCCGCCGGCCTGCCTGATCGCGGCAGCAACGCCGTAAACAATCAAGAAGACTTCAGTTGCAGCTGCGCCGATAAGAGCCCAGTCATCCGGGTGCTTGCGAATGATGGTCGCCACCACAGCAACAAGCAATGCCAGTGCACAAACGATGACTCCGGCGATGAAAAATCCGTTCAAGGCAAACAACGGTTCAACCTTTACTTAGCGGTGAAGACTAGGGCCGTACGAGCTTTTTCGCCCTTGTCCTCCAGCAATGCCACCAGCACCCCATTGGGTGCAAAGGCTGCGACGGTCTGGCCAGGCTCAATGTCCATGCTCAGGTGGGATGCGGCAATGGTGCGCCCGAAGGACAGCTCCATCGCTTCATCCACGCTCACCGTACGGTTAGGGAACAACGCAGCGGCAGCCTTCTCAAGGGGCAGCATGGTGAATTCGTTTGCCAGCTGTTCCAGAGTGCTAGTCAGATCAATCTTGTACGGGCCAACCTCGGTACGGCGCAACGCCGTCAGGTGTCCACCAACATCGAGTGCTTCGCCCAGATCGCGTGCCAGTGCACGGATGTAGGTTCCGGAGGTGCAAGAAACGGTGACGTCCACGTCAAGGATCTTGCCGCCGTTTTCTCGACGGATTTCGTGAATCTCGAAGCGTGAAATAGTCACCGGACGCGCCTTGAGTTCTACCTGCTCGCCGGCTCGCACACGTGCATAGGAGCGCTTACCATCAACCTTGATGGCTGAAACTTGGCTTGGTATCTGCTCAATATCACCGCGGAGCTTTGCTACTTCACGTTCGATATCTTCATCGGTGACCGCAGCAGCAATACGCTGAGAGATAATTTCGCCTTCAGCATCGTCGGTGACAGTGTTTTGTCCCAGACGGATGGTGGCGGTGTAGGTCTTATCGTGACCAACGATGTAGGTGAGTAAGCGGGTCGCCTTGTTAACACCGACAACAAGCACACCTGTGGCCATCGGGTCTAAGGTGCCAGCATGGCCCACCTTGCGGGTGCCTGCGAGTCTACGGATACGACCAACCACGTCGTGGGAGGTCAATCCTTGATCTTTGTCGACTAGTACCAGGCCCGAGGCCTGCTCTTGCGTGTTCTGCCCGGCTTTACTCACGCCTTCCAGTATATGGCTTAGGCAGAAAATTCACCCGTCTTGCCGTTCAACCGTGGCCGATGCCACGTCGCATCCCAGATTGTTCCTGCCACGGATTGCAGATAAGTCCTTCCAGGCTCTGCGAATTGGCCGCAAAATAAATTTTTTCAAGAGATTCCAATCCGTTGGGCATCCTGCCCCGAATGCTCATTGACAACCTGATCCGCACGGACAGGAAAAGGACCGACGACATCAGTCG
Source organism: Glutamicibacter sp. AOP5-A2-18 (assembly GCF_052446055.1). Taxonomy (NCBI): domain Bacteria; kingdom Bacillati; phylum Actinomycetota; class Actinomycetes; order Micrococcales; family Micrococcaceae; genus Glutamicibacter; species Glutamicibacter sp. AOP5-A2-18. The sequence continues at coordinate 1,020,725 of NZ_JBQSVW010000001.1, read as the reverse complement.
CGGCGAAGCAAGGAGAAAATCATGAAGCGCACATACAGCAAAGTCGCTGGAGCATTCGGGCTCATCGCAGTCGCCGCCATGGGACTGAGCGCCTGCTCGACCGGTTCGGAAACCATGGAATCACCCACCGCCTCCGCATCGGAAAGCAGCTCGCCGATGGCCAGCGAATCTGCAATGGATCCGGCAAGCAATCTCGTGGGCAGCGGCTGCGCCGCCTACGCCGAAGCAGTGCCAACCGGTGACGGTTCGGTAGCAGGCATGGCCAAGGATCCAGTGGCCGTTGCAGCTTCCAACAACCCGCTGTTGACCACGCTGACTTCCGCAGTTTCCGGAAAGCTGAACCCGGACGTTGACCTGGTCGACACCCTCAATGGCGACGAATTCACCGTCTTCGCTCCGGTTGATGACGCATTCGCCGCCATCCCCAAGGATGACCTTGCCGCAGTGGCCAAGGACGCGGACACCCTGAGCAGCATCCTGACCTACCATGTGATCCCCGGCCAGATCGCACCGGATGATCTGCCCGGAACCCATGCAACCGTCCAGGGCGAGGATGTGGAAGTCACCGGCAGCGGCGACGACCTCGAAGTCAATGGCGCTTCGGTCATCTGCGGTGGCGTGCAGACCGCCAACGCGACCGTGTACCTGGTGGACACCGTCCTGATGCCACCAGCCAAAAAGTAGCAACGGCGCAATTGCAAGGCCGATGGCCTGAAGGTGATGCATGGAGTCCAAATCCAGGCATCACCTTCGCTGGTTCAACGGGCCGTGCTCCCCCATCGGCAACTTTCGCAAAGCGCCACGGAACAGCAGACAGCGAAACAGACACAGATGCGTGAGACTCTAGGATTCATGAGTTCAAATAGACTCGACTCCATGGAAGACGATTCCGTTCAAACGCCGGACGCCCTGATGCAACAGGTCGCGCTGGGACAAGAAGTTGCCTTCGAATCGCTCTACGATGCCATGGCTTCCCGAGTCTTCGGACTCGTGCTGCGGGTGCTTCGCGACAGGGCACAGAGCGAAGAAGTCACCCAAGAAGTTTTCGTCGAAGCCTGGCAGCAGGCCCGGCGCTTTGATCCGGCACGCGGCACCGCAGCTTCCTGGCTGCTGACCATTGCCCATCGCCGAGCCGTGGACCGTGTGCGTTCGAGCCAAGCAAGCCAAGCGCGGGATTTGCGCGTTGGAATCAAGGACTTCCAAGACAGCTACGATGATGTGGAAGAGAACGCCATCTTGCACGATGAAACCGTGCGCGTTTCCCAGGCACTGCAACGGCTCAGCGCGCCTCAGCGCGAGGCCATACACCTGTCCTACTTTGGCGGATACACCCACCTGGAAGTCGCCGAGATTCTGAAAATACCGGTGGGAACCGCCAAAACGCGAATACGCGATGGAATGAGCAAACTTCGAGACCTGATGGGAGTGGCGTAATGGACAAGCATGAAAACGAGCGAACCGATAGCTTCGCCCGGGACGCCCTGGAAGACAAAGAACGCGAGGACCTGCTCAACCAGTCTCCGAATTCCGCCCAGGCTCGCCAGGAACTCGATGCACTGCAGGAAACTGCAGGATTGCTTGGCTTGGCGGCACAGCCGGTTGCGCCTCCGCCACGGTTGAAGGCCAACATCATGTCCGCCATCCGCACCACCGAGCAGCTCCCTCCCGTTGCGGACCAGGCACCCACCCTGGGCAGCTCCCCCGCAGCCGTCCCAGCCACCGAGGCTCCGGGGGAACCTGGTTCCGCTGCAGAACCTCCGGTCCAGCAGACAGGAACAGGACGCGGCACGCAGCGCTTCTTTGCCCTGGCCGCCGGCGTGCTGCTGCTGGCAGCAGTGGCCTTGGGAGGATTGGCGATCAACCAGACTTCCGAGCAGCGCGAGATGGAGAACAAGATGGCCGCCATGGCCTCGCATGAAGACGAGCTCACGCGGATTCTGGGCGCCCCTGATGCGAAGTCAAGAACGCAGACCCTGGAGGACGGAGCCCGTATCACGCTTTCCTATTCGGCCGATGAGGGCCTGATGGCTGTTTCCACCTCCGGCATGCCGGCTTTGTCCAGCGACAAGGGCTATGAGCTATGGCTAATTTCGGCCGATGGGGCAGTTTCTGCGGGCATGCTCGCCGGCGCCGATGCCGATGGCATGATCATGGTTTCAGATCCGATGAAGGACATCACGCATTTCGGGATCACTGTGGAGCCAGCTGCTGGATCCCCTGCCCCGACAACAGATCCCATCATGGTCCAGTCGCTGTGAAGCCGCAAAAAATCTCGTAGCCGATTCCAATCCGCATCGCAGGATGTTCCGAATACATGGTGAGTGGTTGTTCCCCTGCGATCGGCAGGGGAACATGGATCGCAACGCATGAGGTGAGTGGCAGTGGGCATTTCAACGAAACGCAACGACAGAGTTCTCGTATTCCACGCGGTGGCTGGAATCTGTTCGGCAGCAGCCATGTTCGCCGTGGCCCAGTTCGCTTCGGCATTTTTTAATAGCGCCTCGTCACCGTTTTTCGCCTTGGGCTCGGCCATCATCGACCTGACTCCGCCATGGCTCAAGGACTTTGCCATCGCGACCTTCGGCACCAATGACAAGCTGGCGCTGTTCATATCCATTGGCGTCGTCGCAACGGTCCTGTCCGCGGTAGTCGGCCTGCTGGCTAAGCGAAGCTTCGCCCTTGCCTGCACCGCCATCGTTGCCTTGGCCGTGGTGATGTCCAGCGCAGTGGTCACCCGTGCGTCCACCAGCCTGCTTGATATTGTCCCAACGGTACTCGGCGCGATTGCCGGCATCGGGGTTTTGCAGTGGCTCAACCGGCTGGCTTCAGCCACGGCCGCGCCTCCGGGCGAGGACGCCAGCACCCCGGGTCCAAGTCGCAGAACCTTCCTGCTCGGTTCGGTCCTGGCCCTGGCCGCCTCGGCCATAGCTACCGGCGCTTCGAGCTCGATCTCCGCTGCGCGGAACATGGCTGAGGCTGCCCGCAAGGCCTTGCGCTTGCCTGCGCCCCGTACCAAGGCAAAACCCCTGCCGGCAGGGGTTCAGGTCGAGGAAGCGGATATGCCACGCTTCGTTACCCCGAACCGGAATTTCTACCGTATCGACACCGCACTTTCGGTGCCCCAAATCGACCCGGGACAGTGGTCCTTGCGGGTTCACGGCATGGTGGAGAAGGAATTCACCATGAACTTCGACGAGCTGCTGGACCAAGAGCTCGTGGAAACCTATCTGACGCTGACCTGCGTATCGAATCCGGTCGGCGGCGACCTGGTAGGCAACGCACAATGGCTGGGCTATCCACTGCGCCACCTGCTGGAACGCGCGATTCCCCAAGCCGGCGCAGATATGGTGCTGTCCACGTCGCATGACGGCTTCAGTGCTTCAACCCCGCTGGAAGTTCTGAGAGATGACCGGATGGCCTTGCTGGCGATCGGCATGAATGGAGAGCCGCTGCCATTCGAGCACGGGTTCCCGGTGCGCATGGTGGTTCCTGGCCTGTACGGCTACGTGTCTGCTACCAAATGGGTGGTCGATCTGGAAGTCACCCGGTTCCAGGACAAGGCTGCCTATTGGACGACTCGCGGTTGGTCCGAACGCGGTCCTATCAAGATGTCTTCCCGGATCGATACGCCTCGCCCATTCGCCAAGGTACCCGCAGGGGACGTCGTGCTGGGCGGTACCGCCTGGGCCCAGACCCGCGGCATTTCCCGCGTGCAAGTGCAGATCGATGACGGACCATGGGAAGATGCCGACTTGGCAGCCGAGGCCTCCTTGGATACGTGGCGACAGTGGCGCTTCGTGTGGAAGGATGCGACGCCCGGCGCACATTCGGCAACTGTACGCGCCTACGACGCACAGGGCCAGTTGCAGACCAGCGAGAAAGCCAACCCGGTGCCCAATGGCGCCAGCGGCTGGCAACGCCTGCAATTCACCGTGCAGTAGGCGCTGACTGTAGCCTACTGGCTACGCAGCACCTTGATGACTTTCTCAACCCTGCGGGTGCGGGTATCTTCTCCCCTAGCTTGAACGATCGGGTCTACGTGCCCACGTTGTTTGCTGTAGGACAGCTGGCTCCACGCATCAAGTAGCTCTGGTTCCGCAGAGAGCAGCACAGCCAGCGGTTCAGGGATTTCCACGGTGCGTGGTTCTTCATCCAGCTCTAGCTTCACGGTAATTTCGTCCCCCGCACCTTTGCCGGTATTTGCACGAGTCTCGGAGTTAAAAGAAACAAGAAACTGTCCGCCCATGGAGGCGATAGTTGTTCGGTAGGTGTAGTCGCCATTAATTTGAACTGTCACCGGTACACGTTTGCCACGACCAAATCCGTAAACAATTTCATCGGGCACGACCAGCTCTACATTGTTCCCGGTGCTGGCAATCAGGGTGGTGGTGAATTCTGGCATCTACTTGCACCTTTGTTCGAATCCGTTAGTGGTTTCTCACGCTATCTCATCAGCAACGTGAGCACCAGGGTTCTGGCGTTTAAACGTCAGATGCCCGGGCCACCACGCATTATGCGTAGTGATCCGAGCATCAAACTAAGTAGGACTAGAACAAGGAAGCTTAAGCTTCTTCTTCCTCTTCGTCCTTCTTGTATGGGTCCTGGTCCCCTGCGAAGTCTTTGCCTTCGCGAAGGGCTGCAACTTCAGCGTCCTTCTCGCGGGCCTTAGCCAGCAGTTCCTCAAGGTGCGAGGCACCTTCAGGGATTTCGTCGGCTACGAAGGCCAGCGTTGGGGTCAGACGGATGGTCAGGTTGCGGCCCAATTCCTTGCGCAGCGCACCGCCGCGCTTTTCCAGCGTTTCGGCGATATCCTTCTTCATCTCGTCATCACCAAAGACGGTGTAGTACACCGTAGCGTGCTGCAGGTCGTTGGTAACGCGGGCGTCGGTCACGGTGACATTATCGATGCGTTCGTCTTTGATGACGGTGCGCAGCGACTGGGCCATGAGGACCTGCACGCGCTTAGCCAAGCGTGCGGCGCGGGCTGAATCAGCCATGGTTTTCTCCTAATGGTTCAAAACTCGTGGGCGCTTGACCAAATCTTATCGGTCAAACGCCCACGAATCAGTGAGTCACACTGCTAATTGCTGGTGAGCAATTAGTCGCGTGGCTTTTCGCGCATCTCGAAGGTCTCGATGATGTCGCCGTCCTTGATGTCGTTGAACGACCCCAGGCCGATACCACATTCGAAGCCTTCACGGACCTCGGTGACATCGTCCTTTTCGCGACGTAGCGATTCGATCGACAGGTTGTCGCCAACCACGTTGCCATCGCGTACCAAGCGAGCCTTGGAATTACGCTTGATGGTGCCCGAGCGGATGATCGAACCGGCAATGTTGCCGAACTTCGAGGAACGGAAGACCATGCGGATCTCGGCGGTACCGAGGGCAACTTCTTCGTATTCCGGCTTGAGCATGCCCTTGAGCGCTGCTTCGATGTCGTCGATAGCGGAGTAGATGACCGAGTAGAAGCGCATATCCACGCCTTCTTTGTCAGCCAGTTCAGACACGCGCTCGGCTGGGCGGACGTTGAAGCCAATGATGATGGCGTTGTCCACGGTAGCCAGGTTGACGTCGTTCTGGGTGATAGCACCCACGCCGCGGTGGATTACGCGCAGCTGAACGTCGTCGCCAACCTCGATCTTCATCAGCGAATCTTCCAGTGCTTCAACAGCACCCGAAGCGTCACCCTTAAGGATCAGGTTCAAGGTATCGATCTTGCCATCAGCGACGGCCTTATCGAAGTCTTCCAAGGTGATGCGCTTACGACGCTTAGCCAGCATTGCGTTACGCTCTGCGGTTTCGCGCTTGTCAGCGATCTGACGAGCGGTGCGCTCATCGTCGGTGATCAAGAAGCCGTCGCCGGCGCGTGGCACCGAAGACATACCCAAGACCTGAACCGGGCGCGATGGCAATGCCACGTCCAGGTTCTCGCCGTTTTCGTTGAACATTGCACGCACGCGGCCGTGGGCGGTACCCACAACCATGGTGTCGCCAACGCACAAGGTACCGGACTGAACCAGCACGGTAACAACCGAACCGCGACCCTTATCCAAGTTCGCTTCAATGGCTACACCACGAGCGGACTTGTCTGGGTTGGCCTGAAGTTCAAGCACATCGGAAGTCAGCAAGACAGCGTCGAGCAGCTCGTCGATGCCTTCCTTCTGCAATGCCGAAACCTTCACGAACATGGTGTCGCCACCGTATTCTTCAGGAACCAAACCGTATTCGGTGAGCTGACCCATGACCTTGTCAGGGTTAGCACCTTCCTTATCGATCTTGTTCACTGCAACGATGATTGGCACACCAGCAGCCTGTGCGTGGTTCAGTGCTTCAACGGTCTGTGGCATAACGCCGTCGTCCGCTGCAACAACCAGCACGGCCACGTCGGTGACCTCGGCACCACGAGCACGCATGGCGGTGAACGCCTCGTGACCCGGGGTATCGATGAAGGTCATTGCACGAGTGCGACCTTCGTGTTCGTGGTTGATCTGGTAAGCACCGATGTGCTGGGTGATGCCGCCGTGCTCGCCCTCAATAACGTTGGACTTACGGATAGCATCAAGCAGTCGGGTCTTACCGTGGTCAACGTGACCCATGATGGTGATAACTGGGGCGCGCTCTTCAAGCTCGTCTTCGCCTTCAGCCTCAAGTTCGGCTTCCAGGTCAAGGCCGAAGCCTTCAAGCAGTTCCTTGTCTTCGTCCTCTGGGGAGACGACAGAAACCTTGTAGCCCAGCTCTTCGCCGAGGACCTCGAAGGTTGCCTCGTCGAGCGACTGGGTGGAGGTAGCCATTTCACCGAGGTGGAATAGTACGGTCACCAGTGCTGCTGGGTTTGCGCCAATCTTGTCTGCGAAGTCGGTGATCGAGGCACCACGACGCATACGGATCTCGGTCTCACCGGTACCGCGAGGTACGTTGACACCGCCCAGGCTTGGAACACTCATCTGCTCCAATTCCTGGCGCTTTGCGCGCTTGGACTTGCGCTGCTTACCGCGACCGGCGCCTCCCTTACCGAAAGCACCGCCAACACCACCGCGACCACGTGGTGCACCTGGGCGGAAGCCGCCACCGGTACCGCCACCTGCGCCACCAGCGCCGCCACCGGCACCTGGGCGCCCGCGACCTGCGCCACCTGGACGACCGCCAGCTGCTGGAGCTGGACGATCAGTGCGGTTAGGCATCATACGTGGAGTTGCGGAGGTTCCTGCGCCTGCTGGACGTGGTCCACCCTGACCCTCGCGTGCCGGACGTGGACCGCCCTGACCTTCGCGTGGTGGGCGTGGACCGCCACCCTGCCCCTGACCGGCTGGACGTGGACCGCGCTGGCCGTCACGTGCTGGACGTGCGCCACCCTGGCCTCCTTCGCCGCGCATACCCTGCTGGGAAGAGAACGGGCTGTTGCCTGGGCGTGGACCGCCTGGACGAGGAGCGCCCGGACGTGGTGCACGGCCGCCTTCGCGGCTACCTTCGCGGTTTTGGCCGCGACGTTCGCCCGAGTCACCCGAACGCATGCCCTGCTGGGATGAGAATGGGTTGTTGCCTGGGCGTGGAGCACCTGGCTTTGGGCCCGACTTGGCCGCTGGCTTTGGTGCTGCACCTGGAAGTGGTGCGCCCGGGGTTGCCTTAGCAGTCGGTGCTGCTGGGGCTGCCGGCGCCGCTGGAGCTGCCGGTGCTGGGGTCGCTGCCGCAGGCTTAGCGGCAGGCTTGGTGCCTGGCTTAGCTGCTGAAGAAGCAGCCGGAGCTGCCGCTGGCTTCGAACCCGGCTTTGGTGCGCCCGAGGTTGCTGGCTTAGCTGCAGCCGGCTTGGCTGCAGCAGCGTTGGAACCTGGGAAAGCATCGCGCAACTTGCGCGCTACTGGAGGCTCAACGGTCGAGGATGCGGAGCGAACAAATTCGCCCATATCCTGCAATTTGGTTAGTGCTTCTTTTGAAGTGATTCCGAGCTCTTTAGCGAGCTCGTGAACGCGGGGTTTAGCCACATCTCTCCTGTATCGATGTGATCTGCTCAAACCCCAATTTCAAAGAAAAATCTTCTATGCAGGAGGTCTGGCAAATCAGCTGTGTAATTCGTGAAATTCTTCCGTCGCACGGTGGATCACGCAGAACTGATAGTTCATCGTTGTGCGCTCAACATTGTCGACTCATCGGGTTGCCATCAGATTTCTGACCCGCTTTCATCATGTTTGCCAGATTGCTGACGTGCCGCCAGCTGATCTTCGTATGCGGTAAATTCCTGCACTACCTGCGAATCGTCGACGGCGGACCGGAAGGCCCGCGCGAATGCTTTTCGCTGTACTGCTTGCCGCACACACTTTTGTGTACCGTGGGTCCAGGTTCCTCGCCCGAAGGCGGAACCCTGCAAATCCAAGCTCACCGCACGAAGCGGAGTACCTTCATTGAGGACCCATCTGAGTAACTCGTTTTTACTGGTAATGGTTCGACAGCCAATGCACGTGCGTTGCTGATGCAGCTTCATGCGAGCGCCGTCGCCACCTTCCCTAGTTGTACGAGCCATCTACTAGTCTAGCGCGTTTGCACGCCATAGCGCGCATGAGTTGTGGCTCACACACGCTAGGCTTGCACGCGACTAACTAGCAATTCTTAGCAATCCAGCTTTAGAGCTGTGGCTCCTTGCCGCCGGATGCAGCCAAGATGTCAATGCGCCAGCCGGTCAGCTTGGCGGCCAGGCGGGCGTTCTGCCCTTCCTTGCCGATAGCCAACGACAGCTGGGAGTCTGGAACGACGACGCGAGCACGACGCTCTGCCTCATCAAGGATCTCTACCGAGACGACCTTGGATGGGGACAGTGCTGCGGCGATGAACTTCGCTGGATCTTCGTTGTAGTCAACGATGTCGATCTTCTCGTCGTTCAGTTCATTCATTACTGCACGAACGCGGGTACCCATTTCACCGATGCAAGCGCCCTTGGCGTTCACGCCAGGCTTGGTTGCACGAACAGCGATCTTGGTGCGGTGACCAGCTTCACGAGCCAGTGCCTCAACAACAACGGTGCCGTCAGCAATTTCAGGCACTTCCATTTCGAAGAGCAAGCGAACCATGCCTGGGTGCGAACGTGACAGGGTCACAGCTGGACCCTTGTTGCCGCGTTCAGCCGAGACGACGTAAGCGCGCAGGCGGTTGCCGTGCTGGTACTTCTCGCCTGGAGATTGCTCTACTGGTGGCAGCAATGCCTCCAGGTCGCCAATCTTTACCTGAACCATGTGAGCCGAGTAGCCCTGCTGGATCACGCCGGAGATCAAGGTGCCTACGCGGGTGGTGTATTCACCAACAACCTGTGCATCTTCAGCTTCACGCAAACGCTGCATGATGACCTGACGAGCGGTGGAAGCAGCGATGCGTCCAAAGCCGTGTGGGGTGTCGTCAAATTCGCCGAGCAGAACACCGGCGTTATCGCGGTCCTCCACCAAGATGGCAACGTGACCGGTAGCGCGCTCAATAAAAGCACGCGCGCCTGGCATTGCGCCTTCGGTCTTGTTGTAAGCCAGCAGCAAAGCCGACTCGATGGTTGGAATCAGTACATCCATGGGGATGTCGCGGTCTTTTTCCAGAATACGCAGAGCGTTGAGATCAATATCCACGCTTAGCCCTCCAAATCTTCAGAATCAACGGTGTCTAGTGGTGCGTCATCGAAGTTCAGTTCTGGGTCGACGACAGCTTTACGGATATTTTCAAAAGTGTGGAGGGCAGGTTCTAGGACCTTAGTCTTCATACCCTTCTTAGCTGGCTCACGGTGCTCAGCAACCAACACATCAGCGTCGTTAACTTCCAACAGCCGGCCGCGCAGTTTGGTTCCGTCGGCCAAGGAAATCTTAACCATGCGGTTTAGGGCGCGAACCCAGTGACGCTTGGCAGTCAGCGGGCGGGAAAGACCTGGCGAGCTGACTTCCAGTTCATAAGGGTCAGCCGACGCATAAGCTGCGTCTTTGTCCAGAGCGTTGGAGATGGTGGTGGTTACTTCACCGAGTTCATCAAGAATCACCGAATCGTTGCCGTCTGGCTTGTCAACGATGATCTGAACGATCATCTGCTTGCCAGAGGGGCGCAAAGTTACTTCTTCTAGGAGAAGCCCGTGGGATTCTACTTCCTTGGAAAGCAAAGCAGTCAGACGCTGCGCTTCCTGTTCGGTATCGGCCGGTATTCCGGTCATGGATATCCTCCCACGCTATTCGATGTTGTCCGTTAAGCGTATATTGCGTTTCGCTTGTTGAGAACTATCAACCGCGCTCAGGTGAAAGAACTCACGAAGTTTTTCTTCTCGTGGTGGTGCGCAACACGAGAATTGACCTAAATTCGAGCTCGAACGTGAAATGATCGAATCGCTATGACTGAAAAATTCCCTCACGCCGATGCTCGCAAGAAGAAAATCGCTTCTCGTGCGCCGAGCTGGATCGCACCAGTGTTAGGCGGTGTTGTTGCTGCAGCACTCACCTGGGGAATTGGTAGCACGATATTTCATGGGGCCTTAGTTGATCAGGGTCTACCAGAACAGGTCCAGTCCGCCTCGGACGATGAACGTGCCTTGTGGGTTCGAGGAGGCGAGCTCGCAGACCTCGCGGCCCGAGCCAACAAGCTCGCCGAGCTAACCGATGGTTCCAGCGCTGAAGCTTTGGCAAACCTAGGCGCTTCGCTGGCGCAGGGCGCTGCCTTACTCGGCGAATTGCAGTTCGAAGAGCAGACACCAACTGCATTACCGCAGTCCTACTCCCCCGAACTCGTACAAGAATTGGCTCAAGATGTGGCCAAGTCTTCAGCTTCGCTGCCTGCGCTGAAGAAGCCGTCGCTACAGAGCACAAAGCTTCTTTCTCAGATCGCGTTCCAGACCAACCTCGATGCCAACAAAGCGATGGACTCCTTGGGTGAAAAGAACCCACCGGAGCTTGCCAAGCCACTCAGTGCCGTCGCCGACCAGGATCAGAACCAGCCAGTGGCGTGCCTTCCCGATCCAAATTTGCTTAACGCTGACGCCGAGGTTAAAGACTCAAAGAACTTTGAGTCCGTCACCGTAGCTCGTGCATTGGACCGCGGTTATGCCTTGGACTATGCGTTGCAGCTACAGGCCGCCCGTGGTGTCTCCTCGCAATCAGCCGCGATTGAGAAGAAACGAACTGCACTGAGCAAGCAGTTAGCAAGCTTGCGTTCGGCGGTAGATGCAAAGTGTGAAGATTTGCGCCAGCCTGCTTACGCGTTGCCCAAAGATGGCCTGAAGGATCTGGGGAACGTCGTTTCAGATGCGACCGAGGATTTTGATCAAGCGTTAGTTCTTGCCGCTGGCAGCTCGGATGAAGGCACTGGCCAACGCATCGCCGCTGTTGCTTTTGAAGTGCTGGACAACGAAGCTAAAGCCAATCCTGAGCACCGCATCCTAGTGTCCGGCGCCAGCGTCAATTAGAGCTGAATCCATCCTAGATTTTCGTGGAGTTCACCTCGAAGATAGCTATTACAAAATAATCACAACGTTGATATTTGCTCACCCGTGGCATGATTCCGTGACGATAATTTACGCAGATATGCGGGGAGCTCTCAGCACATTATTGTTGGTCACCTTGGCCAGCACTCTGGATCCTTAGCGCAAACTTCCAAGACAACCGGTCTTTAGAGTCTTAGATCGTTTTCAATTTCACCAGATATATCCGCCCTACTGCTATACGGAATCGTATTCGCGATTATCGAATTGTCCTTCGCAAGATCGTTCTCTCGCAATTCCTGGATAAAACGGCTAGGGTGAAATCAAGGTTCAACGGTTCAAGTATTTACCGGCACAAGCTCCGGAGAATTTACGAAACCTGAGGGCCTTACATGGGGATCCAGACACTCGTTACAAAAACGTACACAGGAGGATGGATAATGCCAGGTCGATTTGTACGATCCAAAATTGCGGAACTTGTCAGCGAAATCATTAATTCGCGACAGGGCCGTGCTCAGCTCAGCGCTCACGGCTGGGTTCAAGGAATGCCGATTGTCATTGCGCAACCGGAAGAGAGCCTCAGCGACGTGATGTCACTGGTCGCGGCCCACCAACCTCCAGTACTGGTCGCCACCACTGACCCAACAAATGGTGATCTGTGGTTTATGTACGTCTCCATCGGTTGCACTGCTTTGCAGGTTGTTGAGCCCCTGCCTCAAAAGACCACCATCGAGCAACTGTACCGCTCGGCAATCCCAACAAGTTTCTTAACTTTCCGCATTGCTCAAATGCCGGCCAGCTCGGTGGTCCATGCAATCGCCCCACAGCACGTTAAGCATGAGGACGGCTACACAACGGTGGAAGCTTCCACTTCACACAGTCTCTAACCCTGCGCTTTAGGCGCATCACTAGCCGGCGAAGATCATGTCCGATCCAAGCTTTATGATGAGCGCACTGACGACAACAACAAATACGATGCGGATGAACCCGCTGCCTTTGGAAATCGCCATGCGCGCACCGAGGTATCCGCCGATCATGTTCATAACACCCATGGCCAGTCCCAGCCCAACAAGTACGTGTCCGGTGGGGACGAACAAAAGTAGCGCGCCAGCATTGGTGCACAGGTTAACGATTTTTGCTTTCGCCGAAGACTGCAGGAAGTTGTAACCGAGCACGGTGACCATGGAGATGATCAAGAACGAGCCCGTTCCGGGCCCAACCATGCCGTCATAACCGCCGATAATGAGGCCAATCGCCAGGGCGCGCAGGTAGTGCTTGCGTCCGGTGTAGCGCAGCCGTGAAAGTTCGCCGGCTTTCGGTTTGAAGATGGTAAAGAGTAACACCGCAATTAGAGCGGCGATGATAATCGGTTTGATCGCTTGTGCAGGCAGAATTGTTGCCAATCCCGCTCCACCGAATGCACCAACCAGCGCTGTAGCCGCCATAGGGAGTGCGGTCTTCAGATCCGGACTGGTGCGCCGATAGTACGTGACCGCACTGGTCGCGGTACCAAAAATTGACCCAAGCTTGTTAGTCGCGAGCGCCTGTACCGGAGTAATGCCCGGAAAAAGTAGTAGCGCGGGCAATTGAATCAGTCCTCCACCGCCAACCACCGCGTCGATCCATCCAGCACCCAAGGCAGCTAATAACAGCAATGCCAAGGGCCAGAGGGATACGGGTTCACCGTTGACGGACAGGAATTCCAATACTTCTTGCACCGCGCTACTCCCCTATTTAGTTTTTACGTACGGCCTTTTAGGCTGTCAGCTCAGCAACAACATCTTCGACCTTGACGTCGCGACGTTCACCAGTGGCGCGGTCCTTGACCTCAACCACTCCGTCAGCCAAACCGCGGCCAACCACAACGATGGTCGGCACACCGATGAGCTCTGCATCAGAGAACTTCACACCAGCAGATAGCTTTGGACGGTCATCCAAAATGACTTCCTGGCCGGCAGCTTCAAGCTCATTAGCCAGCTTCTCCGCAGCCTCAAGCATTTCGGCGCCCTTGCCAGTGACCACGATGTGAACCTGGGCTGGAGCAATCTGCTTAGGCCAAGCAAGACCGTTTTCATCATGGTAAGTTTCGGCCAGTGCGGCTACTGCGCGGGTTACACCGACGCCGTAGGAGCCCATGGTGACAACCGTGAGCTTGCCGTTCTGGTCAAGAACCTTCAGGTCCAATGCCTGTGCGTACTTACGTCCCAGCTGGAAGATGTGGCCCATCTCGATGCCACGCTCGGTCCTTAGTGGACCGGAGCCGTCCGGAGCAGGATCGCCTTCGAGTACGTTGACGCCTTCAATGGTGCCGTCAAAAGTGAAGTCGCGGCCTGCAACAAGACCGAAGACGTGCTTGCCCTGCTCGTTGGCGCCGGTGATCCAGGTAGTACCTGAAACCACGCGAGGATCAACCAAGTACGGGATGGCATTTTCGGTATCTTTGCCCAGCAACTGGTTATCCAGACCCAAGGCTGGGCCGAGGTAGCCAGTAACAATCTCAGGGTGGCTCTTCAAATCCTGCGCAGTAGCCTGCTCAACACCGACTTCGCCGTTGATACCCAGTGCGATACCAACGGTTGCTTCCAAACGCTTCTCGTCGACCTGACGGTCACCCGGAATGCCCAGAACAACTAGGTGGCGGTTTCCTTCAGGATCAATAACAGCCAGCACCACGTTTTTCAGGGTGTCTTTGGCTTCCCAAGCACGATCTTCACGTGGACGCAGCTCGTTGGCTGCAGCTACCAGCGTGGCGATGGTTGGGGTATCGGGCGTTTCGATGACTTCGTATGCCGGTGCATTGGTGAAATCAATGTCCTCAGGCACCACGGTGGTGACGGCTTCAACGTTTGCAGCATAACCGCCAGCCGAGCGGACAAAAGTGTCCTCACCGATCGGTGTTGGGTGCAGGAATTCTTCGGACTTGGAGCCACCCATGGCGCCAGCCTGCGCGAAGACCGGAACAACTTCCAGACCCAAGCGCTCAAAGATCTTCAGGTACGCACCACGGTGAGCCATGTAGGCCTCGTCCAGACCGGCATCATCGATGTTGAAGGAGTACGAATCCTTCATGATGAATTCGCGTCCACGTAGCAGGCCCGCGCGTGGACGTGCTTCGTCGCGGTACTTGTTCTGGATTTGGTACAGGTAAACCGGCAGGTCCTTGTACGAGTTGTACAGGTCCTTGACCAGCAAGGTGAACATTTCCTCGTGGGTTGGGGCCAAAAGGTAGTCGGCATCCTTGCGGTCCTTGAGGCGGAACAGTCCATCCCCATATTCGGTCCAACGACCGGTCTGCTCGTATGGTTCGCGAGGCAGCAGTGCTGGGAAATGTACTTCCTGGCCACCGATGGCGTTCATTTCTTCGCGCACAATAGCTTCAACACGCGCAAGGACCCTCAAGCCCAGCGGCAGCCAGGTGTAGATACCCGGGGCTGCGCGGCGGATATAACCAGCGCGGACCAACAGCTTGTGGCTGGCGACTTCGGCGTCAACCGGATCTTCACGCAAGGTGCGCAAGAAGGTAGTGGAAAGCTTCAAGACCACTGAGGGGCGTCCTATTCCGTCCGTCGACGCCGAAAGGGTATTTCGGTGCCGACTAGCTATGCAAAATCAAAAGGGTTTTTGGCCGCAAAGTCGACCAGTTCTAATGCTACCGCTTCGCATCACTTCCCAATAAATTCAAGGGGAATCGGCTAGCTCGTGTTGCGGATTTTCCTTACCGTACATCTGCTGTCTATTCACCGGCGTCTTTGGTTACGCCCGAGCAAGACATGGGCAGAGCTTCCTGCCACTTGGAGATTCATGGCCGAGCATTGCTCAGCGCACCGGCACGACGAATTAGAAAAGCTCCCCTACAGTTCGATGCGAACTGTAGGAGAGCCTTCCGAATTTGCTACTGACTACTTAGCGGTTTCCTTGATTTCAGCAACGCCCTTGTTCAGCTCAGTGGTGAGCTTCTTCAGTACGTCTTCCGCAGATTCTGAACCGTCGCCACCGGAGTAGGCGACGACTACAGCATTACTTCCCACGAGCCCCTGTACCTGGTACGAACCGCCCGGGAACTCCTGGCCATTGACCGTCATGGTGGTTTGGGTGGCAATGGTGGTGTCAGCGTCAGAAGTCGCATCCAGGATCTTTGCCGATGCGGCGATCTCCTGGCCGGACATGGACATCGTGAACTTGTCACAGCCCTGCATGTCCTTCTTTTCCGCCATTTGCTTTGCCTTGTCCAGCTTGGAAGTGTCCTCATATCCAACGACTGAATAGGTGGTGGACGCAGTGCCTTCACCGGTCACCATGGCGACTGCCATGTTAGTACCGTCGAGGTTCTCTGTTCCCTGCTGAGTGACCAGTTCGGCGCACTTCTCGGGCTTGATGTTCATCTGCTCGATGAGCTTCTTGGAGTCAGGCAGTGCTGCCTTGATGGTGTCACTGTCCATGACCTGAGCCTTGGAGTCATCACCCACCATGGACTTGACGACGGCGGTGGTCTGATCCGCGGTCAGTGCCTTGGCTTCGGGAGCCTGTTCTTCAGCGGCTTCAGTGGCACCGGAACTGCTTGCAGCGTTGTCGCTGGAGCCGCCACAACCGGTCAAAGCGAATGCTGCCGCGATCGGCAGCACCCAGAAAGCATGCTTCTTCATGATGTAATCCTCACGTCGGTGATGAAATTCCAACTACAGTATTACACAACACGTTCGAAATAAAAGTATTTACCAGAACTATTGCACCGATTTGATTTCATCAAAAGCTTGATCCGTTAACTTGACTGCTTCGGTGGCAAGTTCGGCCGGTTGCACGGATCCGGTCTGCAGCGTAATTAGAACAAAATTATTGCCATCTAGCGCTTGAACTGCGACTGAACTCAACGTTTGCCCACCACCTGCATCCATAACCGTGGACATGGTCAGCGCGCGTTCGGCATTCACGTCCATAGGCAAGATCTGACGTTTTGCTTTGAGTTCTTTGCCGCTCTGTTCGATAGTCACCGTGCCGCAGTCTTCTAGGTCGTCAAAGGCCAGTGCATTTAATACATTCGCCCTGGTGGCTTCATCGGTGATGGAAAATATCTGGACCACCTTGCCCACTTCTTCCGAACTGCTAGTCGAGGTCGCCGCCACCGAACTGGTTAGGTCTGTAACCGAATACTTGGCGTTGAGCTCTGCACATTTTTCAGGCTTAATTCCGGCTGGCATTTCTGCGTCTTTGGCAGCTTCAAGCTGGGGTTGCATCTGCTCGTTGCTTATAACCTGTACTGACTGGTCGGACTTTAACAATGTGGATGCGACGGTTTCTACTTGCTTTGCGTCCAGACTCTTACCGTCTCCTGCGCCCTGGCTCTGGCTCTTTGCAGATTCAGAAGGCTGACCCGGCGTCCCGTTTTCTTCACTCTGCACACCGCCAGAACAACCGGCCAAGGCCAAAGATGCGGTCAGTGCAACCATGGAAAATACGAAACGCTTGGTCATAAGTTGTCCTTAACGAGTGTTGAAATTGGGCCGCCTGGCGATCTGGATCGCCTATTTCAGCGTCTTGAGCAACTCGTTGATCGTCGATTGTGCCGCTTGAATTTGTTGTTTCGTTTGGCTTGGGGTTGTGGATTGCTGCAAGCCGATCAGCACATTTGAATTGCTGGAACTGACCACGAGCTGTTGCTGAGTAGATTTACCGTTACTGCTTGTGGACACGTAGGCCTCATCGTGATCCGCGTCCGAGTCCAACGCTTGTTCAGCTAGGTGGTAGGCCCGTCGTTCTCCATTGGCGGTCACCGAATAGCGCGAGCATTGCTCATTGGCAGCATTTTTGGTTTCCCAATGCTTTCTCAAAAGCTGCTCATCTTTGTAGATGGCAACCGTGAGGTGACGGCCTTCGAATTCAACCGCGGCCATAGTGGCATTCTTCAGTTGGTCGGCCACCGGCTGGGCGAAGGTGACTCCGCACTTACTTGGATTGACCTTGATTGATTCGAGCCATTCCTGCGCCTTTGGAATAGTTGAGCGCAACTGCTGGTCAGAGAGTACAACAGCGTTTTTATCCGAAGATGTGAAGTCCGCTAATTTACGTTGCAACTGGTCGCTATCAAGGCTAACTAGCTTTTGGGAACTTGGCTCAGGAGTTGGTTCAGGGATTGGCTCAGCCTGGCTACAACTACTCAGGGCAACGGCACCAATGCACAGCGCCATGGCCAGCAACAATCGAGAACCGTTAGAAGGAGCCACAAATTTTCCTGTCTCAGATCAGTTAGAACAAGATGGTCGCGAACGTGTCGACCTGCTCAAAACCGATGCGCTGATAAGTCTTCATCGCGGGCACATTAAAGTCATTTACATAAAGGCTGGCAATGGGCGCAAATTGCAGCGCGTACTGGACGGTGGAGCTCATGTAAGCAGCTGCTAGGCCAAGTCCACGGTAGCGTGGATTGACCCAGACTCCCTGGATCTGGACCACTTCATCAGTGACCGTTCCCAAATCAGCTTTGAAAATCACGTCACCATGTTCATCGCAGTCAATGACTGTGTGGCCGTCTCGAATGAGTTGGCGTACTCGGCTGCGGTAGAAGCTTCCGCCATTTTCTAGCGGCGAATACCCAAGCTCTTCTTCAAACATGGCAGCGCTGGCGGGAAGTACCAGATCAAATTCGTGAATCTTTGCGGCTCGCAAGGAATTCTGCTCAATGCCATCAGGAAGTTGCGAAATCGTCATCAACGGCTGATTTTCCCGCACATCAAAGATAGGCTGCGGTCCTTCGCGCAGCACTTCGTGCATCGGAAGAACCGACGTGGCGGGCCCGAAAACCGAGGCAAAGCGCTGTCGAGAATCCAAGGCGTGGACTGCAAACTTTTGCGCCTGATCTTCGCTCATGGCGGTGGGCGCCACGTTGGCACCCACCCAACATGCAGCTGCCAAACCATCGTCACCGTCGACCCCAACAATATGGGCAAAGCCATCGGGGACGGCTGAACGGTGCATACTCACCTGAGAACGGGTGAAAATATTGGCGACGGGGTCGCGGTCGAGTAGCTCGATGAGGGCCGTCGTATCACGACGGCCCAGAGTCCGCGGCACCCTTGTGTCGCCTCGTCGGCTTTCTTTAGCTGACGGAGACCACGGGAGAACCCGAGGTAGGATTCTCGTCATCGTTCAGTCCCATTTCATCAGCCATACGGTTAGCTTCTTCGATCAGAGTCTCAACAATCTGGTCCTCTGGAACGGTCTTGATGACTTCGCCCCTGACGAAGATCTGGCCCTTGCCGTTGCCCGATGCCACACCAAGGTCAGCGTCGCGCGCCTCGCCTGGTCCGTTGACAACACAGCCCATAACGGCCACACGCAATGGAGCCTTCATTCCTTCAAGTCCCGCGGTGACCTGTTCAGCCAAGGTGTAAACGTCCACCTGGGCACGTCCACACGAAGGGCAGGAAACAATATCAAGCTTGCGAGGACGCAGGTTCAGCGATTCCAGAATCTGGTTGCCAACCTTGACTTCCTCAACTGGAGGAGCCGAGAGCGATACACGGATGGTGTCGCCGATGCCCTTTGAGAGCAGTGCGCCGAACGCCGTAGCGGACTTGATGGTGCCCTGGAATGCGGGACCAGCTTCAGTCACGCCCAAGTGCAGTGGCCAGTCACCACGTTCGGCTAGAAGTTCATAAGCACGAACCATAATGACTGGGTCATTGTGCTTTACCGAAATCTTGAAGTCGTGGAATCCATGCTCTTCGAAAAGCGAAGCTTCCCAGACAGCGGATTCGACCAATGCTTCTGGAGTCGCCTTGCCGTACTTCTGCAACAGGCGGCGATCCAGCGAACCGGCGTTGACGCCGATACGGATTGAGGTGCCGTGATCCTTGGCGGCCTGAGCGATTTCCTTGACCTGGTCATCGAACTGGCGAATGTTTCCTGGGTTCACTCGAACCGCACCGCAGCCAGCTTCAATGGCAGCAAAGACGTACTTCGGCTGGAAATGAATATCTGCAATGACCGGGATCTGCGACTTCATCGCAATGATCTTCAACGCGTCAGCGTCTTTGTCCGTAGGACAGGCGACACGCACGATGTCACAACCGGCGGCAGTCAGCTCTGCAATTTGCTGCAAGGTCGCGTTGATGTCGTGAGTTTTTGTGGTGGTCATCGACTGGACCGAAATCGGCGAATCGGAACCTACACCAACCGAGCCGACCTGGAACTGGCGAGTCTGACGACGTGGTGTGAGAACCGGCGGTGGGCCTGCCGGCATGCCTAGGCTGACCGAAGTCAATGGACGCCTCCGAGTAAATTGTGGATAAATCTCTTAGTCCAAGTATGTCACCGTATCGAGGTGAGCGGGTACTCATGCGAGAAAGGCCACGGGGTCACCGTGGCCTTTCTCGCAGTAATAAGCTGATTTTGCTGACTAGGTCCTAGTTGGCTTCAGCAATTTCTTTGATGCTGTTGAGCACGGCTGCAACCTGCTCAACAACCTCAGTGTCATCCTTCGGGTGCAGCTCAGCGAAGCGAACAACCGAGTTTGGAATTGCCAGCTTGACGTCTTCCAGGACGTTGGCGCCAGCGATGTTCAGTGCCTTGCGAGCTTCATCCTGAGCCCACACGCCGCCGTACTGGCCGAATGCGGTGCCAACAACAACGGTTGGCATGCCCGAAACTGCGCCTGCACCGAATGGGCGTGAAAGCCAGTCAATGGCGTTCTTCAGAACTGCTGGCATGGTGCCGTTGTACTCAGGGGTCACCAAGATCAACGCGTCAGCTTCGCCGGCTGCATCGCGCAGAACCTGTGCCGTTACTGGAACGGTACCTTCGACGTCAAGATCCTCATTGTAGAAAGGAATGTTTTCTAGGCCGCTGAATACCGAAACTTCGACGCCCTCTGGAGCGTGGTGAGCGGCAGCTTCTGCCAACTGAACGTTGGTCGAGCCGTTGCGGAGGGATCCAACGAGGGTGAGGACCTTTGTGGCCATGGGTGTGCTCCTAAAAGACGGAAATAGAAAAAGAAGCTGACGCTTCATCTATTTCCAACTATGAATGATGCCCATCCATTCCACGAAACAAGGTGACCGGGATCACTTCACCCTTAGACACATCAATCTCGCCCTGGCTTTTGCCGTAGTTGCTTAGTGACCGAGCGGTTGGATTTTGCATTCAGTCTGCGTCGCTGCGAACCGCGGGTTGGCTTGGTCGCCTTGCGAGTTGGAGCATCCGGCGCCAAGGCTTTCGAAACAAGCAGAGCAAGCTTGTCCATTGCAATCTGTCGATTACGCCATTGGGAACGTTCCTCGGAGGCACGAACTACCACGGCGCCAGAGACGAGCCGCGATGCCAATTTCTGCAGGAGCCGCTCACGTTGCCAGGGCGAAAGTACTCGCGAGGCGCCGATCACCCACGAAAGCTCAGCCCGAGAGTCGGAAGTATTAACGTGCTGGCCACCGGGACCCGAAGAACGGCTGAAATTCCACGAAAGCTCGGTGTCCGGTATGACTAGCGAATCGTTGACATGCAGATCCATCGTTGACTCCTCTCCCGGTCGGTCCCAGATGACTTCTCAATAGCTACTTAAATGCTGATGCCCTCGCCCTCCAGTTTCTGGAGCGCGAGGGCTTAGCCTACCAATAATTTAGGAAGCGAATTCCTGCAATCGTCCGATAACTGGATTCCACTCGGTGACGGTCGTCTTTGCAATCGCGCCGACCTTGGCAAAGGGGTCATTGGCAAGGAACTCATTCAAGCCCTCTTCGGACTCGGCAGCAAAGATCAACAACGCACCATCATTGACCGGAGTCGGACCCGAAACGAGAACTCGAACCGGTCCTTCAACAAGAAAATCGCACAGGTACTCACGGTGTGCCGGGCGGTGTTCGTTTCGTAGTTCATCGGAGTCTTGGGCGTACACGTATTCAACAGCATAAACAGTCATAGCTACACCTTAATTCTTGTCGCCTAGAACAGTTGTATTGGCTTAAAAATATCTGCATATATTAAGAGGCCGCCCATAACCAGCATGGCTACTACGACAACGTAGGTCAGTGGCAGGAGCTTGACTGTGTCCACCGGCTTCACGTTTTTCAGTTTGAAGATCCGAGCAAAGAGCCGTTTGATGCCATCGTAAAGCGCGCCAACTACGTGACCGCCGTCCAAGGGCAAGAGTGGAATGAGGTTGAATGCGAATAATGCAAGGTTCAGTCCCCCGACCAAGGACAGCAGGGTCGCGAACTTGTCCCCCACGGAAATGGAGTCTTCTGCACTGATTTCTCCGGCGATCCGACCGACGCCAACAATAGAGACCGGCCCATTCGGATCTCGCTCGCTACTACCAAAGGCAGCCTGAGCCACATCAACCATGCGCTGAGGCAAATGCAGGATTACGTCTCCGATGGTCAGAAGCTGATTACCAATCACTCCTGGCACCGAGCTCAATGGCTTTGTCATGTCCTTTTGTAAGGAACTCATTCCGACAAATCCAACCTTGGTCATGATGGTCTGGCCCTGATCATCTGTGAGCGCATAGCCGTTTTCATCGGTGGCAGGACGGTCAGTCAGATACGGCGTCATCGTGGTGGAGTGGCTACTGCCATCACGCTGGTAGTCCAACGTAATCGACTTTCCCGGGTTGTCTCTAATGACGTCGGTGAGCTCGTACCATTCGCCTTCTTTGACGGCATTGCCGTTGACGGCGGTAATGGTGTCACCAGGTCGGAGCCCCGCGGCATAGGCCGGCGCCTGCTCATCCTTATCGGTGCACTGCTTTTGATCCGCATCCTGCGCGGTGGAAATGCACTGGTAAACCTCGGAAACGGTGGTGCTGGGAGTTGCTTGGCCGAAGCTGGTGAGCACGACGGCAATGACCACAAAACCAATGATCAGGTTCATCAGTGGCCCACCAAGCATGATGATTACCCGCTTGTAGACCGGCAACTGGTAGAACAGGCGACCTTCGTCGCTGGGCAACACATTTTCATTCGCTTGTGAGCGAGCGTCGTCAACCATCTGGCCGAAAACCTTTTGGAACAGGTTCGGTTTTTTCTCCGGCTGCCCATCAACTGTTTTGGCTCGTGGTGGGTACATGCCCACCATGGAAATATAGCCACCCAAAGGCAGGGCCTTGATCCCATACTGAGTCTCGCCACGTTTGAACGAGATCAGAGTTTTGCCGAAGCCAATCATGTACTGCGGTACACGCAGTTTGAAAAGTTTCGCAGGAACAAGGTGACCGATTTCGTGTAGCGCAATGGACAGGCCAACGGCCACGACCATAAAGAGGATGCCTCCTATGAACAGGATGACGCTCATGCTTTGGATCCCACGATCTTCGTTGCATGGGCACGGGCCCAACGGTCGGTTTCAAGAACGGTTTCAACGCTGAGCTCAGCGTTGATTGGCGTGTAGTTATCTAGGACACACTCAATGGTCTCAACGATGTCGGTGAACTGAATTTGTCCTTCATGGAATGCATCAACGGCAACTTCGTTTGCTGCGTTGTAAACGGCCATGTGAGTTCCCGAGGCCGCGGCGGCTTGCTTAGCAAGTTTCACCGCGAAGAATACGTCTTCGTCCAGGGGCTCAAAGGCCCAGCTAGCCGCCTTGGAGAAATCGCATGGTGTGGCGGCCCCGGCAACGCGGTGTGGCCAGTTGATGCCCAGAGCAATAGGCAGGCGCATGTCTGGTGGCGAGGCTTGCGCAATCACCGATCCGTCAATGAACTCCACCATGGAGTGAATGATTGACTGGCGGTGTACCACTGGCTCGATTTTCTCCAGTGGAACATCAAAGAGCAGGTGAGCTTCGATGACTTCCAGCGCCTTATTGACCATGGTCGCCGAGTTAGTGGTCACCATGCGACCCATGTCCCAGGTGGGGTGAGCCAACGCCTGGGCCGGAGTCACGTCACGCAATTGGTCATAGGTGTAGCCAAAGAATGGTCCACCAGATGCGGTGACCAATAACTTTGCAACTTCGTCAGGAGTACCCGAACGCAAAGCTTGCGCCAGCGCCGAGTGCTCAGAATCAACTGGCGATATCTGGCCCGGGGCAGCAATTTGCTTGACTACTTGGCCACCGATAATCAGCGACTCTTTATTCGCCAGGGCCAGTAAGTGGCCAGCTTCCAAAGCTGCAATCGTTGGCGCTAAGCCGATAGCTCCAGTGATGCCGTTGAGCACCACGTCGGCTTCGCTGAACCCAGCAATGGTGGTCGCCGCACCTTCTCCGGCCACCAGTTCTGGTTCATAGCCGGTAACCGAAGCATCAGCAGCAGCCCGCTTGATCGCGGAGGCAAGATCATCGGTTGATTCCGACGCACAGCCGACAATTGCCGGGCGGAACTTCACCGCTTGCTGGGCTAGCAGATCCAAATTGTAGCCACCGGACAAGGCTGCCACAGAGAAGTTTTCTGGCGCCTTACTAATGACGTCTAGACCTTGAGTGCCGATGGAACCGGTAGAACCGATCAAGCTGACCCGGCGAGGATGCCCGGTTGGTACGAAAGTTTTTTGGGAGCTCACTCAACCATTATGGTTCGTTTAACTGTGAGCGCCCAAAGAGCGCCACACGTTGTGTTTAACGTGCAGCGCTCTGCCGGTCTAGGGACTACAGGCCCAGACTGCGAGCAATGAGCATTTGCTGTACTTGCGTGGTGCCTTCGCCGATCTCCAAAATCTTGGAATCGCGGTAGTGCCGTGCGACGAGGGATTCATTCATGAACCCGTATCCTCCAAAGATCTGGGTCGCATCGCGCGCGTTATCCATGGCAGCCTCGCTAGCAATAAGTTTGGCGTGAGCAGCTTCGATCTTGAAGTCTTTTCCGGCCAGCATCTTGGCTGCGGCCGCGTAGTAGGCCAGTCGCGCGGTGTGTGCTCGGGATGCCATCCGAGCAATCATGAACGAAATGCCTTGATTCTTGCCGATAGCGGTACCAAAGGTTGTTCGGGTCTTGGCGTATTTCACTGCCTCGTCCAAACATCCTTGCGCCGCCCCAGTAGCAAGGGCGGCAATAGCGATGCGCCCCTCATCCAGGATTTCCAAGAAGTAGGCATAGCCGCGTCCTCGTCCGCCCAAGAGGTTTTCTTCTGGGACACGTGCGTCATTAAAACTCAGTGGGTGGGTGTCGCTGGCGCGCCAACCAACTTTGTCGTAGGCCTTCTCTACAGTAAATCCTTCGGTTCCGGTGGGCACGATAATTGCAGAAATTTCTTTTCTACCTGTTGCCTCATCCACCCCGGTTACTGCCGTGGCCGTGACGTGAGAGGTGATCTCAGTTCCGGAGTTGGTAATAAATTCTTTGGCCCCGTTGATAACCCATTGACCATTTTCCAGTGATGCTTTGGTTAGCGCCGCCGAGGCGTCAGAGCCTGCGCCCGGTTCAGTGAGTCCGAACCCTGCAAGACGCTGTCCGGTGGCAAGTGGTTCAAGCCAACGTTGCTTCTGCTCTTGGCTGCCGAACCGATATATGGGCATAGCCCCTAAAGAGACTCCAGCCTCTAAAGTGATGGCCACCGATTGGTCAACCTTGCCCAGTTCTTCGAGTGCCAAAGCCAGATGGAAGTAATCTCCACCAGAGCCACCGAACTCTTCAGAAATCGGTAATCCAAAAAGCCCCATTTGTCCCATTTGTTTAACAACGTCATAAGGGAAAGCATGATTGGCGTCGTTTTCAGCGCTCTGTGGAGCAACGACTTCTTGGGCAAATTCGCGGACCATGTCTACCAGGTCTTGGTACTGGTCATCGAGTTCGAGGTTGATCATCAGACTCTCTCTTCGTTGAGGAACTAACGCACGCGATACGCAGAATGTTTGACGAGCCCAGTGATGATCGTTTGTTGCGATCAGCGAGCATATGTCTTGGAAGCACACTGCGCGACGCGTATGGTTAATACTTGTTAACTGATTGCCGCCTACTGGTCGGTAAACAGCTTCATTTTTGACAGTAGTGGCACGCGTCACACTTGTCCAGAGTTCGGCGTAGCAGTCGTAAGGAGATGATGGTGATGGCGAGCAGATATCAAGCCCTCAATGAACCAACTGACCGCGAACGCGCCAAGGCCGAGCGACGAGAAGCCCTACTGCGCGAAGCCACCAGACTGTTTGCCCAGCACGGTTACGCAGGAGTCTCTCTAGAAGATCTCGGTGCTGCCTGCGGGATCTCAGGCCCGGCGGTTTACCGTCATTTCGCGGGAAAACAAGCCGTATTAATTGCGCTCTTGGTAGACATGTCAAAGGACATCTACGACGGCGGACAAAAGGCCTGCGAAGCTGGCGGCACAGCCTTGGAAGTGCTCTCCCGCCTAGTTGATTTCCACACCGATTTTTCGCTGTCTCGCCCGGACATTCTTCAGGTTCAAGACCGCGATCTGAAATCCTTGCCGGCGGCGGAATTGGCCTTGGTGCGCAAGCTCCAAAACTCGTATATCGCGTTATGGACCAATGAACTTGCCAAGCTGCATCCGACTGGTTCCAAGCAATCTCACCGCTTCCGGGCCCATGCCGTATTTGGACTGTTAAACTCGACAGCCCACTCAGCTCACTCTCCGAGAACTAAAAAGTCTGGTCTTAAGCCACTTTTGTCTAATATGGCTCTCGCTGCGCTCACATCCCCGGTAGTGTAGTTCCCAAGCCAATGTTCCGCAGCGTTCCGAAAACGGCATGCTGACCTACCCGATTGAAAGGCCTTTATCGTGCAGCTACGTGAAGTCCGCCCTTCCGACTTGGACGCATTCTTTGCTCACCAGCAAGAACCCGAGGCCAACCTCATGGCCGCTTATCAGGCGCGTAATCCAGCCGACCGCGCGGTATTCGACCACCACTGGAACTCGATCTTGAATGATCCAAGTGTTCTAGTACGCACCATTGAAGACGACGGTGACGTCGTCGGGTCAATCTTGGTATTTGACGGCGAAACTCCAGAAATCAATTTCTGGACTTCCACTAAGTACTGGGGCAAGGGAATCACCACCAGCGCGGTGGATGCCTTCCTCGCTGAGTACACCAAGCGTCCACTGACCGCACATGTGGTTCAGGACAATCTGGGATCCATCAAGGTACTTGAGCGCCGCGGCTTTAAGACCGTTGGCACTGAGCAGATCTTCTCGAACGCTCGTGCCGAGGTTGTCACCGAAAACGTTATGCAGCTGGACTAAAACTACAGTCCAAAAATAGCCGTTTAATAGATGAGGAGCTGGCCCACTAGGGCCAGCTCCTCATCTATTCACCATCAATCAGAACCGAGGATCGTAGTCCCCTTTGCCTCGGTCTATATCTTTGCGTGCCTTGCGCAACGCTCTTGATGTGGGCGGGTCACGGTCATCTAAGTCATCCGCCGTTTTATCCAAGCCTCTGAAGGCGCCGATGATAAATGAAAACGCACAGCACCGTTAGCGTTGCGTCGGACCTTCGGTACTCGAAAACCACTCAAGGAGCCAGATGTTCTCCGGCTCCTTGAGTGGTTTTTCTGGTACTACCTATCGTGCGTTGTTCAGCAAACGCCACGCTTCGCGACGTTCTGTCTGAGCATGCGGATCAGGCACAGGCGCGGCAGCCAAGAGGCGCTTGGTGTAGTCGTGAGTTGGCGAGTGCAGCACGGTGTTGACCATGCCTTGTTCCACGGCCTTACCGGACTGCATAACAACTACCGCGTCGGCAAGCATGTCCACCACGGCCAAGTCGTGGCTGACAAAGAGGCAAGCGAAGTTGAAGTCGCGCTGCAAGTCCTGAAGCATTTCGAGTACCAGGGCCTGAACGGAAACGTCCAGTGCACTGGTTGGCTCATCAGCGATCAGCAGTTCAGGATTCAGAGTCAGCGCGCGAGCAATACATATACGCTGACGCTGTCCACCGGAGAGCTCATGAGGGTAACGGTTGATCACGTTGCGTGGAAGCTTTACCGCATCGAGTAGTTCCTGCGCTCGCTTAATACGAGAAGCTTTGGTGCCTACCTTGTGAACTACCATCGGCTCGGTGATGCAATCGCCAATTGGGAAACGAGGGTTCAGCGAGGCAGCCGGATCCTGGAAGATCACACCGATCGATTTGCGAACCGCACGAGCTTCCTTTGGTGAAAGCTTCGGAAGGTTGTGCCCCTTGACCGACAGGGTTCCTTCGGCCACTGGTAGCAAACCGAGCACTGCCTTAGCGATGGTCGACTTACCTGATCCGGACTCCCCCACAATGCCCAAGACTTCGCCCTTGGCAATATCAAAGCTCACGTTTTCCACGGCACGGAAAATAGTTCCACGCATGTCATATTCGAGAACAAGATCTTTGGCTTCCAATACCAGTTCACGACCCGGAGGAGCCGTAGCGGTACTGTGTGGAGCATGCTCAGCGATATCAATCGGAGCCGACAGTCGCGGCACTGCCGCCAGCAAACGCTGCGTGTACTCATGCTGCGGATGTAGCAAAACTTGATCAACTGAACCGGTCTCAACCAAGTTTCCTTGGAACATCACGGCGACTTCATCAGCCATATCTGCCACCACACCCATGTTGTGGGTAATGAGCAAGATACCGGTATTCAGACGGTCCTTGAGTTCGCGTAGCAGATCCAAGATTTCGGCCTGCACGGTTACGTCCAGTGCGGTGGTTGGCTCATCCGCGATGATCACCTTCGGATCACAAGAGATGGCCATGGCGATCACGATGCGCTGGCGCTGTCCACCGGAGAACTGGTGTGGGTATTGCTTGACGCGCTTTTCAGGTTCAGGAATGCCGACCAAACGCAGCAGCTCAATGGCTCTGTCGGTTGCTTCCTTGCCATAGGCAATGTCGTGCAGTTCCAGTGCTTCGGTGAGCTGGCGTTCAATGGTGAGCACCGGGTTCAGCGCCGTCATTGGTTCCTGGAATACCATGGCGATGTCGGTGGCCCGCATCTTGCGGAGCTTGCTTTCTTCTAAGCCGACCACATTGACGGTACCGACCTTGGCCGAACCTTCAACGATTGCGTTACTGGGTAGCAAACCCATCGCAGCCGTTGAGGTAACCGACTTACCAGAACCAGATTCACCGACTAATGCGACGACCTGTCCTGGACGAACCGTCAGCGACAATCCCTTAACTGCATGAACGTCTGATCCGGAGGTCTCAAAGGTGACGTTGAGGTCTTTAAAACTCAGTGCGTATCCGCTTGAGTCCTGTTCGTTTATTGGCGCTGCATGGCTCATGGCTTGTCCTTGCGGGTTGGCATAGCAAATAGTCCGGCACGGCGACGGCGTTTCTTACCGGTTTGGCGTGGGTCAAAGGCATCTCGCATTCCGTCCCCGAGGAAGTTGACGGCTAGTGCGATCACCACGATGATCATGCCAGGCCACCAGAACAGCCATGGACGGGTCAAGAAGGCATTTTGGTACTGGCTAATGAGCAGTCCAAGTGACGACTCCGGTGGCTGTACGCCAAACCCAAGGAAGGACAGCGACGATTCGAGCAAAATGGCGCCAGCGATGGCGAAGGTCGCGTTCACAACGATCACACCGACGGTGTTTGGTAGCAAGTGTTTTGCGATCACACGGCTGGTTTTTGAGCCCATGGCTTGTGCCGCCGCGACGTATTCGCGTTCGCGAAGGCTGAGGATCTCACCACGAACAAGTCGAGCGAGTCCGGTCCAAGTGACCAAGCCCAGTACGAGCGCTAGGGTGATGATCGACCCTGAGCCGTGGCCTGCCATTTGGCCCAAAACAGCGGCCAGAACCAACAGTGGAATCACGATGAAGAGGTCGGTGATGCGCATAAGCACTTCATCAACCCACCCGCGGAAGTATCCGGCCACAGCTCCGATAACTGCGCCAAGGAAAGTGGCAACGAGCCCGACCACAAGGCCGATAATGATTGATTTCTGGGTGCCGTTCATGACCAAAGCAAAGTAGTCTTTGCCGACCGAGTCCTGGCCGAAAGGATGATCGCCAATCCGAATTCCCGAACCGCCCAGCCATGTTGGCAATAGCGACAATGATGGCTTACCGCCATTGATCACGGAACCAGCATCTAGGTAGCTCTGTTTCCACCAGCCGGGAATCGGGCCGATACCAATGGAGGTAAAGGCGATTACGGTGATTAGCACCAGCGTCACTGCGGAGATCATGGCTGGCTTATGTTTGAGGAATCGCTCAAAAATGATCCGCGATTGGCTCTTCGATTGTTCGGTCGAAGCAGCAAGCTTCGCGTCCTCCACCTCAGCAATTGAGGTGAGGTTCTCTGGAGTCTTGTCGTTTATATTACTCATCGGTAGTCCTTATTTCCTTAGACCCGGATCCGCGGATCAAGCAGCGCGTAAACTATGTCGGCGAGCAGATTGAAGAGGACCGCAGCGGTACCCGTAACTAGGAAGAATGCCATCACTGGTGCAGGGTCGACGGCGTGTAGGCCGGTGCTGAACATATCGCCCATTCCCTTCCAGCCAAAGACCGTCTCGGTAACTACCGCACCACCAATGAGGCCTGCAAAGTCGAAGGCCGCGATAGTGGCAATCGGGATCAGTGCGTTGCGGAATGCGTGGCGGAAAATTACGGTTCGTTCGCTCAATCCCTTGGAACGCGCGGTACGGATGTAATCCTGCTGCTGTACTTCAAGCATCGACGAACGGGTGTACCTGGAATAACTTGCCAATGAAATGATCGCTAGCACGATCGTTGGCAACAAAAGCTGAGTTGCATTGTCTAGGAAGGAATCCCAGTACCCGCCGCCAAGGTTGGCCGTGGAAGATCCGATAGTTCCGATCGGACGTCCTTTCAGCTCAAGGAATCCAGGCCATGCGCGGAAGATATGATCCACGACGGTAAGGGTAGCGCCGACAAAACCAACCAGCATGGATACGCCGGCAGCAGTTTTGGAAAGGCGTCCACCCATGAACTTGCCGATTACTCCCGGGACAGCCACGGCCAGAATCGCGCCAATAATCAAGATCCAGGTATTCGCATCTTTGAGTAGCCAGAAGGTTGCGTAGTACAGAGCTGCTACGAGAGCAACGGTGACCAAAGCCGGGTAAAGAATTTTCTTCTCTTTTAGACCACCGGTCATTGCGGTTGCAGAGAGCGCAAGAAGCAGGGTGAGGATCACGATGATCGCTGGACCCATTTGCGGATAGCGGTAGAAGTTCAACCAAACACTGTATTGCAGGAGCAATGGAACGAAGATGGCGGTGATTAGAAAAGTTACTCCGCGCCGTTTGAGCGAACCGGCCAAGAGCATCTGCAAGATCAAGCCAACAACGACACCAATGAGGATACTTCTACCCAAAGATATTTCAGGGTTTTCCAACCAGTTGTTGTAGCCAATTGCCATGTACTCCTTGAGCAGAACGGCAGCCCAGAATACTGGCAAAGAGAAGAATAGGAAGGTCAAGAACGTGATGATGTAGTCAAGTCCAGAGTACTGACGAACGGCCGTAATCACGCCGATCGCGATACCAAGAATCGCAGCGATGAATGTCGCCAAAAGTACCAAGCGCAAAGTCGAAGATGCTGCATTGGCCAAAAGCCCGCTGACTTCAACGCCGTTGATATTTCTGCCTAGATCGCACGAGCCGACAACGCATTTGCCGACCCCTCCTAGCCAGGAAATGTACCTCAGGTACCAAGGCTGATCAAGGTTCAAATAATCGGAGCGCTGTTGCATCAGGTATTCGCGATTTTCTGCGTTGCTCTCACGCAGGTCGGCCAACGGATCGCCGGCGTTGATTACCAGCACGTAGAGCAACAGAGAAGCTCCGAACAGCACGCCTACGGCGGAACCTAATCTCTTGAGAATGAACTTCAACACGGTTCTAATGTCCTCTTTCTATTCACCTATTTGCGTAGACGCCATCCGGTGCTGATGGTTGACGCACCGCGGGGCCCGATATCGATCGGACCCCGCGGGCGCTCACAGTTGGTGTTTGCTGTTGGTATGCCGTTGCGGCTTACTCAGCGCGGGACCACTGTTCAGCGTTCCAAACAATGCCACCCTGCGTGGCTGTGTGTCGGACGTTCTGGACATCTGAACCCGAAGCGCTCAGGCCAGGGTGGGCGAATACTGGGATTCCGTAAAGGTCATCCCACAACAGCTTTTCAATCTTCTTGGTCTGTTCAGCGTGAACTGCAGGGTCCAAGGAGGTTGCAAGCGTGGTCCAAGCTTTATCCACCTCTGGGTTTGAGTACTTGCCGTAGTTCTGTGGCTTGCCCGTTGCGTAGATGTTCTGACCGGAAGTAATCTGGCCCGAACCAGCCCAAGCGAACAGTGCTACTTCGTAGTCACCGCGTTCCTGGGTTCCGCCTGGTGCGAAGAATTTAGCATCGCCTGCATCTTCGACCTTGAATCCAGCCTTGTCACAGGAAGACTTGATCGCTGCGACCTCGTTGGTGCGGCGTTCGTTAGGGGCCGAGTAACCGATGCGAATCTTGGTTCCTACAGCGTCCTCAGATTCCAAGATCTTCTTGGCGCCTTCAATGTCTACCTGGTCATAACGGCCATCGTAAGCAGCGTCCACAGTCTCTTGGTAGTTTTCCTGGAATGGGAAGACTTCGCGTGCATTCATGACCTGAGCCTCTGGGTTCAGCGGCTTGATCAAGTTGTCAACGATTTCCTGACGAGGAACGCACATTGCGAATGCCTTACGCAGTTCCAAGTTGGTCATTTCATTGCCCTTGGCAAAGTTGAAGTCCAAGTGCTCCCAAGTTAGAGTGTCACCCTTTTGGATGTTGACTGCACTGCCCAGTCCCTCCAACTGCGCCAAGGTATCTACCGTTGGCTGAGGAGCGATGACGTCAACATCTTTGTTCTGCAGAGCCTGGACCATGCCGGTGTCTGCCAAGAAGCGGAAGGTCAGGTTCTTGGTGGCTGCCGGGGTACCGTAGTAGTTCTCATTGGCAGTCAAGGTGACCGACTCGCCGGCCTTCCAAGAGCCCAACTTGTATGGACCGGATACTGGCATGTCTGCCTCATCAGGCAATGTGCCTGGCTTGGTCATCCAGCCTTCGTTCCAGAACTTGGCAGCTTTCTCAAGTTTCTTGGAATCGCCGTCACGCACAGCCTTCACGAATTCTTCGGTGCTCAGGCCACCCTTCTTGGCAACGACGTGAGCTGGGTGCATCAGCCAGGTCTGAATCTGCCAGTCCGGATCTGGGTTCTTGAAGGTTACGGTGAATTCCTTGCTGTCCGCGGCCCCTTCAGGACCCTTAGGAACAGTGTCACCGAGGTCGGTCGAAACCGAGGAGAACAGTGGCTTGTCCTTTGAACCGGTGTTGAGGTTCAGGTTCTGCATCGCCCAAGCCATCACTGCATCAGCAGTCGTGATCGGAGTGCCATCGGACCACTTCGCGTTGTCATTGATGGTGTACTTGATGGTCAGTGGATCATCGCTGACCTTCTCGTAGGAGCCGAGGTCGGTGTTTGGGTAGACCTTGCCGTCAGTACCCATGTAGTAGAAACCAGCGAACAAACGGTCAGTGATGCCCGAGTTGTAGGTGGAGTAAGTCTGCGGGGTGTAGCCGTTGTAGCTAATGAATTCAGGAGCGCCAATGGTGGTCTTGATTTCATCATCTTTGGTGGTGATGTCACCCAAGTCCGCGAGGCCCGAGTTCTCGGCCTCGACTCCACCATTCGAGCCAGGACTCTTGCTGGCATCGCTAGTAGCGTCGCCGCCGCCTGGTGCACAAGCCGACAGTGCTAGGGCTAGAGCAGCGCCTACTGCTACTGCTTTCGAAACGCGTTGAATCCGCATTTCGCCTCCTTGAATTCGTGATGATACGAGTTGTGAATCGGTGCGATTCGTTGTGGACCAAATCACATGATCAATCCATTGAGCAATACACTAACCTGAATTTTCTGGCTTGGATAGAGAAAGATTCGCTTCACATCTCCCCCGACGCCACGTTCCTGCGACCGATTCGCAACGCGCTTGTTACGCATCAGTACAAGCGACCTACGCCACATCCGCGAGATTTCAAGGGTTTCTTTCACATTGAGAAAAACCAATCAGAACAACCGTGTTACCAGTATGTTTCACGGATGGTTTTATAACAGTTTTGCAACGTTTGCTTCAGGTTGAAAAAATCTGAAATATTCGTTGAATATGACGAAGTGTGGTCCTTTGGTTAAGCCAGAAGGGCCGTTGAAACCTTTCGGTTTCAACGGCCCTTCTGGCTGCAGGTGACGCTAATTAGATCAGCGATGCACCTGGAATAGCACCCAACAGGTTGCGGGTGTACTGGCTTTTAGGAGCGGCGAAGATCTGGTCGGCAGTTCCCTGCTCAACGATCTTTCCTCGTTCCATAACGCAAACGTTGTCGGCAATCTGACGGACGACAGCCAAGTCGTGGGTAATGAACAAGTAGGTCAATCCCATTTCTCGCTGCAGCTCATCAAGAAGGTCCAGAACCTGCGCCTGAACCAGAACGTCCAACGCAGACACTGCCTCATCACAAACGATCATCTCTGGCTGCAAAGCCAGTGCGCGGGCGATAGCAATACGCTGTCGCTGACCGCCGGAGAGTTCATTCGGGAATCGGTGCATGGTCGAAGCCGGCATCGAGACCTGATCAAGCAGTTCTTCAACCTTGTTCTGTCGAGAAGCCGCATTGCCGATTCCGTGGATTCGCAATGGCTCTTCGATGGTTCGGAAGATCGAGTACATCGGGTCCAAAGATCCGTAAGGATCCTGGAAGATCGGCTGTACACGGCGGCGGTACTTGAACAATTTCTTCTCGCTCAAGTTACCAATCTGCTCACCATCAAAGGTGATCTCACCGCTGGTCTTATCCAGCAAGTTGAGCACCATTTGCGCAATCGTGGACTTGCCCGAACCGGACTCGCCCACCACGGCAGTTGTGGTGCCCTTGGGGATTTCGAAGGAAACGTTGTCCACCGCGGTGAACTTTTCCTTGCGCCCGAAGCCCTTGCGGATGTCGAATACCTTGGTCAGGTTGCTGATCTTCAGCAGCGGTTCAGCCTTACCCGGCACGATCTCGTCAATGATAGCTTCGTGCTTGTCGCCACGCTGTGCGGATAAGGAAGGAGCTGAGCTGATAAGACGCTTTGTGTAAGGGTGCTGTGGGTTGCGCAGGATGTCCAAGGCAGGGCCGTACTCAACGACCTGACCCTTGTACATCACGACAACTTTTTCAGCACGCTCAGCGGCCAAACCAAGATCGTGAGTGATCAGCAGAACCGCGGTGCCCAGTTCACTGGTCATCGTGTCTAGGTGATCCAAGATCTGCTGTTGAACGGTCACGTCCAGCGCACTGGTTGGCTCATCAGCAATCAGCAAACGTGGGCGGCAAGCCAGCCCGATAGCAATCAGCGCACGCTGGCGCATACCACCTGAGAATTCGTGAGGATACTGTCCTGCACGAGCCTCTGGGTTAGGTAACCCAGCATCAGCCAGGATCTGGGTTACACGCTGCTTGGGGTTATCCCCCGCCAGACCGTTGGCCTTCAGCGTTTCCTTGACCTGGAAACCAATTTTCCACACAGGGTTCAGGTTGGACATTGGATCCTGTGGAACCATGCCAATGTGATTTCCGCGCAGTTCAACAAATCGCTTTTCACTGGCATGCGAAATGTCTTCGCCGTCAAAGAGAATCTGACCCGAGGAGACAGAACCATTGCCGGCCAATAGACCGATGGCAGCAAGTGCTGAAGTGGATTTACCGGAACCGGATTCGCCCACGATGGCCACGGTCTCGCCTGGCATCACCGTGAAGTTTGCATCGCGTACCGCGTGTACTGGTCCATCAGGGGTGGAGAAGGTAATCGCCAAGTCCTTGATTTCCAGCAACGGCTTAGGTGTTGCAGTTTCAGTCATAGTCTAGGCTCCCTTCCGGGCCTTGGGATCCAGTGCGTCACGCACTGCGTCACCGAGCATGATGAAGCTCAAAACTGTCACGGAAAGGAACAGTGCTGGCCACATCAACATCATTGGGTTGCTACGAAGTTGCTGCTGTGCCAGGGAAATGTCGTTACCCCAGCTCATTACTTCGCCCGGCAAACCGACACCCAAGAAGGACAGCGTCGCTTCAGCCACGATGTACACACCCAAGTTCACGGTGGCGACAACAATAATTGGAGCCAGCGAGTTCGGCAGCACGTGCTTGACCAACGACTTAAACCTCGACAGGCCAAGTGCGCGTGAAGCTTTCACATAGTCAGCATCTCGCGCTTCGATAACTGCACCACGAGTGATTCGAGCCAGCTGTGGCCAACCGAAGATTGCTAGCGTAACGATAACCGTCCACACACTGCGATGTTCGCGGAATGCAGGAAGCTGCATAACGATGATTGCACCAAGGATCAGTGGCAGAGCGAAGAAGATATCGCCCAGACGAGCCAAGATGGCGTCGATCCATCCACCGTAGAATCCGGCAAGGGCGCCGAGTGCACCGCCGACGATGACAACGATGAGTGTGGTGAAGACACCAACAAGCAGCGAAGCACGCGTTCCGTAAATAACTCGCGCGTAAACGTCACAACCCTGCAGGTTGAAGCCCATGAAGTGGCCCGGACGCCCAGGCTCATTGGAGTTTTCAAGCTGACAAGCGTTTTGACCGTTGGGGTCAATCGAGGTGAACAAGTGCGGGAATGCCGCGACCACAATGACTGCAAGGATCAGGATCGCTGAAATGATAAACAGCGGTTGCTTGCGCAATGAACGCCAAGCTTCGGCCCACATGGACAGCGGCTTGCCGGTTTCCTTTACCGAGTCAACTGCCTGTAACGGAGTTTCCTCTAGCGGAGCAACAAAGTGCTCGATCTTGTACTTAGAAACCTTTCCGGCGCGAGGCGTGCTAATTTGCAGGCCGTCTTCCGGATTAAAGTTTTGGTTCTCAGGCATAACGGATCCTTGGGTCAAGCAGTGCGTAAAGCATATCCACAACCAGGTTGGCGACGACAAAGACGATCACCAAAACACCGACGACTGCAACGACGGTCGGCGTTTCACCCTTTTGGATTGCTTGGTAGAGCAAGTGTCCAACACCGGGGACATTAAAGATGCCCTCGGTGACAATCGCGCCACCCATCAGTGAACCCAAGTCGGCTCCCAAGAAGGTAACCACTGGGATCAACGAGTTACGCAGGATGTGTACTGTAATAACGCGTCGACGGCTCAAGCCCTTGGCGGTTGCGGTCCGTACGAAGTCGGCGCTCTTGTTCTCAATTACCGAGGTACGAGTCAATCGAACTACGTAGGCTAGCGATACCAGGCCGAGCACTAGTGCTGGGAGGAATAGCTCTCCCCATGTCGCGGCACCGGAAACCGTTGGTTTTACCAAATCAAGTTTCACGCCGACAACAAACTGAAGCACGAAGCCCAAAACGAAGGTTGGCACAGCGATCACGATCAGTGAGGCAACCAAGATGGTCGAGTCGAACCACTTGCCTTTACGCATACCTGCGATAACACCGAAAATGATGCCGAAGACGCTTTCAATCAGCAGGGCAAGAATTGCCAGGCGTGCGGTCACAGGGAAAGCACGGCCCAAGAGGGCGGAAACTTCCTGGCCTGAGAACGAGGTTCCGAGGTCGAAGGTCACCAAATTCTTCAAGTACAACCCGTACTGAACCCAGAAAGGCTTGTCCAAGTTGTACTGGGCTTCCAGCGCAGCGCGAGTCGCATCAGACATCGGCTTGCCACCGGATAGTGCATCAATCGGGTTGCCAGGTGTGGCAAATACCAAGAAGTACACGAGCAAGGTTGCTCCGATGAAGACCGGAATCAGCTGCGCGATTCTTTTCAGCATGAAACTTAACATGCGTGCATCTCACCTCGAGATGCCGGAGGGCACTTGGCCATTATTTCCCTCTTTCCGTCGCTAATTAGCGCGACGTTTATTTTTGGGAGGCAGATCAACACGCCAAAGGGAGACCCATGAATATCCGGGTCTCCCTTGACATGCATTTCAGCGAATTTCAGACTTGACCAGTCCGAAAGCTGAAATTACTTACTTACCAGTGATTTCGTTGTAGATTGGAACACCGTTCCAACCGAACTCAACGTTGGAAACATTAGTGCTCCATCCACCCTGAACTGCTTGGTACCACAGTGGGATGACAGGCATATCCTTGAACAGGATTTCCTGGGACTCGTTGAAGATCTTTGCACCCTCAGCTGGGTCAGTCGCCGCCAAGCCCTCAGAGAGCTTCTCGTCGAATTCCTTGCTGGAGTACTTGCCATCGTTCGAGCCTGCATCGGTACCAAATAGTGGGCCGAGGAAGTTGTAGAGCGATGGGTAGTCGGCCTGCCAGCCGGTGCGGAAGCTACCGGACATGTCGTAGGTCGTTACCTTGGCGCGCAGTTCCTTGAGGGAGCTGAAGGACTGGGCGGTTGCCTTGATACCAAGGTTGTTCTTGAGCTGGTTGACTACAGCTTCAACAAATTCCTTGTTACCGGCACCGTCAACGTTGTAGCCAACGCTGAATTCCTTGTCTGCATCCCACTTGCTGATCTTGTCGGCTTCAGCCCAAAGCTTCTTGGCTTCGTCACCGTTGAATTCCAGCACGTCGCTGCCTGGCAGATCATCGCTGTAGCCTTCAAGCACAGGCGCGGTGAAGTCCTTAGCGATGGACTTGCCACCCTGGTAGACCTTGTCGATGATCAGCTGACGGTCAATTGCCTTGGAGATCGCGGCACGACGCAGCTTACCTTCTTCATCTTCCTTGAAGTGATCAAGGTAGCTTGGGATGGTGATGGTTGCGTTACCTGCGTATGGCGAGTTGACTGAGTTTTCACCCAGGTCATCCTGGTAGGAAGCGAGCTGTCCTGGAGGAATCTGATCCAGTACGTCCAAGTTGTTGGACTGCAGATCCGAGTAGGCCGAGTCAGTGGACTGGTAGACCTTGAAATCAATGCCACCGTTTGCAGCCTTGCGAGGACCGTCATACTTCTCGTTGATGTCCATCTTCAGGTTGACGTCGTGGTTCCATTCGGTCAGCTTGTATGGACCGTTGCCGACTGGCTTTTCGCCGAAGGCCTTTGGATCCTTGAATGCTGCTTCTGGCAACGGCATGAAGGCGGTGTAGCCCAGACGCAGTGGGAAGTCAGATTCAGGCTGGGAAAGCTTGACGGTGAAGGTAGTGTCATCAACTACCTTCAGACCTTCCATCTTGTCTTCCTTGGACTTCTCAGCACTTACCTTGTCGTAGCCCTTGATGGACTCGAAGAAGTAGGAGTTCAGCTGAGCGTTCTTGGCTGCGGCACCGAAGTTCCAAGCATCCACGAACGAAGCAGCAGTTACTGGAGAGCCGTCAGAGAAGGTCTGGCCAGACTTGATCTTGATGGTGTAGTTCTGGGAGTCCTTGGACTCAATGGACTCAGCGAGTTCATTGACAGGGGCACCCTTTGCGTCATAGCTGACCAAGCCCGTGAAGAGCAGGTCCATGACACGACCGCCACCAACTTCGTTGGTATTGGCAGGTAGAAGACCGTTCTGCGGCTCTGTGGTGTTAGCGGTGACGACGTATGAACCGTCCCCATCACCGCTGGCGGTGTCACTTGAACCGCCTCCACAAGCCGACAGGGTCAGTGCCAAGGCTGCTGAAAGAACGACAGCCTTAGATGCGTGCGAGTATCGCATCCTATTTCTCCTCAACATAAGGTTGCTGCTTCTGCATTTCGCAGAGCCGTGCGCGCAAGCGTGAGCTGTAGCACGTAGTGAATGAGATTACATCAAAAATTGCGAAACAACCAATGAATATTCATGAAAGCGATGCTTGAAATCGGTTTAGTCATTCCGTCAAAGATATTCTGTCCGGGTCAACATAACTTGAATGTCAAATAAAAATGTTCATCATTCCGGGGTCATGTAAAACTGATCCGACACCTGCGAGGAACTCGCTTGCTTCCTTGCCGTCAACCACCCTGTGATCAAAGGACAAAGCCAAAGTCATGGTATGGCGAAGCGCTACTTCGTCTTGGTATTCCCAAGGCCGACGCTTCACTTGGCCTAATGCCAAAATTCCAGCCTGCCCTGGGGGAAGAATTGGTGTTCCAGCGTCAACGCCGAACACTCCAACGTTGGTAATGGAGAAGGTGCCACCAGAAAGTTGAGCCGGAGACAATGTTCCGGACCGACCTTGATCGATGAGCTCACTCAGCCCGGTAGCCAATTGAACCAGCGGCATCGCCTGAGCCTCCTTGATTACCGGCACCAACAGGCCGCGGTCACTGGCGACAGCCATGCCAAGATTTACCGATCCGAATTCAACGATTTCATCAGCTTGTTCGTCCCACGTTGAGTTCAATGCCCGATAGGTCCCTAGCAAGCGAGTGACAACCAAGGCAGTGAGCGTAGTGATGTTGAGTTTGACGTCTTTCGTCAACCGGTGGGCCCGCATATCTTCAACCAAAGCCAACGATTCGGTGACATCAATGGTCAGGAACTCCGTGGCATGCGGAGCAGTGAAGGCAGAACTCACCATGGCCTTAGCGGTAGCTCTACGCACTGCGGTGATTTTTACGTGCCTATCCCCCGCGTGCGCGTCCACCTTCGGTTGAGCAACCGAAGAATCACTGACCGAGCCAGAAGCATCAATGGCCTGTTGAACATCACGCCGAAGCACCAGCCCATCTTCGCCGCTTCCAGCAAGCACCGAAATATCGACCCCGTGATCACGGGCAAGCTTTCGCACCGGGGGTGTACAACGAGTCACGGTGCGCTGATTACTCCCATGATCCACCACAACAGAAGTTGCCTGCCGAGAGTTACGGGTTTTGCGTTGCGGTCGAGCACCGGTAGCAGCGGGGGCACCATAACCCACAAGAGTCGGGGTGCGTTCGGCTCCGGAAGCATCTTGTGGTGATTGTTGTTGCGGTGAATCCTTAGCTGGTGCTTCGTCGCCAAAAGTCACTAGCGGGCCACCGACTTGAACAACTTCTCCTTGGGACGCATGAATCTGTTGGACCACTCCGGCAAACGGTGAAGGCAACTCCACCACTGCTTTAGCGGTTTCCACCTCGGCAATGACCTGATTTAGGCTCACTTGCTCGCCGACCTTGATCTTCCAGTTCAAGACCTCGGATTCAGTCAGCCCCTCTCCCAGATCTGGCAGTTTAAAAGTTTGATTGCTCATCACTGGGCAGCTCCTTCGGTGGCTTCGTGGTGGGCCATGACCGTATCTACCGCGTGTAGCACTCGGTCTAGATCCGGCAAATGATGGCTCTCTAGTCGCGAGGGTGGATAGGGAACGTCAAATCCGGTCACACGCAAGGGCGCGTGCTCCAAGTAATCAAAACAACGCTCGGTGATCTCGGCACAAATCTCGGCACCCAACCCCGCGGTCCGACTGGCCTCGTGAACCACAACCAGCTTTCCGGTGCGCTGGACCGACTGAGCGATGGTGTCGAAATCCAACGGATCTAAACTGCGCAGATCAATGACTTCTAGGCTGGTACCTTCGTCCTCGGCCGCTAGGGCAGCATCGATCAAGGTATAGGTGGTTGGCCCATAGCCGACCATCGTCACGTCATTTCCTTCTCGAACCACTCTTGCCTTAGGTGAAGAATCCGGCTCTGGCTCAATGAGTTCAGCGTCAGACTTTTCGTGATAGCGGCGTTTAGGTTCAAAGAAGATCACCGGGTCATCGCAAGTGATGGCCTGGCGCAGCATTGTGTAGGCATCCTCCACACTGGAAGGTGCAAATACTCGCAGTCCCGCGGTGTGAGCAAAGTACGCTTCCGGTGATTCCGAGTGGTGCTCCGGAGATCCGATGCCACCACCGTAAGGAATACGGACAGTGACCGGCATTTTCACCCGTCCGCGCGAACGGTAATGCAGCTTAGCCAGCTGCGAAACCAACTGGTCAAAAGCCGGGTAAGTGAAGCCATCAAATTGGATCTCCACCACCGGGCGGTAGCCACGGTAGGCCAGACCAATGGCAGTTCCGACAATTCCTGATTCGGCCAGCGGAGTGTCGACCACTCGGTGCTCACCAAATTCGGACTTTAGCCCATCGGTGACACGAAAAACGCCCCCCAAGGTTCCGATGTCTTCACCGAGCAAGATAACTTTTTCATCTTCGCTGAGCGCATCGTGTAGCGACTTATTTAGCGCTTTGAGCATAGTTGTTGCCATGATTATTCACCACCTGAAAAGTCAGCAAGATAATCCAAATATTCTTTAGCTGCCCGCTGCGTCGGTTCATGCTTCTCTGCATAAACATTGGAGAACAGCTCTTGGACCTTTGGATCTTCCATGGTGGTGATTGCGGCACGTAACTGAGCTGCCATGTCATCGGCGGCGTTCTGCGCACGCTGCTCATAAGACTGAACATCTGCACCCATTTGATGCAGGTACTTCACCAAGCGATCGATAGGATCCTTGGCTTTCCACTCTTCAAGCTGCTCGGTTTTACGGTATCGAGTTGGATCATCAGCGGTGGTGTGAGAACCCATTCGGTAGGTAACAGCCTCAATGAACGTTGGACCAAGTCCATGTCGGGCGTGGGCCAGAGCCGCCTTTGTTGCCGCATACACGGCCAGAATGTCATTGCCGTCCACCCGCCAGGTTTTTAGCCCGAAGCCATGGGCACGGTCAGCAATCTGGGTACGGCTTTGTAAGGCGACGGGCTCTGAGATGGCCCATTGGTTGTTCTGGCAGAAGAAGAGGACCGGCGCCTGGTAGCTGGTCGCAAAAATCATCGCCTCATTAACGTCACCCTGACTGGTGGCGCCATCGCCAAAGTAAGCCACGGAAACTTGCTTGCCGCCATCAAACTTGATGCCCATCCCGTACCCAGCAGCGTGTAGCGCCTGGGAACCTATGACAATCTGTTGGCAAGCAATATTTACTTCGTTCGGATCCCAGCCACTGGCTTGGGCTCCGCGCCAAACGCTTAGTAGGTCTTCTGCTTTCACTCCCCTAGCCCACGCGACTCCGTGTTCGCGGTACGAGGGAAAGATAAAGTCGTCGTCTTCGGTGGCGCGCACCGAACCAATTTGTGCGGCTTCTTGGCCGAGCAACGGAGCCCACAGGCCCAGTTGACCTTGGCGTTGCAGGGCGGTGGCCTCATTGTCCATCCGTCGCAGCACCACCATGTCTCGCAAGAAATCGGCAAGGTCCGCTTCTTTGAGGTCCTTGAGGTGGTGGTCTAGTTCTTCGTCCGGAATTCGTTTCCCGTCGACGTTCAGCAGCTGATGCGTTGGTAGGCATCCGGCGGCTACGTCCATGTGCTGTGTGGACACGATCGGCATCCTTACTTTCACGTAGTCGTTGGCGAGATTCCTGGTCGAACCCCGCTAAATGTGATGCTACTCACGTAACGCAAGACGCACAATGGTCAGCGGAAAATTAGCGCAAACGCCCTATTTATCCTTCCCATACGGTGCTAACGTGCTCATTATGCACCTCTTGGACATGACAGATCGACGAATCCTACTGGCGCTAGCCACTGCCAAAAAACGAACCGGTTCGGCCATCGCTACGGCTTTGAACCTCGGACGTAATACGGTGCAGACTCGAATGACCAGACTTGAAAATGAAGTTCTGGATAATCCGGACCGTCGCATCCCTCCGGCCGCATTGGGCTACGGACTACTCTCCTTCATTGAATTACATGTGGACCAGAGATATCTTGAGGAAATCACCGCTAAGTTAGCCACCATCCCTGAAGTGCTAGAAGCACACGGACTCACCGGTAATGCCGACATCTTGGTACGAGTGGCAGCCAAGGATGCAGAACAACTTTTTAGGGTCCACGGCCAGCTACTACATATTGATGGGGTCAATCGCGCTGACTCAGCATTGTCCATGGCGCAGCTGGTCCCGTACCGAACGACCGCACTGCTACGACACTCGCTGCAAACCAGCAGCCAGTGATACCACACTAAAAGTTCTGGGGATCAACCATTGGTGGTTAATCCCCAGAACTGTGTTTTACCTACGTGTTATTTGTTTAGTGATCGACGGCCTTTTCAGCGCCCACACCGGTCAGCGAACGAACTTCCATTTCAGCTGCCTTAGTTGGATCCTCGATCCTCTTATCGGTAACCGATCCCAACCAGCCCAGCAAGAAGGCCAACGGAATGGAAACGATGCCCGGGTTAGCCAGCGGGAAGATGGACATGTCGATGCTTGGGATCATCGAGGTTTCTGCCCCGGAGAAGACCGGGGAGAAAATGATCAGCAACAGGGCCGAACCCAGACCACCGTACATAGACCAAACTGCGCCGCGGGTTTTGAATCCCTTCCAGAACAGCGAGTACAGGATGGTTGGCAGGTTAGCCGAGGCAGCGACCGCGAAGGCCAAAGCTACCAAGAAGGCCACGTTCTGCCCCTGAGCACCGATACCGCCAGCGATAGCAAAGACGCCGATAACTAGCACGGTTCGTCGAGCTACTTTCATTTCCTTCTCTGGGGTAGTCCTGCCCTTAGCGATCACCGAAGCGTAAACGTCGTGAGCAAAGGAAGCAGCTGCAGTAATGGTCAAACCTGCCACCACAGCCAGAATAGTTGCGAAGGCGACTGCCGAGATCAGACCCAGCAGAACCGTTCCGCCCAGTTCGTAAGCCAGCAGCGGTGCTGCCGAGTTCACGCCACCTGGGGCGGCCTTGATCCGGTCTGGACCAATCAGTGCGCCGGCACCAAAGCCAAGAACCAGGGTGAACAGGTAGAAAGCACCAATCAACCAGATGGCCCAGACAACCGACTTACGTGCTTCCTTCGCGGTTGGCACGGTGTAGAAACGCATCAGCACGTGTGGAAGGCCAGCGGTACCAAGCACCAGGGCCAACGCCAAGGAGATGAAGTCCAACTTGGAAGTTTCACTCTTGCCATACTGCATACCCGGGTTCAGGATCTCTGGGTTGCCAGCCACTTCGGCGGCCTTGCCCAGCAGTTCCGAGAAGTTGAAACCGAAAATAGCCAGGGTCCAGACGGTCATGATCAACGCGCCAGCGATCAGCAGGCAGGCCTTGATGATCTGCACCCAGGTGGTGCCCTTCATGCCACCGACCAGTACATACAGGATCATCAGGGCACCAACGATCACGATGACCAGTGACTGACCCAGTTTTTCGTCGATACCCAGCAGCAAGGACACCAGCGCCCCGGCGCCAGCCATCTGTGCCAGCAGGTAGAACACACAAACTGCCAGGGTGGAGATTGCGGCAGCAATGCGAACCGGACGCTGCTTGAGGCGGAAGGAAAGTACGTCCGCCATGGTGAACTTACCGGTGTTTCGCAACAGCTCGGCAACGAGCAGCAGCGCGACAAGCCAGGCGGCCAAGAAGCCAATGGAGTACAGGAAGCCGTCGTAGCCGTTGATGGCGATGGCTCCGACAATGCCCAAGAAGGACGCCGCCGAGAGGTAGTCACCGGCAATAGCTGTACCGTTCTGCGTTCCTGTAAAGGAACGGCCACCGGCGTAGTAGTCCGCGGCGGTCTTGTTGTTTTTGGATGCTCGCAGAACGATCACCAAGGTAATGCCAACAAAGGCAATGAAGATGCCGATATTAACCAGTGGGTTACCCACCTTGGTTGATGCGACCGCACCTTGAGCAAGGAGTGTTAGTGACTGCATTTATTTCACTCCTTTATCTTCTAGGCGTTCGCGAATGCGCGTGGCCTGCGGGTCGATCTTCTTATT
Source organism: Glutamicibacter sp. AOP5-A2-18 (assembly GCF_052446055.1). NCBI lineage: Bacteria > Bacillati > Actinomycetota > Actinomycetes > Micrococcales > Micrococcaceae > Glutamicibacter > Glutamicibacter sp. AOP5-A2-18. The sequence goes on along the minus strand of NZ_JBQSVW010000001.1, from coordinate 975,773 downwards.
GGCGTAGCTGACATAGGCTGCCGTGATGATGAAGGTCGAAACAAACTGCAAGAGCCCAAGGAGAATGCCGAGGTTGACGTTGCCCCAAACCTTGATTGACATGAAGTCGTGGAAATAGTCAGCTAGCAGTACGTAGGCGAAATACCAGACGAGGAAGAAGATCGCCATGGGGAATACGAAGCTACGGTGAGTTTTGCGTAGTTCCTGAAATTCCTCAGATTGACTCTCCTTGACGAAATCGACGTCGCCAGTGACGTCGGGTTCCGGGTTGGCACTCATTGAGGCCCTCCTTGAGCGAGTTAGAGATGCGGGCGAGCCCACATCGAAAGTGTGACTCAATTCACTATTAGTGATGATTCCTCGCGCGACTAGGGAAATTCGAGGGAGCGTGGCTCAACGGGCTGTTTTATGCGCTCAACGGCACGCACCATCGCGCTCAACGCACAGGGTCTTGAAGGGCTTTAGGATGAGAACATGTCTCCAGCATTGCAAGTCACCCTGATCGTGGTCATCGTGGTGCTTGGCATTACTATCGTTGGCTACTTCGGTTTTAGGATTTCTCGCTCAACCAGAGAGATGGGCACCGATGCCGAAGAAGCTACCTACAAAACCCTGCACCATATGTCAGTTGCCGTACCCCATTTGGAACGCGGGCTGACTAAAGAAGGCGCCGCAAAAAGCGCCAAGGCACTGCGCCGGCTACTCAATTGCCAGGTGCTTTTGATCAGCGACAGCACCCGGATCCTCGCCACCGACTCCGGAATCGAGTTCACCGCACAATTAGAAGAGGATGCCGCCGAGGCTTCGGCTTCTACACTGGCTACCGGCAAAACTCAGGTGAAGCATTCAACGTCAATGGACATTGTTGCCGCTCCCATCATGGTGGGCGATCAAGTTGTCGGCGCGGTGATTGCTCTCTCGCAGCGCGCCGGTGCGAGCTTTGTTCGTGCAGTGTCAGAAGTCGCGGTTTTTGTCTCCGCACAGGTATCCACTGCGCAACTAGATGAGTCCAAAGCAATGTTGCTTGAAGCTCAGATGCGCGCATTACGCGCGCAAATCTCCCCACACTTCATTTACAACTCGCTAAACGCCATTGCCTCGTTTATTAATACCGACCCAGCCCGTGCCAGAGAATTGGTGATTGAGTTTGCCGACTTCACTCGTTACTCCTTTAGGCGCCGCGGAGAATTTACTACGTTGGCCGAAGAGCTCGAAGAGATCGACCGCTACCTTTTACTTGAAAAAGCCCGCTTCGGCGATCGAATCAAGGTCAGCTTGCAGATTGCTCCCGAAGTTCTCCCCACTCAAATTCCATTCCTCGCCTTGCAACCATTGGTGGAAAACGCCGTCCGCCACGGACTGGAGGCTCGCCCCGATGGTGGTGTCATTTCAATAACCGCCACCGAGGACGGCATGCATGCGGTGATCTCGGTTGAAGATGACGGGATGGGCATGGACCCGGAGCAATTGGCCAGCGTGCTCGCTGGCACCACCACAACCATGCATGTGGGGCTTCGAAATGTTGACCTGCGACTGCGTCAGCTTTACGGCAACTCCAATGGGCTGATCATCGAGACCGCCCCGGGAGCTGGAACCTTGATCACCCTGCGCGTTCCTAAATTCCGTGCGCCAGACACCACCGGTGCTGAGGTTTAGGAATCCCAAATGTTTAGAAACAGTAAGAAAACGGTAGAATTTTTGCATGATTAATGTGGTGGTTGCCGATGATGAACTCCCAGCAGTGGAAGAGATCTGTTTCCTGCTGAGCCAAGATTCGCGAATTGGCAAAATCCACCGCGCTACTTCTGGTGCTGCGGCGTTAAAAGCCTTAGAAGAAAACGAAGTTGACGCCTTGTTTTTGGACATCCACATGCCAGCCCTCTCCGGTTTAGACATCGCCCGAGTCATCACGCGCTTTGCCCATCCCCCACTGGTCGTTTTTGTCACCGCCGATGAAGACCAAGCGCTCCAGGCTTTTGAACTGGCCGCTATCGACTACGTACTCAAGCCCATCCGCCCACAGCGTTTGGCCGAGTCCGTGCGCCGCATTTGTGAACTGGTGGAGGAAACGCCTGCCAAGCCAGAAATAATCACCGTAGATCAGGGTGGCATCACCAAACTCATCCCGCGCGGCGACATCGCCTACGTTCAGGCTCAAGGTGATTACGCCCGGCTACACACCAAAGAATCTAGCTACCTGATTCGTGTTCCACTCAATGATCTGGAGGCCCAATGGGCAGAATCCGGATTTGTGCGCATCCACCGTTCCTATCTGGTCTGCATGGAGAAGATCGAGACCGTACGGCTACAGACCGGTAAGGCAGCGGTGATCGTGCACGGAGCGGAGTTGCCCATTTCCCGACGCGCCCTGCCGTACCTGCGTGAGCGTCTGGCTGCCAACCGCGTCCGTCCACTCTAGGATTGCCCGGGGCCCGCGTGCAGAATCCAGCAGCTGGCGACAAACGCCAGAACACAAACTCGCCTGACGAAGCTTTGCCAGGACGGTTTGCACAACAACGCCCACAACGAGTGCTTGTCCAGGCACCGCAAGATGCCTCGCTGACCGTGACTCGTCAGCCACCAGAGCACACAGCCGAAGAATTTTATGTCCGTCAGCTGATCCGTTCCCAACTGCGATTAGGCTGCTCGGTGGCTGCAGGATTATTGGCACTGTTGGTGGGCATCTGTTCACTACTGGTGTTTTGGCCAGTGGTCTCGAATATTCATCTGTTCCATATCCCCTTGCCCTGGTGGGTCCTCGGGGTAGGGATGTACCCACTGATCATTGTGGCCGGAATACTCTATAATCGGGCGGCAGCACGCAATGAGCGCAGGTATCGGAGCATCAGCCGTGGCTAGTTTACTTTCGGTTTCCGCCCTCATCGTGGTCTGTCTGACCACCATGCTGATCGCTTTTTATGGCCTGCGAATTTCGCGCACCACCTCAGATTTTTATGTTGCTTCGCGTACCGTGCCTCCGTGGTGGAATGCCTCGGCCATCGGTGGCGAATATCTTTCCGCCGCATCATTCCTCGGCGTCGCCGGGCTCATTGTGCTTTCCGGTCAATCAGGTTTGTGGTTCCCCATCGGCTATACCGCCGGTTACCTGATGCTGCTCTTGTTTGTGGCTGCCCCGTTGCGCAGATCTCGGGCCTACACGATTCCTGACTTTGCACAGATCCGCTTCGATAATTCACCGATGTTGCGCAAGCTGACCACCTACCTAGTGGTGGTGATCTGCTGGCTCTACATCGTTCCGCAAATGCACGGCGCGGCACTGACTCTTTCTACCGCCACCGGGCTCCCGGGCTGGGTAGGGCCAATTGTTGTGGCAGTGGTGGTTTGTGTGACCGTACTATCCGGCGGCATGCGCTCGGTCACCTTCGTCCAGGCCTTCCAATACTGGTTCAAGCTGGCAGCATTGGTGATCCCCACCCTTTTCCTCTTGGCCCGAGCCATCCCAGAACATGCTGCCAGTGAACGAGCCCAGAGCCTTTCCACCCAGCTGGAATCGGTCACGACGATGAATATGTACGAGACCATCTCGATCATCTTGGCCCTGCTCTTTGGCACCCTTGGCTTGCCGCATGTACTGGTCCGTTTTTATACCAATCCCACCGGATCCAGTGCCCGCACCACCACGGTGATCGTGCTCTGCCTGCTCTCCGCGTTCTACCTGCTGCCCACCACCTTGGGTGTGCTAGGTATCTTGTACACCCCAGAACTTGGCGCCGCTAACGAGAGCGATGCGACGATTCTGTTACTGCCAGGCAGGCTGCTTAACGGTGTAGTGGCCGATGCGTTGACCGCGATTGTGGTGGGCGGCGCCTTTGCTGCGTTCCTCTCCACCACCTCTGGTCTCGTGGTCTCATTAGCCGGCGCGATCTCCCAAGAATTCTTCAACGGCACCGTACGTGGTTTTAGAATCTCCACGATCCTTGCCACCGCCCTGCCCGTGCTCATCGCGGTACTCACCAGTTCACTGGCCCTTGCTGGAGCCATCGGCAACGTCTTTGCCTTTACCGCCTCCACCATCTGCCCGTTACTGCTTCTAGGGATTTGGTGGTGCTCGCTTACCGCGAAGGGAGCGATCGCCGGCCTGCTCACCGGCGCCATCACCTGCGGTCTTTCGCTGTCCGTCGGCATTTTCCTGCCCACGATCGATCTGTGGTGGGTTCACCTTCTGCGTCAGCCTGCAGCATGGAGCGTACCACTGGCCTTTGTGGTGATGATCGTGGTGTCGCGCGGCACTCGACGCGCGGTTCCGCAGAACACCGATCGGGTCATGGCGCTCCTGCATGTACCTGACCCGTCGAGCAATTCATAAAAATCTTCTCCTGACGGCCACGAGCCAGATTTTCCTCTCCCCATTCGCTAGTTTCATTGTCTGACACAAGAATTTATTGATGCATGCATCAAGGGGTACAGTGAATGTATGAGCTATTTGCTACCCTGGGAACCCGATCAAGCCGATGGGTCATTGGCCCGTCGCGTCGCAGCTCATGCTGCGCAACGTATTGTCGAACGCTCCATACCCGCTGGACATCTACTCACCGAGGCCGAGCTGTCCTTAGAAATGGGAGTCAGCAGAACGCCATCTCGTGAAGCGATGCTTCAGCTGGCTCGATGGGGATTGGTCAGACTCATGCCCAAAAAAGGCGCTGTAGTCACGGCAATCACCTTCGAAGAACGCAGAGACCTACTTGCTACACGCGGCCTGTTCGAGCGTGGAACATTAGAAGCGCTCACCTCCACACCCGGCAAACTCGCCGAGCTTTCCAATTCACTGAACGAACCGCTCCAAGCACAGCGCGCAGCCCTCGCGTCCGGAGATCTTTTGGGTTTTGCCAGTGCTGACTTCGCTTTCCACGCTGCGCTCGTTCAGGCTGGCGGCAACAATGTGATCACTGACCTGCTCACCGAATTGGCGCCCCGGCTGGCAAGGCTCACCTTTGAGGCTGCCCTTGAACACCCGGAGCAACTAGCCACCTACCTCCAAGAGCATGAGAGATTAGCCGATCTGGCTGGCCAAGCCAATGCGACCGAATTTGCTCAATGCCTCAACGCTCACCTCACCAAAGCTCATTTCCCGAAAAAGGCGAATTAATTGTTCACGTCCACCAGAGGCAAAACCGAATATCTCTATGTCGCCTGCGCCGTATTCATGATCGCTTGGGGCGGAAACCACTTCACACCGTTACTGCACCTATATGAGGTGCTTGAAGGTTTCCAGCCATGGCAAGCCAATTTGCTGCTGGGCACCTACGTTGGGGGCCTGATCCCTGGCCTGTTATTACTCGGTCCCTTATCTGATCAGCACGGGCGCAAACCCGTATTGATTGCTGGGACGGTGATCAGCATCCTTGCCAGTGCACTTTTGGCCCTTGGTTCTCATTCGTTGCTGTTGCTTTGCCTCGGGCGACTGATGTCAGGGGTAGGCGTGGGAGCGGCTATGTCGGTTGGTTCAAGCTGGATCAAGGAACTTTCAAGCCACCCCTTCGACACTCATGCTGGTCCCACCGCTGGCGCAAAACGTTCATCTTTGACTCTGACGCTCGGATTCGGTCTGGGAGCAGCTGTCAGCGGAGCCATGGCTCAGTGGGCCCCGATGCCCGAACAAGCGCCCTACCTCATTCATCTGGTTCTCTCACTCATAGCGCTGGCCTTCTTACTCAGGGCTCAAGAGTCTCTAGCTCCGGCACAACGGACTGATGGAGCTTGGTATAAGGATTTACGAATCCCCTCGGCATCTCATCATCGATTCCGTAAGGTCATCATTCCCACTGCCCCATGGATCTTTGCCGCTGCAGGAGTCGCTTATGCGATCATCCCTGCGGCCGTCCAAGACCGACTTGGTACTTGGAGTACGCTCTACGCCACGGTGCTGACCGTGCTGACGTTGGGCACCGGAGCGTTGAGCCAGAATTTGGTGCCGTGGATCGCAAAAATCACTGGCGGTCGGGCACTACCCGTGGGAATGACATTGATGACCATCGGAATGTTGCTCTCAGTACTGGTCGCGTGGGTCGATGCCCCTGTACTGGCTATGTGCGTGGCCGTGTTGCTAGGTGCCGCATACGGCATCTGCACGGTAGCGGGCTTAATACAGGTGCAGGCTATCGCCACAGCACAAGATTTGGCCGGCCTCTCAGGCCTGTACTACTCACTGGCCTACAGCGGGTTCTTGCTTCCGACCCTTCTGGCGACGCTACTTCCGTTGATATCCTATGCGGTTTCGCTTGCCTTAGTCGCCGCGGTCTGTGGCATCTGCGCCATCTACTGCGCACGCAGCTTGCGAATCCCAAATGCGACTTAGCTTAAATTCCGTGGGCACCGAACGATAACATTCGGTGCCCACAGAAAATATTCAGTTGGTGGTGCCTGAACTAGTCGATGGAGGCCATCAGCTCAACCACACGGTCTAAGAACGCATCAACCTGCGACTCCTCATAACCATCAGTTCCCTGAGCAGAACGGAATTCAACACGGCGTACGGCGTCCACGGCCATCGGAACATCGTTTTCGAAGTAATCAATGAGCTGGTCGCATAGACGGTCAACATCTTCAACGTTGTAGCTTGAGGCGTTGGTACGCGATGGGCGGCGGAAGCGCTCACCCTTGGCACGGTGCAGGCGTCCACGCAGAATGGCAGCTAGTCGTCCAACCTGCTGTAGCCAAACTTCTTCGCCCTGGTGGCTGATCAGATCGTCGCGTTCCCGCTTGGCAAACACGTCCTCTAACCTATCCAGCGCACCATCAACCTCGCGCGCCTGGTAGCCGCCCTTTTGAGGAGCAAAAGTGGTTCGGCGAATCAGGTGGCTGGTCACCACGCTGTCGTCGTTTCCCCCGCCGTTGAAGGTGGCACGGGCACGGCTAAGGAACGCATCAACTTGCTTTGCGTTGTAGCCAAACTCCGCATCCGGTACGCGGGAAAACGGAGCATCTTGCTGCTGCGACACGACAGTTCCTTTTTCTCTAGAGAGATGTCAGTGGCGTATCACCCTCAGGCGATACCCTCATATTCTATTTGTTCAAACCAATACTTGGCCCGATGGCCACACCAGCAGGTGTTCTCCAATCAAGGATTACACCATTCCCGCTGCGAAAACCTCGGATCAGAAGACCGCTACGCTCCACGCAAGCAAGTGCGAAATTAAGTATCCCAGCGGGATAACAAAGAGCACCGAATCAAGTCGGTCCATAATTCCGCCGTGCCCAGGAAGCAGGTTGCTCATGTCCTTAATGCCCAGTTCACGCTTGACCATCGACTCCGCAAAGTCGCCTGTGGTCGCCGCGATTGTGGTGAATAAGGCCAGAATCACACCGGTCCACCACGGCATATCCAGCCAGAAGTACATCGCGCAAGCACCAATAGCCATTGAGCCAATTAGCGATCCGCCAAAGCCCTCCCAAGATTTCTTCGGAGAGATCTTCGGCGCCATTGGATGTTTACCAATGAGCACACCAACAATGTAGCCGAAGGTGTCATTGGCAACGGCCAAAAGCAGGATCGTAGCAATCAGCAGCTGTCCGTCTTCTCCGTCAAGCATCAACAGCGCGAAGGAAAGCAACAGCGGAATCCAGCTAATGATGAACACACTGCTCATCACCGAGGCGACCGCACCCTTCAGACCTTCCATCAGCCTAAAGAGCAGTGCAACCAAAACGCAGGCAACAAAGCTAAACCCGAGGGCTTCTACTCCCCCAAGTATGGCGCTGACCGGGAGCAGGATCGATGCCAGATACAGCGGTATTTGAGGCACCGCAGTTTTGGCATGAGTTGTTGCTCGTGCCACTTCCCAGCAGCCGATGCCGCTTAGTACGGTGACGGCAAAGACCAGCAACGGTTCCACCCAGAATAGTCCTACGAGCACAACGCCCAGCAGTACTACCCCGACGCCGATAGCGGCCGGCAGGTTTCGGCCGGCGCGTGAGACCTTGGGTTCGGGGTTGCCGATGAGCAGTTCGGGCGGGATTGCCGCTTCCTTAGCATCGGGTTCACCAGTTTCGGCAAGATCCTCTGAGTCGGTTTCCGGCGGGGCCGGCACACGAAGTTCCGACTTGCTTACGCCCAACGACTTTTGGTCTGCACCTTTGTTTGCCTCGGTCGCATTTTGCTGCCCCTTGCTTTGAGCCTCACGCAGTGCGCGAGCCTCTCGCCGGGACATCGGCTGAGAATTACCGGATGCCACTGAGGGCACCGCCGAAGCGTTGCCCTCAGTGTTCTCTGTCGAGCCTGGCATTAGACTTCCAGCAGCTCGGCTTCTTTTTTCTTCAGGATCTCATCGACTGAATCAACGTGCTTCTTGGTCAGCGCGTCAAGGTCCTTTTCTGCACGGGTACCCTCGTCTTCGCCAATTTCGCCATCCTTGACCAACTTGTCGATGGTGTCCTTAGCCTTGCGACGGTGGTTACGCAGTGCAACACGAGCGTCTTCACCCTTGGCCTTGGCCAGCTTGACGTATTCCTTGCGACGCTCTTCGGTCAGTACCGGAAGGGTCACGCGGATCATCTTGCCGTCCGAAGAAGGGTTAGCGCCTACTTCTGGGTCACCCAAAGCCTTTTCGATTTCGCGCAGTGCGGTCACATCGAATGGGGTGATGGTGATGGTGCGTGCTTCTGGAACCGCGAAGGATGCCAGCTGCTGCAGTGGGGTTGGCGAACCATAGTAGTCAACCATGACCTTTGAGAACATACCTGGGTGGGCGCGACCGGTACGGATCGTCGCGAAGTCCTCCTTGGCGGCATCAATGGTGCGTTCCATCTTATCGGCGGTCTCCGCCAGCGTTTCCTCAATCACCGGTACTCCTCAAGTTCTTCATCTGTGTTTCCGCTACGGGAAAATAAATCTACTTCAATCCTAGGCCACGTTCACCGATTAAACGGTGACGGTGGTTCCGATCCGCTCACCGCGGATGGCTGCAGCGACATTTCCTTCGCCTTCCATGCCGAAGACCAGCATGTCTAGCTTGTTGTCCTGGCACATGGTCATAGCGGTCTGATCCATAACGCGGATGTTGTTCAGCAGGGCTTCACTGTAGGTCAGCGTGTCCAGCTTCTTGGCGCTTGGGTCCTTCTTCGGATCAGCGGTGTACACGCCGTCAACGCCCGACTTGGCCATCAGTACCTCGTCTGCGTCGACTTCCAAGGCACGCTGAGCGGCCACGGTATCGGTAGAGAAGTAAGGAAGACCAGCGCCGGCACCGAAGATGACCACGCGATTCTTTTCCATGTGGCGGATGGCGCGACGTGGAATGTAGTTCTCTGCGACCTGAGCCATAGCGATGGCGGACTGAACGCGGGTTTCAACACCGCACTGTTCCAAGAAGTCCTGAAGGGCCAGGCAGTTCATGACGGTGCCCAGCATGCCCATGTAGTCGGCACGTGAACGGTCCATGCCCGCAGCGGAAAGTTCTGCGCCGCGGAAGAAGTTGCCGCCGCCAACAACGATGGCCACCTCAACTTCTCCAACGGTCGCAGCGATCTGCCGTGCAACGCCACGCACGGTGTCCGGGTCAACACCGACCTTGCCGCCGCCAAACACCTCACCGGAGAGCTTGAGCAGGACGCGACGACGTTTGGTTTCTGGGGTGGTTGTCATAAGTTGTCTTACTCCTGGAGGTCGGAATCAAGCTGGGGGTAGTACTTCCCAGTTCCCAAGGTATCTTGAGATCCGGGCTCGAGAAAAGGGAGGCGAGTCACCGAGTTTTCTCTCGGTGCTCACCTCCCTTTTCTCTGATGCGGTCAGGTTGCCCTGCCCGCCGTTCGCTTAAAACGTGCGGCTAGTGCCTAATGCGCTAAAGCTTAGGCGCCTACGCGGAAGCGAGCGAAAGCAACTGGCTTGGTGCCAGCTTCTTCGAAGACCTTGCCTACTGACTTCTTGGCATCCTTGGCGAAAGCCTGGTCAACCAGAACGATTTCCTTGAAGAAACCGGTCAGACGGCCTTCAACGATCTTGCTCAAAGCAGCTTCTGGCTTGCCTTCAGCGCGAGCGGTTTCGTCAGCGATACGGCGCTCATCGGCAACCTTATCTGCTGGAACCTCATCGCGAGTAAGGAAAGTTGGAGCCAATGCAGCGGTGTGAACAGCAACATCGTGTGCAACGGTGCCGGCAGCTTCGCTGTCAGCATCCACAGCCAGCAGAACGCCAACCTGAGCTGGCAGGTCCTTGCTGGTCTTGTGCAGGTAGGCTGCAACCTTGGCACCCTCGATGCGTGCTACACGACGAACAACGATCTTCTCGCCGAGGATTGCGCCCTCTTCGATGACGGTGTCGCCGATGGTCTTGCCGTCCAGCTCGTAAGCCAGCAGTGCTTCTGCATCTGCTGCGCCGGAAGCCACAGCGGCATCCAGAACCTTGTTGGACAGTGCGATGAACTTCTCGTTCTTTGCGACGAAGTCGGTCTCGCAGTTGATCTCGATCATAACGCCGACGGTGCCTTCAACCTTGGCAGCAACCAAGCCTTCAGCAGTCGAACGGCCTTCGCGCTTGGTAGCGCCCTTCAGGCCCTTTACGCGAATGATCTCGATGGCCTTCTCGGCGTCGCCGTTAGCCTCGTCCAGAGCCTTCTTAACGTCCATCATGCCGGCGCCAGTGCGCTCGCGCAGTGCCTTGATATCAGCAGCGGTGTAGTTTGCCACGTGCAATCCCATTCAGCTAGGAGTTTCAAGTTTGATTTGCTTGTGGGACGGGTCGGTTTTCCGGCCCGTCCCACAAGACTTAGTCGAATTTGCCTCGATCAACACGCTAGTGTGTCAAGGCAAATTCTTAGAGTCACGCAGGTGACTACTTAGCTTCGTCTGCCTCGGTTGCAGCTTCTGCAACAGGAGCTTCTTCAGCTGGAGCTTCAGCGGCAGGAGTTTCTTCCTTAGCCTTTTCGCCCTCAAGCAGTTCGCGCTCCCACTCAGCCAAAGGCTCAGCAGCACCCTCAGACTTACCGGCAGCCTTGTTGTTCTTGGCGATGAGGCCTTCGGCCACAGCGTCAGCAACAACGCGGGTCAGCAGGTTGACGGAGCGAATAGCGTCGTCGTTGCCTGGGATTGGGTAGGTAACTTCGTCTGGATCGCAGTTGGTGTCCAAGATGGCCACAACTGGGATGCCCAGCTTCTGAGCTTCGTCGATAGCCAAGTGTTCCTTCTTGGTGTCAACGATCCAGATAGCCGAAGGGGTGCGGGTCAGGTTACGGATACCGCCGAGGTTGTTCTGCAGCTTGGTCAGCTCGCGCTTGAGCAGCAGAAGTTCCTTCTTGGTGTGACCGGAGCCAGCAACGTCCTCGAAGTTGATCTCTTCCAGTTCCTTCATGCGCTGAACGCGCTTGGAGACGGTCTGGAAGTTGGTCAGCATACCGCCGAGCCAACGCTGGTTCACGTATGGCTGGCCAACGCGGTTAGCCTGCTCGGCGATCGATTCCTGAGCCTGCTTCTTGGTACCGACGAACAGAACGCTGCCGCCGTGGGCAACAGTCTGCTTGACGAACTCGTAAGCGCGGTCGATGAACGACAGCGACTGCTGCAGGTCAATGATGTAGATGCCGTTGCGCTCGGTGAAAATGAAGCGCTTCATCTTTGGGTTCCAGCGACGGGTCTGGTGGCCGAAGTGGACGCCGCTGTCAAGCAGCTCTCGCATGGTTACGACTGGCATGTCGCAACTCCTTTCAGCAGTGGCGGACCGGGCACAGATGCGCCCGCGGTAACTGCTCTTGTTTGTTCGGGTTGATGCAGATAGCCATTGTGGTTATCCGCCCTAGTACGAGCGCCGAAGATGCTTAGCATCTCGCCTTCGATCCACCGATTCTCTCGGACCACTGGAACCTCAGGCCACAACCAAAGTGGTCATGGAAACTCATACGCGAAGTCAATCCCCTATCCGCTGCATCCAATTTTGGACACACCTATGACAGGAAACTGCTGTTTCAAGTGTACTACAGAGATGACAACCACCCACACGCAGGAAAGTGATCTAGAGCCCATCAACTTACCCACATTTCGCCCCCACTGCCTCCAGCTGCTGACATGCACCACGCAGGCTGAATAAATGAATATTAAACGCTGTCTCTACTTCTTGCTTGTACTTGCACTTACCTTCGGCTCATCCGCGGCCTCAGCGTCCACCGGGCCAAGTCAATCACTGGCCAAACGCGCAGCGCTAAGTACCGCGGCAGGTTGGCGATGGCCGCTGGCCGGTGAACCCAAGATCCTTGAGCCCTTTGATAAGCCGGCCCAAAATTGGTTGCCTGGACATCGCGGAGTGGACCTCGGTGCATCCGAGGGAACTAAGGTCTCTTCACCACAGCGCGGGAAAGTTACTTTCGCTTCTACCGTTGTTGACCGACCTGTGGTGGTTATTGACCACGGTGGCGGTTTTAAGACCAGCATCGAACCGGTGACCGCTACGGTGAAAGTCGGTGCAATGGTGAATGCGGGGGATCAGGTGGGAACCGTAGCCACTGGAGCCCATTGCTCTGGGCGCTGCATCCACTGGGGTGTGCGGCTAGAGGGCGAATATATTGACCCCACATTACTGGTGCGCGATATGCGCCCGTCGATCCTCTTACCGCTTCACGAATAGCTTCAAAACTGTGGTCAAAGAAAAATCGCCCGACAACTAGATGTAACTAGTTGCCGAGCGATCAGTGTTGGTAGGGAGTATGGGACTTGAACCCATGACCAAGGGATTATGAGTCCCCTGCTCTAACCAACTGAGCTAACTCCCCACATGTGTTCAACACCTATTGGTGCAAGCACACTCGAAATATTCTAGGGCATCACTAGCCAAAACACCGATTTGGCGCACCCCGTCGTGACACAAGACTTAGTGTGTGGAGACCTTTTCACCGCGGTACAACGCTTCGAAGGAGTCCATCGTCTTTCTCTGCGCGTGGTTCATCACCTTACGGTGTCCGGCCTGGCCAAGTTTGGCCCGCTCATCTTCACTCAGGGCCAGAATGCGGTCGAGCTTGTCGGCCAAATCTTGGCGATCACCAGGTTTGAACATGTAGCCATTGACCCCTTCATCAACTAGATGAGGCAGCGCCATGGCATTAGCCAGCACTACCGGCCTTGACGCGGAGAGTGCTTCGAGGGTGACCAACGATTGAAGCTCCGCGGTTCCTGGCTGACAGAACACATCGCACCGCAAGTAGGCCTGTCGAAGTTCTTCGTCGCTGACCAGTCCGAGGAAGCGTACGCGGTCCCGAATTCCCAGATCATCGGCAATCTTTTCCAGGTGGACTCGTTGCTCGCCACCACCAACGATTTCGATGATGGCATCGGGTACCTGAGTCATCAAAGGCAGCGCCTCGATTAGTTCGTGGATGTTCTTTTCAACAGCCAAACGACCAGCGAAGAGGATGGTTGGGAAGTCGTTCTTGATGATCTGTTCCCCAGGAGCCAACTCGTAGTTGCCAACCTCAATGCCATTAGACAAAGGCAAAACGTTCATCAGCTTGGCACGCTCGCGCATGGCTTTAGCAGCCAAAGGTGTTGGAGTGGTCACGGCGTCAGCGCGACCAAAAATCTTGCCCATGTCCTTCCAGGAGTTATGCGCCACGATGCGTTTGAACCACTGAGGGAATGGGAGGAAAGGGTCAAGATTTTCAGGCATGAAGTGGTTCGTGGCCACTGAGCGAACCTTGTTTTTCTTGGCCCACCCAACGGAACGCTGGCCAATCATATAGTGGCTCTGCGCGTGAATGACATCAGGTTTGATGTCGGCCAATAACCTATCAATCTGCCTGTTGACTTCCCAGGGGGCGACGATTCGGAAATACTCGTGGGTCGGAACCGAGTGCGATTTCAGACGATGCACAATTGCTTCGTCACGGATTTCGGTGAAAGTCTTACCATCGTCACCACGTACAGCTAGCACGTGCACCCGATGTCCTCGGGCATGCATCTCGGTGGCTAACCGATAGCAAAACATCGCTGCGCCGTTTACGTTCGGCAGGTAGGTGTCAGCTGCAATGACAATGGTCAGTGGTTTTTCCTCGGCCACGGGCATCCTTAGTCGTTCACAAGAAATTTGGGTTGATGAAAAGTCTGTAGGTTCAGTCTATTTGGGCTCGTGCAGTTCTTTGTCCGCCTCGGATTGATTTCGGCGCTCGATCACGTCTGGGTGATAGCGCGAGAGAGCCACAACTCCGACTATTGCAAAGCCAGCTGCCACGACCATCAACACGGTGACTAGAAGTGGAACATCGGGACGCAATTCACCCAAGATGCTCGCTCCGATGGCGATACCAATAATCGGGTCAATGACGGTCAGCCCCGCGATCACAAGCTCCGGAGGCCCCTTTGAGTAGGCCTTCTGCACAAAAAATGATCCGAGGAGCCCGGCGACCACCACTGCGATTCCAGCGATCCAAGGAAGCTGCAGGAAGCTACTGTTTCCGATACCCAGCACGGCGATGGCAATGGTTCGAACCAGTACCGCAACAAACCCAAACAGCACGCCTGCACCAACGATAAAGAAGATCGCTACCAGCTTGCGGTGGAACAAGATCGTGGCCAATCCCACGATGGCAACTACGCCGGCCAGGATCATTTCAATCAAATGTGACTGTTCTTCGGTCACTGCGTGATTGCTGTTGGTTGCGGTAACTGCCAGCAGCACAAAGCCGACGGAACCGATCATGCAGCTGATGATCGCCAGCACCGTTGGCCGGTTCATGGAGATGTCAGTTTCTTTGGCATTAACCACCGCTGTGACCACAAGAGCGATAGCACCAATTGGCTGCACCACGGTAAGTGGGGCGCTGGCCAAGGCAAAAACATTCAGAGCCATGCCCAGAATCATCAAGAGCAGCCCACCCATCCAGCCTTTGTTGCTGGCGAGGTTTCCTGCATTCCTTAGGGTCAGTTCCAGACCATCCACGGATTCACGTACCGCTTTGGACTGGAAGTGAGCCCCAAAGGCAAGACAAAAGGCACTCCATAGTGCCGCTGCAATAGCGATCCAAACCATGTCAGTGCCTTTCTAGCCCAAATTTTTTGTACATGACGGGGCGGTCCTCTTCGCCCTGGCGCTGTCGCACCGCCCCGTCAGCAGAAAACTTAGGAGCGCTTGAATAAAGCGCGGATTACAGCCCCGAGTGCCAACGTTGAACCAGCCATCACTACATAGGGGCGTGCTTGCTCTGCGCGTTTACCGCTGACTCTGTCAGCCTCCGATTGATCTTCGGAAGCCGAAGACGAAGGGCGGACAAATCCACGAGCCTTAGCAGCAGCACCGGAAACTCGATCTCCAGCATTCTGCGTAAAGGTACGTACTTTATCGATCTTGGCCAGAGGCGCCTGAACGCTCTCGCCTAGGTTGTCGCGCAAAGCCTGGATCTGGCGACGACGACGACGGGTACGAAGGATCAGTTCGTCAGCACTTGGTGCTGGCGGCTTTGGTTCCTTCTTCTTGTCCTTGTCATCGTCTTCTTCAGACTTCTTCTTTAGCGGCTCATCGAGGGTAGAAACGTCAAATCCACTACCGTCCTTGAGCACACCGAAGTCATGACGCAGGCCACGGATTGCTGCTTCCGGCTTCAAAGGTAGAGCCTTCTTGATCTTGGCGTATCCGACCAATCCCAAAATAGCGGCGACCAGGAGGAAGAATCCTGCAATGATCAAAGCGGCGGCCCAACCGGGCAACCAGATAGCCAGAACATTTACCAAGGTCACGACTACAGCGATCACAAAAAGCAATACCAAGAGCAACGCGGCACCCGCGAGCGCTGCGGCGGTGCCGAGCCTGATTCCTTTGCCCTTGAGTACCGTGGTGGCGAGCTTGACTTCGTCGGAGAGCTGTTGGGGAACAAGCTCCTTAAGTCCATCAACCTGCGACTTTGCACTTTTGACGCTCGACTTCAGGCTTTCGTCAGCTTGCATCGATTCAGCTTCAGTCATGGTTTCTCCATATTCTCGATCGCGCGGCAACCGGTATAACTCACGCTAACATTCCGGCTACCTTCAACGACTCAGTCTTCAGGCGTAAAACCCATAGCTCAATCTCATGCTTAGGGTGTAACTGTTAACGATTCGAAAGTCTATCGTCTTATCACCTGAGGTTATAGGAGATCCGCCCATCAGACTTATTTGGCTCTTAAAAGTTAAGCGTGGCGCAGGATGCTCAGCACGGCCGTAGCCCCGCCGTATACAAGAGTATCCGCACCCGGTAATGATCATGATTCCGGTACCCTCGACCAATACGTTTCAGGTTCTTCGCCGTCAGATTCGCCGCCTCACTCCTAGCGTTGGTCAACCTCGTACGCACGAACACCAACAGTTCCCTTCGCCAAGCCGTGAGCGTGCGGAATAAGGACTTCGCTTCCACCATTTTCGTGGCCTTCACGGATTTCTCCACCACCGCCCACCGGGCCTGGAACTCATGGACATCCGTGGCATTCAACAACTGCCTGACGTGTTCTTTAATCCCGTAAATCACACCCAGTTCAGGATCGGATTCCAGGATCAACTTCAACCGTTCCACTTGCTTGATGGATAGGTTCTCCAGGTTGCAGGTCAATAATTTCCGATACTTATACGCCGGATCAGACACCCGGCCGCGACGGTCAAAGACTTCGTGGGACCTGCGTCGGCGCACCTGAGTAATCATCAGATTCGCACGCTGGATCACATGGAAATGATCCACGCTGATCTTCGCCCTCGGCAGATTCTCTCGCACCGCTTTACGAAACTCTGATGACATGTCGATAGCAACGTATTGGACGCGTTGACGCCAATACCTTGGCCTGGATTTGAACCACTTCTTCACTCGCCGCTTCGCGGCTGTCCGTCCACGATGTCCAGGATCTTGCCGGTATCCAGGTCCGTAAACACAATCGACCATGGCTCAATGCGAACGACTTTTCCCCTCCGACCTCGGGCGTAGCGGACTTTGCGGAATCGGTGTTCATCGATGCCTAGTCGGCGGATGAACATGCGGTTCACGTCCCCGACGAGTTCACCAACACTGTTAAGTCGGGTCATGACCGTAGGCCAAGACACCCCATGCGCCGCCGCGACCCGAGAAACAGCACGTAACTCACTACTCATCTCGTCCACGAGTTGTTGGGAAAGTCGTGTGGTGATCCTGGCCCGGAAGGGTAGCTGTTCGGTGGTTTGCACGAAGGAACGCCGTGAGCAGCCAGTTTCTTGGCAGGCCATCCGTCGTTTGCGCACCATGACTTGCAGGTCTGTGCCGCCTACTGGCACGTCTTTCACCCGGTGTATTGGCCTTGCCTGGATCCTAGTGGTTAGCACCCCGCAGGAAGGACATGCCGCTTCGGTGGCGGCGGGCTCAACAAGTACCTGCCGTCCGACAGGTGCTTGGGTCACGGTGATGACGCGGTAGTCGGTGAGGTTCAACAGAATCGACGCAGGGTCGATTGACCCGGTATCCTTGATCACGGCTCGTAGTTCCTTGCAGATGAATAGTTTTAGTCGACATCCATCTTCGCAGAGGACTGCGAGCCTTACTTATTTTGGGGTCACCACGCTAAAAATCGAAGAGCCACTTATTTCAGTCGAAATACCCAGTTGACTTTAGGGTCGGGGAAATAAAAAAACTTCCCAGCTACCTAAGTAACTGGGAAGTTTTTTCTTGGCTCCTCCAACTGGACTTGAACCAGTAACCCTTCGATTATCCGTTTGCGGACGACACCAACAGTTCACGCATACAAGCAAGTCAGACTTATATTACTGATCCTTCAGCCACTTGGATGATGTGGATTATCCGTTCGGAGAAGCCGGCATCAATTACTGGAGGACATCATGGCTAATCAAATCGGCAGCATCCGAGACTGAACCGAAGCTTCCGTGTGGAAGGTCCAGACAACCGGCCACCCCAACGCCGGCAATCACAAGCCCGGTTTCTACCGCCAGGAACCCGCCTGAATCCCCACCTGGGCCGAATCCCCTAGGACTTTCAAGATCGAAGTGACAGGGTCCCCTCCAGTGCCAGGATGGCGCCAAAAAGAAAGCAGGCGCCTGATGGTTCTGCTGCTGTTCCTCGCTCCACCAATCGGCCTCCTCGCCCTACTCGCGATGAGAGCCAATCAAGATGGGATCTAAGCTCGTCACCGGTAATCTCGCCACCGACCCCAGCCTCATGGGATCCGGGGAGAATACGTGGACCAAGATCCGTTTGGCCGAACAGCAGCGTGACCCTTCTATGGGTTCTGTCAAGGGACCAGCACGCGTAGCCGACGAAAAACTTTCCGAACGATGTACCGTTTCAGCACCCGTTTGATTTCCCGGTAGCTCAGCCCCTCAGCCTTGCGTTTCTCCACGTAGTCCTTGGTCTGAGGATCGAACTGCATCCGTACCTTGGCAATGACGTCCACCGCTTGATTCAGCATCCTGTCACCATGCCGATTAAGCCGGTGCCGTACCGTGTTCCCGGAGGATGCCTGCAACGGAGCGACCCCAGCCATAGACGCGAATGCCGCTTCAGAATGTACTCTGCCTGTGTGCGAGTAAGCGATCAGGATCCACGCAACAGTCACCGGCCCGTACCCGAACTCGGCGGCCAGCCCGGGGGCCATCTGCTCATCCAATTCAGCCATTTGTGTCTTGTTTGCGGCCAGTAGCTTGTCGGCGTCAAGCACCGCCGTGGCCAAGCGACTGGCCTCAGCCCTCGCGTAGCGTTGCGCTACCGAATCGGTGGGGTGCTCACGCCAGGCGCTGATCTGTTTGACCTGCATGTCAGTGAGTGCTTTACGCACATCAACACCGAGGTCGATTTCTCGTGCCAGAGCCGTCAGGGCATTGCGGTTCCGGGTGCGTTCAGCGTCGATGCGTTCGCGGCTGGCAACCAGTACGTTCAACGCTGAGCGCGTGCCTTCGGCGCGGGGCGTAAGCAGACGCTCGGTGTCCTGATAAAGAATGCCCATGGCAGCGCGGTGGCGTCGATCTCGTCGGTCTTGCCCACCCTGGCACGGGCCTGTTTACGTGGTGGTTTGACCTCGACCACGGGGAACCCAGCCATGGTCAGGGCATGGGTGATGGTGGCCCCGTAAGACCGGGTTCCTTCCACTGCGGCCAGCAGGCAGGGTGCCGGTAGTGCGTTTGGTGATCCAAGCCAAGGTCCTGTTCATGCCGGCAGGGCTGGTCGGAAAGGCCTGGCAGGCTTCTCTGCTCCCGGTGCGGGTGTTGATTATGGCGTAGGTGTGGGTTCGTGCGTGGGTGTCGATTCCGATGACGTAGTCGTATGTTTCTGCAACGATGGTCATGACGGTTTCGCCTCCTTCATCGGTTGGTAGCCGTTATGGTTGGCACCGGTCCGGGAAAGAGTTCTTGGCAGGCGATTCTCTAATGAGTCACGCACCCGGTGGGGTGCGGACGGCCTTCTATGAAGCCATGTCAAGGGGCCGGGCTGGTGTCACCAGCTACGACGGACACGTCAGGCTAAAGTCACTCAGAATACTCTAAGGACAGAATTAGTGTGAGTCACATCGTGGCTGGTGGCACCTATCCTGCCAGCGGGTCCCAGACCTGCCAATAACCATTAGAGAATTAGTGCGTGGTGCATGGCAGGACGGCGAAAAAGTCTTCTACGACGTAGCGATCCGCGACAAGCAGCTTGGAGAGCACATCCTGAAATCCGTTATCCGAGGCGACAGGATCACCGCCATCGGAAACTACACCATAGAGCCCTACCTCGATGCCAACGGCAACAACGGCATCAATCACCGGCTCTACGCCTACGAAGTCGCAGCCAGCCTGAAATTCAACGACGTGAAACTAGAACGCACGCCGAACCCCAACTACGGACCCCAGCAGACCGCTGGAGCACGCATGGAAGCGGACTACCAGGCCATCAAAGCACAACCGGCCAGCGAAACCGTCAATGCTGCGCTGGACGCGGCCAACAACCGGTACGGTTTCAACCAGCAGCAACCGCCGGCTGCCGCGTCTCAGAGCCAAACGGAGGGCGACAGGCTATCGGAACTGGAATCCAAGTACCTAGCAGACCGCAACAAGCCTGCCAGCACCCCACAACCCCGGGAACGCTCCGCCTGGGACAGCAACAGCACGCAGCCTCCGCGATCCCCCAATCCAGGGCACCCGGGCCCACCGGTCCCCCACAAACACAAAAAAACACCCCCCAAAACCAAAAAAAACAACAAAAAAAACACCACCCCCCCCCCCCCCCCCCGGCCCCCCCCCCCGGCGGGGGCCCCGCCTCTGTTTCATATCCTGGCGAAGAACGTAGTGGCTTTATCTGATCGGGAGAAGAACATAACCGTCGCTGTCAGCAGGAGCATCGAGCTCGCCGGTCATATAAGCTTCCTCGACCGGGCCGAAGACGGCCCATTCCACCCAGTAGGAAATATCGCTGCTTTCGTCAACGTATTCGTTCCAGATTTCATCTCCGATGTGATCTGGCAATGTCACCACGGATTTGAACTTGCCAGTGTCACGTTCGACACCGGGATATCTGATGATGAGCTCTGAGCCATCGATCTCAG
Organism: Glutamicibacter sp. AOP5-A2-18; assembly: GCF_052446055.1. Taxonomy (NCBI): domain Bacteria; kingdom Bacillati; phylum Actinomycetota; class Actinomycetes; order Micrococcales; family Micrococcaceae; genus Glutamicibacter; species Glutamicibacter sp. AOP5-A2-18. Next base: position 955,317 of record NZ_JBQSVW010000001.1, on the reverse strand, counting down.
CCGCGCAAGGTCCCACCATGTTTACTCGGCCAGGTTCTCGAAACCTATCGACCACTAGTCGTATGAGGTCTGCATCATCAATTTCTTTCATAACGGTATTATGCAACCTCTCGAACCCAATTAGGGCAAACTTTCGTACCGGTGCAATATGCAGTGATTACGCCTTTATGCTTCCCATCGCCGGCACGCTGGTTTGCTACCAGGACAAGCACGGTGGCGGACTTGTCAATCTTGCAGGCAAACCCAAGCCAGCAGGTATATTTATTGGCTGGTGTCGTGTAGATGATTCTGTTGCCGTCCACAGTACGAGTTTTGGGGAATTTGGTAGTCTTCTGAATCATCTTCAAGGACACGTTGTGCTTTTGCACGTGCCGCCAACCCCAAGTTGAGCTTCCCCAGCGAATAGCAGTGGTTTTCGCTTTGTTGTCTTTCCATGAAGAATAGACATCCCATGCAAGGGCGGCCCGGGCCGGGCTGGCCACCTCAATTGCCGACTTCTGATTTTGAGCCTTGAAAGACTGCTCGACGTCAGCACGAGAAACTTTCCCCGCTTTTATCTCCGGTTGTTCACCAAAAATGACAAAGCTCTCGGGTTCCCCGACTAGTTGTGCTGCCGAATTCTCTTCCCCTGCATTTGCCGGGCTCTGAGTGGCCATGGCTGGAGCACCAACCAAAGCCGTGCCGCAAAGCAAAGCAAGACCGGTCAGGAAAGCTAACATCTTTCTCACGGATTTCTCCCTCATTAGAACGAAACTGGAAAAGCGAGCTACCGAAATAGACAAATCCCAACCCCTTGAAGAGGCAGACCCATAATTTGACATACACTTTCGAATAACTTGATCCTACCTATTATCAAATCTTTGTAGTTGTCCGCCGAGGTTTCTCTATCGAATCGTTACCATGCAGGGCAACTTTTGAGGACAGATCATGACAGCTGACAATTATTAGTCGATAGCATGGAACAGAACAACAACGCACAACCCTACGTTTCCGGAGGTAGTACCATTGCGAATTACTAATAACATCCATTGGGACGACAAGCTAGAGCGATTCAAAGGTGCCGATACCGCTGCCTACGTTCAGCAATCAGCATCCCGAGCCACTAAATGCGCATCTTGCGAGAATCCATTGGTAAAGGGTGCAGCGCTTTCGATAATCGTGGATGTCCTGCAAGGCCCGAATTTCAGTGAAGACCTGTACCGCAAGTACGAATCCTTCATCTGCCACCGGGCTTGCGCAGAACCGGAAGTACGGCTCGTTGAAGTCGAAGGGCTGGAGATGCCTGAAGAAATAACTACGGCTGGATCGAGGCAGCTCTTAGCTGAGCAAACTGCGTTCGGGACCAAGTACTATCCCGTTCTGAACGCCACTTCGACCACTAATCTGACTTTCCGCGAGCTCGGAAAGGAACGGGTCGCCGCATTGACTCATCTGCTGCTTCAGAAAGGCTGCCAACTGGCGTTAAGCCCCGATTACGACGTGATCCTGGCAGAAGCCAAACCAGCTGATGGAACACTCCAGTGCGTCGCGGGACCAGATGGCTACATTTCCTTCGATATTGATGGACAGTCGTTCTGGAATATGACTTTTGATCCACACGAAGACGGAACCGCAATCTGGCTCCAAACCGTGCAGCAACAAGGTGAGCTCGTGTTCGTTGGTGGCGACCATCTGAGAATCACTGAGAACGAAGTAGACATCGATTACGCTGCCGAATCGGGTTCCCTGGTACATGCCCGTATTCCCGTGTCCTGGACGACACCGGAAAAGCGCCAATAATTCAGTCAGAACCATTCCGAGGTCCGAAATCAGACAACAGGCGTCACTACAGACTGCCGGAGAAAGTGAATCCCATGTTGGCAGCCGATCCGATCAAAGTTCAATTAGTCAGCAGCGGTGCATCTACTTTTATTGCGATTGCAGCCCTCGTGGTCTCGGTACTGTCTGTATTTATTACCATATATTTCCGCTTCGGGGATCGTCTGCAGCTCAAAGTTTCAACGATTTGTGACCACCCGTTGGACAGTAGCGGACGACTGAAGGAAAGCTCCAACCTGGTATGGCTTACAGTGACAAATGCAAGCCGTGCAGCAACGACGCATATCAATGCCCTCGAATTGGAACTAGACAACGGGGACACGATGTCTTGGCTGGACAAAAGCCCAGATGACTCCGTTTTCCCCCTTCAACTTGGACCAGGAGAATCGGCAAAGGTCAGCTATCCAGCCCGTCATTTGCCGGAAGCGCTGTCTTCACTTGGAACCGCTTGGGCTAGGGGAAAAGCTATTTCCGGGCACAAAACTGTAGTGGAGAAAAAAGTCCACTATATTTCCGAGTTCCGTCGGGCAAATCGGAAGGATCAGCAGGGCTGATTCTTCAGGCGCTCATTTCCCTGCAGCCGTAATCATCTCTCTAGCATTAGAACCACTCAAAAGCGATCATTTCCAACGGCTTCGCAGGATCAGACAACAACCAAACCAGCTCGTGCTGCACATCCATCTCAGCTACTTCTAACAAGCCCAACGGTGTTTCCTCAGTCCACGAATTGTCTTTCGCCGGCGTTTCAGGAACCAGGGCCGCAAACAGCTCGCGTTGCTTCGGACTAAACTGGCCCACCACATAAAACCCCCGAATCATCCCCCGGACCGGCACGCCTCCAGGCTTACCGGGAACGAGGTCGAGATTCAACAGCGGCCGCATTCCTTCGAGCTCGTGGGCATGATTCCAAGCATCCCGAATCGAATCCAAGCTTGGATTAGCCGAATCAACGCACTCGTTGATCACTGCTTCAAAGTCATCGTGGGACTGTGCCAGGCCAAACCAATTAGCATCAGTTGACCACAGGTGAGCCATTTCCGGCCCATTGGTCCAGTCCTTTCCCCAATATTCAGGTAAGTAGTCATTCATCCAGCCAGGAAGAATCGGATGCGGCAATCCTCTTCCGCCGGCCCTCATGGAGATGGCCCATGCACGCCACTGATCCCTCGACCATTGGGCAAGATACTCATCGGTGAACCCGTTGATGCGGCTAAGCCACGCCAGAGATGCGTCGAGCTCTCGTTCAGTCATTGTTTTCATAATCTCGCTCACTTCTGGTCATTCTCCAGTTCTGGAGACTAAATGCTGTGGCATGCGCAATGCTCCGAAGCCCGGAGCCAAGAGCCACATGCGCGATGATGGACAGGACTAGAACCATCAGTCCCCCGACAAGCACGGTGAAGACTATGGCAGGCACCAATATTTGAGATTCTGAAGCCGAACGCATCAGGAGATAACCTGCGGTCCAGATATAGCCGGTAATCGCGGCCAAAACTGCGCAGATGGTGAATATGATTCTGATGGTTTTCATGAACTGCCCTTTCTGTGCCAGATACGGCCCTAGAACGCGATACTCAATACTTCCGGCTCTTCGTGCTCCCCGTCGTGGCCCTTCCATAACGCACACCAGACGCCAGGTGCCTGACAAGACTCTGCAATGAGAGAGTCTTCAGCATCGACTAGGCGTTCGTCGGCTTCCCACCATGCGCTTAACGCTTCATTGAACGAGGCTTTCCGCTTCAGATACTCTTCCGAAAGGTATTCCTCAGGAGAATCTTCATGCGAATGCTCACCATCATGTCCAGGCAGCAGCGCGCATTGAGCGTCGAACTCAATAACGTCGTCGGGATGGGCATCATCAAATAGCTCTCGGGCCAATTGCGTCCCCACAAATTCTGTCCCGCATTGCAGTTCTTCAAGATTGGCTCTCGCCACCCTCAACGCCGTACTAGCTACCGACGCATGTTCCCTAACATGAGCCTGCTGCTCCTGCGCCAAGACAAAGTTCTCAGGTGCTTGATTTGTCATTGTTCTTGCCCTTCTCATAGCAGGATTCAGTAGCTATCAGCTATCCGTACTGCAATCTGATGGCTTGGATAATCGCAGCATGGTTCTGCTGCTGCCTAGTAGGGGATGCTCTCAACCATGTAGTCCAGGACTTCCCACCCGTTCTCCGGTGAATCTGCCATGGCCAGGTAATAGATCAACTGCTCATCGGACACCACCGAATTCTTGCCCCTGGCGGCCCACTGCCATATGGCGATGGCTTCAACATTGACGACTTCCTGGTCGTCGCTGTCGCTTTCAGCTCCGTGCAAAGGCTCGCGAATCTTCACTGTCGGCTTTGAATACCCGTCCAGCTCGCCCCAGCGACGCCAGTCTTCTCCAGTGGCCGGCCTCTCTGGGGCAGTGATCGACTTGGCTTTCTCAAGACTCATCAGCCCTGCAGCGCGCTGCTCTGCCCTGGTCTCGTTGTAATCCGTGCCCGGGTACCAGGTCGTCATGATCTCCACAGCACGCTTCGCCACAGCATCCCGATTCGTCCTGTCCACATCTGAAACATCGACGGCATATTTCAAAGCTTCCTCTTCGCCGTCTGCTGGACTGCTTGTAGGTTCGTTGGCTGATTCTTCTTTGGCCGGCTGTTCCTGTGCAGCCTTGTGCTTCGCCTGGTTCGAGCTGACCACTGCCCAACTGGTTCCAGCGATCATCGCCAAAATGGCTAGGGCAATGAGGACGAGCTGCGCGCGGGCTTTCGTCCTGGTCCGTGATCCATTCATTTACAGCACTCCCTTGGCAATCAGAATCGGTTTCGGATCCACAGTGTTTCGGCGCGTCGGCTGGCTCGGATCAGTTCCAGGCTTGCCCAGCTGGAAATGCAGATGGGCGCCGGCCGAGTTGCCAGTATTTCCTTCGACGCACAGCTGCGTCCCGGCGGCAACTTTCTGCCCCTTCTTGACCTTCAGCGAACCATGCTGGCAGTGATGGAATTCGAAGACGAATCCTTCATCGCCGATTTGCCTGCCCAGGATCCAGGTCCCATACCAGCGGGACCAGTAGTCCCCATTGCCTGCAAAGGTCACTTCCATGTCAGCCGGGGCGCTGACTTTTCCACCGCCACCGGTGGACAGGTCGATGCCCTGGTGGTGGCGGGTATCGTAATTGCAGCTCGAAGTGGGGCATGGTCGCTCGCCATAGCCCGAGGTGAACTGGCCACCAGGAAGAGGGCTTTTCCACTTCCCTGATTTCTTGAAGTCCACCAGTTCGATGTCGTCCTGGTCCAGGACCTTGCATTCCGCGTTGTATTTGGTCTGGGCCAGCCGGTTGATCTTCTTGACGTATTTCTGCGTTTCAACGAACGGTGGGATCCCGCCATGCTTCGATACATTGCCTGGGCCAGCGTTATAGGCTGCCAGTGCCAGATCCACGGTGTTGCCCTGCAGCCCCTTGGAACTGACGAAGTCCTTCAAATGCTTCATGTAGCGGCCTTGGGCGGCAATGGCATGCTCCGGGTTCCACACGTCCCCGCTATTGCCCCAGGCCGCCCACGTGTCCGGGGTGAACTGTGAAATTCCGTTGGCATAGGGAGACCGGGCTTTCGGGTTCCAATTGGATTCAGAATCAATCTGCGCAACCAGAATCGGGACCGGGATCCCGGAATGCTCGGACGCCTTGATCACGAAGTCCCGGTACTCGCCCGGGATCTCGTTCAGTCCCGCCCCTTCAGTACACGAAATCTGCTGCGAGTCTTCCTTATCCGGAGGCTTGCCTGAAGCCATGAACACCGAACTGAGGGCAATACCGCCCACAATTAGCATGACCACCGCGAATCCAGTCAGAGCGGCCGCTGCGCCTTTCATCAGTTCAGCCCGCCCAGCACCGCTGCAGCTGCGCGCAGATACGCTTCCTGGGTCTTCTGCTCCAAGGCATCGAAGGTGATCTTTCCGCCATGCACCAGTTCCTTGTCGAACGGGATCACCACGACCTCGCGCACGTCATCCTTGATCTGGTCCACGAACTCCTGGGTGGTCAAATTGGAGTATTTTGTCTCGATGATCTCGGAGAAGACCACCACAGCGTTCGCCAGCTTGTCAGGGTAATCCTTTTTCAGGGCCTCGATGGTCTTCAAGGAACCGCGGAAACCGTCTTCGGCGTTCGATGAGGCAATGACGGTCAGGTCGCTGGCATTCATGCTCGCTTCCCACGGCCCGGAATTCGATGCATTGCCGGTGTCCACCACCATCAGGTCATAGAAGCGGCGCAGAATCTGATACATGCTGTTGAAGGCCGGACCGTCAATAACCTTCTTGGAACCAGCCTGGTTCTGCGACGGCAGCAGGTAGAAACGGTTATCGCCCTGCATGAGCACGTAGCGCTTGAGCAGGTGCGAAAGTTCGGCGTTCTCGAACTTGTCGATTTCCCGATACAGGTCAATCGTGGTCTTGATGTCGGCTTGTGGCGGAACGATGGCCCGGTCCACAATGTTTCCAGCGTTTTCGTTGTTGTCCCAGAGTAAGATGTTGCCGCCCCTGAAACGCCCCAGGATCGCGCACAGCAGGTAGACAATCGTGCTTTTCGCGGCGCCACCTTTGATATTGCCCAGGGCAATCGTCCTGTGCTCGCTCAACGAACGCTGCACCAACGCATGCAGTTCACGAATGAACTGCTCTTTTTCGCCAGGAGCAAGCTTGGTGTGGAAGACGCGATTCATCCAGCCAGGAAAACCCTTGCACGCTGGAGCAGTGGCTTGTTTTCGCGCTTCCATCCGAGTAGCGAAGGCAACCGCCAGATTCTCGTTCTCCTGCACTTCAAGGCCTGGATCTGCCGGCGCCTCTTCAACCTGCGCCAACGCTGTTGATGCGTCAGAGCTTGCTTGCATCTGCTCTGCAGCGGGAACCTCTGCGGGCTGTTCACCGGCTGGTTCAGTCACGGAATGCTCAACGACGGGTTCCGGACGTTCCGGTCCGGCAAATTCCACCCGATCGATCCCGATGAATCCAGAATCCATCACCAGCCGCCCTGGCTCGTCATCCTCATGGTTCGTGGAATAGAAGTCCTTGGCTGCGTCCAGGACATCGGTGAACTTCTTGTACGTGGTGCTCCGCTCCCCCAGCTGCAGCTGCCAGGCAGTCACCGAGACGGTGAAGGCATTCTCTACATCGCTGGACTTCAACCGGTTTTCCAAGGGCAGCAGCACGTCCTGCGTGGAACCTTCGGCGGCCTGCGCATTGATCATCCATCCATCAATCGCCCACCGTTCAAAATCCGGATCCATCACCGCGTGGACGACTTGCTGCGGCATGGCGCTGCGCTGCTTGCGCAGTGTCCGCAAAACACTCTTCCAGGTGGTGTGGGTGATCGACGTGCCGTACGGCGCACGAACACGGAATTCCAATGGTTCGACCGATACGGAATACAACTGAGTCTCAGTTTCCAAAGTCATGGCACTTGGCCCCTTTCGCTTGATCTGCTAACTCCTTGACGCGACGGAGCGGCTTTGATGTATGTCGAGCGAGCGATGAAACCTGGCAAGACGAAGGGCAGCCCACCAAATCTGGTGGGCTGCCCTGAGGCGACGGACTAGATCATCTCTGGGGTCGAGGTTCTGGGCCCCGTGCAGGTCCGGTCATGGTTGCCTGAACCTGTTGCTGTTCCCTGGACCTGTGGGCCATGGCTGAAGCGATGAGTTTGTCCGGACGGGATCCCTGCCAGGAATCATCGAGGGTCTTCACCACGGGGATCTGCTGGTAGCCGTCCTTTTCCAGCCGCGCCCGCGCCTGAGGGTTCTTATCCAGATCCACGTACCGATAAGCGATGCCCTGGCGGTCATAGTACGATTTCGCCTGGTCGCAGTGAGGGCATTCAGAACGCCCATAGATCGTGATGTCATCCATGACTGTTTCCTCATCCATGGCTAGAAGGGATTCTCTGTTTCAACACGGGTTTCCGCCGACTCCTTGGCCGCCACCGCGCCGGTAGTCACGACTTCATACACTTCGTCAGGGTCAACGTCTTTGTAGTCAATCCACCACCCGGAGCGAATGATGGTCTTTGCTGCCGCCCACAGGTTGCCAGCCTCAGGCGACTGCTCTCCAATGTTTTCCAACCCATCCGAGAGCATCCTGTAACGGATCTGGGTGGCCCAGGGAACCTGTTTCTCAGACCCCGTCAATTCAGGCAAGTCGTTCTCTTGCTCGAATACCTCAGCTTCGGCCAAGATCTGGGCGTTGTCCTTGGCCAGTTCTGCCACGCCTTGGGCTTTGAAGCACTTACCGCACACACGGTTCTTCGCGTACCACTTGGCGCGGCTCTCGCGTTTGCCAGCAGGAACTGTGCCCAGATCGGTCACTTGGGAATGCCCGCAAGTGAACTTGATGCTGTACTTGGTTTTAATAGCCATGGTCGTTCCTTTCCAACGGTTCAATTACTGCATTGACGCGTTGAAGCTGGACTGGCGCATGTCTTGAATTACGCGGTTAATCGCAACAACCCCGCCAGGTATGTCCCTGACGGGGTTGCGATCTCTCATCAGCTGTATCAGCCTCCCTGCGCCCCAATCAAAACCATAGCAAAATCCATCTGTTTGCTGTTTAGGATCGACGTCGTTGCTGTCCACCTATTTTTTCAATGTGGCTCATTGTAGGCTTGTCGGCAACACAAGCACCGATTGACATGCATTCTCGGGAAGGGTGACAGTATCCAATGGCTCAGCCACGAACCATAGGCCAAGGAGATCCGAACAAGGAATTCCCATTTCGCAAGCCGGAGAAAAAACGGTGCGACTGGTGCGGGATTCCAATCATCATGATCAGCACCGCCAAACGGCGCTGGTGGGCCTTCGACCTCAAGCAATATGCGCCCCGCACGCTACCGCTGTTCGCACGATATTACGTCGCCCCAGGATTGAGAGCCACGCAAGCCGAGGAAGACTTCCTGCATGAAGTGTTGCTTCCCCACCATATGGTGTGCCCTAAAAATGGGATAGCGGATCACCCGACATTGCGGCGGATCCAGATGGAACACGAACAAGAAATCGCCAATTCCTGAGACCTGCCCAGCAGATCGCCCAGGCTACCGTACCAGCCCGAACATGAGGAAGCAGTAGCCGGCCAGGACCAGTACTGCAGATATGGCCAGGATGGTTTTCCCCCGTGTTGTCGCCACAAGTTTCTGGATCCAGGAAGGATATTGCTTCACGGCTTCTGCATCCGCTTGGCCTGTAGGAACCGACCGTTCCATCCAGGACTGCCCCACCGTTCGTACTCGTTGCTTCACTCCTTGAGCGGCGCGAATGATCCAGGGGCTGCGCCGGCGCTTCAAATCCTGCATCTCCCGTGTCAATGAAGCCAGCTGCTGCGTCAATTCCTGCACATCCTGGCCATGTTGATTCCGCTGCTCGGATTCGGTAGAAGCCGACTCGTTGTTGGTGTTTTCTGTGGTACCCATGATCCTGCTCTCCTTTACTTCGATTCCGGCGTTGATTCGTTGAAAATGCTGGCCACAATGCGTGCAAGGTGCTCAGCTTCGGCCTTGTACTGGCGGACCGAGTTTTCCGCGTAGCCGGTACGCCAGCACAGCTCTTCGACACTGGCCTTGGCAGGCCCGCCAAGTTCCAGCATTTGCTGCATGATGTCGTGGATCCACGTGCCCGATTCCCCCTCGCCATCGGGCAGGCACTGCAACAGGACTTTTCCAGTGAGGACCTGGTGCTTCTGCCTCAGGTCCAAAGCCTTGCTAATCGTCAAAGCGACGAGAATGAACTCGCGTTTCGCCTGGCGAACCACGCTTTCGCTCACTGCCATGGCTTTCGCAGCGGTTTTCGAATCATCGAAGTACCTGGTAATCAGTTCGACGGCCCGGGCGCAAGTGACCTTGTTGGCCATGAGTGATTCGACGCGTGGCATGAGCGTGGACAAGGTCTCAAACGCGGAGTGCTCGTCGTCTATGGCCTGCGCGAAATCCGGTGAGTTCACCGAAATGGCCAGTTGTTCACGTGCATCGCTCATGGATTCAAAATGTTCCTGTTTCCGGTTCTTCCGATTCGTGTCCCGCACGAATTCGAGGGCTGTATTGCGGGCTACCTTGCGGATCCACCCAGGCAGCTTGGCAGGGTCTTTGACGGTGTCGAGCTTGTCGTGGATTTTCAGCCAGGCGTCCTGCTTGACATCGTCGATGTCCTGCTGGCTGAATCCGCGCATTGCCGAACGGATTGCTGGTTCACTTTCATCAAGAAGACGAATTACGTCTTCTTGCAAAATGTTTGCCTCGGTCATGGCCATTGCCTCCAAATGGTGTTGCTGCGACTGGGTGAATCGTTGCGGCGTGCCTCCAGCTACGCCATCTTCGACTTAGAAGCCGGGTTGATCCTCCGGCCCCCACGGCAGGTCTGGGACTTCGGAATCACTGTTCTGGATCTCGTTGGGGTCGATGCGGATATCGGTTCGGAAATCCCCTGGCTGGGGCTTGGCCGGGCGTGGTTCCCCGGAATCCTCTGACCAGCAAAGGTGATCGGTTCTGCAGCTGGGGCAGATCGCATCAGGGTTCTTGTAGCTCCAGTAGTGCTTCGCGCATTCAGCGATGAAGCCCTCTACGTGTCCAGGATCTTCGTTGAGCGCTTCTTGGGTGGACTGCTGCGCCATGGCCCCAATGAACGCCAAAAGCTCGTCAGGGGCCTTTTGACAGCCCTTGGCGACGTAGCGGAGCTTGTGGAGCACATCGGTTCCAGCCCGGTTCAGAATAACGTCGATGACCTGACACAGCTGCTGCTCGGACAGTCCCGCATCGATTCAGGGATCAACGGCACCAGGTGGGCGACAGTGACGCCGCGATGAACCAGCGCCGCAGGCGCAGCAGCCGGTGCCGGCACCGGGGCGCCATTGACGATCTGGGCTTCGCCGGAAAAAGGTTGGGACTTCGAATCAATCATCATCACGTCGGCTGGCTGAGTCGCCGCTGCCGTCCCGGTGGTCCGCGCGTCGATTGATGATTCCTGATTGATGATTAAATCCGCGCGTGTTCCTTTTAAAGGCACCTTAGGGTTTTTGCAGTCATATGCACCCCATCCTGCAGTCATTTGCACCCCATCGGCATGGAGTGCATCAGATGCAGGGGCCAAATCATGCGGATCTGGATGGGGTGCATCAGATGCAGGGGGTAGGGGTGCATCAGATGCAGGGGGTAGGGGTGCATCAGATGCAGGGGCAGAAACATGCGGATCTGGATGGGGTGCAGCAGATGCACCCCTTGGCGTTTCGGAGACCAGGATGCCATAAGCAGGGCCCTCAACTTGGAATCCGTTGAGATGTTGATCGGTCCTATAGCCGCCTGTGCGCACCTCATTTCTGCGTGCTTTTTTTCCGAGCTTGGGCCAGCTGCCACTTTGCCTCGCCGTCCTGGGCGAACTCGGCCATCTTCTTCCGGTTCAAGACGTAGCGATTGGCCAGCTGGGCGCCCGTGGCCTGTGACCGCTGTTCCCGGATCACCAGGACGCCCTTTTCGCTCAGTCCCTTCAAGCACGCCCGCACCGTGCGCTCCTTGAGCTGCGAGTGGTGCATCAGGAGTTCCACGGAAGGGAAGCAGGACCACTTCTCGTCAGCGTGGTCGGCCAACAGCATCATCACGATGACCTGCGTCGAAGAAAACGCGCCGGATCCGGCCATCTTCCTCGTCAATGCCTGAGCTTCGTTACTCATGCTGCCCTTCCTTTCGTTCTAAAATCCTCATGAATCCACTCGCTGGTCTCGTCCAGCGTGTTATTGCGGAAAGTCCATTGCTCCAGCACTTGTTCTCCAGCCCACCGCTGGACCAGCGTTTCCCTCGACATCGCGCCATAGTTCGCATCCTGCAAGCTGCGCAGCCCCACCCTGTAGTAGGTGTAGCGGCGGTGAAACCTCACCGCGTACTTCGCTGCCGCCAAGCTCCCGTAGACCCCGAGCACAGTTTCAGATTCCTCGTAGTCCTGCACCGGATCCACGACTAGGAACACCTCAGTCCTAGAACGAGTACCAGGCGCATGTTTTTTACCTTTGGTCATCGTGCCCCTCCTAGTTCCGCAATCCGCCCGGGACCGGCCAGAGGTAGAACTCGGGATAGAACATAAACAAGCCGCCAATCGAGCCAACAATGACAAGGGCCCCGAAGACCCAAAACCAGTTCTCCTTGATGCACTTCAATACCTTCCGCATCACAGTCCCCTCACTGCTTGCAGTGGATCGATCAAGACGAGACTGTGAGCTGCTGAAGCTGAAAGGGCTTTCAATACCTGCTGGCCGTCAGCGTGGACGACTTTCACCATTGGTGCAGGGTGCCGTGGGTTTCCCAGGTGCTCAGCCCAACGGATGTTCTCAGTGCCACGAATGCCCAAGTGCAATTCGCGTCCCGCGACGACGTCGGGGAAAACCACAAAATTGCCTTTGCCCTGGTTCTCGAACTCGCGGGCGACATAAACTTCGATCATTTCGGACTTCCAAATGATTTCTGCCTCCAGCTCCTCGGCCCTTGCTGCGGCTGCTTCACGTCTCGCACGGCTTGATTTGGTTTCAGTCCAAGCCCACAGCCCCAGGGACGTCCGTCGCCCCTGGTTGTAGAGCTTGAAAGCCTCCAACTGCAGCATGAGCGACGCCAGGATAAGACCCACCACAAGGAAGACGCCGATAACAAGATAGCCGGCAACATCAGCACCGGACGTGAAAACCAAGCCCACGACAACGCTCGACGTCACGGAAACAGCAAAGAGAGCCACCCCCTCCTTTGCCTGGACCGAGGTGTTTCGAGCCGACAAGTACTTCTTGGAAGCTGCGGCAATCTCTGCTTGGGTCTGCTGGATCAGTCCGAGGTTCTTCATGGTCGCTCACCTTCCCGGCGAGTCCGGCTCTGCCATTCGGTGATTTGCTTGGTGACATCGAGGTATTCCACGGCGGTTCTCGTTTCGCGTGCGACCTTTACCGTGAAAACCAGCAGCATTAGCCCAAACAGGATGTAAAAGACCAAATGAACCGTCTGGCCCGACTGATAGTCAATCAGTGTTCGATAGGCCTGGTAGAAACTAGCCGCCATTAGGCCTACGTTGATCGCGATGAACAGGCTCGCCCGAACCATGATCTGGTTTCTTGGCGTCATCGACTGATACTTCTTGGTCATATTCATGGCTAAGCTTCCTTCGATGCGGTGGTTTCAGCACCGAAAATTTCCGGGTGCTTCTTCTTCAAGGCGACAAGCTTGCGCTGCCCGGTGCGGGGCACTTTGCCCAGAGCATCCGCGATCATCTTGGCGGTTAGATCCTTGCCGTGCTCGGCCAGCAATCCTTCGATGATCCGGTCTTCCTGCTCGGCTGGATCCAAGGAATGAATGACCCGCATGCTCGGCAGTGCAGCATGTCCAGATTCGGACACGGCAGCTGCTGCAGCGGGCTTGTCTTCCTGGACAGGTTCAGTTGTCTCGGACACGGTGTCTTCATGCACCGGGGATGCGGTTGTCGTGTCGCGGACAGGAGCGGAAGCAGGTGCAACTACCGGGATCTGTCCGGAACGGAGCTCGGACAAAGGCTTGGGAACACTGATCATGTCCCAGGTCGGTGTCGCGGCTTCTTCTGCCGGCGTCGTATCTGCGACATGTTCAGCGACAGGCTCCTCTGCGGTGTCCGCTGGCTCGGACATTGCCGTGTCAGGCTGGCTGACTTGGCTAAACAGTGGTGTCGAGGCAGGTTCAGCAGGAATAGTAGCTGCCGGTTCTTGGACAGGTGTCGTGCTGTTTGATGCGCCGACCAGTTCTTCGGACTCGGTGTCCGCGACAGCTGGTGGCATGTCCGGGTTGGTGTCCAGGGTCGTGTCGTTGGTGTCTTCTTCTGTCCGGACAGTGTCTTCGAGCTCACGCGGGCCAGGCCCTTGCGGTGTCGTCGGAGGTGTCGGATTTGGACGGTCATCACCAACTTGGACAAGTTCTTCGGACACCTCGTTCTTATGCCCGGGGCGTTCGATGGCCAGCCGGCCTAGTTCTTCGGTGGCTGCAAAAACACCGACAGGGGCCATGCCCGCGACGGCAGCACCGATCCATTGCTGGAACCCTCCGTGTCCTGGCATCAGCAGGACATGTCCGATGTTGGCCAGGACCGAGATCACGCTGAACGTGGACAAGGTCAGCCATGATGCCCAGGTCGCTTCGCCACGGGCACGGTGAATCAAGATCGCCAGGGCATAAATCAGGATCGCGGCATCAATGAACACCGGCACTGCCCAACGCAGACCACGCGGGATCCCCGCCCATTCAGCAACGGCAACAAGGCCGGCGAAAGAGACCATGAAGGAGATGCAGCCCAAGCCGATAACACCAGCAACTACGAACCACAGCATCTTGATGGAGTCGGGGTTGATGCGTCGCGCGCTTCCGGTGGACTGTGCCCGTCCCTGTGAAGTAAACTGGCTACGCCTCTGGTCATTGCGATGATTAGAAGCCTCCAGTCCCCCAGGTGTCGCCTCCAAATGCTGACCCTGGGGGACACTTCTTTGACTTTCAGGGTTCTGTCGCATTACTTACCCTCCAAAATGGTCAGGACTTCATCGATCAGGTCTTGGCAGCTGTTCAAGTTGGCGCGCACTTCGCGGCGAGTCTGCAAATCGTCAAGGGAACCTGGATCCAGTGATTTCATGAGCTGGGCCAGGACCATGACACCGCGAGAGCCTTCCTCGAACAGCGTGATGACTTCCTCATCGTCCAGCTCATCTGCTTCTGCAGGAGTGATGGCAACCTGGCCTGCGAGATTGATGACCATCGGCAGCGGTGCCTGGTCATGCCCTCCAACGCCAGTGAGCTTCCGGGCAGCCAAGCGGCGATTACGCGCATTCTTTGCAAGCAGCTCGTCGGTGTCTACCGGGGCGATACCGAAATCCGTGATTGGTTCGTCCAGGGCGTCATTGATGTCGCTTTGTCCGTCAAGAACTTCTGGTACGTCTGAAACAGACTTACGCGCAGCAGGACGGGAAGCGTTGTAGAACTTGCCATCCTCTCCCTCAACTTTGGGTGCGGGATTGTCAGGTGTCCCATTTGGGACACCTGAATCCTCGTTTACGGCAGATGAGTCAAATGACTCACCTGAAAGCGCGCGATTCACCGTGCTCTTGCTCGCGCCCGTAGCTGAGGCAATGGCGCGGGTACTCAGCCCCGCTTCTCGGAGCTCAACGAACAATTCATCGCGCTCACCGCGAGGCAAAGCCTTCGCCAAGTGGTGGTTACCGAATTCCTTGACACAATAATCCCGCCACGAAGTGTGCCCCAAAGCTTTCCAAGCCCGTCCGGAGTAGACCTCAACAATCATGTTCCAGGTGATTTCGAGGCCCTGTCGGATCTGGTCGGTGAGGTGACGTGCACGCTGCGCATCCATCACTACTGGTTCGGACTCAACCGATAATCCATTTTCACTATCGATAATCTGACCGTCGTAAACCGTCGATTCATGGTCCATGACCTCACTCATGACGCCACCGACTCATGGTGTTCAGCGACCACTTCATCGAGCCCGTGCACAAGAGTTGAGAATGGAACTTGTAGCTGTTCTGCCAGAGTTACGAGTTCCCCTAAACGGAAATCAGTCTTTCCATTGAGACGAAAACCGAATGCTGCCGGCGAGATGTTAATCCACTCAGCTGCTCGTGCTTGATAAATATCCTTGCGCCCAAACTCAGCCAGAATATTGGACCTAACGATCTTTGAATAATTGCTCATACGGTTAACGTAATAGCTCAGCTAATATAAAAGCAAGCCCGAATATCGGCTCAGCTAAATTTTCACTACCTCAACATTGCTTCGGTGTAGTTCACCAAGTACCGTAGAAGTATGACTATCACACCGGAGCGCACGACCAAGCAAGCCGAAATCGACCGACGAATGGGACTTGAAATCAAAGGGTGGCTGGCTCGCAAAGAGCTGCGCCAGGCGGATCTCGGCGCCACCCTAGGTCTGTCTCAAGGTGCAGTGTCGCAACGACTTGTTGGGAAAGTGTCATTCTCGGTGGAAGAGCTCATGAAAGTTTCAGGGCTCCTCAATGTCACCATTGGACAACTAATCGGCCAAGAGATCTTAAATGAAAAAGGCCCCGATCCTCGCAATGAGAACCGGGGCCCAAATGAGCTCCTCCAGTTGGACTTGAACCAACAACCCTTCGATTAACAGTCGAATGCTCTGCCAATTGAGCTATGGAGGAATGCAACGAGTAATACTTTAGCACTGGCCAACTCAGGTTTTCAAATCGGCGAGCTTCGGTGGCGCCACCGGTGATTTATCCCCAAAATTCGGCGATTTGAACCACTACCTCGCTAGGCCTCAGAGCTAGATCCGCTTCATCGCTTCTTGTGATCTGAGGCATACTTGGCTAACTCCAATAGTTGCTGTGCGGAGCGCTGCCACGAATAGTGTTCTGCACGGTGAACTGCACGCTGCGAATACTCTTCCCAGACTGTAGGCTCATCCAACTTACGTACTTGTTGCGCAAACTCTTGTGCGTCATCCGGCGAGGCGTACAACGCGGCGTCTTCGGCGACCTCCCTGAAGATCGGCATATCGGTCACGACTACAGGAGTACCCATACTCATCGCTTCAACCAGCGGAAGCCCGTAGCCTTCTTCACGCGAGAGCGTCACCAAAGCGGTACATTCCCTGAGCAGTTGCTCGTATTCTTCGTCGCTGACTCCGTTGTGGAACACTACGCTGGCACCATCGGGAATCAGCGCACGCAGTTCCGCAGAACGTTGTTCATTGATTCCGCTAAGCAAGTGCAGCTCGAATTCCGGCAGGTATTGCATCGCGCGAAGCAAAGTTTCAACGTTTTTGTACTCCATGAAGGAGCCCATGTAGAGCAACGTCTTTTTGGGTGTCAGCGAGGGGTCCCGGCGAACAAAATTTCCGGTCGGCGCGTTGGATACCAAACCAATATGCTTCTTGGTCAGTCGGTGCTTGCGCATCAGATCAGCCGTCGTGTTCGAGACGGTGGCCACCGCATCGGCTCGATTCAGCAACAAGCGTTGTGGCCAATAGACCTGATGGAAGAGGAACCATCCGGCCCGAATCGGTGCTGGCAGGAACTTCGGTGCGTGCGGGTGCGCGTAGTAAATCAGATCATGCAAGGTTAGAATGACCGGGAATTTTCTTCCGATCGTGCCCATGGTTTGCATTGGAGAGAAGACCACATCGGGCTTGAGCTTATTAATCTGCAGCGCAACTAATGGTTCCAGCACGCTAGTTGGTGCCGTGACTAACAGATAGGGAACGTCAGGGAGCATCGCCAATTGCCGGGTGTCGTTGATCAGCATGGTGACGTCGGCGAGTTTGCTTGTTGCCGCGATGAGACCAGCGGTGTAGCGACTGATTCCGTCATGATGGGTGATGCGGGTGTATCGGGCGTCGATAACTAATTTCACGGGCGCAGTTGCCTTCGGTTCTTCGGAAGCTTATGTATTCCAGCCTAGCGCTTCGCCGGGTGGCGCATGATCCAGAACCACACGACTGCGATCAGAGCGGCGCCTACCCACCCAATGAGCGCAGCGACGATTCCGAAGGCGCTACCCAGAACACCACCGAGCAGGCTTCCCAGCGGTATGGCGCCAAAGGTAAAGAGTCGGCGAGCACTAAGCACTCGGCCTAATAACGCTTCCGGAACAAGTTCCACCAGCCATGAGGAGGCCGCGATATTAAAGATCAGCGTCACACTCCCCCATCCCAGTGCGTGGATGGCTAGCAATACGATGCTCCAAAAATCGCCGACAAAGGCGGCTAACAATACAAATCCGGCCAAGATTGTCTGGACTACTCCGGTTAACAACAGTAACTTCGCCGCCGAGTAGTGTCCTACTACTTTGCTGGCAGCCATGGCTCCAATCAGTCCGCCAACCGCGCAAACCGAGGCATAAAGACCGAACCCGACTTCGCCGAAGCCTAGGTCATTGATGATGAAGATGGCTTCAACGGAGGAGCCGATGGCTAATCCCAGATTGGAAAGTGCCACAACCATCGTCACGGTTCTAAGTTCTCGGTGTGCAAACAGGTACTTGACACCGGCGAGGACAGCACCTTCTTCCGGCGTTGGCCCCTGAGCTAGATCTGCCTTGGGCACATGGCGATGATCGCGAATCCGCAATGCGAGCATGAGTGCCAATACGGCCAACGCTGCAGATATACCCAGCAGAGCTGGTGCGCCGAGCAAGGCAAATCCGGTACCGGCGAGCGCTGGCACGATGACCGTCATCGATTGGTCTGCCGCGCTGAGTCGGGCTATGAGCTTGCTGATGCTCGAAGACCTGCGTTCAGGACCCATTCCGATAAGTCGCGGAACGGCCGAGGTCTGCGCAGTTTCCGAAAATACGTTGCAGACACCTAACAAGGTGCACAGCAGCATGCCCATGGCGATGCTTAGCACGCCGGCAAACGCCAAAATCGCCAGGCACATCATCACGGCGATTTTTCCGCTCAGTCCAATACGCAGGAAACGCAGTGCCGAGTATTTGTCGACCAGATGACCAGCCGGGACGCTGGCGAAAACAAAAGCCAGCGAGCCCAGTGTGTTGAGCAGGCCCATCTGGAATGCGCTCGCTCCCAGTGCTGAGACAAAGAGCAAGTCAATCGTGATGTCACCCAAGCCTCGAGCGGCGGCGTCGGACGCGTTGGAAGTAATCAAGTAGCGCTGGCTACCTTGACTTCCCCTGGCCTCATCGATGGTCACCTGAGTCTCCTTGATCTAACCGCTTGAGCATATTTGGATTACCCGCAAATTGCAATCAAACAATTAGCGAAACCTAAAAAGGCTAGAACCCGAGGACTTCATGCGGCATTCGCGCTCTCAGGGTAAATAGATGAAGCTTCAAACATCAGGTCAACGGTCAATTTATCACAACAGGCGCACCCAGCAAGCAAAAGGTCGAAAAAATCTCACCGCGACTCGACATGGGTTAGTCGGTTTGCATTAACTAATTACTTTGTGTTGTTAATAGATTCTTGTTAGGTGAGCCTGACCAAATATCTTTCGATCCTATCTGAGGAGCATGCTCTTGGGTGCCTCACTACCTACCCTGCAATTCCCTGATGTTCCAGTGCCGCTCTACGACAACGCGCTCTTGTGCGCGAGTACGGCGGAAATCTACGAAGAAACCTCTCACAGGGCAGCAACCATTGTCGCCAACAAGTTCAAAACCGTTCACGCCCCCACGACCGGACCGACCCCACAAGAGATGGCAACCAAGATCAACCACGTTGATCTGCATCTTCCCCTCGGTACCACCGAGGAGTCATTCGCAGAACTCAACGACCTGTACCTCAAGGACGCGGTGTACTTCCACGACACGAAGTACGCCGCACACCTGAACTGCCCTGTAGCGTTGCCGGCAGTCGTGGCAGAAAACTTCGTTACCAGCATCAACACCTCAATGGATACCTTCGACCAAAGCGCGGCGGCCACACACATTGAGCGAAAATTGGTTGACTTCACCGCTAGCCTCATCGGCTACGACTCAGTACAGGCTGATGGGATCTTCACCTCCGGTGGCACTCAGTCCAACCTGCAGGCGATGCTCATCGCTCGCAACACCGCCACAGCCAAACTGAAAGGCCCATTGCCTCAGCGACTGGCCAACTTGAGAATTTACTGCTCCGAAGACGCGCACTTCTCGATCCGCAACGCAGCGATGCTTCTAGGACTGGGCTACGAAGCAGCTGTTGCCATTTCTACCGATGCCCAGCACCGCATGGATGCTCAGGCCCTACGAGCCCAACTAATTCTCTAATGGTTATTGGCAGGTCTGGGACCCGCTGGCAGGATAGGTTCCACCAGCCACGATGTGACTCACACTAATTCTGTCCTTAGAGTATTCTGAGTGACTTTAGCCTGACGTGTCCGTCGTAGCTGGTGACACCAGCCCGGCCCCTTGACATGGCTTCATAGAAGGCCGTCCGCACCCCACCGGGTGCGTGACTCATTAGAGAATCGCCTGCCAAGAACTCTTTCCCGGACCGGTGCCAACCATAACGGCTACCAACCGATGAAGGAGGCGAAACCGTCATGACCATCGTTGCAGAAACATACGACTACGTCATCGGAATCGACACCCACGCACGAACCCACACCTACGCCATAATCAACACCCGCACCGGGAGCAGAGAAGCCTGCCAGGCCTTTCCGACCAGCCCTGCCGGCATGAACAGGACCTTGGCTTGGATCACCAAACGCACTACCGGCACCCTGCTGGCCGCAGTGGAAGGAACCCGGTCTTACGGGGCCACCATCACCCATGCCCTGACCATGGCTGGGTTCCCCGTGGTCGAGGTCAAACCACCACGTAAACAGGCCCGTGCCAGGGTGGGCAAGACCGACGAGATCGACGCCACCGCAGCGGCCATGGGCATTCTTTATCAGGACACCGAGCGTCTGCTTACGCCCCGCGCCGAAGGCACGCGCTCAGCGTTGAACGTACTGGTTGCCAGCCGCGAACGCATCGACGCTGAACGCACCCGGAACCGCAATGCCCTGACGGCTCTGGCACGAGAAATCGACCTCGGTGTTGATGTGCGTAAAGCACTCACTGACATGCAGGTCAAACAGATCAGCGCCTGGCGTGAGCACCCCACCGATTCGGTAGCGCAACGCTACGCGAGGGCTGAGGCCAGTCGCTTGGCCACGGCGGTGCTTGACGCCGACAAGCTACTGGCCGCAAACAAGACACAAATGGCTGAATTGGATGAGCAGATGGCCCCCGGGCTGGCCGCCGAGTTCGGGTACGGGCCGGTGACTGTTGCGTGGATCCTGATCGCTTACTCGCACACAGGCAGAGTACATTCTGAAGCGGCATTCGCGTCTATGGCTGGGGTCGCTCCGTTGCAGGCATCCTCCGGGAACACGGTACGGCACCGGCTTAATCGGCATGGTGACAGGATGCTGAATCAAGCGGTGGACGTCATTGCCAAGGTACGGATGCAGTTCGATCCTCAGACCAAGGACTACGTGGAGAAACGCAAGGCTGAGGGGCTGAGCTACCGGGAAATCAAACGGGTGCTGAAACGGTACATCGTTCGGAAAGTTTTTCGTCGGCTACGCGTGCTGGTCCCTTGACAGAACCCATAGAAGGGTCAGGATTGTAAATCCGGGCTGGTACCCATGGCGATTTCAGCCACCAGCGGGACCACCGACTTCGGCGCCATCGATCCGTTACCGGAACTACGTCAGCTGGCTACCGAGTTCGGCGCCTGGCTGCATGTTGATGCCGCCTATGGATGCGGGCTACTACTTTCAGAACGACACCGGCATCGTCTGGATGGTATCGAACAGGCTGACTCGGTGACCGTGGATTATCACAAGTCCTTCTTCCAGCCCATCGGTTCCAGTGCTTTGATCGTAAAAGCGGCATCAAGTTTTGAATCGATCGCGCACTACGCCGAATACCTCAATCCGGTCTCCGAGGCAGCCGCTACTCCTAATCAGGTGTCAAAGTCTTTGCAGACTACGCGCCGCTTTGACGCTCTGAAATTGTGGGTAACCCTACGCACGCTCGGCGTCCAACGTCTGGGATCAATGTTTGATCAAGTCATCGCCCTGGCCGAAGACGCGCAACAAGAAGTCGCCATGCGCGCCCAACTTCACCTGGTTGCCGATGTCCAGCTAAGCACTTTGGTCTTCTCCTTCGAAGACCCCAGCCATCCATTGGAAATTGAAGAGCACAACCAGCTGGCCAACCAGATCCGTCAACGCCTGTATTCCAGCGGTGAAGCAATGATCGCTGCCACCACTGTGGCTGGCAAACGCCTGCTCAAGCTCACATTGCTCAACCCCAACACCACGCTGAGCGATATCAGCGAAATCCTCGACGCTATTTGCCGCACCGGCACGCAGATCCTCACCGAGCGCACCACTGGAGAAAACGCATGAATCAGCCAAACGAACACTTTGATGTTATTGCCATCGGAGCGGGCCCCTTCAACCTTGGTTTTGCTGCACTGACCGATGGAATTGAGGACTTCAACGTTGCTGTCCTCGAAGCCGGCGACCAGTTCATCTGGCATCCAGGCATGATGCTGCCCGGGACCCACTTGCAGGTTCCATTTATGGCCGATCTGGTGACCCTTGCCGACCCCACCAACAAATACTCATTCCTGAACTATCTCAAGAGCAAACAGCGGATCTACCCGTTTTATATCCGCGAAGACTTTTACGCGCTACGTCAGGAGTACTCCAACTATTTGGCGTGGGCCGCTGAAAATATTCACAGTGTGCGTTTTGGCCACCGCGTATTGGAAACCGAATACCGCGATGGCCGCTACCACCTGTCGGTATTGACCGAAGCTGGTCTGAGCCACTTCACCGCCAACAAACTAGTACTCGGAACCGGCACCCAACCATTCTTGCCACCGGTGATTACCGACGCCGCTGCCAAGACCGGCAAAATTATCCACTCCAGCCAATACCTCTTCGAGCGTGATGCCTTACTAGCGCCTGCCGGTGATACCTCACGCCCGCAAGTGCACTGCGTTGTAGGCAGCGGTCAGAGCGCAGCAGAAATCTTCCTTGATCTACTGCGGAGCGTGCCAGAAGATGATCACCTCATCTGGGCTACTCGTTCTGAACGCTACTTCCCGCTGGAATACACCAAACTCACTTTGGAAATGACTTCGCCGGAATATATCGACCACTTCCACGGCCTGCCTATGGCCAAACGCGATCAGCTTAATGCGGAGCAGAAGGGTCTATATAAAGGCATCAACGCGGATCTGATCAATGAGATCCACGAAGAGCTTTATGAACGCAGCATTGATGGTGCAGCCAATGTGCACCTTCGCACCGGTTGCGCCGCGAAGAATATCGACGTGGTTGCCGAAGGCATCGCCATCAGCTTGCATCATGAGCGCACCGATGAGGACCTAGATTTTGTCGTCGACAATCTGGTGATGGCTACCGGCTACCGTGCAGGTGTCCCGGACTTCCTCAGCGGGATTTCCCAACGCATCGAATACCTGGCCGATGGCCGGTTCAACGTTGACCGCGAGTATTCAATCGGTAGTGAGCAGGACATCTTTGTGCAAAACGCTGAACTGCACACCCATGGCTTCACCGCGCCAGATCTTGGCATGGGGGCCTACCGTAATTCGGTCATCATCAACCGCATCGCCGGCCGCGAGGTGTACCCGGTCGAAGAGCGAATCGCCTTCCAAGAATTTGGGGCAGCTCAGCTGACTGGACTACCGACCGCCTCCCCCGCCAACCTGCACGCCTAAGGACAAATATTCATGCCTAACTACACTTTCCGCTCCGTTGCCCTGCCGCAAGACACCGACTTGCTGCATTCCTGGATCGCCACCGAACACGCCGCTTTCTGGGGCATGCCCAACGCTACGTCTAACGAAATCTTCGAGGAATACTCCAACTTGTTGGACACCGAAGACTACGAGGTGCTCCTAGGTCTGGATCACGATGGCACGGCTCGGTTCCTCATCGAGCTCTACAACCCGGCCACCTCGCCACTAGCCGATGCGTATAACTACGTCCGAGGTGATCGCGGCCTCCACTTCTTGTCTCCAGCAACCCAGAGCCCTGCGCCGGGATTCACCCTAGAAGCCCTGACTGCCGCAGCGCAGTATGCTTTCGCCAAGCCCGGCGTTCAGCGCCTTGTTGTTGAACCGGATGTTCGCAACAAGGCCATCCACGCACTGAATGCGCGTATTGGTTTCCGACCGATTCGCCCCATCAAACTGGCCGAGCACGATGGTTCCACCAAGCAGGCACTTCTCTCGATTTGTACCCGCAACGACTTTGAGAGCGCCACCGGCAACAACCTAAGTTCTTCCTTCCTTAGCCCCGAACAGTGGGAGCAAGCCAACAGGCATGTGCTGGCCAAAGCCCTGGGCGAGTTCTCACACGAACGACTTTTGGAACCGGCCGAACAAGGTGATGACACCTACTGTGTGCAGAAACAGGGACATCGTTATCTCTTCACCGCACGTCGTTTCCAACTCAACCACTGGTTAGTTCAGCCGGCCAGCATCGAACATCTAGAATTCATCGACGGATCCTGGCAACCTGCAGACGTGGATGTCATCAACTTCGTCACGCTGTTCGCCACTGAACTCACGCTGAACCCTGCGCAGTTGCCGACCTATTTGGAAGAGCTCTCCTCCACGCTGTCCAGCCACTGCTACAAGCAGGTGCACACCACCCATGATTCGGCGGCTTTGGCACAATTCCCAGGCACCGCGGCACAATCCTTCCAGCTCATTGAGTCGTCAATGACCGAAGGCCACCCGTGCTTTGTCGCCAACAACGGACGCATGGGTGTGGGACGTAGCGACTATCTACGTTTTGCCCCCGAGACCGGTTCCGCGCTGAACCTCGGCTGGGCTGCCGCCCACACATCGCGTGCCCAGTTCGATTCCATCAGCACCCTGGATTATGAAACGCTGCTGGCCGAAGAGCTGAGCCCGGAGGAACGCAAACAGCTCGATGACGCGTTAGCATCGGCATTGTTTGGCACCGGATACTCGCCTGAGGATTACATCTTCATGCCGGTGCACCCGTGGCAGTGGGAAAACCGTTTGTCCATCACCTTCGCCAACGATATTGCCCGCAAACAGCTCATCTGGCTTGGCTCTAGTCACGATGAGTACCAAGCCCAGCAGTCGATCCGCACCTTCTTCAACCTCTCGAAGCCAACTCGCCACTACGTGAAAACCGCGATGTCGATCCTGAATATGGGCTTCATGCGTGGACTCAGCGCCGAGTACATGAAAGTCACCCCGGCTATCAATCAATGGTTGGGAGAACTGTTCGAGAACGACCCAGTACTCAGCGCTCAACCAGTTTCGCTGCTGCGCGAAGTGGCCGCGGTGGGCTATCGCAATCCTCAGTTTGAAGCGGCCACCGTGAAATCAGATCCACAGCGCAAGATGCTGGCCGCCTTGTGGCGCGAGTCGCCGATCAACCTCCTGGAAGAAGACCAAAAGTTGGCCACCATGGCCAGCCTGCTACACGTGGATGCCCAAGGTCGTTCTTTCGCCGCCGCGCTGATTCGTCGCAGCGGTTTGGCACCGTCGACTTGGCTGGCGCAGTATCTTGATGCTTACTTGGTGCCGTTGGTCCACTGTTTGGCCGCCTACGATCTGGTCTTCATGCCACACGGGGAAAACGTGATCATGGTTCTGGAAAACGGTGCGGTTCGCAAGGTTCTGCATAAGGATCTGGGCGAAGAGGTAGCGGTGCTTTCTGACAGTGTAGAGCTACCTGAAGAAATTCGTCGGGTACGTACCGGTGGTGATCCGGTGCTCTCGGTCTTCACCGACGTCTTTGATTCGTTCTTCCGCTTCCTTGCTCCGCTGTTGGACAACGAAGGTGTACTGGCAGAAGAAGAGTTCTGGAGCGTTGTTGCGCAACGCTTGCTGGAATACCGTTCAGAGCATCCGCAGTTTGCTGGGCGCTTTGACGAGTTGGGACTCTTTGAGTCTTCCTTCCCGCTCTCGTGCCTGAACCGATTGCAGTTGCGCAATCATCAGCAAATGCTTGATCTCACCGATCAGTCCTCAGGTCTGCTTTATGCCGGCGACCTGGAAAATCCGCTGGCTACCGCGGTGATTCCGGCAAGCTAGACCGTAGCTTTCGAACGCATCGCGTCACACAGTCATCGTGTGGCGCGATGCGTTTTTCTTCTGGTTTTTAAGAAAGCCGCCGTCCAATCTGAGCGGCACCTTCACCGTCCAGCTTGGCCACGAAGTTTTTGCGCCCGGCCATGACCATCACCAAATCCAATAGTTTTCCAGTGACCGCCGGTCCCTCACCATGGGCAAATGGATAATCGGTGGCACTGATTCTCAGGTCTTTGACCAACGTATGGCTGTTGACGGCAAAGTTCTTCGTTGCCATAAAACTTGCGACCAGCCTGAGGCTTTGACGCGATGGCTCCAGTTTGATGCCCAGCGGCACGGCAATGTCTTGGCCGTGAACGATTATTTCTGTCAGTAAGCCGTGCGTTGAGTTCAGTGGCGCCACCGTTTTGTGTACTGTCTGCTCAAAATTTTCCCGCGTTGCTTCGGGGTCGGACCCCAAGTATCTACCAAGCAGGCGGTCATTATGCCGATCAGTGTTAAAGCCACTGCTGAGCATGTTGACGAGCCACGCGCCGGTGCCTGTTGCGCCTGCCGCGGCCAGATGCGCCACGACGTCACGAACCTGCCACTGGTCACACAGCGTGGATTCCTGCCACTGCTGCGTGCTCAGATTTCCTAGAATCTCTGCAAGCTTTGCTCGTTCGATTCCAACCAATTCCCAATCGTGATTCGCTCTCACGGCGCTCCTTTCCAAGGCAGCGTATTTCAGCTGTAGTCCCCACCCTAGCGTGGGTCCCGACATGGCGAACGAGAGTGTAATAATCCAGAAATCGCCATTCCTGATTTGTTCCGTGCTAGTTTAGTTATCACAATTGAACAGTGTTCAAGAATCTGTAGGACGCCGCTACCAACAACATCTAAGGGATCCATGTCAGCCGAAACCCAACCAAAAAACACCACAACTTTCGCTGAACTAGCTACACGCATCAAGCAGGGCCACCGACTGGCAACCAGTGAAGCCCTTGGCCTACTTTCTACCAGCGACGCCGATACCTTCAGATTGGTCAATGAAGCTGGGCGACTACGACGTAGGTATTTTGGCAACACGGTCAAGGTGAACTATCTGGTGAATCTCAAATCAGGCCTGTGCCCCGAAGATTGCACGTACTGCTCCCAGCGCCTTGGTTCCAAAGCACAAATCTTGAAATACACGTGGCTAAAAACCGAAGAGGCGGTGCACCAAGCCGGGCTGGGCATTGCAGGTGGTGCCTCGCGCGTTTGTCTTGTTGCGTCCGGAAAATCCCCTTCGGATCGCGATGTCGATCGCGTGGCGGGCCTAATTAACTCACTCAAGGACGAGCACCCTGGCGTTGAAGTATGCGCCTGCCTCGGAATTCTCAAGGATGGTCAGGCAGACCGCCTAAAAACAGCGGGTGCCGACGCCTACAATCACAACCTGAATACCGCAGAGTCCATGTACCCGGAAATCTGCAGCACACATGACTTTGATGAGCGGGTGGCCACAGTTCAGCAGGCCCAAGCCAGCGGCCTGTCCCCTTGTTCAGGGCTCATCGTGGGGATGGGCGAATCTCATGAACAGCTTGTTGAGGCAGTATTTGCGCTGCGGGAACTGAACGCAGACTCCATTCCGATCAACTTCCTCATGCCCTTTGACGGCACTCCGCTTGAGGGAACATGGAACCTCACCCCGCTAGCTTGCCTACGAATTCTTGCCCTGGTTCGCATGGCCTGCCCAGATAAGGAGGTGAGGATTGCCGGCGGTCGAGAAATGCATTTGCGCTCATTGCAGGCCACCGCGCTGGAGGTCGCCAATTCACTATTCCTCGGAGACTACCTAACCAGTGAGGGCCAGGATTCGCGGGCTGATCTACAGATGATCACCGACGCCGGATTTGTCGTTCTAGGACAAAGCCATTCCGATGTCTCCACACAGACCGGCAACACGCTCAAACCGTGCTCCGACCATGGCTCGTGCGGTGGTGGTTGCTGCACCACCTCGCCGACAAATATCGAACCGGCATTACGTCGGCGAGGGGCCGGAACGCAACAACTGCCCAACGCCTAGTGGCATTAACTGAGTGGCAGGGTCAGGATTTCCGCGCCGGTTTCGGTGATGGCAATAGTGTGCTCGGTGTGAGCAGTTCGGCAGCCGGTAGCACTACGCAAGGTCCAGCCGTCCTTGTCCATGATCAATCGATCCGTATTGGTCATGATCCATGGCTCCAGCGCCAGCAGCAGACCGGGGCGCAGTTTATAGCCACGGTTCGGGCGGCCGTCGTTGGATACGTGCGGATCTTGGTGCATGGTGCTGCCAATGCCGTGTCCACCAAATTCCATATTGACCTTGTACCCGGCGGCCTTGATGACCGACCCCATTGCATAGGAAAGGTCACCGACCTTGGCATCGGGCTTCGCTGCGGCAATTCCGGCGGCCAACGCGAGCTGCGTGGTTTTAATCAGCTTCTGATCTTCAGCAGAACCCGCGGAACCAACTACGAAGCTAATCGCAGCGTCCGCGGCGATGCCGTGCAGTTTAACTGCCAAATCCAGCGAGAGCAGGTCACCCTCGACCAGCTTGTAATCACGTGGCAGCCCATGCAGCACAGCGTCATTAACGCCGGTGCAGATGTAGTGAGCAAATGGACCATTACCAAAGGATGGCGCGTAGTCGACGTAGCATGATTCGGCACCTGCACTCAGAATCATCTCTTTGGTCCAGGCATCGATTTCTAGCAGATTTGTGCCTACTTGCACCCGCTCTTTGAGCGTGGCAAGAATGGTGCCTACTAGTTCTCCGGATGCGCGAGCCTTATCCACCTCAACGGGTGTAAGAATTTCAATCATGCCAATAACTATACCGGTCATATAGTACCGGTACTATAATTTTCTTATGGTTAGATTGCCGCTCACTGCCAAAGAACTCGAACAGGGAAAGACTCTCGGGTCAATCCTGCGACGCGCACGAGGCGAACGCACCATTCTCGACGTCGCGCTGGAAGCCGGTTTATCCCCCGAGACGTTACGGAAAATCGAAACCGGACGGGTAGCCACCCCCGCTTTCTCCACCATTGCAGCCGTAGCCACCGTACTGAATCTATCGCTCGATGAGATCTGGTCATCCATCAATCTGCAAGCAACTATAGAGGCAGCACCACCTCACGCCAAGCAACTAGCGCACCGCTAAACAGCAGCATTTCATCCTGACACCAATGTACGCTTTGACGCGTACATGACTTTTATGTACGCTTTTATGCGTACATACACTCTGTGGAGCGAAGGAACTTATCGTGGCAAGCCGCCTCACACGCCCCCTCTCCCTTCCTTCCAAGGAAGAGATGGATCTGTTTCAAATCATGGCAGCATTGGCCGAT
Organism: Glutamicibacter sp. AOP5-A2-18; assembly: GCF_052446055.1. Lineage (NCBI taxonomy): Bacteria > Bacillati > Actinomycetota > Actinomycetes > Micrococcales > Micrococcaceae > Glutamicibacter > Glutamicibacter sp. AOP5-A2-18. The sequence goes on along the minus strand of NZ_JBQSVW010000001.1, from coordinate 926,548 downwards.
CCAGTCAGGCGCGCCATCATCGCCCACATAGCTGCCACGCCTGGCGGGGCGTGCAGCAGTTCTGACTTTGGCGTCTCAAAATCAGCACTCACTCGTCATTGGCGCATTCTTCGTGAGTCAGGCCTAATCCGACAAGAAGTCGACGGAACTCGCCACCGCAATTGGTTGCGTTCTGATGAACTGGACGACCGATTCCCCGGACTGATGAGCACAGTTCAACAAGAAATCGCTCGCAAGAGCAACGTTGATTTAGACGGAGAAACAAATGAGCATTAACAACATCGGCATTATCGGCAGTGGAGCGATTGGCCAAGAAATCGCACGTTTAGCTCTTGCAGCTGGACTGTCCGTCGCCATTTCCAATTCACGCGGACCTGAATCCCTGTCCGATCTCATTAAGAACCTTGGTTCCAACGCGCACGCTGCAACCGCCACTGAGGCAGCCGAGTTTGGTGACATTATTGTCTTGGCCATTCCTCTCTCGGCCTACGCACAACTACCCACCCAGGCGCTAGCAGGCAAAACGGTACTGTCCACCGGCAACTACTACCCTGCCCGCGATGGTCGTATCGAGATTCTCGATTCTCTGAAATCCACCACGGCCGAGCTAGAAACAGCTCTGCTTCCTGACGCCAGTATCGTTAAAGCCTTTAACAACATCGTGGCGCACCACATCCCACTGCTTGCCCACTCCACACCGAAGACCGCACTGCCCGTTTTCGGGGATGATCAGGCCACCAAGGCTGAAGTGCTGGAACTTATCCGAACTCTGGGATTCGACACAGTTGATGCTGGCAACCTAGCTGATTCTTGGCGCACCGAGCCCGAATCAGGGGGCTATACGCTCACCTACGCTGCCGATCGTGCTGGTTTTGCTGCCGACTACCTCGCCGATCGCGGTCAACCGGTGACCTTCGCGCAGCTAGAAGCGGTGCTCCTAGGTTCACAACGAGCCGACGTCGCTGCCCGGCAGTTCTGACAGATAGCAAGATCGTCCTAGGAATAACCGACCAGAGCTACTTGTTGGTTCAAGTATGAAGAACATCGGATTCTTGTCCTTCGGTCATTGGACCGACCATCCGCAATCTGGCACCCGCAGCGCCTCGGATGCTCTACTGCAAGCCATTGATCTTGCAGTGGCCGCTGAAGAGCTCGGTGCGGATGGTGCGTACTTCCGCGTGCACCACTTTGCCCAGCAATACGCGTCCCCTTTCCCGTTGCTCGCAGCCATCGGCGCCAAGACCAACCGCATCGAAATTGGCACCGGTGTCATTGATATGCGCTACGAGAATCCGCTATACATGGCCGAAGACGCAGGCTCCGCTGACTTGATTTCCAATCGCCGGCTGCAGCTAGGCATCAGCCGTGGTTCACCCGAGCAGGTTGTCGATGGCTGGCGCCACTTTGGTTTTGAACCAGAAAACGGTGAGTCCGACGCCGATATGGGACGCCGGCACACCGAACGCCTACTCGAAGTTCTTACTGGCGTTGGCTTCGCCGAGCCAAGCCCCAACCCGATGTTCACCAATCCTCCAGGACTCCTGCGCATTGAGCCGCACTCCCCTGGTTTGCGCGAACGCATCTGGTGGGGTTCAGGCTCTAACGCCACTGCCGTCTGGGCGGCCAAGCTGGGCATGAACCTGCAAAGCTCCACCCTGAAGGACGACGAATCGGGTAAACCGTTCCACGTCCAGCAGGCCGAGCAAATCCAGCTCTACCGCGACGCGTGGAAAGAAGCCGGCCATCAGCGCGAGCCTCGGGTCTCGGTGAGCCGAAGCATCTTTGCGCTCACCGATGAGCGCGACTGGCAGTACTTCGGTCGCGACCGCTACAGCTCGGACCAGATTGGCAACATCGATGAGAAGACCCGTGCGGTCTTCGGCAAATCCTATGCCGGCGAGCCTGACGAACTGGCCAAAAAACTGGCTGAAGATGAAGCGATCGCTGCTGCCGACACCTTATTGCTCACTGTCCCCAACCAGTTGGGCGTGGATTACAACGCGCATGTCATCGAGTCGGTACTCAAACACGTTGCTCCGCAGCTTGGTTGGCGCTAACTTCACATAGTTACGCCGTTTCTCTTGGTCATTAAGCCCTTGGGCAACCAGTGATTAGGCTGGAGTCTAAGAGTCAGATCATTATCGGACAGAAAGCAGAGATTTATATGAGTTCCCCATTGAAGGTTGCGTTCATCAAGGCCAGCTGGCACGCAGATATCGTCGATCAGGCACTGGCGGGTTTCACCGCTGACATGGATGCCTCCGGTACCCAGTACACGGTTGATACCATCAGCGTTCCCGGCGCCTACGAGATGCCTTTGCAGGCCCAGCGCTTGGCCAAGACCGGGAAATACGATGCGATTGTTGCCGCTGCCTTGGTCGTTGATGGTGGCATTTACCGCCATGACTTCGTAGCCCAGGCCGTGGTCGACGGCCTAATGCGCGTTCAGCTTGATACCGACGTACCAACGTTCTCAGTCAGCCTGACCCCGCACCACTTCCACTCCAACGATGAGCACCAGAACTTCTACTTCGAGCACTTCCTCAAGAAGGGTGCCGAGGCAGCGCGAGCTGTTCGAGCAGTAGCAGCTATCGAAATCTAAGCTTCAGTTAGCTAACGCTCAGGCGTGTTGATAAGTCCCACTCATGAGGACTAATCAACACGCCTGAGCTGTTTTTTGCTCTCAGCTCTGTTCCTGCTCGCTTGAAGAAATGCCAAGCTTGCCTTGTCGCCACAAAACAATGTCTAGTACTCGTAGCAGCGACAAATGAGGTTGGCCTGCTTCAGTCTTGATCGATCGGAGCTTGTCTACGAATTCCGCCGCTTCAGTCGAGCCATCATGAAAAGCAGCGAACCAAATCTCCCATTGCTCTGCACTGCTTCTGATTCCACATACCTCTTTGACGACTGAGTCCCAAATTGGAATCAGTTCTGGCCGCTTTCGAGCCAAGATCTTGCTAGCTGTCGTCGGGCCAACGTTCCAACGGTCGCCATGCTGGCGCAGAAGCGCCCAAAGTTTGTCTGCTGGTGACCCCGTGGACAGATACTTATCGAACGACTCGCGCGTCAGATCTTCGAACTTCAAGTCTGAAGGAATCTGTGACAGTAGTTCACTAATTCCCTCTGCATAAGTCTCGAGGATTCCCAAAGATGCCTGAGCTGGCACATCTACAGAGAGCATGGATACAGCTACTAGGTCGGTAGCCATTATCTGATTTGGATCAATTTTGTTTTCTGCGCCAAGAGTCTCGAAACGCGAACCAGAAAATAATGGCCGCCCGTTTTCCAACGTCCGGAAGTATTCTTGGATATCTCGCACACCGGTAGCGTGGTCAATCTTCGAACGAAGTTGCTGCGGCATCATTCCCCCATTGTTTGGTTGAAGCTCTAATTATTTCAACATACCCGAGCCAGCCGACATTTTGAGCCCGCCTACAATAAATTGCGCAAATTGTCGCTTTCTATATTGTCCCTAGTCTCATCTACGCTCAGGACATGATTGATTTTAATAATTCCTCCGTATTCAAATTGGGCCCTTGGGACCTTTCACACGTAGCACCAGAGGTCATGCCCATGCTGGTCCATGGCGAAGAGCTACTTGCTGCCTTCAAAGGCGCCCGCGACTACGTGGTCTTCACGAACAAGCGCTTGATAGCCGTAAATGTGCAAGGAATGACCGGCAAGAAACGCGACTACACCTCGTTGCCCTACTCAAAAGTTCAGTCCTTCTCTGTTGAAACAGCCGGCACCTTTGACCTCGACGCCGAGCTGGATCTCTGGTTCAGTTCCCTGGGCAAAGTTCGCCTAGAGTTCAAAGGCAAAGTCGACATTCGCGCCCTTTCACAAATGATTGCTAGCTACGTTTTGTAGCGCTTTGCGCCTACCACGCAGCCCGCGGGCTAAGCCGCGCGGCTGCCATGGAGGCGCCCAAGATGATAGTGCGCATAAAGCGTTCGGAAGCTTCGATCAGTAACCTCTCCCCGTCATCGACCGCTTCTTGCAGGGTCATTGGGATCGGCATAATAGAAGCGATCGCGTCGATCCCGATGTCATGCACGTCGCGGCAGCCTCGACCCAAGGTTCCGGCGAGCGCCACCACTGGGACTCCGTGTAGCGATGCACGTCGCGCTATCTCGGCTGGGACTTTACCCTTGGGCGTCTGGAAGTCGATGGCTCCTTCGGCGGTAATCACCAGGTCTGCCCCACGCAACATCGAATCCAAATCGATCCCGGCCAATCCCGAGTCCAAGATCGCCTCAAAGCGAGGCACAAGACTCGCACCGACCGCCGCGAGCCCAGCGCCCAGTCCCCCTGAAGCACCGGTTCCCGGTCACGTCGCAAAATCGGTGGAGCGTGCAGTTTCTAAGGCATCACGCCTGAGTACTGAGGCCCAGCGTTCGAACCCGGCAGACATCTGCTCCACCTGCTGTGGCGTAGCGCCCTTCTGCGGCCCGAAGACGCGGGCGACTCCACGTGCACCGGTCAGCACGTTGTGTTGGTTCAGCGCCATGGTGATCTGAATTTTCCCCTCAGCCAAGACTGGGTGTAATCCGTCCAGGTCCAGTCGGTCGATACGGCCCAGGTAATTGCCGCCAGCAGGAACTTCGCGTCCTTGAGCATCAAGAATCTTGGCGTCTAAGGCCTGCAGTGCTCCGGTTCCGCCGTCGGAGGTTCCCGAGTCACCGCAACCCACCAGAATTTTTGTCGCGCCGGCGTCGATGGCCGCCACTATTAGCTCTCCCACGCCGTAGCTCGTGGTGGTGCCCTTCATGTACACAGTTTGGCTTGCGCCCAGCTTAATTTCCGCTGACTGGGCAAGTCCCCTTCGCTAATCTGGCTTCCTCGTACCAGAATGCTGATATGGTTCCCACTAATGAACGCTCTCAAGGTCGCGATACCCTGCGCTATGTGCGCCTCATGTTGCTGGTGGTGCCGTTGCTTTTGGTGGTGGCCATCATCATCTATGGTGTCGTCAACCAAGGCATCGAAGACTCGCTCAGTTCGTACTATTTGGGCCCTGCCCGCGATTTGTTTGTCGCCATGCTGGTGACTACTGGAGCTCTGTTGGTGGTATATAGCGGCGAGGCTCTAGAGGACTACGCCTTAAATTTGGCTGGGTTCTACGCCATGTTTGTCGCTTTGGTCCCGACAAAATTAGGCGAGACGCTTTCCACGCTGGCGCCGGTTGATCAAAACAAGTTGATTCTCTCAGTCCGTGTAGCCATCATCGCCGTTTTGGTCGTGAGCGCCGCGTTTGTCTGGTTGGGTTTTGGAACCAGCCATTCACCTCACAAGGCACTGATGCACAGCTCATTGACGAAAACTTTGGGATGGATCAGCACCATTTTGCTCGCGGTTTTCATTGTGTTGCTGATCTGGCGTGGCATAGAAGGCAAAACCTTCGCCTGGGTTCATGCCAGTGCAGCGTTCTTGCTGATCATTTCAATGGGCATCGCCATCGCCAGCCACCTAGGCCATGCACCAATGTGCCATGAAGATACCAGCGGCGGTACGCCGAATCGCTACCGGATCATTCTGGGACTTATGGCGCTGGGGCTAATGGCCTGGCCGATTCTTCTCATTGCGGGCATTGACGAGGCGCTGTTCATCGTCGAATGGTTCCAGATCGGGCTATTTGCCTACTTCTGGTACGTGGAATCTCGGCGGCTTTGGAACACCGCTGCATAGGAAAATAAAAAAATCCCGACTCGCTGAGCGAGTCGGGATTTTTATGAGAGCTCCTCCAACTGGACTTGAACCAGTAACCCTTCGATTAACAGTCGAATGCTCTGCCAATTGAGCTATGGAGGAATGCAACGAGATATAACTTTACCGAAGATTTTCGCTAATGCAAAATCCTCTCGCTTAGGTCCCCCGCAGGATCCTTCGGCGCATCTCCAGCTCCATCAATTCCCTATTGATCTGGGCATATTCTTCACCTTCTGGCTCCATCTCGGCGCGCTGCAAACGCCCGATCAGCTCAGCCTTACGGTGTGTGATTTGAAGCTCAATCAAACCGTTGATGATGTCTGCGCAATAGCGGTTCAGGCTGTGCTCGTCCTGGGCCGGAATGCTGGTCACCGCCAACTCCGACACGAAGCTACGCAGCTGCTCTGGCACCTCATCGCGGATCACCTCGACCCATGAGGTTGCAGAAGCACCGGCGCTTGAAGCCGCGACAATCCCGTCGTGTACCGCCGAGTGGGCCGGAGCCATAAAACGTGCCTCGAAGAAGGCCTGCCACTGCTCATCGACCAAACGCTGTGGCTGCTGGATGACAACTTCCAGGGCCTGGCGCTCCAAACGCATCACGGGATCACGATGATCCGGGCGTTCAAAGGCAGGGGCTGACACCTGCTGCTCGTTACCCGCCGCCGGAACCGGAACTTGCTGGTCAGCATTTTTAGGTAGTCGGGCGCGCTTAATGGATGCACCCACGGAACGGTTCACGTCCTCGTTGTTCATCCCTAGCCAGCCGGCCAGTTCTCGCGCGTACGCAGGACGGATCGCCGAGTCCTTGATCGCAGCAACGATCGGCGCGGTCTGCCGCAAAGCCTGCACACGCCCCTCCACCGTATTGAGGTTGAACTTTTTCAGCTCGGCACGGATCGCAAATTCAAACAGCGGACGCTTAAGCTCAATGAGCTCACGCACTGCCTCATCGCCGCGGTGCAACCGCAGATCGCAGGGGTCAGCTCCGCTGGGTTCAACACAGACATAGGTTTGGGCGATAAAACGCTGGTCTTCCTCAAAGGCACGTAGCGCGGCCTTCTGCCCAGCAGCGTCACCATCAAACGTGAAAATCACTTCACCGCCGGTGCCATCATCTTGCAGCAAACGACGGGCAATTTTAATGTGGTCGGTGCCAAAAGCGGTGCCACAGGTGGCCACCGCGGTGGTGATGCCAGCCAAATGGCAGGCCATCACGTCGGTGTACCCTTCCACAACCACGATCTGCCGATTTTTGGAGATCTGCTTTTTGGCCAGGTCCAGGCCATAGAGCACCTGAGACTTCTTATATAGGGAGGTCTCCGGAGTGTTCAGATATTTCGGGCCTTGGTCATCGTCGTACAGTTTGCGCGCGCCAAAACCGATGGTCGCTCCGGACAGGTCGCGGATTGGCCACATGACACGTCCGCGGAACCGGTCGTAAATCCCTCGGTTGCCTTCCGAGAACATTCCGGTCAGCTTCAATTCCTCATCCGCAAAACCCTTGGAACGCAGGTGCTTAAGCAATGCGTCCCAGCCCTTGGGCGCGTATCCTACCGAAAATTGTGTGGTGACTTCAGCGTCAAATCCACGACCGGTCAAAAATTCGCGGCCCTTGGCCCCTTCTTCGGTGGCTAGCTGGGCGCGGAAAAATTCTTCGGCGATCTTGTGTGCGTCCACCAGGCGCTGGCGTTTGCCGTAGTCTTCACGGCGCGGGCCTGGACCGCCATCTTCATAGTGCAGTTCATAGTTGATCCGGGCAGCGAGCAGCTCCACGGTCTCGGTGAACGAGGAGTGGTCCATCTTTTGAATGAAGGCGATGACGTCGCCCGACTCACCACAACCGAAGCAGTGGAAGGTGCCTAGTTGCGGGCGAATATGGAAGGACGGGCTGCGCTCGTCGTGGAAAGGGCACAGGCCTTTATACGAGCCGATGCCCGCGGATTTGAGCGTGACATAAGATTCAACGACCTCGCGCAAGTCACTGCGGTTGCGCACCTCGTCGATATCTTCACGCTTGATCAGCCCTGCCATGATTCCCTTCTAAAACAGTTGTGCTTCAGGGGCTTCGCCCTTGACCAGATATGAGTGCCACTCGGTGGCTGAAATGTCGGTGAGCGAAGCGACCTGGTCGATCACAACGCGCAGCTGGGCTGCCTCATCGGCCGCATCTTCCCAGTCCGCAGCAAAAATTGGCTCCAGATTATCCCTACCCGTTTCAACAAGCAGTTCTACCAGCTGGGTCAGCAAGGTGCGCTGGTCCAGATACAGCGGCTGGCGTACCTCGGAGGTCATCACGTAGCTGGCGGCGATACCCTTCATCACCGCAATTTCATGCTGGGTTTCTTCGGGCACAATCAAGCTTGCGTTGTAACGGGTGAGGTTTCCGGTGCCGTAGCGGGTGCGCGTGGCATCCATGGCGGCGGCTGCGAAGCGACCAATAAACTGGCTGGTCATATCCTTCAGGCCAGCCATGGATCGCCGGGACCCATCAAAGTGTGAAACCCATTCGTCGCTGGACTCTAACCGGCGCAACGCCGCCTCAATGTCGGCCTCATCGGTCACCGGCAGGTACCAGTCCCTGGTGACCTGCAGGGCGCGTTCGCGTGGCAGATCCTGCTTGAGCCAACGAAGCTGTAGCTGGCCACCAACGATGGCGTCTTCCACGTCGTGCACCGAGTAGGAAATGTCATCGGCGAGGTCCATGACCTGGCCTTCCATGCAGACCACGCCGGACGCAGCTTCGGGCACATTGCGCAGCCAGTTGAAGATCGGGGCATCATCTTCATATACGCCGAACTTCTTGGTCTTTTTGCCGTTAACTTCCGGCGCATCGGCCTTCAGCCATGGGTATTTGCAGGCCGCATCAAGGGAGGCCCGCGAAAGATTCAGTCCGGCCGAATGCCCGTTGTGCCTGAAGGTTTTTGTTTCCAGCCGGGTGAGCAGGCGCAGAGTTTGGGCGTTGCCTTCAAATCCGCCGATCCCGGCAGCCAATTGATCCAGCGCTACTTCCCCGTTGTGTCCAAAGGGCGGATGGCCTAGATCATGGGCGAGGCAGGCGGTATCCACCACATCCGGGTCGCAGCCCAAGGCCGCCCCGAGCTCTCGTCCCACCTGGGCAACTTCCAACGAGTGGGTTAGCCGGTTGCGCACAAAGTCATTCTGATTGGGCGCGACCACCTGGGTTTTGGCGCTCAACCGGCGCAGCGCCGAAGAGTGCAGCACGCGGGCACGGTCGCGCTCAAAAGCGGTACGGTAGGACTTTTTAGCTGGCTCGGGCACCCACCGTTGCGAATCGGCTTCGGTATATCCGGGGATCTGAGTCATGTTACCTAGTCTAGTGACACTTTGGCCTGCACACTGCGTTATCCACCAGTGGCGATTAACCGCCGGAAACGTCGAGCTCTGCGGCCTTGATCATTTCGCGATGCGCATCGCTCATCTCGCGGTTATCCAACCAGCCGTCGGGCACGTGAGTCTTCTTGGGGTGACCGGCACGCCCACGGGTACCTTCGGCGGCATCCCCGGGGTATGGCAAGTCAAGATCCAGCTGGTCCAACAGCTCACGAAGCACTGCCAAGGATGGCACCTGGGCCAGCTGCGAACGGATTTCTCCGCCCACTGGGTAGCCCTTAAAGTACCAGGCGATGTGCTTGCGGATATCGCGCATGCCCTTGCCCTCATCCTCGAAGAATTCGGTCAGTAGCTGGCCATGACGGTACACGGTGTCAGCGACCTTGCGCACGCCGGGACGGAAGCGATCCGAGCGGCCCTCAAAAGCGGCCTGCAGGTCACCAAAAATCCATGGTCGGCCCTGGCAGCCGCGTCCCACCATCACGCCGGCAGCACCGGTCTGTTCGACCATATTGATCGCATCTTCGGCGCTGAAAATATCGCCGTTGCCTAGCACTGGCATGTCATCCATGGCTTCGCGCAGGGTGGTGATTGCGTCCCAGTCCGAGTGGCCGGCGTAGTACTGGCCCGCGGTGCGCGCGTGCAGGGTTACTGCTGCGGCGCCATGATCGCGGGCGATCTTGGCGGACTCCAGATAGGTCAGGTGGTCCTTGTCGATACCGGTGCGTACCTTTACGGTCAGCGGTATATCGCCCTTGGCAGCCTCGGAGGTAGCAGCCTCAATAATCGAGGTGAACAAGTCGGTCTTCCATGGAAGGGCCGAGCCGCCACCCTTGCGGGTCACCTTGGGCACCGGGCAGCCGAAGTTCAGATCCACGTGATCGGCGAGGTTCTCATCCACCACCATGCGCACTGCCGCACGCACGGTTCCTGGGTCCACACCGTAGATCTGGATGGAGCGAATCTCTTCGTCCGGATCGTGCGAAATGATGCGCAACGACTCTGGGTTGCGTTCCACCAACGCGCGGGCGGTCACCATTTCGGTGACAAATAGCCCGCCGCCGTATTCGCGGCACAGCCGGCGGAAGGCGCGGTTGGTCACCCCAGCCATGGGCGCAAGAACCACCGGGGTATTAATGGTGAGCTTGCCCAGCTGCAAAGGTGGCAGCTTCAAAGTTGGGGTGTCATTCGGTGCATCAGTCAGGATCGTCACCTATCCATTATTGCCGATGGCAGCAAATTCCGCGCTGAGATCTTGATCAAACCGCAATCTCGCACCACTGGTTTATCCATCAGCAATATCAGAAAATTAGGCTATGACCAGTTTTTCCGTGCCGGCCAAGGGTGCTTTGATCACCCTGGTGGCGGTGAGTGTGGGCTTGATAATACTCGCGGCGATCGTAGTTTCACTGCGCCCGGCCCCACCACTGCGTGACGCGGACACCCCGGTGGGCGTCATCCAGCGTTATGTCTTGGCCTATCAGTCCGCGGATTTGGCCACGGCACAGGGGCTTGTCGAGAACGGAAAAGACAAGCAGGACTGCAATTACTACGAACCGCAGAAGGCCAGTGCTCAGGTGAATTTGCTGCGCGAAGTGACCACGGATCGCAGCTCCACCATCACCGTATCCATCACCTACGCCACCGACGGCGCGCTGCTTATCGATCCCTTCGAGGCTCAGGAGAACTTCGAACTGGCGAAAATCGACGGCGCCTGGCTGATCACCGCCGCCCCGTGGCAAATGAGCCTGTGCACCAAAGAGGAATTGGGGCTCACACCATGAGCACACGCACCGCCAGCGCCCTGCGCGCCCTCATCCAGCACGGTTTGCTCATGCTCCTGCTGCTACTTTTGGGCACCGGGCTGTCATTACTGATCAGCATGGGTTTGAGTGCTCCAGCGGTGAATGATGACCGTCAGCTTCTGTTGGCCACCGCGCTGGCCTTCACTATCATCCCCGGACCGTTGGTGTGGGCGCTGTGGTTATGGATCCGCAAGAAGCTTTTGAACGCCGAGCCCACCGAGGCGGCGATCTGGTCCCTGCAGGGATCGGCGGTCTATCTGATTGCCCTGGTGATCTCTTCCACCGCTGTGTTGCAGCTGCTCGGTAGCCTGATAGGCGGTGGCGCATCACAGGGCTGGCAAGATCAGGTTGGTCTGGTCCTTGGCTGGGGTGCGATCGGGCTCTGGCAGTTCAAGATGCTTACCACGCCAAAGTATGTGCCAAGCGAACTCCCCCACCTGGCTGTGACCCTCGGCAACGCCTACGCCCTGGTGCTGGCAGGATATTCGCTGGTGGTGGCACTACGCACCGCACTTGAGCTGGTCTTTGTTCCACAGGCCATTTTGGTCGGTCAAGGACCACTGCCTCGCTTGCTGGGCGCGGTGATCTGGGTTTTAGGCGCGAGCATACTGTGGCTCTGGCATTGGAAAATGCTACAAGTCCAGAAACTGCGCGATATCTTCGCCTCCTTCGTAGTGATGTTGCTCGGCGTCGCTCTGGCCGCCCTAACCGCATTATTGGCCGCCGCTGCGACGCTGAATATCATCCTCCCGTTGCCCTGGGATTCCACCGCCATGGGTGATCGATTCGCCAGTTTCGGCCCGCTGGCCATCTCCGCGCTACTGACGGGCGCGATTTTCTGGATGTATCACCACGGGCAACTTGCCGGCCGGTCACCACTAGTTACTCGCGTATCCCGCCAGATCATTAGCGGTATCTCGCTGGCGATACTGGCCAGTGGCCTGGGCATGGTCGTCAACGCACTGCTGGCTTCCATCAGCTCCCCGCTGAATACCGACACCGCACCGGCGGTATTACGCACCGGCATTGCGTTGGTCTTGGTGGGCACCGTGTTCTGGGTGACGTACTTCCAGCCTGGTTCCCAGTCCGAACCTGAATCTCGTCGCGTGTACCTGGTGCTGTTCTTCGGCGTCAGTGCCGTTGTTGCCTTGGTGGCACTGCTGATTGTCGGCTATCGGGTCTTCGAAATGCTGGTGGGTGCAGCCAGCCCTGCGTTGAATATGCTGGACTATATCCGCGCCCCACTGGGCTGGTTGCTGGCGACCGTGGGCGTTTCGGCCTATCACTTCGCACTGTGGAAATCGGACCGGGAGAAGCTCACTCCGCTAGAACCTGAGGCGCGCCGAAGGCTGATCCTCGTAGCACCGCAGGGCAGTGAGCAGTTGTTATCCGCCCTACAGCTCACCGAAGGTTTGGAAGTACGGTGGATCGTCTCAAGCCATCCGCCGTTGCCCGAAGAATGGGGTGACGAACTGACCAATCGCCTCTTAGAAGCGCTGGCCACCCATTCCGGATCGCTCTTAGCCGTGGCCGATGAACAAGGCCAGTTCAACTTCACCCCGCTGGCATGATGACAAAGCAACGCGCAACGAGACCGAGTTTTGTCAGCCGGGTACTGGCTTCGCTCGTGGACTACTTGGTGATCCTCGGGTGGATGTTGGTGCTCGCGGTGATCACCACGTTGCTGTGGCTAGTGACCGGTGAGTTCTACAACTGGCTCCAGCTAGGCGTGGCCGGGGCACAACTTTTGGGTTTCCTCGTACTGGTATTACCCGTGGGGATCTACCTGTTCCTCAGTGAAGCTTCCCCAGCTGCCGCCACGCTCGGCAAACGCCGAATGCGCCTACACGTTGTTAACCGGCGCACCGGCGGCCGAGCATCCACGGCGCAGATTTTGCTACGCACCGTCACCAAGCTATTGCCATGGGAGATCGCGCACTTTAGTGTCTGGAACTTCGTGGCCATTGCGTCCACCGGCAGCACCGAATTCCCGTCCTGGCTTTATGCGGTGGCTATTTTCGCTGACCTCTTACCGGTGCTCTACCTGCTGCTGGTTGCCTTTGAAGCTGAGGGTCGCGCACCACATGATCTGATCGCCGGCACCAGGGTCGTTAAGCTCCAACCAGCTCCATAAGCACCCCGCCCAGCGCCCCAATCACCACCACGCTCCACGGCGGAAGCTTCCAAGACACCAGCAACACAAAGCACAGCAGGCCCAATGCGCACTGCCCCGGCCCGGTCACCGCGCTGGTAAACACCGGCGAGTACAAGGCGGCCGCCAGAATTCCTACCACCGCGGCATTCGCTCCACGCATCAAGGCCTGCACCCGGCGATGACCTGCCACAAGATTCCAGAAGGGCAAGACCCCTACCAGCAGCAAGAAGCCGGGAAGGAAGATCGCACACAGCGCAATCGAGGCACCCAACACCCCACCGGGTCCCACCGTGCTGATCGCCCCCAAATAAGCAGCGATGGTAAACAACGGTCCCGGCACAGCCTGCGCCACGCCGTAGCCGGCCAAGAAATTCTGGTTCGGCACCCAACCGGTGTCCACTACGGCCCCTTGCAACAGGGGTAGCACCACGTGCCCGCCACCAAAAACCAGGGCACCGGAGCGGTAGAACGCGTCGAAGAGCGCTAGGGAGTCCCACCCTGCCACCGATACCACTATCGGGGTACCCACCAGCAATAAGAACAGGACGGTCAGGCTCAAAATTCCGGTACGTCGACTCACCGCAAATCGCAGTGGCACCACAGCATCCGTTGCCCGCGCCGCTGGCGGGACCCGGCACAAAAAGTAGCCGGCGATCAGACCCAACACGATCGCCAGCACCTGTCCCAGACTCCCACCCAACAGCAGTGCGGCCAGCGCTGCCACCACCGCGATTGACGCCCGGGTAGCATCCGGTGTCAGACTTTTGGCCATGCCCAGTACCGCCTGAGCGATGATCGCCACAGCGACAATCTTCAGCCCAGAGAGCATCCCGTGCCCGATCGTTCCGGAGAACAGTGAGGCACCGTAAGCAAAGAGTGTCAGTATCGCCGCCGAGGGCAGCGTGAAGGCAAGAAAAGCGGCCAGTGCGCCACGCAGTCCGGCACGATACAGGCCCAAGGCAAACCCGACTTGGCTAGAGGCCGGGCCAGGAAGAAATTGGCACAGCGCCACCAACTGGGCATACTGCTCGTCGTTCACCCATCGGCGACGTTCGCTCAACTCGGTGCGGAAGTAACCCAAATGCGCGATGGGGCCACCAAAAGAAGTTAACCCCAGCTTCAAGAAGACGCGAAAAACTTCCCCGGCCGAGCCATGAGTGGCCTGTTGCTTACTGCTCATGGATTCACCCTAGTCGGGCAAGAATAACTGCAGGTAAACAACAACGGGACCCAGTTCATTCTGGGGCGCCTTCATGGCCTTTAACTACTCCATGGGCAACCCCGCAGACCTGAGCATCTGGATCTTTGCCGGTGCAAACGTGCTTTTCTTCCCCCTGGCCCGGGAAACATACTTCTGCCTGACCGACCTACTCCGCGACGGACTAGTCGGAATCTTGCTCTGGGGGGCAACTCTTCCTCATTGCCCTGGCACTGCGAATTATGGTCTTCTTGCTGCTCAACTTCATGGCCGTACCCCTGGGCATCCTCGGATTCTTCTATCTGGCCATCCAAAAAGCCAAAGGCAACGGCTACCGAGTCATCGCCTAGCGGCAGTAGAGCGTTGAACACTTTGGAATCATTTAGTCCAAAGAGCAAAGTAAGTTGCCATCTAATCTTAAAAGTTACAAGATTCACATAAATTTTAGTCAGAACGGCACTTTACGGTGTAGCCTTTTGCTCATTATTCGTAAATCTGAGTTAGAGATAAGTTATGAAACCAAATCATTCACTTGGCACTCGCTCTAAAGCCGGGGTAACGGCTTTAGTGCTTGCCTCGCCGCTACTTTTCACAGCATGCACGGAGGCTCCAGCTGAACCATCAGCCAACCCCTCTGCTGCAACGGCAACGGCGGAAAGCCCCGAGAAGACAGCCGAAATTGAGGAAGTTCAATCAGTCTATGAATCATTTGACCCTGCCCGTCTCACTGAACTCACTAAGAAGCGCAACGACGAATCTTCTGATCCTGAACTGATATTTGTCACTCAAGGATTAATTGAGCCGGACGGTGAGTTGAGCATCCCAAGTATCTCTGGGAAGAACAAGAAGTCGTTGCTTGTTTCTTACATGTGTCGTACTTCCGATGAAAAAGGAGATCTTTGGCGTGTTGACTTCAGTGCAGATTCTGAACCATTGAAATCAGGTATTCAATCGGATTCTTGTACAAAAAATTCTGTTGAAATGTTCACCACAAGAGCACTAAGCCCAACAGAGTTACCCGACGCTCTGGACGTTACGGGGAGAGTTGAGCTTGCTGTGTCTATTTTCGAAATTGAGGAAACAAAATGAAGCCACTACACAGAATTCTGGCATTAGGGGCTTCAGCTCTGCTGGTATCAGGAATTGCTTTCCAGCAGCAGCTGCGGATAACAAAGGTTACCTCGACATCGCATCCTCCGCGTCGTGTAGTGAGGTAGAAAATCATGCAAGCGTTTCAAAAGGCAAGGCAGTCTTCATGGCTGGCTCCTACCCAAAGAAATGGCTCGATCCAGGCGTATCCTACAAAATCACCAAAGGCTCAAGCACAACTGTTGGCCGAACATCAACAGGAGGTGCCTCACTCGAAGTGTATGAAGTTGCTAATCTCAAGTCAGAGATGTTTCATGGAGAGCATTTCGCAGATTTTGCGGAGCTCAAAGTGGAGATTGAAGCATATATCGATTGGTACAACAGCAGTCGTCGTCAGGAACGACTGAAGGGTATGACTCCGATGGAATATCGGTGTCATACCCTTGCAGCCTGAGCAGGACTATTATTTAGTGAGTCCAACTTCCGGACCCAGTTCAAGTTTCTGTACTGGGTCCCGTTGCGATTCTTAGGCGCTAGGCAACTGCGTCGCTGGCCAGAATATGCGTTGTCGAAATGACCGTTGCTTGTTCAACACCAGCCAAGGCATCAATCAGCGAAGCCAGGATGAACATCGAGGAGTCCACTTCCAACTTCACTGGGTACTGATAGATCAGCATCGCGACCATATCGCGAACAGCCTCGGCTACTTCTTCTTCGGAGAAGGCAGGATTGTGGCCCACCAAAACATCCGAGGGAGCATCCTCGCGAGCCGGAACGTAGCTGACTGCAAAGGCCAGCGGCACTCCGCCTTCACTCCTAGGCTTATCGCGCAACACCAATGCCCCCTGGGCGCCGGTGTGCTCGTCCAACAGCATGCGCTGGGCCGAACCCACGGTCATCTTGGACGGATCCCACTGCTCATGGACCTCGTTATAGAAGTCCATGACCAGCTTGGTCAGCTCAACGCTACCGGTAGACAGATCCTCGATCACCCGATCGTTGGTGTCGAACACCGGTTCCGCCAAGGCACCTGGCTCCAAGATCACGTCGCGGGACACCTGAATTTCGTTCAGCCCCAGCGCCTTGCAGAAAGCTGCTGCCGCCTCGGCCGGATCGCCCGGGGTCACCGTGTAGCGAGCCTTGAGCTGCTGGGCTTGATCGGCCGGAATCTGCTTGCGCAGCTGCTGAACCAACGCGGTGGCTACACCGCTTCGACGCTGCTCGGAGGCAACTTCGACGTAAAGCCACAAACGCTGTGGGTGTAACGAGGAGGCAAACACCACACCAGCGCCGATGGCCACGCCATCAACGGTGGCTACCAGCGTGCGAGAGAACGGCGCGTCGCTGTTCTCGCGCAGCATGGTGCGGTCCTGATGGGCCTGCGGCGAGCGCGGATCACCAAAAACCTGTAGCAGTTCCAGGTCATCGCCTATGCGCCAGTCACGGAATTCCAGTTCGTTCATCGGGCTCTAGGCTCCGTTCAGACGCTCGGAAAGGTAGGCGGTGACCTGGTCCAAGGAAACACGTTCCTGAGCCATGGTGTCGCGCTCGCGAATGGTCACAGCCTGATCATCGAGGGTATCGAAGTCCACGGTGATGCAGAACGGGGTACCGATCTCATCCTGACGGCGGTAACGGCGACCGATCGCACCGGCATCATCGAAGTCGATGTTCCAGCGCTTGCGCAGCTCGGCAGCCAGTGCCTTGGCCTTTGGCGAAAGGTTCTCGTTGCGGCTTAGTGGCAAGACGGCAGCCTTGACCGGAGCCAGACGTGGGTCCAGCTTCAGCACGGTGCGCTTGTCCACGCCACCCTTGGTGTTTGGTGCTTCATCCTCGGTGTACGCATCAACCAAGAACGCCATCATCGAACGGGTCAAACCGAAGGAAGGCTCGATCACGTAAGGGGTGTATCGTTCGCCGGTGGACTGGTTGAAGTACGAGAGTTCAGCGCCCGAAGCTTTAGCGTGGCTGGACAGGTCGTAGTCGGTGCGGTTGGCAACACCCATCAGCTCGCCCCACTCTGAACCCTGGAAACCGAAACGGTATTCAAAGTCGATGGTGCCGGCTGAGTAGTGTGCGCGCTCGTCTTCTGGCACGTCGAACTGGCGCAGGTTTTCTTCCTTGATGCCCAGATCCAGGAACCATGCCCAGCAGTCAGTTACCCACTGATCGAAGAACTTCGGTGCATCTTCTGGAGCGGTGAAGAACTCGATTTCCATTTGCTCAAACTCGCGAGTACGGAAGATGAAGTTACCTGGGGTGATTTCGTTACGGAAGGCCTTACCGACTTGGCCGATACCAAATGGTGGCTTTTTACGTGATGCGGTGAGCACGTTGGCGAAGTTCACGAAGATGCCCTGAGCAGTCTCTGGACGCATGAAGGCCAGGCCAGCTTCGGTATCTACTGGGCCCAAGAAGGTCTTCATCAGGCCTGAGAAATTCTGCGGTTCGGTGAACTGTCCCTTGGTGCCGCAATCAGGGCAAGCGATCTCGCTCATGCCGTCCTTAGCTGGACGTCCCTTCTTGGCTTCAAAGGCCTCAATCAGGTGATCCTGGCGGTGACGCTTGTGGCACTGGATGCACTCGACCAGTGGATCGGTGAAGGTAGCCACGTGTCCCGATGCTTCCCAGACTGCCTTTGGCAAGATGATCGACGAGTCCAGACCCACCATGTCTTCGCGTCCGCGGACAAAGTTCTGCCACCACTCGCGCTTGATGTTTTCTTTGAGTTCAGTACCCAGGGGTCCGTAATCCCATGCGGAACGGGAACCACCGTAAATTTCACCAGCCTGGAAAACGAATCCTCGACGCTTTGCGAGGGAAATTACCTGGTCTAGCTTGGACTGTGGCGCCATATCAACTCCAATGGAAATTACGAGGCCGCTGGTTGCGGTCCGTAGAAAAATACATACCGTTCAAGGGTATCGTTTCCACGGCTCTGAGACTAAGCGAATGTGGGTAACGCAAAAGTGAACTTCCCCGCTCTTGGCTTTGTTGGACGGCCGAAGCGTCAGATATAGGGAAGAATAGAAGCCATGAGTGCCAACGAAGCTTTTGACCTAGAAATCCGCGACGAAACCATCCGCTTGGGCCAGCTGCTTAAACTGGCATCCCTCGCCGAAGACGGCATCCACGCCAAAGAGCTTATTTCCGAGGGCGTTGTTACCGTCAACGGAGCTGTTGATACCCGCCGCGGTGCGCAGATCCGCCCGGGCGACGTTGTCTGCGTGAATGGCGAATGTGTAAAGGTCACCTCGCAACAGCAGTAATCTTTACTGCCCGAGTACAACCTTCTTGAGAAACGTGTCTACGTCCTCAAGTTCCTCTTTGCTAACCGAGTGACCGATCTGTGGATAGGTTTCGCTGGTCAGCTCGGTATGCTTCGAGACCCATCCCAAGGTGTATTCAACTTTGTCGCGGGTAATCACCGGGTCGGCGAGATCCCGTCCCCAGAACATCGGGATCGGATTTTCTTGCACCGTTGCGTCGTCAAAGATCTCTAGTCCCTGTGGCTCAACAGCGAATCCTGATAGACCTACGACTGCGCCAATGGCATCTGGCTGGAACCTTGCTAATGAGGTTGCCATGGCCATTCCTTGGGAGAAGCCGAGCAAAGTCACCGACGAGTGCTGCACGCTCAATGGCTCCAACAAAGACCACAGAGCCTGAACGCTTTGTCCCACCGCTTCGGTCGAATAATCGATTTCCTGAGACAGTGGGAACCAGCTGTAGCCGGACCCAGCAGGTAGCGGTGCTCGCACCGATAGATAAGTGAATTCCTCGGGTAAGTATCGAGAGAGTCCCATCAGATCTTGTTCGTTGGATCCGTAGCCATGAAGGAACACCAGCAAAGGTGTGCCGATACGAGAATCGTCGTTGCGAGAAATGATGGCGACCGGCGCAGTGTCTGATGAAGTCATGATTCTAAGACTAACTAACCGATCTGCACATTCAGTAGAGCACCAGTGATTCGTCGGCCTTGGGCAAAGCAGATTGAACCGATGAGGTCGGTTGTGGAATGAAAGAATTTTTCGTTCAGCCATGGTTTTGGGGTGCAGAGAATGTTGTGTTCTCTCAAGAGAATTCCGCAACGTCGTGAGCACTGGCGCCGCAAGTTGAACCGCCTGAGTTTTCTGCATAGCAGGGCACACCCTGGGCGACAGGAAGATGCCAATGATGCGATGCAACGGGCGACAGGCATCGATTAGTGAACGAAAATTTTTGTCATGATTAGCGCCGGGTGACGTAAGTACACGCTCTAGAATCGTTGACTCAAGATGTAGTGACTGAAAAAATTTTTCATTTGGAGTCGATGGCGGGCATCCCCGAATTCCAAGAGGCTAAATAGCGCAAGAAGGATCTAAGGCGGTCACCTTCAGGACCGTCGTTCGGGTTGAGGCTATAGGTATTGGGTGTTGCTTAGTGACTGAAAATTTTTGTCACTCAAGATTCCGTGCTGCGGGTAGGCCAGTCAGCTACTCTGGGTCGCCGGTTGTCCGGTGTTCATCGGATATCCCAGAACCCGATCTACCTCCGGATTCATTTCCACAAGTGGTAACGGGATTATGTGCGGTCGCTGGGAGCCATGATCATCGAGGTGGTCTCGTCCGCTAGCAATATTGACGCTTTCCGAAGTGACGATAGTGTTCACTCCGTGCGGTGATACCCATGATCTGGTGCCGTCGGGCCTGGCCACGACTTTCCAGCCCAGTGCGTGCTTGAACATTTGATGCTGCTTACAGAGCAGGTGCGTATTTTCCCGGTTCGTGTTGCCACCGTGAGCCCAATCATCAATATGATCAATCTCGGATCGGTCCGCACTACGCCGACATCCTGGGAAGCAACAATGCACATCCCTGAGACGAAGCAGGTCCTTCATCGCCTGCGAGGGGCGGTAATTCCTGCGCTCAACATCGATCACTGCGCCGGTCCATGGATCGGTGAGCACCCTCTGGAATGATGGCGCATCTTTTGCCAACTGCACTGCGAGCCCGACCGGAATGGGCCCGTATCCTTCTAGATCAGCCAATGCTTTGGTGGGATCCACCAACATCTCCAAGGCAGGAATGGTGATAGAGAGTCGAGGCTTCAGCGGTGTACCCTGAGCGCCAGGCCATCCGTTGATCATTGCATCGGCATATACATCCGCCAGGATCTGATCTTGCGTCCGCCCGTCTTTCGGGTCGTTGATCTGATCAGTAGCCCAGCGCAGCGAATGGGTGATCGACTCGATCACGTCGACACGGTGGTAGAGCTTTAGACATCCCATGCCGTTTTCTTCTTCCCACCACGTGACTTTGCGAGCAGCTTCTGACTTCTTGTGTCGCTCCGCAGCTGCCTCTGGATTCATCCTGTCGTGATAACGGCGAGCTCGCTGATAAACAACATCGTCGTTTGCCGTTCTAGCCACCGGCAAAAGTACACGTTCCATAGTCGCGATCTGATCCGGTGAAAGGTCCTGAGCGAACTTGATGATGTGCTGGGCCGCTTTGCGGGTAATTTCACCCGCGGCCAGTGCGATCAGAGTGTCCTTACAGACGTGCCGTAGCCCCTTAGCAGTAAACATTCGCTTGCTGACTTTACGAGGGCTTTCACGCAGGACAATTGCGGCTTCCGCAATGAAGTTGGAGTTTATGACCTGGTCATCGCTCGGATCAACGCCATAGAATTCCGCACTCCTCTGGGCTTCGCGAACTTCTTCAGGCGAGGCAGCGTACTGGGTAGCCAGCACCTCGGCAAAGCTAGTCCCGACCTGCTCAACCGAGTCGGCTAGTAGCGTTGAGGTCAGCGCATCAAGGCTGCTCTTCAGTCGCTGCACCTTGCCCAGCCGATCCAGCGCATCGCCGGGACCGTTCACGGGCCCGGCATCAAAGAGTTCATTAGCCAACTTCTTCATCGGTCCGTTGTAGAGCTGATGGTCAACCTGCTTACCAACGACGGAGTCCAGGTGGGATTCCCTGCGGGTGCCCGCAGGGTGCAACGGGAGACGATGTTCATCGTCATAATCTTCTACAAATTCTGGATTTCTCATGCTTAATTTTCCCACTCAGAGCCGACATTTTGTACTAGTTAATGCCTACCTGTGGATACTCATTAGTATATTTTTACGATTGTTTGCTCTTGCGAACTGAGCGTCCCACCCGGCACTCTCTGCGCCAACGGGCCACCTTCCATCAAGAGGGATGCGCACTGTGCCAAAGAAACCCTCAAGGGCATCAGGGATTCAGATAGGCGCAAGAAATTACAGATCGATAAACATTTCAAAATTCACTCCGCCATACCAAAAACGCGTATTTGACTAGTACAAAAGATTTCATTGCCTCACTGTGAGCGCTTCGCCAGTAGAGCAGATTCAGCCCAACCAGAATTAGGTTCCATGAAACGTTTCGAAGTAATTGACGAATTCCCCGAGCTCGACACAACCGACACGTCAAGTTTCGGTTTTATGGAAGACTCTTCATCCAGCGGATCAGGATTTATTGACACCGCATTCGGCGTAATGCCGGTTCTGATCGGTATTTTTGTGGTTCTCTTCTTGGCCGTCATGGCCTTTATTATCTATTCCCAGGTGCGCAACTACCGCAAGATCAAGAGCGCTGGAATGGATCCA
Source organism: Glutamicibacter sp. AOP5-A2-18 (assembly GCF_052446055.1). Taxonomy (NCBI): domain Bacteria; kingdom Bacillati; phylum Actinomycetota; class Actinomycetes; order Micrococcales; family Micrococcaceae; genus Glutamicibacter; species Glutamicibacter sp. AOP5-A2-18. Next base: position 904,628 of record NZ_JBQSVW010000001.1, on the reverse strand, counting down.
CTAACCCTCGAGGCAGACTTGGCAACTCGGTTGGCACAATCAAATTTGCTCGCCCCCAAGAAGTCCCTGGAAGCAAAGTTGAACGAACTTGCCGATCTTCGCACCCGCGGAGTCATCTCCGGGGAAGAGTACGAGCAGGCCCGCCGCGACGCACTCAAGGAATAAATGGCACGGTGTTGCAGATCATCCCTGAGACTGATTGACGGAACGTTACCATACGGTAACAATATAAATTGTGCCTAAAGATTTTGATTTCGAAACCAGCAATTCCACGGAAAAGACGCTCCATCCTTGGCGCCGCTATGTTGCCCTAGGCGATTCGTTCACCGAAGGGATCGGCGATCCAGATCCCTCAAACGCAGGACAGCATCTTGGCTGGGCGGACCGTCTAGCCCAGGAGCTGAGCACCTCAGTCCCGGACTTCGCCTACGCAAACTTGGCGATCCGCGGCAGGCTGATCGGACAAATTGTTGCCGAGCAGTTGGCCCCGGCCGTCGAGCTGAAGCCGGACTTGATTTCACTCTGCGCAGGCGGCAACGACGTACTGCGCCCGGGCGGTGACCCGGATAAGATCGCGGACATTCTTGACGGCGCGGTCTCCAAGCTCAGCGCCACCGGTGCGACGGTGCTCCTTGTTACCGGTCCAGATATTCGCGATACTCCGGTGCTCGGAAGCATCCGCGGCAAGGTCGCGATCTACAACGAGAATGTGCGCGCCGTCGCCGCTCGCTACGACGCGATCGTGGGCGATATGTGGGCCCTGCGTGAACTGCACCAACCGCAGATGTGGGCACCGGACCGCCTGCACTTCTCCCCTCTGGGGCATCAGCGAATCGCCGCCATGGCGCTGGATTCACTCAACGTACCGCACACCTTGGATACCAAAGTGGAGCCGGTGCAGGATCTACGCACCTGGCGCGAGGCACGCTTCGAGGACCTACACTGGGCGCGCGAGCACTTGGCCCCGTGGGTGCTGCGTCGTTTACGTCACCAGTCTTCGGGTGATGGCATCAGCGCAAAGCGTCCGTCGGCCACACCATTTACCGTGGCTAAACCGAACGATTCCCTCGGCGCCGGCGACTGCGCACAGTAGGGGTTAGAAAACAGCAAAATAGTAGGGACAGCATCCACCGAAAACTGGTGGCGGCTGCCCCTACTGTTGTATGGGCTCTTGTATGGGCCGACTTCTTTAGCGGTTAAAAACCGTTGTGCGCAGAACACCATCGAGCTGATGCGCGTCGGTCAAAAAAGCATCGTGCCCGATCGGGGAATCGATAAAGTGCACCGGCACCGGTGTTGGCAGTGCCGCGGCTAGCTTGTGCGATTGCTCCGGGAAGTACAGACGGTCCGAGCTCACGGCGACCACCAGCACGTTCACGTTCTCCAGCCTCGCTAAGGCGGAGCACAGCGAGTCGTGACCGCGAGCCACGTCGTGGCTCATCAGCGCTTCGGTCAGCAGCAGGTAGCTGTTGGCATCAAAGCGGTTGGCCAGCTTCGTGGCTTGGTGGTCCAGGTAGCTTTCAACTTGGTAGCGACCGCGCGGCCCCGAGAGTTTGCCCGTGGGCGCCTCGCCAGGTTGTGCGGTGCGACCAAAGCGCGCTTCAAGTTCAGCTTCCGAACGGTACGTGATGTGCGCCAGACGCCGAGCCAGGCCTAGCCCGGCATGTGGGCGCGCCTCGTTGGCGTAGTAGTCTCCGCCAGCAAAGTTCGCATCCAGCCTGATGGACTGGGTCTGCACTTGAGCGAAGGCGATCTGTTCCGCGGTGGCTTGGGCACTAGATGCCATCACCACCAGGTTTTTGACCTGCTCGGGGAATTCAACGGCGTACTCCAAGGCTCGCGCCCCACCCATGGAACCACCAATCACCGCATGCCAGGAGCTAATTCCTAGCTGCGCGGCCAGGCGCGCTTCAAGGCGCACCGAATCTTTGATGGTGACAAAGGGGAAACGCGACCCATAGGGTACACCGTGTGCGTCCGGCGAAGACGGCCCGGTGGATCCATTACAACCGCCGACCATATTAACGGCGAGAACGAAGTACTTTGTGCTGTCGATCGTGGCCCCGGGGCCGATAAAGCCGTCCCACCATCCGGGTAGGGATGAATGCCCCTGGGCGACATGTGCGTCGCCGGTCAAAGCATGCATCACCAGCACGGCGTTGGAGCCATCGGCGCTCAGCTTGCCCCACGTTTCGTAGGCGAGTTCTACCTGTGGCAGGTAGCCGCCAAACTCAAAGTGGTACTCCCCCACAGCGCTACGGCGCGTCATGCCGTCTTGGCCGTGGGCGAGCGGTGTTTCTTCGTTGGTTGCAATGGATGCCATACCTAGAGCGTTTCCTGCAATTCCTTATTCTCAAGGGCTGCCACAGCGTTAAAGCCCAACTGGAGATCGGCCAAAATGTCCTTGATATTTTCTAGTCCGACGCTCAAGCGCACCAAGCCGGGGCTTACGCCCGCGGCAAGCTGATCGGCCTCGGAGAGCTGAGCGTGGGTGGTGGACGCCGGGTGGATGGCCAGCGAGCGCACATCGCCGATGTTGGCCACATGGGAGTGCAGCTCAAGGGCGTTTACAAAGGCTTGGCCTGCCGGCGCACCGCCAGAAAGCTCAAAGGCGAGCACCGATCCGGCGCCGTGCTGGCTGTACTTCTTGGCGCGCTCAAACCATGGTGAGGAGGCTAGGCCCGCATAGGCGACCTGCTGCACTTCATCACGGGCTTCGAGCCAGTTGGCCACTTCGCGCGCGTTTTCACCGTGGCGCTCAACGCGCAGGGACAGGGTTTCTAGCCCCTGGGCGATCAAGAACGCGTTAAAAGGTGACAGCGCTGAACCCAAATCGCGCAAGAGCTGGACTCGCGTCTTGAGGATGTAGGCCAGGTTGGCGCCGAGGATGCCGTTCACGCCAAGATCGCGAGCAAAAACCAGGCCGTTGTAGGACTCGTCCGGGGTGTTAAAGCCCGGGAAGCGCTGCGGGTCCTTGGCAAAGTCAAAGTTGCCCGAGTCCACAATCACCCCGGCGATCGCGTTGCCGTGACCGCCCAGGAATTTGGTGGCCGAGTGGATGACGATGTCAGCCCCAAATTCGATCGGGCGGATCAGGTACGGAGTGGCCAAGGTGTTATCCACCAGCAGCGGCACTCCATTTTCATGGGCGATCTTGGCGATTTCTTCGATGTCCAGCACGTCTTGGCGTGGGTTGGAAATGGTTTCGCCGAAGAACGCCTTGGTGTTTGGGCGCACCGCGTCGCGCCAATCCTGCAGGTTATCCGGGTCGGCCACAAAGCTGACCTCGATGCCCAGGCGCTTAAGCGTGTGCTTAAGCAGATTCTGGGTTCCGCCATACAAACTTGGGCTGGCCACCAGGTGATCGCCGGACTCGGCGAGGTTCAGGATGGCCAAGGTGGTCGCGGCCTGTCCGGAGGACAGCAACAGCGCACCCACGCCGCCTTCTAGATCGGCGATGCGAGTTTCTACTGCGTCGGTGGTGGGGTTGCCGATGCGGGTGTAGATCGGTTCCAGTTCCTGCAGCGCAAAACGGGCTGCAGCACTTTCTGCGCTTGGGAAGACAAAGGAAGTGGTCTGGAAGATCGGTAGTGCCCGGGCACCGGTGGTTGGATCTGGGGTCTGCCCGGAGTGGATCTGACGGGTTTCAAATGACCAGTTATTGCTCATGGTTTCCTCCAAAAATAGTTCTGTGACTTTTGGGGTAGACCACTGAGAAGACACCGACAGAAAGATCCTCATGAAGGCACTTCCAGGGTTACCCGCGCTTGTCCTTAGCAGCTTTTTGCTCCTAAGGGCCAGGTCTTCACCCGGGGCACCCCACCGCGGTTGGAGGGTTGCCGCCCAGTAAGCCGGGGCTTATTACTGGGACTCATGACCTACTTCCAGTGTGCCCGAAAACCGAAGATTTTTGCAATGTGAGAGCGCAAAATGGGTAGCAATCGGTCATATTTCGCGCCAGGCGCGATTTAGGTGCAGAGAATTCGATCACCGATTAAAAATTAGGCTTGCCTAAGTAGAGACTGTCATCACATGTTGTCATGATGGGCACATGATGAGGTTAGATCACGTAAGTTATGCCTGCGGCCCAGATGGGTTGCTGCCAACCGCGCAGAGAATCTCCGAGGCCTTGGGTTTGGAGTTCGTTAAGGGAGGCGTGCATCCGCGCTTCGGAACACGTAATGTCATCTTCCCGTTGAAGCATGGTCAGTATTTGGAAGTGGTTGAAGTGCTCAACCACCCCGCCAGCGACAAGGCTCCTTTTGGCCAAGCGGTACGAGCGCGTTCTGAGCTCGGCGGCGGCTGGATGGGCTGGTGCGTTTCGGTGGACGATCTGTCCAGCGCCGAAGAACGGCTGGGCCGCAAGTCGGTTCCGGGCAACCGCAAATTCCCCGATGGTCGCGAGCTGACCTGGCAGCAGATCGGCATTAAGGGTTTGATCGCCGACCCGCAGTGCCCGTACCTGATTTCCTGGGACGAAGAAGCTAAGGATCTGCATCCTTCCAAGGCACTTGAACCGAGCGGCGCGATCAGCGAGATCACCATTGCCGGCTCGCGTGATCGTGTGCTGGAATGGTTGGGGCAACCTGAAAACGTGAATCTGGGCCCAGTAGTCATGGACTATGAGGCACCCAACGGTACCCCGGGAATCATGACGGTGACCTTCGAAACCGATAACGGTCCGGTTGTGCTGTAACAACAACATCTTTCAAAGGTAGGCGGGGACAATGGCGTCCCCACCTACCTCTTTTTATGTGCTGGCATCCAGACGCTTGCCTAGAACCACAACGTTTTGGTCCACAAATCCCAGACGCTCATAGAAATTGAGCACGGCAGCGTTTTCATTACGCACCATCAACTGCACCTTGGGCACACCACGGTCCACTAGCCAGCTTGTTGCGGCCTGAACCATTGTGCTGCCAAGCCCGGTACCCTGCTTGAGCGGATCAACGGCCACATAGTAGAGCCAGCCACGGTGCCCGTCGTGGCCCACCATCGCAGTGGCAACAACTTTGTCTTCCTCGATCACGGCCAGCACCGTGGAAGTTGGGGTATCTAAGGCACGCTGCGCATCGGCGTATGGGTCGTTCCACGGCCGGGTCAGCCCGGTGGCTTCCCACAGTGCCACGGCTTGGTTTATCTGTTGCGCGGTCAGCTGTGAAATCTGCATGCCTACAGTTTAGGGGTTTAGTTGCCGATCCCGATCGCCGGACCGATCAGGGCATAACCGACAAAGCCGATGGCATCAAGCAGGAAGTGCGCGATCACCAGTGGCATCACCCGACCGTACTTTTGATAAACCCAGCCGAACACCACGCCCATGAGCATATTGCCGATCATCGGCCCCACTCCTTGGTACAGGTGGTAACTGCCACGGATCACTGCCGAGCCGAAGATCGTAGTCCACAATCCTAGGTTCAGCTTCTTTGCGTAGGTGAACAGGAAGCCGAGCATTAGTACTTCTTCGAGGACCGCATGGCGCACCGCCGAGAGCAACAACACCGGTACGCTCCACCAGTAGTCCCCCAGGTTGGCCGCCGAGATCGCGGTAGTGATCCCCAGTGCTCGACCGGCTGCATAAACGCCTAGGGTGCCAAGCCCCATGGCTAGGAACAGACCGGCGCCAAAGAGCGCATCTTTGCCCGGGGTGCGTAGGTCAAAGCCGATCTCGCGCACCCCTCGCCCGGTGCTGCGCTTCATCAGGTAAAGGGCCAGCAGCACCGGCACCAAGGCAAAGAGGATATCGAGTAGCTGGTAGGAGAAGTCAAAAAATTCGCGGTTGCTCAGTTGGTTGTTCAGCAACGTGGTCTGTTCGTGCAACGGTCCGCGGGTGAGTTTGTCGGCGAAGCTAAGAATCGAGTACACCGCGCTTTGGCCCAAAGACAAAGCTAGGACCACAACGATCTCAAATTTCAGGATCTTTCGTGTTGGGCTTGGCCCAAATTCTTCGACACTCACGCAATAGATCATAGGCTGATTAGGCTGTGTTTGTGCTGAGGTAACCTAAAGGTAGTGAAGTAAAGGAGCATGTGTGAGTCGTCCTGCCACCAGCGAAGAACTGCGTATCGCCCGCCAATTACGCCCCGATCTTTCATGGGAAGATGCCGGAGTTAATGAGGGCGGCCAGTTCCACAAGGTAGTCATCGCCAATCCGCATTCGGTGATTCGTATGGCCCGCACTCCCCAAGCTAGCGCGCAGATGCCGCGTTCGGTGAAACTGCTGGAGCAGCTTTCCGGTCAGCTGGATTATCAGATCCCGGTGGCGACCTCGCAGATTCTGCAGGTTAACGGGCTCAGCTCGGTGGCCATGAGTTTTATCCCTGGCAGTGCCCACGAACCGCACTATGGGGATCCGAAAGTTTTGGGAAAGCTGGTTAATGATCTGGCTGCTGTTGAATTGGAACCTCTGAGCAAGTATCTGGCCGAGCCCTTTGCTTTCCGCGGTGAGTGGACCGAAAAACGCCAGCAGCAGTGTTTCGACGCCTTGCCCGATCAACTGCGTGGGGCTGCCAGAAGGCTTTGGGCACAGCTAGATGAGCTGGCCCAGGTCCCGCCGGGGTTGGTCCACGGCGATCTAGCTGGACACAATATGCACTGGGTGGGTGAAGAGCTGATCGGCATCCTGGACTGGGATCTTGCCGCGGCGTGGGATCCTGCGCTGAATACCGCGTACCTGAGCCTGTGGCACGGTCTTCAGATGGTGGATCTGATCGCACCGAATCGGGACGAAGCCTATCGAGCAAAAATCTGGCTTGGCCTGATGAGTTTGGAGCGGCTCTCCGATACCCTTTTGCGCGCCGATGATCGGAACATCGACAAGCTGATAGACAAGATTGGGCCGCGAATCCTAGAGGCCGCGCAGGCGGTGAGGAACTGATGGTTGAAGCTCTGGACCCTCGTCCCAACGAAGCGGCCCAACGACTCGCGCACCGCCGTGGAGCGCACAAACTGAAGCTCATCGGTGAAGGTGTCGAGTTTCTGTTTTTTCAGCGCGGTCATCGGGATGGAACACGAAGGCTATCGGGTGCCGCGAGCACGTGTTTATGACACCACAAACAATCCAGCTACTCCAGCTTTGGGCCTGCAACATAAGGAACTAGAGCTCAGCGTCTGGGCGTTTGGAGCATTTGCGGGGTATCGCGCTGGGATTCCGGAATCTTCCGCCCTCTATTACACGATCGTTGTTGGAGACCGGCGGATTCAGGAAGGTTCTACACTCTCGATTGCGAAGAGCCCCATTGATGCGGTTACAAAGTACTCGGATACCACACGCGTTCAAGGCACGTTTTACATCTTCAAATAGCGCAAATACGCCGCAGGAATTATGATTTCAAGCGGATCAGAAACGGTGTTCTCTTCAAACGGAATCCAGTTTCGGGTCATAGCTTTCTAAACGAGGGAAATTTTGAAACTGAAAGAGGCACTGCCACTCGCTTTCGTTGTAGGCATTTCGGTTGCATTCACAGGATGTTCGGTCAGCGACTCCAACGCTCCGACGCCGAAGAGTTCGGAGACTTTAGAACCGATGCAAAGCCACGAGCTCGTGGCGATCGCCACGACAGTTGAATATGAGGACCAAAAGATATCTCTTGCTGTTCCACTTCAAGGTGGCAGCTATTCCGTGATACTTGAGTGCTCAGGCGAAAACAACTCGTCTGTCATCACATGGCAAAGCGATAAGCAGCAGAACCATGGCGAAATCACTGTTCCGTGCACCCGTGAAGCCGGAGTGGTCCGCGAACAAATCACTCTCGACGGTTATTCAAATTCGTTGACTTTCGTCACGCGCAATTTGGTAGGACATGAACTCAAAGTATCTGTTGCGCCGGTCGCAACATAGTTATTGTTGAGGCTGTCGTTACCCACCTCGAACACGTTTTAGCGAATCAGCGGTTTGTTCGATAACTTCTGGGGAAGCAAGAGGCCCATCCAAACTTGATGTTCGGATGGGCCTCTTGTGCGCATCAGGATTGGTGCGACAAGTGATTAGCTCAGTGCTGCGATAGCTGCATCGTAGTCTGGCTCGGTGGTGATTTCCGGAACGACCTGGGTGTAGGTCACCTTGCCGGTTTCGTCCAAGACGATGACCGAGCGGGCCAACAGGCCAGCCAGTGGACCGTCGATCTGGGTTACGCCGTAATCCGAACCGAAGTCCGAACGGAAGACCGAAGCAGCCGAAACATTCTCGATGTTCTCTGCACCGCAGAAGCGGCCCAGTGCGAATGGCAGGTCAGCAGAAACGCACACAACGGTGGTGTTCTCTAGGCCAGCAGCCAGCTCGTTGAATTGACGAACGCTAGCAGCGCAAACGCCGGTATCAACCGACGGGAAGATGTTCAAGACAACGCGACGGCCAGCCAGCGAATCGCTGGTGAGGTCCGCAAGGTCGGTGTCGGTGAGGGTGAATGATGGAGCCTGCGCGCCTACGGCTGGCAGTTCACCAATGGTCTGTACGGGAGTTCCCTTAAAAGCAGTATTAGCCATGGTTCTTGTTTATCACGAATGCCTATTTGACTGCCAGATTTTCGACAAACCGGCCAGAACAAGTCGTGGGGTTATCGCCTCAGCGCACCAGCTGGCCTGCTTGATAAACGCTGTGTGTCAGGTTCATTCCCGGCCGATAAGCCAGGTGTGCAGCGCCCGGAGCATCAAGTACGTGAAGGTCTGCACGCTTGCCAACCTCGATGGAACCCACTTGATCGGCAATGCCCAGTGCCAGTGCTCCCCCATAGGTGGCCGCCTCGATGGCTTCGGCCAATGACAGGTTCATCTGCAACACCGCCGTAGCCACGCAGAAGTTCATGTTGCTGGTGTAGCTGGTCCCGGGATTGCAGTTACTCGCCAGGGCAATGCTCACCCCAGCGTCCAATAGTTCGCGTCCTGGGGCCAGTGGCTGTCTGGTCGACAAGTCGCAAGCAGGCAGACAGGTGGCTACAGTTCCGGGCTTCCCGGAGCGAGTCTGGCGATCCCACTTGCTCCAGCTTCCGGCGAGCGCCTGGATATCCGAGTCGTCTAGGTAATTTACGTGGTCTACCGAATGGCTACCGAATTCGACGGCCAGCTTCACCCCGGGGCCTGCACCCAGCTGGTTTCCGTGAACTTTGGTCGACAGATTTTTGTCTTGGGCTGCTTGCAGAACGCGACGGGTTTGCTCCTCGTTGAAGGCTCCGCGTTCACAGAAGACATCAACAAAGTCGACCTGCTCTGCCACTGCATCAAGCATGGGACCGGCAACCAGGTCGGTATATTCATCGGCGTCGGAACCGGCAGGAACCAGATGCGCTCCAAGGAAGGTGAGGGTATCGACGATTGGTCCGCCCAAGCGCGCATGACGGATCTCCTCAGTCAGCTCCAATCCGTAGCCGGTTTTGGTTTCCATCCATGTTGTTCCCATGGATAGGGCTTCGGCACGGCGTGAGGTGACTAAATTAGTAAGCTCGTCATCGGTCAGGTTTCTGGTGGCTGAGGTGGTGACCGCAATTCCGCCGGCTGCGTAGGACTGGCCGGCCATGCGGGCAACAAACTCTTCGGCTCGGTCTCCCCCAAAGATCAGGTGACTGTGTGAGTCGACCCAACCTGGCAGCACGGTTTTTCCCGTAAGGTCGTGAACTGTATCGGCTGTTGGTGCTTCAGCCGCGGCGCCGATCCACTGGATTCGGTCCTCACAGATGAGTACTGCGGCGTTCTGCAACACGCTGCCGGTGGCATCAACGGTGACAAGTTGAGCGATATTCGTCAGCAATGTTGTACCCATGGGCTGGCCCTTCCAGTTATCTGCCGCAGCTCGCCGCGTGCAAGCGATTAACAATTTCCCTACTCTTCTTGAGCCTACGCGGTAGGGATGTGAAGTTTTTGTTCTCGCCCAGTTTCGAATCCGGGATTTCAGACGTGCGTCTCGAAGGGGCAGATATAGCAGCGGCCTCGGTCCCTACTGAGCATCTGCAAGTGATGTTCGGCAGGGACCGAGGCCGTTGGTGAGATGGTGATTCCAGCTTTGCTTTAGCCCTTGGTTGCTCCGGCGAGCAGACCTCGAACGAAGAAGCGCTGCAGCGCAAAGAACACTGCCAGAGGAACGATCATCGAAATGAACGCGCCCGCGGTGAGCAGCTCCCACGATTGTCCGTAGGTACCCGAGAGATCCTGCAACGCTTTGGTAATCGGTAGTTCTCCACCGGAGGTGAAGACCGTTGCCACCAAGAGGTCATTCCATACCCAGAGGAATTGGAAAATTCCGAAAGATGCAATCGCGGGCATGGACAAGGGAAGAACAATTCGCGAGAAGATCTTTCCATGACCAGCACCATCAACTCGGGCGGCCTCGATGACTTCGTTAGGGATTTCCGAAATGAAGTTGTGCAACATGAATATTGCTAGCGGCAAGGCAATGATGGTGTGGGCAATCCAGACCTTGGCATAGGCACCGTCAAGTCCATTGATGCCCAACCCCGGCAGGATATACAGCCCACCGATTTTCACTCCGTCCGAAAATAGCTGGAGCAACGGAACCAACACCATTTGGATCGGAACAATCTGCAGGGCAAACACCAGAACGAACAGCGTATTGCGACCTTTGAAATTGATCCAAGCAAATGCGTAGGCCGCGAGGCTGGCAATGATGATCGGTATGATCGCCGCCGGAATGGTGATGACCAGCGAGTTCAAGAATGCCTTGGACAACGGCAAGCTATCGCCCGAGGCGAAGGCCTGAGCGTAATTGTCCAACGTGAATGACGGATTGGACAGGGCCGTCCACCAGCCCGAGGTCTTGATGTCATCTGCTTGCCTGAATGAGGAGACAAAAAGGCCAAAGGTAGGGATGGTCCATACCGCAGCAATGATAAATGCGGCGAGGGTAGCCCCGCGAGAAGTAGTGGCCTTACGCAGCTTCCCGCTGGTTTTTTCGGTGGCCTTGAGCAGGCGCCGAGATGATTCGCTGACGGCGCTCATCAGATGCCCCTTTGTTTATTGTGCTGTCGAACGTTGTAGATGATGATCGGCAAAACCAAGATAAACAAGATGACTGCCAACGCCGAGCTGTAGCCGGTGCGGGCACCGAGCTGGAACTGGCGCACCATCTCGAAGGCGAGCACCGTGGTATCTGAACGGCCACCGGTCATCGATGAGACGATGTCGTAAACCTTGAGCGAAGCAATCGAAATGGTGGTCAAGACAACGATCACCGAAGAACGAATCCCGGGAAGAGTGACATTGGCGAAGCGTTGCCATGGGCTTGCCCCATCAAGGTCAGCTGCTTCAAGTTGCTCAGTAGGTACACCCTTGATCGCTGCGGAGAGGATCACCATGGCGAATCCGGCTTGTGTCCAGATCAAGATGATGACCAGGAACAGTGTGTTCCATGGTTCAAGCCCGAGCCAGTCAACAGGTTTAGCACCAAATGCGGTGATGATGGCATTCAGAACACCGATCTGGTCGCCTTGACGGGTGTCGTAGAAGAACTTAAAAATGATCGATGCGCCGACAAATGAAATTGCCATTGGCATGAACACCAGAAGTTTGAAGAACTTCTCGCCGCGGCTCTTATCGATGAACACTGCATAGGCCAAGCCGATAATCGTTGACACCACGGGAGCTACCAGTACCCAAACCAAGGTATTGAGCAACGCGGTCACACCATCAGGGCTAGTGAAGACCCAGGCAAAGTTCGAAAGTCCGACAAAGCCGGATCCGTCATTGGCCATAAATGCGCTGAACGCGGTTCTGATGGTTGGGTAGATCAACCCGATGGCGAGCAACAACGCTGCCGGGGCCAAAAAGCCTGTGAGTTGAAGTAGGGAGCCTGCGCCGTGACGTGAGCGTCGGTCCATGAAAAAGAGTATCGCGCCGAGCACGGCAGCAATCGCGGCAACCCACATCACTGAGTTGTACAGCCCTAGGATCAGCAAGATGATGACCGGAACTAGTACGGCGGCGGCAAGCCGAACGATGGTGAAGGCGCGGCCTCGTTTAGTGGCTAGCTCTACAAAAGCCAGAATCACAAAGACCAGCACGCCGAAAGCGAGAAGAACTATGGGGATTTGGCCCAGCGGTGGCACACCAGCAAGCCACTGGAAAAATTCAGACATAACAGACAACTCCTACAACGCCGTCAATGGCCGGCAGAACCGGCCATTGACGATGAGTTAATCGGTGACTAAGAGTCATAACCGGACTGAATGTTTTCAAGCACTTCCTTGGTGGACTTGCCATCAACCCAGTCCACTAGTCCCTTCCAGAAGGAGTCGGAACCGACGCTCTTTGGCATCAAGTCCGAACCATCAAAGCGGAAGGTGGTATTTGGATCCTGGAGAAGCTCAACAGCGGAGCGCAGCAGGTCGCTGCTGGCATTTTTAGGATCCAGTCCGGAGTTTGCAGAAATGACGCCACCGAGTGAAACGCGGCTATTGGCCCAGTCTGCGCTGGCCAGGTATTCCTGAACCTTGGCGGTGTCTTCATCGTTGGAGAAGGCAGCAACAAATTCGCCACCGCCAACGACGGATACCGGATCATCGGCCTTAGCAGGTGGGGCAACAAACGCCCAGACATCTCCATCTGGTGCAACGGTGGTCTTTTTACCGTCAGCATTCTTGGAGTCCAAAACATAACCTTCCAAGAAGGATGCCTGGTGGGTCAGTGGGCAGGTTCCCTTGGCCACTGCGGTGGACACGTCGCCGAATGCGGTGGAGTTGATCGACTTAACGTCACCATATCCGGCATTCACCTGCTTTGGATCCAACAGGATCTTTCCCACCGATTCGAAGGCACTGGTGACTTCTGGGGAAGTAAATTCTAGATCGCCAGCAACCCACTTGTCGTAGGCTTCGGTTCCGGCCTGACGCAGTACGGCGTCTTCAATCCAGTCGGTGCCCGGCCAGCCTGAGGCTTCACCTGAAGCAAATCCGGCACACCACGCTGGCTCGTTGGTCTTCTTAGAAATCTCGGTGCCAAGATTGGTCATCTCGTCCCAGGTCTTCGGTACGCTCACACCCCACTCTTCGAACTGCTTTGGTGAGTACCAGACATAACCCTTGACGCTGGCCATCAGTGGAACACCGTACTGGACGCCTTCAACCTTGCCGTAGTTCTGCCAGTCTTCGGACCAGTTGCTTTGCAGTTGGCTCTGCACTGCTTCGGGAAGTTTTTGTACCTTGCCCTGCGCCACGGTGGCCTGCAGAAGACCCGGCTGCGGGAATACGGCCAAGTCTGGGGTGTCTCCACCTTGGACCTTGATGCCGATCTGAGATTCAAAGTTCTTGTCGCCCGTGTAGCGGATCTTGATGTTGTTCTCCTCGGACCACTTGGCCCAAGACTTTTCCAACAATTTGGCTTCGAGGCCGGTCACCGGACCATAGATGTCAACAACACCATCGGCCTTACCTACTTGGGCTTCGCCTCCGCCACCACCGGAAGCATTAGGGTCATTCGGGTCTGCACCGCCGGAGCATCCTGCCAGAAGCATGCTGATTGCTGCCACTGAAATAAGCGGCGCGAACTTCAATCCGCGTTTTGTACTTTTCATGCTGTCCTCCACGTTGAGTAGCACCGAGCGCGTTAATCCGGCCGGGCGCGAATGATCTCTCTTATAGTGACGTAGATCATCGACGCGCGTCAACACTTGCGCTTAAATGCACAGCAGAAAGTAGATTATGACTTTGGTTTGGGAGCCGGGCCGGAGCTTTGACGGACAGCCATTTCTGGGGAGACTAGCTCTTGAATGACTTGAGGAACCCGGGCTTCAATCCCTTGCACCAGTGCATCAACGGCCTTCTGGGAGATACGTTCGCCAGGGGGTGCCACTGTGGTCAAGGCAGGAGCAACCATCTCGGCTGATCGACCGCTCACGCCCAACGCGATGACCGAAAGGTCCTGCGGAATTTGCAAGGAGGCCATACCTGCGGCGTTCACGAAGCCAGCGGTGGCGAACTCTTTCAGACCCAGTACAGCCGTGGGACGCGAGGCTAATTGCAGGTAGGTTTCCAGCGCTTCGCGGCCACCGCGAGCGTTGTTCTCCACCGGGACTTCAAGCATCGGAATATTTCGCGCCGCCGCTGCTTGGGCGATGGCTCGAGCGGTACGGATGGCCGGGCCGTTGCCGGCTTGTTGATCTTCCACAGACACGTTGATGTACATGATCGATTGGTGACCGAGATCGGCTAGGTAATCCACCGCGATGCGTCCGGCTTCGGCAAAATTATTGTCGACATAGGACAGATCTTCGCTGTCATCGGGACGGCCAATGGAAGCAAATGGGATCTTGGCCCGACGCAGGACATCAAAGCGCGGATCGTTGACCGAGACCTCCATAAGCAGCACACCGGCGACCAGCTTTTGGCCGACCAAACTCTCCAAGCCCATCACATCGGTCGTGGGATTGGACCAGAGCAGCATGTGATAACCCAGCGCACGGGCACGTTCCATGGCCGCGGAGACGTACTCGAACTCGGTGGAGGAATAGCCGTCAACACTGGTGGGAAAGTGCAAAGCCAGGATGCCACGACGCGACCCAGCCAAGCCCTGGGCAAAAGCATCCGGGGTATAGTTTAGCTCCCGCATGGCTGCCAGAACTTTGGCTTTGGTCGCATCGGAAATAGTTCGCCGGCCACTGATCGCGTAGGACACGGTACTGGGAGAAACTCCGGCTAGGCGCGCCACGTCGTCCCTTGTAGCCATCAGTCCTCCGCCTTTGGTTGTGCTGACACGTAGTTCCTATTGAAACACGTCGGCGGGCGTTGTACCGGTTCAGCGGCTGGCGATAAATGCCTGAACGCAGGCTTCAATATCCTGCGCAGAGTGGGCGGCAGAGAGCTGAACACGAATGCGTGCAGCTCCCTTAGGCACTACGGGGTAGCTAAAGGCCGTGACAAATACGCCGCGTTCGAGCATCTTGGCTGCCACGTCGGCGGCCTTGATTGCATCGCCGAACATTACCGGGATGATCGCATGTTCACCGTCGAGCAGTTCGAAGCCCTCTTCGCTCATCCGACGGCGGAAGTGTGCTGCATTTTCGAACAGCTTTTCGCGCAGTTCCCCGGAGTCCACTACCAGTTCCAGGGCTTTGATCGTGGCGGCAACAATTGAGGGAGCCAAAGAATTGGAGAACAGGTAAGGACGGGCCTTTTGGCGCAGCATTGCCACGATTTCACCGCGTCCTGAGACGTAACCGCCGGAAGCTCCACCAAGGGCTTTGCCAAAAGTACCGGTGTAGATATCCACCCGGTCAGAGACCCCAGCATGTTCCGGGGTGCCAGCGCCGGTTGCGCCCATGAAGCCCACCGCGTGGGAGTCATCAACCATCACCAGAGCGTTGTATCTGTCGGCCAAATCGCAGATGGCTTCTAGTGGTGCAAGGTAGCCGTCCATGGAGAACACACCGTCGGTGACAATGATGGTGCGCCGTGCGCCTTGTCCGTCGTTGAGCTGCGCGGCGGCCTGTAACTGGGTTTCCAGATCGGCCATATCGCGGTTGGCATAGCGGAATCGGGCGGCCTTGGACAGACGGATGCCATCAATAATCGAGGCGTGGTTCAGCGCATCGGAAATGATGGCGTCTTCCTTGCCAAAGAGGGATTCAAAAACGCCACCGTTGGCATCAAAGCAGCTGGAGAACAAGATGGTGTCTTCGGTGCCCAGGAACTGTGAGAGCTTGGCTTCCAGTTCCAAGTGCCCATCTTGGGTGCCACAGATGAAGCGGACCGAGGCCATGCCGAAGCCGCGCTCGTCCATGGCAGTTTTTGCGGCCTGAATGATCTGGGCGTTATCGGCTAGACCTAGGTAGTTATTCGCACAGAAATTCAGTACCTTGCGGGCATCGGTGCCCAAAGAACCGGCCAGGATGGAGGCGGACTGTGCGGAGTCAATGTGGCGTTCGGCTTTGAATAGCCCGGAGGTCTTTAGCTCTTCAAGCTCGGTGCTGAGCTGGTCTTTAAGGTCGGTGTACATGGGTGGTGCTCCTTGTTGATGCGAGTTGTGCTTAGCTTGCGAAAACGGTCCAGTCGAGAACGACTTTTCCGCCGTGCCCGCCTCGGGCTGCCGCGAAGCCCTGCTGCCATTCGGTAGCCGGAACAAAGTCCGTGACTACCGAGGAGATGCGTTCGCGCATAACTTCGGAGCTGGTGAGCATGGCGCTCATGGCGTACCAGGTTTCGAACATTTCGCGGCCGTAGATACCTTTAAGCGTGAGCATGTGAGTGACCACCTTGCCCCAGTTGATGTCAATGGAAGAACTAGGCAAACCGAGCATGCAGATCTTGCCGCCGTGATTCATGTTCTCGATCATTTCCGGCAAGGCGCTTGCGTGTCCGGACATTTCCATGCCGTAGTCAAAGCCCTCGACCATGCCCAAATCACGCTGTGCTTGGCCGATTCGGGTGGTTCCTACGTTCACCGTCAGGTCCACACCCATGGATTGGGCCAGCTCGAGTCGTTGATCCGAGATATCGGTGATGGCGATCTTGCGCGCACCCACATGGCGGGCTACCGCAGCGGACATCAGACCGATGGGTCCAGCGCCGGTGATCAGTACGTCTTCGCCAACCATCGGGAATTGCAGCGCGGTGTGTACCGCGTTGCCAAAGGGATCAAAGATTGCGCCGAGCAATGGAGTGATGCGTTCGTCGCGGTGAATGTAAACGTTACTTTCGGGGATCACCACATATTCGGCAAAGGCGCCATCGCGTTGCACTCCAACCGAATCAACGTTGATGCACATCTGCTTGCGTCCGGCACGACAGTTGCGGCAGATTCCGCAGACCACATGGCCTTCGCCGGAAACGCGGTCTCCCACTTTGACACCGTGGACAAAGGATCCGGTGTCAACAACTTCGCCGTAGAACTCGTGGCCTGGAACCAGCGGCGTATTGATCATCGCTTTGGCAGCGTCATCGTAGGCTTCGATGTGCAGGTCGGTGCCGCAAATTCCGGTGGTCATCACGCGGATTTTTACGTCGTGGACGCCGACTTCTGGCTCGGGGAGGTCCACAAGTTCCAGTCCTGCGTGGGGACCTGATTTGTACAGTGCTTTCATGCATGATCCTTTGGCGATGGCCGTCGGGATGTGCACGCGACGGACGGTGTTGCTTCAAGTGTCGCACTCAACTCGCAAGGAAAACATATTAGAAGAAGATCGATCTACTGATCTATTGCTTTAGCATTTACTTCATGGAATTACATCAGCTACGGATTCTGCGAGAACTCGCGGATCTGGGTAGCGTCAACGCGGTAGCGAAGGCACTTTTTGTCTCCCCCTCTGCAGTTTCTCAGCACCTGGCTCAGTTACAGCGCGGGTTTCCTGCGCCCCTGACGCAGAAGGATGGTCGTCGGTTGGTGCTGACCGCCGAAGGGAAATTATTAGCTACGGCTGCCACTACTGTGGCATCGACCTTGGCCGAAGCTAATGCGCAAATTCGTACGGTTGATCAAGACCGAGACGTCCCTATTCGCATCGCTGGATTTCACTCGATTGGGCAGACAGTGTTTGCCCCGTTGCTCACCGTTCCGCAAGGACAACTGCCACCGCTGCACTTTTCCGATGAGGACGTTTCGCAACAAGATTTTCCTGCGCTGACCTCAACCTATGATTTGGTTCTTGCCCACCGCATGCCCCACACCGCGCCCTGGCCAGAAGATCGAATCAAAGTCATACCGTTGGCATTTGAACCTTTAGATATTGCCATCCATCAAGACCATCCACTAGCCAAGTTTGATCAGCTTTCTCCTGCGCAGGTTATCGACGAACGTTGGGTAGTTTCTCGTCCGGGATACTCCCCCGCCGATGTACTGGAGACCATTGCTGCCCTGGCGGGCAAGGCTCCTCGAATTGAGCACCGGGTGAATGACTATGCAACTGCCGCTGCGCTGGTAGAAGCCGGTGATTGCCTTGGAATTCTGCCACGATTCACCGTGCGTAAAACCATCGATCCGTCGGTGACTTTACGACCAATCAAAGGTTTAGATTCCGGTAGACAAATCGACCTTCTTCTGCGGGCAGAACATCTGCACCGGAGCACCGTCAAAGATGTCATTGAAGCGATTCGAGAAGCGGTTCAGCGGTTGGTAATTGGCTAGCAAGGCATGACGCCTCGAACACACAAGGCCCGCACTCGAACGAGTACGAACCTTGCTTATGGGTTGTATATTAGCCGTTGAAGGCGTCCGGGTTAGGCCCGGTACGACCGTCACGGTCTAGTGAATCAATGCTTGCCAGTTCTTCGCTGGTCAGTTCAAAACCAAACAGGTCAAGGTTGGCGATGATGCGTGATTCGGTGACCGACTTAGGGATGATGACGCGTCCCTGCTGCAGGTGCCAGCGCAAGATGACCTGCGCGGCGCTAATCTGGTGAGCCTCGGCAATTGCCAGGATGGTTTCGTCGGTGAGCATTGCGCCCTGAGCCAGTGGACTCCAAGCCTCGGTGACGATACCGTTCTCAGCGTTAGCGGCAATCACTTCGCGGTTCTGCAGTGCAGGGTGAAGCTCAACCTGGTTTACAGCAGGAACGATAGTTCCTTGTGCAATCAGCTTGTTCAGGTGCTCAGGCTGGAAGTTGGAAACACCGATGGCGCGGATCTTCTTGTCGGCGTACAGCTTCTCAAGAGCCTTCCAGGTCTCAACATACAGTTCCCTTTCTGGAGCTGGCCAGTGAATCAAGAACAGGTCTAGATAGTCCAGACCCAAGCGCTCAAGGTAGCTTCGAGCCCGGCGATGGTCTGCTCGTATCCCATCTCTGCGATCCAGAGCTTGGAGGTGATGAACAGTTCATCACGGGCAATGCCGGATTGAGCCAATGCCTTGCCGACGCCCTCTTCGTTGCCATAGATGGCAGCGGTATCGATGCTGCGGTAGCCCGCCTTCAGTGCCGCTGCTACTGCGGTGGTGGTTTCCTCGTTCGGTACCTGGAAGACACCAAAGCCGACCTGTGGCATTTCTACGCCGTTGTTCAGGGTGACGGTTGGGATTGCGGTAGTCATATCTAACTCCTTGAAATTACTTGAGGGACTTGTGAAAATTTTGGATTAGCTAGCTGGAACTAGCTCGGGTGCTGCTGCCGAAGACTTCTTGGCCAGGCCCATAGCGACAAGCACGAGAACCAATGCAGCGAAGGTGATGATGGCGCCGATCCAGATCGGCGAGGTGTATCCCAAGCCTGCAGCGATACCCAGGCCACCGGCCCAAGCACCTAGTGCGTTACCCACGTTGAAGGCACCGATGTTGGCACCTGATGCCAAGGTTGGAGCGTTGCCGGCGTACTGCATGATGCGGCTTTGCAGACCAGGAACGGTACCAAAACCGAAACCACCCATGAGTAGCAAGGCAACGATGGTTGCGATCTGGTTGCTTGCCAAGAAGCCGAAGACCACAAGCACAACGAGCAGGGCTGCGATGAAGAAGAGCAAGGTGCGGTCGATGCTCTTATCGGCCATGCGGCCACCGATCCAGTTACCCACAAAGAGGCCAACGCCGAAGAGCATCAGCAACCATGGCACAGTGGTTTCGTTGAAGCCGGTGATTTCGGTCAGGGTGTAAGCGATGTAGGTGAAAGCACCAAACATTCCGCCGTAGCCCAAGATGGTGACGCCCAAAAATAGCCAGACCTGCAAAGAGGTGAAGGCACCAAGTTCGCGTCGCAGTGAGATTCCTTCTGCTGCGTGCTTGATTGCTGGAACCAAGACGAGGATGCCAATCAATGCAAGAACACCAATAGCGGAAATAGCCCAGAAGGTTGAGCGCCAGCCGGAGTGCTGACCCAGCAGGGTGCCGAATGGAACACCAAGCACGTTAGCGGCGGTCAGGCCGGTGAACATGATGGCAATGGCGCCTGCCTTCTTATTGGCTGGGACCATGTCGGAGGCCACTACCGAACCGATGCCGAAGAATGCTCCGTGACAAAGGGCGGCGATGATGCGGCCAATCATGGCCACTTCGTAGGTGCCCGCCAGTGCGGTGAGCGAGTTGCCGATGATGAAGAGAACCAGCAAACCGACCAGTACCGGCTTGCGTGGAAGCCGGACGGTGGCGGCGGTCAGGCCCAACGCTCCGACAACCACGCTGAGTGCATAACCGGAAATGAGCCAGCCTGCAGCGGCCTCGCTGACTGCGAAGTCGGTGGCTACGTCTGGCAGCAAGCCCATGATGACAAATTCAGTAAGCCCGATGCCAAAAGCACCGATAGCCAACGCAAGGAGGCCGAGCGGCATAGCGTTACTCCTGATACACTAGAAAAAATAGTTGCACACGCTTGTTATTGCGCGATGGATACTATCGTTGCACACGCAACTAACCAGCGCAAGCAAGTAATTTGGAGGAAGCCATGGGAATCGCAGATCATGCGGTAGAAATCCGGGCACGAGGATGGCGTACATTGGCGTCATTGCACGGATTAATCGATGCCGCACTAGAAAAAGATCTCACCACTGAGGTTGGCCTATCTGTGGTCGAGTACACATTGTTGGACGCTTTGAACCGGCAGGATGGCTGGCACATGCGCATGGCGCAGCTTGCTCGCGCCACTGCATTAAGCCCCAGCGCCACCACCCGACTAGTCACCCGGCTAGAAGATCGGAACCTGCTCTCACGCGTATTGTGCGCCGATGATCGCCGCGGGATCTACACCGAGCTGACCCCGTTGGGCCATGAGCTGTATCAGAAGGCCAAGCCCATCCACGATGCCACGCTAGAACGCATCCTGAAGCAAGCCGAAGAACAGCCCGAGCTGGCACCTTTGGCCCGCATTCTTCACGAGTTCTCACTGGCCTAGTCGATCGCCCATTGTGTAGAAGGGGTAGCTTGTTGCGTCCAAAATTCTCTGCCGTCCTCTTTGACTGCGACGGTGTACTCGTTGATTCTGAGTCCATCACCAACGCAGTTCTCCGACAGATGCTCATCGAGCTTGGATGGAACATTAGCCAAGAAGAATGCATCAGCATCTTCATCGGCAAAGCCCTGAAGGACCAGTGGGAACCAATCCTGACTCACACTGGCGTGGGTATTGATGAGCAGTGGATCAGCCAGTTCAAGGAACGTAGGGATGTCGCGTTGCGCTCAAACCTGCAAGCCGTGCCTGGCGCCTTGAACGCAGTGCAGCTGATTTCACGCGTGTATAAAAACAAGATCGCGTGCGCCACGGGAGCAGACCGAGGCAAGGTCGAGATGCAGCTGTCGATTACCGGGATGGCTTCTTCCTTCGGCACTCACGTTTATAGCGGCATGGAATATGCGCACAGTAAACCGGCCCCCGATGTCTACTTGGCTGCCGCCGCTGGACTGGAGATTGATCCGACTCAGGCAGCCGTGGTTGAGGATACCGTTACCGGAGTGACCGCCGGCGTTGCGGCCGGAGCCACGGTCTTTGGATACTGCCCCGGTGGACCGATCAGCAGCACCAAGGAAGAACTCCTGGGTGCCGGCGCTACCGAGGTGTTCATGCACATGGATCAGTTGCCATCACTTCTTACCCAGGCCTAGCTGAGGAAAGAAACCCGATAGTCGTCGGGGAGGAACTGGTCAGCCCCAGGGCTCCAAAGCAAAGCCCTTTCCTAACGGACCGCGCCCAGCCAACCAGGCAACTAGCTCGACACGCGCTTGCGGGCTCGCCAATCGTTCGGGAACGGTGGCCAGTAGATTGCCAAGATCCCACGCTACGTAGTCTTCGTTCCACTGGCTTGGCGTATATCCCAGCCCAAGATCAACAAGGTGCATTTGTACTTCGCGTAGGCGGTGAGCCGGGCAACCACCGACCCCATAGTGCCCACCTCCCATGAAATCGGAGTTGGGCCAGCCAGCCTGTTCGCTTTGCTCAAGAATTCCATCTAGACGGCGAACGCTCGATTCCAGGTCAGCCAAGATTTCAGCTGCTGAGTCCTTCGCACCGTCCTCAATTTCCTGACGCCGTTGCTCTGGACCGTTCGCGTATTTGGGAACATCCTCACCATTCAAGGCCCCGTCCAGACGACGTGCATGTGCATCGGCATTTCGCGCAAGATGCGTCAACACGTGGCCCACCGACCAATCAGGCAAATTACTGTTCTGCCGCATTTCCGCCTCGCTGAGGCCAGCCACATGCTGCAATAATTCCGCGTGGGATTTGAGACATAAACGTGCCGCTATGCTCGGATTTTTCTCGAGATCCATGGTGATCCTCTCGCTGACCAGACCCGACAGTGCTCAGTTGCTTGAACTCAGCTTACGGTCTGAGCTGCCAAGGAGTACTCCCAGGCTCTCGCGTCCGACTATGCCCAGAAGATCATCGGCGCCAAGATCTGCGGTCAGCATGGCATATCGAAGTCCCCAACCACGCGCTCGTTTCCACGTTGGACTGCCAGCTTCAATGCCGTAACTCTCGAACGCACGACTAATGCCCACAGGCGTGAAATGCATCCAGAACATACCTAGATCCGAGGCCGGGTCGCCAACACACAAGTCCCCGTAATCAACGAGACAGACTGACGGATGTGGCAACTCGTGACCAACAACGGTGTTGTGTGGATGCGGGTCACCATGCAGCCATACTGGGGCATCTTCATAGTTCTCCGCCTCCAAGGCATCCTGCCAAATTGCCAAAGCATCAGCTTGCAATGCGGCATCCAAGTTTGAAATTTGCTCACGAGTCCGCGCATCAACCAGCGTCAAGGCACAACCACGAAATTCGCTTCGCGGTTCCGGCGAGCTGGCGGGTTGATGCAGAGCTCGCAACAGTTCAGAAAATACTTCCGCGTATTCATCGCGATCTTGGCGTTTGAGTTGAGCTGCGCTATTTCCAGGAACGTAGCGGCAAATCGAAAAGGTAAAGGGGTAGCTGCCAGTCGGCTGACCTTCAAAGATCGCTAGGCCAATATCCACCCCGGTGTCCTTTGCCAATTGCGGAAGCCAACGGCGCTCTTTGACGCCGATCCCCTCCCCCATTTGTCTTCGGGGTAAACGGATCAGCAGGGAATCTCCGAGACGATAAACCTCGTTGTCCCAACCGGTGGCAAGATAGCTGATTTCTTCATGAGCCCACTGTGGCGCTTGCGTTGCTATCAGCCCTCGAACCATTGCCAGATCGATGGCGACTTCTGCCTCGGGCATGACGGACTTCTTAGCTGGCGGGTTGCTCATCGCTCAATACTAATCTTTCGCTTGGAATGGACCGTACTCTGACTCCTCGAAGCGAACTCAGAATTGGGACCGGCCTGCCGTCACGAATTGATTTGGGAGCCGACCCTGATGGCAAAATGATGATCAAAAGCCACTTAGATTATTGAGGAAGCTGACCTCTATGCAGGCACTGCCCGTCGTTCGCTACGCAGATCTTTCGGCACAGCCGTGGAAGAACGGCAAGGGCGTATCGCGCACTGTCCTTAGCGATTCAGATGCCCGTGGGGCGTGGTCGTGGAAAGTTAGCGTAGCGGAAATTTCTCAGGCTCAGCCCTATAGCCAATACCCTGGAATCCAGCGGATTCAGGTCGCCCTAGGCCCTGGCGAGATCGACTTGAATATTGGTGGCCAAGCCCATCGTCTTCACGCAGGTGAACAGGTAGCGTTCGCTGGTGAAGATGACGTTTCAGTTGCGCCACTTGGCACTGGATTCTTGGCCCTCAACCTTATGTTCGTCGGCGAAAAGTGGGAGGCCAAGGTATCGACTATCGGCGCTGCCAGCCTCAGGGCAACAAGTGGGGAAGTGAAAATCCTTGTTGCACTAGATGAGTATTGCCGGGCTGACGGCGAGCCTCTGGCTCGGCTGGATGCACTCATAGTTCCCGCAGAATCGCAGGTCACCACCGCGGGTCATTTTTATCTGGTGGCCTTCACCCCTTTAGCCAAGGTCAGTGACTCCGAGGCCTGAACTCGTTAGCGATGCGTCCCGGTCAAGTACCTTTGGATGGTCGGGCCGACCTCAGCGACGATCTCCTCATGAGTCCGCGAGGAAATGTCCGGGAGTTGGATGACATAGCGGGTGAAGCCAATGCCGAGCATGTGAGCGGCGGCCAGGGCAACTCGCTTACTTTGATCCGGATCAGCTTCGGAGAGCTGCGAAACGCCCCGCATTCGTGATCCGAGGACCGTCTTGAGCATATCCGCCGCGCTATTTGAAGTGGAAGCGGACCGAACTAGTGCCAACATGATGTGGCGAGTTTCCTCTTCTTCCCAAAGGTGAAGGTAGGTATCGACCACTCGGGAACCTATATGGGCAGGATCACCAAGAAAGGCATTTCCTAGTCGCTGTGGGATGGTTGTGTGCTCAGTCAAGGTTGTCGCAAATAGGGTCGCCTTGTCCCCAAAGAAGTGGCGAATCAGTGCCGGGTCAACACCGGCTGACGTGGCAATAGTTCGAATTGACGTCGAGTCATAACCCCTCTGCGAAAACAGTTCTCGCGCAGCATCCAGAATTGCTTCCTTCGTGCCACTGTCACCGGAACGGCGTCCAGTGGGGCGCTTATGGAGGGGCTGCTCGTCTTGATCACTCATATTTCCAGTATACTTCTACACCTGAGGAATTCCTCAGGTGTAGAGTTAATGATCAAGAGCCATGACATCTCGAAAATCTGACTCTGCGTGGAGAAGCCCATTCGAGACCCAACAGTTCTCGGCGAAAGCCACTCTCCGCCATAAAACTTCCCTCAAGAAGACCGTCGGTCGCAGATTTTACCTTTCTGCCACTGCCCGCCCTCGTGCTGAAATCAACGGAGGAGTCAGCCATGACATCCCAAGTAACCACCCCAACACCACATACAAAATGGCCAGTCGCGGTGGTCATCGGAGCCCTAGCCTCACTCGTGCTGGCAGTGGTTGTGCTCGCCTTCCTCTGGCCCGGCAAAACCGCGCAGGCAGAAAATCTGCCGGTCAGCATTTCAGGCGATCAGGCCAAAGTATCCGCTCTCCAAAGTGCCATGGGCCAGAGCAATACCTTTGAGTTCGTCACGGCACAAGATCGCGCGGATGCCGTGGACCAAATTGAATCCCAGCAAACGTACGGAGCCATCGTCCTGGGTTCAGGCACCGAAGTTCCTGAGGTTTTGACTGCTCCCGCAGCAAGCCCGGTATCAGCTCAGATGCTAACTGGCGTAGCTACCCAGTTGCAGGCTCAGGTGTCACAGCAAGTAGCTAAAGCTGGCGGCGACCCAGCGTCCGTGAAGGTCGCGGTCACCCCAGTGGTCCCCTTCTCCGAGCATGATCCAAATGGTTCCGGGCTTGCTTCAGCGTCCTTCCCGATGGCCATCGGCGGCATGATTGGCGGCGTACTTATCTCATTGCTGATCACCGGCCCAGTGCGGCGTTTGGTCGCCGTAGCTAGCTTTGCAATTTTCGCAGGGCTCGTTATCGCGTTCATTATGCAGACCTGGTTCCAGTACCTTCAGGGTGAATTCTTGATGAATGCCCTGGCCATGGGACTGACAATGATGGCAACCGCATCCTTCATCGTTGGCTGCACCTCACTGATTGGCCGGGCAGGTATCGGAATCGGCGCCGTACTGACGATGTTTATCGGCAATCCCCTGTCGGGTGCAACCATGCCGTGGCAATTCTTGGCTGCCCCATGGGGTGCGATCGGACAGCATCTGGTCCCAGGCGCTTCCGGATCACTCATTCGATCGCTGAGCTACTTCCCTGAAGCTTCTACCGCTGGTCAGTGGTGGACTCTTGGCGCATGGGTCTTGCTCGGTGTCGTATTAACTTTGATTGGGCATTTCCGTGCCAAAGAATCAATGCACATGCCAGAAAGCACGCTGGAAACAGCCCATGCTGGGAAGCACGCTTCCTAATTTAGCTGGGCCGTCAACTTGTTGATGGCCCAGTTGACGTGCTTCTCAATAGAACACTTTTCAAGAGCACGGACGGATCTGATCCGCCGTGCTCTAGAAGTAGACTCTGGACTAGCCGCTTACCTATCCAGATAAGGAACTGTCCTCAGGATCCGGTCTAGAATCATGGCATGAGTTCATCGGCAGCCAGCGAACAAATTCTCGTTCAACTTATCCTTGAAAAGTTTGACCAGCTCTATAAAACTGTCGATGACATTCCGGAGGAATTGATCAATAGCTGCTTGCCTATCGAAGGCAGCAATTC
The DNA here is from genome assembly GCF_052446055.1 of Glutamicibacter sp. AOP5-A2-18. NCBI lineage: Bacteria > Bacillati > Actinomycetota > Actinomycetes > Micrococcales > Micrococcaceae > Glutamicibacter > Glutamicibacter sp. AOP5-A2-18. The sequence goes on along the minus strand of NZ_JBQSVW010000001.1, from coordinate 878,593 downwards.
GCCGGTGCAAATCTTGTTGCACTGTTGTGGCATGACGCGTCGCTGGTCTTCAACGGTCAACCTCGGCATCGCAGTCCCCCGCGACCGAGACGCTGAGTTCAACGCAAAAATGGTGAAGGCGGAAGCATTGATGTTGGCTTCCGAAGCCCGAACAGCATTCGTTGCAGATATCTCGCGCACCGAGTTACAGCAGCCTCCCGCCGTTATGCCACCGGGTCGTGATGTCGAATATTGGATGGCCACCTGCGAAGGCGTCCTCATGCATGTGTACAAAGAGCTTTGCCAACACCTGGGCCATCTAGAAATCACTCGTGATTTCTTGTGCCACCCCGCTAAATGAGATCTTGATCAGCGAAGTCAGACTTGCAAGTCGTTCCAGTCGAACCGGGTAGTTTCACCACTCTCCCAGTCCTGACGGAGAATTGCGTAGGCGACTGACGCCATTCTTGTACCGTCATCGGCGGGCCAACTCATCCGGTAGTGGGCCTCCTTGAGGAAACCTGCTTTAACGAAAGTTTTACGCATCGCAAGATTGTCTTCTCTGGTTTGGCCCTCGAATCGCAGAGTCTCAGGGTGGTCATTAAAAACCTTGTCGGTTAATTCCTTCAGCACTAGGACACCCAGACCTAATCCCCGATAAGTCCCCGCCAAGCGCAGGTCAAACATTGGGGTGTCGTCTTCCAGGTCTTCCAGCACTGCCATTCCGAGGCATTCGCCGTCGCCAATGATCCAAAAACCCTGGCTCTCGTTGTTCCAATATCTTCCGCCATCGACTACCCCTGTTAACTCCACTTCTGTCCATTCTCGACGAACGTGGAACGGGAAGTTGTTGGTAGATAAAAACGTGACGATGGCGTTGCTGTCTTCCGGTCCCATCGACGTAAACGAGATCTTCATGGCGCCAGCCTACACAAACCATGTCGGTCTTGATTACCCTATTCATGAATGCAGGTGTCAATCTCGCTCTAGAAAATGGCCACTGTCATGTCATACCTCTGTCAATGAACTCAAGACGTCCTGCGTGGAAACCACCTTAGCAAAGCCACCTCCATGCAGATTCGTCGCCGTAACCTGCATGAGAGTGGCTGCCGAAATTACGGTGCCATCGGGTCCTGCCAGATCAAAAGTTCGGGTAGCGTCGAGCGGCACGATGACATCGAACCCAAGATTGCCTCCCATGCGAGCGGTCGTTTCTACACAAAAGTTGGTTTGGATTCCACAGACCACAATCTGATTGATCTGCCTAGCTCTAAGCCACTGTTCCAAATCCGGAGCACCATAGAATGATGAGTTCACCGTTTTGGACACCAATAGATCAGGGATGACTGCCTGCACCGATTCTTGAAGTTCATTTCCGGGCCCTTGGACGTACAAGGGCGAATCCGAATTTCGACTATCGTGCCTAACTATGACTATCGGCATTTGCTTTGAGGACCAAGCCTTTAGCAGTTGCTCAACGTTGTTCTCGCATGCGGGGTAATTGATCGTTGGACCCCATGAGGCATCGTAAAAACCATGCTGCATATCAACCACAATCAATGCTGTCTTTTCATTTCTAATCATGTCTCTAGTTCACCAGTGTTCAAAGGACTCAACCAGTGGCAGGAATGACAGTGTTCGATAAGATTGCGCCATGACCAATGTGGGAATTTTAGTTGGACCGGGACGCCGTGCGTTTGATCTTGCGGTTGTGCGCGAGGTGTACGATGACCGCTCGGATCGAGGGCTCCCCCGGCCGACGGTGCGAATCCTTGCCGCCAGGGCAATCACTGATCTTGATCCGCTCCACTCGATACGCCGCACCCATGGTCTGGATACGGTGGAGGAGCTCGACATGCTTGTGGTTCCTGGAAGTGAGGACCCACTCGCGGAACTTGATGCTCGGGAAGTTTCAACGGTTGCACGGGCCGCAGCAGCCGGCGTTCTTGTAGCATCGTTATGCACCGGGGCATTCACGCTGGCTGCCGCCGGACTTCTTGATGGACGACAGGCAACAACGCACTGGCGTTATGCCGATGAACTAGCCCGACGCTACCCAAGAATTCACGTCAAAGCGCGCGATTTATATTGCGGCGAAGACAAAGTATGGACTTCGGCCGGTGTCACCGCTGGAGTTGATCTCTTATTGCAACTGGTTCGTCTGGACTGGGGAACCAGCGCCGCAGAGACTGTTGCAAAGGCCATGGTCACCCCAGTTTTTAGGCCGGGTACCCAAGCTCAATACGCGGATACGAACACTCCAACAAGCTCAGCGCCATCAGTCGAAAACCTGCATTTTGAGGTTAGAGCAGATCTTCAACGACCGTGGAGCGTCAAAGATCTCTCAGCAATTTGCGCAATGTCTCCCCGGACTTTTCACCGTTGGTTCTCTGACACTGTAGGAACAACACCGGTCAGATGGCTCAATGATCTACGAGTGCAAGAGGCTCAACGGCTTCTCGAGCAAACTGACTTGTCGGTTGGTGCTATAGCTCGCGAGGTCGGCTTCGCATCAGACGATCTACTGCGAAAGCACTTCACCGCCAGGCTGGGGATCACGCCAACCAGTCACGCATCGACGTTCCGTCAACCACGTCCTTGATGAACTGAGACTTTCTGCTCGTATAGGCAAGGCGGTCGCTTCCAACGCTCTTGGCCAATCCCAGTTTCAGATTTACGTAGCAATGACCAAAGTTGCCTCTGTTCTGAGTCGGTCTCGAAACGCCATATGATCTTGTTCCCACTTTGATCCAGTCTCACACACGTGAACATGCACGGTTCGTGGTTTCCCCGCAGGCGGGCGAAAGAGACGATGATCGGTTTGTCGATGTCGCACCACCGGGCTCAGACCTTCAAGGGCACTACGATGCACAGACGCGTCTGCGATATCTGGAATGCCAAATATTGATGCTCAGCGAACGCTTGAGCTCGATCAATTCACGTTTCGCCGACGAGCAGATGACATTTTTCCTTACAGGTGGCTCCACTCATCCAAAAGGACTATAGAAAATCACTTGACGTGAGCATAGTGTTAAAGCCGACTAGAAAATACCATTTGCACCGCGTTGAAGCTTGGTGCCGCTCATGCTGAAGGGAACGTGGGACTTTTGCTGGCTTGGCTAGGGTTAGACGGTAAATCCAAAAACGAATCGGTGCCACTTTGGAACGGTGTCAGCGAAAAGGCCAAATGGGGTTCGCTTCTGGTGTGTCTAGGAATATCGTTCCTGACTTTCGCCATCACGCGTTGGTTATTCAATGACTACACAGAAGTACTGGGCTTTGTTCCTTGGATTTCCGGTGCCGGCGTCTTGCTCATTTCGTCGCTCCTCGTCGAGCGATCCCTTACCAGAGCCTCATTGACCTCACGCACTCCAACTGATGACAAACTGTAGTTCGCATTTGTTCCATAAATACCTCCAGTAAAATACTGGAGGTATTCTTGTATTACACACCCTAGCTTGCGCTAAATAACCAGATCACTCGATCAATCGTCGTTCATTATTGGCAGTCGCATGTGCTCCATTTGGAGTGGAGCTTAGCTCCGGGGACCATATCCAAGCCGTCAAACAATCGTTTTAGTGCGGACCGGACAACATGCCGGTGTAACGCACTACCCGACTGGTTTCCCGTTTTCACCCAACACCGCTTGACCGTCAGTATGCAGTGGGTTCTTGGTCGTTGGTATCCAGGCGCAACGCGCCTGCATGCCCGATTCCGCTTGTTCATCCCTAATCATCACGGAGGCTAGTGACCACTGTCCATCTTCAGTTACTTCACCGACAGCATCTGGTCCGGCCATGTAGCCCATCATTGCTTGAGGCTTCAGAGGCATCTTGCTCTTGGCATTCGGGGCAGAATAAATCGGGATTGAAACCGCGATAGTCTCCCCCTTTGCCTCCGGATGACAGTAACCGCCATATCCCCCAGGCTGGTCCGTACGCACAAGATGGTACTGGTCATCGCCAGCAAACTTTTGGACGCCTACCGTTCGTTCCTGCTTCAGCGGGCCATTTTCAGAACACGCAGTATCTTGGAAGTCGCTGCGTAGATATTCAGTGATTTTGATGCCTCGTTTGGCAGGGACAACACTGCGAACTGTTGATCCGCAATTATGCGTATAAGCGATCTCGCCGGGAACCTGAACAGGTCCCTGTTTGGTAGCTACCCACGCAATATAGTGTTGCCAATAAGCGTTGCCGGAAGTGCTCGTAAACGCTGCGACGGCATCGTCCACGCCGTCACCGTTCAGATCCGCATAAACAATCTTGCCAAGCTCAAAACTGCTGAATTCGTCACTGGCTTTCGAGTCAACAAGCTTTACTTTGCTGTCTTTCTCCGAAGCAGCCAACGGGTCAATCCAGGTTGTATTTCCAAGATCTGCATCGCGTAGAGACTTGATCGCAGGCGCCGTTTTACTTGGCGAGGGCACAAGTGTGGGCGTAGTAGTCTTCAGCTCAGAATCGGGTGAACTACAGCCAGCAAGCAGTAGGCCCAGAGTTGCGACAAAGCCGAAAATCTTTACTCCACGAGATGCATTGATCATGCTCAGATAGTATCCGAATATCAAAATGCCTCATAAAACCATGAGTCATCAACATGACATCATTACAGCTTCGGTTAAAACGCTGGCCCCGGACTTCCCAAAAGGGAACTCCGGGGCCAGAACGACCTAGCTGAAGTGTTAGGACTAGAGTCCCAGCTTCTCCATCACGATTTCACGAACGCGGCCGGCGTCGGCCTGTCCGCGGGTAGCCTTCATGACAGGGCCCATCAGCGCACCGATAGCCTGCATCTTGCCGCCCTTGATCTTCTCGACGACATCAGGCATGGCAGCCATGGCATCATCCACGGCCTTGCCCAGTGCGTCATCGTCGTTCACGACAGCCAAGCTGCGCTTGTCAACGATTTCGCTTGGGGTGCCTTCGCCAGCAATGACAAATTCCAGTACCTGGCGAGCGATCTTATCGTTGATCTTCTTGCCCTCAATGAGCGAGTTCAGTTCAACGATGGTCGCAGGAGTAACGCCCAGAGCAGCGATGTCCTTGTCCGCAGCCTTGGCCAGACGAGCGATCTCGCCCATCCACCACTTACGGGCTACAGCAGCCGAGGCACCAGCAGCAATGGTTGCTTCGATCTCGTCGAGCACACCGGCGTTGACGACGTCGCGGAATTCCTTGTCCGCGTAGCCCCACTCAGCCTTCAGGCGCTTGCGACGCTCGGCCGGTGGTTCTGGCAGACGGCCGCGCAGCTCTTCGATCCACTCAACGGTGGTGACGATAGGCACCAGGTCAGGCTCTGGGAAGTAGCGGTAGTCATCAGCATCTGACTTTGGACGACCCGAGGTGGTGCTACGGGTATCTTCATGCCAGTGGCGGGTTTCCTGAACGATCTTGGCTCCGGAATCCAGCACCGCTGCGTGACGCTCGATCTCGAAGTGCACTGCGTGCTCAACGGCGCGCAAGCTATTGACGTTCTTGGTTTCGGTACGGGTACCGAACTTCTCGGCGCCCTTGGGCATCAGCGAAACGTTGGCGTCGCAACGTACGTTGCCGCGTTCCATCTTGGCGTCCGAAACACCCAGGTTCTTCACGATTTCGCGCACTGCAGCCACGTAGGCCTTGGCCAGTTCTGGTGCGCGCTTGCCAGCACCAGTAATTGGCTTGGTGACGATCTCGACCAGTGGCACACCTGAACGGTTGTAGTCCACCAGCGAGTAGTCAGCACCCTGAATACGACCGGTTGCGCCACCCATGTGGGTCAGCTTGCCGGCGTCTTCTTCCATGTGGGCACGTTCAATCTCAACGCGGAAGATTTCGCCATCTTCCAGCTCAACGTCCAGGTAGCCGTCGTAGGCAATTGGATCTTCAAACTGGGAGGTCTGGAAGTTCTTTGGAGTGTCCGGGTAGAAGTAGTTCTTCCGGGCAAAGCCGCACTTCTCGGCGATCTGGCAGTTCAGTGCCAGGCCGATCAGGATGGAGTACTCGACGGCGGTCTTGTTGACCACTGGCAGTACGCCGGGCAGGCCCAGGTCTACCGGGGTGACGTTGGTGTTCGGCGCATCGCCAAAGGCGTTAGGTGCGTCGGAGAACATCTTGGTCTTGGTGTTCAGCTCGACGTGGACCTCAAAGCCCAGTACCGGATCGTAGCGATCCAGTGCTTCGTCGAAGTCGACCAATTCATCGGTGTAGTTGCTCATGATCTCTAGGCCTCCTGCGCGATCGAAGCGGTGTCAATGGCTGGTGCCTGCGAGATCAGCGACTGACCCCACTGCTTTTCCAGCAGAGTTTCCAGTGCGGCGCCGGCACGGTACAGACGTGCGTCTTGGAAGGCCGGAGCCAGGAACTGGATGCCTACCGGCAGGTTCTCGGACAGGCCGCCAGGCACGGTGATGCCTGGGATGCCAGCGAGGTTAGCCGGGATGGTTGCCACGTCGTTGAGGTACATGGCCAGCGGGTCATTGTCGTTGGCGCCCAGCTCAAAAGCTACGGTTGGAGCGGTTGGCGAAATCAGTACGTCAGCCTGCTCAAACGCGGCGTCAAAGTCACGCTGAATCAGGGTGCGGACCTTCTGCGCTGAACCGTAGTAGGCGTCGTAGTAGCCGGCACTCAGCGCGTAGGTACCTAGGATGATGCGGCGCTTAACCTCATCACCAAAACCAGCGGCACGGGTGGAACCCATAACCCGCTCGATGGTCATCGGACCCTCTTGTGGAAGCACACGCTTGCCAAAACGAACACCGTCAAACTTAGCCAGGTTGGAGGATACTTCCGAAGGCATGATCAGGTAGTAGGCGCCCAGCGCGTACTTAAAGTTCGGGCAGGAAACCTCAACGATTTCTGCGCCGGCAGCCTTGAGCAGTTCCAGCGACTCGTTGAAGCGTGCCTGCACGCCTTCCTGGTAGCCCTCGCCCTGCAGTTCCTTGATGACACCAACACGCAGCCCCTTCAGGTCTCCGGTGGCGCCAGCTTCAGCGGCAGCAACCAGACCTTCAAGGTCCTTTGGCAGTGAGGTGGAATCCTTCGGATCGTGTCCGCCGATCAATTCCTGCAGGTAAGCCGAGTCCAGCACGGTACGCGATACCGGGCCGATCTGGTCCAGCGAGGAAGCCATAGCGATCGCACCGTAACGCGATACCGCGCCATAGGTTGGCTTCACGCCAACGGTGCCGGTGACAGCACCTGGCTGGCGGATGGAACCACCGGTGTCGGTACCCAGTGCCAGTGGAGCTTCAAAAGAAGCCACTGCAGCAGCCGAGCCGCCGCCGGAACCGCCAGGAATGCGGTTCAGGTTCCAAGGGTTGCGAGTCACACCGTACGCGGAGTGCTCGGTGGAGGAACCCATGGCAAATTCATCGAGGTTGGTTTTGCCAAGCATTGGCAGCTTGGCAGCACGGATCTTCTCGATGACGGTAGCGTCGTACGGGCTCATCCAGCCTTCGAGCATCTTTGATGCTGCGGTGGTTGGCTGGCCCTTGGTGACGATCAGGTCCTTGATGGCGATGGGCACGCCGGCCAGTGGGTGCAGTGCTTCTGCGTCGGCGCCGCCTGCGGCACGGATGGTGTCAACTTCTGCTGCTACGGCGAGCGCCTCTTCGGCGTTCACGTGCAGGAAGGCGTTGAGCGCGCCGTCCACTTCAGCAATGCGATCCAGGTGCGCCTGTACTGCCTGCACGGAAGTGACTTCGCCAGCGCGCAGCTTGGCGGCCAACTCGGTGCCGGAAAGCTTAATCAGTTCGTTCATGAAATTATTCACCGTCCAGAATTGCTGGGACCTTAAAGCGGTCCGAATCAGAATCTGGGGCGTTGAGCAGAACTTCGTCGATGCTCAGCGTCTGCCCCACCGTGTCTTCGCGCAACACATTGGTCAGCGGGATTGGGTGGCTGGTGGCTGGGACGTCGGAGGAGGCGACTTCGCTGACGGACGCAATGGCACCGACGATAGCGTCGAGCTCACCGGTCATTTTGTCCAGCTCTGCGCCGCTCATCTCGATGTGGGCAAGGTGTGCCAGGTGCACAACGTCCTCACGGCTGATGGCAGACATGTATCTCCCTTAAATGGCGGTTTGGTTTCATAGACAAGTCTATCCCTTACGCGCCGACCATCAGACCTTTATGTGCCCGGTTCGTTATGCTGTGCGCAATACCAAACCAGTGAGTTCTTGGCCCAGCGCGTTCTCCCAGTAGCCGATGACCCCATCAGCGCTGGAAGCGCCGGATACTGGCTTGCGGATGATCGCGGCCTCTTTGCCCGCAGGGTTGCCGTTGACCTTGATCCGTGGATCATCGGTGAATGACTCACTATGGTGCTGGGGTGCGGTCTTGCCAGCGAGCAATTGACGCGCTTGGGCGGCAAAGACCGGGTCGCCGGCAGCATCGTAAATGTAGCGCGGACCTAAAATGGCGTGCTCGCTGATGCCGATCAGATGCTTTTCTCCCCCGGGCAAGGGTGCACCACGGTAGGTGAGCGGCAGGTGGTAAACCACGTCAGAAGTGTCCGAATGGTCCGCGTAGATACGTAGTTCTATCCCAACTTCACCTTGCTGGTCTTCTAAGCGGAAACCGCCGATGTGCTGAAGTTTTGGGGTGCCTTTACCCGTATAGAAGTTCTGCTTGGGCAGCCAAGCGGAAACCAACTCGTTTTTGGTTGGCGACATACTGGTGTTGTAGACAATTCCCATGCGCTTAGTCTGTCAATTGCATCATTGCGACACAAGTCCTGAGCAAAGTTCCTTGACTGCGTCCTGCTTTACTACTTAGCTGCTGCTTCAAGCATGGACTTGACCAGCGGGCCAGCGCTTTGCGCGCCACCGTCACCATCTTCAACAAACGCCGCAACGGCCAAGTCGCCTTGGGCAACGATGGCCCAGGCGTGAGCGTTGCGCTCGCTGTCATATTCTGCGGTGCCGGACTTGCCGATGATCTTTGCCCCGCTCAAGGAGTTCAGATCCTTCAGGGTTCCGTGATCAATGACCTCGGCCATCATGTCGGAGAGTTGTTTGGCTTCATCTTCGGTGAGAGCTGAGGCTGCCTTGGCTGGGGCCTTGGGCTCAGGTGAAGTTACCAGCTTAGGCTGGACGGTGGACTTGGCCTGGACCGAGGCGACCACGGTGGCCATACCCAGTGGCGAAGCTTCCACTACGCCCTGACCAATCATGTTGGCCGCCTGAGTGGTTCCTTCTGAATCATCGGGCACCGAGCCGAGCACTGCGCCAACACCGGTTCCGTCTTCGCCGGTCAATCCTAGGGCTGCGGCAGCTTCAGAGAGCTTCTTGCCGCTGATTTTTGAACCTTCATTGATGAAGACGGTGTTGCAGGATTGAGCAATGGCTTCGGACAGCGGGATGGTTCCAAGCTCGGCTGCTGGATAGTGGTCATAGTTCTTGAATGTTTTGCCGTCCACGGTGGTGCTGGCGGTGCACTCGACCTTGGTATTTGCGGTGGCCCCGTCACGAACCATTGCCAGCGCACTGATTACCTTGAATGAGGAGCCAGGTGCGTAGGATCCCTGAAGCGCGGTGTTCAGTCCGGAGCTCACCGGGCCTGAGGAAGCAGCGAGAACACTGCCATCTGATGGGCGGATCGCAACAATACCGGAATTTGAATCCGCGTCGGCGATGAGCTTATCTGCAGCCTTTTGCAGGTCCATGTCCAAGGTGGTTTCCACATTTTTGCCGGCCACCGGCTTGGTGGTGAACAGCTCCGCCTGGGCCTCGTTGGCTTTGTTGTAGCGCGAAACCTTGATGCCGTCGGTGCCCGAAAGAGTGTCATTGTAGGCCGACTGCAACCCGGAGGTACCAACCTGGTCACCGCTCTTGATCTTGCCGTCAGACTTCTTGATGATTTCTGCGGTTGCTTCGCCCACGGCGCCTAGGAGCGGTCGGGCAAATTCGCGAGTGGGAGCCAACGGAATTTCGTCGTTGGTGAAGGTTGCGCCCTCAATCGCCTTGATCTCGTTGTCGCTGACCTCACGACTGGAATCATCGCGTAAGACGATCGCTGGCACCCAGGCCTTGTCGCCAGCGGCCAGCACGGTGCTCACATACTGGTCTTCGTCAATGTCTACGAGCTTGGCTAGTTTTTTAGCCGAGGCTTTCCAGTTGGCTTTCTCGGTGCGGGTCTTATCCAGACCCACACGGATTACTGGCCGGTTGGTGACGATCTTGTCGCCACCGGCGGCAGTGATGCTGCCGCGGTCCGCTACTTCCACAGTGGCTTTGAGGTAGTCCCCTGCCTGCAAGTCCGGGGCAAGCACTGCTGGGTCGAAGCGCAGCTTCCACGCGTCGGCGTCTTTATCAAATTCCCAGACGGCTTTGGTGGTGTAGCTGAAGTCTTTGTCGGTGTCATCAACGTCCCACACGGTGGTGATATCGGCCGTCGCGGTTTTGATGCCGTCCGTTTCTTCCTCGTCCTTGGCCACTGAACTCACGGTGCTGCTGTGCTTAACTTCGCCCATGGAGCCAAAGGCGGTCTTTTGTTCACTGGCCGCAGCTTGTGCATCGGAGCTTGCGAACTGCACGCCGCTGAAGTCACCGGAGTTAATTGCCGAAGCTAGGGCGTCGGCGGAGGGTGCTGGGTCCGGTGTTTTTGCGCTGCACGCACTGAGGGAGCCTAAGGCTAGGGCGGCAACTGACAGGGCAACAACACTACGACGAAGAGCACTCATAGAGCCATTCTATTCATGCTGACAGGCCGGTTCACAATAACCTGTCGGTCTGCCTCAGATTATTTCTTTCGAGTAGACCACCAGCTTGATATCGGTACCGTGTACCGTCCAGTCGCGCTGTGAATCGTGCACAAAACCCATAGATTCATACAGGGCTCGAGCTGTATTCCAGCTCTGCCCAGTAGTCAGGCTCACCGCGCTGATATTTGGCAGACTGCGAGCGCGATCAATGCTGGCTTGAACCATGGCTCGGCCCACTCCGCTGCGCTGCGCCGAAGGGTCAACACTGAGCATGCGGATCTCCAATTCGCCAGGACGTGCAATATCCGCGTAGTCGCTGCCTACTTGGATAAGAGTCATGGAGCCAAGGATCTGAGCATCGCGGCGGGCAACATAAATTTCGGTTTGCTCGGCACGCTCTGCGACCTTTTGTGCAAATTTCAGATACTCGTGGTCGGGACTGTCAAAGTGTCCGGCGGCAAAATAGGAGCTCGCGGTCAACTCCCCCACCCGCTGGTAATCCTGGGGCGTGGCCAGTTCTATGAGTATTCCGCCGTGGACGCTTGTGAAAGTTTCTGCCTCATTCATGGTGCTTCAAGTGTGCCACGGTCTGCGCAGAATTGGACGAGAGAAATATTGACTCCGGGCCTTGCACAAAGGTTTGTTAATAGAGTTAACTAACCTCATGAGCTCCGAAACTGTCTTACGTCGCGACGGGACCTTTCTGTCGCACGGTGGCGCCGTCTTGCCGACGCACGGCAGGGAGCAGAACTTGTCCCTGGTGTTACAGACCTTAATGGAGCGCGGAGCGCTAAGCCGAGCCGAGATTTCTCGCGCCACCAAACTCACACGAGTCACCGTCTCAGAATTAGTGGCAGAACTTTTGCTCCGGGGCCATGTCATTGAAACCGGTCCTAAAGAAGGAAAACGCCCGGGCAAGCCAGCAACACTGGTGGATCTCAACCGCCCTGGGCTGCGCATTATCGGCGTGGATCTTTCCGGAATTCTCCCGTTCCGCGCCGCCATCATGGATCTTGATGGCACCCTTCTTCAAAGCTTCACCTTGGACAGCCATGAGCAAGGAGCCACCGGCGAGACTGCAACTGCCCAGCTGTTAGAACTCGTGAATCAGGCCCTGGCTCAGTGCACGGAGCCAGTAGTAGGAATTGGCATTGGCACGCCCGGCATCGTGACCGAGCAGGGTGTGGTCCGATTAGCCGAAAAGTTTGACTGGGTCGACTACGACCTACGCAACAAAATCCAGCAAGCTACGAACACGAGAACCCATGTTCTTAATGACGCTGACTGCGCCACCCTTGCTGAGCACACCTTCGGGCACGGCAGCGAACATATGCTACTGCTTCGCCTTGGACGAGGTGTGGGTTGCGGCGTGATCACCCACAACACCTTGGTGCGCGGTTCGAAATTTGCCGCCGGCGAACTCGGCCACGTTAAGCAAGATCCTATAGCGAACAAGCCCTGTAGCTGCGGTGAGACAGGTTGTTTGGAAACCTACGCGTCAGTGCCCGCCATCCTGCAAGCAATAGCTTCTGGGCAGTCTGCCGAAGAAGTCGGGCAACAAGCGAGCGTTGCTCTAGCCAACGCGTTGGCGCCACTGATCTCGGTGCTCGATATCCGCAATGTCATTTTCACCGGACCGCCAGAAGTAGTTAATCCGCAGATGGCTCAATGGTTGTTAGACGCCCTTGCCGAACGTTCACGGACCGCGCGTGGCGAAGATTTCCAACTGAACATCAGTGATGACCCCGAGCGCCTGGTGTTACGCGGTACAGCAGTGAACGTACTATTCCACGAACTAGGCATTTCATAACCAACAACAGAACGGAGAGTACACATCATGCGCGTGCTCGTAGGTGAATCAGCACAAGAGGTAGCAAAGATCGCTGCCAGCAGTGTCCTTGAGGGTCTGGCCAACCATGGCGCTGGACGGAAACCGGTCCTTGGCTTGGCCACCGGCTCCTCTCCCCTAGGCCTGTACCAGCAGCTAGCTGCTGCAGTTAAAGATGGCCGCGCTGACTTTTCGCAGGCTCAAGGTTTTGCACTCGATGAGTACATCGGCATTCCCGATACACATCAGCAGTCGTACCGACACACGCTGATCAATGAAGTCTGCAATGTGATTGGCTTGCCAGCCCAGTCACTACACACCCCTGTGGGCCTCGGCGAATCATTGGAAGCTATTGAATCCGACGCATCAAACTACGACAAGTCGATTGCCGCCGCTGGAGGCGTCCAGGTGCAAATTCTTGGCATTGGTTCCAACGGGCATCTGGGGTTCAACGAACCCGGATCCGCACTACGTAGTCGCACCAGAGTTAAGCGACTGGCAGCCAAGACCCGTCACGACAACGCTCGGTTCTTTGACGGAATCGACGGTGTACCCACCCATTGCGTCACCCAAGGTCTAGGCACAATCCTCGAAGCCGGACGGTTGGTTCTTGTAGCCACCGGGGCTGGCAAGGCCGAAGCCATCGCCGCTGCCGTCGAAGGACCACTGACAGCTTCCTGCCCCGGATCGGTTCTGCAGCTACACCCCGACGCGGTAGTTGTACTAGATGAAGAAGCTGCAGCTGGACTAAAACTTCGCGAATACTATGCTGATGCCGCTGCTGGACTCTCCGATATACAGTTACGCCTGCAATAGAACGGGCCCTGATGTGCCCTAATGTGCCCTAATGTGGCAGACTGACAGGCATGGCCGTGTATTTTGAATGTTTCACCAAAACGGAGATGACCCGCGAAGAGCTCTTCGAAAAATCGTTGAACATCGATGCTCACTCTGGTTCCATGGCCGAATCCGGGGAGCGGGCAGTTGATGGTGTAGTTACCGGACAGATCGCACTGGGTGAGCAGGTCACCTGGCAGGCAAAGCATTTTGGTCTGCCAGTTCGAATGACCTCAGAAATCCTTGAACTGGATGCCCCAAGAACATTCACCGATCAGCAGGTGTGCGGACCATTCAAAAAGTTCCATCATGTCCACGAATTTTTTGAGAGTACAACGGGCACCCTCATGGTGGATCAGATCCATTTTGAAGCCCCGTTGGGCCCGCTTGGTTGGCTGGCCGAACGGCTGGTGCTCAGCTGGTATATGCCGAGACTGATCCGCATGCGCAATGCGTATCTGATCAATTCCGAACACTAGAATTTCAGGTGTGCCCTTGATCAGCACTTCCCTACACCAGCAAGGCTTTTAGACTTTGACGCAGATCGCTTCGCCATCCAGCGCATTGGTACGCAAGATCGCTTTGATCGTTTCCCACGTACTTTCACCGATTATTTTGGCGACATTGTTGCTGTTGCTCACGCCGCTGCGTGATGCCTCGATTGCCTGGAGCGAAGCAGTTCTTGCCGCAGTATTTACCACGATCATTCCGTGGCTAATCCTGGCGCTAGCCAAGCGGCGCGGCGCAGTTACCGACATGCATGTCACCGTACGTCGTCAGCGTCATCTGATTTACGCGATGACTGCCACAATGATCATTATCGGTCTGATCATCTTGTGGCTGGTCAATGCCAGTGCCGGAATTTTCCGCGAAGTGTTCTGCATCTTGCTCGGCTTGTTTACCGTTGCGATCATCAATATTTGGTGGAAGGTTTCGGTCCATCTGGCAGTGGGCACCTACGTCATCTTGCAGGTGGCCAGCCAGAGAGCGGACCTACTACCTGCGGTCTTGCTCTTTATCGCGGTGCTCTCGTGGTCCCGGCTTCGAAGCTTCCAGCACACCGCCACACAGGTGTGCGGCGGTGTAGCCGTCGGCATCCTCATCCACTATGCCCATGAGGTCATGGCGCTGTTCGTGAACTAGCTGCGAATTACTAGCTTGTTGGCTCAGTGAGCTTAGCTGGATCCACCAGTCCGGCGTACTGCCAGCCCGGATAGGTTGCAGGCCTACCCACAGCGCATCCAGCTTCCTCAGCAATCAGTGCGCCAGCAGCCCAGTCATACTCTTGGGTGCCGTATTCGGCGTAGGCGTCCAAGGACCCCTGAGCGACGAGGCATAGGTCAAGGGCGGCAGAACCAATGCGCCGAACGTTGACGTAATCGGCAAGCATTTCTTCCAAGACGCGAGCTTGGAATTGACGACGCTGCGCGTCATAACCAAAACCGGTGCCCAGAATCTTGGCCGGTGAATCTACCGGGCCAGTGAGCTTGGTCAGCTTGCCGGTGCGCAAGTCCTGCTTCCAGGCGCCCAATCCCTTGCCCGCGAAGTACTCCACTTGCAATGCCGGGGCGACAATCGCCGCGGCGACCCACGTTTCGGTTCCGTCTTCTTCGAGCTGGCAGGCACCCACTGATGAACAGTAGTAAGCAATGTTGCGTACGAAGTTGATGGTTCCGTCCAACGGGTCAATGCTCCAACGCACGCCGCTGGGATTCAGTGGTTTAGCGCTCGGGTACTCTTCGCCGGTGAGCTCATCGCTAGGTCGCGAGGTGGTGATGGTGGCTCGAATTGCTTCCTCCGAGGCCCGATCAAAATCGGTCACCCAGTCCCCAACGGCAGACTTATCACTGATGTTAAATTGGGATTCGTCACGGCCAGCTAGTACTTCAGCACCGGCTGCTGCGGCCCGTCGGGCCACCAGCACCAGTGGATCGTGAGTAATTGCTTTGTCCATCGTTAGCCTTCCGTAGGTGCGGCGAGGGCTACCTCGCGCGCTGCATCTGGTCCTTGGTCAAGGAGCACAACAAATCCGGCTTCATCCAGCACTGGCACACCCAGAGACTGCGCCTTATCTAGCTTGGACCCGGCAGCTTCGCCGGCAACTAAGAAATCGGTCTTCTTCGAGACGCTACCGGTCGCTTTACCACCGCGCACGATGATGGCTTCCTTCGCGGTATCGCGCGAGAAATTCTCCAATGTTCCGGTCACCACGATGGCCAGAGACTCAAGATTTTTAGTGATGTTTGCGTCCTGCTCGTCTTTCATCTTCACCCCGGCTGCTTGCCAGGAGGAGACGATGTCTCGATGCCAGTCGACTTTAAACCAGTCCACTAAGGCTTCGGCGATAATCGAGCCGACAGAGTCAATGTCGCTGAGTTCAGCCTCGGCATTACCTGAATCCAAGACTTCTAGCAGCGCGTCCATCGATCCGTATCGGGTGGCAATTGCACGCGAAGCATTGGGTCCGACGTGCCGGATGGACAAGGCCACCAGTACGCGCCAGAGCGGATTTTCTTTGGCTTTCTCCAGCTCATCAAGCAGTTTCATGGTGCTGCGGGTGGGTGCCGAAGGCTTCTTGGCGGTGGCTTTGGAGTAGAAGTACGGGACCAGTTCAAACTTTCCGGTGCCTTCGCCCTTCACTCGCTTTTCGCGCCAGACCATTACCTCGCCGAGCTCTTCGAGCTTGTCTTTGAGATTGAATAGCTGCGCTTCATTGTGCAACGGACCCGGACCAGCAGGCAGGATTACCCCGCCTTGGGTAGCAGGGTCTTCGCCCGGACCGCTGGTCAAAGCGGCCGCAGCTTCGTAGCCCAAGGCTTCAATATCTAGTGCACTGCGACCCGAAAGGTAGGCAACACGCTCAGTGAGCTGTGCAGGGCAAGATTCTGCATTGAGGCAGCGGATGTCCACGTCGCCTTCCTTGGCTGGCGCCAAAGGTTCACCGCACGATGGACAGTGAGTGGGCATCACAAAATCGCGTAGTTCAGTATTGCCTTCACGTAGCGGCAAGACCGGGCCAACGATTTCTGGGATGACATCTCCAGCTTTGCGTAGGATCACCGTGTCGCCGATTTTCACGTTCTTGGCAATGACCACTTCTTGGTTATGCAAAGTTGCACGGGCCACGGTTGAACCGGCCACAAGTACTGGCTCCATGACACCAAAAGGAGTAACACGTCCGGTGCGTCCAACCTGAACCTGGATGTCCAACAGTTTGGTGTGCACTTCTTCTGGTGGGTATTTGTAGGCTACGGCCCAGCGTGGCACACGAGAGGTGTAACCGAGCTGTTCTTGGGTGGCCAGGTCATTAACCTTGATGACAATGCCGTCAATGTCATGAATCAGGTCATGACGTTTTTCCCCATGTTCGGCAATGTAGTCTCTAGCCTCAGCTCGGCTATCAACTACCCGGCCATACGGTGAAACGGGAAGGCCCCAGCCACGCATGAGCTCATAGGCTTGGGACTGCTCGGTCATGTCGAAGTCGCGGCTGCGTCCTAGCCCGTGGACAAACATTCTCAGCGGGCGCTTTGCCGTTTGTTCTGGGTCCTTTTGGCGTAGGCTTCCGGCCGCTGCGTTGCGGGGGTTAGCCAATGGCGCTTTGCCCTGGGCAATCAACATTTCGTTATAAGCGTTGAAGTCATCGGTGGCAATGAATACCTCACCACGTACTTCAAATTCTGCGGGCCACCCTGAACCGGTCAATTCTTGGGGAATATCGCTGATGGTCAAGGCATTGTGAGTGACATCTTCACCGGTGGTGCCATCACCACGGGTGGCTGCGCGGACCAACTTACCGTCTCGGTAGGTCAGGTTCAGTGCCAGTCCGTCGATCTTGACTTCGCACAACCATTTAACTGGGCTTTGTGGGTGCAGGCGTTCGGCGTTGAGCTGGGCTCGTTCAAGCCATGCTTCGAGTTCGTCGAGTGAAAAAACGTCTTCCAGCGAGTACATGCGGCTGGCGTGAGTGACCGAGGCGAAGGCGGCAGAAACTTCGCCACCAACTTCTTGGGTGGGTGAATCCTGTCCGGCCAAGATCGGGTATTTCGCCTCGAGTAGCTGCAGCTCATGGAACTGCGCGTCGTACTCAACGTCGGAAATCAGCGGGGCATCATTTTGGTAGTACGCATCGCGGTGCCCGCGAATCTGTTCAACCAACTGTTCGTAGCGGGTCTTTTCAGCTTCCGGCGGAGCATTGGTGGTCTCAACTGGGGTTACGGAATTTTCACTCACATATCCAATTGTGCCCCACTCAATGCCAGAAGCGCAGACTTGACCTGTTAGTTTTCGGCCGCCAACACATCAATGACGATGACTGCGATATTGTCTCGTCCACCAGCTTCAAGCGCTGCCCCGGTCAAGACCTTGGCTGCTTCAGCACGGTCCTTGAAGTTCACCAGAATGGTCTGCAAGATGTCTTCGGTCAGTTCGCCGGAAAGTCCATCACTGCACAACAAATAGCGATCCCCGATGCGCGGTTGCAACACGGTGACATCCGGCTGGCTTTCCGCTCCGGCGCCCAGGGCGCGAGTGATGAGGTTGCGATGCGGGTGGTTGCGCGCTTCAAGTTCGGTGATCTGCCCAGCATCAACCATCTCTTGGACGGCCGAGTGGTCACGGGTGAGCTGCTGCAATGCTCCGTCGCGCAACCGGTAGCCACGCGAGTCCCCCACGTTGACCAGCAAGAGGTTTGGGATGTCTTCGCTGAGTACCGTCAATGGTGCGGTGCTCGGGGTCGAATTGGTGCGGTGGTTTTTTAGTAGCTCCGGAGTAATCTTTGAAATCACGTCGGTATTGATGTTCATGGAAAAACTTGAAGTCCATGGTGGCACGGCCGCAACCGGTGCGGTGACATTATCTCGGCCCTGGTCTGGGGCCTTAATCTGAACCAGCGCGCAGAGCGTGGTTCCGCCGCGAGCTTCCAGAGCTTCACGGATTCGGTCATCGGCCAGTTGCACCTGACGCTGCACCTCGGCCACGGTGGGAAGTTTGCGTACCGATGTCTTATTGGCGAAGGTGCAAATTTCTTGCATGGTTTCCACCGCAAGCTGGCTAGCAACTTCCCCGGCTTCGTGCCCACCCATGCCGTCAGCTACCGCATATACGATGTCATGCAGCAGGATCCGGTCCTGGTTTTCGGCACGTTTGCGGCCCACATCGGTCAGCCCGGCAGCAGCAAGCGTAAATGGAACTGCATTTGGTTCGGCGTTCATCAGTCAATCACCAGTCCGGCTCCCTCGCCAGGCGAGAGTTCATAAGGTTGAATGTCACCGAAGCCACGCACCGCGGTAATTTCTTGGGCAGTGAGCACAAAGCGAGCGTCGTTGCGCAAAGTATTGGCGGTGATCGCGTCGGTGAGTACCGCTCCTGGCTCAGCTAGAGAGGTTAGTCGCGCGGCCATGTTGACGGTGGGACCGTAAATATCGCCAAGTCGCGAAAGCACACGACCCCAGACGACCGCTCCACGCGTTTGTGGGAACAGTTCGTCCTTGGCTAGTTCGCGAGACAGCGAGAGCGCGATAAGGGCGCCTGCCTGCGGAGTTTCGGCCACATAGAGCACTTCATCACCGATGGTCTTGACCAAACGTCCACCACCCACAGAGATAACCTCCGCACATTTGGCTTCAAAGCGTTGGACCAACTGTGCCAGCGTGCGTTCGTTCATCCGTCGCGACAGGGAGGTATAGGAAACCAAGTCAGCAAAACCGACGGCACGAGCAAGCGGCAACGGGGTGCCTCCGTCAGCGTCGGTGGTGTCTTGTTTGTAAGCAGCCACACCGGTTTCCACACGCAAGGCCATGCGGTGCACCGCAGAGTTCAGCTGGCGGCGCCACGAATAAAGCAGTAAGTCTTCAATGGCAGGGATGATGTCTGGAAGCATGCCAAAGAGCTGACGGCGGGCTTGGCGGTCAGACATATTTTGGTTTGCGATCATGTCTTCCACCAAGGCTTCGATCTGCCACACCACCATGCGGTCGGTCATCTGCCCCACCGAACGCATCAGCGAAATGGCGGTCTCTTCGGTGAGTTTTCCTTCGCGCACCATGTCCACCATGGTGCCCAGTGCAGCTTTGTCCGCTTTGGTGAAGAAGACTTCATCATCACTGAGTTCAGGGAATCCGATGGCGCGCCAGAGTTTGCGCGCCGAGTGCAACGAAATTCCGGCTTCAGCGGCTACTTCGCGGCGGCGGAATTCGCGTTGGCCACCAATAAGACGGTTCTCTAGGGAGGCGACGTTGTTGCGCACCGCATCTGGGGTGTGGGCCGGAATGCGCAGCGGGCCTTCCATGGCTTGGGCCAGCTCCAGAATCGGATCTGACTCGCCCGGGGCTTCAACGACAGGGTGTTGACGGGCTTCGCGGGCGGCCTGTGCGGCGGACTGCGGAGAATCCGGCCGGGGTGGATTGGTGTGCTCGGTGCTCATGCCCCCATGCCTTCACTGTTCGTCGTTTCGGTGTGCGCCGCACCGGGATTGTTTCGTAGGTTGGTCATCGTTTCTACGGCCAATGAGCGGAAGTACCCAACGGCCGGTACGTGGGAAATGCGAACATATCCTTGATTCATCACGATGTCCAAGGTCCCCGCTCGTGTCATCGCGTTATTGGACTTCGCGTAAGCAACAAGATCACGAACCGTAAATAATCCTACAGATTGCAGTTTGCCTTGGCTGTAGGTGGAGCGGAACATGATCCGTTCGGTGGTCAGCACCACCAAGCTACGCGTCCAGCGAATCCACGGAAGCAGTACCCAGATGAGCACCAGTGCCGCCCACAGCACTACGCTCACGATCATCCAGACGTTGGCATTGTTAGCCAACCAATCCGAGAGGTCCTCACGTGAGAGGTAGCCTAAGGCAAAAGTGCACAGTGCGGTGAGGATGAGGAAGGCGGTGATCGGCTGTCGCAATACCCGGGAGTGCTCGCGAGTTTTGATGACCACTCGCTCCCGTTCATGTAGCGGCAACTTCATCGTATGGGTCCTCGCCCCTCCCCTTCAGACATAGTGCTTCGGTCAGTACCTTCAATAATAGTCCCGGTACTAGGCCCAACACCTATTAGGCATACTTTCCGTCGGCGCGCCGCACATGGTGCACGTCCCCGGCCAGTACTTCTCGGCGCTTGCCTGCTGCGTCTTCTAAAATCAGTGCGCCATCTGTGCCAAGCTGCACCGCTGTGGCTTCAATCGTGGAACCGTCCGGGAATTCTACGCGTACTAGATGCCCCAAGGTTGCCAGTTTGGCGCTGACCATTTGGTGAAGTGACTGACCATCAAATCCAGGCAATGGCACGTGGACGGATCCAGCAACTTGACGGAAGCTGCGCTCCAACCTGACCAGTTCCTTGAGGTACTCAGCCAATAGCCCGGTGCGGTCGATCGAGCCAGAGCTAGCTAGGCGTAGCGAGGTTGCTGTGGGTACCGGCAATTCTTCTCGGTCTTGATCCACGTTCATCCCGGTACCGATGACTACGCCGTAACCGTTGGCCACCGGAACCAGTTGAGCAAGGATGCCGCAGATTTTGAATTCTCCAGCAAGCAAGTCATTGGGCCACTTGATACTTACCGGAACTTCAGCGACCCGTTCAGCGGCTCGACTCCACGCCAAGGCTGCGATCATTGTGTACCAAGACAAGGCCTCGGTCGACACATTGGCACCGGGAATCACAAGCACACTGACGGTGATTGATGAGCCTAACGGGGTTACCCAGCTACGACCCAGTCGACCTTTTCCTGCTTGCTGATGTTCGGTGAAGTAAACGCTGAGGTGCCCGGCTTGGCCGGCAGATGCCAGGGTCGCTAGCTCCGTGTTGGTGGAACCAGAGACCGCCTTGAGCTGCACAAGCCCCAGCTGCAACTGATCGGTGAGCTTAGTTAGACGACTCGGATCAATAGCAGCGCGGGCGGTGTCAGAGGAATTATCCATAGCTAAACCCTAAGACACCGCCAACTGAGTCAACGCGAGTTTAGAGGAAGATGTCTTCCACCAATGGCACCTCGGGCTTTAGTGAATACTTCTCCAAATCGGTAACGCCGGCAGATTTCAGCACCTGGCCATCGGTGAAGAAGTTTCCACTCAATGTTTGCGGGTTGCTGCTCAAGATGGCCATCGCGGCATCGGCGACAATTTGTGCGTCGCGCGCCCCCTGGATCATCTTTTGCCCACCAGGCAGGTTACGAATGGCCGCGGTATCAATCAGGGTTTCAGGCCATAGTGAGTTCACACCCACGCCTTCGTCCTTCAGTTCCTCGGCCAGACCTAGGGTGGTGAGCGACATGCCGTATTTGGCCATGGTGTAGGCCAGGTGTTCTCCGGCCCACCGCGGGTCAAGGTTCAGCGGTGGAGAGAGTGTGAGGATATGTGCGTGCGCTGAGGCACGCAGGTATGGAAGCGCGGTTTTGGATAGCAAGAAGGTTCCACGGACGTTGATGTCCTGCATCAGGTCGTAGCGTTTCATATCTACCTGGTCAGTTTTGGCGAGGTTGATGGCTGACGCGTTATTCACCACGATGTCGATTCCACCAAATGTTGCCACGGCTTCATCAACTGCTCGTTGCACGTCGGCGTCGATACGAACATCGCCAACCACTGCTAGGCCTTTACCGCCGGCCTGATTAATTTCTTGTACTGCGGTGTGGATGGTGCCTTCGAGGCTGGGGTGTGGATCCGAGGTTTTAGACAACAACACCACGTTGGCACCGAGTGCACCGGCGGCTTTTGCTACGGCTAATCCGATACCGCGGCTTCCGCCGCTCATCAAGATTGTGCGATTCTTGAGGCTCTGCGCATCAGGGGCGATCTGAGTTCGAGGTTCATTAGTCATGTGATCTAGGTTACGCGAAGATTCTCCGCTAAGCTACTGGGCAGTAACTTATTCTGGCGTGCCACGCACTGGATATCTATCCAATTTGTAAGATTCCTACAATCAGAACTCGCGTTTCCCCAGTTAGACTGGCTTAGATGACATTTTTCTTGTGTCATTCCTACACATTGAAGACAACTCGAGGGAGTCGAAGGCATGACGCAGGGCAGAACCGAGGCAGACGAAGCGATCGACCTGTCCACCACCGCCGGCAAACTCGCTGAATTCCGCCGCCGCCAGAAACTCTCCGAGGCACCTAGCGGCCAGGCAGCTATCAAAAAGCAGCATTCCCGTGGCAAGAATACCGCCCGCGAACGCATCGAGATGCTCATGGACGAGGACTCTTTTGTCGAATTTGATGCTCTAGCCGTTCACCGTTCCACCGCCTTCGGAATGGAAAAGAAGAAGCCCCTAGGCGACGGCCTGGTTTCTGGCTACGGCACGGTTGACGGTCGTTTGGTTGCCGTCTACTCCCAAGACTTCAGCGTTTACGGCGGATCGCTCTCGCAGGTCAACGGTGAGAAGATCGTCAAGGTTCAGGAATTTGCGCTGCACAACGGTTGCC
This sequence comes from Glutamicibacter sp. AOP5-A2-18, assembly GCF_052446055.1. NCBI lineage: Bacteria > Bacillati > Actinomycetota > Actinomycetes > Micrococcales > Micrococcaceae > Glutamicibacter > Glutamicibacter sp. AOP5-A2-18. Next base: position 855,843 of record NZ_JBQSVW010000001.1, on the reverse strand, counting down.
CAGTTGTGGGCATCCTCGACGGTGGTGGCGCTCGTATTCAGGAGGGCGTTGCCTCGTTGGCGATGTTCGCTGATATCTTCCGCAATAACGTTCACGCCTCCGGCGTAGTACCTCAGATCTCCTTGATCATGGGCCCTTCAGCTGGCGGTGCGGCCTACTCCCCTGCCTTGACTGATTACGTGATCATGGTCGACAAGACCAGCCACATGTTCATCACCGGTCCAGACGTGATCAAGACCGTCACCGGTGAAGAGATCGACATGGAAACTCTCGGTGGCGCGCGTCAGCACAACGCCAACACCGGTACCGCTACCTACTTGGCTAGCGATGAAGAAGACGCTGTGGAATTCTGCAAGGAACTGCTGGACTTCCTACCTTCCTCAAACCTTGCCGATGCACTGATCGCAGAATTTGATGAAGATCTGGAAATCTCCGAGGAAGATCTCGGACTTGATACCTTGATCCCAGACTCCGCAAACCAGCCTTATGACATGCGTAAGATCATCGAGTCCATCGTGGATGACGCACACTTCTTTGAGATGCAGTCTCTCTACGCACCAAACGTGATGATCGGTTACGCCCGCATTGAAGGTCGCACCGTAGGCATTGTGGCTAACCAGCCAATGCAGTTTGCCGGCACCTTGGATATTGCGGCCTCCGAAAAGGCCGCCCGCTTTGTACGCAACTGCGACGCCTTCAATATCCCAATCCTCACCTTCGTGGATGTGCCAGGCTTCCTCCCGGGCAAGGATCAAGAATTCCAGGGCATCATTCGCCGCGGCGCCAAGTTGCTTTACGCTTACGCCGAAGCCACGGTGCCAAAGCTGACTGTCATTACCCGCAAAGCCTACGGCGGAGCGTACATCGTGATGGGCTCCAAGAAGCTCGGAGCTGACCTCAACTTGGCTTGGCCAACCGCACAGATTGGCGTCATGGGTGCCCAGGGTGCGGTAAACATCCTTTACCGTCGCGATTTGGCAGCGGTAGAAGCTGAAGGCGGCGACGTCGAAGCTCGTCGCAAGGCCATCATTGATGACTACGAGGCTGAGTTGCTCAACCCTTACCAGGCTGCCGAGCTCGGTTACGTTGACGCTGTTATCGCGCCAAGTGATACTCGTGTGCAGCTGGTTCGAGGACTGCGAGCACTCCGCGAGAAGCATGCAGTCTTGCCTCCAAAGAAGCACGGCAACATCCCGCTGTAAGCGTCACCGGTCAAACATTCGAGCACTACCAAGGAGCAAGCCAATGGAACAGGACACCGCGAATACTGCAGTTCCGCAGATCCGTGTGGCCAAGGGCAATCCCACCGCTGAAGAACTAGCAGCGGTCACTGCACTGCTGTGCGCGCTAGGGAATGCTCCTGCTCAGCAGGGTGAGACGGCAGCTCCTGAGAAAAAGCGGGTAACACGGATGCGCAAGCGTCGTGCGCTGACTCCTCGTTTGGGTTGGACCATCGGGCGCCGGTAATTTCTGGCAGCACGCACTAAACATCACTCAAGGCTTGATGCTCTGTTACTCAGAGCATCAAGCCTTGAGTTTTTTGCGTCTCGAGGACATTGAAGTCATGTTCGCAGTCTTCGTTGCCCCGATGAAATCAATGATTTTAGTCAAAAAGCAGATGTAAAACTCTTCAACAAATCTTTCATATCAACTAGTGTTAGCGTCATGACATCATCCTCCTCGCACCGCGAGCCTTCAGCAATCGACAAGATTGCTGAAGACTTCTTCACCCAGAGCCTTGAGCTCACCCCTGAATGGGGCGTTTCACTAGGTATAGCCGGTCACGAGTCCGACTATGGTGACTACTCCCCCTTGGGCACCACTGGGCAAATTCGACTTTTACGTGACACTTTAAGTGCACTGGCTAATTCAACTGCCGCTGATGCCATCGACGAGGTCACCCTCGACGCGATGACCGAGCGGTTGAGTTTGGAATTAGAAATCTTGTTCTCCGGGCGCACGGAACTGAACAATATCGCCAGCCCCGCACAAGAGATCCGCTCCATCTTTGACTTGATGCCTCAAGAAACAGCTGAGGATTTTGCTTTCATCGCTCAGCGTTTGGAAAATCTTCCGGCTGCAATTGACGGTTACATTGCTTCACTGCGGGACTCAGCATCCAACTCGCTGGTTCCTGCCAAGCGGCAGGTTCGTATCGTCAACACCCAGTGCATCGACTACGCCAAGGATGGCGGCTTCTTTGATCAGCTAGCCGCCTCAGGAAAAAAAGTTGACGCTGGTCTTGAGGAACGTCTGGCAAATGGTGCCAGCCTTGCCAAGGACGCCTATCGCCGGTTGGCAGAATACCTAGAGAGCGAATTACTTGCTCAGGCCCCTGAACAAGATGCGGTGGGTCGTGAATACTACTCGCTGATGTCGCGTCGTTTCCTTGGGGCCACTGTTGACTTGGATGAGACCTACGCATGGGGCGTGGCCGAACTCGACGCCATCATCGCCGAGCAGCAGCGTGTGGCGCAGCAGATCAAGCCAGGTTCCACCATTGAAGAAGCCAAGCGCGTACTCAATGAGGATCCAGCTCGAAAGCTCAGTGGTACCGACGCACTGCGTGAATGGATGCAGGGCAAAGCAGACCAGGCTATTGCGGACTTGTCGAAAGAGCACTTTGACATTCCGGCTCCCATGGACCGTATTGAGTGCATGATTGCGCCTACTGAAGATGGCGGCGTGTACTACACCGGACCGTCTGAAGACTTCAGCCGTCCCGGTCGCATGTGGTGGTCGGTGCCGCCAGGCGAAGACCAGTTCACCACGTGGGCCGAGCTAACCACCGTGTACCACGAAGGTGTCCCCGGACATCACCTGCAAATCGGAACAGCACAAATGCAGGCAGCCACACTTAATAGCTGGCGCCGGTTGATGTGCTGGGTATCTGGCCAAGGTGAAGGTTGGGCTCTTTACTCAGAGCGCCTGATGCATCAATTGGGTTACCTCGACGATCCGGGCGATTACATGGGCATGCTTGATGCGCAACGTTTGCGCGCAGCTCGCGTTGTTTTTGATATCGGAGTTCACCTTGGCTTGCCGGTGCCAGCACAGTGGGGCCAAGGCATCTGGAACGCAGAGAACGGCTACGAATTCTTGAAGAAGAATCTGGATCTGTCTCAAGGCCAACTCGACTTTGAATACAACCGCTACCTCGGATGGCCCGGGCAAGCACCGTCATACAAGATCGGCCAGCGTCTGTGGGAACAGATCCGAGATGAATATGCCGCTACCGAGGGTGATTCCTTCTCTCTCAAGGCCTTCCACACCTCAGCTCTACAGCTGGGCTCAGTCGGTCTGGACACCTTGAAGCGCGCGCTACTTAAGTAAGTATTGCCAAAAAGCCAGGGCTCCGAATGATTATTCGGAGCCCAGCTTTTTATGGCTGATAGCTGGATATCTGAATCAGATTTCCGCAAGTATCATCGAAAGTTGCGACAAAGACAGTGCCTGCGTCCGTTGGGCCTTGCGTGAAGTGCACACCCAAGTCGCTCAAGCGCTCATATTCGGCTTGAACATCATCGACGGCAAACGAGGTGATGGGGACACCATCAGCTTTGAGCGCTTCTCGATATGGTCCAACAGCCCTGTGGGCCGCAGGCTCCAGCAGAAGCTCGGGCCCATTTTCCTGATCAGGTGCGACTAGGGTCAGCCAACTGTAGGGGCCGACTGGCACATCATGCTTAACCTTAAAACCCAAAATGTTTGTGTAGAACTCTTTGGCTTTTTCTTGATCATCAACAAAGACGCTAGTGATGTATACGCGCATTCCCTTAGTCCTTAGCTTTGCTCCATATATCAGTGACTCTCAGCTTTCCATACTGTGAGCATTTCTCAAGGCCTGAGCGCAGGCCTGACGTATGCCACACACTGACTGACTAATCCAACTCACACCTAAGCGCTGAGGTGCCCGCGGCCTCAAACACGCAGAAATTGTCGGTGAGAGAGTCGAGGGAATATTGGCGAAAATTCCCTTATTTCAGCGCTTGGAGACCGCGAAAAGTATGTCAATACCCACAATGAGCACTTATTTGTAACACCTCGTAATATTGAGTGCGGCGGAGATTAGCGATCACCCTAGCCTTAAAGACATGTCTAACTCCGCACCATCATCCAAACTCCCTAAATGGATGACCAGCTTCGGGCCGCAAATCATTGCAGCACTGATTGTCGGTCTCGTTCTGGGTCTTATTGCAAAGTACACCGGTAGCACCGCCGAGGAACCAAACGGGCTAGGTCGATTCCTGTCGATCATTGGCTCAAGCTACGTTTCTTTGCTTCGCACCGCAGTAATCCCCCTGATCTTCTTCGCAGTAGTGGCGTCTATCGCCAACCTTTCCAAGGTCACCAACGCCGCACGTTTGGCATGGCAGACCCTACTGTGGTTCGCAATTACCGCACTGGTCTCTGTAACCATCGGCATGCTCCTGGGCGTAGTATTCCAGCCAGGCGCCAACACCGGCCAGAGCGCACCAGCAGACTACGAAGGCAAAACCGGCGATTGGCTCGGCTTCCTTACCGGTCTAGTGCCATCGAACTTCCTCGGCTTGGGAGCGAGCACCACTATTGCAGATGGTGCAGCCACCACCTCGGTCAGCTTCAACGTGCTGCAGATTCTCGTTGTTGCCATCGCCGTGGGTGTTGCCGCACTCAAGGTTGGCAAAGCTGCCGAACCATTCCTGACTTTCTCCGCTTCGGCACTGGCTATCATCCAGAAGGTTTTATGGTGGATCATCCGCGTTGCCCCGATTGGCACCGTCGGCTTGATCGGTAACGCCGTCGCTACCTACGGCTGGGACACCATTGGTGCCCTGGGTAAGTTCACCGTAGCTATCTATGTTGGCCTCGCCCTAGTGCTCTTTGCGTTCTACCCAATTTTGGTTCGCAGCCATGGCCTATCCGTCAAGCAGTACTTCTCTGGTGTGTGGCCAGCCGTGCAGTTAGGCTTTGTCTCCCGCTCGTCAATCGGCACCTTGCCTTTGACCCAGCGTGTCACCGAACGAAACCTCGGTGTACCTTCGGGCTACGCATCCTTCGCCGTGCCACTGGGTGCAACCACCAAGATGGATGGTTGCGCTTCGATTTACCCAGCTGTGGCATCGGTATTTGTCGCCCAGTTCTTCAATATTGATCTGAGCTTCACGGACTACATCTTGATTGCCATTGTTTCGGTGCTGGGCTCAGCTGCTACCGCTGGTACTACCGGCGCTGTGGTCATGTTGACCCTGACCCTGTCGACTTTGGGATTGCCACTTGCCGGTGTGGGCCTGCTTATGGCCGTAGACCCAATCATTGACATGGGCCGTACCGCGCTGAACGTTGCTGGCCAAGCCTTGGTCCCAACGATTGTGGCTAAACGTGGGGGCATCTTGGATCTTGAGATGTACAACGCTGCGCGTAACGGCAACCCATTTGCTGAGGATTCCTTTTCGGATAACAACACAAACGCAGAGCCAGTAGCTGCCAAATAGCTTCTGAGTACTAGCGCGAAGGCGTCCGAGCAATTGAGCTCGGACGCCATTGTCGTTAATCACCTATCTCTTTAAACCAAAAGAAGTTGCACAGCGTGCAAGTTTGCACGTAGTGTAATTATGTGACTACCCTGAGCGTCGGCACTCGCCGAGAACAAAACAAACGTGCCACTAAACAAGCCATCGTGGATGCTGTTGCGCAGCTTCTCCATCAAGGATCTTCAACTGCACCGACCGCGAACGACATCGCCGACGCTGCCGGGATTTCCAGGCGCACGCTGTTCAACTACTTCCCAACAGTGGACGCCGTCTATTCCTATCCCCTGCATCAGCTGCTAGATGTCACGGTGGAAACCATGAGTGAGCCGACCGAGACTTTCACCCTGCTTGACTCGATTATGCAGGCTCTAAAATCTGACAAGGTTGCTCAGCTTCTGGGTCAGGTGGCCTACTTTGGCGCTTTTGTCATGGCCGATGAAGACAGCCGTTGCCTGCCGGCCAATGTCAGCGAATGGCAAAAGGCAACCAATGATCTCTTTGCAAAAGTCATCGCCCGCTACCCGCAAGCAGACAGTTTTTCACTGCGTGTTCTCACCCATTCAGTTTTGGGCGCTGGCCAAGCCGCCTTTGATGAATGGATGGAACACGTCCCGTCCAATGTGAACGCAAGCATGGAGATCACTCCTGAGCTCATTGCTAAGTTCCACGCATTGGTAACCAAGGCAATGAACACACTGGATCAAGGATTCGCACCACCTGCGATGAACAGCATCAGCACTTCGAAGGACATCTAAGCTCATGGCATCATTCCTCTACCGCCTGGCACGGTGGGCACATCTGCACCGTTTCCGGGTCATTTCCATGTGGTTAGCAACGTTCATTTTCATCGGAATCTGCGCCAGTCTGTTCATGGGACAGCTCTCCAACACGTTCACCTTGCCCGGCACTGAAACCCAGCGAACCCTGGACCGGATGAAGGAAGAACTTCCTGATCTGGCCGGCGGCTCTGGCTCGATCGTCTTCCGCGAAAGCACCGGCAAACAGCTAAGCCCCTCTCAGCAGAAATCCATTGGCGAGTCCTTGGAGCAGCTTTCACTGCACCCACAGGTTGCTGACGCGATGAGCCCTTTTGAGCTTCAAAAGAAGCTTGATGATGCCCAGCCTGAACTTGATAAAAACAATAAGAAGCTCGTTGATGGTCAGAAGAAGCTAGAAGACGCCAAAAAGAAAATTGCTGACGGCAAGGTACAGCTCGAAGACGGTCGCGAAGAACTAAAAACCGGATGGGCACAGTACTTCGACGGCGAAAAGAAGATCAAAGATGGCGAACCTCAGATCACCGCTGCCGAAACAAAGCTGGCGGACAGTCGCGCGCAGCTGAATGCCGGACAAGCCGAACTCGACTCCGGAGCGTCCAAGCTTGCGGCCGGTGAAGCCAAGTACAACGACGGTCTAGCGAAGTACCAAGCGGGCAAGCAGTCTTATGATGCTGGCCAGGCTCAGTACACCGCGGGAGAAAACAAACTTGCCGCCGCACAAAAGCAGCTGGCTACCGGTGAACAGCAGTATGAAGCCGGAGAAAAGAAGCTTCTAGGCAACTCTTCACGAAGCGAATTCGAAGCCTCATTAGCTACAGGAAAGAAGAAAGCACAGGCGGGCCTTTCGCAGGCGGAGGATGGACTGGCCAAGGCCACTGCCGGTGTTGAACAGGCAGATGCCTCCATCAAACAGCTCAACGAGCAGATCTCGGCCACCGAAAAGGCACTAGAACAAGCAAAGAGCGATGAGGATGAACAAGCCGTTGCTCAATACACCGAAACACTAACTCAGCTCCAAGCCGGATTGGCGCAAGCTGAAGAGGGCAAGGCCACCGCGCAAGCAGGGGTCAAGCAAGCCCAAGCCGGCAAGGAAGAAGCCAATGCCGCGTTGGACCAGATTGCTCAGGGCGAAGCTGGTTTAGTCAAGCTTGATGCGGCAAAGAAAAAACTTGATGATGGCCAAGCGCAGATCACCTCGGGCCGTAAAGAATTGGACGCCAATAAGCCCCAACTCGCCGCAGCCAAGTCTCAGCTGGCTGACGCAAAGGCCGAGCTGGATAAGGCAAAGTCTGAAATTGCAGCTAACAAAGCCAAGCTGAATCAGGGGCAGGCACAGCTAGATTCTGGTTGGGCCAAGCTGAATGCTGGTCAGCAAGAATTCGACCAGAAGAAGGCCGAGTTCCTCGAAGGTAAGGCGCAGCTTGCCGCGGCCAAAGCAAAGCTTGAGACCGGCGAAAAAACCATTAAGGAAAAAACTGCCGAGCTTGAACAAGGCGAAAAAGACGTAGAAAAGGGCGAGAAAGAGTTAGCCTCTGGCCAGGCCGAACTGCAGTTCGCTTCACGTCAGGTTGGCGCCAATTCGGATATGCGTTTTGTCTCTGAAGATCAGAGCACTGCCGTCTCCCAGGTCAGCTTCAAAGTGCAGACCGATGCATTAACGCCGGCAGACCGCGAACAGATCAAAGCCATCGCCGCTGGCCCGCAGGCCAATGGTGTTGAGGTGCTGTTCTCCAAGGACATCATGCAGGATATGTCTGAGGTCTTCGGCTCCTCGGAAATCATTGGTGTGGTCATTGCGGCCATCGTTCTGCTGGTCATGCTGGGCACCTTTGTTGCCGCTGGTCTCCCGCTGGTACTAGCAATACTGGGTGTGGGTGCCGGCGTTGGTACCACCATGGCCTTCTCCTCACTGATTGACATGGCCTCGATTACTCCCGCCCTCGCTTTGATGCTGGGCCTCGCGGTGGGTATCGACTACGCACTGTTCATCATTCACCGTCACCGCACGCAGTTACTTGGTGGCATGGAGGTGGGTGAATCCATCGCGCGTTCGGTTGGCACCAGTGGCAACGCCGTGGTGTTCGCCGGTTTGACCGTGATCATCGCGCTGGCCGCGTTGGCAGTGCCGGGCTTGCCATTCTTGACCGTGCTGGGTCTATCGGCGGCGTTCACCGTGTTCTGCTCGGTACTGTTGAACATCACCTTGCTGCCCGCATTGCTCTCCTTGGTCGGACACCGCCTGGTTTCCAAGCGTGCCCGCAACAAGGCCGCGACGATGGTAAAGAACCCAGAAATCAAGGAGCCACTGTCCGCACGTTGGGTTCGCACCGTCACCAAGTTTGCCGTTCCAGTCACGCTGTTGGTTGTGGTGCTCCTTGGGGCAATCGCCCTGCCTGCGTCCCAGATGCGCACCGCGTTGCCAGATGGCAGTGCTGAACCGGCTGACTCACAGGCATTCCAAGCCTTCGAGCAGACCAGCGATAAATTTGGTGCCGGCTACAACGGTCCCCTGCTGGTCCTGGCTGATCTGCCGGAGAACCTGAACGAGCGGGATGCGCAGACCAAGTCGTTGGACGTGGCTGACAAGATCCGTGAATACGACGGAGTGGTCGCAGCCATTCCGGTCACAATGACCGATAACCACCGTTTGGCAGCCATCCAGGTCATTCCGACCGGCGGCCCCTCCTCCGAACAGACCGAGGCGCTGGTTCACCAGTTACGTGCTGACCACACCAAGATTGCGGACGCTACCGGCGCAAGCATCGCGGTGACCGGTCAGGTGGCCGCTCAGATCGATGTGTCTGAAAAAGTCACCGCGGCACTGGTTCCTTACCTGAGCATTGTGGTTGGTCTGTCGCTGATTCTCTTGCTCTTGGTTTTCCGCTCCGTGGTGGTTCCGCTCTTGGCAACCGGCGGCTTCCTGTTGTCTTTGGCAGCGGCCTTTGGCGCGAGCACCTTGGTCTACCAGTTCGGTTGGTTCTCCAAGATCTTCGACGTCAATGTCCCCGGTCCCTTGCTCAGCTTCCTGCCGATTCTGCTCACCGGTATCCTCTTTGGTTTGGCCATGGACTACCAAGTGTTCTTGGTATCGGCCATGCGTGAACGCTACGCGCACGGTGAGCCAGCCAAGGATGCAGTTCGTTCCGGCTTCTCGATGGCGGCTCCGGTGGTTACCGCGGCAGCGTTGATCATGATCTCCGTCTTTGCCGGATTTATGTTCTCGCATCTGGCCATGCTCCGCCCGTTGGGCTTTGCCTTGGCATTCGGAGTGCTCTTCGACGCCTTCATCATCCGCATGACCTTGATTCCTGCAGTGATGCACTTGCTGGGCGACAAGGCTTGGTACCTGCCAAAGTGGCTGGACAAGATCCTGCCCGATGTTGATGTGGAAGGATCTAAGTTAAATCAGATGCTTGAGTCCGAGGACTCTGGCAACGATGATGAGCGAGATCAGGACTACACCAAGGAAAATGTCTCGGTATGAGCGATTTGAATAAATCAATAGCGCAACTGGTTTTGGCCTCGGCTTCATGGGGACGCAAGAAAGTGCTTAGCGATGCTGGTCTGCAATTTGAAACTCAGGTTTCGAAGGTGGATGAAGATGCGGTTTTAGCCAATGCAGTCGCTCAGTTCGGTCAACAGAGTCCAGCGCAAACAGCGCAGCTACTGGCTAAGGCCAAAGCTGAAGATGTCGCAGCTGGACAGCATCCTCAAGGCACCGTGGTGCTTGGCTGCGACTCGGTCTTTGAACTGAACGGTGTAGCCTACGGCAAACCGCACACTAAACAGGTTGCGCGTGAACGGTGGCAGCAACTAAGTGGTTCCACCGGAATTCTGCATTCTGGTCATTGGCTGATTGATCCAAATGATCCAAGCAAATCTGCTGGAGAAGTCTCCTCGACGGTCGTGCATTTTTCCACGGTCAGTGAGGCGGAGATCCAGGCTTACGTGGCCAGTGGTGAGCCACTACCTTGCGCCGGAGCCTTCACCATCGACGGACTGGCCGCAGCCTTTATCGAATCCATCGAGGGCAACTTCCAGAACGTTGTCGGTGTGGACGTATTTGTTCTACGCAAGCTTTTGACTCAAGCCGGAATCAGCATCATAGATCTTTGGAAATAATCACTGAATCACGCGCCTAGGAGCACTGCTCCTAGGCGCGTAGTTCTTTGCTGGCCAAAGTTGTCTGCGCGCTCAAACCAAGTTGGCGCACCTGGTGCGTGCGGCAGTCGTGGCACTGTAGGTATTGCACAATCCCCTGGGAGGTCTGGTGACTAGATTGCGCTTCCCAGAAGTGCTCATGGCTGGTCGTTGAGGATCGTTGATCAATGCTGGGGCTGTAGTTCGTTGTGGTCATAGAATCAGCATGATGTAATGTCCTTATGCAACTCAACCCTTACGGAGAGTATGCGGTTTTACTCGCTGCTTCCTTGGCAAATAACTGGCCGGAAAACCGCGATGAGATCGAAGCGCGCACTCGCGAGGTCGGCATGACCATGCCTTTTCCGCGGCGCAGTGCCGACCATAGTCAAACGCGCGCCATGATTGATGACTGGTTGCGCATCGTTGATGCGACTTCGGATGAAGAACGTGCTGAGCTATTAAATCTGCAGATGGCCCAAGCTTCCGCGTATCCACGCATGGTCAATCACGATGGAGAAGGGTGGCATCTGCACTATCGCGATAACGGGCAGAATATGCCACTGGTACTGCGGTCGGTCATTGCGGTGGGAACGGCCCTGCATCTGAGCACCCGCGGCATGCACCGATTGCGTCGATGCGAAGCCGAACCCTGCACCCAGGTGGTTGTGGATGTAACGCGCAATGGACGACAGCGTTACTGCTCGGTGCGCTGCGCCAATCGAGCTGCGGTCCGTCGCCACCGCGTGCGTCAGGCCTAAAGGTTCATCGGCAAAATCCCACGCGGACATCCCGGACAGCAATCAAGCTTTCACTTGTAGTTCCTCCTACGTCCCCTCACGTTCAGCCGCGCCTACCCCGCTGGCTCTGCTCAGCTCCGCTGAACAGCCTTTCAGAGACCTAATATTTGTAGGATTCCTCCAAAGTTTCATCTCAAACACCCGGGTTTGGCGGGTTAACTACATATAGTTCCCACAAAAACGATAGGCTCCTAGATGAGAAACCCTATTTTTTGAAGACAGGTTCACGATGAATCAATTGACGAAGGTGCTAATCGCCAACCGCGGCGAGATTGCAGTGCGCATTATCCGTGCCGCACGCGATGAAGGAATCGAGTCCGTAGCGGTCTACGCCGACTCCGACCGCGATGCACTGCATGTGCGTTTGGCTGATGAAGCCTACGCGCTGGGCGGCATCACCGCTGCCGAGTCATACCTTCGCATTGAGAAGATCTTGGACGCTGCCGAACGCTCCGGCGCGGACGCTATCCACCCGGGTTACGGCTTCTTGTCGGAGAACGCGGAATTCGCTCAGGCAGTCATCGACGCCGGCCTGACCTGGATCGGCCCTTCGCCAGATTCCATCGATCAGCTCGGTGACAAGGTCAAGGCCCGCCACATCGCTGAGAAGGTTGGCGCTCCGCTGGTACCAGGTACCAAAGATCCTGTCGCTTCAGCTGACGAGGTCTACGCCTTCGCCGATGAGCACGGTCTGCCACTAGCCATCAAGGCTGCCTACGGTGGCGGCGGACGCGGTATCAAGGTGGTTCGCAACCGCGAGGAAATTGGCGAGCTTTATGACTCTGCAGTTCGCGAAGCCGTCGCAGCCTTCGGCCGCGGCGAATGCTTCATCGAACGCTTCCTGGACGCACCGCGCCACGTAGAAACTCAGTGCTTGGCCGACGTGCACGGCAACGTTGTTGTTGTCTCCACCCGCGACTGCTCACTACAGCGCCGCAACCAGAAACTGGTTGAAGAAGCTCCGGCACCATACTTGAGCGAAGATCAGATCACCCGACTCTACGAAGCGTCCAAGGCGATCTTGCGTGAAGCTAAGTACACCGGCGCTGGCACCTGCGAGTTCTTGGTGGGCCAGGACGGCGTGATCTCCTTCCTGGAGGTCAACACCCGCCTGCAGGTAGAGCACCCAGTCTCCGAGGAAGTGACCGGACTGGACTTGGTTCGCGAACAGTTCCGCATCGCCCGTGGCGAAGAGCTGGGCTACACCGATCCAGAAGTTCGTGGTCACTCCTTCGAATTCCGCATCAACGGTGAAGACGCTGGCCGCAACTTCATGCCAACCCCGGGCACCATCTCCAAGATGAACCTGCCTTCGGGTCCTGGCGTGCGTGTTGACTCGGGTATCGAGCAGGGCGAAAGCGTCTCCGGTAACTTCGACTCGATGATCGCTAAGCTCATCGTCACCGGCGGCACCCGTGAAATTGCTGCAGCACGTGCCCGTCGAGCACTGGAGGAATTCCAGATTGATGGCATGGCTACCGTTCTTCCATTCCACCGTGCAGTGATGAGCGACCCAGCATTTGTTCCTACACAAGGTGCTTTCACGGTCCACACCCGCTGGATCGAGACCGAATTTGCCACCGCCATTGAACCGCACCCAATGCCAGGAGCGTCAGAGGACGCTGAAGATTCGCAGCGCACCAGCGTCACCGTTGAGGTTAACGGAAAGCGCCTAGAAGTGACCCTTCCTTCCTCGCTGGGCTCAATCTCTGCCGGCAGCGCCGATCAGGGCGGAGCTAAGAAGAAGCGTAAGTCCAGCCGTAAGGCAGCTGCTGGCTCCAGTGCCAACAGCGCTGAGCTGCGCTCCCCTATGCAGGGAACGATCGTGAAGGTCGCCGTTGAAAATGGCGCAGAGGTAGCTCAGGGCGATCTGATCGTGGTGCTTGAAGCCATGAAGATGGAACAGCCGATCACCGCGCACCGCGATGGTGTGGTTAGTGGCCTAGAGGTAGCTCCCGGCGAGACCTTGTCTTCCGGTGCTGTGATCGCTTCGATTGGTGACGCAAGCTAGTTTCTTTCGCAAAACTGGTGGGGGTTCTTTTAAGGTATTTTCCTTGAAAGAACCCCCACCGGTGTTTAACTTTCCTGTATGGCTACTGGGCAGCAAGCCAATCGGTGAAGTTCACTTGTCCTAGCCGGGCAGAGCTACCAGGCAGGATTCCGCCAGTACGCATCGCTTTACCCATGGCACCGGGAACCGGGACTTCAACGATCTTTGGTGATTTGCCTTGGTGTGCAAGGTACTGGGCAAAAAGATCCGGCATGCTCTCTTCTTGCGGTCCGGCCAGATCCTGGACCACACCCTGAGCAGGAGCCAACGCCAGCTCGGCTAGCGCGATCGCTACTTCACTGCCGGCAATCGGCTGGAGACGCATTTTTGGGGCCATTTGCACGGGGCCTGCGCCAAGGCGAGTGATGTTTTGACCCACAAATTCATGGAACTGAGTGGTGCGCAACAACGTGTATCCGCCGTCCAGCATTTGCAGCATACGTTCTTGGGCAGCTTTGCCGGCATAGTAGCCGGAGTCGATAGCTGCAGCACCGATGATGGACAGAGCCACATGGTTCTGCACCCCGGCCTCGCGTCCGGCGCTGACCAGGTTCGCGGTGGACTGGGTGAAATAACGCATCGAAGCTGATGCGCTGGTGGTCGCGGAGCCAGAGACGTCAATGACCGATTCGCAGTCGGTCAGCCACTGCCGTACGGAGTTCTGGTTAGTCAGGTCGCATCCTGAGGAACGTGAAAGAACCAGCGGCTCATGACCAAGAGTTCTGAGTACTTCAACGACTTGGCGTCCTAACATTCCGGTGCCTCCGGCAACTGCAACGCGCATGACTGCTCCTTTTTGATCCACAGTGACTGTGTTCCCATGCTCGCACATCTATGTACGGATGCAACGAACGGAAACAACGAACTAAGGCCTGCCCAAACACCATCATGTGGTGTTTGGGCAGGCCTTAGGCGTGAAGCGCAGTTCAATTATTCAATGAATTCTTCCATGTCAACATCCGAAGTGTCTCGGGTGAGGAACAGGGCAATCAAGGTCAGTACTGCGGCAATTGAGAGGTAGATACCAACACCAACGGTGTTGCCGTCTCCGGCCTTCCACAGGGCTACTGCAACAAATGATGCAGGAGCAGCGCCGATCACCGAGGACATGTTGTAGGCAACCGCAGAGCCGGTGTAGCGAACGTTGGAAGGGAAGAGCTCAGGCAGGTAGGAAGCCATTGGGCCAAAGGTCATGCCCATCAGCGCGAAACCAACAATCAAGCCTGCCATAGCGGCTGCCTGACCTGGACCGAAGAACAAGGTCCAGGCAAGGCCGAAGACCAAGATGCCGGTAGAAACCCACATCAGGAACTTACGACGGCCGAACTTCTCAGCCAGTGGGCCGGAGACAACGGTGAAGATACCGAAGAAGACAACACCGATGATCAGCATGGTCAGGAAGGTTGGACGTTCAATGCCCAAGCCTGGAACAAATCCGGCTGCGTCAAAGGCCTTGCCCTTGGCTGCAGCAGCCGCAGAAGCCGTCTCAACGGTAGCGGGCTGGGTGCCATAGGTCAGGGTGAAGGAAGTCATCAGGTAGAACAGCACGTAGGTTGCCAGCATGATGAAGGTACCAGCCAAGGTTGGACGCCAGTGCTTCTTCATGGTCACCGCGAATGGCGACTTTACAACCTTCTTCTGATCCAGAACCTTCTGGAAGGAAGCGGACTCAACCAGCTTGAGGCGAACCCACAAACCGATGAGAACCATAACAGCCGAGAAGAAGAACGGAATACGCCAGCCCCATGCTTGGAACTGCTCTGGGGTGCTCCAGGTCTGCAGAGCCACAAAGATTAGGTTGGCAATGATGAAACCGATTGGTGCGCCCAGCTGTGGGAAGGTGCCGTAGATGGCACGCTTGTTCTTTGGAGCATTTTCTGTGGCCAGCAGTGCTGCACCGGACCACTCACCACCCAAGGCCAAGCCCTGTGCAAAGCGCAGGATGACCAAAGCTAGCGGCGCCAAGATGGTCCAGTGACCGGCAGCTGGCGGCAGGAAGCCAATCAGGAATGTCGCAATACCCATGAGCAGCAGCGAGGCAACTAAGGTGCCTTTACGTCCCAGCTTGTCGCCGTAGTGACCGAAGACAATCGATCCCAATGGACGGGCCAGGAAGGCAACACCGAAAATCGCGAACGAAGAAAGGATCGCGTTGATTGCGGTGGCGTTCGGGAAGAACAGTGCTGGGAACACGAGCACCGACGCGGTGGCGTAGGCGTAGAAATCGAAGAATTCGACTGTAGTGCCAATCATGCTGGCGAATAGCACGCGTCCGCGTGAGTTCCCCTTGGGCACCACTGTCTGGTTAGCCTGCGACATTGAGGCTGCTCCTTAGAGTGAAAGTACGAGTTGGTCGTTCATTTACGAATGTCACAATCTTAAGCCTCGCTGCCCAGTATTCGGATATTGATGTCCATTATTTGGACACCAAATCCCCACCTGACGTTCACTACCCTCTTACTTCCCGGGAAAATAGCCGAATTTCGCCGTTCACATAATGAGATATGACTAGCAAAAAGATGAGTTTTCTTCCGCTGAAGGCAGGGTCAAGGTGAAAGCAATCACTATTACTTGCGACTCCCCTTAAACAACACAAGAACGGCAGCTGAGTTGTGAAAACTCAGCTGCCGTTCTTGGATGCTAACCGGTGTTTAGAGGTGTCGGTGAAGGCGCCGTGCCGCCTCGCCCAACGAACCGGACAAGGATGGGTAGACCGTGAAGGTCTCTGCCACGTCATCAACGTGCAGGCCGTTCTGAACTGCCAAGGCCAGCGAGTAAATCAGTTCACTAGCTCGCGGTGCTACCACCACACCGCCAATGACGGTGCCTGAGCCCTTGCGCGAAACGATCTTCACAAAGCCGTGTTCCACGTTCATCATCTTGGCGCGAGCGTTGGTGTTCAAGTCCACTTTGATGATGTTCGCCTGGTACTTGCCCTCAGCTACTGCGCGCTGGGTGACACCAACGGTAGCGATTTCTGGGGAAGTGAAAACGTTCGAGGCAACCAAATCCAAGTTCAGCGGCTTCACCGTGTCGCCAAGAAGGTGAGCTACGGCAATACGGCCCTGCATCGCAGCTACCGATGCTAGTGCGAAGACGCCGGTGCAGTCACCGGTGGCGTAGATGTTGGTTGCGGTAGTACGCGAAACACCGTCGACCTTGATGTGTCCAGATTCGCTGAGCTGTACGCCAGCTTCTTCCAGACCGAGGTTTGCGGTGTTGGGGATGCCGCCAACTGCAACGAGGCAGTGGCTTCCTTCAAGTACACGGCCATCGGCCAAGGTGACAAAGACCTTGTCGCCCTTGCGCTCTACGCCTTCGGCGCGAGCCTGGGAAACAACGTTAACGCCGTTTTCCTTGAAGGCATCTTCCAGCACTGCCGCTGCGTCTGCGTCCTCGCCCGGAAGGACTCGGTCACGCGAGGACACCAAGGTGACCTTGGCGCCTAGCAGCTTGTAGGCGGAAGCGAACTCAGCGCCGGTAACACCAGAACCGATCACGATCAGGTGCTCTGGCACCTCGTTCATGTTGTAGATCTGGGTCCAGTTAAAAATGCGTTCGCCATCTGGCTTAGCCGTAGGCAATTCGCGTGGGTGGGCACCGACGGCCAGAAGAATGGCGTCAGCATCGATGTTCTGCTCGGTTCCATCCGGGTGAGCCACAGCGACGGTGTTCGCGTCGAGAAGACGACCTTCACCAATCACAATGCGCACGCCACCACGTTCTAGGGTGTTGCGAATGTCCGAGGACTGCTCTTTGGCCAAGGCCAAGAGTCGGTGGTTGACTACCGAGAAGTCGGTAACCGCTGAGTCGAGTCCGTCAACGTGGACTCCGAATGCTTCAGCTTGCTTTACGCGGCGCACAGCGTCGGCGGTAGCAATTAGGGTCTTGGATGGGACGACATCGGTCAGCACTGCCGAACCGCCCATGCCGGCACGTTCTACAACGGTGACGTTGGCGCCCATTTGGGCTGCTCCGATGGCAGCTTCATAGCCACCAGGTCCTCCGCCGAGAATTACTAAACGGGTTGCTTCACTACTACTGTCTGCGCTCACAATTTCTATTGTTCACCATGTGCGTTCAATGCGCACATCGAAAGCCAGATTTTGGACGTGATATTGATTCTGAAGCACTAGCTTCACCTGACAAATAGCCCCGCTACCGGTAGCGTATTGCCCGTGACTGATACGCATAATGACCCACAGGCTCTAGCAGCGCAGGCTGCACAGGTAATCGCTGAGCAGACCAACGTCGAAAAACACGACATCGCGCTAGTGCTGGGCTCCGGATGGGGCCAGGCCGCCGAATTGATCGGCGAAACCACCCACACCTTGGACGCCACCACGATTCCAGGCTTCCACGCCTCGGCCGTCCCAGGCCACAAGGGCAGCATCTCCTCGATCCTGACCTCCACCGGAAAGCGAGTGCTCGTACTGGGCGCACGCACCCACTACTACGAAGGACGCGGCGTTCGCTCGGTCGTCCACCCAATCCGCACCGCTGCAGCCGCAGGATGCGAAACCCTGGTACTGACCAACGGTTGCGGTGGCCTGAATGAGAACTGGACCCCCGGCACCCCAGTGATGATCTCCGATCACATCAACCTCACGGCCACTTCCCCATTGGAAGGCGCCACCTTTGTTGATCTGACCGATCTTTACTCTTCACGCATTCGTGAAATCGCTCGCGAAGTAGATTCAAGCCTGGATGAAGGCGTGTACGCGCAGTTCACCGGCCCACACTACGAAACCCCAGCCGAGGTGCAATACGCCAAAACTATTGGTGCAGATTTGGTTGGCATGTCCACCGCGCTGGAAGCGATTGCCGCACGCCACGCTGGCATGGAGATCTTTGGCATGTCATTGGTGACGAACCTGGCCGCTGGTATTAGCCCAGTTCCACTGAGCCATGAAGAAGTCATCGAAGCTGGCCAGGCTGCTGGCCCGCGCATCTCCAAACTTCTAGCCCAGATCATCGCCAAGCTCTAAGGTTATCCGGGCGGTATAGGCAAATAATGGTGTTTTTCTCAAAGGGAAATCAGTGAATCATACAGATAAGATCGAGCTGCTCGATGTGGCCGGCAAATGGGCTGCCCAAGATCCGGACGCCGAGACTCAAGAAGAGTTGAACTTGCTCATCGAGCGGGTCACCGAAGGTGACGCGTTGGCCTTCGAGGACATCTCTGACCGTTTTTCTGGTGTGCTCGAATTTGGCACGGCCGGGCTGCGCGCTGAACTGGGTGCCGGTCCAATGCGCATGAACCGCGTTGTTGTTTTGCGTACCGCCGCAGGTATCGCTCGATTCCTCAAAGAGAAGGCAGCATCTGCCTATACCCCCAAAGTTGTGATCGGCTTTGACGCTCGGTTTAACTCTGACGTTTTTGCCAAGGACTCGGCCGGCGTGTTCGCCGCCGCCGGCTTCGAGGTATTGCTGATGCCTTCCCCACTGCCAACACCCGTCTTGGCGTGGGCAGTGCGTGAATTTTCTGCTGAAGCAGGGGTCATGGTCACGGCAAGCCATAACCCACCACGCGATAACGGTTACAAGGTCTACGTGGGCGGGCGGATTACCGATGACTCGGGCCGTGGCGCACAGATCGTCTCCCCTATTGATGCTCAGATTGCTGCCTTGATTGATCACCAACAGCCTGTTGCACAGATTGAGCTGGCGGACTCTGGGTGGGAAGTACTTCCCGCGCTGGGCACTGAAGGTGATATTGAGGCAGCTTACTTGGCTGCGATTCATCCGGTGATCCCAGAAGATCAGCCCGAAGGATCGTCCCGCAAGAACCTGCACGTTGTTGTTTCTGCCATGCATGGGGTTGGTGGGCACACCATGAAACAGGCATTGCTCAATGCCGGTTTTAGCGACGTTCACATGGTTGTCGAACAAGAGCGTCCAGATCCACTCTTCCCCACTGTAAAGTTCCCAAACCCTGAAGAACCAGGAGCCATTGATTTGTCTTTGGCCTTGGCTCGTGAGGTGAACGCGGATCTAGTAATCGCCAATGACCCGGACGCTGACCGCTGCGCAGCAGCGATCATCGATGGGGATACGTGGCGTATGCTGCGCGGTGATGAAGTCGGTTGGCTTTTGGGTGACCAAATTTCAAAGACTTTGCCCGAGGGCAAAAAGCTGGCTAATTCCATCGTTTCCTCCCGGATGCTGGCAGCTATTGCCAAGGACGCGGGGCGTGAGCATGAGGAAACCTTGACCGGTTTTAAGTGGATCTCACGAGTTGAAGATCTTGGTTTTGGTTATGAAGAAGCACTGGGCTACTGCGTCGCTCCAGATCTTGTCCGCGACAAAGATGGAATCTCTGCCGGTATCGCATTGGCCGACCTAGCTGCCCAGCTCAAGGATGAGGGCAGCACAATTTCGGCCCGCCTTGATGAGCTAGCTGCCCGTCATGGTGTGCACGTCACCGACCAATTGTCTTTGCGTTTCACGGACCTGGCGCAGATCCCTGTGTTGATGGATCGCTTCCGTCAGAACGCTCCTGAGTCCCTAGGTGGTTCGGAAGTTTCTGAGGTCACGGATCTGTCCAAGGGCACAGATAAGCTGCCGGCAACCAACGCCATTGTTTTGCACACCTTCTCCGGCGCACGCGTCATCGTTCGTCCTTCGGGCACCGAACCAAAACTCAAGTGCTACTTGGAAACCATTGAACCGGTTGACCAGCTGGAACAGGTTCCTGCTGCACGTGAACGCGCCACCGCACAGGTCCAAACCATCAAGCAGGAATTGGCAGCATACCTAAATGCCAACTAGGCTTACCCCTTCAAGACTTTCAGCTGAATGGCTTGAACCCGTATTTGTTAGAGGAAAAGATGACTGAACTTACCGCCCGCGACATTGCTGGCTACATTGATCACACCCTGTTGGCTCCCAACGCCTCCCGGGAACAGATTGTGCAGATCTGCGAAGAAGCCAAGAAGTATGAATTCAAGTCGGTATGCGTCAACCCACTGTGGGTTTCCACCGTGGCTCGCGAGCTTGAAGGCTCCGACGTCTTGACCTGCTCGGTGATCGGCTTCCCACTCGGTGCTTCGGCCACCGACACCAAGGTTTTTGAAACCAAGCACGCAGTAGCTGACGGTGCCAACGAGATCGACATGGTCATTGATATTGCTGCTGCACTGCGCGGAGATCGCGACGCGTTGGTCAACGAGATCTTTGCTATCGCTCAGGCCGCTCACGAGGGTGGCGCGATCTTGAAGGTCATCATCGAAACCTGCCTGCTCACCGAAGAAGCCAAGGTTTTGGCTTGCGAGGCCGCTAAGGCAGCAGGTGCTGACTTCGTGAAGACCTCCACTGGCTTCTCCACCGGCGGGGCCACTGTTGAAGATGTCGCATTGATGCGCCAGACCGTCGGCGCTGAACTCGGCGTTAAGGCCTCCGGCGGGGTGCGAAGCGTTGAAACTGCCCGAGCCATGATCACCGCTGGAGCAACCCGTCTGGGATCTAGCTCAGGAGTTGCTATCCTAGAAGGAGAGCAAAGCGGTTCCAGCTACTAGGACATCGCACCGATCTGTTTCCTCAAGGAGAAAAAGTGTACTCGAACGGCAAGAACACTGCCCATTCAGGTGAAGGCCGCCTTGTCGGCAACATTGTTAGTTTTGTGATCTTCTTCGTGATGTTCTCAGCTGGCATTTACACCCTGGGCTTCTGGGAACTGGACAATGCGTGGTTGCCAACTCTTCTGGGCTTCGCCCTGATGTTCTTGGCTTTTGCTATTCCAATGCACCTGATGAGCCACTCCGAAAAGGCTGAAGCTCGCATCGCTGCAAGCGCTGCCCAGCAGCAGTAATTCAGACTTTCGATAGTTGGGCGGTCCTACGGGATCGCCCAACTTTTCTTTAAGCTGTAGTGAATCCAAAAGCCGGCCATAAACTTGGGTTATGGATAAGTCATGGGATCAGCAGGTAGAAGATTATTGGAACGCTTCGGCGGCAAAGAGCGGCGAGCAGCTTCGTGCTGAACTTGATGAACTGCTATCCGGCATGGACCCCAATGATCCACGTGTCCTATTTGAAATTGCTTCCCTGCATGATTTTCTCGGTGAAGAGCAACTGGCCGTAGAACCCTACAGCACGGCGCTGCAGGCTGGTCTACCGGGTCAAAAGCAGGATGAGGCTCGGATCCAACTAGCGAGCACATTGCGAAATCTTGGAGATTTTGACCAAGCAATTAGCCTGTTGGAACAGGTTTCCCCCGACTCCGACTTACACATCGACGCACAGGGGTTTCTCACGCTCGCCTTATCGGATGCCGGTCGACAGACCGAAGCCGTGCGAATTGCTGTGACTGCTCTGGCGCCAGCGAGCAAACTCTACGCCAGAGCCTTATCCGCCTACGCCCAGGACCTTTCCGCCCCGGGCGTAGCGCAAAGCTAAGCCCTTCTCCGTCTGGCCGGCGGTTATTTCGTAGCCGGTGCCGGGGTTGGTTCGAAGATCGCGTAGAGCAGCTTTTCGGCCCACTCCAAAATTTCTTCGTCCACTAGGTCGCGCCCGCCAATAGGTGAAGTTCTTGGCTTTGGAATGAAGATCGAGTTAAGCGCTGGCTTATTTGCTGCCCCTGGGTACAGGCGTTCCAGTCGGACTTGTCTCGAAGCTGGCAGGTCTTCAATCTTGGCTGGTGACACCTTGATGTTGTTGCCAATCTGCTGAATGTCATTAAGCCCGACAGCCCGAGCCCGGATGCGCAGTGCTGCTACCCGCATCAGGTTCTCCACCGGTTGCGGTAGCTTTCCGTAGCGGTCCACCAGTTCTTCACGCACCTCGGTCAGCGCCTCATCGGTTTCCGCTGCAGCGATATTGCGGTAAGCCTCCAAGCGCAGACGTTCACCGGGAACATAGTCGTGTGGCAGGTGAGCGTTGACCGGCAGGTCGATTTTCATCTCGACGGCTTCTTCTTCGCCCTCACCCTTGTAGTCGGCGACAGCCTCGCCCACGAGGCGCAGGTACAAATCAAAGCCAACCCCAGCAATATGTCCGGACTGCTCTCCACCAAGTAGATTGCCAGCTCCACGCAGCTCCAAGTCCTTCATCGCTAGTTGGTAGCCGGAACCCAACTCATTGTGCGCTGCTACCGCTTTGAGGCGTTCAAGAGCAATCTCGCCCAACGGCTTTTCTACATCCCACAGGAAGTAAGCGTAGGCACGCTCACGGCCACGACCGACTCGTCCACGAAGCTGGTGCAATTGGGAGAGACCATAGTTGTTGGCCCGGTCCACAATCAAAGTGTTGGCGTTGGAAATGTCCAAGCCGGTTTCAATAATGGTGGTGGAGACCAGAACATCAAATTTCTTTTCCCAGAAGTCCTGGATGATCCGTTCCAGTCGTGACTCACTCATCTTGCCATGCGCCACTTCAATGCGCGCTTCAGGGGCCAGCTCGCGAAGTTCTGCTGCCACTCGCTCAATGGATGAAACTCGGTTGTGGACAAAGAAGACCTGCCCATCGCGCATGAGTTCACGCTTGATGGCTGCCGAAATCTGCTTGTCGCTTCGCGGGCCAACGTAGGTTAAGACCGGATGACGTTCTTCCGGTGGCGTGGCCAAAGTGGAGGTCTCACGGATTCCGGTGAGCGACATTTCCAAGGTACGCGGAATTGGCGTGGCGCTCATTGCCAGCACATCCACGTTAGTGCGCAGCTTCTTAAGTTCTTCCTTGTGCTCAACACCAAAACGCTGTTCCTCATCGATGATGACAAGGCCAAGATTTTTGAACTGAACGTTTTTGGAGAGCAAACGGTGGGTACCGATGACGATATCAACACTGCCATCTTGCAGTCCGGCCATGATCTCCTTGGATTCCTTGGCCGTCTGGAAACGTGACAGTGTTTTCACTCGAACCGGGAATCCCGAATAGCGTTCGGTGAACGTCTGCTGATGCTGGGAGGCAAGCAATGTGGTCGGTACCAGTACCGCAACCTGCTTTGAGTCTTGAACGGCCTTGAAGGCTGCACGGACAGCAATTTCGGTTTTGCCGAAGCCCACGTCACCAGAAATCAACCGATCCATCGGGATTTCCTTTTCCATATCCGACTTAACCTCATTGATTGCGGTTAGCTGGTCAGGAGTTTCGATGAAGGCAAAGGCCTCTTCGAGTTCATGTTGCCAAGGAGTGTCTTGGCCGAAGGCGTGCCCACGGCTGGCCATGCGTGCCGAATACAGCTTGATCAAATCGCCAGCGATCTCCTTGACCGCTTTGCGCGCTTTGGACTTGGTGCTGGCCCAGTCTGAGCCACCCATCTTGGACAGGGTGGGTGCTTCGCCGCCGACATATCGGGTAACCATGTGCAGCTGGTCTGTGGGAACGAATAGTCGGTCCCCCGGTGCGCCACGTTTGGAGGAGGCGTATTCAACGACCAAGTATTCTCGTTTGGCGTCTTTGCCTGAACCTGCAACTTTGCGAGCCATCAATTCAACAAATTTACCGATGCCGTGCTGCTCATGGACGATGAAGTCCCCTGCCTGCAGGCTGAGTGGATCTACGGCATTGCGCTTGCGCTTTGCGGTGAGCTTGCGTCCCTTACGATTTGGGTACGCGCTTGAACGACCCAAAAGGTCGGCTTCGGTGAGTAGCCCAAGCTTGAGCTCTTCAAAGACAAATCCACGCCCAGCGGTCGCTTGGGTGATTTCGATAAGTCCCGCGGTTGGCGCCTGGTCAAGGGTTTCAACTCGGTGGGCTGGAATGCTGAATTCAGCGAACAGCTCAGATAGCCGTTGCGCTGGACCAGGTCCGTCGGTGGCCACAACAAAACGCCACTGATCTTTAACTCGTGAAGCGATGAATTCCATCATCGCCTCAATGTCGCCTTGATAGCCGTGTGGTTCCCGCGCAGGGATGCGAATGGTTGACGCGCCGACTTCCAGCTCTTCATCCTCGCCCATGGCGGTCAGCGCCCACCAGGACACCTTCGCGGCCTTGGCGTGCTCAAGGGTTTCGGAAAGCGAGGCAAAATCGCCGCTAGCGAGCTTGCGCTCCGAGCTGGCGGTGTTCAAATCCAGTGGGGCTGTGGCGCCATCTGAGGCCGAAGCCCACGCGGCAGCAAGGAACTCCGCGTTAGTGGCATTCAGATCCTGTGCACGGGCGCGCACTCGTTCTGGTTCCATGACCAGTGCAATCGAGGATTCCGGCAGGAGGGAAAGCAACGGAACCATGTGGTCCACCAGAAGGGGTGCCAGAGATTCCATACCCTCCACGGCGATGCCACCAGCAATTTTGGTGAGCATTTCTTCAGCGGCTGGGAAATGGTTTTTCAGGTTGGCAGCCCGGCTCATGACCTGTGGTGTGATCAACATTTCTCGGCACGGCGTGGCAATAATCTTTTGTGGGCCCTGGTCATCGGTGGAGCGCTGATCGGCGATGGCGAAGAAACGCATCGAATCAATTTGGTCACCGAAAAAATCGATACGTACTGGATGGTCCAGCGTTGGTGGGAAGACATCGATGATGCCGCCACGTACGGCAAACTCGCCTCGGTGCGTGACCATGTCCACCCGAGCGTAGGCAGCTGATGCCAGATCTTTGATGACCTGATCAAATCCAGGTTCGGCGTCTAGTTCCAAGGTCACCGGGCGCAGTTCACCTAGGCCAGCAACGAGTGGTTGCAGCACTGCTCGGATGGGTGCGATCACCACGTTGAGATTTTCGTCCCGGTTGTGTAGCCGGCGCAGTACTTCGAGGCGACGTCCCACCGTGTCGCTTCGAGGCGAAAGGCGTTCATGCGGCAAGGTCTCCCACGATGGGAATTCAGCAATCTGCTCTACCGGAAGGAAGGCGTTTAGCGAGCTTGATACTTCTTCGGCTTCACGACCGGTGGCAGTGACAATCAGGGTCACTCCAGAATGTTTGCTCTCGCTCAGCGCCTGAGAAATCTGGGCAGAGAGGATCGCACGCATGCCTTGCGGGGCCGCGATCTCCAGCTCTTCACTCCGCGTCGAAAAGCTGTTCGCTGCACTTTGGTGGATGCGACGGAAGGATGGTTCCTCGCGCAGGAAGTCATGAAGTCCGCTCAGGCTCATGGGGGTTCGTATCCTCTCGTGCAGGCGCTTGAAGCCGTGTGCTCAGTTGTATTCCTGAACCAATTCGACACCACGAACACCGACCGCAAATGATATTCCGCGGTCGACTCAACGCCAATATGTTGTTTTAGGTGCAGTCCTAGCCTACCTAATACATCCCAGCGGATAGTGTTAATACTGTCCGTCCCCGGGCGTGCACTTTTTGTTGCCCGCCCAGCCAAATTTCCAGATTGGGATTAGCTTTCATGGCATTGAACGCAAGTACTCAGATCGGCCATCCTGCACAGCAGGTCATCGCTACTTTAAGCGATCGCGGCTTCGCCGAGCATCTGACCAAGGTCGCCAACGGCACCCTGAACGAATTCACCGTAGATGGCGATGTCGCAGGGGCCTTTACGCTAACGACAGTCCGTTCCGTGCCTACTGACCGGGTTCCTGACTTCGCTCGCAAGTTTGTTGGAGCCTCCATTGAAATCACTCAGGTAGAACAGTGGGCCGCACCGGATGCCGGCGGAAGCCGTTCTGCAACAGTGCGAATCACCATCGGCGGCGTTCCGGTGACTGTCACTGGCACCGAGCAGCTCACCGGACAAGGCGAAACCTCGCAGCTAGCCGTTGATGCCAAAGTCTCTTCCTCGATTCCATTCATCGGCGGCAAGCTTGCTTCCGCCGCCGAACCCTACATTGGCAAGGCCCTGAACTTGCAGGCAGAACAGGTTAACGCTTGGCTCTCCAAGTAGGCCAACGACTCAAAAGATCGCTCTGAGCGCATTCCCCGGATCTGCGAATTTCGCAATACATCCGGGGATTTGTGCTCTTGATCATCGATCGCGATAAGCTGGAATAAGGTGTGCCGGGAAGTCTGGTCGGCGAGAAATATTCATTTAACGAGGTAAGCGAGTTAACGCATGAACCAAACTCCGTCTTCGGGTTCCGACAAGAGCCTGTTTTCCCGCCCAAGCTACAAAGAGTCCGTGCGCATCGGAGATATCCTGCGCAAAGAAACCGTCGGTGGCATGGTGCTTATCGCCGGAGCGTTGCTGGCACTAATCTGGGCCAACACTCCCCTACGCGAGTCCTACTTTGCACTGCGTGATTTCCACTTTGGCCCAACGCTGTTAGGTGTAGATCTAAATCTCTCCATCGGCCACTGGGCTGCGGACGCGCTGCTTGCGGTGTTCTTCTTCCTCACCGGTTTGGAACTGAAAAAAGAATTTGTCATCGGTGACCTGCGTAACGTGAAGACTGCAGCTGTCCCTGTGGCTGCAGCATTCGGCGGTGTCCTCGTACCGGCGCTCATCTTTGTGGCCATTGCTTCGGGCTCTGGCGGTGGCCAAGAACTACTACGCGGTTGGGCCATTCCAACAGCCACTGACATTGCCTTTGCTGTCGCCGTGCTGGCCGTCATCGGTTCGGCACTTCCAGCCGCACTAAGAATCTTCCTGCTCACCTTGGCAGTGGTGGATGACCTAATCGCCATCGTCATCATTGCCTTTGTTTTCACTGATGAACTTAAGCTGGCCTATCTTGGGCTATCGCTGATCCCGATCATTCTTTTCACTCTCTTGGCACGCTACTTGGGCAAGTTCTTTGCCAAGCGTGCTTGGGCTGCCTGGGTGATCTTGTTGCCATTGGGCATCATCACCTGGATCTTCGTCTTTGGCTCCGGCATTCACGCCACCATCGCGGGCGTAGTCTTGGGCTTCTGTGTCCCAGTCAAGCGCACGGACGGTCGCGAAGGAATCGGGCTTGCTGAACAGTTTGAGCATCGCTTCCGCCCGTTGTCATCCGGTATCTGCATCCCAATTTTTGCGTTCTTTGCGGCCGGCGTGAGCGTAGTTTCATCCGATCCAGCCAGTGGCAACGTATTTACTGACCCTGTCTTCTGGGGCATTGTTCTGGGTCTTGTGTTGGGCAAGCCGATTGGCATCATGGGATCAACCTGGTTGCTGACCAAATTCACCAAGGCTTCCTTGGACAAGGATGCTCAGTGGGGTGACTTGCTCGGGGTAACCCTGTTGGCAGGAATTGGCTTCACCGTCTCGCTGCTGGTTTCCGAGCTGTCCTTTGGTCTGGAATCTGCTCACTATGAGCATGCGAAGGTTGCCATCCTCAGCGGTTCGTTTATCGCAGCTATCCTCGGCGCCCTGTGGCTTGTCCCGCGCAATCGTCGCTACAAGGTGATCAATGAGCGTGAGACTCGGGACGCTAATGCTGATGGTGTGCCTGATGTGTATCAGCAAGATGGCGAAAATAACTAGCGTGCAGAATTCGTAGCTAGTAGTTAAACGACTGTGGCGCTTGCCCTCCGGGATGGAGAGCAAGCGCCACAGTTCTTTGCGTGCTGGCTACTTATTAGCGCCAAACATGGCCGCTTCAGCAGCGACCCAAGCGAGCATCGCGCACTTGACGCGAGCAGGGAACTTGGAGACGCCCACGAAGGCGGCAGCGTCCTCTAGGACCTCTTCATCTGGTTCAAAGGTTCCCTTGGAGCGCATCATCTCGCGGAAGATCTCCAGCTTGTCCAAGAACTCTTCCTTGGTCATCTCCGGGAGCATCTCGCTGAGTACTGAGGCCGAGGCCATGGAGATAGAACAGCCATCGCCTTCCCAGCTCATGGCTTCAAAATGGTCTTCATCGTTCAATTCCACGCGCACGCGGATCTGGTCACCACAAATGGGGTTGTGCTGGTGTGATTCACCGTGCAGAAGCCCTTCGGTGGTCTCCACCAGTGGCGAGCCGAAGCGTCGCTTGGAGTGATCCAGGATGACCTGTTGGTATAGCTGATCTAATTCGTTCACTTAGACTCCAAAGTATTCGCGCACGGAGCTCAAGGCGACTAGTAGAGCCTTGATATCGTCTTCCGTGTTGTACAGATAAGTGCTTGCACGAGTGGTCGCAGTGACGCCCAGGGCTCGGTGCAGTGGTTGTGCGCAGTGATGTCCTACTCGTACGGCAATGCCACGCGAGTCTAGGTATTGCCCTACGTCGTGTGGGTGCACTCCTACGACCTCAAATGGCACGGTACCGATTCGACGGACGTCGCTTGGTCCAAAGACGCGCACGCCTTCAATCTTGGATAATCCTTCAAAGAGCAAAGTACCCAGGTGTTCTTCCCACTGAGCGATGCGGTCCATGCCAATTTCTTGCAGGTAACTTACCGCGGTAGCCAAACCATGGGTCTGGGCAATGCGCTGGGTCCCGGCTTCAAAGCGCTGCGGAGCCGGAAGAAATTCTGCGTGCTCCATATCAACCACGGTGATCATTGATCCGCCGGTGAGGAACGGAGGCATGGCGTTCAGTAGTTCTTCACGACCATAGAGCGCCCCGATGCCGGTTGGCCCGAGCATCTTATGTCCTGAGAAAGCCATGAAATCCACGTCAAGGGCCTTCACGTCTACCGGAAGGTGCGGTACTGACTGGCAACCATCAAGCACAGTCAGTGCACCAACCTTGCGGGCAGCATCGACAAAACGCTGAGTATCGGTGATAGTTCCCAAGACGTTGGAGACGTGGGTGAAGGCTACAAGCTTGGTCTTCTCGGTCACCAACTCATCGATCAAGTCATAACGCAATGATCCGTCTTCGCTGACAGGAACGTAACGCAAGGTAGCACCAGTGCGGAACGCAAGTTCCTGCCACGGAATCAGGTTGGCGTGGTGCTCAATTTCGGTGGTGAGAATTTCATCGCCAGGACCAATGCGGAAGCGTGCCGCGGCTTCTCCTCCGCGGCCCAATGAGGCATTGGAGATTGAGTAGCTGATTAAGTTCAGTGCTTCTGTTGCGTTGGAGGTCCACACCAGTTCATTGGTGCGTGCGCCGATGAATTTCGCGACGGTCTCGCGCGCCTCTTCATAGATTTCGGTGGCCTCAACGGCTAGCGTGTGAGCGCCACGGTGTACGGCCGCGTTAGCGTTTTCGTAGTAGTGCTGCTCCGCTTCATACACGCAACGTGGCTTTTGGCTGGTTGCACCAGAGTCTAAGTACACGACGTCGGTGCTGTTGACTTGATGCTCCAGAATTTCAAAGTCTGCCTTGATTCGCTGAACCTCGACGGCGCTGAGCGATACATTGGCTTCTGGCTGACCGGTCATCGTCTGCACGTGGTCCTCCGAATAATTGTCATGGGATGCCATGTTTCGCCGGTTGTCAGAAACCGTTGAAGGATTAGGCAAGGTGTACATTGGGTAATTATTCCACTCCGGCTCAAGAAGTACATCTAAGTTTGGCCTTAGTAAGTAACACCTCAAACGGGACCTATTTAACGGATCAAGGACCGCGGTGAGTTGGCTGAGCCATCCCGCGATCCTCGAAAACTAAGTGTGAGCACAATGCAAGGCAACGTGATACAGATTAGCTGGTATGGAATTTTGTTTGGGCTGCTTCGAGACCCGAGCTCATTAGTAGCTCAACAGCGTCTGCGCAGTTATCAATCAAAAACGGAAGATCTTGCTTTTCCGTCTTCGAGAAATCTTGCAGGACCCATTTAGCCGTGTCCATGCGTCCTGGTGGACGACCAACTCCTGCGCGAACGCGCAGATAGTCTTTGGAACCCATTGCTTTGGAGATATCGCGCAGACCGTTATGTCCACCTTCTCCCCCGCCACGTTTGAGTTTGACGGTGTCAAAAGGAATATCGATCTCATCGTGAACGACGATCAGGTGATCAACGTCGATTCCAAAGAACTTAGCGGCGTTGGCCACCGGCCCTCCGGAGAGATTCATAAATACCGTCGGCTTGGCCAGCACGATGCGCGGACCGCCGACACCCATGCGGCCTTCAACGATTTGTGACCGTGAGGAGTGAGATTTGAATTTCGATCCCACACGGTTGGCCAGTTCATCGAGCACCATTTGCCCAATATTGTGTCTATTGCCAGCGTAGCCGGACCCGGGATTCCCGAGTCCGGCTACGAGCCAAGTGCCATCACTCATGATGCTTAGCTAAAACCTAGTTCGCTGGAATTAGGCAGCGATCAAGAGGTCCAGGTGATCAACGGTGCGGTTAAGCGCGTGGATCTGGATGTCCTTGATGCTGGTCTTTACGGTCTTGCCTTCAACGTTCAGAACGAGCTCAACGCTACGGTCACGAACAGCAAGGGTGGTTTCGTGGATTGGCAGCAATACGTGCTGTGGCTCCGATCCTGCACCGTAGATTACTGCTGGGATCTGGCCGTCGCGACGAGCCTGGCGGGCAGCGCCCTTACCGAAATCGGTGCGTACTACGGCGTCAAGGTTTACAGATGCCATGATGATTCTCCTTAGGAAATAGATGCTTCGTTAAGGCCCTTGCGTGGACTCGGGAAGCAACTAACATCTAAGAGATCTAGAGCTTTTCCGGCCTTGTCGATAACGGTCCCACCATTTCTGGTGATTCCCTCGCCTGGGCACAGTCAATAATTCTACCAGTTGCACGCGCCAAGGTGAAAACTTGTAGCGAAGACCACTAAACTTTGCTCCTGCTCAACTGCGCTGGAATACAAACGTATCGGTCGGTGCAAAGCCATGGGTGTGGTCGCAGCGATATCCGCGTAACCACGGCACATCATCGACCACCCGCAAATAGAATCCGCGCGGGAATTCTTGATCGCCGAGTACTGCGGACGCGACGCTCAACGAGTCAGCCGGTTTCCTTCCACCACTAAGCACCGAATCGCCGGACACGGCTTGGTCCAAGAAATCCAGCCGTAGATACGGACCGGTAATGGCAGGGCACAACTGAAATCCCTCGCTGATCGCACGCTCAAAAATTTGCGGCAACTTTGTACCGGCGACCAGATCAAGCTGTTGCAGGTTACGACTTACCACGGTCAGCTTCTGCACTGGCACAACCTCATCGAAAACCCGGTGGGCCTGCAGCATTTTGGCCTAGTCGTTAAGCTGGACCCCGGTACGCACCAATCGTTGCTGCAGCTGAGCACGATCGAGCCCACCGATAGTGACCTGCCTGGTTCCAAAATCCATGCTGCCCCTCTTGGTTCTTGATCCACCATAAATAATAGTTTTCCGTGTCCGTATAAGGCACCTTCACCGGGCATTTTATCGGGCGGGGTATATGAGAATTTCAAATATTTGAAACCTCAGAGTTTCAAGAAACGACCCAGTCACCGAGGCAGGTGCCCCGTATGAGGACCCCCTTACGGAACGTTCCGAAGTGCCAAACCGGACAAACCCCTTTCGGGACGAGGCGACGGTTCGGAAGGTCACGAAGTGCTCTTACTGGCTCCGCCTGCTGGCGTCCGTCAGAGCACCATCTTGTCTGCGGTTGCAGGGGGATCTCACGGCGATCCGGGTACCTAGATGTCGGCGCCGATGGCCCTGCTGAGTTTGGCGATGGTCTGCTCGTTGCGTCGGTAGTGGGAGAACTGGCCGATGCGAGTGCAGATCACAAGGTCCGCGCGTTGCAACGTCGCCATGAACTGAGAAGCGGTGGACTGGGATACCTCCGCACGGGCCTGAATGTGCTTCAAACACACCCCAACTTCTTCCGCTGGGCGTTCCTGCGGAGGAAATGAATCGCCGTCCTTGAGCCAACCCAGAATCGCCAAGCGAGTTGGGTGGCCGAGGGCTTTGAACGCACTCACCAGTTGATCGTCACTCAGTTTTCCCATACCTCCAGCATACCCTCAAATCGCTATATCGCGATTTAACGATTATGTGATATTACTTAGATCGTCAAATTACGTTTTTACGATGAAGGGAATTTCATGGCAACGAGAACTGCATTAGTCGTCGGAGCACGGGGTGTGATCGGCGGCAATCTGATCGAGCACCTCGACCGTGATGGCGGCTGGGAGATCATAGGACTGTCGCGGCGGGGAGGCATCAATCAGGGTTCGGTTCGGCATATCGCTGTTGATCTCCTGGACAAAGAAGACACGATCTTGAAACTCTCCGGCCTGACCGAGGTCACGCATGTTTTTTACGCTGCCTACCAGGATCGGGCCAGTTGGGCTGAGCTGGTACCGCCGAATCTGGCGATGCTGACCAATGTTGTCGACGCGATTGAACCGGTGGCCCCGAATCTTGAGCACATCAGCTTGATGCAGGGGTACAAGGTTTACGGCGCCCACCTGGGTGCTTTCTCGACGCCCGCTCGTGAGGATGATCCCCCGCATATGCCGCCGGAGTTCAACGTCGACCAGCAACAGTTCCTTGAACTCCGACAGGCCAACGCAACGTGGTCGTGGTCCGCACTCCGACCCTCGGTAGTGGCCGGTATCGGACTCGGAAATCCCATGAACCTGGCCATGGTAATTTCCGTGTACGCCTCAATTAGCAAAGAACTCGGCGTTCCATTCCGGCTCCCCGGCAAACCCGGAGCCTATACAAGCCTGATCGAAATGACGGACTCTGGGCTGCTGGCTGAAGCGACCGTCTGGGCTGCGACGAATCCCGGCAGCAGGAACCAAGCGTTCAACATCACCAACGGGGACATGTTCCGGTGGTCCTCGATGTGGCCCAAAATTGCGGCGTTCTTCGACCTCGATGTAGCGCCGCCTTTGCAGATGAGCTTGAGTGAGGTCATGGCGGACAAATCTGACATCTGGGATTCAATGGTCACGAAGCATGCGTTGGCGAAGACACCATATTCTGATGTGTCTTCCTGGCAGTTTGGCGACTTCGTCTTTGCATGGGATTACGACGTCATCGCCGACACGTCGAAGTCGAGGCGTGCTGGCTTCCACGCATATGTGGACAGCGAAGCGATGTTCATGAAAATCTTCCAGAGCCTCCGAGACCAGCGGCTGATCCCGTAAGCAAGAGGAACTAACGCGCACGCAAAACCTCATACCTGCCATCGACCCAGACATAGCCAAGGCCCTCGGGGTCCCGGTGCGCGAAGCATTGAAGGCCACTGACCACATCTACATGGTCGAAGACGCCCAAACCGTCATCGACCTGGCACCGGACCTCGCATTCCTGGCTTCCTTGCCGGTGCGCGGGACCATTGTCACGGCCCCGGGCACCGGAACCGACTACGATTTCGTCTCCCGCTGGTTCGGGGCCGAGGCAGGCGTGTCCGAGGACCCCGTCACCGGGTCCGCCCACTGCCAGCTCGCCCCGCTCTGGGCCGAACGCCTCGGCAAGCAGGAAATGCTGGCACGCCAGGCATCGGCCCGCGGCGGAACCGTGCACATCAACTTCGCGGGCGAACGCACAATATTGACCGGGCGTTGCGTCCGCTTCATGGAAGGAACCGCGACCCTTCCCCGCTGAGGCAACTCGCCCGGCCGAGCTTCCTAACGATGGGTCGAATTCCCTGCCATCGAGTTTGGGTGCCGAGCCAGGATTCGATGGCAGGGTTCTCCCAGCAGTTGTCCCGGTGAGGGTTCCTCTTACGGGCGTTCCTCTCGGGGACCCCCTAGCGGAACGGTCCGAATTGCCAAGCTGGACAAACCCCTACCGGGACGATGTGCCTGTACCGAAGGTCACGAAGCGCTCTCATTGGTCCCTAACCGTAACGGTGAGCACAGCATAATCTTGCTGAACGGTACATTTCGCGCATTTTGGTTTATTGACGACGCTCCCGGTTGACGACGTTGGCCTGCGATTCCCCAGAATCCCCAAGCTGGTAGAAGTCGCTAACGCCTTCCAAGTATCGAATGATTATTGCTAGTTCCCTGCGATCAAAAGTTCCAGTGAACGCGTCAAATTCTTCATCGGTGCGACCATAAAGAACTTGAAGCGGCGCGATTTTTTCTGGCACCAGCTCTATCAAGGTCTTGCGGCGATCGTTGGCATCAGCTGTCCGGCGAACGTAGCCTGAAGCTTCCAAGCGGTCGACAAGCTTGGTTACCGTGCTCGTCGGCATGCCCGTGGTCTCGCTGATCTGGCGTGGCGTTCGCACGCCCTTGCGCAACACCAGCAGATGAAGCGTTTGCAAGTCAGTGACGAGCAATCCATGCTGACGAGCAACCCTTTCATTGCCAAGGACAGCATCTACTAGCTGTCGCTGCAAGGCGGCGCGAACCTGCCCCACGAGATCGTTGCTGCTCATTGCTGTACTCCCTGCTAACGTTAGTTCCGAATCGGGAATATCCTGATTTAGTAACATTTTACCCGATGAGAGAAGAAGCTGCATGAGAATTCTGGTGCCAGGCGCAACGGGAACGGTCGGAAGCGAGGTCGTAAGGCAAGCGCTAGAACGCGGTCACCAGGTAGTAGCAATTGCTCGCAACCCTGCAAATCTCGTCATTGAACATTCTCGACTCACTAAAGTGTCAGCCGACATCCTCGATGCGAAAGTCGTGGAACCGCTACTGGACGGCATCGATGCCGTCGTGAGCACCGTGGGGATCGGTGCCTCAAAAACTCCGACTACGCTCTATTCAGCAGGAACGAGAAACCTTCTTGCAGGCATGAACAAGCATGGTGTCGAAAGGATGGTCGTCATATCCTCGGAAGTTGCCGAGCACTGGGCGCATCAGGGGCCGCTCAAGCTCTGGATTGTTCTGCCACTGCTGCAGAAGTTCCTTGGAGCAACTTACGATGACATGCGGCGGATGGATATCGCTCTCTGGGAGAGCCACGCAAAGTGGACCGCGATTCGCGCGCCGCGAATCAGGAACGCCCCCGCCAAAAAGCGGTACCGGCTCGACACTGAGCCGCTCCCGCGAGGTTGGATGATCACCGCATCAGACTTGGCCAGTGCAATGCTCGACGTCATTGACAATGATGACCTGGCCAGACGGCATGTCTATGTCTGCAATTGAGCAAGAATCAATCTGGCACGCATCTCCGCTTGGCTCGCTACGAGCGATGGCACCGGTCCCGCAATCATCTGCAGCTCACAGCGGGGGTCGCGCTAGTAGCTGGCGCTTGCTCGCAGACTGTCATTGTGTCGTATCTGCTGGGGGCAGCGTTTGCCTGAACAGGTGGTACTCGCAACTTCCTGGAAACTCTTGTAGATCCAATGGTCTCAGAGCTGGCAGCTGTGCAGATCTTCTCTACGAGCTATCAGAAATTCGGAAGAACTAATCTCATGGAGAAATTCACACAGAATAATCCGAAATCCCGCTCCGATCGTTCACGCGCGACGATATCGCGCCGCAGCATGGGGATCTCTGGAGTGCTATGGAAGACGCTCGGACTGTTTGCGATTCTGCATTTCGCCGCCCTTGCTGGAATTTTCTGGGCAGTTGAACCCGCATTGAAGAGCGGCCATACGTACGATCCAATCGCATCACCCTGGATAGTTGGCCTACTGGGCAGTTTCGTTGCCGGGGGCTGGCTAGCCATCGTCGCCAAGAGGACCGCCAGCGTCTTATTGATTGTGTGCTTCGCAGCCTCGGAGGGGTTATTTCTCGGAGGGTTTTCGGCTTACTTCGAGGTCGTATTTCCAGGGTTCGCGATTCAAACTGCATTCGCGACCCTTTCGGCTGTCATCGCGGCATTGGCGCTATTCGCTGTCCCTCGGATCCGAATTGCCGGTCGATCGGCTCAATTCATATTTGTTGCGCTTGGTGCTTATTTTGTGTTCGCACTTCACAATGTTGCGGTGAGCGGCTTGGAATTCCTGCCGGATCACATCGCGTGGGGTAGGGGTTCAGTGACAGTGCTGAGTGTACCTCTTGGCCTCATTTTTGCACTGCATGTAGTGGCTTCGATGGCTTACTCACTCGTTCTTGCATTCGAGCGAATTGAGGACACGCCTCGACCTTTAAAGCCGAGTCAGCACGAATGGCGCGCCGCATTCAAAGTCATGGCCACCTTTTTCTCTCACTGCATCGAAACACCGCGAGTACTCGTTAGCCGAAAGTAGGGTCGCCTTGCTACCCGCAGCCGTCATCACGTTGCTCTTGGCCTTGTTGTTTCTCGGAATTTTCGCGTGGGAACGTCGAGACCGAAATCGAACCTGCGCACAGGAAAGCAAGTTCTTCAGAAATTAGGTTCTCGTCGCCTTCTGGATTTGTGCATTCTTCTTTGCCGTTTTTACACTTGGAACCATACAGCAATGGATCAAGTAAAGCTGTGGATTGCCCCTCGGGGTGGCAACGAAAACGTAGCACTATCAAGGAACCTCAAGCAGCTCTTGGCCTGTCCGGTAGAGGTCCCGTGGACGGGCAGCCGTTAGAGGTATCGAAGAGCGCCAGATGCTGGAGTGAGAGTGCATGATTCCAGTGGAGCGTTCGGGTCGCTGTGTTCGATTTCGTACTCGCACTCTCCGCAACAGTAACCGTCATTTTCAGGCATATGATCTTGCCATATATGACCGCATCGCACACACCTGCTTTCCAAAGCCCGATATTTGCTGAACGTCGTCTTCGCACCCAAGACTGCACCTCCAGGTCGTAGCTACAAAAACTGGCTTCGTTGGTATTCAAGCACTGGCCAGTACTTATGAGTTAGTGCGTTGAAGCATCGTCACGATTCTCTTGGCAGTTGTCTCGGGTGATTCGCTACCTGTAATCATAGTTTCAGTGGCCAGGCTCCGTGTTCCTTGGTCATCTAGCCATTCAGCAAGAAAATCATGTCCTGAGCTGATCCAGTCCGTTGCTTTTGAAACCAAGGACCTGTTGCGCAGCGTGCTCAGTGCTTCGGCCCGGTCTGCCGAAGGCAAGACGAGCAAGATGCAGGGCGCATCCTTCAAAGCGGTCCTAACGCGTTGGAGATGATGCTCATTTTTGTACGAGGTGTGGCCCGCGCCTAAAGCGATAACCGCATCAGGGTGGTCATCCAGTACGCGACATACAGCGTGCGCTCGAGCAGCTTCCCATTCTCGTTCGGCGGCAACGCGCCCGACTGTTGAACTTCTATGAGAGAGTTTTTCGAGGTTCCAGCCGGATTCCTCGTAGTAGGGTTCGGCGATTTCATCTATATCGACAAACGGAACGGACAAACTGGCCACAACTATTTGGCCTAGGGTAGTTTTCCCGGTGGCGGCCGGACCAATCAGAATTAATGGCGTATCGAGGCTCATGAGGCAATTTTGCCATTGGTAGGACTGATGTAAATCCTCGATTTGAACAGGAGAGGCATTAGTGTCCCGCAGAGGGTTCCTCATACGGAATCTGCCACATGACGCCTCTGATTTTTCGCCTGCCTCCCCAACGTCGGCTTCCCCCGCCTCCTTTAGGCTTCGATGAACGACGACGCATCCGCCGTTGATTCCCGGAGCCGGGCCAAGGCCCCACTCCACCCCAACAGCTGATCCAGCATCTGATTCGCGGTGCCCACATGGTGATCGCCGGGATCCAGGATCTCCATGTCCACGAAGTCGGCGAAGAGGGACAATGCGACTTGCGCCCGCACATCGGCGAGCATCAACTCTGCGGAGATGGTCCGCAGGTGCTCAACCGCCCTGGCACCACCCAACAGGCCGTAGCCGACGAAGCCAATGGCCTTGTTGTGCCACTCGCCAAACAGGTAGTCCAAAGCATCCTTCAGGACCCCCGGAATCGAGTGGTTGTATTCGGGGGTGACGATGATGAACCCATCACAGGAGGCGACCGATTCGGACCACGCGCGAGTGTGCTCGTGTCCGTACGGTTTTCCCATGGCTGCGGGAATTGTTTCGTCCAGGTGGGGGAGGTTGTAGTCAAGCAGATCCAGCAGGATGAACTCGTGGCCCTCGCGTTGGTCTGCAATGTTTTTTATCCATTCGGCGACCACGATGGATCGACGTCCCGGGCGGGTGCTACCTACGATGATTCCAATTTTCATGGGGATTTCCTTGCTGTTGAAGTGTGGTGGTTGTCAGTGGAGTAGGTCTGCCAGGTCGCCTTTGCTGTGCATGCCCGTCAGTGTTGCCCCGGATTCCCAGAGCAGGACGGGAACCGCGGAGATCTTCTTTTCGCGGACGAAGTCGAGCGATTCACGGACATGCCGCGTGCTCTCGTCTCGGGTCAGCTCGACGCCAAGTCCCTGTGCCGTGGCTTCAAGGAATATAGGGTCGGCAATGTTCTTTCCCTCGGAAAAATGCGCCCGGAAGAGTGCCCGGACCATAGATGCACCGCGCCCGGCTTGGCTTGCATCGTAGATGGCCCGATGGGCATCGAAGGTGTTGGAGTGGATACCGCTGGCATAGTCGAGGGTGATCCCATCCATGGCCGCGATGGCCCTCACACGCTCGTTCTCCTGATCCACGCCCGGACCAAACCGTTCACGGAGCACGCGCAGCAGCGGCTCACCGGTCGTTGTCGCGGAGGGGTCGAGCTGGTGCGGCAAGAAGCCGAGCGGGTAGGTGTCCAGGTCCCCGCCCTGGTCGGTGATCACGCTGGCCACGCGCTCGAATGCGATGTAGGACCAGGCGCAGGCGATATCAATGATGAGGGAGACCTTGGGCGTCATGAGTCCTTGGCCTTCTTTCGTGAGGTGGATTGCCGGATTTTGGAGGTAGAAATGGCGAAGACCGCACCTGCCGTCACCAGTGCGAGGACCGCCGCGGCGAGGAACGCCTGGGCGGTGCCGCCGCCGCGAATGATCATCTCGGCGATGAGGGGTGAAGCGAATTGCCCCAGGAACATGGCAGAGATCAACGCCCCAATCGCTTGGGCCCGATTCGCGGACGAGGTGCTGACCGAGATCCACGAATTGAGGTTGGGCATGACGAGCCCGACGCCGAGCGCCGAAATGCTCAGGCCTGCCACCACCTGGGCGATGGATTCGGAGGTGCCAACCGTTGCCATGCCGGCCGACATCAGCACCATGCTGAGCAACGCGACATTGCGGAATCCCAGCCGGGACACCCAGCGGTAGCCCAGGCTGGCGAGGGCCTGAACCAGGACCATCCAGCCGATCACCAACCCCGTAGTCGAGGCATCGACATCCATTGTCCCGAGGAGGAAGGGCAGTTGGGTCGGTACGACGTAGAAGACAATCTGGATCACGAACGCGAGGACCACAATTCCCGCAATGAGCCCCGTGGCCTTGGGGCTCGGTAGCGATTGGTGGGCGGTTTTGCTTGTTGGTAAGGAAGGCGGGTCGGTGACTTTCCAGGCGACGAGGACGGCGACCGGCAGCGATAAGAGGTAGACCGCGAAGGCCGCGTTCCAGCTGATGTCCGCCAGCGCACCGCCTAGGGACAGGAACACGGCTCCACCGAGCCCACTTGCTGCGGCCTGCAGGCCGAACATCCTGGATCGCCGCTCACCGGTGAACCATTCGGAAATCAATGCGGTGGAGGCCGTCATGGCACCTGCCACGGCGACACCGAGGATCGAGCGAGACACCATGAGTACCGCCAGGTCATCAATCCACAGTCCCGCCGATCCGGCGATCGCGTAGAGGATGACGGAGAGCTTGAGCACGAGGGCCCTGCTGAACCTGTCGTTGAGCCAGCCCAGCACCGGGGCGGAGATTGCTATCGACAGGGCGGTGATGGTGACGACGAGTTTGACCAGGAAGCCTGCATTCTCGACCCCTGAGAAGTGTTCGGCCATTTTGGGCAGCGCCGGGGAGATCGTTGCGCCCGCCATGACGGTGAGCATGCTTGCTGCAATGAGTGCCACCGACCCACCAATTAGGGGGCTCCGGGGCTCGTGGCTGGTCTCAACCTGGTTGCGTTCGGTCATGCTGCAATGCTAAGACTTGAACAAAGGTTGAAGTCAATTCGGGAGGTTTCACGGCGCAATGTCCACAAAATCAATGACGGTTTCGGACCTGGCCCACGCCAGCAAGGTCAATGCCTCGGCCGTGCGGTTTTACGACAAGCATGGCTTGATCACCGGTGAGCGAACCTCAGGGAACCAGCGCCGCTTTGGCGAAGAAGATGCCTGCCGGATCAAGGTGATTCGAGTGGCCCAACGGGTGGGGATGTCGGTGGTGGAAATTTCGGAGCTCTTGACCGGCTTGCCACAGGAGCCGTCCCCAACGGACTGGGCGGTCGTCGGCACCAGGCTTCGAGCCGCCGCACAGGAACGGATCGATGAGCTCAACCATGCACTCGACGATCTGACGGGGCCGGTGCAGTTGTGCGAGGTCAGCAGCGCGGTGTCATGACCCAGGCAGTTGGCTAACCCTTCAGGCCGTTCCAACTGGCACCCATGACCAATAGCTCCTGATGGTCCACGGGTGGAATACCGGGGAAGCGTTCACGAAAGTTCCCTGGCCACCACGATTTGACGGCAGGATGAGAAATCCTTTCCCAGTGAGCGTTCCTCTTACGGGCGCTGTCAATGATGACTTAACCGCCCCTGGCCGGCACCCGAAGGGACCGGCCAGAAGCTATGCGAAACGAGGGCTACTAAGCGCGGCCGTCAAACAGGTTCGTGACCGAACCGTCGTGGAATACTTCCGAGATCGCGCGAGCGATAGTCGGTGCAATGGACAGCACCGTCAGGTTCTCAAAACGCTTGTCTTCAGGGATTGGCAGGGTGTTGGTGACAACAACTTCGCGTGCACCACAATCAGCCAAACGCTGAGCAGCAGGATCCGAGAAGACAGCGTGGGTAGCTGCGATGATGACGTCCTTGGCGCCGGCTTCCTTCAGCACGCGCACAGCACCTGCGATGGTTCCACCGGTATCAATCATGTCGTCAATCAGGATCGCGGTGCGGCCCTCAACCTGACCCACAACGGTCTTGGACTCTGCCTGGTTAGGCACGGTCAAGTCGCGGGACTTGTGTACGAAGGCCAGAGGAACGCCGCCCAAACGGTCAGCCCACTGCTCTGCTACGCGAACACGTCCGGTGTCTGGGGAAACCACGGTGGCTTCGTTAACATCAATTTTGGTCTTGATGTAGTCCGCCAGCATTGGGAAACCAAAGAGGTGGTCAACCGGGCCATCGAAGAAGCCCTGGATCTGCGCGGTGTGCAGGTCGCAAGAGATGATACGGTCTGCGCCGGCAGTCTTGAATAGGTCGGCAACCAGACGAGCCGAGATAGGCTCGCGGCCACGGCCCTTCTTGTCCTGTCGTGCGTAAGGGTAGAACGGAGCTACCACGGTGATACGACGAGCCGAAGCGCGCTTCATCGAGTCAATCATGATCAGCTGTTCCATCAGCCAGTTGTTTGTTGGCGCTGGGTAGGACTGCAGCAGGAAGACGTCCTTACCGCGGACCGACTCGTCCGAACGAACGTAGATCTCGCCGTTGGCGAAGTCATAGGCATTCAGCGGCAGAAGTTCGGTGCCTAGTTCCTTGGCGACCTCGGCGGCTAGTTCCGGGTGTGCACGACCGCTGGCCAGCACCAGCTTTTTGTCGACGTTATG
The DNA here is from genome assembly GCF_052446055.1 of Glutamicibacter sp. AOP5-A2-18. NCBI lineage: Bacteria > Bacillati > Actinomycetota > Actinomycetes > Micrococcales > Micrococcaceae > Glutamicibacter > Glutamicibacter sp. AOP5-A2-18. The sequence continues at coordinate 814,377 of NZ_JBQSVW010000001.1, read as the reverse complement.
GCTGATTTCACTCATTGGGTATGCTTTCTCGCTCGCTTCGCTATCACGTATGAGGTTGTTGTCGAGGAAATAAAGTCCGTGACCGGATTACTCGGTGCCCGAGGAATTCAGAGAGGACTTGAATGCAGCGTCTGCCGAAGGGGTACCTGGGCGCTTTTCAAGCGTCCACCCCTCAGAGTTACGCTGCGGGGCCACAGACAGTGCCAAGGCACCGGCGGGGACGTTTTTGCGGACGATGGCGCCAGCTCCGGTGTATGCGCCGTCCCCAATTTCCACTGGGGCAACAAATACGGTGTTAGAGCTGGTGCGCACGTGCGAACCAATCTTGGTCCGGTGCTTCTTTTCGCCATCGTAGTTCGCGGTGATATTGCCACACCCGATATTGGTGAATTCACCGATTTCAGCATCGCCGGCGTAGCCGAGATGCGAGAGCTTGGAGCCACGACCGATCGTGACGTTCTTGGTTTCGTAGAAAGCGCCAATCTTGCCATCGACACCCAAATCGGTACCTGGGCGAAGGTAAGCGAAGGGACCAACCGAGGCGCCTGCAGCGATGCGCGAGTCGGTGGCGTCGGTGCGCTTGACGGTGGCACGCTGGCCAACCACGACGTTGGTCAATGTGGTGTCTGGGCCGACGATGGCGTTATCGCCAATAATCGTTTCGCCGTGCAGCTGAGTGCCTGGCTTCAGAGTGGTGTCCTGACCGATGATCACGTCTGCATCAATCCACGTGGTGGCTGGATCAACGATGGTTACACCCTGACGCATCCAGAATTCGGTTTTGCGCTGGTTGTAAATACGAGCCAAGTTGGAGACCTGGACGCGGTCGTTAGCGCCCTCAATCTGCCAACGGTCAGCGATCTGCGAGGAAGCAACACGGCCGCCACGACCGCGAGCGATAGCCAAAACGTCGGTCAGGTACATCTCGCCCTGCGCGTTGTCGGTAGTGACCTCGGTCAGTGCCGAACGCAGCATCTGTGCATCAAATGCGTAGATTCCGGAGTTGATTTCCTTGATCAGCAGTTCATCTGCCGAAGCATCCTTCTGCTCGCGGATTCCAGCAACTTCGCCGTTCTCGTCGCGCAGAATACGACCATATCCGTTGGGGTCTTCCAACGAGGTGGTCAGCACGGTCACCGAGTTGCGGTTGGTCTCGTGGGTAGCCACAAGATCCTGCAGTACTTCGCTGGTGAGCAATGGCACATCACCGTAAGTCACCACGACGGTGCCTTCAAGGGATGGGTCCACGGCTTCAAGGCCCTGTGCAACTGCGCGTCCGGTGCCCGGAATTTCATCCTGATCAGCGACGGTGATCGAAGGGAACTGGCTGAGGATGTGCTCAGCTACCAGGTCTCGCTGGTGGCGAACCACGGCCACAAGATTTTTTGGTTCCAATGCAGAAGCTGCGTGAAGTGCGTGCCCAATCATGGATCGACCTGCGATTTCGTGCATGATCTTCGGCTTGGCGGACTTCATCCGGGTACCAGCGCCGGCGGCGAGGACGATGACAGCTACTGGTGCATTGACCTGATCGCTCAAGTGCGTTCTCCTGCATATTAGATTCAAGGTTTCGGGCAGAGAAGAATAACCCTTAGACAAGTCTAACGTGCATAGCCAGATTGGCTGAACTGGTTAAAGAATAAAAGCGCCACATGCGTGACGCTTTTTCTTTGGTTCCGCCCCTAGGATTCGAACCTAGAATACACAGCTCCAAAGGCTGGAGTGTTGCCATTACACCAGGGCGGAAAACGGCTTATGTGGGTCATCCCCCACAAGCACGCTAATTATTCTGCCATGTTCGGCCCCGTGAGTGAAATCGCAAAACGCCATGGCTAAATACGAGTACACGAAGTGGCACCTGGCGCCGCGCTCAGACTTCGATTTGCACCCGGAACGTAAAATAGAAATCGTGGCTCATTTACTCGGGGGCGAAGCCCTACATCTCGAATATCCCACCCATACTGTCTTCGAATCGATCACCATCGGTATTTCCGATGGAGACCGTATCGGCTTGGTGGGACGCAACGGCGAAGGCAAGTCCTCGCTGCTCGGTATGCTTTCGGGCAAAATCGAACCCAATTCCGGACGTGTCACCTCACGCAACGGCCTGCGGGTTGGCGTGTTGGATCAGTCTGACACCCTAGATCCTGAGGCTACCGTGCACTTCAGTGTGGTCGGCGAGATGGATGATCACCAGTGGGCTGGCGAAGCTCGTATTCGTGACGTCATTGCCGGTCTCGTAGCCGACTTGGACTGGGAGGCAAAGGTCGGCACGCTCTCCGGCGGCCAGCGCCGCCGTGTTGCCCTAGCTGCTCTATTGGTTCAAGACTGGGACGTTGTCATCCTCGATGAGCCTACTAACCACCTTGATGTTGAAGGCATCTCCTGGTTGGCTGAGCACGTTAACAACCGCTGGTCCAAAAACTCCGGCGGCCTGATGGTTGTCACCCACGACCGTTGGTTCCTTGACGAAGTGTGCACCACCACGTGGGAAGTACACAACCAGATCGTGGAACCTTTTGAAGGTGGCTACGCCGCCTACGTACTGCAGCGCGTAGAACGCGACCGCATCGCCGCGGTCACCGAAAACAAGCGCCAGAACATGATGAAAAAGGAACTCGCTTGGCTACGTCGTGGCGCCCCAGCCCGTACGTCCAAGCCAAAGTTCCGTATCGAAGCCGCCAACCAGCTGATTGCTGATGTGCCACCGGCGCGTAACCCGCTGGAACTGCAAAAGATGGCCACCAGCCGTCTGGGCAAAGACGTCATTGATCTGTTGGATACCGAGGTTTCCTTCGGTTCCAAACAAGTCCTCAAACCCTTTACCTGGCGAATCGGTCCGGGCGAGCGCAGCGGCTTGCTTGGCGCCAACGGAGCGGGCAAGTCTACGTTGCTGGGTCTGATCGCTGGCACCGTCGAACCTACCGGTGGCAAGATCAAGCGGGGGCAAACCGTGAAGCTGGCTGTACTGGATCAGCAGTTCCGCGAGCTGGAGCAGATCGGACAGGACAAGGTCCGCGAAATCCTGGCCCGCTACCGCACGACCTTTAATGTGGACGGCAAGGACCTGACTCCGGCACAGCTGCTGGAGCGCCTTGGTTTCTCTTCGGCACACCTATCCACCAAGGTCGCTGAGCTTTCTGGTGGGCAACGTCGTCGCCTGCAGTTGCTGATGATCCTGATGGATGAGCCCAACGTAATGATCCTCGATGAGCCGACTAACGATGTTGATACCGACATGTTGGCGGCTCTAGAAGATCTCTTGGATTCTTGGCCAGGCACCCTGATCGTGGTCTCCCACGACCGTTACTTACTTGAACGAGTCACTGACCAGCAGTACGCCATTTTGGGCGGAAAATTCCGTCATGTGCCAGGTGGCGTAGATGAGTACCTAAAGCTTCGCGCCGCTGAAGGCTCTACTGGTGGTTCCAACCCATCGCAGTCTCAGAGTGACTCCTCGGCTGCCAAGCCAGCAGGTCCCTCCGGCGCCGAATTACGTGCGGCTCAAAAGGAACTGAACACGAACGAGCGCAAGGTTTCACAGCTGAACGAAAAAATCGCCAAGGTGCATACCAAAATGGCTGGTCATGACCAAAGCGACTATGCAGGTCTGGGCAAATTCACCGCGGAAATCGATGAATACCAAGCTCAAATTGATGAGCTGGAAGAGCGCTGGCTGGAACTGACTGAACTGTTTGAGTAGTCCCCGCTAGCTGCGAGCGACAACCATTCGTTGGCCCGGAATCTTTTTGAGATTCCGGGCCAACGTCGTATTCAGCCACTGCTGCCAGCGCTGCACAGCGAATATGACAGACTCTAAATATGGAAATTGTTAGCCTGACCGGGCGCCTTATCTGCCGCAATCCTTCTGAAACGGATACCGTACGTGCTTTATTGCCGAGCCATATCCAACTGACTCGGGCCGAGCAAGGTTGTATTTCATTTGAAGTGCAACCCACCGAAGACCCGCTGGTGTGGGAGGTCGCTGAGCGATTCGTCAGTCCCTCAGCTTTCCACGCGCACCAGCAGCGCATGGCTTCCAGTGCATGGGGTCAAGGGACTACAGGGATCCAGCGCGACTATCGTATTGAGGGTCTGTAACCCGACATCACATGTGCGGCCCTGCGGTTAGGGTTTGCCGGTGATCTTGTCGGCAAGCAGGGCTAGTGGCGAAGACGTTTCCCTTCCACGCAGCTCGCTTCGATCCGCTGCGCCGTAGGCAGCATAAAGTCCCTTGGTGGCCAGCCAGCGTAGGGGTTCAGGTTCCCATTTGCGTACAGCATGGTTGACCCACGGCAGTTCTGTCAGTGCCGTTTGTTCCCCAAGGATCAAATCTCGCAACGTGCGACCAGAAAGATTGGTTGTGGCTACTCCCGTGCCCACGTATCCGCCGGCCCAACCTATGCCGGTCATGGGGTCCAACCCCACCGTGGCAGCCCAGTCCCGAGGAACACCTAAAACGCCAGACCAGGCATGATCAATTTTTGCGTGATGAGTTTGTGGGAACATCCTGTGCAGAACATCCTGCAATCCATCGATGGTGCTTTGCGGGGTTTGCCCATCGGTGTCGGTGCGCGAACCATATTTGTAGGGCACTCCACGCCCACCGATAGCGATTCGATTATCGGCGGTGCGCTGGGCATACATGTAGACATGGGCAAAGTCGCCTAACACTTCTCCCTGGCTCCAATTCAACTCATCCCAAACAGAAGACGGCAGTGGCTCGGTCACAATCATCGACGAGTTCATGGGCAACCACAGCCGCTTGTGACCGGTAAGTTGCGCGGTGAATCCTTCGGTGGCACGCACAATGTATTCCGCGCTAACCGTCCCGCCTTCGATATCAACCTGACGGGGACGAATAGAGCGCACCGGAGTATCTTCGTAAATTTTCACGCCGAGACGTTCCACCGTTTGGGCCAGACCTCGGACAAGCTTTGCTGGTTGAATTCTTGCAGCATGTGGGTGCCATAGGGCTGCTCGTGTTCCGGCAACACTGATCTTGCATTGTGCTTCGGCGGCCTCTAGCAATCGAACATCTGTGTGCTCCCAGCCCTGATCAGCTTCTGCTTGAGCGCGTAGCCGATGTTCTTGGGCAGGGGTGTAAGCGACTTCAAATTCTCCACCGCGCAAGATATCAGCATCGATATTTTCCGTTTCGCAGACCTTGATGACCTCTTCAACGGAGTCATTCATGGCTAATTGGAAATCATTGATGGCCTGAACCGGATGTGTTTTCAGGTAGCGTTCACGGCCAGCGGTGATGGTATTTGTCAGCCAACCGCCGTTACGTCCTGAAGCGCCGTAGCCAAAATGTCTAGCTTCAAAGATCGCGATATTCAGTTCAGGAGCCGACTTGGCTAGGTAATAGGCCGTCCACAATCCGGTAAAACCACCGCCAACAATGGCGACGTCAAAAGTGCCGTGCCCGCGCAGGTTGGGGCGAGGCTCCTGAGCACCAATTTGTTGCCACCAATGCGAAACCTGTCCATTGAGCATGGTCTACTCCCCCGAACTCCGTAAATGAACCACTTTCATTCATCGCTTGGAAATCAGCCTATGACCAGTTTTATTGCACGACAAGAGGCATGGGTGGGAGTTAACTTTGCGGTTACACGAAGCTACAAGGATCTACAAAGTAAGGTCAGCTACTCACTGAGCGTGACATATGCTCCGGCAGCTGGGGCGGTAACCGGGATCGTGGCTACTCCTACCTCATCGCCCAACTGCGCGATGACTTCCTGAGCATGCTCGTGATCGCGCACCAGTAGAGCAAGGGTTGGCCCTGAGCCGGAAACCATCGCGCGTAGCGCACCGGCGCCTTCGGCCAGATCACGCATGGTGCCCAATTCTGGTGCTAGGGCTAGGGACGCTTGGGTCAGGTCGTTGGCCAGAACTTCGGCAAGAGCCGGTGCGTCAGAGGCCATCAACGCTTCAATGACTGCAGGATCAATTTCCTGAGGTACGTCAATTTCCATACCTGCGCGCAAACGATCTAACATGCCGTAGACCCGAGGCGTGGACAGACCGTAGCTGGCGGGGATGAGTACCCACTGAGTTTTGGCGCGGGTAAGCAATGGAGCCAACTTGTCTCCAATGCCCAAACCGATGGCTGCGCCACCCATCAAGGCAAAAGGTACGTCAGCGCCAAGCCGTGCACCTAATCGTCCTAGTTCCTCGCGGTCTAGGTGTGTCTGCCATAATTCGTTGCAGGCCACCAGGGTGGCGGCAGCGTCCGCTGATCCCCCACCCATTCCGCCTGCGATGGGTACCCGCTTGGTGATGTGGAGGTTTGCACCCAGAGTGGTTCCGGTGTGCTCACGCAGTAGCGAAGCAGCTTGGTACACGAGGTTGCCTTCACCCAAGGGGAAGTTTTCTGGGTCGTGGACTACCGGCGAATCTGGTTCCAAGCTCAGCAGAAGCTCACCATCGGTGCGTACGCTGGCTTCAATTTGCTCGGTCAGTGACACTGCTACGTACAGGCTTGCCACTTCGTGATAGCCGTCTTCGCGAGGCGGACCAACACGGAAATAGCAGTTGATCTTTCCCGGCGCAGTGGCGATGACTCGTTGCTTGGCCACGATTAACCCTCGCTGGCTGGTTCGTCGGCAGGAACCTGCTGTGCGGCTCGAGCGATATCGATGTACTTCTCGACATCCAGCTTTTCGCCGCGTTCCTTTGGATCGATACCGGCCAACACCAAAATCTTTTCGGCACGAATACCGGAGCCTGCCCAACCGGACAGAGCTGCGCGTAGTGTCTTGCGGCGCTGGGCAAAAGCGGCGTCGATGATGGCAAAAACTTCCTTGCGATCCGGCGCATCACTGCGGTCCTTGTCCCGGGTGAACGAGACTAGACCAGAGTGGATCTTCGGAGCTGGCCAGAAGACGTTCATGCCAATAACGCCAGCCTTGCGCATGGTGCCATACCAGGCACCCTTGACCGATGGGATGCCGTAAATCTTGTTGCCCGGAGTTGCGCTCATGCGGTCAGCAACTTCGTCCTGAACCATCACCAGTCCATGACGGATGCTTGGGAAGTGCTCCAGTAAGTGCAGGACTACCGGTACCGCAACGTTGTAGGGCAGGTTGGCCACCAATGCAGTGGGGTTATGCGGCAGTTCGGTGACCTTCATGGCATCACTGAGGATCACCGTCAGGTCATCTTCACGCCCTGGACGGAACTCAGCCATGGTCTGTGGCAGGCGCTTGGCTAGTGGAGGGTCAATTTCCACCGCGACAACTTTGGCTGCAGCATCCATGATGCCAAGGGTCAGCGAACCGAGCCCCGGGCCGACTTCCAGCACGGTCTCGGCTGGGTCAACGTTGGCGGCGGCAACGATGCGACGGATGGTGTTTCCATCAATCACAAAGTTCTGCCCCAAGGTCTTGGTAGGGCGGATTCCTAGCTCTTCGGCCAGACGACGGATTTCGGTGGCCCCAAGCAGCGGCAAAGATTCCTTAGACATCACAAGTCCAATTCTAGTTCAGTCAGATAGATCCAAACATAACAACGCGACGCGTCCACCGTGATGGTGAACGCGTCGCGTCGTTAGGCTTGTTAATTTTTAGCGCAGGCCCAGCTTGGACGAGCATGCTGGCCAGTGCCCCCAGCCGCCCGATGCACGAAGCTTTTCAGCTGCTGCGATCTGTTCTTGAGGCGAAGCCTGGTGTGGAAGTGGTGCGTACTTGGTACCGCCGACTGCCCTCCATGAAGAAGCAGAGAACTGCAGGCCACCGTAGTAACCGTTTCCGGAGTTGATCGCCCAGTTACCACCGGACTCACACTTGGCCAGAGCCTTCCAGGTGGAGGAAATGTTGCTGGTGTTGGTGGAAGGCTTCGGAGCGGATTCTTCCTTTTCTTCGCTGCTATTGGAAGATTTCTCTTCCTTAGCTTCGCTCTTCTTAGCTGAAGATTCTTCTTCCTCAGCCTTCGCTTCGGCTTCCTTGTCGGCCTTTTCCTTGGCTTCCTGAGCTTCCTTGGCAGAGTCCTTAGTGCCGACGCTGACTACCTCAACCACAGGTTCCTTGGAGACCTTGGACTTGAGAACTTCTTCCTCACCCTTTTTGCCGTTTCGGGTTTCCTGACGAAGGGTCAGCTCGCGCTCGCCCTTTTCGCCGGTGGTCTCTACTTCGGTTTCACCCTTTTCCAAGGAGTCGTCTTTAACTTCCTTGGTATCAAAGTCGATGTCGCGGGTTTCGTCCCAAGTCTTTACGGAGACGTCGATAACCTCAACTTCAGCGCCAGCTTCGATAGCTACGCTGTCCTTGACGTTTTTGTCCTTCTTATCGTCAACCTTGACGTTGATTTCGTCGTTGTCGTCAACCTTGATTTTCTGCTCGGCGAGCAGTTCTTTGATGGTTGACGCGGTGCTTGCGACAGTCTTCTTTTTGTCGTTAACAATCAGCTTTACGTCTTTAGGAGTGATCACTTCAAGTTCGTCGCTCACTGCGGTGAGCTGCATGTCTTCATCGAGGGAAACTTCTGAGCCCTTATCAAGGTTCAGTTGGTTAACGACGTCTGCCACGGTCATGCCAGTGGTGTGAACGACTCGCTCGGTTCCGTCGATAGTTACTTCAACGGACTTGTTGCGCTTGATATCGATCTGCTGGTTGTCCGACAGTCCGGATTCTGGCGCGGCAGAAATTTCGTCGCGTTCCGCCAAGGTGATTTCTTGCTGATTCAGCAGTTCGCTGACAGTTGCTGCACGAGTGGAGACTTCTTCTTGCTCTCCGTCAACGGAGATGACTACGGATTTTTGACCGGCAACGTAGAACACGGCACCGGCGATAACCACAGCCACGGCGAGCGCCTGAGCCAGGTATTTAACCCAGGTTTTCTTGAGCAAGTGAGTCACGGTAGTGAGATCCCCATCGTTTAATGGCTCAGGAGCTGAAGGTAATTCAGCTTTCAGTTGAGCCCAGCAGCACCCGCTGCTTAGTTAGTAATCAAATTCTTGGCCATTTTCTCGCTTGATAAACAAGCGAGTTTCAGGCTGCCTCGACTCAACGCCGCCACTTTAGTTGACAGGAATTATCTCGAACATCACATCTACCGTAACCGAATCGTTACATTCATTGCAACAGTTCTGTAACCAGACGCACGCAAGCGGGTCTAGAATCCTCCGTACACTTCACCGGTATTTGCATTAATCTGTGCACAGAGTTCTTCAAGATCCATACCCAATGACTGCGCCATGAACCGGGTGGTGTACGGAATCATGTAGCTTGCGTTGGGGCGTCCGCGGAATGGATGCGGTGTCAAAAATGGTGCGTCAGTTTCAACCAGCAGCAACTTTGGGTCAGCAATCTGCAGCGCTTCTCGAAGACCAAACGAATTCTTAAAAGTCACCGTTCCAGAGAATGACATGTACCAGCCATTGTCGTTACAGATCTGCGCCAAGTCTTTGTCTCCGGAGAAGCAGTGAAAGACCACTTTCTCAGGGAGTTTGGAACTCTTGAGAATTCGCACCACATCTTCGTGCGCGTCACGGTCATGAATCTGCACAGCTTTGCCCAGCTCGACTGCAATCCGAAGGTGTTCACGGAAGGATTGCTCTTGAGCGCCTCGTCCCTCCTCACCGGTACGGAAGTAGTCCAGGCCGGTCTCCCCCAGCGCACGTACCCGTGGGTCTGCAGCCAGCTCTTTAATTCTCGCCAGTGCACTTGTCAGCTCGTCGCGTTCGGCAAGTCGTGCAGCATCATTGGGATGGATGGCGACTGCTGCCAGAACATTCGGGTATTCGTTGGCAAGTTGCACGGCAAATTCCGATGACTCTACGTCGCAACCGACTTGGATCAGTCCTTGGACGCCTACAGATTCGGCTGCGGCCAGTGCATCAGCGGGTGAGACTTTGACGGTGCCGTCTAAGAAATCCAAATGCGTATGGTTATCTACCACGGCTATCGGCAAGGCTTCGGGCGCTTCGGGATACTGCAGGTTCCGTTTACTGCCACCCTTTTCACTTTCGCTCTTACGAGCCCGGCCCTCGTGACCAGCCGGCAGCTCTCCCAACGTGGGTCGGTAGGCCTCAGGGATTCGGGTGATGTCGGTATCCAACTTCTTTGACACGATTTTCCTTTGCACTTTGTTACTACAGACCACTATCAATTTTAGTCTGTCATCAACTCGCAAATGAGCCACATTTATTTTTTGTCATTGAGCCAGTTAGCCTATTTATACGGATAAAACATGCCCATATGATAGTCACTAAGAGTTTGCTGAATACCTCAGGATGCGAAGTGTCTCGCGACTGAACCACTGCGCAGGAGGAACTTGAATGAGTGCCAACCCCACGATGCCGTCGTTGGATTCAACATTCCGTACAAACTGCGAACGGATATCTGGTGCTGTGCAAACGGTGATCACCTGTAAACCAGAGGTCATCACTAACGCGCTCATCGTTTTGTTGGCACAGGGCCATCTATTACTCGAAGATGTCCCGGGCGTCGGCAAAACCATGCTGGCGAAGTCCTTGGCAAAGAGCGTCAACGGCACGGTTCATCGCATCCAGTTCACCCCTGATCTTCTGCCAAGCGACGTTACTGGCGTTTCGGTGTATTCACCACAAACACACGAGTTCACTTTTCATCCTGGGCCGGTATTCGCCAACATTGTCATTGCTGACGAGATCAATCGTGCCAATGCTAAAACACAATCGGCGCTTCTTGAATGTATGGAAGAAGCTCAGGTGACGGTGGACTCTATCACTCATACTCTTGAGCATCCTTTCATGGTTGTTGCCACACAGAATCCATTGGATTCAGAAGGTACTTTCGCTCTTCCTGAAGCACAGCGTGACCGTTTCATGGCACGAATTTCACTTGGGTACCCAGAACGAGAAGCCGAGATCTCAATGATCGCTGGCCACCATCAGCATGAACCGATTGAGTCATTGGAGTCAGTACTTCAGCTCGTCGATTTGCAGCAAATGATCGAACAGGTCAATTCGGTCACCGTGACCGAACGGCTGGGGACCTATGTGGTGGATCTTGGTCGCGCGACGCGTAACCATCCGCAAATAGAGCTAGGCGCCTCACCGCGTGCCCTTCTTCAGTGGGTCCGTGCGGCCAAAGCGCATGCGGCCATCAACGCCCGGGACCATGTCTTGCCAGAAGACATTCGCAGTGTGGCACACATGGTCTTGAACCACCGATTGATTTTGACCAGACGAGCTGTCGCTGAAGGTGCAGAAGTGTCAAACATTATTCAAGACCTGCTGTCCAATACCCCGGTTAGCTAGCTGGCACCCCATGGGCAAGATCCCCCGCTATGACTCAAGCGATACTCTTTCGTGGGTACGCTCGGAAAGTTCTGTGCCCTTAGCGCTACGTCGATTCCGATTAGATCTATTTACGATTCGTGGCTGGTGCACCATTGGTGCAGGAGCCCTCATGATTTTTTTGGCTTACCTATTCGGTCGCCACGAGTTGATGGCTCTCGGGATCTGTTTACTGGTCTTGGCGATCATCAGTTGGGCGTTGGCATCAAGCCTTCGAGCACGTACTCAAATACACCGAGAACTTGTTTCCGTGGAACCCAGCGTCGGGGACGTATCTAGATTCCGTCTAAGCGCCAGTGAATCATCGATGATTCAGGAGCAGCTACCTCAGCCTTTCGCCCGTGGACCGGTTCTTGATGCACCCGGCTACTGTGAGTACGAATTGGTGTTCGGAACCCGTGGCGTCCACCAGGTTGGTCCGGCACAGCAAATCATTACCGACTCCTTGGGCCTCATCCGTGGGATGGTCAACGCAGGAGATACCCTCAACGTCCCTGTCCGTTCCAAGCTCTTGGATCTCCAGCGCTTCGCGAACCTCGGCGAACAAATGCTCTCGGGCGATGCACGACATTCGCATAGCACCACAGCTGATTACTATGACGTGGCCATCCGTGACTATCAACAGGGTGACTCCATCCGACAGGTTCATTGGAAGGCTAGCGCGCGTCAAGGCAAGCTAATGGTTCGTCAAGAGAATCACGTAGCCACCGCTCATGCTCTGCTGATTTTGGATACTGACCATGAACACTGGTGTCAAAATGGTTCAGATCTTCGTCTAGCGATCCCCAACGGTTCCCAAGAAGACTTACCAAGTAGCCGTCGCTTTGAGACGGCGCTGTCCTTGGCAAGCAGTATCGGACTTCGTTTTGCCAGCAGCGGCTACAACTTATCGTTCCGTGACCTATCGGGAACACCGATTATCGTCGGACAGCACCAGGTAGCTTCGGATCATTCAGCGCATCGAAGCTTTGACACTTTCCATGCCGCCACAGCAGGACTTGCTTTAGACACGAGCACTCAAGCAACTGACCCAACTGAATTATTGGGTTCAGGTCTGCAAAAGGACATGCTAGATTCTCGCGAAGAACCAGTGATCATGATCTTGGGAGAACTCACCGTTGCCCAAGCCAGCTGGCTAGCAACATTGGCTCGCACGGTACGACGTGTGGAGCTATTTATTCTCGTTACCCACCCAGAACGATATGCGGCGGTTCAGCAAGAGCTCTCAACAACCGGTTGGAAAATTCATCTCCTGCCCGGCACCTCTGGCGTCGAACAGATTTGGGGAAACTAGTGGGTGTCGAAGTGCAAGATTCACCAGTGACCAACCCTTCTGAGGCTCAGCCGTCCGTTGAGTCTTCTCGCGCGCCAGCAATAGATCATTTACTAGCCCGAGGCCTGGCTGCGCTTTGTTTAGCACTAGCGGTTCTGGCCGGAACAGCATCACTGACCGGAGTGGTTGAGGGCACCTCATGGCTGCCCTACCTGATCTTCCCCGTTGTTGTACTTCATCTGGTTTACGGGTTGATCCGCGGGATCCGGGTGATCCGCTGGTTAGCTTTGCCAGCTGCAGCCCTTGTAGCTTTGGCTGCGGTCATGAGCCACGACGCCATGGACTCAAATGCCTACGGTCTGTCACCAATGCAGTGGTTTTTCTCTTCGATCTCTGAAGCAGGATTGCAACTGGCAACTCAAGTTCCGCCGGTGGCTAGCTCAGCGTATATCGACCTCTCGATACTGGTTCTTGCCCTCGTAGTGAGTCTGCTGACGCAAATACTTGCCACATTCCGACGCACCGCTTTGCTGGCCGTTATTCCGCTGTCTTTTGCCCCTATAGTTGCGTCCCTGTTTAAGCAGGAAGGTGCCGGAATAGGTTTTCTCGCCCTTCTGGTCGTTGGTGTACTGGGCTATGTAGCTTTGTTGCCGTACACGTTCACTTCCGTTTCTCAGGGCGCAGCTCAACATAAATTCCCGCCAGCCAAGACATTGGGCGTCTTTGGAATTACTGCACTGGCCTGTATAGGTTCGCTGTTCGCCGCGAGTTTATGGATGCCCGGTTTTCGTGCAGGCATGTTCCCCGAGGGTAAACGCCCCTCGGGAGAATTGCTGGCCAATAACGTAGACCCACTCATCAATTTGGGGCGAGATCTACGATCAAACGGCAAAAAACCGTTCTTGACGTATTACACCAGTGCAGACCAAGCTCCATATCTGCGAACCCAAGTCATCACAGATTTGACCCAGCAACGCTGGGAACCGAGCGAGAACCTTTTCTATTCTGATTACTACGGTGACACCGCGGTCACCAGTGATTACTCTTCGTTTGGTAGTTCTGAACAAGTACTGCGAATGACCTGGCCCAATAACAACACCAACCCGTTACTCCCGCTGCCGACTCAAAGTTATTTTGTCCAAGGCATCCAAGGCGATTGGCGTTGGACTCATGAAACCTCTGTGGCCAGACTCAGTGGCGACGCGTTAAGCGCAACCAAAGATATCTCCGTAGCTTATGAACAACTTCAATTCACGCCTGAACTAGTTGAAGAACTTGCCGGGTGGGGTGCGATGAGCGGGCCTAGCGTGTCCAGCGAATATTCTCGGCTTCCGACAGATGAAGAAAACTCGCTGCAGCCCTTGTTGCGAGAGACCCTCGACGAAGCCTATGCGGATGGGGCGAGCCCGGACACCGAATTGGCTAAGGCCGCAGCCATCCAAGATTTCTTCCGTTCTGGAAAGTTCGCTTACTCAGAGCGCACCCCATTGCGTGAAGGTTACGACGGAGCCAACGCACAAGTGGTCGAGGCGTTCCTAGACCGCAGGCAGGGATACTGCGTTCACTTTGCTTCGGCAATGGCGCTGTTGGCGCGTGAAGCAGGAATCCCTTCGCGCATTGCCGTGGGCTACGCCCCAGGCGTTGCTACGGGTGAATCCATTAATGCTGAAGAAATTGGAAGTCCGCAGAGGTTTGAAAGAACCGCCAAGCCTGGCACCAAACTTGAAGGCTATACCGTCAGCGGACAACAGGCGCACGCATGGCCTGAGCTATTTATCACCGGCCTAGGCTGGGTTCCCTTTGAGCCAACACCAGGTCGAGGCTACACCCCAAGTTATGCGCCAGAAGCAACCCGGAGCGCGGCCCCTTCGGAAAGCACCGCACCTGAAGTACCTACAACCCGCAGTACTCCGACTCGTACACCATCGGCAACTCCCTCGGCTCAGGCGGCAACGCCACAAACCAGTGAACAGGGTGCAACGAACCTATGGTTGCTTCCTGTGGCGCTGGTGTTGATTGGCGCTGTGTTGTGCATCGGCCCTTGGCGTCGTAATCGCATCCGGCAGGAACGTCTGAAACAAATCCGTGCTGGCACACCAGAGGCTGCCCAAGCCTTGTGGGCGGAACTGCTCAGTGTCGGAGCCGACGCGAAGCTCCCGGCTGGTACTCACGAGTCCGTTGGAGACTACACGGTTAGATTATCTGTTGACTACCCGGCTTTGGCCCCAGAGCTCCAACAGATTCAGCAAATCGTTGAGCAGAGCTTCTACGCCGATCGCCACCCTGGTGAAACCGATGACGCACCTGTGCTCAATGCCCTGCACAGAATTCAAGAGCAACTGCGTGCTCAGCTGTCGGTCTGGCAACGACTAACTACATTCCTTGTCCCGCCGTCGTTACGGTCAGGCATCGGCGGCAAACAACGTTCCAGATAGGGACGACCACACTAGTTTCTTAAAGAAATGAGGCCCAGCCAAATGGCTGGGCCTCATTTCATGATTGGCATCTATGGATGCACAGATTACTTCTTTGCAGCGTATGGATCGGCGATGCCGATGTACTGCACGGTGGTGTACTCGGCCAAGCCTTCAGCGCCGCCTTCGCGACCCAGACCCGACTGCTTCACGCCACCGAATGGTGCTGCAGCGTTGGAGATGACGCCAGCGTTGAAGCCAACCAGACCGAATTCGATCTGCTCCGAAACGCGGAACATGCGGTTGAAGTCCTGCGAGTAGATGTAGGAAGCCAGACCGTACTCGGTGGAGTTAGCCAGCTTGATGGCTTCTTCTTCCGAGGTGAAGGTGGTGACAGGTGCAACTGGGCCGAAGATTTCCTGGGTAAGGATCTTGGCGTCGTTGGCAACGTTAGCCAGCACAGTTGGCTGGTAGAAGTAGCCTGGGCCTTCAACTGGTGCGCCACCGGTCACGGCGGTTGCGCCAGCGCTGATGGCAGCCTCGACCAGTGCATGCACTTCGTCGCGGGCCTTCTCTTCAACCAGTGGGCCAACGGTGGTGCCCTCTTCGGTGCCACGTCCTGGCTTGAGAGCCTTCATCGCTTCAGCGAACTTCGCGGTGAACTCTTCGGCAACGTCAGCGTGAACCAAGAAGCGGTTAGCTGCGGTGCAGGCCTCGCCCATGTTGCGCATCTTGGCAGCCATGGCGCCCTCAACTGCAGCATCCAGGTCAGCATCCTCAAAGACGATAAATGGTGCGTTGCCGCCCAATTCCATCGAAGTACGCAGAACCTTGTCTGCGGCATCCTTCATCAGCTGCTTGCCCACTGGGGTGGAACCGGTGAAGGAAACCTTGCGCAGGCGGTCATCCTGCATCAGTGGAGCGGAGATCTTCGAAGCCGAGGAGCCCGAAACAACGTTGAGCACACCTGCTGGAAGGCCAGCTTCCATCATGGTGGCTGCGAACAGCTGGGAAGTCAGTGGGGTCAGCTTTGCTGGCTTGAGCACCATGGTGCAACCTGCAGCAATCGCTGGGCCGACCTTACGGGTGGCCATCGCCAATGGGAAGTTCCATGGGGTGATCAACAGGCATGGGCCAACTGGCTTGTGCTGAACAAGGACCTTGTTCTTGCCCTCTGGGGTGGTGATGTAACGGCCGTAGTGGCGCACGGTCTCTTCGGAGAACCAGCGCAGGAACTCAGCACCGTAGGTCACTTCGCCGTAGGCTTCGGCCAGTGGCTTACCCATTTCAAGGCTCATCAACAGGGCAAAGTCATCTTTGCGTGCGGTGACCAAGTCAAAGGCACGGCGCAGAATTTCGGCACGTTCACGTGGTGCGGTCAAGGCCCATTCAGCCTGAACCGCGTCGGCTGCATCCAGTGCTGCCATGGCGTCTTCGCTGGTGGCACTGGCTAGGGTCAGTAGCTTTTCACCGGTGGCCGGATCAAGCACATCAAAAGTGCCGCCGTCCGAGGCATCGCGCCATTCACCGTTAATCAAAAGACCGGTTGGAACCTTGGCAAGCAGTTCTGCTTCGCGCTGGGCAGTGATCGACATACGCGCATCTCCTGAATCTCTAAATGAAACTAATCGTCGTTGATGCCTACGCTATTCTCGGCATGAGCAAACTGTAAATCGCCCTGTGCACTATAAAAGCGTAGATTCATTGTGCAATCAGCCTATGCGAATTTTGCTATTTCTTCGCTTCGTGACGTTGTGCCAAGACAGCCTCATACAGGTCACGTTTTTTGGCACCGAACTTTTCCGCCACCTCAGCCACGGCTTGCTTCATTCGGGTGCCCTGCTCCACGAGATCTGAGACTTTGGGCAGCAGTTCCTCAATGGTTGCTGGCTCAGCTTCTTCGGCACCGTGGATCACCACCACGATTTCTCCACGCACTCCAGGCTCGGCCCAAGTCTTCAAGGCACCCAGTGAGTCACGACGAACCTCTTCAAACTTTTTGGTCAGTTCGCGAGCCACCGCAGCTTGGCGGTCTTCGCCAAAAGCTTCAATGGCAGCGTCAAGAAAATCACTGAGGCGGTGTGGTGCTTCAAAGAAGACCATGGTGCGTTCTTCATGGAGCAACGTGTCCAGACGTTTGCGTCGCTCCCCCGCCTTACGAGGCAAGAAGCCCTCAAAGGTGAAGCGTCCCGTGGGAAGTCCGGAAAGGGCAAGTGCGGTCAGTACGGCTGATGGGCCAGGTACTGCGGTGACCCGGACCCCCGCGCTGAGGGCAGCAGCCACCAGTGGGTAACCGGGGTCAGAAACTGCAGGCATGCCAGCATCCGAGACGACCAGGATGGTGGCACCCTGCGCAGCCAGTTCAATGACTTCGGAGAGCTTGTGAGCTTCGTTGTGCTCATGGAGGCTCATGACCTTGGCGGTGATCTTGATACCGAGGGCGTGAGCGAGGTGGTGGAAGTTTCTAGTATCTTCCGCAGCGATAATATCCGCGCTGGTCATCATCTCCCGCAATCGCGGGGATGCATCGGATAAATTGCCAATCGGGGTGGCGCCCAGGACGATTACGCCCTCATTCTCTGAGATCTGCACATTCTTAAGCCTACGCGAAGTAGGAAAAGCCCACTTTCTGTACTTTCCGCCGGTAGCATGAGTTGGTGATGGGCACCTCGACTTTATACTCCGTGGACGCTGGCCATGTCCGCTCAGCACGGCAGGCCTACACTTTTCAGAGCCTGAAAGCTCGGCTCTTGCCAACCGCTGTGGCCTCCGGTCCGCTGATGTGGATTATCCCGTTAGCCGTCACGCTGTTGGCCGGAATGCTCCGCTTTGTAAATCTTGCCCACCCTCACATGCTGATCTTTGACGAAACCTATTACGTCAAAGACGCTTTTTCGCTACTCCAAAGTGGCTATGAGCGCGAATGGGCAGACGAAAGCGATCCGCAGTTCATTGCTGGAAATCCGCAGCTGTCCGCAGACTCCTCCTTCGTGGTTCACCCACCCTTGGGTAAGTGGTTAATCGCTCTGGGCATGTTGGTCTTTGGCGACTTCAACGGATTCGGTTGGCGATTCTCCACCGCCTTATTCGGCACCTTGGCGGTCCTTCTAGTGACCTTGTGTGCACGGTTGCTCTTCGGCTCCCACACACTGGCCGGTATCGCCGGTCTACTGATGGCCATTGATGGTCACTCAATTGTGATGTCCCGTACCGCTTTGTTGGACATCTTCCTGATGTTTTTCGTTTTGGCGGCCTTTTACGCACTGCTCAAAGATCGGGTTCATGGGCGCACACAACTGGCCCGCAAATTAGCCGTCCCAGAAGGCAACCGCCCCGATGACTTTTTACTAAAACAAGGTCCCATGCTCTGGTGGCGTCCCTGGCGTCTGGTAGCAGCTGTCATGCTCGGTGGAGCCGTCGGGATCAAATGGTCCGCTTTGTCCTTCGTCGCGGTTTTCTGCTTGCTCGCCGTCCTGTGGGATTTTGCTGCTCGCCGTACCGCTGGCATTCATCAGTGGCAGCGTTCGACCTTCACTCGTGACGGAATTTACTCCTTCTTCACCATGGTGCCCCTGGCATTTATGACCTACCTGTCCACGTGGGCCGGATGGCTGGTCACAACCGGTGGACGCTATCGGCACTGGGCCGAGGAAAATCCTGGCCAAGGAGTCAGCTGGTTGCCAGCGCCGCTCCGGTCCTTGTGGCACTACCATCAGGCAGGCTACGAGTTCCATACCGGGCTGAGTTCAGAACATGGCTGGCAGTCCTCACCATGGACCTGGCCTTTTGCCGGGCGCCCTGTGCTGTTCTACTTTGAAGGCTACGACAAGGGCGCCAACGGTTGTGATCTCAAGCGTTGCACCGAGGTCATCACCGATCTTCCCAACCCGCTATTGTGGTGGGCTTGCTCCATCAGCATGTTCTTGCTGATCCTGTGGTGGATTGGCGCGAGAGATTGGCGCGCAGGGGCAATCTTGTCCTCAGCTGTAGCTGGTTTCCTGCCTTGGCTGATGTACCCGGAACGCACCATGTTCTTCTTCTACACCTTGCCGCTGGTCCCGTTCATGATGCTTTCGTTGACGTATATGATTGGCAAGTTCGTTTCACGGGAGTCGAATTCTGCCCTCGTGTACCGCTCACGCATCGTCGTGGTCGCCTTAGTGCTAGTGATATTCCTAGTCACTTCAGCATTCTTCTGGTCAATCTGGACTGGGGAAATGATAGCGGATGAACTGTGGCGCCTCCATGTGTGGATCCCTAGCTGGGGCTAGGCACCGGTGGTCGCTGGGCCTTAAAGCCATAAGATAGGCCACTTTGATGATTTTCGATTCAAGAAGGATTTAGCTTCCATGCAAGAAGTTTCCGTC
This sequence comes from Glutamicibacter sp. AOP5-A2-18, assembly GCF_052446055.1. Taxonomy (NCBI): domain Bacteria; kingdom Bacillati; phylum Actinomycetota; class Actinomycetes; order Micrococcales; family Micrococcaceae; genus Glutamicibacter; species Glutamicibacter sp. AOP5-A2-18. Next base: position 795,042 of record NZ_JBQSVW010000001.1, on the reverse strand, counting down.
GAGCTACTAACCGAGCTACCGCCCGAGTTTAATACGACGAATCTACTCCTTGACCGCGTCGCCCGCGGCTCGGATCTGCCCCTGTTCAGCGTGCAGCGCGAGAGTCAGTGGCACGATATCAGTGCAGCAAAATTCCTCGTTGACGTGAAACGCCTTGCCACCACGCTGGTCAATGATGGCTTGCAGCCCGGCGACAAGGTCGCGATCATTTCTCGCACTCGGTACGAATGGGCTCTTGCTGAAGAAGCCATCTGGTTTGCTGGCGGAGTTTCGGTGCCCATCTATGAATCCTCCAGTCCCTTCCAAATTGAATGGATCTTGCGTGATTCAGGTGCTCGGGTTGTCTTTGCCGAGGATCATGAGCTACGTGCCAACGTCCGTCGCGCGGTGGCACAATTGGGTGAAGAAGTACGCACCCACATTTTTGAAGGATCCGATCAGGCGGACAAGTCGCTGATCCCCTCGGCTGGTCTACACCAGCTGCTGGTTGCCCCTGAACGGGTGAACGAGGAGCTCATTGAATCCCGCCGTTCTTCAATGAAGCTCGAAGATGTCGCCACGATGGTCTACACCTCCGGCACCACGGGACGGCCCAAGGGTTGCAATATGTCCCACTCGAACTTTGCCATGGTGGCTCACAACCTCGCAGGCAATATGCCCGACGTCCTAGGCAAGGACCGTCGTACCTTGATGTTCTTGCCGCTGGCGCACGTCTTGGCCCGTGCGGTGCAGCAGACCTGCATCCATGGCGGGTCGATCGTCGCACACTCAAGTTCGATGGGCACCCTGATTCAAGATATGGCCGCTGTGAAGCCAGGGTTCTTACTGGCAGTACCGCGCGTCTTTGAAAAGATCCGCACCACAGCGCTTGCTACTGCCGAAAGCAGTGGCAAGGGCGAGGTCTTCCTCAAGGCTGAAGCAGTTGCCATCGAGGTATCCAAAATCCGTGACGCGCGTGCACGCGGAAACAAGGCTCGTTTCCCTCTAGGACTTCGGGCCCGCCATGCACTGTTCAACAAGGTGCTTTATCCAAAGCTGCGCAATGTCTTTGGCGGCGAATGCGACTACGCCATCTCTGGCGCCAGCGCTCTGAACCAAGATCTTGCGCACTTCTTCCGCGGGGCAGGAATCAAGCTGGTGGAGGGTTACGGCCTGACCGAAACTACCGCGCCGGCAACGGTGAATGAAGGATCTCGAACCCGTGTGGGAACGGTGGGCCGGCCCATCCCTGGCACCAGCGTGAAAATCGCGGAGGACGGGGAAATCCTCATTAGGGGCATCGGCGTCTTCTCCAGCTATCACAACAATCCAAAGGCAACCGCCGAAGCTTTTGATGCTGACGGATTCTTTAAGACTGGCGATACCGGTGTACTCGATGAAGCAGGCTTCTTGAAGGTGACCGGGCGCAAGAAGGAACTAATCGTCACCGCTGGTGGCAAAAACGTCTCCCCCGGGCCTTTGGAAGAAATGGTTCGCGCCGGACGAATTGTTGCTCAGTGTGTGCTTGTTGGTGACCAGCTTCCGTTCATCGCGGCTCTGGTGACCTTGGACCATGAAGAACTGGTCTTGTGGGGCAAAGCTAAGGGACTGGGCGAGCTGTCCCTGGCTGAGGCAGCCACTCATCCTGAGGTCATTGCGGAGGTACAGACCTACGTTGATACGGCAAACCTGACGGTCTCCAAGGCCGAATCAATCCGTAAGTTTGTGGTCCTTGACGACGAACTTACTGAAGCCTCAGGACATCTGACCAACTCACTAAAGCTCAAGCGTCAAGCCGTCATTGAGCAGTTTGATCAGACGATCCAGGGCCTTTACACAAAATAAAATCCTGACATAAACGAGCTGAGGTGCCGCACTTTTTTGTGCGGCACCTCAGCTCGTTTTTATGCAGTTTTCTCTTAGCCACCCAGACCGAAGGCGCGTGCTTCCTGCCGAAGCCTTGCGGCCTCACGGCGGCGTCCGGTTGGCCAGCAACTGATAAGAACCACAACAACGGTGGCAACAACCAATACAGCGATTCCAATGGCACTGTCGACCCAGAACTGCTCAGGATACAAGCGGATCAAGGTGTCCTTGACGCTGAAGGTCCATGTACCTTGCGAGAAGAACAACGCGTGGAACTGGGTAAAGAAGGTTTCCCAGCCCATCAGCGCGGCGACAGTCAGGACCGCAATCATCACCAAAGTGAGAATAGCTCCAGAGAACAGGGCCCGGCGTACCCCACCGGCATAACGCTTAGCTAGGTACCAAACACCAACAATCAAGATGACTGCCAAGATGATGCCAAGGATGTAGGAGAAACCAATAAGGTGCTTGACGTCCACCATATGCTGAACCTCGCCCTCGGTGAACATAGCTGAACCGGTGGAAAGCTTAAGCCCCGACAAGTATTCCGGGCCAGCAAAGTTGTTCAGGTAGTCCAGTCCGTAGCTGCCGTAGGTCAGTCGTTCATCATCGCTGAATCCGAAGAGGTCACTAGGGAATCCTGGGCGGCCATAGGACAGCGCTAGGAATGCCGGGGTGGCGATCAGGCGAATGGCCGTAATCAGGGTGAGCACGGGGAAGATCAAGGCAACAACAACCTGCGCAGTGCGCCCCAGTGGTGGTTTGGAGTTCAGCGCCCGCTCACGAGCCACCCGACGCTTCTGTGCTGCTTCGGACCGCTCTGGCTCTGGTTCATAGCTACCAAAGACACGATTGCGTGCCTGGGCTACGGCTGCTTTGGTGGTTGGCAGTGAGCCGGTCTTCGGTGCAACTGCTACCGGTGGGACCTGCTGGACGGTAGTTTTGTTCTCGGGCTCAGCCTTAGGTTGAACGGTAGTTGCTGGAGCAACAGGTTCGTTCTTGACATTTTTCTCTGCTTCAAGTTCGTGAGGCAGTTTGATGGCGCGAATGACGTCTTCTACCGGCTCTTGAGCTTGAGGCTTCGCTGCTGGCTTGGCAGCGGCTGGTTTTTCAGCAGCAGATTTGGCTGGAGTGCTTGCCGGTGCAGGTGTAGTTGCCGCTGGCTTCTGCTGCTCAGTCTTAGCTGCTGCGGGCTGGGCCGTTGCTGGCTTCTGCTCTGCAGGCTTCTGCGCAGTTGGCTGGTCCGCGGTCGACTTTTGCTCTGCAGGCTTCTGTTCAGGCTGCTTCTGCTCAGCCGGCTTTGCAGGTGACGATTGTGAAGCAGCTGGATTGGTCTCGGATTCGTTCGTGCCAGACTCAGACTTGCCAGACATGGCTCGGCGAACAGCTTCCTTGCGGGCAGCTACTTCGGCCTGAGCCTGATTCTTATGAGCTTCCAGACGCGCGGCAAGCTCTTCTGCTTTTTGGCTCAGTGACGCCTTGGGTGCTCGCTCCGGGGCAGCCGGTGCAGGCTGACCCGCATTTCCTTGCCCCTCGGTTGGGTTTTTCGCCGCCTCAGCCATGAGCAGACCTCCTGCAATTCGCGCGATGGTGTGATGTTTTAGGTTACTGGTAAGCCACCGAGGGCTCACGCGCCTTCAGCTTATCCACCGCAAGGGCTCAACCGACGGATTACCACACCTAAATCACGTTTGGGCTAGGAGATAAGCAGGACGTCAAAGGCTAAATACGTGAGCCTAGACTACTTTTCTTCGTCAGGGAGCATGGCCAAACGGACCCGAGAGTCAAAACGCTGGCTGCTGATATCGCGAGAGCGCACCGAATCTGCTGGCGTGCTGGAGGAATGACGTGATTCATGAGGTTGCGGCTGCTTATCGCGCACCGCGTCCACGAGGGCGTTCAACTCATCTTCGGGCTCAAGCACTTCAGGCATGGCACCTCGAATCAGCGACCAACCACTGGGAACAGTGAGTCGATTGGCGTGCCGAGCGCAGAGGTCGTAGCAGTGCGGCTCGGGGTAAGTAGCCAATGGACCTAGCACGGCCGTTGAATCGGCGTATACGTAGGTGAGGGTGGCACGAGCCGTTTCACGGCACGCTGGGCGAGAACAAAGACGAAGACCTTCCACGCTATTTATTCTACTCGTGGGATGCCCTGATGCTGGGGATCTAGCAGTGTTCGTGGGCCGGAGCCGGTCCATGAGCGTGCTAAGCGATAGGCTGAGACGATGAACTCGAAGTTGCCTGATCGTCCCAGTGGTCCGCGGCGTAATCGCCATGGCCGCGGACGGCGCGGGCCACTGATCCCCATTCATTTGCCGGCCTACCGCTCCCGTCCGGAACGGTTCGACGACGCAGTAATGGCCAGCGCTCAAAGGCTTTCTGAACGCTGGCCAAATAAAGTTGAACAGATTGATTTCCTCATTGAGCCGGTGCCCAGCGAGAAACTCATCAATCAGGCAGAAGCAGTCTCCGATCGTATCCCGTTGGCATCGTCAACTCCGGCCACCGCTCATAAGCGTGCCGAGTTGGTGATCTATCGTCTGCCGATTGAACAGATCGCCGATAGCACCGCAGAGCTGATGGACCTCGTTCACCAGTGTGTGGTTCACGAGGTGGCGCAGTTATGGGTGAAACCGATCAACGAGATTGACCCGTCCTACTTCCCCGAAGATCCCGAAGACTTTTAGCTTCGCGTAGCCGCCGGCACTTGTGCTGGCGCGTGGGTGGCGAGCATCAGGCGCACCGCCCCGATCCACACCAGGGCCGAACCCACCAGGTGACAGACCACCAACAGTTCAGGCAAATGGGTCAGCGCCTGAACGATGCCAATCACACCCTGAGCGGCGAAAACCAGAACGTAGATCTTGGCCTTACGAGACACCGCTGCGACCTGCTGAGTCTTGGCTTTGCGCCAGATGATCAAGGTAACTGCCAACGCCGCAAAGGCCGCGATAGCGTGGATGAGGGTGATGCTTAGCCAGTCAAAGCCCATACGTGGAACGTCGGCCGAATCTCCGGCATGTGGTCCGGAACCCGTGACCGCGGTTCCCAAAACAACCAGCACCGCGTTGATGATGACCGCGATGGTGCCCCATCGCCTAAGTTCACTGGTGCTCGACGGTGGTTCGCTGGCTTCAAGGTTCTGAGTTTTATCCCAGGTAATAGCCGCAGCGGTCAGCAACAGAGTCGCCGCAAGGAAGTGCCCGGCGACCATAAACGGATTGAGCTTGACCCATACGGTCACGCCACCAAGTACCGCATTCAAAACGACCAACCAGAACTGTAGCCAGGCCCACCGAGTAATGGTGGGAACTGGTTCGCGTTGCAGACGAGCTGCAATGATGACCCAACCCACCGCGACGCAGAGCACCGTGGTGAGCATTCGGTTGGCGAACTCGATGGTTGCGTGGATGCCCATCTGCGCCGTGGGTGCAAGTGACCCATCGGTGCAGGCCGGCCAATCCGGGCAGCCTAGCCCGGAGCCGGTTACGCGAACCACGCCGCCACCCACGATGATCAAGATGGCAGCAGCTAGGGCCGTGAAGCTGGCCGCACGCAAGGCACGACGCTCCAAGGTGTATCGGCTAGCTAGCCAGCCGAAGGGGGTAATCATAAAACTGTTCCTTGGTGACGGGGCGCTACCCGCCGATATTTACCACAATGCCGTCGCGACCGGCATTAGCCTGAGGCATCGCAGCCCAAGCAATCGAACGATCCGAACCGAGCGCCACCTGAGCAATATAGGTATTGGCGTCGGTTGAGAAAATTACTGCCTGAGCATCATCCGAGACTGATTTTGGATCAAAAACAATAGAAGAACCGGCATCAATCTGTAGCTTCTTTGCTTTCTGCAGTTTGCCGTCCTTGGTTACTACGGTGGCTTCCACGGAGGAATCCGAATCTACGGCAGCCAAAGCAAATTTTCCGGTGCCGTTGGCAGAAATGGGCATGGCCTGAGTGCCAGCAAGAACATTGGAGCTCGCTGCCCACGCGGTGTCCGAAGAATCCTTCGGGTTAGCACCTCGTACCATGCGTACTGCTGCGGTCACCGGAGCGTCAGATTCAACCACGACGGTGTAGTAGCCACCGGCCAGCTGCTTCAAATCCACAACACTGGTTGCGTTTGATGCTGCCGCCAAGTTCTCGTCAAAGCTTGCTGCTACTTCACCATTTTCTCCAAGGACCTTTACCTTGTAGCCGGCCCCTGAAGACCCGGTGGCAGAAACGTGCAACTGTGGCACCAAGGAGCTATCGTCCTTGCTCAGCGAGGAGATGTTCTCCTTGCTATCAATCCAGACGCCCGGGATTACCTGACTGTTTGAAGCCGAAGCATTGGCACCAACAAAGTCCACACCCGACGGGGTCAGGCCGCGAAGCGCTGCCTGCTGAACCGTTGCGGTGATCTTTCCACCAACGCTGGTGACCTCAGCCGAAACAGAGCCCATATTCTGCGCGTAGCCGCCGAGGACCAAGGCTTTGTCCTCCCCCGGAGCAAGAACAATGCTCTGCAGGGTTGGGGTATCGATCAGTCCATCTGGACCACGCAGCTGCAGTGCGACCTGAGCGGTGGTGTGTGTTGGGTTGGACAGGTGCATCACGCTGGTTGATCCGGTGCTGGTCTGCAGGCCGGTGAAGCGCCAGTTGGAGGCAGGTGCCTGGCAGGTAGCCGTGGCTAAACCTTCAAGGTCACCGTCCGAGGCTTGGTAGCTGCGTAGTGCGCTACCTTCCGAGGCCAGGCCGCCTAATGGCTGCAACGAATACGACTGGATACCCTCGACGTTATTCAGCGTTGAAATCTTGCTGACTCGCCCGGTCTGTCCAGCATCATCTGCGCCGCGAGCTTCTACCGCTTCGGCTTCCTTGATGCGTTTGGTCAGTGTGCGGGGTGAGGAACCATCAAGTTTGGCAACCAATGAGCCCGGGATACGTTTGGCTAGGTCTGAGACCGCAATGGAACGCACGTTGCTGTTGACGTTTTTGGCACCGGCAGCAAACTGCGGATCCGTTCCATCAACACCCTTGAGCAGCTGTGGAGTTGAAGCACAGATACTCGTGGCGTCACCTGCAGGCAGGTTGGTCACCGCCGCTGGCAGAGTACTTTCTGCCGCCTTGGGGGCGATAATCGATCCGCCACCAACAACCGCGCAGGCTGCAACAACGGCGGCCAGACTCAGGAGCACTGCCCCGGTCTTCTTACGAGTAGGAGCCGTTGCGGCATCCTTGCTCGCCGCAATACGCGCCTTTTCTAGCTTACGTCGACGGGCGCTGACCTTTGAATCTTTTGGTTCGGACGCCGGGACGGTAGCCACTGGCTCCGACTTCTGCGACTGTTCTTCCTTAGCTGCCTCAGCAGCACGAATCTTTTCCAACTTACGGCGGCGCTTGGCAGCCTGTGCGTCTTCTGGCTCTTGTGCGGCAGGAACCTGATTCTTCTCATCTGCGGAATTCGATGCGGCGACACCGCCAGCGGCAGCTGTAGCACCGGCAACAGTTGCAGTCCCGGCAGCAGGCGTTGCTGAACTCTTTGCTGGCTGCGGGGCACTCTCAGGATCCTTGGTCGCCGCCGAATCCGAAGCCTTATCGGCAGCTACGGGTGCGCCTGGCTGCTGCGAAGCAGGCAACGGTGCAACTAGCTGTGCAGGTTTTGAGGTTTCATCCTGCTGTGGCTCTGCCTTATGCGATGCGTGGCTTGGTTCCTCGGCCTTATGCGAGGCGTGCTTGTGCTCTTCAGCCTTGTGAGCAACCGGCTCAGGCTTCTGCGCAGCGACTGGCTTTGCAGGCTCCTGCGCTGGAGCATTTGCCGGTTCGGTATTCGATACTGCAAGAGGCACAGAAGTTGCAGACTTCTGGGAAGTCTCAGGCTGCTGAATGGTCTCGGATTTCTCATCCTTGGCAGACTTATCAGCCTGGTCAGACTTTTCAGCCTTGTCAGGATCGGCAACTGGTGCCGGGGTCACTGCAGGCTTCTGCTCGCTCTGATTCTGAGCAGTTGGCTTTTTCTCTGCCTTGGCGGCAGCCTTCTGCTCAGCTTCAGCCTGCTTGGCGGCCAGGGCTTCGGCCTTTTTGTCAGCCTTGGCCTTTTCGGCAGCGTCAGCTTCCTGCTGCGCTAAACGAGCCTTTTCGGCTTTAGCTTCAGCCTTGGCATCAGCTTCCTGCTGCGCCTTCTGAACCTTTTCAGACTCAGCAGCGTTTTTGGCGTCCGCCTTGGCGCGTTGTGTTGCTTCCTTCGCCCGAGCCTTGTCCAACTTTGCGTCGATTTTGGCTTTGATCTTGGCAGCTTTTTCTTCGGCGCGGGTCAGCGCTGCAGACATTGGATGCTTGGATTGCTCCGAAGCCTTGCTTTCAGGCTTATCAGCAGAATCCGCTGAGTTAACGTTCTTCTCGTCGCTCACTACTTCTTCTCCTGCTCGGCTTCATCGTCCGAAATTCGGTCGTTGAGCTTCGGGGTCAAGTTTTCTCGGATCTCACTGGCCCGCTCACGAGCCTCGCGACGGCTTTGTGGCAGGGCGCCAGTAGCCGTTGAGGGGCTGCGAACTTCAGCTGCGGCCAAGACTTCATGACCATCAGCTAGCTCTTCGTCCGCAGCGCGAGGTTCGCGGAAACGATAATCGCTATTGCGGTAGTTGGCGAATCGGCGCGAGCTTGGAACCGGAATGGCCAGCAGCACGGTAATCAACAAGACCAAGGCGCCTAGAACCAGAACCGGGGTGTCCATGCCTTCCTTGTGCGTCAGCGACAACTTGCCACCGGAATTAGGGATTTCGTAGGCCTGAGCCCAGCGGGTATCCGAATTTTCCGGATAGGCCACCGAACGCAGTGCCACATCTCCGAGGCTGGCGCGCAGCTTCGAATCGGCAGCGGTGGACAGCACCAAGGTCCGCTTCAATTTGGACTCCGGCAGCTCAACGTTGCTCATCTTGCCACGCTCGGTTGGCAGTACGGTCACGCCACTATTTTCATCAACGATGCGAGCAAATCCAGCGCCTTCGGTTTCACCCGAAGTTTTGTAATCCACACGCCACAGCCAACCGCTGTCGGTCTGTCCTACTGAAGCCAAACCGGTAGCTGCGTTCAGGGTGCGCACGGTGGCGGGAACGGACTCACCGGTTTCGTTCAGTACAACGTAACCAATACCTAAGTCACGCAGGGAATCGCGAGAATCCAGTGCGGACTCGGAGAGCAACTTGGCAACTGCCTTGCTCTGGGTCGAGGAGGTAATCGAGCTTTCGTTGCGTTCCGGGTTTAGCAAGCTTCCATCAAGCTGCTTAACCTGCGAGTAGCGGCTGATGCTATCGAGGGTCTCACCTGAGCTGGAAACCAGCTGGCTGTCGATTTCACCCGATGAACGTGGGCTGAGTACCAAGGTGCGCTCTTGGAATTCAGAGCGTCCGGCGTCAGCGGCCGTGGCCGGCAAGGTGCGTGGCTGGGAGGACTGAACTTGCTGGGTATCCACCAGCTTGGTCAGCTCCTGCGAAGCTGCCGTTGGGTTCAGCTGGCTAGCCAAAAGTACGCTTCCTGAGCCGGCAACAGCGATCACGCTCAGGACTGCCATCAGCGAAACCAAAGATCGTGGTGCGCGTGCACGCAGGGTGCGAGGCTGGTTTTCGTGACGCAGTGCAGCCAATGCGTTGGCAGCTGCGGCCATCAAAGCAAAAACGGTGAACGAGACAAACGGTCCGGTGTAGGCGGTTACCGAAGTATGCGATTGAAGGCTGACCGGAATAAATCCAACAGCCCAACCAGCGGCCAACGAGATCACGCCGGCCCAGAGCAGACGGCGCGAGTTGCGGCGCATGGTGGCGTTGTGGCTGAAAGCCGAGCTCAACGTACCAATAAGGGCCATGATGATCACCGGTGCGCCAATAAGCAAAGCTGCTACGAGCGCCCAAGGGCCAGCGGGCAACATATCCCAACCGACCAAGCCCGCCTTGGCATCAAAAGCTTCTGGGAAACCAAGAAGCATCTGCCATGGCAATGCTGGCGAGAAAGCGGTAGGAGCTCCTGGCTCGGTGAACAGCAAACGTGGTTCGCTCAATGCTGCGAAGAGCAAAGGCAAGTTCCACACAACAGCTGGCAACGGGATCCACCACAGGCTACGTGCCCGGTGGAGGGAGGACAGAGCCAGAGCGTAAATCAAGATGGTCGCTGCCAGGAAGAACGCCATTGAACCGGCGGAAACTACCCACAGCAACAATGCGGCACAGGCCGACGCGGTCCATGCAGAAACTGACTGCGCCTTGGCCGTCTTTGGCCTGGCTCCCTCAACGGCAACCTGCGCGTTCATGGAGCGGATCACTGCCATCACAAATACCGGCAGCACGATGTGAACCAAAGCTGAGCCGATTCGGCCCGAGGCCAGTGAAGAGGTGAGTGATGGAAGCAGGGCCCACACCAGTGCGGCAAAGAATCGCACAGCGCGCGATCGGCTGACTACCCCGATGCCCCACCAAGCGCTCAAGGCAGCCAATGGCATGGCGGCAAGGAAGAGGTAAGGAGCTACCTGGTTGGCGTGGCCAAAGGTCACTACCGAGTACAGCCAGAACAACGCATCCGTATTATCTGGTGGAGCACTCAGCCCGGTCCCAATGCTCTGCCACCAGGAAATCGCATTGGCTCCGATTTCCTTGGTGCTCTGCGAGAACGGACGCAAGGCGCCACCCGAAAGCGCAGACGCACCAAGTACGTTGCGCCAAGCGATTAGCGAAGCGGCCGTGGAAATCAGCAGGGCAAAAATCAGTGACAGTACCGCGGTGGTACGCGGTGGGCGGGCGATGCGAACAAAGTCCGAGAAGTTGTCGCCACTGGGTTCAACCATGGCATCGGCACCGCTTCCGTCGCCAAAGACTTCTGCATCATCGCGGCCGGTGGTCAGATTGCGTCGATATTCGCGAACCTGCGACGCCGAGGTCATCAGCTTGCGGACCTGGCGGCGTGGAATCTCACGAATTGTGCGCACATTCCGCCGGGAGGCCGACAGCTTGCCCGGGGTGAATAGACCGCGCAGCGTTGCGCGCAGGTGACCAAAACCGTGGCCTGGGTCCTTAGCCAGCAGAGCCAGCAGGAAGTGGCCGATACCGCCGAGCAAAAGGCCGATCCAGAGGAACGGCAAAGTTAGTGGGGCGGCAAACTTCAAACGCTGGAATACTTCCGAACGCTTGGCTTCGCTAGGCCCGGCCAGGGAGTCAACTACCTCAACCTGGTGGTACATCTTGGCTTCGGGGACAACAACAACACGGTATCCGGCCAGGCGGTTGCGCCAGCACAGGTCCACGTCGTCGCCACGGCCTGGAATTGCTGGATCAAATCCGCCAAGGTATTCAAAAACGTCGCGGCGGATGAACATACCGGCAGAGGACACTGCGAAGTAGTCGCTGCGTGCGTCGTACTGTCCCTGATCAACTTCGTCGGTATCGATCATGGTCAGTCGCTGAGCCTTGCGGTCTACGCTCAGTCCCACCTCGACGAGGTGGCGGGGGTTATCAATGTCCAGCAGTTTGCACCCGGCAATGGACACCGATTCTGACGCTTCAACGGCTCGGGTCAGTGCTTCAAGTGCCTCGGGTGCCGGCATGGAGTCATCATGGACGATCCATAACCATTCGTCGCGGTCTTCTCGTGCTTCTGGCAGTTGCGAGACTGCCGCTTCCATCGATAGGCCCAAAGAGCCTTCCTCGGCTTGCAGTAAAGCAGCGTTGGAAGGCAGATTGGCACGCAATACCTCAAGGGAAGCGTCGGAGGAAGAAGCGTCTACTCCGACAAAGCGTTCAATAGGCCTCGACTGGTTTCGCAGTGCGGCCAAAGTGCGTGGTAAAAAGTCAGCGCCATCGTGCGAGGCAACGATGGCGGTGACATGAATTGGCGGACGAATTAGATTGCTCGTTTCCGTAGACGGCGACGTTCGCGCTCTGAGAGCCCTCCCCATATGCCGAAGCGCTCATCATTGCTCAAGGCATATTCTAGACATTCTGAGCGAACAACACATGCGCCGCAGACGCGTTTCGCGTCTCGAGTCGATCCGCCCTTTTCAGGGAAAAACGCTTCTGGGTCTGTTTGTGCACACAGTGCGCGGGCTTGCCAGCCCAATTCACCTTCATCAACTTCGCCGCCGACACCAAGCCAAACGGCCTTGATGCTCTCGCGTACGTCGTCGTCCTCGTCAAGCTCCGGTGCCCAAGATCCTACGGAAGGGATCTCTTCAACATCCTGAGATGAGTCATGCTCTTTAAGATAATTGTCGGCTGCAGTTTCAAGATCAGCTGCGAGCGCCACTCGTGCGGACTCACCGGCTTGAGGGTCGACAAACCAGTCAGACGGTGCGTCTTCGAGCCCGTACTGAGCGGACGCAACAGCCGAGGTCGAAAATTCGGAGTACCCCTGCTCCAGATTCGCCATGGTGATGTTGACCTTTCGATTGGTTTGAGTGGATTGGGCCATCTATGGCGCCTACCCATCCGGCAGCATTTATTCCATCAAACTAGAGAATGTGATGGATTCCGCCGGACTCACCATCTAATTACATCCGTGTAACTCCGCTAGAGTCAAGTGGGGAGGTCATTCTAAGAACAATTTTCAGGAAACTCCCGGCACAACACGCCGTCAAAACGGGCAGAAGAGCGGGCGAGTCTCGACTTGCTTGAATTCCCGGTGAATTCTCAGTAACTAGTTTCAAAGGACGATCAATGAGTAGCAACCAACAACTTGGAACTTTCGTCGAAGCACTGCTCGCGGTGCGACGGTCCTCGGCGTCTCCTTGGCTTACTTGGCATTCTCAAAGTGGTGAACGCATCGAGCTCTCTGGACGGGTATTTGACAACTGGGTGGCTAAAAGCGCGAATTTGCTGGGCGACCTTTACGACCTCGGCGAAGAATCCATCGTCGTCATAGACCTCGCCCCACACTGGAAATCGCTGGTTCTGGCCCTAGCTGCATTGCACCACGGCGCCAAACTTGTCGACCCAGCTCATCAAGATGCGAAGAGCGCGGCCCTGTATATTACGGCCACGCCCAACGATGAAAACATTCCAGCAAGTAGCGAGATCCTCGCCGTGAACCCGGCAGCTCTCGCGCTGTCCTTCGGTTCGGATCTGGGGCCCGTTGCTGAAGACTTTAATGCCACGGTACGTTCTTATGGCGACCAGTTCTTCCCATCGGCAGTAGCTGGTTCCACCGCGGCCATTGACACCACTGCTGACGCAGAGCTGAGCATCGAAGAGCTCTTCTCACCGGCGGCAGATCCCAAGGGCACGATCTTGGTACGTGCGGATCAGCCAATTTTAAAACTACTCCCCTACCTAATTGGGCAGTGGAAAGCCGGGGACGGCGTAGTTCTGGTTGAAGATTCTCTAGAGGTCAGCGACCGCCTACGAGATGGTGAGCGCATCACCTTCGACTACGTGCCTGGGGCCTAACGAAAGACCTTAGGAGTAGAGCCGGTGTCGGTCGGTCCATTGGAACCTGTTGCTAGGTCCTTGCCGTCCGCACCGGTTTCGCTCTGTGGTCGACCCAAAATCTCGTGGTCGTGGGCGAACTCTTCTTCCTGATCCATTTCCTTACCAAAGACCCAGAAGCGGTAAGCGAAGAAGCGGAAGATGGTGCCCAGGATCAGGCCGACGACCGAACCGGCAATGAAGACCGAAGTTGCATCGGTTAGACCCAGCCAGTACTTGGTGACCCAAACACACGCGGCCGCAATGCCCAGACCGATTGCGTTCATGATGATGAACATCACCAGCTCGCGCACCACATTTGCTTGGCGACGATGGCGGAAGGTCCAGTATCGGTTAGCGACCCACGAGAAGATGGTCGCAACGACACCTGCAACGATTTTTGCCTTAACCTGCGAATCGCTCATTGAGCCATGCAATAGCCAGACATAGATGCCCGAGTCAATGATGAACGCGACGCCACCGACGACACCGAACTTCGCAACTTCACGCCAAAACAGCGATATGAGTCCGGCAATTTTTGATTTGATGCGCTCGAGCAAGGGTCCTCCAGGGAATCAAGTTCCCGTCTGGCTAGCAGTAACAGGGCGCGCAGAGCAGAACTCAGAGAACGCGACCTTGCTATTTTATCGGTAGTTTCTGGTGATTGACCGAATTCTGAGAGTAATCAGACAACGCGCATGCGAATCTACCGCGTGATTTCGATACCCTAGATATCGTGAGCTTTCCAAAAATTGGTGTGATTGGTGGCGGGCAGCTAGCCCGAATGATGGCCCCCGAGGCCCTGAACCTAGGTTTTGAACTTCATGTTCTGGCCGAAGGGCCCGAGGTGTCGGCAGCCCGAAGTGTTCCTGATGCACCCATTGGTGACTACAAGGACCTCGAAACCCTGCGCAAATTTGCTCAGGGTAAGGACGTGGTCACCTTTGACCATGAACATGTTCCCAACGAATTTCTCACCACGCTAATCAATGAAGGCGTAAACATTCAGCCGCGCCCGGCCGCCCTGATTCATGCACAGGACAAGCTGGTAATGCGTGAAGCTATCGAAGCTCTGGGCTTGCCCAATCCTGCGTGGGCCAAGGTAGATGATGTTGAGCAGCTGATCGCTTTTGGTGATCAAACCGGCTGGCCCATCGTGCTCAAAACCCCTCGCGGCGGATATGACGGCAAGGGCGTGCGCATGCTGGATAACGCACAAGACGCCAAAGACTCTGCCGACTGGTTCGCCAACGGTCCACTGCTGGCCGAAGACAAAGTCGATTTCTCCCGAGAACTTTCAGCCATGGTGGCACGCACCCCCTCCGGTGAAGCCAAGGCTTGGCCAGTAGTGCACACCATCCAGGTTGATGGAGTCTGCGACGAAGTTATTGCACCGGCCCAGGAACTGGATCAGGCTACGGCCCAAGCCGCTGCGCAGGCGGCACTGCTGATCGCCAATGAATTTGGTGTCACTGGTGTCATGGCTGCAGAACTTTTCGAAACGCCCGGCCAAGGGGCTGGTTTTGTGATTAATGAATTGGCCATGCGTCCACACAACACCGGGCACTGGACCATGAATGGTTCTATCACCAGCCAGTTCGAACAGCACCTGCGGGCGGTTCTAGATTTGCCGCTGGGTGAAACGAGCGAGTTGGGTCTGACCGTCATGAAGAATTACCTTGGCGGCGCCAACCAAGATCTTTACTCTGCGTTTAGCGCTGCCCTGGCCGCCGCGCCCGAGGTGAAGGTCCATGCCTACGGCAAATCGGTGCGTCCGGGACGCAAGATCGGACACGTAAACGTAGTCGCTAATGCCGGGCAGAGCGTGGATGAACTTCGCTCCCAAGCCAATAAGGTCGCCGCGATAATCCGCGACGGCGTGGATGCTGACCACTAATCTTTTGACCGCCAAGAGCCACTGCACCCAACAACGCAGTGGCTCTTACACTTACTTATCCCAAGGAATATTCTGATGTCTGTTGCACCTCTTGTTGGCCTTGTCATGGGTTCGGATTCCGATTGGCCAGTAATGCGCCTCGCCGCACAAGCCCTGGCTGAATTTGGCATTCCCTTTGAAGCTGACGTTGTCTCTGCTCACCGGATGCCCACCGAAATGATTGAGTACGGTACAAAAGCTCACGAACGCGGACTGCGTGTGATCATTGCTGGCGCTGGTGGCGCAGCTCACCTGCCGGGCATGCTCGCAGCAGTTACTCCGCTTCCTGTCATCGGAGTGCCAGTTCCACTGGCTAAACTTGATGGAATGGATTCTTTGCTGTCCATCGTTCAGATGCCTGCAGGAGTCCCCGTAGCAACTGTTTCCATCGGTGGTGCACGCAATGCAGGATTGCTTGCAGTGCGCACTCTCGCATCGGGAACCGACGAGCTTGCACAGTCATTGCAGGTAAAGTTGCTTGAGTTCGCAGAATCTCTGCGCGAATCAGCCCACGCTAAGGGTGCTGCACTGCGCGAAGAAGTTGCCAACGAGAATTTCGCTTCCTAGGGAAAGTCACATAAGTACATGGGTTCTGCCAATCATCGCGCACAAGGTCCGTTGCGCAGTCCGGAGACCATAAGCGCTCCGCAACGCAGCAAACGTGCGCTGATCTTGGTCCTCTTGACCATTTTCTTCCCGGGCAGCGCTCAGCTCGTTGCCGGAAACCGCAAACTTGGACGTATCGCCGTCACCGTCACCATGATTTGCTGGGTGGCTATCCTTGCCGTCCTCGCAATCTATTTCATTAACCG
This sequence comes from Glutamicibacter sp. AOP5-A2-18, assembly GCF_052446055.1. Taxonomy (NCBI): domain Bacteria; kingdom Bacillati; phylum Actinomycetota; class Actinomycetes; order Micrococcales; family Micrococcaceae; genus Glutamicibacter; species Glutamicibacter sp. AOP5-A2-18. The sequence continues at coordinate 779,021 of NZ_JBQSVW010000001.1, read as the reverse complement.
TTCGGTGATCCTTGGCTGGGTCGCGCACCCGAACTTCCAGATGTTCCTGATCATCGTGCTCTCAGTATTGGCCGTCGGTTGGTTCGTCATGTTCGTTAACACCTTGGTGATCATCAAGCCAAGAATGTTGGCACCAGGTATGCGCGCTATCGTGACCGTGTTTACGCTAGCTGCGGTTGTGGCCACCAGTGGCGTGTTCATTTACGGAGCATCGATTCTGAACACCGGTCGTGAGACCATCGTGTCCGTCTTTGACGAAGGACCGGCCTTTGAACCGGTCAACGGGCGCTATAACGTCGCCGTGTTCGGTGCCGACTCCGGTAGCGACCGCGAAGGTGTGCGTACTGACTCAGTGGCACTGCTTTCGGTGGATGCCAAGACCGGCAAGACCCTATTGATCTCCATCCCGCGTAACTTCCAGGGTGCTCGCTTTGCCGATGACTCACCGATGAAGAAGATCTGGCCTGACGGCTACAACTGCGGTGACGAATGCATCTTTAACGCCATCTACCGCAACGCAACCGACGAGCACGCTGACGCTTTCCCAAGCACAGTTAAGAACGTCGGTGCGCAGGCCGCGATGGACGCTTTGGAAGGCACCACCGGCCTACCTGTTCAGGGTTACGTCATGGTCGACATGGCTGGCTTCGAGCAGTTTGTTGATGCCCTCGGCGGCGTGAACATCGATTCGGGTGGCTGGGTTCCTTACAACGGTAAGCGCTACGAAAACAGCACCATTCGTACCCACTGGTTCGCTCCGGGCAACCAGACCTTCACCGGAAAGCAGGCCCTGTGGTTTGCTCGCTCCCGTGACTTCACCGATGACTACCACCGCATCAAGCGCCAGCAGTGCTTACAGCAGGCAATCATCAAGCAGTTCACTCCGCAGACCATTCTGAGCAACTTCACCAGCATCATGTCCGCCGGTGAACAGCTGGTGGAAACCAACATTCCAGCCGGTCAGCTCGGTTCCTTTGTCTCCTTGGCAGAAAAGGTCTCCTCGCAGCCAATGGCTCGACTGACCCTCGGCGCTCCGGACTTCGAACGCACCTTCTCCACCTACCCAGATTTTGATAAGTTGCAGGGTCGAATTCAGACCTTGATCGCAAAGCAAAACGAGTCGGATGATGAGAAGAAGGCTAAGAAGAGCGCCGCGGCTGAAGCAAGTGAAGACTCAACGGATTCCTCCAAGTCTGAAAAGAGCACTGAGAGTACCGAGGCTTCCGAGGACACTTCAGATGCTGGAGATATCAATAACGCGCCGAAGCTGTCCGACAGTGGCGATGCGGAGTTCACCCAGCCTGATGGCAGCCCGATCACCGAGGAATACTTGGTTGAGCTGGAAATGGCCGGCGCAACCACCAGAATTTCTCAGATTGCCGCCAACAACGACGAGTGCACCGTTCCTTAAACGGATCATGCACTGCAGTACCAACGGTTAGACCCCCCGACCGCAACGCAACCCAATCACTGTTAATGAAAGGCTATGGTCAAGCGACGTGTTCGAGTTGAATAACGCGATCAGGGACTACCACTGGGGATCCGATTCTGAGATCTCTGACTTGCTGAATCTGCCTGCGGAGATTACTCCGCAGGCAGAGATGTGGCTTGGTGCTCATCCTGGGTGCCCAAGCCGTCTGGCGGATGAAGATGTTGCGCTTAATGACTTCATCGCGCAAGACCCACAACACATCTTGGGTACTACTGTGGCCCAGCGTTTTGGCCGATTGCCATACTTGTTCAAAGTACTCTCGGCCACCCAGCCGCTATCGATCCAAACCCATCCAACGCTCAAGCAAGCTCAAGAACGTTTTGCCTCGGAAAATGCCAGTGGCAAGGCTTTGGATGCAGCTGATCGTAACTACAAGGATGACAATCACAAACCGGAGATGCTTTATGCGCTCACCGATTTTGTGGCTCTGTCTGGATTCCGTCAGCCAGCTCAAATCATCAAAGATCTACGCTTGGTATCCGGTGAGCTCCCAGCCAATCAGCTGGGTGAGGTCAAGCGGATCATCGGTCTGTTGCAAGGATCGGATCCGTTGGCGCAGACCTTTAAGCACATTCTCACCGCGGGTGTACCCGTGGCCCAAGCCGTTGAGCAGATCTGCGCAGCCATCGAGTCTTCGGCAAAGTTGAGCTCTAATATTCACTTTGCGGAGCTTGTCTCGATCAACAAGATCTACCCGAACGATCCGGGCGTACTTGTTGCTCTGTTGCTGAATTTGGTTTTCTTGGAGCCAGGACAGGCCATCAGTTTGGGTGCCGGAAACGTACACGCTTATCTGCGTGGACTCGGCATCGAGGTCATGGCCAATTCGGACAATGTATTGCGAGGCGGACTGACCAGCAAGCACATTGATGTTCCAGAGCTCTTGGACGTCACCATAGCCCAGCCCTCCCCCGCACCAATTCTGGAGCCGGTGGCGCTGGCTAACCATGACCGCTTGTACAAGCCAGAGTTTGAAGAGTTCCAGTTGCAGGTTCTGGATCCGACACAACCAGGCCAAGCATCGGATCTGCAATTGCACGGGGCCGCCATTATCTTGTGCACCGCAGGCGAATTCTTGATCAGAACCCAAGAAGGCCAACGGACAATTACCCGGGGCCAATCCTTGTTCATCACCGCTGCGGAGCTACCAGCTTCAGCAACTCTCCAAGGTGATACTCGGGGCCAGCTCTTTGCTTCCAGCTCGCAGCTGGACTGACATCTCTGACACCAGCCGCTACGAACGTTGAGCGATTAAAGACCTGCGGCCATGGACTTACTTGAGTCCATGGCCGCAGGTCTTTGTCTTACCTGGATTTAGCGGGTGTAAGCTTCCCACTTGTCCTGGTGGTGTTCGCCTTCAACGAAGCGGATGGTTCCGGACTTCGCGCGCATAACGATCGACTGGGTGCTGATGCGGTTGCCCTTGTAGCGCACACCGCGCAGCAGGTCGCCGTCGGTGATGCCGGTAGCTGCGAAGTAGCAGTTATCCGAGGTCACCAAATCGTTGGTGGTGAGAACGCGGTCCAACTTGTGGCCAGCGTCCAGCGCCTTCTGCTTCTCGTCATCGTCGGTAGGCCATAGACGTCCCTGGATGACACCGCCCAGTGCCTTGATAGCGCAGGCGGTCACAATGCCTTCTGGAGTTCCACCGATACCCATCAGTGCGTCAACACCCGTGCCTTCACGAGTTGCCGCGATAGCACCGGCTACGTCGCCATCCATGAGCAGCTTGGTGCGAGCACCAGCAGCACGGATCTCTTCGATCAACCCAGCGTGACGAGGACGGTCCAAGATGGTGACGGTAATCTGGCTGATCTTCTTGCCCTTGGCCTTAGCGATCAGGTGCAAGTTCTGCTTCACAGGCAGACGTAGGTCAACTAGGTCTGCTGCTTCTGGTCCGGTGACCAGCTTTTCCATGTAGAAAACTGCTGACGGATCAAACATGGATCCGCGGTCAGCTACTGCCAACACCGAAAGTGCGTTGTTCAGGCCCAGGGCCGTCAAACGGGTTCCGTCGATTGGGTCAACGGCTACGTCGCACTCCGCACCGGTGCCGTTGCCAACTTCCTCGCCGTTGAAGAGCATTGGTGCTTCGTCTTTTTCACCTTCACCGATAACAACAACGCCATTGAAGTTCACAGTGGAGAGCAGACCACGCATTGCATCAACTGCAGCGCCGTCTGCCGCGTTTTTGTCTCCGAAGCCAACCCATGGCGTGGAAGCGATAGCGGCCGCTTCTGTAGCGCGCACCAACTCCAGTGCTAGGTTGCGGTCCGGCTCCGCGTCGGTTAACGACAATCGCGGAGAAAGTTGGGCATAATTGTTCTTTTCGGTCACGAAAGATCCCATCACTGAGTCGTAGTCATTGCGCCTATGCAAACACTGACATTCTAGCTCTTTAGAAAATTACGTGACAGTTCATGTCGACGGCCCCTGCAACACATCAGCGTGGGCTTGGGCACGCAAGTTCGAATTACACAGACTCTTCAGGGAGAATAGAAGACGTGCAACTTGAGAACAACAACGGGAACAACGTGCCTGTCAACGAACCGCTGGATCAAAACACCGAGCTAGATTCGGCCCCGCGCCGCGATCTAAACGATCCCGAAGCTACCTTTGACGATCTTCCGTTCAAGCCACAGCTCACCGAAAAAGCCGCCAAGCGTGCCAATCAGACTTACAAGGGCATGATTCTTTCGGTCGGTTTCACCCTGGCGATTCTCATTCCGTTGATTCTTCTCAACCCGGCTCCTAAAGAACAAGCCTTTAAGAGCGATGTTAACCTGGCCCAGACTGCCGAGCAGACTGAATCCATCGCAGGATTCAAGATTTTTGCACCCGAGCTGGCCGAAGACGAGTACGCGAATTTTGCACGTTGGCAGGCTAACAATGCCCAGGGCGTTCCGTACTGGGAATTTGGCGTTGTCTCCGATGACAAGAATTTTGTATGGGTTCGCCAAGCTGCCAAGGCCAACCAAACGTGGATCGCTTTGACCACGGACGCTGCCGTTCCTACGGGCACCAAAACAATTGGTGGCTGGAAGTGGGAAGAACGTGTGAAAGACAAAACTACCTACCTGATCGCAGAGCGCAAAGACTCGACTCTTATCCTTTCGACCGACACTTCCACCGAAGAGTTGGAGAACGTCGCAAAGTTGGCAGAATCGACGATGAATTAGTTCGCATTATGACTGCGACCTGACGCGACGAATTCGATATTCGAATTTGTTCCCGTAGACTTTGGCTTATGCCATCTGATTCAATTGCTCAGTCCCTGTCACCCAACGAGGCATGGGAAAAACTCAGCGCCGGCAACTTACGCTTCGTCAACGAAGAGACCGAGCACCCCAATCAGGACAGTGCACGACGCCAGTCCTTGCTCACTGGTCAAGAACCCTATGCAGTGATTTTTGGTTGCTCAGATTCCCGACTTGCTGCTGAAATCATTTTTGATGCCGGTTTGGGTGACATGTTTGTGGTGCGCACCGCCGGTCACGTGATTGACCCGGCTAGCTTGGGCTCATTGGAATTCGCGGTTGAGAGCCTGAACGTCCCGTTGATTGTGATCCTTGGCCACAACTCCTGTGGTGCAATCACCAGCGCCATCAAGGTTAAAGAAACCGGCAACATGCCCAAGGGCTTTGTTCGGGACTTGGTTGAGCACATTACCCCATCGGTACTGGCCGCTGAGCGCAAGGGCATCACCGATGTAAACGGCACCGCCGTCGAGCACGTCAAGCAGACCACGGATCGTCTTGTTGATTTGTCCACCATCATTGCGCAAGCCATCGAAGAAGGCCGCACGGCAGTAGCTGGCGTGGCCTATCACTTGCACGACGGGCGAGCACAGCTGGTCTCCAGCTTGGGTCTGGACTAAGCACCCGCGCACATTGCAAACTGCCTTGTAGATCAACATTTATTCCCGATTTTCTGAAGCGTCACTGTGGGTTGTGATGTTTGCATCAGGGTCCTGTCTTTCGCCTGCCAAACAGGCGTAATCTGGGCGCATGACTAACAGTGACGATTTCCGCATTGAACACGACACCATGGGCGAAGTCCGAGTTCCAGCTCAGGCTTTGTATCGCGCACAAACTCAGCGTGCGGTGGAGAACTTTCCCATCTCAGGCAAAACCCTAGAGCCATCGCACATCAAGGCTCTCGCGCAGGTAAAAAAGGCCGCAGCTGCCGCCAACCTCGCTTTGGGCGTCTTGGATGCCGAACGCGCCGAAGCAATTACCGATGCGGCCCAAGAAGTGGCCAGCGGTAAATACGATGCGCAGTTCCCTATTGACGTCTTTCAGACCGGCTCCGGCACCAGCTCAAATATGAACACCAACGAGGTTCTAGCTGAGCTTGCCACCCGCGCCTTGAAGGCCAAGAACAGCGACACCGAAGTTCATCCGAATGATCACGTGAACGCTTCGCAGTCTTCCAACGACGTGTTCCCTACTTCGGTGCACGTGGCAGCTACCAGCGCATTGATCAACGACCTGATTCCAGCCTTGGGCCAGCTCGCTTCCTCGTTGGAGTCCAAGTCGACCGAATTCAAGGACGTTGTAAAGTCCGGACGTACTCACCTCATGGACGCTACCCCGGTGACTTTGGGTCAGGAATTTGGTGGCTACGCTGCACAGGTTCGTTACGGCATTGAACGTATCGAGGCTGCATTGCCACGAGTGGCCGAAGTTCCTCTGGGCGGCACTGCGGTGGGTACCGGCATCAACACCCCGGACGGTTTCCCACAGAAGGTCATCGAGTTCCTCCGCGAAGATACTGGCCTACCTATCACCGAAGCCCGCAACCACTTTGAGGCGCAGGCAAACCGTGATGGCCTGGTGGAAGCATCCGCCGCTCTTCGCACCATCGCAATTTCGCTGATCAAGATTGCCAACGACTTGCGCTGGATGGGCTCCGGTCCAAACACTGGTTTGGGTGAAATTGCCATTCCAGATCTGCAACCAGGGTCATCGATCATGCCGGGCAAGGTCAACCCAGTCATCTCTGAAGCCACCATTCAGGTTGCGGCTCAGGTGATCGGCAATGACACCGCTATCGCCTGGGCCGGAACGAACGGTGCCTTTGAACTGAACGTCGGCATTCCAGTGATCGCCTCGAACCTGCTTGAGTCAATTCGTTTGCTCTCCAACACCACTAAGGTCATGGCTGAGAAGATGATTGACGGCATCAAAGCCAACGTTGAGCGTGCTCGATTCTTGGCCGAGGCCTCACCATCGATCGTGACACCACTGAACAAGTTGATTGGCTACGAGAACGCCGCAAAGATTGCCAAGAAGGCCGTTGCCGAAGGGCTGACAGTGCGTGAAGCTACCGTCGCTTTGGGCTTTGTTGAGCGCGGTGAAGTTACCGAAGAACAGCTAGATCAGTTGCTCGATGTTTCCACCATGGTTGGAAAGCACTAGCCGCTGCGGTCGCAAAATAGTGGCCCGTGGTGATTCAGAATTTTCTGAATTACCACGAGCCATCGCTATGCCAAGGCGTGACTTGGCATATGGGCGAACGCTGCTATTGCAGATTGATCCAATAACGTCGTACTGCTTCTTGGACCCCGAACTTCGGACCAACTTCGCTCAACGGTTTGAGGCTTTCGAGGACTCCCCCGCTGGATTCAATGGTGCGAGCGGAGCCGATGTTGGAGTCACTACAGGTAATCAGTACTTTCGAGAGACCCAGTGCTCGCGCTTGCTCCAATGATCCGGCGAGCGCAAATTTGGCGAGCCCTCTTCGTCTGGCGCTAGGGCGAATGCCGTAACCGATGTGGCCGCCGACTTCCAACAAGTAGTCATTGCCTAACTCGTGCCTCAAGCTCACGGCACCTAAGTATTCGCCGTTTTCCACGACCCATAGCGTGCTTTGCGAGACGAATCCCGGCAGGGGTGTGAAATCCGGCTTTGCCAAGTCATTGAGCAACTGCACCCAATGCTCAAAATCAGTGCGGTCAGCCAAGTCCCAGCCATACTTTTCGGCGAAGAAGACTGAGGCGCCATCTTGGTCGACGCCGTTCCATTCGGCAGTACTTTGCATAAATGATGCATGGAGTTCAGGACTTGGTTTGCGCAGTTCTATTTGGGCCATAACCCAACCCTATGACACCAAGACTATGAGCTGTTTTCGGTGACCCTGAAGGCCACAATGTTGCAGATCACATAAGTTGCACCCTCGTTCCCATAGTGCAATACTGCACTATATGAACAATAGTGCAACAAGCGAAACTGAGGTACCTTGCGGGGCACCAACGCTTAGCGATCGCATGCAAAAAACCAAAACGGCCATCACCCGCCACTGTCGCGAGTTGACCGCAGATCTTGGATTTACTGGGTTCACTATTGAAAATGTTTGCGAACGCGTAGGCATATCGCGTCGCACCTTCTTCAACTACTTCCCCAGCAAGCTTGATGCCGTCTTTGGCCATGAATCCGATGCTTTGCCAGAGGGAAGCATTGAACGTTTTATGGCCGCACGTCCTGAAGGCATTGAAGGAATCTCCCCAACATTGCTGGCCGACTTGGTGGAATTAGTCCTTGAACGACTAAGCATCGATGAGAACGAGATCGTGAGCACTCACGGGTTCTTCACCATGGCCCACCGCGAACCGGAGCTACTCCAACACATGGTTCAGACCGGCCCGAAAAAAGAGGCAAAGTTCCGTGAGCTCATCGCTTCGCGTGAAGGAGTGGATCCCCAAGATCCACGACTCAGCAGCCTGATGCACATCCTGAAACACACCATGCTTCAAGCTATCGATGCCTACGTTGCAGGATCCGGGAAACGCTCACTTAGCGAAGAATTCCTGAATTTGATGTCCCAAGTTCAAAGCATCATGGGCCAGCAGCTACGTCGCACCAACGACTAAAAACTTTTCGCACAAAATCTCGCAAGGATAAACATGGCTACAACCGTTAGTTCCCGGAAAACCCCGGGCGACGCGCCACTGGTATTAACTCAGCGGCGCATCTGGATCATCTTCTCGGCCCTGATCGCAGGCATGCTCCTGTCCTCACTGGACCAGACCATCGTTTCCACCGCGATGCCAACCATCGTTGGCAAGCTCGGTGGCGTTGAGCACCAGGCCTGGATCACCACTGCCTACTTGCTGGCAACCACTATCGTGATGCCGATTTATGGCAAATTTGGCGACGTCCTTGGGCGACGCAATCTGTTCCTAATCGCTATTGCCCTGTTCACCTTGGCATCGGTTGGCGCAGCCTTCTCCACCACCTTCTGGATGTTCGTGATTTTCCGCGCCCTTCAAGGTCTGGGTGGCGGTGGCTTGATGATCCTGTCGCAGGCCATCATCGCTGACATCGTTCCCGCTTCCGAGCGTGGCAAGTACATGGGTCCACTAGGTGGCATCTTCGGCTTGTCCGCAGTCGCCGGCCCACTGCTGGGTGGATTCTTCGTTGACCACCTCACTTGGGAATGGGCTTTCTACATCAACATCCCTGTTGGTATCGCCGCTTTCGCCATTGCATGGTTCGCACTGACCCTGCCAAACAAGAAGGCCGAAAAGAAGATTGACTACTTCGGTGTTCTACTGCTGTCGATTGCAACTACCTGCTTGATCTTCTTCACCGACTTCGGTGGATCTGCAACCCACGGTTGGAACGCACCGGAAACCTGGGCATGGGGCGCAGGACTGGTTGTTGCTGCTTCGTTGTTTGTCTTTGCTGAAGCCAAGGCACAAGATCCAATCATCCCGCTGAGCCTATTCAAGAACCGGGTCTTTATTACCGCCACCGCCATCGGCTTCACCTTGGGTATTGGCATGTTCTCGGCAATTGCCTTCGTACCAACCTTCCTGCAGATGTCCTCGGGCACCTCGGCTGCGGTATCCGGCTTGCTGATGGTTCCAATGATGGTCGGCATGATGGGTACCTCCATCTACTCCGGTATCGCAATCTCCAAGTCCGGTCGATACAAGGCGTACCCAATTGCGGGCACCCTGGTGACCATCGTGGCACTGCTGGCTTTCACCACGCTGACTGCTCAGACCCCACTGTGGCTGATCTGCGTTTACCTCTTCGTATTGGGCGCCGGCATGGGTCTGATCATGCAGGTTGTTGTCCTGGTGGTACAGAACGCGGTGGATCCCGAAATGATCGGTACCGCAACCTCGACCAACAACTACTTCCGTGAAGTTGGCGCTTCGCTTGGTGTTGCGATCTTCGGTGCGCTATTCACCAACCGCCTCTCCGAGAAGCTGATGGACGTGTTCTCCGGTGCTGGCGCCAACGCTGCCGAAGCTGGTCAAGCAACTTCGTCTTTGGACCCACAAACACTTTCCTCGTTGCCTCAGGCACTGCGTGACGGCATCGTGGATGCCTACGCAGGTTCGTTGGCTCCAGTGTTCTGGTACCTGGTTCCATTCCTGGTTGTCGCGTTTGCTTTGGCACTGTTCCTCAAGCAGATTCCACTGTCCGACACCGCCGGCATGGTGGCTCGTGGCGAGGCTATCGGCGGCGAAGAAGCAATCGCTTACGAAGAAGCCCACCTCGTACAGCACACTGATTCGGTTGACCCGGCCTTAGAGGCCGAAGGCTCTGTCCTCGTAGCTGAAAAGCCAACAGGCGAAGCCGATAGCGACATCAAATAAGACTGCCTTAGCCTGTAGCTAAAGCGTCGAAAGGCAGCTGGGGTGCGAACCATTATTGGTTCGCACCCCAGCTGCCTTTTCTTTTGTCTCTACGCGAAGTAACCACCGGGACGCGGATCCAGCGCCCACGCCAAGGCTCGTTCGTGAAGTGGAGGTAGTTTTGGACGGTCCGCTAGGTCGAAGTAACCCACTTCAAGGTTTTCATCATCGTTGATTTTTGCCTGTCCAGAAACGTGGCGTGCTCTAAAGACGATATCTAGATACTGGGCGTGATCCCCATTGGGATAAACGGTCGGGGCTGTCACCCCAACACCAATCAGATCCGTAACTTCGCACGATACCCCGGTCTCTTCTAAAACCTCTCGCGCAGCCGTCAACGATGGTTCTTCGCCGGGGTCAATGATTCCCGCTGGCAGGGTCCACAACCCGTTATCCGCGCGACGAACCAACAGAACTTTATTATCTTGGAAAACCACGACTTTCACCCCCGAGAGCCAAAGCATTTCGTGTCCAATATGCGTACGAAGACTAGTGATGAATTCCGGAGTTGCCACAATTTCATCGTGCCACAAGCAGCACCGCTAAGGCGCCAATGATCATGAACGGTCCGAAAGGAACAGCTGATTTTAAGGTCAGCCTTCTAGCAATCACTCCCCCAAGAACCCACAGCGTAGAGAGCACAAAAGTTACCAACGTGGCCAGAAACAAGGACGCCAACGAATAGTAGCCAAGATTTATCCCGAGAACAGCGGCAAGTTTTACATCTCCCATGCCCATTGCTCCTAAGGACACGACACTGATCAACAGGTAGGCGCCACCAAGTAAGACCAGACCCAGGACCCCTTGCACGATGCCCAACCCATCGCCGCGTGCGATGCCCAAACCTACGATCACTAGGGTGCTGGCTACCAGCCAATAGCCCACCAGCCGGTTGGGTAAACGGTGGCTGGAAATGTCCTCCTTTGATAACAAGAATCCAAAGATCACAAAGCACAGCAACTGGAGCGCAACTAGGACGCCGATGACCGGTCCTTCGTGGGATACGCTCCAAATCTCTGACATGTAAAGAGCATAGGCAACTTCTGCGTCCAGTGGGAGAAGGAGATTGCCCTTGTGAATAATAGGGGCACTCCTACAATTGAAGTATGGACGTACCATCAGCTCCGCTTTACTTCCCCGGCCATCCGATTCCCGATTCGGCCACCCGGCGAAGGTACCGCGCGCTGGCTCGTTCGGCCCCTTGGCTGAGCACTTCAATAAACCTAGAAATTCAGGTGCCAACGCAGCTGGCGCAACAGCAACTCAATTTGGCCGGCACCGTCACGGTAAAAATCCGTGGGCGCGAAGCCATCGCTGTGCACAGCGCTGAAGGCGAACTGCTCTTCCAAAAGGAAACTTTCAGCGCGCAACGAAGCCGCGGGTACGTGGCATCAACCAACGCTTCCTGGCAGTTGCCTTCCGAACTAAGCACTCCAGTGTTCACCGCAGATCAATTGGTCCTTCGACGACCTGAAATCTCCGGGTTTGGCACGCTGCTGCCAATAGGGTACTGGCAAGCAATTCTGGATCCAGTAGAACTTGCTGGCGCTGAACCAGCTTCGCTGGATTTGGCTTTTGATCACCCGACGTATATCCATGAGGCCGTCGAGCTGATCCATGAGGGTCGCCCTGCACTAGCCGCCGTGCTCAGCGCCGGACATACTTATCAACCTGCAGTCGCCCACTGCCCACTCGTGCCAGAAAACACCCGCACCTTGGTGGTCTTAGATCAGAGCACGGGAACTTGTCTGCTGCGAAAGGTACTAACTGAGGATGGTTCGGCCCCGGTTGCTCCCGATCTAACGGCTAGAGTCATTGCGCAAGACGAGTACTACATCAATTCTCAGTTCCAGAAAGTTCACTGGCTAGATCAGCCGACCGTCAATCCCTAAGGTTCTCGAACCCTAAGGACCCCGTTCCACAGCTCGCAATAGCGTGGGCTCCCCCTGTCCCGTTGTTCTTTGGGACAGGAGGAGCCGGAGAACTATCGACGGTTAGGGAAGAGTTGGCGAGTCCAGCATTTGGGTCACCAACGCGGCGATAGCAGAACGTTCAGATCGAGTCAGCGTTACGTGGCCGAACAGCGAGTGGCCCTTGAGCTGCTCCACCACCGCGGCGATACCGTCGTGTCGTCCAACATGCAGGTTGTCGCGCTGGGCCACATCGTGGGTCAACACCACTTTTGAATTCTGACCGATGCGCGAAAGCACCGTGAGCAGCACATTGCGTTCCAGTGACTGAGCCTCATCAACGATGACATAAGAGTCATGCAGGGAACGGCCTCGAATGTGCGTGAGCGGAAGGACCTCGAGCATGCCACGTTCCATGACTTCATCGATGGCGTTCTTTGACACGATTGATCCGAGAGTATCGAATACCGCTTGCGCCCAGGGGCCCATCTTCTCACCTTCGGAACCGGGCAAATAGCCTAGCTCCTGGCCGCCCACGGCATACAGCGGACGGAACACCGTGATCTTACGATGTTCTCGACGCTCCAGCACCGCCTCCATGCCGGCACAGAGCGCCAGCGCTGACTTACCGGTACCGGCGTTACCACCGAGGGATACAATCCCCACCGAAGGATCCATGAGCAAGTCCAATGCGATGCGCTGTTCTGCGCTGCGGCCATGTAGTCCAAACGCTTGCTGGTCTCCGCGAACCAATTTCAACGTGGTGGCGTCGGTCTTGCGAGCCAAGGCGCTTCCGCGCGTTGAGGTGATGACAAAACCGGTATTGATCGGCGCATCAGCGACGGCTTTAAGGTTCAAGAGCTGTTCGTGCTCATAAAGCGTCGCCATGGACTCTTCGTCAAGCTCTAGCTGTTCAATGCCGGTCCAACCGGTGGAGGCGATCAGCTCGTTGCGGTACACCTCTGCGTGCAGCCCCATGGCTGATGCTTTGATTCGCATCGGCAGATCTTTGGTCACTAGGGCAACGTCGAGACCGGAATCCAAGAGGTGTTTTGCCACGGCGAGAATACGGGCGTCGTTATCTCCCGAACGCATTCCTACCGGAAGCACGTCAGGGGCAATATGGTTTAGTTCGATGCGCAGCGTGCCACCGGAAGAAGAGACGGGAACCGCTTGGGCTAGTCCGCCGTGGTTGGCAATCAAATCATCAAGCAGGCGCAAGGCTTGACGTGCAAAGTAACCCAGCTCAGGGTCTTTGCGTTTCTGTTCCAACTCGGTGACCACGGTTAATGGAATCACCACATGGTGCTCTTCGAAGTGGAACATTGCTTTCGGATCTGAAAGCAAAACCGAGGTGTCAATGACGTAGGTTCGTACACCTTGTTCGGCAGTTCGGCTCATGGCAGCGCACCCAATCTCGAATCCGGCGTGAGGAATTTCCCCACGCGTCAGTGGGGAACCCCAACACCGGATGTCCAAGGCGTTTCCGGCAGTGGTACCGGCTTGCGCTGCTTTTGGTCATCTAGTGCGGAACCCTTCAGTCAGCTAGGGCTTGATGCCCCGGCCTTATGAACACCATAGACCTGTGAAGGTCACCAGTAAGCAACAGCTGGGTAACGATTATTTTAACTCTGCGCGCTGCAGAAAGTTTTGAGACGCTAAACCGAGAAAGAAACTAGGCGCCGAATCGGCGTTGGCGATCCGCAAAGTCGCGCAAGGCTCGCAGGAAGTCAACACGGCGGAAGTCAGGCCACAAGGCTTCGCAGAAGTAGAACTCTGAGTACGCACTCTGCCAGGTCAAGAATCCGCTCAGGCGCTGCTCACCGCTGGTGCGGATAACCAAGTCTGGGTCTGGCTGACCTTTGGTATACAGGGCCGATTCGATGTCGTCGGTGGACAGGTTTTCGGCCAGCTCTTCGATGGTGCGTCCGTTATGGGCGGCCTGCCCCAAGAGCTCTTTAAAAGCATCCAAGATTTCACGGCGTCCGCCATAACCGATGGCCACGTTCACGTGGACACCAGTACGGTTTGCGGTAATGGTTTCCAAGGCGGACAGCTTCTGAGCCAATTGAGGTGGCAGCAAATCCTTGGCGCCAACCTGTTGAACTTTCACCCGGTTGGTTTCGCCCAGTCGATCCAGGGTTCCACCGATGACTTCCAAGAGGTCTCGCAGTTCGCTGGCCTCGCGGTTCAGATTGTCGGTGGAGAGCATGTAGAGCGTGACCATCTTGATGTTGAGGTCTTCGCACCAGTCCAGGAATTCAAGAATCTTGTCTGCTCCGGCCTGATGACCGGCCATGGTGGGCGAACCGGCAAGCTTGGCCCAGCGCCGGTTGCCATCGACCATAACCCCGATGTGGTGAGGGAGCTTGTCGGCAGGCAGTGACTTCGCCAAGCGCCGTTCGTAGTAACGATACGCAAGGTTGGGAAGCTGCACCGTGGCACTGCCTTTCAATCGATTCAAAAAGTCTAGGTTCTAAATCTACCGCGAATCACTCGTTGCTTTGCGGATCTTGCAATCCCAGCAGTCCAAAGACACTCCTCGCTCACCGTTTTTTCGCCTAGTTGTTGTGGCTCACGCGCAGCAGCTCCAGTAGATCTTCAATGGATTCAACCGGCATTTGGCACAGTTCTTCACGGCAGGGTTGAATCTTCAGTGTTGAGCCTGAACCGGCGAGCTGCGGATCGTGATGGGCATTGAGGTCTAGGGCCCAGGCGATATTGCGCACTTGCGCAGCTTGAGGACCTTCCCAGTCGGAGAGTCCCACGTAGTGCACGGTGCTAGAGATGATGTTCTGGACTTCTAGGGCGGTAGCTACCTGGGTAGGCGCGTCAGCGGCCAACGCTGCAGCGTGGGCGCTTAGCTTGCGTGCGCTTTCTAGTTCTTCTGCATGGGTTTGGGAGTATTCGCCCGTGGCCATGGCCCTAATTGCATGCATAGATAACGCCTTGGCATAAAGCGCTCCGGCTGCAGGCAACGCATCGTCAAGCACGCTCACGGAAGCAACATCACTGCGTTGCGCGGTAATGCGCTCATCAGCTTGAACGCTGTCGCGTGGCACTCCAGATTCCGGATCCACAAAATCCTTGGCCCGTGCTAATAACTGTCCTGCTCGTTCGGACCATTGGTCATCTTTCGTAGCTTGTCCCAGGGCCAGGAAACCAACAGCTAGAGCGGCATAGTCTTGCAGGGTTGCTTCGTTGCCGGTGGCCGCACGCGAAGCAAAACTTACCCGCGCTAGACGTTGGGTGGATGAATCCCATTGTGTTTGCCACACACTATTTCCAACTTGCTTGGCCAGTTCTAATGCTTCTGAATTATCAAGCAGTACGGCGGCATCGCACAATGCTTGAATGGCTAGCCCGTTCCAGCCAGCGATGATTTTCTCATCGCGGACCGGCCTGATGCGTGAGGTGCGCATATTGCGTAGGGCAGTTATCAGCTCGGTGATCACAGCTTGCTCGCCAGGCTTTGGCATTCTGGCGAAGGAGAAGCAGAAGTGCTCGGCGTCCTCGGCGATAGGCGCAAAACGGATCAGCCCCTGAGGCAAAACCTGCGTCAGCGATGAAGTGACGCTGTTGATCTCTTCGCGGCTGTAGCTGTAGTAAGCGCCTTCAACTTGGGCGCCATCTCGGGTGGAATCCGCGTCCAGTGAGGCGGCAAAGGCCGGTGCTGAAGTGGAATCTACCAGCAGTTCTTCCTTGAGGAACGTGATAATTCCCCGCGCGCTGCTTGCCGCCAGTGTTGCTAGCGCTTGTGCACGAGGGGCCGATTCGCGCTGCGTATTCGAGGCAACTTCTTTGGCCAGCACCGCGCTGCGCGCAGCTAACGAAAGCAAGCCAGCATTGTCGTAGAGCATCTTTTCAAAGTGTGGGACCGACCAATTTTCATCCACACAGTACCGGGCGAATCCGCCATCAATATGGTCTTGTAATCCGCCCAAGAAAATTGCTTCAAGGTGAGTTGCTACGGCGCCAAAGGCGTCTTCGGCGGTGTCTGGACGGGTAAAGACCGAACGCCACATGGTCTTCAAAGCCCAGGTGGGAGGGAACTTAGGCGCAGGCGTAAATCCGCCTTCAGGCTTTGTTGCAGCCAGCCAGCGTTCGGTGGCAGTGCTCAGTGCCTGCGCCGCTGGTTCTGCAGATTCTAAGGACAGCAACGCACTCTGCCGGGTACCAAGTTCAGCTAGGTGATCCGCGAGCATCTGGGCTTGTTCTTCTAAGCCCTCGCGCTTGGATTCCCACGCTTGGTGCACAGCATCAAGTACTTGCCTGAAGCCAGGAGTTTTGCCGCGCTGCTGTGCTGGGTAATAAGTCCCAGCGTGCACCGCGCGTCCATCAGGCATAGCGAAGATGGTCATAGGCCAGCCACCAGCACCGGTGAGCGCTTGGGTGGCCATCATGTACGTGTCATCCACCAAGGGGTGCTCTTCACGGTCCACCTTGATGGCCACAAAATTTTCGTTGAGTAATTCAGCGATTTGGGGATCGTCAAAAGATTCGTGGCTCATCACATGGCACCAGTGGCACGCGGCATAACCGATGGAGAGCATCACTGGTACATCGCGCAACCGAGCCTGTTCAAAGGCTTCGTCCCCATAAGGGAACCAGTCCACTAGTTGATGCGCATGTTGTCTAAGATATTGGCTGGCAGCGCCAGCGAGTCGTTGAGCCACGCAATAATGCTATCGCGCAGCTCACACAACTGTTTACCGCTCTTCGCTGGTCTTAGGGTCGATCGGCTCTTCAGGCTCCTGAAGTTTGCGTTCGTTGCCCTTGGTAACCATTTCCTGCTGCTTGGCTTCAGCTTCCGAGGTGTAGCGCACCCGGCGAACACGGCGAACCATGTCACGGATAAGGAAAATCACTGCGATGACCATGACCGCGGTGAAAATAAATCCAAGGAATCCGGGACCGTAGTCGCTACTGGTCTCCGTGCCCAATTTGGTGGTCTCGGAGGCTACTGCGAAGGACGCGAAAATCGTATTCACGATATACGGACAACTCTTTTCTACAACTGGGAAGTGCTTAGTGCTATCTTAGTCCGGCAAACAGGTCCGACTCGGGCAACTCGGTAGCCACCTTCGAAGAGATCAAGGTGTAATCCTCCCACGGCCAGCGCTCTGCGTACACATGTTCAGGGACCGCGAAGAAGAAACCCTCCGGGTCAATCTGGGTTCGGTGAGCCAGCAACGCTTGATCACGCTGCGAGAAAAAGTCTGCGCAGTGAATCTGAGTAGTGGTCGTATGTGGTGAAACCCACTGGAACATCTGGTTATCTTCATCGGTTTCCCACTGCGCAACACGTTCTGCGTACGGGGACTCGATGCCGGCCTCGACCATCGCGTAGTGCAATGCGCGGAAACGGTCCGGTGCAAAAGCACGGTCGTAGTACAGTTTGCCTACCGACCATGGCTCCCCCAGTTCTGGGTACATCTCTGGGTTATCGGCATGCTCAAATGCGAAGGTTGCCACCTTGTGGCTGTGGATGTGATCCGGGTGCGGGTAGCCACCGTTTTCGTCATAAGTAGTGATGACATGTGGACGGAATTCGCGGATCAGCTTAATGATGCCAGCGGCAGCCACCTCCACTGGTTGCAGCGCAAAAGCGCCAAAAGGAAGTTCCGGTAGCGGGTCACCTTCAGGCAGGCCGGAGTCAACGTAGCCGAGCCAGCGGTGCTTAATGCCCAGCACCGAAGCGGCTTCTGCCATCTCGGTACGGCGAACCCCTGGTAGATCGCGGTGCGCGTGAGCCAACTCGCCTGCAGCTGCATTAAGAATGTCGCCACGTTCGCCGCCTGTGCAGGAAACGACCATGACCTCAGCGCCGGCGTCAACGTAGGCAGCCATGGTGGCAGCGCCCTTCGAAGATTCATCATCCGGGTGCGCGTGAATCGCCATGAGACGCAAACCCTGCGATGGGGCAATTTTCTTCACGTTGTGAATCTCCACTTATCTACTTTCCTTCGTCACTATGCTGCACAGTCGAAAATATTGATGACTGTCCACCAGTCATAACAACTGATACTCGACTGCCGGTTATTCCCGATTCAGCTCAGGCGGTAAACTTGTCGAAGGAACCAACATACGGCATTCCCTGTTCAAATGCCGCCAAGGCATATAGAGAGTGGTGCAAGACAAGCAATGTCTGATCCAAGCTTAACGGCTCGCTACAACAACCCCAAGAAACGCAACCTCAGCAAACCAGCACGTAACTGGCTTATTGGCGCTGCGCTGAGCATTGGTGTTGTTGGCGCTGCATACGTCGGGTTCAATAACTACAGTGCCATCACGGCTCAGGACGTGAACTTTGAGGTTGTTTCTCCAACCTTGGCCAAGAGCAGCATCATCGTTGAGTACAACTCCAAAGATCGTGTCCAGTGTGATATCCGGGCCATGAACGAGTCCAAAGCCGTTGTCGGTTACAAGACCGTGTTGCTTGATCCAGGCGAGCAGTCAGGCGTGATCAAACAGCAAATTGATGTTGACCTCCATACCGACAACCTTGCGGTGACATCCGGTGTTGAATCCTGCTACAAGGTTCCGCAGAACTTCAAGGGTTAATATTTCTGCCAGTTCATTCCCTAATAGCTGAACCTATTGGGCTTAAAGCGTTTTGGCGACTACTATCGTTGAAAAGATACGTTTTACCCCGCATCGGTGAATGAGTCAGCTTAGAACTGTTTCATGTAGCTGGCGGGGTCTTTGCTTGCAACGCTAGAACAACGCAAGCCCGCGAAACCGTACCGAATTCGACTTCGTCGACGCCACCTCACTGGTGGCGTTCGGCTTTTGTGGCTCTTTGAGCCTCAACGGCCGCCGCGAAGTCCTAACTGACCAAAGGAAGTACAACGTGAGCACCAACAGCAACGAACCTGTCGTTTGGCTGACTCAGGAAGCCTTCGACCGCCTCCAGACCGAATTGACCTTCCTCTCCGGCCCGGGACGCGCCGAGATCGTTGCGCGTATCGAGCAGGCCCGTTCCGAAGGTGACCTCAAGGAGAACGGTGGCTACCACGCCGCTCGTGAAGAGCAGGGTAAGGCCGAAGCCCGCATCCTGTACCTCAAGGACCTACTGCGTCGCGCCAACGTTGGCGAAGCACCTGCCGATGATGGCATCGTTGAACCAGGCATGATGGTTGTTGCCAACATCGCTGGTGACGAGACCTCATTCCTCTTCGGTTCCCGCGAAGTTGCTGGCGACACCGATCTGGAAGTTTACTCGGAGCAGTCGCCTATCGGCGTAGCCGTTCACGGCGCCAAGGTTGGCGACAAGCTTTCCTACGTGGCTCCAAACGGCCGAGACATCAAGGTCGAAATCATCTCGGCTAAGCCTTACCAAGCTTCCTAATAAAGCTAATAAGCACAAAGTCCACGGGCCGCTAACTCAATTGAGTTAGCGGCCCGTGGACTTTTATGCGTTGAGATTAGCCGACTGATCCGCCGGCGTTGTTAGTGATCTGTGGATCAAATCCCTCGGCACGAAGATTATTGAGCACTGCCTTGGAATGTTCGTGTCCCTTGGTTTCCAGATCAATGGTGATGGCCACGTCGCCCATGGACAACGAGCCACCGATACGGGTGTGGTCCAGGCGCGTCACGTTGGCATCTGATTCAGCGATGATACGCGAGATCTGAGCCAGCGCGCCGGGACGATCCGGAAGCATCATTCGCACGGTCAAGAATCGCCCGGCCGCCGACAGACCACGCTGAATAACCTTGAGCATCAGCAACGGATCGATGTTGCCGCCCGAGAGGATCACCGCGGTGGTCGCTGGATTGATTCCATGTTCTTCCAGACGGTTCTCCAGCAGCGCGGCAACACCCACGGCACCAGCTGGTTCAACCACCAGCTTGTTGCGTTCTAACAGGACCACCAAGGCGCGAGCTAGTGCGTCTTCAGATACTGTCACCACATCATCAACAAGTTCCTTGATGATGGTGAACGGCAGTTGCCCTGGCTTGCCCACTGCAATGCCGTCAGCGATAGTGTGCACGGTATCCAGCGGAACTAATGCGTCAGCTGCCAGTGACGGTGGGTAGGCTGCAGCATTTTCTGCCTGCACACCAATCACCTTGATGGTTCGTCCCAGTTCTCGCGCTTTTTCCTTCAACGCAATGGCTACACCGGCAAGCAGACCGCCACCGCCGACGCCCATAAGAACCGTTTCCACTTCTGGAAGTTGTTCTAGTAGCTCCAGGCCGATGGTTCCCTGGCCGGCGATGATGTCCGGGTGGTCAAAGGGGTGAACAAATACTGCGCCTGATTTATCGGCGAAGCGCTGGGCTTCGGCCAGTGCTTGGTCCACGGTGTCTCCAAAGAGCACTACTTCCGCACCGTGATCGCGAGTGGCGGTGAGCTTGGGCAGTGCAACTCCACGAGGCATGTAGATACGAGCCTTGATACCCAGCTGGCTGGCGGCCTGCGCTACGCCTTGGGCGTGGTTACCGGCGGAAGCTGCGACAACACCGCGTGCTTTCTCTTCATCGCTGAGTTTGGACATGCGAACGTAGGCGCCTCGCACCTTGAAGGATCCGGCACGCTGCATGTTTTCGCATTTGAGAAAGACTTCGGCACCAATGTGCTGGGACAGTACCCTGGAATGCTCCACAGGGGTCAAAGCAATAACTGGCTTCAAGACCTGGGCAGCGGACTCGATGTCGGCCAGGGTGATTGGCAACTTAGTTTCTGTGGTCATGGCTTAGTCCTCGTCTGATGTCTGCTCAGGATGCCGGGTCTCCGGCGAAGTTGGTGGTTGGGTTGACGCAGGCTTTGGCGGTGGAGTCGCTGCTGCATCTTGTGCTGGTGGCTCGGTTATGGGTTGAGTTCCATAGTGCTCTAGCACTATCGGATCACTCTCCCAAGCTCTGGCCGAAAGGTATTTGACGACGGCGTTGACTACAGCCAACAGCGGTACTGCGAAGAGCGCACCGGGGATTCCGGCCAGCATGGTGCCGCCGGCTACTGCCAGCACAACTGCCAGTGGATGCAGGCTTACTGCCTTGCCCATGATCAATGGCTGCAGAACGTTGGACTCCGCCTGCTGTACTAGCAGGACCACCGCGAGCATGATCAGTGCGTTCACCCAGCCGTTGGCTACCAGGGCCAGCAGCACTGCCAAGGCGCCGGTAATCAGTGCACCAACTACCGGGATAAAGGATCCGATGAAGACCAGTACGCCCAGTGGCAATGCGAGCGGAACGCCAAGGAACAACGCACCGAGCCCAATACCGATGGCGTCGATGAGCGCCACGAGCATTTGCACTCGTACGTAACTGACCAAAGATGCCCATCCGCGGGTCAGCGCTCCGTCCATGGCTGGACGAGCGCGTCGTGGCAAAAGGTTGATCAGGAACAGACCGATTTTCCGGCCGTCGAGTAGTAAGAAAATCAGCACAAAGAGTGCCAGCAAGGTTCCGGTGAGGAATTGGCCAATGAAAGATGTCCAACCCAAAGCTTCGCTCAGGATGTTGGTAGCGTTGCCGCGCAGCTGGGCGATCATGTCATCGATGACGCTCTGCAGGTCTGCGTTGGTCAGCTTCAGCGGACCGTTAAACAGCCAGTCTTGGACCTGCTCGATACCAAATAGGGCTTGGCTCCACAGGGCGTTAAAGCCAGAGGTCAGTTTCTGTCCGGCCATGGATAGCCCGGCGATCACCAAGGCTAGGAAGCCAATGAGCGCAATGCCCACGGCTAGTCCACGCGGTACTGCCATTCGTCGGTTCAACGCATTGACCACCGGCGAAAGTAGGCCGGATAGAAGGGCAGCGACAAGGACGGGAATCACTAGCAGTGAGATCTTCGAAAGCGCCCAGACAAGCACACCGAGTGCCGCCACAATGATCAAGAAGCGCCAAGCCCAGCTCGCTGCCAAACGTACGGCATACGGCATATCTTCAGCGCTCTTAAAATCTACAGTTTCAGCGCGGGGCTCTGCAGTTTTTTCTGCGATCCTGCCCGGAAGGGAGACGCGTATGCGTCGTAAACGTTCCAACCGGCTACTCTTCATGCGTCTACGCTACCGCGTTTAAAACCTAGCTTCTTGATCCATGTCGGAATTGTGACAAAAAACAAGGACCAGTGCCCGATTTGGGCACTGGTCCTTGAATTCGGATTCAATTTGGTTAATCGTCGCCACGCAAGATGGCCAGAATGCGCAGAATCTCGGTGTAGAGCCAGATGAGGGTCATCGTCAGGCCGAAAGCACCTCGCCAAGACATGATGGCTGGAGCACCCTGGTTGGACAGTTCCTCGATCATGGTGAAGTCAGAAACCAGTGCGTAGGTCGCCAGCAAGACGGCGACAACACCGATGACTAGACCAAGTACGCCACTGCGCATGCCGAACATTCCGTCAACAACACCGGTCATCGAGAGAACCATGTTCAGCAGCGAGAAGACGATAAGACCGATCATGCCGACCATAAAGATCTTGTTCAGCTTTGGAGTCATACGGTACTTACCTGAGCGGTACAGCGCCAAGGTGACACCGGCAACGCAGATCGTTGCCAAGACAGCCTGGATGGCAATGCCTTCCATACCCGGACGGTGTTCCAGAACGCTAGATAGTCCACCAAGGAACAGACCCTGAGCAGCCGAGTACAAAAGAATCAGCACTGGCGATGGGCGCTTCTTGAAGATGTTAACCAGACCAAGAACAAAACCTACGAGGGCACCTGGCAGCATGAGCGCTGGCATGATCCAACCGGCTGCTGCACCGATGACAACAAGTGCGAGACAGAAGATGGTCTTGTTGATAGTGTCGCCGATAGTCATTCGACCAGTATCAGCACTGGTCGCCGCAGGCTGCTGGTACATATCTTGTAGCTGATTGGCACTCATATTTGCATTGTCACGGAAGCCAACAGGACTTCCAGGCTTGGTTCCCCAAGCGTCAGATTGGCTCTTTGAACCAAATACCGGGTTGCTCAACGTCATTCCCCCATAGGTTGCGATTGTGCAGACTCGCAGAAAGCGAGAGTTCGTTGCTGTCAATCCTATTGAGCATTACTGTGAAATGGCTCAGTCGGAAGGATGATATTGGCTGTTTTCTCGCGGAAAAACTACTCTCTGAGCGATATTCTTGAAGGTTCTAACAAACAACCATCAAACGGTCCATGAAATAGTACTGCGAGGCCGCACGGGAAGATTCGCGAACCGAGTGTGCTCACACTGTGCTCACATTGCGCCCACTTACCTGTCTCTGGAAACAGCAAAGACCGCTACTGCCCTGTGTTTACAAGGATGTAGCGGTCTTATTGTGTGGTGCCCCCAGCGAGACTCGAACTCGCAAGCCTTTCGGCAGCTGATTTTAAGTCAGCCGTGTATGCCAATTCCACCATGGGGGCAAGACTCTCAAATCTTACGTGATCTCGAAAGCAAATATAAAATCCACAATTCGCACGTGCGCGAGGGGCCGAATATTCGGCCCCTCGCAACGTAGTCGATCAGCTAAGTCTGAAGCTTACTTCTTTGGCTTAGCCGACTCTTCGAAAGCAGTGCGTGGTGCTTCAAGGTTGTTCAGCTGCAGGCCGTCGCGCTTGAAGAAGATTGCAACTAGCCAGTCGCCGACAACGCGGAACTTGCGCTCGAAGGTTGGCATGGCCATACCGTGGTAACCGCGGTGAGCCATCCATGCTGGCCAGCCCTTGAGCTTGATGCCAACAACCTTGGCAACACCCTTGTTGCGACCGAAGCCAGCAACTGCGCCGAGGTTTGAGTGCTTGTATTCCTTGATGGTGCCAACGCCGTAGCGCGCAGCATAAAGGTTCTTTGCCAACAGCTTTGCCTGACGTACGGCGTGCTGAGCGTTAGGAACGCAGGTTCCGTCTGGCAGGCCGCCGGTGACGTCCTTGACTGCCGAGATATCGCCAGCTGCCCAGGCACCTTCCAGTGGATCGCCGTTGGCATCCTTGACGCGCAGGTCGGTGCGGGTCTCGATGCGGCCGCGCTGCTCGATTGGGAAGTCGGTGGAGCGAACCATTGGGTTAGCCATAACACCGGCACACCAGATCAGGGTGTCAGCGCCGAATTCGCCAGCGGAGGACTTGTCGCCCATGTTGATCAGCTCAAGGTTGCCGTCCACTGCGCTGTTCAGCGAGGTGTTCAGCAGTACCTCTACGCCGCGGCTACGCAGGTGTTCAACAACCCACTCAGCCTGCTCTTCGGTAACTTCTGGCATGATGCGACCCATGGCCTCAACAAGAACGAAGCGAGCTTCCTTCTGGTCAACGCGGTCGTTGAGCTTGATCAGGTCGCGAGCCATATCTTCAAGCTCGGCAATGGTTTCGATACCTGCGAAGCCGCCACCAACAACAACGAAAGTCAGTGCGCGCTTGCGGGCTACTGGGTCAGTCATGTTCGAAGCGGACTCGATGCGCTCGGCAACTTTGTTGCGCAGTGCGACAGCCTCTTCGATGGTCTTCAGACCAATGCCGGTCTCAGCAAGACCGGTGATTGGGAAGGTACGAGTGACGGCGCCAGCCGACATAACAACGTCGGTGTATTCCAGCTCAAACTGCTCGCCGTTGACTGGAGCAACTACTGCCTTCTTGTTGGCGTGGTCGATGCTCAGCACGCGACCGTTAACAAGTTCGGAGTGCTTCAGGTGCTGGCGGTGCGAAACCACAACGTGGCGTGCTTCGATATTGCCACCGGCAACTTCTGGCAAGAATGGCTGGTAAGTCATGTATGGGTTCGGGTCAACAACGGTAACGATACCGCCGTGGGCCTTGACCTTCTTCTGCAGTTTCATCGCGACGTAAAGGCCAACGTAGCCACCGCCGACGACAAGAATGCGTGGACGCTTCTGGGAGGATTCGATGATCGACATACTCTTGATTCTACGCGGATATTCCGAGTTAGTGAAAACATTCACTAGCTATTTCCGTCAGATGCGTCACGCTTACTTCATGAACTTGCCTTCGAGTACTTCAGCCAGCAAATCTGTGTCCAAACCACAACAGAAAATGGGAACGAAACCGCGAGGATTCGTTCCCATTTTTAATCTCTGCTATTTTTCGTCTTCGGGGATGTCATCAAAAAGATCGTGATCCCCTGCAGACTTACCAACCTTCAAGGAGCTCAGCGATGCCGAAGCTGCACTTTCGGTATATCGTTCGCGGCGTTTACGGAGCAAGGTTTGAATCCCGCCAGCCAGGATCACCAGAACCAGTAATGCCGCACCACCGATGATTATCAGTGGCTGCAAAATCGGAGTAGATTGCTCGGGCTGAATCGGAGTCGGAGCGGCTACCTGCTTAAGCGCGGACTTTTCCATTGAGACGCCAGGTGCTGGAGCCTCGGTGGTGTCCGACGCGTTGCGGCGATGCACTCGAATCCATTCTTCAATGGTGCCCAGTGGATTTTCGGATACCGAAGGCACATTGTTGTTCACTGCCGCATTGGCATTGATGATTCCGTAGCCATACAGGTTGTCCACCCCAGGGGCTCCAGTATCCCGTGCAGTCTTCAGGATCCGGTTAATGACATCCGGAGCCTTCATATCTGGGTACTTTGAGCGGATCAGGGCTGCCACTCCGGCAACCAGCGGAGCTGCACCGGAGGTACCAGACCAGCGAGCGTAACCATTATCTGGCAGGCCACCCACCAGCTGTTCGGCAGGAGCCGCTACACCGATGGAGATGCCTTCAGTGGAAGAATCCTGGGACGCTTTGCCGCTTTCATCCACACCGGCCACGGTGAGCACACCCGGAATTGTCGCAGGCGCACCTACCTGGCTCATGCCACCGGAACGGTTACCGGCGGCGGCCACAATAACAACGTCGTGGTCTTCAGCGTATTTGAACGCATCGTCCCAACTTTCGGGCCAGGCTGGACTAGTCGAGCCCAAAGACATGTTGATGACCTTGGCCCCGTTATCAACTGCCCACTTCACAGCGCGTGGAATCTGCTCTTCGACTGGGATGTTGGCAGGGTTGCCTTCACCCATCCACAGCGAAACGGACAGTAGCTTCGATTCCGGGGCTACACCCAGTACACCGTCGCTGCCGCCGCTTGGTTTCGGAACCTCTTCATACTCAGGCTCTTTGGGGATTTCAACCTTTTCGACGTCGTCTTTTTCGTCGTCTTTGGCCTCGTCTAGGCGCTTTTTGTTCTCGTCTTCGGCAGACTTCTTAGATTTTTCCCACGCTGCTTTGAGGCGTTCGTTTTCGGACTTGACCTTGGTGATCTCGCTTTTGTTGTTGCCGCGTCCGGCAAGCAGGGTCGCGACAAGGGTGGCGTGTTCACTCATGACGCCAATTGGCTTGTTGCCTTTTTCGTCGCCAGCGCCCGACATGTCCACTCCCCCGGCGACGGCCCCCTTGAGGTCCGTATGCGAGGTATCGATGCCTGTGTCAATCACGGCAACCTTGACGCCCTCACCCTTGGTGGTCTGTTGCGCGTCATTCACTCCAAGCGAATTCAACCAGTACTCAGAATCTCGCATGTCATCAGCGTGAGCTGGGGTGAGCCCGGTGAGCATAGCTAAAGTGAGTATCGCAACGACAAGTGCGGAGCCGCATTTTTTCAGGCTCGCATTGTTCTTGGCGCGCAGAGTTGAGCTCAAGAGATCTCTCCTTGGTCGGTTCCGAAATTGCGGATTAGGCGTTGGATGCTGCTGTAGCAGCGATGCCGTCGAGAATATCGTGTTCCGATGCAATTAGTCGCATCGGGCGATTGCCGCTGGTCGTTTCCAAGTAATGAAGGATGCGCTCTACGATGGCCGCGCCGGCCTGAATAACATCTACTCGCCCGGGGTGCATAAAGCCTAGCGCTTCACGTTCTTCGCGGGAGTACGACAGCATGTCTTGGGTTGCAGCACGCATCTGGTCGAAGCTGAGTTCTGCGCCATGAATCTTTTCAGATTCATACTTTTTTAGACCCAGCGCCTGTGCTGTCAGGGTAGTGAAAGTTCCGGCAACCATGATCACAGCATCAATCTGCGAAACATCCACCTGGCCGTTGAGGGTACTCAGCGTGGTGTCCATGAAGTCAATTGCTGCACGGGAATCTAGCCCTACTTCTTGGAACCGTTCGGTGACTCGAACACAACCCATGTCCAAGCTCTTGGCTGCCAAGGGACCAGTCGAATCCCCTACAACAAATTCGGTGGATCCACCGCCCAGATCAATGACCAAGCTCTTTCCACTTTGACCGGCACGCACCGAAGCAGCACCGTTGAAGGATAGCGAGGCTTCTTCATCTCCACTGATTACCTCGGGCGCAACACCGAGGATACGGGTAATTTCTTCGGAAAAAACATCGCGGTTTGAAACATCACGGGCTGCCGAGGTCGCCACAAAACGAATGGCCTGAACCTGATGCTCATCGCACATCGCTTTGTATTCGCGGGCGGCAGCAAAGGTACGTTCGAGTGCCTCCGGAGCAAAGGCACCGGTGGCATCCACGCCCTGTCCTAGACGGACAACACGCATGGTGCGCACAACATCTACAAGCGTGGTTCCGGTGCTTTCATGGTGCACATCAGCAATGAGCAAGCGGATGGAATTGGTTCCGCAGTCGATTCCGGCAACGCGCATTACGCGTCATCTCCGGCGGCGCGTTCAGCGGCTTCACGTTCAGCACGCTTAGCGGCGCGCTGTGCACGCTTAGCTGCAGGGTCCTGCATCTCTTGGGTCTTAACATGGCGGGAACGGTCGTGGCTTGGTGCCTCAGACTCGGTATCCCATGCGCCAACGCAGTAGCACTTATCCTTGGTCCACCACTCGGCAATGCCGTTCAGCGCTTCATCACCCAGTGGGTTCACGCCTTCGCCCGCGGCCAGTGAGTGTCCTACCAAAACGTGCAGGCATTTCACACGAGTGGGCATGCCACCGGCGGAAACGCCATCAATTTCGGGAACCGCTCCGGTGCCCGAACGCTCACCAATGGCAGCACGGTTAGCTAGGTAAGATTCGTGAGCTTGTACGTAGGCCGCAGCCAGCGCCGAGTCTTCACCGAGCTTTCCGTTCATCTCGTTCATCAACCCGGCGG
The DNA here is from genome assembly GCF_052446055.1 of Glutamicibacter sp. AOP5-A2-18. Taxonomy (NCBI): domain Bacteria; kingdom Bacillati; phylum Actinomycetota; class Actinomycetes; order Micrococcales; family Micrococcaceae; genus Glutamicibacter; species Glutamicibacter sp. AOP5-A2-18. The sequence continues at coordinate 750,973 of NZ_JBQSVW010000001.1, read as the reverse complement.
CTTCTAGACGGGAGACCGCCGCGGTGATCACTGGATGTGCCAGGTAGTACGTGGTTGGGAATGGGATTCCCGAGGAAAGCCGAGGTGCGGTGGTGGCAACCAACGGGTTTCCGCAGACGCAACGAGCGCCGATTTCCACGACGTCGCGCACTGGTCGGTTCAGCTGGCGGGAAAGCGTCTCCAGGTCGGATTCACTTGGTACTCGTCCGGCAGCGTCAAGGGCTTCGCGGATTGGCTGTTCAGTCACGGGTCTTAGTTCTCTTCAGTTAAAGTGGTTAGTCAGTGGCGGAACGACGTACCGAGTCAAGCAATGCATCAACCCAAGGAAGTTCTTGGCGCACCTCAAAGGTGCTGCCATTGCCCTCAGTTGCGGTGTCGTCATCTTCCGGGCGATCGCCCACAACCATGTACAGCTTTTCGCCAGGCATGACCAAGTTTATCCGCTCGCGCGCTTGCTGCTTGATGTACAGCGGATCATCCCAGCGCGCGATTTCGGCTTTGAGGTCATCACGCTGAGCTTCAAGGGACTCGATGGAAGCGTTGAGCTCGTTGAGTTCAGCCATTTGCTTCCGGTAGTAATTTACCGTTGGCACCAGCATCACAGCGAAGAAGGCAAGGACCACAAGCAAAGCAGCGATACGCCCGGAAAAACGGTGTGCTGCTACCGGTTCACCTTCTGGGACTGGCTTGTCGGTGACAGGTTTTTCACCTGGTTTACGGCGTACCGCGGCCGAGAACTTCATCCGGTCATCGCGACGGCGTTCGTTCTGCTTTTCCTTGGCACGCTCAACTAGAGGCAACTTAGATTTTGATGACTCGTTGCCAGCATATTTTTTGGAACGAGGTGACGCATCTGACGCTTCATCTTCGCTCTGCTCATGCTTTGGTGCAGATTTTGAAGGCGTTGAAGCCTCCTTGTTGCTGGCACCTGAAGCAGACTTAGGACGCGGCACCGCTGGAGCTTTTTTGGCTGGAGTCACAGGAGCAACTACGTGCAACGCATCGGTGGGTGGTTCAGCCATTGAATCTAGGCCGGAATCCTCAGGCGTCTGAGCAGGAATGTTTTCAGACTGCTCTACCGGTTCCGGAGTATTACGCCGAGGCATGCGTGGCGGTCGCTGTGCCATACTCCCCCAATTTCCCATCGTGCTTTCGTACAGTACTGCCGTGGAAACGGCACATATATCCATTAAATAACGAAAAGCTCGCCGGTATCCACTACCGACGAGCTTATTCGCTTTAAATGTTAATTAGCTGTTGAAACGCGGGAACGCATTGCGTCCAGCGTAAACAGCTGAAGCGCCCAAGTCTTCCTCGATGCGCAGCAGCTGGTTGTACTTAGCTACGCGCTCGGAACGAGCTGGTGCACCGGTCTTGATCTGACCTGCGTTGGTTGCAACACAGATGTCAGCGATGGTGACGTCTTCGGTTTCACCCGAGCGGTGCGAGGTGATGGTGGTGTAACCAGCGCGCTGAGCCATGGTGACAGCGTCGATGGTTTCGGTCAGGGAACCAATCTGGTTGACCTTCACCAGCAGCGAGTTAGCGGTGCCCTTGGCAATGCCGTCGGCAAGACGCTCTGGGTTGGTTACGAACAGGTCGTCACCAACCAGCTGAACCTTGTCACCGATTGCATCGGTAAGGGTCTTCCAGCCGTCCCAGTCGTTCTCGTCCAGTGGATCCTCGATGGAAACCAATGGGAAGTCGGCAACGAGCTCAGCGTAGTAATCGCTCATCTCCTGAGCGGACAGTGCCTTGCCTTCGAACTGGTATGCACCGTTCTCGAAGAACTCAGAGGAAGCAACGTCCAAAGCCAAAGCGATCTGCTCACCTGGGGTGTAGCCAGCGCGGGTGATAGCTTCGGTGATCAGTTCCAGTGCAGCACGGTTGCTTGGCAGGTTAGGAGCGAAGCCGCCCTCATCGCCCAGACCGGTGGACAGGTTCTTTTCCTTCAGTACGGACTTGAGGTTGTGGTAAACCTCAACGCCCCAACGCAGGCCTTCAGAGAAGGTTGGTGCGCCCAAAGGAACAATCATGAATTCCTGGATGTCCACATCGGAGTCGGCGTGGGAGCCACCGTTGAGGATGTTCATCAGTGGAACTGGAAGTACGTGTGCGTTCGGGCCGCCCAGGTACTTGTACAGAGGAAGGTTGGAGCTCACTGCTGCTGCGTTAGCAACTGCCAGCGAAACGCCCAAGATAGCGTTTGCGCCAAGCTTGCCCTTGTTGCTGGTTCCGTCCAGTTCAAGCATTGCCTGGTCGATCGCGCGCTGATCGGTTGCGTCGAGGCCTTCAAGTTCGTCAGCGATCTCGTCGATGACGGACTCTACTGCTCCGAGAACACCCTTGCCCAGGTAACGATCCTTGTCACCGTCGCGACGCTCAACTGCTTCGAACTGACCGGTGGAAGCACCGGATGGAACTGCTGCACGGCCGTGCGAACCGTCGGAAAGCAGAACCTCAACCTCAACGGTTGGGTTGCCGCGGGAATCAAGAATTTCGCGCGCGTGGATGGCGTCAATCAATGCCATGAGTATGGGCTCCTTGTAGAAAGGTGTGGTCTAAGGAAGGTCAGCCAGCAGTCGCTGAAAAGACCGTCGGCGCCTTTGCCAGTCTCTAGCCTAGCGCTTCGAAGGTGATTTAGGCGATATCGTGGCGTCGATTTCAGAACCGTAGCGTTTCGATAGCGTTACGCGCAGAACAGATTCGGCATCTAGGCCCAGTTCTTCTGCCCTTGCCGTCAGCGCCAGCAGCTCGGCGGCCAGGGTGTCTTCATCAGTAATTCGTTCCCTGACCGAATGGCTGACTAACTGATCATCGACCTTGTCAGAGCCCGCTCTGGTATGCCTGTCCAGTAGCTTTTGGGCCAGTGTGAGGGACGGCAATCCAGCAGGGAGGCCAGCGTTTTTGCGTGCCTTCGGCTTGCCTTGTCGCTCGGCTTGTTTGGCTGCGTCCCAGACGCGAATAATCTCGTCAACATCATCGGTAATGAAATGGCGAACTTCGCCATCAGCATCAAAAACATGTTGGTTTCGACGCAACAATTTTTCATTGAGTGTTTGTGAAATGTCTTCTATCCCGAAGTTGCCCTGCTCGTCTTCAATCAGTGCATGCAGTAACACTTGGAAGTAAAGATCGCCTAGTTCCTCTTTGAGCAGCTCCGGATTGTTTTCGGAGATGGCATCAAGAACCTCGTAGCTTTCCTCAATGAGGTAGGTGCGCAGGGACTCGTGGGTCAGTGCTGCGGTCCAAGCGCATTTTTCACGCAAGATGTTTATCGTCTGAATCAACTGTTGCGTCGGTGTCTGCTTCTGCGCCATAACGACCATGCTAGCGAAGTCTGGCACCGCCCAAGGCAAAACAAAAGACCAGCTCCTCCGATCAAGGAGGAACTGGCCTTCAGCATCAACGTTCTAGCGACTGACGCTTATTAGTCGGCGACGTTTTCGTATTCGTCTTCGTCGAATTCGCCCTGCACGTCGTCGTCTTCCAACAGATTGTCGTAGTAGTCGTTGATGTATTCAACAAGCAACTCACGCATTTCCAATGGGACAAAGGCGGCTTCTGCAGCATTGAGCGTCAGGTCCAACAGGTCTTCGAGGTCGTAGTCGAAGCCTTCGACCAGTAGCTCAAATTCGTCGGACAGGCTGGTGCCGGACATCAGTCGGTTATCTGGTGAGATGGTGACGTTAAAACCAGTCTGGACCAACAGATCGATCGGGTGGTTACGAATACCCTCACCGAACTTGGCGGTAGCGCCGGTCTGCAGGTTAGACGATGGGCAGATTTCTAGTGGGATACCGCGTTCGCGTACCCAGTTTGCCACTGGACCCAGCGAAACCAAACCGGTGTCATCACTGAGCTCTTCACCGTTTTCATCGATGGCGCCGAATTCAATTTCAATGTCTTCAGCAACTCGAACACCGTGACCCAAGCGCTGAGCGCGACCGATCAAGATTGCTTCCTTGATGGAATCTAGGCCTGCGGCCTCGCCAGCGTGAACGGTGGTTGGGAACAGGTTTTCGGCCAACAGGTCGAAAGCTTCCTTTAGGCGTGATGGCGGGAAGCCATCTTCCGGGCCGGCGATGTCAAAGGCGACAACTCCGTGGCCGCGGTGGCGCAGCGCCAGCTTGGCGATTTCCACGCTCTGATCACTTTGGCGCATGGCGCTAAGTACTTGGCCAACCTGCATTGGGTGGCCTTGGGCGTTCAGCACTTCACAGGCTTGGTCCAGACCTTCTTGAACGGCGTCAACAACGTCATCCAGGCTCAGGCCTTCGCGCAGGTGCTGCTCTGGTGCGTAGCGAACTTCGCCGTAGATCACGCCGTCTTCTGCGAGGTCTTCAACAAACTCGCGGGCTACGCGGATCAGTGCGTCACTGGTCTGCATCACTGCAAGGGTGTGCTCGAAAGTTTCCAAGTAACGTGGCAGAGAGCCGGAGTCGGCCGATTCACGGAACCAATCGCCCAAAGCTTCAGCTTCGGTCTCAGGCAGTTTGTGGTTTACCTCAGCGGCCAGTTCGATGATCGTTTGAGGTCGCAATCCGCCATCAAGGTGGTCGTGTAGCGAAACTTTAGGCAGATCCCGGAAGTCGAACGCAGGATCATAATCAGTATGAATCAATTCTTCAGTCACACCACTGAGCCTAGTCGCTATTCCCGTGAACTGACAGTTCCAGCAGGTAAAGATCTTCGAGCCACAATGTGACCCTGCTCAATACTGCAGGTTAACCCTCGTCGGTGGTTGGTGGGACGGTCTCACGTTCAACTTGTTCACGGTGCTCCTTGGCCAGCTCAGCACGCCGGTGATAGCGATCAAGCGCCCAACTGACAATCCGATCAATGATGAATCCAAGCACCACGGCAATCACAATCGAGATTGCGATGCCGAGCAGTTTATTATCATGCATCCAGTTGCCAGCCAGAGCACCGATGCTCACCGAGTAGGTGGCCCAGGTCAGCACCCCGATGGTGTCAAAGAGCGTGAAGCGCTTATGGCTGTATCCGGTGGCCCCGGCGGTGAGGTTCACCGCCACACGTCCCACTGGAATGTAGCGGGCGGTGAAGATCAGCAATGCTCCGGAAGTCTCTAACTTCTTCTCAGCGTAGTGAAGTACCCGTTGAGCACGTCGTCCGCGCATCCAGCTAAATCGACGAGAACCGATCTTTCGACCGATCGCAAAGGTGATCTGGTCCCCCAACAGTGCACCGGCAGCGCCGAGGACACCAACAAGAATGAGGTTAGGTGTGCCGGAGTGGATACCAACTACGGCCAGTGAGACGAGGAAAGATTCGCTGGGAACGATGGGGAAAAACGCGTCAATAAGGCAGAACAGAAATAAGAGCGGCAGAACCCACCATGCACTGGCAGCCTGCGTAATGGCCTCATTGACTAGTTCCATACGTACTTACATCTTCTTTCCCGAAACGCTTACAGCGTTGTCCACTACTTCATTTTCGCTCGAGAGTCTGCAGGTTCGCATCATACTGTTGCGTCAATGTGGACTTCTTCTACCCACTACCCAGGTAGGAGCTAATGGGTCAACGATTCGGTACCTCAAAATGGTTCCCAACCCATGCGCAAAAAGAAGGGCCGAAAAACGTCTTTGACGTTTTTCGACCCTTCGATGATTCAAGCCAGTTACCTAGCAGCAATACGATCCATAATCAGACGCATATCGGGGCGGTCGTCCTTGGCGCCGATCATGATGGCGTGCTCAACTAGTTCGATAGCACGTGCCATCTTTTCTGGTGTGTCGGTCAGCAGGGTCGCGATGGGCTCCCCACGACGAACCATGGCTCCGGGCTTCACGTGCATACGCACGCCTGCGCCGGCCTGAACGCTGTCTTCCTTACGGGCACGGCCTGCACCCAAAGTCCACGCGGCCAAACCAATGTCCATGGCATCAAGTTTGATCAATACACCTTCGGCCGGAGCTACGACGGTGTGCGATTCCTTAGCCACTGGCAGTTTTGCATCCGGATCGCCACCTTGAGCCGCGATCATGGCACGCCAGCTGTCCATGGCCTGTCCATTGTTCAGCGCTGCACGCACATCAACATCATGAATGCCGGCACCAGCCAGCATTTCGACGGCCAAGGCAACGGTCAGCTCAATAACGTCTTCTGGTCCCCCACCGGCGAGCACCTCAACGGACTCTTCGACCTCGATCGCATTACCTGCGGTGAGGCCCAGCGGAGTTTCCATATTGGTCAGCAAGGCGACGGTGTTCACTCCGGCGTCGGTGCCAAGGTTGACCATGGTCTCGGCGAGTTCGCGGGCCATGGATTCGTCCTTCATGAACGCGCCGGAGCCAACCTTCACGTCCAGAACGAGAGAGCCGGTACCTTCGGCGATCTTCTTGCTCATGATTGACGAGGCGATCAGCGGGATTGCTTCGACGGTTGCGGTGACGTCGCGCAGTGCGTAGAGCTTCTTATCTGCCGGCGCCAAGCCAGCACCGGCAGCACAGATCACCGCACCCACGGTGGAAAGCTGGGAGAAGAGTTCTTCATTGGATAGGTTTGCACGCCATCCGGGAATCGCTTCAAGCTTGTCCAAGGTGCCACCGGTATGACCCAGACCGCGGCCCGAAAGCTGTGGCACGGCAACACCAAAGCTTGCCACCAATGGCGCTAGCGGCAAGGTGATCTTATCTCCCACGCCGCCGGTGGAATGCTTGTCGGTGGTTGCGAGTTTTTTGCCCTGAGGATCAGCCAAGGTGGAGAAGTCCATGCGCTCACCGGAGTTGATCATGGCGGTGGTCCAGCGGGAAATCTCGCTACGGTTCATGCCCTGGAAAAAGATCGCCATATTCAACGCGGACATCTGCTCTTCAGCAATGACCCCGCGGGTATAAGCGTCGATGGTCCAGTCAATCATCTCGTTGCTCAGTTCTCCGCCGTCGCGCTTGGCACGAATGACTTCAACTGCACTGAATTTTTCGGTAGCCATCGTTGGCACCTTTCGTTCTGGAGTTCACCGGTAAAGCGGTGTTACACGTTGAGGTTTTGTGGCCCGAAGGCATCAGGCAATAGATCTTCGATCCCCACGATGCCGCGGGCAGTTTTGATCTTTAGATCTGCCCCTCGGTGTTCAAAGAGGATTTGGCGGCAGCGCCCGCAGGGAGTGATCAGTTCAAGTTGGTTCTCTTCGAGTTGGCCGAAGCAAACGAAGTATTCCAAGGTGCCGCCACCGGTAGCAAAGAGCTGTCCGACCATGGCGCATTCGGCGCACAGGGTGACACCGTAGGCGGCGTTTTCGACGTTGCATCCGGAGATTGTGCGGCCGTCGCTGGTCAAAGCCGCGGACCCTACCCGGAACTTGGAGTAGGGTGCGTAGGCCTGAGACAGCGCGGCCGCGGCGGCAGCTTCAAGCTGCGACCACGGCGCGGTGTTGGTATTCATGGGTACCAGTTATTCCTTCACGTAGGGTTCGCCGGCGGCTGCCGGCCCGCGGGAGCGCCCCACCAGTCCAGCTACGGCGAAGATGGTCACGAGGTAAGGCATCATGGCCATGAACTGGCTTGGCACCGGAGTACCAATGATGGTCAAGATGACCTGCAAGTTATCGGCAAAGCCAAAGAGCAAGGCAGCCAGGAATGCACCAATAGGATTCCAACGGCCAAAGATGACTGCGGCCAATGCGATGAAGCCACGACCGCCGGAGATTTCCTTGGTGAAGGAGTCGATGGCGACCAAGGTGAAGAAGGAACCACCGATACCGGCCACGATGCCACCCAAGGTGACATTCCAGAAGCGGGTGCGGTTGACCTTGATACCCAGGGTGTCAGCGGCCTTCGGGTGTTCGCCCACGGCACGCACGCGCAAACCCCATTTGGTCTTGAACAAACCAAACCAAACGATGAAGACCGCAAGGTACATCAGGTAACCGATGACCGACTGCTTGAACAGAATTGGACCGATCACTGGGATCGCCGAAAGCAACGGAATTTCAATCACTGGAAGGTGAGCTGGCGAGTTGTACAACTCTGGATCTTCCTGCATCACGGTGGTGAATAGGAAGCCGGTGATACCGGAAACCAAAACGTTGAGCACAACGCCGACGATGATCTGGTTGACCAAGTATTTGATGGAGAACAGCGCAAGGATCAAGGAGACCAAGGCACCGGCAATACCGGCTGCGATCAGACCGGCAAAAGCATTTTTGGTCAGTGAGGAAACTAGCGCTGCGGTGAATGCACCACCCAGTAACTGACCTTCAATGGCAATGTTGACCACGCCGGCACGCTCACAGAGCACACCGGAGAGGGAACCGAAGACCAGTGGGACCGCCAGCACCACAGCACCGGCCAGCAGACTTGCCAGCGAGATGGTGGTGATATCGGCACCGGCAACAACCCAGATGAGGAAGGCTAGGACAAAGAGGATCGCTGCCAGAGCGATAATCCAGGTGGCTAGGGTCTTGCTCTTTTTGCGCTGCAACCATGAGTAGACCGCAGCAGCAATGAGCAGCAGACCAATAACAATGTTGCTGGCTTTTCCAGGGAAGACCAGCTCGGGAAGCTTAAACGCGTCGCCGGCACTGTTCAGCGCGAAGTGCGCGCTTTGGCTGTTGCCCATCAGACCGAAACAGAAGAAGACAATTACAGCGATCGCCGTCAGGATGATCGGGGTCTTCTTACTTGGCAATACGGTGATTGCCGGCTGCAAGGTGGAGGAGGTCACTTGGCACCTGCCTGGGTAGTTTCGAGCTTAGGGCTGCGCTTCTTCTTGCGGTTCATACCGAAGATCGCCTTGACCAGTGGTGGAGCGGCGATGAACAGAACGATCAGCGACTGCACCACCGAGACAATGTCGATCGGGGTACCGGTAGTGATCTGCATGTTCACCGCACCGGCCTGGAAAGCTCCAAAGAGCAGGCCAGCAAAGAAGGTGCCCCACGGGGTGGAACGGCCGAGTAACGCTACGGTAATCGCGTCGAAGCCGAGCGAACCGGCAATACCGTTGGTCAGTACCTTTTCGGTACCCGCCACCTGAGCCACACCAGCGGCACCGGCAAGGGCGCCGGCCAAAGCCATGGCAATGATGGTGCTGCGAGCAACGTTGATACCTGCGGTTTTTGCAGCCTCAGGGTTGTGGCCAACGGCGCGGAATTCAAAACCGATGGTGGAGCGCTTGAACATCCACGAAACCAGAATCACCAGTAGCACGGCCATGACAAAGCCCAAGTGCAGGCGTGAACCTGGAATGGCTGGGAAGGTCGCGGTGGTATCCAAGATCGGAGAAATTGGGTTGGTTTCGCCTGGACGACGGAATGCCTGAGTGTTCATCAGGTAATCGATCAGATACAGCGCAACGTAGTTGAACATGATCGTGAGGATCACTTCGTGGGCGCCGGTCTTGGCCTTAAGCAAACCAACGATGCCGCCCCAGATCGCACCGCCGATCAGTCCGAAGACGATCACCAGCAAGAGGTGCAGAACAACTGGAAGGTGCCAGGCAAAGCCAACGTAGCCGGCCAAAACCGAACCGATGATGATCTGACCCTGCGCGCCAATGTTAAACAGGCCAGCACGGAATGCCACTGCCACGCCGAGGCCGGCACAGATCAGTGGGGTGGAAACGGTGAGGGTTTCCAAGAACGGCTTGAAGCCCTGGGTGGAGTTGTAAACTGCTCCGTTGAACAGTGCCACGTAGCTTTCGGTGGCTGCACGCCAAACCTCAGCGAAGAAGTCGGCAGGCCGGGCGAAGAGGTATCCGGCGGTCTCGGCAACCTTCTGATCGGTCACGGCGATCAGCAGACCGCCGATCACTAGGGCGACAATCACGCCGAGGACTGAAACTAGTCCCGGTCCCTGGGTGATTTGTTTAAAGAGGTCGTTGCCCGGTTTGTCGGAGTCGGGAATGACCGGTGATTTTGTGTCGCTCACTGGCCTTCTCCTTCCTGGTTTTCGCTGCGCTCGCTAGTGGGTACTGCTTCCACGGGCTCATTATCTGACTTAGTGAATTCGGCTTGTTCTGCGGCTTCTTCGGCAGTAACTCCGGCCATCATCAAACCGAGCACTTCGCGAGAAGTATTGCCCGGGACAATTCCGTTGATCTTGCCCTTGTAAAGCACGGCAATGCGGTCAGCCAGCTCCATGACTTCGTCCAACTCGGTGGATACGATCATTACCGGGGTGCCCTTGTCGCGTTCGGCGACAATGCGGCGGTGCAGGAACTCGATGGATCCCACGTCCACGCCACGGGTTGGCTGGGAAGCAATAAATAGTTTCAGGTCGCGGCTGAGCTCACGCGCCATGACAACCTTTTGCTGGTTGCCACCAGAGAGGCTGGAGGCTGGGTTCAGCGCGTTGTCGGTGCGAACATCAAAGTCTTTGATCTGCTGGGTTGCGTTCTTCTTGATCGCATCCAAGTTCATCGAGATGCCCTTGCCAAAAGGTGCGCGGTCATAAAGATCTAGGACCAAGTTTTCTTCGATGGAGAACTGGGTGACAAGACCGTGGACCGAACGGTCTTCGGGAACAAAACCGACGCCTGCGCGCAGAACCTGCTTTACCGATTTGCCAACAAGTTCTTCACCGGCCAACTTCACCGAGCCGGCGGTCACCGCTTGGGTTCCCAAAATGGCTTCGGTCAGTTCAGTCTGTCCGTTGCCCTGCACACCGGCCACTGCCAGAATTTCACCTTCGTGGATATCGAAGGTTACTGCGTTCAAAGTGGTGGAGCCCGCCGGATCAATCACGGTGAGGTCTTTGACCTGCAAGACTGCCTCACCCGGGGTGGCAGCGGCCTTGTTCAGGTTCAGTTCCACGGAGCGGCCGACCATCAGGTTAGCCAGCTCGGTGGTGGAGGATTCTGGTGACACCGAATCGATGACTTCACCGCGACGGATCACGGTAATAACATCGGAAACGGCTCGCACTTCACGTAGCTTGTGCGAAATGAAAACGATGGACGTGCCATTAGCTTTGAGCTGGCGCATGATTTCCAGCAGCTCGTCGGTTTCCTGTGGGGTCAGCACCGCGGTTGGTTCATCAAGGATTAAGATCTTGGCCTCGCGTACCAATGCCTTGATGATCTCCACGCGCTGTTGAACGCCCACTGGCAAATCTTCAACGATGGCGTCCGGATCAACGTCAAAACCGTAGCGGTCTGAAATTTCGCGGATCTTCTTGCGTGTGACCTGCAGGTCTAGCACGCCGCCAGCTTTGGTGGTTTCTGAGCCGAGGGCAATATTTTCTGCCACGGTGAATACCGGCACGAGCATGAAGTGCTGGTGCACCATGCCAATACCGGCAGCCATGGCGTCGCCTGGGCCGGAGAACTCGACGGGGTTTCCATCAAGCAGGATTTCGCCCTCGGTCGGTTGGTATAGACCGTAGAGCACGTTCATAAGCGTGGATTTTCCAGCACCGTTTTCGCCGAGCAGACAGTGAATCTGGGCGTCATCAACCAAGAGGTCAATGTTCTTGTTGGCGTAGAAAGAACCGAAGGCTTTCGAGATTCCCCGTAGTTCGAGTTTCACGATTCCACCATCTTCATAGTTCGTTGTGCGAGGTAGTTGGCCGGTTTGGCCTCTAGGCATTCATAAAGCGCGTCACCGACTCGCCGAGTATCGGCAAGGGGTGACGCGCTATATGGATTAGATACCTAAGCCTACTTTGGGCTTGCTGCCGATTCGACCTTGAGGTCACCGGAGATGATCTGTGCCTTCAGGGCTTCGATCTCCTTCTTGGTGTCGTCCCCGATAGTCGAGTCGAAATCGTGGAACGGTGCCAGTGCGACACCTTCGTTTTCCAAGGTGCCTACGTATGGCTTGGAGTCGAATTTGTCTTCGGCGTCAGCCTTGATGACATCTTCAACAGCCTTGTCCATGGTCTTGACGACCGAGGTCAGCATGTAGTCCTTGTAGTCAGGTGCGGTCAAGTAGCCATCGGAGTCAACCCAGATGAGCTTGGTCTTGTCGCCACCCTTGTTAGCGTCAGCTACTGCAGCGCCAGCGCCCTTACCTACAGGACCGGCAACAGGCATGATCACGTCTGCACCAGCAGAGATGAAGTTCTTGGTGATCTGCTTGCCCTTATCCTGCTTTTCGAAGTCGCCGGAGAAGGTACCGTTCTGCTTCTTCTTGTCCCAGCCCAGCAGCTTGACGTTCTTGCCCTTGTCTTCGTTGAACTTGGCAACGCCATCAGCAAAGCCGTCCATGAAGATGGTGACGGTAGGGATCTGCATGCCACCGAAGGTAGCAACGGTGCCGGTCTCGGAAGCCGCAGCAGCAGCGTAGCCAGCTAGGTAAGCTGCCTGTGCCGTGTTGTAAATAATTGGCTTGACGTTCTTGATTGGCTTCTCGTACTGGTTATCGACGATAGCGAAGTGCGAGTCTGGGTTCTTTGCCGCAGCATCTGCGGTGGCATCTGCCAGCAAGAAGCCCACGGTGACAGTCAGGTCGCACTTGGCGCTCATCATGCCGTTGAGGTTGGTGGAGAAGTCAGCGTTGGACTTCGACTCGGCCTTCTTCACCTTGATGCCCAGGTCCTTTTCGGCCTGCATCAAACCACGGTAAGACGACTCGTTGAAGGACTGGTCATCGAATCCACCGGAGTCAGAAACGATACAACCGGTGTAGTCTGCGTTTGCGCCAGCTGAGCTGGACTCTTCCGGTGCAGCGCCGCAGGCGCTCAAAGCCAATGCCGAGATGCCGAGCATGGCTGCAGCCATACCGGTCTTGCGCGATACGAAGCGCATCTGTTCCTCCAAAGTTGGTGCGAGATCGTGTGGGAAAGTAGACACCAGCCACTCGTGCCGGTTAGCAGCATGCTAAGCCTCACGCGAGCGCCCCAAATGCCGTAGCATTCCCATCGTTTCCATAGCCTATCGGAGATATGTCACAGGTAAAGACGATAAAGATTACAAACATATAACTAAGTGGCTTCAAAACGGCAAGCGCTTAACGTCAACGCCCAAGTCACCAAAAGAATTCACTAACTGTCAAAGAGTTGTTAAAAAGTTTTGAACCGACTGTGACCAACGTACTACTTAGCGTTAGCCTCTCGGACGGCCTGCACGGCGGCCGCAGTCATGATACGCACGCCTACACCAATGCATGATTCATCAGGAACGTAGTCCCCCCGATGCAGGTCATAGGTTTTCCCGCCAGGAGTTCGAGTACCTAGGCGCAACATCGCGCCAGGAACCTTCTGAGTCATCCAAGCAAAATCTTCCCCGCCCATGGACTGCGGGGTCAGCTCAATAGCCTCAGCACCAAATTCTCGGCGCGCAGCTTCTTCAATCAGTGCGGTTTCCGCTGGGGTGTTAACTACCGGCGGAACACCACGGGTGTGCTGCAGCTTGATTTCCACGCCGTACGGCGCAGCTACCTGACGTACAGCGTTGTCCAACAGCTCGCCAGCTTCGTACCAAATGTCCCCGTCCAAGCAGCGCATGGTGCCGGCCAAGTAGCCGGTGGCAGGAATGGCGTTTGGCGCGCTGCCTGCGTGGATCTGCCCCCACACCACAGAAACAGCTGAACGCACGTCGACCTTGCGCCCCAGCACCGCGGGAACCTGGGTGGCGATCTGGCTCATAGCAAAAACGATGTCTTCGGTCAGATGCGGACGCGAGGTATGTCCGCCGCGGCCGTTAACCTCAATACGAATGGTGTCGCTGGCCGAAGTGATGGCACCGATACGGGTGCCAATGTGGCCAGCATCGATCCTCGGGTCACAGTGCAAGGCAAGCACACGAGGAACTTCGTCAAGCAATCCTTGTTCAATCACCGACAAGGCACCGCCAGGAAGTTTCTCCTCGGCTGGCTGGAAGATCACTCGGACACGTCCGTTGAGCAATCCTTGGTCGTTCAGCTTGCCCAGCGACAGGGCAACGCCGAGCATTACGGTGGTGTGAATGTCGTGCCCGCACGCGTGGGCTACTCCCTCAATGAGCGAAGCGTAGTCAAGATTGGTTTCTTCAACCACGGGTAGCGCATCAATATCTGCGCGGAAGGCAATTCGGATTGGACCCTCGCCGATGTCGACAAAAGCTCCCGTTGCTTCCATTTTTTGCGGGTTGAGCCCGGCAGCGCTCAGCGCTTCAATGATCCGGGCTGTTGTTTGGTGCTCCGCGAACGACAGCTCCGGGTTCCGATGCAATTCACGCCGAAAGTCGATCAGCTGATCGTTTATCGGCACGGTGAAGGTGGCGACGGAGGCAACATTGTCATATTCATTCACGGTGGACACCATTCGAACATACTCGTCCAACAGCCGCAGATAACATTTCTTCGTAATGTTTGGCCACAACGCGAAACAGTTTAGGCATAAGAAAAGGTGGCGCCCACCGGTTTCCCGCTGGACGCCACCTTGAATCGTGAGACTAGCTTTCGCGAATTAGTTCCGCGCAGCGCTCACCGATCATCATCACTGTGATGTTCGGATTCACGGTCACTAACTCGGGCATGACCGAAGCATCTGCGACGCGTAGGCCGGTAACACCCTTAACCTTCAGCTGCGGATCAAGCGGGCTGAGTTCATCATCGGTGGCACCCATCCGCACGGTGCCAGCTGGGTGGTACACGGTGTTGTGGGTGCGCTTGATGTAGTCGAAGATTTCCTCATCGCTCTGTGCAGCCTTGCCCGGGAACTGTTCTTCCCCGGCCCACTGCCCCATGGCCGACTGCTCAACGATTTCACGGGCCTTACGGATACCGGCAATCATCACCCTGGCATCATGACCCTGCTCATCGGTGAAGTACCGCGGATCCACCTTCGGCTTGTCACGGAAGTCGCAGCTGCGCAGACGCACCGTGCCACGAGACTTCGCGTGAGTGACGTTCGGGGTCAGGCAGAAGGTGTTGTCCCCGGTGGGGTAGCCCTGACGCAGGGTGTGCATATCAAATGGAACCGAACCGTAGTGCATCATCAAATCCGGACGATCCAGACCTTCTTCGGTTGGGGTGAAAATACCAATCTCCCACCACTGGGTGGAGGTTTCAGGCATCGGCTTTTTCGCTTCCCACTGAATGACGCCTTCAGGGTGATCCTGTAGGTGCTCACCCACGCCCGGTGCGTCAACCAATACCTCAACACCCACGGACTTCAGATGCTCGGCCGGGCCAATACCCGAGAGCATCAACAGCTTAGGCGAATCGATGGCGCCGGCGCTCAGCACCACTTCACGGCGGGCCGTCAAGGTGACAGTGCGACCAAAAGCTCCGTTGGCTACGTCCACGCCGGTGCACTTTTTGTCCTGATCAAAGTTCAGCTTCTTGGCCTGCAACCCGGTGAGCACCGTGAAGTTTTTGCGCTCCAAGATGGGGTGGATGTACGAGACCGAGGAGGAAGAACGGGTTCCGTCAGTACGTCGGTTGATCTGGAAGAAGTTCGCTCCGTTGAGCACCGTCTGGTTGTTGTTGAACTTTGCCCGGGGAATCCCGGCCTGTTCACAGGCGTCAAGCAAAGCCACACCGCAAGGGTCATTGGCGGGAACGTTCATCAGCTTCACCGGACCACTGTCACCATGGTGTGGTGCGTCGGGGCCAGCGTCCTCGTTGGTTTCCAGCTGCTTGTAAAGCCGGTAGGCCATGGCAGAATTCCAGCCGGTAGCCCCGTGCTTGCTCTCCCACTCATCGATGTCTTCGCGTGGTGCCCAGAAGGCAATGCACGAGTTGTGGCTCGAACAGCCACCCATCACCTTGGCGCGAGCGTGGCGCATAAAGGAGTTGCCGTTTTCCTGTTCCTCGATCGGGTAATCCCAGTCCAGACCAGATTCTAAAAGCTCCATCCAGCGATCTAGCTGCAACACTTCGTCGTAGCTACGATCATCGGGGCCAGCTTCAACGAGGGCCACTTCTACGTTGGGGTCCTCGCTCAAACGCGCTGCTACTGCCGAGCCGGCCGAGCCGCCACCAATGACGATGTAGTCAAATTCCTGCTTCATTTGGGATGCTCCTTACTTAAACCAACCGGTGACCTGTGGTGCCAGGTTCTGGTAAATATGTTTTGCTTCCTGGTACTCGCCCAGGCCGGTCGGGCCGAGCTCGCGGCCTACACCGGACTGGCCAAAGCCGCCCCACTCTGCCTGTGGCAGGTATGGGTGGAAATCGTTGATCCAAATGGTGCCGTGACGCAGCCGTGCGGCGATGCGCTGGGTCTTTGAAGCATCCTGGCTCCACACCGCACCGGCTAGACCGTAGTCGGTGTCATTGGCGATCTGCACTGCTTCGTCTTCGGTGCTGAAGGTTTCCACGGTCACTACCGGACCGAAGGCTTCATCAACCACCACGGACATGCCGCGCTGAACCTGATCCAGAATGGTCGGCAGGTAGAAGCTGCCTGCTTCTAGTCCTGCGCCGTCCTCGGCCGTAGCACGGCGTCCACCACAGCGCACCCGCACACCTTCGGCGATGCCGGCCTGCACGTAGGCTTCCACCTTGGCCAGGTGGTCCTCGGAAATCAGTGCACCGGTTTCAGCTTCTTCATCAAAGGGTCCACCAAGCTTGATGTTTTTGGTGCGGCGCACCAGCTCATCAACAAACTTTTCGGCGATCGACTCTTCAACCACCAGTCGAGCTCCGGCGGAGCAAACCTGGCCGGAGTGCACAAATGCTGCGTTCAACGCGTTGTCAACGGCGGCATCAAAATCGGCGTCGGCAAAAATGACATTCGGGTTTTTGCCACCCAGTTCCAGTGCCACCTTCTTCACCGTGCCCGCTGCGGCTGCAGCCACCTTGCGACCGGTAACCAGACCGCCGGTGAAAGAGACCAGATCTACATCATGGTGCTCGGAGAGGATCGCCCCGGCCTGTGCACCGGTACCGGTGACCAGGTTGGCCACACCCTTGGGCAGGCCCAGCTCGTCGAGGATTTCCATCATCAAGATCGCGGTGGACGGGCTCAGCTCGGCTGGCTTGAGCACAAAGGAGCAGCCTGCGGCGATGGCCGGCGCAATTTTCCAGGCGGCCTGAAGCAGCGGATAGTTCCATGGGGTGATCATCGCGGCCACACCGACTGGTTCGTAGGTGATGCGGCTGAGGATATTGGCATCCCCGGCATCTACCAGACGTCCGGCGTCGTTTCCGGCGAGCTTGCCGAAGTAGCGGAAGCTGTTGGTGATGTCGTCCATGTCAATTTCGGATTCGACTAGGCGCTTGCCGGTATCCAGGGTTTCGGCCAGCGCAAATTCGTCCTTGCGTTCAACCAAACGATCGGCGACCTTCAGTAGGAAGTCTCCACGTTCACCGGCCGGGACCTGGGACCAGATGCCTGAGTCAAAGGAAGCGCGAGCGGCAGCGATGGCGCGTTCGGAGTCCTCTTGGGCAGCCTCGGAGACCGTGGCTACCTCAATACCGTTGGCCGGGCACTTGATGGTGCGGGTAGCACCACTGGCGGCCGCCTGGAATTCACCGTTGATAAATAGGGTGGCGCCACTGTGTAGGCGCGGATTTTCATTGCGTGGAAAACTCATGCTTCCTCTTTCGGTGTCGTTTCAAAATCTGATTCCCAGTGGGTTTTGGATGCCCCACTGGCGTTGATCTGGCTCGGGGCGGCAAGTTCGGTCTGCGCTTCGAGGAACACCAGGTGCGCTTCGTACTGATCAAGCACATCGCAGATCAGTTGCTCCTTGGTCAGACCCATCAGGTCATAACCGTGGCTGCCTTCCTGGGAGAAAACTTCGACGCGGAAGTAATCGTTTTTGCCCGAGGAAACTCGCGCGAAGCTTGGCACCTGCAGCTGCACCGGATAGATCTGGTACTTAAACGGACGTTCTTCTCCGTTGGCGACCACCAGATCCAGCGAATCCAATCCCAGGTGCTCCACCTGTTCGATTTCCAGGCTGACCTTGGCCCCACGAACGGTGAATTCCTCGCTGACTTCCTGCAGGGCAGGCAACGCGGTCTCATTCAGGAACCGGGTAGTTGAACGCCGGCCCGGGTAGGTCATTGCGCGGGTCATGCGCTGCTTCCAATTGCGTCGATCCGAATTTGATCCCATGCGGCTGGTGAGCACCTTGTGCATGTTGTTCTGGTAGCTATCCGCCAGTGCAGTTTCCATGCGCAGGGACTTAAAGAGCCCCAGCATGATCAACACCAAAACAAAGGAGAAGGGCAATCCCATAATCACCGTGGCGCCCTGCAAGGTGGGCACCCCGTCAACAAAGAGCATGCCCAAGGTCAGCAGGCCGGTGGCCAACGACCAGAACAGTCGTACCGGTTTGGAGCCGTCGGCCTGTGGGTCTTTGAGGTGCGAGGTGAAGTTGGCCATCACCAGCGCACCAGAGTCGGCACTGGTGACGTAGAACAGCAGACCGGTGAAGGTTGCGATCGCCGCGGTCACCGGGGCAAAAGGCATCTGTTCCAGCAGCGAGTAGAACGCACGCTCTGGGGTATTCATCGCCACCTCTCCAAAGGCGGTATTGCCCGAGCGGACCAGTTCCAGTGCGCTATTGCCGAAGATCGAGATCCACAGCAGAATGAACGCAAAAGGAATCACCAGCACGGCGATGACAAACTGGCGGATGGTGCGCCCGCGCGAAATACGTGCCAGGAACAGTCCCACAAATGGAGCCCAAGCGATCCACCAAGCCCAGAAGAATAACGTCCAACCGTTCAGCCATTCATCTGGACGGTCATAGGCGAAGGTATCCAACGCCATGGAGGGGAACATGGCGATGCTGTCGCCGATGTTGTTCACGATGCCGTCGAACAGGTACGCGGTGGAACCGGTGATCAGTACAAAGAGCATCAGCGCAATGCACAGCACCACGTTCAGCTCGGAGAGCCGGCGGATGCCCTTTTCCACACCGGTCAGTACCGAGACGGTGGCCATAATGACCGCAATGACGATCAGGATGATCTGCCACGAGCGGTTCTCCGGGATGCCGAACATAAAGTTCAGCCCGTAGTTCAGCTGCGCCACACCAATGCCCAGGGAGGTGGCGATACCAAAGATGGTGCCGAGCATGGCGGCGATATCCACGGTGTGCCCGATCCAGCCCTCGGTGCGCTTACCTAAAATCGGGTACAGCGCCGAGCGGATGGATAGTGGAAGGTTGTGCCGGTAGGCGAAGTAGCCCAGCGCCAGGCCGATCAGTGCGTACAGCCCCCAGCCGAGCAGGCCGTAGTGGAATAGCGTCCAGGCCATCGCCTGTCGTGCCGCTTCTACGGTCGAGCCTTCAATGGCCGGCGGCGCCAGATATTGGGTGACCGGTTCGGAGACCGAGAAGAACATCAAATCGATGCCGATGCCGGCGGCAAATAGCATGGCCGCCCAGGTGAACATGTTGAAGGTGGGACGCGAATGATCCGGCCCCAGGCGGGTCTTGCCCACCTTGGAAATTGCGATACCCACAACAAAAACGAGTACCGAGACCACAATCAGGGTGTAGTACCAGCCGAAGTTTTTGCCGATCCAGTTCACCGTGGTGGTAATTACGGCGCTTGCTGATTCGCGGTCGATCATCGCCCACAGGGCAATGGCCAGCACCAGTAGTGCCGAGCCGTAAAACACCACCTTGTTGATTCTTGTTTTTTCCGCTGGCGGTGGCGAACCAGGCGGAGAATTGCTTTCGGACTTGGACAACTCATCGTTCATCTTGGCCGTAGTCATGTCTTCCAACCTATCAACGCGCCCACGGTTTTGGCGGCCATTTTGGCTTTACCTCTACAGACCGCCACATAAAACGTGAGGTCAGGTCGGCATATTAAATCCTAGTTGGGAGATAATTCATAATTGCGTCAAAAATGACAAAGCCGAGACATACAACGGTTTTTGTTGTACATCTCGGCTTGGCCCAACAGTGTTTTTTGCCAGCGCGTGCGCTCTAGAGCACCTCGGTGGCTCCGTCAGCCTTTAGAGCCTCCACGGTCTGCTTGACCTTCTGCGCGTGCTCCTTGGTGGTGACCAACAACGCGTCGGCGGTATCAACGACCACCACGTCTTCGATGCCGACCAGCGCGATGACCCGCGGACGATCCGAGTAGACCACGCCGGTAGCGTTATCGGCATACACGCGGACCTGCTTGTCTCCGAGGTTAATGATGCCCTCTTCGGCACTGGCCTTGTTCAAGCGGCCGATCGCGGCGAAGTCTCCCACGTCGTCCCAGTTAAAGACGCCGGGGATCACTGCCACATCTCCTGCGGCGGCTGCGGGTTCGGCTACCGCATAGTCGATGGCGATCTTTGGCAGATCGGGCCAGACTTCACGCATGACCTCGTCGCGTGCCTCGGTTTCCCAGGCATCTGCGATTTTCATTAGTCCGGCGTGCAGCGCAGGTTCATTGGCTTCAAGGTGCTCAAGCATCAGGCTCACCGGGGCGACAAACATGCCTGCGTTCCAGAAGAATCCGCCCGAGGCTAGATACTTGCGTGCGGTGTCCTCGTCCGGCTTCTCCACAAACTCCACCACACCACGAGCGGTGGGCGCGTTAGGGATATCCAGTAGCTGCCCGGTGCGGATGTAACCGAAGGCGGTGGATGGATGAGTCGGATGGATACCGATGGTCACGATCTTGCCGGTGGCCGCGGTATGAATGGCTTCGCTCAAAGCCTCTTGGAACACCTGCACCGGCTCAATGACCTGGTCGGCGGCAAAGGAACCCATGATGATGTTCGGATCGCGGCGGTACAAGATGGCTGCGGCCAGCCCGATCGCTGCCGCGGAGTCGCGCGGCTCTGGCTCAAGCACCAGATCCTCGTCGCACAGTTCCGGCAACTGGCTGACTACCGCTCCACGGTGGGCACGACCGGTGACCACCATAATGCGTTCACCGGCCAGCGGGACCAGGCGGTCATAGGTGGCACGAATCAGCGTCGATCCGGAGCCTGTCAGATCGTGCAAAAACTTGGGAGCCGAAGCCCTGGACAGCGGCCACAATCGGGTACCAACACCGCCGGCGGGGATCACGCCGTGGAATCTGGCTAATAGGTCTGCATTCACGCATTCCAGACTAATTCATCCGGTGGATAATTCCGTCCATTGACATCTTTCATTGCGCGGAAATACGAACGGTAAGTATGCGGTAATAAGCCCGAAATATCAGCCACTGGGCGCTTTTTTCGTGCTATTCGGTGAACATGCTCACAGGAACTCGACACGAAATAGATTGCAGTGTGCCATGTGCTTTAGACTCGCACAAGGAACGCTCGCACAAGTGCGTCAAATCTCATTGTGTGCAATATACACATGCGCCGTTGCGAGCCTTGGAGGTTAAGTTCAGTGTCGAAGACTTCGTCAGGCACCCTTTACCGCGGCCATGAAGGCATGTGGTCCTGGGTGGGACACCGAGTCACCGGTGTCGCTATTTTTCTTTATTTGCTGGTGCACGTACTCGACACGGCAATGGTCCGCGTTGATGCTAACGCCTACAACGCCATCATCAGCACCTACCAGACTCCGTGGATGGCTTTTGGTGAAGTCGGTCTGGTTGCAGCAATCCTTTTCCACGCATTCAACGGTCTGCGTCTGATCCTGGTGGACTTCTGGAAGCAGGGTACCAAGTACCAGCGCCAGATGCTCTGGGGTGTTTTGATCCTCTGGGTTATCGTCTTCGCAGCTTTCGCAATCCGTCACCTGTCGATCGCTTTGGGAGGCCACTAAGCCATGAGCGTTTCTATTCCTGCTCCCCGCAGCCAGCGCATTGATCCTAAGTACAAGCGCGGACCGAAGTCGCACGGCAGCTTCGAGAAGCTGGCATGGCTGTTCATGCGCCTCTCCGGCGTAGTACTGATCGTGTTGATCTTCGGCCACCTGTTCACCAACCTCATGGTCGGCGAAGGCATTTCCGGCATCGGCTTCGGCTTTGTTGCTGGCAAGTGGGCTTCACCGCTGTGGCAGTTCTGGGACTTGGCACTGCTGTGGCTAGCCATGCTGCACGGCGCCAACGGAGTGCGCACCGTCATCAACGACTACGCAGAAAAGCACGCAACCCGCGCTTGGCTCAAGGGCATTCTGTACGTCGCAACAATCTTCATCATCGTGCTGGGCTCCCTGGTGATCTTCACCTTCGATCCTTGTGTCACTGGTAGCCAGCTACAGCAGTGCCTGTAACTCCTCGTTTCAGCCGATAGCAAGATAGATTTTTAGAAAAGAGAGCATCAAGAATGCAGGTACATAAGTACGACGTAGTCATCGTCGGTGCCGGTGGTGCAGGTATGCGCGCAGCGATCGAATCCGGTCAGCGTGCACGCACCGCAGTGCTAACCAAGCTTTACCCAACCCGCTCGCACACCGGTGCAGCCCAGGGTGGTATGTGTGCAGCACTTGCCAACGTCGAAGAAGACAACTGGGAATGGCACACCTTCGACACCGTTAAGGGTGGCGACTACCTGGTTGATCAGGACGCAGCAGAGGTTATGGCTAAGGAAGCCATCGACGCCGTGCTCGACCTGGAAAAGATGGGCTTGCCCTTCAACCGAACCCCAGAAGGCAAGATTGACCAGCGTCGCTTCGGTGGCCACACTCGCGACCACGGCAAAGCCGCCGTGCGCCGCGCTTGCTACGCAGCAGACCGCACCGGTCACATGATTCTGCAGACCCTGTACCAAAACTGCGTCAAGCACAACGTTGAGTTCTACAACGAGTTCTACGTACTTGACCTGTTGACCGTTGAAGAAGATGCTTACCGCGAGGACGGCACCGCCTACAAGCAGAAGCGTGTTGCTGGCGTTGTCTCCTACGACCTGGCTACCGGCGAACTGCACGTGTTCCAGGCAAAGTCGATCATCTTCGCAACCGGTGGTGCCGGCAAGGTCTTCAAGACCACCTCCAACGCACACACCCTGACCGGTGACGGCATGGGCATTGCCTTCCGTAAGGGTCTTCCACTGGAAGACATGGAGTTTGTTCAGTTCCACCCAACCGGCTTGGCCGGCCTGGGCATCCTGCTCTCCGAAGCTGCTCGTGGCGAAGGCGCAATCCTGCGTAACTCCGACGGTGAGCGCTTCATGGAGCGCTACGCTCCAACCATCAAGGACTTGGCACCACGAGACATCGTGGCTCGTTCGATGGCTAACGAAGTGCGCGAAGGCCGCGGTTGTGGTCCTAACAAGGACTACGTCCTTCTGGATTTGACCCACCTGGAACCAGCACACATCGATGCCAAGCTTCCGGACATCACCGAGTTCGCTCGTACCTACCTGGGTGTGGAACCATACACCGAGCCAGTACCAGTGTTCCCAACCGCCCACTACGTCATGGGTGGCATGCCAACCAACATCGACGCAGAGGTACTGCAGGACAACAACACCGTTGTTCCAGGCCTGTACGCTGCCGGTGAGGTTGCTTGTGTATCGGTGCACGGATCGAACCGTCTGGGCACCAACTCGCTGTTGGACATCAACGTCTTTGGTAAGCGCGCCGGCATCTCGGCCGCTGAGTACGCCAAGACCGCTGAATTTGTTGAACTGCCTGAAAACCCAGAGGTATTTGTTACCGAGCAGCTCTCGGCCCTGTTGGATTCCAACGGCACCGAGCGCGTTTCGGAATTGCGCACCATCTTGCAGGAGACCATGGACGCTAACGTCCAGGTATTCCGCGATGAGAACACCCTGAAGGAAGCCCGTGGCGTTGTTGAAGAACTGCGCACCCGCTACAAGAACATCGGCATCCAGGATAAGGGCAAGCGCTTTAACCTGGATCTGCTCGAAGCTGTAGAACTCGGCTTCCTGCTGGACTTGGCCGAGGTTATGATCGTCGCTGCCCTTCACCGCAAGGAATCCCGCGGCGGTCACTACCGCGAAGACTTCCCGAACCGTGATGATGAGAACTTCATGAAGCACTCGATGTCCTTCCGCGATGCCGACGCTATCACCGAAGACATCCGGGGTATCCGCATGGAAACCAAGCCGGTCATCTTTACCCGTTACCAGCCAATGGAGCGTAAGTACTAATGAGCACCGAACTGCCAGAACCCCCATCAAAAATTGAGCTGAAGCCTGGTGTTGGTGGCGGCGGAGAAATCCCTAGCTTCGACATCACCCTGCGCGTTCGCCGCTTCCTTCCAGAAGCCACCGCGGATGCTTACTGGGAAGACTTCAAGCTGACCATGTACGGCACCGACCGTGTGCTCGATGCCCTGCACAAGGTCAAGTGGGAGCACGACGGCTCGCTGTCCTTCCGCCGCTCCTGCGCGCACGGTGTGTGTGGCTCCGACGCGATGCGCATCAACGGCCGTAACCGCCTGGCCTGCAAGACCCTGCTCAAGGACCTTGACACCTCCAAGCCGATCACCGTTGAAGCCATCAAGGGCCTGCCCCTTGAAAAGGACCTCATCGTCGACATGGAACCGTTCTTCCAGTCCTACCGCGAGATCATGCCATTCTTGATCTCCAAGGGCCACGAACCAACCAAGGAACGCTACCAGTCCGCTGAGGACCACGCGAAGTTCGATGACACCACCAAGTGCATCCTGTGCGCCGCGTGCACCAGCTCCTGCCCAGTGTTCTGGACCGACGGTCAGTACTTCGGCCCAGCTGCGATCGTGAACGCACACCGCTTCATCTTCGACTCCCGCGATGATGCAGGCGACATGCGTCTGGAAATCCTGAACGACAAGGAAGGCGTGTGGCGTTGCCGCACCACCTTCAACTGCTCCGAAGCATGCCCACGTGGCATCCAGGTAACCAAGGCTATCGCCGAGGTTAAGCAGGCAATTCTCTCGCGCACCGTCTAAGGACGCGCCAAGAGGCCCGAACCATTGATGGTTCGGGCCTTTTTGCACCCCTTCAACTCCTGCGCGTGTCGTGGCATGATGGGCAGTACTCGCCCTTTCCCAATGCACCACAACGCGCAGGAGCAAAACATGGCCAGTGAACCAACATCGACAACCCAGGCAGGCATCCCGGCAGCCAGCGACCGCAACTCGCTGACCGTGGGCCCCAACGGGCCGATCGTGCTGCACGACCACCACCTGATCGAGACCCTGCAGCATTTCAACCGGATGAACGTGCCCGAACGCCGTCCGCACGCCAAGGGCGCCGGAGCCTTCGGAGAGTTCGAAACCACCGAAGATATCTCGGCGTACACCAAGGCGGCGCTGTTCCAGCCCGGGGTGAAAACCGAAGCACTGATGCGCTTCTCCACCGTCGCCGGCGAGCTGGGCTCACCGGACACCTGGCGCGATGTGCGCGGCTTCGCGATGAAGTTCTACACCACCGAAGGCAATTTCGATCTGGTCGGCAACAATACCCCGGTCTTCTTTGTCCGTGACCCGATGAAGTTCCCGCACTTCATCCGCTCGCAGAAGCGGCTTCCCGATTCCGGGTTGCGCGATGGCACAATGCAGTGGGACTTCTGGACGCAGAACCCCGAATCCGCCCACCAGGTCACCTACATCATGGGCCAGCGCGGCTTGCCCAAGACCTGGCGCGAGATGAACGGCTACGGCTCGCACACCTACATGTGGGTCAACGCAGCCGGCGAGAAGTTCTGGGTCAAGTACCACTTCCTGAACAAGCAGTCCGAGAAGTTCGAGACCATGAGCGGGGCACAGGCCGAGGAACTGGCCGGGGCCGACGCCGATTTCCACCGCCGCGACCTCTTTGATGCGATCGCCAACGGTCAATTCCCCAAGTGGGATCTGTACGTGCAGATCATGGAGTACGAACAGGCCAAAACCTACCGGATCAACCCTTTCGACCTGACCAAGGTCTGGCCTAAAAAGGACTTCCCACGCATCAAAGTGGGCACCATGACGCTGAACCGCAACCCGGAGAACTTCTTCGCGCAGATCGAACAGGCGGCCTTCTCCCCCGGCAATATGGTCCCTGGCATGGGCGTCAGCCCGGATAAGATGCTGCTGGGACGCACCTTCGCCTACGCGGACGCGCAGCGTTATCGCATCGGCACCAATTTCCAACAGCTGCCGGTGAACAAGCCGCAGTGCCCGGTGCACTCCTATAACTTTGAGGGCAACATGACCTACGAGCACACCGGGGATCGCACGGTGTACGCTCCAAACTCCTTCGGCGACTCGTGGAGCGATGAAACCGGGCCGGTGGACAACGGGTTTGAATCCGACGGGGATCTTCTGCGTGCGGCCTACACACTGCGCGAAGACGACGACGATTTCTCCCAGCCGGGCATCCTGGTGCGTGAGGTCTTCAGCGAGTCCCAACGCGCCGAACTGGTCACCACCGTGACCGGCGCACTGGCCGGTGTTAAGGAGCCGGTATTATCCAACGCCATCGAGTACTGGAAAAATATCGATGCCGACACCGGCGCCAAGATCGAAGCTAACGTGCGCGCCAAGTAGTGGCATGAGAAAACGCCAGCGAAGGCTGGCGTTTTTTCATGTCCTTAGGCATCCAGGGAAATTTCCTCGCTCAAATTCCACGTTGCACCCCGGGTGTCAAAAAGCTGCACCGTGGTGACCTCGAAGCTCAGCTCGACATCCTGCAAGGCAGCCTGCGCAGCGTCCAAATCAGCGGCCGGCACATTCTGTGCGATCGTCAGGTGCGGGTGATAGGCAAAGTCAGACTCGTGGCGCAATTGATCACCCAAAAGCGCTCGATGCAAGTCCCAGCACTCATCCGCGCCGGATTCCAATGGTAAAAACACCACTTCGCTGGCCGGGCGGAAGGTCCGCGCCGAGCCTAGGCTCAGCGTGAATGGCGATACTCCACCGGCCACCTGACGCACCTGCTCGGCGGCCTGCTCCCATGAATGCAGGTACGAGCCCGAGACCAAGGTGATATGTGGGGCGATGACCTCGGTCGCCGCTCCCCCGAATTCCCGGCGCCAGGCACGTAAAGTCTCCCGGTGCGGTTGTGGCACCGGGATCACTACGCCCAGGGTGTAAACCATCTGATTCCTAGATACCCAACGGCGGCAGGAAGCCGACCTTCTGGTATACGTCGGCCACGGTCTTCGAGGCGACTTCGCGGGCCTTGGTGGCACCGGCGAGCAGCAGGCGATCAAGCTCCGCAGGATCATCAAGCAGCTCTAGGGTGCGGGTGCGGACCGGGGTCAGCGCTTCCACCACGGCCTCGGCCACGGCCATCTTGAGGTGACCGTACATCTTGCCCTCAAACTCGTTGACCAGTTCCGGAACGTGCTTGCCGGTCACGGCGGCCAGGATATCAAGCAGGTTGGATACCCCAGGCTTTTCGGCCTTGTCATAAGCCACCACGGACCCGGCATCGGTGACCGCGGACTTGATGCGCTTGGCGATCAGCTTCGGTTCGTCGAGCACGTTGATCAGGCCAGCGGGCGACTCAGCCGACTTGGACATCTTGGACGTCGGGTTCTGTAGGTCATAAATGCGTGCGCCCTCTTTGGGAATGAAGGCCTCGGGCACGGTGAAGGTCTCACCAAATCGGTGGTTAAAGCGCTTGGCCAAGTCGCGAGCCAGTTCCACGTGCTGACGCTGGTCATCACCCACCGGCACACCCTGTGGCTGGTAGAGCAAAATGTCCGCCGCCATCAGGATCGGGTAGGTGAACAGGCCCACGCTGGCGGCATCCGCGCCACCCTTGGCTGACTTGTCCTTAAACTGGGTCATCCGGCTGGCTTCGCCGAAGCCGGTGATGCAATTGAGCACCCAGGCCAGCTGTGCGTGCTCGGGCACCTGGGACTGGACAAACAAGGTGGACTTGTCCAGGTCAATGCCGCCAGCGATGTACTGGGCAGCGGTCACCCGGGTGCGAGTGCGCATCGCTTGTGGATCCTGCGGCGTGGTGATCGCGTGCATGTCCGGAATGAAGAAAAACGCCTCGTACTCGTCCTGGGCCTTAACCCAGTTGACCAGTGCGCCCAAGTAGTTGCCTAGGTGCAGCGAATCGGCCGATGGCTGCATGCCCGAGAGGACGCGAGAACGGTTGGTGTTCATTGTGGTTCCTTAGAACTGGTAGTCGACGACCAGCGGTGAGTGGTCGGAGAAGCGCAAATCGTAGGCCGAGGCACGGTCTACGTGGGACTTGATGGCCTTGTCGGCAAGGGCGGGGGTGGCCATATGGTAGTCGATACGCCAACCTGCGTCGTTGTCGAAGGCCTGCCCACGGAAGGACCACCAGGTGTACGGTCCCTGCACGTCGCCGGCCAGCTCGCGCGCCACGTCCTTGTAGCCCGTCTCACCGAAGAAGCCGTCAAAGTAGGCGATCTCCTCGTCCATCACACCGGCGCGCTTATTATGGTTCGGCTTCCAGTTTTTGATGTCCTTTTCGGTGTGCACGACGTTCAGATCGCCCACCACCAGAACATGGTCCTTCTCATTTTTCAGCTCGACTAGGCGCACGTTCATGCGCTGCAAAAAGCGGTACTTATCTTCCTGCTTTTGCGTGCCCAGTTCGCCGGAGTGCACATAGGCGGAGACGACGGTGAAGATCTCGCCGTTGACCTCGAAGTCTGCTTCGACCCAACGGCCGGATTCTGCGAAGTACTCCTCGCCGATGTTTTCGCGCACGGCAACCGGTTGAAGGCGCGAGAGTACAGCCACGCCAGCGCGGCCCTTGTCCTTGGCTTCGGCGTGCAAAATGTGCCAGCCCTCGCCGATCAGATCGCGCAGGACTTGATCCGGTGCGCGGACTTCCTGCAGGCACAGGATGTCCACGTCGCGGGCGGCAATCCAGTCGGCCATATTGCGCTTATAGGCGGCGCGAATGCCGTTGACGTTGACCGACGCAACGCGCAAAGCGCCGGCGTCCTTGCTCAGAATTTCCACGCTGGTAGGTATCACCTCTCCAGCTTACAAAATTCTGCGACCAATTACGCGCTGATCACCTCTGAGCCGAAAGAGAAAGGGCAACGCGTGCGCGTTGCCCTTTGGTCCTAGTCGATTATTTCGCCGTCCATCGGCTTGGCCGGCTTGATCATGTCCCGCGCATTGGCGGCGGTCATCTGGATTGTCTCCAGTGCCCGATCGATCATCGCCTCGGACTCCGGGCCGTTGGCCGCACGCTGTTCGGAGACCACGCGGGCCTGGACCTGGACGATCTTGAACGAGTGGTCCAGCTTCATATCGCGCTGGCTGGTGGACTCATCAACCACCACGGTGCCTGGCTGGGCGCGCGGGGTAGCCGCCGCTGTGGCTTCGCGCAGCGAGTTGTTGATCTTGTCCGCGCCTCGCTTGAGGCCGAACATCATGAATGCGGCCAGCAGCAGCCAACCGGCGGAGATGACGACAACGAACCAGCCGACGATCTCATTGGAGTTGGCAGCGAAGACCACTGCCACCAGAAGGACGATGACCATGACGGACATTGCCAAAGTTGATGCGCTCAGGGTGACTTTCCTGCCCTGCTTCGCGCTGCTGCCTAGAGGTTCCATAGCACCAATTCTCGCACCACCTGCCCACCGCAAGCCAATTGGCGGCCCGCGCTTTCGCCCACAGCGTGGCTAGCCGAGCAAGCTGTGCAGATCCTGCCCGGAAAGGCTCGCGCGAATCAGCAAGTATCCGCCGATGCCCACCACCCAGCCAAGGGTTTCCTGGGCGTAGGCCGAGGCTTTGGCCCCCATCTTCTGCATCCAGGCTTCGATGCGCGGGCCGGCGAGCGCACGGGCGCCAACCAGCACCAACGCCGGGACGGTCATCACCAAGCAGTAGCCGATCAGCGCAAGCAGCTGCAAACCGGTGCCCCAGCCGGCGCCCTGCATGACGCCTACGGCGGCCAGGTAGGGAAGCATCGTGGGAAGTTCCAAGAGGCCGGCGAACAGGGCCAGGGCAATCAGCCCGGTGCGGGTATCCAGCGCAGTTCCCAAACGGCTGCGCAAGCGCCGCGGCACCTGGCCGGTTGCGTCCGCCGGGCTCGGTGCCGGTCCTTCAAGTGCCGCGCCGCTATGCGCGATGGCTTTCTTCCGTGCGCTGGCTTCCTTCTGCGCATCGGTGCGGTAGGTGAGCGCCCAGATGATCATCAGCGCCCCGACCGCCATTCCGGCCAGCCGGAAGAACCGGTACTGGAAGATGCCGGGATCGATGAGCAGCAACCCGCTGCGCAGCAGCACCCCGACGATCCAGTAGAATCCGGCGATCACCAGCAGGTAGGCCAGGACCTTGGCAATGGCTTCGCGGCACCCCCTGAGCAGCAGCCACAGCGGAATGACCAGGGTGCCGATGCTGGTCGAGTCGATCAGCGCCAGGATGAGAAGGGATAGTTCGGGATTGCTCGTCATGATGTCCATGGTTTCCACTGTTCCGCGGCCTGCCGATTCGCGGTATCGGCCAGTGGGCTGCGCTTTCTCCTCCTTAAGGGGGATACCGGCGGGCAGCCAGTTCGGGGATGCTGGAAGCATGAACTTCATTCGGCGGATGGGCAGCGGAGACAAGGAACCCGAGGTCGTCGGCACCTATCTGGTGCTCACCGCCATCTTGCATCTTTCGGGACTGGCCAATCCCCCATGGTTCGCGATCCGCGGATACGAATGGATCGTCCTGCTGCTCATCGGCTTGGCCGCCGTGCTGGTCCGTCGCCGTTTTCTCGTAGCCAGCTCCGTGGCCATGCTGCTCGCCGGCGCCGGCCTGCTGGCCGTGGGCAGCATCGGCGGATACTTCCTGGTCTTCGAGTGCGTCTTCGGGCTGTTCCTGCTCGGTTCGGTCCGCACGCGAACGGTGGCACTGGCGCTGCTGTGCCTGGCCGCCATCTCGCTGGCCATCGCCACCTGGCTAGGCACCCGGAATCCGCAGGAAGTGGTGCTGGCCCTGCTCATGGCCGGCTTCATCCTCTTCACCCCGATGCTCTGGGCGGAGAATGTGCGCACCGCGAAGGAACTGGCCCGGGCAGAAGCCCAGCGGGCAGAGGCTGTGCAGTCGGCGGCCGATGCCCGCGAAGACCAGCTGGTCGCCGAGCACGACTTTTCTCGCGTCCAGGAGCGCACCGCGTTGGCCCGCGAGATGCATGACGTGCTCTCGGCCCGGTTCTCGTCGATCGCCCTGCTTTCCGGCGCCCTGCTTCCGGCCGCACCCCCGGCTGCGCGGGCACCGTTGCAGAGCATCCGCGATGAGTCGGTTTCCGGCTTGGAGGACATGGCCGCAATGGTGCGGATGCTGCATGCCGGCGGCCCTGCGCTGCAGGCGCGGATCGAGGACCTGCCCGAGCTGGTGGCCGGATTCGGCAGCCCGGTGCGCTGGGAGTACCGGGTGGCGCATCCGCAGCGCTTCGGCCCGGCGGTGCATACCGCCGCGCACCGCACGGTCTGCGAGCTGCTGGTCAACCACGCCAAGCATGCCCCGGGCACTACCCTGGAACTTAGCGTGATCCAGGAGAAGGGCCTGGCGATCACGGCGAGCAACGGGCTGCGCCAGGACGCCGGCCGCGCCCCCGGAGCGGGGACCGGCCTGGAGAATATCCGAACCCGAGTCGCCGCGCTCGATGGGCGGTTCGAGGTGCGCACCGGCCCGGATTTCGAGGTGCGCGTGGAATTCCCCGGACCAATTGAAGCAATGGAGAAGCCGTGAAAGTCCTGATCGTCGATGACCATGCCACCGTGCGCATGGGGATCCGGCTGGTGCTGCAGGCCGCGGAAGACCTGGAAGTCGTGGGCGAAGCGGCCGACGGGCGATCGGCCATTTCCATGGCCCGTGCCCTGTCCCCCGACGTCATCCTGATGGACCTGCGCATGCCGGTGCTCGATGGCATCGAGGCCACCAAGGCGCTGCATGGCAGCTGCCGCGTCGTGGTGCTCACGACCTTCGATGACGACCAGTACCTTTTTGGCGCGCTGCAGGCCGGGGCGCACGGGTTCCTGCTCAAGAGCGCCGAACCGCAGGCGATCATCATGGGCGTGCGTGCCGCCGGCCGCGGCGAATCGGTGCTGGATCCGCAGGTGACTGCGCGGATTCTGGCCCGGGCGCTGGCGCCGGAGCCCGGCACCGCGAAGCTGCCTGATGGCTTGACCGGCAGGGAACGCGAGGTGCTCGACGGGTTGGCCGAAGGGCTGAGCAACCCGCAATTGGCGCAGCGGCTGGGCATCGGGCAGAGCACCGTGAAGACGCATGTCTCCCAGGTGCTGGCCAAACTCGGAGTCTCGACCCGGCTGCAGGCGGCGAAGATCGCCTACGCGGCTACCAGCTCACCAGGCAGAACGGGTGGTCCTGCGGATCCAGGTACACCCTGAAGGTCTTGGACCCTTCGCCGGTCCAGCGCGCGCCAAGGTGCAGCACCTGCTGCTCGGCCAGGTCCAGATCCTTGACCTTCACGTCGATATGGGCCTGCTGCGGGTGGATGTGCCCGGGCCATTGCGGCGCAACATAGGGGCTGACCGCTTGGAAGGCGAGCGCCGGGCGGTCCGGGGCATCGCCGATCGACACCCAGTCGGGCTCATTGTCGATCCTCACCATGCCTAAGAGCTGTTCGTAGAATTCGGCCAGTGCATCGGGGTCTTCGCAGTCGATGACCATGGCCTGCCATGTGCCAATCATGGCCCCATTATGCGCGCAGGTTTTCCTCGCGTCTACCAGGATTCAGCCATTGCGCAGGTGCAGTGCTCGATCAGCGCCTGCACGCGGGCGGGGATGCGCACGCCGCTCGGGGTGATGGCCACCACCGCATTGGGATAGTTCGGGGCTTTGAGGTCGCGGAAGGCCAGCGGCCGGCCCTCCACGGAGACTTCGGCGTTATTCGGCCGGCGCATCAGCAGCCCGTAGCCCAGCCCGCGGCCGACCATGGCAGAAACCAAAATCATCTGCGGCACGGACGCGACAATTTTGGGCGTCAGGCCTTGGGAGGCGAATAGCTGCATCTGGTAATCGGTGCTGGGCTCGGACTCATACATGATTAGCGATTCATCGGCGAGATCTGCCAATTCTAGGGGCCGCTTAAGTTTGGCCAGCCGGTGCTCGGGGTGCAGCACTACTTGCATTTCTGTGCGGTAGATCTGTTGTTTATCCAGTTCCGCGGGCAGCGCCAGATCGTAGACAAAAGCAACATCCAGCTCGCCGGTGCGCAGCGCGGGCAGTAATTGATCATGGGTTCCTACCCGCACTTCCAGCTGCACGGCCGGATGGTCGAAGCCTTGCAGGGTGGCCGGAATTAGGTGCGGTGAGAGTGAGGCGAAGCAACCAAAACGGACCGGCCCGCGTAATTTTCCGTCGCTTTGCGGGAAGGTTGCACTCAGCTCGCCAACGTCGACCAGGATTTTTCTGGCCATCGTCGCGAAGTGGTGCCCGGAGGCGGTGAGGCTAAAGCCGTGGGCCTTGCGACGCAGGCATAAGCTCTCGCCAGCTAGGCGTTCGATCGTGGTAATCGCTTGGGACAACGCCGCTTCGGAAATGCGCAATTCGCTGGCCGCCGAGCCAAGGGTTGTGTGCCCGGGTAGCTCGGCCATGATTTCTAAATGGCGCATCGAATACATAAGCTCACCTTCAGAAGTTCTGCATAAATTTGAAGTTTTTCTTACCTGTATCCACTGTCACACTGAAGTGATCCACAACTCAGGGTCGAGTGACAGGTGTCCGAGCCCCCGCTCGCAAGGGAAGCTTCATGACAACAGCACACGCCACCAAGGCGAACCAACGACGCGTCGCCTTCGCCACCGTCATCGGCACCACCGTGGAGTGGTACGACTTCTTCATCTACGCCACCGCCGCCGACTTGGTCTTCTCCAAGCTCTTCTTTGAACCCGCAGGCCAGGAGATTGCGCTGCTGATCTCCTTCGCCTCGGTAGGCCTATCCTTCCTCTTCCGCCCACTCGGTGCGTTTTTGGCCGGGCACTTTGCGACAAAATCGGCCGCCGGGCCATGCCGGTACTCACCCTGGCGCTGATGGGTGCCTACACCACGCTGATCGGCGTTCTGCCGACCTACGAAACCGCTGGACTATGGGCGCCGGTGCTGCTCTTGTTATTGCGCATCTTGCAGGGTATCTCGGCCGGTGGCGAATGGGGCGGAGCGGTGCTCATGGCGGTGGATCACGCACCCGAAGGCCACCGAGGCCGAAATGGTTCCTACCCGCAGGTTGGCGTGCCGCTGGGCATGCTGCTCGCCTCGGGCACCATGGCACTGATGACCGGGGTGGTTTCTCCGGGCGACGCGTTTATGGCCTGGGGCGGGCGAGTGCCATTCCTCGTCTCGATTGTGCTGATCCTGGTGGGCTACTTTGTCCGCCGGTCCGTGGACGAGTCCCCGGTGTTCGAGGAGATCGCCGAGCACAAGGCGCAGACCAAGGTACCGGTCTTGGTGCTGTTCAAAAAACACTGGCCGCTGGTCATCGTCGCCGCGCTGGTATTTGCCGGCAACAATGCCGCCGGGTACATGACCACCGGCGGGTTCTTCCAGTCCTACACCACCAACCCAGAAGGCCCCATTGGCCTGGAGCGCACCGATGTGCTGGTGGCGGTGGCCTTTGGTGCCGCGATCTGGCTGGTCATGACGCTGGTGGCCGGGCTGCTGTCAGATAAGATCGGCCGCAAGCGCACCTACCAGCTGGGCTTCATCGTCTTGGCGCTTTCGCTATTCCCGGTTTTTGCCCTCGTGAACACCGGCTCCTTGGGACTGCTCTACGTAGCCTTCGGGCTGTTCTCCATCGGCCTGGGTCTGACCTACGACCCGCAGGCAGCGCTGTACTCCGAGCTCTTCCCCGCCTCGGTGCGTTTCTCCGGCGTCTCGATCTCCTACCCGATCGGAGCGATCGTCGGCGGCGCGTTTGCACCGACGATCGCTCAAGCGCTGGTGCAGGCCACCGGTGGAACCACTGCGGTGGCCGTGTACCTGCTGATTGTGGTGGCGGTATCCTTCACCGCGGTCTCGCTGATTCGCGATCGCAGCGGCATCGATTTGTCCT
Organism: Glutamicibacter sp. AOP5-A2-18; assembly: GCF_052446055.1. Lineage (NCBI taxonomy): Bacteria > Bacillati > Actinomycetota > Actinomycetes > Micrococcales > Micrococcaceae > Glutamicibacter > Glutamicibacter sp. AOP5-A2-18. Next base: position 716,303 of record NZ_JBQSVW010000001.1, on the reverse strand, counting down.
TCCGCAACCAGGCCGAGCAGGAAGTCGGTGCCCTGGTCTTCGACGCGCGCCGTGCACAGCCGGTGAAATCCACGCAAGACGCCTAATTAAACACGGAAGGCCCGCCTTGTAAGCGGGCTTTCCGTGTTTAAGGATTACTTCTTGGTGCGTAAGACTTCCAGACGCTGCCGGTACTCGGTGTCGTCGATCTCCCCGGGGGCGAAGCGTTCGCGCAACACCCCTTCTGCACTGGCCGGACCTTGGTGCGCCAACGGCGGCGCTTGAAGGTGAAGATCAACAAGCCGATCACCAGGAACCAGAAAATCGGGAAGAACCAGAACGGGCCTGGTCCGTAGCTTGCGGCGTGGGCGAGAGTCGTGAACATGATGCTCCTTGGATCGTGGGAACTGATGCATCCACTCTCCCTCGTTCCGCCCGCCAGCACATCCGCCTACGGAAGACACTGTGCTCTGACCGCGTACTCCCCCGGGCAGACTGCCGGTACGCTAGGCCATGTATCGGGTGGTGCCCCGCTGATTGATGCGTTGCACCGTGCCCGGGATGGTGAATATGTCGATTATCAGCAAGATCCACAGCACGCCCAAAGGCACCCAGCCGATCAGGATGAAGGTCGTAGCCCAGCCGACGACACCCAGGGCCAGGTACACGACGCCCGCCACTACCTGTCCGAGGTAGAACTTGTGGATGCCCAGCTGGCCGAGGAAGAACCACAGTACATAGGCCAGCAGCATGCTCTTCTGGTTCACCACAACAATGTGGTTGTTAATTTGGATGGGCTGCTGGTGCTCGTAGGGGCGCTGTGGCTGGCCGCCAGTATTTTCCGTCATGATACCTCGCTAGTGATCGTTGTGTGATGATTCCACCACTTTATCCGACAACTTGAGAATTGCGTCCCAATCCGGCGTGGGTTACGCGTTGTCCAGCGCTTGACCGGGCGCGATCAATCCGGATTCGTAGGCCAGGACCACCAGCGAGGTGCGATCGCGGACCCCTAGCTTGCCAATGATCCGCGAAACATGGGTTTTTGCGGTCAGCGGGGTGATAAAAAGTTCAGCTGCGATCTCCGCGTTGGTTTTCCCGGTGCCGATCTGCACCAGCACTTCGCGCTCCCGGGCGGTCAGCTCGGCCAGCCGCGGATCGTTGGGAAGCTTCTTCTGGATCCCGGCGGCCACTTGGCTCAGCAGGGTACGGGTGACACTGGGCGAGAGCAGCGAATCGCCTGCCGCCACAATGCGCACCGCCTCGATCAGCTGTGCCGGCTCGGTGTCTTTCACCAGGAACCCGCTGGCTCCGGCGCGGATCGAGTCCAGAATGTACTCTTCGAGCTCGAAGGTGGTCAGCATGATCACGCGGGGGCAGATCGGCGGTGATCTGCGCGGTCGCAGAAATTCCGTCACCGTGCGGCATGCGGATATCCATCAGTACGACGTCCGGTGTGGTGGCGCGCGCCAGCTGCACCGCCTCGGTGCCACTGCCTGCGGTGCCCAGCACCGACATGTCGGCTTCGGCCTCCAGCAACGCGCTGGACCCGGCGCGAATCAGCGACTGGTCGTCGACTATCAGTACGCCGATGCTCATGGATTCTCCTGGGGTGCCGGGTAAGATGCCTGCGCTGAGAGTAACGGTACCGCCTAAGGCCTGAACACGTTCGCGCAATCCGCGTAGGCCGTTGCCCTCTTGCGCGAGGCCTAGTCCGATCCCGTCATCGGCCACGCTCACCTGCGCCCGCGTTTCGGTGAGCTGCACGGCCACTTCCACTCGACTGGCCTTGGCATGGCGTACGACGTTGGTCAGCGATTCCTGCACCACCCGGTAAATCGTGTTCTCCACTGCGTCATCCATCCAGACAGGCGCGCTGCTCGGCGGTGAGTAGTGCGTTTGGAGCCCGGTGAGCTGGGCGAGCAAATCCGGCAGCTGTTCCAGGCGCTGGCTGGGGATGCGCGGGGCGTCTTGGCGGAGCACCGAGAGGACCTCGCGCACGTCGTTCAGCGACTGTGCGGACCCCGCCTTGATATTGGTCAGGGCCTCAAGCAGTTTGGCCGGATTGAGATCCTTTTCGGCCAAATGCAGGGCGACCGAAGCCTGCACGTTGATCATCGACAGGGAGTGCGCGACCACGTCGTGAATGTCGCGGGCGATCACCAGACGTTCCTGATCGGCGTGGTGCTTAAGCTGCTCGGCTTCGGCGCGGTGGCGCTCAATGCGGCGCAACCTCCCGGCCCGGGCCAGCTCCGCACCCAGCAAGAGCACCACCAGCCAGATCAAGCTGAACAGCGGCGGGGACCCTCGCCACTGGAACAGTCCGGCGGCCCCGGCGGCGAAGGCGGCGGCCGATCCCCAGGCCCACCACCGCGCCCCGGAAAACAGGGCGAGCACCAGGGCGATCGCCATCGATACGGCGAAAGGGCCCGGCGGGAATCCGGCCACCACGTGGGCCAGGGCGACCGCGGCGCATCCGGCCGCGGTCAGGCCCGGCCATCGCCGGCGGAAAATCAAGAGGACCGGCCCGGCCAGCAACAGCGCCACCGTCCCGGCCGTGAGATCGACGCCTTGGCGCCAAGCAGCCATATGCGTGCCCACGATCTGGATGACGGCGACGGTCGCGGGGAGGAACAGCGCTCGTCTTCTCATGAAACTGAGGATACTCTGGCGGGCCGGGTCAACACATGCCACTGGCGGTGTGCGCACTGTACTCCCGCAAGAGTACGGAGCGCACGCTTAGGGAAGGCGCGGGCTGAGACTAGCGGGCGTTGCGCTCTGCGGCTTCCACCACGTTGTTGAGCAGCATCGCGCGAGTCATCGGGCCCACACCGCCGGGGTTCGGGCTGATCCAGCTAGCAACCTCGGCCACGGCTGGGTCCACGTCGCCGGTGACCTTGCCGTCAACGCGGGAGACACCCACGTCGAGCACGATCGCGCCGGGCTTGATGGCGTCGGCCTTCACAATATGTGGCACGCCAGCGGCGGCGATGATGACATCTGCCTGAGCCAGAAGTTCTGGCAGGTTGGTGGTGCCGGTGTGTGCCAGGGTAACCGTCGCGTTCACGCTACGACGGGTCAGCAACAGCCCGACCGGACGGCCAATGGTCACGCCGCGACCTAAGACCAGCACGTGCTTGCCGTTCAGATCGATATCGTGGCGGGCCAACAGGTCTACACAACCCAGCGGGGTGCAAGGCAGCGGCGAAGTCATCGGGCGATTCACGTTGGCCACCAGACGGCCAAGGTTCATTGGGTGTAGACCGTCGGCGTCCTTGGAAGGATCCATCGCCTCGAGGATGACGTCCTGGTCGATGTGCTTAGGCAAGGGCAGCTGCACGATGTAGCCGGTGCATTCCGGATTTTCGTTCAGTTCGCGGACCTTGGCCAGCAGTTCATCTTGGGTGGTTTCCTCGGGCAGATCCACGCGGATCGACTCGATGCCCACCTCGGCGCAGTCCTTGTGCTTGCCGCCGACGTACCAGGCCGAGCCCGGATCGTTGCCGACCAAGATGGTGCCCAGACCGGTGGAGTGACCAGCAGCCTTCAGCTTGGCCACACGTTCAGCAAGTTCCTGCTTGATGGTGGCCGCGGTGGCCTTTCCGTCGAGAATGCGTGCGCTCACGCGTATCCTTCCGTAGGCGCCTCGTTGCCAAGGCGGGTGGTGTGCAAACCCAGGCGCGCGGCTCGCACGATTAGCTCCCCGGTGGTTACCCACCTAACGCCAGTCACGCGTTCCAGTGTAGCGAAAATCGGTTCGGGAATGAGAGCGCAGTGCGCAGGGTTACCTTTGGATGTGTACTCAACAATTGTGATCGGGTCCGGGCAAGCCGGGCTCTCAGCTGCCCACCATCTGGCCAAGCGCGGTGTGGACTTCCTCGTGCTCGATGCAAACCCCGGTCCTGGAGGCGCGTGGCAGAACCGTTGGGATTCGCTCACCTTGGGCGCGACGCACCATATTCACCCGCTACCAGATTTCCCGTTGGAGAATCAGGACTCCACCCGGCCCGCGTCGGCCGTGGTTAAGGAGTACTACGGCGAGTACGAGCGACGCTTCAACTTACCGGTGCGTCATTCGGCCACGGTCACCTCGGTAACGCGGGTGGAGAACCACTTTGAGGTGCACGCCGATCAGCTCTACACCGCTCGCACCGTTATCAACGCGACCGGCACCTGGTCCAACCCGTTCTGGCCGGTGTACCCCGGACAGTTTGACGGACCACAGGTGCATACCAACGGGTTCATCTCCCCGTCCCAGTTCTCCGGGCGAGTGCTAGTAGTCGGAGCCGGGGCTAGCGCCACACAATTTATTGTGCAGCTGCGTGAGGCCGGGGTCGACACCCTCTGGTCCACTCGGCGAGCGCCCGATTGGCGGGAGTTCACCGGCGCCGAATGGGGGCTGGATGTGGAGCGGCAGGTTAATGAGCGCACTCGTGCTGGGTTACCGCCCAAGTCGGTAGTCGGTACCACCGGTTTGCTGCTGAACGAGAAGATGCGCGCCGGGATCACTTCCGGGGCGCTGGTTTCCCGCGGCAAGATCGCCCGACTGGAATCTGACGCGGTGGTGTTTGTCGACGGAACGCGGGAGAAGATCGACGCGATACTCTGGGCGACCGGCTTCCGTCATGCCCACCGCCATTTGCGCAACCTCAAACTTCATACCGAGGCCGGCGGCATCGTGATGGAGGAAGATGGGGTTTCGGCTTCCGCGATGCCGGGGATCTTTTTTGTCGGCTACGGTGCCTCGGCTTCTACGTTGGGGGCCACCCGGGCCGGTCGAAAGGCTGCGCTGGCTGCCGCGAAGTACTTGGGCGACGCAACGTAGATCACGCAATTGGTAGAAAAACGCTGGCGGGCGCTAACTTAGAACCCATGAACCAGTACATCGTCACCCTGTCTTGCCTCGACCGCCCCGGTATTGTCCACGCCATTTCCGGAGGTCTTTTGGGTGCCGGTTGCAATATCACCGAGTCGCAGCAGTTCCTCTCCCCCGAGACTGGCACGTTCTTCATGCGGATCCAGGTTGAGACCGAACAGTCCTTGGATCAGGCTCGTGCGTCTTTGGCACCGATTCGCGATCAGTTTGCGATGTCGTTGAAGGTTGCTGACGCGGCCGATCGGGTGCGCACCATGATCATGTGCTCTAGGGCCGGCCATGCGCTCAATGACCTGCTCTTTGCGCAGCGTGCCGGAACGCTGGCCATCGACGTGCCGGTGATCGTCTCCAACCACCTGGATCTCAAGCCGATGGCAGATTTTTACGGTGTGGACTTTGTGCACCTGCCAGTAACCAAAGAGAACAAGTCGCAGGCTGAAGCGGAGCTGCTTAAGCTCGCAGAAGATTACGACATCGAACTGGTGGTGTTGGCCCGCTACATGCAGATCCTCTCCGACTCGTTGTGCGAGCGGATGGAGGGGCGCGTGATCAACATTCACCACTCGTTCTTGCCTTCCTTTAAGGGCGCCAAGCCTTATCACCAGGCCTACGCCCGCGGTGTGAAGCTGATCGGCGCGACCGCACACTACGTCACCGCGGATCTGGATGAGGGGCCGATCATTGATCAGGAAGTCACTCACGTGTCGCACACCCGCACCGCCGAGCAATTAGTGGAGTTGGGTCGTAGCGTTGAGGGTCGCACACTGACTCGTGCCGTGCAGTGGCATGCCGAGCATCGCGTGATGCTCGACGGTCAGCGCACAATCGTCTTCTCGTAACTCGCACCGGGCTCGCCCGCCAATTAGAGTAGGTGGCATGAGCCACATTATTACTATTGACGGGTCGACTCCCCAGGTCGGCAACAACGTATTTATCGCACCCACCGCCGTGTTGAGCGGAGACGTGGTCCTGGCCGATCAGGCCAGCGCCTTCTACGGGGTGTCTGTGCGCGGGGATTCGGCCCCGATTCGCGTTGGTGTTGGCACCAATTTGCAGGACAACGTGGTGCTTCACGCCGATTCGGGTTTCCCTTGCACATTGGGCGCTGGAGTATCCGTGGGACATTCGGCGGTAGTGCACGGTGCCACCGTGGGCGACGGTTGCCTGGTGGGTATGAGCGCGACCATTATGAATGGCGCGGTCATTGGTGAGCAGTCGTTGGTGGCCGCCGGGGCGCTAGTACTCGAAGGCACACAGGTTCCGCCGCGTTCATTGGTTGCCGGTGTGCCGGCCAAGGTGCGCCGTGAGCTCAGCGATGAGGAAGTGGCCGGGCTGAACGTCAACGCCGAGCACTACCTTGAACTATCTGCCAAGCATTTGGCTGCGAACGCCTAGGCTTCAGCAAATTCTAGGGCCAGCGCTCCAGCCCGCCACCCGATCGTCAGCTGCTGCGCCATGGCTTCTGCGTCAAGCGCCTCGTTCGGCGTCATGAAATAGGTATTAACCCGGAGCTTTTGTTCGGGATCAAGTTCCGTGGAGAGCAAGACCAGTGGCCGGTGGCCGGCGATCTTGACCGTCCGGAAGAGTCCGCAGTGCCGGCCGATGTGGTGGATCGGGCAGTTAAGGTCGGCCGAGGCGATGTCGGTGCGTCCGCCCTTTTCCCACGGATCCAGATGGTCCAGTTCGCAACGTTCGGCGGGCATACTGCAGCCAGGGTAGGAGCAGCCTCGGTAGGCGGCCCGGACCGCTCGGCCTTGGGCCTTGGAGAAGAGCCGTTGAGTTCGACCGAGGTCCAAGGGCAGAGAAGCGCCATTGAGTACTAGCGGGTAAATGCCGGCGGTACACAGCGCGGCCCTGGCTTCACCGGGCGATAACGGGATTCCGCTGGAGGTGACGGCGAAATCTTGTGCTTGGCGTTGCATCTTTTCCCAGTTCATCACGATGCTCACCTGCGCTGAGCCGAATCCCGGTTCAGGCTGCGAATCAGTTGTCCGGTTAGTCATGAGTAAGGCCATCAGGCCGATCAACCGTCGTCGTTCGGGCTTCATCTCTTCCCACGGAGCTGCGGGTTCCGGAGTTTGTGAGTCGCTCGAATCGGCCGGTGCGTCGTCGGGATCCTCGCTGTCAGGATCGTCGTCCGGATCGTCGCTGCCCGGATCTTCGTCCGGATCGTCGGCGGCGGGTGAGTCGTCCGGATCCTCGTCGTCCGGGCCGGAGCGGTTTCCACCCTTGGCCCAGTCGGGCATTGATTCTTCATCGTCCCAGTCGCTGCCCGGCTCGCCGGTGAAATGAGCCTCGGCGTCCTTTAGACGCTCGCGGTTGCCGGCCACGGTGGCAGGGTTATCCACCTTGGCAAAAAATGCCTCAATGAACGCGGCGTGCGAGGGCAAAACTCGCAACACATATTCCACGAGTCCCTGGCGCGTGCCCCGCTTGAAGATGCCGATGCATTCAAGCAGGGCTTTAAGTGGGCGCTTGCCGGATTTCACTTCGGCGACAAGGTCATTGATGTGTTTGCGGGCTGACTTGGGTTCGGCGTTGAGGAAAGCAACGGATTTGGCTTGGAGCTGGCGCAGTTTGTCCCGGCCGGCTTTGCCCGCGCCCAGATCTTTGCGGGCCGAATGCAGTTTGCTTGCCGTTGCGGCAACGAGCCGCGGGTCCACGGTAGGGTCGGTGAACGTGGCGGCGAGTTCCGGCAGCCACGGATCGAGCTGTTGGCCAGCCTCATCAATCCGGCCAATGAGGCAGTCGGCTTGGACCAACCGGTCCCCCGCGGTACTGCGCGGAATGTCCAACCAGTCATGCATCAACCCGCGGGCACTTTTGAAGTGAGTGCGCCCGGCGATGGTGTGGCCATGGGTGGCTTCGATCTGTTCCAGCGTGGGGTTGATGCCGGAGTCGGTGATGGCTTGAAAGGAGGCTTGATCAAGTTTGTGCGCGCCGGTGCGACGAAGCGCGTGGGCGGCGTGAAGCTGTGTGCGCGATTGCTGCTGGCCGAGGTGCTCGGTCAAGAGTGCAAAATAGGCCGCGTGGCCGGCGGTCAGATCTGTCTGGGACAACACAGCAGTAGCGCTGGCGGTCAGTTGGGCCGCCGTGGCCAGATCTTTGAGTGCTTGTGCTGTGTCCATGGAAACGAGTTTGCCCCGCAGTGACTGATCTGCGGGGCAAGCTCGAACGGGCTGTGGATATTTACGCGGTAGCGAAGGCGGATGCGCTCTGCCGGGTCCCTTGGGTTACGGGCTTGGCCGCGGATCGCGAGGCGTTCGACGCTGCGCGGGCGGCAATCAGTCCACGTTCCAGATCGGCGATCAGATCTTCGACCTCTTCGATGCCCACCGAGAGACGGACTAGGTTGTCCGGGATCTCCAGTTCGGTGCCAATCAGCGATGCGTGAGTCATTTCGCGCGGATAACAGACCAGCGATTCCACCCCGCCTAAGGAGACCGAGAGCTGGAAGTACTCCATGGATTCAGCGAAGGCGCGGGCGCCGGCTTCATCGGTGAGCTGCAGCGAAACAATGCCGCCAAAACCGCGCTGCTGGCGCTTGGCCAGTTCGTGCCCGGGGTGGGTTTCCAGACCCGGGTAGTACACGCGGGTCACTTCTGGCTGCGCGTCAAGCCAGCGGGCCAGCTTATCGGCGGTGGAACAGTGACGTTCCATGCGCAGGCCCAGGGTTTTCAGTCCGCGGGCGGCCAGGTAGGAATCCTGCGGTCCGGCCACCGCACCGCCGGCAAACTGCTGGTAGCCGACCGCTTCGGCCAGGGACTGGCCGCGGAAGAGGTGATCGGCCACAATTACCGCACCACCGAGCACGTCGGAGTGCCCGCCGATGTACTTGGTGGTGGAGTGAACTACCGCGTGCGCGCCGAAGTCCAGCGGGCGCTGTAGATAAGGGGTAGCGAAGGTGTTATCAACCACCAGCAGGGCACCAATTTCCTTGGCCAGCTGGGCCCAGCCGGCTAGATCGGCGATGCCAAGCAGTGGGTTGGACGGGGTTTCCACCCAGAGCAGGGCGGTATTGGGTTGCAGTGCAGCTCGCACCGAATCCAAGTTGGTGATGTCTACCGCCGAGGAGGTGATGCCCCATTTGCTGTGCAATTTGGAGATCAACCGGTTGGTGCCGCCGTAACCGTCGGCGCCCAGAACGATGTGATCGCCCGGTTCCAGCACGGCACGCAGCAGCGCATCTTCGGCGGCGATACCTGAGGCGAAGGCAAAACCGGCCGCGCCGTTTTCTAGGATGGTGAGCTGGTCTTGGAAACCATCTCGAGTGGGGTTGGAGCCGCGGGAGTATTCGTGCCCGGATCGCAGTACGTTAATACCGTCCTGGATGAAGGTGCTGGTCTGGTAGATCGGCGGAACAACGGCGCCGGTGTGTGGGTCTTTTTCCTGGCCTGCGTGTACGGCCTGAGTGTTGAAGCCAGTCATCATGCTCCTTGAGTTTGTGGGGCCAGGGCCCGGTTTAGTGCATTATCAAGCGCGCGGTTCAGGTCTGCGAGCAGATCCACAGGATCTTCAAGCCCGACCGAAAGGCGCAGGGTGGAGGCGTTCAGGCCAGCGTCGGCCAACTGATCGGCCGAGAGCCGGCAATGGGTCATGGTGGCCGGGTGCAAAATCATCGTGCGGGTGTCCCCCACGTTCGCGGCCAAACTGATCAGTTCTAGCCCATCAATCACCGGGGAAACTAGCGACGGGTGTGCCAACTCGATGGCCAGCACGCAGCCGGTGCCCTTGGGGGTGAGCTGTTGGGCCACGGTGTGGCTCGGGTGGCTGGATTGTGAGGGGTGATGGATGGCCGCGATGCCCGGGTGGCCGGAGAGCTCTTGGATCAGGGTGCTCACGCTGCGCTGTACATGCGCTGCACGCACCGGCAAAGTTTCGATGCCGGCCAAAATGCCTTGGGCGCTGGCCGGAGCTAATGCCGGACCTAGATCGTGCAGGAACTTGGAACGCACCAGCATCGCATAGGCAGCAGAGTCGTGGCGTTCGAGCAAGGAAGTATTGTTCAACCGCACGCGTGGGGCGGCAATCTGTGGCCAACGCAGCGGATCGGAGAAGTCGAACTTTCCCGAATCCACCACCACGCCGCCAAGTACCGAGCCATGGCCGGCCAGACCCTTGGTGGCCGAGTGGACCACAATATCCGCGCCAAAATCTAGCGGGCGGAAGTTCAACGGGGTGGCCAGGGTGTTATCCACGACCACCGGGATGTTGTGCTCGTGGGCGATCGCCGAAATAGCGGGAAGATCGGCCACCGTGCACAGCGGGTTGGACACGGACTCTAGGAAAAACGCGCGGGTCTCATCCTCGATGGCCCCGGCCCAGGCTGCCGGATCGGCTTGGTCAACAAAGCTGACGCGGATGCCAAAGTCGGCGAAGGAGTCGGTCAGTAGGTCCACCGTGCCGCCGTATAGCGAGGAAGACGCCACAATGTGCTTAGGTCCCTGGGTCAGCGCCAACAGGGACAGTGAAACAGCTGCCTGTCCCGAGGCGGTGGCCACCGCCTGAGCTCCACCTTCCAGCGCGGCTACACGCTGTTCGAGGATCGAAACGGTGGGGTTACCGGTGCGTGAGTACGTGAACCCGGACTGGCGCATAGCGAACTTTTCGATCGCTTCAGCATGGGATTCAAATTGGTACGCTGCGGAGTTATGTAGTGGTGGCAGCATCGGGCGGAAATCTCCGCTTGGTCGATACCCTGCGTGGACCGCGTCGGTTCCTTGGCTCATAGCTCCTTCTCGTTTCCTAGCGAGGGAGTGCACCGAAAGATGTAACCCGTACCAAAGCCCGAACACTGACTTGGTACGAGGCACAGTGCGCTTAAAAGCGTTCGGAACTGCTCCATCGTCCCTGGCATTAGCACCTTTCGGTTTCCCGATGGTTGCTGCGACGTCTTCGAGCCAGATCTCTTAGTCGCTCTTGATGGTTTGTTGTTCTTCCATGGTTCGATATCTGCCCCGGGCGGCGCAAGCGGCATTGGGCTCACGGCTTCATACAAGGTCGCCACGCTTCATATGTCGCCAAGTTGTCATGATGACACGGGGTTTACGACCTGTTTATGACGCGCCACTTTGAGCATAATCCGTGGAATCTAGCAGTTTTGCCCTGCTAGTGTGACGACTCGAAGGCTAGAGATGACACACTGTTACGGTTTTAGCCCAGCACCTCAACGTCAAAGCTGGCGACCACCGCACGCACTTCTTCCAAATAACGCTGCGCTTGATCGGTGAGCGGGATCCCGGCGTGGTCGATCCAACCGATCTCGATTCGCTCGTCGATGGACAGCGGGATGGCAACGATGGAGGGATCAAGCTCGTCGCTGATGATGCCGGTGGAGATGGTGTACCCGCCCAAGCCGATCATGAGGTTAAAGATCGTGGCGCGGTCCGAGACTTGAATTTCGCGTTGGCTTGAACGGGTGGAGAGCACCTCTTCGGAAAAGTAGAAGGAGTTGTTTGCACCCTGGTCGAAGGTAAGCCGCGGCAGGTCCTCGAGGTCTTCAAGCGTCACCTGTGCACGCGAGGCCAGCGGGTTGCTGCGCGAGATAAAAATGTGCGGATCGGCCAAGAACAGCGGATGGAAGACAAGCCTGGATTCGCGCAGCAGCTTGTCGATCACTTTCCGGTTGAAGTCGTTGCGGTACAAGATCCCAATGTCGCTACGTAGAGTGCGTACGTCCTCAATGATTTCCTCGGTGCGGGTCTCACGGAGCGAAAATTGGTACTCCTCTGCGCCGCTGGCCTGAACCATGCGCACAAAGGCATCAACCGAAAATGAGTAGTGCTGGGTGGAGACGCCCAGCAGTCGCCTTGCGGAAGGACGGCCGAGGTAGCGATGCTCCAGCAGCTCCACCTGCTCCAGGACCTGTCGGGCATAGCCGAGGAATTCCGCGCCTTCGGCGGTGAGCGTCACGCCCCTCGCGGATCGCATCAGCAAGGTGCGCCCCACTCGTGATTCGAGCTCTTTCATGGCCGCGGACATGCTGGGCTGCGCGACGTAAATTAGGTCGGCGGCACCGGAGATGGAGCCCTCGGTAGCGACCGCGGTGAAGTAGCGAAGCTGTTGCAATGTTAAACCGCTTGTTCCTTGAACCATAGATTGAGTCTATATGAATCCATAGTTATATCGAGTTACCTGATATCAATGAAGACCCTGCATGATGGACGCATCGACTTACTTTCGGCCTGCCCAGGCCCTCATCACAAGATTGGCCGCCATGGCAGACGAGTTCACTTTCAGCATTAGCACCACCAAATTCGACGAGAATTACACTCCCTGTGCCACCTCACGAGTGACCACAAACTTCGCAAATCTGGCCCGTGGTGAGAATCGCCAACAGAACCTGCGCAACGCCCTGACGATGATCAACCGTCGCTTCAATTCGCTGGCTCACTGGGACAATCCTGCCGGCGATCGTTATGAGCTCGAACTGGAAATCATCTCGGCCAACGTGCATTTTGCCGCCGAGAATGAAGAGCAGGATTTTCCGCTTCTTGAAGTTCTAGACACCATCGTTGTCGACCGCCTCACCGGTACCCGTAGCCATGGCATGGTGGGCAATAATTTCTCTTCTTACGTCCGCGATTATGACTTCAGTGTGGTGCTTCCGGCGGCCAGCAACGGCTCGGGTGCTCCTAAGTTACCTGAAGATTTCGGCGACCTTCACGGCCAGCTCTTCCAGCATTTCTTGGATTCGGAAGCCTACCAGCAGCGTTTTAACCAGTTGCCAGTGGTCGCCATCAGCGTCTCCACTTCCAAAACCTACTACCGCACCGGCAATAGTCACCCGGTCCTTGGCTTGGAATACCAGCAGGACGAGAACTCCCTGACCGATACCTACTTCGGCAAAATGGGTTTGCAGGTGCGCTACTTCATGCCTGCAGGTTCCGTAGCTCCACTGGCTTTCTACTTCCGTGGCGATCTACTCAATGACTACACCAACCTGCAGTTGATCAGTCTGATTAGCACCATGGAGACCTTTCAGAAGATCTACCGCCCCGAGATTTACAACGCCAATTGTGCTGCCCCGTCGGTCTACCGTCCAAGCCTGAGCGCTCAGGACTTCGCTCCGACTCGGATCGACTACGACCGCGAAGAACGCACCCGACTCGGAGCTAGCCAGGGTAAGTACACGCAGGAGCACTTCATCATCCCTAATCAAGAATTGCTCAACCAATTTTCCGCCACCTGCCCAACTCCTGTCGCCTGAGAATCGAAAGATAAACGATGACTTCAAAGCTAATTCCAACCTCAATCGTCGGCAGCCTCCCCAAGCCTTCATGGCTGGCCCAACCTGAGACCCTGTGGTCCGATTGGAAGCTCCAAGGTTCCGAGCTGAGCGAAGGAAAGCAAGATGCCATGCGCGCTGCCGTACTGGAGCAGACTCAGCGTGGCATCGACATCATTAGCGATGGCGAACAGACCCGTCAGCACTTCGTCACAACCTTCATTGAGCACCTGAGCGGTGTTGACTTTGAAAAGCGTGAGACCGTGCGCATCCGCAACCGCTACGACGCAAGCGTGCCCACTGTTGTTGGTGCAGTAGAGCGAAAAAAGCCAGTATTTGTTGACGATGCAAAGTTCCTGCGTTCATACACTGACAAGCAGATTAAGTGGACGTTGCCTGGCCCAATGACCATGGTGGACACCTTGTATGACGCTCACTACCAGAGCCGCGAAAAATTGGCCTGGGAGTTCGCTACCATCCTGAATCAGGAAGCCAAGGAACTCGAAGCCGCTGGAGTGGATGTCATCCAATTCGACGAGCCAGCGTTCAACGTCTTTTTTGACGAAGTTGCTGACTGGGGCATTGCAGCGCTGGAGCGCGCATGCGAAGGGTTAAAAGCTGAAACCGTCGCTCACATCTGTTTCGGTTACGGCATCAAGGCCAATAATGATTGGAAGGCCACCCTCGGCGCTCAGTGGCGCCACTACGAGAAGTCCTTCCCACTACTGCAGGCCTCAACCATCAACACCGTATCTTTGGAATCGCACCACTCCAACGTGCCGATTGAAGTCGTTGAGATGGTCCGCGGCAAGAAGGTCATGCTCGGCGCCATCGATGTGGCCAGCGAAACCGTTGAAAGCCCAGAAGAAGTCGCTCAGACCTTGCGCAAGGCGTTGGAATTTGTGGACGCGGACAAGCTGATTGCGAGCACCAACTGTGGCATGGCACCGTTCCCTCGCGACACTGCGCTGGCAAAGCTCAGCGCTTTGAGCGCCGGAGCGTCCATCCTGCGCGAGGAGCTCGTCGGTGCCAGCGTCTAAGGTCACCATCGACGCTACCGATTCGCTGTCCGCGGACGACTTCAAAGCTGTCTTCCGCGGACACCCGGGTGGTGTCAGCGTCATTACGGCAGATGCTGGCGACGGGCCCGTTGCGCTCACTGCCACCTCGGTGGCATCAATCAGCGTTGATCCACCGCTATTGGTCTTTTCGATCTCGGCGTTATCTTCGGCTGCCGACGTTCTTTCTCGTGCGGCAACGATCGTCGTTCATAGCCTGGATGTGCACGACCTTGAGGTTGCCAAACTGGGTGCAACCAGCGGCATTGACCGCTTCGCACAGAGCCAGTCGTGGACACGTTTAAGCACCGGCGAAACGGTGTTTGACAACGTCCGTGCGTGGGTCCGCTGCGAAGTTATTGAACGGATTCAGGCCGGAACTTCCACGGTGATTGTTGCCCGCGCTCTGCAGGCGCACATTGAACGTGATGCTCAGCCGGGCGAACTTGGTGACGCGTTGGTTTACCACAACCGTTCGTGGCATCACCTCAACGAAAATTCACGCCTAAACGGTTAAAACTCTTCGGCCGCCGTCTCATAGACGGCGGCCGAACAGCTTTAGCTGGTCCAATGGCTCTTTGCGTTAGTGCTTGGTCGACTTTCGACGTCCGAGAGCAACAAAGACCGCACCGGCAAGGGCCACCAGCAGCCCCGCTACTCCAGCGGTGACTCCGTCAAAGCCAGTGTTCGCCAGTACTGGTGTTGCGGAGTCGGCGCTCTTCTTTGTGTCTTGCTTCTTAGCCGAAGGCGCTGCACTGACATCACCGGCAGGCTCGATTTCTGCGCTAGCCGACGCAGATTCACTCTCCGATGGAACCATCTCCTGATCAGTTTGTGGTTCGTCGATATCATCGTCTTCTTGCTCCGGCTGGATCCCGAAGAACAATTCAAGGTAGTACGCTCGCAGTTCGGGATTATGGGCAAAGACTTCTTCGAGGAACGCCTGGAACTCAGTGGCGTCTTCATCGCTTTCGATACTTTCGGCGATGAATGGCAGCATCAGGTCAAGCAGTTCGAGGCCTTGGTCGGTGCTTAAGTAAGCTTCCCACTGGGCTTCATCCCAGTCGAAGCTTTCCTCGGGAAGAAGGTCGGTAATGGACTCCCAGAAAGCCAGCTCTTCGTCGGAAAGCTCGGATTCTTCGTCCCAGATGTCATCTTCAGCAAACAATTCGTCAAGAAGACGGTTCATCTCCTGCCCGGCTTCAGTTTGCTCGAAAGCTTCCCATTGAGCTTCGTCCCAATCCTCGCTGCCCTCAGGCATCAGAGCATCGATTTGGGCCCAGCGAGGGTCTTCGTCCTGGTCTGCAACGTCCGTTGGCGTGCTCGTGGACTCTGCTGACTCACTTGCTTCGGCGGTAACCTCCGTTGTGGCTTCGGGCTCCGGGGCCGACGAGGATTCTGCCACCATAGGCTCAGATTTGGCGGCCTCATCGGGCTGGCCAGTTTGTGTCTCCGAGGGCTCAGGTGTCGGGGAAATAGCAGGTTCTGACGTTGCGGTTTCGACAGGCTCCTCTACATCTGGAGTTGCTTGTGACTCAGTCTGAACGACGGCCGCTTCTGATTCGATGACTTCTTCTGCAGGCGATTCTGGTGCAACAGTAACGACGACTGGCTCCGTCGGAGAGTCAACCGACGCTGAAGATTCAGCTGGACTCGAAATGACCTCGTCCGTGACCACTTCTGCATTTGCTGCCGGGCCACAAAGCACCAATCCTGAGATTAGTGCAGTGGACATTGCTGCCGCGCCTAATTTAGTTTTCAATTATCCTGCTTCAAAGGGTGCGAATCGGCGTAATCCTTCACGTCATCATGAATCATGAATTTGCAAATAAATACATGCTGACCTGTGCCGATAGATTGATGATTGAATCTAACGTAGCCCATTAACTGAAGAACCACAATGAAATTTTCTCACAAATCGCTAGGGGCAATCGCCGAATCAATGACTGTCTATTCGGCTTTTTGTCCACGAAGCAGTTCTTGTATTTCGGCGGTCACGACATTTAGCGCCAGTTGGACCTCTACCGCTTTTCTCTTCCATTCTTCGTTCGATTCGTCGTCCACGAACGCGCGCAACCCTGCATCGTCACGATCAACGGCGCCTAGCCAATTCTTCGGCAATCGCTCCGCACCTAGCGCGCCGACCAGTGCCGCCGCTTCGGCACCCATGTCAGTGCTCTTTTCCTTGTCGACATGACCGCCACGACGGCGGAGCTGTCCAAGGCGCAATAACGATTCAAGCTCAAACATGAGCGTCGCTTGTCTCACTGCGAGTTCGCGGTCCTTCGCCGCGATTGATCGGGCGTTGCGCCGATCCAACGCCGACACAATCAACGCAACAATGGACGCACCAACGGCAACCACCACAGCGGCCGCCTGAACCCAGAGGGTTGTCTCTTCTGTAGTCATAACTGAACTATAGGAAGTGCCGCCGACACTTTGGACTAACTATGCACCGTTCAGATTGGTCCACGGCGCCCCGGCGTCCTGAACCGTGTCCAACATGAACTCACACCATGCGTGGGCCGCCGATACGGAAAAGTCCGCATTGTGCGGATATAGATCGAAGCGCGCCTCGCTGGAACCATGCTCGGCGCTTCTTGATTCGCCAAGGCCTACTGCAACTACAGATAGCTAGCCGAGAATGCACCTCGTGGGCTGCTGCGCGTCCGCACCACTGCCAAGGCTGGGCAAGTGCACGCCAAGACTTAAATGGGCGTCCCGTACAAGTTCCGATTTGTCCGGCTTCTCTGGTTCTTGACCTCGGCACACAACTACGTCCCGAACCGATATGGCGCCTACCGGCGGTTGGACTCGGCAACCATCGCGCCGGCATGGAGCACGGCTCCGGACACCACCAGCAGCCCGCCTCCAGCCGGTTCTCCGAGCACGAAAACGATTAGGCCGATTACTACCAACGTCCATCCGATAACCATTGTCGAGGTGGAACCTGCTGAGACCTTCCGGCCATTGCGCTCTGAAGTTTGAGTCATACCCTGATTCTATCCACTGGATCATTTCCACGCAGACCAATACGCTCGGCGCTCGACGATTGAGTGCACTTCTGACGCCGGACTTGTCCAGCTACAGACAGAACAGACACAATAGCCATGTACCCACCGATGATTGGAATTTCCTTGATCCTTCGTGTTCTCGTCCCCTGGCAGGATCTCGTCGACGAGTTGACGCTTCCCGGCATAGAACCGATCCTGTGGCACATCGACGATGATCCGCACGATGCGCCTGAAGCCGACGTCCTGGTCACCGAACGTCCGAGCAACCCTCGTCTACGTTCAAGAGTCTCTCGCATCAAGGGACTGAAGCATGTCCACCTGCTTTCCATCGGATACGAGTGGGTTCTGGAGCATCTTCCGAAACAAGTGTCATTAACAAATTCCAAGGGTGCCGTGGAAGACGCCACCGCCGAACACTGCCTTGCTTTGGTTCTGGCATCTCTGCGCCAGCTGCCGCGAGTCGGCCAGCAGCAGCGCGAGCGCCAGTGGACCAGAACATGGACCAGCTCGCTGCACGGGTCAAAGGTGGTGCTCCTTGGTGCTGGTGGAGTGGGCAGCGAAATCCGCTCGCGGTTGCTGCCCTTCAAACCTGCCGAGCTAACTTCTATTGCGCGCACCGAACGAGTCCATGAGCAGGGCTACCCCGTTCATTCCTTCAATCGACTCTGGGCTATTCTTCCTACCGCCGATGTGGTGATTGTTGCCCTGCCACAGACCCCGGAAACCAAGCAACTTATCGATGCCGAATTCCTCTCGGCAATGAAAAACGGCTCGCTACTGGTCAATGTGGGACGCGGGCCCCTCATCGACACCGAAGCGCTGGTGCAGGAACTGCAATCCGGCAGGCTACATGCGGCCTTGGATGTCACCGACCCCGAGCCGCTGCCGGCACATCATGCACTGTGGAGCGCACCGAATTGCATCATCACCCCTCACATGGCCGGAGACACCGACCAGTTCATTGCTCTGGTCAGTGAACTGGCAGTAAATCAGGTCATTGCCTTTGCGCACGGTGAAAAACTCGCCAACCGAATCATCAATTGACTCGGCGTTGAGCAGCCGATCCCCTAGGCTGGTTCCTACGATGGATACCAGAGTTAAAACGCATCAGACCGGCGGACGAGTCCGCGACATCGCCGAGCAGGATCATGCTGGTGAGGATGAGTTCCGCGTTGATGTAGAACGCATCCGCTTCTCTCCGTATTTTTCACGTCTCTCATCGGTGACGCAGGTGATTCCGCAGGGTGGTTCGGGAACCCTGGTGCATAACCGTTTGACGCATTCGCTCAAAGTCTCAGCAGTGGCTCGTTCCATCGCGATCAACCTCAGATCAACAGATGAATCAACTAGGAGACTAATCTCCGATTTGGGCGGTTGTGACCCTGTAGTTGTACAGGCGGCGGCCGCAGCACACGACCTAGGTCACCCGCCTTTTGGTCATCTTGGCGAGCAAGAACTCGATCGGGTCGCCCGTAATATGTTGGGCCTGCCGGACGGTTTTGAGGGCAACGCTCAGAGCTTTCGCATCCTTACCGCTTTAGACAGTTGCGGAGCCACTCCACGCGGAATGAACCTCACGCGAGCAGTTCGGGCAGCGGTTTTGAAGTACCCATGGACGCGCAATGAATGGCGAAGCAAGGGACCAATTTCCCCAGAGCTACTGCCCCGCGGCATCGGCACAGACCCCTCTGCTGGGGCGATGAAATACTCTGCCTACGATATCGAAGCCGCAGAGATGGCCGATGTACTTTCGGTATTTCCTGGAATAGCCCAATATCAGCAGACCTTGGAATGCTCGGTAATGGATATTGCTGACGACATCGCTTACGCGGTCCATGACCTTGATGATTTCTACCGCGCCGGAATCTTGCAGTACACGAGCGTCTCGGCCGAATTACGCGCATGGCTGGATCACTCAGCCGAGCTCAAAACACTGAAGACGGCAGAGTTGGATCAGCGCCAACCAGGGCACGCCTTGGAGCTAACTTGGCGACGCCTTGTGGCGAAGGACCCTTGGATCGCCAATCCTGATGCGTTCCGTGATTCCGTGCGGCGCGTGGACCATGACTTAGTTGATGGACTTCTAGCCGTTCCTTATGACGGAGGGTTGCAAGCAGATCGCGCGGTGACCGCATTTACGCGCCGCTGGATCGACAGGCTCCAGGCATCGGTGACGGTTGATCGGACACCTATTGTTCGTAGCGGCCATATTCGCCTGAGCGAGGAGGCCTGGCATGACGTTGTTGTCCTCAAGTTTGTACATTCACGTTTCGTCCTAGACCGTTCCGACTTGGCCGTGTATCAGCGCGGTCAGACTAGGATCATCCGCTCGTTGGCAGAAGGATTTAATACCTGGCTCAATGATCCAGATGACGCGGGCCGCGCACCGCGACGGCTTTTAGATTCGGTAGAAGCAACCACCGAGGAATACCGTCATCTTCGAGAGACCAACCCTGAACTGTTCTCTCAGGCTGGGCCGAACGAAATTCAACGGTTGGGTCAGGCACGAGCCATCGTCGATTACATTGCTTCATTCACCGATACACAAGCAGTCTCGTTGAACTCACTACTCACGGGAACCTCTGACAGTCTTTGGGAAGCAGGCCGAGGGCTGTAACCGCGCCTCGCGGTTCAGCCCAGCCACGCGCTACACGGCTAGTGCTAGTTCAGAGAGTTCCTCCGCAACAATCTTCTGCATCAAGGAATAGGTCTGCTCGGGATTAATTCCTGCGTTGAAGTGTCGTGCCATGAGTACAGCCATCCGGTCAGCGGCTTCATTAAAGCAATTGCCGTTGTGCCCACGCACCCAAATAGCACGAGTGTCTCCCCTGCGACGCGCCATCGCTACATCAATCGCGATGTCATGAGCGCCCCGTTGGCTCTGAAGTCCACTGACGGCATCATTTACGGATTTGACCAACGCCTTGCAGTCGCTGAATATGATGAGGTCCGAATCTACGGGCGTGTGGCGAAGCGCCAATAATGCCCCCGTGGTTTCTGCCATCAACGGACTACGTGAAAAACGCTTAGGCGTAACTTGCGAAGCCCAATGTCCTTGCATGGTGACCATGGCTCCGGCACCTCGATCTTGTCCATGATGAGGAAGCGAACCGTCGGTATAAGCAATGACCGAAGACCGTGATTGATAGGCCTGCCGGGTAGCAGCCAGGGCCTGCGTGTTCACGTGATTTGCAAGTTCCATATTGAGGCCGAATAACCATGCAGGATTCAGGCAAAAAACTGGGTTCGACGCTAGCTCTTGATGACCGAGTCCGTCACGATTCGAGATGAGAATGTCTATCGCACCGGAACAAGCAATACGGCTACTGCCAGTAAACTCCGCGATGACATCGAGAATCGCCACATCTAACTCGCCGCTGCCACAAGTTCCGGTCAGGGTGATGACCGGACGATGGATGGAATCACACAGCGTGACGGCGAAATCGAAGTGCAGGCCCCTCTGACTGCGTTGAGCCAGATGTCCATGCGACATTATCGACGAAGAAAATGGCACGTAGCCATGTTTTTGCCCTGTTGCGTCACGCGTAAATGCGGAGCGCTCTACAACGGCAAGAATTCTGGTGGGTTGTGTTTGGCGCGCCTCGGTAGCAAATCTCCGCACCCCATCAGCATCTAAAACTATGGATATCCGAGATCCTGGGAAATGAGTAGTCACCATTCCTCCTAGCGCCTAAATGACTTGAAAATGATCCTACTGCCATTCACCGACACTTTGGTTTCTGACGCGTTAAATATCCTGTTTCTTTGGCCATAAAAGCAATTAGTGAATCCAACAATTCCAGCACCGACCCTCGTTGTACCGACTTTCACCACGTGAGGTCCCACTGTAATGCGCCGGAAGAATCGGACTGTATTCTTATCGCCTCTAGTCAGGTGCGCCTCTAATTGCGCAAAAAATATTGACCGTTACCCCTGCACGAGTAACGGTCAATACTGTCTACTCAACAGCAGCGGTCTAAAGTTCTAGAGGCCCAGGCTATGGATCAGCTCGGACAGGGACACAAGGAGATTGCTCAACATCAAAAATACTTCAATCGATTTCGTTGCGTAGTTTCTTTCAGCCAGTCACAGATTCTCTTCCTGACAATTACGACACTATTATCATTGGATTCAAAGCAAAAGTGATTTATACAAAATGAGAAAGTTTTTACACTCAGGAAATGAGCGTTTTACATGCGCACTGTTGATTCGCTTTCCTTCGTTTGATAAGCGCCATCACCTTGCCAGGCGCCACGAAGTCGACTCGCAAGAAGTCTGACTTAGGACAGTTCACCAAAGTGTTGGTGGCGAATGCCCTTGAACAGGCCTATCGAACTGCCACTAGCTACTGTTGGTATAGGGCCCGATCCGACTTGAGCAAGGCGAGACAATGAGATTCTTCAAGAGCCAATTTCACAGCGACTATTCCGACCCAGCTGATAGCTTGGGCCTGCACGTGTTGAACGAGCGATCTGAAGAGCTCTATACCTACAACAGCTACCGCGATGTGTGGCTCATGGATCGAGTGAGTGCCGGGCACTATTTCTTCCCTGAGCTCTATGCGGAAGTAGGTCACCTGGTTTTTGAAGAGGTCACGGCAGAAGACGTACCCGCCCTACTAGGTGAACTGGAGTCCGTTGCTTCTGAACCGCCTGCGCATCATCAGCACGTTCAAGGCGCCGAGCCCTCCGAGCGTGAACAAACCGATGGGTTGACGTCTGCGCAGCTGGGTATAGCGCAGCGCCCAAAAGAGTAGGAAGCCCCGACGAGGAAGAGTCGCGCCGCGAAATAACGTGAACACTAGAAACTTTTTGATGTATTACTTAAAAGTTTGAAGCGCCACCCGCAGGTGACGCCTCAAACTAGCTAACTTTGGTGACTACTTGGTCAGCAGTTCCAGAGCCTTGTTCAGCGTTGCGCTTGGGCGCATAACTGCTGCGGTCTTAGCTTCGTCCGGACGGTAGTAGCCGCCCAGGTCAACAGCCTTGCCCTGAACCTCGGCGAGCTCGGAAACAATAGCTTCCTCGTTCTCGTCCAGTGCCTTGGCTACTGCGGAGAAGGCTTCAGCAAGCTGAGCGTCCTTGTCCTGCTTGGCCAATTCTTCTGCCCAGAACTTGGCCAGGTAGAAGTGGCTGCCGCGGTTATCCAACTCGCCAACCTTGCGCTTAGGCGACTTGTCTTCCAGCAGGAAGGTGCCGGTTGCGGCATCCAAGGTGTCTGCCAGCACCTGGGCGCGAGCGTTGTCGTTGTTGACCGCCAGGTGCTCGAAGGAAGCACCCAGGGCCATGAACTCGCCCAGGGAATCCCAGCGCAGGTGGTTTTCGTTCACCAGCTGCTGGACGTGCTTTGGAGCCGAACCACCGGCACCGGTCTCGAACAGTCCGCCGCCAGCCAGCAGCGGAACGATCGAGAGCATCTTGGCCGAGGTGCCCAGTTCCAGGATCGGGAACAGGTCGGTCAGGTAGTCGCGCAGTACGTTACCGGTCACCGAGATGGTGTCTTCGCCCTTGCGAATGCGATCGATGGTGTACTTGGTGGCGTCAACCGGGGACAGGATTTCGATGGTCAGGCCATCGGTGTCCAGTTCCTTCAGGTATTCGTTGACCTTGGTGATCAGCACGGCATCGTGTGCGCGCTTCTCATCAAGCCAGAACACTGCAGGAGTCTGGGATGCACGAGCACGGTTCACGGCCAGCTTTACCCAGTCACGGATTGCAACGTCCTTGGCCTGGCATGCACGCCAGATGTCACCGGTGAAGACCTGGTGCTCGATGAGCACTGCGTCGTTCTCGTCAACGATCTGTACATGACCATTGCCAGCGATTTCGAAAGTCTTGTCGTGGGAACCGTATTCTTCGGCCTTCTGAGCCATCAGACCAACGTTTGGCACGGTTCCCATGGTGGTTGGATCGTAAGCACCGTTGGCACGGCAGTCATCGATAACAACCTGGTAGATGCCTGCGTAGGAGGAATCCGGAAGAACAGCCAGGGTGTCTGCGGTGTTGCCCTTGGCATCCCACATCTTGCCGCCCAGGCGGATCATTGCTGGCATGGAAGCGTCAACGATGACGTCCGATGGGACGTGCAGGTTGGTGATGCCCTTGTCGGAATCGACCATGGCAACTGCTGGGCCTTCTTCCAAGCCCTTAGCGATCAGCTTCTCCACGCCGGCGCGAACGTCGTCAGAGAGTTCATCTAGGCCACCGAGAATAGCTGCCAGACCGTTGTTAGGGTTCAAACCGGCCGCTGCCAGCTCGTCGCCGTAGGTGTCGAACAGTTCGGAGAAGTAAGCCTTCACAACGTGGCCGAAGATGATTGGGTCAGAGACCTTCATCATGGTGGCCTTCAGGTGAGCGGAGAACAGCACACCCTCTTCCTTGGCGCGTGCCACGGAGTTCTTCAGGAATTCCGAGAGTGCAGATACGTGCATGACGGTGCCGTCGATGACTTCGTCCTTGAGCACGTCGAAAGGCTTCTTCAGAACCTTTACTTCGCCATCTTCGCCAACAAAGCGGATCGAGATCTTCTTGTCCGCATCAATAACGATGGACTTCTCATTCGACGCAAAATCGTCAGCACCCATGGTGGCGACATTGGTCTTTGAATCAGCGGTCCATGCACCCATGGAGTGTGGGTACTTGCGAGCGTAGTTTTTTACGCTCAGTGGAGCGCGGCGGTCGGAGTTACCTTCACGCAGCACTGGGTTCACAGCCGAACCCTTGATCTTGTCGTACCGCGCGCGGACATCGGTCTCTTCATCCGAAGATGGGTTGTCCGGGTAGTCAGGCAATGCGTATCCGGCGGCCTGCAACTCTGCAATGACAGCCTTGAGCTGTGGGATCGAAGCTGAGATGTTTGGCAGCTTGATGATGTTTGCTTCTGGGGACTTGGCTAGATCGCCAAGTTCTGCCAAAGCATCGCCGATGCGCTGCTCTTCGGTGACATAGTCAGGGAAGGTAGCGATGATGCGACCGGCCAGCGAGATGTCGCGGGTCTCAAGTTCCACACCTGCAGTCGAAGCGAAGGCTTCAACGATTGGTAGGAACGAGTGAGTCGCCAACATTGGCGCTTCGTCGGTGTGGGTGTAAATAATCTTTGCCATAAGGTGTGGCGTCTCCCTGAACGTCGTGCGGAAGCGGTGTTAACCGCCCTGAACTCAACGTTCCAAATCTACCCGATTTTGGAGTTCACCACACTTTCACAATCTGCGAAACCTTCATCGGAACATCAATCCTGCCCCGAAATGCCGGGATGAATAGCACCGGAGCGGTTTGTCACATTTAAGTTAATCTCGCATA
The DNA here is from genome assembly GCF_052446055.1 of Glutamicibacter sp. AOP5-A2-18. NCBI lineage: Bacteria > Bacillati > Actinomycetota > Actinomycetes > Micrococcales > Micrococcaceae > Glutamicibacter > Glutamicibacter sp. AOP5-A2-18. Next base: position 691,851 of record NZ_JBQSVW010000001.1, on the reverse strand, counting down.
ACTCAATGCGGTTCGCCCTACAGCTTTAGGAGTCCGACGGTCCTGCAGAGGAAATTTGCATCAATTCTTTGACTGCCTGTTCAAAGAATTCCGATGGCACTGCGCTAGTTCCAGCTTTTTCTGCTTGGGTAAAGCACTGCCAAGCAACACGCCACGTCGAAGCCACTACCTCAGATGTCAGCGACGCTTGCATGGGCGTTACCAATTCTCGCGCGGTCAAGGACTGGGTCAGCTCCACCACGAGTTCCTGTTCTCGCTGAGTGGCGATCAACAACAATTTGGGATCGGCGAGCATCAGACGGCTCACCCTGCGGAACTCATGCTGTTCAATCTCAGTAGAAAAATGTTCGCGACAAACTTGAAGTAGCGACTGAAAGATGTGCGAAGCAGAGGTGCCGTGGGCGATTTCTAGGTCGGTCAGAGCATTCACCAGCTCCCCTTGCCCGGGAACTATGGCCGACTCTTTTGAATCAAAATAGCGGAAGAATGTGCGCGAAGAGATGCCCACCCGTTGTGCAATGCGCGCAACCGTCGTAGCTTCCAACCCTAGCTCCTCTACGAGATCCAAAGCCGCAGCCTGAATCTTGCGCGAAGTTTCAGCCTTGCGTTGATCACGAATCCCCATGCTTTCCTCCATACCCGAGCACCTAGTGATCGTCTCACGACTCCGGGCAAAAGTAGTTTCCTGTCACACTATGACAGTTTTCCTTACGAAATTCTGTCACTCTATGACACTATTTGGAAGTTGGGAATTCGACGAAAGAGAAAAATTGACCTCGGAACGTACAGAAACAGAAGCCGCAGTGTCGCCACCGCAGGCGCCTAAAGCACAATTGAGCACCAAGCAGCTCACCGGCATCATCGCCGCATTGGCGCTGGCAGCATTCATGATGATCTTGAATGAAACTGTCTTGACAGTGGCTCTGCCGGGAATCATGTCGGATATGAATATCACTGCCGCGACCGGGCAGTGGCTGACAACAGGATTCCTGTTGACCATGTCCGTAGTAATTCCAACTACCGGATTCCTGCTCCAACGCTTCGAGCACCGCTCGTTGTTCATGTTTGCCATCGTCAGCTTCTTGGCAGGCACCGGCATAGCCGTTATTGCGCCTAGCTTCGCCTTCTTGCTCCTGGCTCGGATCATTCAGGCACTAGGAACGGCGATCATCCTGCCATTGCTGATGACCACCACACTAACGTTGGTGCCGGTTCAAAAGCGCGGGACCATCATGGGTCTAAACTCCATCGTTATTGGCGTGGGTCCGGCAATCGGCCCAACAGTTTCTGGGGCAATTGTCCACGCCCTGAGCTGGCATTACGTTTTTGCCCTGATGCTTCCAATCGCTGCAGTGGTACTAGTACTGGGCATCACCTTCTTCAAGGTTCCAAGTAATACCAACAAGATCAAGGTTGACGCGGCCTCCGTGGCACTCTCCGCACTGGCATTTGGATTCTTGGTTTATGGAATTTCCAGTATTGAACATGCCGCAAGCAACCCAGCCTTGACTATCGTCAGCTTTGCGATTGGCGTTGTTTCGCTTGCCCTTTTCATCAAACGACAGATTTCACTCACCCGCGAAGGTCGTGAACTACTAAATCTTTCGGCCTTCAAGTCGCGTGAATTCACATTCGCCATCGTGATGATCATGATTGCCTTTGGTACGTTGCTCGGCTCCTTGATGATCATCCCAATATTGCTGGAGTCCGGTCGGGGCATCGACTCGCTGAAGATTGGCATGATGCTCTTGCCTGGCGGAGTCGCTCAGATCATCGTTTCACCAATTTTTGGTCGCATCTACGACAAGCACGGCCCACGTCCAGTGCTGATCCCAGGCGCCATCATGCTGGCCGCAGGTCAGTGGCTCTACACCACGATTAATGCGGAGACTGAACTGTTGATGTTCACTCTTACCCACATCATCTTCTCCATCGGCCTGGCATTGCTGATGACAGGGTTGATGTCCTCGGCCATGTCATCGTTGAACCCACGACTCTTCGGCCACGGCTCAGCAATCTTTAACACTGCTCAGCAACTGGCCGGCGCCATCGGAACCACCATTTTTGTCACCATCATGTCAGTGGTATCAAAGGCAAAAATTACCAGTGGTACCGAAGTTACCTCCGGGTTGTTCGCAGGTGCCCACGTCTCGTTTATCGTCGGGGCCATCCTGGCAACCCTCAGCATTGTCTTCGCATTGCTGATCAAAGGCAATCAACAAAGCACCGGCCACTAGTTAGCAACAGCTCCACCCCACAAGGCCCCGAGTCGAGATCAGTTCGCACTGTTTGCCTCGGGGCTTTGTCGCGTGCAATCGAAACCGCTCAAGAAACTTCCGCTTAGATTGTTGAACAATTATCGAAAGTAGGGCATCCTTTTATCAAGACATGCTCACGAGACGGGGATCACAATGCCATTCATAGACCTGAATTCTGACGTAGGCGAATCTTTCGGCAACTGGACTATGGGTGATGACGCCGCGATCTTCACCTCAGTTTCGTCGGCAAACATTGCCTGCGGATTCCACGCGGGAGACCCCAGCACCATTGCACAAACTTGTCGTGATGCCGTCAGCGCCAACGTCACCATCGGTGCCCACGTTGGCTATCGGGATCTAGCTGGCTTTGGCCGACGTTTCTTGGACTGCTCAGCCACCGAACTAGCCGACGACGTCCTTTATCAGCTCGGAGCACTGCAGGCATTAGCCCGCAGTGCAGGTGCTGAAATCAAGTACGTCAAACCCCACGGCGCTCTTTACAACACCATCGTGCACCACGAGGTTCATGCCCAAGCCGTTATCGATGCAATCAAAGCTTTTGGCACCGACCTTCCTGTCTTGCTACTGCCCGGATCCGTTGCCCTGCAAAAGGCCGAGGCAGCTGGCCTACGTGGAGTAGCCGAAGCTTTTGCCGACCGTAACTACACCCCGGACGGCACCTTGGTTTCCAGGCGCGAAGCTAATGCCGTGTTGCATGATCCCCAAGAAGTCACAGCAAACATGGTCCGACTAGCCACCGAAGGGACCATCGTTGCGGTCGATGGAAGCACCATAAAGATGCCTGCCGAAAGCATCTGCCTTCACGGCGATACCGCAGGAGCAGTGGCCATGGCCCGGGCCGTGCGTGAAGGACTAGAACACTCTGGCGTACAGATTCGGAGCTTTGCGTGAGCATCCGTGCCATTCATCGGGCAGGATCCCACGATCTGCTCGTCGACCTCGACTCGCTCGACGCCGTCTTGGCTCTCAACGCAACTTTGGAGGATTCCCCCCTCCCGGGGCAACGCGACCTGCTTGCTGCCGCTCAGACAGTGCTGTTGAAGTTCGACTCTTGGCAGAATGCGGAACGCGCCTTGGCAGCGTTGCCGGAACTTGAAATTGCTTCAACAGCTCGCACCGCAGGCAAACTTGTGGAAGTTCCAGTCCACTACGACGGCGAAGATCTAGCGGCGGTCGCCGAACTGACCGGCCTAAGCGTTGACGCGGTGATCGATGCCCACAGCAACCAAAAGTGGCGCGCGGTGTTTGGTGGCTTTGCTCCCGGTTTCGCCTACCTACTCGGTGAAAATCAACTATTAAACGTGCCCCGCAGAGACACCCCACGCACCAAAGTGCCAGCTGGCGCTGTGGCACTAGCTGGCGAATACTCGGCCGTTTATCCTCGCCAGTCCCCCGGTGGTTGGCAATTGATCGGACACACCGATCTGCAGATGTGGGACCTGCAACGCGATAATCCGGCGCTCATCCGACCTCAGGACACGGTCCAATTCGTTCCTACCAATGAAAAGTTATCTGTCCGTGAACAGAGAACGGTAACGGAAGCGACAGCAGAAACCTCCCGCGTCTGTGGTCTTAGAATCATTGATTCCGGATTGCAGTCCCTTTTACAAGATGCGGGACGTCTCGGCTTCGGCAACTTAGGTGTTGGCGTCGCTGGCGCGGCAGATCCTATAGCTTTCCGCCAGGCCAATAGGTTGGTCGGGAACCACCCGGATCAAGCAGTGATTGAAAATCTCGGCAGTCGAATCTCCGTTGAAGCATCTGAAGACCAAGTTATGGCGCACTGCGGAGCTCAGGCATCGCTGTGGATCACCCCAGCTGCTGACGACCCAATTCGAAACCGGCGCCAGGTAGTCAGCGACGCTCCCTTTGCCTTGTTGCACGGCGAGCGCTTGGACGTAGAACCTGCGGGTTCCGGACTACGCAGCTATTTGGCCGTTCGAGGTGAAATCGAGATAGAGCCGACGCTCGGGTCGCTGTCTACCGATACGCTCTCTGGTGTTGGCCCTGAGCCACTGGCAGCAGGAACAGCGATTCCAGTGAAAAGGCCGGCCATCGGGCATATTGTCGGCAATCCGCAACCCAGCACGCTGCCGGTTGCTGATGATCAGGGCCTGTATCAACTCCGGGTCATCGCAGGCCCACGCACAGAGTGGTTCGGCCCTGCCGGTTTGACTCAACTCGCTGACCAGATTTGGGAGGTCACCAGCGAGACCAACCGGGTGGGCATCAGGCTCTCTACCGAAGAACGACCGCTACAACGCATCAGAACTGGCGAACTAGCCAGCGAGGGTGTAGCTCGTGGCTCCCTACAGGTCCCGCCCTCGGGGCTACCGGTGTTATTCCTCGCTGATCATCCGGTCACCGGTGGTTACCCAGTGATCGCCACTGTTATCGACGAAGATCTCAGTGCTGCCGCACAGCTCCCCCCGGGAAGCAAGCTTCGTTTTGTCCTCCAGTCCCCCGCCACTACGCTGGCCCGCTAAATTTTAGGATTGTCATGAAAAAGGTTCTTATCGCCAACCGCGGCGAAATCGCGGTCCGCATTGCTCGGGCAGCTACTGACGCCAACATTTCCTCCGTTGCCATCTATTCGGACCCAGATGCGAATGCGCTGCATGTGCGGCGGGCCGATGAGGCCTACCCGTTGCACGGGTCCACGGGTGCCGAAACTTACCTGAACATTGAAAAGATCATCGAGATCGCCAAGCGTTCAGGGGCCGACGCGGTACACCCGGGTTATGGCTTTCTTTCCGAGAACGCAAAGTTCGCACAGGCTGTCATTGACGCTGGCATGAAGTGGATTGGTCCCTCACCTCAGGCAATCGAGGATCTGGGTAATAAGGTCACTGCACGAAAAATTGCTGTCCGGGCCGGTGCCCCGCTAGCACCAGGTACCGATGGTCCTGCCGAAAATGCCGCAGAAGTTCGTGCCTTCGCTGAGGAATACGGCGTGCCCGTAGCTATCAAGGCTGCTTTTGGCGGTGGCGGTCGCGGCATCAAGATTGCGTATTCCCTCGATGAGATCACCGAGGCCTTCGAATCGGCCACGCGTGAGGCCACGGTGGCCTTTGGCCGTGGTGAATGTTTTGTGGAGCGATTCCTGTCTAAGCCACGACACGTCGAGGCCCAGGTCTTGGCCGACGCCCATGGCAATGTTGTCGTAGTTGGCACCCGTGATTGTTCTCTACAGCGCCGGCACCAGAAGTTGGTGGAGGAAGCACCGGCACCGTTCCTCAGCGACGAGCAGCGAAATCGCATCCACGAATCTGCCAAAGCGATCTGCAAGGAAGCTGGCTACGTTGGCGCCGGAACCGTCGAGTATCTGGTCGCCCAAGACGGGCTGATTTCGTTCTTGGAAGTTAATACCCGTTTGCAGGTAGAACACCCGATCACCGAAGAAACCGCTGGCGTGGATTTGGTGGCAGAGCAGTTCCGCATTGCTGACGGTCTATCATTATCGCTGAGTGAAGACCCAACACCGCAGGGCCATGCCTTTGAATTCCGCATTAATGCCGAGGATCCTGCCCGCGGATTCCTTCCAGCTCCAGGCACGGTGGAACGCTTCGAGGCTCCCACTGGAGCCGGGGTGCGTATCGATTCTGGTGTTCGTAGCGGTTCGGTCATCCCACCCTTCTACGATTCAATGATTGCCAAACTGATCGTGCACGGAGCCGACCGTAATCAGGCTTTGCGTCGAGCGCGATCGGCACTGGACGAGATCACCGTTGCGGGTGTTCCGACAGTTTTACCGTTCCACCGTGCAGTCATTGACCATGAAGATTTTATTGGTGATCAGCTAAAGGTCTACACAACGTGGATTGAGGACGAATTCCTCAATGAAGTTGAAGCCAGCGATCAGATGGATCTCAACCAGTTGGATACCAGCCGGGAAACGATCACCATAGAACTAGATGGCAAGGCCGTACAGCTCGGATTACCAGCAGCTCTGACCAACGCCCTTCGCAACCCGTCAGGGGCTAGCGCCGCTGAATCAGCTCAGGCGCAACAGGCTCCCGAACAGGATGCTGCCACCGTGCTGAGCCCAATGGATGGCAATCTTGTGAGCTTCGCTGTCAAAGACGGCGAAACCGTTTCCAAGGGACAGACGGTTGCCGTGGTTGAAGCAATGAAAATGGAATCTGCTGTGTCGGCGCATCGTGATGGTGTTTTCACTGCCGCAAGCATTAAAATCGGGGCTGCGGTACGTCGTTCCGACGCGCTGGGAAGTATCCAGTAACCGAGTCTTCGCCTGTTCCCTTTCGAGCAATGAGTTGGGATAAATTGGACTAATGAACTCCAGCAGCAGTGCCTCCACACTTCCGGCCAAAGCACCCCACGCGCATAGCAGTGTATGGGCTGCGAGTCTTTTGCGTACTCGCATTGCCGAAGGTGAACTGTTGCCCGGAGACAAGCTGTCCGAGCAGTCACTGGCGGAGTCGTTGGGGCTTTCGCGCAATACCCTGCGCGAAAGCTTCACCCTGCTAGATAGTGAATTGATCATCACGCGCATCCCTAACCGTGGGGTATTTGTTGCCTCACCAGATGCTGATGATGTGCGAGAGATCTACGCGGTGCGACGCACCATTGAGCCTGCTTGTCTTGCTTGGGGCCCAGAACTGGATCTGGCGGAACTGGGCGAGATCATTGTTCAGGCGCGCTCTGCTTTGGCTGCGCACGATATACCTCGGATGGCCAACGCCAATCAGGCTTTCCACCAACAACTGGTTCGTTCATCAGATAGCAGTTTGGTCCAAGAGCTCATGGGACGTGTGCTGGCCAGAATGCGCTTGGTATTCCATGCGATGAGTGACGCCCCGGATTTCCACTCGCATTATGTGGAGCAAAACGCGCGCTTGGTAGAACTACTGAGTGAAGGTAAACGTGATGAAGCGGCCATGGCCTTGCGAGGATACCTGGACAAGGCTGAAGCTGAGTTGCTAGAGCACATCGACCGGGTATCAAGTTAACGTCAACACCCATGCTCCACCAGTAAAGTCTTGCGATATCTGTCTCATCGTCAACATGGACGGTCCTGCGCTTCCGGTTTGGCTCCCTGCGTCGCATCGTTGTCGCTATCTATCAAAAAGACCTAAGTTGTCGGACGCAGATAGACAATTCAATCATTGATTTTCCGCTATTTTTGGGGACCCTTGCGATTATTGATTGATCCGGCTCTCCCATGACCCAGGGTGATAAAAGTTCACCAGTAGTCACCTCGTAAGTTGATTGAGCCTTCAATACCTCAACCTGCGTTCACCTAGCTTGTCAGCGTATGGTTTAAGGCATTCTTGCCCGTTCTTTCCTGGACCGGTAAGACCGCACCCAATAGTCGTTGCTGAAAGGTTCCGCGCTGTGAACTTGCCCGTCGCCGAATTACATATCCATCTCGAAGGAACTCTGGAACCCGAGACGATCATGTCACTGGCCGCAAAGGACTCAATCCAACTGCCGTACAGCTCGATAGACGAGCTACGGGCACAGTATGAGTTCAGCAACTTGCAGTCATTCTTGGACCTGTTCTACGCAAACATGCTGGTTCTTCGCACCCGCGAGGATTTCTACGAAATCACCATGGCTTACTTGCATCGCGCCCATGCCTCAGGTGTGCGCCATGTGGAATTGTTCTTCGATCCACAGGCCCATGTTGAACGTGGAATGGATCTACGCGATGTCATCGCTGGAATTCGTGACGCACTAAGCGAAGCGCAGGAGCGCTGGGGAATCTCGCATAAGCTCATCGCCTGCTTCTGGCGCCATGCTCCAGCCAGCGAAGCTCTGGATCTTCTACGCTTCATGATTGAAGAACAGCACGATATCGATGGCATCGGGCTCGACTCCTCCGAGCTGGGTTTCCCACCGGAGCTCTTTGTCGATGTTTTCGATTTGGCCCGCGAAAGTGGTCTGCACGTTGTCGCTCACGCTGGTGAAGAAGGTCCAGCCGATTACATCTGGCAAGCGCTGGACCTGCTCAAGGTGGAGCGAGTGGATCACGGCATTCGGTGCTTGGATGATGAGAAATTGGTGCAGCGACTCGTTGCAGAACAGATGCCTCTCACCGTCTGTCCACTCTCAAATATCCGATTGCGTGCTGTTGATACGATGGCGGATCACCCACTGCCATCCATGCTTGAAGCGGGGCTAAAGGTCTCGGTACATTCAGATGATCCTGCGTATTTCGGTGGATACATGGACGCCAACTTTGCATCCCTCATGCAAGCGTTCAACTTCAGCACCGAGCAATTGGCCCAGTTGGCTCGAAATTCTTTTGAATCCTCGTTCATTGACGACTCTGCCAAGCGCGAGCGCCTTGCGGAAGTAGACGCCTGGGTTAGCCAACGCTAATCAAAATTTTCAGTTTAACTAGGTGATGCGGTGTTCTTCCCGGTTGGGACGAACACCGCATCACTTTTTGGTTATGGCACTTGATACTGTGAATCTTTGATATCAGTGATCAGCATGTGGCCTGGCGCATGCCCGATGGCTAAGGATGGTTTGGACTCCATCACGGCTGCTTGCGGCGTGACACCGCAGGCCCAGAAGACTGGCACGGTGCCTTCCGGAATTTGTACTGCATCGCCGAAGTCTGGCTTCGACAGGTCAGTAATTCCCAGCTCCTCCGGGTTACCAATGTGTACTGGCGCTCCGTGTACTGCAGGATATCGGGAAGTGATCCGAACGGCATCCGCTACTTGCGAAGCAGGAATTGGCCGCATCGAAACCACCATAGGACCGCTAATTGCTCCGGCTGTACTACTCCTGGTAGTGGTCTTGTACATCGGTACATTAACGCCCTGGTCAATGTGCGCGATGGATATTCCGTTGTCCATCAGGGCTGACTCAAAAGTGAAAGAGCAGCCGATGATGAAGGTAACCAGATCATCGCGCCAGTACTCATTGAGGTCGGTAGGTTCAGCGACCTTAACACCATTTTCGTAAACCACGTACTTCGGAACATCAGTCCTGATATCTCCGCCTGCCAGCAATTCGTTGGAGACTTCCCCAGCTTCAAGCACACCCAATACCGGGCAGGATTTGGGATTGCGCTGGGCGAAGAGCAGAACATCGAAGGCCAGCTCTCGCGGCACGATCATCAGGTTCGCCTGTGCATACCCGGCACTGATTCCTGCGGTTGGAAGCACTTGACCCTCACGGAAGAACTTCCGAGCTTGATTTGGGGACAGCGTGGCTCGTTGGTTCAATTCGAGGTCTTTGATGTGATTCATTTTTCCGCCTTAGGCTTGCCAGAGTGCGGCCAGACCAGTCAGCGAATTCCACCCGAGGAATACGCTAAGTAGCCATGCCAGGACACCCACGAGCAGAAGGAATTTCGGGTACTTATAACCGCCCATGAGGTCACGACGACGCCAAGCAACCCACAGCAATACCGCGAAACCGACAGGCAGGATCAGGCCGTTGAATGCGCCGGCGAAGATCAGCAAGGTGGCTGGTGCCTTACCCAAGAATAGGTAGATGATGCCACAGACCGCGATGAAAGCGACGGTGATCATGTTGCGGGTACGTTCTGAGGTGGTTCGCTTGGTGACAAACGAAACTGAAGTGTAGGCCGCGCCGATAACGCTGGTCAGGGCCGCTGCCCAGAGGATGATGCCGAACGCTCGAATGCCGATGTCTCCAGCGGCATGGCCGAAGGCTTCTGCGGCCTTGTTGTCGCTGGCCAGTACTACGCCGCCTGCAACGACGCCGAGGATCGCCAAGAACAAGAGCACTCGCATGATGCCCGTGACGATGATAGCCAAGATTGAGATATTGGAAATTGACTTGACGTGTTCAACACCGCTGGTACCAGAATCGATCATGCGGTGCGCGCCGGCGTAGGTGATGTAACCACCAACGGTTCCACCGATCAAGGTGGTAATAATCAGAAAATCGATCTTCTCAGGCAGAACCACATTGCGCAGGGCGTCTCCGACCGGCGGCGCGGCAACAATTGCTACGTAGAGCATCAAGAGAATCATGATGGCACCTAGCAGCACCACAATACGGTCCAGGGCCATTCCAGCTCTCTTGGACAGGAAGATCAGGATCGCGACGACGGCCGAGATGACCCCGCCAATCTTTGCATCCACTCCGAGCATGGCATTGATGCCAAGACCGGTGCCGGCAATATTGCCGATGTTGAAGACCATGCCACCGATGAATACCAGTACCGCGAGGAACCAACCCACACCGGGTAGGACCTTGTTGCCAAGTTCTTGAGCGCGCATGCCGGTAACACCGATGACGCGCCATACGTTTAGCTGCACCGCAATGTCGACGAGGATCGAAACGACGATGGCAAAAGCGAAAGCAGCGCCGATTTTTACCGTGAATTCAGTGGTCTGGGTAATGAACCCAGGGCCGATTGCGCTGGTAGCCATCAAGAACATGGCTCCAAGCAGGGCGGTTCGCCGAGCTTTGGGGCTCATTTCAGTCTTTGACTCAGGGAGTGCCATGGTGACGATCCAATGCGATAGTGGTGACAGCTGTCACAGAATCAATGTAACGCGGATAACATTACAGGTTGTTGAACAACCTTGGCAAGATGTTGTTGAACAATTTTGTGTTTCTAAATTTTCACGCCCGTCGATTAGCACCCAGCGATCGATACTGACCACGACCCCTGAAACATTCACTCTTTGACATGATTACCATCACCCCAAAGAGGAGACGCTTGAGTCACACGTGCACATTAGATCGATTTACATCCGCCCGAAATGCGCGAATTTTCGCGACCCCGGACTAACTTTTTCGAATTAGGTCAGTTTCAGAAAGATTTCAACCTACTTCAAAGTAAAGACTTTCAAACACTCTCTGATTTGGTCGTTTGCTAAGAACTACTTACAGTAATTCCTTGTGCGGTGGGGGCTGTAATGTGATCGCAAAAGGAATTGTGTTGAACCTTAGAGGCGAACTGTCAATTGCAACCGCTCTAATTGCGGGATTGGTAATAATACCCGCCGCTCCATCATTGGCGGAAGGATCGTGGACGTCGTCTATAACAGATGCGCTCACCGGTTTTTCATCTCGCAGTTGGAACGATCACAACACAGATTCGGTAGCGACAAAAACTACATTTACGACTTGCACGGAAACATGGGGATCTCCTAAGCGGGTCAGCAGCATTACAGTTGCTCTGGTTGATCATCGCGGAGCATGGCTTCCAGCAACAACCGTGGCAACAAAGTCCACTAGCGGTTGTGGTTCGGTGAGCTTTGGTGACCGAAAAAGAGCACCTACCATTTTACGATCAAGAAAATCTCCGGTCTAAGCTCAAACATTAGGCTCACTACCAAGAAAGTGACACAAGCGTACTAATGAGTACTCTGAGCATTAAAAACCTGTCATTTTCGTATCCCAAAAGCTCCCCGCAACTTGACCGCATTGATCTGTCCTACAGTTCAGGAAAAACGGCAATACTCGGGCCCAACGGAGCGGGGAAAACTACCCTCATTTCGCTGCTCGCCACCGCGCTCACACCCCGGCAGGGAACCATACAGCTCACTACCGATGTGCTGAAATACAGTTCAAAAGAACTACGAGCCTTCCGCCAGCAGGTTGCATGGCTACCTCAGGACTTCAGCCCGGTCGCAGGCTTGTCAGTACTGGAACATGTCACCTACTCCGCATGGCTCAAGGGTGCTAGCAGGAAAGCTGCAAAAGCAGCGGCACCCATCGCGTTGGAACGCGTTGGGCTGTCCGAGATGTCAAAGCACAAGGCCACCGCACTTTCCGGCGGTCAGCAACGGCGTCTTGGCATTGCTGGTGCGCTTGCGCATGATGCGGCCGTCATCTTGCTTGATGAACCAACGGCAGGACTAGATCCCAACCAGCGCGACAAATTCCAAAAGATTCTGAATGATATTGACCCGCAGAAGATTGTTCTCGTATCAACTCATCAGACCGAAGATATCGACGGTACTTTTGACTCCGTCTTTGTCCTCGATCAAGGACGTCAAAAATTCCATGGGTCCACCGCTGATTTTATGGAATTGGGTGGCTCCACCGAGGATGGTCCGCGTGATCGAATTCGTACAGCCTATGGTCAGCTAGTTTCGGGAGAACACTAATGCTCCCTATAGCAAATCGACCGGCGTTGTGGCTTCTACCCGTATTTCTAGTCATTGCTTTTGTCTACCTTGGTAGCTATACAGAGCTAGATTTGGTCCTTGGTAATCCGGATGCCGCAGTATCTGGCGCGTCGAGCACGCTCCTATTTTCGTGCTTATTGGCATCAATCTGCGCGGCCATCGAGTCAAGTCGTGAAAGGAACAGTCGCGGCGTCACTGAAGTGACTTCGCGCGGATACCTCTATCGAATTCTCGACAGGCTTTGGCCAAGCGTACTGTCGGCCACCATTATCCAAATTGTCATGGTGGTCTACCTTGTAGTTTCTTCAAGGCAGACCCCCGAACCCAAATTGTGGCTAGTAGTTCTCGGATACCTACTAGCGATAATGGCCCACTCGGCCTTTGGATACTTTCTCGGGCAATGGTTCCCTGGTCGTTTCGCCGTTCCTTTCGCACTGGTTCTAAGCTACTTGTTCCTTGCATTCACCGGAGCCTCAGGATATTTTCCTGCACATTATCTTTCCGGAATGACACTCAATGGTTGCTGTATGGCAGCCCAATCTCTGGACTACCGTGGCGTTTGGACCCTTATCGTTTTTTCCTCGCTCGCCACCTTGGGCTTCCTGACGCTAGCTAGCAACAACAATCCATTTCCCAAGAAGAAAACTGCCGGTCAGACTGCCCCAAGAAAATACGCTTTCGGGGCATCAGTATTGGTCCTCGCACTGACCGCTGGCCTATTTATTTCACGTGATTTTGATGGAATTGCTGTGGTAAACGATGAGACAAAACAGTTCACATGTACCGATACCAGCCCACAGGTTTGCCTCAACGATGTACAACGTTTTGGTGGAGATCGCAGCGAATTGGTAGCGCAAAGCGTGCGCGAACTATCGGAGATCGGTTTTCCAAAAGCCAAACGAGTGACCGCAGAACTCGATCACGACGTGCGTCTAGCCGAAACCGGTGAATTGGTGACCTCATTCGAACCTTGGTACACAGATGAACAGGTTGTGTACGCGGCGTCGAGTTCCTATTCTGCGGAGATCATCAATCATCTCTGCGAAAATGATGACTTCGACAATCAGTACGAGGCTTTTGAGATACTGCAGGACTGGAGCACCAACTACGCGCTTCACAAAGTCCTCGGCTCAAACGCAGAGATTACTGACGAGGCGTTGAGGTCCAAATCATTTGAACAACAGCGGCGTTGGGCGCTGAACGCGTACCAGCAACTCTCGCGATGTGAAGTACCCGCTTTGCCAAAGGGGCTGTAATGAATCTTTCCTTGCGTACCCGAGGACTCGTTATTTGCGCGATAAGCGCCGTCGTCTGTGGTGTTCTGGCTGGAGCATTCGGCCAACAGCTGTTGGCCATTCCATTCCTGGGTTCCCTGTTCATGCCCACAGCGATGCCTCTTCCGGTGATTCCGGCATCGTTGCTGAGCGTGATCCTCGGAGCGAATATTAGTGGTGCTAAACGTAGTTGGATGTTTGGTGCAGTGCGCAATATCTGGGCGCATTCGACGGGGTTTGCCTTAGGCATTCTGCTTCTTGGCACCATAGTTTGTGCGCTTACCGCGGTGCTAGCCGGCACCGGTCAATTCCCTACAGTCTTATTTGTCCGAGACCTAGCTAGCTTGGTGTCGCTGTGGCTCGTGGGTATCTTGTTTGGGCTGGGAAGTACTGCAACGGTTGTCCCGGTGGCTTACGTCGCTTTTTCCTCGGTTTTTGCCAGAAGCAAAAACGCAGAATTTTACCCATGGGCGTGGATCATGCAGCCACATCCATACTCTTGGTTTGGCATTGCATCTATCGTTGCCGGAGTACTCGCAGCTGGACTGCTGATCAAACGAAGGAAAGCACTTCGCTAGACCGCGGGTCAGATAACAAGAGAACAGCAAAGGACCCCGTCCAAAATCTATATGGATTTTGGACGGGGTCCTTTGGCAAGCGCTACTAGTTCCTAGTGGAAGAAGTGGCGTGCACCGGTGAAGTACATGGTGATGCCAGCTTCGTTCGCAGCTTTGATAACTTCCTCGTCACGTACCGAACCGCCTGGCTGTACAACAGCCTTGACGCCAGCGTCGATCAGGATCTGCAGACCATCAGCAAATGGGAAGAAGGCGTCCGAGGCAGCCACGGAGCCCACTGCACGTTGCTCCGAAGAAGCTGCATCAGCGTTCTCGGCGCCACCGGCTGCATCCGCGCCGGATTCGACCTTTACGCCCAGGGTGTTGGCGCGTTCAACTGCCAGCTTGCAGGAGTCGATGCGGTTGACCTGGCCCATGCCAATGCCCGTTGCTGCACCGTTCTTGGCCAACAGGATGGCGTTGGACTTTGCAGCGCGTACTGCGCTCCATGCAAATTCAAGGTCAGCAAGGGTAGCAGCGTCAGCAGCCTGGCCGGCAGCCAGGGTCCAGTTCGCTGGGTTGTCGCCATCAGCATCGATCTTGTCACCTGCCTGAATCAGCATGCCACCGGATACCTGGCGGAACTCGTTCTTGTTACGGCCATAGCCCTCAGGCAAAGCCAGGAGACGGATATTCTTCTTGGCCGAGAGAATCTCAACTGCTTCAGCTTCGAAGTCCGGAGCAATGACAACCTCAGTGAAGATGCCCTTGACGGTTTCAGCCATTTCCTTGGTTACCGTGCGGTTAGCAGCAATGACGCCACCAAAAGCGGAAACTGGATCGGTAGCGTGAGCCTTGCGGTGCGCATCAGCGATCGGATCAACAGCGTCATCCGAAGCTACAGCCACACCACATGGGTTGGCGTGCTTAACAACGGCAACAGCAGGCTTCTCGAAGTCGAAAGCGGCACGCAGTGCAGCATCAGCGTCAACGTAGTTGTTGTAGCTCATTGGCTTGCCGTGCAGCTGGTCAGCCTGCGCGATGCCGGCTGGTGCAGCCTCATCAACGTAAAGTGCCGCCTGCTGGTGTGGGTTCTCGCCGTAGCGCAAAGCTTCGGCACGCTGCAGCGCAACGCCCGCATAGGCTGGCCAATCGATGACGCCGTCGCCGTCCTCATCGAGGAACTGGCTTGCGGTCCACGAAGCAACAGCGGTGTCGTAGGCAGCGGTGTGAGCGTAAGCCTTGGCAGCCAAACGCTGACGGGTCTTCAGATCAAAACCACCATCAGCAGCAGCTGCGATGACCTGTGAGTAGAAGCTTGGATCTACAACGATGGATACAGCAGCGTGGTTCTTTGCAGCCGAACGGACCATTGCTGGACCGCCAATGTCGATCTGTTCAACAACTTCGTCCTGGGATGCGCCGGAAGCAACAGTCTGCACAAATGGGTACAGGTTTACAACAACCAGATCGATCTGATCAATGTCCATCGAAGACAGGGTATCCATGTGCTCGCTAACGCGACGGTCGGCAAGGATGCCACCGTGGATACGTGGGTGCAGGGTCTTGACTCGACCGTCAAGCATTTCCGGCGAACCGGTCACCTGCTCGACCTCAGTCACAGGGATTCCGGCGGCAGCGATCTTCTTAGCGGTAGAGCCGGTGGATACCAGCTGAACGCCTGCGGCATGTAGTCCGGAGGCCAACTCCTCCAGACCAGTCTTGTCGTAAACGGAAATCAGTGCGCGACGGATTGCGACTTTGTCCAGCACGGTCTTACTCACGAAATTTTTCTCCCGGCGGTGAGAATGAATGGGGCGGGTGGCGACTAGGCCACCGCCCTCATTCTAACCAAGGGATGACCCGAATATTCAGTTCGTGTCATGGTCCTTCGACAAGCTGAGCAAGCTGTGGGAAATACTTGGACAGTTGCTTGTCAGTCAGGCAAAGACGCAGAAGTTTCTCGGCATGATCTTCATCGGCTACATAACAAACCAAGTCTGCAGGGGTACGTTGCTGAAGTTCTTCTCGCAGGCTCTGTGCCACCGCAACAAGGGTGCGATAGTAGCGTTTTATGGTGACTTCCCAGCCTTCGTGCGCTGCGAGGTCGGTCATCGCATCGGACCAGAGGGTGGCTGCCGGGTCTTCGCATAAATCAATGGCTGACCAGTGCCAATCGCTTGGTTCCCACTTATCAGAATAGAAACTCTCAGAGTCGTCTGCATCGAGGCCTTCTTCAAGCGAGGCCAGAACCTGATCCAGATCTTCCTCATCATCGTTAAGGCTCGAGTCTTCCTCGTCGGTTTCCTGTTCATCCGCGTCAGAAATCACTATGGAGTCGTCATCGATTGTGACGTCTTCAGATTCGGTTGAACTACCAGGCTCCGCATCTTCGCGGTCTTCATAGTCGGCAGGCTCGTCAGCATCTTCGCCGCGCTCCACCAGTTCTTCTCTTGATGCCGTGACGCGATCACGTTCTAAAGCCTGTACCGAATTCAGCGCAAGCAACGGCATAGCGATGCTCTCGCTTTCTTCGGTGCTGACCCCGTGAAGGGCAATGGCATAGAAGTCTTGGTCGGGGTGTCCAGTAATTACTTCCGCCGCGTGCCGAAGGGCGGTCACCCGTATCGCCTCTTCGAGAGCGGCCCAATCTACTCCCATGCCCAGAGAGTACTCCCAATCAGGCGCTGAATGACAGACCTTGACGCGCCACACAAAGAAGCGTAGAGAGCTACGCTCAATTCACAGTTTTCGGTTATGCTTCGACGCGATACACACTACTTTCACTCGCATTGAGAAAGGCGCCCTTTCGTGTCTTCTGCTCTTCCGCCTACGGGCACCAACGTCGTACAAGAACTTCCCTTTAAGTGGAAGGTACAAGGCTCGATATTTATCATCGGTGGCCTCGGATTCATGTTTGATGCCTGGGATGTCACGCTCAACGGTGCATTAATTCCATTGGTCGCCCAAGAGTGGGGACTAGACCGGCCCACCGCAGCGCTTTTGGGCACGTCAAACTTGGTTGGTATGGCACTGGGCGCATTTGTGTGGGGCGGAATTGCCGACCGGTTTGGACGCAAAAAAGCCTTCAGCCTGACGTTGTTGATGTTTGCAGTGTTCACCGTGCTCGGTGCATTCTCACCAAACTTCGGCTTCTTTGTGGCCTTCCGGTTCTTGGCCGGACTTGGGCTGGGAGGATGCATCCCGGTGGATTACGCGCTCGTTGGCGAGTTCACCCCAGCTAAGTTGCGTGGACGAGTACTTACCGCAATGGATGGCTGGTGGCCAGTGGGTGCTGCCCTGTCATTCTTCGTCTCCGGCTGGGTGATGGCCACAGCCGATAACTGGCGTTTGATTCTTGCTGTGATGATCCTTCCGGCATTTGTGGTGTTCTTTGTACGTCGTTCCGTGCCAGAGTCACCGTTGTACTTGGCTGCCAAAGGTCGCGAGGCAGAAGCTCGTGAAGTGATTGACTACCTAGTTGAACGCACCGGCGCCACCAAACGTGACTACGTCATCGAACAAGTGCCAGTTGAGCGTCCTTCCCGTTGGTATGAGCAGGTAGTTTCTCTCTGGCGTTACTCGTGGAAAATTACTGCGACCAGTTGGCTACTGTTCATCACTGTTCTGCTGGTTTACTACTTGGCACTGACGTGGCTTCCATCAATCTTGACCGAGGCTGGAATGGCGCAGTCCGCTTCATTCTTCGCCACCGCAGTCATGGCTCTAATGGGTCTACTCGGAGTGGTGATTGCCGCGCTCCTTGTTGAACGAGTTGGCCGCAAATGGCTGCTTGCCGTTTCCGCACCGCTCTCCGGACTAGTGCTGGTCATGGTGGCACTGAACCTGAAGGTTCCAGCTGCCGCAGTGGGTTGGGTGTTGGTCTTTGGTGTCATCGTTCAGGTGGCCATCCCCGTACTGTATGCCTACGTTTCTGAGATGTACCCGACTGAACTACGCGCCAGTGGATTCGGTTGGGCCTCAACCATGTCGCGCTTTGCTGCCGGATTTGGGCCGCTGATTTTCGCCGCGCTCTGGCCAGTGCTCGGTCTGCCTACGCTGTTCATTGCCGCGAGCGTACTGGTCACCTTGGCCATCATTTTCATGGCAAAGTTCGCGCCAGAAACCATGGGCCGCCAGCTGGGCTAGCGCACCTTAATCCATTGATGAACTCGATGCCTGACGCCAAGAGCCGACTCGTACAATTAGAAGATCACCACTCTTCAAGAGGTACAACGTCGCAATATCCTTGGCGGTTGGCATCGTGGAGCACAACGACGGGAAAATCACCGATGCAGTTTGACCAGAAGCAGCTCAAGGAAGATGGATTTACGGGCTTCCGCTCTGTGGCCACACTTGAAATCAATCGCATCCCGCACCGTCAAGGGATTTTTGTCGTTTTGGCGCCCTCGGACTATGAACCGCGGTACCTTAACCGCAGTACGGCTGGAACATTCAAGAAGAAAAACCCCTCGCTTAAACCCGAGCAGCTAGAAGCCGAATGGGTCCACGACACCGAAGTCCTATACATCGGAAAGGCCAGCCCAGGCAGCCAAGGCAATCGTGGGCTGCGCCGGCAGATTCAAGAATTCATCGACTTCGGCAATGGCAAACCACCAGGCCACTGGGACGGGCGCTTGATCTGGCAGCTGCGTGGAGCCGGAAAGCTCTTGATCGCGTGGAAAGAATTACCCGCCGAAGAGTTGAATGCTTCACTGGCTAAGTACCACGACAGCTTCCACGCACAGTACGGCAAGTTGCCCTACGCCAATTTGGTCCGCGCGCGGTGAAACGAAAGCGTGTGAAGAGGCGCCCTCGGTTTCGCTGGTTACGCGAAAATTGGGACGACCTCGTGGCACGCTTGCTGGAATTCTTCTCGCTAGGGCCGCGAAATTCACTGCTCAACTTCAGCGCCTTCGCCTACTCCATCCAGGGTTACGCCTTGAACCGGTCAAGCATTATCTGCACCAAACGCTCCTGAAGCTGTGGTGTCTGATTTTTGAAGGCTCGTGGCAACGGTCGAGTGGCTGCTCCAATGGCGGTGACCAGTTCTACGCCGTTCAAATCTCTGCGCACCAATTGTTGGTCTTTGGCCTGTTCAAGAACACGATTTACTGCCTGAGCGCATTCACGTTGCACGGTCAGCACTCGTTCATTCAGAGTCGCAGGCAGGGCTCCCCCAAACGCTTCGCTGAGCGCACCAAGATCGAGGCGCACCAGCTGCTCCAAGAATTTACTCCACGCTCGTGGCTCTTGGGCCAAGTTTTCCCTTGCGAGGTGAGCCGCATCCAATATTTCTTGCAGGGTTGTCACGGTAACTTCTTCAACTAGCTCGGGGCGGGCCGCGAAGTTGCGGTACAAGGTACCGATTCCCACGTTGCTTCGTTCTGCAATGGTGTCCATGGCAACGTTGGCGCCGTACTGGGCAAAGAGCTCTCGGGCCGAACGGAGAATAGTTTCACGTCGTTGCAAAGCATCTGTGCGCATCAACCGGTTATGCTTTCCACGGTGTTGGCGGCGGTGGGGTTTACCCATCTGCCGCTCAGAGAGTCTTAGATAGATGTCCTATTTGGTCGGATCCAAAACTCAGTGATCTTTCCAGAAATTGCTAAGCGTTGCCACGGCGTTAAGACTTTTGCCAGAAATCTATCCCCACACTTCAACTAAATAGCCTTTCATTAGTGATTTTTCGGTAGTCTGGCAGTGAACTACCCCGTGAGTTTTTGGGGATCTGACCTTCGAAAGGCCGCCATGCACGACGATACTTCCTTGACCACTGGTCGAGTCAAACGAGTACTGCAGGAACGAGTACTGCCTGCCATCTACTCGGACTCAATCCCGCTTGAGGTGTCTTGGCATGAACTTCCAGGTGAACCAGTAACACCCACAAAGGGCTTGGCATTGGACTACGTTCCAGCTCAGGTTGGGACCTCTTGGGGAGCTGCTTGGGGCACCACATGGTTCCACCTTCAAGGCCAGGTTCCCGCTAGTTGGGCGTCACGCCGAGTCGAAGCAATTATCGATTTGGGCTTCGACGTAAATATGACGGGGTTCCAGTGCGAAGGGCTCATCTACCGACCTGACGGCAACACCGTCAAAGCGCTAAACCCACGCAACCAGTGGGTGCCAGTTACGGAGTCTGCAGAAGGCAACGAGCTAGTGGATCTCTATCTTGAGGCTGCGTCCAACCCAGTATTGCTGGATCATCACCCGTTTTTGCCGACCGAAGAGGGAGACATTCTCACTTCTTCCACGCGCAAGCTCTACACCATCCGACGTATGGATCTGGCTGTATTTGAACCAGTAGTTCATGAATTAGCTCTTGACCTTGAAGTGCTCCTAGATCTGCAGGAACAACTGCCCCAAGGCCCGCGCAAGATGCAGATTCTTCAGGCCTTGGATAACGCCTTGGATGTTCTTGATCTTCAGGACATTACCTCAACGGCTCAGGCCGCTCGCGATGAACTAGCCGACGTTCTCGCCGCCCCGGCAGAACACAGTGCTCACCAGATTTCCGCTATCGGACACTCCCACATCGACTCGGCTTGGTTGTGGCCACTGCGCGAAACCATCCGCAAGGTCTCACGCACTGCTTCCTCGATGGTTGAGTTACTTGGCGATGAACCGGATTTCCTTTACGGAATGTCCAGTGCCCAACAATACAAATGGCTTAAGAGCCACCGCCCCGAGGTGTGGGAGCGCGTCAAGCAGGCGGTGGCCGACGAACGTTTCCTCCCCTTAGGTGGCATGTGGGTTGAATCCGATACCGTGATGCCATCCGGCGAATCTTTGGTGCGTCAATTCCAGTACGGCCAGAAATTCTTCCGCGACGAATTTGGTGTGAGTTCCAAAGGTGTGTGGCTACCAGATTCCTTCGGCTACTCCCCGGCCTTGCCGCAGCTGATGCGACGTGCAGGTTTTGAATGGTTCTTCACCCAGAAGATCTCATGGAATCAGCAAAACAAATTCCCACACCATAGCTTTGATTGGGAAGGCATTGACGGTTCTCGCATCTTCAGCCACTTCCCCTCCATGGACACCTACAACTCTCAGCTTTCCGGTGAGGAAGTTGCTAAGGCTTCCCGCCAGTTCCGCGAAGCGCGCATCACCAATAACTCCATTGCTCCCGTGGGCTGGGGTGATGGCGGTGGCGGTACCACTCGCGAGATGACTGGCAAGGCTAAGCGCTTATCCAATCTTGAAGGTAGTGCGCAGGTGCGTTGGGAACATCCCAACAAGTTCTTCGACCGCGCTAAGCGCGAACTTCCCAACCCACCGGTCTGGGTTGGCGAACTGTACCTGGAATTGCACCGCGCGACGCTAACCAGCCAGCACCAGACTAAACAAGGCAACCGCCGCACTGAGCAACTTCTGGTGGAAGCGGAGCTTTGGGCAACCACCGCCGCGTTGTATACGGGAGCGCAGTACCCTTACGAACAGCTAGACGAGCTGTGGGAAACGGTGTTGCTGCACCAGTTCCACGATATTTTGCCTGGCACCTCCATCGCCTGGGTACACCGTGAAGTTGTAGGCCGCTACGCACAAGTTGTTGAACAGGCTGAGGCGCTGATCCTCACAGCACAGCAGCAGCTTGCTGGGGACGGCTCAACGCCCATCGCTTTTAACGGGGCCGCGTTCACGCGTAATTCACTGTCCTTCGGTCAGGCAAAAGCACTCACTGCTAGCTGTGCGGATTCCGTTCAGGCCACCGCAGCTAGTGGTGGATATGTCTTGGACAACGGCATTGTCCGCATTCAGGTCAGTGATCAAGGACTGATCACCTCCGCAGTAGATTTGGCCACTGGCCGCGAGGCTATTGCTTCGGGCCAAGAGGCAAACCTCTTGCAGCTGCACCAAGACTTCCCCAACATGTGGGACGCCTGGGACGTAGATAAGTACTACCGCAATCAGGTCACCGACCTGCGTGAACTCAATTCCATGGAATTGTCCTCGACTGAGGATGGCAGCCAGGTCATCACCATCTCTCGTGGCTTCTCGAAGTCGACGGTCATTCAGCAGCTGAGCCTGGCCCCGGGTGACCGAACAGTTCATATCGCTCAAAGCACCGACTGGCATGAGGCCGAGAAGTTCCTCAAGGTCGCGTTCCCACTCGATGTTCGGGCCGAGCAAACCATCGCGGAAACACAGTTTGGCTATCACAAGCGAGTGACGCATATGAACACCAGTTGGGAAGCAGCGAAGTTTGAAACCTCCATGCACCGCTTTGTGCTGGCCGAGGAACCAGGCTTTGGTGTGGGGCTGATCAACGATTCCATCTACGGCTTTGATGTCACGCGCGAAGCCAAAGAAGCGCGCGTGACCACCACGATGCGTCTGTCGTTGCTGCGCGCCCCACGCTTCCCCGATCCGCAAACAGATCAAGGCATTCAAACTCACCGCTACGGGCTGGTGATCGGCGCCGATATCGCCACAGTCACTGAAGCTGGGGCGCTGCTCAATAGCGCAGAGCGAGTTGTTGTGGGTGCACAAGGCGTGGAACCACTTGTTGCTGTAACCGGTGAAGGCCTGGTGGTTTCCAGTGTGAAGCTGTCCGCTGATCGCAGCGGGGATCTGGTGGTGCGAGTCTACGAGTCGTTGGGACGACGTGCTCGTGGTGCCCTGAAGATCAATGCCGCTTACGCCTCGGCAACTACCGTGTCCCTGCTTGAAGATTCGTTGGCTCAAGCAGCTATTGATCTTCTTGATGGTGCGGTTCCGCTGGAACTGAGTGCTTTTGAGGTGCGCACCGTGCGCTTCAAACTCAGCGACTAAACATTAAGAATCTCAGGCTCGAACGCCTCGCCGTGGCTTACCAGGGCGAGGGTTCGTAGTCCTTGAGGAAGCAACCATAGAGGTCAATGCCGCGTTCCCCGTCCACGATCGGCTGGTAGACTCGGGCCGCCCCGTCGATTAGATCCAACGGTGCGTGCCAGCCTTCGGCGACCATGCGGACCTTGGAATCATGCGGACGTTCGTCGGTGATCCAACCGGTGTCCACCGCAGACATCAAGATGCCGTCGGTGTTCAGCATTTCTTCGGCACTGGTGCGGGTGAGCATATTGAGCGAGGCCTTGGCCATGTTGGTGTGCGGATGACCGGCACCCTTGTAGCGTCGGGAGAACTGCCCCTCCATGGCTGAGACATTCACAATGTATTTACGTCGTGCCCCACTGGCAGCCAAGGTAGGTCGTAACCGTGAAGCCAGCAAGAATGGTGCGGTGACATTGCACAGCTGCACTTCGAGCATTTCCAATGCGTCCACATTGCCCAAAATCTGGGTCCAGGAATTTTCTGTCACCACATCTGG
The DNA here is from genome assembly GCF_052446055.1 of Glutamicibacter sp. AOP5-A2-18. NCBI lineage: Bacteria > Bacillati > Actinomycetota > Actinomycetes > Micrococcales > Micrococcaceae > Glutamicibacter > Glutamicibacter sp. AOP5-A2-18. The sequence continues at coordinate 668,343 of NZ_JBQSVW010000001.1, read as the reverse complement.
CACCAGTCCCCCGGCGTCGATTGCGGTGCCTGCGGTAATGCGCTCCAGCGAGGCTGAGCCTGCCTTCATTGCCAGCTCTGCAAGTCGTTGTGCGTCGTAGCTGCCTAGCGGTTCCGGGGCCAACAACGCAGAATCCTCAAGCCTAAAGGCACTGGCCAAGGCTTTGGGGTGCTCGGCCGGCGGATTCGCTTCGCCCCATAGCTCCGGGCCGCCGTGGCTGGCCAGTAGTTCGGTGGCTAGCGGTTGCTGTTCGGATTCGATCAGGTGCTGATATGAGTTGGACGTGCGCCGAACGGTTTGGGCCGCGTTGTTGATCAAGATATCCAGCGGGCCTTCGGCGGCTACACGATCAGCTAGAGAGATAACCTGTGCCGGATCGCGCAGGTCAATGCCGACAATGCGCAACCGGTGCAACCACTGGTTGCTGTCTTCGATGGCCGCAAAGCGGCGGGCTGCGTCTTTGGGGAAGCGTGTGGTGATGGTGGTGTGGGCGCCGTCGCGAAGTAGACGCAACGCGATATGCATTCCGATTTTTGCTCGTCCGCCGGTGAGCAGTGCGCGCTTTCCGCTCAGGTCCGCGCGTGCATCACGGCGTTCACGACCTGCTGCAGCGCAGTCCGGGCACAGGTAGTGATGGAAGGCGTCAACGGTGGTGTAGCGGCGCTTGCAGATGTAGCAACCGCGTGGCCTGCGGAATTCGCCAGCAGTATCACCGTCGGTGGAAGCGCTCAGGTCTAAGCCCAAGGTTTCGTCGTCAAGGCGCTGAGGTGAACCGGTTGCGGTACGTTCAATCAGTGCGCGGTCTGCCGCACTAATTTCTGCTCGTTTCTGCGATTTTCTGAAACGCTTGGCGGCTTTGAACATGTTGCTGGTGGCGCGGCGTACAGCAACGTGCCGTTCGTCGTCGGAATCCAGTTCATGTACTACCGAGAGCACCTTCAGGGCCGTTGCCAGCTCCGCGTCGGTAAAAGGTTGCGTCGTTGAAGCCGCGTCGGCTTTAGGTGTTTGCTCAGTCATCTCGCCACCAATTTTACTTCCTTGGTGGCTCCGCGCGGTGTGCCTGGGTGGTGCTGTGCGCTACTTGCTCTTGGCTAGGTCTGCGAGGGTTGCAATGAGCAGACGGCGTTCAACAACTTTGATGCGTTCGTGCAACGTGTCTTCGGTGTCTGCATCATCGATGGCGACTGCTTCTTGGCGCAGGATCGGACCGGTGTCCACGCCGGCATCTGCAATATGTACGGTGCAGCCGGTGACCTTGACTCCGTAAGCCAGCGCGTCACGCACACCATGGGCGCCAGGGAACGAAGGCAGCAAGGCGGGATGAGTATTGATGTATGTGCCGTCAAAAGCGTTGATGAATTCTTCGCCGACGATTCGCATAAATCCAGAGGACACAACGTAGTCCGGTGCGTAGGACAGGCATTTTTCTGTCAGCGCATGGTTCCAGTCTTTGCGATCTTCGTAATCCTTGAAGTTCACAACAAAGGTTTCGATTCCGGCTTCAGCCGAACGCTGCACACCGTAGGTATCGTGTTTGTCGGCGCCGACCGCGGCGATGTCTACGTTGGGTAATTCACCAGCCTGAACGGCGTCGATGACTGCCTGAAGGTTCGAACCAGTTCCTGAAACCAAAACCACAATGCGCATGCCTTCAATTCTACGGTTTGGTCTTGCTTGTTTTTCATTCCGCTCAGGTTTGTTGCTTATGCCAGTCTCAAACTGGCGTGGAGAGCAAAGAAAAACGATGATTACGACATGAGTGAGATTGTTCCTGATCAGAAGAATTGGACCTTCGTTTTGGACTCGGTCTGCCCCGAGTGCCAGGTTGATGTCCGCGAGGTGACTCCCAAGGACGTCATCGAGCGATTGCCCTCTGGGGTTCAGCGCTATGTGACGGCGCTACACAATCCAGCAGCACGCGTGCGGAAAAATCCGGCGCGTTGGAGTGATCAGGAATATGTAACGCACGTAGCGCACATGTTGGTGATCATGACGCAGCGACTGGATCTGATGCTTGGGCAAGATGAGCCCACCTTCCCGAATTGGGATCAGGATCAGGCTGCCAATGAAGGTAATTACAACGCTCTTACTGCTGATGACGTCACGGCGCAGCTTGAGACCGCGGCTTCAAATTATGCCGAAAAATTGGGAAGCATCGGCGCTGAATCTTATTCCAGACGGGGTTTGCGTTCAAACGGTTCGGCCTTCACTGTTGAATCTTTAAACCAGTATGCGTGGCACGATTTTGTGCATCATCTGTGGGATCTGGACCCCAAGCCCAGCTAGAGCGGGCGTCTGGACTCCGGTAGGCGATGCGGCAAATTTATGGCAGCAGTTAATTTACTTGAAACCTGCATTGACCAACCCTGTGACCCGTGATACATTCTTCCCTGTTATACGAATAACTAACTCGCATCACTCAATGGGGAGACACTTTGATGGCTAGAGCCAAGCCCGCTTCCGGGCCCACAATGCACGATGTGGCAGCTGCAGCCAGTGTCTCCCAAGCCACCGTTTCCCTGGTCCTAAATTCCGCTCCTGGATCACGCTTCTCTGCCGACACTCAGCAGCGAGTCTGGGATGCAGTTGAACAGTTGGGATACCGCACCAACGCGCACGCCAAGGTGTTGCGCGAAGGTGTTTCAGGGATGATCGGCTTCATTGGCGACTCGGTGGCAACCTCACCTTTCGCTGGTGCAATCATCGAAGGTGCGCAGGAAAGAGCCTGGGAAGAAGGGCTCCTGCTGCTAACCATCAACACTGGCGGCGACAAAAAACTTGAGGCCGCTTCGCTAGATACGATGCTCTCCTACAAGGTGGCCGGTGTCGTGTACGCGGCAATGTATAACCGTTATCTTGAAGTCCCCAAAGCGCTGGCCGGTGTCCCTTCGGTCGTCTTGAACTCCCAAGACAAAGACGGCAAGCTCCCCAGCGTCGCTCCAGACGAAATTCAAGGTGGCTACACCGCCACTCGACGGTTACTTGACGCTGGCCATACCCGAATAGGCATGATCAACATCGAAACCTTAGAAAGTGGACTACCGGCAGCGGTGGGACGCTTCGCAGGTTATCAAAAGGCCATGAACGAAGCTGGAGTCAAAGTTGATCCTTCACTGCTTCGCTTCGGCGAAGGTGGAGAAACTCATGGCTACACCTTCGGTAGGGAACTACTTTCTTCCAACCGTCCGCCAACCGCTATCTTCTGTGCCAACGACCGCACCGCATGGGGCGTTTATCAGGCGGCAGCGGAGTTGCGGGTATCAATTCCTGATGATGTTTCAATCATTGGCTTTGATAATCAGTCCACACTAGCTCCGTTCCTTCGCCCCGGACTGACAACTCTTGAACTACCTTTCGCCGCAATGGGCCGACAAGCGGTGGATTTCCTCCTCCAAGGAGCTAAACCTGATGGTCAGGTAAAGCTCATGGATTGCCCACTTATTGAACGCTCGTCGGTATCACACCCCAAGGAGAAGCCTTGAGTCAATCATAACCAGCTGCTCTCAGGCGATTTAGCAAATCACTTAAAAAGCGCAAAGTTCCCTTTTCGCTTCAGCTGAAAAAGATCTTGGCAGCCTGGCAGTTATACGTATTACTAATACCTGCCCTGGCCTACATCGTGATCTTCAAGTACTGGCCAATGTACGGTGTCCAAATCGCATTCAGGAACTACAACCCCACCGACGGTTTCACCGGAAGCCAGTGGGTTGGCCTGAAGCACTTCATCAGATTTGTGAATTCTTACCAATTCACAGAGGTGCTGGGCAACACGATCTGGATCGCAGTACTGGGTCTGCTCATTGCCTTCCCGGTGCCAATCATCCTGGCGCTGCTCGTCAACGGGTTGCAGAGCGAGAAGTTCAAAAAGTTCACCCAAACCGTGCTGTACTCCCCTGCCTTCATCTCCACCGTGGTGGTAGTCGGCATGATGTTCGTACTGCTCTCTCCACGTTCAGGCTTGGTCAATAACGCCATCCAGCTCGCTGGTGGTGAACCGATCTTCTTCATGGGATCCCCCGACTGGTTCCGCCCGGTCTACCTGATTTCTGACATCTGGCAAAACGCCGGCTTCTCAATGATTGTGTACCTAGCAGCCCTAGCCGGCATCGATCCAGCCTTGCACGACGCGGCCAAGGTTGACGGTGCATCCAAGCTGCAGCGCATGCGCCACATCGATTTGCCAGGCATCATGCCAATGGTCACCGTGCTGTTCATCTTGGCAATCGGTAACTTGCTCAACGTTGGGTTCGAAAAGGCACTGCTGATGCAGACTCCGCTGAACCTCGCCAACTCTGAAATCATCCAGACCTACGTTTACCACGCTGGTCTGCAGCAGGCTCAGTTCAGCTACTCGGCTGCTATCGGTCTGTTCAACTCCGTCCTCAACCTGGTGCTGCTGTTGATCTTCAACCGTGTGGCTCGCCGGGCAAACCAAGCAACCTTGTGGTGATCCCCGATGTCATTAAAAACAATTCCAGCAACACCAGTTTCGCCTCGACGGGAGGGACAGAAGGTGATTAATCGTCAGTCCGGTGGCAAGTCAAAGTTCCGCCTCCTGCGCGAACGTTACGCCGACCGCACCTTCACTATCGCAGCGGTCACCATCCTGATCCTGTCGATCTTGGCAGTGGTTTACCCGTTGTACTTCATCGTGATCGCATCCATCAGTGATCCCAACGCAGTGTATGAAGGCAAGGTTTGGCTCTTCCCCTCCGGAGTGACTTTCGAGGGATACCAGCGAATCCTTACCGATGGCCGAATCTGGTCAGGCCTGACCAATACAGTGATCTACACGGTACTGGGAACGGCAATCAGCGTTTCCACCATCTTGTGCGGAGCCTACGCACTATCTCGCAAGGATATGCCGGGCCGTAAGTTCTTGATGTTGCTCTTTGTCATCACCATGTTCTTCGATGGCGGTCTGATCACCAAGTACCTGGTCGTGAAGGATCTGGGCATGCTCAACACCGTGTGGGGAGTAGTTTTGCCTGGCGCTGTTGGTGTGTGGAACCTGATCATCGCTCGGTCATTCTTTGAACACACCATCCCTAATGAATTGCGTGAAGCAGCTCAGATGGATGGGGCCAATGACTTCCGCTTCTTCTTCCAGATGGTTCTTCCACTATCAAAGCCACTGATCATGCTGATGATCATGGTGCACGTAGTGGCCAACTGGAACTCGTTCTTCGATGCTCTGATCTTCCTCAACGACGATTCAAAGTATCCCCTCCAGCTAGTTCTGCGAAACATCCTTATCCAATCCGATGTTTCCTCGACGGGCACCACCGGCGGAGATATTGCCTCCTACGCCGCGGCCCAGCGAATAGCCGAACTGACCAAGTACGCGATGATCGTCGTCTCCAGCCTGCCGCTGATGATCGCCTTGCCGTTCATGCAAAAGCACTTCACCAAGGGCATGATGATCGGCGCAGTTAAGTAATCACACTCTTCACCTCTCAATCGCAGGGCTAAGTTCCACTGCTTAGTCCTGCACCCCACCCCGAATAGGAACCACCATGGCACTTAATCGCCGACATGCAGCTCTTGCTGCAGCGCTAGCCGGAACATTGATGTTCACCGCTTGCGGCGGAGGAAGCTCCGATGCACCTGAAATCGAGGATTCCTCAGCGGAATTCGGCTTCCACGACACCGGCCTGCCGATCGTTGATAAGAAGCTGGACTTGACCTTCTCCGGTTCCAAGACCGCGCTGGCCCCTGACTTCAACACCATGACCGTGGTGAAGAACTGGGAAAAGGACACTAACGTGGCTCTTCAAGTTTTAGCGTGGTGACCCCGAAAAAGAAGTAAGGCCCGCAGTCCTCTGCGAAGATGAGTGTTGTCTAGACATACATCAGCAAGGAACTACGAGCCGTGTTCAAGGATACCGGGCCAATCGATGCTGCGTCGATTCTGTTGAACCTCAACGACTACCGCGTCATCAGCGCCACCCACGAAGCAGACGGACGACAAGCCCTCATCGAGCCCAAAGCTACCGAAGCAGCATGCCCCACCTGTGGAGTGCTCACCCAACGAATCCAGGCCAGACCAATACATCGGGTGAAGGACGTGCCAGTCGGCGGCACCGACCTGCAGGTATTGGTGCGCAAACGCCGTATGGCCTGCCAGGAATCGGCCTGCGAACGCCGTTCATTCGTTCAAACCACCGAGCAACTCCCGTTCCGTGCCAGGATCACCACACGACTCTCCCAACAGTTCGTGGACGAGATGAGTTCCGAACTCAGGGCAGTGTCCCGGGTCGCTGCCGCGCATGGGGTGTCTTGGCCTACGGTCATGGCCCGGCTAACCACGATCGGTGAACTGGTCGGGGACGTGGACCGCATGTTCATCCGCCGGCTCGGCATTGATGAGCACCGGTTTCGCAAAGTCCGCTACGCACGGGGCCGGACCGGGAAAGTAGTGCGGATTGAGCCGTGGTCGATTGTGTTTACTGATCTGGATACCGGAAAGATTCTGGATATCGTGGACGGACGCCGCGGCACGGCGGTGAAACGGTGGCTGAAGAATCGGCCACGGTATTGGCGCCAACGGGTGCAGTACGTCGCGATCGACATGTCATCGGAGTTCCGCAAGGCGGTGCGGGAGAATCTGCCGAAGGTAAAGGTTAGCGTGGATCATTTCCACGTGATTCAGCGGGCGAATCTGATGATCACCCAGGTCCGCCGACGTCGCTCCCACGAAGTCTTTGATCGTCGTGGCCGGGCTGCTGATCCGGCTTACAAGTACCGGAAATTATTGACTTGCAATCTGGAGAACTTGTCGATCAAGCAGGTTGAACGGTTGAAGCTGATCTTGGAATCAGACCCGGAACTCGGAGTGATCTATGCGATCAAGGAGCATGTGCGGGAACTATTGAAAGCTACGAATATCCATGAGTTCCAATCCCGGTGGGCGGTGCTGGAAAAGTCCGTGCGAGCAACAACAATGGTTGAGGCGAAGTCGCTGTTCCGGACGTTGACCGGATGGCGCAGGGAGTTGCTGGTGTTCGTTAGAACCAGATTGACGAACGCCAGGAGTGAGGCAGCGAATCTGACGGCGAAGAACTTGAAACGCATTGGCCGGGGTTATCGGAACCATGCGCATTACCGCCTTCGGATACTGTTATATACGGCAGGGCTGCGCCCGTGCTGAACACTCTGCACCACGCTTAAGTTTTAAGAGCCACTAACGTTCACATCAACTGGGAAAACCTTCCAGAGACCGTATTCCAGGAAAAGAAGAACCTGATTCTTGCTGGTGGCGATCTGCCAGATGCATTCTTCAACTCGGGACTGACCGACTCTGAAATTGCGACTTACGCAACCAGCGGCACCCTGATCCCGCTTGAAGGTCTGATCGAAAAGAACGCACCAAATCTTTCCAAGCTGCTCAACGAGCGTCCTGATATCAAGGCCGCGATCACTTCCTCAGATGGTCACATCTACTCACTGCCTTCCATTGAAGAGCTCGGCTTGGTTCAGTTCCCTAACCAGCTGATCGTCAACACCGCATGGCTAAAAAAGCTGGATATCCCGATGCCTAAGACCGTGGATGAATTCCACGATGCGCTCAAGGCTTTCAAGGAAAAGGATGCTTCGGGCACCGGCAAGACCATTCCGCTGAGCTTCATGCCAGGCTCGTGGTGTGCCGATATCGTTGACCTGATCGCTGCCCTCGGCGGCATCCCAGACAATGCAGATCACCGCATTGTTCAGGACGGAAAGGTCATCTACACCCCTACCCAAGAGGGTTACAAGAAGGCCATCCAGACTCTGCACACCTGGTACAAGGAAGGTCTGATCGACCCAGAGTCGTTCTCGCAGGACGACAAGGCTTACCTAGCCAAGGGTAAGGCTGCCAAGGAAAACCTCGGCTCGTTCGTTTGGTGGGAGACCCCAGAAATGGTTGGCGCTGACCGTGCCAAGGACTACGCAATTGTTCCAGTTCTGGAAGGTGTTGACGGCCAGCGTATCGCCAGCCAGTCCAACAACCAGGAAATCGCCCGTGGCGCCTTCGCCATCACCAACGTCAACAAGTACCCAGCAGCTACCATTCGTTGGGCCGACCACCTTTACGATCCGGTTGAATCCGCTCAGGCTAACTGGGGACCAATCGGCGAGACGTTGAAGAAGGATGAAAAGACTGGTCTGCTCACCCAGATTCCAGTCAAGGAAGGCGAAAGCGAAGGCGAACGCCGCCAGAAGGTCGCACCAAGCGGTCCAAAGGCTAACACCGCCGAGAACTTCAAGACTGTTGTCGCTCCGGAGCCACGCGCTGCCGAACGTCAGAAGGTTGTTAACGAGTTCTACAAGCCATTCGCTGGCAACGAGGGTTACCCTGCGGTCCCACTGTCCAACGATGAGCTGCAGGAAATCAGCACCGTTGAAACCGATGCTGCTTCATTGGTTGAGCAGAAGGTCGCCAAGTGGATTGTCACCGGCGGCATCGAAGACGAGTGGGACGAGTACGTCGCACAGCTTCAGAGTGTTGGCGTTGATCGCATGGTAGAGGTCTACCAAACCGCGCTGGACCGTTACAAGTCCAACTCCTAATTCACCACGCACAAGCTAGGGCCGGACGGAACCTGAAAATTTCCGTCCGGCCCTTGCTCTAGAACTAATCAAACCAGCACAGAATTGAGCTTGTTTCCCATGACTGCTTCGACCGCCTCAACGGCCGAAAAGTACCGCCCGTCGCTACACTTCTCAGCGCAAGATACCTGGGTCAATGATCCCAATGGGCTGATTTACCACGATGGTCTCTACCACCTGTACTACCAGAACAACCCTTTCGGAAACGTCTGGGGAAATATGTCCTGGGGACATGCCACCTCACCAGATCTGCTCTCCTGGACACACCATCCGGTAGCCATCGCCTGTGATGAAAATGAAGATATCTTCTCCGGCAGCATTGTCTTTGATAAAGAGAACACCAGCGGTTTTGGTACGTCCGAGCGCGCTCCACTGATCGCTTTTTACACCAGCGCTTACAAGCCAGGCAACGCTCGTCACGGCATCCAAGCACAGTCCGTCGCTTATAGCCTTGACGGCGGTTATAGCTGGAGCAAGCACTCCGGGAATCCGGTGATTGATCGCAACTCCCCCGAATTCCGTGATCCTAAGGTCTTCCGCTACAGCTCAGCGGAGACCAGCTACTGGGTTATGGTCACCGTTGAAGCACAGGATCACCAAGTAGTTCTGTATAAGTCCGAAAACCTCTTGGACTGGCAATACTTGAGCACCTTCGGTCCTGCCAACGCGACTAGCGGAGTCTGGGAATGCCCGGATCTGTTTGAACTACCGGTAGACGGCGGAGTCAACGGATCTAAGTGGGTTCTGGTTGTTAACTTGAATCCTGGCGGCCCCAACAATGGTTCGGCAGGACAATACTTTGTCGGGCAGTTTGACGGCACAACCTTCACCTCCGAGTCCACCGTGACCGAAGGACGCTCCGACAACGAGCGTCTGAACGACTATCAATGGTTGGACTGGGGCCGCGACTACTACGCAGCCGTTTCCTTCGGGGACGTTCCTGATGGGCGTCGTCTGATGATCTCTTGGATGAACAACTGGGAGTATGCGAATCAGATTCCTACCTCACCATGGCGCAGCCCCATGTCGTTGGCCCGAGAAGTAACGCTTCAGACCATCGATGGTGCGCCGCGCTTGGTGCAGAAGCCAGCCTTTGATCCGAAAAACGAACTGGGCTCAACTCAAAACTTCAGCCTCGATTCGGTACAGCTGGATAACGAAGTTCGAGTACTAGACCAGGCCCGCGGCGCGGTGCAGCGTATTGAGCTCTCGGTGACACCGGGAACTGCCAATGAGGTCGGTTTAGTTGTTCGCGGTGGACAGGCTGAGGGTACGCGCATCGGTGTGAACCTTGAGCAATCTGCGCTCTTTGTTGATCGCCGCAACTCAGGCGAAAGCGATTTCCACGAGTCTTTCGCTTCGCTGGATAAGGCACCTATTCTTCCGGTTAACGGATCCTACGAATTGACGATCTTTGTTGATCATTGCTCGGTGGAGATCTTTGCTCAAGGTGGGTCAGTGACGATCACGGATCTGATTTTCCCGTCCCCTGAGAGTATTGATCTTTCCCTCTACGCAGCAGGCGGTAGTGCGCAGTTCAGCAATGTAGATGTTGTTCGCTTCGACTGATTCAGCGACAGCGGATGGTTCTGCATCTGGGTACACAAAAGGCTGACGGAAATTTTCCGTCAGCCTTTGGTGTATCTAGCTTTAACCCTCTAGTACCGGGTCGGTTTCAAACAGTGGGGCAATGAGATACCCGATCGCCGTACCGATGCCGATCTGCAAGGCCAAAGCGCCAGCAGTCAACCACGGATTCGGGCCGAGATCTGTCAGGCGTCCGATGGCCAAGGAACCGGATGCCAGCCATGAACCGAACAGGCTCAGCACACCGGCAACCACTCCGGTAAAGACCGACAAGCAAGCCGTGGAAGCGCCCAGTGCGAGCATGTTGAACGGGATGCGACGGGCGAACCAATCTTCTAAGTGGTTCTCTCCCCCACGCAAGAAATACCAGCCAGCAAGAATACCTGCAGCAACCGGAATCAGCATGAACAGCCAATGGTTCGAGGCGTCACCCGATGGGATAGATGCCAGCATAGGGATCGATGGCAGCGGCCCCACCGTGGTTTCCAAGCTGGATAATGTGCTTCCGGAGCCCAGGGTGAATCCGCCACCGCTGACCCACGATAGGACCCAGAATGACGCATTAGGAATCAACGCCAATTGCACCAAGGTCAAAGCTGCCGAGCCGATGGGCCCTGGACGCAATTCCTGATACACGTTGGCAACTTCGGTCCAGTGCAGACCCATGTTGATAGTCAGCAGCAACCCGCTAATCCCCACGGCCGCTACGTAGCCAAGGAACCCGGCCACAACAACATGCCATACATAGGAACCAGCCCAGCGGCGGTGCGGAGACAGACGCTGAATATAGGCGGCAATGTCCACGCCAAATAGTCGAGCCCACGAACCGGCCTCGCGGCGCGCTCCGATAATCAACCCCAGGGTCGCAATGATCAGCGGGATGAAAATAGCGGCAAAGAGATTCACCCGCGCGTAACTGTTATTAACGAGCAGTCCCACCACCGCGCCGATGGCGCCATAAGCGGCAAATGCTCCGAGCAGCCCTTGCCAGAGCTGATCGGTGTAGGAAGCACGCGCGATGCGTCGACCTGCGCGCAGGCAGAAGGCAAAGGGAAGTAACGACAGGCCCAAAGGAATCAGCGTCAGCCATCCGGAAACGGAGCTAGGATCCTCGCCTGTGCCTAGGTTCAAAACTTCAATTGGCACACCGTGGATCATCAGCCAGATGAATCCAGCAAACTGCAAAATGACGTTAAAGGAGTCTTCCAAGAAGCCGCCGCTGAAGTACACGGCGATCAGTGGCAACATGATCAGGGCTATGCAAAATACAACGGACTGCAGGATCTCAAAAACGCCCTGCAACGCAAGGGGCATTGGCCAGCCGTTGCGCAGACGCAACATCACTGCCTTCATGGGTTTCTTTTCGCGGCTCATCATTCTCAATGTTGCCACCAATAGGCTCGCCTCACGCAGATCGACGCGCATCCTGCCCCTGAGCGCTTGCCAACAACCGCGTTACTAATAACTCTTTGGTGCCGCTGCTTTTGTGTCGTTGCTGAAACTTGCCGCCAGTGCTTCGGTGGCACGGGCGAGCAAAGCTACGTCAGCGCCAACACCGACAAAGTCTGCGCCTGCTTCCATGTAGGTCCGCGCGGTTTTCTGGTCAAAGGCATTAACGCCGGCATATTTGCCGGCCGCTTTGGCTGCGTTGATGGACTTGATCACTGCATCCACCACCTCTGGGTGGTTCTGCTGCCCGATGACGCCCATCGATGCGGCCAGGTCAGACGGGCCAATAAAGATGCCGTCTACGCCGTCGGTCGCCAGAATTTCTTCCACGTTGGCCACAGCTTGTTCGGCTTCGATCTGCACCATGATCGTGATCGTGTCATCAGCGCGAGTCAGGTAGTCGGGGATCCTGTTCCAGCGTGCCGAGCGCGCCAGCGCTGAGCCAACTCCGCGTACACCCTTGGGCGGATACTGGCAGGCCGCTACCGCTGCGGCAGCTTGCTGCGCGTCATTGACCATCGGGATGATCAGTGACTGCACTCCAAGATCCAAGAATTGTTTGATGACTACAGGGTCATTGACCGCGGGACGAACTACTGGGACCACCGGATAGCTGCGTACCGCTTGGAGCTGAGCCAAAATGCTTTGTAGGTCATTCGGTGAATGTTCACCGTCAATGAAGAGCCAGTCGAATCCGGCACCGGCACAGATTTCGGCAATCAGTGGCGAAGCGGAGCAAACCCAAATGCCGGCCAGGCTATGGTCTGCATCCCTAAGCGCATCTTTGAGCGACGGATCTGGTTCTACTGAAAATGGCATGTCACAGTTCCTAGCGGTCCATAATCTGCAAATACGGTGTCGTTCGCCTCGACCCACATGGGCCGGGTGAAGGAACCGGCAAGAATTAGTTCACCGGCTTTGAGCTTATCGCCGTGGGCAGCAATCTTGTTGGCCAGCCAGTACACGCCAGCAGCTGGGTGGTTGAGCACGCCTGCGGCGACGCCGGTCTCTTCCACGGTCTGGTTTTTGAACAGGATGCCCGAAACCCAGCGCAGATCTATCGCATCTGGCTTGACCGGGTTGCCTCCGATGACCATCGCACCCATCGCGGCGTTATCGCTGATGGTGTCGACGATGGTGCGCCCTTCCATCTCTACGCGGGCGTCAAGGATTTCAAGCGCTGGGATGACGTATTCAGTGGCGTTCAGTACATCGAAGATATTGGCCCGTGGACCTTCGATATCTTTCTTGAGCTTAAAGGCAAGCTCCATTTCAACGCGGGCACCGGTGAAGTCGGAGAAGTTGAAGACTGCGCCGGAATCATGAACCATGTCGTCGAAGATGATTCCGTAGTCTGGCTCGGTGATCCCGGTGGCCATTTGCATGGCGCGTGAAGTCAGGCCGATTTTGCGCCCGACTAAGGTCTGACCGGCGGCTTCGCTGCGTTGGCGCCACAGGTTCTGCACGCGGTACGAATCTTCCACGGTCATCTCCGGGTAGCGTGCGGTTAAACGGGCTACAGGCGTGCGCGTGCGACCGGCCTGAACCAGCTCATCGGCGATGGCCGTGATTGTTTCCTCGGATAGCATCTGCGGCTACACCTTTCACGTCAGTTCCAATCAAGGTGAGCCGCCTATTTCTACCTCGATGAGGTGGCTCACATTTCTTGATCGTACCGAGCTTCTGGGCGCATGGCACATCGTACTAACATTTCGTCTTTTGCTATCTGCCAGTTGCTCGCACATTTGCCAGCAGCGTTTCAAATGGCAGCGAGGTCATATCATCGTTGGGGTCCGCAAATTCACTGACTGAGGGTGCGATTGATCTAGTATCGCCCAAATCTTGATCTGCCTTGAGCTCACCATCAGCGAGGCTCAGTGATATCAGGACCTCTTGGGCCACTCGGCGAGCGCGTTCAGTCAGCGTTCCTGCGATTCCTTGACCACCAAAATCTTCAGAAGCGGCGAAGACTGTGGTCGGCATGATGTTGGTTCGCAGGTAGGCAAAGATAGGGCGCATTGCGTAATCGATGGCCAGCTGATGACGCTGGGTTCCGGCGGTGGCCGCAAGCACTACGGTCTTTCCGTTGAGCGCCTTGGGATCAAGAATGTCCAGGAAGGACTTAAACAGTCCCGAAATGGATGCCGTAAATACCGGAGTGACCGCCACCAGGACATCGGCGTTGACTACCGCGTCAATGACGCGTTGCAGTTGAGGTGCTGCGAAGCCGGTGAGCATGTTGTTGGTGATGTCGCCAGCATGCTCGCGCAACTCAATATTGTTTAGATCTACTTGGGTGCCAGCTGCCGCTAGTTTCACAACGATGCTGTCACCAATCTGGCGTCCTAATAGTGAGGAGCTTGAAGGAGAGCCTAGGCCGCCACTGATCACTACAACTGATTTGCTCATGAGTTCTACCTTTCAAATTTATATGCGTATGCATGCTTCAACAAGTTACCTCGGCCCGCTATTCCCTCGGTTCCAAAATCTTCAATGACCCACAAATGGCACATTTTCATTCTTGTGACGCTCGTAAAAATATTGATAAGATGAGTGCATGAGTAGCGATAAGCCACAGACTGAGAACCAGCGCGACATTGAAGAAGGTGTACGCACCGACTTCAAGAACACCATGTCTTACGGCAGCTACCTGAACTTGGAGCAAGTACTCTCGGCACAACAGCCCGTGAGCGTCCCGGAGCACCACGACGAGATGCTGTTCATCATTCAGCACCAAACCAGCGAACTGTGGCTTAAGCTCATGCTGCACGAGCTTGTTGAAGCTCGCCGATTGCTAGGTCAGGACGACATCGGCAAGGCCTTGAAGTGCCTAGCTCGCGTCAAGCACATCCAAAAAACCCTGACTGAACAGTGGTCCGTACTTGCCACGTTGACTCCGCGCGAATACGCACAGTTCCGAGGATTCCTCGGCTCGTCCTCGGGCTTCCAGTCCTTCCAATACCGAGCAGTGGAATTCATTCTTGGTAACAAGCATGAAGGCATGCTCAAAGTTCACGAGTCGGATCCCAAGGCACATGAACTTCTCTCCACGTTGCTCCAAGAGCCAGGACTCTACGACGTATTCCTTGCTGCGTTGGCACGTCGTGGCTACAACATCCCCGAAGATATTCTTTCGCGTGACTTCACCAAGCCGTGGACCTACCAAGAAGCCCTCATCCCGGTGTTCAAGCTAATCTATGAATCCGAAGAAACCCCATGGAGCCTCTACCAGGCTTGTGAAGATCTCGTAGACGTTGAAGATAACTTCCAAGCATGGCGCTACCGTCACCTACGCGTAGTTCAACGAACCATCGGCTTCAAGCGCGGAACCGGTGGTTCCTCTGGTGTCGATTTCCTCAAGCGCGCGTTGGATCTGACATTCTTCCCTGAACTGTTTGCGGTGCGTACAGAAATTGGCAACTAACTCGGCACTGACAGCATTCAGTCTTGATGACTTCGAGGCTCGCTCCGGCAGCGCAACATCTATCGTTCGCACCATTACTGGGTTGTACCTCCGAGAGAACTCAGATCTCGTTTCGCGAAATGTGCTGCTGGAGCTAGCCCTTGCCGCTGGCATTTCCGCGCCGTCGGCTCAGACAGCCATCTCCCGCCTGATCGATAAGCAGGTACTGGAAAGCTCCGCAGCTTCGATGCTCCGCGTCCCGGACTCAGCCCAGGCAATGTTTGAACGCGGCATTCGGAGGATATTCACTCCTCGTCAAATGTCAGAAACCGATCAATGGTGCCTGGTCACCTATTCACTGCCTGAGACCATGCGTTCTTTGCGTCATCAGATTCGCAAGCATTTCCAACAGCTCGGTGGCGGTCTTGTATCGGCGGGCCTATGGATATTCCCCGAGTATTTGCGCGAAGAAGTCACCGCTGTGCTCATTGCACTCGATGCCCGCCAACAAGCAACGCTATTTACTACCAGCCAGCCCCACTTCCCCATCAGCGCACAGCATTCAGCGCAGCAATGGTGGGATTTAGCGCGTCTGGGCTCATTGCATGAAGACTTCTTGGACAGCACTACTGATCTTGACCCGAAGGCGCAAGACCCCGCTACTGCCTACCGCGGTTACGTAGTGATGGTGGATGCATGGCGCAAACTGCCCTACCTAGATCCAGGGCTCCCCGCTTACATGTTGCCGGCCCAGTGGCCTGGCCTTGCCAGCAGGGACCGATTCTTGACGTTGTCGCAAGCTTTCAGAGATACCGCTGGTCAATTCGCCAGCTCAACCCTAAGCCGCTAGAGCCAAATGGGCTGATCCTGGCCATAGGCCGGCGGAGCAGCCCGGAAGTCTAATGGCTCACCGTTTACTGTGAACGGTGTCAGCGCGTAGTCCAGAATTCCATACGCGCTGGGCCTGCGACCAAGCAACGGCGGATCCACTTCCTGGACGGAATCAAGCGGCGGGCCGAAGGCACAGAGCGCTTCTGCGGTTCGCGCCAGGGAGAATCGAACGCTTCCCACCCTTCGCGTTTGAGCCCGGGCCTGAACCAGGCTGACCATCGCTGCGGCCAGACCATAGCCGGTGGCGTGATCCAAAGCCTGAACCGGCAACGCTCCAGGGCTCCCATCTTCACTCTGATAGATATCAGCAATGCCGCAGGCGGCTTGCACGATGCTGTCGAACCCGCGACGGCCCATCCACGGACCGTCGTGACCCCATGCATTCAATTCAGCGATAATCAGGTTGGGGTATTTCAGTTGCAAAGCTTCAGTTCCGAAGCCCAGCCGACTCAACGACCCTGAACGATATCCGCAAATCAATACGTCTGCCTGCTCAAGCAACTGATTCATCCGCGCTTTACCCGCCGAGGAAGATATGTCTAGTACGGTGTTGCGCTTACCAAACCCGGTATCGATGTGTTGCGCGCTCAGTTCTGGAAGCAATGGGCCGTCTATTCGAAGCACCTGCGCGCCAAAAGCGGCCAGAGTGCGAGTTGCGGTGGGACCGGCGATTACGCGAGTAAGGTCCAGTACGCGTAGACCCGACAAGGGGCCATTGCCCTGAGGATCTGGTGTCCAGCTTTGTTGCCCCGTGCCTTGATGGTGGGTGAATTGGGCCCAGTGTCCTTCTTGAGCTGCCTTGCCGGAGACAGATTCAAGCCATTGCTTTCTAGTCTGTACCTTTGCAGCTACTCCGCCGGAACCAACGATGAGTTCTTGCGCTTGGAATGCGGTGTGGTGGAGCAACGCCGCTTGAAGCGTTGTATCTGCCCCTGCCCCTACTGCTCGTAGCAGGCGTTGTTCATGGTGCGGATAATTTGCATGAGTTCTAATCCAGCCATCTGCGCATCGATAGAACCCTGAGTGCTGCGCAAATCCCTGAGTCTTCTCGCCAGCAATACGTAGGTGTGCCATAGAACCAAAAGCCGCAGCAACTTGGCTCGCCAGAATTTCAGCCCGTCCGTAGGCGCCACCTAGTAGCTGAGCGTCCATGGCATTGATTGCATTAACAAACAGTGAAACAGAACCTAGGGCGAGGCGTTCGACGTCTAGCGGGCCGTGCCACCATGAGAGCGGCCCGGTGATGTGCGCTGGCTCTGAGACAGTGAGCATTTGAGATTGTTCAAAACCACTGCTCAGAATCTTCTGGGACGAAGCCCCTCCTGCTGCTGTAATCGGCATGGGCTCAGAGTAGCGCGCACAGTTGGCCGTCTACCAACATCCGAATTAACGCAAGAAAGGTCCACGACATGTTAATTGACACGTCGTGGACCTAACTAGTGGTCTAGCGAAAAATTAGTTCGCTGGAACGTTCAGAGTCTGACCAACCAGGATTACGTTAGGGTCGGTGAGCTGATCGTCATTTAGAACGAACAGACCGCGCCAGTCGGAAACACCGAGCTGGTTAGCAATCTTGTTCAGGGTGTCTCCGGACTTGATGGTGTAGTTCTTACCCGAGTCGGTGACATCGATGTTGAAGCTAGGAGCCTTGGCAACTGGAGCGGCGTGCTTGCCTGAGGTGCTTGGAGCAGCCTGCTTGGTCTCAGCAACCTTTGGAGCCACGTAGGTCTTCTTAGGAGCCTCGTACGACTTCTTGGTCTCGGTCGAGGTGGTCGACTTCTTAGGAGCCGCGTACGACTTCTTGGTCTCAGTCGAGGTGGTCGACTTGGTCTCGGTCGAGGTGCTTGGTGCACTCGGTGCCGATCCGCTGATGCCCAGCTTTGCGGTACATGCTGGCCATGCGCCCCAGCCCTGTGCTGCCTGTACCTTGGTAGCAACGCGGATCTGCTCAGCCTTCGAAGCGTTGTTAGGCATGCCCGAACCGCCGAATGCCTTCCAGGTCTGCAAAGTGAACTGCAGTCCACCGTAGTAGCCGTTGCCGGTGTTGATGGACCAGTTTCCGCCGGACTCGCACTGTGCGAGCTTGTCCCAGGTACCTGCGCCAGCAGCGTTAGCTGGTGCGGTGGTGGCTACGATAGCGCCACCGGCTACTGCGACAGCTGCCAACGAGGCTCCACCGCGACGGATCAATTTCTTAGTCTTCTGCTGGATCATGATTCTCCAGTGCTCTTCCCGCGCTCAGGTCTTCCAAGACCATCTTCGTGCATCGCTCAGCGTCGCATTTCGACGTTGTATGAAATACTGCCCTGGTGAGCGATCTGGAAGTCCCGGCAGTACCTGTTTCCCCATAACACAGCGAGTGTTATCGAAACGTTATAAAGACCCTAACCCGGACCCCCACCCCCTGCGCAACTCAGGAAACGCTCAGATTCCGCGAAATCACAGGTCACGATCTTCCCCAAAAAATAAATTTTGACCAAAATTTAAGCCTTAAAGTCCTTGTGAGCGTACAAGATTGTTACAAAGACGAAGTAGATTTCAAACAAGTTTGTGTGATATGGATTTCACTTGCTTTTTGAGGGTGTTTCGCTACCAAACCACACGATTGAAGTCGCTACTTTCGCGTGCACGGACTACCAAATGTTGCAGCCCAGAATCACGCTTTCCACAGGGCATGTCGCGGGTGCCAAGATTAGCCAGATTCGTTCCAACAACGCCCCCGGCAACACCCGGAGAGTGCCAAAAGGACACGGCGCGGAAACAAATCTCCTAGTCGCCGGTGTAGCACTTAGGTAGTGTGATGTGCGAAACCAGATCATCACAGCATCTAATTCGTTTGTCGGACAGGGGACCCAATGCCAAGCCAGGGTAAATTCACCAAAGAGCGCATGAAAGAGTCTTTCTCCTGCTTCCCGCGCGCATTGCGCGAATTTTTCCGAAGCGACGGCCTAGACGTTGCCGCCTCCCTTTCGTACTTTATGGTCTTGGCGATGTTCCCAGGCCTGCTGGCGTTGGTTTCTTTGCTTTCCCTTGCTGGCGCCAGCGAAAGCGGAACCAAATGGATCATGGAGATCTTGGAACAAGGCCTGGCACCCAACGGACACAAGGCCAGCGGTGATTCCCAGCAGCTATTGGACACCGCAGAGCAGCTGCTCAACGGCCTCGCTTCTCAAGCTAGCGGGACGTTTTGGGTCATTCTTGCTGGTTCTCTCGGTGCCCTATGGAGTACCTCAGGCTACGTAACTGCTTTCGGGCGTAGCCTAAACCGGCTTTACGGAGTCCCAGAAGGACGCCCACAGTGGAAACGTCGCCCACAGATGTTCCTCATCACTTTACTGATCATGCTGGTCGCAGTAGTCACGCTGGTGCTGCTTGTTACCTCCGGTAGCGTCGCACGAGGTATCGGAAACGTCTTTGGCCTAGGCGACGGCTTTGTACTGATGCTGAACATCGCCAAACCACCGGTCATGCTGGTGATGGTTCTACTGGTGTTGGCCTTGCTGTATTACTTCACACCCAACGTGAAGCGACCAAAATTCCGTTGGTTCTCGGCCGGCACCTTGACGGCATTGGTCATTCTTGGATTATCACTTGTTGGCTTCGGCATCTACCTGTCGCAGTTTGCAAGCTACTCCGCCACCTACGGCGCCATTGGTGGTGTGATCATTTTGGTCCTCGCCTGCTGGATCAGCAATATCGCTTTGCTCTTGGGCGCACTGGTGGACATCGAATTTATGCGTCTGCGTCAGCTACGTACTGGTTTGCCTGCGGCCGAGGAAGTATTACTGCCGTTACGCGATGACACCCTGGTCGCAAAGCAAGAACTGGCCAACTACAAAGATCTCGTTCAAGCGCAAGAAATTCGCATCAAGCACGGCGGTGACCCGCTTCTAGATATGGAGGTTGACCCACAACGTGCTGCCAAGCGAAAGACGAAGTTGTTGCCAATGGGCGCGGTTGCGGTAGCTGCCTGGGTGGCTTCGCGCGCACGCACAACAAAGGTCTTGCGTCAGAAGCAAGCGCGCAAGGATTTAGAACAGCGTTAAGAGGCTGTGCGCAGACCACAACAAGGCGCCGGCCCCTAAGATCATAATGATCAGGAGCCAAAGGCCTGCAAAAGTGTGGGTTGACCGAGCAATGAGGTAAGCGTCGGACTGCGCAATGTCGTGGCGCCTAACGGTGTGGACAGAGAGCAGCTTGACGAAGTCGCGCAGTCCGGCGATCAGCAAAAAACCTGCGATCAAAAGCGACAGATAAATATAGGTCTCTGCCGGCGCGAAAAACACTACGCCCAGGGCCACCAGCGCACTGACGGCACACACCACAAAGGCGGGCCAGTTGCGCACAAAAATAAGCGCCAGAAGGAAAAACAGCGCGTAAATCCCCAGGCCCCGACCTGCATACCCGCTGGAAACTGCCCAGAACATGATGGCCGAAACCCACAGTGGTGCGGGGTATCCAAATACTCCTGAGATGATCACCGATAGTTTGCCACGCCCGCGGCTGACCACTTCACCGGAGTGGTCCCACCCCAGACGCAACCCGGTGACATATCTTCCGGTGAATAACGCGGAGACAATATGGCCAAGTTCGTGCACAAGCGTTGAATATAAACCGGTAACTCGCCATACCGGTTTAGGAATCACCGCGACCAGTACCAGTGCGAGGACCAATAGCCATTGCCACAGGTTTAGCTCAACTTCTACTGGCTGCACCAAACGATGCCAAGCATCAGCAATGTCCACGTTCATTCAATCTCCTCAGTTGCCACACGATCCCATCCATTCTTACAAGCCCGCATAGCTCTTGACCTCTTCGACCCAGCAACAGCTCGCGTTCTAGGAAACATCACAGGTGTTAGGCATAATCTGCATAGCGAGATCTTGTGCAAAATATCTGGAGGAAATTCATGTCTCGCTTAGCTTCAACTGCCCTGGCCATCACCGGTTTAGCTGGTGGATACGCCACAGGTCGTGCGACCAAGAAGCGCCCACTGGCAGCGGTTGTACTCGGCGCTGCTGGCGTCGGCTCATTTATGATCTGGAAAAAGGATGCAGGAACCGCCAAAGCCGTGGCATTGATCAGTGCCTACGTCGGTGGCTTTGGTGCATCCCACCCGCTAGCTAAGAAGATCGGCGCATGGCCAGCAGTAAACAGCGTCACAGCAGGGGTTGCGCTGCTCTCGTTGCTGATCGGCGGAGCCAAAAAGTCCGAGGACTAATCTGGCTCACAAGGCTGATGAAATCATCGGCTTAGGCGGCGTTACAGAACATCGATTCTGTCGGGGTCCGGTGCTACGTTGACTAGGTAGGTATCAGTCAGCGAAAGGCGCCGGCCCCGTGTTCTTTTTAGAAGATCAATTCATCTTCTCCGCCAGTGACCTTGCAGTTTCTGTTGACTGCAATTTTCAGTCACTCTTTAAGCTCGACGTTAAGCTCGGCCGCCGGCCAGCCGCGGAAGAAGTCCGCGACGAAATGCTAGAACGCACCGCGATTCTTGGAGACGTGCACGAACACAACGTCCTCGCAGAACTGATCGATACCTACGGAGAGTACGACCCTGTTAAAGGCACCGGCGTTAAGCAGTTCAACGACCGTCCGCAGATGAGCCCCGCAGGGTTGCGCCAAGCTCATGCACAAACCTTGGCGGTGCTTCGCAGCGGCGCCGATGTCATCTTCCAGGCCACCTTCTTTGATGGTTCCTTCATCGGATTCGCCGACTTCTTGGTCCGCCAAGCCGATGGTTCATGGGCCGTATGGGACACCAAGCTCGCTCGCCATGCTCGCGTTAGCGCACTGCTACAGGTGGCCTCCTACGCAGATCAAATGATCGCCGAGGGCATTTCCGTATCAACTAAAACCACCCTAGTTCTCGGAGACGGCACACACTCGGTGCATCGCGTGGATGAAGTGCTCCCGGTCTTCCGGGCGCAACGCGCACGCTTCCTAATGATGATCAACGAGCATCTTTTGGCGACCGAACCGGTGTCTTGGAACTCTGACGAAATTCGTATCTGTGGCCGGTGCGACTACTGCGCTGAGCAGATACAGGCAACGCGCGACGTATTGTTGGTTGCTGGCATGTCCATGGTGCAACGCGAAAAGCTTCGTCAGCGCAAGATTTTCACCATCGAAGAATTGGCTGCCGTTGAGACCCAGCCAGGAACTTCGCTGGCCCGAATCGTTGACCAAGCACAGATGCAACTGGGACTTGGCCGAATTGATGGTCAAGTGCAGGGTGTCAGCTTCCGAGTTAAGTCCACCCAAACAATCTCTGAGTTGCCGGCGCCTAATCCAGGCGATATCTTCTTTGATTTTGAGGGAGACCCGCTATATCAGGAACCCAGCGATGGTTCGTGGGGCTTGGAATACCTGTTCGGCGTTGTTGAACATGACAGTGGCGAACCGGTATTTAGACCATTTTGGGCGCATAGCCGGGCAGAGGAGCGGCAAGCGTTCCTAGACTTCATCAGCTACGTTCAAGAACGTCGCCAACGCTTCCCGCAAATGAAGATCTACCATTATGCGGCCTACGAAAAGAGTGCCCTTCGCAAACTGTCGCAGGTGCACATCGCTGGTGAAGAAGAAGTTGATACGTGGTTGCGCGAAAACTTGCTCGTGGACCTCTATGAAACCGTGCGCAACTCGCTGGTGGTTTCCACACGCTCGTACTCCATCAAGAAGCTTGAACCCTTATATATGGGTACGCATCTTCGTGGTGGCGATGTCACCGACGCCGGCGCCTCGGTGGTCGCTTACGCGCAGTACATGCAGGCGCGAACCGCCAACGACACGGCTACCGCCAACTCTGTGCTGGATTCCATCGCTGATTACAACGAGTATGACTGCCTATCAACGTTGCGACTACGCGACTGGTTGCTCACCCTAGAAGAACACCACCCGCAGTCACTTGGGCAGATGCCGTTGCCAGATGAATCCGACAACGCCTACGAACCGACTGCCGAAGTGCTACGACTACAGGATTACCTCGCAGCCCTACCCCAAGGGCAGCCGCTGAGTGAAGATGACCGTGCCATTGCCATGGTTGCCGCAGCTACCGGTTACAACCGCCGGGAGAAAAAGCAGTACTGGTGGGAGCACTTCGATAGGCTCTCCGCGCCACTTGATGAATGGAGCGATGTTCGAGGGGTCTTTTCTGTAGATTCTGCGCAGGTCATTGAGGACTGGCATAAGGCCACCGAACGGGCCCGCACGCTGACCCGCATCACGAAACTTACCGGCACCCTCGCCGAAGGATCGTTGTTCTCCCCCGGATCCTCGGTTTTTGCGATGTTTGCAGCTCCGCTTCCTGAAGGTATGGAAGTTGATGAATCGTTGCGTGGCGGCGCTTTTAATACCTCCGTGGTTCAGGTGGGCGAAGGCTGGATTATTGTCTCGGAAAAATCCACGGCAAAGATTGCGCCCTATGGTTCTTTCCCGGTAGCACTCACGCCGGACAAGCCATTGATGACCAAGAGCATCGATGATGCGCTGAATGAAATTGCGCAAAAGGTCGGGGCCACCGTCCCTACACTTCCGGAGCAACCGGGCATCGATATTTTGCGTCGCATTGCACCGCGGCTAAAGACTCTGGATGCGCCGGCGCAACCTGTTTTAGTGGATGGCCATCCCCAGATTTACTCGGCTGTGGTTGAAACGATCAAAGATCTTGATAATTCTTATCTTGCCGTTCAGGGTCCTCCAGGAACCGGCAAAACTTTCGTCGCCTCCCATGTGATCCGTGAACTGATCGATGATGGGTGGAAAATCGGCGTTGTCGCTCAGTCCCACGCCGTAGTAGAAAATGTGCTTCGTAAGGCTGTTGAAGCCGGCGTTGATCCGCAGGTGGTGGCCAAGGAGGTCAAACACAAGGACCCGGTACCTTGGGCAGGAACTTCTAAGGATTCTGTCGCGGAAGCGTTGAGCTCTGCCGACGGTGCGCTAATCGGCGGAACTGCTTGGACATTAACCGGTGCCAAGGTGCCCGCGGGATCTTTGGACCTATTGGTCATTGATGAGGCCGGACAGTTCTCGCTGGCCAATACCTTGGCGGTTTCCCGGGCTGCCCGTAACTTGTTGTTGCTCGGTGACCCGCAGCAGCTGCCGCAGGTTACGCAGGGCTCCCATCCGCAGCCGGTAGATGAGTCAGCATTAGGTTGGCTCTCGGCAGGTGCGCCCGTGTTGCCTACGGAGCTAGGGTATTTCCTTGCCGCCTCGTGGCGAATGCACCCAGCTTTGTGTGCCAAGGTCTCAGCCTTGAGCTACGACAACCAGCTGTTCTCCGCTGATGCTGCTGGACTACGAGTATTGGACGGTACACCGGCCGGGGTCAGCACCCGTTTGGTGGAACACCGAGGCAATACTGTCAGTTCGGGGCAAGAAGCCGAAGCGGTCATCCAACTGGTTCGAGAACATCTTGGGCTGCCGTGGACCCCGGGACCGGGTAAGCCTGCTCGCGCTTTGGAACCCGCCGACATTCTTGTGGTTGCTGCATACAACGCTCAGGTGAATCTAGTCCGTGAAGAATTAGCAGCCCAGGGCTTCGAAGCAGTCAAAGTTGGCACGGTGGATAAGTTCCAGGGGCAAGAGGCTCCGGTGGTTTTGATGACCATGGCTTGTTCCAGTGCCGATGATGCGTCCCGTGGCATCGATTTCTTGCTCAACCGCAACAGGATCAATGTGGCGATTTCGCGAGGCCAGTGGAAAGCGGTCATCGTGCGTAGCGAGCGCCTCACCGATTATCTGCCCTCTTCCCCTGCTGCTTTATCGCAGTTGGGAGCCTTTATGGCTTTGTAGACGATGTTGGTCGGTCCAGCGCTTTTCTCGCTGGATCGATCACCTTGTCTACGTCAAAGAAGGAGGAGAGCACCGGCCGGTCTCCGGCTTTTTCCTTCGCAAATTGAAGACCGTCAACGTTGATACGCATCTGTCGCTGGTATCCCCCGACTTGTTGCATCCAAGATTCAGTGGTCCCGTCTACACCGTAGAAGTAGTTAAATCCTTGGTCCTTCAGGTACTCGTACCGTGCCCCTGAATAGATGTTGGTGTGCGCAAGATCGGCTCCGTAGGGGTAGATGAACTGGTCTGTGTGGCCGACGATTGGTTCAACTTCTTCTTTCCAGAGCTTGGTGTCGCGCTGCAAGCGTCCCATGCTCACCGAACCGGTCTGGATATGGCCCCACGAATGTGAAGCAAAAACCCACCCGGTGTTTTTCATCGCTGTAGCAATGGTCGTTGCATCTTTCTGGTCCTGTGCCAGATTCTTGTTCTCCGGATATTGGCTTGCAGAGGTGCGGTAGCCAAACTCACCGTTGTAGCCCGTCATTGCCACGATCCCGCGGGCGCCGCGGTAGGTGAAATCCGGATGTTCTTGGATGAAGTCGTCAACCATGGTGGTGACGTCATAGGCGCCGGTGTGCTTCTTTCCTGCCGCGTCCACATATTCGTTGCGGACCTTGCCCTGATCATCAATGATGAGCTTGCTGGCGAATCCATCGCCTTCCATGTATTCGTAGTAGCTGAGATCATCGACAGATAGCACCAGAGGCTTTTTGCCCTTGGGCAGCATGATCTGTCGATATTCCATCTTCTTCTGGTCATTAAGCGACGCGAAGTTCTGCGGATTAACTAGGACAAAGTCATTCTTGTAGACCTCGTTGAGGATCTGGGTGAACTCTTTCTGGGTCACCATATAGTCCTCGTACCCAGCCGAACTGCTTTCCTTATCAAAGGCACGGTCGGTATCAACTATTAGTGAGTGGAAGAAAAGGTGTGGGATTTGATCCGGATGTTCCCACGCGGTGGTTTGAGCTTTTTCTTCTTCTAGCCCCCGGGCCATTGATTTGAGCTCATCGCTGTCAGAATCCTTGGCGAGTTTTATCGCCGCGTCATAGTCGTAGCCGTCGGCAAGCCTATTGATCTCCGCTTTGACGCTATTAACGCGTTGATCTTCTGACTGCGCTTGTCCACTGGCGGCCGCATCTTGTGAGGCTGATTGTTGGTCGCTTTGGTCACTGCACGCGGCCAGAGCCATGACCAGGCTGATGGATATTGCTACTCGCAAGAACTTCATTGAACGCCACCTCCGCGCACTCCGCTCAGCCTCAAAGACTTGCAGAAAACCGGTTGTCATCTAGTTAATGCGACCCTACACAGATTGGGTATGCGACAACAGCCCTTCACCGGCGATTCTTCCTAATCTGTTACGAATTGACGCCTCGGTGGGATGGATTCACATTTTCTGTTGAGGCCAATGATTTAGAATTGATTAGTTAGGCGTCCTAAAGATCAAGGAAGTACATGCAGCCCTCGCACCGCGCGAATAGTTTGTGGCTTCAGGCTCAGCAGTTCAAAGGTTCGGCAGCATATCGTCTTTTGACGGCCCAACCATGGGCAGTTGCGTTTATCAGAGCCGAGTTCACCGCAGATCGATCCCGTATTGCACTGGAGCTTTTTCACGCTTCGCTGGATTCTTTCCTGAAGCAAGCACGCAAAAGTGACGAGCAGATCCCGCAGTCTTACTCTGCCCAAGATTTTGCTGAAAGCTGGGTCAAGCAAGGGATCTTGGCCCGCCCGCTCATTGACGGACGCTTCGTTTATGAACCCAGCGCCCAAACCTTACGCTCACTGCGTTTCCTGGCAGATTTTTCCACCGACGACTCGCATCTAAACTCGTCGCGGCTGAACACCTTGCTGTCCTCGCTGGAGTCCTTGGTCCATGAAACCGACCCGGACCCTGAAGCGCGTATTCGTGCTCTTGAATCGCAGATAGCGATACGCCAAGCACAAATTGAGCAATTGCGCACCGGTGATGAACCAGCGGTTCTTTCGCGTACCACTGCGTTGTCGGCAACACGTTCGCTCTTGGACCTCGCCTCAAGCTTGCCCGCAGACTTCCGCCGCATGCGCGACGGTGTCCAGGATATGTTGCATTCCCTGCGTGAGGGCATTCTTGATGCTTCGACAGCAAAGGGCGTGGCCGTCGGTCAGGTACTTGAAGCCGACCGACAGTTGCGCTCCACCGCGGAGGGCGAAACCTTTAGTGGATTCACCGAATTCCTCAATTCTCCTGACGCTCAGCAACGTTTCCGCGCTGCTCTTGCCGAAGTGCTTGAACGCGATTTCGTCGATGATCTTGATTCCACAGAACGTCAGATTCTGACCAATCTGTTGCGTGAGCTACGGCGACAGGCCGCCGAAGTTCATACTTCCTACGGCAAACTTTCCGAGTCTCTGCACGCCTTTGTGCAGTCCGAAGATTACAAGCAGGCTGAACTTCTGCGTCAAGCAGTGCGTGAAGCGGAACTTGCCATCAGCAAGTCCACTGCGCTGAAACCACGTAGTGGGCTGACGCCTATGGATCTTTACACTCCGCAGCTCATGACACTTTCTGGTCTCGGGATCTATGACCCTTCCGAGCATGTGGCGCCTCCCCCGTTGGCTCAAGCACCTGCGTACAGCGAATCCGATATCGTTCGCAACCCGAGCACTCCGCAAGCAAATATGGGGTTGCTACGCGCCTCCATTACTTCCCAGCTGGAAGCATCAACTGACAAGGCAGTGAGCCTAGATGCCGTCTTTGACGCTCTAGATGATGAACACCGTCATTTGAATTCCATCCGTGCATTGGTCGAAATCGGACGCACCAATGGTGAGTCGCTCAACGAGAGCGAATTGATCAACATTGAATTCCAACAACTTGATGGCTCGATGAGAACCGCAATCCTGCCCGCCCTACGCTTCACGAAGGAGCCGCTATGACCACGAACGATGCCTACGCCGCACCGATCGCCGAACCGCTGTTCGACGGTGATACCGGAAATTTCTCTCTTCCGCTGCGCCAGCTGTTGGTCCGCCTACTGCGTGGTCCTTACCTTGATGGATCGGTTGATGCGGCAGCTTGGCAATTGCTCCTTGATCAGCAGCAAACAGTCACCGATTACTTTTCGGAAATTTTCTTGACACTGACTTTGGACATGGATCGCAAGATCGCCATGCTGGCCCCAGCACAGATTGAGCAGGTACATACCGCTCCAATTGCACCTCGCCGCCCGCTCAAGCGTGATGAAACGCTCCTGGCTTTGCGTCTGAGACTGATGTTGGAACAGCAGGCTGGAAGTGGAAACGACGCAGTCGCGTCCCGCTCCACGATGCACGAAATCCTCGCCGAGCACCGTCAGTCAACTGACCGCGATGACAAGCGTTTTGCTGAATCATGTGATGCAGCTATTGCCCGTCTGCAGTCCTTGCGACTATTGACCAGCACCGAATTGGAGAACGAATTCCGTATCTCCCCTGCGCTGGCGATGGCTCTGCCGTTGAACAATATCCAAGACATCCCTCGTTATATCGCAGCTATCGATGCCAATGAACCGGCGTTTAACCTTTTGGCTGATGAGAACGATGACCTTGTTGAACAGACCCCCGAGTTGGTGCAGGAGTAACCGATGAGCATTGCAATGACTCTTCCGTTAGGCGGCGCGATCAATCCAGGCCAGCATCGACTGAGCCGGGTGCAGATTGTTAATTGGGGTACCTTCCACGGACTTCATGACTTGTTGGTGGACCGCGCCGGAACACTGGTGACCGGTCACCCAGGTGTGGGTAAATCGACCCTTTTTGACGCCATGGGCCACGTCTTCTTCGCTACCCCTCGACTTAACGAATCAGCCAATGATGCAGCAACTAGGGAGGACCGTCGCACCACGTTCTCCTATATGCGTGGCCGGCAGTTTAAGACCAGCGAAGGCACCGTTTATCAGCGTCCAGGGGCGACCTGGAGCGCAATCATCCTCAGCTACGACGACGGCATGGGCAATACGCTCACCGCCGGCGCCGTCTTTGATTTGCCCGACGCTGGTCTGGAAGGCCAGGTTTCTAAGCACTATCTCTTGTGTGAAGGCAAAGTGGATATCGCAGAGCTGGAGAATCACGGCCCACGCCGTTTCACGGTCTCTTCGCTGTCCAAAGCCTTGGCTCCTACCGAGGCTTTTGACACGCATAAGGCGTTTATCGAGCGGTTACGCCGTCGACTAGGTGTGGAAAGCGATAAGGCGTTTGCCCTGCTGCGCACCTTGCAAAACGGTAAGGGACTAGCCAAAGGTGTGAACCAGTTCTTCCGCCATGAAGTGCTTGAAGAACCAGCAACGCTGAAAGCCGCTGCAGCCGCGGTGGAGGACTTCGCCCACCTGCGTGGCATTTACCGTCAGTTGGATACTGCTCGGGCACAACGTGATGCTCTGGCCGAAGTCCCTGCCCAGGATCAGGCCTACCGTTCATTAGCGCAGCAGATCACCGAGACCCGTCAGCTTCTAGATACTGACGTGCAGGCTCTTGAATCTCAAGTGCGTCAGCTGGTGCTGCGCAATGATTTGGCCTCTCATCAAAGTGAATTGGCCACGTTGCAGGCCAAAGAGCAAGAACTGCGCCAGCGCAAAGAGCAGCTTGATGATCAGCTGCAGTCTCTAGAAGCGGCCCACGATTCGGCCGGTTCGGCATCGCTGATGCTACTTGAGCGTGAAGCGGATGTGGCCCGCAAAGCACTGAGTGAAAAAGAGAACATTGTCCGGGCTCTGCAGCAGCAGGCAACGGATGCCGGTCTGAGCTTCGAGTTCTCCGCCACCGGACTTGATGAGCTACGCGCCAACGCTGCTCGCACGCTTCAGCAGTTGACCTCGATTACTCACGACGCCCAAACCGTCGAATATGAAGCCATGGCTACCTTGGTCAATCTTCGTAAGCGGGCCGAGTCGCTGGATGAGCAAATTCGTTCGTACCAGCGTCGTGCCAGCAATATCGATGAGCGTTCAATTGCCGCCCGTCGAGCCATCACGTCAGCCTGTTCACTACGCGAAGATCAATTGCCTTTTGCCGGTGAGCTCATGGATGTTTCTGCCGACTCTGCAAACTGGCGACTGGCCGCTGAAAAGGCTTTGCATTCATTGGCCCGTACCCTTTTAGTACCTGGTGAACTACTTGCGCAGGTCACTCATGCTATCGACCAGCTTGATGGGCTGGGTCGTGTGCGCTGGACCGATATTTCGCAACAGCCTAAGCCTGCTGAGGCTGGACCTGCAGATCTGGTCACCAAGTTGGACTTCGCTCCAGGTGACGCAGGCAGCTGGTTGAAAGCCAAGATCACCGCTGACTATCCTTTGGCCTGTGTTGATAACGACGCAGCAATGCATGTGCATCCCAAGGCCATCACGCCGGCAGGAACCATAAAGACCGGTGCCGGAACCTTTGAGCGTGATACCCGAGGGTTGCCTGCCTCCGAGTACCTTTTGGGCTTCACCAACGAGTCCAAGATTTCTGAACTGCAGGCCAAGGCTGCCCGTCAAGAACAGGAAATCGTCAAGGCGCAAGCAGCCGCGGATCAGCGTAGCGATGCGAAGAATCAAGTTGTTGCCAAGTCGCAGCTGCTCAAGGCGATCATCGCTGATGAACGTAGTTTCAGCCAGCTTGATTCTTCTGCTGCACTTGAAGCATTACGTCGCGGTGAGCAAAAGCTAGGCGATGCGCTGTCCTTGTCTGGTGATTCGTCTCGGGTCCGCCAACAGCTTGAGACTGCCAAGGCTGAGGCAGAAAAGCTGGTGGGTGATCTGGCTTTGGTTCGTTCACACATCCAAGATTTGCAGTTGCAGGTCCAGCGTGCGGAGCAGGTGCTTTCTACCGCGCAGGAACCAGCGACAAACTGGGAGCAAGAGATTCCACTGTCGCTTCGTCGGCACCAGTTGCTCGGTCCTGTTCTAGAACAGGTCATCTCTGGTAGCTGCCCACCGAACGAACAGATCAGTGAAGCTTTCGCTGAGGTCAAGCTCCAGCTGGGTAGCCAGGTTAACTCGTTGAGTAGTCAGCGCCAAGAAATTGGTAGCGCGTTGAGCGAAACGTTCCGTCGTTTTGCCCGTGAATTTGGTACCTCCCACGCACAGACTCACGGAACGTCGGCCGAGGCCGCCGAACACTACTCACAGTTGCATGAGCAGATTGTGGCGGACGGTCTGCCTCACCATGAGGCTCAGTTCCGCGAATACTTTGCCAACCGTTCATACGAGCGATTCAGTGATCTTTTGCAGTTGCTTGATGAAGAACGTCGGATGATCTCTGAACGTATTAGGCCGCTGAATCAGATTCTTGCGGAGGTAACTTTTGAGCATGGATCGATCTTGCGTTTGGAAGTTGAGAATGCCGTTCCGGTGGAGGCCGGAAACTTCCGTAAAGAGTTGAAGGATGCGTTACAGGAGGCCTACACAACTAAGGATGAATCGTCCTTGGCTACCTCTTACCAAGCATTGGAAGCGTTGGTTTCCGCATTGAGCGACCCGGCGATGAATGCTTGGCGTTCAACGGTTCTTGATGTCCGTCAGCATGTCATGATTAGCTGCAACGAGCACAAGTCCAATGGTGAAATTGAAACTGGTTTGGAGCCGGGAACTCTTTCTGGTGGTGAAGGTCAGCGCTTTACTTCCTTCATCATGGGTGCCGCACTGGCTTACCAGCTCGGCTTTGCATCGGCAGGATTCACTTCCTACGGCACGGTCATGATCGATGAGGCCTTTATTCAGGCCAACTCCGAATATGCCGCTGCAGGCATACGTGCTCTTCAAGAGTTCGGCTTCCATTTGGTACTTGCTGCCCCTGAGGACAAGATCGATTTGAGTCGGCATTTGGGTTCCATTACCGACATCATCAAGCACCCAGGATCTAATATCTCGGGCTTCGTGACTACGGGTCGTTCCCCAGCAATGGCCACGACGATCACTCTGCGTAACTAGCTTTTGCTAGAGACTTGAATGGCCGGTTCCAAATATGGAACCGGCCATTAAACATTGCACTACGTGTTTTCACTTCATGCTCGAACGTATCTGATCTGGAATCATGCTCACCCGGGTTTGAAGATCCTGCGGTGGAAAATCTGGGTCGATGCATTCTTTCCAGAACTTCAAATGCGCTTTGTCGATCTCATGATTTGAATCCTGAACCTCTGTTCCACCTTCGCCTTGAATGCTGTACCAGTACAGATAATCGATGCCGTCCAAGGTCTCGCTAAAAATGGTTTCGACGTACATCTTTTCGTCGTCCAAAGTCTTGAGCACAGCGGGCAAATTATCGTTTAGAAGGTCCATCCATTCATCAACAGCTGCGGATTTTCCCGGTAGGACCCTGAACCGTGTGAGTTCTATGTTCATGGGAAACACTCTATTTCTATCGGTTCCGATGCCATAACGAGGTAACGGGACCAACGCCACCTCTTGTGAACTGCTGTTGGTCCCGCACTTTATTGCTCTGTTGTTACTCGGTGGCCAGGCCTTCAACCGGCGACAACTTCGCTGCCCGTCGGCCAGGCATGATCGATGCTAGTAACGCAGCGATGATGCTGATCGCGAGGACCGCAATGAGCTGCAGCCAAGGGATGGAGTAGGTCATCTTGCCCATTTCGGACAGCGCCGACTGTGCGCCCAACAAACCGTAGGCGACACCTAGGATCATGCCGAGCAATGCGGCAACACCACCGATGAGCACGGCCTCTGTAGCCAGCATGCTTTGTAGCTGCTTCTTCTTTAGCCCCAAGGCACGAAGCAACGAGTTCTCACGAGTACGTTCAAGGACCGAAAGGCTGAGCGTATTAGCTACACCGATCAGTGCAATCAATACTGCTACCGCCAAGAGTGCCGAAACAATCGTCAACAGCACGTCAATGATCTGCGAGAACATCGATTTCATGACGACGCCGCCGTCAATCATCGAAGAATCTACTCCGGTGATGTCTGAAATCTCGGTGACCAGTTCATTGATCTTTGAACCAGCGACGTCCTCATCCACCTTGACGATAATTCCCGGGTAAGTCTGCGCGTTCTTGAGGCCTAAAGTCTTCAAGGTCTCTTCCGCGATGGGGCTACCCGAAAGCAAAGCGCTAGTTTCCCTGACCTTGAGGGTCTTGTCGCCAATCTTGATGGTTGGCTTCCCGAAGTCCCAGCCGGTGAGCACTATCTCTCCTGGTTTTGGAACAATCTGCTGGTCTAGGACTGTTTTGGAGAATTCTTCTGGATTCACCGAGAGCAATTGAAGCTGCACCGATCCGTCCAACCCCATGTCCGCGCCAGTGTCTGCGTCCAGTTCAGCGGTGGTGCTGGCGAAGGTGGTTGTTGCGCTGACCCCTTCGACGTCATTGATCTTTTCAGCCAGTTCCTTGGCCTTAGCTTCATCAGCGGTGCCGTCGAAGAACGAAACAGCCATGTCCATTGGGTACTCGGCCGCAACTGAGTTGTTCAGACTAGCTTTGGCCGTCTGTCCACCAACCATGATCATGGACACCAGCGTCACACCAATGAGCAGTGCGGTTGCGGTGGCAGTGGTTCGACCTGGATTGCGTACCGCGTTCAGGGCTGCCAGACGACGTGAAGTCGACGTGCCGGCAAACGCCTTACCAATCCCGGCAACGCTACTTGGAACAAATAGCGAAGCGAGCATCAGAATTCCGGGGAACGAAAGTAGCCCGCCCAGGAAAGCAACAATCAAGTCTCCCTTGACCGCACCAAAGATCAGCAGGGCGACGCCGAGCGCGGCAAGAATGGCACCAAAGATAATTCGCACGATTCCTGCACGATTCTTGACGCTTGCCGAATCAAATGGACGAAGGGCTGCGAGCGGGGCCAACTTCATGGCTCGTCGCGCAGGCAGGCTGGCTGCGATCACTGTCATGAGAATACCCACGATGATAGGCACAATCAGTCCCACCGGAGTCACTGCCATCGCAGCGTAGGACATGCTTGGTACCAGCGCATGAAGCAGTGCGATCAAGCCGGCAAGCAAGGCGACCGCAAGCAAAACACCAATGACGGAAGCGACGACACCGATGACCAACGCTTCAAGTAGCACCGAGCTTCGGATTTGTTTGCGCTTGGCACCGAGAATTCGTAGCAGTGCCAGTTCACGGGTGCGCTGGGCGATGACTACCGAGAAGGTATTGACCACAACAAGGCCGGTGACGACCAAAGCAATCAAAGCGAAGATAAGCAGGACGACGGTTAGCTGATCGGTACCACCGGTCATCTGCGCAACGTCGTCAATGACCTTTTGATCCGCGGTGACGACCGCGATGTCTTTCATCTTCTTATCCGCGAAGTAATCCTGGACCTCTTGGGTGACTGCGTTCAGCGCACCATCGCCCTTGATGACGATGTCATTGAAGTTTGCTTGCTCTCCCGCGAAATTGCTCCAGGCTTTTTCGCTCATGCCAGCCAAGGCATAGGCCGAGGTCTGTGGGTTGGTTGAGGAACGCTGAAGACCAACAATTTTTATGTTTTGGGCTTTGCCTTGTTCATCGTCTAACGCAACAACGTCACCTACGGAGATACCCATGTCTTCGGCGTGGGATTGATCGATGATCATCTCGTTGTTGGATAACGGCGCACGACCTTCAACAAGTTCCATTCCGCCTAGACCCTGTTTTGGATCTACCGGCTGAACCTGGACGTTGTAGCCGTTGTCC
The DNA here is from genome assembly GCF_052446055.1 of Glutamicibacter sp. AOP5-A2-18. NCBI lineage: Bacteria > Bacillati > Actinomycetota > Actinomycetes > Micrococcales > Micrococcaceae > Glutamicibacter > Glutamicibacter sp. AOP5-A2-18. Next base: position 633,935 of record NZ_JBQSVW010000001.1, on the reverse strand, counting down.
GAGGTGTGCATTTGACCGTAGGCATAGCCCAGACCGTAGGCTTCGGTGACTCCGGAGAGCTTCCGGATATCGTCGGTTTCTTTGAGGGTGAAGCTGGTTTGTTCGGTTGTTTCGGGGTCTAGGTTCGGATCTGAGTAGGCCACCAAGTCGGCATTTTTGTACGACTCCCCCAAGGAGTTTTTCAAGGTCGCCTGGGTTGATGAATTTACGGCCAGGGTTGCTGCAAGGAAAGCAGTACCAATGGCCACTGCCAGCACGACGGCAATATAGCGCCGGGCGTAGGTCTTGATATTAGAAAGTGCTACATGCAGCATTATTTACTCCGCCAATGAGGCAAGTGCCTCGGACACGGTAGCCACGGTTGGCTCCTCGATGGTTCCCACGATGCTGCCGTCCTTCATGAGCAGCACGGTGTCGGCATAGGACGCAGCCACTGGATCGTGGGTCACCATGATGATGGTCTGACCCATCTCTCGAGTCGAAGAGCGCATCAGCGACAAGACTTCTGCACCGGTGCGAGAGTCCAAGTTGCCGGTGGGTTCGTCACCAAAGACAACCTCCGGGCGGGTAAGCAATGCGCGAGCCACGGCAACACGTTGCTGCTGACCGCCGGAAAGCTCGTGCGGCTTGTGGTTTAGGCGATCGCGCAGGCCCAAAGCTTTGATGACCGTATCAAACCATGCCTCGTCGTGCTTCTTTCCGGCCAAAGACAACGGAAGCAAGATGTTCTCTTGTGCGTTGATTGTTGGGACGAGGTTAAAGGACTGGAAGACGAATCCAATTTGTTCACGACGCATCTCGGTCAGCTGATCATCGTTCAGCGACAGCAGGTTCTTGCCGCCGATGATAATTTCTCCACCGTCTGCTGAGTCCAGACCTGCTAGGCAGTGCATCAAGGTGGACTTGCCTGAACCGGAGGGGCCCATGATGGCAGTGAATTTGGACCGCGCAAAAGCGACATCGACGCTGCGAAGCGCCTCAACTCGGGTGGAGTCATGTCCGTAGGTCTTTGTCAGACCACGTGCGGCGACCGCATAATCAATTTTTGGCAGGGTTTCAGAAGTCATACTAAAAGAATATAAAGTCCCTAGCCAGAACGGCATCCACCAACAGGATTGTCTTGATCAGCACTCTCGTCATACTCAGGTATGATCCAGCCTAGACAAAACTAATCCACAGTATTCTGAATCGCGCTTTTAATGCCCTTGATCCTCGCACCCATGCTGGTGCTCGGTGCTCTGATGCGTTGGAGGTTCGATTTGGAAGGTCGAATGTTCGATGCTGACGGTGAAGTGATCCGCTACGCATTTTTGCAAATCTTTGAGTAGCTCTCCGGCCACTCCCGTCGAGAAGGTAGATTCTTCGACGACCACGTGGGCGGTGAGCACCGGCAGATTTGATGCAATCTGACTTGCATGCAGATCATGGACGGCAATAACTCCGGGCTGGTGTTCCAAGTGCTCTCGCACTGCAATGAGGTCAAGTCCGCGCGGGGTTGATTCCAGCAGAATATGCGTAGTTTCGCTCAGGAGCTTCAACGCTCGAGGAACAATCAGTGCGCTGATAACCAACGCGGCAACCGAGTCGGCTTGCATCCATCCAGTGCTGGCGATGACCATCGCTGCGACGATCACCGCAACGGAGCCGAGCGCGTCATTGACCACTTCTAAGAATGCCGCTCGCATATTAAGGTTGTTATTCCGGCCGGAGGAGATGATCCACATGGATAGGACGTTTCCGAGCAAACCAATCACACCAAAGATCAACAGACCTGTCGGGTGAATCTCTTCTGGCGTAAACAGTCGGCGTACCGCATCGATGGCAGCGTAAATACCTACAGCCAAAAGCAATGCCGACTGCACCGTTGCAGAGAGAACCTCTGCACGTCTAAAGCCCCACGTTCGCTTGGTGGTGGGCTTGCGGGCGATGAGGTTCGCAGCGGTCAGAGCTAGCAGCAGTCCCAATGTATCGGTAAGCATATGCGCCGCATCAACCAACAATGCGAGCGAACTAGTGACAATGGCGCCGATGATCTCAGCTAGCAAGATGGTCGCAGTGATGCCAAAGGCCCAGGCTAGACGAGTTCGATTTGCGTCCGAGTGGTCATGGGAGTGGCCGTGTGAGTGATCGTGGCCCATTACTCCCCCTGGGTTTCGTCGCTGGTGTGCGCTTCGTGCCAATGATGCTGGGTCTTCAGTGGGATGAGTTGGCGTGCTATCAGCAGCAGCTGATCCAGAGAGCCGGGTTGTCCCAATGAGTAGATGCTCGCCCTGCCCTGGCTTCTGACCTTCACTAGATCCGTATCGCGCAGACAGGCCAGGTGTGCACTCACGGTACTTTGAGCGAGTCCGAGGTGATCGGTTAATTCTCGGACCTTGTGTTCACCTGTTTTAAGGTGTTCCAGAATCAACAAACGCGTAGGGTCAGCCAGCGCGTGGAAGAGGGCAGCTTCTGCCGTCTTTTCATCACGCCTCACTAATATATCGCCTTGAGACTCTATAATCGCCATATAGCGATGATACTTGTTATGAGCCAAAAACTGAACCCTCCGCAAAGAGCTTCACAGCACTACTCAAAGAAACAACGCTGCTCAATTCTGCCCAGCACCACATTGCAGCTAGCCGGGACGGAGCGCCCAGAAAAGACTGCATCAGATTCATGGACCGGTCACCGCAAAATGTAACAAGCTCAAAAATCGCTGAACATGCGGAAGAAAAACCGCTGCGCTCAGCGCGGCTCGCGTAGACTTCATCAGGTCCCAAGAGTATCTAAATTCTGAAGCATTTCTTCAGTACATCCTCTTGACCTCACGCAATGCGAAGATGGATTCATGACCGAAGACCTTGTTATCGGCGAAGATGGCCTCGCCCGCCCACAATGGGCAGCGTCCAACGACATGCTCCGTGATTACTACGACTCCGAGTGGGGCATGCCCGTAGACACCGAAGCCGGGGTCTTCGAACGCCTAAGCCTGGAATGTTTCCAGTCCGGACTTTCGTGGGCCATCATTCTCTCCAAGCGTGAAGCTTTCCGTGAAGCCTTCGCGAACTTTGATCCTGAAAAAGTCGCTTTGTTTACGGAGAATGACTTCACCAGCCTGATGGATAACGCTGGAATCGTCCGCAACAAACTCAAAATCCGGGCAACGATCGCCAATGCCGAGGCAACGCTGATGATGCGCGAAGAAGGCGGCTTGGCAAACTTCGTCTGGTCATTCAAGCCCGAACAGACACCCGCGCCACGTTCTTTTGATGAGATCCCAACACAGAGTCCCGAGTCCAAAGAGCTGGCTAAATCGCTGAAAAAGCGTGGCTTCAAATTTGTGGGGCCGACAACCATGTTCGCTCTCATGGAGGCGATCGGAATGGTCGACACCCACCTCATCGGCTCGCACCGCCGCAACAGTTCAGGCATCTGGACCGCGTAACCATGACACTTCGTCTTACCGTTTCAGGAATGCTGGACGTTACCCATACCCTGGCGGTACTAAGACTTCATTCGCTTCCGGGCCAAGAAGAAATAGATGAAGCGGCAGCGCAGGTTCACCGAATCTTGCGATTCGACGACAATCTAGTAGAAGTACACGTGGCGTTAGATCCCGACGCTGTCATAGTTCAACACGATGCGTCGGCTAAGCTGCTCCCCAAGCTGCGGTCAACGATTGACCATTGGTTCGGACTCAGGCAAGATACCTCGTCGGCCTACGCATCCTTGCAGACCTTGCCCAGCTTTGCGCGCCTGGCACAAGAATCTGACCACCTGAGGTTGATTAGCTATCCGACCATTTTTGAGGCCCTGGCTACCACCGTCATTGGTCAACAAGTTTCTTTAGCCGCCGCACGAACTCTTGCGGGACGATACGTAGAAAATTTAGGTGAATTACACCAGTCGGGACTACGCGCATTCCCCACCGCGCAAGCCACTGCTTCACTGGAGCCCGCGCAAATCCAGTCCATTATTCGTTGTCCCTTGGCGCGGGCAACAACATTGCATACGGTTGCCCACTGGTATCAAGACTTTGGCCAGCACCTCAACCATGACCACGAGCAGTTCCTCACGCAGCTACTCGCATTGCGAGGAGTAGGTCCGTGGACCAGAGACTACATGGCGTTACGAGGACTAAGAGCTCCCGAGATATTCCTTGATACAGACCTAGTCGTGCGGCGGGCCTTGAATAACTTGGGTGTCTCCGAGAATGAACTCAAGGACTTGCCATCCCAAGCTGGATACCTGGCCACGCTTCTGCTCTGGCACCACGACTCACGCCAACACGATTAACGAAAAAGGAACCTACCAAGCTGTGCAATCTTGGTAGGTTCCTTTTTCTGCGATCCGGATAGCTGAGCAGGCTACCCGATTCACTTTCCCCTTATTCGAGCCGGCTAAGCCGACAACTAGGCTGAGGCGAGCAACCTCAGGCCGTAGTGAACTGGCCGATAGAACTCGGTCAAGTTGATCGCTTCTCCCGACCACACACGGGAGAAGCTCTGAAATAAGCATAACCCGTCGCACCCTAATAACGTCAAGAGCTAGTCACCTAATATCTTAATATTTTTCTTAGGTAAGCATAACTAAGAATTTGACGTCACCGAAGACAGGTAGGAGGAGGGCAGACAGGGGCAACCGCTGATTTAGTCTGCGAAGATTTTTCCTACGTCAGTTCGCTTCTCAGCTTGGAAAGTATCTTCGGCACGACCATAGGCCCAATAGGCCGACAGGGACATGTCCCGTCGGTCCACGCCGCGCTCATCATAGAAATAGAGTCGTAGTTTTTTCATAACGTCGCGCTCGCCATGAGCAAACACCTGCACCCGGCCGCCTGGCCAAGGGTAGTCACGCACCGTGTTTTCCAAAACGGTGCTCGTAGGCGCGAATGGGGCGTTGCGATGCACCCAACGAACTTCAACACCTTCGGGGTGGACTAAGTCCAGCTCATCAGCCTCGTCAGCCACCTCGATAATGGTCACGCCCCGCATTTGGTCAGACATAGCTTCTAAGGCGACACTGATAGCCGGAATCGACGTTTCATCACCAGCGAAGAAGTGGAAGTCGAATTCTTCGCGGGGCACGAACTGCCCTGCTGGACCGCCAAAGCAGATTGACGATCCGATTTCAGTATCTCGTGCCCATTTGCCGGCCAAGCCCTCGTCCCCGTGAACGACGAAGTCAACTTCGATGGTTCCAGCTTCATGATCGCTGCGGCGCACTGTGTACGTACGGCGAACCGGCATATCCTCGGGAGCCAGCTTAGTGCGCAGCTCATCCAAGTTGTACGGCAACGGCAATTCAAGTTCTGGCTTTGCAAACAAGAATTTAACGTAGCGGTCCGTGACAGGCTTATCCACGAATTGCGCAAACCCCGGGCCACCAAGCGTCAATCGCACCAGATGAGGTCCGATGTGTTCGCGCTTGAGTACTTGCAATACAACTTGAGGTCGTGAAGTACGAGATTCGTTTTGCGTGCGTCCACCAGCTGGCTGAGTCATGTCAACACTCCCTGTCCGAATAAGAAAAGATACTTCAATCCTAATTGACGGGAGCCTCAGAGCTTATTTGGGGAAAGTCGTTGCACCTTCGAAAGCGCTCAGACCCTCACGTTCCTCAAGGCTTAGCCGCTGAACTCGTGAAGTAATCGGGTCAAAGTAGGCCAAAGTAGTCGAGGCTTTAACACAAAGGTAGTCCTCAATCGGATCACGGAATTCGTAGCAGATATCAAAGCTCGCTGGTTTGATGTTGGCGACCCACAGATCCACATTCACCGGGACGTTGCGGTACTCCAATGGCTTGGAGTACCGCACACGGTGCTCCACAACCAGAATTTGGATCCCTGCTGGCACCGCCGAAAAAATATCAGCCTTCGGCTCTACTCCAGGGGCACCAGTGCCGCCCGGCACACCAAAGCCTGCAATGCGCGCTTCTTCCATCAGCCTGATCAGGTTGACGTTATTAACGTGCCCATAAGCATCCATGTCGCCCCACCGCATGGGGACTTGTACGCGAAGTGCAGACTCAGCCACGACTTAAAAACTTCCTTCTACATATTCTTGGCGTCGTCATTGACGAGCCCAAGTTTTACCAGCTGATCAAGAATACGTGCGCCGTCAGGCTCATAGATCCACCGCACACCTGGTGTGGTTCGGCGTAGTTCATTGGAACGTCCGCCTGCGAGCACCGCTTCCGAAGGGGTGAGCTGACGGATCACTATCGCCCTGACAAGTTCAGGATAACGGCGTGCAAATTCGGCATAAATCGCCGGGTCATGCTGGCCATCATCACCCACCAGAATCCACGAAATTTGAGGAAATTCTTGAGCCAGACGGCGTAGCTGATCAACCTTGTGTTGCATACCGCTACGGAACCATGAACGTTCGGTCGGTCCCCAGTCCGTAAGTAGCAGTGGGCCTTCTGGATACAGGTTGCGAGACATGAAGCGTTGCAACGTTTGCGCGACATTCCATGCGCCAGTGGACAGATAGATCGTTGGCCCACCTGGGTGATCCTGCTGAACTTTTTGAAGCATCACAGCCATGCCCGGAGTGGCCACGCGGGCATGCTCGGAGAGGACAAACGAGTTCCAAGCCGCCAGCAAAGGACGCGGAAGCGCAGTGACAACCACGGTGTCATCAACGTCGCTAATGACACCAAATTTCTGGGCCTGATCAATCACCATGATTCGAGCGGTCGCCTGGTCGCCACCATGCGCGTGGAGGTGAACTTCATGCCAGCCTGCAGGTAGGTCTACTGCTAGCTTGACGTCAATGACTCCGCCTCGGTCTGCCTGGACCTCAAAACGTTGGTCCCCGACATCAATGCTTACCTTCCCAAAAGGAAGAATGGGTGAAATGAAATTGCGGAATCCGCGGATCCCGTCAGCAATCACCTGAGCCTGCTGCTGCCCAAATTCAAAGGCGCCCGGTCCTGCCAAGACCACTCGGGCCAAAACACGAATCCAGCCGTCCTCAGGACCGGAAGAACCATATCCCGTGTAGGGAAGGATGACGGCACCCTGACCTTTGGCCTGTGCACGCTTTGCACGCCAACCGTGAAATTGGTCTTCCAAGCGTGAGGCTACGTGACGAGTTCGCTGATCAGTCGAAATGTGACTCATGCTCACAGTCTTTCATGTCACCGGCCAAGCAAGTAAAAAGACAAGCCTTGAATCGCCGTAATTCACGGCCTCAAGGCACCCTTTCCGCTTGCTGATCTGTTTTGCGGAGTGCTCCATCAGGAATAAGGGTAGAACCCTTCTCCACTCTTACGTCCCAATAATCCAGCCTGAACTTTCTCCGTGATCAGCGGGTGCGGCTTGTCCGCATCCTCGCCTGTCTCGGCGTAGGTAGCTTGGGCAATAAAATCGATGACGTCCAAACCCACCATGTCCATGAGTTCAAAAGGACCCATCGGGTGCCCAAGAGCTGTCTTCGCGGTGGTATCGATGTCTTCGATACTGGCGATACCCTGCTGGGCCAGGTTCAACGCTTCAGCATTGATAGCACCCATCATGCGGTTGGCAATGAATCCCGGGATTTCCTTGTTTACTAGTACCGGTTGCTTGCCCAGACGGGTAGCAACATCCGTCACCGCTGACACCGTTTCGTCGCTAGTTTGTTCATTGCGAACTACTTCAACACACTTCATGACCAGCGCCGGGTTGAAGAAATGCATATTGCATACCTGCGCAGGTCGTCCGCTGGCCTGAGCTACACGCGACGAAGGCAGAGTTGAGGAATTGGTTGCAAGGATCGCGTGGGCTGGGGTGTGTTCACCCAGCGTGGCGAAAATCTGCTCCTTGATATCTAGTCGCTCTACGGCAGCCTCAATGACTAGATCCGCAGTGCCCGCGCTGTGCACTAAATCCGTACTTTCGCTCAGGCGTTCCAAAGCGGCCTGAGCATCTGCTTGTTCTAGCTTCCCCTTGGAAACTCGCGAATCGGCCCAAGATTCCAGTTCCTTGCGTGCAGCAGACAAGGCGTCAGCAGAGATGTCTTGAAGGATTGTCTGGTAGCCGCTCAAGGCACAACTCATTGCGATTTGCCGGCCCATGGTTCCGGCGCCGATAACCAAAATTCGTTCAATCGTCATTGATGCTACTTTCTTCGGCACTTCAGCGGCGACTGTCAGCCCCGCAGATATGTGGTGGTCGTGTGCGTGTAAAATTCGCGAGCTGCCGTTCCTTGTTCTTTCGGTCCGTATCCTGATGACTTGGCTCCACCAAATGGAACGTGGGGATCTGCGCCTGCTGACTCCGAATTTACATGCAATATACCAACATCCAGTGTCTGTTGAGCAGTCAGGGCCAACGCAAGATTACTTGTGAACAGCGCCAAGCTCAGCCCAAATTCTGAATCCTCGGCCGCTTCGAATACCTGCTCTGCGCCGCTGACCTTGCGCACCGCGAGAACCGGGGCAAAAAATTCCTCGCGCCAACTACAGTTCGTCCGGCCTGCTTCACCGTCCGGTAGCTCCAAGATGGTAGGTGCCAGATAATTACCAGTTTTTGGCGCTTTGCCTTGGAACCGCAGGATCGCGCCTTGGCTCAGAGCGCGGTGGATCCCCTCACGCGCCGAACTCGCAGCTTTGGCATCAACCAGTGGCCCCATATGAACATTAGGGTCCATAGGGTCACCGGTATTCCACTGTTCCAAGCGAGTGGTGAGCTTTGACATGAATGATTCGGCAATAGCTTCATCCAGAATGAGGCGACTGGTCGCAGTGCATTTCTGTCCTGTAGAGCGGAAAGCCCCGAAGAGCACTTCTTCGCAGGCTAGATCAAGATCAGCATCGGCAAGTACCACCGAGGCATTCTTGCCTCCCATCTCGGCCTGAACCGGGATGCCGCGCGAGGCGCCGGCGGCACAGAGCCGGCGACCTACAGCAGTTGATCCGGTGAAGGACAAACCATTGAGGTGCTCGTTGGCAATAATTCGGTCCCCCAACGCACCGGGACCAATGAGCAGGTTCAGTACTCCTGCTGGCAGCCCTGCATAATCCAAAGCTTGGGCCAGGCGCAACGCCAAAATCGGCACAAGGCTGGCAGGTTTAAACACAACCGTATTGCCAAAGACGAGTGCAGGCGCGATTTTCCAAGCTGGAATACCGATAGGAAAGTTGAATGGGGTAATAATGCCCACCACGCCCAGTGGCTTGTTGGTCACCAAGATCTGTTCCCCTGGGCGCGGCGATTGGAAAACAGTCCCGGCAACGCGTTCGGCCTCACCCGAGTAATAGGTGAAAATTTGGGCTGCGCGCAGTACTTCGCCGATACCTTCGGCCCGAGTTTTGCCTTCTTCGCTGGCCAGTTCCTCGCCGAATTGCTCGGCATGCTCCTTGAGGTAGCGCGCAGCCGCGGTGAGGAAGGCCGCACGCGTAGCCATCGGGGTTCGTGCCCAGCTTTTCTTCGCTTGGTGAGCGGCTGTAAAAGCTTCATCAACTTGTTCTTCACTGGCTGCACTGCCTTTGGCGAGTACCTGCGAGTTATCAGCAGCAGCGGACGAAACAATTTCTCGTCCCTTGCCCTCAACCCAAGTGCCATTGAGATACTGGTACAAGGACACCGGGGTGGAAGTTAATTCCATAGTCACATTCCTCTAGATTCTTTTTCAGAGCTCGGTTTAGCGGAAAGCCGGAACGCCGGTGAGTTTGTTGCCCAAGATCAGCGTGTGAACCTCATCGGTACCTTCGTAGGTACGTACCGATTCCAAATTGTTGGCATGACGCAACGGCGAGTAGTCCAAGGTGATGCCGTTCCCGCCAAGAATGGTGCGAGCTTCGCGACAGATCTTGATGGCTTCGCGACAGTTGTTCAATTTGCCCACCGAGATCATATGAAGATCCAAGTTTCCTGCGTCTTTGAGTCGTCCAATGTGAAGAGCCAGCAAGAAGCCTTTGTTTATTTCCAAGGCCATATCCACCAGCTTCTGCTGGGTCATTTGGTATCCGGCCAGCGGTTTGTCAAACTGCATTCGCTGCCGCGAGTATGCCAAAGCGTCTTCAAATGCGTCACGTGCAGCGCCCATGGATCCCCAAAGAATTCCATAGCGTGCCTCGTTCAGGCAGGAGAACGGGCCCTTTAATCCTTTGACGTTTGGCAACACTGCAGAGCTGGGCAAACGCACATCAACAAGGTCGATTTCGCACTGGATCGAAGCACGCATGGAGAGTTTTTGTTCAATAGGTGTCGCAGTGAAGCCTGGGGTGTTGGTAGGAACCACAAAGCCTCGGATCCCTTCCTCGGTCTGTGCCCAGATCACCGCGACGTGGGCTATATTCGCCAGACCAATCCACCGCTTGGGCCCGTTGATCACCCAGTCGTCTCCATCGCGGCGCGCAAAAGTTTGCATGTTTGAAGGGTCTGATCCAGCGGTCGGTTCAGTCAACCCGAAGCAACCGATGGCTTCACCGGCAGCCATCGCTGGCAGCCACTCTTGCTTCTGCTCTTCCGATCCATGCTTGTAGATGGCACTCATCGCTAGCGAACCCTGAACCGAAACAAAGGTGCGCAGTCCCGAGTCACCTGCTTCCAGTTCTGCCCCGGCGATGCCATACTCCACCGCTGACCGGCCGGCGCAGCCATAACCTTGTAGATGCATTCCAAGCAGTCCCAGTTTGGCCATTTCTGGAATGATTTCCACTGGGAAGACCGCGTCGTTGTACCACTGGGCAATATTAGGTTTGATGTGCTCTTTGACGAAGCCGCGCACCGTATCTCGAAGGGCCAGCTCTTCAGTGGAGAGCAAGGAATCAAAGTTGATCAAATCTGCCGGATCAAGGATATGTTCTGTGGTGGTCATTTTCTCTCCTCGGAGCTAAGCATGAGTAGGTTGGTCAAAGAGTTCTTGGTGTTGGCCGTGGGTTGGCGGAAGTCTGCGGTATTGGGCTGCGGAGCGCGAGAGACCGATGGGGCTGGATATCTGAGTAGTCCCTTCTCCGGTGACTTCATCCTTGATGACTGTCACCGGATCTAGGCCCAGCTCTTTAGCGAAGTCAATGGCTTCAGCAACGGAGTTGACCTTTCCTGCTGGTACCCCGGCATTCATCAGGCTGGCGGCCCAGCTTGCTGCGTTTCTTGTACTGGTGACTTCTTCTATGAGGGTTTTGAGCACCCCACGATTGGCCACCCTGGCTGAGTTGGTGAAGAACCGTGGATCCTCGGCGAGCGCCGGATCTCCGAGTTGTTGACACAGTGCAGCAAATTGCCGGTCATTACCCACCGCTATGGCTACTACCCCATCACTGGTGTTGAAGGTTTCATAGGGCGCAATGCTGGGGTGCGCGTTGCCCATACGTGCTGGCGCTTGGCCGGTGGCCAGTGTGCTGCTTGACTGGTTGGTCAGTCCGGCGAGCAATGATGAGAGCAAGTTGATGCTTACTCGCTGCCCTTGTCCACTACTCTCACGTTCGCGTAAGGCCAGCAGTATTCCGGTGACAGCGTTCTGTGCTGCCAGCACGTCTACCAGCGCTACTCCTACCTTGCTAGGCGTGGCATCTGGTTCTCCGGTGATACTCATCAGCCCACCGACGGCTTGGACCAGAAGATCAAATCCGGGCAGTGTGGCACCTTGTTTTTCACCGAATCCAGAAATTGAGCAGTAAATCAGTGACGGGTTCAGTGCTTTGAGCCTGTCGTAGTCCAGGCCGAATTTGGCCAGTACTCCGGGGCGGAAGTTCTCCACTAGGACATCGGCTTCCGCGATGAGTGCCAGCAGTCGATCTAGCGCAGCGGTGTTGGCAAAGTCGACAATGACTGCTTGTTTGTTGCGATTCACCGACCAGTAGTAGGTGCTGATGCCCTGGGCGTTGACCGGTGGAATCCATCCGCGGGTTTCATCGCCCGCGATGCTTTCAACCTTGAGGACGTCGGCGCCGAAGTCACCTAATGTCATCGTGCACAATGGCCCGGCAAGAATGCGCGAGAGGTCAACGACCTTGACTCCCTCAAGCGGTTGACTCACCACTTTCACCTCCGGCTCCGCTAAGTTGATGGTTGTTACATGTTGCATGCTACTCTATGTTGCGTAGCTCACTCATGGCAAGACTTAATGGAACTTTGCTAGGTGCAGCTAGGAAATTAGATCTTCAAGACGGTCCAAAAATGGCTGAGCTTCAAGGCCCGGAGTCCGCGAACAAATCGAACGGATCAGCATTTGCGCGGTACGCATGATGTGTCCACGCACTTCTTCGGCAGCGGCCGGGGCATCCTTAGCAAGGATCGCAGCCATAACCTGCTCACGATCCCCCGCTAACTCCTGACTGCTGCGAGCATAGGGCACGGTAGTTTGCCCATGAGCAAGCACTAAGTTGCGCAACTGCCCCACCACACTGTCCAGTTTTTTGTTGCTGGCTAATCCCAGCAGGTACAGGTGGAATTCTTTATCGGCCTCTAGGGTGGCCCTCCCGTCACCGCTCTGCCCAACCTTGATCATCTGCTCGTGCAGTTCGGTGAGCCGGGCACGGTCAGCGTCAGTAGCGTTGAGCACACCGCGCGCGGCAGCTGCCGGTTCAATGGCCAACCGCAATTGGAAGACCTCAACGATATCTTCCAAGGAGATCTGGTTGACCCGCACCCCGCGGTTTTTTGCCACAGTCACAATGCCTTCTTTTTCCAAGAGCTGCAAAGCTTCACGCACCGGAGTGCGTGAGACCCCGAGCTTCTCGGAAATGCCAATGGCCGAATAGTGCTGATCAGGGGCCATCTCCCCTGCAACGATGGCCGCCCGGATCATTGTGGTGACCTGTTCGGTCAGCGAGGCTTTAGGGGCAATCGGTTGCATGCTACTCATGAGCAGAAGCTTATCTTGATTCGTCTTGATCCTGACCATCTACTATCTGAACGTTTCCACGGGCACGATAAGCTGACACAGTGAGTGAGCAACAATCGATCCCTGAGAATTTTTTGGCCGAAGACCTGCGCCTGGCTGCGCTGGATGCAGCACGTAGCGCAGCTCCCCTACTGTCTTCTTCCTTTCGCACCGCAGTAAATGTTGAGCACAAAACCAGCACCCATGATCTGGTCACCGACATTGACCGCCGAAGCCAACAGCTCATCACCGATTCATTGTTAGCTGCGGTACCCGATTCGTGGGTGCTTGGCGAAGAGAAACTAACTACCACCTCCGGCCATAAAGCCGCAGGCAAGGTGCAGTGGATCGTGGATCCCATCGATGGGACCAGCAATTTTGTTCACGGCGTAGCGTTCTTCTGCATTTCCATCGCAGCTGCCCTTGACGGCCAGCTGGTGGCCGCGGTGATCATCGATCCAGTCACCGGCGACGAGTTCAGCGCGAACTCGGATGCTGCGATGCTCAACGACGTTCCGCTACGTCCGGGCACCCGCCCGGAACAATCTCGCGCCAATCTGATGACCGACTATCCCGGGGCAGAGTCACTGACTAAGGATGGCGACATCGCCTTGCAACTGTTGGGTCAGTGGATTCAAGATTTTGCCACCGTGCGCCGAAAGGTCAGCGCCGCTCTAGCCTTGGCTCACGTTGCCGCCGGCTGGTCTGATGCGACCATCGGCTTTGATACCAAAGTTTGGGACGTGGCCGCCGGAGCACACTTGGTGCGCATGACACACGGAACTTTCCGTGGGTTGGCCTACGGTGAAACCGGGTTAGCCGATCACGAGTGTCCCGGTTTTATCGCCCAAGGACCGGGCGCCAACTACCCTTCGCTAAATTCGGCAGCACAGCAGATTCATCAGTTGCGCGCCAGCACGGTGCACTAAAAATTTTCAGCGGCGCCAAGCGGTGCACAAAACAAAAGTGGTGGCCTACAACCGGTAGCTTTTGCTACGGGTTCTAGGCCACCACTTGATTGCCAGTACTACTCCCTGGCCGATGCTGTTTAGAGGTGAGTCGGGGCGAACATCTTCAGCAGAGTTTTGACCACGATGACGTTTGGTCCCTCTTCGGTAAGCGCCTGCTTGAGCGCGTCACCGATCTGATCAACTTCGACCTCACGCGCCGGAACACCGAAGGACTGAGCCAGTGCGACAAAGTCGGGCCGGACCAGCTCGGTGGCCGTAGCCTTACCAAAAGCGCCTTCCATGTACTCACGCAAGATGCCGTAGCCACCGTCATCAACAATCAACCAGGTCACTGGGGCCTGGTGTTGTTTGGCGGTTGCTAGCTCAGCGATGGAGTACATCGAGGAACCGTCACCGCTGACAGCCAGTACTCGTTGCCCGGTACCAATCGCGCCACCAATGGCCGAAGGGAAACCGAAGCCCAGACCGCCGGCACCCTGTGCCGAATGGAACTGGCCATCCTTGGCATCCCAGCAGCTCCAGCCCCAGTAGGCTGCAATGGTCATATCCCAGAAGGTCTGCATCGATGCCGGAACTGCGGCACGGATGTCTTCCATGAATTTTTGTTCTTTGCCCAGATCCTGAGCATCCAGGCGTGCCTGGATTTTTTCTAGGGTCTGCGCGACCACCTGCTGTGGTCGCTGTCCATGCCATGAAGCGCGCGAGGTGTACCCGGCATCCTTCAATCCCCGGTCCAGGAACTTCAGCGCTTCGCGGGCGTCGGCGCGAATACCAAGCGCAGGAGTATTGGACTCCAGAACTCGTGGTTCAGCGTCAATCTGAATCATCTTGCCGCGCGGTTCAAGGGTGAAGTAATTACTGGTCACTTCGCCTAGGGCCGAGCCGATGACCAACAATACGTCGGCATCTTCCATAACCTCGGTGGCGTGACGGTCTTCAACCCATGACTGCAAGGACAGTTCATGATTCCACGGGAAAGCCCCGTTACCGCCCGGGCTGGAAAGCACCGGCGCCTGCAAGGCTTGCGCCACGGCCAACAGTTCGGCCTGCGCACCGGCACGGCGCACACCACCTCCGGCGATAATGGCCGGACGTTGTGCATCGGAGAGCCAGTTAATTGCTTCGCGGATCAACTCTTCACGCGGTGGGTGCTCATAGGCTTCAGCCAAAGCATCCTGCACCGGTGGCACCATCACTTCAGCGAGCAGCACGTCCTGGGGAACTTCAACCCACACCGGCCCCATGGGCACAGTGATCGCACGCGCCCAAGCATCCTGAATGGCCGAAGGGATGCCAGAGGCGTGATGTACGGTCTGCTGGAACTTGGTGACGTTGGCCGCCGAAGCTTTCTGGTCATCGAGCTGGTGCAGCATGCCCTTGCGTCGTGCACCCAGTCCATCCAGTGGGATCTGGCTGGCCACAACAACCATCGGCACACCGGTGGCATAGGCTTCCTGCAGTCCAGCCAGCGAGGTTAGCGCGCCGGGGCCGGTGGAGAGGAACAGTACGCCCACCTCACCGGTAGCGCGGGAATAGCCGTCGGCTGCAAAGGCCGAGTTGTTCTCCACTCGAGAGGAGACAAATTCCAGGTTTGAGCGGGAGAGCGCGTCGAACAGCCCCAAGGCGTGCTGTCCGGGGATGCCGAACACGGTTTTAGCTCCCAGCGCGGTGAGGGTCTCAATGACCAGGTCGCCGCCGTTACGTTGGGGCTGTGTTGTCATTACTTGTTCAATCCCTGGTTGGCGCGGAAGTCGCTGATCAGGCTGATTAGGTCGTAGGTGACGTGGCTGGCGGCCACACCGGTCAGTTCGGCGTGGTCGTAAGCTGGGGCGACCTCAACAATGTCGGCGCCGACGATCTTCAGTCCGCGCAACCCGCGCAGGATTTCCAGTAGCTCACGGCTGGTGATGCCGCCGGCTTCCGGGGTTCCGGTGCCTGGTGCGTGGGCTGGGTCAAGTACGTCGATGTCCACCGAGATGTACAGCGGGCGGTTGCCGATGCGCGCACGCAGCTTCTCAACGATTTCACGCACACCCTGGTAGTACACGTCCGAGCTGGTCACGATGCCAAAGCCGAAGCGCTTGTCATCCTCCAGGTCCTTCTTGCCGTACAGCGGGCCGCGAGTACCCACGTGGCAGATGGCTTCGGTATCCAGAATGCCTTCTTCTACCGCACGGCGGAATGGGGTGCCGTGGGTGTACTCGGCACCAAAGTAGGTGTCCCAGGTATCCAGGTGAGCGTCGAAGTGCAACATGGCCACCGGTGCACCGGCATGCTCGGATGCAGCGCGCAGCAGTGGCAGTGCGATGGTGTGGTCGCCACCGATGGTGACCAGGGTTGAACCGTCAGAAGTTAGCTCCAAGGCTTCTTCCTGAATCGTTTCGATAGCTTCATTGATGTTGAACGGGTTTACCGCGAGGTCACCGGCGTCAACTACCTGGCTCTGAGCAAAAGGCGAGGTGTCGGTGGCTGGGTTGTAAGGGCGGATCAGGCGCGAGGATTCACGGACGTGGTTGGCACCAAAGCGTGCACCTGGACGGTAGGAAACACCGGTATCAAAAGGCACACCAATGATCTTGATGTCAGCGCTCTGGACCTGGTCCAGACGCGGCAGACGGGCGTAGGTACCGGCGCCGGCGTAGCGAGGGATCATCGCTGCATTGATTGGCCCCAGCTTGCCGTTTTCCTCGATGCGAACTTCTTTCATGCTCTTGCCCTCCTGGCACTTATTCGGCAACTGCCATAGTTGCCTAATATGAAACTTACGTTTCCCATTATGCTATTTTGTTGGCGAGGTCACGTCAAGACTCAGAGCACCAAAATAGTGACTATGACGTGAATTCCGGGGCAAAAGACAACAAAAGCCGTAGCCCTACAAGGGGCTACGGCAGCATTTGACGATCCTGAGCACTGAAGGCAGAACGTCTAAAAATTCTATTCTTGGCGAAGGTACTTCCTGGTGGCTTTGATCATTGCTCGATCCAGCTCGTGGATTGCCACGCAAAAGCCGGTGGAAAGAATGATAGATTTGAGCATAAGTTCACCGGGATCATCGGCCACGTAAACCAGCTGAATTGGACCCACAAGAACGAGAAGAACCATCGTCCAGACGGCATATGGCCAAGAAGTATGGGCTTGAGCCATTTGAGGGAAGCGTGCACGCCGCCGGATGGTGCGCATTCCGATTATCACAATCACCACAGCGATGATGACCGCGCCGATGAAAAAGAAGTTGCGCTGGGTACGAATCCACGTCAAGGTGGTGCCCGCGAGTAAACCAAGGAACACCGAAGCCCACCAGCCGATAGAGCGTAGCTGGTTCTGGGTGCCAGTTGTTTCGCTAGTACTCACGCCACTCCTATCGCTCGCCGCACCATGTGCGTACGGTGAACACACCTTTTTAGAATACGCGCTTGAACGCATCGGCACGAGTAAGGCTCCCCGGTTAGAGGATCAAGGTCCACGTCACCAAGGCCACTTCATCGGCTTCATTTTCCCAGCTATGCGGCTCGCGCCCTGGGAAGGTCATAGTGTCTCCGGCTTGGAGTTCAACGCGTTGATCCGGCAACACTAAAGTGAACCTCCCCGAGATCACATGCAAAACTTCCAGTTCACAGTCCACCGAATACAGTTCGGCTTCACCAACACCCTTGGGCGCGATTTCAGCGCGAATCATCTGAACCCGCCTTTCGCTACGCGGTGTCACCAATTGCTCAGTGATTCCTTCTCCGCCTAGGGACACCCGTGGCGCTTCGGCCAATCGCACCAACATCGTTTCAGGCACTTCAAATAGCGTTCCCACTTCAATGCCCAGCACTTCGCATAGTTTCAGCAGCGTTGAAACCGAAGGGCTGGTCAGATCTCGCTCAACACGCGAGAGAAAGCCCTTGGTCAATCCGGACAGTTCAGCAACCTGGTCGATGGTCATCCGCTGCCTTTGGCGCACCCCGCGTAGCCGTGAACCAATATTGATTGCAGCACCGGTTGATTCCACGGGCAGGGTCTTCATATTTTTGCTCCATCGCCTCTGTTGTTCCGACGCACTAGGCGTCTTCCTGCCATTTGCCTAAGTCAGCAGGCAGGTTTACCAATAGTAAACAGACCCTAGCTGGGGTGCGTCAAATATGTCGCACACCACAACAACTGCTGTTCGCTGAGCAGCCGGCTGATTACACTCGGCATATGATGAACAGCAAAGAGCTTTTGCGTGAATACCTCAACGACGCCCGCAACGCGGTGATCTATAAAGCTCAGGGACTGAGCGATCACTTGGCCCGCAAGCCACTGACGCCCACCGGCACGCATGTTCTTGGCGTAGTACATCACTTGGCCATCACCGAATACGGATACTTCGGCCAGTGCCTGGGCCGAGAAATCAACAACCCCTATGTGCAAGAACTCACGGACTCCGACGATCCGCAAGCCGACTTTTTACCGCCGGCACACTTCACCGCCGGCGACATCATTGATTTTTATCAACAGGCGGTCGCATTCTGCGAACAGAGCATCGCGTCCCTGCCATTGGATGCACCGGCCGAAGTGCCATGGTGGATTCGCCGCCGGCACACCACCTTGGAACAGCTCATGATTCATATGATCGCTGAAACCTCCCGGCACGCCGGGCACCTTGATATCGTGCGCGAACAGCTTGATGGCTTCACCGGTCTTCGCCCCGAAGCTCCCAACCTTCCCCCGTATTCCACAACCCAGTGGGAACAGCAGTACACGAAGATCAACCAGCTGTCCCAGACGCTAGACGCTGGGTCCAGCGCGGATGAAGGAAATATTTCAGGCTAGGACTTCACTGGCTTACTTGCACGGGAGTAGCATCGCAAGTGTTGCTTCACGAGACACGGCGTAAAGCTCCGACTTGCCGTGCACCAACCCCAGATTCATGGGTGGTTCGGATGACGAAGCGGTCCGTTCACAATTTTGTGGCCGGGCAAGAACTCAGTGAGAGCGCATCCCATGGCATATTCCGTCCTGCCCATCATCGACCGCCAAACCGGACAAGTTCAGTTCAAGGTCCAGGGCCAATGGCACATTCGATACGTGTGCGATCCAGCTCGCTTAGAATTGCTCATCGCCCGATCCGCGCGCCGCCCGATCTTTGAACCGGCGACCTCGCAGCTAGTACTTTCCATTGCTAGCTCCGGTCAGCCCGAGGGGCAGAGCATCGCTTTTAGTCTTGCCAAATTCCCAAGTCTGAGACCGCTGTCTAAACTGGGTAGCTGATCCGTTATCTGCCAAGAGAGCTGTATTCGTGATGCCGAACCAGTCAGCAACCGAACCTACCCGCGCCCAAATCCAACGTTGGCGCAAGTATCTGGCCGACGAGGTCGCTGAAGGTGCCATCTATCGGACCCTAGCCCAAAAGAAAACTGGGCAAGAGAAGCAAATCCTTCTAGGTCTGGCCGCGGCCGAAGCACGCCATGAGGAACACTGGCGACAAAAACTAGGTGTCCACGCCAAGACGGTCCGCCCCTCCTTGAGGCGCACCATCTTGCGTTTTTTGGCGCTTAGCTTCGGTTCGGTGTTCGTTTTGGCTATGGCACAGCGCTCTGAGAGCAGCTCCCCCTACCGCGATGATCAGGACGCGACCGCGCAAATGGCCGCCGACGAAGAGGTCCACGAAGAGGTAGTGCGTGCTTTGGCCACCGCCGGTCGCGCTCAGCTTTCGGGCAACTTCCGCGCCGCCGTATTTGGCGCCAATGACGGTCTAGTCTCCAACTTGGCGCTCATCATGGGTATTGGCGCCACCGGCGTTTCTTCCACTTTTGTCTTGTTCTCCGGCATTGCCGGGCTGCTGGCCGGAGCATTATCGATGGCCGCTGGCGAATTTGTTTCCGTGCGTTCTCAACGAGAGTTACTCACCGCATCCCGGCCTACCCAGGTCACGCTCACCGCGGCCCCCGATCTGAATCTGGATGCCAACGAGTTGGTACTGATTTACAAGGCTCGCGGAATGAACGATGAAGATGCTGAGCATCGCGCTGCCGAACGCATGGGCCTCTTCACCTGTGATTGCAACCCAGCCTTCTCGCTGAACCCGGAAGAACGGTCCGAAGAGCTGGAAAATGAACATGAGGAGCTCGGCTCGGCCACCGGCGCCGCCGGCACCTCGTTCCTGCTCTTCGCTTCCGGTGCGGTCATCCCGATCCTGCCGTATATCTTCGGCATGAGCGGCCTGCCTGCCGTGATCCTCTCGGTGGCCCTAGTCGGAATTGCTTTGATGCTCACCGGCGCTATCGTAGGTCTCCTCTCCGGAGCGTCCCCGATGAAGCGTGGGCTGCGCCAACTAGCCATCGGCTGGGGAGCTGCGGCAGTGACCTACTGCTTGGGACTCATCTTCGACGTACAGCTGGGCTAGAGCCAAGGAATTATTTGTCTCACCAGCGGGTACGCCGGCGTAGCGTGCTCATAGAACCAATAAATTCCATCGCTTCTTCGGCAGTATCTACCAGCGCAATTTTCTCTTCCATGACCCGGCCTGCGGCCAACGCCTTGAGCAAAGGCCAAGCTGGCATAGTTTCAGTCCAGTACTCGCGTCCTAGCAAGACCATGGGCACCACGCGCGCGCCGGTGGCGTAGTAGTTTTCGCAGGCGTCTTGGAAGATTTCCTGCACCGTACCTGCAGCACCCGGCAGAACAATTAGTCCCCCGTTAGCCTGCTCCAACAAAATCGCTTCGCGAATAGAGTTGGTGAAAAATTTTGCGATCTTTGTTGCAAACAAATTCGGTGGCTCATGGCCATAGAACCACGTCGGCACACCTAATGACTGGTGGGTGCTCGGGAATCGATCACGAACGGCGAGCGCAGTGCGAGCCCACTGTGTGCGCTGGTGAATCGCATCTGGAGCCGTGGCGAGCATCTGCAACGCAGCGTCGACATCTTGTGGATCATAATCAGCCAACCAAGCACCGAGGTTGGCCGCTTCCATCGCCCCCGGTCCCCCGCCGGTAGCAACGGCACATCCTGCCCGAGTAATCAGTTGGCCCAGTTCCACGGTCTGCGCGTAGTGCTCAGATCCGCGGGTCATCGCGTGCCCACCCATCACACCAATCAGCGGTGAGTCTTTAAAGGCCCCATCGTAAACTTCGGATACCAGAGCTTGAGAGATCTGGTAATCATGCAAGGTGGTCGCCATGGCACTGTCGTTATCGGTGACTTCAGGTGTGCTGTGTTGCTGAGAGTAGGCGTAGATCAGTGCGTCCGGAACTTGCTCATAGGGCTTGTCATCAATGCCTGCGTATATTTCGGCGGCCGTATATAGGTCCCGCTCACTGGTCTGAAAAGGTAGTTGCGTGCCTGAAGACATGCACAGTCCGCCGGTGGCCTGAACCAGTTCACGTCCCGCGGGTGAATACTGGCAATCAATAAATATCGCCTCGGACAGGTCCAGCGAACGCAGTATGGAATCGCGCTCACGCAGATCTAGTCGATGCACCCGCCACCCGTATCCTCGGGCATGGGGATTAGCCAAAGCTTCAGCAGCTAATCGGTCAAATTCGATCAGTGAAGTGATGTTCACCGCGCGCGCCGGAAGAAAAGGCCAGATATGGGACATGCGACAACGCTACGTCATACATAGGGATTATTCACACAGGGGCGCTTCAACTTTCACCACGGGCCGGAACGTGAAACGATGAGAGGATGAGTAACTCTGTTCCACCAACCATAGACGCCCGCCACTTGTTGGCCTTCTTGGGCGATGTTCCTTTCTTTTACGGAAAGAACTTAGCCGCTGAAGAAAATTCCGTGGTTGACGTGGAATTCGACGAGACGACTGGACAGATCGAGGGCACCGTACGAGCCGCCGATGAAGAGTTCTCGCCGATGATCCAAGTGCAGCAGGTCGATGATGAATGGAAGATCGAACTGTGCGAATGCTCCTGTGACAAGCCAGGCATCTGTGCACACATCGCAGCGCTAGCGATTGTGTCGAACAAGATTGCTTCCATGCCACGCCTGGTTCCTGTTGCCGAAGAAAAAAGCTCGGCTGCTTGGTCTCAGCAAATCGGGTCTTGGTTTGAAGAGTCAGAGCCCGGTCCAGCTGACGGATTGCTCGGTTCTCAACATGATCCAGTAGTGGCCATGGGTCTTCAGTTCATGCTCTTTGACTCGAAGAACACCACCCAGCAACAGCAGTGGATGCCTACTGGAACCATTCCGCATCCCACGCGCAACAAGCGTTTCCGTTTGGGGGTACGCCCCATGGTGCGCAATACCGAAGGCCGCTGGGTTCGCGGCCAGTTGCGCTGGACCACCCTAGGTTTCAAAACCTACGGCTGGAATCTCTTGCGCTCACAGCATCACTGGTTCACTCGTTTTGCTTCCATGGCCCGCAGCGACACCCAGCTGCAGTTTAAGGTTGATGAAGATTGGCTATTCATGGACGAATACGCCTCCGACCTGTTGTGGCCTTTGCTTGACCAAGCACAAGAACTTGGCATCCCTTTGATCTCAACACGCAACGAACAGCGCATTCGCATCGTCGACCCTGCCGCATTTAGCATGCGAGCCTCACTGGACGAAAAACAGTTGCAGCTCGGTGGTGTCCTGCACATCGACGGTCAGGATCTACTTCTGGATGCCGACTCCCCTAGCGGCGTCATTGCTGATCACGGTTTTTACGCTCAGCTTGGGCAGCCAGATGAAATTTGGCTGGCCCCAAGCACTGAACCCATCGCCGAGGCTCACCGCCGCTGGTACGCAGACCGCCGGCAGGTTGCTGTTCCAGTCGCAGAGATTAATGACTTCTTCGAATCGGCCTACCCTCGTTTGGCACGTCGTTTTGACCTACGCAGCGCCAGTGAAGAGTTGCAACTTCCTGCGTTGAAGCCACCTTTTGTTCAGGCCACCGTCACCTACAAACGCGATCTGAATGAGAAGGGTGAGCCAAATGATTCGGCGACCCTGGATTTCCAGGTCCGCTACCCGGGTGTACCGGATCATCACGAAGTTTATGATTTTGAAGCCGAAGAAGAACTTCGAGCAGCCGTGGATGAAGTCTTCCAGGAGTATACAGGAAACGGCAATCCTGATCTTGCACCCAAGTTCTACTCGGGTGAATCGGTCATTACCTTTGTCTCCGAAATTCTGCCTGCCATCGAACAACTTCCAATGCTCAAGCTGCTTGAGAAGGGAACACGCCCAGTCTTCCGTCAGCTGCGTGAACTCCCCCAGCTGAAAATCAATGCGGTAAATCATGAGCGCACCGACTGGCTGGATTTAGGCCTGCTGATCACCGTTGGTGACCACGCAGTTCCTTTCTCGCAGATCGTCGAAGCGATGAGCAACGGCCAGATGAAGATCAAGCTGCCCGATAACACGTGGTTCTCCTTGGACCAACCGCTCTTCGCTAAGCTCAAGGCATTAGTCGATGAGGCGCAGGCCCTGAACGACAAGCCAAAAGAAGGCGACCTGAAGCTTACTGTCTTCCAGATCTCCATCTTTGAAGAACTTGATGAGCTCGCCGAAGGTATCGATGGCGCAGACATGTTCATTGCGCGCATGCGATCCCTGCTCAGGGTTGCCGAGGGAGATCAAGCTGAGGTCCCTCAGTCGCTTAATGCGCAGCTGCGCCCTTATCAGGTTGAAGGCTTCCGCTGGCTCAGTCGCCTGTATGAAGGCGGTTTCGGCGGGATCCTGGCCGATGACATGGGTTTGGGTAAAACCCTTCAGACCATCGCCCTGATCTTGCACGCGCACGGTTTGTGGGACGATGAGCAAGCGTGCGCCCAGTTGCCGGCAGCGCAGCGCGAGCGTGCACCGTTCTTGGTTGTTGCTCCGAGCTCGGTGGTCTCTAACTGGGAAACCGAAATCAACAGGTTCGCTCCGAGCTTGCGTGTGGTGAGCATCGAAGGAACTATGAGCTCACCGCATCAGCTGCGCGACTTGGCTCAAAACTACGACGTCATTCTCACGACCTACACGTTGCTGCGCCTCAACGATGAGATCTACGAGGGCCAGCGCTTCGCCGGGTTGATTCTTGATGAGGCCCAGTTCGTAAAAAACCGCTCCACCAAGGCTCACCGCACCGCGGTCAACCTCCAGACTAATTTTAAGTTAGCTGTCACCGGTACCCCGATGGAAAACAACCTCTCCGAGCTTGGCGCGTTGTTGTCTTTGGTAGCTCCGGCGCTGTTCTTGAACACCAGTCGGTTTAACCGTCAGTTTGCCCGTCCAATCGAGGTCCTGGGCGATAAGGACACCTTGGTGCTGCTACAGCGTCGTATCAAGCCGTTCATGTTGCGCCGCACCAAGGAATCTGTGGTCCTGGATCTGCCTCCTAAACAGGAGCAGCAGCTGTTGGTTCGTCTCTCCGACGAGCACCAGCACGTTTACGACACCCACTTAAACCGTGAGCGTCAGAAGATTCTGCACCTGGTTGAGGATCTGGATCGCAACCGGTTCACCATTTTCCAGTCGTTGACCCATCTTCGTATGTTGGCACTTGAACCATCGCTGGTTGATCCCGAGCTTGCCGATGTCCCCGGATCCAAGCTGGAGGCACTCTTTGATCAGCTTGACGATGTACTCGGCGAAGGACACCGCGCCTTGGTCTTCAGCCAGTTCACTTCCTACCTGAAGGTGTTGGCCGAGAAGCTCACTGAGCGTGGCGTGAACTTTGTGTATCTCGATGGAAATACGCGCAATCGCTCCAAGGTCATTGATCAGTTCAAGGAAGGCGAAGCGCCACTGTTCTTGATTTCGCTCAAGGCCGGTGGTTTCGGTTTGAACCTCACCGAGGCTGACTACTGCTTCTTGCTTGACCCATGGTGGAATCCTGCGGTTGAAGCTCAGGCGATTGACCGTACTCACCGTATTGGCCAAACCCGCCAAGTGATGGTCTACCGGATGATTTCCCAAGGCACCATCGAAGAGAAGGTTGTCGCTCTGCAGGAAAGCAAGCGCAAGCTCATCTCAACAGTGATGGATGAAGCCGATGGGTTCTCTAAAGCACTGACCGCTCAGGACATTAGAGGGCTGCTCGAGTAACAGGTTGATTAAATCTCTGGGAATAGGGGCCGACTGCTAGCCAGACACGATATATTCGTTATGACGGTTGATGTGCGTTATTCCACACATAGTGCACCCAGCGGTTACTGGCCTGAGCGGCTCCTCGTTCAGGCGAAACGAACGATGAAGGCGGTAATAACCGTGTCCCTGATTAAATCGGAGACGATCAGTACCCCCGATGATGACTGGATGCGCGCATCAGTCAGTACTGAAAAAGATCGTGTGGTTATCGAGGCAGGACAGGAACGTTTGTTCTTGGAAAACGATCGCCTGTTGGAAAAAGTCCATCAGGTTTTAGCTTCTCCGCTCGAAGAGATTTTTTACAACCCTAAGCACAGGATGCTATTGATTCCTGGAGCGTTCGCGGTTGTCGGTTCCTCGTTCCTACGAATCGATGCTGACGCTCAAGCGACTGTTGGCCTACGAGGCTAAGAATCGTCACTGTCTGCCCCAAGACACCCAATCGGTGCACTTGGGGCATTCTTGTATCCACAGAAACACACCGCTGTCCCGGACTGTCCGGGTCGCCCTCAAAAGGTGCTGCCACAAGCCAAATCAAGCAATCTTCGCCGATTTTTCGCGGCGTGTCATCTAGAGGCCTTCACCACACTTTCGGCGCAAAGAGACCGCAGTGTGCGTCCCGGCCCAATTCGCTTACATGCCTATTACCTTCAACGGTTTTCGCCTGTCTGTCAGCTGTGCCAAGTCCCGCATTAGGCTCAGTCGATGAGACGTGGGACACGCTCCGATTCGGGGAAATATTAGGTTACTTGGTAGTGTAGATAACTATCCGCTAAAGCGTTTCATCACTCGAAGCCCCGGATTAGTCGGTTTTTCGAGTAGAAATCTATCGATTTCGATGAGTCGCCCGGTGTCTGTTTGTGACTGCACGGAGTAATTTTTTACTCACTGACGAAGTGTCCCAGACGCCGGCTGAACGACAAGATCAAGAAAGATACGAGGAGTGAAGCTATGGAAGCCGCTAATCCACGCAAGCAACGGTTTTTTAGAAAACGTCGTCTAAAAGTAGAAGATGTCAACGTTGTTGACGACTCAATGCTTAAGAAGGCCATCGGCGGTACCGTCGTCGGTAACCTCATGGAATGGTACGACGTTGGTGTCTACGGCTACCTGGCCGTGATCATCGGCAAGTTGTTCATGCCGGACACCGTCGACCCAGCAATTCAGACTTTGTTCAGCCTCGGCGTCTTCGCCGTGACATTCGTGGCCCGCCCGCTGGGCGGTGTAATTCTGGGGCAGATGGGTGACCGCGTTGGTCGCCAGAAGATTCTTGTCTTCACCCTACTGATGATGGCACTAGCCACCTTCGGCATCGGTATCCTCCCGGATTACACGGTATGGGGTGTAGCAGCACCAATCCTGCTGGTTGTTTTGAAGCTCATCCAGGGCTTCTCCACCGGTGGCGAGTATGCAGGTGCTACTACGTTCATTACCGAGTACGCACCAGATAAGCGCCGTGGCTTCTACGCCTCATTGCTGGACCTCGGTTCCTACATGGGCTTCGCCATTGGTGCTGCCTTTGTTTCGATCCTCCAGCTGACCCTGACTGAAGATGTCATGGAAGGTTTCGCTTGGCGTATACCATTCCTGGTGGCGCTGCCACTGGGTGTGATCGCTTTGTGGTTCCGTTCAAAAATTGAAGATACTCCAGCGTTCCAAGAAGCCCAGGAGGCTGCCAACCGCGCGAGCGAGGACGCTAAGAACTCGGCGGATGCGCCTAAGGGTGTTATTGACCTGGTCAAGAGCTACTGGCGTGAACTGCTCACTGGGTTCGTCCTCGTGTCCGCCGCTAACACTGCTGGTTACGCGCTGACCAGCTACATGCCGACCTACCTGACCGAGACCCTGCACTATGACCCGGTCCATGGTAACCTGCTGACCCTACCGATCCTTGTTGGTATGTCTTTGTGCATCCCGCTGGGTGGCAAGCTCTCAGACACCATTGGTCGTCGTAAGGTGCTGTTCATCGGTTCGGTGTCCGCAATTCTTCTGGCTATTCCTGCGTTCTTGTTCATGATGCACGGCGCTGTCTGGTCAACCTTGGTGGGCTTGGCCCTGTTGGCCTTCCCAGTGACCTTCTACGTCGCCAACCTGGCTTCGTCTTTGCCAGCATTGTTCCCTACTGCCTCGCGTTACGGTGGCATGGGTATCTCCTACAACTTTGCGGTAGCGATCTTCGGTGGCTTCGCACCATTTATCATGCAGGCACTGGTCACCATGACCCAGTCATCGCTGGCACCAGCGTTCTGGGTGATGGGTACGTCGGTAGCTGGCTTTATCGCCGTCTGCTTCCTGAAGGAATCAGCACGTAAGCCACTGCCTGGCTCGCTTCCTTCGGTTGCGACCGAAGAGGAAGCTATCGAGCTGGTCAAGACTCAGGAAGAAAACCCTGACCTTGACGTTGAGGAACTCTTCGAGCAGGTTCCTGCTTTGGAGGAAAGCTACCAGCAGGAAATCGCCGATGGTAATCCGTCCGGTAAGGACATGACTCCACAGCCATAGCTTGCCCCTGGCTGCAGCTGCGAGCAGTAGCCAGATCAATAACTGAATAGCAAAGAGGAGAAGGCTGCGAAATCATTCGCAGCCTTCTCCTCTTTGCTTCAACGCATCTCTTGGATTTGGCCGATCTTGGCCTCAAAAAACTAATGCCCCGGATCCGTGAGGATCCGGGGCATTAGTCTTGGAAACGTTAGCTTAGAGAGCTGCGAAAACTTCGCGCAGCAATACAGCGGTCTCCGAAGGAGTCTTGCCAACCTTTACGCCAGCAGCTTCCAGTGCTTCCTTCTTGGCCTGGGCGGTGCCAGCCGAGCCGGAAACGATGGCGCCCGCGTGGCCCATGGTCTTGCCCTCAGGAGCGGTGAAGCCAGCCACGTAGCCAACAACTGGCTTGGTGACGTTGGCCTTGATGTAATCAGCTGCGCGCTCTTCAGCGTCGCCACCGATCTCACCGATCATAACGATGGCCTTGGTCTCTGGGTCAGCTTCAAAAGCAGCCAGAGCATCAATGTGGGTGGTACCGATGACTGGGTCGCCGCCGATGCCGATTGCGGTCGAGAAGCCCAGATCGCGCAGTTCGTACATCATCTGGTAGGTCAAGGTACCCGACTTGGAAACCAAGCCGATTGGGCCCTTGCCAGTGATGTTGTTCGGGGTGATACCAACCAGTGCTTCACCTGGGGTGATGATGCCTGGGCAGTTAGGGCCGATGATGCGGGTGATCTGGTTGCCGTCGGCGTCAACCTTCGACTGTGCCAGAGCCCAGAACTCAGCGGAGTCCTGTACTGGAACACCTTCGGTGATAACTACAACAAGGCCAACCTCGGCCTCGATAGCTTCAACGACTGCGTCCTTGGTGAACTTAGGTGGCACGAAGACGATTGATACGTCAGCGCCGGTCTCGGCCTTGGCCTCAGCCACGGTGCCGTAAACCTTGATGTCCTGGTCACCATGGGTCACGGTGGTACCAGCCTTGCGGGCGTTCACGCCGCCAACAATGTTGGTGCCAGCCTTGAGCATCAGGGCGGTGTGCTTGGTGCCTTCGCCGCCGGTGATGCCCTGGACGATGACCTTGGAGTCCTTGTTCAGGTAAATGCTCATTGTTCGCTTATCCCTCTTACTTCGCTGCGTTGGCGAGCTCGGCAGCCTTATCGGCGCCCTCATCCATGGTTGCTGCCAGGGTGACCAACGGGTGGTTAGCCTTGGCCAAGATGGCACGACCCTCTTCAACGTTGTTGCCGTCCAGGCGGACAACCAGTGGCTTGTTCGCTGCATCACCCAGGGTGTTCAGCGCGCCAACGATGCCGTTTGCTACAGCGTCACATGCGGTGATGCCACCGAAGACGTTGACGAAGACCGACTTGACCTGTGGGTCGTTCAGGATGACGTCAAGGCCGTTAGCCATAACCTCAGCCGAAGCTCCACCACCGATATCAAGGAAGTTTGCAGGCTTGACCGAACCGTGGTTCTCGCCAGCGTAGGCAACAACGTCCAGGGTCGACATAACCAGGCCAGCACCGTTACCGATGATGCCTACTTCGCCGTCCAGCTTGACGTAGTTCAGGCCCGAAGCCTTAGCCTTGGCTTCCAGCGGATCCGCTGCACCCTTGTCTTCCAGCTCTTCGTGAGCTGGGTGACGAACCTCAGAGGCGTTGTCATCCAGGGAGACCTTGCCGTCAAGTGCGACGATGTCGCCGGCGCCGGTCTTCACCAGTGGGTTAACCTCAACGAGGGTTGCGTCTTCTTCCTTGAAAACAACCCAGAGCTTCTGGATGGTTTCTGCAACCTTGGCACGCAACTCTTCAGGGAAGTTTGCTTCTGCCACGATCTCGGCAGCCTTCGCGGCGTCAATGCCAACGATTGGGTCAACGGCAACCTTGGCCAAAGCATCTGGGCGCTCAACTGCGAGCACCTCGATCTCCATGCCACCTTCTACCGAGCACATGGCCAGGTAGTTACGGTTCGAGCGGTCCAGCAGTACCGAGAAGTAGAACTCCTCAGCGATGTCGGCGCCCTGAGCGATCATGACCTTGTTCACGGTGTGGCCCTTGATGTCCATACCGAGAATGGCCGATGCGTGCTCGAAAGCTTCATCGGCAGTCTTAGCGACCTTAACGCCGCCAGCCTTACCGCGGCCACCGACCTTGACCTGTGCCTTTACTACAACTACGCCGCCGATCTTCTCAGCTGCGGCCTTGGCTTCTTCCGGGGTGTAAGCGACGATACCGGCAAGCACGGGAACACCGTGTGCCTCAAATAGATCGCGCGCCTGGTACTCATACAGGTCCACGGGTTTGTGTCCTTCGTTCGAAGTTCATGCTGACTCGCGGCATGGCCACGGACCGAAATCCATGCCATACCTAAGAGAGCGCACCGCAACAAACGGACGTCATAAGGCGCCGTAGCCCGTGCGCACCTCTCAGACTATCCCGACTTTCTCAAAGTTCCCACTTTTACAACACGTAGAGAAACTAGGGAATTCCGCCGAGAACCAAATTAATGTGACGAAGGTAACTAAATTACTCGGTTGGCTATTCGACTATTTCAAGAGGTGCATAACGCAATAACAGTCTCTTTTCAGAATCTGGGAATTGCACCTTTGCCACCGTCTTATCGCCAGCACCTTCCAAAGCGAGAACAGTTCCCAAGCCAAACGCGGAATGCTTGACCGATTGCCCGACCTTGGGAATGGTGATGTCCTTATTTTGCACAACACGTTGCTTGGAGACTGGAGCAGCATTCATGCCGCGAGCCGGCGCAGATGACGAAGTGCCAGCACCCCAATGGGTTCCACGGTCATATCTGCTCGTGGCGAAATTCACCGCAGAATTACCAAAGCCGAAGCCCATGCCACCGGAACCCTCGCGTTTCCAGTCGATGAGCTGTTCTGGAATTTCTTCCAAGAACTGGCTCGCTGGGTTGTACTGAGCTTGCCCCCAAAGGCTTCGCTGTTCAGCACGCGAAAGATACA
Organism: Glutamicibacter sp. AOP5-A2-18; assembly: GCF_052446055.1. Taxonomy (NCBI): domain Bacteria; kingdom Bacillati; phylum Actinomycetota; class Actinomycetes; order Micrococcales; family Micrococcaceae; genus Glutamicibacter; species Glutamicibacter sp. AOP5-A2-18. The sequence goes on along the minus strand of NZ_JBQSVW010000001.1, from coordinate 603,656 downwards.
GGCGCTCACGAGCACGAGTGAGCCCCACGTAGGCCAAACGACGCTCCTCTGCCAGTTCCTTCTCGTCGGTCATTGAACGCTGATGCGGGAAGACGCCGTGTTCCATACCGGTCAGGAAGACTACTGGGAATTCCAAGCCCTTGGCAGTGTGCAGGGTCATCAAGGTGACCATGCCTTCCTGCGCAGCCATCGCAGCACCTTCGTCATCACTGGGCGCTTCCGGAATCTGGTCGGCGTCGGCGACTAATGCCACACGTTCTAAGAATCCGGCCAAACCACCTTCAGGATCATCGTTAACGAAGTCACGAACCACAGCGACTAGTTCAGCCAGGTTCTCCACCCGTGATTCATCTTGCGGATCTGTAGATAGACGCAAGATTTCGAGATAGCCGGTTTGTTCCAGTACTGCTTCAAGCGCTTCGGCTGGTCCTGATCCTTCAGCCACAGTTTGCAAATCATCCATCAAGGAAACAAAGGCTGCGGTCATCTTGATTCCGCGGGTGCCCAAACCAGGTGCTTCATCGGAACGGCGCAGCGCTTCCATAAAGGAGATGCGTTCTCGATCAGCCAAGGCGGCCACTGCGCCTTCGGCACGATCGCCGATGCCTCGCTTTGGTTCGTTGAGGATACGACGGACGTTGATGTCATCATCAGGATTCACCAAGGCACGCAGGTAGGCCAACGCATCCTTGATTTCCTTGCGGTCGTAGAACCGAGTTCCGCCGACTACGCGGTACTTCAAGTCCAAGCGCATCAGTTGCTCTTCTAGGGCACGAGACTGCGCGTTGGTGCGATAGAAGATCGCTACGTCTCCGGGACGCACGTCGTTTTCATCGTTAAGTCGCAAGATTTCTTCGGCAATCCAGCGAGCCTCGTCGGATTCAGATTCACCGACGTACCCGGTGATCAGTTCACCGTCGCCGCTGGCGGTCCACAGTCGCTTGTCGTTGCGGTCCGGGTTGCGCTTGATAACTTCGTTGGCCGCAGAAAGGATCGTCTGGGTGGAACGATAGTTCTGTTCCAACTTGATCGTTGCGGCGCTCGGATAGTCCTTCTCAAATTCGATGATGTTTCGAATATCAGCACCACGGAAAGCATAAATTGACTGGTCGGAGTCACCAACAACAGTCAACTCGCCGGGGGTGGTCTCCCCCTCGATTCCGGTGAGTTCACGGATTAGTGAGTACTGCGCGTGGTTGGTGTCCTGGTACTCATCAATCAGTACATGACGGAAGCGGCGGCGGTAGCTGTCAGCTAGTCGCGGGAACGCTCGGAACATGTAGACAACTTGACCAATCAAGTCATCAAAGTCCAAGGCATTAGCCGAACGCATACGGCGGGTGTATCCACGGTAAACCTCGGAAACAGCTCGCGAGAACGGATCGTTGGTGTTGATGGTCGCGGCGTAGTCCTCATCGTCGATGAGCTCATTTTTCAGCGATGAAATTTTATGAGCGATCGCCTTGGGAGTGAAACGCTTCGGATCGATTTCCAATGACTTGGCCACTAATGTGATCAGCCGTAAGGAATCGGTTGAATCGTAGATTGAGAAGTTGGACTTCAACCCAATGGCCGCGGCTTCTCGACGCAAGATACGCACGCACGAGGAGTGGAACGTGGAAATCCACATCTTTTTCGCTTTGTCTTGACCAATCAATTCCGCTGCGCGTTCACGCATTTCGGCGGCTGCTTTGTTGGTGAAGGTAATCGCCAAGATCTCATGAGGGCGCGCGCGGCCGGTAGCCAGCAAGTACGCGATTCTGTGCGTAAGCACGCGCGTCTTACCTGAACCTGCACCAGCCACAATAAGCAAGGGGCCACCGGCATAGCGTACGGCTTCCTCCTGCTGGGGATTCATGCCGACCAACAGCTCTTCTGCGGTAGGCATGTCCGGTTGTGCAGTGTCCGTAGCGAAATCATCAAAAAGAAAATCCATGATGTAGCCAGTCTACGTGGCGATTAGGACACTTTTCGGTGGCCGTTGAAAAGTGCAAGCTAGAGCACGGGCATAATGGACTGTATGGCAAAGAACGTCAAGAAAACTAAAGAGTATCGCAAACCGAGTCAGTTCAATGCTCATGATCAACAGAGAGCTACAAACCCTGCTGCAGCACGAGTGGCAAGGAACGGTTCGCAGGACAACCAGTCGAATCCGATGCTCCTGATATCCGTTGGTCTAGTTGTCTGTTTGGCCCTTTTTGTCTATTACCACCTGCTGACCATGGTGCAGATGAAAGACTTGAGCGATTCGCTGTCCATGCCAGATCAGCGAGTCTTTGGCTATACCGTCGCAGATATTGAAGCTCTGCGTTCTGTGATGAATGCTGACGCCATCGGACAGTTGAACTACCTGCACAAGACCGCAGGATTCTTGTTCCCGATGTTCACGGCCATCTTCTCGATGTTGTTGTTCATTCGTTGGATTCCCAATCGCCAAACCCGTTGGTTAGCGTGGATTGCCCCATTGGGCTTTGCACTGATAGATATCTGGGAAAACTTCGCCATTGATGCCCTGTTTACCGGTGAACTCAGCCCTGGCTTAGTGGCTCTAGCTTCCATCTTGACCACCGTTAGGTGGGCTCTACTCTTCATCACGGCAGCTCTCGTACTGGGCATCGGAGCGGTGAGGGCCAACCGTGCACTAAAGCGTAAGATCTTGGCTATCCGAGAGGGTACTGAGTAGGAACAAGGGTGAGATTTACCCTCAGCATCCTAGTAAGATAGTGTTATTGGTGTTTTCATGCCCAAGCCTCTGTAGCTCAGTTGGATAGAGCGACCCTCTCCTAAAGGGTAGGCCGGCAGTTCAATTCTGCCCAGGGGCACCTAGACGAAAAGCCCTACATCCCAGTAATCATAAGGGATGTAGGGCTTTTGCTTTGCTCAAATAGTTTGTTCGTTGACATGTATTTATTAGTGTGCTGTACCGCGCTTTACTGCTCATTATGAGACGTGCGTGTGTTTTATGTGGGGTTGTAACGATCGAGGCAGGACTCTAAGCCCATGCGCGTAACAGTCGCGTAATTAATGACTACCCATGGCCACGCCATTTTTCCTAGCGGTTCATAGTGACTTTGAGGATGCCGTCAATCGGGTGTCTATCTTGGCGCTAGTCATGTCTATCCCCCAAACCTCATTGGCTCTTGAACGGCTTGCTTTGGTGGCAGCAACCTAGCGAAGGTGGATCCAAGACGTAAGCCTTCCGGCGAGCGCAGGACACCACTCAAGGGGATTTGAATATGAGCATCAAGATGTTTGGTATCGAAGAGCTGGCTTCACATGTTGGACGCGTCGTAGTTGCACACCTGGAAGGTGAGAACGTGAACGAGCTGGCTGGCAAGCTGATAAGCGTATCGAAGAGTTGGGCGCATGAGTACACGCTCAGGTTCGTTGGCGGTGACAGTGTGGTGATGCTTGAAGGCGACACGCTCACAGTGGACGGTGCGCGTCATACGTTGACTTAGAAGCCTTGTGTGCCGCCCTAACGAACGATAACGTTTAGATGCGACAACGCCCGGTACATCCCCTTAGAGGGGCGTGTACCTGGCGTTGGTGGCTTAAGGGGTGTTGCTACATCCGTAGGCTACGTCCATAGGCTACATCCATGGGCTACATGCTCAAGTAGCGGTAGACGGTTGCACGTGAGACTTCGAGGGTCTTTGCAATATCTTCAATGTCCACCTTCTTGGCGTCCATCTCTTTTGCTTTCTTTACCTTTGGATTATCTGAATCAACCTTAGGGCGTCCACCGGTCTTACCACGACGTCGTGCTGCTTCAAGGCCTACGTTAGTTCGTGCCACGATTAGCTCGCGCTCATACTCTGCCAACGTAGCGAAGATGCCAAAGATTAGCTTTCCGTCGGGTGTGGTCGTATCCATGTTGGACTTGTCCAGTGCACGGAACTGTGCGCCCTTCTCTTCAATCTTCTTGACAGTGCTCACCAAATCAATCATTGAACGCCCTAAGCGGTCGAGCTTGGCCACAACTACAACGTCGCCCGGTTCCAGCTCTTCCAGCATCTTATTGAGTTCCGGGCGATCCTTGGCACTCTTCCCTGACTTCTTCTCTTGGTAGATGTTCCGTGTCTTTACGCCAGCTTCTACGAGTGCGTCCAACTGTCCATCAAGATTCTGGTCTGCGGTGGAGACTCGTGCGTATCCGATAAGTGCCATGGTGTCGCGATCCTTCAATGTAGTGAGTCTCAATAACTCATGTCTAAGTGTGTGTATCTGAGATAAGTATATGAGACGACAACTGAGAATACAAGCCCCTTGATATTCCGGGGTTCTTAGATAGTCAGACTCAATGACAAACGAGTCTTAAGATTCCTTCGTTTGTTTGGACACCACTTGACGCGTTCTAGCCGACGCCCAAACCTAAGGATGCTGCCAACGAGCCACGGCCTTGACGATGGCTTGCACAGCCTTACACGTGCACGCGTGCGCCCAAGCTCCAGGATGCCAACGTGACACGGTGGGGGGGAGACCCCTTTAGGCGTATGCGCTTCCCCGGCAGTGCTATACCTCCGACTTTGCGTACGGGTTGATGACGTCCTGAGAATGGTTCTCAATACCTAAATGGCCGGTAAAGGTAGCCCGTAAGCCTTGGCGAACTGTTGAACCTTAGGGCTGCCCAAGGCTTCACGATTGAACGGGCGCCCACACTCTTTGACCCGGTGAGGCTGTAACCCTTCAACTACTTTCTGCCTTGCGAACTTACGCCGGTTGTTCTCTGGCACACTGACAGGTTCAAGATGTACCGGGCTGACGCATCCAGGTCCGACGATGCAACCGCACAAGTGGTCTAACTGCTGGCGTTGACCGTGGCCTCCCATGAGTAGCCCCCACGCAACACGATGGGCTAACCATTTGGACTGGCCTCCTAGGTAGGTGAACATGTACGGATAGCCTGAGTTGGTTTGCTGGCCGTTGTCGTAGACCCAGCAAGAACCGAACTTCTCTTCGTCAACCGTTATGAACCTTGCTAAGCTCTCACGATTCATCTGCTCAACTTCAGCATCTTTCGATGGGTCTTTGTGTTCGATCAGATGATGGTACTCGTGTACGCGACACAGACGCCGGTACTTCGTGTTCAATGATCGGCGCCCTTGACGTTCAGCTAACGTGCTTCGGCAGGTCGGATAGTCGCATCTTTGAGAGAGGTTCTTCCTACGCTGCTGATCGTAGTGCGTCGAGCATAATCCCTTTGCGTGTGCCCTCTTGGAGCAGTCTTTGATCTTGCATGATCCGTCGTTCTTACCAGCTATTTCGACCTCTTCCTGACTCGTAAAAATATTCCTGTTTTTGTGGGGTGCTCTCCCCTGTTCCGCACTAGAACTGTAGGGTTTTCCCTATACCCAATCCTTGATGGGTGCGCCCCAGCATAATTAGTGAGAGACACCGTCCGCGCCCTTGATGGCGAGCCTTAGCGAGCTACCCTCACACCGTCAAGGATGGAAGGTAGTCCGTGCTCTACCCCGTATGAGAGTTCTTTGATGCTCATGGGCTTCCGGTTCCCTCCTACTAGTATTGAATCCTCATTGGCTTTGAGTGAGGCTTTCTGCTGCCGTGACACTTGAACGTGCCTTGATCGGTCAAGGGCTTGTAGGTGTGATGGGCGAACGCAAGTAATGTTCATGCAGATATGGTCTAGCTCTACGTGTGTGGGTAGGTCTTCGCTAACAAGGTGCATCCATATCCATCTATGCGCTCTGAAGGTTTTTCCTTGGTCGTGGAAGTTTGGGTATCCGTCGTCTGATATTCCTGCTACCCATTCCCAACATGTCTTGTCGTGTCCTCCGGCTTTGAGTTTGAGTGCGAAGCGCTTAGACGCTGGAAGTCCTCTGTGCTCTCGCCCTGGTGTTGGGTGGATGTTCTTGAATGTCCCGTGCTTGCTCTTTTGGTAGGCGTGCATGGAGCAGAGTGAGCGTCCTTTGTTCCCTTCGCGTTGGCAGTGGATGCCGTTTAGTTCGGCAGTGCATTGGCTCATGCTGTGGTGTCTCCTAAGTAAGTTTGTTGATGAACCCAACGGCCATTGAAGGATTCTTGGTATCCCCTCAATGGCCGTTGGGTGAACGGGTGTTGCTACGGAACTTCTAGGAGGCGCGAACACTTCGTTCGAGCATGAACCCGCTCATTTCGACAGCTTCTCGTTGAATGTCTGCTGCTTCTCGTTGAATGTCTGCTGCTTCTCGAATGGCCTTGAGCTTTGCTTCGTGTGCTTTGGCTAGTCGTGGTGCCTCGTATCGTCCAAGACTGTTGGCGATGGTGTTGTCACTGATCGTGCTGAGGGATACGCGTCCACCGACTTCGTGATCCCAGCGCACTTCTTCACCGCGTAGTTTCTTGGCACGCTTGGAGAGATTCGTGAGTACCGTGCAGGCATTGTTGTGCGCTTCGAGCTTCTTGAAGGCGGCGTGAGTGATCTTATCGAGCTTCACCTGAAGCTCAGTGGCCGTCTTCGCCAACTCTTCAGGAGTGAGATGCCCTTCCACTTCTCCATGCTCGATCCGCGCTTGTAGGAGTTCGGCTTCTGCTTCATCCCGGCGAGCGCTGGCAGCGGACTGTGCACGAGTGAGTTCTTGGATGTGCTCGTTGATGCCGTTGATGGTGGCGCGAACTGCAACCAGATCGACCATGGCTTGCTTGTCGCCCTTGAGCAGAATAAGGGAATCGAGACGTTGAACTTCAGCTTGTTCGGTGGCTAGCTCTTTGGTCTTGGCATCAATGGCTTCGGTGATGGATGCCAAGGATTCTTCGGCTTGATTAAGGTCAGCTTGAAGGGTGTTGATGGTTTCGTTCATTGGGTGTTCCTCCTATGGAACTAGTTGGATACGTCGGTGTGTGCCCGACGGTTTTTGTTGACGCTCCTACATTCCCGACAGTGGGATTGAAGACCGTCGCCTCTCGTTCGGTTGATACCGAATTCGTTTACTCGTTTGACTTCTTTACATCTTGGACATGTCTTAGTGGTGCGTCCTGTAGGTGGCTGACTCACTTCTTCTCCTGGAGGTGTTTCCATGTGGCGCCCGTGATGATTCGGGAGATGGTGGACTGGCTTACACCGTGGCGTTCGGCTAGTTGTGCGTAGCCGATTTGACCGGGGCTGTAGGTCTTCCTGATCAAGTGGACGGTCTTGTCTGTGAGCTTGGCGCGGTAGTGCTGCTCACCGTGTAGGGCTGGCAAGGGCGTTCCTTAGGGTGATGGAGGCTGATGGAGGCTGATGGGGAGTAACGCAATTGAATGCAACTCTTTAGGTAAATAAAAAGGGGTTGGGGAATCGTAGCTAAGAATGCGGGTTCCCGGTTGTTTAAACCTGGCTACGATTCCCCATGATCGAGAAGACGAAATGTCTTTGCTCTAGCACTAATACTGTGGTGAGGGGAAGTCTCTAACGAACCTTGCTAAGCCGCTCGTTTGGATGCTGGCGCTCGCAGAAGGTGGAGGCCGTTACGACGCTCAGGGCTTCGTGAAGGGGTCACACGTTGCTGACGTGCCCATGACTCAAGGTCTGTTTTTGAGTAGCGTACAGCGCCAAATAATTTGTGATAGGCAGGGCCTGTATGCCGATTGTTGGCAAGCGTCTGCGGTGAGAGGCCGAGGTATTCGGCAGCTTCTGACCGTGACAGAAATTCTGTGGTGTCCAAGTGTTCCTCCTGTGCTGGAAGAAACTCTGAAGCAGAATTGATAATTGTTATTGAAGCGCTCAAGCGTTTCGTATGGGTTGAACCTGATGGCTCGTAACCATTGTATCGACTCTTCGGGGCGTTTGAGTCACCACAGGATTTGACCAAGACCAGTACCTGAAGAGCAAGGGCTGAAGAGAAGCCAAGACCAGTACCAACAGATGCCAGTACCAACAGAAGATACCTAGCATCCGTATACGTACGTTAAAGCCTTTTAGGGTTTGTAAAGAATACCTCTAAGAATCTTATTGGAATCCTTAGAATACTTTTAGGGAATCCTAAGAATCCTTTACGAAATCCTTTTGGTACTGGAAACCCTTAAGGGTGTCTACGTACGTTAAAGCTCTTAAGGTTTTTAAGAAGTTATTAGGAATACTTGAGTATACGTTTAAGTCGTTAACACTCTTAAGGTGTTTAAGAAGTTATTAAGAACACTTAGGTATACGTTAAAGTGTTTAAGAACGTTTAAGTGTTAACGTCTCTTTGCCCCCTTACCCCCATAGGATCATTATAAACCTTGTGTATACCCATTTGAGTCACCAGAGGATTTGATCAAAGATTTTTCGGAGTCACGGCTTGAGCTGCTGATTCGAAATGATCAAGAATCTAATCAAGAGTCTTTGGTCAATGCCTGAGGGTCGCAGATGCGGACTACCTCTTGTAAGCCCTTGTGCGCCTCTCTAAGCGTCCTGTAGTTATTGTGTGGATGATTGCTTATCTGAGACTATTCTAGGCTCTTAGAATGGATTCTACGGCTTCTAGTGTTTGCTGAAGAATTCCTTGGCCTACCCTGTTATGTGTGCCCGTGTGGGATCATGGGGTCATGTCGATTAGAAACAACTGGGAGAAAGTCCCTAAAGAGAAGCGTAAGGACATACGAAAGTGGACGATTCGCTATCGTGACGAGAACGGTCGAAGCCGTGAAAAGTCTTTCGATCTTAAAGATGACGCGCTGAAGTTTGAATCTGAAGTACGCCGGGCAAAGGATCGTGGCGAAAGAGTTTCAAGGCCGGTAGGTGTGACCGCGTCGGAGCTGTGGGGCGAGAACTCTCATGGTGGTATGCCTGAAGATGGCACCTTCCTTTACGTCGTGATCAAGGATGGCGTTAAGGGGAATAATCATCCTGCGAGCTTCAAGACACTTACGAAGTATCGCAACTGCTTCAATCTCTATATTCAACCAAGATGGGGCGACACTCGTTTAGTTGACATTCGACATGAGGATGTTGCTTCGTGGATTCGTGGCCTTAGGTACGCGTCTAAGGATGAACCGGCGAGCGCTTACCTCAAGCGTGAGACGTCTGGAATTTTTAGATCATTCATGGATCATGCGGTTGCTGAAGGCTACATACCTTCTAACCCTGCCCTTGATCTTGCTGGACGTGTGAGATACCGCCCAGGCCCTGAGCGTAAGAAACCTAAGGTGTACCTGTCGATGAGGCAACTGCGCATCTTGGCATCTTGCTGCGAAGGGTATGAATCAATGGTCTTGACCGCCGGGTTAGGTGGCCTAAGGTTTGGTGAGCTTACAGCCTTGACCATTTCAGACCTTAGCCTTGGAGAGAAGTCCATGATCAATGTGAACAAGGCCAACACTGATGACCGGGGCGCGATTCATCTGAAGGAAACTAAGACGGGCGAAGATCGAAACGTACCGCTACCTGAGTTGGTGGCTGAGATGTTGGCGAAGGAAGTTGAAGGGCGCTCGCCGGATGAACGTGTCTGGTCTTGGCGTGTTGGTGGTGGCGTGATTCGACACAACTCGTTTTCTAAGAGTGTGCTTAAGGATCGTGTGCGCACGAGTGGCGAAGTTGTGCCGGGTGCTTTGACGTTGGCGCGTGAGGTTGATCCGACATTCCCGCAGATGACGTTCCATGATTTGAGGCATACGGCTGTGAGCTTGGCCGTGAAAGCTGGCGCCAACATTAAGGTTGTCCAGCGCATTGCAGGGCACTCAAGCGCGACGCTCACCCTTGACACTTACGCCGGTCTGTTTGATGACGATTTGCACGATAGCGCGTCAAGGCTAAACGCCGAGCTGAGCAAGGTATGGTGAGCGGGTAACCGGAAATAGCGTGTGTTTTCGGCGGGGTTGCCTACCGTGAATAGCAGTGTTTATAAGGATTTTATTACCGACTCCTAAAGGGTAGGCCAGCGGTTCAATTCCGCTCAGGGGCACAAGATAAAGAGCTTTGCTACCGCAATATTGCTGGTAGCAAGGCTCTTTTCGTATCACGGCAACAGCTAAGGGCACGTTCATGATGAACGTGCCCTTAGCTGAGAATAAAGTTTGAGACTAGCGAAGCAGGAGTGCGGTCGCCTTTGGCGAAAGCGAAGCATCCATGACTACGCAGGCGCCACCGATGGCTCCTACATTGGCGCCAAGTTCGGAGGTGCGAGTTTCGATTTCGTGAACACCGCGCAGAGCGAATCGGCGTTCAACTGATTCTCGAACATCGTTTTCTACCAGCTCGCGAACCTTGCCCCACTGTGGACCGCCGAAGATGATTTCGCGGACGTCCAACGAGTTGGCTAGCTGACCTGCAACTTCAGCGACCATGGTCATGGATCCGGTAACCAATTCCTTGGCTACCTTGTTGCCTTCATGAGCCAGTTCGTAGAGTCGGTTCATACCCTCTGCACGCTGTTCCGGGCCTACGATTTCGTAGGTAGGAAGCTCCAGGCCACGTTCCTTGGCCTGGGCAGAAATGTACTCGTACGAGGTACCTGCTGCGAGGCAGTCGTCAGCACCGCATTCTTCACAAATGATCGACTTGTGCCCGGTGGAGTAGTGTCCGATTTCGCCAGCGTTGTTGCTTGCGCCGTGGTGAACATCGTTATTGAGCACTAGGCCGGCACCGAAGCCGTGACCGCAGTAAACAAATACGAAGTCGTTGTTCTTTTCTTCCTTGGACTGCCACAGCTCGCCAACGGCGGAGGCGATGGTGTCCTTTTCGATGATGACCTGCAAGCGCAAGAGCTTACGCAGCGGGTTGACCAGCTCAACATCAGCCCAACCATCAAGCAGTGGTGGGTTCAGAACGATACCCTCTTCAACGTTGACTGGACCTGGAACTGCGATGCCCACGCCAACGATGTGCTTCTTTGGAATGCGAATTTCAGCGATAAGTTCCTTGACGGTGGTGGCCATCAGCTGGATCGTCTCGTTAGCGACCTCCAAGTTAGGAACTTCGATGCGACGCTCGCGCAATACTTCACCACGAAGGTTCATCGCAACGAAGCTGAGAACGCTAGGATCAAGGTGGATACCAATGGAAACCAAGCGGTTGCCTTCAAGCTCCAAAACGGTGCGAGGCTTACCTGGGCCGGATACAATCGTGCGGTCTTCTCGGACAATTCCGTCATCCAGCAAACGGCGAACGACATTTGAAATGGTCTGTGGCGAAAGGCCAGTTGAACCTGCCAGTTCCACGCGGCTGATGCCATCAGGTGCACGTCGAATCGACTCGAGAATGACAGCCTGGTTAAAGTCACCCAGGCGGCCTAGATTTGTACCCCGTCGCATTTTTACTCCATTGTTCTGTAAAGTAGATGGATCGATCTTTCTGTTCCAGCGATCCCGGTAACAAATAGCACGTGGTCTGTATACTGCGAGTAATTTGACCGCTATGAGTTACAACTAAAAACGTTGGAGATCCAATTAAGCACGTTACCACCATTAACGTATGGATTCACGCGATATTGTGTTTTAGTGAAGAAAAATTTGACGATCTCAGCGGCATGTTTAATCAACAACCAAGGAGAAATTCTCCTCGTGCGCAAACGTGGCACTATCAAGTTCATGCAACCGGGCGGAAAACCTGAAATCGGGGAATCCCCGTTACAAACTGTCATTCGAGAAATCCGCGAGGAACTTGGAATCTCCTTCATGCCCGACGAACTCAAGTTCGACGGTGAATGGATTGGAGCGGCCGCCAATGAAGACGACACTTCCATCCGCGCCTCGCTATTTTCAGCGCACTACGACGGCAAGCTCGTACCCCTAGCAGAGCTTGAAGAACTTCTCTGGATCGCACCAAAAGACGCTTTGCTTCGCGAGGACATCGCTCCACTGCTACGTGAATTCGTATTGCCCCACGCCATTGCCAACGCCGCCGGATAACCTATTCGTCCCGGCAACCCAAAACGGGCCTTTAGCTGACCGTTTAGCTGGCTTGAAGGAACTCATCCCACGCTGCATCAATATGTTGCAGCCCAGAGACTAGGTGTCCTCCCATACGTGGTCGGTGTGGTGTGGTGCGAAGCTGCCAGCCAAGTTGCGAAAGCATCTTGTCGGCCTTGCGACTATTGCACAGCAGACAAGCTGCCACAAGATTCTCCCAAGTATTCTTCCCTCCCCTACTTCTGGGGATCACGTGATCGATAGTGTTCGCAGACTTACCGCAATAAGCGCAGGTAAAGGCGTCCCGACGCAGAACACCCCTACGCGTGACATGAAGCATGTCGCGGTAGGGGCGTCTTACATAGCGTTTGAGAACAATGACCGTGGGTCTGGGTAACTGTCCGTGGGAACTGCGAACTGGAGAATCGTCGTCCTGGAGAACAATGGTGGCTTTGTCAGCCATAACCATTACTAGGGCTCGTCTAAAAGTCACGACCGCTAAGGGTTCGTATCCTGCGTTTAATACCAGTGTTCGCATGTGTCGTACTTCCTTCTTGAACCGATTGCTACCATCTGGCATTGATGGAGCTCGCGCCCTTATCGGAGTGTCTCTACGGCTAGCCTATGCGAAGATTTAGGCGATTTGGGAGTATCTGAAGAAGAAATCAATCGTTTTTCACTTTTTTGATGTTCTACGTTCACTCTATTTAAACTAGCAAAGGCCACCGGACGATTGAATCGTCCGATGGCCGTCGTAAAGCTGAATTTAGCCAGCTAGGGTGTAGTAACCGTACAGTGGGTTGCGCGATACATCGTGAACCAAAGTACCAACACTTGGGTTCTGTGCACCGATCATCTTGCCACCGCCGAGGTAGATACCTACGTGGCCGCCACCGTTCTGGAATACCAAGTCGCCAGGCTTAGGGCTGCTGGTGCGCTTGAACTGCCCCGAGCCAAGGATGGCCGAGGTTCCGCGAGCGATGTTGATGCCGTTCTGTGCGTAAACATACTTTACGAAGCCCGAGCAATCCCAACCGCTTGGGGTGTTGCCGCCCCAGACGTATGGAACGCCAGCGTACTTGGCTGCGGTGCCAGCGATGCCGGACAGGCCAGCAGACTGTACCGAGGTCTCAGCCTTGGTTTCGGTCTTTGCCTTAGCTTCGGTCTTCGCCTCAGCCTTTGGAGCAGCGGTTGCTGCCTTTGCGGTTCCGGTGCTACGGCTCTGACGAGTCGTTGGAGCGAACGAATCCGAAGAATCGGAAGAAGTCGAGGAAGCGCTTGCAACGGTGGTCTTTGCTGGCTTAGCAGCAGTCGACGACTCGTTGGTGCGGGTGGTTGGCTCGATGTCATCAGCAACTGCGATAACAACTGGCTCTGGCTTCTCTTCTGCAGTGAAGCTTGCACGCTTAATGCTTACTGAAGCGTCCTTGTCGGCAGCAACGCTGACCGACTTGACTGCAACGCGCTCTGGGTTGATAGTGTCAACCGGCGAAGCCGAAACGTCGCGTGGTGCGGATGCCTGGCCTGGAACACCCAGGGTTACGATCAAACCGGATGCTGCTGCAACTACGGCAGCCTGACGACCCACCGAGCCTGCGTTAGACGCTACGGCCTGGGAAATCGCCTGTAGCGAATTGGTGCGTGAAACGTCGGCGCGGCGACGTCCATGTGCATGACTCTTGGTCAAAATATTGCCTCTCCTTGATACCTACGAGGTAAGCTGTCGGGTTCGAAGTGGAGTTACCTCGGTGGATTTGAAGTTTCCTTCTCTTCCACTTCACCCCTAGGGTTATTAGCCAAAGCTAATGACCCGATGTTGGTTCCCCCGCCACTGCCGTACGAGTTGTGTATAACTGCTCATTGCGTGTTGGCAGTGCTCGGTTCTCACGCAAAGATGCCCATGGGTTCCCCATGGCACGGATATAAGCCTATAGGATGATTTTTGAAATGTCACGTTTTGATCACGAAATAGTGACGAACGTCGTTATAACCAACCTGCAGGGTCTTTGAACTGACCGTCAACGATCACTTCGAAGTGCACGTGAGGCCCGGTTGAGTTGCCGGTAGTGCCCGACAATGCGATGAGATCGCCGCGCTTCACCTTGTCTCCAACCTTGACCAAAACCTTGCTGTTGTGGCTGTAGCCGGTTTCCAGGCCCTTGCCGTGATCCAGGGTGACTCGGTTACCTGAATGACCGGCCCAACCTGCAACCTCAACAACGCCATCTGCTGCGGCGTAAACCTTGGTTCCACTGCCAACACCGTAATCGGTGCCGCTGTGAATCATGAAGCCTGCGCCGGTTGGATTCTTTCGGTGCCCGAAGGTCGAAGTGATGCGCTGGCTATCTACTGGTGCATCAAGCAACCCTGCGGTTTCCTTGAGCGTGGTGACATCGCCACCCGAAGCAGTCATGATCTCAGTGAGCTTCTCTTCACTGGCGACCTTCTTATTTACTTCGGAGGACAGTGCAGCGCGTTCAACGGAAAGCTCCGTTGTGCTCTCAGGAGCCTTGACGTCGACTACAGCTGAAGTTGCGGTGCGCTGTTCGGCGGCAACTGCCTTGTCCTCTTCACCGGTGCTGCCCGAAAGCTGTGGGGCAACTACTGCCAAAGCCAAACCTGAAACCGCAGCGACTGCAGCGATTTTGTGGCTGAAGCCGGCACGAATTGGCTTACGGCTCTTGGTCTTGACGCTGGCAATGAACTCTACGTTGCTATCTGCATCAGCTGGAGCCGAGCTCGTTGCCTGAGTTTCAGTGCGCTGTGGCAATGAAACAACATTGCTCGCGGCGATCTTTGAAGCAAAGTCTTTTTGGTTGGGTGCTACACCGTAGCGCTGGTTGGAGTCGAAGCGACGACCCACAAAGTCTGCGTGCACCGGCTTAACCGGGCTGATAGCGGGAGCTGCTGTCGCAGCGCGTGATGCGCGGCGTCCGTTGGGCCGCGCGGTGGCCGAAGCGGTGATCTCTGCAATCACGTCAATCTCGGTACCCGCAGCGCGACGTCGTCCCGCAGTCTTGGTTTCGACCAAAACATTCCTCTCACTGTTACGCCTACGAAGTTAGCTGTCGGGTTCGACTATGGAGAAATGCGTCGGCCTGTAAATTACAGAACTTCACCCCAAGACGTTTGCACGTCAAAATATTGGGTCCCCCGTTGTTGCCCTCAAATATTCGTGACCTTCTTCTGACGCAGGGCAACACTCGGCGGTCGCGACAGAGGCGGATGATGCACGTCAGATTGACGACACCACTAATAAACGTTACCGGGCATCGCCTAAAGTTACAATTTCGTTATCAAATTTGAGACCGAACAAACACGTGTCCGCTGACTTCAACTGGAAGCTCGAGTGCGCCTTCGATGCCCTGAACGCGGACCACTACGTAGTCGTCGGCACGTTCCAAAGTGACAATGGCACCGGGGCGAATTCCGCCTTCATTCAGTTGTCCGAGCAGAATTGGGTCCGTTTGGATCGGCTCAGCTAGACGCTCGATAGCTATCGGGCCGATGTTGCCGGCCAGCAATGCGTCATCCAAATTCTGAACGGCATGCGAGATTTCGGCCACGCTAGGGCCACCAAGTACTTCAAGACCTGGAATTGGGTTGCCATACGGGGAGACAGTTGGCTTACCCAATAGGTCGTAGAGTCGACGTTCAACACGTTCACTCATCACGTGTTCCCAGCGGCAAGCTTCGTCATGGACGTATTCCCAGTCCAAGCCGATCATGTCCGAAAGTAGACGCTCAGCCAAGCGGTGCTTGCGCATCACGCCCGTTGCTAATTCATGACCTTTATCAGTCAGCGCAAGGTGACGATCAGTAGAGACGACTACCAAACCGTCGCGCTCCATGCGGGCAACAGTCTGCGACACAGTTGGTCCTGAGTGGCCAAGACGCTCCGCAATTCGGGCACGCAAAGCCACGATCTCTTCTTCTTGAAGTTCAAGAATGGTGCGAAGATACATCTCAGTTGTATCGATAAGATCAGACACAGTAGCCGCTCCTGGAAGTCACAACAGTTAAGTTCGCTCGATTTTTACGTGGCGTCAATAGCCCACTCTACTTGGTCTATCAGACAGTGTGCGGATGTAACCCGCCGCGCAGATGTCGTAACCGACCGTCTCGCTTTTCCCTCGAGCCCCCGCAATTTGCGAAGATATCTATTGAAACGCCAAGGCCATCCTTCAATATTCCGATTCTGGGTAATGGTGGCCTATCAGGCACTTCAAACTATCGCTACAAGAGGAGCGCGATGAGCACGGACATCCAAATTCCACAAAACCTTCTGCCCGCCGATGGTCGATTCGGTGCCGGACCCTCCAAGGTTCGCGCAGAACAGGTCCAGGCCATCGTCGACGCCGGGTCCAAGTTGTTGGGAACTTCCCACCGCCAGGCACCGGTAAAGAACCTTGTAGCTTCGGTTCAGACCGGGCTCAAGGAGATGTTTAGTGCCCCTGAAGGCTATGAAGTTCTTCTCGGCGTAGGTGGTTCGACCGCATTCTGGGACGCCGCAACCTTCAGCTTGGTTCGTAACAAAGCACAGCACCTGTCTTTCGGTGAGTTTGGTTCCAAATTCGCCAAGGCCACCGACAAAGCTCCATTCTTGGCAGCTTCCTCAATCATCGTTGGCGAGCCAGGCACCGTTCCTGAGCCAGTAGCTGAAGCAGACGTTGACGTTTACGCATGGCCACAGAACGAAACTTCGACCGGTGCAGCAGCGCCGATCAAGCGCGTGGCCGGAGCCAATGAGGACGCATTGGTTGTCATTGACGCCACCAGCGCCGCGGGAGGCCTGGATGTAGACCTAGCCGAAACCGACGTTTACTACTTCGCGCCACAGAAGAACTTCGCTTCAGACGGCGGACTGTGGCTTGCTTTTGTCTCCCCTGCGGCCATCGCCCGCATCGAGGAAATCGCAGCCACCGATCGTTGGATCCCAGACTTCTTGGATCTGAAGACCGCGTTGGATAACTCGCTGAAGAACCAGACGTACAACACCCCGTCGCTAACCACGCTGGTTGGTCTTGACGCACAGATCAAGTGGATCAACTCCAATGGTGGACTGAAGTGGGCCGCGCAGCGCACCGCAGAATCCGCAGGCTTGATACAGGCTTGGGCCGAGGCATCAGAGATCGCCTCGCTTTACGTGGCCAAGGCTGAACACCGTTCGAACGTTATTTCCACCGTTGATTTTGACGACTCGGTAGATGCTTCGGCTATCGCCAAGGCGTTGCGCGCCAACGGTGTGGTTGACGTTGAGCCTTATCGAAAGCTCGGTCGCAACCAGCTGCGCATCGCAACCTTTGTTGCCATTGAGCCAAGTGACGTGGCGGCATTGCTTAAGTGCATTGACTACGTCATCGAGCAGCTCTAAGAAGCAGACAAAGAAGCGGGAGCTTCGAAGGATCGGTTTAGACCAATTCTTCGAAGCTCCCGCTTCTTTTATTAAGTGTTAGCTGTCTTTGCGCGTGCGATTGCGCTGGGCAGCGCGACGGCGTGCCGCGGTGCGTTGCGCGGTCCTGCGACGACGAACCTGACGTCGAGCCGGCGACTTATGCGGCTGAAGCTCGTCATCATTCTGTTCCGCGTCATCATCAGCTGGTTCTTGATCAGCGCGTTCCTGGTCACCTGATTCGCTGTCCGCCTGCGGCTGTGATGGCTCCTCGGAATCCGATGCCGGCACTTGCTCAGCGGACTCGCCGGCGACTTCGGCAGCGTCTGCTGCCTTGGCCGCTTCAATTTCTTCCTTAGCCAAGCGGTCAGCCCATGGAACCCAGGCTGGGGCTAACAAAGAACCCTCACCGGCAATAATGCCAACTTCGCATACCGTGAGGTCCTTGGCCTTAGCCCGTGGAACCCGGGCGACAGTAGCGAACCAAGTCCATCCCTGATATCCCTTTTTATAGGAGACAAATCGATGGGTGACAAGTCGCTCGCCTTCGGCGGTCACCCCGAGGTATTCGCCGATTTCGGACGCGCTAGCAATCTCTGCCAGCGCGACACGAGCAGGTTCTACTGCGTCGGCGAGGATGGTGTCCAACTTAGGTTTACGGGCCATTATTTATGCGTCCAGATCGTCGGCTACCGCACGAAGTACGGTAGCAACCTTCTTGCCATATGCCTGTTCAGGATAACGCCCCTTGTGCAAGCTATTAGAAACGTTGTCGAGCAGCTTGATCAGATCCTCAATGAGGACGGCTTCAGCTTCCGGTTTTTTGCGCTTAGCGCGAGCCACTGAAGGGGCCTGTTCGAGCAACCGCAAGCTCAGTGCCTGCGGGCCACGCCGTCCGTCAGCCACACCGAACTCCAAACGAGTACCGGGGCGCAGATCATGAACGCCTTCAGGCAACGCGGCCGCGTTGACGTAAATCTCTTTGCCATCCTCTGCGGTAATAAAACCGAAGCCCTTGGCCTTTTCGTACCATTTAACCTTGCCGCTAGGCATGATCACTTACCTCGTTCGTTCTTAGCTAAGTTGCATAACCGAGCTCTGCCCTACGTTATGCATTTTCATTCGTAGGATTTCGCGGAGTCACAGCCGGGATTCTTCTTTGCTTCTTGCCGGGTACTCAACCTACGAAATCGCTTCAAGTCCTTTATCTAAGATTATGTCATCTACCGCGCACAATTCATCTTTGTGCGCTTTGGGATTGCTTTACGCGTTGCCTGTGCCTGAACGACGCTAAGCTAGAGGTTGTGAGCACTACACCCAAAACTATGACGGTCATTTCACGTTTGGCGATCATCATCGCCGTACTTTCGGCTCTCGCATTGATTGGCACGCTCGTTCTTTATTTTCAGAACATCGCTATCCCCGCTTTAGTGATGGCCTTCGCCGTATGGGGCCTTCCGCTGGCCTTTATCCTGGGCATCGTTGTTGTCATAGGCAATATCGTCAAACGACGCAACACCTAAAAAACAGAATCAGCTCTCGCTCAGCTAGCTCCCAGACTTCTTGTGCAAACTGGAGTTCATGAGTGCAAAACCGACTGAAGCAAAACTTCTTGTAGTTGACGACGAACCAAATATCCGCGAACTTCTCTCCACTTCGCTGCGCTTCGCTGGCTTCGAGGTTGTTGCCGCTGCCAATGGTCGCGAGGCACTAGCTGCCGTAGAAGCAGACGAACCAGACCTTGCAGTTCTTGATGTCATGCTTCCAGACATGGATGGTTTCACCATCACCCGCAAGCTGCGTGCCGCCGGCCGCCACTTCCCCGTTCTTTTCCTCACCGCTCGTGATGACACCAGCGACAAGGTCACCGGCTTGACCGTTGGCGGCGATGACTATGTCACCAAGCCATTTAGCCTGGACGAGGTGGTGGCGCGTATCCGTGCGGTACTGCGCCGCACTTCCAACGGCGAAGAAGAAAGCGCCACCATCGTGGTTGCCGACCTTGAGCTGGATGACGACGCACATGAGGTAACTCGCGCCGGTGAGGTTATTGACCTCTCCCCTACCGAGTTCAAGCTGCTGCGCTACCTGATGATGAACCCTAACCGCGTGCTCTCCAAGTCACAGATCCTGGATCATGTGTGGGAGTACGACTTCAACGGAGACGCATCAATCGTTGAATCCTACATTTCCTACCTGCGTCGCAAGGTTGACCGCCCTGAATGGCCTGCACTGATTCAGACCAAGCGTGGCGTGGGCTACCTGATGCGCACCCCAGATCGTCGCTAGGAATTCTTCGAGTAGTAAAGAGGGCTTGTAAGGTCAGCATATGAAGTCGATCCGGGCCCATTGGCGCCGTACCTCAATGAGGACCAAGCTCGTCATCGTCATGCTCGGGCTGATGGTCTTCGCCATCGTTGCCACCGCGCTGAGCTCAGCACACACGCTGAGGATTTCGATGACCAAGCAAATCGACGTTCAGCTCAACGCTTCGTGGCCCACGATGGCCTACGGGCTTAACAAGGCCTACGTTCATTCGCTGAACGAAGACGGTACAAGCTCCGATTTTGACCCAACCTTGATGGGCCTGAATAGCTCATATGCCGACATCCGCGATGCCGATGGCACGCTGGTGTACGTGATGCCTCGATCGCGCGTTGCACCGACCAACGGCTCCGATCAACCGCTACTGGATCCACAAGAGATCCAGAAGCTTGCAGAACATCCTCTGGTGCCCTCCACCGTGCCCGGTAGCTATCGCAACTCGGCAGGGTGGCGCACCATGATGGTGCCCTTACAGAGCAGCAATCTGAACCTATTCTTGGCTCTTCCGTTGGATCATGTGAACACCACGGTGCGGCAAACCGCCGTATTGGTGCTTTCAACCGGTATGCTTGCAGCCCTCTTGATGTCCATGATCGCCTACGGGCTCACCGGCAGATCTCTGCGACCGCTGATTAATGTGGAGCGCACCGCCTCCATGATTGCCGATGGTGATCTCTCCCAGCGTGTGAAGGACTACCCGTCGGAAACCGAAGTTGGCCGGCTCTCCCGCTCGCTGAACGCGATGCTGGCGCAAATTGAAAAGGCCTTCCTGGATCGCGAAGCCTCGGAACGCAAGATGCGTCGATTTATTCAGGACGCCTCTCATGAGTTGCGCACTCCGCTGGTGACAATTCAGGGCTACTCCGAGTTTTACCGCTACGGTGGCTTGGCTGATCCTGAGGCGATGGACTCGGCCATGGGCCGCATTGAAGCTGAATCCAAGCGCATGGCCCGACTGGTCGAAGACCTGTTGATGCTGGCCCGACTTGATGAGCAGCGCCCCATGGAAAAGCAATCGGTGGACTTGCTGGTTCTTGGCCAGGATGCGGTGGAAGACACCAAGGTGAGAGCACCGGATCGAACGGTGAAGCTCGTAGGTCTAACTACTGAGCGCCCCAGCCCGGCTAGCACGCTGGGCGATGACGCACGAATCCGCCAAATCATCGCCAACCTGCTCACCAACGCGCTGCGTTACACCCCTGAGGGCACCCCGATTGAGATTGCCGTGGGCGTCCGCTCGCTGGTAGCTGGAGCCATGGATGCCGTAGTTGAAGTACGAGATCACGGACCGGGCATTCCTCCCGATGATGCCAAGCGCATCTTCGAGCGCTTCTACCGTGCCGACAGCTCCCGCCAGCGCGAAACTGGAGGCTCGGGACTAGGTCTAGCCATCGTTGCCGCGATCGTGCAGCAACATGGTGGCTCTGTGGCACTTTCCGATACTCCTGGTGGCGGTGCGACCATGTCGATTTCGATGCCGTACGTCCCCGTAGTTGAACGCCCTGAACCAGAGATCGACGACGAAAACTCAACCGGCTCATAACCTTCAGGGCTAGGTTTATCCACATTCAGCACCGCTACCGCACAGCGCAGGCAGGATCCTTTCTAGTTTGGTTGCATCGACTAACCGATACAGCCATCAAGGAAAGGATGAATTCCATGAGCACGTTCTCCACCAATACCGGTGAGATGCAGGTCAAATCGCAGGCGGTCATGAACACCATTGATCGTTTACGTCATGAAGTTTCGACGATGCAAATGAATCTAGACCAACTACAGAGCACTTGGCAGGGTTCTGCTGCCGCATCATTCCAGTCCATCGTTGCTGAATGGCGTTCCACCCATGTGCAAATTGAAGAAGCGCTGAGCAGCATTGCTGCGGCCCTGAATCATGCGTCGATGCAGTACGAGGAAGTGGAGCAGGTCAACACCTCGCTCTTCCGCTACTAGCCCTATGGCAACATCGCGGCTGGTTGATCAGTAGGCTTAGTCCATGAGTATTCTGATCGACCCGCCGCGTTGGCCTGCGCACGGTACGCTCTTTTCCCATTTGGTTTCGGATCGCTCCCTCAAAGAGCTCCACGAATTCGCCAAAGACCAAGAAATCTCTTCTAGGGCGTTCGACAAGGACCACTACGACGTTCCTCAGGAATGTTACGCGCAGTTGGTTCAGGCAGGCGCACAAGAGGTCAGCGGTGGCCAGCTAGTGCGCGCCCTGGTCTCTTCAGGATTACGCATCCCAGCCAAGTATCGTCCTGAAAAACTCGATGGTATCTTGCTACGTCGCTGGGCTCACACCCTACCCACCGAACCGCGCATGGGTAAGGAACTACTGAAAATGTGGTCCCAAGCCCATCGCTACTATCACGACCGCGTTCATCTGCTCTCTGTGCTCGAAGCCATTGACCAGCTGGCTAAGGGCAAGGTGCACAGTGAAGAACTGATGCAACTGCAGTTGGCTGCGTGGTTCCACGATGCGGTTTACGACGGCACAAGCGAAGATGAATTTAAGTCTGCGGTGCTCGCCCGTGAACTCTTGGAGGGCATACTCTCATCCGCCTCGGTTGCCCGAATCAGCGAACTGGTGATGCTCACCGCTAGCCATGATCCTGCTGAGTCTAACGTCCTGGGACGGATTCTGTGCGACGCAGATCTAGAAGTTTTGGCCCGGCCCCAGCCGGCCTATGAACGCTATGCTCAGGCGATCTATCAAGAATATGCGCACCTGCCACAAAGCGTGCTGGCTGCCGGGCGCATCAAGATTCTCTCGGCCCTGGTGTCCAAGGCTTCAATCTACGGTACGCACGACGGACGCGAACGTTGGGAATTAGCTGCTCGTGCCAACCTGAACCGGGAATTGAATTTGCTCCAGACCTGGCTCTAGCACTTGTTTTGCGCTGGTTAAGAAACTGATGGCCTGGTACCTTGTGGGTACCAGGCCATCAGCTTAGTTAATGCGCTACATCTGCAGCAGGGGGCTTATTAGAAGCCGCCCATTCCGCCCATGCCACCCATGTCATCGCCACCAGCTGGGGCAGAGCCAGCAGGTGCTGGCTTCTCTGCAACAACAGCTTCGGTGGTGAGGAACAGGCCAGCGATAGAAGCAGCGTTCTGCAGTGCCGAACGGGTTACCTTCACTGGGTCGTTGACGCCAGCTTCAAGCAGGTTCACGTACTGACCGGTTGCAGCGTTCAGGCCGTGGCCAGCAGGCAGGCCCTTGACCTTGTCGGCGACAACGCCTGGCTCCATGCCAGCGTTCAGTGCAATCTGCTTCAGTGGAGCTTCGATGCCAACACGAACGATGTTCGCGCCGGTTGCTTCGTCGCCTTCCAGCTCAAGCTTGGCGAATGCAGCAGCACCAGCCTGAATCAATGCAACGCCACCACCGGCGACGATGCCTTCTTCAACGGCTGCCTTTGCGTTACGCACGGCGTCTTCGATGCGGTGCTTGCGCTCCTTGAGCTCAACCTCGGTTGCAGCGCCGGCCTTCAGCACAGCAACACCGCCGGAGAGCTTTGCGTGGCGCTCCTGCAGCTTCTCGCGGTCGTAGTCCGAGTCGGTGTTCTTGATCTCGGCTGCGATCTGAGCCTTGCGGCCTTCGATTGCGTCGGCTTCGCCGCCACCTTCAACAATGGTGGTCTCGTCCTTGGTGATAACGACCTTGCGGGCGGTACCTAGAACTTCGAGGCCTACGTTATCTAGGGACAGGCCGATTTCCTCGGAAACAACCTGGCCACCGGTAAGCAGTGCGATGTCGGTGAGCATTGCCTTGCGGCGGTCACCGAAGCCTGGAGCCTTAACAGCAACAGACTTGAACAGGCCACGGATCTTGTTCAAGATCAGGGTAGCCAGCGCTTCGCCTTCAACGTCTTCGGCGATGATCAGCAGCGACTTGTTCGACTGCATGACCTTCTCCAGCAGGGTCACCATGTCCTTAACCGAGGAGATCTTGGAGTTCACGATGAGGATGTATGGATCCTCAAGAACGGTCTCCTGGCGCTCGGTGTCGGTGACGAAGTAAGCCGAGATGTAGCCCTTGTCAAAGCGCATACCCTCTGCCAACTCCAGCTCCAGGCCGAAGGTGTTGGATTCTTCAACGGTGATAACGCCCTGCTCGCCGACCTTGTCGAGAGCTTCAGCGATCAGGCCACCGATTTCGGTGTCGCCTGCGGAGATCGAAGCGGTAGCAGCGATCTGCTCCTTGGACTCGATCTTCTTAGCAGCAGCAAACAGCTCAGCGGTGACGGCTTCTACAGCCTTGTCGATACCGCGGCGCAGTGCGATTGGGTCAGCGCCTGCAGCAACGTTGCGCAGACCTTCCTTGACCAGTGCCTGAGCAAGTACGGTTGCGGTGGTGGTACCGTCACCGGCAACATCGTCAGTCTTCTTGGCAACTTCCTTGACCAGCTCTGCGCCGATCTTCTCGTAAGGATCTTCGAGATCGATTTCCTTAGCGATGGACACACCGTCGTTGGTGATAGTAGGGGCGCCCCACTTCTTTTCCAATACGACGTTGCGGCCGCGTGGGCCGAGGGTTACCTTTACCGCGTCAGCGAGGGTGTTCAGTCCGCGCTCGAGTCCGCGGCGTGCTTCCTCGTCAAATGCAATCATCTTGGCCATAGTGGCTTTCGGTCCTTTCGGGACGATTTTGCGAAAATGCAACCGACAGACAGCGCCCGCGACGGACGAGTTCTCCGGTGCGGCATCTGGCCAGCGACCGTTTCAGCTCTCGCTATCTGAGGTATTCTCAGCACCCTGCCCGTACTTGGCTAGACCGCGGCTTCAAAATTCCAATAGGAACGCAAAAGCCGACCGGCGTTAGCAGTCGCAACGCAAGAGTGCTAATACAAATATTGGCACTCTCGCATGGCGAGTGCAAGCCGATCGGCTCTGAGCGAATTGAATTGTTACTGAATTATTTGTTCAGTTCCAGCGGGTCATCGGATCCGATGACCACAGTGACTCGATTAGGGATGTTCTCGGTCTGCAAAACATCGTCAATATTTAGGGCTTCGGCCGCTTTTTCTGCGGTGATCCGTTCGGCCTCTGACATGTAATAAACCGTCGAAGTCTCGGCAGGCTTGTTCCAGTTGTCGGTCACGATGTTGGTGAAGCCGGCTTCAGTCACGGCTTCTTTGCCAGCACTGGCTACCCCAGCAACACTGGCGGCGTTGTAAACACCGATGCGTTGATCAAACAGGACATCTGCGTCATCAATGGTGCTGGACTCAGAAGCGGATTCGCTGGCGCTTGGCTCCTGCGATTCATTTTCATCGGTGGGCGAAGTGCTTTCGCTTCCACCGGCTCCGGCGATGCTGTCCTTGAGTTGCGGAGCAAAGACAAAGGACGCAGCACCGATGATCAGCACGATCACGGCAGCCAACACTACCCACAGCAACTTGCCACCGGTCGACTTTGAGGTAGCAGACTGCGCCCATCCGTGTGCGTGGTGTGAACCCACACGGGTGTTGAACTCCGGTACGCGATCAAATTCGTCACGCGGGTAGTTGGTCATTCTTGTCCTTGCTCGAGGTCTAACTGGTCACGGCAGGCTGGGTTATCTCCCCGAGCCGGCCTTACCGCCCACACGACGTTTTGTTGAACGTGTTCTGCGTAGTCGCTTTACCAGCATCGGGTCGTAGGCCATGGCCGCATCCGTTTCTATCAGCTGGTTCAGCAGCTGATAGTAGTTGGTTGGAGACATAGAAAACTGCTTGGTGATCGCTTGTTCCTTGGCTCCCGCATACTTCCACCACAACTTTTCCAAGCTCAGGATCTGTTGTGAACGCTCATCAAGTTCCGAGTCTGGATTCATTACAAAATCTGCCAATAACTCGTTCTCTGCCATGCGTTCTCACCTCGGTCCTCAGCTCAGTTTTTATGTGTCTCGGCCATGCTTGTACTCCACCGTTGGTAGACATACCACCGATATTCTAACCAATCAGCATGCCTATCGCCGTGTGGCCGGGCACAGGCACGCCAGAAAAACGGCACAATTGCACCTATGGATGAAATGCAACAAGCCCTTTTTGACGCTCCACTGCCCCCGCAGGCTGCGGTGTATGCCCCGGGTGATTTCCCCTTTTTCCACGGAGCTCAATCCATGTCAGATCAGGGTTTCATCGCCGCTGATTGGGTAGTACCGCTATCGGCTACGGACAATATTCTTCGTGATCTAGCCATCAAATTGGCCGAACGCTCCGCTCAGGGCGAAGTGATCCTGCCCGAGCCTAAGGTGATGTTTCGCGCACTGGCATTGCCATTGGCCGAAGTCAAAGTCCTGATTATTGGCCAAGATCCGTACCCCACACCGGGGCACCCCAATGGTCTGGCCTTCGCAGCCAATAAGCCGGTCCGCCCATTGCCCCGTTCGCTGGGCAACATCTATAAGGAACTTCAGGCTGATCTTGGTATCGCTCCGGTCGCTCATCCGGACCTAAGCGCCTGGCAGTCCCAGGGCGTACTGCTGCTAAATCAGGTCCTGTCAGTGTCCGCAGGCCAGGCCGGGGCGCACCAGAAACTCGGTTGGGCTCCGGTTATTGAGGCGATCTTGGCAGCCCTGAACGAACGAGCGAATCCTCCGGTGGCAATTCTGTGGGGCAACCACGCGCAGAAGCTCTCCCCGTCGCTATCCAACGTTCCCCAACTGCGTAGCGCCCATCCCTCACCGTTGTCCGCCTCGCGAGGATTCTTTGGCTCAAAACCGTTTTCAGAAACCAATCGGCTCCTATCCCTTCAGGGACAGAAGCCGATTAATTGGTCGTTGCCGGTAGCTTAGCGTCGACGGATTCGCCGACGCTCACGACGAGCGTTCGAAGTCAGTGGGCGACATAGCGTTTCGCCAAAGACGACGCCTCCGGCGATGGAAAGCATGATGGCCATGGCGTTGAACATTTCAACCAGGCCGGTGGACATGTCATCAACATTGATCACGATGCCGTACATGGCACGGAAAATCATCAGACCTGGAAGCAGGAACATTACCGCTGGGGCCGCAAGAACTAGCTGCGGAGTACGCAACTTGTCCGCGGCCAAACGTGCAGCAAAGCCGACCACCGTGGCCACGAGTGCTGGAACCGCACGATCTCCAAGCCCCATGCTCTCAGCCAACATCTGGACCAGATAACCGCCGATAGCAATACCGGCAGTCGGCAAAAGCAGACGCACAGCGCTCTGTTCAGAAATTGCACCGGCCACAATGGCCACCGCAACGAGCAGCAGCAATAACCAGGCTGGATACTCGGTGGTGACAATTTGGTGTACGTCAACCTCTTCGCCGCCGAGCAGATCCGAAACAACCAACGCCGCAGCAATTCCGCTAAGAATCGCGCCGTAGGTCAAACTTGCTGAGAACAATCGCCCTACAGCGGTCACCGGGAACCCATTGATGGCATCTTGCAGTGCCGAGACAAACCGTCCGGAAGGAAGCAAGAGCAGGATGCCTCCTGAGACCACGAGCGCGGGGTCCAACGGCGCATGAAGCTGATACCCGATCAACGCGATTCCGGTAATCACCATGGTTGAGGTTGCGATGGTGAAGAACTCCGGAACCCGCCAACGCGAGCCATAACGACCGATCTGGGTGACCACACTCGATGACACGATAGCCACCAACGCGCCAGCCCACGAGCCGCCGATAAAAAGCACAAATGCTGCCGCGAACAGCGCGCGTCCGCCAGCCACGATCCAGCGTGGGAACGGTTTTGGACGACGGGTAATTTCCTTCAGCCTCTTGGCCGAAGCGCTACGCGATACGCCGCCAGCAATGATGTCCGAGACCAGCTCGTGGACCAAGACCAAGCCTGCATAATTGGACGTATATGAACGTACTACGCGCAGCACCGAGTAACTTTCGGCGTCTGGTGGGCTGTAGTTCAGATGCAGCGACTGGTTGGTGATGTCAACGTCTAGGTGGCTCAGGCCCAGGGCAGCGGTGACCGCGATGATGCTGGTCTCCACTTCCAAGGCACCGGCACCATAACGAATCAGGGTCTCCCCGAGGTCCAGTGCAAACTCCATGGTGCGCCGAGAAGAGGCATCCTGCTGGTCGTTGACCTTTGGATTGGCATAGGGCGTACCCTGCAGGCGTTCAACAATGTTCAGCGCCTGAGTTGGAGGTGTGTCCGAAATCCACATTTTAGCCAGCAACCGACGTGCCACAGGGTTGGCACGGGTAGGCATCAAGGTAATGCCGTCGTCGGTAGTGTGCACCTGACCGGTGCGCCACTCAATATCTGAAGCGGCAGCTGCCGAAACGCTGGCACTAACCGCCGTATTTAGCGGTAGTTCAGAAGCGGTGGGCTGTTCTTCGATAGGCTCATCCGGGTGGAATCCCAGGTTGATTTCACTGGTGGATATCCGTGGCAACGCAGCCGCCGATGGCGCTGGATCATCACCCATCTGCCCTGACGGTACGCCGTGCTCTTCGTCAGATCGATGCGCCACTAATCTTGCCCCCTCAGCCTAAGATTTCCCATGCAATTTACGATACAACCGATGGGCAATAAGTTGTGCCGAACGGGCATAAATCACTAGGTAGCGCCGAACACATTTTGCACTGTTTTTTAGCTGCGGAATATCCCCGGTCGCGCGGTGGTTGAGAGACAATGAACTTAGATGTGTTTGCATGCAATTTGAAAGGTACTCATGAGCGACAAGCTGCTCTTGCCGGAGATCGGCGTCGAAACTTTTGGTGACATTACTCAGGACGCCGAAGGCAACCTGCTCAGCCACGCACAGGTCATCCGCAATGTCATTGCTGAAGGACAAGCAGCTGAGGCCGCCAACCTAGACTTCTTCGGCGTTGGCGAACACCACCGTGACGACTACGCGGTTTCCTCACCAGAAATCGTCCTGGCCGCACTGGCCAGCACCACCGAACGGATCAAGCTAGGAACCGCGGTGACCGTACTTTCCAGCGATGACCCGGTCAGAGTTTATGAACGTTTTGCCACTCTTGATGCCATTTCCAATTCACGCAGCGAGCTCATCGCCGGACGCGGTTCCTTTGTTGAATCCTTCCCACTGTTTGGGCTGAACCTCGACGACTACGAGAAGCTCTTCGAAGAGAAGCTGGATCTCATGGCCAAATTGCGCCACGGCAACCCAGTGGTTTGGCATGGCCAACATCGCGCCGCTCTGCGCAATACTCAGGTCTACCCACTGTTGGAAGATAAGCCTCTGACTACCTGGGTTGGTGTGGGTGGCTCTCCACAATCGGTGGTTCGAGCCGCACGCCATGGCCTACCGCTATTCTTGGCAATCATCGGTGGACAGCCTGCGGCATTTACCGGTCTGGTTGATCTGTACCATCGTGCGCTAAAGGAATACGGCCATAGCGAGCAACCAGTGGCGGCACATTTCCACGGACTTGTTGCCGACAGTGATGAAGAAGCACTTGAAACACTCTGGCCGCATTACCAGCGCACCATGAACCGCTTGGGCTCCGAGCGCGGATGGCCACCGGCAAGCAAGATGACCCTCCAGGCAGCGATGGGCCCACGTGGTGCCATGATGGCCGGAAGCGTAGAAACCGTGGCCGCAAAGATCGCCTCGGCAACAAAACTTCTGGGACTCTCGCGCGCAGACATTAAGTACTCCGCCGGCACCTTGCCGCATGAAACGATGATGCACAGCATCAAGCTCCTGGGCCAAGAAGTAAAACCACGGGTTCATGAATTACTGAGCGCCTAATCCCGGGCCTCGCCACCAACTGCTAGAACAGCAAAAAAGCCACCGTCACCGGTGGCTTTTTCGTGGATCTTACTGGACTCGAACCAGCGACCTTTCGCGTGTGAGGCGAACGCTCTAACCAACTGAGCTAAAGATCCATATTGCGCTCTGACCACGGGGTCAAGCACCTCAACGATCTTAGCCTTTTCATACCCCTGCACCAAATCGCGCACCAACTCCGGGCGCCAATCACAAGCTACGAAGCACAGCAAAAACACTCATCAGATCGTTTCTTTTCTCTTCACCAAAAAAGTACCAAAAAGCACTTGTGAACGGCACAGTTCAGACCGCATAATTTTCCTAGCTCATCGAGCGCAAACTGGACCCTACAAGGAAGTTGCCGGAAGCCACCGGCATCGGTCCTATCAAGGCCAACGAATCGGCACAGCGGTTACTGACCGCTGAGCCAAAGCCTTCTTTTCGTTCGTTCTTTTCTTCTAGGACCACACCCAGTGTTTGAAAATCTGAACTTCTCTTTGTCACCGTTGCGCCTCGATTCGGCGCAACTCGCCGAGCTGGCACTGCTGTACCCGGTCATTGACCAGCGCTGGCAACAGAAATTTGATCGTCTGGAACTACTGGTTACCGTGCGCGATCAAGGCACCTTGATCGCTGCAGGGTTAGTTCACGACTCGATCCTGGCTCCCACCGAGGTCATGGACGCGGTAGAGCTCGGCTGTATGGCAGTGCGGCCCGAATACCGTCGCAGAGGAATTCGCCAGCATGTCACCAACCTGCGTCTTGAATTTGCGGTGCGTTCTGGGAAAACGCCCATCAGTGTCATCGATGCGCAGAACCCGGCTTCGTGGGCCTTTTATGAGCGTTCCGACTTATGGGAACGCGAGCGTAGTTTTGAGCAAGACGGCCGACTGAAATTCATCTACCGGGCAACGCAAGCTGCGCGCGGGTGGGTGGACTCTTTGCCTCAGGCCGCCGAGCGTGAGGCACGTATTCTCAGCTACACCCCGAGGCCTAGAACAGTGCGTCTTGTTGCTCATCCACCCATTCGTGCCCTGGCAGCGGAGCCACTTCACCCGCTCGGCGAGCGCGAGCTGCTTCATGCAGGTCGATGGGTGTAACTTTGAGTACCGCGTCCACCACGGCGTTCAGGAACTGTGGTGCTGCAATGTCTTGGGGCACCGCCGGGTGCACACAACGAACTTCGGGGTCTTGTGCCTCATCGTCCCAGTCCACCAGCAACAAGCCGGTGGCGGTGTACCCAAAGCCGTCGCCAAAGTCGCGCAGCTTTCGAATCATATCCACGGTTCGACGGAAGGCTGCCGGTTCACTTTCGAGGATGGTTGCCCGTTGTACAAAGAAGAACCCTACAGCCGCCAACGGATAACGGGCCCGTAGATTCGCAGCGTCACCATAGGCTTCCTCATACCGGTTAGATAGGTTCTTGCCGAAGGAGGAGGCCATGGCCTTGGTGCTCAGCAGCAGTTCCGGTCCGGTGGACCAATGGGTCATCACCACGTCGGTCTGCTTCATATAGGCGCGACCTAAAATTCTCGCGTCGGTACTTCCGGCTTTGCCGTTCATGATCGATTCGTGGACTTCATCGGCTAGGCGTTCAGGCAGCTTGCGAAGTAGGTCCAAGATATCGCTGGAGAGGACTCGTGGTGCTTCGGGCCGCGGCCAGACGAGGTCCGCGTCAAATCCGGCGCGACGTAATTCATGCGCCAACCAGGCGTCAACGCCTTGGGCGAAGCGGCCCGAACGGGTTACCGCTTTGGTCCGTACCGGAATGCTCAAAAGCTTTTCAAGTACGGCGTAGGACGGGTTGAATTCTTCGGTGACTGCCCCGTTATTCAACCACGGTGAATCTTTTGCCGCCGACATCAGCGTTGTATCAAACTCCGCAAATGCCAGGGTCTTTTCGACCGTCGGATTAGCCACGTTTATCCCTTCACCGCTTTGCTTCTTGCCTTGCGTCGCTCCAGCATGTGCTGCCTTGCGGCACGCAGCGCTTGAACTGCGTCCTTATCCAGCTCAAGCATGCTTCCTAGCACGATCTGGTCAACCAGGTCTGTTGCTTCTTGTTTGTGGCCTTGGGCCAGCAGCTGGCGAACCGTATCTTTGATGGATCGCAATTCGTGTGTGTGGGCCTGCACCATGGTGATTGAAGGAACCGGAAGCACGTCGGCTTCTCGCGGTTCAACCTTCAAAATGCCACCGCCGTAGGAACGCCCGATGATTTCTGCACCCAACATGGTCAGTGTATTTAGCGATGCCAACGGCAAGAGCTCACGGCCCAACTCACGCACATCGGCGCCGAGGTATACGCCGTGGATTGAGTTGATGTGGTGCACTCCGGCTTGGTTGGTTGTCAGCCGTGGTGTATCAGCATTCATGTACGTCATGAACAGGTCAGGAACCGAAAGCACTGGAACCCGCCACCACGGCGAGCGCACCCGGCATTTGTAAGCTTGGTCCACCGCCTCCAATTCACCACTGGCGATAAAGCTTTCACCAGCGGTGCTCGGGTTAGCTGCCGGCCTAAAGAGATAGGTTGCCGAACCGTGTTCGCCCAAGCGCTGCCACATCGCCTCGTCAAGTTCTAGGCCACGTAAGTGCCTGGAACCTGGTGGGGAGATACGAATCAAATCCTGCTCAGCCAAACCTAGTTCTTGGACTCGTTCACGGCTCAGGGTAAACCATTTGTTATTGCCGGTTACCGCTCCCAGTGAGGTTTCGCCCCACGCCTTGAGCGTGGACAAATGCCCGTGGGCCAAAGCGGAGGAAAGGATTGATTGGGCTTCGATGCCCACCAATGAGCCGGTCCAGCGCTCCGCTTTTTGTACCGGGGCATGCTGGGTTCCGGCGCCCAACTGCGCCAGGTCTTCAGCGTTGCGGAATTGATGCAGGTTGAAGTGAGCTGTGGGTCCTTGCTGATACCCCTCGGCCAGCAGCAGCACTACTTCTTCTTGCGCGTCAGCAAAAAGGCGCTGCTCAAAAACCACCAAATGTACGTTGGCAAAACGTTCGAGCAACATCTGGCGCACCGACCCGGCATAGTTCACAAACATCAGCTCAGCAGGCAACACAAACGCCATCCGGCCACCCTGAGCCAAGAAGCTGGTTGCATGAACCACAAAGGCCGCCCAGATGCTGGCCAGTTCGTTCAGTTCCACTCCGGCTTCTTTGGCCGCAGCTCTGGAACGCTGGCGGTCTACTCCGCGGTGCAGTTGGTATCTGACGTACGGCGGGTTGCCGATCACCACGTCAAAGTCGCTGGTGCCAGCTAGCTCAAAAAAGTTCGCCTGTGCGATCTGGGCATTGATCCCCTGCGCCCCAAGACGTACCCGAGCCTGTTTAACGGTTGGTTCGTGCAGTTCATAACCTACGAGCTGCGCCGATGCCCCGGTACCGGCCAGTTCTTTGTGGGCCGTTTCAAGGAATTGCGCCTCGCCGCAGGAGGGCTCCAGAATTCTGGTCCCGTGGCCCTCTAGCGCCCAGTGCGCCATAAATGCAGCCAAAGGTTCCGGGGTGAAGTAGGCACCGCGCGCATGGCGGGCGGTGGCCTGTTCTTTTGCTTCTTTACTCAACACGCATTGATCTTTCCATGGCGGCCAGACAGTTTGGCTGGACGCAAATGACCGAGATTTCTAGCCCTAGTGGGCGGCTTCGGTCTTACCCTTGTTTTTAAGCTTTCCGAATCCCAGAACGATAACCGTGACGATGCTGCCCAAAATAAAGCCAGCCACGCAGCACAGCGCAGTATTAACGCACCAGCCAAGCACCGCACCGGCAGCACCGGTTGCATGATGCACCTGCTCTTCGAGGTGGTGCACAAAGCCGTAGGGCGCATGCAAGCCAAGCTCATCCATGCCAACAAGAATCAGGTGTCCACCGACCCAAAGCATCGCGACCACGCCGACCTTGCCCAGCACGGACATGACAATAGGCATCCCCTTGACCAGGCCGCGGCCGATTTTCTGGGTGAGCTTGCGAGACTTATCAGCCATATGCAGGCCGATGTCATCCATCTTCACAATGAGCCCGACCGCTCCGTAGACCACCACGGTCATCAGCACGGCCACGGTGATCAGGATCAGTGCTCGGGTGAGGATTGGCTCGTGAGCTACTTCGTTCAGCGAGATCACCAAGATTTCGGCGGAGAGCACCAGGTCGGTGCGTACTGCCGAACTGATAATGCTTTTTTCATCGCGTTCTTTGCCTTCTTCGCCTGAACCGTGGTGCTTGATCCAGCCAAGGGCTTCAAGAAGTTTCTCTGCACCTTCGAATACGAGGTAGGTGCCGCCGAGCATCAGGATGGGGGTCAATGCCCACGGTGCAAAGTACGAAAGCAAAAGTGCGACAGGCAGAATGAACAGCAACTTGTTGCGGATGGAACCCACCGCAATTTTCCAGATGATGGGTAGCTCGCGTTTGGGAGACAGGCCTTCCACATACTGTGGGGTGACCGCCGCGTCATCAACCACCACACCCATGGCCTTGGTGCTGGCTTTTGCGGCGCCGAGGGCGATGTCATCCATGGACGCCGCAGTGACTTTCACCAACGCAGCTACGTCGTCCAACAGTGCTACAAGGCCTCCGGCCATTTTTGGCTCCTTCAAAAGCTGAGCACTTGGCCCGTTGGCCCCGGCTCATGGATTGTGGTCTTGCAATAATTCTACCGGCGACAGCTATTTGCCTTCTGCAGGCTCGACGCGAGGAGCAGTGATAGCCCGATACAGAAAATCCTCGGAATCACCAGCAAAGCTGCCGCCAATCCGAGGATCTAGTGGAGCCCCCTACCGGATTCGAACCGGTGACCTTCAGTTTACAAGGCACTTTCGCAAAACACTGATAATTTCGCGTGTACATGGGCGCTACTGGGGAGTAAGGAGTCTTGTTGGGTGACTAATACTTCCCGTAGATTCGCGGTTTTTCCCGCAGTCGCCTTTTGAAAAGGGCAAGTAAAAGTCACTCTGTCCGAGGGGTGTAGAGATCCGGGGCGCCTAAGCTCGGCTACGCCAGCCAAGCACTGCTCCATCTAGCGCGACGTGCCGCCACCCGGCGATCTTCCCCTCTGCACGACGCTGGTGTTGCTTATGCAACCAGACGCCAAACGCTCGCTCGTCTTCGGACGCGAAAGTCCTATACCGGGGCATCCCGCCATGCTGGTTGACGTAGGTTTCCAGCTGGGCGAGCTTGTCTTCCCACTGCCGATCAAGGCTTTCTTGGTGACTGTCGCAGTTCCATCCGGTCAGTTCTTCCAGCAGAACGATCTTCGGGTAGGACATCTGCTGTCGCCTATAGGAACGCCGCTGCTCCAGAAGCCACCCATGCAAGGACGCCTCGGTTTTGTCGCCATTAGATTCAGGCAGCTTGCCGTAGTCGGCTACAAACTGCTTGACCTCAGCGAGCCTTGACCTCCATCTTGTGGACGGACGGTCCGGGCCTCGACCGGCAAATCGTACATTTGTGCCAGCTTCTTCGGCAGTTCGCCGTGCCCGAGCATACCCCAGGGCAGCCCTGGAATCAGAGGCGACTGGGACAGCCTTTGGCACAAAACCACGCACGGAACCTACTCGGCCGATGTGGACATGGCGACACGCAGCAACAATCCAGTTGTAGCCAAAAAGTGCGGCAGCGCACCAAAGGCAGCAACATCGATTGCAAAGTTCTACAACAAGGTTGCCGGAACTTCGCTTGTGAACGCTGACGGAACAGGCAGAGGGGAATGCGTCAGCCTGGTTTCCCAGTACTTGCTGCAAGTGCGTGGCCTAAGAACCAACCATTGGGGACATGCAATCGCTTACAAGTCAGGTGGCACAGCTGGAAACAAGCTCAAGGCCGCAGGATTTGAGTGGCACACGGACAGGGATTTCAGGGATGAAGACATCCTAGTTTGGGGTCCGTACAAAAATATCGTGTCTAGCTACGGTCATGTGGGCGTGCGATACAACGGAAAAACCATGCAGCAGAATTGGTGGGATCAACGCTATGTGACTCTCAACGGGTTCGATGCTCGCGGTTTCCTGGGATACTAGCGCAAGTAGTTCTCTCTGAGACAAGAACCCGATGTTCGTAACATCGGGTTCTTTCTTGTTCCCACTTATTCGGCTTCTTCATTTACGCGCAAGCTGGATACGTGCAGAGTAACGCAGGCGGAGGGTGAATCGAGTCTAAATAACTCTTAAGGATGATTTAGTGTCTGCTCAGATATGGTTCATTGGTTATGGTCACATCCGCACCGACTTCGAAAGAAGACCATGATCAAAATAGTTACCGCTATAGCGGTTGCATCCGCACTTTCGCTCGGATCTGTACAATCCCCGCCAGAACCCGCAACTGAGGCAGCCGCCCCGACAGCTTCCACCACCCAAGAGCTCCAGGCGCAATATGCTGGATACAGCTCTGAAGAAATCGTCGAAGAAGGTCTGGCCGAAGAAGGCTTAGAGCTTGAACAAGTTGACGTCAGCACCGCGGGAATCGAAATTGAGGCAGAAGCAGCTGCTGCCAACGATCCATTCGAATTCGCCCTTGAACTCGACGCTGGAAAAGCCAGTGGCGAAGTAACCTTCACCGACAAGATTGACGGTGAAATCGTCACCGAAACCTACGACATCGACATTCAGGAGTCTACTGTTGAGCGCACAGTTTTCACCCTAACGAACCCGAAGACTGGCGAAATCTACGAGCACGACTCAGCTGAAGCATCTTCTTCAGTTGCTTTCGTGATACCTCTTGCTTTTGGCGCAATCTCCATCAGCACTGCACTTTACTACCTTGCTGTCGGTGCCGCGATTGTGATTGGCGGAGCCCTTGCTCTTGAAGCAGGGAAGGCTATTTCCAAGATCATCAAGGAGAACAGCAGGAAGAGTAAGTCGAAGAAGCGCGATTACTACCCAGCGACGCTTAAGAGCAATAAAGTGTTCATCAGCGCGAAGGGGCTTACAAAGGCCCAGGCTGTAACTCGTGGCAAGAAGGGTAAGGGAAATGACGTTTGGGCTTTGTCCAAGAGCAAGGCGAAATCCTTAGCTGTCTCTATTAAGAACGGCAAATCGGCTGTTGGCCCTGAAATCAGTGGTGGAGGCAAGAAGGGATACATGTGGCACTACCATCCCAACAATCGGACACCTAGCGTTCACCTCTTCTACGGAAGCATGACCTAAGAAATAATCTGCACGAGGTATTGGTGTCGCTAGCTACTGTTGGCGGCACCAATCGTGTTTGAATTAAGGAACTATGACTGACTACCAAGAACTCTTGCAGGCTGCTCGTGCACACTACGGGGTTGGCGCTGCTCCACGCGTGTCGGAAGCTGCAGCACTTCTCACCTCGTTGGGTGGCAAGACCTTCGACTACTCCAGGTTCGCCGGCAACCTCATCGATGAATACG
This sequence comes from Glutamicibacter sp. AOP5-A2-18, assembly GCF_052446055.1. Taxonomy (NCBI): domain Bacteria; kingdom Bacillati; phylum Actinomycetota; class Actinomycetes; order Micrococcales; family Micrococcaceae; genus Glutamicibacter; species Glutamicibacter sp. AOP5-A2-18. The sequence goes on along the minus strand of NZ_JBQSVW010000001.1, from coordinate 567,051 downwards.
TAGACTCGGCACGTGTAGTTGCAGCCTACGATATTTCCGACCCAGAGCTCCTTGCTTCCCGGTCATTGCCGGTTGAACGCGAAATGATGGAATGGCCTCCCGAAGAAGATGAAGACAGCTACGACGTTGTGTTCACTAAGGATGAAGAGTTGTGGAACGTCATTCAGGACGAGCTCGGTGGGATGAGGCGAGCAATTGTCTTGCTTGAGCATGCTGAAGGGGATGCAGGCGCTGTAGGCAACTTCCGTGTAGCTGGATTCGCACAGTGGCTAAGGGAGACGCTCTGGGCTGCTACCGGTGTCGTTCCGCGAGATCCAGGCTGGCCGGATGAGAGCGCCACTCTGTATGAGAAGGCTTTTGCGATGCAGGGACGGCCAGGTTGCGAACCAGACCCAATCGATTGACGAGTATTGTCGGGTCAATCCGAGACACTTTCCAAGCTGCTTGCATCACCAGTCGTGCCTTCGGCAAGGGCACGGCTGGTGCCGCAGTTATTTTCCTTGCGCAACTGCTCTCAGTGGTTTCCGCGGGAGCCCGTCACGTGCACCTAACTGGCAACCGTTTGGGTGTTTTCGTGCTGCTTCGTAACAGGCCGGTGCAGACTCTGCTGCGCTTGTGCTTGTTCCTTGTAGCGTTGTGCGTTCCAGCTTTACTGGCTCTAGCCGTCCGCTACCTGCACATTGGGAGTGCCTGGGTTCAAATTGCCGGATTCGGCATCAGCGCCTTGCTGATGATCTGGTTGGCTGCCGGCATGGCAATTGTGGCACGACAGAGAGAAGTAGCTCTGGACATCCGCGGACTACCCGAAGGTGACCTCTACATTCTTTCTTCTCTTGCTCAAATGCCAGGTTCAAGCTCAGGGGTGCTAGCAGATCTTCGCTCAGCTCTATTGGGCTTGCCGGCTAAATCCGTAGTGGCCTCTGTAGCTGCGGATGAAACCATGGTGGCGCGATACGAAAAGCTGGGGTTCACACGAGGAAGCGGGCTACAAGTTTTTCTTCAGCGGTAGCCCGCTCCCATGTGTTGCGGCTTAGCCGTCCAGCTGGCTGGACTCGAATTTGCTTGCATCCTTAATGCGTCCAGAAAGTATTCCTTCAACTATCTTTCTGGTCGTTTCAGAAGCTGCAATGGAAGATCCCGATTCTTCAACTACCTTGCCGTTGGATTTGGACACTGGAATGTCCACTCCTGCCTCTGTGAGGTCAGCTTTGTCGCAGGGGTTTTCCGTCCAGCATTCGCCGTTGGCGTCAGTTGCTGCAACTGAAAGCGCTGTGTCATAGCGTGCCGGGTAATCGGGGGCCAGAGATCTCACGTTGCCAGTTGCGGCGACAACGAATGCTCCGGCATCCTTGGCCGATTTCAGGGCTTTCTCAATTTCAGCGTGTGGACGCCTGACACCAAGGCTGATGTTGATGATTCGCGCGTTGTCCGCAACGGCGGCTTCAATAGCATTGGCTATGTCTGAGGCGCTTGGAGCGTCGCCAATGTCATATGAGTGCATCGTTAGGGACGCAGGGTCCAGTTGGGAGTCTGAATTTACACCCAAGATGGAGGACATCATCATGGTGCCGTGCTCGGAGGGTGTGTTTGCTCCGTGGTTCACGATGTCATACTTGGAAAATTGCGCGAGTACAGTTTGTCCGCTGTCAATCAGCGCAATGTCTATGTGCGCGGGAGGCCGCTGGCATCCTGTAAGCATGAAGCTGGCACTCAGCAGCGCAACTGATATGGCAGCGTTTTTCTTCATCATCGAATGCAATAATCTACCTGTTCGGGTGCAACCATCGTGTAACGTCTGGTCAGAGTCGGTTGGGCGTGTGTTTCAAGTTCACCGTTTTTACAAGGTGTGTCGGTGAAAGTGGCACTGTTAGAACTCTAATGCACGCGATTGGGTGGGTGCTGAAACGAAACCCGGACCAGTTGTATTCGTACTGTGTGACAGCTCAGCTGCGAAAGAACCTGAGCTGGGCACCGAAAGGTGTTCTGCTTGCCGTTCACACCGAGGACGGGCTGGGTAGAAATCTCAACTTCACCCTTGGTGAGTATCCGATCCGCGTGAGACTAATTGACCTAACTGGCGATATATCCTCCATCCACGATTCGCTTGATGAGGCGCTGGAACACCTATAGCCTTGCAGCTTCCTTCTAGGTTGCAAGACGTATACGAAGTTTTTCCATGCTCGGCACAGAGCCGGCAGCAACTACAGATATTAGAAGTTCTGGCGTTAACATGTCTAGCGATTCCTGCAAGATTTTTCGTGTCATGCCAAAGGTTCCACCTAGAAACTGGTTCTGAAAGTCCTCGATTCGCCTGACAACGTCAGCAACAGGTTTCTTATTTGCCCTGTCTTCAGCTGCGTCTAGTGGCGCTCCGGCTCTCACTCTCGCTTGAGTCATCAATTCGTTTCCAAGAACTTTCCCGGCCAATCGGAGACGTTTGGCCTTATTGTTATCTCATTAATCACTTGTACAATGCGACACTCGCCTGAGGGGCTTGAGAATCCCGCGCAAACTCACGATGAGCTAAAGCAGCTCACTAACGGAGTTTGGTAACCTCGTATTCGCATGAAATCTTGGAAACGCATACTTTTGGTCAGCTAAGTCGCCCGCGATTGTATTCGCGTACAATCCTTCGACTGCACCAGTGTAGTCGGCAACATCTTCCGCCCGCTTAATATAATGTGCAATAGTCGTCGCTGGCTCGCATGTCGAAGCTGCTTTGAGGCGGACTCAATCCCTGCCACTTCAGCAATATGCGTGGCCACAGCACGGCGAAGATCGTGTGGCGCTAGGTCCGGCATCGGCAAGTTTTTCGGGTACAGCTCGCTGATCCGGCGTAAAGACCGGCGGATCGAGGTGGGTGCCGCATAATTGCCTGTCCGGGTGGCAAAGACTGGGTCACTGGCAGCCTTCCACTTCGTGCGGCTATGCAGCTTGATCAGCATGCCTACCGTTTTGTCGGGCAAGGCTAGAGATCCGGTGGAGGACTCTGTTTTCGGATACCCTTGACGCGCCAGAGCACCATTCTCAACGAGGGTGCCCGTGATCTTCACACGCCGGTTCTGGAAATCAATGTCTTGCCAGCGCAGGGCCATGGCTTCACCGATGCGCATGCCCGTTGCCAGCAGCAGTTCCGTTACCCAGCGCACGCGCTCATCCATTCGCTTGGTCGTCGCACCTTGCTTGTCATCGAAGTACCATCCGAAAGCTGCACGCCAAGCAGTAAGGTCGTCCGAGGTCGGAGCATTGACAGGCGCGCGCCCCTTGGTTGGCAACTGTACCGCCTGAATGGGGTTTCCTGCGATGTGCCCGAGGCGCTGCGCGTCAGCAATTGCACGCATCAGTAGGTTCTTGGCCTGTTTTGCTGCGGCTGCGCCTTCCAGAGTTACTGGATCCACAAGGGCTTCAAGCTGCCTCTGCGCATATTGCACCGTCAGGTCTCCCAGTCGCACATCGCCAAGGACTTTGGTGGCTATGGCTGCCGATCGATTGTATTGTCGCATTGTGCCTTGAGTGACGTAGCGAGCTCCACGGACTTTGTGTTCCAGGTCCTGAATCTGCAAGGTGCTCAAGTAGTTTTCCACTGCTTGGGCAACGGTGGGTGCTTCTGCGCCCAGGGCAGCCCCGCTGTTCAGCAGATCTTTGTGCTTCAGCTTCAGTGAATTCTTAGCAGCGGCTCTCGTCTTGCCTTCGGCGCTCAGGCGCTTGGTAACGCCACCCGAATCACGGTAGCGGCTCCGTGCTTTGATCATTGATCGACCGTCGGCTCGGGTGACGGTCTTGTATGAGATCTCTCCCAGCTCGCCTGGTTCTAGTCGGCGGCGTCCCATTAGGCAGCCTCCTTCTCGAAGAGGTTGGCGACGTAGCTTTCGATTTCGCTGCGCAGGTACACGGCAGTGCGTCCGCACCTGCGGCTTCGTGGCCCGATGCCTGCGCTAGCCCAGTTGGCCAGTGTTTTGGGCGAAGTTCGCAGGATCAGTGCTGCTTCAGCTCGGGTGAGCAGCAGCTCGGTTTCAGGCGCCGTGAGGCTAATGATTTCTTCGGTCATACTTACCGGGTGTAGGTTAATATGCTTCCTGTTCACGCAAAATGCCCGAAACGGACCCTTGTTCGCTCAGGGCGGAAATTTCACGCCTGGAACGTCCATGAGTACGAGCCGGTCCAACCGCTGCGTGCGGGCTAATCGGTGTTCATTTCACCCGCTAAAAAGGCACCTTGATTTCAAAAGGACACCTAAACGACACCCTGCGCAACAAAGCGGTATCTGATTTAGATCGACCGACTGGACGTTAATAGAGAAAGTCCCCGGAAACACAGGCGAAAAACCATGTGCTCCGAGGATCTGTTCGAGCCCCCTACCGGATTCGAACCGGTGACCTTCAGTTTACAAGACAGACGCTCTGGCCAGCTGAGCTAAGGGGGCGTACCGGATAAGAATATCCGAAAACACCGGTGGACTGCGAATCGGGTGTTACCTCGATGCAACGCAAAGGGGAAGAAAGCCGTTTATGGCTTTCTTCCCCTTTATCGTGGTGCGAGATCAATATCGAATACTACCTGATCTCGCCAAGTTGTCTAGAGCAAACAGGGATTACTTGTTGGCCTTGATTGCTGCGTTGACCTCGGTTGGGAAGTCATCGGTACCCAGGACGAATTCCTTACCCTGGATGAAAATCGAAGGGGTTCCCTTAACACCGTCGTACTGACCTGCAGTGGTCGCGTACTTTACGAATGGACGGAACTTGTCGCTGTCGATGCAATCTTTCACCGATTCGTCAGCGCCGTTGTCGATCGCCATCTGAGCCAACTCGGAGTTCTTCATTTCGCCCTCTGGGTAGTGACCCCACAGTGCCTTGACGAACTTCATGTAGGCCGTTGGGCTCACGTCAGCAACACAAGCTAGGGCGTTGGCGCCACGTGAGGAGTAGTTGGTTGGAGATCCACCATCGAGGTAGCCAACGTTGCGGTACTCGATATTTACATCTCCGCTGGCCAACCAGTCATCGATCTGGTCCCCGTAGGTTGCTTCGAAGTCAGCACAGTGAACACAGTTGGCATCCACGTACATGGTGATATTGATCGGATCACCCTTCTTGGCCACGGTCAGATCTCGTGGCTCTGGGGTCTCCGGTGCCGTCTCAGGCTGCTTCAGTTCGTCGATCTTCACTTCTTCAGTGGTCTTCTTAGCGACCGTATCCGAGGAAGTGACAACAATGCCACCAGCAGCAGTTGCGCCCTGAGGCGTCGAACCAGCGTCTGCGACTTTGCCGTTGTTGTTGCGCACGATCAACGTAACTACTAGCGCAATCACCAAAATGACAGCAGCCAAAACTCCGAGCTTCACGATCAGCGATTTGCGCTTTTTAGCTGCCTCTTCGGTAACGCGAAGCTGAGCTGCTTTTTCGCGTGCACTCGCGTTGCGCTGCGCTTTTGTTGGGCGCGGATTATTAGTAGACATAAATTTGGTGGTTCCTCAGTCAGCGGAGAACGGTCATCTGGATCAAGCTTAGCCAATCCTTCAGGCAAATATCCTTGAATAGAGGAGATTGCTCGCCCTTCACAGGACTCACATAACTTCCGCATACAGCACCCAAAGCAGTATCAAACACTGTACTTGATCATTCAACCAAGTCACTTGGGGAACTGCTCGAGCATTATCTACGCCTCGCTGCACCACGTCACGAAACGTGCGTCACCTCACATAACTAACCAAACTTCAGTATGATTTTCATCAGACCGACTTTTCACTAGGGTCGTTACTAAGCGCAATGAAAAACTGAATACATAGTCATTCACTCAGAACCGACGAGTCAGCACCATCAAGGTGCGCAGTTTGATCAAACCAGGAGGTTTAAAGTGGGTACCGCAGAACCAAACCACAACACCGAGCAGAATTACGACCTAGTGGTCGTAGCCAACCGACTACCCGTAGACCGGATCACCAATCCGGACGGGTCACAAGGTTTCAGACGTTCGCCCGGTGGTTTGGTCACCGCTTTAGCTCCCATCATGGCCGCCTCCGATGGAGCATGGGTCGGCTGGCATGGTGGAGTCGACGAAGAGTTAGATAGCTTCGACAAGGACAACATCCACCTGGCCCCAGTGCCACTAAGTGAAGACGATCTAACCCTTTACTATGAGGGCTTCTCCAACTCCACCCTTTGGCCGCTTTACCACGACGTCATCGTCCCGCCGGAGTACCACCGCACCTGGTGGGACCGCTACAAGAAAATCAATCAGCGGTTCGCCGACGCCGTGCTAAAAATTGCCGCGCCTAACGCCACCGTCTGGGTCCACGATTACCAGCTGCAGCTGGTCCCGCAGATGATCCGCGTTGCCCGCCCCGATTTGAAGATCGGCTTCTTCCTGCACATTCCGTTCCCGGCCGCTAGCCTCTTCTCACAGTTGCCTTGGCGTACACAGATCCTGCAGGGCCTCGCCGGCGCGGACCTCGTGGGTTTCCAACGCGAGACTGATGCGTCAAACTTCCTTCGTTGCCTGCGCCGTTTCACTGACTACTCAACCAAGGGCGACGTTGCTACCCCTTCAGCGAGCAATCAGATGCAGAACTTGTGCCGGGCCAAGGCACACCCGATCTCCATCGATACCGAGCAAATTGCCAAACTGTCCCGTGATCCGCAGATCATTGCCAGGGCCGCCCAGATCCGTAATGAACTGGGCAACCCGAAGACTGTCATTCTTGGCGTGGACCGACTCGACTACACCAAGGGCATCCGTCACCGGCTCAAGGCCTACGGCGAACTTTTGGCCGACGAACAATTGCGCGCAGGCGACGTGTGCCTAATTCAGGTAGCCAGCCCCAGCCGCGAAAACGTGGACACCTACATGGAGTTACGTGATCAGGTGGAGCTCATGGTCGGTCAAATCACCGGTCAGCATGACACCCTGAGCCACACCACGCTGCGCTACTTGCACCAGTCCTACCCGTTGCGCGAAATGATCGCGATGTATCTGGCCGCCGACGTTCTGCTCGTGACCGCGCTGCGCGACGGTATGAACTTGGTTGCCAAGGAATACGTCGCAGCGCATCAAGATGGCCGCGGTGTGCTGGTGCTCTCCGAATACACCGGCGCCGCAGACCAGCTCACGCAGGCTGTTCTGGTGAACCCTCACGACATCGACGGCATGAAGGACAAGATCATCACCGCAGTGAAAATGAACGAGGCCGAACAGGAAAAGCGGATGCGTCGCATGAACCGACACCTAAAGGTTAATGACGTAACCCGCTGGTCCGAGGTGTTCCTCGCCGAGCTCGCCGAAATCAGCGCCACCACCTCTGCCAATGCCGGCACCCGCTAATCCGGAGTTAGCTCCGGTGAACACAGGAACGAACTTGACCTTGCCTGAGATCGACAACGACCTGCGCGCAGCGCTGGCAGCGTTTGCCGCCCATGAACGCGTCCTTGTGGCGTTGGACTTCGACGGAACCATGTCTCCGCTGGTAGACCGGCCCGAAGATGCCCGCCCATTGCCCGACTCTGCGCTAGCTTTCCAGAGCCTTAGCCAGCGCCCCGGGATCTACGCAGCTTTGGTTTCTGGACGCAATCTTGCCTCCCTCGCGGCCGTGTATCCAGAACCGGTGCCCGAGATCTGCATTGGTTCCCATGGCGCAGAACGGCGCGTGCCTCAAGAATTCAGCGCGGACTGGGAGGAGCAACCGCTTAGCGCCGTGCAACTAGATCGGCTGAAGCAGCTGAGCACTGCGCTAGAGACGATCGCCCAAATGCACAAGGACGTCACCTTGGAATATAAGCCCTCGGCAACGGTTCTCCATGTGCGTCGCGCACAGCCCGAGGTGGGCATTGCTGCGATTGCAGAAGCCAAGTTGGCCTTGAGTTCGATCCCCGGGGTCAAGCTCCTTGAGGGCAAATCTGTCTTGGAAGCTTCAGTGCATCAGGGCGATAAAGGCGAGAGCTTAACGTGGCTTCGAGAATTGTTACACGTCGACGCCGTGCTCTTTGTGGGTGATGATGTGACCGACGAAAACGGGTTTAGGGTTCTGACGTCCAGTGATCTCGGCATTAAGGTCGGTCCAGGCGAAACATTGGCCCGACATCGTATAGCCACGCCCCAAGATTTGCCACATCTTTTGCAAATTCTGATTTCCATGCGAAACTAAAGTGTCCTAACTCACTTTCACTATGGATCGTCGGGCACGTACCTGCCCGTGAAAGGATTGTCATCATGGCAACTGTGACCTTTGATAAGGCCACCCGTATCTACCCAGGCGCGCTAGTTCCCTCAGTAGATGCAATCGACCTCGAAATCCAAGACGGGGAATTCCTCGTACTCGTTGGCCCTTCAGGCTGCGGTAAGTCGACCACCCTGCGCATGCTTGCAGGACTGGAAGAAGTGGATTCGGGTCGGATTCTCATCGGCGATAAGGACGTTACCAACGTTCCGCCCAAGGACCGCGACATCGCAATGGTTTTCCAGAACTATGCGTTGTACCCACATATGACCGTCGCTGAAAACATGGGCTTTGCCCTGAAGATCGCCGGTGTGGACAAGGAAGAGCGCAACCGTCGCGTGCTTGAAGCGGCGAAGCTTCTGGACCTTGAGCAGTACTTGACTCGTAAGCCAAAGGCACTCTCCGGTGGTCAGCGTCAGCGTGTGGCCATGGGCCGCGCTATCGTTCGTTCACCGCAGGTGTTCTTGATGGATGAGCCGCTGTCTAACTTGGACGCCAAGTTGCGTGTACAGACTCGTACACAGATTGCTTCTTTGACTCGACGCCTCGGCGTTACGACCGTATACGTGACTCACGATCAGGTGGAAGCCTTGACCATGGGTGACCGCGTTGCGGTTCTCAAGGACGGCGAACTGCAGCAGGTTGGCACTCCTCGCGAACTCTACGACCGCCCACGCAACGTTTTTGTTGCTGGTTTCATTGGCTCTCCTGCAATGAACTTGGTCAAGTTGGAGGCCGTAAACGGACAGGTTGCTTTTGGCAACGCGCTGATCCAGGTTGCCGGTGCAAACGGCGGCACCACCTTGGGCTTCCGTCCCGAAGACATCGACATTGTCGGCGCCGGCGAGGGCGTGGAGATCATCGTGGACGTTGTTGAAGAGCTCGGCGCTGACGCGTACATCTACGGTTCGGCAGAACTTGCTGGCGAAACGCAGATCGTCGTGGTTCGTGTTGATGGACGTACTCCCCCAGCACGTGGGCAGCGACTAAATATCGCTCCACGTCTGCAGCACATCCACCTCTTTGATACCGAGAGTGGCGCTCGTCTAGACGAAGCCTAAAGAATCAGAAAAGCAGGCGGTAAGAAAGGAAACTTTCTTACCGCCTGCTTTTCTTTTGGGCAAAAACACAAGTCAGACATCGAAGGCCCCGAATCAAATTCGGGGCCTTCGGCAAATTATGCCCGGCGATGACCTACTCTCCCACACCCTCCCGAGTGCAGTACCATCGGCGCTGTGGGTCTTAGCTTCCGGGTTCGGTATGGGACCGGGCGTTTCCCCCACGCTATGATCGCCGTAACTCTATACCTCATGGCGAACCATGGGAAAACTACGGTGTCATCCGCGATTGCGACAACTCCATAACTATATCAGCCGGTTTGCCGCAGTACCAATTCAAGGCCGTCCTGGCTTGGTGGCCTTGACCACAGGACGGCGCAGGCATCTTGTTCACACTCTGTACACACTTCATCGAACGGACGCCCTCCACGCAGCCAAGCTACGCGGACAGCCCGAGAATCACGAACTAGCAGCACGCATCATTTAGATCCGGAGCGACCATAGCGACTCTGGAGTCTAGCTGTAGTGCCGTACAACAAACATGGTGACAGGCGGGCCAGACTACGGCTGCCCAGAGGCTCCTGCGGCGATTGGCAAGCTGATACGAACAGCGTTAGCCAGACATGCGTTCCACCGCGCGACACCTATGGCATCCGTCAGGCTCCTACGCCTCAGTGAAACCCACCAGAGGGCAGCTCTCACGCATGGCGCCGTAGCCTCGCGATGATAGGTGCAGTCAGGAAAGGTACGCAAGCCACTCCAAGTGCTGCTCACGCCAACAACGAAAGAGTAACGGCATCGATTCTTCAAGAAGGAACTAGCCAGCTCGATTGCTCTTAGAGAAGAAGTCGACTCTACCGAAGGGCTGATTTAGCTAAGTACTGTGCGCAGTACCGGCCAGCCTCGTGCGCAGAAACCAGCAAGGTCCTGACATGTGGGTGCATCCAACATCTCTGCTCGTGTACAGCCTGCCTGCATGGATCCCAGCAGAGGATAGATCGCAACAGGGACGATACCCACCTGCTGCCTGTGTCGTCCTGGTCTGCAGTGGGTGCATGCCCCTCAGCCTCGGTCGACTGCGGTAGCAGGCAACCCAATCTAGTCGTTAAACAGGAAAAAGGGGGTCGAGCTTCAGCTCACCCCCACCCACCAGCTCTGCTGGTTAAACAGGTGAGGCCCCAACCAAAAGGTTAGGGCCTCAAACCAACATTCATCTTTATTAAGTTAAGTCCGGCGGTGACCTACTCTCCCACACCCTCACGAGTGCAGTACCATCGGCGCAGTGGGCCTTAGCTTCCGGGTTCGGTATGGGACCGGGCGTTTCCCCCACGCTATGACCGCCGTAACAATCACGAAGCACACAAACCAATTTTCTGGTGTTGTATGAAACAGTGCGACAAAAACTACTTGTCAAGTCTCATGTTTAGTTTCGGTTGTCGAGTTGTTGTCTCGTAACCGCATAGTGAACGCGAACAGCAATGATCTTATTAGTCATTATTGTATATATTGTGTGTTGAAAGTCATCGGCCTATTAGTACAGGTCAGCTACACAAGTCTTTAGTCCTTGCTTCCACATCCTGCCTATCAACCCAGTGGTCTAGCTGGGGGCCTCACACACTCAAGGTGCATGGAAATCTCATCTCGAAGCAGGCTTCCCGCTTAGATGCTTTCAGCGGTTATCCCTTCCCAACGTAGCTAATCAGCGATGCACTTGGCAGTACAACTGACACACCAGAGGTTAGTCCGTCCCGGTCCTCTCGTACTAAGGACAGCCCTTCTCAAATTTCCAACGCGCGCAGCGGATAGGGACCGAACTGTCTCACGACGTTCTAAACCCAGCTCGCGTACCGCTTTAATGGGCGAACAGCCCAACCCTTGGGACCTACTCCAGCCCCAGGATGCGACGAGCCGACATCGAGGTGCCAAACCATGCCGTCGATATGGACTCTTGGGCAAGATCAGCCTGTTATCCCCGAGGTACCTTTTATCCGTTGAGCGACGGCCCTTCCACGAGGTGCCGCCGGATCACTAGTCCCGACTTTCGTCCCTGCTCGAGCTGTCACTCTCACAGTCAAGCTCCCTTGTGCACTTACACTCGACACCTGATTGCCAACCAGGCTGAGGGAACCTTTGGGCGCCTCCGTTACATTTTAGGAGGCAACCGCCCCAGTTAAACTACCCATCAGGCACTGTCCCTGAACCAGATCATGGTCCGAAGTTAGGTGACCGGTACAGCCAGAGTGGTATTTCAACGATGACTCCACCTGAACTAGCGTCCAAGCTTCACAGTCTCCCACCTATCCTACACAAGCTGCACCGAACACCAATACCAAACTATAGTAAAGGTCTCGGGGTCTTTCCGTCCTGCTGCGCGTAACGAGCATCTTTACTCGTACTGCAATTTCGCCGAGTTCATGGTTGAGACAGCGGGGAAGTCGTTACTCCATTCGTGCAGGTCGGAACTTACCCGACAAGGAATTTCGCTACCTTAGGATGGTTATAGTTACCACCGCCGTTTACTGGGGCTTAAATTCTCAGCTTCGCAACAAGTTGCTAACCGGTCCTCTTAACCTTCCAGCACCGGGCAGGAGTCAGTCCGTATACATCGTCTTGCGACTTCGCACGGACCTGTGTTTTTAGTAAACAGTCGCTTCCCCCTGGTCTCTGCGGCCCACACCCGCTCACAACTGCAAGAGCTGATCACGGGGCAGGCCCCCCTTCTTCCGAAGTTACGGGGGCATTTTGCCGAGTTCCTTAACCATGATTCTCTCGATCGCCTTAGTATTCTCTACCTGATCACCTGTGTCGGTTTGGGGTACGGGCGGCTAGGACCTCGCGCCGATGCTTTTCTAGGCAGCATAGGATCACCGAATCACCCACCAAAGTGGGCGCCTATCAGGTCTCAGACATCATGAACCGCGGATTTACCTACGACTCGTCCTACACCCTTGGACCAGGTCAATTCCATTGCCTGGCTCGGCTACCTTCCTGCGTCACACCTGTTAATACGCTGACCTCACTGCATCGGTTCCCACCACATCAACCAACAAAAACACCCGAAGGCATCAACAGTTGGAATCCATCATGGTTAGCATCAACAGCTCAGTATGGGCGGTCCTTCGCCGGTACGGGAATATCAACCCGTTATCCATCGACTACGCCTGTCGGCCTCGCCTTAGGCCCCGACTAACCCAGGGCAGATTAGCTTAACCCTGGAACCCTTGATCATTCGGCGGACGGGTTTCTCACCCGTCATTCGCTACTCATGCCTGCATTCTCACTCGTATAGCGTCCACCGCTGGTTTACACCGCGACTTCACCCGCTATACGACGCTCCCCTACCCATCCAAACGCCCAATCCGAAGACCAAGCAAATATTTGAATGACGCAACTTCGGCGGTGTGCTTGAGCCCCGCTACATTATCGGCGCGGAATCACTTGACCAGTGAGCTATTACGCACTCTTTCAAGGGTGGCTGCTTCTAAGCCAACCTCCTGGTTGTCAAAGCAACTCCACATCCTTTCCCACTTAGCACACGCTTAGGGGCCTTAGTTGGCGTTCTGGGCTGTTTCCCTCTCGACTATGAAGCTTATCCCCCACAGTCTCACTGCTACGCTCTCACTTACCGGCATTCGGAGTTTGGCTAACGTCAGTAACCTTGTAGGGCCCATTAGCTATCCAGTAGCTCTACCTCCGGTAAGAAACACGTAACGCTGCACCTAAATGCATTTCGGGGAGAACCAGCTATCACGAAGTTTGATTGGCCTTTCACCCCTACCCACAGCTCATCCCCTCCATTTTCAACTGAAGTGGGTTCGGTCCTCCACACGCTCTTACACGCGCTTCAACCTGGCCATGGGTAGATCACTTCGCTTCGGGTCTAGATCACGCCACTCAAACGCCCTATTCAGACTCGCTTTCGCTACGGCTTCCCCACACGGGTTAACCTCGCGACGTAACACTAACTCGCAGGCTCATTCTTCAAAAGGCACGCCATCACCCAGGAACAAGTCCCAGGCTCTAACGGATTGTAAGCGCACGGTTTCAGGTACTATTTCACTCCCCTCCCGGGGTACTTTTCACCATTCCCTCACGGTACTGATTCACTATCGGTCATCAAGTAGTATTCAGGCTTACCAGGTGGTCCTGGCAGATTCACACAAGGTTTCACGGGCCCCGTGCTACTCGGGTATCAACACTAGAACGGCAGACACGCATTACACCTACGGGACTATCACCCTCTATGGTCCGGCATTCCAACCGATTCACCTATACGCCTGCACCTCATCCCACCAGCAAGATAGCGCTGGTACATGTCAACCCCACAACCCCGATGATGCAACGCCTATCCGCTATCACACACCAACCGGTTTAGCCCCATCCGCGTTCGCTCGCCACTACTAACGGAATCACTATTGTTTTCTCTTCCTGCGGGTACTGAGATGTTTCACTTCCCCGCGTTCCCTCCACACAGCCTATACATTCAGCTGCAGGTCACACCACATAACATGGTGCGGGGTTCCCCCATTCGGAAATCCTGGTCTCAACGTCCGGTTATCGACTCCACCAGGCTTATCGCAGATTCCCACGTCCTTCATCGGCTCTTGATGCCAAGGCATCCACCGTGCGCCCTTAAAAACTTCAACACAAAACAAAGTTCTCAGAATTGAGCAATAAAACAATCTAACAAAATCACACAGACAAGACTCAAACACCCTACAACCCAAGGAAAAAGGGTCATAAGACTCATCTCATCTGCAAGATGCTCGCGTTCACTATACAGTTCCCAAACAACAACCCCACACCCCCACAAACACACCCACCAACAACAACCCAAAAGGACTATTGCTCGTACCGAGCATGCCTGCAGCAAACACAGGACAAACACCGAAACACCAAGAACCCCGCCACCCAAGAAGACAATCAACCAACCATCACAACACCAACCCCAAAAGGCCAGCACCACAACACTTGATCAAATCATCCACCAGGGACGGAGGCTTGTTGCCTCAAAACCCAACAGCATGCCAAACCATACAAACCACACACCATCAACACCCACATTCCAACACCACCACCACACACCAACAAACCCACCCAAAAGGACGGATTCACTCATGTGAAGTAACAATGCGTACTCGCAAGCACCAACACCATACAGCCACAGCCAATACCCCGACACACACCCCAACCACTCATAATGAGGACCAGCGTGCGCACGTTTTCCAGTATTGAGTTCATTGATATTCCACCCATGAGCAACCCACCCGTACAACACTCGTGCACAGACATGGGCAACCATAATAATGGTTAGCTCCTTAGAAAGGAGGTGATCCAGCCGCACCTTCCGGTACGGCTACCTTGTTACGACTTAGTCCCAATCGCCAGTCCCACCTTCGACGACTCCCCCCACACAAGGTGGTTAGGCCATCGGCTTCGGGTGTTACCAACTTTCGTGACTTGACGGGCGGTGTGTACAAGGCCCGGGAACGTATTCACCGCAGCGTTGCTGATCTGCGATTACTAGCGACTCCGACTTCATGGGGTCGAGTTGCAGACCCCAATCCGAACTGAGACCGGCTTTTAGGGATTAGCTCCACCTCACAGTATCGCAACCCATTGTACCGGCCATTGTAGCATGCGTGAAGCCCAAGACATAAGGGGCATGATGATTTGACGTCATCCCCACCTTCCTCCGAGTTGACCCCGGCAGTCTCCCATGAGTCCCCACCACTACGTGCTGGCAACATGGAACGAGGGTTGCGCTCGTTGCGGGACTTAACCCAACATCTCACGACACGAGCTGACGACAACCATGCACCACCTGTGAACCAGCCCCGAAGGGAAACCCCATCTCTGAGGCGGTCTGGCACATGTCAAGCCTTGGTAAGGTTCTTCGCGTTGCATCGAATTAATCCGCATGCTCCGCCGCTTGTGCGGGCCCCCGTCAATTCCTTTGAGTTTTAGCCTTGCGGCCGTACTCCCCAGGCGGGGCACTTAATGCGTTAGCTACGGCGCGGAAAACGTGGAATGTCCCCCACACCTAGTGCCCAACGTTTACGGCATGGACTACCAGGGTATCTAATCCTGTTCGCTCCCCATGCTTTCGCTCCTCAGCGTCAGTAAATGCCCAGAGACCTGCCTTCGCCATCGGTGTTCCTCCTGATATCTGCGCATTTCACCGCTACACCAGGAATTCCAGTCTCCCCTACATCACTCTAGTCTGCCCGTACCCACCGCAGATCCGAGGTTGAGCCTCGGACTTTCACGGCAGACGCGACAAACCGCCTACGAGCTCTTTACGCCCAATAAATCCGGATAACGCTTGCGCCCTACGTATTACCGCGGCTGCTGGCACGTAGTTAGCCGGCGCTTCTTCTGCAGGTACCGTCACTTTCGCTTCTTCCCTACTGAAAGAGGTTTACAACCCGAAGGCCGTCATCCCTCACGCGGCGTCGCTGCATCAGGCTTTCGCCCATTGTGCAATATTCCCCACTGCTGCCTCCCGTAGGAGTCTGGGCCGTGTCTCAGTCCCAGTGTGGCCGGTCACCCTCTCAGGCCGGCTACCCGTCGTCGCCTTGGTGAGCCATTACCTCACCAACAAGCTGATAGGCCGCGAGTCCATCCCCCACCGATAAATCTTTCAACAACCCACCATGCGGTAAGAAGTCATATCCGGTATTAGACCCAGTTTCCCGGGCTTATCCCAAAGTCGGGGGCAGGTTACTCACGTGTTACTCACCCGTTCGCCACTAATCACCCGTGCAAGCACGGGGTCATCGTTCGACTTGCATGTGTTAAGCACGCCGCCAGCGTTCATCCTGAGCCAGGATCAAACTCTCCATAAAAAAATAAAAAGCCATCAGCAACCCCTCGGAAAATAAGGGCGAAACCAATGAAGTCCTGGCGAATAAAAAACACTCAAGAACATCACACGGGGGTGCAATGCCTCAAGCAAATGTTATGTATTCACCAAATAAAATAAATATTCGGTATCAACAAACTTGGCACACTATTGAGTTCTCAAACAACAAACACTTACCGGTTCTCCATAAATCCATAATTGGATTATGTTATCGTCCAGCGTTATATTTTTCAGAAATTAGACGCTCAAAAATACTTGAGCTTTTTCTGAGTGATTGTCGCCCGAATCGGTACCAGCTTTGAAGCTGACCTCGTTGCGGCGACAAATAAAAACTATACACGGGAATCCGAGAGGTTACAAATCGGATGGCTTGTTTTAAGGTGACTGTGGTTACATCCGTTCTTGCCCGTTTCTGACGCACCCGAACTTGCCCGCCCTTGATACTTCTTCGAAGCAAAATGTGCCTACATCAGCTTGTGCCACTGCACGCAAAGATCGTCATTATTAGCCGGCCTCTAGCAGTCGACGTAAAGCGAACACGGCTGAAGCTTCATTCGCTCATGGTCTCTCACTACAAACCAGGGGCATCCCTAAAAAGCAGAAGTTGATGTTAATTCGTTGCCGCAGTGCTCGTTTAGTGACATGCGCGGTTCTTTAGCGGACATCAGGATCAACTGGCTCCTGCTCCATCATCGACAATTGGGCTACACACAGTGGTGCTCACCGGTGGCCAACTTGTCTCAGCAGCTGCTGGCATTACGGTCCGTACACATCAATTCAATTCCCAGCGAGTAGAACGTGCGTACCTGTCGGTTGGCCGACCGCTGGAATATCTGATCTAGCCATACTCATAAAACGCCGGCTTAGCGCGGCCCGATCCGATAGACCCGACGGCCCGAGCATGGCGCCACAAGTGCTTCTGGGTAAGAGGGTCTGCCCCAACGAAGTTGAAGCAGACTTAGAACAGCAGGACTCCATTGAAGTTAGATTCTCTACTGCAACAAACTGGCTGCTTGGTTCCGCAAATCCTGTCAAGCCAATCTTGAGTCACTTACCGCTGCTTGAGAAACACATACTCTCTAGCGCAGCGACTTAGCGTAATCATAAAAAGAGTGCCACGTGCCTAAGGGTTCTTACACGACAACGAGTCAGAGACAGGATGTCTGTCTCGACAACTATGCGCCAGACTTTTCCTGTATGGATCCACTTCAGTGCTTACGGCTTACGGCTTACGGCTTACGGCTTACGGCTTACGGCTTACGGCTTACGGCTTACGGCTTACGGCTTACGGCTTACGGCTTACGGCTTACGGCTTACGGCTTACGGCGCAAGCTATCAACGGCAAGAGCCCTGGGGCAACGAATCTACAATTCTGATTCTTCAGCAACAGCCAGCGAGAACGAATCTGGGGAGGAGAACGAATCTGGGGAGCAAAGGTCGTCATTCTTCGCTTCACCCTATATCTGGCGCAATAGTTTCCACTCTGCTGCGAAGCTCTAGACGCAGGATATGTATCTTCGATTCTGAAACCCCTCAGAGTATTAGCTTTCCCGTAGCGAGGCCCTCCGCGTTTCAAAGATGAACGGAGGCTCCTCTTGGGGGCAGCCACTGCCATCGATACAAGCCATAAACGTTAGCGACGTTCTAGCCTTCCACAGGAAATTCAGCTTCTCCGGACAAACATCTCGCCGCTACTAGACTGCGGTGGAACTACCGGTCTGCTTTCACCTATATACGAGCGCCAAACACATCAGTGTCCGACATCGTTGCCTTCATGCGGCGCTGCATTGCCGGGGCACCATACGGTGGGGATCAATTTCCCAAAGGGCTGATTAAGTGCCAAAAAGGTGTACAGAAAGCACCTAAAACATGTAACCACTAGGAATAACACGACGAACACATGTTCTACGGCTTACACCGGCAGCGTAGCTCCATTGATTTACCGGGCCAGACGCCCAATCTGGCCCTTGGGTGGGTTAAGTGCCAAAAAGTGTGTATAGAAACCACTCAAAACATGTAATCACTAGGAATAACACCACGAACACATGCTTTGAAAGCATGTACCGTGGCAACAATTGCAAACCAACCCCGTTGTGATGTATGCGGAAACAAGCTGGTCAAGAACGGGAAAACAGGCGCTGGACGCACCCGCTGGCGGTGCAAGAACTGCGGCGCGTCCAGCACTGTTTCCCGACCCGATATCATCGCGAAAGCACAATTCACCGGCTTCTACCACTGGGCCACCGGGAAGCACAGCATCGCCGAACTGGGAATCCCTCGGCGCACCTTCCACCGCACCACCGCATGGTGCTGGCAAGTCCAGCCACATCTGGAACAAACCGGCGAACAACATCGATACCTCATGCTCGATGGCACCTACTTCAACGGCTACTGCGCCCTGACCGCTTTCAACGGAAAACACATCATCGACTGGCAATTCTGCAACCGTGAAAAGGTCGCCTCGTGGACCCTCATGCTCCAACGCATGACACCATCACAAATTGCCGTCATCGACGGGAACGGCGCCTTGGAATCCGTGATCACCGCACTCTGGCCAGAGGTGAAGATCCAGCGTTGCTTCTTCCATATCCGTCAAACCATGATCAAACACCTCACCCTGAACCCGCGCACAGTCCCAGGTCAGCAGCTACTTACTTTGACCCGGGCATTGATGAAGGTTGAGACGAAGGAACAAGCCGAGCACTGGACCGAGCAGTTCTATCAGTGGCAGTCCATGCACGCAGTCACGCTCAAAGAACGAACCTATGCCAAAGGAAAATCTGAGCCTCGGCCTTGGTACGTCAGACCAAATCAAACATGGTGGTACACCCATATCAATCTGCGTCGCGGCGAGAAACTCTTCGACAGCCTGTTGAAGAAAGGTCAACTTTTTCAGTGGTTGGACCTGGCATTAGAAGGCGAGGTGTTGCCTCGGACCACGAGCCCGCTCGAAGGCGGTATCAACGCAGGGATCAAGGACCAGCTACGACTGCATCGAGGGCTGACGCCGGAGCATTCGATAGCGCTCGTGCGCTGGTATTTGTATCGACACGTCGAAACCCCGAAGGATCCGTGGTCATTCGTGCAGCAGCGGCATTGGGCCGAGAAACCGTCGCCGAAGATCATCAAGGATGAGCCTATTGGGCCGGTGCTTTACGACAGGCACTTCAGTTGGGATGACGGTAATGGAGTGCAAAGAGGGTGGGGAGGGCGTCGATGATTCCACTTCAGCGCTTCATCTGTACACACTTTTTGGCACATAACCCCCTTGGGTCGGGCTATAGGCCCCGTTACCGATGCCTCAACCGTCAGTGCTTAAACAAAAATATCGCAGAGCATCTGCTCTGCGATATTTGATATGTGACCCCAACGGGATTTGAACCCGTGTTGCCGCCGTGAGAGGGCGGAGTACTAGGCCGCTATACGATGGGGCCGTATGCTGAAGACGCATCTTCAACTCACCAAATTGCTTTGGTGAAGCGCTGGGATACCAGGACTCGAACCTAGAACGACAGAACCAGAAACTGCTGTGTTGCCAATTACACCATATCCCAATGCGCTTTAGTCTTCGTTGGTTGATCAGGAATACCTGCCAACAACGAATGCCTTAGCACGAGATATAACTATACCTAAAAACTTCCACGAACGCACATTCTGAGGGGGTCAACCTCGAGTGATCTGCAGCTCGTTGGCTTGTCACTTACCCTGCGCCACCGTTTCATCCGCGGCTCACTCGCTCGACGATCCACCGTTCTAGAGCAGTGGGACCCAGTTCAACTGAACTGGGTCCCACAATCTTGCCTTTAGTCGGGATAACAGGATTTAAACCTGCGACCTCGTCGTCCCGAACGACGCGCGCTACCAAACTGCGCCATATCCCGTGATCAAGATCGTTTTTACTCTACACCTCGAGCATCCTGGACACATAATCAATTCAGCGGTTCAAACTAGGTGTATATACTCCTAATTCTCGATCGAGGACTGCGACTAAATCCCCTTGCCTGGATTGAGAATATTCAATGGATCCAACAGCGCCTTGATCGATCGTTGTAGCTGGATAACCTCAGCAGACTGTTCCCACGGAAGCCAGTCTTTCTTGATCAAGCCGATGCCATGCTCACCGGTAATGGTGCCGCCAAGTTCGAGAGCAATTCGAACGGAGCTCTCAACTGCACGTTCAAGACGTTCCAACGGATTTTCCCCCTCGTCGGGGTCTACGGAAAAAGTAGGGTGCAGATTGCCATCACCAACATGAGAAATCATGCGCATATCTACATGTTCGGCCTGTGCAACGGCTTGTAATCTGTGCACGTACTCGACCATCTTGCTCTTTGGAATGGCGACATCCTCGCCGGTACGGTAGGCATCATCCTTATTATCGCCTCGACTAGTTCGACGCATCTCAATTAGCTTGGTAGCTGCCTCCGCACCCGAAAGGCTCAACTCGACGTTGTTTCCGTGGAACACCTTACGGATCGCATCCTCCTCGCGGATAGCACCGTAGCCATCTAGCCGGGCGAGCACCATCGCCCCGCCGGCCTTCGCATAGTCAGTTGAATACTGCTCATCTAGTACTCGAAGAGTCGAATTGTCTACCAGTTCAAGAATCGCCGGCTGGATCCGTGCGCGTGCAATGAGTTGGACACCATGAACCGCCTCCTCGAGAGTTGTAAAGAGCAGCGAGATGTCGCATTCATCCACGGGAAGATAGCGCAATCTGAGAACTGCCCGCACTACAACTCCAAGGGTTCCTTCGGAACCAGTAAATAGAGCCGTTAGATCATATCCGGCTACACCTTTGAAAGTATTCTTGCCTACCCGAATCAGGCGTCCGTCTGAGAGCACGATATCTAAGGAAAGAACCGAGTCTCGGGTTACCCCATACTTAGCGCACCGCAAACCGCCAGCATTCGTTGCAATGTTGCCACCTAAGGTCGACATCTTGTAACTCGCTGGATCTGGAGCATACATCAGTCCGAACTGCTCAACAGCAGAATTCAGTTCATGGTTGACAACACCAGGTTCAACGATGGCCACTTCATCGTCGGGACGGACTTCGATAATCTTGTTCATCCGAGCCAGGTTCAGAATTATGGCATCCCCACGAACATGAACGCCTCCCGAGACACCAGTACCAGCACCACGGCTGATGACTGGAACGCGCAACTCTGTCGCTACACGCATCACATCCTGAACGTGTGAAACTTCCGTAGGGAAAACAACGACTAGTGGCAATGTTGGTTGTACTGCTAGCTGTCCGAAGTCTCTTGAATTCTCAAGCAGCGCTGCATCGTCCAGAACTACCAAGCCTGGAGGCAACGCTGTTTGTAGCATCTCGATCAATTTCGTTTGAACATCAGACATCATTGTCTCCATAGCAGTGGGGGTTTCTAACCTACCCAGAGGCTACGGCCAAAGACAATTGCTCGTTAAGTTCGTGACTGGACGTGTCAGCATTAGCCGTTGTCGAAAGTGCAGGACATCAATCCATTGAGACATACATTCTGGTTACGTACGCGATGAAAGCAAATCGCAGCGCACTCATGGAACCGAGTGGAAAATCTGTCGTCTGCTTCCTGGCACCGGTCAACTAGCCGCCATTTGCAATCGACCTGTGGTTCCTTGAGCCTGCCGGCCCCTCAGCCTCGGTCGACTGCGGTAGCAGGCAACCCAATCTAGTCGTTAAACAGGAAAAAGGGGGTCGAGCTTCAGCTCACCCCCACCCACCAGCTCTGCTGGTTAAACAGGTGAGGCCCCAACCAAAAGGTTAGGGCCTCAAACCAACATTCATCTTTATTAAGTTAAGTCCGGCGGTGACCTACTCTCCCACACCCTCACGAGTGCAGTACCATCGGCGCAGTGGGCCTTAGCTTCCGGGTTCGGTACGGGACCGGGCGTTTCCCCCACGCTATGACCGCCGTAACAATCACGAAGCACACAAACCAATTTTCTGGTGTTGTATGAAACGATGCGACAAAAACTACTTGTCAAGTCTCATGTTTAGTTTCGGTTGTCGAGTTGTTGTCTCGTAACCGCATAGTGAACGCGAACAGCAATGATCTTATTAGTCATTATTGTATATATTGTGTGTTGAAAGTCATCGGCCTATTAGTACAGGTCAGCTACACAAGTCTTTAGTCCTTGCTTCCACATCCTGCCTATCAACCCAGTGGTCTAGCTGGGGGCCTCACACACTCAAGGTGCATGGAAATCTCATCTCGAAGCAGGCTTCCCGCTTAGATGCTTTCAGCGGTTATCCCTTCCCAACGTAGCTAATCAGCGATGCACTTGGCAGTACAACTGACACACCAGAGGTTAGTCCGTCCCGGTCCTCTCGTACTAAGGACAGCCCTTCTCAAATTTCCAACGCGCGCAGCGGATAGGGACCGAACTGTCTCACGACGTTCTAAACCCAGCTCGCGTACCGCTTTAATGGGCGAACAGCCCAACCCTTGGGACCTACTCCAGCCCCAGGATGCGACGAGCCGACATCGAGGTGCCAAACCATGCCGTCGATATGGACTCTTGGGCAAGATCAGCCTGTTATCCCCGAGGTACCTTTTATCCGTTGAGCGACGGCCCTTCCACGAGGTGCCGCCGGATCACTAGTCCCGACTTTCGTCCCTGCTCGAGCTGTCACTCTCACAGTCAAGCTCCCTTGTGCACTTACACTCGACACCTGATTGCCAACCAGGCTGAGGGAACCTTTGGGCGCCTCCGTTACATTTTAGGAGGCAACCGCCCCAGTTAAACTACCCATCAGGCACTGTCCCTGAACCAGATCATGGTCCGAAGTTAGGTGACCGGTACAGCCAGAGTGGTATTTCAACGATGACTCCACCTGAACTAGCGTCCAAGCTTCACAGTCTCCCACCTATCCTACACAAGCTGCACCGAACACCAATACCAAACTATAGTAAAGGTCTCGGGGTCTTTCCGTCCTGCTGCGCGTAACGAGCATCTTTACTCGTACTGCAATTTCGCCGAGTTCATGGTTGAGACAGCGGGGAAGTCGTTACTCCATTCGTGCAGGTCGGAACTTACCCGACAAGGAATTTCGCTACCTTAGGATGGTTATAGTTACCACCGCCGTTTACTGGGGCTTAAATTCTCAGCTTCGCAACAAGTTGCTAACCGGTCCTCTTAACCTTCCAGCACCGGGCAGGAGTCAGTCCGTATACATCGTCTTGCGACTTCGCACGGACCTGTGTTTTTAGTAAACAGTCGCTTCCCCCTGGTCTCTGCGGCCCACACCCGCTCACAACTGCAAGAGCTGATCACGGGGCAGGCCCCCCTTCTTCCGAAGTTACGGGGGCATTTTGCCGAGTTCCTTAACCATGATTCTCTCGATCGCCTTAGTATTCTCTACCTGATCACCTGTGTCGGTTTGGGGTACGGGCGGCTAGGACCTCGCGCCGATGCTTTTCTAGGCAGCATAGGATCACCGAATCACCCACCAAAGTGGGCGCCTATCAGGTCTCAGACATCATGAACCGCGGATTTACCTACGACTCGTCCTACACCCTTGGACCAGGTCAATTCCATTGCCTGGCTCGGCTACCTTCCTGCGTCACACCTGTTAATACGCTGACCTCACTGCATCGGTTCCCACCACATCAACCAACAAAAACACCCGAAGGCATCAACAGTTGGAATCCATCATGGTTAGCATCAACAGCTCAGTATGGGCGGTCCTTCGCCGGTACGGGAATATCAACCCGTTATCCATCGACTACGCCTGTCGGCCTCGCCTTAGGCCCCGACTAACCCAGGGCAGATTAGCTTAACCCTGGAACCCTTGATCATTCGGCGGACGGGTTTCTCACCCGTCATTCGCTACTCATGCCTGCATTCTCACTCGTATAGCGTCCACCGCTGGTTTACACCGCGACTTCACCCGCTATACGACGCTCCCCTACCCATCCAAACGCCCAATCCGAAGACCAAGCAAATATTTGAATGACGCAACTTCGGCGGTGTGCTTGAGCCCCGCTACATTATCGGCGCGGAATCACTTGACCAGTGAGCTATTACGCACTCTTTCAAGGGTGGCTGCTTCTAAGCCAACCTCCTGGTTGTCAAAGCAACTCCACATCCTTTCCCACTTAGCACACGCTTAGGGGCCTTAGTTGGCGTTCTGGGCTGTTTCCCTCTCGACTATGAAGCTTATCCCCCACAGTCTCACTGCTACGCTCTCACTTACCGGCATTCGGAGTTTGGCTAACGTCAGTAACCTTGTAGGGCCCATTAGCTATCCAGTAGCTCTACCTCCGGTAAGAAACACGTAACGCTGCACCTAAATGCATTTCGGGGAGAACCAGCTATCACGAAGTTTGATTGGCCTTTCACCCCTACCCACAGCTCATCCCCTCCATTTTCAACTGAAGTGGGTTCGGTCCTCCACACGCTCTTACACGCGCTTCAACCTGGCCATGGGTAGATCACTTCGCTTCGGGTCTAGATCACGCCACTCAAACGCCCTATTCAGACTCGCTTTCGCTACGGCTTCCCCACACGGGTTAACCTCGCGACGTAACACTAACTCGCAGGCTCATTCTTCAAAAGGCACGCCATCACCCAGGAACAAGTCCCAGGCTCTAACGGATTGTAAGCGCACGGTTTCAGGTACTATTTCACTCCCCTCCCGGGGTACTTTTCACCATTCCCTCACGGTACTGATTCACTATCGGTCATCAAGTAGTATTCAGGCTTACCAGGTGGTCCTGGCAGATTCACACAAGGTTTCACGGGCCCCGTGCTACTCGGGTATCAACACTAGAACGGCAGACACGCATTACACCTACGGGACTATCACCCTCTATGGTCCGGCATTCCAACCGATTCACCTATACGCCTGCACCTCATCCCACCAGCAAGATAGCGCTGGTACATGTCAACCCCACAACCCCGATGATGCAACGCCTATCCGCTATCACACACCAACCGGTTTAGCCCCATCCGCGTTCGCTCGCCACTACTAACGGAATCACTATTGTTTTCTCTTCCTGCGGGTACTGAGATGTTTCACTTCCCCGCGTTCCCTCCACACAGCCTATACATTCAGCTGCAGGTCACACCACATAACATGGTGCGGGGTTCCCCCATTCGGAAATCCTGGTCTCAACGTCCGGTTATCGACTCCACCAGGCTTATCGCAGATTCCCACGTCCTTCATCGGCTCTTGATGCCAAGGCATCCACCGTGCGCCCTTAAAAACTTCAACACAAAACAAAGTTCTCAGAATTGAGCAATAAAACAATCTAACAAAATCACACAGACAAGACTCAAACACCCTACAACCCAAGGAAAAAGGGTCATAAGACTCATCTCATCTGCAAGATGCTCGCGTTCACTATACAGTTCCCAAACAACAACCCCACACCCCCACAAACACACCCACCAACAACAACCCAAAAGGACTATTGCTCGTACCGAGCATGCCTGCAGCAAACACAGGACAAACACCGAAACACCAAGAACCCCGCCACCCAAGAAGACAATCAACCAACCATCACAACACCAACCCCAAAAGGCCAGCACCACAACACTTGATCAAATCATCCACCAGGGACGGAGGCTTGTTGCCTCAAAACCCAACAGCATGCCAAACCATACAAACCACACACCATCAACACCCACATTCCAACACCACCACCACACACCAACAAACCCACCCAAAAGGACGGATTCACTCATGTGAAGTAACAATGCGTACTCGCAAGCACCAACACCATACAGCCACAGCCAATACCCCGACACACACCCCAACCACTCATAATGAGGACCAGCGTGCGCACGTTTTCCAGTATTGAGTTCATTGATATTCCACCCATGAGCAACCCACCCGTACAACACTCGTGCACAGACATGGGCAACCATAATAATGGTTAGCTCCTTAGAAAGGAGGTGATCCAGCCGCACCTTCCGGTACGGCTACCTTGTTACGACTTAGTCCCAATCGCCAGTCCCACCTTCGACGACTCCCCCCACACAAGGTGGTTAGGCCATCGGCTTCGGGTGTTACCAACTTTCGTGACTTGACGGGCGGTGTGTACAAGGCCCGGGAACGTATTCACCGCAGCGTTGCTGATCTGCGATTACTAGCGACTCCGACTTCATGGGGTCGAGTTGCAGACCCCAATCCGAACTGAGACCGGCTTTTAGGGATTAGCTCCACCTCACAGTATCGCAACCCATTGTACCGGCCATTGTAGCATGCGTGAAGCCCAAGACATAAGGGGCATGATGATTTGACGTCATCCCCACCTTCCTCCGAGTTGACCCCGGCAGTCTCCCATGAGTCCCCACCACTACGTGCTGGCAACATGGAACGAGGGTTGCGCTCGTTGCGGGACTTAACCCAACATCTCACGACACGAGCTGACGACAACCATGCACCACCTGTGAACCAGCCCCGAAGGGAAACCCCATCTCTGAGGCGGTCTGGCACATGTCAAGCCTTGGTAAGGTTCTTCGCGTTGCATCGAATTAATCCGCATGCTCCGCCGCTTGTGCGGGCCCCCGTCAATTCCTTTGAGTTTTAGCCTTGCGGCCGTACTCCCCAGGCGGGGCACTTAATGCGTTAGCTACGGCGCGGAAAACGTGGAATGTCCCCCACACCTAGTGCCCAACGTTTACGGCATGGACTACCAGGGTATCTAATCCTGTTCGCTCCCCATGCTTTCGCTCCTCAGCGTCAGTAAATGCCCAGAGACCTGCCTTCGCCATCGGTGTTCCTCCTGATATCTGCGCATTTCACCGCTACACCAGGAATTCCAGTCTCCCCTACATCACTCTAGTCTGCCCGTACCCACCGCAGATCCGAGGTTGAGCCTCGGACTTTCACGGCAGACGCGACAAACCGCCTACGAGCTCTTTACGCCCAATAAATCCGGATAACGCTTGCGCCCTACGTATTACCGCGGCTGCTGGCACGTAGTTAGCCGGCGCTTCTTCTGCAGGTACCGTCACTTTCGCTTCTTCCCTACTGAAAGAGGTTTACAACCCGAAGGCCGTCATCCCTCACGCGGCGTCGCTGCATCAGGCTTTCGCCCATTGTGCAATATTCCCCACTGCTGCCTCCCGTAGGAGTCTGGGCCGTGTCTCAGTCCCAGTGTGGCCGGTCACCCTCTCAGGCCGGCTACCCGTCGTCGCCTTGGTGAGCCATTACCTCACCAACAAGCTGATAGGCCGCGAGTCCATCCCCCACCGATAAATCTTTCAACAACCCACCATGCGGTAAGAAGTCATATCCGGTATTAGACCCAGTTTCCCGGGCTTATCCCAAAGTCGGGGGCAGGTTACTCACGTGTTACTCACCCGTTCGCCACTAATCACCCGTGCAAGCACGGGGTCATCGTTCGACTTGCATGTGTTAAGCACGCCGCCAGCGTTCATCCTGAGCCAGGATCAAACTCTCCATAAAAAAATAAAAAGCCATCAGCAACCCCTCGGAAAATAAGGGCGAAACCAATGAAGTCCTGGCGAATAAAAAACACTCAAGAACATCACACGGGGGTGCAATGCCTCAAGCAAATGTTATGTATTCACCAAATAAAATAAATATTCGGTATCAACAAACTTGGCACACTATTGAGTTCTCAAACAACAAACACTCTCGACACCACAACCACCATTTCTCAGTGACTGCTTCGCTCCGGAGCAACTTTTCAAGCTTACCACCGCGCTAACCAAAGTCAACTCGACGTTTCCAGCTTGTTTACCCCACTGTTTCTTTCAGACCTTTTCGGCCCGTCCGGATCAGCGGCGCGAGATAAGACTCTACACGGATTCCCACCCGGCGCAAAATCGGCCAGTACAACCCATTTAGGACCCAAAAACGCCGATATTTCGCGCTTTTAGAGCTCTCCGAGGTGAACTCTGCTCAAAAACAACTGAAATTTGTTGTTATGAAGCGGGTCACCCTACACAAAATGGGTTGTCACTTGTCCAGGACAAGTGACAACCCATTGAGGATCGTGGCAGGCTACTTCGCTTGTGCCTTGCGCAAGCGAGAGACCTCGTAAAGCGAGATGCCTACGGCCATCGAAGCGTTCAACGACTCCATGGCCGAATCGATCGGGATGGAAACGATTGCGTCGCAGTTCTCGCGGACCAGTCGTGAAAGACCCTTCCCCTCAGAACCAACAACGATGCACAGTGGGCCGGTGGCTAACTCGAAGTTAGGCAGATCCATATCTCCGCCGGCGTCAAGGCCGATCACGAAGATACCAGCGGCCTTGATTTCCTTCAGTGCGCTGGTCAAATTAGTGCACTTAGCTACTGGTACGCGAACTGCAGCACCCGCACTGGTCTTCCAAGCGGAGGCAGTCATGCCAACACTTCGGCGTTCCGGAATGATGACACCGTCGGCGCCGAAGGCCGAAGCCGAACGAACGATCGCACCGAGGTTACGTGGATCGGTGATGCCATCCAAGGCCAGCAACAGTGGCTGCGACGTGGTGTAGCCACGGTCGTAATCCTTGATGGTTTTGGTTGCCAACTGAACGGCGTCCTTGTACTCGTAGGCAGGGATCTGCAGGGCCATGCCCTGGTGGATCGCGCCGTCGGTCATGCGATCAAGCTCTGGCTTTGAAGCTTCCATCAAGGGAATGCCCTGAGCTGCAGCAAGCTTGAGCGATTCGCGCACGCGGTCATCAACCTCGATGCGGATCGCCACGTGCAGTGCCTTGACCGGGATGCCAGCGCGCAGTGCTTCAACAACAGAGTTTCGACCGGTGACAAATTCTGCGTTGACCTTGATGCGGTCGGTGCGCTTGGCCGTGGAGCGCTTAGCGGCCGAACGTTCAGCAAGCTGCTTGCTTCGGTACGCCTTGTGGTACGGACGGTCTTCGGCCTTGGGAGTTGGGCCGCGACCCTCTAGGGAACTGCGTCCCTTGCCGCCACTACCCTTGGTTGGGCCCTTTTTACTCATGGTGTTTGTCCTTAAAGTTGAGTTTTGGTTCAGCCGTTGAAACGGCTAGTTGTCTAATGTCCAGCGGGCACCGTCTGCTGAGTCAGCAACGATGATGCCAGCGGAGGCCAATGCGTCACGGATAGCGTCCGAGCGTGACCAGTCCTTGGCCGCGCGAGCCTGCGCACGTTCTGCCAGCTGCGACTGGATCAACTGATCCAATGCTTCGTGCTCCGCGCTTGCCTGCGAGTTTTTGGTGTTCCCTGCATCGTCTAAGCCCAGAACCTGGGTCATGGCCAACACCTGTCCGAGCGCTTGCTCGGTCGCTGCATTGTCGTGGGCTTCTAGGGATGCGTTGCCCTGACGAACCGCTTCGTGCAGTGCGGCTAATGCCATGGGAACGTTGAGGTCATCATCCATTGCGGCGCCAAAGGCCGCTGGCACTTGCGTAGCCTGAATCGAATCGGCGCCAGCGCCCAAACGATACTGTGCATTGGACATGAAAGTATTGATCCGTTCCACCGCGGCCCGTGCTTCAGCCAGCGAATCCGGACGGTAGTCCAGCATGGAACGGTACTGTGCTTGCCCAAGGAAGTAGCGCACCACGCGGGCGTCGGCCAGGGCCAGCATTTCTTCGGGCGAGATGGTGTTGCCGATCGACTTGGACATCTTTTCACCCTCGTAGGTGACCATGCCGTTGTGCATCCAGAAGTTCGCAAAACCGTGACCGGCCGCGTTGGACTGCGCCATCTCGTTCTCATGGTGCGGGAATCGTAGATCCAATCCCCCACCGTGGATGTCGAATTCGGTACCGAGGTACTTGCCGGCCATCGCCGAGCACTCTAGGTGCCAGCCGGGACGACCGCGTCCCCATGGACTTGGCCAGGATGCGGTAGCTGGGTCGGACTCTTTATGGCCCTTCCACAGGGCAAAGTCGCGAGCATCCTTTTTGCCACGTGGGTCCGCGTCGGTAGCGCCCTGCATGTCGTTGATGTTCTGACGAGTCAGCGCACCGTAGGGGGCAAAGGAGCGCACATCAAAATAGACGTCCCCGGAGTCATCGGTTGCCGGGTAAGCATGTCCGCGCTCGATCAACGTGGCGATCAGCTCGTGCATTTCGGTGATGTGCCCGGTGGCGCGTGGCTCATAGGTCGGACGACGTACACCCAACGCTTGGTACGCGCGGGCAAATTCTTGTTCAAAGCGGTAGGCCAGAGCGAACCATTCTTCGCGCGGCTGGTAGTACTCATCGGCCTGGAAATCCTCGGCAAAAGACTTCGCCGATTTTTCCAAGATCTTGTCGTCGATGTCGGTCACGTTGCGCACCGTGGTTACTGCGAAGCCACGGTATTCAAGCCAGCGGACCAAAACATCAAAAACGATAGCGCTACGAACATGGCCCACGTGCGGCATTCCTTGCACGGTGGCGCCACAGTAGTACAGCTTGACTTCGCCGTCGTTTAACGGCTGGAAGTCACGTACAGATGCTGTTTTGGTGTCATAGAATCGCAGGCTCACGTCGTTAAGGTTATCCGATGGATGCAGCCTTTGTATTTCACTTGTGATGCGCTCGGTGATATGGCCCGTCAACCAAGCCGACCCAGCGCCGTCCTATCTGGGGTAGACCAGCGCGGTGGCGTAGGCGGTCAACCCGGTGCCTTCACCCTCGTAACCCAGGCCGTCGCTGGTGGTTGCAATGACGCTGACCGGGGCTCCTACCGCAGCGCTGAGCACTTGGCTTGCTTCCTCACGACGTGCTGCAAAGCGTGGTCGGCGCCCCACAAACTGCACGGCAATGTTGCCAATTTCAAACCCTGCTTCGCGCACCAAGCGGGCTGCTTCTGCAATCAGGCTCACACCACTGGCCCCAGCAAATTCCGGTCGATCCACCCCAAAGTGGGTTCCTAAGTCTCCGATTCCCGCTGCCGAGAACAGTGCATCGCAGGCTGCGTGGGCTACCGCGTCCCCATCTGAGTGACCGGAGAGCCCAATGTCATCTGGGAAGTGCAGGCCCGCCAACCACATGGGTCGGGACGGGTCATCGCTGACCGCGTGGACATCGATACCATTTCCGATACGTGGCAGATCCATGGCTTCCCTTGCAATGTGAAGTGCGGGCGTTGTTGGCGTAACCAGTTTGCTGACCACTTCTAGATCTTCTGGGTGCGTGACTTTCAGGGCCTGTTGTTCACCGGCCACCACCTGAACAGTTGTTCCGTAAGCGCGCACGATCGAAGCGTCGTCGGTGACTTTCTCCAGCTCGGCTTCGGTGTAGTGATCAAGTTGAGCATGAGCTGCGCGCAGTACCTCTGCGTCAAATCCCTGGGGCGTTTGCACCGCGCGCAAGGTGGAGCGTGCGGGAGTCTGCTCGATAAATTCGGGGCCATGACCGTCTTGTTGGGCAACAACAGAGATTGTGTCGGTCACTGCCAAGGCAGGGATCACGGCCTTTGTCTCGGGCGCTTCCAGCGCTTGAAGCACACGTTGATACAGTTCCACCGGCGCGAAGGCTCGGGCGGCATCGTGAACAAGAATGGTGGCTGCCTCATCGCTGACCAGTTGAAGGCCGCGGCGCACCGAGTCTGCTCGGCTTGCTCCCCCGGGCACGGTGCGAAGTTTGCTTCCATAACCCGCGAGTGCTGATTGCATGCGCTGATCATCTGGTGGGGTAACCACGATGATTTCGTTAATCTGCGCCACTTGCAGGATCCGGTCGATGGCATGTTCCGCCAAAGATTTGCCGGCTACTTGAACCAGTGCTTTTGGCATGCCGGCGCCTAGCCGTGTGCCCATGCCGGCTGCGACCAAGATCAAGCTCGAAGGATGCGATGGTGTTTGCTTCACACCGCTCAGCTTATCGCGTGGATCGGCGCTTCATTGGGGCTTTAACGGCAACAGCCGTGAAACGTTTAAACGTTTCACGGCAAGATGCGCGTAGGAGTTTTGTTTAAGCCGAAGCCAAAACCTCATCCAACAGGCCTTCGGCCTTGGTCTCATCCAGGTCCTTGGCCAGAGCCAATTCGCTGATCAATACCTGACGAGCCTTAGCCAGCATGCGCTTTTCGCCAGCGGACAGACCACGATCATTTTCTCGACGCCATAGGTCACGAACGACCTCGGCAACCTTGATGACATCGCCGGAAGCTAGCTTCTCGACATTTGCCTTGTAGCGGCGCGACCAGTTGGTCGGCTCTTCGGTAAATTCAGCACGAAGGACATCGAACACATGGTCCAAGCCTTCCTGACCTACCACGTCACGTACGCCAACAAGATCAACGTTCTCTGCTGGAACTTCGATGGTCAAGTCACCCTGAGCCACCTTGAGCTTGAGATACATTTTCTCTTCGCCCTTGATCTTGCGCATTTTGATCTCTTCGATCATTGCGGCGCCGTGATGCGGGTAGACAACAGTCTCGCCAACCTCAAAAACCATGTGGATAAACCCCTTTCCCATTGACTAGTCTAACATGTTTGCTCTCGACGAACTTGCGTTTGTGCCCGATATAACCGCGAATTCACGGGGAATCACCTCTTCCATTCGCAAGAGAAACATGGTAGGAAGAGAGTACGGCGATCGAAGTTCCATACCTCTTATCCCAAACTTGGTTCTCTACTTCTTGTCGAAAAGCGTGTGTTGCACGTCGCTAAATCGCGTCTTTGTGTGAAAAACAGCTAGGCTTAGAGGTAATCGTGGTCTTTTTCGCGAGTTGCTCCTCACCCTAGGTGGAGTCGATTCGGTAGACCATGAACCGAAGCAACTCATTATTCTCACCGAGGAGTTAGTGTCGTGATCACCGCACGCATGACCGCTGGACGTCGCATTGCCGCGTCCCTCGCTGTGGCTGCCCTGGCATTCGGTGTCACCAGCTGTGGCGCCATCAACGAGCAGGCCACCAACACCGACTACGCTGCCAGCGATGGCATCAACGTCGACGTCGCCAAAGCACAGGTTCGTAACCTGATGTTCGTTACCAACAGCGATGGCAGCAAAGCCCGCCTGATCGGCACCGTGGTCAACGACAGCGATTCTGCTTTGACCCTGTCCGTCAAAGCCGCTAGCGCTACGCCAGTGACCATCTCGGTTCCAACCGACAAGTCCCTGAAGCTAGAAGATGACGCTAACCAGAAGGTCATTTCTGGCCTTGGTGTCAAAGCCGGCGAGCATGCCGAGACTACCTTCACTTCCAACGGAGACACCGTGGACTTCAGCGTCCCAGTCGTAGACGGCACCCTTGCCGAATACCGTGACTTCGTACCAGGCGGTTCCGATGCAAAGGTAACCGAACACCTGAAGGCAACCGAGAGCCACGCGACCTCGGAGCACTAAGCACCAACGATAAAGGGCCTCGGGAAAGAATCTATGGATTCTTTCCCGAGGCCCTTTCGCTTTAAGCGGTTACGCGCGGGGTGAGCAGTGCTAGACCACGAACTTGTAGCCCAAACCTCGCACCGTCACCAGATGCTCTGGCGTGGCAGGATCTGGCTCGATCTTTGAACGAAGACGCTTCACGTGGACATCCAACGTCTTGGTATCCCCCACGTAGTCGCTACCCCACACGCGGTCGATCAGCTGGCCACGGGTAAGCACGCGCCCGGCATTGCGCAGGAGCATTTCTAGCAATTCAAATTCCTTGAGCGGCATCGATACCTCGGTGTTATCCACCGAGACCATGTGCCGTTCCACATCCATGCGCACCGGTCCAGCGGTCACCACATTGCTGATCAGTTCTTCGGCCTCGCCCTGACGGCGAAGTACCGCACGGATGCGTGCGAGTAATTCTCGCGATGAGTATGGCTTGGTGACATAGTCATCGGCGCCGAGCTCCAGGCCAACCACCTTGTCGATTTCCGAATCCTTGGCGGTGAGCATGATGACCGGAACCTGAGAGTTCAGGCGAATCTGGCGAATCACCTCGGTGCCCGGTTGGCCCGGCAACATCAAATCCAGCAGCACCAGATCGGCGCCGTGGCGTTCAAATTCAGTGACGGCGACCAGTCCGTCATCAGCGATTCGTACTTCGAATCCTTCGCGTTCCAAGAGGAAAGACAGCGGGTCAGAGAGCGATTCCTCATCCTCTACGATCAATATGCGGGTCATCGTCGTCCTCCTTTGCGGTCTGAGGTTCGAGCCTCGACTGCTTGTTCCTTCATCATCTCATCGGCAAGAGCATTAGATCTGGCCGGTTCTTCATCCGCTAGGGGAAGTCTAAGGGTAAATGTGGAGCCATGGCCGGGCTGCGACCACAGCGATACTTCGCCGCCATGGTTGGCCAGCACGTGCTTGACGATGCTCAGCCCCAGGCCGGTACCGCCGGTTTGTCGTGAGCGGGCCGAGTCGACGCGGTAGAAGCGCTCGAAGACTCGCTCTTGTTCCTCGGCCGAAATGCCTGGGCCTTGGTCGGTGACCGAGATCTGCGCGTAGCCATCACGCTGGCGGATACCAACGCCCACTTTGGTGTTTTCTGGCGAGTAGCGAATCGCGTTGTCGATCAAGTTGCGCACCGCGGTCATCAGCAGGTCCGGGTCGCCAAGAATTGGTTCGCTCAGATGGCCGCCGACGGTAATGTCGATGCCCTTCTCTTCGGCCAATAGGTGACTGCGGTCCACGGCCTCGGCCACCACACTGTCGATGTTCACTTCCTTGCCCTGCACAATTGCATCGCTGGCCTGAAGCCGGGAGAGCTCAATGATGTCCTGGACCAGCGCGGCAAGCCTGCGTGATTCCTTGTGCATCCGAGTGGAGAATCGAAGCACCGCGGTCGGATCATCTGCTGCTTCGGAGATTGCTTCGGAAAGCAGGGAAATAGCTCCGACCGGAGTTTTCAGTTCGTGGGATACGTTAGCCACAAAGTCATTTCGCATGGCTTCAGTGCGGGTGATTTCGGTGCGGTCATCGGCCAGCAGCAAAATATATTCATCGCCCAGTGGGGCCACTCGCACATGGACGATCAGCTGACCGGCGCCGAGCGTGGAGCGTTGTAATTCATATTGGCTTTCGGCAATCACGCCGTCTGCACGCACCTGGCGTACCAAGGCCAGAAGCTCATTGTGCACGAGGGTGTGCCCGCGCACCAGCCCATAGGCGTAGGAGGCAGGATTGGCCCGCACAACGCCATCTACGTCGTCCAAGATCACGAAGGCGCGACCAATGACGGACAAGACGGCAGCTGCACCTTCTGGGAGTGCAGGCTCGTCAACCTGCGGCAGCCTAGCGGTCCTGCGTTGGGAAATTCGAAAAGCGATCACGCCAACGATTCCTAGGGCAAGACCGAGGACACCGGCTATCAGAGTCGAGATCACATCGTTCACCCTTTTAGCCTAACTTCACCTATGGGTTCCTTCCCGCCTAAATGACGCAATTTTGGCCAAATCGGCGCGCTGTTCACCAAACGTTCACGTTTAGTGGCATATTCGTTAATCACCCGCTGACAGGGTGGAGTAAGACCCTCCACCATGCCATAAATCTGTTTTGGGGCGGTTGGCCCGTGCATGCAGGCCACCGGTTGGCATGGGACCGACACTCGAAAGGAACTGCTATGCGCAAGGTTTTTCAGGCAGATCTACAACAAATCGGCGAAGAACTCATTGAGATGGCCAATCAGGTCGCTACCGCTATGGATCACGCATGGGATTCGTTGGCCAATGCCGATGTGGATCTAGCCCAGGAAGTCATCGCGGCTGACGCGAAAATTGATTTCCTCCAGAACCAACTAGATGAACGTGCCATCGATACCCTCGCACTTCAGGGACCGGTAGCCAGCGATCTACGCATGATCGTCGGCTCGCTGCGAATGAGCGCTTCGCTTGAGCGCATGGGTGACCTCGCACGCCACTTGGCTCAGCTAGCCCGCTTGCGCTTCCCACAGCCAGCCATCCCAGAGAAGATTTCTGCAACCTTTGCTCAGATGGCTGCGATTGATATTCAGATCGCCAAGGAAGTTGCCACGCTTCTTGATACTCGTGATTTGGCCATTGCGGCCAAGATTATTGAGCTGAACCATGAGGTGGACCGTTTGCACTCCAGCGTCTTCACGCAGATTGCTGCCGATGATTGGGACGCCACCGCACCAACCACCGTGGATGTTTCGTTGACCAGCCGCTATCTAGAGCGCTTCGGCGATCATGGTGTCTCCGTGGCCCGCAAGGTCACCTACCTGGTGACCGGCGAATGGGATCCGTCCGACGCCTAAACAGCGTATTTGCTTAAAAGCGAAGGCAGCCCACCAATTGGTGGGCTGCCTTTAGCATTCCAGCGCATTATTAGCGCCAGCGTAGAGCGGCTTTTAGCCTTCGCACTCTACGCAGAAACCTACGTTGCCTTCTTCGCGTACCAGCTGGGAGCGGTGGCGAATTAAGAAGCACGAGCCACAAATGAACTCGTCCTCTTTCTGTGGAATGACGGTGACCGTCAATTCCTCGTTGGACAAATCTGCACCTGGCAGATCCATTCCATCAGTGTGATCGGCTTCGTCGAGCTCGCGCACCACGGACTTTGCGTCCGGTGCGTTTGCGGACTTAACCGCATCCAGAGAAGCCTTACGTGCCTCAGCAACGTCTGGGCGGACTTCATCGTAATCAGTTGCCACGAATTGCATTCCTAACGTGAGCCATTGAGCCTATTCGAAATAGGAGATTACAGCATACTAATGCCAAAAATACAATCGTGTGCAGTTGTTTCGCTCACAGCCGTTGTTCCGCACCTCTTGCCGACTTAAAGTCAGAACGGCGGCACCGAAGTTCAAAAGCCTAAGCCCTTGAGTCTCGGTGCCGCCGAAAAGTGCGTTTTACTTGCGACCCTGGTTCGCGACTGCCTTGATGGCGTCAGCTGCTGCTGCAGGATCGAGGTAGGTTCCGCCAGCGGTGACCGGCTTGAAGTTGTCGTCCAACTCATAAACCAATGGGATACCGGTTGGGATGTTCAGCCCAGCGATATCCGCATCGCTAATGCCGTCCAAGTGCTTAACCAGCGCGCGCAGCGAGTTGCCGTGTGCGGTGACCATAACGGTCTTGCCAGCGCTCAGATCAGCCTTGATGTTTTCTTCCCAGTAAGGAAGCATGCGGTCAAGAACATCCTTGAGGCATTCGGTCCGCGGAGCGTTATCGCCCAGATCGGCATAACGCTCATCGTTGATCTGGCTGAATTCCGAGGAATCATCAAGTACTGGTGGTGGGGTGTCGTAGCTACGACGCCATTCCATGAACTGCTCTTCACCGTATTCTGCCAAGGTCTGAGCCTTGTCCTTACCCTGCAGCGCACCGTAGTGACGCTCGTTCAGGCGCCAGTCGCGGTTCACTGGAATCCAGGAACGGCCAGCAGCTTCCAACGCAAGGTTAGCGGTGACAATTGCGCGGGTGAGCAACGAGGTATGCAGTACCTCTGGCTTGTACCCTGCTTCTGCAAGTAGTTCGCCACCGCGCGAAGCTTCAGCGCGGCCCTGTTCGGTCAGTGATACGTCGTACCAACCGGTGAATAGATTCTTTTCGTTCCATTCGCTCTGCCCGTGGCGAAGCAAGATCAAAGTGTGACTCATACAATCTATCCTAGCCAATACTGGTACCCGGATGCGCCAAGGTTAAGGACTACTCAATAATTGAGAAGACCCGCACCACCGTTTTGACGGGGTACGGGTCTTCAAAAATCTTTGGTTACTCAGCTGGCTCTAGTAGTTGTACCAGCCGCCGCCTTTGCCACTCACGGCAGGCTTTACATCGGCAAGGTAAACACACGCAATGCAGGCACCGATGAGCTGAAGGAAACCGATTCCGCCAGCGCTGAAAACGCCAAGCAAGGAAACTACGACGCTGGCGATGGTCAGCCCGGTCCAGAAGCCCTTGGTTCGTTTGCCTTCTTGGGCAAAGCGCTGTGTACCTTGGCGTAGGCAATCGATGAGCGCCCACAGCGCAAGGACTAAAATAACTACGCTCAGGGCCAACATCAGGTACTGCTCAATGCTTTGAGCGACAAACATCATTGACATACCTTCACTCTACCTTTGGCCTTTGTCGATTTTGGGCACTGCCACACCTCAGAGCTGTTCCAGCGCCTGCGAAAGATCAGCCCAGAGGTCCTCAACATCTTCGATACCCACCGAAAGTCGGATCAGGTTTTCTGGAACACTCACCGGTTCTGAGGCGTGCCGGGCCCGACGTTCAGCCAGGGTCTCCACCCCGCCCAGCGATGTTGCGCCGGTGATCAGCTTAAATGCACCGATGACCTTGTCGGCGCCGTCAGCGCTGCCACCGACTTGGAAGGCGATGACCGCACCAAAGCCACTCATAAGTTTTGCTGCGCGTTGGTGCCCCGGGTCTTGTTTAAGTCCGGGGTAACGCACGGCTTGAACGTTGGGGTGTTCGCTCAAACGTTCGGCAAGGATCTGGCTGTTACTCTGTGAACGATCCAGACGCACCGCCATGGTGCGCACACCACGCAAGGCTAAGAAGGTATCCATCGGTGAAGCGATAGACCCGTGCAGGGTTCGGTAACCGTGCACGGTGTTGTGCAGCTTTTCATCACTGGTGACTACCGCACCCATGATGACATCGGAGTGGCCCGAGAGGTACTTGGTCACCGAGTGGACTACTACATCGGCCCCTTGGGTCAACGGCTGCTGCAACAGTGGGGTGGCAAAAGTATTGTCCACGATAGACAAGATTCCACGCGCCTTGGTTTCTGCAAGAAGTACCGGGAGGTCTGCAACTTCAAGCATAGGGTTGGTCGGCGATTCAACCCAGAGCACGTGCGCGCCTTCCAGCGCGGCGATGACCTCGTCGGTATCGGCGATGTCTACCGGGCGGACGATCAAACGACCAGCGGCCTCCAGCTCGGAGGTTAACGCCAGCGAACCGTTATAGGAGTGCTTTGGCATAACCAGCACTCCCCCGGCTGGAACCAAGTTCAAGGCGGCAGCGATCGCGGCCATACCCGAAGAGAAAACCAGAGCCGGTCGCGCGGCAGCTTCCAGCTGACCCAATACTTCTTCAAAGGGATCCCAGCTCGGGTTGGAGAATCGTGCGTAAACACGTTCGTCAGCAGCCGCCAGACCCTGGGAGTGATACGTGGAGGTGAAAGTCACCGGGTAATTCACCGGGGCGTCAACGGCGTGAGCCGGTCGGCCACCTGCAACGATGAGGGTCTTTGGGTCCCACGCTGGGCGGGATGCTGATGGCGTGCTGCTGAAGTTCATGAGAAAAACTTTACGCTCAGCACGGGCACGTCCACGGATCGGTTTCATTACATTTCGAGATTTACCGTCCACAGCATGTGGGCGCATGTCAATGATTGGCTTGACCTTGGATAGGCTAGAGGGGTGAGTAACAAATCGAGCGCGCCGACCCCTGGGCTGTTCATCGTATTTGAAGGTGGCGACGGAGCGGGCAAGTCCACGCAGGTGGCCATGGCCCAGCAATGGCTTGAAGCCCGAGGGTCAAAGGTCATCACCACCCGTGAGCCAGGTGGAACCCAAATTAGCGAGTCACTGCGCTCTTTGGTACTCGAACATGGCCACGGTGAGATCGATTCTCGCACCGAGGCACTGATTTATTCGGCGGCCCGTGCCGCCCACGTACAACAGCTGATCACCCCGGCGCTAACTGCCGGCAGCCACGTTATTTGCGACCGTTTTGTTGATTCTTCCTTGGCTTATCAGGGAATGGGCCGAGCTCTTGGCTTTGAGGCCGTGGCCCAGATTAATGACTTTGCTACCAACGGGCTTAAGCCCGATGTGACGATCATTTTGGATATTTCTGCCGCTGACGGTCGTGCTCGACGGGTCGCTGCCGGTGGTGGTGTGGAGGCCGCGGACCGTCTGGAAGCTGAGCCCGACGACTTCCACGAACGCATCCGCAACGCCTTCTTGGACTTGGCTGCTCGCGAACCAGATCGTTACCTGGTACTAGATGCCACCGGTACCGTCGAAGAGCTGCACCTTGCTATCACCACGTACTTAGCGAGCCTGTTGTGAGTCGGCCGGTATTTGCAGATCTCGCCGGGCAGCAGCGGGTTATTCAGACCCTTACCGCCGAAGTTGACCGAGGTAATCCCACCCACGCTTGGCTAGTCACTGGCCCTCCCGGGTCAGGCCGTACCACCGCCGCTCGCGCCTTTGCCGCTGCGCTGCAGTGCACGAACAGCCCTGCTGGTTGTGGTGAGTGCGAAAGCTGCAAACTAGTGCAGTCTTCGGGACACCCGGACGTGTCCTTTATTTCTACGGACAAGTTCGAGTACCAGATCGCCGATGTCCGTCACCTGATCACCCGGGCGCAGGAAAGCACTAGCACCGGACGCTGGCGAATCATCATCATCGAAGATGCCGATCGTATGTCTGAACGAAGCACCAACGTCCTGCTTAAGGCCATCGAAGAGCCTCCAGCACGGATGATCTGGATCCTCTGCGCTCCGTCCCCGGCTGACGTACTGGTGACCATCAGGTCGCGTTGCCGTGCGGTAAACCTTTCCGTTCCTTCAACCCAAGATGTGGCGGACCTTTTGGTGCGCCGCGATGGGCTCGATGAGCAACAAGCCATGTTTGCCGCCAGGGTTTCGCAGTCGCATATTGGTGTTGCCCGGTTGTTGGCTCGGGACGAGCAGGCCCGCATCCAGCGCGAAAAGGTAGTCACCCTACCGTTGCGCACCACCACCCTGCCTCAGGCAATGGCCGCTGCCGCGGAAATCTCCAAGCTTGCCACCGAGCGTGCCGAAAATATCACCGGCACCGATCTGCAACGCAAAACTGAACAGCTTCGTCACGCCAACGGAATTGGTCCTGAAGAGACCATTCCCCCAGGGTTGCGTAGCCAGTTTAAGTCCTTGGAAGAGGACGCTAAGCGCTTTGCTCGACGTGCCAGTTTTGATGCGCTGGACCGAACGTTGACCGACTTAACTACGTTTTTCCGTGACGTCTTGAGCATTCAGCTTGGCACCGGTATTGAGCTGATTAACGAACATCTTCGCGAAAAACTTGAAAACTACGCTCGCGGACAAAACACCGAGAAATCATTGGCACAGCTCGACGCGATCAATCAGACGCGTAGCCGTCTGGCTGCCAACGTTAATCAACTCATGGCACTTGAAGCCTTGATGACCCGGTTGCTACCGCAGCCGGGCCGCCGCTAACCCCACTCAAGGAGACACTTAAAGTGCCTGTACGCTCGCTCAAAATGCAGTTAGCAGCCGTGGGGTCCGTTCTCGCCCTGATCGGTCTAACCAGCTGCTCAGCCGGATCATCCGCTCCAGAAGCCGATGAAACCAACGCAGCACCGAGCGCAAGTAGCGCAGCGGCCCCCAAGGGGCTGGAAACCTACTACTCCCAGAAGCTCGACTGGAAAGACTGCGGAGATGTACTTGAATGTGCAACGCTCAAAGTTCCGCTGGATTACTCCGACCCCTCGGGCAAGAGCATCGAGCTTTCGTTGAACCGTCGCGCCGCAGAAAACGCCTCGGCGAATTTGCTGATTAACCCAGGTGGCCCTGGTGGCTCAGGCTTGGACATGGTCGAATCTTCGGTCCAGTCCATGTTCAGTGAGGATCTGCAGGCCGCTTACAACATCATCGGATTTGATCCACGTGGTGTGGGTAAGAGCTCCCCGGTGACCTGCCAAACCGATGCCGAAATTGATCAGGGCCGCCAAGAGAACTTGCGTGCTTGGTTGCCCGAGGATCAAACCCAAATCATCGAAGAAACCGATGACTACGCGGCGGACTGCACGGCCAACACCGGCGATCT
This sequence comes from Glutamicibacter sp. AOP5-A2-18, assembly GCF_052446055.1. Lineage (NCBI taxonomy): Bacteria > Bacillati > Actinomycetota > Actinomycetes > Micrococcales > Micrococcaceae > Glutamicibacter > Glutamicibacter sp. AOP5-A2-18. The sequence continues at coordinate 525,281 of NZ_JBQSVW010000001.1, read as the reverse complement.
CTTGGGACATGTTGACACCGTTTCGGCGGCTAAAGACATGGACGTCATCCGAGCAGCACTGGGTGATAAGCAGCTGGACTACCTAGGGTTCTCCTACGGGACGTTCTTGGGCTCAACCTATGCGGATCTCTTCCCTAAGAAGGTTGGACGCTTTGTGCTCGACGGCGCCATGGACCCAACCAGCCAGGCATCTGATCTGACCAAGGCACAAGCTGTTGGATTTGAAAACGAGATCGACGCATGGCTTGCCCAGTGTGTTGAGTCGGAGGATTGCCCGTTCAGTGGAAGCGTCGCCGAGGCGAAGGTTCAACTACAGCAGTTCTTCGCTCAGGTGGAAAACCAGCCTATGGTCTCCAGCGATGGCCGCACCGTTCCAATCATCGACTTTGTTAACGGTTTCATCTTGCCGCTCTATGACAATTCAAATTGGCCATACCTGACCGAGGCGATGGCTTCGGCTGTTAATGACGGCAACGTTGATAGCATTCTGGGCTTCGCCGATATAGCTGCTGACCGCCAAATCGACGGAACTTACTCGTCAAATTCTTCAGACGCTTTTACCGCCATCAATTGCTTGGACCGTCCAATGAACGCCAATAGCGATGCCATGAGCGAGGAAGCCACCGAGCTGATGCGCGTGGCCCCCACGCTTGGCAAGTACCTTTCTTACGGTGAAATCGCATGCGACGTGTGGGATCACAAGGCCTCGGGACATGCTGAAGAGCTGAATGCTCCGGGTTCAAATGAGATTCTGGTCGTTGGTACCACCGGAGACCCGGCAACCCCGTATAAGTGGTCGCAGTCGTTGGCCAAGCAGCTAGATAATGCGACGTTGTTGACCTACGAAGGTCATGGTCACACCGCCTACGGTCGGTCCAACGACTGCATTACTGACGCCGTTGATGGCTACCTCATCGATGGGAAGGTTCCAGCAGCAAATTCTCAGTGCTGATTGGGCATGTTCGTGTCATTCTCGTTTTGACGATCAGACAATTCCTCGGATAAAGTGACGTGGTGCCTGTTTGCAGGTACAGGCCTCCTTAGCTCAGGGGTAGAGCAGCTCCCTCGTAAAGAGCAGGTCGCCGGTTCAAATCCGGCAGGGGGCTCATGTGACGAAAAACCCGGAATCGTGCGGTGCACGATTCCGGGTTTTTCGCTTTCTAAAAGACGTCAATCTCAGACGTTGCTACCGCCAGAAACAGTGTAGTCGAGCGTAATCGTTCCACCGGTTGCGTAGTTGGGAACGTCTGCGGCAACAGCCTGACCTTCAGGAGAACTCATAGCTGCTCGGAAGTCATCTACATCGTTAAACTCGGCCTCAAAAACAGCGAAGTACGGGGCAGGTTTTCCCTTGGCATCTGGCGAAACATTCGTTGTGTAACGCCATGAACGCAACCCCGGAAGCTTCGTAGCTAGTGGCAGGTGAGTCGACTCGTAGTACTCGATGAACGCGGCGCGATCTACCGGCTCGGGATATAGAACGATGAGCTTATGCATGGTGTTTTCTCCTCATGAGCGCTGGTTTGAGCGATGGTGTAAATGTGGTCCTTGGCTTCAGATGAAGCCAAGGACCGCATAGTTACTTAGGACTGAGCTTTACTCGAAGTCAGCGGTTGCTGGATCGGCTGCAATACGACCTTCTGCACCTCGGTCCAAGGTAGCAATTGCTTCGATATCTTCAGCGTCAAGCTTCACGTTCAAAGATTCGAAGTTCTCCACGATGCGTGAGTCAGTCACCGACTTAGGGATCACCACGTTACCCAATGCCAGGTGCCAAGCGATGACTACCTGTGCCACCGTTGCTTCGTGCTTTTTAGCGATCTCGGCAAGCAGTGGTTCCTTGAGCAGGTCTCCGCCCTGGCCCAGCGGGGACCACGACTGGTGCAGGATGCCATGCTCTGCTTCGTAGGCACGAAGTTCTGCCTGCGGGAAGTATGGGTGGGTTTCAACCTGGTTGATCACTGGGCGAACACCGGTTTCGGTGTACAGCTCTTCAAGTGCTTCCTTGGTGAAGTTGCAAACACCAATGGACTTGGCCTTGCCGTCCTTCTGAAGCTGGATCAGTGCCTTCCAAGTATCCACGTAAGTGCCACGCTTGGGCTGCAACCAGTGAATCAGGTACAGGTCTACATATTCCAAGCCAAGACGTTCCAGCGATGCGTCTGCTGCAGCGATGGTCTTGTCATATCCCTGATCTGCGTTCCAGACCTTGGTGGTGATGAAAAGTTCTTCACGAGCAATTGAGCTAGCGGCAACGGCACGGCCTACGCCGGCTTCGTTTCCGTAGATCTTCGCGGTGTCGATGTGACGGTATCCAGCTTTCAGCGCCTTGCCGACAGCAACTTCTGCTTCTTCGTCTGCAACCTGCCAAACGCCGAAGCCCAGCTGATCGATGGTGTTTCCGTCGAGGAACTTACTTGATGGTATTGATTGGGTCATGCAACCAACTTAGTTCACGAATCGACCCAAATTCTAGGATCACCGCTGAACTGATCGGTAATTCTCAATTATTCATTATTAGCGAACATTTGGGCCGCTCGGCTGACATCTTCCTTAACCAACCGTGCACGGTGTTGCACCGAGTTGATATCAATTTGCCCTCCGGCTTCGGCCTGCATTCTCATCATCGCAATGACCTGTGCGGTGGTGGCCAAATCGTTGGCCGACTTGGTGAGACTGCGGTGAACGCCTGCGGTGGCTTGCGGGATCTGCTCGTCGTCGCTCGGCGTGATTCGCTGAGCGGTAGAACAGATCTGACGAACCGTTGGCAACAGGTCGGCCATCTCATTGGCCTCTTTCACCAGCTGGTTATACACCTGGTCATCTGCAATTCCCTCGATCACTTGGAAGACCCGATCCAATGAACGCTGGAACCGGTCGTGGGCGCGACGCCAGACGCCCTCGCCAAGTTCGCGAGTGGCTGCGCGCTGCGCGCGAAGTCGTGAAAAGAACGCCATGACACTTCTCTACCAGAGATGAACAAAGATCAACGCTTCTAGCCTACCGGGAGCGGAGCACCAGCAAGCTTGTGAAAACGACATAAAACGAAACCGGCCTCGATCCATCCGCCAATGCAGATAGATCGAGGCCGGCACGCAGTGCACCTAGCAGCAACGCCCTTCAGGGTTTTTTTCTTGCCAGTCGGTGTAGTCCTTCCAGAACTCGCGCTCGTTCATTGGTTGCTGATCAGGATGATTACGTTGGTGGTACTCCAGGTAGTGCTGATATTTATCGGCACCAAGAACCCCATCAACAAATCTTTTGGCCTGTCCCAATCGCTCCAATAACGAGGCCATGACTAGTGTCCGCCGCGCTGAATTTGAGCTTCGGCCGGAACTTGCTTCCAAGCCTTCTCCAGTTCCTTCTCAGCAGGTGAAGAAATCAGACCAGCTGGTGCGTACATCTTCGATGGCACAGCGCGATCTTCGGTATTGTTTCCGCCGCCGTTGCGCTTTGCCTTGATGGTGGTGAGAACCGCAGAAACGATCACAATCGCAGTGAGCAGCAAGAACAATACCGAAAGCCATCCCTGAACTCCGGTGTTGCGTACCACTGCTTCCATGGCTTCAACAGTCTTGGCCGTTCCCAGCGAGGTTTCGCCGTTGGCCAGCGCCTCTTTGTAGGCGTTGTGGTTCGCGAAGTAGCCCACCTTGGTGTTGGTCGAGAAGATCTTCTGCCAGCTCGCAACGAAGGTGACTGCGACGGTGAAGACCAACGGAACAGCAACAACCCATAGGTACTTAAATTTGTTCTGCTTGGCGATGATCGCCATAACCACTGCCAAGGCAATGGCGGCTAGGAGCTGGTTAGCGATACCGAACAGTGGGAAGAAGGTATTGATGCCGCCCAGCGGATCGGTCACGCCGAGGATAAGGATGTATCCCCAGCCGGCCACCATGATTAGCGTGCAGATCCACACCCCGGGACGCCATGAGGTGTTCTTGAACTTAGGGAAGAAGTTACCGATGGTGTCCTGCAGCATGAAGCGCGCTACACGGGTACCAGCATCCACTGCGGTGAGGATGAACAGTGCTTCAAACATGATTGCGAAGTGATACCAGAAGCCCATCATCGCGGTGCCGCCGAACCACTGATGCATGATGTGCGCAATGCCCACTGCCAAGGTTGGAGCGCCACCGGTACGCGAAACCACGTTGGTTTCACCGACGTTGGTAGCCAGTTCGGTCAGCGTATTGGGCTGCAGGTTGACGCCGGATAGCCCCAGCGAGTTCACAAAAGCTACCGCGGTTTCCACGGTCCCACCAGTGGCAGCCACCGACGAGTTCATCGCGAAGTACACACCACGGTCAATCGAGATCGCAGCGACCAGAGCCATGATGGCAACCATGGATTCCATGAGCATGCCACCGTAGCCCAAGAAGCGGGTCTGCTTCTCCTTCTCGACGAGCTTCGGGGTGGTTCCCGAGGCGATCAATGCGTGGAAGCCAGACAAAGCACCACAGGCGATGGTGACAAACAGGAATGGGAAGATGTGTCCGCTAACCACCGGTCCGTCGGCGCGTCCGGCGTACTCGGAAAATGCTGGAACGGAGATTTCAGGGCGAACAATGATGATGGCCAGAGCCAGCAGACCAATCACACCGATTTTCATGAAGGTGGAGAGGTAGTCGCGTGGAGCCAACAGCAACCACACGGGCAACACTGCGGCGATAATACCGTAGATGATGATGGCCCAAGCAATGGTGGTGCGATCCAAGTGGAAGAATTCAGCACCCCACGGCGATTCAGCAATCCAGCGACCGGAGACGATTGCGAACATCAACAGCGCAAAGCCGATGACGGAGATTTCCAAAACCTTGCCCGGGCGGATGAAGCGCAGGTAAATACCCATGAACAGGGCAATCGGGATGGTCAGGCCCACAGAGTAAACGCCCCATGCCGATTCGCCTAGTGCATTAACCACAACCAGCGCCAAGATGGCGGTAATGATGATCATGATGGTCAAGGTGGCAATCAAGGCCGCCGTGCCACCAACTAGTCCAAGCTCTTCGCGGGCCATCTGACCCAGCGAACGTCCACCGCGACGCATCGAGAAGAACATCACCAGGTAGTCCTGCACCGCACCGGCGAGCACCACACCAACAATGATCCAGATGGTGCCTGGCAGGTAGCCCATTTGGGCTGCCAAGATCGGGCCGACCAGTGGTCCAGCACCAGCGATAGCCGCAAAGTGGTGACCAAAGAGCACTCGGCGGTCGGTTGGCACAAAGTCACGACCGTTGTTTACGGTCTCCGCGGGGGTCGCACGGAAGTCATCAGGCTTTGTAATCTTGCGCTCGATGAATTTCGAATAAAAACGGTAAGCGATCAAATAGGTAGCAACGGCTGCAAAAACAAACCAGATTGCGTTGATGGTTTCCCCGCGCGAAAACGCGAGGATTGACCAGGCGATGCCACCGACCAGTGCGATAGCGATCCAGACGGCGATCCGCAAAGGAGTCCAACGTTTTTCTTCGTGTTGGGCAACTTCGAGATCAACGCCTGCTGGGGGCAAGGTATTTTGGGCACTCAATGCGAGCATCCTCCTCAAGACTTAGCAAGTGATGTGCGTGACTGCCCTTTATCAGACCGGTCACACCGTTATGACTACTGTGTCACTTTACGCGCCTGAGGAAGTTTCGGCTAAACCTTAACGACGATTTTTCCGGTGTGCTCACCCGAGTCGAAATACTCATGTGCACTGGTCAGATCGGAGAACTCGAAGGTCTTGGAGACGTTGATAGACAGTTTGTCCGCTTCGACCAACGGCAGTACCCGTGCGACGGTCTGCTTAATGATCTGAGTCTTTTCATCCAGCGGTCGAGCGCGAAGCGTCGTGGCGATCACCCGTGCGCGCTTAGCCAGCATCATCCCCAGATTCAGTTCAGCCTTGGTACCACCCTGAAGTCCGATCACGACTACTCTGCCTCCAACGGCGAGCGCCTTGATATTACTCTCTAGGTACTTGGCGCCGATAACGTCAAGAATCAGGTCCACACCTGCCCCGTCGGTCAGTTCTTTGACCCGCTGTTCAAAATCTTCTTCGCGGTAATTGATTCCCTCATCCGCTCCAAGCTGTGCGCAGTACTCCAGCTTTTCTGCTGAGGATGCGGTAACAAAGACTCGGGCGCCGGCCGCTTTGGCCAGCTGGATGGCCATGGAACCAATGCCGCCGGCCCCGCCGTGGATCAGCAAGGTTTGGCCTTCAGCTAGACCGCCCTCGATGAAGAGGTTAGAAACTACCGTTGCGGCAACCTCGGGTAGCGCCGCTGCATCGGTGCTCGAAAGATTCTCTGGGATATTGATGAGCAGCTCGGCGGGCACGTTGACGTACTGGGCGTAGCCCCCACCGGCTAACAAAGCCGCCACGCGCGTTCCTGCGCTCCAGCCGATGACGCCCTCTCCGAGTTCCACGATCGTCCCGGAGACCTCCAGACCAGGGATGTCACTAGCCCCGGCAGGTGGCGGGTAGACGCCCTTGCGCTGTTGCACGTCGGCACGGTTCAGGCCGAATGCTTCAACCTTGATCAGCACCTCACCTGCGCCTACCTTTGGAATCGACCTTTCGGTGAGTTCGATAACCTCTGGTCCGCCACCACCGTTGTAGATATAAGCCTTCATCGATTCACTCACGGATCTCAATTCCTTTCATCGGGGGTTCATGCCGTATACTTTTTCGGGTTGGATGGTTGTCCGAGCGGCCGAAGGAGCTGGTCTTGAAAACCAGTAGGCGGTAACCCCGTCTCATGGGTTCAAATCCCATACCATCCGCGTATTGAGTGAGGCGGGCTGATCTTAGGATCAGCCCGCCTCACTGTTTAAATTCGTTCTGTCGGCAAGCCTTCTCCTACCAAGAATCCTGCCAGACGCGCTACTTCGTTGGCCACATTGGTGGCGTCTTTCAGCGTTCTAGCTGCGGGATTGTTCAGGTCTCCTGCTTGAGCAGCAATCGCTGTCCCCCACTGAGCTGAGGACAATTGCAGGCCCAGCACAAAAATACCGCGGTGAGCTAGGCCTTCGGAGTTGACCAGACGGTACGGTTCGCCAACTACGTCAAAGCCGGACCCCGGAAGGGTTTCACCTTCTGAGTTACGCCACGTGTGCACACGTCCCACATGATCGCTAAGCAATTGTTTAATCAGGGGGGTGTTGTTTTGTAACACTCTGTTGCTTGGCATCATCGCTTCGCACATGGTTCGGGCAGTATGCACTTCGGCATCAACCCACGGCGACGACGCGGTGAATTGGCCAGAAACTTCGTCAAAGGTGAATTCAGGTTCCGGGCCAACAAAGGTCACGACCCCAGCACGTGAGAGTGCTAGTAACTGTTCAATGCGTTCTAGCGGTGGGCCGGAGGCCAGCCCCTCCACCAACGGTTCAAAGTGAGCTTGGATTTCTTCAATTCTGGACTGCTCATCAACTACGCCGTTGACGATCAGTTCCTTGACCAGCATTCGTCCCGCATTCATTGTCATGATCGCGCACGACAATGGATCCTCCAGTCCTCCGGCGCTGTGCTGTGCGTTGTCAACTAGATAGTCTTGTACAGCCTTCTGGTACTCCTCGTTGGAGGCAAACCCGATCTCTTCAAAAGGCTTTGCGAGCTTCGGGACGTCCAACCACTGAATTTCGGGGAATTGCGCAATGAACTTCCGCAATTCTCCCAGCCATACTTGGCTACCTTCTCGGTGTTCGGCAGACAAGATGTTATCTACTTGTTCAATAAATCCTTCGGCCGAGAAACCCTCAGGGACTCCACAACTTTGGGCGCTCTGTTGATAGTAGGCAAAGAGCACATCTCGATGCAGGTTGGGCCAGATATGACGGGAGAACTCCAAAGTGGCCTGCGGATTGGTGGACCTCAGCTCGGCCAGATGACCGATCAAGTCCGGCACGTCAAAGAACCGTAGCTCGATTTCTTCTGGGATGAACTGATCAACTACTGGCTTACCCCAGTACGGAGTGCCACGTCTGGAAGCAACAATTAGTTCTGGTTCTCTTCCCGCGGCGACGTATCCCAACCGGTGACCTGGATCAGTGGAAACCTCACGGAAAAGCCCACCGCGCCCCAGCGTTAGCTCTGCCATGGTGTCAAAGAAATTTAACCCCAATCCGCGGATCAGCGCAGGCTGACCGGGGGCAAATTGATCAAAGTCCATATCGGCAGGAACATTAGGACCAAGGTATACAGCCCCGGATGTAGTTGCTGCTTCTTGCAGCTGCTTCTGCCATGGATTCAGGTCAGCACTTTGGTGCCCCAAAGCAAGGACAACTGCGTCAACCGCCATCATCTGCACTTCAGAACTACCAGCAGTTCTTTGGAACTCCAGCTGATATCCGCTACCTTCTGGCCTCACAGCCAAAACTTCAGCTGCCACATGTTCTACGCTGAACGACTCGTGCGCTTGAAGGGCAGCACAACTGCTGTCAAAAACGTGTTCGAGGTACTCGCCGTAGATGGCTCGTGACGGGTAAGTGCCGGCATCTATGTTCTTGATGCTCTTGGCATGCTCTTCGGTGAGTTTCCGTCCGTCACCGTGCAGTTCCACAAACTGTTGAAAGCTCAACCCAGGCTCGACTGAGGTACGTTCTGGAGCCACCGTAGGGAACGAAGCTGGGGTGTTCATCCAGAAGTTCTCGGACTGGTGCGGATTCCAGACGTGCCCTGAGCCGGGACGGAAGGGATCCAAAACCACGATCTTGAGATTGCCGTCTTTGGGCGCTAGCTTCGAGGACAGGTCAGCAAACCTTTCCACGACACTAGTACCGCGCGGACCGGCCCCGACGACAGCCAGGGTGTACTCATTCTTGGGGTTCTGCATTTTGGTGCTCACCCCTATAGGTTATTACCTTTAGGGCAGCTCACGAGCCCTAACGCATAGACTGTGCCCATGACTGACCAAGTTTCTGATGTAACCGGTACCGATCCATATTCTTGGCTTGAGGCAATCCACGACGAGACCGCGCTGAGTTGGGTGCGTGAGCAGACGGCGCGAACTGAATCTGAACTCTATGACACTTCATTCGATCAGCAGGTTCAGCAGATCAAAACGGTGCTCGACGCTCAGGACCGCATTCCCATGGTGAGCAAGCGTGGCGAGTACTATTACAACTTTTGGCGCGCTTCAGAACACCGCTTGGGCTTGTGGCGCCGCACCACTTGGCAGTCCTACCTCAGCGACGAACCACAGTGGGAAATCTTGTTGGATCTTGACGCCTTGGCGATCAGCGAAGGACAGGAATGGCACTTTGCCGGTTCCTCATTGCTGCGCCCCCAGGGCGCGGAACCTTATGAGCGCGCGCTACTGCGTCTGAGCCCCGACGGCGGCGACCAGGTACGCATTCGAGAATTCGATTTGAGCAGCAAGTCTTTTGTTGAAGACGGGTTTGATTTTCCCGTGGCCAAAACTCATGCTTCCTGGATTGACCGGGATACCTTGCTTGTTGGCTCTGCGGGCAGTGAGCAATTCACTACCCGCTCCACTTATGCCAGCACCCTGCGCCGGGTGGGCCGAGGCGTAAAAATTGAAGACGCCCCGGTGATTTTCGAGGTCAAAAAGGACCATGTTGCGGCGTTCGGCTACTTCGATTCCACACCCGGTTTTGAGCGTGTGATCACCACCGACGCCATCGACTTCTACCGTTCGCGCACCGGTTTCATCCTAGAGGGCGCACACCACGTAATTCAGGTTCCCGATGATGTTCAGGTGAGCTTGCACCGCCAGTGGGTTCTGTTCGCGCCGCAGACCGATTGGGAGCACCAAGGCCAGATCTTGGTTGCAGGTTCGTTGGCCATTGCCCGGCTAGAGACATTTCTTGAAGACGGAACCATCGACAAGGTGCTATTCGTCCCTGACGGGAGCAATGCCCTTGAAGGACTGAGCTTCACCGCGAATTACCTTTTGCTTACTGTGTTGCAAGATGTTGCGTCGCAGGTTCGAGTCATCAGCCTGACAGAGAATTTCAATGAAACGCTGATGCCCCTAGCGGACCCGATGCTCAATATTTCCGTTGGAGCCGTTGATGACGAAGATGAGACCGCCGTAGATGACTACTGGATGACCATCACCGGGTTCATCACTCCCACCACCTTGTTACGTGGGACTGTGGGCTCCCACGGCACCGTAGTGAAAAGATCGCCTGATCGTTTTGATGCAACAGGTCTGGAAGTCACACAGCACTTCGCAACGTCGGCGGACGGGACAAAGGTTCCATATTTCCAGGTAGCACCGGAAAATTTGGTTCTTGACGGGAAAAATCCTGTGCTCATGGATGGCTACGGTGGATTCCAACACAGTATGACTCCGGGTTATGCCGCAGCTATGGGCGTAGGTTGGCTTTCGCGCACGAATGAAACCGACCGCCGTGCGATCTACGTAATGACCAATATTCGAGGAGGCGGCGAATACGGTCCAACGTGGCACCGTGCGGCTCTTCGGGAAAAGCGTCACCGTGCCTATGAAGATTTTGCGGCCATCGCAGAGGACCTAGTGGCACGTGGCGTAACCAGCCGCGAGCATCTATCGGCCACAGGACGCTCCAATGGCGGATTGCTGATGGGCAACATGATTGCTGGCTACCCGCAACTATTTGGTGCTATTTCTTGCGGTGTACCGCTTTTGGATATGAAGCGTTACACACAGCTGGCAGCGGGTCATTCATGGATCGCTGAATATGGCGATCCAGAGAAACCCGAGGATTGGGAGTTCTTACGTACTTTCTCCCCGGTGCATCGACTCAGTGACCAACCACATCCGGTTGATGACTATCCAGCGACTTTGATTTGGACCACAACTTCTGATGACCGGGTCGGCCCCTCGCAGGCGCGCATCATGGCCGCCAAGATGATGGACCTAGGCATCAAAAATGTGCGGTATCACGAGCCTGAAGGCGGTGGCCATGCAGGTTCGACGGACAATGAATCAACGGCGAAAATGCTCGCCACAAGTTACGAATTCCTGTGGCGAAAAGTGCATTAGCTCTCTCGTTTTGGAACACTCGCCTATCTTCAGGTAGGCTAGATTCTGCTGGAAACAGCGGATGGACACGTGCCAGAGCGGCCGAATGGACTTCACTGCTAATGAAGGGTCGGGCTAAAACTCGACCGGGGGTTCAAATCCCCCCGTGTCCGCCATAAAACCCCTACTTAGGTAGGGGTTTTTTGTTTCTGCAGGGCATCGCGATACGCGCCTGCACCAACAATTACTTGATACCAAAAAGGACGCCTCCGAGCATCATGCTCAGAGGCGTCCTTTGAGGGTTAACGGCTTCGGCCGCCAGTGCCTAAATCAGTCATTGCGCTTCACGAAGGTCTGCAGCATGTTCTGCACAATATCCTTAGGTAGCGAGGTATGACGGACGATAATTTCTGACATGCGATCAAGGTCCGTATCGGCAATGGCTTCAAATAAGGCTTCACGGTCAGCTTCAGGCAGTTCCGCCGCGTCAAAGTGAACGGGACCGTCTGGGCCCTGTCCTTCGAATTTGAAATCAGCAACATTGCCGTTGGCACTGGCACCGGACATTGGCGAGGTCGCTATCATCCGCTCCAAGTCATCAACTGGCAAACCGGTGTAGCCGTGCAAAATCTTTGCCGCTTCTTCAAAGTTTGAATCGCGGAGCATGGAGAAGAGCTGATCATACTCATTGGGCGGAAGCTGTTCGCTGGAGAATTCACGGCTTTCGCCGTCAAATTCGAAGGCCATTTTGAAGTGAGTCGCACTTGGCTCGTTTTCGGAACCGAACTGTTCACTCCAATCGCTAGGTACAACCCAGGTATCAGCGTCCGAACCTAGTGTGGCCTCTTGCTCATTACCGCTAGCAGCTTCTCGGTCTTCCCGTTCAACCTGAGCTTCCAGCTTGTCGCTCAAGGCCTGAATTTCAGCGTCGTCCGATGGTAGCTCCTTAGCAGGGGCAACCTGAGGGTATTTATCGAGGCTGCGAACCGCGATGACGCAGTCTTTCACCGATTCACCGGTAGCCGCGCGATAGTTTTGCACGGCCCCCCTCACGTCGCCTTTAGCAAGATTGCGGTAGACGGAATTGCGGGCAGAATCATCTAGTTTCGCGTTGGCAGCTTCAGCCACTTCACGGGAGATAGCTTGCGCAACCTGCGCAGAGTTTTTCTTCCGTAATGCCTGCAGACCGAAGTAACCCAAGGCAATCACTGCGATGATGACAACGAGCCAGATGATAATTTCCATACCTCCAGACTACTTCTTTTAACTGTGCAATTACCCGGCTACGCCCAAAGTGAAAGGCAGGACACCCGGCGCGCCAGCAATTCGTAAAGCCCGCCCAGCCATAGCGATCGACCAGCGCGAATCAACAAGATCATCCACGAGCAAAACCGGACCCGGCGCACCCGAAACCAATTGTTCCAACGCAGCTGGAAGTTCAAAGGCATCTGCCACCGCAGCAACGCGGAATGCCGAGTTACCTCCGGAGCCATTTTGTGGGCCGGAGCCGCGGTACTCAAGCTGACCTAGATAGCGCAACCGGCCAACCTCTGCAAGGTTCTGAGCCAACGAGGTAATGAGTTGTGGCCGCTTATCTGACGGCATGGCAACCACACCAACGGGCCGTTCTTCCCAATTCCATTCGGCTAGTACCTTGATGCAGGCATCCAACATTGGCTTATCAATGGGATTATCGGTGGGGTCGGCAAATAGTTGACGCAGTCGATTGCCCCACCCGAGGTCGGTAAGACGAGCCAATGCCCGTCCATTGGAGATCTGCTCATCAACCGGAATTTTTCCCTTGAGCGTGTATCCCAAGCGGTCCAAACCCGATGGGTAGAGCTTACGTGGTTCAATCGGGATTCCCACGCGGCCCAGCGCCGCTTGGGCGCTGTCCTTAGAGTCTTCAGGAATATGATCGTCAAACCAGACACCGGCACAGTTATCGCAGCGTCCACACGGCACCGAACGCGGATCATCCAAGGCTTCGGTCAAGAATTGCATGCGGCACCCACGAGTATTTTCGTAGGTGACCATCAGCGTTTGTTCGTGCACCCGGCTCTGGGCCACACGCTTGTATCGTTCCGCGTCGTAGCTCCACGGCATGTCGGTGCGCATCCATCCGCCTGCAACACGTTCCACCGCGCCATCAACTGCTAGTACCTTGAGCAACAGCTCCAGAGGAGAACGGCGCAGATTCACTGCGCTTTCCAACGCCGGCACGCTCATCGCCCCGTCGGTGCCTGCTAGCGCTTCTAGTACTTGGGTGGCACGGACTTGGTCCGGCATGGAACTGGTCGCAAAGTACTCCCAGATCTCCGAGTCATCTGGGCCAGGAAGCAATAGAACATCCGCATTCACACTGCCACGACCGGCACGACCCACCTGCTGGTAGTAGGCCACCGGAGAGCTGGGTGCGCCAATGTGCAGCACAAATCCGAGGTCTGGCTTGTCAAAGCCCATACCAAGGGCGCTAGTTGCGATCAGCGCCTTAACCTCATTGTTTTTTAGTGCTTGTTCTAGCCGTTCGCGTTCCTCTAGGTCGGTGCGCCCGGTATAGGCCGCGACTTCATGACCAGCTTCGCGCAACAGCCGAGCAATATCTTCGGCTGCAGAAACGGTCAGCGTGTAGATGATGCCTGAGCCGTTAAAATCATTGATATGGCTGAGCAACCAGGCCAATTGCATCCGTGGAGAAGGCAATCTCAGTACGCCAAGTCGAAGTGAATCTCGCGCAAGGGTGCCACGCAAGGTGAAAACTTGCTCGGTCCCGCCGGCCAGTTGTTCAGCCACATCTTCTACGACGCGACTGTTGGCAGTTGCGGTAGTGGCAAGAACAGGAAGGCCCTTAGGCAACTTGGCAATCAAGTCTCGGATACGCCGATAGTCGGGACGGAAATCATGGCCCCAGTCTGAGATGCAGTGGGCTTCGTCAATAACCAGCAGACCTAGTCGTTGCATCAGCATTGGTAGCTGTTGCTCGCGGAATGATGGATTATTCAGGCGTTCTGGCGACACCAGCAGCACATCAAGTTCGTTGCGTTGCAGCTTTTCAAGAATCTCGCGCCATTCGAGCACGTTGGCTGAGTTGATGGCGGCGGCCCGTACCCCTGCACGCTCGGCCGCGGCCACCTGATCACGCATGAGAGCCAGCAATGGAGACACGATCAAGGTGGGCCCATAACCCTGCTCACGCAAAAGGAGTGATGCGATGAAGTAGACCGCTGACTTTCCCCAACCGGTGCGCTGTACAACCAGGGCACGACGACGTTCGGCCACCAAAGCTTCGATTGCTTCATACTGGCCGTCGTGGAATTGTGCCTCGGGGTTTTGCACCAGAGCGCGCAGTTTCTGCAGAGCCAGGGTTTTCAGATCCACTTGCATTGAGCCATCCATGACTTCAGTATTTCAGTTTCCTCCCCTGAATTAGGATCCAGACGTGGCGATTTGTGCACTAACAACGTTTTGGACAGCATCCAGAGCCCGTTTTAGCGGAAGTGTTAGGCATTTCCCATCCACAATCGCCCCATTCTCGCTGATTTGAATCAGTCAAACCGGTAGGCTGAATGATGTGAGTGAAGAAATTGATCTTAATCAGAGCTTTAAGGCCTACGACGTCCGCGGCGTAGTCGGCGAAAGCCTGAACGCCGAAGCAATCGAAGCTATTGGCGCGGCCTTTGTTGATGTCTTGTCCCTGTCGGGCAAGGACGTATTGGTGGGTGGCGACATGCGCCCATCCTCTGCAGAATTTGCCCAGGCGTTCGCCCGTGGTGCTACCTACCGTGGCGCTAATGTCATCATGCTCGGCTTGATCTCCACCGACGAGCTGTACTTCGCTTCGGGCAAGCTTGATGCTGCTGGCGTGGTGTTTACCGCCAGCCACAACCCGGCCCAGTACAACGGCATCAAGATGTCCACTTCTGGTGCTCGTCCGATCTCTTCGGCCACGGGCCTGTTTGATATCCGCGACGTGGCACAGCAGTACCTGAACGAGGGACTGCCGGTTTCCGGCGATACCCCGCAGGGAAGCATCACCGAACGCGACGTCTTGGCTGATTACGCGGCATACCTGCGTGAACTGGTTGATATCTCATCCATCCGCCCGCTGAAGATCGTGGTGGATGCAGGCAACGGCATGGGCGGCATGACCACCCCTGCAGTACTTGGCGACACCGTACTTTCAGCACTACCGCTTAATATCGTTCCCTTGTACTTTGAGCTGGATGGCGCCTTCCCTAATCACCCAGCCAACCCACTGGAACCAGAAAATCTCAAGGACCTTCAGGCTGCGGTGCTCGAGCACGGCGCCGACATGGGCCTAGCCTTCGACGGCGACGCGGACCGTTGCTTTGTTATCGACGAGCGCGGCCTTCCGCTGTCCCCTTCGGCAATCACCGCCTTGGTTGCTGTTCGCGAAATCGCTCGCGTTCAGGCAGCTGGCGAAGAGAACCCCGTGATCATCCACAACCTGATCACCTCCAAAGCAGTGCCTGAATTTGTCACCAAGTCCGGTGGCACCCCGGTGATGACCCGTGTGGGCCACTCCTTCATCAAAGCTGAGATGGCAAGTCAGGGCGCGGTATTTGGTGGCGAGCACTCGGCGCACTACTACTTCCGCGACTTCTACAACGCTGACACCGGCATGCTGGCAGCCATGCACGTTTTGGCAGCCCTCGGTGAGCAGGATCTGCCACTGTCGGAACTCGGCGCCGAATACGAACCCTACGTTGCTACCGGAGAAATCAACTCCGAGGTAGAAGACAAACAAGGCGCTACCGCTCGAGTTCTGGCCCACTTTGACGGGGAACCTGTTGATGTGATGACCATGGATGGCACTACCATTTCGGCAAAGGACGGCAGCTGGTGGATCAACCTTCGCCCGTCCAACACCGAGCCGTTCCTACGTTTTAACGGTGAAGGCCGCACCGCAGAAATCATTGAGCCCCTCCGCGATACCGTCTTGGCGATCGTGCGCGGAGAGAACGTCACTAACTAGCAAGGGGAAGACATGAATCTCGAATCATTGGATGAGGGCGTCAAAGACGCACTGAATAAAGTCTTGGGCACCGCGCTAGGCGTGGCTCGCGAGCAGCTCGAAGAGCAGGGCGTTTTCCTTCCCTTCGCGATCGCGCTGGAACCAAAAGACGATGAAAGCGAGCCAGAGCTACGTCTGATCGCAGTACCACCAACGGATGATCCAGAAGATCCGGATGCTGACATCGATACCGAAGCCATGGCTGCTGAACTGGTTGAGGTTTTGAACCAGCAGGGCACCCACTTTGATGCCATCGCTATCGCTTCTGATGTTCTACTTCAGGAAAACGACCGCGACGCCATCCACATCGTTGCCGAGCACCGCGTGGGCGCTGCCCTCGCTATCGTTCAGCCATACACGATGCCAGCTGAGCCAGGTGGCGAGTGGATTTTCGATGAGCCTGCTGCCGAATCGGCCGAGGCCATCTGGGCCAACGCGCAGTAGATCTCACTTGGTGATTTCGGGGTCAGCATAGTGACTATGCTGACCCCGAAATGCTTTTCCCACGTAAAGTATGAATTATGAAACTCAGTGCCTTCACCGACGTGTGCTTGCGAACCATTATGGTTTTGGCAACGCCGGGCACCGGGCAATTGACCAGCCGTGAGATTGCCGATTCCGTCGGGGTTCCCTACAACCACGTTGCCAAGGCCGTCCTGGAACTGCGCACGCTGGGAATTCTGCAGGTCGCTCGCGGCCGCAACGGTGGCGCGACATTGAGCAGCCAAGCGCTGAGCTTTTCCCTCGGCGGGCTGTTGCGCAAATTGGACAAGCGCACCGATATTGTGGATTGCTCCGATCATGACGCCCAAACCAATTGTCCGCTCTCGGGCGACTGCCGTTTGCGGGCCGTCTTCCGGCAGGCTCGTGAAGTTTTCTACGCTTCGCTGGATCCAGTGACCATTCAGGACATCTGCCCGACATCATCCGCGATGCCGATCAAGGCGCTTCCCTTCCCGACGGTGCGCAATCTTTCCTGATTCCCCTTCGACCCGGGTGTAGCATCGCCCACTGATGTTACGTATTCCAGCTGGTGAATTTGCAATCCTTTTCTACTGGGCGTAGAAATGGATCATAAATCTTGTATTTCAAATACAAGTTATCGACAACTCCCAAGGAGACCCGATGCTGTCCACCAAGTCCTTCCCGGTCATTGAAGCCACGCTGCCCATCATCGCAGAGCGCATTTCAAGCATTACCCCGAACTTCTACAACCGCTTGTTCGCCGCGCACCCGGAATTGCTCGACGGAATCTTCTCCCGCTCGAACCAGAAGAACGGTACCCAGCAGCAGGCACTGGCCGGATCCATCGCAGTCTTCGCAACGTACTTGGTCAAGCACCCGGGCACCACCCCGGAAACCATGCTCGCCCGCGTAGCCCACAAACACGCTTCCCTCGGTGTCACCGAGGATCAGTACCCCATCGTCTACAAGCATCTCTTTGACGCCATTGCCGAAGACCTGGGCGATGCGCTGACTCAGGAGATCGCCGATGCCTGGACCGAGGTCTACTGGCTGATGGCCCACGCGCTGATCAAGATCGAGAATGGCTTGTACGCACAGCAGGCCAACGCCGAGATCTACACCCCGTGGAAGCTTGTCGAGCGTACCAAAACCGGCGTTGATTCGGTCTGCTTCAGCTTCGAGCCAGCTGACGAAACCCCAGCCACCACCGCCAAACCTGGCCAGTTCGTTTCGGTCCGCATGCCAATGGCCGACGGTCTCCGCCAGGTTCGCCAGTACACTTTGAGCAACGACATCGAGCGGACCAATCGTCGCACCGTCACCGTCAAGTTGGATATGAACGGCGAGTTCTCCCCTGTGATCCACAATGACCTGAAGCTCGGCGACGTGGTCGAGCTATCAAATCCGTATGGCGACCTGGTCATCGATAACGAAGGCTCGCCATTGGTGATCGCCACCGCTGGGATTGGATGTACCCCGAGCGCAGCCGCATTGCAGATATTGGCTGCACGTGGCTCCACCCGCAAGGTCACCGTGTTGCATGCCGACCAGGAAGTCACCGCCTGGCCATTGCGTGAGCAGATGCTCGAATCCATCGGCAAGTTACCAGAAGCCACCATCAGCACCTGGTTCGAACGTGGCGAATTGCCAGAGGACCTGAACGCCCAGTCCGGCTATATGAACCTCACTGGCGCACTGACCGAGAATGCCCAGGTCTACCTGTGCGGCCCGTTGCCGTTCATGAACGCAGTGCGCAACCAGGCGCTTGAAGCTGGCATCCCCGCCGAACGTATCCACTATGAAGTCTTCGGCCCGGATGTATGGCTCGCCGCCTAGCCTGTGAGTTGCAGAGCGGTGCTGCAGGTGAATCCAGCGAATTCACCTGCAGCACTTTTGTTTCTATTTTCCGGTATCCGCAGCATCTTCCGGCGTATCGCCCCGTTGCGGTCCCTTCTTCTTAAGATCGAACTTCTTCGAGTCCAGCTTTCGCGGATTGCTTTTCCCGGTGAACCTGCCAAGTTTCTTCTGTCCGTCCTCTTGAAGTGGCGGCGTCGATTCTCCGGTTTCTTGGCTCTGATTCACCGGCACTTCAGCGGCCTGTTCCGCTGGTGTTGATTTGGTGTTCCTTGCCGGCTTGGTGGCCTGCGGGTCCAGCAGAATCTGGTGCAGTCCCCCATCGGTGATCCAACGGCGCAGTACCGAGTTGAACAGGATGGGATTCTCAATGTTCCACTGGTGATGCATTCCCGGTACCACCCGAGTGATGGCTTGTGGAAGCTCTTCACGCAAGGCAATAAAGGATTTCTGCACCAATTTTGGCTCCTTGGAACCGACCAGCGCCAAGACTGGACCCCGGTAAGCTCCGAGGCTTTTAGGCAGTCCCCCGGGATCCAAGTCATTCATGATGGCACGCATATTTTCAGCTTTGAGTTTCACACCATGCTCGGCAAAAAGCTCGCGTTCGTCATCCACCATGCCATAGGCGCCGGCTTGGAAGCGCCAGTACCATTCACTGCCGATCAGCTTCAGCTGCATCCGGTGGAAGGTACGTGCCGCGGTACTTGCACCGGTCACCGGCGTACCGGTGATCACTACCGAGTCCACCAGCTCCGGGTGCCGCGCAGCTACATGCAAGGCGATCACTCCACCGAGCGAAATTCCGACCAGGTGCACTCCACCTTCTGAAACCTCGTCAGCAATCAGCGCGGCCACGTCATCAGCCGCTGATTCCAGGCCTTCCCAGGTCTCTTCAAACCGCGCACCGAAGGCTGGAAGGTGCAGGGTGAGGACATTAAAGTCGCCAAAGGCCAAGACCTGCGGATCCCAGCTCCAGTTACCCACGTTGCCACCATGAAGGAAGACGATGGTCTGCGGATGGCGTTGGTTTTGCCCGGCACGTCCAGGGTGGACCTCAGGATAATCCGTGGCATCACGCAAAGCGCCCTGCGCAGGCTTTGATGCAGAATCTTTGGCAGAAGTCATGGCAAGTACTCCAATACCGCGTCGAGCCATTCCAGCTGCGCGGCTTGTTGTCGGATTGCATTATCGAGGGTTGCGGCCATGAGGAAGCTTCGTCGGTCAGCAGCAGCTCGCATGTCGATCCCCTCGCGCTGGGAGAGGTAATCGTCGAGAATGAATTGGGTTGCTTCACGACGTTTTACAAGCAACTTTTCGATGTCTTCGCGCTCGAGCTCCGCAGCGAAAAATACCTGCCCCATAAAAGGGTCGCGTTCTGGGGATTCAACCGGGCCGTCCGAAAGCCACAGGGTCAGTACTTCGCGACCAGCTTCGGTGATGTGGTGCTCTTGGCGGTCAGGGTAATTGCTTTGAGGCACCGTACGCACAGTGGCGTAGCCCTTATCAACCAGCTGCGCCAAGGTGCGATAAATCTGCGCCTTATCTGCATTCCAGAAGTGGTTAATAGAGGAGTCAAAGTGCTTTTTGAGCTCATAACCAGTCATCGGCGACAAGCATAGGAGCCCAAGGATTAAACGTGCCAAAACCATAGAGTTATCTTTTCACAGTTAGTTGATTTTGCACCCACTTTTGCACGGCGTGGGAAAACTGTGCCCGGATTGTGACAATTGCTTGGCGCGCACCTTCGGCGCTTAAACGACCATGCTCCTGGTTACTGGATTTTCAGTAACCAGGAGCAAGGTCGATGTTGATCTATTCGAGAACTTATGCGCTCAGGCGTTCCTTCAGACCGTCAAGCTCTGCACGCAGTGAAGCTGGCAGTGCATCGCCGAAGTTGGCGTACCATTCTTCGATGCCCTCAACTTCGGCGGCCCATTCGTCCTTGTTGACGGCCACAGCGGCTTCAACTTCAGCCGGAGTGAAGCCTTTCAGGCCGGTCAGGTCGATGGATTCACCGGTTGGCACGTTACCAATGATGGTTTCCTTGGCATCCGCGGTGCCTTCGATGCGCTCGATAGCCCACTTGAGCACACGCGAGTTGTCACCGAAACCTGGCCATGCGAAGCCACCTTCAGCGTTGCGACGGAACCAGTTCACCAAGAAGATCTTTGGCATCTGCTCAGGGTTGAGCTTGGCCGAGATGCTGTCCCAGTGGTTCAGGTAGTCACCTGCGTTGTAGCCGATGAATGGCAACATCGCCATTGGATCGCGACGAATCACTCCGGTAGCACCGGAAGCAGCTGCAGTGGTCTCCGAGGACAGGGTGGAACCCATGAAGATACCGTTGGTCCAGCTGCGCGCTTCGGTCACCAATGGAATGGTGGTCTTACGACGACCGCCGAACAAGATGGCATCAATCTTCACGCCGTCTGGCGAGTAGTAGTCTTCGGAAAGCATGTCGACCTGCGAGATCGGGGTGCAGAAACGCGAGTTAGGGTGCGCTGCTGGACGACCGGACTCCGGAGTCCAGTCATTGCCCAACCAGTCGGTCAGGTGTGCCGGGGTCTCGTCAGTCATGCCTTCCCACCACACGCCACCTTCGTCGGTCAGCGCAACGTTGGTGAAAATGTTGTTGCCCTTGGCGATGGCACGCATAGCATTCGGGTTGGTGGACCAACCGGTACCTGGAGCCACACCGAACAAACCGTACTCTGGGTTCACTCCGCGTAGTTCGCCTTGTTTGCCGATGCGCATCCAGTTGATGTCATCGCCCAAGGTTTCAGCCTTCCAACCTTCGATGGTTGGATCCAGCAAAGCCAGGTTGGTCTTACCGCAAGCCGATGGGAATGCAGCAGCGACGTGGTAGGCCTTGTTCTGTGGGCTGGTCAGCTTGAGAATCAGCATGTGCTCAGCGAGCCAGCCTTCATCACGAGCCATGGCGGAGGCGATACGCAGGGAGTAGCACTTCTTGCCCAGTAGTGCGTTGCCACCGTAGCCCGAACCGTAGGACATGATGGAGCGCTCTTCAGGGAAGTGAACAATCCACTTGTCCTCGTTGCAAGGCCATGCTACGTCTTCTTCGCCTGGCTTCAGCGGTGCACCTACAGAGTGCAGCGCTGGAACGAAGAATGCGTTTTCTGCTTCCATCTTGCGCAGTACTTCATCGCCAATCTTGGCCATGATGCGCATTGAGGTAACAACGTAGGCCGAGTCGGTGATTTCTACGCCGTAGGCAGGGTTTTCAGCGTTCAGCGGTCCCATGACAAAAGGAATGACGTACATGGTGCGTCCGCGCATCGAACCGTCAAATAGGCCGTTGAGCATGGACTTCATCTTCTCTGGGTCTTCCCAGTTATTGGTGAAGCCGGCGTCTTCCTTCTTCTTCGAGCAGATGAAGGTGCGCTCTTCTACACGCGCTACGTCCTTGGGGTCCGAAAAACCAGCGTAAGAATTAGGGAAGTTTGGATCGGTCAGCTTAACCAAGGTTCCGGCCTCAACGAGTTCAGCACTCAGTCGTTCGGCTTCTGCTGCTGAACCATCTACCCAATAAACACGATCCGGCTTCGTCAAGGCGGCCACTTCTTCGACCCAGCTTGCCAACTCCTTGTGCGAAGTTGCTGCGTCGATTACGGTCTGATCCGAGCTCGTGCTCATTATGTGTTCCCTCCATTGGACTCAACTAGCAATAAATCAAGGCTAGGGTGAACGCTGAGAGCTCACGGTGTGATCGAGACCGCAACAAAGCGTGGGCAGGAAACGCAAAACTTGAAAAATCCCGAGATTCCGGGGAACTTGAAAGTGGAAAACACGAAAAGATGTGATGAAGGTCACGTAGACCGGTACCCTTTTGCTTGCTTCACATAACCGTCTGTTCACCTGAACGCGGTAGCTTTGCCCGCCGATTTGTACATGCTCAAATCCACCTGTATAGTAATTCGAGGTTCGTGAGAACGAGCCAACAACAGAATATGCGCCCATAGCTCAGCTGGATAGAGCGTCTGTCTACGGAACAGAAGGTCAGGGGTTCGAATCCCTTTGGGCGCACAAATTGAAATTCCCACTCAAACGAGTGGGAATTTTTTTGTATCCCAAGGAGAAGTTGATGCCCACATTGACCCTCGACTCACGCACGATCCTTCGTTTGCTCGAAGTTTCGGACGCCGCCCAGCTCGCAGAAGCCTATGTGCGCAACCGCGAACACTTGCGCCCCTGGGATCCGGAACGCGAAGATGCTTTTTTCACGCAGGCCTGGCATGCAGAAAATATTTCTCAAACTCTCGCGGCCAATGAACACGGTCTGGCGTATCCATACGGGCTGTTTCGCGACCAGCAACTGATTGGTCGCTTTAATATCGTGTCTGTTGTTCGAGGGCCATTCCAAAGTGCCAGCCTGGGCTACTGGGTTGACCATCGTTTCACCGGGCAGGCACTGGCCTCGCGCGCAGTGGCCGCACTGCGCATTGAAGCCGCGGAGAACATTGGATTGCATCGCCTGGGAGCCAGCACTCTTTTGCACAACTTTGCTTCGCAGAAAGTGTTGCTGAACAACGGCTTCGCCCAGATCGGGATGGCACCAAACTACCTGAAAATTGCAGGGCGATGGCAAGACCATAATCTCTATCAAACGATCCTTCACAGCTAGTTTCAAACCCGGCCACGCAGCATTGATCTAAGCCATCTCTATACGCTTCAATGCCCTCACGACCAGACATCTTGTGAATCACGGCACTTTTGGCCGATTTGGTTTTTGCTCTGCTGAATTCTCGTGTAAAGTTATTCAAGTCGTCACGACGACAACAATAAAATATGCGCCCATAGCTCAGCTGGATAGAGCGTCTGTCTACGGAACAGAAGGTCAGGGGTTCGAATCCCTTTGGGCGCACAAATTGAAATTCCCACTCAATCGAGTGGGAATTTTTTTGTCTTTCCTTCAACTTCTGTCACCGCCTTGGCGTCGCAATTAATGCGATTGCCTCAGCACCAGCTTGGTATCCATGATGCTCCACGCCGGAACCTTCTCGCCTTGAATCCTTTTGATCAGCAGTTCGGCCATAATCTCCCCCTGCCGTTCAGGGAATTGAGCAATAGTCGTGAGCGGCGGGTTTGAACTGCGCGAAAATGAATCATCATCCACCGTCGTCACGGAGATATCCTTCGGCACATTAATGCCTGCTTCATGCAACGCCTGCAAAGCGCCAAAACCCATCTGCGCACTGGCCGTAAACAAGCCATCAATCGAAACCTGGGACGCAAGTAGCTGTTCCATGATGTGGTGACCACTTGCCGGAGTGAAGTCACCAATTTCGATAGCCACAGGTTCAAGGCCTGCAGCCTCAACTCCCTGCTTGAACCCGACCAACCGGTCAAGGCCCGCACCCATATCCTGTGGTCCGGCGATCATTGCTAATTTGGTTCTCCCCTGAGCGATGATCACCTCAGTTGCCCGACGAGCGGCGGCAATATTGTCGATATCAACCACGTAGATCTCGTTTTGATCTGTGCTCATGGTGCGCCCGCCATAGACCATTGGCAATTTGGAAGCTAGGTCTGCATAGGAACGGTCATCCGCGTGATGCGAAAGAACCAGGGCGCCGTCGACATTTCCACCCTGCAAGTATCGGGTCGTTTTGGCTGGATCAGATTCGGTAGAGAGCAGCAAGGTGAGCATAAATTCGGTGCCGGCCACATATTGAGCGACACCTTGGACGACCTTGGCAAAGTACGGGTCCGCAAAAAACTTCGCTGTATTTTCGGGCACCACCAACGCAATGGAGTTGGTTCTGCCCTGCGCTAGTGAGCGGGCAGCCCGATTGGGCACATAGTTCAGCTCTTGGATCGCTTGATCCACAGCCTTTTTGGCGTCAGCCTTAACCCGATCCGAACCGTTGACCACCCGTGAAACCGTAGCTCGCGAGACGCCAGCGCGTTCAGCCACCATTTCCAGTGTTGCTTGCGGTCTGCGCGATTCGTTCATGCTCATTATCTTGTGCCTAGGTATGAGTAGTTAGCGGATCATCGTGCGTGCGTGATGGCCCGTACCTCAGGTAATGAGCTACGGGCCATCATCAACAAGTGCTATGCCATTGTACGATTTGCGGCAATCAGTGAGGCGTAAGCCTTGCCGCTGTTCTTAATGATCCGTTCCTGAGTTTGATAGTCGACGTGGATAATTCCAAACCGCTTGTCATAGCCCCAAGCCCACTCGAAATTATCGAGCAGCGACCACACGAAGTATCCGCGCAGATCAACACCGTCATCAATCGACTTAGCGACCTGGTCCAAATGGTTCAGGATATATTCGCTGCGCTCGGTATCCTCGATCGTTCCTTCATCACTCACCACGTCGGTATACGAGGCCCCGTTTTCCGTGATGTACAGCGGAGGCAAGTTCTCGTAGTCCTGAGTCAATCGGTTGAGCAAGACGCGTAAACCTTCGGGGTTCACTTCCCAACCCATCGCTGTACGTGGCAGGTCTCGGGCTGGGAATGTCACGTACTCGCTGCCCACAAAAGGCGAAGACTTGGCAGCATCTGTAGGCTGCACAGCAGCCGGTTGCCCCTCAGGCAACGGATGACCCGACACGTTGTCATCGTGATAATGATTTACGCCCAAGAAGT
The DNA here is from genome assembly GCF_052446055.1 of Glutamicibacter sp. AOP5-A2-18. Classification (NCBI taxonomy): domain Bacteria; kingdom Bacillati; phylum Actinomycetota; class Actinomycetes; order Micrococcales; family Micrococcaceae; genus Glutamicibacter; species Glutamicibacter sp. AOP5-A2-18. The sequence goes on along the minus strand of NZ_JBQSVW010000001.1, from coordinate 500,349 downwards.
CGATGGTCTGATTGATCTGCTCTAAGTCTCCTGGCTGAATCAACTGCGCCAGGCCAAGATGGCTGACATCTTCCAAGAGATCTGCTGGGTAGGAGCCACGCAAGACTGGGTCCAGATACATCCGATTCCACAGGGCATCAACACGACGTGCTGCTTCAAGATCAACTGGATCAGATGGGTCGTTCGGCACCGCATTGGTCAGGTTCAGCGTGATGCCGATTTCCTGCGCACCGAGTTCACGCAGACGCTGTACTGCCAAGCCGTGAGCCAAGTGCTGGTGATGCATCGCAGCCAAGGCTGCTTCGGGTTCTTGCCGTCCTGGAGCATGCTCGCCAGCGGCATAACCAATCAGCGAAGAACACAGTGGCTCATTAAAGGTGGTCCAATGTCGCACCCGGTCACCGAGCTTGTTGTAGACCGCTTCGGCATACTCCAAATACCGGTACGCGGTATCGCGGTTGGTCCATCCCCCGCCCTCTTCCAGAGCCTGCGGAAGATCCCAGTGATAGAGAGTCAGCCACGGCAAAATGCCGTTGTCTAGTAGCTCATCTACGAGTCGAGAGTAGAAGTCCAAGCCTTGCTGATTCACGGTTCGTCCGCCGGGAACCACGCGAGCCCAGCTGGTGGAGAACCTGTAGGAGTCCAGCCCAATTTCTCGCATGAGCTGCACGTCTTCGCGATAGCGGTGATAGTGGTCCACTGCGACTTCAAGGTTTTCTCCGCCGGCAATAGCACCTGACTTTCGTGCAAACGCATCCCAGATGGAGTCTTCTTTGCCATATGCATGGCCGGCGCCCTCAATTTGGGCGGCCGCCGTGGCCGAGCCAAAGACGAAGTCCTTGGGCCACGCGAACTGTTGCGATAGGTGAGTAGTCATTAACCCTTTACAGCTCCTGCCATAATTCCGGATACAAGTTGTTTTCCTGCCAGAACGAAGAGCAACAGCAAAGGAATCGTCGCCATCAAGGCGCCGGTCATCACGATGGTGTAGTCAACGTATCGAGCAGATTGCAGTTGGCTCAGCGCCACCTGCAGGGTTGGTGTTTGTGGGGCTACCAGCATAGGCCACAGGTAATCGGTCCAGGCTGTCATAAAGGTGAACAGCGAAAGGATCGCCATCGCAGGTCGAGCAGCAGGCACGCCCACATGCCAGAAGGTTCCAATCATCGAAGCGCCATCAACACGGGCGGCTTCAATCAGCTCATCCGGGATGTTGTCCACCAGATACTGTCGCATAAAGAAGACACCAAAAGCGGTTACCAGTGTAGGGATCATAATGGCTCCTAGAGAGCCGGTCCAGCCAAACTGCTTCATCATCATAAACATCGGAATGATGCCTAGCTGAGTCGGGACCGCCAAGGTAGCAACCACAAAAATCAGTAGCCCTTCTCGTCCACGGAAGCGCAGCTTGGCAAAAGCGTAACCCGCCAAGGTTGAGAAAGAAACCACGGAGAAGGTAATCACCGAGGAAACGATCAAGCTATTTCCCAACGCCGCCCAAAAATCGACCGAGTCGAATACTTGGGCAACATTTGACCAGAATTGCCCGCCCGGTAACAGTGGTGGCCATGCCGAGGAGAAAACGTCCCCGGTGGAAGAACCGATGACAAATGAGTACCACAGCGGGTAGGTGCTTCCGATGAGGAAGGCCAGCAAGATGCCATAGGTAAGGAATCCTGGGCGACGGTCCGCGGTGAAGTTTTTGCTAAGCCCTAGCCGAGTGGGCTTTGTGCGTACGGTTCGTTGTAAGGTCGCGTTACTCATCGGTGCTGCTTCCTTTCATTGAACCTGCTGGGCTTTGAATCCGGGCTTGTGGGGCATTGCGGCCGGCACGTTTTGTGGTCACTTTACTCGTGCCTCGTCCCTTTTTCTTTTCTGAAGATGAAGCTATTGATCCGGAGACCAAGAAGTTGATCAGTCCGATAACAATAATGATCAAGAACAGCATCCAGGCCACGGCCGATGCTCGACCAAAGTCACCTCGGTTGAACGCTAGATCCCACAGGTACAGAACGGTGGTTTGATACTGCCGATCCGGCCCTCCCGGTACCGAGCTGCTGGGGTTAAAGAGTTTGGGTTCGGTGAAGATCTGCAGTCCACCAATGGTGGCGGTGATGATTACGAAGATCATGGTTGGACGGATGCTTGGCAACGTGATCGAGAAGAACCTGCGGATCATTCCAGCACCGTCGATGGCTGCCGATTCGTGCAGTTCGCGCGGCACCGCCTGCATTGCGGCCAGCAAGATCAACGCGTTATATCCCGTCCAGCGCCAGTTCACCATGGTCGCGATGGCCATATGGGATGGGAAGACCGAGGTTTTCCACGCAACGGGATCAATGTTTAATGCGCCGAGCAGATTGTTGATCAACCCATACTTTTCGTCAAAAGCACTGGAGAAGATTAGCGTGACCGCTACCGGCGTGACCACGTAGGGAACCAAAACGCTCATCCGCCAGAAAGTCTTGGCACGAAGGTTCTGGTCAAGCATGGCCGCAATGAATGTGGCAATGACCAGCTGCGGGATGGAGGAGAGCAGGAAAATGCTGAAGGTGTTGAACAGCGAATTCCAGAACAGTGGAGAAGTTAGTTCCGCCTTGTAGTTGGCCAGTCCCACCCATTCTCCGGCGCCGCCTAGCAGATCCCAGTCATTAATCGACACCACGAAGGTGTAAACCAGCGGGAAGAGGCCGACCAAACCGAAGAGGATAAAGAAGGGCGAGATGTAAAGATATGGGGAGTATTTGTAGTCCAACCGTCCGCGGAAGTGGCGCCGTCTGATGCTTCGCTCCGCTTTAGTTTCATCCAGCTTCTCACCGGTGCTTACACGCGGTAGTTCGGTGTTGAGGTGGGGCCGTGACATTGGTGTCGTGGTACTCATCTGTGTTGTCTTTTCTGCTGCAGTGCCTCTGCGCGAGGGAAGAAATCCGTGGTTGGTTTCGCCCTCGCGCAGAGCGGTGAAGGGTACTTAGTTACTTGATTTCCAGTTCCTTCAGCGTTGACAGCGCACTGTCCCACGCGGATTCTCCGTCGGTGCCCTTATCAATGGCGATGGTTGCTGGCCCGAAGACCTGTTCCTGGATCACCGAATCATCGGCGCCCTTGAACTGTGCTTTGACTCCGTCGGCTCGGTGGCCCAACATTTCACCAATCGGTGCTCCATTGAAGAACTTCGTTAGGTCGTTCTCACCGGTCACGGCCTTGGACTTCTGTGCTTCAACGTTGCTCGGGAACGCTCCGGCAGTTTCGAAGGAGGTAGCCTGCGAAGTGGCGTTGGTCAGGTACTGGGCCAGCTTGGCCGCCTCGGCAGGGTGCTTTGAGGTGGTAGGTACGGTCAGGAATGCGCCACCCCAGTTAGCTGCGCCTCCGGGGAAGACATCAGCAAAGTCCCATCCAGCTGAGGAATCCCCGCCAGCTCCTTCAACCTGGCCTTTGACGTTTCCGAGCATCCAGCCTGGGCAAGGCATAACCGCAAAGGAACCGTCAATGAATGCCTGTCCTTTACCCCAGTCCCACTGGGTCTGCCCGGATGACAGTCCCTTCTTTGCTGCGGCTGAGAGCTTGTCCCATTGTTCGCGCAGCTGCGTATTTCCCTCGATGTTCAAGGTTCCATCGGCCTTGTAGTAGCCCTCATCGAGTTGGTTGGCCATGGCGTTCCAGACAAAGCCGGACTGGTCGTAGAAGGCCTTGTCGGTTTTCTTGACGTAGTCTTCGCCGACGCTGAAGAAGTCATCCCAGGTGGCATCTTCGCCGCCGAAGAGTTCGGCCACCTTTTCACGGTCACTCGGAAGTCCTGCCGCTTTGAAGAGCTTGGAGTTGTAGCACAGGCCCATCGGCCCGATGTCGGTGCCGTAACCAATGAGTCGTCCTTGCTCATCGGTAGCCTGCTTAACTTTCCAGTCCACCCAATCAGCTGAGATGTCCTTGGCACCATACTCGTTGAGATCGGTGAAGCTCTCGGAGACGGTCATGACCTGACCCAGCCAGCCTTCTTCCACGGCCTGAACATCTGGCAGACCCGCACCGGCAGCCTGCTTGGTCTTCCAGTCCGTCAGTGCGTTACCACCGGTGTCGATGTTGGTGGCTTCGATGGTGACGCCAGGATTTTCTTTTTCGTATTTCTTGTACAGCGGGTCAAGGCCCTGAGTGCCGAAGGTGGTGACGGTCAGTGTGACGGGATTATCCGCCGAAGCTGGCTGGGCGGCATCTTTGCTTTCGCCCGATGAGCAACCTGCTGCGAGCAAGGCGATGCTTGAGGTCAGTGCGACAACCTTGGCAAGGCGAGATGTTCGTGAAGACTTCACGGTGACTCCATTCAAGTTCGGTTCGTGCGAGTGTGGGGTACTTCAATATTTTGAGAGCGCTCTCAAAATACGGCAAAAAGAATAGGGTTCATCCCTGAACCCTGCTTGCCATGGTCATGAAAGCAGCTCCGCTTCTCGTTTTGTGAGCGCTCTCACAAGACATCTTCATCAATTCTCCACGAAGCGATTTTTCTGTCAACCCCAAATTTAAACCGAGTACGGCCAGATGCCCACTGCCTGCGGGTTCACCTGGCCGTTCCGGTTTGCTAGAAACTAGCCTTACTTGTTCAATTCGAGTCCCACCAACACCGGATCATGATCCGATGAGCGGTACTGATTTGCGGTGAACAAGTCGGTGATGTTGTAGTTGTGACGGCTGTACTCGTAGCCCACAGATTCGATGGCGTTGATGTTCCAGATGTCCTGACCGGTCACCTTGGAAGCCAATTCCGGTGAAGCCAAAATGTGGTCCAACGAACCGCTCAATCCGTCATAAACATAGCTCTGCGAGTCAGCTGCAGCTCCCAAATCGGTGAAGCCAGCATCCTTGAGAACCCGGATTGGATCCTCAGCGGCATAGGAGTTAAAGTCTCCAGCAAGCAGCACCTTCTTGGTATTGCGGGAGATCTTAAGATCCTCGGTGAATTTCACCAAGGCCTTGGCCTGCTCAACACGGTCCGCGTTCCAGGCACCCTGGCCATCGCCAGAGTCCACGTTGCCCGAACCATCATTTGGTCCGGAGCCCTTGGACTTGAAGTGGTTTGCGACCACCACAAAGCGGGTGTTCTGATTTCCACCAACCTTTTGGAAGGCTTGGCCTAGCGGATCACGTGCATTATCAAACGCAGGATCCTGCAGGATCACAGATTCCTCGATTGGTTTCACTGCCTGAGCACGGTAAATAATCGCAGTGCGGATCACGTCCTCATCAGCTGGCACAGTTGCCGGGCTTGGAACAAAGTTCCATACCTTGCTACCAGCAGCCGCGTTCAACTGATCAACAAGATGAGCCAGAGACGCGTCACGATCTTCGCCGAAGCGCGCTGAGTTCTCAATTTCTTCCAGAACCACTACGTCCGCGGTGAACTTGCTCAACGCCGAAACAATCTTGGACTGCTGCCGGTTGAAGTTTTCCGCGTTGGCGGCGCCACGAGCATCACAGCCCTGACGAACGGTGAGCGGGTTGCCCTCACGGTCACGGTAGTAGGTGCACCCTTCGAGCTGGTCACCGGTAGTAGTGAAGTAGTTCAACACGTTAAAGCTACCGACGCTCACGTTCCCGCCGACCTCTTCGGGAGCTTCATTGTTGATCTGCTCGAAGTTCAGCGCGATATCAGCATCATTGGAACCAATCACTTGACCCTGCGGCTGCAGCCGCCACAGGTCGTAGCGGTAATCCAGGATCATCGCCGAGGTGAACGTGGCATTTGCGCCAACGGTCACGCGCTGCTTGGCATCGATGTATGGCAAAGCCACGGAGGTGTTTTTGGCGGTGCTGAAATTCAAGGTGGCACCATCATCAACCACAATGGCTCGCCGCTCATTTTCATCGGCCAAGGCTTTGGCGTCTGCGCTATTGGGAGCAAAAACATCGGTAGGCTGACGCAGTAGTTTTTCGCCGGGCAAGATTGAGCTGGTTCCTTGCGCAAGGCTCAGCTCACCGTACTGGTTCAGCGAGTAGTTATCCGAGACAGTAAAATCTCCCTGCGGATCCACGAGCATTGATTCGATCTGTTCACGTGCCGCGTCGCCATTAGGCAGTGGCACCGCCAACGGCTTCACGCTCTCGGCCGGTTCGCTCAACTGCGTGACTTCTTGGGCCTTGATCTGGGTCAGCCCGTAATATTCACTGACATTTCCGGCGACTTGAACATAGTCTCCAACTTGGACCGAAGAAACCTCATCAGGCGCATAGACAAAGATCGCTGGGCTGCCTTCTGTGGGCAACTGGCCTCCGGTGCCGGGGGTCTGAACATAAAATCCGCGAATCCCGCCCTCGGCATAGGCACCGGTGACAACACCGCGCACTGTCGCGTCCTTGCCTACCATCGGCGAGTTAGCTCCAGTACCTTGCACCTGTTCGATGGGGGTAATTTCAACAGTGTCCGCTTGGGCGACCGAAACGCATGAGAGCGCTAGGGCACCTCCCAAGAACACTGCAGCAATGCGAGTTGTTGACCTCTTGCTCATGTTTTCCCTTAGCTGATGATGATCGTAGGCGGCGAGGTAATCGCAACCATGGCTATGGTCTCGAGGTAATCAAAGTTCGGTGAACCACCGGTGAACTTTCTCCTGCATTAGCGAGACCACCCCAAGAACCATCCAAAGGCATCAAGCGGTTTACGTCTAGAGGTGATTAAAAGAATATTGTCACTAATTGAACTGACCGGTCAGTTCAATTAGTCTGGTTTTGTGCTTATCGCAGATTCAGTCACCGTCAAAGGCCGCCATGAAGAACTAGTGCCGCCCACCTCTTTACGTGTGGACCGCGGTGAAGTTCTCTTAGTTGTTGCCGACCCGCAGATTTCGCGTACCGCGTTGGCCCTCGCGCTCAGCGGACGGATGCAGCCAACCACCGGAACGGTGGCCTGGGGACATTCAGACTCACTGAAAACCCTGCGACAGCACAGCGCATTGCTCGACTCCCCTGAAGTCAACGAGCCCGAAGCATACCTAAAGGTCCGTGACCTAGTCGGCGAAGACCTTGCATTGGTTCCCGGTCCCATTTGGCGCAAGCCTCGGCCCAAAAAGTGGATGGAAGAGCACGGTTTCAGCGATGTTGCCAGCGAATGGGCCGACGCAATCGACCCAGCACAACGCATGGAACTACAGCTACTTCTGGCTGCTGAGAACCCCAAGTTGGAACTGCTAGTTCTCGATGCACCAGACCGTCACGATATGCAAGACGAACTCTGGATGGATCTGCTGGCCGATTTTGCTTCCAGCTCACGCGAATTTGCTGTGGTGGCCATCGTGAGCCATGTTCCCTACGGCTGGGATGGCCCGGTGAGTTACCTCGGATCTCTCTCGGCGCAGCCCATTGAGCTGACCCTTCCGGCGGTCGAACCAATGCACGAAGAGTTCTCCGGCGAAGAATTTGTGCAAGAAGAACTGGACCTAGATCTTCCCGAACCCACGAACCAGGTACCGCTTGCTGATGAATCAGCCAGAGAAGCTCCTCTCGATGAGGATCCGGTCAGTGAAGACGAACCAATCGCCGCTGAGACCAGCGAAGCGAAGGAAAACTAATGACGACTTTGCAACTTGCGCTCTCTGAACTTAAGCGCATGACCCGTGGCACCCTGCCTAAACTGGCGCTGATCGCTTTGACCTGTGTCCCGTTGCTTTACGGTGCCCTATACCTCTACGCCAACTGGAATCCTCAGGGAAACTTGGACAAGGTCACCGCAGCTGTGGTCAACCTCGATGACGGCGCAAAAAAGGACGGCGAGTTCACCCGCGTTGGTGATAGCGTCGTCGACAACCTCGAAGAGGACGGCACCTTCAGCTGGGCCCACCTCGACTCCCGTAAAGACGCCGAGGACGCGGTGGCCAGCGGCGAATACGCCTTTGCACTCGTTCTGCCGGATAACTTCAGCGCTGCCCTCGTTTCCCCGGGCGACTTTAAGGACGCCGACCAGGCAGACCTTGAGCTGCTGACCAACGACGCCAATAACTTCATGGTTTCCAACTTCGCCCGCACGCTCGCCGGCGAAGTGCGCACCTCCGTCTCTGAAGAGGTGGGAACCGAAACTGCCTCAGCGATGATTGCCGGTTTTGTGGACATCCACGATTCCATGGGCGAAGCCGCCGACGGCGCCGAAAAACTCTACGACGGTACGATGAGCCTCGGCGACGGTGTTCTCACCCTGGCCGATGGCACCACCAAATTAGTTGACGGCAGCAGCGAACTGTCCGACGGCAGCGTTAAGCTCAAGGGCGGCACCGCCCAGCTCTCGGGCGGTCTACAGGAACTACTGGCCGGACAGAAAAAGCTGAGCAACGGCACCAACGATTTGGCCGACGGCACCAGTGAACTAGCCGCTGGTGCGGACAAGCTCAGCTCCGGGCTAAACACCATGGAATCCAAAACCAAGGCGCTGCCAAGCTCGGTGGACCAGCTTAACGACGGTGCGCAGAGCGCCAAGAGCGCGGCCGATCAGCTCGCCACCGGCTCCCGTCAGGTCGCCGACGGCAACAAGCAACTGGCTACCACCGCCGATGATGCCATCTCGGTAATTGATCAGCTGCAAACGGACGCAGATAAAAAGCTGGACAACGTCAAAACCGACACTCAGGCACAGCTGGACAAGCTCGTCGCCGACGGCACCTTGACCGAAGAGCAAGCCACAACCGTTGAATCCACGGTCACCCAAAGTGTTGAGAATTCCACTGTGCCCAGCACCCTGGATTCCAAGGTGAACGAGGTCAACTCCGGACTGACCAGCATGCAACAGAAGCTGCATACACTCTCCGATGGCTCCGAGAAGGTAGCCGACGGCAACAAGCAGCTTGCCACCGGACTGGGTACTTTGGCTGCCGGCACCCAAAAACTGGACGCCGCAGTACCATCTTTGGTCGACGGTATTTCCACCGCCGCCGATGGTTCGGCCAAGCTGGCCACCGGCGCGCACAGTGCCAACGACGGAGCTCAGAAACTGGCCGACGGTCAAGCCTCCGCGCTAGAGGGCACCGCCAAGGCTGCCGACGGCGCCAAAACCCTTGATACCGGAGCCGCTTCCCTCGTTGACGGTACCGATCAACTGCACGGTGGGCTCGTGAAACTTTCTGACGGAGTTGGTGATCTGTCCAAGGGCGCTAACAAGCTTGAAGACGGTTCCTCCGATCTCGCCAGCGGTCTTGATGATGGTGTAAAGCAGGTACCCAACCCGGATCAAAAGACCAGCGATAAGCTCGCCGATGCCATCGGTTCGCCGGTAGCGCTTGATAACGTCAAACAGGCCGAGGCCCAGTCCTACGGTGCCGGTTTGGCCCCATTCTTCATGACCTTGGCAACCTACATGGGTGTTTTGGTCCTGACCCAGGTGATGCGCCCGATCACCAAGCGCGCGCTACTATCCAACGGTAGTAACTGGAAGATTTCGATCGGCGGCTGGCTTCCCTTTGCAGCCATTGCCGTGGTGCAGACCAGCATGCTCTACGCTGCGGTGCACTTCGGTCTGGGCCTGAACACGGCGCACCCATGGATGGCTTGGCTGCTACTGGTCCTCGCGGCCCTATGCTTCAGTGCCCTGATCCAAGGATTCTTCGCGCTGCTGGGCACCGCGGGTAAGTTCCTCGTATTGGTGCTCATGGTGCTGCAGCTGATCACCGCCGGTGGTACCTTCCCATGGCAGACCTTGCCAGAACCGTTGCAATTCCTGCACCAAATCTTGCCCATGGGCAACGTGGTACTGGGCTTGCGTCACCTGGTCTACGGTGCCGATCTGGGCGTGCTCTCGGGCATCATCGGATCCTTGCTCGCCTACACCGCCCTAGGATTACTGCTAAGCATGCTGGCCGTGCGCAAGAACAAAACTTGGACCTTGAAGACCCTGCAACCGGAGTTGAAAGATTGACAGCCACCCCAGCCCAGCGCCAACGGCTGCGCGCCACCAGTTCCAAGGAACGGCTTTTTGAAGCTGCCATGAAACTGCTGGGCACCCGTTCCCCCGACGCGGTGTCGGTCGATGAAATCGCTTCGGCAGCCGGAGTGTCTAAAGGAACCGTGTATTACAACTACGGCTCCAAGGACGAACTGGTCAGCCAGATCCTGCACTTTGGTGCGCAGAAACTCCTTGATGGGCTCAGTCAGGCAGCCGCCGACGCCGATGCCTATCAAGCGCTCAAGAAGATGCTGGAATTCGCCATGGACTTCGTGGCCAGCTACCCGGCATTTGTTCAACTGTGGATGCAAGAGCAGCTCAGCGCCGACACCGCCAGCGACTTCCCAGCCACCTCGTTGCACTCTCAGGTCACCACCTTGCTCATCGAAGTCCTCGAGCGCTTGGTGAAACTGCCCAAAGCAGAAAAGCTGCCAGTAGCCACCACCATTTTTGGTGCGACACTTTTCAACGCACGCATGAGCACGACGCGCAGCGATGAACTGGAGCGCGATCAGATGGTGCGCTCAGTGTCGCTCATCGTTGATGGCTTGCTGGCAACTGCGCCGTCTGCCAAGAACTAGTCGGATTAATTCCCGGCAAGTCTCCGGCATAAATCACCACGCCCGGATAGTTGTTGACCCGCTGCACCACGCCCGGGTATGCGCTATGCGGTAGACGGGTCAGCAACTCATCGATCACCAGCACCGGCGGTTCGCGCAATAAGGCACGAGCCACCAAAAGGGCTGCCTGCTGACTTCGCTCCAGTGGCTTTCCGCCACGACGAAGTCGGGTTTGATCCCGCTCTGGTAACTGCGTCAGGTCAAGCCCACACTCCCCCGCCAATTTCAGTGCCTTAGTTAGTGAGGCCCCGGGATGACGGTAACGTAAGGCCCGCGCCAGGGTGCCACGTTCGGGCACCATTGCTTCGAGGGCTGAGCCCACCAGTTTGCGTCGCTGGCTTGGGGGCAAATCTTCGCTGCGTCCTTCGGCAATCCACACTCCAGCATCCGGGTCGCCACACTGATCAAGGTTGCCGGTGGCAATTGATTCAAGTAACGCGGCCCGCTGCCAGTCGTTGCCCTGTAGCGCGATGCGTTCACCGGGCTGGGCACGCAAAACTGGGTAAGGTGGCAGACCAAGGGCGTCAGTATGGTAAGGCAACTGAATCCGCACCACGGCGCGCTGCCCCAGCAGCTCCTTGGCATCACGAGTGCTCAACGATTGTTCATCAGCTTTTCGCCACTGTTCCTCCTGCTGTAGCAAGGGAGCAATGATGCGCCGGCCGGCCTTGTAGTTCTGCCGGTACTCCACCGCTTTGCCCCATTCCCCCAGCGCCCCGGCGCAGATCCCAATCAGGGTCAGCGCCGTGGCCACGGCAGAGCTTTCCAGCCCAAGCAACGACGCAGCACCGACCATCAAGGCAGTCCCCAGCAGCGGTACCGCCAGCGCACTTGCACGTAAGGCCCCAGCAAATCGGGCGCGCTGCACCGAGGAATCGATCACTTTCTGTGAAGAGTCCTGCACCCGACTGACCTCGCGGTCGATGCCTCCCCCAGCGCTAATGGCAGTCCGCGCAGCAACCGTGTCGGAAATTCGGGCTGCCAAATAACCACGGTTTTTCCGCAACCTCCGAGCACTGCCAAAAGTCCCCGGTGTCAAGGCCAGCAAAAAGACGACCTCCAACACCAGTGTCACCCCAAGGCTCCCGGCCAACAATGGGTGCAACATCCACAGCCCAACCCCGCTGAGAAACAGCAACGGCACTCCTGCCACCAGCGGCACCATTCCCTGCACAATCCAGTTACGGATAGATGAGAGATCATTCGTGGATCGGGCGATGGTGATACCCGCCGAAGGCCCCCGTGCACTGCGCAAAGCGTGAGAGATCAACCCGCGGCGCAGCTGCGCCACATAGTGTTGCCCCAGCTTCTCGGCCAGTACCCGCTGCGCATATGTGGCGGCAAAAAATCCGAGGATCAACCCCACTACCGCCCCAAGCATTGTGCTGCTCACTGTGGTGGTGAGCTGTCCGATCAGCCAAGAAATGATGATGGATATCAGGCCGGCAATGATCCCCAGACTCAGCAGCCCGGCCAGCAGTATTCGGCGTTTCCCTGCGAGCAATGGCGGCAGCGCCACCTGCATTTTGCTCAACTTCGCCACCTAACGTGTAGGCAGCAAGCTGGTGGCTACCTCGGCTTGGCATAGATCGTAGGTGCCGATCACCGCGGTGGATAGCTGATTCTGCGCCTCTTGGGCGGCCAGCGGGGAGGCGGTCACCACTCCGGAGACGGCAGCAACATCAAGCCCGACCTCCAATAAGATGCGCTCTCCCGCTTGGGCTCCCAAGGCATCTTGGGCACTGAAAACTACCCTGTCGATATGCTCGGCGAAGATCGGATCGGCCAACAATCGCGAGGTCTCACCCTGGAAAAGCCCGTCAGCGATCTCGATGATGACCGCATCGGCACCGGTAGCGCTTTGCTCACGGATCATCGCCACCAGCAGCGAGCGAACCGTTTCGTAATCCAGTTTGTAGGTGGTTGGGAATCCAAAGTCGGTGAAGTCGCAGACGCTAAAGGCCCCTGCGTCGGTGAACAAATCCGGGTCATTGCCCGCGCCGGTTCCGGTAGCTTTACCGGCCGCGACGTTCAGCCCAGCGTTGACCAACCCGTTGACCAGGCACCCCAAAGTGGTGGATTTTCCGGAGTTCATCGACGTTCCCAGCACAGCGATGACCGGAGGCCGCTTGGCTCCAACCTGCGCGGCCTGTGCCGATTCATTATGGATATCCAGCGGAGCAAAGTCTCGCAGGTTCACTACCTGGCCGTGCCGCAACAACAGCCCCACCGGTTCAAGAGCTGTGGCCTTATCGATGGAGGCGTGCTGTTCGATCACTCCGCTGGCCACGCCCCCGCCGGCCACCAACTGGCACGGTCCAAGGTTGTTTGGAACATGAGCCAGGAACTGATCCGGTGCGTAGCGGTGCCCGTACGCCACCATGATTTCTTGACCGACAAACATGAGCTGTCGGCGCGAGGTCGGAGATTGCAAACGCAGGTGTTTGCCCAGCTCGGTGACCTTGGCGATCACCACGTCCCCGGCGCTGGGGACCATATTTGCACGGCGCACGATCTGGAAGTCTTGCGGGTTGCGTTGTAGCTGCGCGGCAACAAACCGCGTGGTGTAGGCAGCACGAATACGGCTCGCGCGCTGTGCGTCGATGGGCTGCTGTAGTTCATTGCGAGCTTCGGTGCTCTGCAACGGAAGCGATTGTGCGATGGCGGCCATGATCCCATTTCCTTTTCACCCGAGTCCCGGTCCACGTTCAACGTGTTCCGGCATTGGCGCTTTCGCCAACAGTTCTCAGTGAATCGAGTAATGGTTAACCCAAGATGAACTCCCGCTGGTGGGTTCACCTACATCCGATGAGACGGCTTTCATCTGCCTCTCATAACCGCAGATCATCGGATAATTAGCCGGTGACTAGGCGATAAGAAAAAACTTGGTGAGAGTACTCTCATGCGGGTCGTGGTGCGAAGAAATGGGTAATATTTGCATCGCGAGAGTCCAACTGCGAGTACGAATGGCTGGTTTCAAGCACCGTTGTTCCCAGCGTTGGATAGTCCATGGCCAGCTCGTACACGGCCTCCTCGTCGGAGTCCACCGAGGCAAGTCGAAGGGCAAGGTCCTGAAGCACCGGCTGGTGGCCAATCACCAAGAGTGTGCTGACCGTATCGGGCACCTCATTGATAATGGAGCACAGCTTCGCAACACCGGCACCATAAATCCGCGAGTCCACGTAGGGCGTGGGCCCCTTTTCACCAAGCTCTGAGAGCACCCATGCACAGGTGGATCGAGCTCGCAGCGCATCAGAGCACAGGATATAGTCCGGCACCAGATTGTTCTCTACTAGCCAGGCACCGGCCGCTGGAGCTTCACGATGCCCGCGCGATGCCAGCGGTCGCTCATGATCGCTCACACCCAGCGGGTAGTCGGCTTTGGCGTGACGCATGAGGATGAGCTTGCGCGATTGCATGGTGTTCATCTTCCCAGCTTAAGACAGCAACGGCGGGCAAACCGAATACGGTTTGCCCGCCGTTGCCAGGTGGTGCAATTAGATGGAGTATTCAGGCGCTGCCCAAACAACAACTTCTGGGTGCTCGTAGAAGCGGTAGCCCTGACCGCGCACGGTGCGCACGGTATTAGCTAGGCGACCTAGCTTGGAGCGCAGGCGACGGATGTGTACGTCGATGGTGCGTTCGTTGGGTACCTCTTCGGCATTGCGCCATAGGTTTTCCAGCAGTTCTTCGCGTCCCACAGTGCGGGTGCCGTTTTCAACCAGGAAGTTGAGCAGTTCAAATTCCTTGAAAGTCAGATTCAAGGTTTCGCCGTCTAGGTAGACTTCGCGACGCGAAAGGTCGATCAGTACACCCGATGGGCGTGGGGTGCTTGGACGAGCTTCGGCACGTGGACGGCGTGAGACGGTTGGGTCTCCCAGCGCCTGACGTACAACGTCAATTGGCTCACCCTGCGCGCTGGTTGGAGCCAGTGCCACGGCGGCGTGGGTCTGAGCCTGAGGAGAAAGGGTGGCGAGGAAGGCGCGAACCTGAGTTGCCAGCTTGCCCAGCGAAGTACCCTGCGCCTGAGCTGCCGCTTCATCAAGTCCTACGTACAGTACAAAGCCGCGAGCCGAAGTGTCGGCGGTGGCCTGACCGGTGGACTGCACGGCAGTGGTGGTCGGCTGATGGGATGGTTCACGAGTTTCTGGGGTGTTAGAAACTGCGCGCAGGGGACGATATCCCGCTGGTGCATAGTTGCCAGCAGCCTGACGCTGTGCAGCAGCTGCGCGGTTCTGCGCGTTGCGAATTGAAACGTGGACGTATCCGGATCCAGCCGACATAATGTTTTCCTCTTTTAGTGCGAAGGCCAAGTGGTCTGGCGCTCGTGCTTCGGGTTTTGCTTGCGCCGTTCATGGCCTTCGTCCACGTTCAGCAGTTGGGTTTCCCGTCAGCGACTTTCCGATTTCTATTTACGAACGAGCCGTAAATTCATCTTTTAGCCGCCGACGCCGAGCATTCGATTACAAGTTGCATCGGCAAACCACGACTGTCCGTCGGGATGCTTTTTGCTGTTCTGCGCCGTACTCACACCTCTAGTTTCCTCGTAACATTGTCAACTTGCAAGTAACAAACTATGGCTATGTCCACATAGTGAGACAAATACGTTCAAAGGTGATACACACCACTTTAGACATTTCTTGACTATCTAAGCGCTTAACTACTCAATATGATCAAGACTTTTACTTCGACCGAACATAGTGACTACCCTATTCAGGGGCGTGAATATTCATTCACGACAACACGCAGTCCACACTTCAATCATTCGTCGATCACTACCCTTGACCAAATTAAGTACCTCCCGTTAGCAAAAATCCTGCATAAACTCGACATACAGTCATAGCTGGCGCACAGTAAAAACATATTCTTACCCCAAGGCAATAGGAGACGCTGTTAAACATGAACGATTCTCGGTTTTCACCTTCGCAACTGCCCCGCCTCACCCACCCTGATGGCACTGCCATCAAAGTCCTTGTTGTAGACGATGAACCATCGCTGGCCGAACTGGTCTCCATGGGTACCCGCATGCTTGGTTGGGAAGCCACCATGGCTCACGACGGCCCAGAAGCCGTAGCCACCGCCCGCTCTCTGGCCCCCGACGTACTGGTTTTGGACTGGATGCTGCCAGGTTTTGACGGCCCAGAAGTACTTCGCAAGGTCCGCACCCATTTCCCTGAAATCCCCGTCCTGTTCCTCACAGCTAAGGATGCCGTCGAAGACCGCATCGAGGGCCTAGGCGCCGGAGCCGACGACTACGTCGCCAAGCCGTTCAGCCTCGAAGAAGTACTGATCCGACTGCACCGTTTGGTTGAGCGCTCGGGCGCCGCGGCAGCGGACTCCGCTGAACTAGTGGTCGGCGATCTGGTGCTGAACATGGACTCGCACGATGTCTCCCGCGCGGGACGCGAAATCTCCTTGACCGCCACCGAGTTTGATCTGCTCAGCTACCTGATGAGCAATGCCCGTCGCGTGGTTTCCAAGTCCCAGATCTTGGACAACGTCTGGCACTATGACTTTGACGGGCAGGCAAATATTGTCGAGCTCTACATCTCCTACCTGCGCAAGAAGATCGACGTTGACGCAGAGCCAATGATCCACACCGTACGTGGCGTGGGCTACGTCCTGAAGCCGGCGGCATGAGTCGTTTCTCCCCCAGCACCAACGTAGGTTCGCCACACTCCCTGCAGCGCAAACTGCTGCTGATCCTGCTCACTTCACTCACGGCTGTCTCGGTACTTTTGGGTGTGCTCTATAACGCCGGCATGCGCCAGACGTTGATGGACCAGCTCAATAGCCAACTGCGATTGACCACCGAGCGGGCGCTGAACTACTCCCAAGGCGCACCAGCGGTGAACTCACGTCTGGACGCTCCGGGACAGTCCGCCGGTACGCTGACCGCACGCTTTGTGGACAAGTACGTCTTCAACGGTGGTGTGCTCGACGAACGCACCGGTGAGTTGCAGCAGCTGAGCCAAGAAGACGCGATTCCGATGGTGGACCTAGAACTCAGCGATACCCACGGAGACGGAAAATTCCATCCCGTACGTGCCCACCTAACCGTTGGCGACTACTACCTGGTCGCGGTCAAAGACTCCGGGTCCAATGGGATCCTGATCGTCGGTCTGCCGTTGCACAGCACGGATATGGCGCTGCGTGGCATGGCTTGGCTGACCCTGTTTATTGCACTGATCTTGATTGCTGGTGCCGGACTGGCTGGCTCGTGGCTTATCTCCCGCTCACTGGCCTCGCTTAAACGTGTTGCTTCAGTCGCCGAGTCGGTGGCCGCCGAGGATCTAGATTCGGGCAAGGTGGCCTTGACCCAACGTGTACCGGTTGAGGATGCTGTGCCAGGAACCGAGGTGGGGAACGTTGGCAACGCACTGAACGCGATGATCAGCAACGTTTCCACGGCCCTGACCGCACGCGAAAAGTCTCAGGCCCAGATGCGACAGTTTGTTGCCGATGCCTCGCACGAGTTACGTACCCCGCTGTCCTCAATTCGCGGTTACACCGAGCTGCTATCCGCCACCGAGCATTTCTCCCCCGACGGACAACGCTCCGTTGACCGGGTGTTGCAGCAAAGCAGCCGAATGGGATCGCTGGTGGAGAATCTCTTGCTGTTGGCTCGTTTGGACGAAGAAAATTCGTTTAAGCGCAGCAACCTAGATTTGAGCACGCTGACCGCAGACATCACCGAAGATTTCAAACTGACCGCCAGCGATCACCAGTGGGAATTCGAATCCCTGGCCGAGCAGACCATCGTCTTTGCCGACTCCACGTCATTACGCCGCGTGATCACCAACCTCTTGGCCAATGCACGTAAACACACCTCGGCAGGCAATACCGTAACGGTGACGGTAGATCAGGATGACGAGACCGACGAGGCAGTGCTTGAGGTGCATGACACCGGTGAAGGTATTGCACCGGAGTTCTTGCCTCGGGTCTTTGAACGTTTCACCCGGGCAGACACCGCACGCTCGGGTTCGGACGGCACCACCGGTCTAGGTTTGCCGATTGCCAAGAGCATCGTCGAGGCGCACGGTGGCAGCATCTCGGTCACCTCTGAACCGGGCAATACCGTGTTCGAAGTACGACTGCCGCTAGCCGACGTCGACGAGTCGGACGAGCAAACACCACAGGCCACGGTCTAGTGACCGTGGCCTGTGGGCTACTGCTGAAAACTACTTAGACGATCGGTGGGGTGACACCGTACAGGCGGTCACCGGCATCACCAAGGCCAGGAATGATGTAGGACTTTTCGTTCAGCTTCTCGTCCAACGAAGCAAGCACAATGTGCACGCGGTTGTCGCCACCGTGGATTTCTTCCAAACGGGCCACGCCCTCAGGGGCAGCGATCAGGCAGATGCAAGTCACCGATTCGGCGCCACGATCGAAGATGAACTTGATCGCTTCAGCCAGGGTGCCGCCGGTAGCCAACATTGGATCCAGAACAAATACCTGACGGCCAGTCAGGTTGTTTGGAACGCGGTCAGCGTAGGTGATGATGTCCAGGGTTTCCTCGTTGCGAGCCATGCCTAAGAAGCCAACCTCTGCGGTTGGCACCAGACGAGTCATGCCTTCGAGCATGCCCAGACCGGCGCGCAAGATCGGAACAACCAATGGGGTCGGCTTGGCAATTGCAGTACCGATAGTGGTAGCAACTGGGGTTTCAACCTGAATGCTTTCGGTCGTCACCTCGCGGGTTGCCTCGTAGGCCAGCAGGGTGACCAGTTCGTCAGTGAGCTGACGGAAGATCGGAGATGGGGTGTTCTTATCTCGAAGAACTGAAACCTTGTGTGCCACCAGCGGGTGGTCGACTACCTGTACGCGCATAAGTAGAAATCTATCAGCACCGTCATAGTTGAATCGATAGAAATCCCCGATTTTCCGCACTTAAACGATAATGATGTGCCCAAAGAAACAGGAATCACGCGCTAGCACGTAAAGTAAAAGCACTATGGTGCACGAATACGAAGCTTGGATGGACCTTGCTCTGGGTGAGGCACGCGCCGCGCTAGCCACAGACGATGTCCCCATCGGCGCAGTGATCCTCTCCCCCGAAGGTCAAGTTCTGGCCACCGGACGCAACCAACGCGAAGCGGTCAAAGACCCCACGGCGCATGCCGAAGTGGTGGCCATTCGTGAAGCGGTCCGGGCCTTGGAAGAACGCGGCGACGACGATGGTTGGCGACTAACCGACTGCATCTTGGTGGTCACCCTAGAACCTTGTGCCATGTGTGCCGGAGCAATTGTCCTGGCTCGAATCCCCAAACTTGTTTTTGGTGCTTGGGATGAAAAGGCCGGCGCCTGCGGTTCGGTCTTCGACATCGTTCGCGAACCACGACTGAACCACTGGGTCGAAGTCTATTCACGAGTCAAAGAACAAGAATGTGCAGAGCTTCTGCGCGAATTCTTCCGGAGCAAACGAAGCTAAAACATCAGCCAGGTGTGTTTCGAGCCACTTCAGCGCGAATATCTGGCCTCCGTTTTTGTATTCACCTTTGGTTCGGTATAGAGTTATCAGGTCTGGTGACGTGTCCGAGCGGCCGAAGGTGCAACACTCGAAATGTTGTGTACGGTAACCCCGTACCGTGGGTTCAAATCCCACCGTCACCGCCAAGAAAACCCCGTAGATTCATTGAATCTACGGGGTTTTGCTTTGCCCAAAAAGCTATTGCAAGCTAGTTGGAGAACAAATCAGTGAGCTTGCCCTTGGCATCCCACAGAGCCAACGAGTCTCCCCCATTGTTCAGCACACCGGGACCATCAACGTAGAACGCTTCGTCACTGTTGGTACCTGGACCGGAGTACACGCGCAGCTTCTGCCCTGGCTCCAATACGTAGCCATCGCCAATCTGCAGCTTGTTGTTAGCCGCATCGCGGATCAGGTAGCCGCTGACATCGACGGTCCGCTGACCGGTATTTTCCACTACAACGTACTCGCCGTTTTCAGGAGTCACGTCACTTCCTGGAGCATCGTTCAACGCATCAGAAATCAGCACACCGTTATTGGCTGGGAAAACTTTCTTGCCATTCAGGTGACGATCGATCTGTGCCGGGAAGTCACCGGTAATTCGCTCAACGCCCAGTTCCAAAGCGTCATCGACAACTTCCTCAGAGTCAACGGTGTACACACCCAAGCCCAGACCTGCGTCCTTAACTCGTTGCGCGCCAGCGGCGTCCAGAGTGCGGTAGCTGGTGCCGAAGGCGTCAGCGTAAGTTGCGTAGTGCTCAAGTTCTTGTGCCGAAGGAACAGTTCCCGTCAGTTGCTGCAATGGCACCTGCGGAGCCAGCTGCGCAAAACGCTCGTTGGATGCCGCGTCAAAACCCAGTACCTCGATCTTGTTGGCAGCTAGCAGCGCCTTCCATTCGGTGTCTTTTGCCAGCGCATCGGCAACAACCTGCTCTACGCCTTGCGATGAGGCAGGATCTTTGATCTCGATGAAGACGCCGGTGCCGCCGGTCAGCACGCTAGGAACATCATCGAAGTGTGGAATCTTGGCCCCGACAAACTTGCCCGAGAAGTAGGATCCGGCATCCAGCTGCTGGAGCTCGTCCCAGGTGAACGAGGTGATGGGATCGTTGGCGCGATCCGGGAAAACCTCTTCGACATTTGTGGTGCGGGCTGGGGTTCCGTCGTGGAAGATGAACGGCACCCCATCTTTGGAAAGCTGAACATCAATTTCGACAAATTCAGCTCCGGACTGACTTCCTGCTTTCAGGGCTTCCAAGGTGTTTTCCGGTGCCACACCGGCAGCACCGCGGTGGCCGATCACCAGCGGCGAAGAATCTGAAGACTTGATTTCAGCGGCCATTGCTGGTGCGGACAGTGAGGCAACCAAGCAAAGCGTTGCAGTTCCCAAAGTAATGCTGCGCAGTTTCATGATGGACTTCCTTCGGTGTCATTGATGAACACCGGCCATACTTCCGCGCTCTGATGGCCTCCAATTCAAGAGCAGTTGAATCGGAGATTAATCTTTACTACTCGATGATGTGCTCGCTGATCTGGGTTTCCAGATTTGTTCCGTTCAGTTCGAAATAGATCTGGCCTTCAGTGACCGATACCGACATGGTGTTGCGACGGGTCAGGCAACGTACTGCCTCATCAACAAATTGGGGGTCAAAAGATCGGAACCGAATCTCAGAAGATTGGTGGATCGTCTTGCCTCGCCAAGATGCCAGTAACTTTGCTGGATCTCGGTGAGTGTAAATTGCGGTGCGGTCTGCTCGCTTGCTTCCAAGGTGCAAGCGCTGCGCATCTGGCGCGCCAACCTCGATCCAGGCGGTGATGAGTCCCGTGAGGTCTTTGACAAGAATTGCGGGTTCTTCACCAGTTGAAACGCCACCAGCAGAGAAAGTGATTCCTTCTTCGTACTCCAAGCAATAGGTGAGTACTCGGGTGATCATGTAAGCATCGGTCTCAGAGGGGTGCTGCGCGACGCGCAGTGAAAGATCCTCGTATACCCCGCGATCTACATCAGCAAGTTGAACGTCAAAAGTGTGCATAGTCGCGCCGATAGCCATAGTTGTCGAGTCTACCGTGGGCAGGGCATCACCAATGAACGCCTAGTGCGTGAAGATCTTAGGAGGCATCCGGGAACCGGATGATGAATTGACGACTATCACTCGGAATCGTTTCAACTTTCCGAGTTTCAATCACTTCGGTGAGTTTGCTTTCCAGTCTGGCCAACCCGATCAGTGGAGGTGCAGTAGATTCGTACTCGACTGCTCCTGGTGGACTGATCTTGATCTTGTGTGGAGTTTCCTGAATGACTTTTTCGGTCCATCCGGGAGCTTCCTTGGCTAGATTGCAGTAACCGCACTTCATGCAACCGTTGATGGAGCAGGTTTTTCCACCTTTGCAATGCTGCTCAACGTGATCTGCTTGTCTAGGCTTGTTGTTGCAATAGGGAGTCCGACAGTAAGGATCTCTGAGTTCCAGCAGCTTACGCAGTGAACCCTTGAAGAGGCGTTCCTTGGAGTCCATGGCGACCAAATCTTGACCTTTAGGCAAAACGTAGAGCCGCCGGATGGATGGAAATGCCCTGATCCGCCTGCGTAGCTGATCAAGTTCCGAAGTTGGAGTGTGGTCATCCAACTCGTTATAGCTATCAAAGAGTCGGGCCGCATATTTGGCCGGAACACTGCCGTATCCAGAAACTGACGCCGGATCTTTTCCGTCCATCAGCAAAGCCATATCCGTCATCACAAGATTGACGTGGAGCTTGATGGGCAGAGGCATGTCGGCGGGATGGCCGGCGAGCTTGGATACCAGAATGTCGACCTTCAGCTGCTTGATGGTGCGCGGATCTCCGCCTTTTTTAGCCTTCTGGGCTTCATGCTCAAGGGCATCTTCAATTGCTACACCGACCTCGATGGGCAACTTCACGTTCATGTTGATGCAGTCTTTGCCTTTGAAGAAGGCAACACCACGACGCTTCGCCTTGCGTTCAATTTCTTCATCGCGCTCTTCCCCGCGGATCTGATCCACGGTCTTTTGCGCAATGTCATGGGCCTCATGAGTAGAAGCTGAATCAAACATTGAAGGATTGTCGGCAAAAAACCGGTCAAACTCCTGTCGCTCTGACCGGCTGACGTCTTCTAGCGGGCTCAAGATTGACATGATCAGCTTCTCGCTAAAGTCTCCAAGCTGATACCGGGAAAACAGGTAGGGCATGTCCGAGATCAAAAAGCGCATGCGACGAACGTAAGCCAGGGAGGCATGAGGTGAGCGCTTGCGTGCCAAGGCTATCTGGCTTGCTGTTCCGCGCTGTTTTGCCGTGGCCGGTCTGCCCGGCGATGTCTCGTTGTCTTCATCCATATGGGCTGCAAGACGAGCCTGAACCGAACCGAGGAATGAAATTTGAGATTCAACTTTCTCAAGAGCGATCACCGAAAAAGTTGGGTCATCGTTGCGCAGAGCCATATTGACTAACGACAGCTCTTCTGGCGTGAGACATGGTGTTCTACCGAAGCTGGATCCCTCAGGAATTCCGTCTTCGACATTAGCGCTGAACACTTCTTTGTCTTCGAACATATATTCATTATACGCCGAAAATAACCGGGATTACAGGGTTTTCCACAACAAGAGATCAGAACTTTGAAGCGAAAAATTCGAACACTGTTTCGTATTAGGCGTCATCTTCCGGATGCTCGTCGGACCATTGGTGGGCACGAGAAACCAGTTGCTGGGCAAGGCCGGAAAGATCGCCCTTACTGCTGCCCAAGGCAACACCGAGCAGGAAGGTACTCAACGGAGCCGCCGGGCGGGCAACCTCGTGGGCAACGTGCTTGGCAACATCCAAGACCGTGGCAATGTCAACGTCGGTGGCGTCGAGTCCCAACTCTTTGGTCGCAGCTTCTAACCATTCGTTGAGCGCTTCGGGAGGCAGGTGTACAGCCATGTCATTCCTTTGTGTTGCGGCGGGAGCGTTCCAGCGCCTGCGGGGTATCGATGTCATCGGTGGTTTCATCATCCACCGGTAGTTCAGCCAAATCTAGTGCGCCGAGCGCTTTGCGCACCGGGGCATTAACCAACTGCCCGTCCAGTTTTTCGCAAGCTTCAGCGACGGCGGCGGTGCGATAGTACCCGGCGAGCCACTGCACGTAGCCTTGAGCATCACGAAGCACCAGCCCATCGGCGGCGCACTGATCCACGTGGTCGCTCAGGGCAGAAATGACCGCATCGGGATGCTGCAGGTCGCAGGCCAGGATCATGCACCACCCGCTACTCACCTCAGAGATCCCGGCGGCGATGGCCGCTAAGGGGCCAGCAAAGGGCGGGTCTTCGCGCAACACCAGGTCGGCTAAGGCGCCGGTGACCTGATCGCCGATCACCACCACGCGGCCGACTGTGGCACGACGGGCGGCAAGAATGACCCGATCCACCAAGCGCTGGGAGTGAACAAGCAGTTCGGGCTTATTCGCTCCGCCCAGCCGGGTGCCGCGCCCGCCGGCCAGCACAAGCACGTCAAAGTCGTCCGTCATAGCCCGGTCCGCAGTACATCAACGGTATCGCCCGGGTGGATCTCTTCAACGCCGGCCGGAATCAGCGCGTATCCCTGGGCGGAGCCGAACCCACCGACCGAGTGGGAGATGCGACCGGCCGCAACCGCCGGGGCGCAGCGCAGCTGCTCGCCATGCTCAAAGACGATGGGCAAAACCTGCAAGCGGTTGCCGGCGGCCCTCCACCCAAGTGCGGCGACTGCCTTGAGCCGGGGACGCTGCAATACGCTGTGGCCTTGCATGGCACGCAGGGCAGGGCGGACAAAAAGTTCGAAGCTGACCGCTGCGCTCACCGGGTTGCCGGGCAGCGCGAACATCATCGCGCCTTTAGCCAAACGTCCGGCACACTGCGGCTGGCCTGGGCGTACGCGCACGCGGGTGGCGTACACGCCGGGCTCGTCGGCCAACACCTTGCGCATCACGTCATAGTCGCCGGGGCCGACCCCACCGGTGCTCAGGATCGCGTCGTGGGTGGGCGCCAGCTCATTAAGCTTCGCGCGCACGGTCTGCGGGTCATCAACACAGTGCACGATCGTGGCCGCAGTAATGCCAGACTCGGCGAGCAACCCGGCAATCAGCAGCGAATTGGTTTCCGGGATCTGTCCGCGGGACAGTGTTTGGCCCGGCGGGCGTAGCTCGGCGCCGGTGACCAACACGGCCACCTTGGGCATGGTGCGCACCAACAGTTCGCTCGCCCCTGCGGCGGCCAAGGCCGAAAGTCGGGCTGCGCCGAGCTCATCTCCGGCGCGGGCGATCAGCTCGCCGGTGCTGCGGTCTTCACCTCGTTGACGCACATCTTTGCCTTTAGGCACCGGCACGTTGATCCGCACGCTGGACACGTCCCAGCCGGCCACCGCGGCACTGGTGTCCTCGATGCGCACCACCGCGTCGGCAGCGGTGGGCAAGGGAGCGCCGGTCATGATCTTCACACACTGACCGGGCAACAGCTGCGGGTCCCAGCTGCTGCCGGCGGGAACTTCGCCGATGACTTGTAGGGTGGCCGGGCTGCCTGAAGTAAGAATCGCGGTGTCGGCGCTACGCACCGCAAAGCCATCCATCGCCGAGTTATCCCACAGGGGCAGCGGGTGGCTGGCCAATACGTCGCTGGCCAGAACCGCGCCGTGCAGTACCGGGCCCACCGGCAGGGTTTGTGGTGCCAATGGCTGAACCAGGCTTAACAGCCGGGCGCTGTGTTCGGCCACGCTGATAGCTTCTTCGGGCTGGCGTTTCATCGCTGTTCTCCTGGTGGGTTGGCGGGAAGGGTGGCCACCACCGCGCGCATAAACCGGTTGACCGGGTTGGCAAAAACTTCGGGCACGCTGCCCGAGTCAATGATCTGGCCGCGCTCCATAACCAACAGTTGATCGGCCAGCGCCAAGGTGTCGGCGGCCGAATGCGAGATGACAATGGCGCTGGTATTTGTGCGCGTGAGCTCTTCGCGCACCAGTGCGCGCATATCCATGGCGGCCTCAACATCCAGTGAGGCAAAGGGCTCGTCGATCAGTAACAGCTTGGGCCGGGCGGCCAACGCTCGGGCCAGGGCGATGCGTTGGCGTTGCCCGCCAGACAGCGCCGCCGGGCGTGCAGCAGCCAGTTCTTCTAGTCCCAGCCGGGCCAGCCATTCGTGGGCGCTAGCCAGCGCCGCAGTTTTACCCAACCCCGAGGCGTGGGCCCCAAAGGCAATATTTTTGACCGCGTCCAGATGCGGGAACAGGTGCGGGGCTTGACCCAGCAGCCCCACCCCGCGCAGGTGCGGGGCTAGGTGCCGGCGCACATCGGCCAAAATGGTGCCATCAAGTTCGATCCGCCCGCCCGCAATTTTCTCGGTTCCGGCGATGGCGTTCACGATGGTGGACTTGCCAGCCCCGCTGGGCCCCATGATCGCCAGCGTACTGCCCGAACGCACCTGGAATTTTGCCTGAACGTCAAAGCCGGCGCGTGGCACCTGCAGATCAACAAGCAGTCTCATTTGATGGCCCCCGGACGCCAAGCGCGAACACACAACAGCACCAGCACCGCGGTTCCCAGCAACAACAGGGACAGCGCCACGGCGGTATCCCGTCCGGCGCCGGCCCCATTAAACGCGGTGTAGATCGCCAGCGGCATGGTCTGGGTGACCCCGGGAGCATTGCCGGCAAACAGCGCGGTAGCCCCAAATTCGCCGATGGCCCGCGCGAAGCACAAGATCACCCCGGCCACCAGCCCGGGGGCGGCCAACGGCAGGGTGATACGGGTGAGCACCATCCAGCGCCCGGCGCCCAGAGTTGCAGCGGCCTGTTCGTACCCGGTGCCCACCGAGCGCAGCGACCCCTCCACCGAGAGCACCAGGAAGGGCAGCGCCACAAAGCTTTGCGCGATCACCACGGCAGCGGTGGAAAAGGGCAGGGTGATCCCCCAGAGTGAATCGATCAGTTGCCCGATCGGGCTGGTGCGACCAAAAAGGAAAAGCAGCGCCACCCCACCGACCATCGGTGGCAGCACCAAGGGTACGGCGATTAGTGCACGTAGTAGTTGCGCGATCTTCGGGCTGCTGCGGGCGATCACCAGGGCCAGCGGCACCCCGAGCACAACGCACAACGCGGTGGCCGCCACCCCGGTGCGCACCGAAAGCCAGAGGGCCGACAGGGCTTGTTCGCTGGTGGCATCGGCAAGCAGGGTGGACCAGCTGGCCCGACCCAGCAAGGCCAACAGCGGCAAGATCAGTAGGGCTACCCCCAGCACCGCCGGGGCGAGGGTGAAAGCCGGGACGCGCAGCCCAGTGTCGCTAGCCATTGCCCTGCGCAGCCCCACTACCAAATCCGTAGTCGGTCAGGATCTGCTGGCCGCGCTCGCCGGTGACAAAGTCGAGGAACTCTTGGGCGGCCGGATTATCGTCCAGGGTGGCGATCGGGTAACTGTTGACCACTTCATCGGCCCGTTCGGGCACGATAGCGGCCAGATCGGGTTCATCCTCCACGTCGGTGGCGTACACCAGCCCTGCGTCAGCTTCGCCGGCAGCTACCTTCTGCACCACCGCGGTGACATTTTGTTCTTCGCTGACCGGCTTAACCTTCACCCCGGCCTTTGTCAGCAACTGCTGTGAGGCGTTACCGCACGGCACCTGCGAGGCGCACAGTACGGTGCTGGCTCCGGCCAAATCGGACAGCGACTTGATGTTGGCGGGGTTATCTTTTGGCACCGCGATCACCAGGGTATTGCTGGCAAAAATCACTGGTTCGTGGCCAAATCCTGCTTCGGTTACCTCGTCCATATTACGTTCGTCAGCCGAAGCAAACACGTCTACGTCCGCACCTTCAACAATTTGTGTGGCCAAAGTTGAGGAGCCGTCATAGTTGATGCCGTTGATCTTTACTTCGGGATGTTCGCTGCGAAATTCTTCGGCGATTTCATCGAAGGCACCGTGCAGTGATGCTGCTGCAGAGATGGTGATGCTTTGCTGATCAGCTGGTTTATCACTGCTGCAACCGGAGAGGACCAGGGCGGCAGCGGTGCCTGCCAGCACACATCGGGCAGCCAGCGGCCAGGTTACACGCATGAATTCTCCAGTACTTAAGCTTTGTGCCCATGCTACAACCGCGGTCCGTTCAAATACGTTATTTTACGTGTTGATTTGCTGTTTTACCCGCCGATCTTCCACCGTTAGTCCGCGGCAGTTACGCTGGTAGTTATGACAGTTTTACCGGCAGGGGATATCACCGACGCCCGTGGGCGGCCCCTGCATGATTTGCGGATCTCGGTGACCGACCGCTGCAATTTCCGTTGTGTGTACTGCATGCCCAAGGAAATTTTCGGTCGCGACTTCGCCTTCCGCGAGCGGTCGGAATTACTCAGCTTTGAAGAGATTGAACGCTTGGCACGCGTGAGCGTAACCCTTGGCGTCACCAAGCTTCGGCTGACCGGTGGCGAACCCTTGTTGCGCCGTGGCATCACCGAGCTGGTCTCGATGCTCGCAAAGTTACGCACCCCTGAAGGTGCACCAGTGGATTTGGCGATGACCACTAATGGTTCGGCGCTGCCCAAGATGGCGCAGTCGCTGAAAGATGCCGGACTGAACCGTGTGACCATCTCGCTGGATTCACTTGATGATGCCAAATTTAAAGCCATCAACGACGTGAACTTCCCTGTCGCCCGTGTGCTGGAAGCAATCGAGGTGGCCCGCCAGGTTGGTTTAGGTCCGGTGAAAATTAATACGGTCGTCAAACGCGGGGTCAACGACGATGAAATCCTGACCCTAGCTGAGCATTTCCGTGGCACCGGGGCCATCCTGCGCTTCATTGAGTATATGGATGTGGGCACCACCAACGGCTGGAAGGTTGATGAGGTTCTTCCCTCAGCTGAGGTGGTCTCAATGATCAACGAGCGCTGGGCGCTGGAACCGGTGACCAAAACCGAACCGGGAGAAACCGCCAACCGCTGGCGCTACGCCGATGGTGCCGGTGAAATAGGCGTGATCTCCAGTGTGACCAATGCGTTCTGTGGCAACTGCTCACGCTCACGAGTTTCCGCCGAGGGACAGCTCTACACCTGCTTATTTGCTGGTTCCGGCTATGACCTGCGCAAGCTGATGAGGGAAGGGATCAGCGACGAGGACTTGGCTAAAGCACTGACCGGCCACTGGCGTAAGCGCGATGATAATTATTCTGAGTTGCGTGCTGCGCTGACCCCGGGAAACCGCAAGCGCATCGAGATGTCCTACATAGGGGGCTAGCCCATCGATTTCTGCCCGTCCAGCGATTCACGAATGATGTCCGCATGTCCCGAATGCTGGGTAGTTTCGGCGATGATGTGCAACAGCGTTCGGCGAACCGACCACTGGGAGTCAACAAACCACGGAGCGGCAGGCAACTCCTGCACGGTGTCTAGATCTATCTGGGCAAGCAGCGCGTCGGTCCGAGAAGCAATCTGCGCATAGTTCTCCAGAAGCGCTTCCAAGGTTTCGCCGGGTTGCATACGGAATTCGTTGAGGAACATTTCAAGCGCTTCGGGAGGCATATCGCTGAAGTCTGCGCCATCCCAAGCCATCGCAGCCCGGCCTTTGACCATGAATTCTTGCCACTGCCCTTCCACGGCACTGACATGTTTGATCAAACCACCAAGGGTCAATTCACTGACGGTAGTGCGCTGTGCAGCCTGCTCGTCGCTCAAACCCTGCACAGTGAAACGCAGGAAATGCCGTGCGTTAGCCAGTGCCTGGAATAGGTCGGCGCGTTCGCCATTCAGGGTGGTGTTGGTAATGGCCATGGTGCTCATGATTGCCTCCTGGCATAAGCTGCAGCCGGTATTTCCAGCTGGTAATAACCACAGTAGAAGTGAAAAGTGCCAGTTCCTGTCCTAAATCAAGGCAGACTTATTCCATGAGTACCAGCACCAGATTTTTTCGTTTGCTCTCACTGCTGCAGACCCATCGTTATTGGTCCGGAGACGAGCTAGCCGAACGCCTAGACGTCAGCCTGCGCACCGTTCGCCGAGACATCGACCGACTGCGCGATCTGGGGTATCCGGTGCAGGCCGATCGTGGCGTGGGCGGTGGCTATCAGTTGGCTTCCGGCACCGCCATGCCTCCCCTAGTACTCGATGATGAGGAAGCCGTAGCACTGGTGGTCTCCCTGCAGTCCAGCGTGCACGGCGGATCTTCCACACTGGCCGAGGCGGCCTTGCGGGCGATGGGAAAAATTGTGCCCGTGCTTCCAGCCAGGTTACGCAAGCGCGCGCAGGCACTGACTGCGAGCACCGTGCCACTGAATTCGCAGTACTCCGCACCGGATCCGGTAAATCCTGAAGTACTGGTGGCTTTTGCCCAGGCTTGCCGCGACCATGAACGAATCGCTTTTGATTACAAAGATGCCAAAGGAGCAAAGAGTTCACGCAGGGTAGAGCCGGCCCAACTGGTGAACGTGGGCAACCGCTACTATCTGGTGGCCTTTGATCTGGACCGCGATGATTGGCGCAGTTTCCGCGTAGACCGCGCACAGAACGCTTCACCCAGAGCCTTGCGCTTTGCGCCCCGCGCGGCGCCAGGTGGTGATGCGGCGGGGTTTGTCCGTGCAGGCTTGCGCGGGACTGAACCGCAAGATATCAGCGCACGCATCCATGCCAGTGCCAAAAAGGTCGAGCCACTGATCGGCCGCTGGTTCCAGATCGAAGCAATCGATGCCAACAGCTGCCTGGTACGCACCGAGAATATGAATCTGAATTGGGCCGCATTTGGACTCGCGATGAGCCAGGCCAAAGTCAGCGACATCCAGCCAGCAGAACTGCGCACGCTCCTCGATTCGTGGACGGAGAATCTCAGCTCCTGATTGCGAAAGTTGTGAGATGCAACAAAAACAGCCTTGAGAAGTGCTCGCGAGGCAATCCCGGGGAGTATAGTCGCTGGCGTGCTGATCACATTCAAATCATTCAGATTAAAGCTCTCACTAGAGAATACTTAAAGATTTAACCATCAGCACGGTCATATTTATCATCACGAAGCCCTTCCGATGGCCTTTGCAATCGCGCCGAACACTTCCCATGAAAGGCTGCCTCATGACCCCTGCCGACTTTACCTCTGACGCGCAAACGATCCTTCCTGAACTTGTCGAACTGCGCCGCGCATTGCATGCGGACCCCGAGCTGGGACTGACTCTGCCTCGAACCCAGCAAAAGGTACTCGACGCCCTCGAAGGGCTACCGCTGGAAATCACCACCGGCACACGCACCAGCTCGGTCACCGCCGTGCTTCGAGGAGAGCTGCCCGGTCCGAGCGTTCTGCTTCGTGGCGACATGGACGCGTTGCCGATCGTCGAAGAGGCCAACCTGGACTTTGCATCCACCAATGGCAACATGCACGCCTGCGGCCACGATCTGCATACCGCGGGACTTGTTGGTGCAGCCAAATTATTGTCGGCCCGGAAAAGTGAACTTCATGGCTCAGTCATCTTCATGTTCCAGCCAGGGGAAGAAGGCCACGGTGGAGCCAAGATCATGCTCGAAGAGGGACTACTCTCGGTAGCCGGAGAACCTCCGGTTGCCGCCTACGCCATCCATGTGGGCCCCGGTCCACGCGGGCTCTTCGCCACTCGCGGCGGTCCGGTAGCTGCCGGCTCAAACCAGCTGAGCGTGACATTGCGTGGACGCGGCGGACATGGCTCACAACCACATCAGACCCTGGATCCAGTTCCCGCTGCAGCAGAGCTTGTCCTGGCCTTGCAGAGTTTTGTCACTCGACGGTTTAACGCTTTCGACCCGGTGGTCCTCTCGATTACCCGCATGAACACCGGCGACGGCGCAATCAATGTCATCCCGGAAAGTGTCGAGTTGGCGGCCACCATCCGCACCATGTCCCACGAATCCCTTGCAGTCTTAGAAGAAGGGTTGCCACGAGTCATCCAAGGCGTGGCAGCAGCCCATGAGCTCACCGCGGATGTGAGCTTTGAAACGTTGTACCCGGTGACTGTGAACGACCCGGCTGAGACCGACGCTGCGCTGGAAACGATGCGCGAAATCTACGGCGAACAGCGCGTAGCGGTGATGCCTTCACCAATGATGGGTTCTGAGGATTTCGCTTTTGTGCTCGATGAAGTTCCAGGCACGTTTATCGGACTGCTCACCTCACCGCCTGAAATGACGGCCGAGGAAACTGAGTGGAATCACTCACCGCTCGTCATTTTTGATGACCAGGTACTCGGAGATCAGGCCGCAGCACTGGCAGCTATTGCCTCTAAGCGCACCGCCAGCTAACCATGTGCGCTGCGCGCTAGCTCTTGAGAATTACAGTGGTTTGGGTCCCTGCATACTCAAATCCGGCGCGCATAGCTGTTCGGATGGACGCTGCGTTGTCGACGTGCACACGCCACTGAGGAATCAGGCCAGCGTCGAGTGCATGCTGTTGAGCGATGGCAACTGTCTGAGAACCGAGTCCACTTTGCTGATTGGCAGGTGCGACGAGCGCGCCGAGGTGGGCCAGTTTTTCTTCCCACACGTCGTAGCCAGCACCTGCCATAGGCGCCGACTCATTCTCAGATTCGCTAAGCATGATGAAGGTATTTTCCATCTCGCTCAAGCCGATTTCTGCGATGTCTTTGGATGGGCAGGCTTTTTCGAGATCAATGGCGTGCTCTCGCAGACGGCTCACCTTTGCATTGGGGGTAGGCAATATTGGGGCCGTATCGCTGTAGTACAACTTCGCTTCCCCTAGAGGTTTTCCTCCATAGGGAGCACTGAGTTCTAGAAGTTTCGCGTGATTGACCAGATCTGAATCGGGTAAATTTCGTCCGGCTTCAATCGCCCATGAAGGGCCAACCAAGATCCCTGTGCCGAACAACGAAACGAACATGAGTACGGCGCTATCGTTCTTTTCGCGATAAACGCGATTCTCGCCCCGCTCCAGTGCTTCGGCCGAAATGCCGAGTATCGATGCCCAAGAGTCTCGAATAGTCGCGATGGTTTCGGGGTGCAAGGTCATGCTGAAAGATTAGCGGATTTCATTCAAGAAGGATTCGGCGCACCCCGCAGCATCGAATGCAGTCTGAATACCTTCGACCTAATATGCGGTCGCTACGACTGAAGCATAGAAAGCTGGTTTCGACGTCGCACTCAGATTCTTGCAGTCCGGGCGATAGTCTCGCGTTTTTGTTTTGCACTTGAAGGTATCCGATACGTCAGACACCAGCCATATCGCGGAGACGTGGGCAATCGGTCATGACCACAAACGTATACTTCAATAAAGCGATCAAGACAGTGAAGAGGCCCCTAATTGGTTAGTAGAGTTCCTACCGCGAGAATTCATTTCGATAAGGGTTTCTGGGGAAACTCAGGCAAGCTCATTCTCGGCTTAGGGAAAAAGGACTATCTGCTTCGGAAGATCAAAAAATCCGAGTTTGAGCATCTTATGGCGCGTCAGCTGGAACAGCCGAAACTGCTCGCGCGCGTCAAAGGAAGGGTCTACTGGCTGTTCCGTAACCAGTTCTATTCCGATGCAGACGGACTTAAAGCGAGTGAGATCTATGCTCTTCTCGAAATGGATCGCTTAAAGAAACAACAGAAAGTGGAAAACGCTGTAGCTCTTCAAGATCAACGGCAGCGTCCTGTTGTTAGACGTGGCATTCCAGATGCCGTGAAACTACTTGTTATGCATCGTGACGGCGGGAAATGCTGCCACTGTGGGTCGAACGTCGAGCTCCAATTT
Source organism: Glutamicibacter sp. AOP5-A2-18 (assembly GCF_052446055.1). Lineage (NCBI taxonomy): Bacteria > Bacillati > Actinomycetota > Actinomycetes > Micrococcales > Micrococcaceae > Glutamicibacter > Glutamicibacter sp. AOP5-A2-18. Next base: position 467,648 of record NZ_JBQSVW010000001.1, on the reverse strand, counting down.
GATCACATCATTCCGTTCTCACGCGGGGGCAGTAGCAACGCAGAAAACCTACAATTGTTATGCGGGCCGTGCAACAGATCGAAAGGCGCGAATCTAACTGTAAGAAGGCTGGATTAGCCGGCCAGCGGCTAGTCGCATCGCGCTGATTCCAGCTCCCAAAGAATTCAAATCGACTTTCCACTTGTAGCGCGATATTTAGGCCGACTTAAGATTGACACAGTGCTTATCTTTCAACAGCGGTTCAGCAGGCACACGTTTTTCCTGAAGTATCGCTCTCCAAAAATACGGATGTGACACTCTGGCGACTGATGCTGTGGCAGTGTGTAACTGAATTGGAAATCGTGAAGTTCCGCCGCCTTCAACCTCAGCTCTACAGCCCAACCCATTCTGAACTGCCGGAAGTGAAGTGCTGCTTCTTCCAGATTGGGACCTCGGCCTTGATGCGTTCCACGAGGTTCTCAATCGCATCAAATGCTTCCTTGCGGTGCGCGGCGGCCGAGGCAGCGACCAAAGCGGCATCACCGATCTTCAGCGGACCCACACGGTGCACTGCCGAGAGTTTCAGACCGGTGCGCTCTTCTTCCTCGGCGATAATCTTCTCCAGGAAGTCCTGTGCCTGCGGATGATGCGAGTAGTCCAATGAATTCACTGATTGACCACCGTCGTGGTTGCGAATGATTCCGTGGAAGAGCACTACCGCGCCGGCGGTATCGGATTGCACTGCGTCTCGGACCGCGGCCTCGTCGATGGGTTCTTCGGTGATCAGCGCGTAGCTCATGAGCGGGCTCCTTCGGTAGGTGCGGGTTCGGCCAGTAGCTGCGGGGCCACCTCAGCCAGTGCGGGAAGCCCGCCTTCAAGGTAATTGGTGGTGATGCCTCGACCGGCAAGCAAGGAAGCCGCGCGTTGTGAACGCGGACCACGAGCGCAGTAGACCGTTACCTGCTCTGGGATCTTATCTAGAGCTGCGCCGGATTCAATGGCTGCTTCCAATTCAGGCAGTGACAGGTGCAAGGAACCAGCGATGTGCTGATGTGCGCGTTCGTCATCATTGCGTACATCCAACAAGACCGGAGCCCGAGAACCAGCCAGCGCCTCGGCGAGCGCCGTCGCATCGATGCTTTGGGCCTCGGGCAGTGAACCGGAGCAGAAGAGCACGTAGTCGATCAGCTCGGTGACCTTGACACCTTCCGGGTCCCGGGAGAATTCGAGGGTTCGGGTGTTGGCGGCCAGCGCATCATAGATCAGCACCTTGCCCACCAGCGGGGTGCCGATTCCGGCGATCAACTTCATCGCTTCGGTGGCCAACAGCGAGCCGACGGTTCCGCACAATCCGGGCAGCACTCCCCCGGCGGCGCAGTCGGGCACGGTGCCCGGGGCCGGTGGCACCGGGAAGAGGTCACGGTAGCCGGGCCCGTGTTCATGCCAGGCCACAGACACTTGTCCGTGGTGTTGCAGGATGGAACCCCAGATCAGCGGAATGCCCGTGAGCTGGGCTGCGTCATTGGATAGGTACCGGGTCGGGAAGTTGTCACTTCCGTCGATAACCAAGTCATAATTCGCAAAGATCTCCAGCGCATTGGATGAATCCAAGCGCAGATTATGCTCGATGATTTCCACATTTGGGTCCAGCGCTGTGGCAGCTTGGGCCAGGGAAGCGGTCTTGGCCAGGCCGATATTCGCGGTGGTGTGGGTGACCTGGCGGTGCAGGTTGGATAGCTCCACCACGTCATCATCAACGATGCCGATGGTGCCTACGCCTGCTCCGACTAGATAGGGGACGCTGGCGCTGCCCAGTCCTCCGGCCCCGATGACCAGTACACGGGCAGCAGCTAGTCTGCGCTGCGCGGTGTCATCAAATCCGGGCAGGCTCAGTTGGCGCGCGGCTCGTGCAGCCTGATCGGCGCTGAGTGCTGGCCCGGGGGTCACAAGCGCGGGAAAGTCGCGTTCACTTTTCATCGTGCTCCTTATCGCTGTGGCGCGATAGCATGAAGTCATGTCGAAGATTACGATACGCTACTTCGCTGCCGCGGCGGCAGCAGCGGGCTGCGAGCAGGAGAGCTGGGAACGCCCCGAAACGCTCGCGACGCTACGTAGTGAACTGATCAATTCCTACGGGACAGAAATGGCACAGGTATTGCGTGCCGGAAGTTTCCTGATCAACGGCGTGGTGCGCCGCGATGCCGGCGAGCTTGGTTCAGCCGAAAATCTTACGGTGGACGTACTGCCGCCATTTGCTGGCGGATAACCGATGACCTGCACCCTGGAAAACCATCAAGCCGAACTTGTTGCGCTGCTATCCCCGGTCTTTGCTTCCTTAGACAGCGAAGTGCTGCCCACTGATAGCCCCGAGGCTGCTGATCGGATCCTTAGCGAGGATCTGTACGCCCAGTTACCTATCCCTGCATTCACCAATTCGCAGATGGATGGATACGCTGCACGTAGCGCCGACTTGGCCACTGCCACAGCCGCCTCCCCGGTGACGTTGCCGCTCGGATTCACCGCTGCCGCTGGCGATCAGCAAATCACTTTGGCCGAAGGTACCGTCAGCCCGGTGATGACCGGTGCGATGATCCCGCTCGGCGCCGATACCGTGATCCCGGTAGAAGAGAGCGTCACAGGAACATTCCCTGAGTTGGTTCGAGCGAATCAAGGGACCCCGAGCGGGCAGGCCACTTTCACCGCACCCAGTGAACCGGGGCGCTTCATCCGCCCTGTCGGTGTTGATCTGGAAGCCGGCGCGTTGGTAGCCAAAGCCGGAACCCGGCTGACCCCCACCATGATTGCCGCGCTGGTTTCCAGTGGACTGCGGGAAGTTTGTGTACGCCGTGACCTAAAGGTGGCGGTGTGCACCACGGGGGACGAACTCAGCGATGATCAGCGCTCCGAAGGTCAGATCCCGGACTCCAACTCCCCCATGCTCGTTGCTTGGTTGCGCCGCTATCAGGTGCAGGTCCGCACACTGCAACTACCTGATGATCCTCAAGGCTTTGCACTGGCTATTGATGCGCTGCAAGAACAGGTAGATCTAATTCTGACGGTGGGCGGCATCAGTGCCGGAGCCTATGAGGTGGTCCGCCAAGCTCTTTCGCCATTGGGTGGTTCCTTCCACCATGTGGCCATCCAGCCTGGTGGCCCGCAAGGTTTCGCCCAACTGCCTCAGGCAGCGGTGCTGTGCTTCCCCGGTAACCCGGTTAGTGCGCTGTTATCGGCTGAATTGTTCTTGGCTCCGTTGTTGCGCACGTTCAACGTTTTGCCCGAGCCGGTATCGCAGCATTACCCACTGGCCGCCAATGTCAGCTCACCCGAGCATAAACATCAGGTACGCCGGGCGGTGATCCGCGAGGGCCAAGTGGAAATCCTGGATCCGGGCTCGCATCTGGTCCACGACCTGGCCCGCGCCGATGCGCTAGTACATATCCCGGTGGGTGTCAGCCAACTGACTGCTGGGCAGCAAATTGAAACTTGGAGCATGAATGTCTGAAAAACTTACTCACCTGCGTGAAGACGGCAGCGCCCACATGGTTGATGTCAGCGACAAGGCTGTCACCAAGCGTGTTGCTACCGCAGAGGCCATCTTTGTCACCCGCGAAGACGTGGTTCCGATGCTGATGACCGGCAATCTTCCTAAGGGTGAGGCCTTAGGCACTGCTCGGGTTGCGGGCATCATGGCGGCCAAGCGCACCTGGGAACTGATTCCGCTGTGCCACCCGTTGCCGATTTCCAAGGTGTCCATTGACTTCGAGGCCCAGGATGCCGCGGTGCGTGTTATCGCGCAGGTAACCACCAAGGGCGTCACCGGGGTGGAGATGGAAGCGTTGACGGCGGCCAGCGTAGCCGCATTGACCCTATACGACATGGTCAAGGCCGTAGATAAGCACGCCGAGGTTCGCTCCGTGAAGGTCTTGGCAAAGTCCGGTGGCAAAAGTGGCGACTGGGTTCGTGAAGACTAACCGTCAGGCCGCGGTGGTGGTTGCCTCGACCAGCGCTGCTGCGGGAACTGCTGTGGATAAAACCGGCCCGCTGATCCGCCGGTGGCTGCGTGAGCGCGAGTTCCAAGTGGTAGACCCCTTGGTCGTAGCCGATGGGCAACCGGTGCACGATGCCGTTCAAGAACAGCTCGCCGCCGGTACCTCGGTAGTGATCGTAACCGGTGGCACCGGGGTCTCCCCCGATGATCGGTCCCCCGAGATGGTCGAACCACTTTTGGATGTGCGACTTCCGGGGATTATTGAGGCCATCCGACGTCGTGGTGAGGCTTCAACTCCGCTGTCGATTATCACTCGTGGGGTGGCCGGCTTTGCCGGCAAGACTTTTGTGATCACCCTGCCCGGTTCCACCGGCGGGGTCAAAGACGGATTGGCCGTGCTGGATACCGTCCTGGAACATTTGCTCACTCAGCGCAGTGGCGGCACCGGCCACGGACCGCGCTAAAAACACTACTTACTTTGATCAGAAAGACTGAAATATGAGCGTCGAAGCTGGAATCTACCAACACTTTAAAGGACAACGCTACGAGGTGCTGGCCGTGGGCAAACACAGCGAAACCGAGGAACCACTGGTCTTCTACCGCAAGCTCTACGATGACTACAGCTTCTGGGCCCGTCCGCTGGAAATGTTCGAAGAGACCGTGGACCGCGACGGCTACAGTGGGCCACGGTTTGTGAAGGTTGCTTAGACTACTGTGAATCTGCCTCGTTGTAGCGCTCAAGCGCTGCGGCGAAGTCGCTAATTTGTTCCGCGCTCCAGCCTTCCAACCGCTCAATGACCGCGGCTCGATGTACGGCAGCCGAAGCATCTAGTCGTTCTTGACCTAATTTGGTGAGCTCCAGAATGCGGCCTCGTCCGGCTTCTGAATCGTCGTAAGCCGCGTAGCCCAAATCGAGCAGCGTACCGACTTGGCGCGAGACCGTTGAACGATTCAGTGAGAACGCTTCGGCGATATCGGTGGCCCGAGACCCCGGCGTATCGGCGATGAACCGTAACAACGAATGCTCCACCGTGCTCAAGGGCTCAGCAAGTTGCCGTGAGCGTGAGTTTGCTCGTCGAGTGATCATCTGCATGTGATGGTAGACGGACTCGATGTCTGTTTCCCGTTCTTTCCTGCCCATAACCCCGAGTCTAGTACGTGGCGGAGAACTCAAGATTTTATGTTGCACAATGCAACACAAGCGGTATCCTTAAAACATATGACTGCCACCGACACCACCGCCCCCAGTACCCCCGCTGCCAAGCATTCCGACTCCACGCCGCACAAACTTACGCCCCCTAAGCCTGCACCGAAGGGATGGGGAAAGCTGGCGCGAACCATGCTGATTCCGTTCTTCTTGTGCGCCATCATGGGTTTGTTCTACCTCGGAGCTTTCCATCAGCCCACCCCGCACAATGTGCAGGTGGCAGTGGTTGGAGATTCTGCAGCCACCAAGGTTTTTGCGCAGACTTTGCAAGATGAATCGGATGGAGCACTGAATGTGCGCACCGTCCAGGACAACCAGTCCGCACAGCAGTTGGTGGAGAATCGTGAAATCGTAGCCGCTTACGAATCAACCAAGGATTCGGCCACGCTTTACGTTTCGAGCGCCGCTTCAGAAACGTCGGTGAACGTCGCACAAAAAGTCTTCATGAACGTGGCCTATAAGCAGGGGCAGCCATTCCACGTTGCCGATGTGGTTCCTACCGGAGAAAACGACACTAGTGGACAGGGTCTATTCTTCTTACTCGTCGCACTGAGCATTGGTGGTTACGCCAGCGCCGTGCCACTGGCCGGGTTCATGGGCAAGGTCAAACTATCAGTTCGCTTTGCTTTGGCAGCACTAGCAGCAGCAGTTATCTCGACCATCGCCGTGGTTGTTTCCGGTCCGATCTACCACGTCATCAATAATCACTACGCCGCCATTTGGCTAACATCGTGGGTCTACGCCGTCTCGATCATCATGCTCGGCATGGGATTACACCCAATGCTTCGCCACTGGACCACACCGATCTTGACCATGTGCTTTGTGGCCTTGAACTTCACCAGCTCCGGTGGCATCTTCCAGCCAGCCATGCAGCCAGGATTCTTCGGCGCACTGAACACCTTCTGGAATGGCGCCGGGTGGCTACATGCCGTTCAGACCATGGTCTACTTCCCAGGACAAGGAATCGGCATGGATATCCTGCGCTTGATCATTTGGCTAATTCCCGGCGCAGCCTTGATGGTCGCGACTCACATCTGGAGCGCACACAAGACCCGTCTAGCTAACGAGAACGCAAAGATTGAAGAAGTAGAACGGACCGTGGCCGCCTAGTTCGCCTACTAATTCCGAGTCGCCACTAGCCTCACCGAAAGGTGAGCTAGTGGCGATTTTTTTATTCTGCAGCGTCCAGTTGGCTGGCCACGTGCGAGCGAACATCCAACAGTTCGTCCGTATTAATTCCATGGGCTAGACCCGGATAGATACGTTCGGTCAATGTGGAATATTGAGGCAAGAATTCACTGGTCCGCTGGATAGCTACCGGGGCAATGACTTGATCCTGCTGGCCTCGGCCCCAGAAAACGGCCGGACGCTGCCTAGCAAGGGACGCGTCTCCGGGTTGGGTAGCGTCGAGTACAAAACCACCAAGGATTGTTGTAGCCACCACGCGTTCAGGGCGGGTTCGCATTAGCTGACTTGCCATCAACCCGCCCTGCGAGAATCCGATGGGGATGATCTTGATTTCAGGGGCAAGATTTTCCTCAACCCATGCCCAGATCAGCTCGGTCGCAGCTTCGACCGGCGCCGCATCAGGAACCCCAGGGGTAACGATCTCGAACCACGCAGCCCCGCCATGCCCCAATTCCAGAGGCGCACGCAGCGAAGCCCACGGCAGAGACAGCCCAAGTGGTTCCGCGAGGGTGCTCAGATCATGCTCATTAGAGCCGAACCCGTGCAAAAAGAGCAACACCGCACCCGATTCAGGGCTCTCGCTCCATTGCGTGGAGCGTACGTCATTTAGCTGTTGAGCCATGCTCGCGGTACCTCATCTGATCTTTGAAAAGTCTTCCAAAAACAGCATAACGTATTTAGTTGAAGCTACAACTACTTTTTAAAGGTAGATCCACTACTGAATCAAACGAGCTTGTCAGCGCACGCGAGTCCACTCTTATCCCGCGTCGACATGCAACGTCATCAACCAAGTAAGCGACCACTAACCCTAGACAATCGGTAAAAGTATTGTGATCATGATCACATGCTACTCGGAAGTAACGGGTGGTATTCCATCACTTCCACCGAAGGACATCATGCAACGACGCATTTTCTCCGGCCTGGCTGCGCTATGCCTTGCCGCGGCTACACTCGCAGCACCAGCCATCGCACCAAGTTCAGGAAATACCGCTCAAGCTCAGAGCACCAGCACCGCTTCACTGAATGTCAGCCCCATCGGGGCCAACAACTGGAGCTGCGTGCCAAGCGCAAAACATCCCACCCCAGTGGTTCTAGTTCACGGAACTTTTGAAACCATGGCCGACAACTGGCTCACCCTTTCACCAACCCTCAAACGCCAGGGGTACTGCGTTTACGCCTTGAACTATGGGCTTGAAGGTGGGCTATCGGGCACCGGTGATATCCGCGAATCCGCAGCACAGCTCAGTGATTTTGTGGATCGGGTGCGTGCGGCCGCCGGAACCCAGAAAGTAGATATCGTGGGGCACAGCCAAGGCGGAATGATGCCTCGCTGGTACATGGGCCACATGGGCGGAGCCAAGTACGTCAACGACCTTGTTGCCGTTTCACCTTCAAACCATGGCACCCAAGGAGTCATCGCGCCGTCGAGCACCGGGATGAAGCTGATCGGTGTTGTTGGAGCTGTCGCCTGCGACGCGTGTATTGATCAGGTGGCCGGAAGTGAGTTCTTGACCGAGCTCAACTCCATCGGTGACACCGTCAATGGTCCGGACTACACGGTGATCACCACCAAGTACGACGAAATTGTCACGCCATACGGTTCGCAGTTCCTCGACGGTCCAGATCAAAAGGTCACCAATGTTCTCATACAAGAAAAGTGTCCATTAGATCTCTCCGGTCACCTGACGATCAACCATGACCCGGTAATGCATCGATTGGTGCTCAACGCACTGAGCACCGATGGGCCAGCCAATCCGGCCTACCGACCGTCGTGCACCATCTAACTATCGGCTAGTGGCTAAGGCTTCGCGCACCTGCTGGGCAGCCTGAAGTAATCGAGGCAAGATCGCTTGGGCTGCTGCTTGAGCGCTCTGCTCGCTGGCCGGATGCACGCTCATAGACACGTTCATCGCCGCCGCCACGGTGGAGTCTGCATTGAAGATTGGTACCGCTACCGAGCGCAATCCAATCTCCAGTTCCTGATCAACTACCGCGTAGCCCTGCGTACGGATCTTTTCTAGTTCCTTGCGCAGGGCTGCCGGCGTTTTCAGGCCCATGCCAGTGCGAGATTCAAAGCCCTGCGCCAAAACTTCTTCGCGAAGCTCATCGGGTCCAAAGGCCAACAGCACTCGACCCATGGAGGTGTTGACCGCAGGGAATCGGGTACCGACAGAAATGCCAACACGCATAATCGAGCGGGTGTGCACGCGGGCAACATAAACAATGTCGGTGCCATCAAGTACCGAGGCAGAGGCTGATTCATGCACTTGCGCGGAGAGATCTTCAAGCACTGGTTCGATCAGCTGCGGCAGGGTGGCGCTGGACAGATAGGCATAACCCAGCTGCAGAACCTTGGAGGTCAGTTCAAAATGCTTGCCGTCTGAACGCACAAAGCCCAGCTCTTGCAAGGTGAGCAAAAAGCGTCGGGCGGTAGCCCGTGAAAGTTCGGTGCGTGCGGCGACCTCGGAGAGAGTCATCGACATATGCTCCGCGTCAAAGCAGCTGATGACGGCCAAACCGCGGGCCAGGGACTGGACCGACGTTGAAGGTGTTGCCTGCTCGCTCACCATACTCCTTGCATGCGTAAAAACTCTGATGGGGTGCCCTCCACCAGATGGAAGGCACCCCACTAATCTACTGTGTCTCTAGGCCCAGGTCAGCTCAACTGGGACCTTGGCCTGCAATTCATCGAAGCTGATGCCGTGAGTCGAGCGCACAAAGACCTTGCCATCGCGCAGTTCGAAGATCGCAACCTCGGTGTAGATCCGCGAAACACAACCCAGCCCGGTGACCGGGTAGCTCAGGGTTTCCACCAGCTTTGATTCACCTGCCTTGGTGAACAGGCTCATCATCACCCACGTCGCTTTGGCTCCGATGGCCAGGTCCATGGCGCCGCCAACTGCGGGAATCGCGCCTTCGGCGCCGGTGTGCCAGTTGGCCAAGTCGCCAGCCTGCGAGATCTGGAAGGCGCCAAGTACACAAACATCCAGGTGCCCTCCACGCATCATCGCGAAAGAGTCAGCATGGTGGAAGTAGGCTGCACCAGCTAGTTCGGTGACCGGGATCTTGCCGGCATTGATCAAATCCTCATCAATGTCTTCACCGGTGGCTTCTGGGCCCATGCCGAGCATGCCATTTTCGGTGTGCAGGGTGACGCCCTGCTGCGCCGTAAGGAAGTTGGAAACGTTGGTCGGTTGGCCAATACCCAAATTCACAAAGGCTCCGGCAGGAATGTCGCGGGCTACCAGCTGCGCCATTTCATCGCGGGTCAACTTTGCTTCGGTGGTGCGCACATTCGTCATTATTTTTCTCCTCCAAGAGCTACCACGGTGTCAACATAGATCCCCGGGGTGATCACGTGCTCCGGATCGATGCTTCCAATCTCCACCACTTCATCAACCTGCACAATCGCGGCCTTGGCCGCGGTGGCCATAATCGGCCCAAAGTTTCGTGCGGTTTTGCGGTACACCAGATTGCCGAAGGTGTCGGACTTCAGCGCCTTGATCAGGGCGAAGTCGGCATGGATGGGCGTTTCTAAGACATAACCTTTGCCGTCGATAATCCGACTTTCCTTGCCTTCAGCGAGCAACGTGCCATAGCCGGTAGGGGTGAAGAAGCCGCCGATGCCGGCTCCCGCGGCGCGAATGCGTTCGGCCAAATTGCCCTGCGGAACAAGTTCCAGTTCAATCTCCCCGGCGCGGTAAGCCTGGTCAAAATGCCACGAGTCGGACTGGCGAGGGAAGGAGCAGATGATCTTTTTGACGCGGCGTTCCTTGATCAACAGGGCCAGACCAGCATCGGCTTGGCCGGCATTATTGTTGACCACCGTCAGATCGGTGGCGCCACAATCCATGAGCGCATCAATGAGCTCCATGGGCTGTCCGGCATTGCCGAATCCGCCAATCAAGATGGTGGAGCCGTCACTGATTTCTGCGACGGCGTCCGCAGCGGTGCTGGCAATACGTGGTGCCATGATGATTTCCTCTCGAAGCTATTTGGTGGCGTTGACGTTTTCGATGACCACGGCAAGACCTTGGCCTACGCCGATGCAGATGGCGGCCAGTCCATAACGTTCGTCGGATTCCTGCAGGCGTCGGGCCAGTGTGCCCAGGATCCGTAGTCCCGAAGCGCCCAGTGGGTGACCGATAGCGATAGCCCCTCCCCAAGCGTTGAGTATTGTTGGGTCGATATCCCAGGCACGAATGCAAGCAAGGGACTGTGCGGCGAAGGCTTCGTTCAGTTCCACCGCTGCAATATCAGACCACTTCAGGCCTGCTTTATTCAGCGCCTTGTTGGCCGCTTCCACCGGGGCAAAGCCGAAGAATTGTGGCTCCAAAGCCGATGAGCCGTTGGAGACAATCCGAGCGATGGGATCTTGGCCCAACAGCGCACCACCCTTTTCGGAACCGATGAAGGCTGCCGAGGCACCATCGTTCATCGGTGAGGCGTTGCCTGCGGTGACCGTGGCCTTCTCTCCGGTACGAAATACCGTGCGAAGCTGCGAAAGGCTCTGGGCGGTGGAGTCAGCGCGGATGGTTTCATCGCGGGTTACTTCGGTGCCACGCTTATTGGCTGGCGGTACGGAAACAACTAGGTTGTCATACTTTCCGGCGTCCCAGGCGGCCGCAGCCTGCTGGTGCGAACGAGCGGAAAATTCATCCTGATCTTCACGCGAAATGTTGTGCTTTTCGCGCAGCTGTTCGGTGGCCTCACCGAGTGAGACGGTCCATTCGCCCGGCATGGCTGGGTTAACCAGACGCCAGCCAAGGGTGGTGTTGACCAGCTCTAAGTTGTTCATCGGGAAGGGACGCTCGGTTTTTGGCAGTACCCACGGGGCACGGCTCATCGACTCAACGCCGCCAACCAAGATAAGGTCCGCGTCCGAGGTGGCGACTTGACGTGAAGCGGCAATCGAGGCATCCAACGAGGAACCACACAAGCGGTTCATGGTGGTGCCGGGCAGCGAGGTTGGCAGACCGGCGAGCAACGTTGCCATGCGGGCTACGTTTCGGTTTTCTTCGCCGGCTCCGTTGGCATTACCAAAGATGGATTCATCGATGGTGTTCACATCAAGCTTTGGCGAACGTGCAACAAGTTCGCGCACCACATGCGCGGCGAGATCATCCGGGCGGTGGCTAGATAGCGCGCCACCAATCTTGCCAAAAGGGGTGCGAATTGCGTCGTACAGGTAGGCCTGCTGCATAGTCTCACTGCTCCATTGCTGAAAGATGTTCACTGTGTGAACTTAAGTTCGTAAGATGAACTTTACTAGCCGCCGAGAATCTAATCAAGAGAACCTTTTGATTTGTTCACTTCTTGAACATTGGTGCGCTCTACGAAAGTGGTGCTACGATCACATCGCCGTGACACGCATCACTGGCTATGCCAACAGAGACCTCAAAGCGGCGACTCATGTCTTCACCACAAGGTGACACGCAAAAACTCAAACTCGGCGGCTGGATCGCCGCACTCTGCTTCTTCATCGTGGTCTTCGAGGGCTACGACATTGTTGCCCTGGGCGCCACCATTCCAGTGTTGACCGACCCAAATGTCGGCGGGTTCAGCGTGAGCCAAATGAACTGGGTCAACACCTTCTCACTGATTGGCGTCGGTGTCGGAGCCGCAACAATGGGACGGCTGGCCGACCGCTTTGGACGACGTCGCCCACTACTGATTGCAGTCCTCGTCTTCTCGATCTTCACCCTGCTCTTCCCCTTCCTGCCCAGCGCCTTCTTGATGGGCACCTTCCGCTTTATTGCAGGCCTAGGACTTGGTGGTTGCATGCCTGTGGCCTTGGCGTTGATGCAGGAAAATGCCCCGGTAGGGCGGCGCGCACTGGCCAATAATCTGCCGATGGTTGGCTACCACCTGGGTGCAGTGCTGGCATCGCTGGCAGGCAAGGCCGCCGGGGTGCACTGGTCGGTACTGTATTTCCTCGGCGGCGGACTGGGCCTGGCCCTGCTGGCGCTGCTGTGGTTCAAGCTTCCCGAAAGCGAAGTGATCGCCAGTAGTGAGCGCACCTCAATTTCCGATGTACTCAAACCGAAATACCTGCGCACCTCAATCGGCCTTTGGATTGCCGCATTTATGGGTCTGGTATTGGTCTACGGTCTCAACGCTTGGCTTCCTAAGATCATGGGAGCTGCTGGTTACCCGGTGGCCGATTCGCTGACCATGCTCTTTGTATTGAATTTGGGCGCCATCGCAGGGCTGTTCATTAGCGCCTACGCAGCTGATAGCAAGGGCATCAAGCTTGTCTCGCTGATCTGGTTTGCCGCCTCGGCAGCACTGTTGCTTCTGTTGGCAGTACCTTTTGGAAGCCAAGTTCTTTTGACCGCAGTCCTCTTTGTCACCGGCGTTTTTGTTTTCTCCGCCCAGTGCCTGATGTATGCCTACGCAGGGCACGTATACCCGCGCAACCTGGTGGCCACAGGCATTGGACTAGCCTCGGGCATCGGCCGTTTTGGCGCCATCATTGGCCCATACATCACCGGCCTGATGGTGGCTGCTGGCACCGCATACCCGGGAGCATTTTTCCTTTACGGTGGCGCCGCACTGCTCGCCGTGTTGGTCATTGCTCAAATTCCAAAGCCACAGCGTAGTTAGAGTTGTTCCATGGCCAATTCTCCTAGTGGGGATTCAATGTTGGACCGCTTGGTGCGGATCTTGGATTCCTTTGACGCGAACAACCAATCGCTCAGCGTGAGCGTTTTGGCGCGCCGGGCAGATATCCCCCAAGCGAGCATGTATCGGCTGCTGGACTCAATGGTGGCCCATGATCTGCTCAGCCGCGATGCGTCCGGGCAGGTTCGCTTGGGCTTGCGATTATGGGAGCTGGCCAACCGTAGCGCCACCACTCAAGACCTGCGTACGGCGGCTCTTCCCTTCATGGAAGACATCAACCAGCTTCTTGGGCAGAACACTCAACTCTCGGTGTTGCACCAGGACGAAGTGCTGATCATTGAGCGTCTTTCGCGGCCCGGCTCGGTAGTTAATCAGGCAAACGTGGCCGGCCGCATGCCGGTTCAACGCACTTCCATGGGAATGGCTCTTCTCGCGTTCTCCCGCCCGGAAATCATCGGCGATTATCTGTCCCGGCACGATGCTGTCATGACCGCTTCCCATCCAGATTTCCGGGCGAAAATGGCTGAGATTCGCCGTACCGGCTATGCCTCATTTGATGGCTTCATCGATCCGGAAACTACCGGCGTTGCCGCGCCAATTCTTGATGATGCTGGCTACCAAGTCGCGGTCATTTCCGTGGTGCTCCCCCGCCAGACTCGTGCGGTGCAATCGGCCGGGCTGGCACTACGCACGGCGGCGCGAGGAATTTCTAGAGCACTGCAGCTAGGTGGAACCGCCTAGGACGAGGACTGGGTCAGTTGAAGTACCTGATGCACTTTTCTCATTCAATGAGAAGCGAACTGAATTCACACCTGTGACGCAAGCATCATTGTGCAAGACCCATTTCCCGGCACTGACAGGTAGGAACCATGGCAAAGGCGCCACGCATCCTGAAGACCAAGGTTGGCATCATCGGCGGCGGTCCCGCCGGGCTGATGCTCTCGCACCTGCTGGCTACCTCGGGCATCGAGAACGTCGTGGTGGAAATGCGCGATCACGAGACGATCCGCAACACCCACCGTGCTGGCATCCTCGAAGCCCAAGCAGTCACCATGCTCACCGAGTCCGGGGTCAATGGACGAGTACTCACCGAAGGTGACGAGCACGCAGGAATCGACCTACGCTTCAACGGCGAATCCCATCCCCTAGACTTCCGTGACCTAGTTGATGCCACCGTGACCTTGTACGCGCAGAACGAGGTGTTCGTGGATTTGGCTACAGCTCGTAAACGCGATCGAGGAGATGTACGGTACTCGTGCGAAGTCACCGAGATCCTGGACATGGAGACCTCCACCCCGAAGTTCCGCTTCACCGATGCGCAAGGTGAGCTCTTCGAGGTGCACGCCGATGTAATCGTCGGGGCCGACGGCTCCCGCTCTTTCGCCCGACGCCAGATGCCACAAAAGCTCGCCCAGGATTTTAAAGTCTCCTACCCCTTCGCTTGGTTTGGAATCCTCACCGAGGCCCCAAAGTCCGCAGCGGAACTGATCTACGCAAACTCGCCGCACGGCTTTGCGCTGATCTCCCAGCGCAGCGAAACCGTACAGCGCATGTACTTCCAATGTGATCCCAACGAGGACGTCAACGCGTGGAGCGATGACCGCATCTGGGCCGAGCTGCAAAAGCGCGTGGACGGACCGGATAACTTCCAGCTACAAACCGGACCCATCTTTGATAAGACCGTTTTGGGCTTCCGCTCCTTTGTCCGCGAACCACTCTCGCATGGACGGATGTTCCTGATCGGCGATGCCGGACACACCGTCCCACCCACCGGGGCCAAGGGCCTGAACTTGGCCTTCGCCGACGTCAAAGTACTCTTCGAAGCGCTGGATTCATTCTTCTCCACCGGCAGCGACAAGCTGTTGGACGGGTACTCGGACTTGGCACTCAAACGAGTCTGGAAAGCACAGAACTTCTCCTACTGGATGACTTCCATGCTGCACACCCCGGTGGGCGGCGACCCGTTCATGGCCAAGCGTGCCCTCGGTGAATTGGAAACCGTCACCTCCTCACGCTTCGGCCAGCAGTATCTCGCCGAGTCCTACACCGGCTGGCCCCACGCATAACACCGCACCCACACAAATTTTCAGAAAGGAGCCGAGATGAGCGCCAACAGCAAGACACTGGATCCAGCAGCCACCACGGCCACGCAGGAAGATATCAGCGCCGAAATCTCCAACATCCACGAGGACTACCGCCAACAACTTGTTGCCGGCAAAAAGGCCGAAACCCAGCCCCGAGTGGACTTCGCTCCCTACCGCTCCTCGCTGCTTCGCCACCCGACCAAGAACCTGCACCATGCAGATCCGGAAACCATCGAACTGTACTCCCCAGCCTTCGGCCAGCGCGATGTACACGCTTTGGAATCGGACCTCACCATTCAGCACAATGGCGAGCCGATCGGCGAGCGCATCGTAGTTTCCGGCCGAGTGCTTGATGGAGATGGTCATCCGGTCGTTGGACAGCTGGTGGAGATCTGGCAGGCCAACGCCGCCGGCCGCTATGTGCACAAGCGCGATCAGCATCCAGCTCCGATTGATCCGAACTTCACCGGGGTCGGCCGAACGATCACCGGACCCAACGGCGAGTACTCCTTCACCACCATTAAGCCAGCCCCGTACCCGTGGAAGAACCACCACAATGCTTGGCGTCCGGCGCATATCCACTTCTCGTTGTTCGGCACCGATTTCACCCAACGCATGATCACCCAGATGTACTTCCCCGGTGACCCGCTCTTTGCGTTGGATCCGATCTACCAGTCCATTACCGATTCTGATGCGCGCGATCGGCTGGTGGCCACCTACGACCACTCAATTACTTCCCACGAGTGGGCTACCGGCTACAACTGGGACATCGTACTGACCGGGTCAAATCGCACCTGGATGGAAGAGGAAGAGGGCGAGCACTAATGACAAAGGCTCCAGAACTAAAACTGGCTCCCACCCCGGGTCAGACCATTGGCCCGTTCTATGGCTACGCACTGCCCTATGAGAAGGACAATGAGCTGGTCAACCAGGCGCACCCCAACTCGGTGCGTTTGCACGGGGTGGTCTATGACGGCAAGGGTGAGGTCATCCCCGATGCGCTGCTGGAAATCTGGCAGGCCGACGAGAACGGCACGGTAGTTTCGCGCGAAGGTTCGCTGGTTCGTGACGGATACACCTTCACCGGTTGGGGTCGCACGGCGGTAGATAATGTCGGACACTACACCTTCACCACCGTGAACCCGGGAGCCACCGAGGCGGACAAGGCGCCGTTCATTATGCTCACGGTGTTCGCCCGCGGGCTCCTGAACCGGCTGTTCACCCGGATCTATCTGCCCGAGGATACCGAAGCACTGGCCAATGATCCACTGTTGGCCTCGCTGAGCCCGGCAGAGCGCAAGACGTTGATTGCTACCCGCGAAGAGGATGGATCACTGCGCTTTGATGTTCGTTTGCAGGGTGAGGATGAAACCGTGTTCCTTTCCTACCCGCGCGAAAGCTAGGCGTCTAGGACTACAGTTCTAGAGCGAGAGACAAACTAAAACAGTGAAGAATCGAGGGACTTGATGGATGGCGCAGACTACGGCGTGCTAGCTCCAACCTGGGCCGGTACCGCGGCAGCTTCGCTGTCCAACGACATGGCTTTTATCCAAGCCATGCTTGATGTTGAGGCTGCTTGGGTGCAGGTTCAGTCCGATGCCGGCTTGTGCAGTACCGACGATTCGCGGGCGGTTAACACGGTGGCTGACGTTCAGCGCTATGACCTCACGGTCTTAGCTTCAAAAACTCCCGATGGTGCCAATGCGCTGATCCCACTATTGGGCATGATGCGAGAACAGCTCGCTGTTGATCGTGCACCCAAGTCCGCGAGCACCGCATTACACCGCGGGGCCACCAGCCAAGACATTATCGACACCGCACTGATGCTGGTCCTGGCCAAAACTATCGGCCAGACCCTGAGCGACTTGCGCAGTACTGCCGACGGACTAGCAGGCCTCGCCCGGGCCCACCGAGAAACGGTGTGCATTGCCCGGTCTCTGACCCAGCATGCACTGCCAACAACTTTCGGTTGGAAAGCAGCCAGCTGGCTCTCGGCCGTGCTGGATGCCGAGAAGCAGCTTGATGATGCTTTGCAGCAGCTACGACTGCAGTGGGGCGGCGCGGCAGGAACCCTAGCTTCCTTGGAACAATTCCTTGAAGGTCATGGCGATGCCTCGGTGAGCACCGGGCAGCTTAGTTCTCAGCTCGCAGACCGTTTAGGGCTGAAGGATCCCGGCGCACCATGGCACACCAACCGCATGCCCATCCTTCAGATCGGCTCTGCTCTGGGTGCGACCATCGCGGCACTGGGTACCTTTGGCGCCGATGTACTCACCTCTTCGCGCCCGGAAATCGGCGAGCTATCCGAACCACGTGAAGCAGGCAAGGGTGGTTCCTCGGCCATGCCGCAGAAGCAAAACCCGGTGCGTTCGGTGTTGCTGCGCAATGCTGCTTTCAGCTCCCCTGGATTACTCTCAACGCTTTTCACCGCTGCTGGTACCGCGGTGGATGAACGCCCTGACGGTGGTTGGCATGCTGAATGGAGCGCGCTACGCGAACTGACCCGGCTGGCCGCGGGAGCAGCATTCCATGCATCATTCCTGGCCAATGGCTTGAGCGTGAATCTTCCAGCCATCAATCGCAACCTCGCGCTGGGTGGAGTTGCGGTGCTGTCCGAACGCTTGGCTACCGTGTTGTCTCCAATGGTTGACGGAGGCAAGCCTGCCATCCAGGACTTGGTGCGTCGCAGCCTGCGTGAAGAACGGCCTTTGCACGAACTTTTGCGTTCAGAAATTCCCGCGGAAGACTTCAGCGATACCAAGTTGAACGAACTTTTTGATCCTGCCGGTTACCTTGGTTCCGCGGATCGTTTCACCGAAACTGTATTAGCCGACTACTCGGCACGGAAGGAACTATGGCAGTCCCAGAACTAACTCCGTCGCTACTTCATACCGATGCTCAGCTACCTACCCTCATTACTGGCCCTTCGCTGGGCACCGCGGCCCTGCCGTTGTGGGGTCCGGCCTTGCCCTATCTTAAAGACCATTTCCAGGTCATCGCGTGGGATCTTCCCGGGCACGGCGTCAGCAAGCCATCAACGCAAGAGTTCACGTTGGCCGAGCTGGCCGCCGGCGTCACCACCATGGTTGAAGCGTTACGAACTGATGGGGTTATCGCCGAGAACACCAAGCTGTTTTACGCCGGAGTTTCGGTTGGCGGTGCCACCGCGTTGCAGGTAGCCGTGGATCATCCTGGCTTCTTCAATGCTTTGGCCTCGATCTGCTCGGCTGCCAAAATTGGTACGCCTGAAGGCTGGACCGAGCGCGCAGAACTCGTGGCAAAAGCCGGAACCCCGACCATGGTCGCAGGTTCTGCCCAACGCTGGTTCGCGCCCGGGTTCATCGAAGAGCAACCAGAGATTTCTGCCAGCCTGCTGCACAGCCTGCAGGACGCGGACCGCTTCGCCTATGCCCACGTTTGTGGCGCCTTGGTCGACTTTGATGTGCGCGAACAGTTGCAGGCCACCACGGATCCGATCCTGGCTATCAACGGCGCACAAGATCAGGTGTGCCCACCGGCCGACGCGCAGTTCATCGCCGAGTCTGCACCTAAGGGCCACTCTGCCATTGTGGAATCCGCAGGCCATTTGGCTCCTGCCGAAGCACCAGAAGAAACAGCAACATTGCTGGCAGATTTTTTCCTCTCCAACTAAGAAAGGACAGGACTACGATGACCGACTCACAGCGCCTGCCCGGCGACACTTACGATGCAGGCATGAGCGTGCGCCGCGAAGTACTCGGTAACGAGCACGTTGACCGCTCCACCAATAATTCGAACGAATTCACCGACGAATTTCAGGAAATGATTACCCGCTATGCGTGGGGAACCATCTGGACCCGCGACGGTTTGCCGCGCACCACCCGTAGCGCCATCACCCTGACCGCAATGATTGCCGGTGGCTACTGGGAGGAACTAGAAATGCATGTGCACGCGGCACTGCGCAATGGAATGACGCCCGAGGAAATCAAGGAAGTCTTCCTTCAGTGCGCCATCTACTGCTCTGTGCCTGCCGCCAATGTTGCCTTCAAGATCGGCAAGAAGGTTCTGGACGAATACGCAGCGCAGTAAGGACTGCTCTTACTGCTCGCATGACGGCCAGCTCGCCAACGATGCGGGGCCAGATGACGAGATCAGTTTCCTGATCGTACGCCAGCGGCTGGAATCAGCGACGATTCCAGCCAGCTGCGTTCCTGATCGTTAAGCACTCGTGAGGACACCCCGTCAGCATCCAACGGAACCATCACAGTGGTCGAGTCGAACACCGGCTGGCCGTCCTGATAGCCGATACCCCGCACGGTGAATGACTTATTGCCGACCCGGCTGATCCCCATACGGATCACCATTTCAGGCTGGTAGTACAGTGGCCGTTTGTAGTCGATCTGGATGGAAGCCACGACCGTTCCGAACTCGAATCGACCGGTCCTGCCATCTTCGCGAGTCCAGCGGATTCGGGCCTCTTCCATCAGTGTGACAATGCGGGCGTTATTCACGTGCCCCAATGCATCCTGATCCGACCAACGCAGCTGCAACACCATTTCAGTTGCAGCGTTTAGTTCGTTTGTTGCTTCATTGCTCATGAACTCATTGGATCAAACTTCCAGAGCCACATCCCCCAGCGTGACAGAGCGTTAACTTGAAGATTCTTCGTCTATAACCCAGTGCGCATCGTTGCTATGAGCATCCAGGCATTTCCAGTCTTGTGAATGCTCACTCTCACGGACGTCATCGATGAACCAATATGTTTTGTCCGGATCCCACCCTGCGATGAGCGTAGCGAATTTAGCATCCACCGACAGGCATTCTCCGGCGAGCGCAAGATAGGCGCCGATGCTCAAGTGCACCCCGTCATAATTGCGTGCTACCGCTAGCCAATCTGGAATGACCCACGCGCCATCACGTCCCGTGACGCGATACCAGTCGTGACGTTTCTGCGCTGTGACCTCGATGCCATGGTCCTGACAGAGCTTGACCCATTGCTCCGCTGAGGAAATTTCCAGGACCTTGGCACTACGTGGGATGTCCACCATTGTGGTGGTTGCTTTCTCCCATCCAAACCCATCTTCCACGCAACTCAGACCTATCGGTTGCCCATCAGAAAACTGCCCGCACGTTTCTTCTAGGTACATATTTGGCGCAGACCACCAAACGCCGCTGAAATTCCCCAGCGGGCGCGACTGGTTCTCCCGGGCATCGCGCGCTTCGGTTCGCAGCACATGATCCTTCCACGCGATTAATGATTCAAGACCAGTCCGCTTCTTATCTGTAGCAGGATCAACGATTCCAGTCAGATCGAAGTTCACCCGGTGCTGCGTTGCCACATCCAGCGGGTCAAACCAATAATCTATTTGCCTCGACGCAGCGATGTGTTTTGCAATTCGTTCCAGTTGGACTCTGAGAATCGGGGACGCAAGGACAATTTCTTGCCCATATGGTGGTTGCCAGTACATCGCCGAGTCAACGGAATTTTCCAATGCCGCCTGCAAAAGATGCGGCTTCACATCGAAAAGTTCGGTTCGTTCCAGCGACTCAGCGAGCTTCTGCGCCCATACCTGCACGGTCCCAATGATCGGGTCGGCAGATGCACGTCTCTGACGCTGCAGATCATCGATCTTGGTTGAGGCGTAGTACATCACCTCATGCAACTGGTGCTGGGAATATTCAGGGAGCGATTCTTCTTCGCTGGCGATGGCAAATTCCCACAACAGCCGCCGTCCGCGCTGCCCTTGCAGCAGTGCGTCAACAATCTCCATGCTCACAACCGCTTTCTCTGATCATTGATAGCTAAATACGCCCAAGACACCTTGTAAGTATTAACGGAATCGATTATTCGACATTACCTGAGCGGGGGCTGTTATTCACCTTAGGTTGACAGCGTTGGCAAAGGTCGGCTAAAGGGCCGGCAGATTGTCACCACCCCGGAGGAACGTACGTGAAATTCTTCGCTCGACCCGGCAAAACCAATCACATCACCCCACTACGAGCTACTGCAGGCGCACTCGTTGTCCTGGCAGCATCGGCCGGTCTCACCGCAGCCAATTCCGCACCCGATCCAGAACCAGCAGCAAAGAAGACTGCAGACTGGAACTCGTCCGCTTACCGAGGATCAGTCCAGGTCGTCCGTGCACAAGATGAAAAAGCAGCAGCAAAAGACAAGACCCTCGAAGGCGTTGTCTTCGAGGACAGCAACAAGAATTCCAAGCAGGACGCCAATGAGCCAGGCCTGCCCAACGTCACCGTTTCCAACAGCCGCGACGTAGTCACCACCGACGGCCAGGGACGCTACGAGCTTCCCGCTTTTGAGAACATGACCGCCTTTGTCACCCAGCCTCGCGGCTTCCAGGTGCCAGTGGATGAAAACAATGTCGCACAGTTCTCCTACATCCACCTGCCAGAAGGCTCCCCCAAGCTGAAATACGGTGGCATCGCGCCTACCGGCGAACTGCCTGCGGCGGTCAACTTCCCGCTGACTCGCAGTGCCGCCACTCAGTCGCCGGATCAGAGCTGCGCTATCGGTGCCGATGTGCAGACCTATAACCAGAAGGAAGTTGAATACGCTCGCAAGGGTGCCTTCGCCGACCTTGCCGCACGCACCGACTACACCGGCTGCGGCGCGCTGTTCATCGGCGACCTCGTGGGCAATGACCTGTCGCTGTTCGCCCAGACCCGCGAGCTGACTTCCATGCTCAACGGCCCGGCTCGCTTCCTCCCAGGCAACCACGACATCGACTTTGATTCCCTGGACGGAGTGCACGAGTTTGATACCTACCGCGCTCAGTTCGGCCCTGAGTACTACTCCTATGACACCGGCAAGACCCACGTGGTCGCGCTGAGCACCATCGAGTACCCCACCAAGGTTCCAGCGAAGCGCAGCGACTACACCTACCAGCTAGGCAAGCAGCAGCTTGAATGGCTGCGCGCAGACATCGCCAAGGTGCCAAAGAACAAGGCCATTGTCCTGGCCGGCCACAGCCCATTGCTGGAATACTTCTTCAACGATGAGCACACCACCAAAGAGGTCAAGGACATCTACAAGATTCTCAAGGGCCGTGAAGTGGTCTCCTTGGGCGGCCACACCCACATGTCCGAAAACCTTCGCAAGGGCGATTTGATGAAGGGCTGGCTGGACGAAGTAGGCGAAGCCGGCCTGCCATTCACCCACCTGACCGTTCCGGCTGTTGCCGGCCAATGGTACGGCGGACGAGTCACCGAAACCGGTTACCCGACGTCCCTCCAGCAGGATGGCACCCCTCCAGGTATTTTGACCTTGGACATCAAGAACACCAAGATCACCGAGCGGTTCACTCCCACCGGCGCGGATGAGAGCGATCAGATGGCTGTCGGCCTGAACACTCCTGCTTACCGCGATTGGTACGAGGAGAACGTCGACAAGGAATACGGCACCATTCAGCCTTTGGAGAACCCGCTGTCGGTGAGCCGTAATGGTCTTGCCAAGGACACCTGGCTGACCACCAACTTCTGGATGGGCAGCACGGGCTCCAAGGTCGAGGTCTCCATTGACGGCCAGGATCCAGTCAAGTCGACTCGTACCCAGTCACTCACCGGAGAAACGGCGCTTACCGGTGCCAAGTATTCAGACCCGGTGGCTATCGCCGAGCAGTTTGTCTACGGTGGCGGCCTGCCCGAGAAGACCAGCCACCTGTGGCGTCTTGAACTGCCAAATGATCTGAAGACCGGATCTCATACCGCTGAAGTGACGGCCACCGATGTTCATGGTCGCTCCTTCACCGACAAGCTCGAATTCGAAGTCACCGACTAGTTTTCAGTCTGTGAGTGGTGGCTGGCGCCTTGTGCGCCGGCCACCATTTTGTCTTCCAGAGCGCAAGGCGTCGCGAACACTAGAACATATCCGTCCGTCCCTCCTAGGCTTCGATGCCCAACGATCCCCGTCCGTTCCAGAGTCATCCAGTGCTAACCGAGGGATTAATAACGGATAAGGTATCGACTATGACACTTACCCTGGATGCCATATTTCGAAGCGCGGAGATCGATCCCGCTCAAATTCAAGTTATCCGGCATTCTTTCGTGCGTGAACATGAAGACTCAGGTCTTCGGGGCATTCATGCGGACTCGTCCGACGAAGAGATCTTGGCGTACACAGCTCGACAGTCTTCGAATACCCGTGTTTTTCCTGCTGTCCCACCAACAGTTTGGGTCATATTCATCAAGGAAGGTGGGGATCGAGCAAGGTTTTGGGCCGTCGTCCGGAACGTCGGCGAAGTCTCTACTGAGGGTCCATTACGACAATTCAATCTTGAAGTTTCGAACGAACTTTCAGATCTCAAGAATCGTCTTGTCATCGGTTGGCGCTCCCCGCGCGCGTGGCGCCTCAATGGTCCAACAGCGTCACAGTATCCGGTAATTGAAATTGCGGATTCTCAACCTATTCCGTTTCCCGGTTTCGACAACCTAGTGCTCGATTACCCGAATCTGCAGGCGATAATGCGCGAGCACCGATACGCTTCGTGGCGAACAGCTCTTTCATCGGTGATCGGGATTTACCTCATCACCGATACGCTTAGCGGTCGGCACTATGTGGGTAAAGCAGATGGTAGTGACAGCATACGTCAGCGTTGGAGCACATATGTGGCTAATGGACATGGCGGCAACGTAGAGCTGCGCGGCTTAGATCCAGAGAACTTTCGTTTTTCTTTGCTCCGAGTATTCGATCCGTCCACACCCACGAGAACCATCGATAAATCGGAGAGCCACTTCAAAATAGCTTTAGACTCCAGAAACCACGGGCTTAATAGGAATTAGGCGGTCTAGATACTCACTCCCGTCACGTCGAGTATTAAAGAATTCGTTGGGTCCAAGCAGCAAGCGTAATGAGCCAGTCATAGAGACCTGTAGCCATGGCTTCGCACCGCCTATGCAGTGAACGTTCCGTCCAGGTTCACGAACAGCGAGTTACCGTACTTGTAGTCGAGCATCCGGCGACGGTGCATTTGGTGGACTGCCACTCCAGGAGCAATTCCCATCTCCCGCGCTTTAGTTGCGATCTGCGCATCATTGGTCATCCCATGGAAAGGTGCCAGTCCTTCTGCCCCGAAAAGAACGTTTTTTGCGAACTCATTGGCAGATTTTTCGGTAGCGGTACCGCGTTGTTTTTCAGTGCTGTACTCCAGATGGGTCTGGCCACGCGGGTCATTGAGGATATGGCCTAATTCGTGGAAAAGCGTCCAAATCGCAAACCCGTCCATGCCCCAGCGACCGGTCTGCTGGATCACTGGAACACGTTTATCGATCCATCGTGTTGCTCCCTGCAGAGGGAGCCCTTTCGGGGGATCGACAACCATGAAGACAACGCTGACGTCCGAAAGCATCCTCGCAATATCATTCAACATTGATGAATCGGGGCGGAGGGCGCGCTTTCGCAGTTCAGGGATGATGGCGCGTAATTTGCGTGGCGCATACTCATAGCTACGTCCGAGCTCGTAGGGCTTCGCCATTTCAGCGGCACGCAACCAGGTGCTCAACAAAGTCTGATCTAGTTCGGTTGGGGAGTCTTTGAGTGTCGCAAGGGCGAAGTCGCCTTTGTGTAATTCCGCATGAAGTTGCTCGTAGGATTTCCAGGTTCCGCAACGATGAAACGCAAGGAAATCCGAGACAAGCTTGCCCGGAGTTCGCATATTCGCCTTGGTCGCACCGATGCGCCGAAGATAACTTGCCGCTGCAGGTGCAATCTGAGCTGCGAATTGCGCCAGGTTCTCTTCGTCAGCGATTCGCGCGAGATCGCTTCGGTACATTGCTTCGTACCTAAGCCACGTTGTCGCAGGAATACCTACGACTCGTTCGAGCCGTAGCGCCGTTTCGCTAGTGATCGGAGCATGGCCGTTGATGATCTCATTGACCTGCTTGCGGCTACAGCCCAGTAAGTCGGCCGCTTTTTGCTGCGAGAAGCCCTGATCATCTATCCATTCCTCTAGGTAATCACCCGGTGCAACGGCGTAGTTGGTGGCATTCATGTTGGCTCCTCTCAGTGATAATCGGTGATGTCTATAACGGTGATCTCATGGGCGTGCAGCTGGTTGGGCTTTGGCTCAATGATTAGTCGCCAACTTCCGCTCAGCTCTGCTGCCCAAGTTCCCGCTCGCTCCCCGTGCAGGGCATGCCATCTGCCTCCCGGGTCGTCCTGAGGCAGACTGGCCAACGTTTCCGAAGTTTCCAATGCCTTGATCCGCAGCCTGAGTTTCTTCTTGAGATCAGGACGCTTTTTCTGCATTTCGTTTTCATCGGTGCATAACTTCTCAAGCTTGTTTCCTTTGAACCTCACCTTCAATTTTATGTCACCAACTTCGTTACAGCATAGAACTAAAGATTGTGAATTAGATCCTGCCTGACAGAGAAAGAGCAAACCAGCCCCGCTCCGATGAACTCATGTGGTTGAAGGTCGAACCTGGAATCAGTCGCCAGATGTTTATTACTCAGAAGCAAAATCAATATGCGACGGAAAGGAGACGGTGCTGCCATATCGCGCATAGGATGAACTCATGCGCATTGCCATCTTGGATGACTACCAGAACGTCGCTACTGACCTCGCAGATTTTGAGGGCCTGGCGACCGAGCTCGACGCCGAGCTGACAGTTTTTAATGAGCACCTCGGGCATGATGATGCAACTGTCTGCGCGGCGCTGAAAGACTTTGATGTCATCGTGGCCATGCGTGAGCGCACGCCGTTCCCGGCATCGAGGTTTCAGCTACTGCCTAACCTCAAGCTCCTGGTCACCACAGGCCGACGCAACGGAGCCATCGACTTGGAAGCGGCGGCCGCGCACGGCGTCGTAGTCTCGCACACCGGTTACGTCCCCACCGATGCAGTGGAGCATACGTGGGCGTTGATCTTAGCCGCCACCCGCCGATTGGACGTGGAACTATTCTCCTCAGCGAACCCGCGTTCCGAAGCTGAGCCGTGGCAAACGAGTTTCGGCATGGGCTTGTCAGGCAAAACCCTTGGCGTTTATGGCTTGGGCAATCTGGGTTCCAAGGTGGCGAAGGTCGGTCTGGCTTTCGGCATGCGGGTCATCGCTTATAGCCAGAACCTCACCAAGGCCCGGGCTACCGAGATCGGCGTGGAATTGGTATCCGAGGCGGAGCTTTTTGCCACCAGCGACGTAGTGACCGTTCATCTGAAACTCTCGGAGCGAAGCACCGGCGCCATTGGCGCAAAGCAGTTGGCATGGATGCGGCCGGAATCCATTTTGGTTAATACGTCGCGGAGCCGGATTGTGCAGACCGACGCGCTCATCGCAGCCCTTGAAAACGAGCTGCTCTATCTGGCAGCGCTCGATGTTTTCGACACCGAACCATTGCCGGCCAAGGATCGTTTGCTGGGCACTCGTGGCGTGATTGCGACCCCGCATATTGGCTACGTAACCATTGAACAGTTTTCGATGTTCTACCGTGACGCGGTTGAAGATATCCGCGCGTGGGCTAGCGGTTCACCGATCCGCGTGCTGAGCTAGGCAATTTGCGCCGAGGGACAAAGAAGTAATGGAGGATCGCCACTACGGCGGCCCACGCGGCTCCAATCAGCAGTCCCACCAGCACGTCTGAGACCCAATGATGCCCGATGTAGATCCGTGATGCGCCCATGGCCAGAACAAACAGTGTTGCCACGATCGAGATGAGATAGGCGTAGCGGCGCAGCCCGTAAATGATGGCCAGGTAGCTGGAAATGCCAATGAGCGCTGCGGAATTCAGCGTGTGCCCGCTGGGAAATGAGTAAGACAGTGGCGGCGTTGGACCGCCGGGAATTCCTTCTGGCCGGTGCACCTGCAGGCTCGCCTTGAGCAGGATGGTCAGCCCGACGGATACGAGTGCAGTTAGGGCCACTGCGATAAAGGGCCAGATACTTCGCGTTTTCCAGCTCAGCAGTCCGGTAATCAGCACCATGATGATGCTCATGCCGGGTGTTGATCCCCAGAAGTACAAGAAATCAGAGATTGCGAAAAGGACCAGCGACTGGTTGTCCAAAACCCATTGGTAGGTGGGTGCATCGAGGTCCGTGGCCCAACCTCCGGCATGCAGTGATACCAGTACACGTCGGGTGAAGTAGAAGATGGCAACGACGATGCCGAAGATCATCCAGAGCACCTGCACGCCGCTAGGTCGTTGGCCTGACGGAAGGGGTCTCAGATTTCTCATGTCCTCCATCGTATCGGTGCATGATTCAAAGCATCCAACCGAGGAATGCGGAACAATAGAAGCATGACAATCAAGGTGCTGGCAGTTGGCAAGAAACACGAGTCGTGGGTAGACGAAGGAATTTCCCGTTACGAGAAGCGACTCAAGAAGCCCTTTAACCTCACCTGGCAGTTGCTGAATCACTCTTCACGCGAGAACGACGCCGCCCGCACCGAGGAGTCGGCACGCATTCTGGCGAAGATCGATGACCGCGATTTTGTGGTGCTCCTCGACGAACGAGGCAAGAACATCGATTCTCCCGCCCTGGCAAACAAGCTGCGCTCCCCTATCGATTCTTCACGCAATGTTGTCATCATCATCGGCGGAGCCTACGGCGTTGATCCCACGGTGCACGCCCGCGCAGATTTCACTTGGTCGCTTTCCAAGCTGGTCTTCCCGCATCAGCTGGTGCGCTTGATTCTGACCGAGCAGCTGTACCGTGCGCAGGACATCTTGGCTGGCGGAAAATACCATCACGTGTAAACACGCCGATTGACTTTCCAACTCGGAAAGACAAGACTTTCCATAACGGAAAGTGGGTGCCATGGTTTCGCCAAATGATCGTCCGGGACAAGATGACGCAGCGGGACTGCTGCAATCTGTAGCGCAAGAATCAGAACAGATGGTCAAGACCTCTGGAAACCCGCGTGGTTTGCTCACCAGCGTCGTCGCGGTCTCCGCTGTGGTCTTTACATTGTTCCAGGCCTATCCACCACAGGCTTTTTGGCTAGCACTGCTCTATCTTCCAATAATCCTTTGGTATGTTTTGGCTCAACGGGGTCGTGCAAAACCACGCCCATTGATCAATACCCCAAGTCTAACGACAGGCGCTTACGCAGGATATTTCATTCTTTGCATCCTGCTGATCAATTGCCTCAGGTTCTGGGACGCTACCCATCTCGAAGAAATCCTTGCGAAAATACTAGTCGCTTTCATCAGCGGCATGTTCTTGGTGACCAAGATGCAAACGGCCTATAACAAGGCACACGTCGAGGACGGCAATGACCAAGCCAACTAGCAAGGCTCAGTTTGATGAGCTGATCCATGCTCCATTGCGGTTACGGATTTGTGCAAGCTTGGCCCCTGTTGAATGGGTTGAATTCGCGCAGCTCAAGCAGAATCTAGGCGTTGCGGACTCGGTGCTCAGCAAGCATCTGAAGCAACTGAGCGATACTGGGTACGTTGATATTGAACGGTTCACGAAACTGGGCCGCAGCCATGTGCGAGTTTCACTGACCGGGATCGGCCGTCGAGCGTATGTTGGCCATGTTGCTGCATTGCGTGAGATTACTGCAGGATAAAAACTTCTCGGACCGCGAATGAATATCGGCATCACGGCGCCCGCTCCAATCCGAATCAATGTACACAAGGATTTTTCATCAGGTACGACGGATCACTTCTCGACTAAAATCCGAGCACCAACGCACCTGAATCAAGGACACCACGCTGAACTTCACAGTGAAGCTCAGTTAAATAAGTGATAGTAAGAGATTCCCATACCAATGCTTATTTCAATAAGCATTGGTATGGTGAGATCATGTCACCGTTTGGGCAGGGTTCCGATTGGCCACGGCTCTCATACGAAGATCGGCCATGGCACGGCCTTCAAGACGAGTATGTCTCCCGTACGCAACGACGCCGAGCAGTAGAAACATATCAAGCGGCGCTACCTGCGTTCATCGCCGGCCTAGACGTACATGTTAATGGCGAACTTCAAGCATTGGGTGAAGAAGCCGCCAGCGAACTTTCCCGATTTGATGCCGAAGTAGGGCACATCGCTGCGCCATTCGCCTCCATTCTCTTGCGCACAGAAAGCGCTTCGAGCTCTGAGATAGAAAACCTGACCAGTGGAGCGAGACAGATTGCTTTAGCTGAGCTTGGCGGACACGCATCGAGGAATGCGCAATTGATCGTTGGAAATGTCAGGGCCATGCAAGCAGCACTGTCTCTCTCGGAAAGCTTGGACCACCACGCGATCTTGGAAATGCATCGCGCTCTGTTGGAAGATAGCAATCCCGACATCGTAGGACGTTGGCGCGATCAGCAGGTCTGGATTGGCGGAGGGAACCTAAGCCCACATACCGCCCAATTCGTTCCTCCGCATCATGAGCGCGTCGCGGCCCTCATGGACGACCTCCTTGAGTTCGCCAATCGCGTCGATGTTCCCGTTCTCGTGCAGACTGCAATCGCACATGCCCAATTCGAGACGATCCACCCATTCCCTGATGGCAACGGCAGGGTTGGTCGAGCACTCATTCAGGCCATGTTGCGCGGAACTCAGCTGACACGCAACGTCACAGTTCCAGTTTCAGCCGGCCTATTGAATGACACTTCCCATTATTTTGACGCGCTAAATTCCTATCGTTCGGGAGACATCGCGCCGATAGTAACTGCAGTCGCCAACGCTTGTTTCGCGGCAATTCACAACGGTCGGCATCTGGTGAAAGATCTGGAAACTGTCCAGGAGCAATGGCGTGAACGGGTCAAGGCCCGACGGGACTCGGCAGCGCATCTGTTAGTGAGCGTCTTGCTTCGCCAACCGGTCATCGACAGCGCCTCCGCTGCCACCGAACTGGGGATCACAACGGTCAACGCGCAGGTCGCCATTAACCGCCTCGTTGAAGCGGAGATCCTCGTCCAAATTACAAATGGGAATCGCAATCGCATATGGGTAGCCAAGGATGTCGTGAGAGTACTTGACGAATTCGCGGCCAGAGCTAAAAGTCGTCGATAAAACCCGCCCAAGGCCCACTCTCGACCTAGGTTAGGGCAGAGAGCATCGACCTAAAACAGCACCTGCCATAGTTACTCGGGAAGGCTTCATGAAAGAACAGATCTCTCTCAGGCCAGTACCTGCTGTACTGCCCGACGCAGCGCCGATTTGGCGGCTTCGTCGCCAACTCGAAGACTGGTTGTTTTCTAAAGGTCTAAACCAATGGCGCCCAGGTGAGGTGCCTATTGAGACGGTTCAGAATCAGATTAACGCTGGCGAATGGTACGTCTACAAACGCCAGGGCGGCGTCGCCGCCGGAATGCGCGTGCTTTGGTCCGATCCAGAATTCTGGGGTCCAGATGATTCGACAAGTGTCTACGTTCACGGCCTGATGTGCGACCGAAGCTACCAAGGGCAGAAAATCGGCGAACGTCTTTTGGACTGGGCCGCGCAACAAGGTGCCGCCAGAGGGAAAAGCTTTCTTCGACTCGACTGCGCAGCAGAGAATCAGGAACTTCGCGACTACTACGCCTCGCGAGGTTTCAGAGCAGTTGGGCACAAAGAACTCTCAATCGGCCTAAACGACGTAATCCTCTGGCAAAGACCAATCGACGCTCTAGAAGTAGGTAACACATGACACACATCAGCCCCGTCACTCTGCGCGGAAAGTACGTCACTCTCGAACCGCTGAACGAAGATCATCATGACGGACTCGTAGAGGCCGCTTGCGACGGTGAGCTTTGGAATCTTTGGTACACCTCTGTGCCACGGCCCGAAGAAATGCGCGCCGAAATTCGGCGTCGTCTGGCCATGCAAGAAGCGGGCTCCATGCTTCCCTTCACGACTCGCCTTAATGATCCGATGACCGGTCGCCCCGGAAAGATCATCGGAATGACTACCTACTGCGACATCAACGCTGAGCTTCCCCGCGTGGAAATCGGGTACACCTGGAATGCAGCCAGTGCTCAAGGAACCGGAACAAATCCTGACAGCAAGCGGCTGCTGCTCACTCACGCCTTTGAGACGTTGGGATGCGTAGCGGTAGTCTTTAGCACGCACTGGATGAATATGCAGTCCCGGACCGCTATTTCTCGTCTAGGTGCAAAACAAGATGGCGTCTTACTCGCAACTAGCCGCATGGCCGACGGATCTCTTCGGGATACCGTCTACTTCTCGATCATCGCGTCCGAATGGCCCCAGGTTCGCAGCGGACTGGACTTGCATCTAGGGCGTGTCTCACAAACATTGCTGGGACCAGGCGATGACCGCGTTGAGCACCACCGCGGCGCGGAACACGATCGCGAGCTTGTCGGAGTGAACCGCCCTGGGTTTCGTTCCGTTCTTCATGCAAGGATGGATCCGAACCAGAGATGCTCTCCCGAGATGCGCGAGCGCGCCCTCCGGATGCTCGATGAAGCGCGCGCGAGCGGCGGTCGACCGAACCTGATGTCCGCGGTGCGGCATGCCGCCTCGGCCTGCTCGGTATGAGCGCCGCGACCGAATCAGCCCAGCGAACGCTCGCTGGATAGGGAACCCGATAGGGACGAAACTCAGAGCGATTCAGTTCGCGTCGTGACTGAACATGTTCGAAGGCTGGTTCTCGGTTCTCACCGCAAGGCGAGCTCATCGAGTGCCGCGCTGAGCGCATGAGCCAACGCCTGGCGGGTCGCCGGCGACAGTGCGGTCATCTCAGCCTCGGCATCGTTGTAGCGCGCGCGCGCGAGCCGCTCCAACAGGGCTCTGGTCTTCGCAGTGACAGTGATCGTCTTGCTCCGCCGGTCGACGGGACTCTTAGTACGGCGTAGGTAGCCCGCAGTTTCCAGACGATCGATCATCTGCGTCGCAGAAGGTTGTGACAGCCCGAGCGAGAAAGCGATCGTCGAGGGAGTCGATGCCGCGCCGCGCGCCACTCGATCAAGCAGGACCGCCTGGGTTGCCGTCACCGACGCTGCGTCGAGGACCGCCAGATCACCGCGGCGAACGCTGCGCACCCGGTCCGAGACTTGCACGAACAGCGCAGCGAGATTTGCGTCGTCGGTCATAGGTGCGGAGCGTTGAACATTACCTTTGCCGACTCATCCATCTTGGTGTTCTGGTAGGCGGTACAGAACCACCGCTGTCCACGACGCACGAACGTGAACGTCTGAAACTTGTCGTGAGGCGTATCCTCGGCACCTAAGCCGCCGACGGTGGTGAACACTGCCGAGGTCTCCGAAAGCTGCACCTTCCGGATCGGCGTCACCCGCATCTTCTTTCCATCGAGCCACTTCGAGAAAATCTCCGCGTGGCCCTCGACGATTCGCTGGCGGCCGTGCTGCAGCTCGCCGGACCAGGCCACGTAAGTCGCATCCTCTTCGAACTCGGCACCGTACGCCTCGGCATCTGCGTTGTTCCATGCATCGCGGATGCGGTCCAAGCATGCTTCAGGTGTATCCATTTCCGTCATCCTCCCGAGTAGTTGTCTCCATAGTAGTTCACGCGCATGAAGCATTCAAGTGGTGTGATGCATCGCTGGGGGTGGCTCGTGCTCGTGTGATCTTGATTATGATGTCCTCGACGGTCTCAGTCCACATGAACGGTTGGGGGTCGTCGTTCCAATGTGAAGCTCAGTGGTCGATCGCGCTCTCTAGGACATGGCTTGTAAGCATCGCTGGGTCCAGGCGATCACCGCGTTGAGCACCACGGCGGCGCGGAACACGATCGCGAGCTTGTCGTAGCGCGTCGCGAGCCCCCGCCACTGCTTCACATCACTGAAGCGCCGCTCCACGACGTTGCGCCCCTTGTATTCGACTGCGTCGAAGCCAAGAGGGCGCCCGCCGCGCGACCCGCGTCGTTTGCGGTGAGCCTGCTGATCGCGCGGTTGCGGGGACGCCCGAGTGGGCGCGCGACACGCAGCCTGGATAGCAGTGGCAGTAACGCGGGCGCATCGCCGGACTGGCCGGGCGCAACGGCGACCACCATCGGGAGCCCATGGTCGTCGACAAGCTGGTGGATCTTCGTCGACAGCCCGCCGCGGGAGCGTCCGACCGCGTGATCAGGCTACTCGACGGCCGGATCCGTGTAATTCAATCCAGCCCCTGTGGGGCGCGTGACATTGGTCGCGTGCTGATGCGCACGGGCAATCGACGAGTCCACCGACACTGTCCAGCCGATCTTCCCGTCCCGATCAGCGGCGGCCAGCAGCCCCTGATGGATCTGGTCCCAGGTGCCGTCGCCGGCGAGGTTGCGGTGCCACCGCCACACGGTCTGCCATGGGCCGAACTCTCGCGGCAGGTCGCGCCACGCAATCCCGCACCGGTATCGGTAGATGATGCCCTCCACGATCGCCCGCGCGTCCGAGAACGGGCGGCCCTGGCGGCCCGTTCGGGACGGAAGGAACGGCGCGATCAACGCCCACTGATCATCGGAGAGGAGCTGGAAGCGCGACACCCCTCCAGAGTCTCAGCCAGACCGCTCAACCTTTATAAGACACGCCCTAGCGAAGGAACGCTAGCCGGACCGCCGACTTTCATCGGCAAATTTGAAAGTGTAAAAAGGACCTGCTCACACTGAGCGAGCAGGCCCCTCAAGTTCTTGCTAGTTAGCGAGGTTCTCGGTAACCCACTGACGCAAATCGGTGACTGGAATTGCGTTACGAGCGTTGTAGGTTTGTTCCTTCGGCCAAGCAACGCCACGTCCCTGCGCAAATGAGGCACGGTACTTGCGCGTCATGTTATCCGGATCGGCGGCTAGCTCTGCCATGAGCTTCTCAACCGTCCACACGACTCGTTGGATCGGCCGGTCAAGCACGGATTCAAGGGTGTCCGCCAATTCACCATAGGTGATGGTTTCTCCGGCGACATAAACAATTTCATTGCGAATTCGTGGCTCAGCAAACAGGATCTCAGCGGTAAGAGCGCCGATATCTTCTGGCGTAGTCACGGTGACGGCAGTGTCCAAGCTGCCCAGCGCATTAACTGTGTTGTTGGGAAGATCAACCATGCCGGAGTCCGGTTCAAACAGGTAATTCATGAACATGCCGGTGGAGATGATCACCCATTCCATCTCATCTTGCGATCGAAGCAAGTCACGCACGTCGAGCTGAGAATCAAAAATGTCCTGTGGTCCACCACGGCCAATCACGTCAAAATCAACGCCGAACTGCCAAGGGAAGTAGCGCAGAAGGTTTGCCTGCAGAGCAGCCTTGGCAACCTTCATGGGAGTTTCAAGTCCGGCGGTGATACCGGTGCATCCGATCACGGTTTCGTAGTTGGTGAAGATCTCGGCAAGTTCGTCAATGGTGTTGGCGACCAGATCACCGATGATGATTTTCACGCCGAGTTCTCGAAGCTCTGCGACGTCGCGCTGCTTCTGCGGTGAGGTCGATTCCACAGCGCTGGCTCGAAGCAGAACGCTCACGCTGGAGTCGCCAACGCCTTGGGCTCGACGCACTACATTGCGTAGTACCGGCATGCCGAGTTCGCCGGCGCCGATAACAAGTATGTCCCGTGAAGTTACAGGTGCTTTGTCCTTGCTCATGAATTCTCCTTCATTGTTCTCAAATCCTTGGTGGGCTTGGCCCTCGTGAACCAAAAAATCGGTACATCTGCACCAGCGGCGGCAGTACCGATTGCCTTTGGTTCGAATCTGGCTCTGAGGTTTATCCTTAGCCACGTTTGATACCCTAAACATTGACATCAGTGTCAAAGTCAAGGCCGCGTGAATAGGTGTGATGATCGCAATGAAAATCGGTGAAGCCTCCCAGGAAATCGGTGCCCCACCCCGTATGCTGCGTTATTACGAGCAGCAAGGACTGATCCAGTCGGATCGTTCAGCCAATGGATACCGCGAGTACTCGGCTGATCAAATTGAGCATGCCCGTCACGTTCGCGCATTGGTCACGGCTGGCTTGTCGTCCAGGATGATCAAGATCGTATTGAATATCGAATCACCCGACGTCCAAAAAGACAGTCGAGAACTTGCCGTAGATCTTGTCGAAGAACTGCGCGCAGTAGAAGAGCGAATCGTCTGCCTGGAAAAGAGCCGTGATTCAGTTATCGAGTTCCTCCAAAGAACAAGCCACGCTGATTTGCTGACTAGAAGGTGAGCGGAAGCTGCGTCGTTGAAGACCCCTTTGTATCAACGACGTCATGTTTGCCTCCGTCATTGATTCAGACCACAGACGTATCGCTAGATTTTTCATACCTATACTTGGCGCAATAAGCGTTGGCATTAATGGGCAATGCTGATGCCTACGGTGGCAGTTCCACCGTCAGTAATCGGACCGCTCACCTGAAAGGTCGCTAAGATGTCTACCGCCGAAATAATCGTGAGAGCAGCCGTCGCCTCGGATGCAGATCGCCTTAACGAATTAGCGAGACTGTTTACCCCGGGGCTGAGAACAAGTAACACTGATTTTGGAGCAAACTTTCGGGCCTTGTTACAGGACCCAAATTGGCACCTGGCCGTCGCCGTAGAACAAGATTCACTGAGCGGGTACGTCGCAGCGCAAGACTATGGGCGCGGTCTACGGGGTTCGTTTTCTGTCGGCCGCATACACGACCTCTTTGTCGCACCAGGTTCTCGTCGAAGCGGTACCGGGCGTGCCTTGGTTGAGTCAGCTTTCGCTTGGGCAAGACAACGCCCAGCCCCAATGATTCTGGATTGGCAGGCAACACCTGAATCGGTCGCCTTCTACGAATCGTTGGGATTCAAGCCTGATTTTGTCGGCGACTTCCCCGAATATCCCGGATTCACCCTCGACCTACGTCGCGTTGCCGAGCGCTGACCAAAGGAATGCAGACACGCTTCTATCGAAAATCGGTACTGTCTCGTAGTTAGTCCCTTAGAGCAGCTTGCTCCAAGCAACCTCACGTCCAAGCTGACCGGTTTCAGCAAAGAGCTGAACCTGGTGCGTCGAAGCTAGGGCCAACGCAAGATCATCTGTGTGTGCTGAGCTGAATCCAGCTTTCTGCCAAAACGGACCAGACCTGCGGCTAAACAGCCACGCTTGTTTTGCTCCAGCCTCGACAGCTCGTTGCATCGCAAATTCTGCAAGATCCAAGCCGATTCCGCCGCCACGTAGCTCGGGCGCTACCGCGACACTTCGAATCAGCGCGTGCTGTCCGTCTTCGCTGCTTTCATATCCTGTGGTGGCGAAAATGCGCCCCGTCGTTTCATCCCGCGAGATCCATAAATGCACGTTGGGCGAGTCCAGCCCGCTCAAGGTGAGATCAGCGATGCTGAGGAATTCCGAGATCTCCGCGATGTCGGCGTTGGTCGCACGAACAAGTTTGAGCATCCTTCAACGCTAGCTATCAGTGGTTCGATCCTCGAATTATGACTCTGCTCGGGGCATCAAATCAGCTACTGATTTTCCATTTCGCGCCGGAACTGTGGATCATGCCGTTTCGAGCTGTGTTGTCGATTCATCTCCGGAATTGAATGCGTGTCGATATTGGCTGGGTGTCAGCGAAGTAGACCGTTTGAAGATGGTGCGGAAGTTAGCACCTGACCCCAGTCCGGTGCATGCGGCAATCCTTTCAACAGATGCCGTTGTCGTTTCAAGCAGTTCCTTGGCACGTTCGACCCGCTGACTGGCAAGCCACTTCATCGGGGTCGTCCCTGCATGCGTCTCAAATCTTCGTGCGAGCGTTCTTTCGCTAAGCGAGGTCGCTGCGCTGATATCCGCAATTGTGATTGATTGGTGCATGTGCTTAATTGCCCATTCCATGGCAGCCGCAACATCCGCCGGATGCTCAGCTGCACCAAACAACGATCGATTCTTAATGAACTGCGATTGGGTACCTTCGCGGCGTGGAGCGGAAACGATGGATCGCGCAGTCAGATTTCCTTGTGCCGCGCCCCAGTCCTTTCGAACCAGATGAAGGCACAGGTCAATTCCGGCAGCAACACCTGCGGAGGTGAGCACCTGCCCGTTATCGACGAAGAGAACATTTTCATCCACCGTGATCTGAGGGAAGAGACGGGCTAGGTCACCAGTCGATTCCCAATGTGTAGTTGCTGTCAAACCGTTCAAGATTCCCGCCTGCGCCAAAGCAAAAGCGCCTGTGCAAATCGAAACCATGCGGGCTCCGCGTTGTTGTGCTGCGACCAATGCTTCAAGGACATCAGGCGAAAGCGGATCTCGGGAGTGAGTGAATCCTGGAACGATCACCGTATCCACCTCTGCCAGCAGATCAAGCCCTCGATCTGGAACTATCGAATACCCTCCCGTCGCGGGTACCGGTTGGCCGTCCTCCGCACAGGTTGCTACCTCGTAAAGGCCGGAGGTGTTTCTCCCGAGCACTTGAATAGGAATGCCAAAATCCAAAGCTAGAACTTCGGGCAATGCCAAGACCGCAACTTTGATCGGTTTCGGTCCACCGCTTTGGGCAGTAACGCCCTGAATCAAATTGGCAGAATTCTTTTGCATAGTGACAATCCTGCCACTGTCGTACTTTTTTGCCCAGTGAAATCGTTGGAACATGATCAAATCACCACCCCGATTTCGAATTCTCCTGACTCAACTTATTGCCGCCCAAGCCTGTTATTACATGATCGTCAGCATCGACCTAACCTTGACTGGGTTGGTTGGAATGTCGCTAGCATCTGTCCCGGCACTAATGACGCTTCCATTGAGTCTTATCGTCGTTATCGGTACGGTCTGCTCGTTCATCGCCGGACATGCTGCCGCGCGCTTCGGGTACCGGCCTGTCATGGTTGCCGGAGCACTTACGGTTGTTGTTGGCGGGACCGTGTCGGCTATCGCCGTCGCTTCGCATTCGTTCAGCCTGTTTTGCGTGGGCACAGCATTGACCGGAGGGTACAGGGCAGTGGGTGGATTCCTACGATTCGTGGCCTCAGAATACGCGCCACCAACCAAGCGCGAACGTGCCCTCGCGCTAGTCATGTACGGCGGAATAATCGCAGCGGCGTTGGGTCCGTTCGCGGCCGTCGTCGCGGCAAAAGCAGCCGAACAACCCTACTTGGGATCATGTATCTTGATAGCAATTCTCGGGATCGTCGCGTTGGTCCTCGCCGCGACCATGCCACCAGCGACAGGCAGAGACAGGGAAGCACACAATTCCGCAATTAGGATTCGGGAACGCATCGGTAATCCTACGTTTCAACAAGCGGTACTCGTATTAGCGGGCTCAGGGCTAGTAATGACTCTGGTTATGGCATCAGGTCCGTTAGCAAACGATCATGCAGGCCACGGTTCTGCCGTCGGAGCGGCAATGATCCAGTGGCACCTTGTAGGGATGTTTGCCCCTTCGGCTCTGAGCGCACTATTGCGGCTCTTCCGAATTCAGAGTGTAGATACCTAAACCCAACACCACAGCTCACAGGCATGTCATAAATCAATAAAAAGTCGAGGCCTTCACGAGAATGGAAGTTACCACACTAACGATTCTTGAAAGACCTCGACTGTGCACCATTCTATCTATTCCCCAGCGGATCTGACGACTTTCACCGGCCTCGACAGTCTAGGACTAACGGCTATCGCTCAACACATAACCTCAGCCAGGGCTGAGATTCTCTGCGAAGTCACCACCCCAAACCCATGGTGCCAATCCTGCGGAGCCCAAGGAATACCACGCGATACCGTCATCAGACGTATCGCGCACGCACCGTTCAGCTGGCGGCCCACCGCCCTAGCTATCCGTCACCGCAGGTACCGGTGCACGCAATGCCACCATGTCTGGCGTGAAGACCTCACCCAAGCTGTATCACCACGACAGAAAATCAGTAAAACTGGTTTGCGTTGGGCGCTCTATGGCCTGGTCACCCAACACCTTTCAATCTCACGGATTGCTGAAGGATTAGGCGTTTCGTGGAATACCGCCAATGACGCGGTGTTGGCCGAGGGTCAACGGTTACTGATCAATGATTCCACCCGCTTTGACGGGGTCAAAGTCCTTGGCGTTGACGAACACGTGTGGCGTCATACCCGCGACGGGGATAAATACGTAACGGTCATCGTGGACCTCACGCCCGTCATGGAAGACACCGGAGCATCCCGTTTATTAGACATGATTCCCGGCCGTTCCAAGGCCGTGTTTAAGACCTGGCTTGCTGAACGCGATGAAGCATGGAAAAACACTGTTGAGGTCGTCGCGATGGATGGTTTCACAGGCTTCAAAACCGCTGCCGCTGAAGAGCTACCTCAAGCCGTGGAAGTTTTGGATCCTTTTCATGTGGTCAAGCTCGGATCTGACGCGTTGGACCAGACAAGGCAGCGGGTTCAACGGGTGCAGCACGGTCATCGAGGGCGCAAAGATGATCCGCTGTATCAGTGCCGGCGGACCCTGACTACCGGGCTGTCATTGGCTACGGAGAAGCAGAAAGCCAAGGTTGAAGCGTTGTTCAAGAAACCTGAGTATGAGCCGGTTGAACTGGTGTGGAGTGTTTATCAGAAGATGGTTGATGCGTACCGGCAATCGAAACCAGAAGTCGGTCGGTGGGCTATGGGGCAGTTGATTGAGGAGATAGGAACGAAGGTGCCCAAGGGTTTGCCGGAGTTGAAGAAGCTCGGTGGAACTCTGCGGCGTAGGAAGAGCGATATTCTGGCGTATTTTGACCATGTTGGCTGTTCGAACGGTCCTACTGAGGCGTTGAATGGGCGGTTGGAGCATTTGCGGGGTATCGCTTTGGGGTTCCGAAATTTGACGCACTATGTCGCACGGTCATTGTTGGAGACCGGTGGATTTAGGAAGGTTTTACACCCTCATTTGTGAAGAGCCACTATTGCTCAAAAAGTATGGCGCTTATAAGACCAATGTCTTTGGTGTCTCGGTCATCGCGTCTGGGTGTGCGATTGGGCTGATTTCGGCCTCGGGTTGGGGCATGACGGCAACGATGATGCTCGTTGGCGTTGGGTGGAATGTTCTATTCGTGACTGGTTCGGCGTTACTTCTCCAGTCTTATCCTCAAGGCAGAGGAGCGAAACTCCAAGGTTTCACGGACGGAACTACCGCTGCCATTTCGGCTGGAGGATCTTTTGCGGCTGCTTGGCTTTTGCAGCATCTTGGGTGGAACGGAATAAACCTCTTGGCGCTCGCGGTCGTTGCGGGCGTCCTAACGATCCTTGTTTGGCTGAGTATTCGTGCGCGCAGAGCCCATGCATTAGCAGCTGCCCAATCTTCGTCATTGGTCGCCTCAGAATCATAGGCATTGAAGTTTCTGTTGGGAGCAACCCCACATGCGGTCGAGTAACTTGTATCAAAGCTTTCGCTAGAATCCACACTTTCCCACCGCTAGCAGCAGGGCAGCTACGAGATTTGGTGAGCTCTAGTGACTCCACTTCCCCAGGTTTCTGTCCTCCTACCAAAGCCGACTTGAGTTGGTGACGCAGAACCACTGACTTGTTCCATGCAAATCTAAGCTATAGGGCGGGATCAGTGGCCAATCGAGCATGTGAATGCATGTCGTGCCACCCATCGGCGTGAAGAGCTTGTTGACGCTTTATGCCTTCTAGGAAGTAACCACACTTCTGAGCAACCCGGCACGAAGCAGGATTGTTGATGGAATGCGCCAATTCAAGTCGGTGGAATCCCGCTGTTCGAAATGCCCACATAGATAACTCATTCAAAGCTTTAGCAGCCACGCCGGCACCGCGCCCTTGGGGAAGTACCCAATATGAAAGCTCACCAGAACCATTTGTCAGATCGACACGTCGCAGACTGATCTGGCCAAGCACCTCTCTTTCACGAGTGACTGCCCAACCCGCTCCAGACTCACTATTCCAACGGTCAGCCCAGTGAAGGACCCAAGTCTTAGCTTCTTCGGCAGTCAGAGTTTTTCCATGCCATTGCATGATCGCCGGATCTTGGTACGCTTCCACAACGACTGAGACATCATTCAAAGCCCAAGGACGGAGCACCAAATTCTCATGCTGCAAGACGGGGTGCTTCAGTCGGGCGAAATTTCCAACCGGTATTACTGGTTCGGTCAAGAGCAGACGTTTCCAATCTTCATAATTTACCTGATTGATAAAACCAACAGACGCTAAGTGATCAGTTTCTTAGATGGCAATTGTTCGCTTTAGGAACAATCCATGGCGCAGAGGCCGGACTTCTTTGCGCGAGCTACGGTCAACCCTAAATAGACGTCAGCACGTCGCCACGAAAATGGTAGATATTCTCGTGTTTGTAGCCATACTCTCCACCGGGCCGCTTTATATGAGGTTCAAAGGTAAAGAATTCAACTTCATCGAGTCTTCGAACGTTACCCGGTTCAATATAAATCCGGTCAGCGCTTTTCTGCTCAATCGAGTGTCCGAGGTTGCAAAGGAAATCAATGTTCTCAAAACCAAGCCTGATTACCTCGTTGTTCATTCTGGCGTGGAGTTCCTCGAAGGTCATCTGTGGCTTAGCTACGTCCAAAAGAACGGCGTGAAGTTGCTCTTCGGCAAGAATTCCACCGCGCCAATCAGCATTCTGCGTTTGCTTCGAATCTCGCAGCGTTTCGCCGTTTTCAACTATGATAGTTCGAGCAAAATCTCCCCAGATGCCATCCTTTTGTGGACTGAGATCGATGGTAAGGATGTCTTCTGACTGGATGACGCGTCCCGCGGTTTCATACGTTTTACCCGGCACCGAAAGAATCGTGTCTTTCCCGCTGAAAACGAACGCACCAATTCCCCAATACCAAAACGAATCAGCGCCAAGGGAAAGCATCGTCTCTTCACAAAGGGCTCGAACGTCCACGAGCTTCTGTCCGGCTTGAATGTTTCGCTGAGCGATATCCATCGTTTCTCGCGCAATAGCCTGAACTTGTAGATGTAGCATGATCGGTCTGCTTTCTTCCGTTGCGTCTGCACATTGGATAGCCAATTTGATCCTATCCGTCGTGAACAGCTATGACTGTCGGATTCCTATGTGGCAAGGATGAACCGAAACGGCGCCTCACAGCAGATCATCCTCAAGGTATGGGGCACCGCCGAGAAACACCCGAAAGAAACCTTTTCGGTGAGCTACGTCCGATGCAACGTACTGAAACTCTCAAATTTCCCGGAGCTCTTCGTACGTGGACCAGAATTCACTCATTGAGCGTGGGTGCCCCAAGAGAAGATCTTCTAAATACAGAAGATGAGTGTGCCAACCCGGAAGGTAGCTTGTTGCAACTTTCCCAAGCCCATCGTGGATCAAAAGCAAACTGGCAGACTCATCACGTTGGGCCAGTTTGATCTGCAATTTCGACAGAGCTTCGTCAGGGAATTTCCAGGTCATAGATAGCAGCTGTTCTGGTTCACATTCCAAGATCTGACTGGTGCAGGAATAGTTTTCTGCATGCCTGATTGTCACCTCACCACCGCTGATGAATGTTCCGTTCGTGAGCGTTCCGAGCCACTGAGGTAGCGCGTTGGGATCAGTGAGGCCCCACCAAAGCCGGCTCACAGGAACATTCATCGCCCACTCGTGGATAACGCGTCCGTTAGTTTTTTGAATCGACCGACCGATAAGTGGCATCTGCCAAGTCTAGTTCGTATGCCTTTTAGGATGAACCTTTTGCGCAGAAAA
The DNA here is from genome assembly GCF_052446055.1 of Glutamicibacter sp. AOP5-A2-18. Lineage (NCBI taxonomy): Bacteria > Bacillati > Actinomycetota > Actinomycetes > Micrococcales > Micrococcaceae > Glutamicibacter > Glutamicibacter sp. AOP5-A2-18. Next base: position 425,158 of record NZ_JBQSVW010000001.1, on the reverse strand, counting down.
ACATGAACAGACTGATCTTTGCCTCGTAGTCGCTTCTCCACGAAGCAGATCCATGTATGGCGTTCATTTCTGAGACGCATGAAACGATGCTGCAGGATAGTTCTAAACGGGTGCACGCATCATTCACATACGCGCTACCGTGGTTGAAGTTCGACTGTTCTCGAACTGTCTTATTGAGAACGTAGTATCGATTCCATGAGTGATGTGCTTTCCCGTTTTGGTGCGGCCACCCGCAAGTGGTTCACCGATGTCTTCTCTGCGCCTACCGTTGCGCAAAGTGGCGCTTGGGAATCCATCTCCGACGGGAAGCACACCCTAGTCATCGCTCCAACGGGTTCAGGCAAAACCTTGGCCGCATTCCTCTGGGCTTTAGACCGGTTGCACCATGCCGAACTGGACTCCCCAGCCTTGCCGGGCTTGGAATCAGATGCGGATCATCCGACAGGCAACGGCACCAAGGTCCTCTATATTTCTCCGCTGAAAGCCTTGGGCGTAGACGTTGAGCGCAACCTACGTTCCCCGCTGGCCGGCATCCGCGCCACCGCTCATGAAATGGGCTTGTCCCAACCATCAGTTTCGGTGGGTGTACGCTCGGGAGACACCCCGGCTAATGACCGGCGCAAGCTGCTCAAGGATCCGCCGGAAATCCTGATCACTACGCCTGAGTCGCTGTACCTGATGCTCACCAGTCAAGCCCGCAAAACCTTGTCCCAAGTGCATACGGTCATCATCGATGAAGTCCACGCCATCGCCAATACCAAGCGCGGCACCCACCTGGCATTGTCCTTGGAACGCCTCGATGCGTTGCTCCCCACTCCGGCCCAACGCATTGGCCTATCAGCCACGGTGGAACCGCCCGAGGAAGTCGCCCGCTTCCTGGCGGGTTCAGCACCGGTGAATATCGTGCGCCCCCCGTCCACCAAGAAGTGGGAGCTGGCGGTGCGCGTCCCGGTCGAGGACATGACCGATCTACCTTCGGCAGCTGGTGCCCACGATCTGGGACCTGGCTCCTCCCCCGCAGCATCGGCCAGCATCTGGCCGCACGTGGAAAACCAGCTGGTGGACCTGGTGCTGGAAAACCACTCAACGATCATCTTCGCCAACTCCCGAAGATTGGCCGAGCGTCTCACCGGACGGCTCAACGAAATCTACGCCGAACGCGAGGGATTCAGCGCCGAGGATACTTCCACCTCTTCCCCAGCCGTATTAATGGCCCAGGCCGGATCCACCGCGGCTTCGAACCCGGAAGCGCCTCTGCTCGCCCGAGCCCACCACGGCTCGGTTTCCAAAGATGCTCGCGCCCAGATTGAAGAGGATCTGAAGCTGGGCAAGCTGCGCGCGGTGGTGGCCACCAGCTCGCTGGAACTCGGTATCGACATGGGCCTGGTGGATCTGGTCATCCAGGTCGAGTCCCCCAACTCCGTCTCCTCTGGTCTGCAACGTGTGGGTCGTGCCGGACACCAAGTCGGTTCTGTCTCTCAAGGCATCTTTTTCCCTAAGCACCGCGCGGACCTACTCTCCACCGCACTGGTGGTCACGCGTATGCGCCAGGGAGCAATCGAAAAAATGGTTATCCCGGCCAACCCGCTGGATGTGTTGGCCCAGCAGACTCTGGCCGCAGTGGCCATGGACGACTTGGAAGTTGAGAAGTGGTTCGAGACCGTACGCCGCTCCGCTCCCTACCAACAGCTCCCACGCAGCGCCTATCTGGCCACCTTGGATATGCTCTCGGGCAAATACCCCTCAGATGAATTTGCCACCCTGAAGCCACGGCTGATTTGGGACCGAGATGCCGGCACATTGGTAGCGCGCCCTGGAGCGCAACGCTTGGCCGTGATTTCCGGTGGCACCATCCCAGACCGTGGACTTTTTGGTGTCTTCCTAGCCGGGGCCGAAGATGACAAGGCTCCCAAGCGTGTGGGTGAGCTGGATGAAGAAATGGTCTACGAGTCGCGGGTGGGTGACGTCTTTGCGCTCGGTGCGACCAGCTGGCGCATTGAAGACATTACCCATGACCGAGTGCTGGTCACCCCAGCCTTTGGCCAACCCGGCAAACTGCCTTTCTGGCACGGTGACGGTCTGGGCCGTCCGGTGGAACTTGGTGCGGCGCTAGGTGAATTCACCACGAGTTTGCTGGCCAGCGAACGAAGCGAAGCGTCAGGTGTTTTGCGTACCGGTGGGTTGGATGACTTTGCAGCCAATAATCTTCTGAACTATTTGGGTGAGCAGCGCCGGGCGACCGGTCAGGTGCCCAACCATCAGAACTTCGTGATCGAGCGTTTCCATGATGAGCTCGGCGACTGGCGAGTCATCCTGCACTCCCCCTTCGGCCTGGCAGTCCACGCCCCGTGGGCACTGGCCGTGGGTGCGCGCGTACGCGAACGCTGGGGGCTGGATGCCTCGGCGATGGCCGCCGATGATGGCATTGTGCTGCGCATTCCGGCCATGGATGACCAAGCACCCGGAGCGGACCTTTTTGCTTTTGAAGCCGATGAAATCATCGACGTGGTCACCTCGCAGGTGGCAAATTCTGCGTTGTTCGCTTCCCGCTTCCGCGAATGCGCGGCTCGCGCCTTGTTGCTTCCCCGGATCAACCCGAGCAAGCGCACGCCGTTGTGGCAGCAGCGCCAACGGGCGAGCCAGCTGCTGGATGTAGCTCGGAATTACCCGGATTTCCCGATCATCCTGGAAACCGTACGCGAGTGCCTGAATGACGTTTATGATCTGCCGGCTTTGTCTGCGATTCTGTCCAAGGTCTCTTCACGCGCCATCCGGCTGGTCGAAGTCACTACCGAGTTGCCTTCTCCTTTCGCCCAATCCCTGCTCTTTGGCTATGTTGCGCAGTTCCTCTATGAGTCTGATGCGCCACTGGCTGAACGCCGTGCAGCAGCCCTGAGTCTGGATCCGGTGTTGCTCGGTGAATTGCTGGGCCGCAATGATGTGCGTGAAATCCTTGATCCTCGAGTTATCACCGGCTTGCAGGAACAGTTGCAGTATCGAGCAGATAACCGGCGTTTAGCCGGAATGGAAGGCGCAGCCGACCTGCTGCGTCTCTTGGGACCGCTGACTAGCGAGGCCTTAGCCGCCCGACTGCGAGATCCAAATGAGGACAGTGCACCAATAGATCCGGCTACCGCAAGGGAACATGCCGAAGCCCTAGTTGCCACTCGCCGTGCTTTCACCCTGCGTCGAAGTGGGTCCTTGGCCTACGCCGCGATCGAAGATGCCGGCAAGTTACGTGATGCCTTGGGCACCCCGCTGCCCACCGGGATTCCGGCGGCGTTCTTGGAGCCGGTGGCCGACCCCATCCAAGATCTGATCTCACGCTACGCGCGCACCCATGTTCCTTTTACGCTCACCGAAATTGCTGCAGAACTCTCACTGGGTGTTGCGGTGTTGCGACCAATACTCGACCAGCTGGTGGCTGCCGGCAGACTATCGGTCGGCGCCTTCCGCCCGGTGGAGATTGTGCCCGAGGGCATCAGCGGTGATGAATACTGCGATGTCCAAGTGCTGCGCACCATTCGCACCAGGTCTTTGGCTGCCCTGCGCGCTGAGGTGGAGCCGGTTGATCAAAACACCTATGCCCGGTTCCTTCCCGCCTGGCAGCAGGTTGGATCAACTCTTAGTGGCCCCGATGGCGTTTATGAAATCATCGCTCAACTTGCTGGAGCTGAAGTGCCCGCCTCCGCGCTGGAGTCCTTCATTCTTCCTGCCCGACTCAACGGCTATCAAAGCTCGTGGCTAGATGAACTGTGCAGCGCGGGAGATATTCTGGTGTGTGGCGCAGGTGCAGCCGGTGGCAAAGACGGCTGGTTGTCGTTGCATACTGCCGAACACGCAGCGCTCTCCTTGCCAACGCCTGATGTCAGTAGCCTTCAGGCCATAGATCTGCGCGTGCTTGAAGCCTTTGAATCAACCGGCGCCTATTTTGCTGAGGAACTCGCCGCCCGCATCCACCATCCGGATAAGCCTCCGGTCAGTGCCCAAGATATAGCCGAGTCATGCTGGAGGCTTTTCTGGGCCGGATATATTTCACCCGACACCTTGGCTCCGATTCGCGGTTACTTGGCCGGCGGAAGTACTGCACACAAGATCGCCAAACCGGCACCGCGCGCCCGTGCCGCACGGCTCAACAGGCTCTCGGGTCTGAACCGTCTTGCGCAGGATCACGGTGGCTCCCCGATGCGTAGTCCACGCGGTTCAGCGCGTTGGTCTTTGCTCCCCCAGCCGGTAGCTGATCCCACCATTTCAGCGCATGCGACAGCAGAGATCATGCTGGAACGCTATGGCGTACTCACCCGCGGCTCGGTCGCCGCCGAAACAGTACCCGGCGGCTTCGGTCAGTTGTACCGAGTGTTGTCCAAGTTGGAAGAAGCAGGGCATGCCCGACGTGGTTACTTCGTGGAAAAGCTGGGGGCTGCCCAGTTCTCCACTTCAACCACCATTGACCGTTTGCGCGGATACCAGCTCTCCGAGGATCCTCGCCGTCAGCCTGTAGCCATGGTGCTCGCTTCGACAGACCCGGCCAATCCTTATGGTGCGGCGCTGGGCTGGCCAGCCACGCAGACCGGGCACCGCCCTGGACGCAAAGCCGGAGCCATCGTTGGGATGTTGGATGGTCAATTGTGTTTGTACCTGGAACGTGGCGGCCGCACGGTGCTAACTTTTACCGAACTTCCAGAAGAGTCATGGAACATCATTGCGATGCATCTGGTGGCAGCCCTGCGCACGGCCAAAGTGGAGAAAATTGCCATCGCTACCGTGGACGGTCAACCTGTACTGGACCATCCGGTGGGAGCCGCCCTATTGGCTGCAGGTTTCTATTCGACGCCGCAAGGCATTCGATTCCGGCGCTGATTCCTGAACAGAAAGAAGAGCTCTCATGCCTGAAGGTGATTCCGTCTATCGTGCCACTGCACGGCTCCACCAAGCCCTGGCAGGGCAGAGCTTACTGTCTTCTGATTTTCGAGTTCCGGCCTTGGCGACAAGAGATCTCAAAGACTATGTTGTGCATGAGGTAGTTCCAGCGGGTAAACACCTGTTGATGCGACTGCATCCTCCAGTAGCTGGGTCTTCTGAATTCTCTACAAAGCCACTGACCCTGCACTCGCATCTTCTGATGGAAGGGCGCTGGGATCTGTATGCCGCGAATGAGCGTTGGAAGAAACCAGCGCACACTGCACGCGTAGTGCTCAAAACATCTACGGTGACGGCCGTGGGCTTTGATATTGCTCAGGTGCGCTTGGTGCCAACCGAACAAGAGGCTGAACTCATCGGTCATTTGGGACCCGATTTGTTGGGTGCGGATTGGGACGCTCAGGTGGCGGTTGAAAATCTTCAGAGTAATCCGCAGCAAGGTATCGGCCAAGCAGTGCTGGATCAACGGCTGATGGCCGGTGTGGGAAATGTGTACCGTTGCGAAATCTTGTTTCTTAAACGTCTACATCCACTGACCCAAGTCGGCCAGATTGCTGACCTTCCGGCAGTAGTTCATATGGCCCACCGTCTGCTGACGGTAAATAAGGACCGGACTCGTCGCGTGACCACCGGCACCGAACGGACCCGAGAACCGCTCTGGGTTTATGGCCGTGCAGGAAAACCATGCCTTCGCTGCGGCACCCCTATCGCGTTACTCAAGATCCCATCAACTTCAGAAGGTTCCGAGCGGGATTGCTACTGGTGCCCACATTGCCAACCGGCGGTCTGAAGCCCTACTGAAGAGATGAAAGAATAGCCTTTATGGCTATGGAATCCCCGCTCCCCGTTCGTAACGGCGTTAATGCAACCCGTTTGCGGCTTCCGCAAGACGGAGCGTGGGCCACCGTGGCCGATTATCTGCGGGAACGCTTTGGCCATGTGGATCCTGAAGGCATCTTGCGACGCTTTGATAACCAAGAAATTGTTGGACTCGGCGGCGTGCCTCTAGACCGCCAAACAACCATGGATGAACACGAGTTCATCTGGTACTACCGCTCATTGCCGGTAGAAACGCCAATTCCTTTTGAAGCCAAGATCCTGCACCAAGATGAACACTTGCTGGTTGTCGATAAGCCACATTTTTTGCCTACCACTCCCGGTGGACGATTCATCCAAGAATCGGCTCTGGTTCGTTTGCGCAACCAAACCGGCATTGATGATCTTGTTCCGATGCACCGGTTGGACCGTGCCACCGCGGGCGTCATTCTTTTTGCCGTGAACCCAGCAACCCGCGGCGACTATCAGATGCTTTTTGAACGCCGTGAAATCAGCAAACGCTATAAAGCGGTCGTCGCACTGCAGCCCGGAGCGGGTCTGGAAACCGGCCGAGTGCTTCAGCCAAACGGCGAACATTCACTGGTCAAAGACGAAGCGCAACTGCACAACTTGCTTGGCCAGATGCCCATGGTTTACGAAAACCGCATGTCCAAGGTCAAGGGACAGTTGCGATCCGTCGTCAAAGATGGTGCACCCAATGCAAAGACCTTCATTGATGTTGAAGCCGTAGGCCGCAGTGCAGGTCAACATGCAGGAGTGGAAGTTGCGTTGATGGATCTCAAACCGCATTCGGGCAAAACCCACCAGTTGCGCGTGCATCTAGCTTCATTGGGTCTGGGAATTATCAATGATGCTTTTTATCCGCGTTTGTGGGACTTGGCTCCGGATGATTACCAGCGCCCGCTACAGCTGTTGGCGCACACCATTTCCTTTACTGATCCACTGACCGGAATTGACCGTAGTTTCAGCTCTGCTCAGCAGTTGGCCGAAGCGCCGGTCATCTAGCCGACTTACTGGAAGCGAAACAGGATTAGGCCTAAAAGAATTTTCATTCCTATCTTTCGTATAGACGTCCGGTGTCCCGTATTCGGGCAACGTCGCTTTGACTCAAATTTGTACGAACACCTATCGCACGAACGGAAACTCCATGCGACAGGGCTGAAGAAATAGCATGTTCAAGCTCTTCAATGCAGCCAGCCAAGGCATCGGTATGTGAGGACTTCTTCTCGACTGCTTGCAGCTCGACCAATCTAGCAATCAACGTGTCAATCCACGCCCAGTCATATTCAACCGATGTTTTGGCATCGTCCTCGTGATGAAATATGACCCAATCGTTCATCAGTTGAATTCCTCTCACGTGGCGACATTGTAAGCAAATACCTTGCTGCAGACTCATGAGGGGCAAATAGAACGCCCCTACGTAGACTCTAGCGCTGGTGAGCAAGCGGTAGTTGGCATCGAATCACAACTTGGTTCTCAACAATTGTGTGCAGCGCGGTCTGAACAATTGTTTGTGGTCGAAAACGGTCGTGCTTGACCAGGAAACAAGAAACTAACAAGGTGCCACTTTCCGAAGTCCTCAATACTCCTGCACATTGTAGTCAGCCCGCAAGAGGAACCTTGACTGGGACACAAAAGTCGGGGCAGGGAAAACAGAACGGTCAACTGTCATGACTGCATCATGTCGTCATCTATTTCGAATACATAGAAGCCGTTGTTGAAAAACCAGTCAAGAGACACTCCCGGATTATTCAATCTTCGCTGCCACCCAGGAAGACCGATAAAAGTTGTTTCCATTCCCAAGGCGTGCACGCGTGTTCTTGCTTCATCGAGAATGATGGAATCTTTCACCTCTGGCTTGTTGTCCGTGATCTCCCACAGGTGGCATAGGACTATATACATCCCTGCGGTGTTATTGACGACGTCAGAGTAATCCACGAGATCGAAATAGAATCCATCATTCATGGTGCCATTCTCTATGAAGATCAAGGATCTACGCGACAACGTCAACGACCCCTTCGGTTCTCATTTACGGAACCCTCTACGGGACGGAAAAAATTGGGGCCAGATAATGCATCACGATTTCATAGGAGACGCTAGCCATCTTTGCAACAGATCGCTAGTTCCCTCCGGGTACAGCGGACGGTTTAGCTGTTCGATATTGATCCAACGGACCGGGCTACCCTCATCTAATATGTGAAGTTGTGCGTCGAGGGCAATCGAGTCGATGTCACTAGATTCTACGGCGAACACATGGGCTATTTGGTGCCCTGGCAAGCCTTGATGCACATAGATGTTCTCGACCACGCCGAGTAGCCAGACATTACCAAGCTGCATGCCGAGTTCTTCTCGAAATTCACGCCGCAGTGCAACTTCGGCAGTCTCTCCGAATTCGATTCCACCTCCGATTGCGCGCAAGTACGCGCTGTCTTTGACGGTGTCCTTTCCTTCTTCCGCGAGAAGGTGACCGTTGCGAATCGGTAGCCCTACGGCCAGGTTCCTGATTGTAGCCATGCCTCATTTTATATGTCTCGTGACCGACCACCTTCAGTGCTTGTCACTGAACTATCTTCGAAAACCCAAGTTTCAGATGGGAAACTCTTCGCAACACTTAATGCCGCCACCAGCATCATTCCGCTTTGAGCTTCCATAGCTGCGCCCCAAGCCCAGCGGCCAAGACGTGCGCGTGTTCGACAGGTAACCACCAGCATTCCCAACTTTCGATTTGATCTCCGCTTTCGGGGTCGTGTTCTCCGGCTATCCAGCGACGCGAAACGTCTCGCTTAGTGACTTCTAGCTCGAAGAAAAATCGATTTGCGACCTCGTTGCGCATGGGGCGAATGTCGTATGTGGATGTTCCAAGCTCACGTTTAACAACGCCTTCGAGTCCGGTTTCTTCAAGGAGCTCGCGAACTGCTGCTCGTTGAGGATCTTCTCCGACTTTTATACTCCCGGCAGGCACCTGAACTCCCGTAATGTGCATCGGATGCTGCAAATGGGTAAATACCAAGAGGTGGCCATCTTGGACGACGTAGCAAACAACTTTATCTTTCACTTCGGGCATTCAATGATCGTACCAATGCGCCAAGGTGTCTTTGTCGCTCAATCAGATCCATAGGAGGAACCCTTACCGGGCTACTTGTTCCGCTAGTCTCTGCATCCACTTCGAGGGGATATCAAGAGGCTCGAACCCAAACTTAGAGTAGAGGCCGTGGGCATCCCCCGTTGATAGAAGCATTCGTTTCAAGTTCAGTGGCTCGAATACCTCAATAACGCCTTCTAGAAGGGCAACGCCGATTCCCTGCCCGCGGACTTCAGGGGCCACGAATACATCGCAAAGCCAGGCAAACGTGACCCCATCCGTGACTACACGCGCGTAGGCGACTTGCCTGCCCGAGTTTGTCTCGTAGACGCCAAAGTTTCGGGATCCGTTCATCGCCTGATCCTGTGTTGAGCGGGATCTTCCCTTTGCCCAGTAGCTCTCCTCGCTGAGCCAGTGATGCACTTTTTCCCGATCGATATCGGCGTCGTCGGAAGAGAAACGGTAGGTCGAATTCATCCCACCATCCAATCACAACTCCTTCGCACCAATGCTCATTGCCTAGGGGATCCGCCCGCAGAAAATCTCGCCCCATAGCGGCGTCATTGATCTGTTCTCAACAGTAGGACCCGGGTCCGTGAGACGGCGGTGGGTCAACGTCCCGTAAGCCGGTCGCCATAAGGGACAGACTCCGATCTGACTCCTGACGATTTCAAAACATCGAAGTCTCACGAATTTTGAATTCCCATATACCCCGCCCGCAAAACTGCCCGGTGAAGGTGACTTATACGGACGCCTAAAACGGTCGTTTCCGTCTCAGCCACGTAGAGAACCGGACGCAGTGTGGCAGGCCCACGGTTTATGGGACCTGCCGCGCCACATCGCGCTTTAGCGCGGAGCCATCCGGATAGCACCATCAAGACGGATGGTTTCGCCGTTAAGCATTGGATTAGCCACGATGTGTTCCGCCAATGCGGCGTATTCTTCTGGGCGTCCCAATCGCGAAGGGTGGGGCACCTGAGCTCCCAAGGAGTCTTGAGCAGCCTGCGGCAGAGAATCCATCATGGGCGTGTGGAAGATCCCCGGAGCAATGGTCATAACCCGAATCTGGTGACTGGCCAGTTCACGGGCTAGCGGCAAGGTCATCGCGGCCACCGCTCCCTTAGAAGCGGCGTAGGCAGGCTGGCCAATCTGGCCATCAAAGGCTGCCACTGAAGCGGTATTAACGATGACTCCACGTTCGGTGGTTCCTTGAGCGTCAGTCAGTGCTTCGCTATGCGCCATCGCTTCAGCAGCCAAGCGGATGACGTTGAAGGTGCCGTTCACGTTGATCTCTAAAACCTTTAAAAAGCGTTCCAGCGGCAGTACGCCATCTCGTCCCAGTACCTTGCCGGGAGTGGCCACGCCAGCGCAGTTAACCACAACTCGCAGCGCACCGAGTTCCTTGCACCGCTCGATGGCGGTAGCTACCTGCTGGGCATCGGTGACATCTGCCGGGGCGTAGCGAACGTTGGCACCAATCTGTGCTGCAATTTCGTCGCCGTCCTCTCGCGCCAGGTCAAGAACGACAACATGTTTGGCGGTTGCCGCGAGCTTTTGTGCGGTGGCCCGGCCTAAACCCGAAAGTCCACCGGTGACTAAAGCGACTGAATCCTGCAGCTGCATGCTTACCCCTTTGTAGTGCGTACATTTACCAGCCAGCCTACTGCCCAGTGCACTGGGGTAAAAGCATTGCGGTAAAAGCACTAGGCACACCCCAGATGCACAAACAGCTGGATACTCAGTAGTTGAGTATCCAGCTGTTTAGGTGTTAAACCGTTTAGTGCTTTTCTGCTTCGGCCTCTTGCGCGCCTAAGCTGACCAGTTCCTTCTTGCCACCAAGAAGGAAGCCAATCACGATGATGCCAACGCTGCAGCCAGCACCGATGAGGAATCCAGGCTGGAAGCCTTCAACCGTAGCGGCCAACTGATCGCTACCCGCGGCAATCTTGGAGGCGGTAGTCGCTGCCACAACGCCCACCAGCAGAGCGGTACCCATGGCACCAGCCAACTGCTGCAAGGTGGAAAGCAGTGCCGAACCGTGCGAGTGCAGGTGGTGCGGCAATGGGTTCAGCGCGGTGGTGAACGCAGGGGTGAAGATCAGGGCCAAGCCCAAACTCATCACCAGGTGCAGCACAACCAGCAACCAAATTGGGGTGCTCTCGTTCAGGATCAGTGCGTAGCCCAGCAACGAGGCCAGCAAGATGATTCCGCCAGGAACGATCAGTGGACGGGCCCCCAACCGGTCATACAACTTGCCAACCATTGGGGCCAAAATGCCCATCAGCAGGCCGCCAGGAAGCATGATCAAACCAGTGGTCAGGGTATCAATGCCCAGCACGTTGGTGAAGAACATTGGCAGCAAGATGATCACGCCGAACAGCGAGATCATGGCAAACATCATCAGCACTAGCGAAAGCGTAAAGTCCTTGAAGTTCAGCGGACGTAGATCCAGCAGCGCCTGATCTTGTTTCTGCAACCGCAGCTGCAGGAAGACAAAAGCAGCCAAGCAGAGCAACGCTACAACGAGGATGCCAATGTTCAGCGCACTCACGCCTACCGACAGTCGGCTCAGGCCAAAGACCAAGCCACCGAAGGCCGGGATAGCCAAAAGGACCGAGGTGAACGACAGCGGGGTGGATGCACCGTCTACTTCGTTGGACAGACGCGGGGTACCGATGATCAGTGCTGCGACCGCAATCGGGATGATCACGATGAACATGAAGCGCCACGACAGGTACTGCAGGATCAAACCCGAAAGTGTCGGGCCGATGGCTGGGGCCACGGAGATCACGATGGATACGTTGCCCATCAGCACACCGCGACGTTCAGCTGGCACTAGGTGCAAGATGGTGGTCATCAGCAGCGGCATCATGATGGCGGTACCGCAGGCCTGGACCACGCGGGCAACCAACAGGACGGTCAGTCCTGGCGCCAAGGCCGCCAGAATGGTGCCCAAGGTAAACATGCCAATGGCTAGGACAAAGACATTGCGTACGCTCAGGCGTTGCAGCAAGAATCCGGTCATCGGAATGACCACTGCCATGGTGAGCATAAAGATGGTGGACAGCCACTGAATTGCATCAGCGGTTACGTCGAATTCGTGCATCAGAACAGGTAATGCCACGTTCATGATTGTTTCGTTCAGGATGACCACGAAGCTGGATACGATCAGCACCGCAATCGTGGTGAAGTTCTTTTTGCTCAGTCGTTCTGGAGCGTTCGTCACGGCTGGAATCTGCTTCCACGAGTAATTGAAAAGGAAATATGCTCTCGGTGCCCACGGCGAACGCAAGGGGCAAGCATTGGGGAAAGCTTAACTAATTTTATCTTTAGATCTCCGGCGGTACTAGAGTGCGCTGGCGTGCAGTTGGTGAGTTGCGCAACACAGATACAGCTTCACCCATGGAGCGGGGTTTGTGTACGAAGATAGAAGCATGAACGTGCGTACCCCAGATCCGTATCCCGGATGGCTTTCTGAAGAAGATCTTTACGAAGCGCGTCAGCGCCTACCGATGCTTTATGTTGAAGCGATCCCGGTTCGCCTTGACCCGCTGGGTTATGTGAATGAAGTGGGGCTTCTGCTCACCGGTGACGATGACGGTCGTATGCTGCGGACCTTCGTTTCTGGTCGTGTGATGTACCGCGAGACCATTCGTGCCGCGCTGATTCGCCACATCGAGAAGGACCTGGGCACCATGGTGCTGCCACAGCTTCCGGCCTCGCCGGTTCCTTTCACCGTGGCCGAATACTTCCCGGCACCAAGTGAAACCGGATTAACCGACGACCGTCAGCACGCAGTTTCTATGTGCTACATCGTTCCGGTGCGCGGTGAATCCACTCCACGCCAAGATGCTCTGGAACTGACCTGGCTGACCCCGGCCGAAGCCCTGAGCTCAGATATTCAAGGCGCGTTTGCCGGTGGCCGCGAAAATATCTTGCGTCAGGCGTTGGCCCACGTGGGTATCAATATCTAAGTTCAGCTTTCGCTCTTGGGAACGAGGCCCTGCTTGCGTTTGAGTACCGAGCCGAGCCAACTTCCCAAGAGCACGCCGAGCATGCCCACGGCACAACCGATCAGTGTTTCAACCACGCGGTCATACATCACCGAGCCGCTGAGCCCGGTGCCCAGCGAGACGCCGACCAACGCCATGGGCGTGATAAAGATCTGCGCCATGAAATAGTTACGCATGACCAGCATCTCGGCCAAGAACTGGCACACGGCGATAAAGGCGAGCAAGATCCACATCTGCGGATTCGACCAGATCAGTAGCGCCATCAGGATCATGCCCACCAGCGTTCCCAATACACGGTGCACCCCGCGACGGATTCGCAGTCTAGTCGTATGCCCGACCAGAGGAACTACAGCGGCAACCATGGCCCAATAGTTGTGTCCGGCAGAAAGCTCACTGCCCAGAGTGTTGGCAAGAATTCCGGCCACACCAGCGGAGAGTACATGGAACAGCCCCTCCCACCAGATGGCTTTACGCACGTTATCGGACAGCGGTGGAAGCTTGGTACGTTTCCATAAACTAGCCCACTGACCTATGGCCCCAGAGGCGCCGATTACTAACGCCAGCACGATGGTCAGTCCCGCTACTAACAATGCCTCGCCCATGGGGGCCGCGTGGGGAATCGAAGCGATGGCCGCAAAAGCGAAGATATGGAATAGGGATCCGCCCGGGCGCAGGCGCATAAACCCGACCAGCACCGAACACAGCCCAGCAATGAGTGTTGTGGCTCCGACGATCTGCCACTTCATGACCTCTGGGTTCTGGTGGTCAACCCACCAATACGAGGCCGCTAGTGCCAAGGCGATGACGGCAAAAAAGAGAAGACCTGAACGAACCTGCATGCGCAATCGGTTCCAGTAACCATCAACTCGTCCGTAGACTCCGGTGAAAGCACCAAAGACCGCGAACACCACTAGATCCATTCGGTCAATGGCAAAGAGCGTGATCAGCGGAGCGAAGATGCCTAGGCCTGTACGCAACCCAATCCAGTGGTCCTTGCGGGCCGGTCCCAGCGTTACCAGCGACTTTGTTGATTCCTTCAGTTTCTCCAGACCCACAGTTTCCTTCCGTCGTGTTGGACACAACACATACCACCCATTATTCGCTCATTGCCATGTGAGGGGCTAGGTTTGTGGGCACTTTGACATTGTCGTTTTCCTCACCGGCGCGTTAATACGGCACACTTGGTACGTGCCCGAAAAGAACTTTGACCCCAGCTCCCCGCATGCCCGCCAAGAAGAATTTGGCTTTGAAGTCGGAACCCGACTCACTGCACCCGACGGCTCCCCAATGTTGGGTCGCACCGGCGTGATCCGCACGCCACACGGCGAAATCAAAACTCCTGCGTTCATTGCGGTGGGTACTAAAGCTACCGTCAAGGCGGTGACTCCCGCTCAGGTTAAAGAGCTTGGCGCTCAAGCAGTTTTGTCTAATGCTTACCACCTCTACTTGCAGCCCGGTGCGGACATCTTGGATGAAGCTGGCGGACTAGGTCAGTTCATGGGCTGGGACGGCCCTACCTTCACCGACTCCGGTGGATTCCAGGTTATGTCCTTGGGCTCAGGGTTCAAGAAGGTCATCGATATGAAGTCCGTTGACCAGTCAGGTCCGGATGACGCGGTAGCACCAGGCAAAGAACGCTTGGCTAACGTTGATGAGGAGGGTGTCTGGTTTAAGTCCCATCTTGATGGCACCAAGCACCGTTTCTCTCCAGAGATTTCCATGAATGTTCAGCACCAGATTGGAGCGGACATCATGTTCGCTTTTGATGAGCTGACCACTTTGCAGAATTCGCGCGGCTACCAGATTGAGTCCTTGGAGCGCACCCGTCGCTGGGCTGAGCGCTGCATCGCCGAGCACTTCTCACTAACTGATAACCGTGCGGGCAAGGAATATCAGGCACTCTTCGGCGTCATCCAGGGTGCACAGTATGAAGACCTTCGTCGCAAGGCCTGCCAGGATCTTGGAGCCATGGCCTTTGATGGTTTTGGTATTGGTGGAGCCTTGGAAAAGGAAAACCTTGGAACCATCGTAGGTTGGTGCGCCGAGGAACTTCCCGAAAACAAGCCTCGCCACCTGCTGGGGATCTCCGAGCCGGATGACATCTTTACTGCCATTGAAAACGGTGCAGATACCTTTGACTGCGTTTCGCCAACTCGTGTGGCGCGCAACTCGGCGTTTTACACCCCGTGGGGCCGCTTCAATCTTTCCGGTGCCCGCTACAAGCGTGATTTCACCCCACTGGTTGAAGACTGCGATTGCTACACCTGCCAGAACTTCACCCGCGC
The DNA here is from genome assembly GCF_052446055.1 of Glutamicibacter sp. AOP5-A2-18. Lineage (NCBI taxonomy): Bacteria > Bacillati > Actinomycetota > Actinomycetes > Micrococcales > Micrococcaceae > Glutamicibacter > Glutamicibacter sp. AOP5-A2-18. The sequence continues at coordinate 410,021 of NZ_JBQSVW010000001.1, read as the reverse complement.
CTACATTCACCACCTATTCAAGGGCAAGGAACTACTCAGCCACACGCTGATTTCCATCCACAACGAGCACTTCACCGTTAGTTTGGTTGAATCTGCCCGCCAGGCGTTGGAAGATGGCACCTTCTTTAATCTCAAGGATAAGGTCTTGGCTAGCTACTACGCTGGCAAGCCGGATCCCCAGGGTCAGCCGGTGGCATAGTAGTCGGATAACAATTAAAAAGGGTGCTCATTTTCCGCCGTCAGGCGGGAAATGAGCACCCTTTGTCATGTTCTAGGCTGAGGCAGTCGCCGCTCGTCTAATCATCGGCAAGTGCATGATTCCGTCATCATCAAAGTCTTCGCCACATCGTTCAAATCCGAATTTTCCATACCAGTCTTCCAACTGGGTTTGAGCGCCGAGATGAATCTGAACGTCCGGGCGGCACATAAAAACAGCTTGCTTCATCAGCGTTCCGGCCAGTCCTCGACCCCGTGCTTCCGCCTTCGTAGCAACACGGCCGATATGCGGGTTTTCACCGTGAATATCAAGAATTCGTACGGTGCACAATAAGTCGCCGTCCTCCCATGCGCCCAGGTGCAGGGTTCCTTGAACGAGGTCCAGACCATCCAAATCCGGGTAAGAAGAACGCTGCTCAACAATAAAAACGTGCGTACGCAGTTTGAGCAACGCATACAGCTGCTCAGTGCTGAGGTCTTCCGGCTTATGAATTGAAATTTCTACGCTCATCTTCTGATCCTATCCGCGTAAACCTGCGTACGCCCGTCCGAGAAATGGTCGTAGGGCCCGGAGAGCAAATAGCACGGAAATTCCCCACAGCGGCCAACCAATTCCGGTTTCAGGACTGAGCACTAAAGCAAAGAGCGGCGCGTAAGTGGCCACCGCTGGAATTAAGGTGGACGCTTCATTCATCAGAACCATGACCACTGTTGTATCGCTGGTGGAGCCACCTAACAGGCTCTCCCAGTCGCGTTCTTTACGTTGCGCATGACCTAGGCTGGCTGCTGCCCCGCCAAGGGAGCCGACGATCACTGCTGCACCCCACAACCAGAAATTGCTCAGCTGAACGACGCCCAGCAATGCCAGTCCCCCAGTGAGCGTGGTCAACGCGATCACGCAATAGAAAACTGCAAAAAGTACCGCTGTTCGTTGTAGCTTAACCGCAGATTGTCCCAGGTGTTGTGTCAGTTGCGGCTGCGAGATCAAAGGCGAAATAGTTCCAGCTACGTTTATCGTCAGCAACAAACACAGCACGAGGTAAAACAGCAGAGCGCTCAGCGGGTTGGCCACCTGTTCAACAGTCGCAACCAGTGCCATGACCATCACCAGATACCCCAGCGTTGCATGCCAGCGCCCGCCTCGCAGTAAACGCAACACCAGAATGCGCCAGGCCACCGGCAGTCGGGAAGCAAGCTTGTTCCCACGACGTCGCCTGCGACCAATTGAAGCCGAAGATGGCTCCACGGCGCCTCTGGTATCTGCTTGCATCGCAGAGCCCAAGGCCAAGCGTTGATGCTCGCCGGCTACGCGCATGTCGCGCGCCCCGATCCTTGGGCTGCGTTTCCATGCCCACCAAGTACTGAGCACACTCAAGCACAGCAAACCGATTGCGGCAGGAGCCCATGCAGATAACCGGAGCACAGAGCTCGACGCACCTTCGACGACACTTATTGCCCACGGAATCTTCACCTGAAGCAAGAACCAGAATGCTGCAAGGACAACTATGGCGGCCACGATGCAGCGTCCCAGCCAGCGTTGTGCACGTGGTTGCAGCCCGTAGCTTTGCAACACAACCGCAAGGCTGGTCAAGAGCACTCCGGATAATGCAAAACTAATCAGTGCGTAAAGGGCTACCAGCGGTTCATAAGCACCGACCAAACCAAACATGACAATCAGCCAAAGCACCCCTACAAAACTGCTGGTCAGCAATCCAGACAGTAGTGCGCTTCGAATCGATCGGCCGAGAATGGGCCTGGTGCTAATTGGTAACGGCAGCCACCAGTCCGCCTTGGCAGCATTCACGCCTACAGGCCCTAGGTATAAAAACAGCCGTAGAACGCAGATGGCGCTGAGTATGAGCAGTACCGGCGACAGCTCTTGCAAACTCCATACCGTCCACGGTGTCTGTACGTGAGCTACCGTCTGCCCAAGAAGAGCAAAGATGAGGCCAAAGATCGCGCTGAAAAGATATGCCAAAGCAACAACCGCGGCCAGCACCCATACATAGACATCAGAGAAGTGATCAAAGCGTTCTGAAAAGTTGCGCCGTCGCTTTGCGCGGTTGAGCAACTGCTGCGGATCAAATTTGTTTTCCTGCAGAAGTTTTTCTCTAGCGTTCAAGCCACTGCGCTCCGGCCTCGGAGTGAAGGGCTTCACCTTGATCTTCGTTCAGCAAGAAGGCGTGGTTCAAACAGTGACGCAGCATCTGCGGATCGTGGGTCACTACTAGAAGTGTCGTCCCGGAACCTCTGAGTACGGCCAATCGATCATAGAGTTTCTGCCGGATACGCAGATCTAAACGTTGCTCCGGTTCATCAAGGATCATCAGCTGTGCAGGCCGAATGAGTGTCGCCGCCAACAGCACCTTGCGACGCTGGCCGGAGGAGAGCTCGCTGGGCAGTAGCCCGGCTACTTGTTGTAGCTCAAAAAACTCCAGCTCTTCACTGACGCTTTGTTTCCAAGAGTTCAGATTGTGGCCGCGAGCCACCAATTCAAGGTGTTCAGCAACGGTGAGTTCTTCAAAAAACGCTCCATCGGTGATCTGGACAGCGACATGCTGGCGGAAGGCTAGCGAGTCCTCGTTCACGGGCAGACCTAGAAATTCGACAGTGCCTTGCACCGGCGATAGGTGTCCAAGGATGGTGCGCACCAACGTAGATTTGCCACTACCGTTGGCTCCAATGATTCCCACCCCGTCGCCTGCGGAAACCTGCAGATCTAGCGGACCACAAATGACGCGTTGTTGGTAGCCAATAATCAGCTCGCGTGCTTCCAAGACAATCTTGGTGCTCTGACCTGTCTGCATGCTTGTAACGTTATCCCGCTACAACCACAAAGGGCATCGTCCTCGCGGATGATGCCCTTTGTTCACTACTTAGCGTTTACGGCTTGGATGTAGCCTGGTTCGCGTTGCTTGAACCATTTGATGACCAGCGAAGTCACCGGTACAAGAATGATTTCGACAGCTGTCTTATAGACAAAACCGACCACTACGTAGTTGATGAAGTTCGGCGCATCGGTAATACCAATGACCGGTGCGGCGACAGAGCAGAAAATCAGGGTATCGAGGAATTCGCCGACGCCGCTGGAACCAATCAGTCGTCCAATGAGCCCACGCTCCCCGGTGCGTTCCTTGAGTTTGACCAGCACCCACGAGTTAGCAAACTGTCCAACCAAGAAGCCGCAGGCCGAAGCGAGAACGATCTGCCAGATTGGGCCCAGCGTGCGTTCGAGTGCTTCTTGACCGTCGTAGAACTCGGCGGATGGTAGTTGGATCATGATCCAGAAGGAGAACACCGCAAAGATGGCGAGTGCGAAGGTGAGAATAATTGACCGCCGTGCAGCCTTTAGCCCGTATACCTCGGAAATAACGTCGCCGAGAATGTAGGCCAACGGAAAGAGAAAGAATCCTCCGTCGGTGATGATTGGGCCAAAGCTTACGCCTTTGGATGCACCGATGTTTGAGAGGATCACGATGGCACCCATCAGGGTGAGCACCGTGGAAAAGTATGGTGACCTCGCTGAAGCGAAGACCGCTTTATTGGCTTTGGTCAGGTTGTTTTCGGCGTTGTTCGCGCCCATGTAGTTGTCCTTGTCAAAAGTGGTTCGCCAGAACTTCGTCGCGAAGGCATGCTCGTACCTCAAAGGAATGGGTGGAGTTTCATGCCAGCGCGCGGTTCCGCTGTATTAGCACTTACCTAGCAAGTATCCCATGCTGACGGCCCTCGACTTAGGAACGCTTGAACGTGCAACTTAGTTTTCGAACCATTAGATCTCAAAATTCCGCATCTCATCTGGCATTCTTCGAAACAGTAAATCGAGGAATCTACTCCCCTAGTGATTGCCCTCGCTTGCATCCGCATGAAAGTTTTAGTTTTTTGAACGCGTTCAATAAATGCTAGAATCAACTCCATTAGCTTCCGTTCGAAAGGCTCAAGAGCATCCAACCGCGCACTGAAAAAGGTCGACAGACGCAGGCCAAACTTTTGGCGACTGCCTTGGACTGTTTTGCCATTGAGGGATACCGCGCATCAAGCATGCGGGTCATCGCTGCCAATGCTGGGGTAGCGCTTTCACATGCGTACTACTACTTCGAGTCCAAAGAAGACATCGTCGCGCAGCTGCTGCTGAACCTACGCAATGAGCAATTGCGGTTGTGCCAAGACGGGCTCGATGAGGGCAATACCTTAGAAACCAACATTCGCATCGTGCTGGAAGCTGGCGTGCAATCCTTGGCTCCCTATCATGAGTTCGGGCCGGCGTTTTTGAAGCTTTTGCTTTCTGGCGAGCATGCCAATGAAGAAGTAACCAAAATTGAACTGATGATGTGGGAACAGGCTGTTGGTGGCGCTCGGCCTTTGCCTCCCCTAGGTATCCGCCGAGATCTCCCCCGGTTCTTGCTACTTGTTGCGCGGCAGGTGTTCACCGCGTGGGCCTTTGACCAGTCCCCTGAGCAACGACGTTCACATACGCTGATCAAAAATTTGGCACCTGTGGTCGCTAAATTTGCAGTGCTTTGCCGTCTGCCCGTAGTCCGTTCCCTCTTTGAAGACATTCTGTCTCTCATTGATCCCAAAACCGCTGGCAAGATGGAAACGGATCATTCGGTGAGCTCGGCGCTAAAGCGGTCTAAAGCTTCCTAGATATCGGCTGTCCTCGCTGACAGAGAAATCCTAGAAACACAGTTGAGTATTGCCCAGTTTTTAGGCGTAAAGTCAGTGATGCCGATAGGTGACCCCTAGCGATTCAAAAGGAGAACGCAGCACTATGAGCGGAACTGCGCGAGCACTACCAGGTTGGACCAGCGGCTACGCATCATTGCGTGATCGTATTGCGTCTTTCCCTAACCAGCAGGAAATTCGTTCAGTGAATCAAAACGGCGACGACGTAGAGATCCTTCGTTACTGGCCTGATGATTCATGGACCGCCCCGTCCGATGCACAGCGTTTGATCTTCTTGGGCCCAGCTAATGACAGCACCGTCGCAAAGTTACAGGGCGAGGGCTGGGAGCAAAGTGCAACCATGCACTTGCTAGCTGGTAAGCCAGAAGATGTAGAACAAGTCGTCAAGCTGGCGGACACCTCAGGGCTTTTTGAAGCTCCCATGGAAAACTATGATGTTGTCGAGGTGACCGACTTTGACCGCCCGGTCGCCCGCGGACGAATGCACTTTGGTGCAACGTACGGTCTGCTCAGCGACCCGGACTTGTTCTCTCCCGATGATCCAGATGTCGCCCGCCGCGCGGTACTGGCCAACTTGGCCGGATCCGCTTTCAGCCATGGACTGCCCTGGCTACTGATGGTAGCTACGCAAGAGCATGCTGCTAGCTTGCCTGAAGGTTGGTCCAAAGCGACCACGCTGACTTTCTGGCAGCACAACTAACCGTTCGAAATCCGTACTACATTCAATTGAGACTATGACTAATACAAACATTGTTGCTCCAGCCATAACCTTGACTATCGCAGGTTCCGAAGCCACCGGCGGTGCAGGTGCTCAGGCCGATTTGAAGACTTTCCAGGAACTGGGAACCTACGGCATCGTTGCCCTGACTTGCATTGTCTCCTTTGATCCTAAGGATTCGTGGAACCACCGCTTTGTGCCAGTCGATCAGCAGGTCATTGCAGATCAGCTCGAAGCAATCCAAACTTGCTACGAAGACAAGTTGAGCACCGTCAAGCTCGGCATGATGGGTTCACCAGCAACCATCAACACCGTGGCCACCGCATTGAAGTCCCAGAAGTGGGACAACGTTTTGCTGGACCCAGTTTTGATCTGCAAGGGTCAGGAACCTGGCCACGCACTGGATACCGACGAAGCGTTGAAGGCCGAACTGCTGCCATTAGCTACCTTCGTGACCCCAAACCACTTTGAAGCAGAACAGCTTTCCGGACTGAAGATCAGCACCGAAGAAGATCTGGTCGAAGCAACCAAGAAGATTCACGAAATCTCCGGCGCTGCAGTATTGGCTAAGGGTGGGGTACGCATCGCTGGCGAAGACGCTATTGATGTCTTCTACGACGACACAACCCTAGAAATTCTTCGCGAAAAGAAGATCGGCGAAGTCGCCGTTTCAGGTGCTGGTTGCTCACTGGCAGCAGCCGTGACCGCGGAGCTCGCCAAGGGCGCTACCGCGCTGGAAGCTGCCCGCACGGCTAAGGCCTTTGTTACCGAGGGCATTCGCAACCGCGTTTCGGGAAACACCCCATTTGATGCCTTGTGGCAGGGTGGACGGCGCTAAGCCCGGGGTCAAAACCTGATTCACCATGGTGCCGGTCGCATTCATTATTGAATGCGACCGGCACCACGTTTAAGCGTGATCACGCTCATTGGCAAGTTTCGATCACTCTTGCTACGGTTGCTTTAGAACATTTATTTCGATGCGTGAATAGGTCACGGGAAAGGGCGGTCGGCTATGCAAGCCACTTTGACGCTCCACCCGTTCGTCTGCGCGTCGAACGGGGTTAGCTAGAAAGTCTCCCGCCAAAGGTTTAGGCCTGCGGGCTTTGATTGGCGCACCCGCATCTTTTTTACGTTGCAGACCTCAGTCTCCCTTTTTTGACTAAAACTTCCGTGCGCCCTTTTTCTGTGCGCGGATAATTTGAGGATTATCATGCAGCCATTGACCGAAAAAATCATTCGCTCATCTTTCGTTAACGCCACCCGCCAAGAAGCAAAGCGACTGACGCTTCCAGAGAACTTCGCCACCCTGGACTGGGATTCCATGGAGTACTTGGGTTGGCGAGATTCCAAGTTGCAGCAGCGCGGTTACCTGTTCCACACCGATAGTTCAGGAAACACCCGTGGCATCTTGTTGCGCCCAGCAAGTGGCGAGCGCAAGCCGACCAACGTCACCATGTGCGAGATGTGCCGAGACGTCAACATTCCTGTTGCCGTGGGCATGTGGACCACACGCAAAGCTGGACAGGCCGGACGTGACGGTGACACCTTGGGCACCTTGATTTGCCTGAACTTCGAATGCTCACGCAATGTGCGCATTCCACCTCCAAAAAATCCGATCTACCCGGATCCAATGGTGGTTGTTGCCGAACGCATCGAGCTACTCGACGAGCGAGTTCATAGCTTCTTGAACCGCCTCTAACCACGGCTCATAGCATCTAGGTTCACCTCGATGGGCCAACAACAAACCCGCCTAGCATTAGCCAACTGCTGAGTAACAATGCGTCTATTTTTTCTAAAAAATCGACGCGCTCGGTCGCTAACGCTGGGCGGGTTTGTCGCGGTGGTGCGCGGATTTTATTGTGAAACCGCCAAGCCACGCACGATACCGTTTACAGAAAATTATTCAACAACCCCTTGATATATGCTGTGGGTCACCTAGGATTCCTAGCTATAGGCCCTCGTACTAGCGGACGTGGGCCTCGGACGATCATCAAAGCTCGCACCGCTTTGCCATTTTCGCCCGCCCATGACGGGAGCACTACCGCTATCCAGCCCAGCTAGGAGAATCATGGTCACTCGGCGCACGCAACGAGTGCCGCGTCTGATCTTGGGGTCAGCCACTGCACTTGCAATGGCTGTCACCTTGTCAGGACCGGCAAGTGCAGCAGGTATCCCCCAACCAGCAGATGGCGAACAAGCTTTCTCGCTACCAATTAGCGACACCCAGGCGCTATCAAAACTGAAGGTTTCAGGGCCACTAGCTAAGGCCAGCGGCAAGGTATCCGTCTTTGTCCAATTTGAGGGCGACGGAGCATTTGAAACCGTCAAAAAATCAGGCAAGAAAAAAGATGCTGCCAAGGTAAAGAAGATGGACAAGGACGTTAAGGCCAAGGGCAAGCAGCTCGCCGCCGAGTCCAAGTCTTCAATCATCTACACCACCCACAATGCATTGCAGGGTGTGGCGCTGACCGGTGACGCGGATAATCTGCGAAAGCTCGCTGAACGTAGTGACGTAGCAAAAATCAGTTCCATCGTTCCAAAGAAGCCTTCCAACCGCTCGTCGGTCGTTGATACCGGGGCCTTGGAATCTTGGAAGTCCTTGGACAAGACCGGTAAAGGCGTCAAGGTAGCTGTACTGGATACCGGCGTTGATTACACCCACGCAAGCTTCGGTGGGCCAGGTACCTTGGAAGCCTACAAGCAAGCCCAAGCATCAACGGAACTTCCTTCTGCAGAATCAAAACTGCGCGACGGCGATAAGTTCATTGGTGGCTGGGACCTTGTTGGCGATGACTACAACGCTAACGATGCCGATGACACCTACCAGCCGATTCCGCACCCAGACCCCAACCCATTGGACTGTGAAGCAGCCGGCCACGGTTCCCACGTTGCGGGCACCACCGCAGGCTACGGCGTAAACGCAGATGGTTCCACCTTCACCGGAAAATACTCGGACCTTGATACCAAGGCCCTATCAGAGATGAAAGTTGGCCCCGGCTCCGCTCCGGAAGCACAGCTCATCGGCATTCGCGTCTTTGGCTGTTCCGGCTCCTCATCGGTAGTGGGCCAGGCACTGGATTACGTTCTGGATCCCAACGGTGACGGCGATTTCTCCGACCGCGCCCAGGTAGTGAACATGTCTTTGGGTTCAGATCACTCACCTACCGAGGATCCGGAAAACGACATTGTTGATGCCCTGACCAAGGCCGGCATCCTCTCGGTAGTAGCCTCGGGTAACGCAGGAGATGTCACCGACGTCGGCGGTTCGCCAGGTAACTCGCGATCCTCACTGACCGTAGCCAACTCGGTAGGCTCACACGTCACCCTGGATAAAATCCAGATTGATGGACCAAGTGATGTTGCCGGTTCGGCATCCGGACAGTACTCCGCAAACTTCAACTACGCCAAGGCTGATGCTGCTGCGCTCTCGGGCGATGTAGTTATGGCCCCGGCTGGCAATGAATTTGGTTGCGAGCCATTCGAAGCAGGTTCTCTGGAAGGCAAGTGGGTTTGGCTCAAGTGGAGCGAGAACGGCGAATTCCCTTGTGGATCCGGCGCTCGCTTCAACAACGCTGAAGCCGCCGGCGCCACCGGAGTGCTCTTGGATTCCGAGGCTAACCTCTTCGACGCTGGCATTGCCGGTAACGCTACGATCCCAGGTGCTCAGTTCACTTTGGATCAGTCCGAAAAATTGCGTCCAGCTGCTGAAGCCGGAACGTTGAAGGTTACCCTGTCCCCTGATTTTGTTGGAGCCTCCTCCAGCGAATCAGGAGCAGGTGACACGCTGAACTCCTCATCATCGCGTGGCGTACACGGCACCAACGGTGTGGCGAAGCCAGACGTAGCAGCCCCAGGTACGCAGATTAGCTCGGTAGGCGTCGGAACCGGCACCGGTACCGCAGTCATGTCGGGCACCTCGATGGCTACCCCACTGGTTGCAGGTATCGCAGCTCTGGTTCTTCAGGACAGCGACTACACCCCGTACCAGGCTAAGAGCGTCATCATGAATACCGCTGCCACCGATATCAAGGCAGCCAATGGCGAAGCTTATGGACCAAACCGTGTGGGTGCTGGCCGAGTGATGGCCGATGCTGCATTGGATACTCCAGCATTTGCCTACGATTCTGAAGCACCGGATCTGACCAGCGTGGTCTTTGGCGTGATTGAGCTTGACGGTAAGAAGGGCTACTCCGCACAGCGCAAGATCACCGTGAAGAACACCAGCGACAAGGCTCAGACCTACAAGGCTGACTACGTAGCTGCAACCCAGATCCCGGGCGCAAGCTACACCTTGGATCAAAACAGCGTTACTGTCCCAGCTGGCGGCACCGCCGAGTTGACGGTGACCCTGAAGGTTGATCCGCAGCAGTGGACTAAGACCATCGATCCAACGATGGAAACCACTCAGTCCGGTTTGGCTCGCACGTGGATTGCCGACACTACCGGTCGCGTTGAGCTGACCAGCAGTGACGCTCCAACCTTGCGTGTTCCTGTACAGGCTGCTCCAAAGCTGACCTCGGATATGTCCGGGTCGGTCAAGAAGCTGAAGAAGGGTTCTAACACCACCTCGCTGAAGCTCAAGGGCAAGGACATCACCGCTGGTGAAGGCGCTACCGAGGTTACCTCGTTGCTTGGTGCCTTTGAACTTGGTGCTTCCAGCGATCGCGGCGACGCTTCGCTGGATGCCATTCCTGCAGCACGTTCCATGGACCTGCAGTACGTCGGTGCATCAAGCACTGCACCTCGTACCGGTGTGGCCGATGGTCAGTTGAACATCGGTATTTCCACTTGGGAGAACTGGGCTCACCTAGCCGGTGGCACCGAGCTGGACGTTGAGATTGATACCAATAGCGATGGCAAGGCAGACTTTGTCACCTTCACCACCGTGATGGACGAGATTGATCTGGATCTAGCAGCAACCTTCGATCTGGCGACCGACGAACAGGTTGATCTTCAGCCAGTGAACGGTGTGCTTGGCGATGTTGATACCAACACCTTTGACACCAATACGGCAATCCTGCCAGTCTCCCTCTCGGCCCTTGGCCTGGATGAAGATGCTGCAGATATCTCCTACCGTGTCCTTGGCTACACCTGGTACAACACCGATGACGATGGCTCCATGGTTCCGGTAGATCAGACCGACTGGATCAACTTCAACGTGGCAACCCCACAGGTTGATTTTGGTGCAGAAGGTTCACTGCTTACCGACTTAAAGGGCAACACGATTCCGGTCACCGTAGCCGACAGCGCCAAGGCTTCCAAGGCACTGCTGCTGCACCTGCACAACGCTGATACCAAGCGTGCACAGGTACTGGATATCGTTTCCGGTAACACCGGAAAGCCGAAGAGCAACTAGTCTTCAGTTTTCCCTAGACCGGGTCCGGGGCACTTTCCTAGCGAGTAGGAAAGTGCCCCGGACCTTTTTAATGCCACGGTTTTTCTCAGCTAGCCAGCTTGGTCTAATTTAGCTTCCAGAATCAGCACTGCCGCTTCACGAATTTGGTCGGCGAACTCCTTTTCCTCGTTAGCTTCTTTGGCTAACGCTTTAGCCATGGTGATCGCCGGGCTAGATTTGACGCACAGTGGCACGGTGCCGCCGGCGGCTACAAACTTCACTGCGCGCTGACCGACCGCTACCTGCGCCACTTGTTTGGCTTCGCACAGATCATCGGAAATCACCACACCCTGATAACCGAGTTTTTGGCGCAGCAGACCGGTGATGACCTTCTTTGAAAACGGCGCTTCGTTCTGCGCATCAATTTTTGTGTAGCGGGCGTTGGAGATCATGACCCACGAGTTACCCTGGCTAATCGCCTGCTTAAAGGGTTCAAGATCGGTGGCGTCTGCACCGATCTCGGTGTCCGTGACACCACTGGAGGTATCGGTATTTTTGGCCACCCTGCCCAGTCCTGGGAAGTGCTTAACTACCGGCTGCACTCCGGCGTCATTCAACGCGTCGTTCACTGTGCCGATGGCTTGAGAAACTTCGCCGGCAGTATTGCCATACTGTCGCCCGAAATAACCGATCGGTGCGTTGCTGGTGCCAACTTTGGCTGGAACCACATCGGCGACCGGTGCGAGGTTTACATTGATGCCAGCCTCAGCAAGCTCCGCGCCGACTTTTTTGATGTTCGTGGCCTGTTTGCCCGAGGACCATTGGCCTTGCTGCGCGGCGGCCGGCAGATTGGTAAAACCTGTCCCCTGCAGGACCCGAACAAATCCACCTTCTTGATCGGTGGCCACCCACACCGGTAAATCATCGGGGACATTGGATTTCAGGCTCTTGGTGATGATAGCGGTTCGCGCCGCTGTTTTTTTCACCGAGAGTTGCGAACGTCCGCGCAAGAAAACATTGGTGATGCCCTGTTTCTCCATGGCTTTCAGTTCAGTGCTACTGGCACCCGTGGCAGGGACTCCAGCCATCACCAGGCTGGCCGCTTGTTGCTCAACGGACAGTTGATCAACAAGTTCCTCGGCCTGTTCACGAGACGTAGGCGCCTGCGGTGTTTGGGCAGCGGCGGAGCTACTTTGGGTGCTGTCCTCAGAGGACGTTGCTGATGGTGCAGATCCATTGTTACTTGAAGAGCTGGCTTTTGGAGAGCTCTGCGTACTGGTCTCGGAACTTGGCGAACTGCAACTGGTCAGCATGAGCATGGCAAGCATTCCCAGCGACATGAGCTGTCTGACGTGAGTGGTCATAACTTCATCCTCTCACCGTGATCTGCAAGGATACCGAATGTCTTCAGCCAGAATTCCGCTCTGGACGGTTCAGGCACGAACTTCTAGTAGTTCATCCCATTCGGTGGTGTAGCGCTGAGAGATATGTTCACGTTTCATTGTCCAGGTAGGGCTTTGCGCCAAGCCCGCAGGGCCTAGACCAATGGATTTCGCGCCAAATCGAGCTGAAATATCTTGGACTACCGAGGAGACATTTTTCTGTTCTGTCTCATCGTGCTCATCACCCATGTCAAAAAGATCAAGTTGTTTTTCACCCGGTGAATCGCTGAGGCCAGAGAGGATCACTCCTCCACGCACGTAGTCCGTCCCCGGCTGCATAAGATCACCCATGGCCGCGATGGCCAGCTTGCTAAGCAGAATCGGATCTCTGGTTGGCCGCGGCAGGCGCACTTGCGCGCTCGGGAATGAAGCCTCACCTTGAGCAAAGCGGCTGGTGCCTGCAGTGACGGTGAGTAAGGTGGCGTAGCGTCCTTCGCGGACCAGCCTGCTCGCGGCCTTCTGCGCATAGATGGACATAACTTCTTCCATCGCTTCACGGGTGCGTACTGGGGAAGAGAAAGATCGAGTGAACATAACTTGTCCGCGGTCGGCTCGCTCTTCAATCGGGCCAATGCAGCGCTGACCATTAAGTTCAAAAACCGTACGCTGCAAAACCACTGAAAACTTCTTGCGGATTAACAACGGGTCAGCCGCCTTGAGATCCGCGATTGTCTCTATGCCCATGGACGCCAACTTGGCACCAGATTTACGTCCAACTCCCCAGACATCAGTGACGGGCACCCGGGTGAGAATGTTTTCTAAAACCTGCTGATCCATGAGGCCTTGGACGCAGACCCCGTTGAGCCCTGCATTGTGTTTTGCAATGTGGTTGGAGAGCTTTGCCAATGTTTTGGTGGAGGAAACACCAACGCAGACCGGGACCCCAATGGTCTTATCGATAGCCGTGCGGATGTGTGCTGCGGTTTTACGCACCTGCTCTAGGTTTCCTTCCAACCCGATGAACGATTCATCGATGGAATACACCTCGTGCCAAGTTCCAAAACGTCCCAGTAGTTCTACTGGTAGCGTTTCCGGTTCGATAGTGCACTATTCGTCATCTTTCTCAGCCTCGATCCTGTGAAACTGAGGTTATCGTATATCTGTTTCTGTCGAACAGTCAGCTGCGCGTTGAGATCGAATGAATATTTGACTCTTTGAGAGCCATCTAAATTTTGACTCAGAGCCACCCGTTATTGCCGTTCAGCGCCACCAAATATTCTCGTTCAGAGCCACCAGCACCACGCGGTCCATCCAGTGGCTTCGAACAAAGAATTCCATCAAGAAGATAAGCGGTTCCTAGCCTCCCACATTCGAGTACGCCTCACGCATGTTGAACCCACCGGCCTCAACCCAGATCGTGTTGTGCATGATGCGATCCATGATCGCCTGTTTCGTGCCACCGCTTAGTGACCCTTAACTAAGGTCTGACTGACGGCTCAAGATCTACTGGAACATGAGCATCAAAAGTCATTTCTTCTCCGTTGATCAACACAAGGGAAACCCGCAATGCTTCCAAACCCCTTATGCACCGTGGACCAGTCCAGTTGGATGAAGACGCTCTCGTGCTCGCTACGGCCAGGGAATAGCAGTTCGTAGACTAGAGCCTCAGTGAGGTCCTTGAGTTCGACCCAGCAGCGTGAGGTTACGTCAGCGGCGTTGAGGACTTCGGCGACGCTAGTGTAGGAGATGCCTTGGGCGGACGCGATGACGCGTCCTGAGAAACCTTCGACGCGAAGCTGCAATATTCGCTTCGCTTTGATCTTTCGTGCCATTGAAAATGGCTCCGTCCACCACACAGTCGGCTCCGTGGGGGAAGGAGCTTATACAGGGTGGCTCTAAAGAGAATATTCAGTGGCTCTGATCGAGAATAACGGTGTTTTCATCTGGTGGCGCTGAATGGTAATTTTGGTGGCTCTCATGGAGTCAAATATTCAATCGAAAGAATGAAACCTTGATCGCGGAATACGCAACTAGGCAGAGCGCGTAGAAAAGACGAATCTGTCTGTGACATTTCCAGAGGGCTGAGCGCGCCAGTCGGTACAGTCCACAGCGTTCTGACAGAAGGATCGCACTGGCAAATTATCTGCTTAAGTAAAGATCGAAATTTCTGAGACTGCACTATGCGGCGTGATCTTCATCGAAAAACTACAAATTAAGCCTCGCGCTATTCAAGTGATGTCCGCCAGACGCAGAAAGACCTCGTGATCCTAACGATCACGAGGTCTTTGGCGAATAGCCCGTTCACCGTCTGCAGAGAGGCGCTATCCGTGTCATTCAACAGCACGGGCCGCATCGGTCATTGACGTTAGGGGTGCTCCTTCCGATATTTACGAATTCGATCAACATCTTCTTCCGCGCGTTTCTTGGTGCTCAGCACACCGCAGGAGGGATAGGTTGCTTCGGTGGCAGTGGGCGCAACAAGTACTTGTCGCCCGGTAGCTTCGTTGGCGGCAGCGATGACGCTGTAGTCGGTGAGGTTGAGAAGAATTGATGCAGCATTGAATGGCCTGGTATCCTCAAACACGGCACGTAGTTCTTTGCAGATGAATTTATTTTCGTCGACATTCATCTTCGCAGAGGTACTGTAAGCCTCACTTATTTTGAGTCACCACGCTAGATATTGAAGAGCCACTTATTGGCGTGATCTCGCATCGATGTCTCGGATCAATTTTCTTTGCCCGAGTACCGCGCTTACGGATAGACCAATAGCGCAGATCAACACGATAATGCTCGTAAGTAGATTTTCGCTATTGAAATACATCAGTGCGAGAACGAGTATCGCTGGAACCAGATAATAGAGCGGTCCATAGTTATCTTTCATCACTCAACCTCATTTCACGAGAAGCAAGCACTTTGAAGTGCGGTTATTCCAAGAATGTCAGCAAATACATTTCCGTATGTTTTCTTGATGTAGGCGGTGTACTTACCCCAGTCATGGTACGTATTCCAAGCGCGCACCATGACTTCGAACCCTTTCTTTACGCTTCCGAATTTGGCGGCGAGCTTGACTCCAGCTGCGGCGAACTTACCTCCAGGGACAAACAGCGGAAGGACTTCTACGCCGATTGTCCCGATGCACTTTGCCCACCCCCAAACTGTGTTTGGATCAGCCGTAACAGGGAATGCAGTATCTTTGCTGAACGCCACGTTCTGAATGAGCTTTCCATCTTCAAGGGTGAAGCTGGTTGGCACTTTCTTGCCGTTGGCGTCGTAAGCCCACGGGGTTTTTATTCCACCAACATACTCTCCACGAGAGTCAGTAAAACTAACCGAGCCGTCTTTCTCAAGGGATGCGGTAGTCGCGGAGGGAGCTTTCAGCGGGAAAGCGTACTTGTGCGAGGCTTCTGCTGACTCGATAGATATAAGAGTCTGAGAACCTGTCGACGTCGCAAAACTTGAGATCTCCGCACCCTTTGTTTCAGTGGTGACAAGAGGGGTGCTCAAGTCTTTGACTAAGGATTGAGGAACGCCCGAAAGTGAGGGCGTCTTGAGATCTGTTAGTTGCCCAGGCAGGGTGAGCTCAAGTTCAGAACTGGCTTGCTTTACTTCAATGGTTTTCTGATCAACAGTTACTTGCTGTGAGATTGATCTTTCTGGTTCGCTTTCAATACCAGTATCAGCGAGCGCACCTGTTGGCATGGCAACAAGTAATGCGCCCGTGACTGCGGCTCCGCATAACATGGCGGTGTATTTCTTGAGCATCTTTGCTCTCCCTATCTGTATTCCGAGTGCTGGATGACCTGCGCCACCACGGGTCAGTCACGACGGTTCCTAGCATGACGTTTTAGCCAGTCAAGGACATAACGAGTGCTGTCTTGCCTGCGTTGTCTCTCCTTTGAGCTTTATTCGCTTATGAGGACAAACTTAGGCTCTCATTAATGAGATGCGGGCTGCAATCATACTTTCGTAGGAGGGTGCTGATGAACTGACCAGAAAAGCTAACAACGATTGACCATTAGTTGGGAGCTGTGAAATAAGTGCACTGGGAACGGTGAAGTTCGAGGGATCAACATGACGAAGTCCCTGTGATGATGATCATAGGGGCTTCATAATCTCAAAAAGTTTTGCTCGTGAAGAGCGTGCCACTACGTTCAATGTCAAGCGTTTTTCAGTTCTGGGATGTCGTAGAGTGCCCGTGTTGCGGATCATCGCAAACTACACGGCCGGCCGTCGGTGAGCCAATATTCAGGAGGCTGCTTATTACTTTAAAGCTGGCATACGCAGTCAGTACGATTGCTAGGCATCCAACTTTTCCATGCTTTTGATTTCTCACCGGAGTGCACTGTTCTTCATTCCCGGTCGTTGGTTATATTCACGATGAAGCGTTAATGCTCGTTCATATCCCTTCGTCGCGTAAAGATTGCTGAGTTCAGTTTTTCGCGGAGTTCTATAATGGCTGATCCCTAACAGAGCTTCTCAGTGCGGTGATTCCTCTGATGACGCTCGTAATGCGGGGTACGTACCCCAACCATTACCGGAAAGTTTCCACCACGCTACCGCGGATTCAATACTGATACCGATCATTTCAGACAGCACTTGTGGTGGTAGCTGGGCGGATAGGTCCATCACTGCAGTGGTCCTAACGCTCAGGGATTTAAAACCGATCCTGAGTAACCGACGCCCCAACGCTCCGCTACTGATGTGATGCCCTGGATTCCGGCCAGGAAACACCCACCCCGTTGGAGACCTGTCGTTCAATGTGTCCAAATGCTCTATCAGAATATCCGGTAGTGGATCAGGCAAAATGATCGGCTGAGCCGACAAATATAACTTCGTGCATTGTTCCTCGACCATGAAATGCTGGCGTTGAAGCAACGAAACCTTACGAAGACTGCACCCGTAAAAAGCAACCAGCAAACCCGCGAGCCGATCTGCAGTGCTGATCGTGAGATTGGTGAGGAGCTGACGAGTAATCGAGAGCCGATGTTCATCGTCGTAGTGTTCAGCGCTGAGAACATGTCGCCGTACTGATGCTTGCAGCGTGGTGAGCTTTTGCGTGCGGGCCCACGACAGTAAAGCAACGAGCGCATCATGCTCACTCACCGGGCAGCTGCTGAGGAACGCGTCAATATTCCGTTGCGGATACGTGGACGGGTTATGGTTCTGTTCTCGAATTCGGGCGAGGAACTGGTGAGCGAAATGAAGATACCTGCGCACACGATGATACGCCCCCGAGGTAGCTTGCGACGCATGGGCAGAGCGTAGCGGGGCGATATTCCATCGGCAATATCGTTTCAGCAACAGCTGATCCTCGACAGGCTTCACTGTCGTAATCCACCGGTTCCACCAGTACTCGAAGGTTTCTCCATCCACATTGACGTTGTCTAGGATTCCAGCACCGTTCAGCAAGTGGAGGATGAATACGCCTTCCTGAGAGGAGTGGGCTCGCGCGAGAATACTTTGAGAGTCTAAAGGGATTTCGTTGCAGATTAGTTGCTTCAGAAGCGTTGCCCCGTGGGACTTTCGCGTCCATGATTCGAAGGAGTTCGCTCCTGAATAATGTTTTAGTAAGTATCGATATAGTGGCAGCCATTGTTCAGGGATGTTCGTGTGGCCTGGTTCTGTGAACATGTCTTGGATGACCGGTGCGATACGGCATCGATCGCACAAATGTCTTTCGCGAGAATACTGGTCTGACCCACAGCCGGGGCAAGCGTACCGGGCTGCTTTCCCAGCGCAGGCAGCACAGACCAGTTGAGTGTCTTGTTTGTAGTTCAGCAGTCGACGTTGCTGACACTGCGGACAAGTGCTGGGACGTCGCATGCCCAAATAGCACCGAGTGCACACCGGTTGCTCTTCGATGCGCAGCGAGATCCTCCCCATTTGAGCGCACAAAGAACAAACTTGTTGTGGTGATCGGTAACATCTGGTGCAGATCGGTTCGGGGTTTCGGGCTACCAAAGGTCCAAGCTGCTCGCAGTAGGAACATTGCTCGAAAGATCGAGGATCTTTGCGCCAGCAAGGACGGCAGAACGATTTCCCATCCACTGAATGATAGATCGCTCGGTCCTGTTGGCAGCTCGCGCAGGGTTTCTGCCGATATTTCTTCAGGCAGCTCGCGCAGTATCTTCCGCCATCAGGTGCTTTATTCACCATGATCAGTTCACGTTGGCAACCGGCACAGGCTGGGAGGACAACCCATTGAATCCCGGATTTTTTCAGTGCGTGGCACAGCTTCTGCAGCGGCACTGTCATATTTGGTTCTTGACCTGTGAGTAGTCCTGGATGTTTGCTTAGCGCCAGTTCAATATTGCGCAATACCGGGGCACGGTCAGAGACCGACAGTAGTAGCGTTTCGCATTGGTTCTTGTTCAGTTCAGGAACGATATCGCACAGTTGCCTCGCCGTCGCAGTAAGCTGCTGCCTCAAAGGATGAGTTCTCCCTGCTTGACTCATCAATTTGGCCTTTGCTGGGTTTGTGACCCATTGGAGGATCCTGGTCTGCGGATCACTGCTCTTAACGGTCGCAAATCGCCGATCGGTGCTTTTGTCGGCTCAGAAGCATTGACGGTTTTTCGTGCAGTCGCTTCTTTCTCGTTAATGACGATCAGATCGTTCAGATCGCAATTCAGCCCGTGGCAGAGCGCTGCTAAAACATCCAGACGCACACGCTGCGGTTCACCGGTGACGAGACGATAAATTTGTTCACGGGATAATTCAATGTCATGTTCAGCCAGCAAGGGGATGAGTTTCGTCGTCTGATAGATTCCCCGAGAAGCCATCACCGCGCGCAAATTCCACGTCGTCTCTAGTTTAATGCTCATGTTTTGATACTTCTCCTAACAATTTCTGCACTGCAGTATTCAAGATGCGGTTCTTATAATCAGAACTCACGGAAGTATAGATTGCGGTAGACGACGCATGAAGATGCCCGGCTTGTTCCTGAACAAATCGTTCCGCGTAGCCGAACTCAATCAGATGTGTGACATAAGAATGCCTTAAGCTATGCAACGTCAGAGCTTGCGGCAGTCCTGCTTCGGCACGGATTTCCGCGAATCTGCGATCGAGGTATCCTGCCGAAAGGCGTGTCTGGCGTTCAGTAACCCACACTGCGTCCAAGTCATGGGTTCCGAAGCGGGGCCGGCCTTGTTCCACCCATTGCTTCATTCCCTCGATCCACCATCGAAATTCCGGTATCAGCAAGACCGTGCGACGCCGCGGTGCACTTCCTGCAGCACTCTTCGCGAACCTGATATGCACCGCCCCGTAATTACCGAATTGAGGTACGGCTGGATTGTGATGCATATCAGTCAGATCGAGCATTACCGCTTCGGTGCGGCGTAGTCCGAACGCATAGATCGTTTTCACTAATTGCGCATCGCGTAAAGCTCCCAACGCACCCTTCTTACCGGCCTTGACTAATGCTTCGACTTTCGCATCAGCAGTATCGAAGAAGGTTTGCAACTCATCATAGGAGAAGGGCCGGCGAGCTGGATCCGCTTCGTAGTCTAGCCGGTGCACGATCGTGTTCCACGGTAAGCAAATTTGCGAAGGAACCTGTCCAAAGAGCTCCTGACAGGTTTCGGCCCAGTCGTAATGAGCGTTGGTGATGTAATCGCAGAAAACCCGCAACGTGCCATGCTGATTTCTCAACGTCGCCAAAGTGAGCTTATGTGAACTAGCATCATTGCTGAATTGCTCAACATCTCCAACTCGCCACTGCCATGGATAAGCCTGCGTAAAGTCACGGAACCGGCGAATGATGGCCAATCGCGCCATCACAGTTGAATCTTTCAGTCCACGGCTGCGCTGCTGATCAGCCCATCCAGAAAGCATCGCTGTAAACACTGTTTCTTCAGGATGCAGCGTCGTTACTTGATCCGAGGAACGTAGGACTCTTAACGCTGCGATCCGGTCACCATTTTGATGCATACTATGCAACATTAGTATGTTTTTTGACTGATTTGAAGAGCGGATTATTTCTTGGGCGGCTGACTTGGCATGAAACCAGCAAGCTAAACTCGAATCAGGGCCAATAGTGCACCTTATTTAGCATCGCGAGATGCATTCAACGCAACTCACGATCGTTCATCACGCGAGCGGACATGTCGCCATAGAGTTCGTAGTTGCTGGAGCGCACGGCTAGGTTATGGCTCTCCATCAAACGCTGAATCTTGAAGAATGGTTCTCCGGTAGCAATTCCCAGATCTCTGGCTTCTTGGGAACGGGCAACTACGCAGCCGTCGTTATTAGAGAGGATGACCACGGGACGATTGCGCAATGAATAGTCAAAGGCGCGTTCGCAAGAGACATAAAAATTATTAACGTCCACGAGAGACACATGGTCAGTGTGTTGGTAAACGTTGTTATCGCTTCCGTTGAAGTTCATCTGATCCCATCTCAGCGTTGATCATTCAATAACGCGCTTAATGTCAGAACAAAACTTTCGAAAAATAATCTGCCATACTCAAATCATAGAACATTTGTTCCATTACATGCTAGCTACAAGCTAACGATTCGACACCTACAGCGAGCTGATTGAGGCCCACACCAGCACAGATCTCGATGAGCCTTCACCGGGCACTATTTTTTCGGTCCAGATCCTTTGTATGCCTACCTAGTGGATCCTGCGACTGAACCACCGCTGCGTTCAGATTCCATCGCAGCACGAAGGTTCGCTTGCCCGCCATTGGGCGTCGCAACTAGGATTATTGGATCCGACTGGGGGTGCATGAAGCGGATCTTGACCACCGGTTCCAGCCGCCGGGCGGCTTAGCCCGAGTCAGCGCACTGCTGCGAGCCGACGCATGATTACTACTGTCGGCTCTTCGGTGGCGTCGCGATAGCCTGTGCCGGCCCAGATATTGATGTTTTCCGAATCATTAGCGGCCGCTGCCGCTTTACGGATAGGACTGGTCAGATGGTGAATGGCTGGGTAGCCACTGGGTGCAGCACCATGGAACTGGTCCACGAAATCATTACGCAAAGCCCTCGCCGGACGGCCCGAGAAGGCTGTAGTCAAAACCGTCTCAGTGCGACGAGGATCCGCCAGCGCCGCCTTATAAGGTTTTGAGGCTCCGCTCTCATCGCTACGCAGTAGCACGCTTCCAAGAACAGCGGCTTCTGCTCCGTGCGCGAGCGCCTCGCGCACTGCGTTGGGCGTTGAGATTCCGCCTGCTGCCCACATAGGAAGTGTGGTCCGGGAACGGACGCGGTCAAGCAACTGCGCCAATGGTATCTGCTCGATAGGCGTGCCCGGCGTTAAGGTTCCTGAGTGACCGCCCGCTTTGTACGACTGAACTACTAACCCGTCGACACCTAGGTCTGCGGCCTGCTGTGCTTCGTCCGGCTTGGTGACAGTCTGAAATACCAATGATCCGGCTTTCTGTAGCCGGCGAACAGCCTCGGCAGGGGGAAGCCCAAAGGTAAAGCTGACCACTGGCACGGGATCACTGACCAGCATGTCCACTTTTTCCGCCCACTCATCGTCGTCCTCTAGGGCTTCGACCTCGTTCAGGGACAGGTCGTAGGTTGCTGCTAGCTCACGCAGGGTCTCGGTGTATTCAACAAAGGCATCTTTGTCGATTGGCACCGGGTTCGGTGCGAAGAGATTTGCGCCGAAAAGGTTGACTCCGAAGGTGGAAATTCCAGTACGTACCTCGGTGATCTGTTCAGCGAGCAGTTTGGGCGATTTATATCCACCAGCCAGCATGCCCAATCCTCCCGCTTCGGCGGCGGACAAGACAAGAGCAGGGGTGCTCGGACCGCCTGCCATAGGTGCAGAAACCAGCGGTATGGTTGCCCCGAGCTTGGCCAGGAGGCCCGAGGCTGCCAGCGGACTAGTGTCGTTTGAATACTCAGTCGATGCACTGCGGTCAGTCATGTGAGCCTCACCCTTTGTCTTTGCTGATCTTCGCGGAAGAATTCCGGGAGGACGGTTGCGCTAGCTCAGGCGCTTGAAGCGCACCCTACCTAGTAATTACTTCCATAGTAGGCACAGCCTAAGGCGCTAAAAAATGCCGTCTAGTCATCAACCATGCATGGCGCGCATAGCCGATCATGTCTACGGCAAAGATTGAACGAACAGCGGCAACAAGCCCATGTTCTGCCACTATAGTTCCACCGTCGTAGCTGGCTCCACATGGACAATGTCACCAAGATTCAGGGCTGGGAGTGCCACGGAGGCGCTCACCAAACTCTATCTGCAGGAATCAGTACGTACATCCATGCTTCTGATGCATAGATCATGCGTAAATGCCAATTTTCGTAAGCCCGATCCGAGAGTAGCCTCGAAAGCAGATGAGACAGAACGTGGTGTCCTATCGAAAGTGATCGGAGATCGGCGTCATTGAAGGCGAAAGTAGTAAGTTCCGGATGGGTCATCGCGCTGCGGGCCGGGGCCACGTTGGCGGCAGCCGTCGGGGTTGGTCGTTTTGTATTCACCCCGATTCTTCCTCTGATGCAAGAGCGAGCTGGCGTCACCGCCGAGCTGGGAGCGGCTCTAGCCACAAGCAATTACCTGGGCTACATGATCGGCGCCATAGTCATGATGGCAGTTCCACGGTGGGCGCGTTCTGCACTCGCCCTGCGTATTAGTATTTGCGTACTCGTACTCTCTCTGATGGCGATGCCCGCCACCGAACTTCCCGAGGCTTGGATCGCGCTTCGCGGTCTTGCCGGACTAGCCAGCGCGATCATGTTTGTCGTCGCGGCAAGCGTCATTGTCCACACCATTCCAAAACAATCCCACCACCTGGTTGGCTGGTCTTACGGCGGAGTCGGAGCTGGAATCGCGATCTCAGGTGCGGTAGTACTTATGATCGCTCAGTTCGGAGATTGGCGTGAGGCCTGGTTTGCTTCTGGGGTGCTTACGGCAATACTTGGTGCCTTCGCATGGCAACTGGTACAGGCCGAGCAGTCAGAACACACCTCGCCTGCACATACGGAGCCGATTCATCGCCCCCACCGCTGGTTTGTCCCGCTCGTGGCGGCATACTTCCTCGAAGGTGTCGGATACATCATCGCGGGCACATTCCTGGTCGCTGCAATAGCGTCCTCTGCCTCGGGCGGACTGGGGAAGCTCAGCTGGATTGTGGTCGGTTTGGCAGCTATCCCGTCCTGTCTTGGCTGGGCCTGGCTGAGCAGGAAGTTGGCCCACCCTACTTTGCTGACCATCGCGCTATTGCTGCAAGCGGCGGGAATCGGATTAGCTGCCCTCGACCTTGGCATGGCAGGAGCGGTAATCGCAGCGGTACTCTTTGGCGGGACATTCATGGGCATTACCACCCTCGCCCTTGATGCGGGAGCACACCTGCAAGTCCCCACAGCGGTCGCAATCCTCAGCTTGGTATATGCAGTAGGACAAACTGCCGGCCCTATCCTTGTTGCCCCGTTGTTATCAGACGGATTCCATGGTCCGCTGCTCATAGCTGCCGTAATCGTCGCGCTAGCTGCGGTGTCTACGGCGCTGATTCGGATTCGATTCCCGGCCGTCCACCGGCCTGCCAGCGAATCCACATTCGAACCGGTGACCGCCGAGACTGTCGGCGCAGGCGTGAACCGCTGAATGGACCACGCACGTAAAGCTTTGCCCATTACAACCGTTTTTATGAAAGGAACAAGATCATGCCACTGATCACCATCGATGTCATTCGAGGTCACGACGAGGATTACCTGGTCCGTCTTCTTGATGCGATCCACGACGCCGTCGTCGAAGCGTTCGATGTCCCATTCACCGATCGGTACCAAATCCTGCACCAGCATGAACCGTTCGAACTTCGTGCCTTAGATACAGGTCTGGGGTACACCCGTACGCAGAACTTGACCATCATAAAGGTCACTAGCAAGCCCCGACCGACCGAGGCGAAACAGCGTCTCTACGAGAAAATCACCACATACCTCGGTGACCGGTTGGAGATTTCAGGCGAAGACGTCATCGTGAGTATCACGGAGAACACCTCCGCGGACTGGTCATTTGGCCAAGGACGCGCGCAGTTCCTGACCGGCGAACTTCCTGACGACACCCAAAATGCACAGGACAAGGTGGCAGAAAAATGAGTACTTTTCCCGCTTGGATCGCCCGCAAGGACGAAGATAACCGCATCCGCACCACCCTTGAGCAAGCCGAGACTAGCTTCCTAGACGACCTCGACGTAACCGTGCAGGTTCACTACTCCAGCATTAACTACAAAGATGCTCTGGCACTGCACGGCAAGCCCGGTGTCATCCGACGCACTCCGCTCATCGTCGGCATCGACCTGGCCGGAGAAGTTATCGCCTCGCGGGATCAGAGATGGCACCCGGGCGATCTGGTCACGCTCGACGGCGCGGGCCTAGGCGAAGAGCTCCACGGCGGGCTGGCCGGTCTTGCACGTGTTGGCGGCGATGATCTGGTTGTCATCCCTGATGCCTTCACCCCGCCCAGAGCGCCGCAATCAGCACCGCAGGATTCACTGCGGCACTGAGCATTCTTGCGCTCGAGCGTCAGGGAGTAAACCCCAATGACTGCCCTGTCCTGGTCACCGGCGCTGGCGGCGGAGTCGGAACGGTCGCCATCGCGATGCTCGCACAAGCTGGCTACGAAGTCATCGCGGCAACAGGCCGCCCCGACGCGCTATGCGAGCGACTGACCGAGCTCGGTGCAACGTCGATCATCAACCGTGGTGAGCTGAACACCGACCGCCCACTGGCCCGGCAGCAGTGGGCTGGAGTCGCCGACAGCGTAGGGGGTCCTACCCTTGCAGGGGCGCTGGCCGGACTGCACAACAACGGCGCCGCGGCTGCCTGCGGACTAGCTTGTGGCAGCGATCTGCCAACCACCGTGCTGCCATTTATCCTCCGTGGCGTCAATCTACTGGGCGTGGACTCGGTCCGCACGAAGCCAGGGCTGCGCCGCGACGCTTGGGAACGCCTTGCCCGCGACCTCAACCCGGAGCATCTAGATTCCGTCACACGCACCGTCCTGCTCAAAGACGCCGCAGATGCAGCAAAGGACCTGCTCGACGGGCATGGGACAGGACGCACCGTCGTCCAAATCTCCGAATAACCACGCAGAACCAAGAGCTAAGGAAGAGAGAATGACCGAGCTACGTGAACGGCTAGCAAAGCTGCCATCGTTCCCCAAGGAACTATCGACCCTGGATAGCGAGACTGTCCCCGAGAATCCGAACTCTTTGTTTGAATCATGGCTGAACAGCGCCATCGAAGCAGGGAATCGGCAACCGCACGCGATGACGTTTGTTACCAATCGTGCAGACGGAACTCCCGTGGGGCGCACCCTGATCATCAAGGACTTTGACGAGAACGGCTACCAGTTCTCCACCCACCGCAGCTCCCGAAAGGGCCAAGAGCTCCAAGAGAACCCTCGCGCATCGTTGGTATTTTTCTGGCGCGAGTCCGGACGTCAAGTACGCGTCACCGGTACCGCGTCAGCGCTCAGTGACGAAGCTTCGCAACTGGACTGGAGCGGACGCCCCAGCTACGACGGCCAACCGAATCCCGACTGGCAGCTCTACACACTCGTGCCCGACGAGTTCGAGTTCATGCAAGCAAGGGAAGATCGCAACCACACTCGCGTGGAATATAACCGCGATAACGTCGGGCAATGGGCTCACCACCTGGTGACAACTCCCGCGGGCTAAAGGCCAGCAACTGACCGATTTCTCATAGCAGCCATTGTCGTTGCCGCCCCTCAAATAAGGGCGGCAACGACAATTGGTTTAAATGGACAGCTAACAGATCGGCAAGGGTCTATGCTTGGGAAGCATGGATGTGGAAGTACGGCACTTAAGGGCCTTCGTCGCTGTAGCCGAAGAAGAATCCTTTACTCATGCGGCCTTGAGACAGCGGATCACTCAACCGGCCCTGTCAAGAACAGTGCAGCAACTCGAATCCGCTCTCAAGGTCCAGCTGATCCGGCGGACCTCAAAGCGCTTCGAGCTTACCGCAGCGGGAGCCTTATTCCTGGATCATGCCAGGACTACGCTGGCCAACCTTGATCGAGCAATTGCCGTGGCCCGAGGAAACACTACAATCACTCTAGGTTTCAGTTGGCTCCTGCCCACCCCATGGGCGCAGGATATGGCACGACATTTACAAGATACCGCCGGCATCGAAGTGACCTTTACCCGAGTAGATGCCACGGCTCAACCCCTGGCCCGTGGAGATGTAGACGCGGTCGTCTTACGCTCACCGGTATCCCCAGCGCTGCTCGACAGCCCCCGAACAATCAAGCTCTTTGAAGAACCACGCGTACTCGCGTGCTCGAATCGATCCCCCTAGGCTTCCGGAGCGCCAATCCGATGGGAAGACGTACCCCAACGCCCCTTGGTCATCAACACGGTTAACGGGTCAACCACAACGGATCTCTGGCCGAATCTCACTCCGGAGATTGTGGAGACACGCAGTTACGATGAATGGATCGAAACTGTCGCCGCCGATCGCGGAGTTGGAATCATCCCGGACATCGCTCGCACCAGGGGCATACACCCTGGCGTTGAATTTGTGCCCTTGATCGGAGCGCCACCAGTCACCGTTTGGCTCAGTGTCGCGGACCAGGTACCCGCACATCGAGCGCGATCGATCCTCGACGCTTCACGTCTGGCCCTGAATGCGTAGACCGAAGGTCGGATTGTGAATTCGTTGCGCATTTGTCCTGCGACTCACGATGCGCGGTAACGGGTGTCAGCCAGACATTTCTCGTCCTGCTTCATGGCCAAGTTCTTAGAGGTTGTTCCGGGGTATGCCCGCTAGGCATCGGCCAGGGTTTTAGCGTCGGAGCAAAGAACGAGCTTACGTCAACGTGGGGCAGCACTGTTGTTGCGGATCCGAAGGATCAGCGATTGTATGAGTCATCCGTTTAGGGATTATCGGTTACCTGACATGATGCAGGCACCTAGTAATCACGCCAAAAACGCCTACTTCATCGCCCTCGGTTAGTAAGACCGGCAAGGGGGATTCGTCGCTGAGCAAGCCAACCTTGGCTCCATCAATGTGCCAGCGTCGCACCAACATCTGACCATTAAGATTCACAATCACCACTGAGCCGTGACGGACCGATAGTGAGCGATCAACAATCACTTCATCACCGTCATAGATGCCCGCCGAACGCATCGCATGTCCGCTGACGCGCATGATGAAGGTGGAGACACGATCCCGTACCAGCAGACGGTTTAGATCCAGTCCACCGTCAAAGTAGTCGCGCGCTGGTGAAGGAAAACCCATCGCCGAAACAGCTTGTACCGGACCGTGACTAGCTCCGGGTGGCAACAATTCATTGTCTTCAGCCACCGCCACCACCTCCTACTGCAAACTAGTACAAATATTCGAATACTAGAATTGTACAGTGCGGCGCGGAGTGCTTCATGCTAGTTGGTTTCTGCTATTTCCTGAGGCTTCGCTACTAGGGCAGTAACGAGGCAAATGAGCATGCCTACAACGGGGACCGCAGGCCAGATATACCACCACGATGCCAATTCATGATCCGGATGGATGCCAAAGAGGCGGATGGCCCACTTTGCTGACAGCATCAGTTCCACGCTAAAGAACACAACCACCAGCAACATGATCCGTCGAGGCCAAGCCTTCAGCCGCATGGCCACCACAACCCAGGCGTAGGCCATGACTGGTCCCCACACCCAGTGGTGTGACCAACTCACCGGAGATACCAGCAAGGGGCAGGTCGCCGCTACGCCCAGAAGCACCACCGGCTCAACCTTGTCGTGAAGCCGGTAAAGAAGAGCGATGAATGCCAGGCCCACGGCGAGCGCTAGGACAAACCAGATCAGCGAACCCGCGCCCAAGCGAGTCAGTAATCCTTGAAGCGAAATGTTGTCGATATAGCCAACGTCTCCGACGCGCGAAGGATCACGCACGACGTCGAACCAGTAGTCTAGGGTGTTGCGCCACTGGAAGATCAGCCCGACCAACTGAGTGCCCAAGAAGACTAAGGTTCCGGTAATCACTGCACGCCATTTACGCATGGCCAACGGGAGAATCAGCAGGGCTATAGGTGTGAGCTTAATTCCGGCGCAAATGCCCACGGCAATAACAAACGGAGTCATTGACTTCGAATTAACTAGCGCCAGATAACAAGCGCCGAGGATCAGAATGTTGATCTGACCAAACCAAATGGTGTCCCTGAAGGGACCGGAGATCAGCATCAGGCTGGTCAAGGTCAGCGGCGTAACCCATCGCCCCAGCTGCGGCCAACGCCGCGCTATCCGCAGAGCCAGATCCTTGCCAACAAAGAAGGTCAAGACAATAGAAGCCACCATGGTCACTGCTACTGAAACCCAGTAGGGGAAGACGGCCATTGGCAGGAACATGATTGCCGCAAACGTTGGATAAGTGAAGGGCAATCCGGGCGCATTAATCGGACCGACAAATGGCCCATATAGATTCTGCGGTTCGCGCAGAAGAGTCAGCGCACCTTCGCGGTATACAGACAGATCCCAGCCAGTAGGTTCGATGGTGATCAACGTCCAGACCAGTAGCAAGACCATCACTATTTCTAGGATGGCCGTTGATCGCCTGACTGGTCTGATGATTGAGGAACGGATAAATCTTCACCCTAGCGTTGGTGGATCTGGCAATCCGGTTACCGAAGCACCAGAGAGCAGTAATAGAAATCTGTCGACACCATTTCGAATTTAAGGACAGAATGGCAATCGTCCTCGATGCCAGGCTGCGCCCATTCTACTTTTGCGCCTGCTATTAACCCTAGAGCAAAAACCGCTAGTTTAATTCCGCTGCCCGCGCGGCATTGTGCGTCGCAGTTTTTCGAGACAAAACTAGCGCCACAACCACGGACAGCGCGGTCCCTGCGCCGGTAAGAATGATGATCATTTGAGCAGAATTCATTATCAATCCCGGCGTTCCCAAGAGATATCCCAACGCCACCATGGCGTTAATGAGTATGCGCAATTGAGCCCACGCACTTCCGTGGCGTGCTTGCGGAACGTGCTCATAGATGGCGGTTCGCACCCCGGTATTGTGCAGGCCGTTGCCTAGTCCCCCGACAAGGAAAATAATCAGCAATGCCGTGGCATTTGGCCACAGCCCCTCCACAAGTATCGCTATACCTACAAGCGCTCCCCCGAGAAGTGTGGGTACTGATCCGCGCGAGTCGAACCACGAGTTGCCACCCATCAGTGACCCTCCCACCGCACCTAATGACCAAGCGCCCAGCAACAGTGCATAGCCCGTATCATCGGCGGTGATATCTCTCAGATAGAAAACTCCTGCTACGCCCTCGGCCGAGGTGAACAAAAACAATGGCCGCCACAGGTATCAACAGAATCCGCAACCAACGGTTCTGAAACAGAACCGGACTACTTGTAGTCCGCTTCAGCCGGTCTTGGTTTTCGGGCTGCGGTTCGCCCAGCGCAGTCTCACGTAGAGTCCAACGCATCAAGATAGCTGCGATGCTGAGCAATGCGAACCCAACGGCCCCGCACCAAAGAACCGTGCTGAAACCCGCATGCGCTGACAACCATGAAGCAACTGCCGGAGCGATGATTCCAGACAGGGACGTGGCGACCACAAGAAAGCTGCCAGCTCTGGACAAGCTAAAGCTGCCACGAATTCGCGGAACAATCTTGAAGATCACTGAACCATGAATCACCGCGCAAATACTGGCCACTGGCATGAGAGCCAAACAAAGAATCATGTTTTCTGCCTGCGCCAATACCGCGAAGATCAATACGTGGACGCAAAGGTTAAAAATCCACACGCGCCATAACGATGAACTATCCACCCATCGGCCCACTAAGCTCGCGACAAGCACCGGAGGTAACAGCCCACCTAAGAACAGTGCGGTCACTGCCCACGAACCCAGCTGGTCTGCGGCTTCAAGGGTCAAGGCAAAAACGGCCATGCCCTCACCCAAAAGTGAGAAGAAAGCGACAGCAACAAACAGCAGACAAAGCACCGACTGATTCATCAGTACAGTGACCTCCTCGTGCATGTTTAGCGCGGTCTCTATCACTGACGGAAACTTTCCGTCACGGTAATTGGTTCTATTCTAGAGAGAAGAGAAACAAGTCCGAGGGAGCATTGTGAAGGTATTACTGGTCAGCTGCGGCGACGTCGCCACCGAAGCAGGGTTACGCTTCCACGCCAAGGGACACCACGTCACAGGATGGCGCCGCAACAGTAACAAGCTTCCAGAAGAGTTCGCCGGAACGGATGTCGACTTACTCGATCCCAACCGTTGGCCAGTGGTAGATCCAGATACCGAGGTCGTAGTGCTCACCCCGGTTCCGGTAACCCGCGACGCACAAGGATATGAGCGCAGCTATTTGCAGGTGGCTCAAGAACTCAGCGCTCGGCTTCGTAGCCAGGCACCAAAGCTGCGCCGACTGATTTACATCTCCTCCACTGCCGTGATGGGCGGTGAAGATGGCCAGTGGGTTAACGAGCAGGCACCCGTAGTTGCCACCCGCGATACGGCAAAGGTCTTGGCCCGCACCGAGGCAGCGCTCACCGAGAGTGGACTGCCGGTGACAATCTTGCGCGCCTCGGGAATTTACGGCCCGGGACGTAACCGACTGATAGACCTGGTGACCTCGGGCAGCGCCCGAATCCCACACGGTTCACACTGGACCAACCGAATACACCGCGATGATCTAGCCGCCGCCATTGTCCATGTAGCCGGCTTAGATGATCAGGTAGCCGACCTGTACTTGGCCACGGACAACACTCCGGCCCAGCTGGCAGAGGTCTACGAATTCCTGGCCAGCGAACTAGGTCTAGAGCAGCCTGAACAAGAGGCCCCGTCGGCCGAACGACGCGCTGGCGACCGGCGCTTGGATAACAGCCGCCTGTTGGACAGCGGGTTGTCCCTTCAATTCCCTAGTTACGTCGAGGGCTACCGTCAGATGTTATCGGGCACTTCCACCCGGCATGCCTAGGCCCAGCGGTTCACTCGGCAATCTGATGAGCACCTTGCTTGATTGTGCGGAGTCCCTACAACCCTCCCACCTCCGTGAGAATCCGGCTGGTTCAAATTGCTCAGCTCTAGAACCCTTTACGCAGCGGATTGAAGTGACGTGCGATAGTGGGGACTTCTTGACCGGTGATTCGGGCAGCCAAGATTTTTCCCGTCAATGGACCAAGGGCTACGCCCCACATTCCATGGCCACCGCCGACAGAAATCCGCGGGGAACGGGTTTGGCCAACCAACGGCAACCCGTCAGCGGTGCATGGACGCCCACCAACCCACTCTTCCTTGCGGTTCTCCCAGTTGATCCCCTTGTACACCGGAGTAGCAGCGGCCACGATGGCTTCGATGCGCTTTGGCTCCAGTTTGTGGTTGACGTCCCGGAATTCCATGGTGCCTGCGATCCGGAAGCGATCCCCCAGTGGGGTGCAGGCTACGCGCTGAGTTGGGAAATAAATGGGGTGCGTCGGCATATAT
This sequence comes from Glutamicibacter sp. AOP5-A2-18, assembly GCF_052446055.1. Taxonomy (NCBI): domain Bacteria; kingdom Bacillati; phylum Actinomycetota; class Actinomycetes; order Micrococcales; family Micrococcaceae; genus Glutamicibacter; species Glutamicibacter sp. AOP5-A2-18. The sequence continues at coordinate 378,270 of NZ_JBQSVW010000001.1, read as the reverse complement.
TCCGGCTCCACGGTGAACGAATAACCTCGTCCAGCCTGAACCACAACGTTGACGCCGAACTTTTGAGCCATGTCAGTCATCCACGCACCGGTAGCAAGAACTACGTGGTCCGCCGTGATGGCCCGGCCTTCTGAACCAATAACCGTCACCGAGTTCTTGTTGTCGCGAATATCGGTGACATTAAAGGCACCGATAATGTCACCACCGCGTGCAACCACAGACTCAGCGAGAGAAGCAATGAACTTTGGCGGGTTGATATAGCGCTGATTCTTGATTGCTACGCCGGCGGCGACGCGATCCGAAAGGGTCGGCTCAATGCCGCGCAGCTGATCCCCGCTGAGCAGCTCAAAGTCGACAGTGCCACCGGTTTTTTCGATCATCTCAAACTCGTGCAGCAGCGCGTTCCGGTCCTTGAGCGAAGTAAAACCAGTCAAGAACGGATCGGCCGCCTTGGAATGCTCCGCAACTCCTGGGCCAGCGGCCGTGTGCTGAGAGATTTCGTCAAAGGCATCAAGTCCGGTGACTCCGATTTCCGAGAAGACCCGCATGGCATCTTCCCATCGCTTGGGCATTGAGTGCCAGGCGAAGCCGATCAAGAAGCGCAGTAGTTTGGCATCAGCGCTCAGCGGGATATAAAGCGGAGACGTTGGATCCAGCATCATCTTCAGTCCATTGGAGAAGATTGATGGCTCTGCGATGGGCAGAGTGAGAGCTGGGGTCAACCAACCAGCGTTACCCCACGAGGAGCCCGAGGCAACCCCACCACGATCTACTACCGTGACCTTGACGCCAGCTTCTTGGAGATACCAAGCAGTCGACAATCCGATAAATCCGGCACCGACAACGACTACATGATCTGGCGCAGTCATCCCAGCCATGATCCACTCTCCTAGTAACTCGTTTGCCCCGTAATACGAGGTTGTATGTGTTCACTGTCGCGCGATCCAGCCAGAATTTCAACGAGTTCTGGGGATTCAACGGTGAGCGCCACCACACTCCCCTGTGATCTGTATTTTTTGTGGAAATCTTTGCTCTACACCGTCTTTTCTACGGCACTTCCCTCGGCTAGATCACTTTTACCCCGTCGGAAAGCGTTAGACCCCTCACAAGAAGTTCGCTCTATCTGTGCTCTGCGTACACTGAAAGTAAGCAAATAATCATCTTTCTCGACAAGCCGTTTTAAAGGATCACCACCACACACATGGCCTCACGAAAACCAGCCAAGAAGAAAACCGCACAGGGTCATCCGGCTCGTCAGTCCGGGGCGAGCTCCGTACCTTTCGAAACTGAAGTGCGCCAAGCTTTACAGCCTTTTAAGTCCCAGCTGTTCCGCCACTTCCAAGAAGACGGACACCCCGCCAGCGAAACACGCGCTGCGCTCGAAGGACTCACGACGCTACTGACCGTGCATGCGCAGTTGCGCAAGAGTGTTGACGTCCAGTCGCTGGATCCAACTGTTCTTGGCGAGCAGCTCGGCCACCTTTCCTCGCTGGGCAAGCAAGTCTCAGAAGCCAGCGCTGCGATCCTCAAGCACTACCTAACCTTCTTGGGCACCACTGCAAACTTTGGTGGCAGCGTAGAAGACTTCAAGCAGACCTTCGAGTTCCTCTCCCGTATGGCTGGTGATTCACCAATCGTCGCCCCTTACCTTGAAGACGACGAGGCCAACGGAGCCTTCGAATCAATGCCATTTGTCTTTGCTGCCCGCGAACTTATCGGCTGGGTCGGTGAAGGTAAGCCAACTACACCAGCTGGCGTGCTCACCGGAGAAACCTTGCAAGATGCAGCCCAGGCACTGGGAATGTTCATCAAGGTCGACGAAAGCGCCGAGGCTATTGAGCACCCTGAGTGGGAACCAGAAGACGGAACCAGCGTTCCATCGCTGGCTTACATCCCTCGCCTTTCGGCCTATTGGGATGCACTAATCGGAACCGCATTGTTGCGCTATCAGGCACCTAATGCGACACCTACCGAATCACTGAGTGAAGCATTGCTCGCCACCAGCGGTGCAGGGTCACGCTTGATCAAGGAACTGATCGCTGAGGTGCTCTACTCGCACATTCTGATCAATACTCTTGAAAAGCCGGGCCAGGCACAGATCGCCGAGATGGTTGCTGGGGTGCTGAGTAATGCTGCCTCGACAAACACCGTCCGTACTGAATTTGCACTGCAGATTCCTACCAAAGAGGATCTGCCCGAAGAGCAGCACCACTTGATTCCTAGCCTCGAAGAAGTTGTTCCTCAGGTGGAATCGCTACTTCGTGTCTTTGAGCGCGAGGGTCTGGTTCAGATCACTGAGGAAATCAACGTTCCGATTGTGCTGCGCTCCTCGTTGGAACGCGCACTGGGCAAGGTCTCCGAGCATGTCCTGAAAACCGACTCCGACTCTAACGATTCAGAGGCATAGTCGGCGCAGAACAAAAGCGACGGATCCGGGAGAAAATCCCGGATCCGTCGCTTTCTACTTAAGCTCGCATGTATCGGCGTCCTACTGTCTCCGTAAGAACGGAATCCTTAAGTTATAAAAGGTACGTCGCATTGCCGACAGACAACGGCACGCGATGGGGGCGCAATGCCGATGAAAGATCAGTCCGTTTACACAATGCAACGTACCTTTTAATCACCCTCTGGTCCTTGATGATGCCACTCGCAAAACACCACCAAGTACCTTCTCGGTGATCGGTCTTCACCGATACATATCTAACCTATCGTGTTCAGCGAAAAATCGAAATCATACTTTAGTAGGAGGGTAAGGCCTAGAACGGAATGCTGGCGCGAAGGGTCCAAACACCTTGCTCTTGGCTGGTTGAGAACTTTCCACCAAAGGCACGCATCCTGTCGGCCATACCAATAAGGCCACTTCCGCCAGCTGGTAGCCCCTTCACTTTCCTGCCGGAAACACCCACCTGATTAGTGATTTCTAGTGAGGCTTCGGTGCCGTTTGAAAGCAATTCTAATGAACAGTGACCACCTGGGACACCGTGCTTTATGACATTCGTTGTACCTTCTTGCATCACACGATAGATCGCAGTTTGCGCAGAACGAGGCAGTTCGGAGATTTTTTCATCCGTGGTCGAGGTCACTTTAAAGTTGGCATCTTTGAGCCGTTGAGCAAAAAGTTCTGCTCCCTGAAGCGCATTGACAGTAGTTGCAGCCGGCTTATCAAAGTTGGCACTGCCTTCTGTGGACATGGTGCCATCGGCCCGTAGGACGTTGAGCATCAGTCGCAAGTCATGCAAGGTTTCGGTACTGAGCTTAGCGATGATATCGAGTGCCTCTAGCGCGGCCTGCCCGTCGTTGGCGAACTTGGCCGCCTTTGACTGCATCGCGACGATAGTGATGTCATGAGCAACGATGTCATGCAGATCGCGGGCGATGTTTTTACGTTCTCTGTCTATGGCTATACGCGTCTGTTCCCGAGCCTTTTGCATCTGATCAACAGCGTGATCATTCTTCTCTCGCAATGAATAGATACTGCGCGTTACAAAGTAGGACAGGGCAGTCAACGGCACCAGTGCGACGAGCAATATGGCGTCCTGATGGGCTTGGATAGCAAACAGAACCATCCAGGCCGCCGATAGCGTGAGGAACAATCCTCGAACACTTCGTGCATAAACAGTTGCTGCCAGCGCCGCAAAAATCATAAACGCAGTGAAGGTGAAGAAGAATAGGAAGCTCTCGTTGAGGAAGAAGAAGGCAACGGCAATAAACAGTCCGAGGGACGCTGCGACCCATCGAAGACCGATAGCCAGCACCACGCAAAGCACGAGCCCTACGAGGGCTCCCAAGATGGTTGTTTGTGACGCTCGACTAAAACCGTCCCTAAAGAGGGTGACGGACTCACTGCCCGACAGGAGAACAAGGACAGCGATCCCCACCCAAATAATGACACCCCGGCCAGCGAGGTGCTTGGTCAGGGTGCCTTTTAGTCGTTCACTCATATGCCGAATAATTCACGGCGACAGCGTTCAAGTCAAATAGCTTATTCGCAACCTACGCCGTAGTTAATGCACACCCACTTCGAAAAGTCTGCACCCCATCCGGCTGGGGTTGCAACGGATCCGGAGCCGATTGACTGACTCTGCGCCGCTGATGCGGGAACAGCCACTGCGGTTAACGGTGCCAATGCCAATGCGGCAACGGCCAGCATCTTCAAAGCCTTCATAACAAACTCCACATCTCGACAACTTATATACTTTCAAGTGAGCACCCGTTTGGAGCTTGCAGCATCGACGCTAAGGAAACAGATGGAACAAATAAAGATCCTAATCGCTGATGATGAGCCACTAATTCGGCATGCGTTGGGCACAATCCTATCAACGGATTCCGGGCTTGTAACCGTATTTTTTGCAGAAAATGGACAGCAGGCAGCCGACTATTGTGCAGCAAACGAAGTTGACGTTGTTTTGATGGACTTACAGATGCCAATCATGGACGGGGTTAGCGCGACTCGCGCCATTAAATCTCGCATAGACAGCCCCGCAGTCCTTGCAATTACGGCATTTTCCTCGGATGAGTATTTAGTGCCTGTACTTACTGCCGGCGCCAGTGGCTATTTAGTTAAGGATTCAGAACCGGGAGAAATAATTAATGCCGTGCACGCAGTTCATCACGGCACTGCGGTCATTTCCCCCTCGGTTTCTGCCGACCTGATTTCCGCGGTGCGCAAAGCACATACGGATAATTCTCAACAGGTCGAAGATCTCATTGATGATCTGGGCATAACCAGTAGAGAAATCCAGATTCTAAAACTCCTTGCTCAGGGATTTAATAATGTTGAAATCTCCAAAACCCTCGGTATCACCGAGACCACGGTCAAGACACACATGGCAAAAATCTTCGTCAAGCTCTCAGTCCGCGACCGAGTTCAGGCCCTAATAGCTGCCGCACGACTGGGGATTGTTGAAATCCCGAAGGATTAAGTACTTCCCCTCCGAAGCACCTCGAAGGGTGTGAGCTCGAGCGCTCAAAAAGAAATTTTGGATCATGCGGGAATATCTTGAGGTCCTATGCGTTGAACATGAGCATAGACCGCTCAAGTTTCTACTAGGAGGCTCACTTGCCAGCATTTTTTGGTGCACCATCTGACGGCTCGTTCGAGGAATTCCTCTCACGGTTCCTCTCTTCACGGGCTCAGGCAGCACGTCCGATCGACATCACCCGCCTACTTTCCACCCGTACCCACGAGGCAGTAGCTACCGCGGCAGCAATCTCCCAGGAGCACGGCCACGATGAGATTGACTCATTGCACCTGCTCACCGCACTTCTGCGCACCGAACCAGTTGGCGAACACCTGACCGCCATGGGCATCGACATCGAAGCCCTCGGCAAGGACGCAATTGCGCACATGCCAAAGAGCCAAGAATCCGGAGAGAAGCCAACACGCCTTTCCTCGGCCGCTCAGCGCAGTCTCTTCGACGCCTACCAGGTGGCCCGCAACTACGGTTCCACCTACATTGACCCGGACCACCTGTTCCTTGCCTTTGTCTTCAACCCGGAATCGCCGGTCAGCAACCTGTTGGCACAGCACGGCATCACCGGCCAGTCACTCCAGCAGGCTGCCATGGAGCAAGCCCAGCGCGCCCAGAACGGCGGAGGCGACCAGGGGCAGGAAGAGTCAGATGCATCCATGTTGGAGCGCTTCGGAACTGACTTGACCGCTCTGGCTGCCGACGGACAGATTGACCCGGTCATTGGTCGCGATGACGAACTGGATCAGGTAGTTGAGATCCTGGCTCGTCGTACCAAGAACAATCCGGTACTGATCGGTGAAGCCGGCGTGGGTAAAACCGCCATCGCTGAAGGCCTGGCTCGCGCCATCGTAGATGACCAGGTTCCAGAACAGATCCGTGGCGCCCGACTCATCTCTATTGACCTACCCGGCATGCTCGCCGGCACCCGCTACCGCGGTGACTTTGAGCAGCGCCTCACCGGCCTGCTTGAAGAGATTGCCGACTCGGAAGGTCAGATCTTGGTGTTCATCGATGAGATGCACCTGCTGGTCGGCGCTGGCTCCGGAGAGTCGGGCAATATGGATGCAGCTAATATCCTCAAGCCTCGTTTGGCACGCGGTGAGCTGCACCTGATCAGTGCCACCACGCTGGACGAATTCCGCAAGGTAGAGAAGGACAGCGCGTTGGCCCGCCGCTTCGGCAAGGTCACCGTGGATGAGCCATCGCAGGAAGTCAGCTTGGCCATCCTCGAAGGTCTGCGTGAATCCTACGAAGATCACCACCAGGTGCAGTACACCCCAGCAGCGCTGAAGGCCGCGGTATCACTCTCGGCGAGGTACCTCACCGACCGCCAGCTGCCAGATAAGGCCATCGACCTGATCGATATCGCCGGTGCACGACGTTCAATCGCCGCCGGAGATACTGAGGACGTGCAGTCCCTGCGCACCGATCTGATGGAAGCGGAACGCGAAAAGTCCCGCGCCATTGGCGAGGAACGTTATGAGGACGCCAGCGCCTGGCGCGATCATATAGCGGAGCTGACCACTCGGATTAATACCGCCGAGGCCGCCGGCGATGCGGGCGTAACCCGCGTGGTGGACGAAGCTCAGATCTCTGAGGTTATCGCCCGCTCCACCGGTATCCCTACCTCGCGGATCACCGGGGACGACAAGTCGCGTCTGGCTTCGCTGGAAGAATCCCTGCACGCCTCGGTGATCGGCCAGAAGGATGCGGTCTCTGCCGTGGCTCGCGCCGTGCGTCGAAACCGTACTGGCCTCTCCCCTGCGGGTCGTCCAATTGGTTCGTTCTTGTTCCTGGGCCCAACCGGCGTGGGCAAGACCGAGCTGGCCAAGGCACTGGCGACCAACCTCTTCGGTTCGGCTGACTCGCTGGTCCGCGTTGATATGAGCGAATACGGCGAGAAGCACACCGTTGCTCGTCTGATCGGTGCCCCTCCGGGATACGTTGGCCACGACGAGCCCGGGCAGCTCACCGAGAAGGTTCGCCGCAATCCGTACTCGGTGATCCTGCTTGATGAGATCGAGAAGGCCCACCCGGATGTATTCAACGTACTACTGCAGGTCCTTGATGACGGACGGTTGACCGACTCGGCCGGACGCACCGTGGACTTCTCGAACACGCTGATCCTGATGACCAGTAACCTCGGTGGCGAGTACCTGGCCAACAAGGCCGGAAACTTCGGTTTCACCTCGGCCAAGGCTGCCAGTGAAGCCGGCGAGATCCGGGCCAAGGTGATGAGCAAGGTGCGCGAGTTCATGCGTCCCGAGTTCCTGAACCGTCTGGACGAGGTCCTGCTCTTCTCCAAGCTTTCGCAGTCGGAGATCGGCCAGATCGTCAAGCTGGTCATCGCCGATACCGAGAAGCACCTGGTGGATCAGGAACTTGCTTTGGAAGTCAGTGATGCTGCCGTGGATTGGCTAGCCTCTGAGGGTTACGATCCAGAGTTTGGTGCCCGCCCACTGCGCCGCTTGGTGCAGCGCAAGGTGCAGGACGCCATCGCCGATCTGCTCATCGATGATTCGCTAACTGCCGGTGACACTGTCGTGGTGGACTACGCGCAGGACAAGCTGGTGGTGCGCAAGAAGGTGGATGCGCCAACCCCGCCAGCACAGAACGAGCAGGTACCTAGCTACTTCGATAACTAGGAAGCACTAGCCTGTTGGGGGCTTGATACGCCGGAGCTTTGGCTTCGGCGCATCAAGCCCCCTTCTGTGTGTGTGCACTGATCTTTAGCGGGAGCTCAGTTACTGCGTGTTAGGGTGAACCCAATTCTTGGACACGATGAGAGCAACTGCGCTATGGAAATCTCCACCACTAAGGTCCCCTCCCCTGAGCAAGTTATTGCTCTGTACAACTCCGTGGGGTGGAGCGCCTATACGGATCACCCCGACGTACTGGCCACGGCACTGAAAAACTCTGACTTTCTTGTCTACGCCTACGACAAGGAACACCAACTCATCGGCTTAGCCCGGGCGATTTCCGATGACGCGACCATTTGCTACGTGCAAGACATCTTGGTTCACCCAGAAGCCCAGCGCAGCGGTGCCGGCAGGGAACTATTTACTGCCGTTCAAGACCGATACAAACACCTTCGCCAGTTTGTGCTTATTACCGATGATGAGCCAGGGCAACGAGCGTTTTATGAATCGATGGGGCTGAGCGAAGGCGCAGATTTTAAATCTGGGCCCATCAGGGTATTCGCACGATTCTAAAATAGATAGCTTTGAGCGCAGGACCCCTAATAGACTGGGAATTCATCACTCTCCTAGGAGCTACTCTTGCGCATCCGAAGTTTCATGACGTTGTCTCTCGTTGCCATTTTGATGACAGGGTGCAGCGCAAGCCAAGCCCCAACACCTTCTTCCGAACCCTCAGAGTCAGCAACTGCCCCGGCTAACGCCACGGCCTCTGCGGTAACTGCCGACACCGAGCTTGCTGAAAATTCGCTCGCCCCGTCTCCGACTAAATCCACTGCAGCACCCCTGACTGGTCAGGCATGGGCGGACTCCAAGATTAAGATGTGGAAAGACAATTCGGGCATCAAATCCACTCAAGGATTCTCGTACCCCTACAATTTGATGACTTCATGGGAGTCGCCAAAGCCGGGCGTCATAAATATCTCGTTAGACAACAGCATGATTTTCAACCGGGACGGAATGCAAGAAAGCTACCAGACCCGCGAGGATGAACTCCGGTTCATGGGCCTAATCATGTTCGAGAGCGTGGGTGAGAAGTCGCCGGAGTTGGAAAGCATCACTTTCGCCACCGAGGACGGCAAGAATTCCGGAACCTACTCCCGCGCCCGAACCGGAGCAGACCCCAACGACCGCAAAGCCTGGGCCAAAGAAAAATACGCGCAGTGGCTTTCGGGCATGAATGACGTTTACGAATCCATGTGCCACGCAGAAATTACCACCTTAGAGGTGTACCGCCGTTGCCTTCCGGATGACCCACATGCCTACGTAGATAAGGTGGAGTCACCGGCCTTTGGTGAACTTGTCGTCACCATCAAGGACGGTCCGTGGATGGGTGGAACCTATGACACTCCTGCCTCAAGCTTCGTCTCCTCAAACATGATCATCAAGATCAACGACAAAGCTGCTGCCGGAGAGCAAGTCGATAAGCTGACCGTCATCGCCAGGTCCGGCGGGGATACAGGCACTGCCAATCGTGAAGACTGGATTCAATAGAGCTAGAACCCCGGCCTCAACAGATTCTGTCACCATTCACATCCCGCCCTAGGCTTAAATCCATGACGCAAGAACTGTCGATTCCTTTTAACGATTCTGAGCTGAGCGCCCTGTGGATGCCGGCATCGAAGGCTAAAGCCCTGATGATTTTGGCCCATGGTTCTGGTGCTGGCAAGGACCACGAGTTCATGACTGGGTTCGCTCAAGCAGTCGCTGATCTCGACGTCAGCGTACTGCGTTTCAATTTCCCGTATATGGACGCAGGAAAGAAATTCCCAGACAAGGCACCTACCGCCATCGCTGTCTGGCATCAAGTGCGTTCATGGGTTGAAGATCATTTAGCCGGCGGTCTGCCAGTGGTTGTTGCCGGCAAGTCATTTGGTGGACGTATGGCCTCATTGGCTGTCGCCGAAGGTATGCCGGCGAACGCTCTGATCTTCTTGGGTTACCCATTGCACGCACCTAAAAAGGAAGATAAGCTTCGCGACGAGCACCTCTACCCGTTGGCAGTACCGATGCTGTTTTTGGAAGGCACCAAGGATCCGTTTGCCAACCCGGAAAAGATGGAAGCAGTTGTTGCGAAGTTAAATAAGTCGACGGAACTGGCCTGGTTCGAGGGCGGCAATCATTCGTTTAAAGTGGCGCGTTCGCAACGAACGGTGGCACAGGATGGCGCTTGGTTGGCCGGTGCAACTGTGGACTTCATTTCCAAGCACGCTCTATAGACCGCGCCTTAACGCCAGCAACTTTGCGGGTCATCAAAAAACTCTTGCCATCCACGCACAAGATCTAGTTGTTCATATTCGCTCTCACGCAATCCCCACGCACCGACTTCCAAGATTCGCGCGCCCGGGAACGCCGCAAGCATTGGTGAGTGAGTTGAGATGACTATCTGAGACCCGGAATCAAGGATGGTTCGAAGCAGCTTCATGAGCCGCAGACAACCTGCCAAAGACAGTGCTGATTCCGGCTCATCCAAGATCCATAGTCCTTGGATATAGGGAATTCTCTCTTCTACAAGATCAAGGAAGGACTCGCCATGGCTTCGCTCGTGCAACCTTGTTTTGAATCGCGATTCTTCAAGATAGGTATAGAAACTGTGCATGGTTTCAGCACGCAGAAAGAATCCTTTGCGCGAAGCTGCCGCACCGCGCTGAAGCTTCAGCTGTTGCCATAGCTCCGATTCGCTGGCTCGCGTTGTGTTCATAGCACCCGTGGAGCCACCTTCAGCATTCATTCCATAGACCATGGCCAATGCTTCAACGAGTGTCGACTTTCCTGTACCGTTTTCGCCGACAAGAATCGTGACCTGCCCTAGGTCCAGACCATCATGAAGAAGCTGACGCACCGGAGGAAGAACAAAAGGCCATTGCTGATTTCCCTCTAGAGCCTGAGGGTCGATAGCTTCCACCCGGCGCACCGGCATGAACATCTGAGAAATTTCCACCGGATCAGTATTGCTGACGTTGCAAGAAGCTATAAACCTCTGTTTCATCCACACCAGGGAAGGCACCAGTCGGCATTGCAGCTAGCAAGTGCGTGTTGGCACGAGTGGCTGGCCACGCGTTGCCAAACCAGCGGTCAGAAAGATCTGCCGGTGGGCGGCGACAACAATTTTCGTCCGGGCAGGTGGACTGACAACGCTCTTTGGTGTCACGACCGCGGAACCATTTCACGTGCTCAAACGGGACACCGATTGATAGCGAATACAGCCCTGAGGAGTGCCGTTCGGTGCGTGCCGAGCACCAGTAAGTGCCATTGACCGTATCCGTGTACTGCTCAAAAGACCGAAACTTGTCCATCTGTTCAAAGACCACTCGGCTGGTCCAATAACGGCAGATGCTCTGTCCCTCGATGGCGCCCGTATGATCCGCAGGGAAATTCACGCGGTCGTTTTCATAAGCTTTGTGCAGGATTCCTGACTCGTGCACCTTCTGGAAGTGGCAAGTCATACCCAAGTGTTCGGTAGCAAGATTGGTGAATCGGTGAGCAGCCGATTCATAGGACACCGCAAACGCATCGCGCAGGTCCTCGATGGCCAGCTCACGATTGTTCTTTGCACGACGCAGGTAATCAACAGTCGATTTCTCCGGCATCATCAATGCTGCGGCAAAGTAGTTTGTGGCCACACGCTGGGACAGAAAGTCAGAGTAATCCGTCGGTGTTTTATGTCCCAGGACATGATGCCCTAAGGCCTGCAAGAGAACTGACCGCGGATCATGATCAGTGCGATTGGCCTGAGTCAGGTAGATACGCATGTTCTTCAGATCGGTCACCGAACGTGTGGAGTGAGGCAAGTTGCCTACAAAGCGCAGACTGAAGCCAAGATGTTCAGCAATGTCTGCTGCACGGTGATGAGACAGCGGACCAGCATCGTGGCCTACCGCCGAAAGAACCTTGGAAGCTTCTTGCTCAATTTCTTTGTAGTAGTTATTGCGACCTCGCATCTCGTGACGCAATGCCGTATTGGCTCGGCGGGCTTCTTCCGGAGTCGCTGCCTGGTCGTTCAGTCGGCGTTCAAGTTCATTCTGAAGTCCAACCAATGATTCGAGCACGTCCATGGGAAGGCGCGTACCCACACGTACGGTGGGTAAACCTAGTGACTCGTATAGCGGTCCACGTTGAGCGCGCTCCAACTCGATTTCCAGGGCCGCTCTACGTGAAGGAGGCTCGGTGCCCAACAGGTCATCAACTCCGACGTCGAGGGCCCCGGCCAGCGACTTGAGCAAAGAAAGTTTTGGTTCGCGCTTGCCATTTTCAATCAGTGAAAGCTGGCTCGGCGCAGTATCAACCACGGCCGATATATCGTCCAAAGTCATCTGCTTACTTTTGCGAAGGAAACGTATCCTTCGTCCCAGAGCAATGGCGTCCATCTCCGGAGCTTCTCCGGGTCCATTGCTATTTTCCGGCTTCTTTGCGCGGTTCCATGTGGTTGCAGTCACATACCTAGACTAGGCGAAGAACGCTCAACTTTTCCAGAAGTCCGAGAGAAAAGATCCATTACTCCGGTCTTGCGGAGCGCAACCAAGGAAATATTTTCAATTCTTCCGATTGCCTCTAAGCCTCGTCACTCACAACAAATGCACAGCGCTACACCGGAATCTTGCACCCCTGCCACTCGTTGAAAATATCAATAGTGAACTACGAGGAGAGCCATGACAGCCATTGTCGAAAAAGTACTATCCGCGAAAAACTCCGCCCACGATCCACCACAGACTTTTGTCGTGATGGGTATCGACGGCGCAGGTAAGAGCACCGTCATCACCGCTCTGGTGCAAGAACTAAATAATGAGCAGATCCCGGCACGCAAACTCGCTAATGTTGCGGGGCGCCGCTGGCTTAATAACTTTTCGCGAACCTCCGGCATCCCGGTGCCACACCTTGCTCAGGAATTAATCGAGACAACGTTTCGACTCTTCAACGTTGCCCGAAACTCCCTCACCGCCGCACAAGCTCCGGGCCTCACGGTGATGGACCGCCACTTGTATTGCCAGTTGGTGCTACGCCACGTTCGCGGCCACAAGCCGGGGATCCTCTTGCCGTGGCTTGCGAAGAAAAGCGCCGAGGGAACCACCGTCATTCTTCTGGACGTTGATCCTTACCTCGCCTCACAACGCATCAATGCGCGAGATGAAGACGAAGAATCCGTGGAATACCTTCAGGCAGCACGAACCGAATACCTTCGTTTGGCCGAACTCAACGACTGGTTGGTACTTGATGCATCAAAGCCGACGACGCTATTGGTTGATCAGTTACGCATGATCGCAGGCAAGTAGACTCGACTCATGAGCGAAGCACAGGCTACCTACGCACCCGGAACCATTCTTGAGCTTTCAAAGAGCACCAAGAAGCAGTGGGAACTGGGCCAAGTCCGACTTATCGCCGCAGGCACTCTGGCCGATGACGGCACCTTGCAGCGAAGCGGTGAAGCTGAAGCGTCCTGGCAAGTTTCCATTCGCTCCATTGAGAAGGAAGCTTCTTTCACTGCCACTCTCCCAGCCCAAGTTATTACCTTGATCGCTGGAGACTTCGTTGAGTTGGATGTTGATGGAGAGCAGCACGGTCTAGAACCGTTGCGTCCACTGAAGTTCACCACCGAAGCACCGGTTGGAGCCAGCCAGCCTACCGAAGAACTACTCACCGTTTATGTTGCCGCCGATCCGCAGAAGGTTCGCCCTACGGTGAGAATCGTCGAGCTGTCCAAAAAGCGCGAGCAGTACCTCTTTGATGGACAGCTAGGCATCCTGCTCCAAGGCTCAGCCACCTTGCTACTCGGCGAAGATCAGCTGCCCGTTAATCTTCGCGACACCGTGGCAGGTTCGGACGTTCAAGAGCCACGCATTTCCGGTCGCGGTGTCATGGCGGTTGTTTCTTTCGACCTTGCCTAAAAGCGCACGTCCTTTCCCGTAGAGGGCCGGCACAGTGCACCCCTCAACAGAGGGTTTCGGTTATCTGCACGCTCGTCATCACGCGAGACATTCTAAAATTTCATACTTCTTCTCGGCCAGACCACTAGGTCTGGCCGATTTTTTGCGCTTTGGGACACTTTTGACCAAAGAAGCGTAAATCTTTCATATTTGAGAAGAAGTGAAGATCTTAAAGTAGAAAACCCCTATTTCAACCCTTGCGCTTGAGGAAAAGTAGTTCTCACGAAGAAGTTCACAAGATCATCTACCGATCAACATGAACCCGGAACTTGCGCAAAGGAGCCAAGGTAATGACTACCGAGAACACCAACGAAACCTCGATCGACAACCGCATCGCAGCTATCGAGACTGGCTGGGAGAACAACCCCCGCTGGAACAATGTCACTCGTGATTACACTGCCGCTGACGTTGTAAAGCTGCAGGGACGAGTTCAAGAAGAGCACACCCTGGCTAAGCGTGGTTCGCAGAAGTTGTGGAAGCAGCTCACCGAGGAAACCCCAACCGGTGGCTACACCAACGCACTGGGCGCACTGACCGGCAACCAAGCAGTACAGCAGGTCAAAGCCGGACTCCGAGCCATCTATCTTTCAGGCTGGCAGGTTGCAGCAGACGCCAACCTTTCAGGCCAGACCTACCCAGACCAGTCGCTCTACCCAGCAAACTCGGTCCCACAAGTGGTTCGTCGCATCAACAACGCACTACAGCGTGCCGACCAGATTGAATTCTCCGAAGGCATTCACAGCGTTGAAGACTGGATGGTCCCAATCGTCGCTGACGCAGAAGCCGGATTTGGCGGTCCACTGAACGCCTACGAACTGATGAAATCAATGATTGCGGCCGGCGCCTCAGGCGTTCACTGGGAAGACCAGCTGGCCAGCGAAAAGAAGTGCGGCCACCTCGGCGGCAAGGTGCTGATTCCAACTCAACAACATATCCGCACCCTGAACGCGGCCCGCCTGGCCGCCGACGTGGCTGGCACACCCTCGGTGGTGATTGCCCGTACCGACGCAGAAGCAGCAACCCTGATCACCTCGGATGTTGATGAACGAGATCAGCAGTTCATCACCGGCGAGCGCACTCCGGAAGGCTTCTACAAGGTCACCAACGGCATCGAGCCTTGCATCGCCAGAGCCAAGGCCTACGCACCGTATTCGGATTTGATCTGGATGGAGACCGGAACCCCGGACTTGGAGCTGGCCCGCAAGTTCGCTGAGTCGGTCAAGAAGGACTTCCCGGATCAGATGCTCGCCTACAACTGCTCACCTTCGTTCAACTGGAAGAAGCACCTTGACGATGCCACCATCGCTAAGTTCCAGCGTGAACTTGGTGCCATGGGCTTCAGCTTCCAGTTCATCACCCTGGCTGGTTTCCACGCATTGAACCACTCAATGTTCGATCTCGCCCAGGGTTACGCAAAGGACGGCATGAGCGCCTACGTCGAACTGCAGGAACGCGAATTTGCTTCCGAGTCTGCCGGCTACACCGCCACCAAGCACCAGCGCGAAGTTGGCACCGGCTACTTCGACGCAATCTCCACGGCGCTGAACCCGAACGCCTCCACCCTGGCCCTCGTGGGATCCACCGAAGAAGGCCAATTCCATTAGACCCTAATGGGTCGATGGTGCTAGCCGGCAAGGTCGCCGGCTAGCACCACCACCATTTTTGATTTTTAAGGACGCTGCCATGAACTCCCCCATCACCTTGAACAACATCACCATCACCGCTATCCCAGTTCGCCATCAGGAACAAATCCTCTCCAGCGATGCCTTGGACTTCCTGTCATCCCTGCACAGTGCTTTTGAAACCCGCCGTGCCGAACTGATGCAGTGTCGCCAGGTCAACCGGGCACGCATTGCCAACGGACGCGATCCAAAGTTCTTGGACGAGACCCGCTCAATTCGCGACGATGATTCATGGCAGGTTGCTCCGATTGCTCCGGGGCTGGAAGATCGCCGCGTAGAAATCACCGGTCCAATCGAGCGCAAGATGGCCATCAATGCTTTGAACTCCGGCGCCAACGTATGGCTGGCTGACATGGAAGATGCTTGCTCGCCCACCTGGCAGAACGTGATCAAAAATCAGGTAAACCTGATCCGCATCCTGGATAAGGAACTGGACTTCACCGCACCAGATGGCCGCGAGTACAAGCTGAACCACACCGAGCTGCGCGAACTGCCCACCATTGTGGTTCGTCCTCGTGGCTGGCACCTTCCAGAAAAGCACCTGCTGGTTGCCGGTACCCCAATGTCCGGTGCCCTGGTGGACTTCGGACTGCACTTCTTCCACAACGCACACCGCTTGCTAGCTGCAGGTCGTGGACCGTACTACTACCTGCCAAAGCTGGAAAACCATCTGGAAGCACGTTTGTGGAACGACGTCTTCAACATGGCTCAGGACCTGATGGGCATCAAGCGCGGCACCATTCGCGCCACGGTTCTCATTGAGACCATCACCGCCGCTTTTGAGATGGAAGAGATCCTCTATGAACTGCGTGAACACTCTTCGGGGCTGAACGCAGGTCGTTGGGACTACATCTTCTCGATCATCAAGAACTTCCGTTCCCGCGGACCACGCTTTGTTTTCCCTGACCGTGACACGGTAACCATGAGCGCACCGTTCATGCGGGCTTACACCGAACAGTTGGTTCGTGCTTGCCACCGACGCGGTGCCACCGCAATCGGCGGCATGAGCGCCTTTGTTCCAAACCGCAAGGATGCTTCGATCAACGAGATCGCTTTTGGCAAGGTACGTGAGGACAAGGCTCGCGAAGCTGCCGATGGTTTTGACGGTTCCTGGGTGGCTCACCCAGATCTGGTATCGGTAGCCCGCGAGGTCTACGACGAAGTGCTCGGCGAAAAACCGAATCAGTTGCAGCGCACCCGTGAAGATGTTGAGGTCTCGGATTCGGCTCTGCTGAACATTCAGAGTGTGAGTGGCAGGATCACCGAGCGCGGTATTCGCGACAATATCGAAATCGGTATCCGTTACATCGAGTCCTGGTTGCGCGGCAATGGCGCGGTGGCCCTACGTAACCTGATGGAAGATGCAGCTACCGCTGAGATTTCACGATCCCAGCTGTGGCAGTGGATCCACCAGTCAGCCATCACCGATGAAGGCGAAATCATCACCCGTCGTTGGGTACAGGATCTGGCCGAAGAGACCATGGATCACTTGGAGCGGTTTGAAGGAGACCGTTTTGAGGAAGCTTTGGAAATCTTTGAAGCTTGCGCCTTGCGTGATGACTTCCCAACCTTCCTGACCAAGAACGCTTACCTGCGCTACCTTGATGCTCCAGCTCGCACGCTGGAAATGGCAGGCTAAGTAGCTACTAATACCCGGCCGATTGTCACCAGTCGTCCTCAAGATCGGCCACGAAAAGCGGCATTCATCCGTTGGTAACCAGTCCAGCGGGCGGATGCCGTTTTTTGTGTGCACTGGTTAGGCTGTAGCCATGGCCTTCCAGTTCAAGAATCCAGCCGAGGATCTTTGGCAACCCGATGTACTGGGCGAGAACTTTTCTGCGCGCCAACTGCCACTGGTTGATGGTTCTACTGCGACGCTAGTTAGGCACAAGCCCAAGAAGAAGCAACGGCTACGTTTCTCCCCACCATTGCGTGGAATTGCGGTGCTCTACGTACATGGCTGGTCTGACTATTTTTTCCAAAAAGAGTTGGCTGAATTCCTCAGCGAAGCCGGCGCAGATTTTTATGCACTGGACCTGCGCCATTACGGACGCAACCTCGCCGCCGACCAGGCTCATGGTCTGCATGCAAAAACCAGCCCGGGGTTCACCACCGACCTCGAAGAATATTTTGAAGAGTTTGATGCTGCGCACCGGATCATTTCCAGTGCCCACCCGGGCACCCGCTTTGTCCTGCTGGCACATTCCACCGGTGGGTTGAGTGCTTGCCTCTATGCCAGCGCCAATCCTCACAAGGTTGATGCGTTGGCGCTCAACAGCCCCTGGCTGGAATTTCAGGCCAGCGAGTTTGGACGCACCGCCCTGGCCCGGATGATTCAACCTGCCACTACCCGAAACCCCCACCGTTTTTTGCCCACCATTGATCCCGGGTTTTATACCCGTACCGTCTCCAGCCAATTTGCTGGCGAGTGGGATTATGACCTTGAGTGGCGTCCGGCCAACGGGTTTAAACTCACCACCGGTTTCATCTCTGCAGTATTTTCCGCCCAGGCCAAGGTGAAAAAGGGGTTAGACCTACAGATGCCTACCTTGGTGATGCTCTCAGCCCATAACTACTTACTGCCCCGTTGGAATGACACGGCCACCCGTGCCGATGTCGCTCTCAACGTCCAAACGGTGGCGCAGCGCAGCCTGAACCTAGGACGAGAACTACATATTGTGCGCCTTCCCGGAGCCCTACATGACATCTTTTTGTCCACACCAACGGTGCGTGCTGCCGCCTACCGTAGCCTCGGCTCGTGGCTTGCCGCCCTGAAAACAAGACAACGTGATTCACAGTTGGCCTCCTGCATCCGCGCGGTATTACCCGAAGGCAACGAAGTACTGGATAACTAGCGGACCAACTTTTCTGGAACTGCGTCGTTGACCAGTTCCAGCTCCCAGGCCCCAGTCTGGTCCTGGCCCACAATGGCTACCGAGCCATTGCGGATGGTATCCAGCTTGTAGCCGGCTAGGTGCGAAAGTGTGTAGCGAATAATAGTGCCGTGACAGATGATGGCCACATTTTTGCCCGGGTAGTCTGCCGCGATCTGATTGATTGCGCGCAGGCCCCGGTCAACGACGGAGTCCAGTGGCTCGATTCCGCCACCGAGCTTATCTGGCCACAGTTCAAGCGCTTCGGCCTCCACCATGCCTTCACCCTGCGCGTAGTCGCGTTCGATCAGCAGGTCGTAGCTAGGACCAAGTTCCAGGCCCAGACCGTCGGCGATGATTTGCGCGGTTTCCCGTGCTCGGGATAGCGGGGAGGAAACGATAACGTCCCAGTTACCGCCGGCGAGTACGCTCACTGCTTCGCTTGCTTGGGTCCGTCCGGTGTCGTTCAGCGGAATATCACTGGAGCCTTGCAGTCGGCCTTCAAGGTTCCATTGCGTCTGTCCGTGGCGGACGAATCCAAGTTTCATAAGCCCATTCTCCCACCTCAATGGTGCTCTCGGGCAACCGCTGGTGGTCAAGCTCACGATTGATCTGTGCCACGTTCTACACACCAAAGCCTTGTGAGCACATAGGATTTTCTCGGCTGATTTCTGTTTTTGAACGCTTTCAGGCCCAGATCGAATGCACCCCAATAGGATCCGAGCAATACTATCGTGACCGATATCAAGGCCTCACTTGCCCGCGGGCTCACGGCCCGCCACATCCGCTTCATGGCCCTGGGCTCAGCGATCGGAACGGGCCTATTTTATGGCTCCTCCTCCGCTATCCAGGCTGCCGGCCCCGCCGTACTTTTTGCGTACATGATTGGCGGCGCAGCCGTCTTCATCGTTATGCGCGCCATGGGTGAGATGGCCGTGAAGCATCCGGTTTCCGGATCCTTCGCACACTACGCTTCGCGCTACTTGGGCAACTTTGCAGGCTTTGTCACTGGCTGGACCTTCAGCTTTGAAATGGCCATTGTGGCCATCGCCGATGTGACCGCTTTTGGCATCTATATGGGCTTCTGGTTCCCGCAGGTACCGCAGTGGATCTGGGTTCTGGTGGTGGTGCTGCTGATCGCCACCATTAACCTGATGAAGGTTAAGGTCTTTGGCGAAACCGAATTCTGGTTGGCCATTGTGAAGGTTACGGCGATTATCGCCATGATCGTTGGCGGTGTTGCCCTGATCATCTTCGGCTTTAACGCCCCAGACACCGATACCGCTACTGGCTTTGCCACGCTCATGAGTGCCGGCACGCTGTTCCCCAACGGCTTTATGGGCCTGCTATTGTCCTTCGCCGTGGTGATGTTTGCCTTTGGCGGCATCGAAACCATCGGTATTACCGCCGGCGAAGCTGATGATCCTTCGAAGTCTGTTCCAGAGGCCATCAACACTGTGCCATGGCGTATCTTGCTCTTCTACGTAGCTTCCCTGGCTGTAGTGATGATGCTCTTTGATTGGCGCCAGATTGACGGCTCCGCCTCGCCATTTGTGCAAATTTTTGACGGACTGGGATTGCCGGCAGCTGCACACGTACTCAACGCCGTGGTTATCACCGCAGCCATTTCAGCCATTAATGCCGATACCTTTGGCGCTGGACGCATGCTCTACGCCATGTCTCTGGCGGGCCATGCACCGAAGTCCTTCGGCCGGGTTTCACGCAACGGCGTGCCGTGGATGTCGGTGATAGTCATGGCTATTGTGTTGCTGGTTGGCGTGGTGCTCAACGCCCTGTTGCCTGAAGCGCTGTTCACGATTATCGCCTCGATCGCCACCTTCGCGACCGTGTGGGTTTGGATCATGATCTTGGCTTCCTACCTAGCCATGCGCCGCAAAGAAGCGAAGGCTGGGCGCGATAATTCGGTAGCTCGCGAGTACGCAGTACCGGGCGGAACCATCGCAGCCTGGGCAGCGATGATCTTCATGGTCTTTGTTGTAGTACTGCTAGCACTGAGCGCGGAAACCCGCGTGGCCTTGTACACCGGCGTCGTCTGGTTGATCTTGCTGGGTGTGCTCTACAAGGTGTTGCTGCGCCCTACCGATTCAAGCAAACAAGATAGCGACTCGCTGCTGGGCTAATAACCGGCGCTTGCAATATGGCACCCGGCTTCATCGTGAAGCTGGGTGCCACTGTTTTTAAGCAGGAATCTAGTCGACTCGGCGTCTATCCCCGGTGCGTTCTGCGATTGAAAGAGGATCTGCAACGGAGCGCAATTCTTGGAACAGCGCCAGAGACGCCCACAGCAACATGCTCAGTCCCACGATCCACAAACTGGCTAAACCGAGGTTTAGGTAGGCCAGCACTCCGCCAAGGGAGCCGATGGTGATCATTACCCACAGCACCGCATAGCGCAGCCATAACAGCCGAATAGTTCCTTGATTGGAACCGGTCAACAGCCCAAGGATCGCTCCGCCGAGCGCTTGGCCTAATTTCACCAAGGTGCCAGTCATATAGGTCAGACCGAGTGACACTTCCCCGGAACGGGTATAGGAAACATTCACCACGCCCATCGCACCAGCCAATAACAAGGCCGTGGCATGTGGGAAAGCCGAACCGGTTGCTGCGGCAGTCAGAAGTAACGCGGCACTGAAATACATGGCTACGGGCCTGCGTAGAGCTGCCAGTGGAGCGGTAATCAACGTTGCAATAACTACGCCGATAACAAAGCTAGCCACAAGCGACATGGCGTTAATCCAACCGGTGTTATCCCCGGTCATCAGTGCGGCCGAAGAGCGGGTGGAGTTACCGGACATGAACGATAGGAAGTAGCCACCAAAGTGCACAAAGCCGACACCGTCGACAAATCCTGCCATGGCGGTGATGGTTCCTGCGAAGAGGATAGCTCGCCAGCGAAGATTCTTTGCCACGTGCACTGCTTTCTTTGTTTTCGGTGTTCGCCTCGTTGCTGAGGCGCTAGGCCTTCTCTATTATTCCAGCTCTAGGTCGTACTCAGTACAAAGGGATAGTGGAATGCAATCGGCATAAAAGTTGTTGAGTCAAGCATGACTGAAAATACTGGCAATCAGCCTCTTGAATCTAAGCGCCTGCGGGTAGATATCTTCTCCGACATCGCCTGCCCTTGGTGCTTCATTGGTAAGCGTCGTTTTGAGCATGGCGTTGAAGCTTTTGAATACTCGGAGAATGTTGACGTGTTCTGGCACGCTTATCAGTTAGATCCTTCCCTGCCCGATAACTATGAAGGTAGCGAAGCTCAGTATCTTTCAGCAATGAAGGGCATAGACCAGTCCCAGGTTCAGCAGATGCTCGAACATGTGACCGCTCAGGCAGCTTCCGAGGGGTTGAAGTACGACTTTGACAACCTAAAGGTTGCAAACTCGTTCACCGCTTTGCGTGTACTGGAATACGCAAAGCAGCATGGCGCAGGCAACGAGATGAAGGAAGCATTGCTCTCTGCACATTTCGAAAAGGGCCTGAACACCGGCGATACCCCGACGTTGCTTGAAATTGCCGAATCATTGGGGCTCGATACCAAGGAGTTAGCGACGCAGCTTGAAGCTGGCGCCTTCGCTGAGGACGTCAAGGCGGACATCTCCCAAGCCCAGCAGATCGGTGTCACGGGAGTTCCGTTTTTCGTTCTTGACGGTAAATACGGCATCTCCGGTGCACAACCAGCCGAGGTATTTGCTAACGCACTAACCGAGGTTTACGCAGAGAAGGTTAACGCCTAGTAGACACCGATGGTCGGATCAGTACCTCCGACTATTCGCAGACGAGTTTGCCTGCAGAAGTATCCAATTTGCGGTCCTTTTGCAGGCTTTCGAATTTTTCACCGAGCGCCAGGTCTACGTTGCTGCCCCATTTGTCTTCGTCAAAGATGAAGACCGTTCCTGGCACCTGTCGTTGTACGGTAAAGGCTTGAGCGTATCCATCAGGTCCGGCGATGACTGCTCCAACCGTGTTTGACAGCGAATTCCAGCCAGACGTTAGCGAAGAAATCTTGAAGCCACGGTCTTCCAAGGACTTGGCTGTATCTCCGGCCAGGCCGGAAATTTCAGTGGTGTTCAAAACCCGGATACGGAAACTCGCGGGGTCCTGATAGGAGAAGTTCACTTCAGGACACTTGGTGTTTTCAATTTTTGTGGGACTTGGCGTTACTTCGTTCGCGACGGTGGGTTTCGCGCCCGGTTTCCAGTTTCCAGTGGCGATGAGTAGCGCTCCAACGGTCACTGCAAGAACTAGTACCGCCATCGCCATAAAGACAATATTCTGTCGTCTGCGCGCAGACTTTTTCGCTTTGTGATCTGAGCTGAAGCTCAAATCTTGCCCATTAACGATGTGTGCCCCGTGCCATTGATCCGGGTCTTCACTTTTACGCATCTTCCCACCTAGCTTCCGGCAACCCTTCGGCTGTAACTAGCTGAGGAGAACAGCTTCGTTATCCTCGTGGCGATAGCTTATCTAATTGACGTCCAAATCCAATATCCGGGCGTGTATTACGGAACGGTGATGTAACGCAGAACGTAATGCACGGTGCACCCCGTCTTCAAGATACAAGACGCCCTCATACCGGACCACGTGTGAAAACAGATCCCCGTAGAAGGTGGAATCTTCAGACAGCAAGGTTTCAAGATCCAGAGTCGACTTAGTCGTGACCAACTGATCCAACTTCACCTGCTGTGGTGGGATTTCGCTCCAATCGCGCGAAGAAACCAACCCGTGTTCTGGGTACGGACGGCCATCGCCTACTGCTCGAAATATCACCCATTAAGCATACGATCTGAGTGTTTGAATCGCTGGAAAGAACTTACGCGTTAGTGATGTGCGCTTAAGCAAGTTTTCTTGGTAAACATCCGAGTTTCAAGTTCGTCACAGCTTCCAAACCGGCGCTCGGGAGACCGTTACATTACCGCGTAACCCATGCGCGGCAATCCGCATGCGGACCCTATGCTGTTGAAAGCTGGTGACGGATTTGCCGACTCCACGCGATTTTCCCTGAAGATTCAAGGGTTTCGCCACTTGCACTAAGTGCGTGAGGGCGAATTATCTTCCTCTCCCAGGCGCTTTGCAAGCAATGTTACAGCGCAAGAAACTTGAGGGAACCGGGCGTAACTTTAGCTGGTAACAGTCGCGTCATAAGGTGCACGCTGGAGTTATGAAAAACGTAGTCACCGAGATCCCACTCCTCGACATCTCTACCTCGCGTAACGCAGACGGAAGCTTCAACGAAGATTTCGTCGCTGCACTTCGCGATGCGGCCCATCGTGTTGGATTCTTCCAAATCGTTGGCTACAGCTCCCAAAATGGTCAAGATCAGGAGCTGTTGGACACCATCGCTGAATTCTTCAACAAGCCTGTAGAGCAGAAGATCAAGCTAGATAACCGCAACAGCGCACAGTTCCGCGGCTACACCCGCATGGGCACCGAAATCACCCGTGGTCGTGCCGACGCCCGTGAGCAGATTGATTATGGACCAGAGCGTGATGCCTTGGCCGTTGTTCCCCAGGACAAGCCTTACTTGAACCTGCAGGGCCCTAACCAGTTCCCAGAAGATTTCCCGCAGCTCGAAAACCGCGCCATGGCCTGGGCAGAGCTGATGAACAAAACCGGACATGAACTACTGTCGGCCATCGCAGTAGGTCTAGGCCTGTCCGAAGATCACTTCGACGAACCGTTCGCCAACACCCCATCATGGATGGGCAAGTTGGTTCACTACGTTTCCGGCGATGTAGTTCCTGAATCGGGCAACCAGGGTGTTGGCCTGCACGCAGACTACGGTTTTGTCACCCTGCTACTTCAGGATCAGGTCGGCGGACTGCAGGTCCAGCCATATGGTCAAGAAGAGTGGATCGAAGTTCCACCAACTCCAGGAGCCTTGGTGGTGAACCTCGGCGAGATGCTGGAAGTTGCTACCAACGGTTACCTGATGGCAACCATCCACCGCGTCATCGCACCACCAGCTGGTGTTGACCGTTACTCGGTTCCTTTCTTCTACTCACCACGTCTAGATGCAGTCATCGACAAGGTCGAGTTGCCAGCAGAACTAGCTGCAGACGCCCGTGGTGTTTCTGATGATCCGCAGAACCCAATGTTGGCTTCCTACGGGGCCAACGTCCTTAAGGGTTGGTTGCGTGCTCACCCACAGACCGCGGCCATCCACTACCCGGAGATTGCCAAGGCCAAGAAAAGCGCCTAATTCTTCCTCTCTACCCTGATTCTGGGCAGAGACAGACAAGACCTGTTGGTCTCAGCTCGAAATTGATTTTCGAAGTTGAGATCAACAGGTCTTTTTTATTTCTACATAATCCTTGCCGGCGAGCACACAAAACTCATTACCTTCAGGATCAGCAAGAACTACCCAGCTCACGTCTACGTCTTGACCAACATCGGCGTAGGAAGCACCTAGGGACAGCAACCGGTCAACTTCCTGTTGCTGATCAAGCTCGCGCGGGCTCACATCTAGGTGCAATCGATTCTTGATGGTTTTTGCTTCCGGGACTTGAGCGAAGGTCAAGATCACGGGAAACACTTCTTGCGATTGTGGACCAATGCTGATCAGCCCGACTTCTTCTTCAAAGACTCGATAATCTAGCGCTTCACTCCAGAAGCGAGCCAAGAGCACCGGGTTAGCGCAGTCAATGGAAATCTCACTCAAAACGCTTGCCATGATTACTGCCTCGTCGAGTCATTCATCGATTGATAGATGTCTCGGATCCTACCGGGAACTGCTCACGGGATCTTGATAGGCAAAAAAATAATGTCCTGATTCATCATTTTCATGATGAACCAAGACATTAAATTTGGCGGAGGATAGGGGATTTGAACCCCTGAGGGCGTTAACCCAACACGCGTTCCAGGCGTGCGCCATAGGCCGCTAGGCGAATCCTCCTCAGTTTGCTCCGTGGAGCAGAGTCCAGCATATCTAAATTCTCGCCCAATAACGAATCGGGCACTCTCCCATCGTATCCGCCCGAAGAAACCAAGGCGCATTCCCCTGAAATCCGGTGATTTTATGGGTTATGCCCAGCTCGGAACTTTCCCGTTTTGCAACCCACAGAAGCATTGATACTGCTATTTATGAGCAAAAGAGAGGTATTTCACAGCACCGATGATCCTCGGCGCCTGCACATTAGCCCTCCCGGAACGCGGACAACTCCGGGTGATTTCGGCCGGTGGGCAGCGCATCTAGATCAAGATAATCTCTTCACGCAAATTGCGGCCACCGCCCGGCAGCTCTATGAACAACCGCCGGTTTCTTCAGCGGCCCAAGGTTTGGATGCCTTGAAGACTATGTCGCGATTACGCAGCATGCTTGATGCTGCAGAAGCCGCCGTCTTAGCTGACTCGTTTGAACATGCCGTGAAGTCAGCATCTGCTCAAGGCACCCAAGAGCCGCTCATTGATTCGTCACCAGACCCATTTCAAGAGCAAGCCACCGCGTACTACAGCGTGAATCCCTCCGATGAGGCGATAGTGCGTTCTTCCTTCGTTGCCGAGGCGTCCATAGCCATACGTGCATCCGAAGCCAACATTAGAGATCGATTATTTATCGCTGAAGGTCTGCGACATTTATGCCCGGAGACTCTTGAAGAACTCAGTTGTGGTGAGATCACCACCAGGACCGCGCAGGAAATCGTTAAGCAGTCTCAAGATCTTGAACCAGCAGACGTGCGCTACATGCAACAGACGCTTTTGCCTATCGCGCGAACCGCAGCTGATTCGGCAGTGGCTCATAGGGCACGAAAAATTCATGAACGGTTACATCCTCAACCCATTGAAGAGCGCCACAAAAAGGGCGTCCAGGACCGCAAGGTCATCTACTGGCATGAGCCCAATGGAATGTCGACGCTACAGTTGCACCTCCCTGCAGAAAAGGCCTTGAGCATCATCAACACCGTCAACTGGCACGCCTCGCAGCATGATGACCCGGATGATGAACGAACCGAACAGCAACGAAGACTGGACATTATTTGTGATGCCCTGATCGACGGTTGGCCTGCCGCGCCGGGAACGCCGTTGAAGGCACGAGTCGCCGTGACGATCCCCGCACTGGAGATGTTGGCCAACCCGAAGCGTGCACTGGCAGATTTAGAAGGCTACGGACCAATACCTATTGGGACCGCGCTGCGCATTGCTCAGGACGCCCCGTCATTCATGAAGGTACTCACCGATCCGTGGTCCGGCGCTGTGATTGATGTTGGGCGAGAAAAGTATCGTCCTTCAAAGGCCTTGCGGGACCTCTTGCGCAACCGGGACATCTGTTGCCGGTTCCCTGGCTGTAATCGGCCAGCCGAGACTTCAGAAATAGATCATATTGAGGCATGGGCTGCCGGTGGACATACCTCTAGGACCAACACCCATCTGCTGTGCAAGCGGCACCAGATGTTTAAACACGCTTTGGGCTGGCAAGCCACATACTTGGCTGATGGTTCGGTGAATTGGCGTTCTCCGCACGGGGTGATCTGCATTGAGCTGCCAGGCAGTGTCACCAATGTGCAGAATTTCGATTTTGAAAAGGACCAGACCCCGATGCTTCCTCCCATGCAACTGACCGATCGGGTACGCCGAGTATTAGGTTGGATTGATCCGCCAGATCAAGAAACAGGGTGAAAACAACCTAGTTGAGATGCGTTTAATCTGCGCTCTTCATTGCACTTGAAAGCTGAGAGCAAGCGCACGCTCACCGATTTTTATCAGGCACGAGTCTCGGGTAGTATTTTGGGTGACCCCTCGTGTGGTGTCATCCTGTTGAACTCCCCCAGGACCGGAAGGTAGCAAGGGTAGATGGGCTCTGGCAGGTGCATGAGGGGTCTTTACTTTTTCACGCAAGTCGAATGGAGTCCACGTGGGCGCTGGCCGTTTCGCCCCTAGCCCTTCTGGGCCACTCCACCTTGGCAATTTACGCACTGCTATTCTCGCTTGGCTTTTTGCCCGCTCAACACAACGCGAATTTCTACTGCGCGTTGAAGACTTGGACCGAGTTCGTTCCGGTGCCGAAGCCACCCAAATTTCTGAACTTGAAGCTTTGGGACTGAATTTTGATGGCCCCCTCCTGCGCCAATCCGAGCGCTTCCCGATTTACTTTGCAGCCATTGAGCAGCTCAAACAACGAGATCTCGTTTATCCATGCTTCTGTTCACGCAAGGACATTGCCGAAGCCGGCAGTGCACCGCATGCCGCACCCGGGGCTTATCCGGGCACCTGCCGAAACCTAAGCGAAAGTGAACGCGAAGCTAAGGCGAAAATCCGTCCCGCAGCCCTGCGCCTGCGCGCTGAAGTGAACGAATTTTCTGTTCATGATCAGTTCGCAGGTAACTACAGCGGCACCGTGGATGACTTTGTCTTGGTCCGTAACGATGGGGCGCCGGCTTACAACTTGGCTGTAGTCATTGATGACGCTGCCTGTGGAATCGACCAGGTGGTGCGCGGTGATGATTTGCTCTCCTCGGCACCGCGTCAGGGCTATCTTGCCTCACTGCTGGGCTACGAAATTCCCGATTATGTTCATGTGCCGCTGGCACTGAATAGCAAAGGCCAACGCCTAGCCAAGCGTGATGGTGCAGTAACACTCGAAGAGATCACCGAACACGGGGTACATCCAGCCGATGTTGTGGCGATTTTGCTAGAGTCGTTGGGCTTGCCAAGCACAAGTTTGCAGGCGGCCCTAGAAGCTTTCGATCCGGTGAACTTGCCTCGTGAACCGTGGATCGTAGAACCTGAAAATATCGTCCAACAGCTGATGCCCCGAGCATCACGCAACCGATAGGGAACCGGTGTGAGTACAGCGCTATATCGCAGATATCGTCCCGATACGTTTGGCGACGTCATCGGACAAGAGCACGTTACCGCTCCCCTGATGACGGCTCTGGAAAAGAACCGTGTGAATCACGCGTACCTCTTCTCCGGCCCGCGCGGTTGCGGCAAAACCACCTCGGCACGCATCTTGGCTCGTTGCCTGAACTGTGAACAGGGTCCGACTCCCGTTCCGTGTGGCACGTGCCCTAGCTGTGTGGAGCTAGCCAATGGCGGCCCAGGTTCCCTAGACGTTATCGAAATCGACGCTGCCAGCCATGGTGGTGTGGATGATGCTCGTGACCTTCGTGAACGTGCAACTTTTGCTCCTACCCGTGACCGCTACAAAATCTTCATCATCGATGAGGCTCATATGGTCACCGCGGCAGGCTTCAACGCGCTACTGAAAATTGTTGAAGAGCCACCGGCTCACATCAAGTTCATCTTCGCGACGACCGAGCCTGAAAAAGTTATCGGAACCATCCGTTCGCGTACCCACCACTACCCATTCCGTCTGGTTCCACCAGAGGCGCTGTTGGCGTACCTGCAGGTGTTGTGCGAACGCGAAAACGTTGCAGTAGCCGAGGGTGTACTCCCCTTGGTAATTCGTGCCGGTGGCGGTTCAGTCCGCGATACCCTCTCCGTTTTAGATCAGCTGATGGCTGGCGCTCGGGAAGGCACACTGGATTACGAAACTGCCATTGCGTTGCTTGGCTACACGCACTCCACCTTGCTGGATGAAGTCACCCTGTCGCTTCACGAATCTGATGGTGCCGGGCTCTTTGGCGCTATCGATCGCATTATCCAGACTGGTTTGGATCCACGCCGATTTGTTGAAGATATTCTTGAGCGCTTCCGTGACTTGATCATTGCCAAGGCAATGCCCGAAGGTCTGGAAAAGATCTTGCGCGGAGTCCCCGAAGATCAGCTTGAGGCATTACATCTGCAGGCAGGGTTGGTTGGCGCCGGCGAGCTTTCGCGCTGGGCCGATGTCACCAATCAGGCTCTGAGCCAGATGACCGGCGCGACCTCGCCGCGGCTGCATCTGGAATTGCTGGCAGCTCGTCTGATGCTGCCGGGTTCAGAGAATTCTGATTCTGCTTTTGCAGCCCGTTTGGATCGACTCGAACGCCAAGCAATGACTGGCGGCCCACTGCCGGCCCTTGAAGAAGGAGATGCAGCGACAGCTGCTGCTTCCTTGGGCGCGCCAGTTAATCCGGTAGCCGCCCGTCAGGGTGCTGCCGCAGTACGTGAAGCACTAGCGGCAGCCAAGGCCCGCCGTGAAGGTGCCCCAATGCCTGCTGCCAGCGAAGCACCCGCTGCACCTGAGGAACAACCAGCGCAACCGGTCCAGCAGCCAACGCAACCAGTTCAGCCGGTCCAGCAGCCAGTGGCGCAGGTCCAAGAGCAGCCGTCAGCTCCAGCACCAGCTCAGCAGCCGGTTCAGCACGAACAGCCTGCCGAACCACAGGGCGAGCCAGAGGCACCAGCTGTCGAAAACGAAGATCCAAATGCACCACTGGATCCGGGCGCAGATTCGCTGAATACCGGCGAAGCCGCGGACTGGGGAGCAACTTGGGGACCA
This sequence comes from Glutamicibacter sp. AOP5-A2-18, assembly GCF_052446055.1. Taxonomy (NCBI): domain Bacteria; kingdom Bacillati; phylum Actinomycetota; class Actinomycetes; order Micrococcales; family Micrococcaceae; genus Glutamicibacter; species Glutamicibacter sp. AOP5-A2-18. The sequence continues at coordinate 348,727 of NZ_JBQSVW010000001.1, read as the reverse complement.
AAGGACGATAGTCGTTCGGTCACCACTGAAGTTCAGCCTGGTCCTAGTGTTCCGGCTGCACGTCCAGAGGGTGTTGCCCCATTCAGCTTGGTTCCTGACCCATCTAGTGGCGAAGATTTGTCCTTCGGCACCGGTATTTCTATTGATGACGTCAAGCAGAACCCTGCCATGGCCGAATTTGCTCGTCGCACCGCGGCAAACCGAACTCAGCAACCAGCAGCTCCGGCACAACAGCAACCGCAGGCACCGCAAGCGCCAGTAGCGCAGCCGGTTCAAGCACCGACACAGCCAGCGGCACCGGCTGAAACTGAGCAGCCTTCTCAAGCTCAAATTGATGCGCAGCGTCAGGCTGCCCAGCAGGCTCAGCAACAGCAGGAGCAGCAGGCGCAACGCGAACAGGCTCAGCGTGCACAAGCTGAACGTGAAGCTCAAGAAACTGCATCGCGCGAACAGGCCCAACGTGAGCAAGCTGAGCGTGAAGCTGCCGAACGCGCAGCTCAACAGCAAGCCCAGCAACAGCAAGCACCTGCTCCACAGGCGCAGCAACCGGCTACAAGTTCTGGCGTGCAGAAGTTCCAGCAGGCCTGGCCGATGATTCTGGAACAGCTGCAGGGCAGTTCGCGAGTTCTCCATTCGATGGTGTCCACCTATGGTTCGGTGGCTGGCTTTGATGGTCGCACGCTCACGCTGGCCTTCAGCAACACAGGCCCGATTGTGAATCTGCGTAATCGTCCAGATTTGATGAATACCCTCACCGGTGTGGTGTCCCAGGTCGCTGGTTCACCAATAGAGATTGTCCTTACCGAGGGCGGCTCTAACCCGGGCGGTGGTGGTTCCCCAAAAGGTGAGCGCCGGCCACTCCCGGCGCAAATCCCAGCACCAACTAAGTTCAACAAGCCTGTAACTTCCGCTGGGGTAGCCGCACGTGCCGCAGCACGTGCGCAGGCCGCCGCTCCTGTGCCGGATCCGAGCGCTTCGCCTTCGGCCCCAATACAGGCACCGCAACCAGTTGCACCGCGTTCGGGCTCTGCCGATGGCTACACCAGTAGCTATGACGACGTTCCGCCGCCTTACGACGAGCCTTTTATGGATGAGCCTCCGTACCCGGATGATCCATATTATTCTTCTCAACCGGTAGCGGAAGCACCTGTCCAGGTGGTAACCGAACAGCCGCAGCGTGCTGAGGTTGTTGCTCCACAGTCCAGTGCTCCGCGCAGTTTTGGTGGTCCCCCGGTCGCGCCTAAACCACGCATGACCGCAGGCATGAGCGCGCGTGAAGCTGAGGGCGGAGCGCTCAATATTCCGCGCCCAGTCTCTTCCACGCCGCTGCATCCGCAGAGCACAACTGCGTCGTTCCAGAATTTGGCTACCCCTGAGCCGGATCCAGCACCGCAGGTTCAAGAACCTGTCGCTGCTCCGCAGTCGCAGTCGGAGCGTCAGTCGCCTGTGGCATCGGCACCAGCTGCTGCGCCGACCGCTGCTCCTGTCGCTACACCTGCGCCTGTCTCGGCACCCGTTGAACAGCAACCGACCCCGGTTCAAGCTGCGCCGGTTCAAGCTGCGCCGGTTCACGCCGCACCGGCTCCAGAAGCAGCCCCGAGTTGGGGCACGCCACAGGAACAAGCCGCTGCACCGAGCGAGCCACCAGCCAGTGCCGCAGGACAACGCATGAGCCGCTACCAGCAGCTGATGAACCAGGCCAAGGATTCGCCCACTGCGTCGGCACCAATTCAAGCCGCCAGCGGTTGGGGCGGTCCGAGCGCAGCACCAAATCGCGCCGTGATCCAAGAGCCTGAGGAGTTCGTCCCGAGCGACGACGACATCCAGGTCGAAGATTCAGCGCTCATCGGTGTTCCCGCCGTGGAACGGTTGCTCGGTGGTTTGGTCATTGAGCAGCGAGACGTTAACGGCAATGTTGTGGAAATCAAGCGCAGCCTGTAGCCCGCACCACGGCGAACTGTCGGGGTGAGACACTAAGGTGTAACACGGAAGTTTTCCACTAGATCTAAGCAAGGCAAGAAAGAAGGCGCACGTGTACGAAGGTGCTGTACAGGAACTGATCGACGAGCTCGGTCGCTTACCTGGCATCGGCCCAAAGTCGGCTCAGCGCATTGCTTTCCACATTCTTGATGCCGATTCTGAGGATATGACCCGGTTGGCCGCTTCCATCCAGCTGGTCAAGGAAAAGGTTAAGTTCTGCGAGATCTGCTTTAACATCTCCGAGCAAGAACGATGTGCAATTTGTCGTGATGAACGTCGTGACGGAACCAAGATCTGCATCGTCGAGGAATCCAAAGACGTCATGGCCATCGAGCGCACCCGCGCCTTTGGTGGCAAATACCATGTGCTTGGTGGCTCGATTAATCCGTTGGCTGGCATTGGCCCGGAACAGCTACACATCCGTGAATTGGTCACCCGCCTGGCCGATGAGTCCATCACCGAATTGATTCTGGCTACCGACCCGAACCTTGAGGGCGAGGCCACGGCAGTTTATCTGGTGCGCGCGCTGGCTCCTTTGGGCATTCGAATCACTCGCCTGGCCTCCGGACTTCCGGTGGGTGGCGACTTGGAGTACGCCGATGAGGTCACCTTGGCTCGTGCCTTTGAAGGTCGACGCACCGCAGGGTCAAACTCTGCGGCAGCACGACGCAACGATGCACCTACATCTGCTCCAGCGCGAAACGACGAAGCAGAAGAGGACAAAGCACCCGCTTCTTCGAGCGCAGAACCCCGGTTGTTCCGCGCGGTTAACCCGGATCAGGCTCCCGCCGATGAAGCTTCGCGCCCGTCACACCCGGTAGTTCCACCGATGGATGACCACCGTAGCCGGTAACTAATCAAGGCTTCGCCTAGTGAACCTCGCCCACCCGCAGCTCGCGGGAACGGCGGGGTTTATTAGTTTCAGCCGACGGTCAATACATAGGTGTGCGATGGAACACGCTTAGTTGAGAATTATCAACTATCGGCGTATGGTTGATATAAATCAACCAATCGGCTCTTATGGCCGACCCTTTTTTCTTTGGAGCTTTAATGACCGAAACCGCACCGGTCGTCAAGGTAAAGATGACGCACCGAGAAATTCTCACCGCCCTCACCGGCATTCTCATGGGCATGTTCGTCTCGATCTTGGCTAATACCGTCGTTTCCAGTTCACTGCCGGTAATCGTTTCCGATTTGCACGGCAGCCAAACTTCCTACACCTGGGTAGTAACCGCCACCTTGCTGGCAACTACTATCTCTACCCCTATCTGGGGAAAGCACGCTGACCTCGGCAACCGTAAGCTGTTGCTGCAGATCTCGCTGGCAATCTTCGTTCTCGCATCAGCGGCTGCCGGCTTCTCGCAGGACACTGCCTTCCTGATTTCCATGCGTGTCATCCAGGGTCTTGCCGGTGGTGGCGTTGGCGCCCTGGCACAGATTGTCATGGCCGACTTCCTCTCCCCACGCGAACGTGGCAAGTACATGGGCCTGTTCGGCGCAGTGATGGCCATCGGTACCGTCGGCGGACCATTGATCGGTGGCTTTGTCACTGACACCATCAACTGGCGCTGGAACTTCTTTATCGCCCTACCATTTGCCATCGCTGCAATCATCCTGATTCAGCGCACCCTGCACCTGCCAGCTGTTGCCAAGCGCAAGGTCAAGATCGACTACTGGGGCATCGTGTTGCTCTCCGGCGGCGTTTCCTTGCTCTTGATCTGGATGTCGCTGGGCGGCTCCGAATTTGAGTGGGCTTCTACCACCAGCTTCCTGATGGTCCTTGGCGCGATCGTTCTGATTGCTTCATTCATCATTGTTGAAATCAAGTCTTCAGAACCACTGTTGAACATGTCCCTGTTCAAGAACCGCACCTTCACCTTCGCTGTCATTGCCTCGTTGGCTGTTGGCGTCTCAATGTTCGGCACCTCGGTGTTCCTCAGCCAGTACATGATCATGGCTCGTGGCGCATCAGCCACCATGGCCGGATTGATGACCTTCCCACTGATGGGCGGCCTGCTGGTGATCTCAACCATCGGTGGCGCAATCATCTCGCGCACCGGTAAGTGGAAAGCACTGGTAGTCACCGGTTCGGTACTCATCGTCATTGGACTGTTCCTGCTGGGAACCATCCACTACGACACCAACTACGCGGTAGTTGCTTCCTTCATGTTCATCCTTGGCGCCGGTATGGGTCTGGTCATGCAGAACATGGTGCTGGTAGTGCAGAACTCGGTGGACATCAAGGAACTGGGTGTTGCTTCTTCCTCGGTGAACTTCTTCCGCACCTTGGGCGGCACCGCAGGTACCGCAGGTTTGGGTGCCATCTTGGCAGCCACCATCCCGGACATGATCGCTGATCGCCAGGCAGATTTGATGCAGGCCATCGGATCGCTCGGCGAAAAGGGCAAGGCCGTGGCAGAGGTTCTCTCCTCGGGCAACCTGCCAACGGTCTCCACCCTGCCAGAGCCGGTACGAGTGATCTTCGAATCCATCTATGGTGATGCAGTGCCTTCACTGTTCACCTTCGCAGCTCCGCTGTCCTTGCTCGTTGTTGTCGCCGTATGCCTGATCCCTAATCAGTCACTAACCACTCAGAACGCTTCCGAGCGTCTGCAGGAAGTTGAAGCCGAGGCCGCCGTTCTTGGAGCTAGTTCCACCGGCACCAGCAATAACGCTGAGCGCGAGGCTGAGACAAAGGAAGCTGTTGCGGCACACAGCGCAACCTCGCAGTCAGCGCAGAAGTCAGCCGATAGCTAGGAGTATTCCCATGGATACCACTAGAACGGATGACGCAGTCTGTAGCCAGGAGCGCACCGACCGCTATTCGAAGGCCGAACAGGAATTGTTTTCCTTGATTGCCCTCACCTCGCGTTTTAAACGTGAACTAGCGGTCCGCCTCCATGGTCAGCTGACCCCGGGATATTTGCCGGTACTCGGACTTATTTTGCGCACTGAGCGCATCGCCCAATCCGAGATCTGCGAAAAGCTGTTGATCGATAAGGCCACGCTGTCTCGGATGGTTTCCAAGCTGGAGCAACTTGATCTGATTGTTCGTGAAGTCAATGCCGAGGACCGCAGGGCCTTCGACTTGCTACCAACGGAGCACGCAAAAAGTCGTTGGCGTAGCGGCTTTGAGCAATGGCGAGGAGAACTTCGCTCACGTATGACCAACTGGGAAGATGCGGACTTGGATACGTTGGTTGATCTTCTGGGTAGGTTGAACTCGGAGATTCAGACAATCTAGCTGCAAGCCTGCTTCGTCAACAAGATCGGTGCGAAGACTCGGGCACCACGGGATAAATCCCGTGGTGCCCGAGTCTTTTCTGGTCCGAAGCAACTGGCCATGCCTAAACTTCAGCTATGGGAATCAAGAGCAGCAATACCGGCGCCATCGCCAATGCCACCGGCACCTCGTGGGAACAGTGGAGCGCAACGCTGGAGTCGAAGAACGCAAGCGCACTGACACATAAGGAAATTGCCGAGCTCGCTTACGCTCACATGTCCGAAACAGTGCAGAACTCAGGCTGGTGGGCGCAGTCCGTAGCAGTAGCCTACGAGCAGCAAATTGGACGGCGTCTACCTGGACAGGCCCAAGATGGAACCTTCCAAGGTTCGGTCAGCACCACCACCGATGCCGATTTGGACGCTGCACTGGCCAAGTGGGAATCTACCATTGCACACTTAGACAAATTCAATTCCCAAGCTCTCAGCGACCCCGCCCGCACCAGTAGCTCCGAACGCTGGCGTTACTGGCGTGCGAGTTTTTCCGACGGCACCAAGACCCAAGTAGACATTGGGCTCAAAGGGGACAAATCCTCGATTGCCATTAACGTTACTAAGGCTAAGACACCAGATCAGTTGTCGGATTGGAAGAGCTTTTGGCGACAAATATTGGGCGAATTCAAGAAGTAGTCAGCGATTTTCAACAACAGCTGTGAAAGTTTCTAGGCAATATGACCAATGTTTACCGTCACAAGTAGGTGAACTTGGCCTGCAACTGACACAATATTTATTTGGTAGATGTCTTGCGCTGTGCCATGGACTAGAAACCTGAACGTTTCTACCCGTGCAGCACCAACGCCGAGACATAGCTTTCAAACAGGTGGAGTGAGTGCCCATGGGCCTAATTGTTCAAAAATTTGGCGGTTCGTCCGTATCGGATGCCGACGGCATCAAGCGTGTGGCGCGTCGAATTATTGAAACCAAGTCCCAGGGTCACGATGTCGTAGTTGTCGTCTCCGCGATGGGTGACACCACCGACGACCTGCTGGATCTGGCGGGTCAGCTCACCGATGATGCACCAGCACGTGAAATGGACATGCTGCTCTCCGCCGGAGAACGCATCTCGATGTCTTTGCTCGCTATGGCCATCAACCAGTTTGGTGAGCAAGCTGCTTCCTTCACCGGATCCCAGGCCGGTCTGATTACTGACTCATCCCACGGTAAAGCACGCATCATGGAGGTCTCTCCACAGCGTGTGCGTAAGGCCATTGACCGCGGCTTCATCGCGATTGTTGCTGGCTTCCAAGGCATGAGCAAGGAATCCAACAACATCACCACCATGGGTCGCGGTGGTTCTGATACCACCGCAGTGGCATTGGCTGCAGCCCTCGGCGCCGACGTCTGCGAAATCTACACCGACGTTGACGGCATTTACACTGCTGACCCACGCGTGGTCGCCTCAGCTAAAAAGATTGAAAAAATCACCAGCGAAGAAATGCTGGAAATGGCCGCTAGCGGCTCAAAGATTCTGCACCTACGTTGTGTGGAGTACGCGCGACGCTTTGGTGTGCCGCTGCATGTGCGTTCTTCATTCAGCACTCACGAGGGCACTTGGGTGCTCCCGAACCCCGACGACAAAATCAAAATTCAAGAGGGAGAACCCTTGGAACAGCCAATCATCTCAGGTGTCGCCCACGACCACTCCGAAGCCAAGGTCACCGTTATCGGCGTGCCAGATATCCCTGGCAAAGCAGCCCAGATTTTCGGTGTCATCGCCGCAGCTCAGGCCAATATCGACATGATCGTGCAGAACATTTCGACTCGCGGCTCGGGCAAGACCGATATCTCCTTCACCCTGCCAATGACTGAAACCAAGAACGTATTGGGCGCGCTCACCACCGCTCAGGGCGAGATCGGTTTTGAAGACATTGAGCACAACGACGAGGTCGGCAAGCTGTCGCTGATCGGTGCCGGCATGCGCTCGAACCCAGGTGTCTCCTTCACCTTCTTCGAAGCCCTGCACACCGCAGGCGTGAACGTGGATATGATCTCCACTTCAGAAATCCGCATCTCTGTGGTCACCGACGCTGACAAGCTTAATGACGCTGTGCGTGCCATCCATACCGCTTTTGATTTGGATACCGACGTAGAAGCTACCGTTTACGGCGGCACTGGACGCTAAGTCCGCTCTACCCAAGATCAGGCCGGTTTCTGCTGAATTTTCAGCGAACACCGGCCTGATCTTTTGAGCGGATATTTCGATTACTTGGCTGGTTCCAAAGTTTTGGAGTAGACAGTTTCGCCCAACCCGTTGCGCAGGCTAACGGTAAACATGTCTTGATCATCCAGATCAACATGTCCAAAGAACTGGCCCTTGCCATCGCGAGGTGACTGGTTAGCGACGGTACCGGCCAGAGCGAAGTCCACCTTCGGCCCAAAAGTTCCGTCCATCTTGTTAGGGCCGAAGGAACCGGCGTTAACCGGGCCGGCAACAAATTCCCAGAACTCGTTGAAATCGCTGAACGCTGCTCGCTCGGGCGAGTAGTGGTGTGCCGCGCAGTAGTGCACATCCGCGGTCAGGAAGACGACGTTCTTAATGCCACGGTCTTTAATGGCTTTGAGCAGTCGCGCCAATTCCAGTTCTCGACCCAACGGGGCACCGTGATCAGCGTTAGCAATGGATTCTTGTGCCTTGCCGTCAGGAACGATGATGCCCAGAGGCAGATCATTGAGGATGACTTTCCAAGTGGCCCTAGACTGGCTTAGCCCGTCGACCAACCAGCTCAGCTGTTCTTCACCGAGGATCGCAGTTTCCTTTGACTCCATGCCGTCGGTGTTCTCTGACTTGAAGGTGCGCATATCCAATGCGAATAAGTCCAAGGCCGGACCGCGGGAAATCTTGCGGTAAATTCGTGCAGCTTCAAAACCGGTGCCACCGCGCAACGCACGAGGATCAGCGATAGGCTGATATTCCTGCCACGCTTGGCGTCCTCGGGATGCCAAGGTATTGATATCACGCACGGTGTAACGCTCATCAGTGATGGTCTCCCCCGGCCACCAGTTGTTGTGCGTTTCGTGGTCATCCCACTGAGCGATGACAGGGACTTGTGCATACATCGCCCGGACGTTAGCGTCCATCATGTTGTAGCGGTGGCGCCCACGGTATTCGGCCAAAGTTTCGGCAACCTTGGAAACTTCTTCAGTCACTAGGTTGCGCCAAATCTGGCCATCGGCTTCTTTAACCTCTGCAAAGATCGGGCCGTCAGCGTAGATCGTGTCACCACTGTGCACAAAGAAGTCAGGCTTGGTGGCGTGCATCGCGGCGTAGGCACGCATGCCGCCAATTTCCTCATTGATGCCCCAGCCCTGACCGGCGGTGTCGCCCGACCAAACGAAGCTTTGTGCTCGGGCAGCCTCATGGTTGCGGCGGCCGTTGAGGGATGGTGCGGTGCTAAACCAGCCCTGTTCGGTCTCACCTACGGTTCCGTTCTCATCTTCAAAACCGATGCTTACCGAGAAGCGTGTTCCAGCTGGCAGATGGGCAGCACTGATTTTTGCAGTGTAGTCGCTCGCCTCGGTAGCCTGGGCACCTCTTAGGGTGCGGGCGAAGGATCCCCGACCGCGAATGATCTGTCCGGTTTCATCCACGGCACGCAACTGTGCGCGCAGTCGGCCTTCAGCAGAACTGCGGGCCCAGAGTACTGCGCTATTGGTGGAAACGTCACCCATGGAGAAACCACTGGTGAGTCCCAAACGTGAACGGACCAAGCGTGGGCTACTAGAGGCCAGAGCGGCACCGGTGGGGTCAACGAGGCCTAGGGCTCCTGCGCCCAAGGCGCCGGTCAGCAAATTTCGACGCGAAATATTAGTCATGGAATTCAGTGTTCATGACTAATTCAGCCGCTTCCTTGAGCTGAGATGAATACAAAGAGAAATTATCCTAGCGACGGCTACACCGACCTAAAGGATCGCTTCCAGTTTTCCTTTCGAGCCATACCTTTGCCCGAAAAACACGACAAGACCCGAATCGCTAGTCGGCTAGATCCCGAGTCAAGGTTGACACCGGTGCATCTAAGAGCCAGATGTCGTAACACTTTGCGATTGCTTCAAGGCAACTGCCTAGTGTTGTAGGCGTTCTATAACCCACGCCTCTCTCCGGAAGAAATGCGCATACCTGATGCCTGAGTACCATTTCAGCCCCAGCCTTCATCAGTCCACTGCCCCGTTTTCGCACTTCGTTCGACACGACGACACCGGCTACACTGCCGGAATCATTGGTCAACGAACAGATGATGGCTCACTCGTTTCCGACGACGTTGCCGAACAGTGCGAGGCAATGATGCGGAATCTAGCGACACTGCTGGAAGAGCTTAATCTGGACTTTTCGAATCTCCTAAGAACAACGATCTATCTCACCGACTACAAGGATTTCGGAACCATCAATGCCGCTTACGCTAAGCATCTGGTTGAGCCGTACCCTGTCAGAACAACGATCCAGGTAGCTGCCCTTCCACTCGGCGCCAAGGTGCAGATCGATACGGTCATCGGCTTCTAGCTGCTCGCTTGGGATTCCACTTGCCAAGCGCCATGTCTATACCCCTGAGTCAGTTCAAAGTCCTTCGAACATTGCTCGCCTTCAGTGTCTTTGGCGAATACCTTCTCGACTGATGAACCCTAGCTGTTCTCGGGCAGACGCTGTCGAAGCCAACCCATAACAGCCTCGCCCTGCTGTTGCTGGAAAACTCGAAGAGTCGGCAGGCCCAGTGGCGCAGGCCGACGGGCAACGTCAACGAAATATGCGCCAAGTCCTGCGAGGACACCATCAACACTGCTCGCATTAGTTGTGGCAAATACTGGGTGCGATTGCACCACTGACTCCACGTCAAAGGAGGGGTCAAACACACGTACATTGACGAGGACCGTGAGCGCATCGAACCAATGCGCACCGATGCACGCCCAAGGCCAGTCCACGAGAATGGCTCCATTGTCGCGGGTGATCAAAACGTTGTCGGCTCGGACGTCGGTGTGAACCAGCGAATCGCCATCCAGAGTCGACAGCCCATGCTCTGCTAGGTGTTCCAAGCGATCGAGGTTTGCACGAATCCTCGGGTCACAGGATTCCGGGAGGTCGGCGCGGACTCGCGCCCACCCTCCAAAATCGACGCTCAACTCCTGCGAAAGTTTCGGCAGGTGCTCCAGTCCTTCAGGAACAGCAGTCCTTGTCAGATCCAGCAGCGCATCAAGCACCAGAGTCAGCTCATTGGTTCGCCAAGGTACGTGAGGGTGGCTGCCTTCCACATCTGAGAGGATTAACGCTATCCAGTCACCGTCATCGAATGTTCCGATCAGTGAGGCCGCTGGTAGCTCTAGTGGTAGAGCAGCAGTAATTGCGGCTTCTTTTCGATGGATCACCGGTGATACTTCGTTCAAAGACGAATTCACCGCTTTAACGAAGGCCGTGCGTCCGGATGCTGTTCGCACTCTGTCGGCAGTTCCAGGCGAAAAGCCTCCCTGCTGACCGATAGATTCCACGACAGATGATCCCAAGATCTGCTCGATACCAAGTCGCACGTGCTCGGGTAAGTTAGCCCATGTAATGCGAGTGCTCCATTCCGGTTCCATGACTCATATTGTTCCTGCCACGACCCGGATATGGTCCTCTTCAACACGCTGCAAAAAGCTCTGTGATCCGTACTCTGTACGGCCGCTATCGCATTTGTCGACGAACACCGCAGGTACAAGTCCGGCAACAGGAACAGCCTGATGGTCTGGTAGCACTGCCGCGGCTAGCGCTGAAGACTCATTTCTAGCTGAGTTGTGTTGACTCGACGTCAGCGCCATCCTCTGCTCGCGCGACTAACGCAGGAGAGAAAAACGGCATATTGGTTCAGGCTCGGTCATACCGAGCCTGAACCATATTTCTTGAGCTCTTTGAGAAGCAAACGAAACTCTGCTCTGCCTGCTTCAGATGCACTTACAACGGTTACCGGGTAGCGACCGTTACGCTCTTTGCTCACATGAACTAGATCGTGTTCATCCAGAAAGCCAACCGCACGCGAGACATCCGGTAAGGATAGGCCGGTGAACTCCTGAATCGAGGGGTAATCCGATTTTTCTACCTGTATCAGGAACCCCATGGTCTTGAAACGAGGAGGGGAAAAAAGTGCACGCTGAAGGTCCATAGTGCTTACCGCACCCGTCGTGGTACGAACATCACGAGGATGAGGACTCCGTAGAGCACTACCGGCAAAAGTGGCCACACAAACTGCTCCGCAACCCCTGCTAGGGGTTGCTTATAAAGGCTCCATGACCAGACAAAACTAAACACAGCAACAATGATCGCTCCTGGGCCAGACCATCTTGATACACGCGGTTCATTCCGTCGGCCCACTCTGGCCGTACGAAGCGTGATTACCGCCAACCCCGCAAAACCAACCAATATCAAGCCGCTCGCATTGCCAGTCGCAGAGGCTATTCCACCCAAGTACATGATCACTGGTGTGGCAAGCAGGAAGAGCCAGTCGGAGGTGTTTATGACTCGCCGTGGTGGGCGAGGAATTACCAATGATTCAGTTTTGTCGCCCAAGTTCAAACACCCTTCTTTTATCTTTGGTGAAGAAACTCTGACACAACGATTGCATATGTGCAAGTAGTCATAACTCCGCAATAGATTCTTTCTGCAATGGCCCTCCTACACGCCAAGCTCTGATGGACGTAGCTTTTGCTGCCATTGGCCCAGACCGCGATGTAAGGATCGAATTCGTGAAAGGGAATTCAGCCGCTCAAACATTTCATGAACGGCGTGATTCAAACTCGATTTAGAGGAACACATGGAAGAAGGCTTCATAACGGTTTGGCTTCGTAGACCTGCTGGCCCGATTATTTCAGCAACCTAAATCCTGCCTCGCTTAAGGATCCTGTTTGGGACACAAGGTAAGTGGCATCGCGAAGCTATCCTCGAATTGTCAGCCACGGTTGGCTGTATCCTTTCCAGACCGAGACATCACAGGCATAACAATCGAGGCAACAATGGCGGCGAATCACACGACAGCTTCTGGACTGACGTGGAGCACTCAATCCCATAACGTTAACTTGATTGAAGGTCACCGCGAGCGGCTCAAATTTGCCAACATCACACAACTACCTGAGTCGGGTTTGTTCGCGGAAGAATTGGCCGCAGTGGATCCAGACATCCAGGCGGTTGGAATCGATGTTGAAGGCAATGTGGACCTCACCGGGATCGAGTCCATGCCCCACCTCGTACATCTGTTGATTCATCGCTGCCAAAAGATCCTGCCTTCCTCGGCTCCCCCGACCAAGCCCCTAAACCTGACCCGCGTACTTATGCCCTATTCCGCTGGAGTAACGGAAGAGCTCATTGCTTCGCCACGACTCAGAAATCTGGAAGTGGACGGCGGAAGCCTTGACATGCTCAATGATTTGTCCGAATCGCATATCCAAGTGCAACTTCGAGGGGTGAAAAGCGCATCCGATCATTCGGACTGGGGCCAACTTGGGAACGTGACGGAGTTTGAAATCGTCCAATCGGGGAAAATCGAGGTTCTTCCACCACAAGACAGATGGCCGATGATCGTGAACTTCACGACGGTGAGTTCGTTGCAGGGCCTCGTCCAGGCCTCACAAATCCAGCCGTTTCGCTTCGTGGGATTAGAAGGAATTCGGACCATGGATCCAACCGCATCCATTTGGGATTTACAGGCCAACGATGCCCTCATCAGTTTTAATGCCAAGCCGCCTAAATGGCTGATCGAAGCATGGGATGACAGGCCGGATGACTGGGCAAATACATTCCGTCTCCCCTACCATCGACTACTCCCGGGGTCCGACGATCAAGATTGGTCGAAATACGACACCGGATACGTTGAAGACGATAAATGACCGTGGCTGAAATGCGCAGGCCAAGCCACTGGCATTCAAAAGTTGGTTCCTTTTATGGACACCGCCATACAGTGCAGATGGTTTCGGAGACCAATACAGTCGGCTTAGATGAAAAGGGAACCCGCGCCCGGACGAGGCGGGACGATGCCCAACGCTACACTCGTGCCATGGGTGAAAAAGCGAAGAATGTCGAAGAGTATCTCAATGCGCTGAACCCCGCCTACAAAGCAGAACTTGAACAGATCCGCACGCTGGTCAAACAACTCGTGCCGGACACCGAAGAGACCCTTAGTTATGGGATGCCGACGCTCAAGTACAAAAACCGAGCGCTGGTGTTCTTCACCGCGTCCAAAAAGCACATGAGTTTCTACCCCTCGTCATGGGCGATCGAGGAACTCCGGGACCAGCTCCAGGACTTCAAGACCACCGAACACGCGATCCTATTCACGCCGGATTCACCCCTGTCCAGCCGCCTGATCGAAGATCTTGTTCGCGTTCATGTGCGTGAAATTGACGCCAATAGGCAATAAGCCACTGGCATCTAAGACATGGCAAAGATGCCGAATGGCCGACTTCATACAGGTCTCCCGCCGAGAGTTTCTCCTGCGAGACGGCTGGCGTTGAGATTTGGACATCCGCTCTTTATCGAATCACGCTCGGGAGCCATCTACGTTAATCGCTCTGAAATGCGGGCTCTGCCAAAAGAAGAGCCATACGCTTCAGGCCCTCCCTGTTTCATCTCGAAACTTGTTCACCGCTACGAAAACGATGAAAACAGACACAGAAGCCAATACTTATGGGTATGGATCCTTCGAAAAATTCCGACCGAGACTCCATTCGAGGCCGTCCACCTCGATATTCAAGACTGGGATTGCGTCCCGTCGGAAAAACCGCTTCTGCTGTCCAATGCGACCTTCGCCCCGAAGATAGGCGCGCGCAACGAGGCAGAGCCTAGTTAGCTCATCTACCTTCTCTTGCTCCACATCTTCATAGGCAAAGGTGATTGCCCCAACGTTTAGCTCAGGGATATGAATATCCATCCACTCGTAGGTGGCACGAATAATCGCCGAACGGCCTAGCTCATTCCGACTTTTCACGCGCGCTGCGTATATCCAAGGATCCTTATTGGAATTCGCTTCTTCCACTTTGAATTCCTGGCCGAACACCTCAGCGACGACTCGATCATGCATCTTTCCGATGTCCATAGTCACGAGGATAGTGTCCCACATGCGGTCAGACAGGATATCGTGCGATCCATGATCGCTAAGCAGTTTGCTTAGAGGGGCGCTAGAACCTCCGTCGTCCTAACGCACAGACCAGCGGTTCCGGCCAAGACGCCACTCCTTTCCATCCACCTCTATTGTCAGGACCAGAGCCGTGCCTCGGCGGAAGAACCTACGCCGTTGACTGATAGACCCTTCGCCCCGAAGATACGCATGCATGACGTGGCAGAGCCCTCGAAGCTCATCTTCGTTCTGATGCTCCACCTCATCTTCGGCAAGGACGCTGGTTTGCACGTTCAGTTCGGGGATAAAAGCGTCCATCCACACTGAGGAGGCACGAATGATCGCTGTTCTGCCCTGAACGAGATGACTGATCACGAGCACTGCAGGGCGCGAAGAATCACCGCTGGCAGTCGCATCCTCAACAGCGAAATTCTGGTCGAACACTTCAGCAACAACCCGATGAAGCATGGCTCTGATGTCGATAGTCACGGTGACAGTCTCGCACACGCGATCAAGCATGGCGGCGGTAGCCCGCACGCCGACGCATCATCCGCCAAGAATCCAACCTTGCAGCCAAAGGCACCCTGCCGTATAAGCCGGTGGGCCGATTGAAAAGGGAACAAAAGCTTGGGAAGGTTGGTACATGGGATTATTTGCTGAGATCTTCCGCGTCCAAGATTGGCGGCGTACACCCCTCCTGATCTGGCTACCGTTTACGGCTTGGGTCGTTGCTGCGGTTTCAACGAACTTGGTCCTGATTTTGGTCGGCTGGCCAGGCTCACCATGGCGGTTGCTCATTGCACTCATGATCGGTGTCGTGGCATCGGGCGTGGCACGATGGCTAGTTGTCCGCCGACAGCAGGAACGCGCAACGCTTTCCGAATAGGGATCCAAGCTAAGCCGTCATTGATCTGGATTCCGAACGAAAAGCGTTGGGGATCGAAATCCTTGGTAAGCGCGCTGCCGGCTCCGATGCCATCTCACGGCGATTGCCGATGAGAGCCTACACAAGGCATTGGCCGTCAAAGGATCTATCTGTGCCGAACTACGCGGTAGTCCAGCAGACTAATCGAATCTGCTATCAAGGCTGGCAAGTGCCAGACGTATAAACTAAAGCATGCCTACCATCCGAAACCTCGCCGTGGACTGCCGATACGCAATGGTCATCTTCTCGTCGAGGAAGGTGAAGACACCGTTAAGGGCAGTAGCTACGTGCGCGCAATTGGGGGCGGAATCGATTTCGGAGAAACAGCCGAAATTGCACTCCGTCGTGAATTTCGAGAAGAACTCGGTCTGGAACTTATAGACGTCTGGCTACTCGGTGTTGTTGAGAACTTCTTTGAGTATGAGGGCAGACCAGGTCATCAAATAGCGCATGTTTTCGCCGTAGAGTCTACTGACATCGATTCGATTGCTCTCGACGCACAACTGCACATATTAGACGAAGGCAGCCCAGTGAGATGGATCAACATCGAGCAACTGAACAAGCCCCTGTATCCGGAAGGTGCAGACGCCCTGTTGCAGGTTTGGTTAGAGTCTTCAAAGCCGCGAAGGACATAAGCAAAACGTCAGTCAATCCCCCGCTTGCGGATGCTTAGCTTCGCCGCGATTCATCTTCGGCCACAACAGACTGATGGAAGCGTTCCCAGGCCGACTGTCGGGACATCCCTAGAGATTCCCCAATGCTGGCCCAACTGATTTTCCGGCTCCTTGCTACACCCACCCAAATCCTTAGGTGATTTTCAACGTCATCCCGGGCTTTCGCGACCTTGGGTAGCTGTCCAAGGAGCTCCTCGTTATCCATGGAGTCCCACGGTGCTCGCTGCTGCGATTTTGCTTCCGGAGCAGAATTCTGAAAAAGGACCAAAGCGGCTTCTGTACATTTTCGGCAGATGCCCACAGTAGGAGCACCCACGAGAACACCGGCCTCCGCGCGAGATCGAAGGCAAAACGAACACATGAATGGCTGATCTGCTGAAGCAATATCCCTGACACCATTAGCACTCTGTTCCATGCCATTTAGTCTACGGGAGACTCTTGACCCGTCAGGATCTACCTGACATGCTGTCAGGTAATACCTTACAGAATGTTGAGTTCTCGTGACCACGAATGAAACGCCCGCGCAGCACATACCAACGCCAGAAAAACTCCCTAGATCCTTCCGTTACATGTTGGCAACCACTGCAACAGAAGGGTTTGGGGACGCGATGGCACGCACGCTCATGCCCATTCTCTTGGTCACCATCTTGGGATACGGCACCGGATTTGTTGGTGTCATCAATTCGATTGGTCTGGGAGCTTTCCTGCTCCTAGGGATGCCGATAGGCATGCTCATAGACCGCCTCCGGGACCGCCGCAGGGCCATGAGTGTTTCAAGTTTCGTCCGCTTAGTGGCCCTCCTAGTGCTTGCAGTCTCATTTGCCACCGGCTGGCTTACGGGGACAGCTGTCCTTGCAGTCGCAGTGGTCATCGGGATAGCCGATGTAGTTTTCACCACCGCTCAAGGCCCAGTGATTCAAGGGCTTGTTCCCAAAGAAGGATTGAAGCTCGCGTATTCTCGTTTGACGATTACTGATCAAAGCGCTGGAACGACAGCGGCCGCTCTGGGGAGCTCCGTGCTCGGCCTGCTGGGCCTACCTGGCTTGTTGTGACTAACCATGAGCTCCTACGTTGCTTCGTTATTTTTTCAACGAAGGATTCCGCCGACATTAGCCCCTGCCAACGTGGCTCAGCCAGAACACAGAAAATTTTCCGATGACTTCCTTACCCTGCGGCGCACTCCGGCGCTGTGGTCATTGACGATTTCCAGCGCACTAATCAATGCCGGGGTAATGCTTGGCAATACGGTACTGCCCGTCTTTCTGCTGCGAGATCTGGACATTGTCCCTGCACTTTTCGCAGCTTTGGGTATCGTCTCCGCCGTGGGCGCGATACTCGGGGCAGCACTGGCGCCACGACTATCAGCACAATTCGGACTGCGTACTTTGCGCACCGCTGCTGCTGTGCTGTCGATTCCAGCTGTCGCAATGGCCATTGCCTGCCAACAGCTTCCAGGCCACGAGTTGATCTGGCTTGCTGCACAGTCGATGAGTTGGAGTTTCTTGGTGGCTATTGCCTCGGTAGCCGGTGCGGAGGTCTTGCCTCGTATTATTCCTGCGGAGACTCTGGCTTCGGTCGGTTCTGCGCAACGCACCATCACCTTGGGCGTTATGCCGGTCGCCGCACTGCCGGGTGGTGCCCTAGCAGGATTCACCGGTCCGGTGCTATTGCTGTGGATGTGGGCTTTGTTAGACGGGTGCGCTGCGCTCCCAATCCTCTGCACTGCCGAGCTCAAGGCTTATCGCTGACCTGCTCCGCGTTAACGAAGGTCTAGGGTGAATCCAGGAAATTCCGGAAAATCACCGACGAAATCAGCTTTGAATCCTAACGATTCATAAAACGAAACAGATTCAGGTGTTGCTTGCCAATCCAGAATCATCGGAGTCGGACGCTCTGTTGCCCATTCGAAGGCTGATTCGACGAGCGAACGACCAGTTCCACTCCGGCGGGTCGTTGGCACGACAAACAAATCATGAATTCGTCCAACGGAAAACGAACCTCGTAGAGCCCGACCGTAGTCTTGAACGGCAATGTAACCACTCAGAATCGACTGCTCAACCGCAACACCTATGAACCAATTTGGGTCCTTGAGCAATGCGCAAAAGTGAATTTCAAATTCTTCAAAATCTGTCGCTGGTCCCGGCGTAAACATGTTCGTCAGCTTGTAAAGGCCGGTCGCATCCGCCTCTGAAGCTTTTCTAAGCAGCATGTTGTTGATCGTCATTTTCGTAGACTACAGGTTCGTTATCGTCGGTCTTGGAACGATACTTCCGAACCCTTGGCTATCTTTGCCGGAATCCTAGGCCTTTACTTTAGTGGTCTCATGCGTGGATTCCAGTCAGCTTCTCCGGTACAAACCTCCAGCGCAATGATTACTGGCACACTGGAGACCTGAATACTAGATGTTGAGGTTCAGGCTAGCACTCAGCGAAAATGAATTGTCGTTCGCGCGATTCCTCTACGGTGCAACTGAAACCGGTCCGGCATCAATGCCCTTCGGCGACGAACGATCCGTGTTGCATGGTGAAGGTGGCGCGTTGTTATGGTTTGCCTGCTTCGAAGCGTGGCCCCTGACCCGCAGACGAACTTTCGACAAGTCTGTTCACAAGCCCCGACGCACGGAATACGATATTTCCATGGCCGAACGCATCATGTTCATTCAGCTCAAGACCGGATACAACACCGACCGTGGTCCGGCATGGATAACTCGCGTCCGGTTTTCAAAGTCTTGGAGTACCGCATACTTCCGCGATCTAGCTCTACGGAAAGTCTCTGGAACCTTCGACGCCAATTTTGTTGATCCCGAGACTGGCGATGAGTATTGGATCTCAGGACCGAAACGCGACCGTTCCGATGGTCGTTACAGCAACGTTCAGCCTTCCGTAGATGCTGATGTAGCGGACGAGTATCAGGCATTTCTGGCTGGAGCACCGCTGCCCGGGAGAGAAAACGGCTAAGTGCGCCCAGAGCTCCTAAAGAACGTTCTCCCGTACGAACCTCATGGGCAATGATTACTGGCACACTAGAAAAATGAGTTCACCTCAAGTGCTTTCCGGACCGCCAAAGACTGCGCCAGCGATTCCCACGGCGGTGCGAGCAGTGGCAGGAACAGCTGACATCGAGGCCGTCTGGCAGAACGCTATCGGCGGAGTGACCTATCGGCTTGGGCCAGTCGACAAGTTGCGCTTTGCCAAGTGGTCACCGGGGAATCCACCGTATCAAGAAGCCGATCTTCTCATCGAGGCCCAGCGTATGGAGTGGGCGGGGCAATTCATCAACGTCCCTACAGCGCTTTCCTGCGAGCAATATCCTGAAGGTCAACTGCTGGTCACCGCAGCACTACCCGGCCACAGTGCAGTCAGTGAACTCGGCAAGTCCGCCCCCGAGCGTTCCGCTCTCGCCATCGGCCAAGGGTTGCGAGAACTGCACGATAAGTTGCCGGTCGAGCAGTGTCCGTTTACCTGGCACTTGTCCACGCGGATCAATTCTCTATCGCACAACGAGCAATCCGCATTACTGGCCGAAGCTCCACCACTTGACGCAGTAGTCTGCCACGGTGACGCCTGCCTACCCAACACCATATTGGATGCAAACGGTAATTTCCTGGGTCACGTAGACATGGGAAATCTCGGCGTTGCGGACCGCTGGGCAGACCTTGCCATCGCAGCGTGGAGTACCGAATGGAATTATGGTCCGGGCTACGAACACTCGGTCTATGCCGGATACGGAATAGATCCTAACGAAGAGAAAATCGCTTTCTACCGACGTATCTGGGACGCTACCTAATCCACGTTTCTAGCGTGCCACGTAGCGATGCTCGGGACGGCCTCGGGTCCCGTAGCCCAACTGCAACTCCAAGGATTCGTTGGCTACCAGGGCAGCGAGATAACGCTGGGCAGTAGCTCGTCCAACGCCTACGGCTTCTGCCACCTCGGCCACACTCATTGGTTCAGCTGCTTCCTTCACGCAGTTGAGCACCGCCTGTTCGGTGGGAGCAGCACCCACACTCGGGGCTGTTTCTTCACTGCCTTGCAAGGCTCTGAAGAGTCGGTCAACACCCTGCTGATTAAATTCAGTCACGCCGGTGAGTTGACGTCGATATCGTGCCCACCCTTTGAGTTTGGCACTCAAAGTTTTAGCGTCAAAAGGCTTGATAATAAATGCCAGGGCGCCGTGCCGAATGGCTTTGTCAATGTTTTTTGGCTCGGTGGCCGCCGAGATCATGATGGCATCTACGTCCAGTTCACGCAGCAGCTCAATGCCACTGACATGTGGCAAGTACAGGTCCAAGAGCAACAAGTCAGGCTTAAGCGTGGTGACAAGTTTGGGTACCGTGCGCGGGTCTTGGACTGGTTCCAAAGCTTGGAAACCCGGAATGGAATTGACCATCTCTGCGTGGAGAGCACCTACACGAAAGTCGTCATCGACGATCATGACTTGATAGTTTCCATTGGCGTTTTCGCTCATCACTACGCTCCTTCAGTCTTGTTGTTGTTCTCTGGGGTGGAAGGTTCCACCAGTACCGCAGGCAATCGGGCGGCAAACACCGCGCCGTCGGTGCCGTTGCCCGGATCAGCAATCCAGACATCCCCACTGCGGGCCTGTGCCAGTCGCTTGATCAAGGGCAACCCGACCCCGCGCCCATGTTCATTGCCTAGATGCGATCCGGTACTGACATCCCGGGCAAAAATGTCTTCCGTGGTGGTGATGCCGGGACCGGAATCTGCCACCGCCAGGTGCAGCGTTGTCGCCTCGGAGAGCAAATCAATTTCCACCCACGGCTCTCCGCTACCGCGCAAGGCCGCGGTAAAGGCGTTGTCTAGCAGATTGCCCAGCACCGCGGTGGCGTCTTGAGCATCATGAGCCGAGGCGATCTGGCCAAAGAGCATGGATTGACTCGACACCCGCAATTTGATGCCCTGTTCGTGAGCGCGAACGGCCTTGGCCGAGATAAATGCCGAAAGATAGGCGTCTTGGATCGCTTCCAGTCCGGGCACCTGTGCGATCTTCGGCCCGGTTTCCATCACTTCACGCAGGTAGGCTTCGGCCTGCTCAATTTGGCCCAAATCAAGAAGTCCCAATACCGCGTGCATACGGTTGGCGAACTCATGGCGCTGAGCACGCAAGGCATCAGCCATATCTTGAACCGCATCCAGCTTGGTACCCAGGGCCTCGATGGTGGTGACATCATGGAGCAGCACTACCTGCCCCAGATCCAGACCGTCGCGGTTCACCTCGTTTACTCGGGCAACCAGTGAATTGCCGTTGGCTTCCAGGCGCACCGGGGCAGGATCTCGTTCCTTGATGGCCTTGACCAACCGTCGGTCCAGACCAGCAGATTCAAAGTGCCGCCCAACTACGTCTTCGAGTTCGGTGCGATGTGGCAGGCCCAAAAGTTGCCGGGCCGCTTTGTTGCGCACGGTGATCCGTCGGTCAACGCCGATGCCCATCACGCCTTCGGTCACACCGTAGAGCACCGCCTGCTGATCACGGACCAGCTGGGCAATTTCGGTCGGTTCAAGTCCCAGCGTCTGGCGTTTGAGTCGGCGCACGGTGATCCGTCCGGCCACCGTGGCCAGCCCGGCAGCCAAGAGGGCAAAGAGCACGATCCAGCTAAACGATTGTAAGAGTGCACCGGTCAGTGACTGGGTGGTCACGCCCACCGAAACCTCGCCGATGATCTGGCCGGATCCGCCATGGATAGGGACTTTGGCGCGCACCGATTCGCCCAAGGTGCCATGCTCCCTAGACACCGCTTCGATTCCGTCCAGTGCCACCGGATCGGTGGAAACCATCTGGCCTATTTCTGCTGGATTGGGATGACTCAGGCGCAGTCCGCGGTCCTCGGTAATCACCACAAAGTACGCCTGTTTTTGTTCCAGAATGGCATTGGCCAGCTGCTGCAATTTCCCGTTGGATAGCTCTTTTTCATCAAGGTCTTCCATCGCCGAGTAGCGGTTCACCTCGTCAACAACTTCCGGAAGTACCGCGACAGATCTAGCGATGGTCAGCGAGGTGTCTTCGGCGCGCGAATACACCCGGTCATAACTGGCATAAAGCGTTCCGGCGGTGACCAGCACGATGAGTACACCAACAACAAGGAACTGCAAACGCATAATGCGCGATGCAAAATGCCTCGAGCGAGGGCCAGAACGGAACATGCCACCCAGCATAGACGCACTGAAGAGCCAACGCGATTTTAAAGAGCAAAAAGATGGTTAAGAACTTAAGCGTTCAATAATCAGCACAAGGCGCGCAACGTGAGCCCCGCCACGTACTTTTGACTGGTGCCCTGAACTTCTGGGTGACACAAAGACGTACCACTCACCGAAATGGAGGTCGGGGCAATGCTTGTTGCACTCGGATTCCTCATGGTCGCCACCTTTATGGCGCTGATCATGACAAAACGCATGACGCCACTTCTGGCATTGATTCTCGTCCCAACCATCTTCGGTTTGTTCACCGGCGCCGGCTTCGGCCTGGGCGACATGATCATGGACTCCATCAAGGACATGTCCGGCACCGCAGCACTGCTGATGTTTGCCATCATGTACTTCGGCATCATGATCGATGTTGGCCTCTTTGACCGCCTGGTTGCTGGCATTCAAAAGCTTGTAGGCAATGACCCGGCCAAGGTAGTTATGGGCACCTCGCTGCTCACCGCAGTCATCTCGCTAGATGGTGACGGCTCCACCACCTTCATCGTGGTCACCGCAGCCCTGCTGCCGATCTACCAGCGTCTGGGCCTGAGCCCAGTAGTACTGACCTGCGTTGCAGGTTTGACCAACGGCACGCTGAACATCGTTCCTTGGGGCGGCCCAACCGCTCGTGCTGCCGCAGCGCTAAAGGTTGATGCAGCTGACGTCTTTGTTCCAATGCTTCCTTCCTTGGGTGTCGCACTGGTTGTTATTGCCCTGTTCGCATGGCAGATGGGCGTTGCTGAACGCCGTCGCTTGCAGCGTGAACGCCCAGAGCTCTGGGGCACCGAATTCGGTGGCGGCAACATGAGCTCCCCAACCGGTGGCACCTCACCAGCTGGCACTTCGTCATCCGGTGGAAACCTTGCTGTCCTTGAAGCTGTAGCCCGCAAGGGGGATGGTTCAGAAGCTGCCACGATGAACGGCACCGTACTGGATCCAAACCGCGAGACCCTGCGTCCAAAGACTTTCTACTTCAACTTGGTGCTCACCGTAGCCATCATGGTGTTGCTGGTTGTTGACGTTCTTCCACTGTCCTACCTGTTCATGGTTGGTACCGCAGTTGCCTTGGTAGTGAACTTCCCGAAGGTCTCCGACCAGGTGAAGATGATTGCAGCGCACTCCAGCGAAATCATCGCTGTGGTCTCCATGGTTCTCGGTGCAGCAGTACTCACCGGCGTGCTCTCCGGCACCGGCATGGTTGATGCCATGAGCCAGTGGCTGGTTGATATCATCCCTGACTCCATGGGCCCATACATGGCAGTTATCACCGGTTTGATCTCCATCCCGGCCACCTTCCTGATGAGCAACGACGCCTTCTACTTCGGCATCCTGCCAGTGCTCACCGAAGCCGGTGCACACTTCGGTGTTCCAGCCGTAGACATGGCTCGCGCCTCGATCACCGGCCAGCCGGTACACATGCAGTCCCCACTGGTTCCTGCCATCTTGCTGCTGGTATCGCTCTCTCGCGTAGATCTGGGCGATCACCACAAGAAGGTATTGTGGCGCGCATTGGTTGTGGCCTTGGTTATGCTTGCCACCGGTGTGATCTTCGGAGCAATCCACATGGGCTAATGCCCGCAGACAGTAATTAGTTCAAAAGCGACGTCCCGCAGTCCTCAATCTTGAGCACTGCGGGACGCCGCATTTTTAAGCGTCAAACCATGAGGGGAGAAAATCCTGCGGCGGATCTTCACCCACCCTGCCGTCGATGGCTTCCCGCAGTAAATCAGCGTGTCCGGTATGCCGGCCGTACTCTTCAATCAAGTCGCAAACGATCCGACGTACCGACAAAAATTGTCCGTCAAAATCCAGGGCTGATTCGGTATCCAACAGGTTGTTCTCGAGGATCTGTTGCGTGATCATTCGACTATTGGCCACCGCTTGGTCATAGAGTTCATAGAGATTTTCAGCTGTTTGAGAGCTGTCTACAGCAAATGGATCGTGTCCCTGAGCGGTGAGTTCCAGCAACACTTCGGGACGCTTTTGTGCAATGAGATAAGTGAATTTCTCATCCTCAACTGCTGCAAGGTGTTGGAGCAGACCGCCAAGGCTCAAGGCACTACTGGGCAGTTGTGCAGTTAATTGCGTGATCTGCAGCCCGTCAGCCTTGTACCTAAAAGTCACCCGCAACCGATCAAGCATGGCAAATAGGTGCAGCTCTTCGCTAGCAAACACTGGCGGTTCCCAAACAGGAAAATCATCCATGGCCTACTCCTGAGGTTGGTGTGAGTTGGCGTACCAAAGTGGTCTCACCGAGCGATGAATTGAATAATGAGAAGTATGCCCGTTACCGCCACCATTTTGGAAGCCTCACAGTGGACGCCCTTGGCCAACCACCACGAGGCCCGCGCGCGTGCCTTCGGTGAACCATTTGTAGACCGACGCATGAAGGGAAAGAAGCATCCGATTGAGGACTTTCTTTTCACTTACTACACGCAAAAGCCGGGTCAGCTGTATCGCTGGCATCCAGGAATGAATGTTGTGCTCAGCGGGGAGCAGGCTCAACAGCGTGCTGATTGGAAGTTCTATCGACCGGTTCAAACCGCCTCGGGCACCGGCTACGAGTTTGATGCACAGGCCTTTGTTCAGGCACGTGCCCGGGCCATAGATTTTGCCCGAGTAATTCTGGCTGGCACCTCGCAGCGGGCCGGCAATTTTGCGTGCTTCGGCCTGCACGAATGGGCCATGGCCTACAAATCTGAGGTTAATGGCATCCGTCATGAGTACCTACCCCTGCGCTTGGGCGCAGCGGCTACCGACGAAGTAGTGGAAACCGAAAAAATTCGTTGCACGCATTTTGATGCCTTCCGTTTTTATACGCCACAAGCAGTGGGCCTCAACGAGCTACAGCCCACCCGCGAAACTCAACGCGACCTGGAACAGCCCGGTTGCCTGCACGCCAACATGGACCTCTACAAGTGGGCCTATAAGCTCTCCCCAGCCGTGCCTAGCGACTTGGTTATGGATTGTTTTGAACTCGCATGGGATATCCGCACCATGGACATGCAAGCTTCTCCCTATGACCTGGGCGACTGGGGCCATGAGCCGATTCGTATCGAGACTCCTAGCGGAAAAGCCGAATACGTTCGGCTGCAAAAACAATTTGCCGATAGGGCTGATGTGCTGCGTCTTAGACTGCTGGAAGTCGCCAACAACCTACCGCTTATCGTCCAAGACTAGATCTTGGTTAGGGTCACGGCGCACAATGTTTTTATGGGCACCAATACTCGCCCTAGTCGGGTTCTAATCCATGGATTCATCGTCGTACTGATCTTGGTGGCGACTTCTTGCTCAGCGCCACAGCAACCTTCTGCGCAAACTCAACTGAAAATCATCTTCCGTGCCGACGGTGAAAAAGTTACCGCCCAGCACACCCTGGACTGCAATGGGGAAAAGGCCACCAATACCAGCACTCTGCCCGATGCTTTGGCTGCCTGTGCTTCTTTGGAAAAGTTAACTACCCTAGTAAATTCCTCGCCCAACCCCACTAAAGTCTGTACCCAAATTTACGGTGGGCCGCAACGCGCCCAGGTCTCTGGACTGTTGCGCGGACAAGCGGTAAACCTCGAATTCTCCCGATCCGACGGCTGCTTGATTAGCCAATGGGACGCAGCAAAATTCCTCTTGGATTCCGGTACATGAGGGAAACAAACCACAAATTAGTTGCAAGAATCTACTACAATTAGAAGACTATGGATTTTTTCCTTCTGGTCATCGGATTATTGTTCGCCACTATTCTGATCGTCGGTGTCGGAGAACGCATTAAACTGCCTTACCCGATCCTGATGTTGATATTCGCGTCGCTGGCGGGCTTCCTCCCGTTCATGCCCGAAATGCATATCGAACCAGAACTGATCCTGCCAATATTCCTACCGCCTCTGCTCTTTGCCACAGCGCAGCGAAGCAGCTGGTCGGTCTTCCGACTTCGGTGGAAAGCCCTGATCCGGCTAGCGGTAGTGCTCATTGTGGTCACTGCGGGTACGGTCGCGGCCACAGCCATGGCCTTCACCCCCGTCGTTTCGATCCCATTGGCACTGGCTTTGGGCGCGATTGTTGCCCCGCCTGACCCGGTAGCAGTGGACGCCATTGCGACCAAGGTAAAAATGCCACGACGATTAACTTCGTTGCTGGAAACCGAGGGTCTGTTCAACGATGCCATGGCTATCGTGATCTTCCAGTTGGCTGTTCAAGCCACCGTGGATAACTCAAGTGTCGGGCTGGAGCTCATCCCACAGTTTGTCATCGGTGCTGCTGGTGCAGTGGTCCTGGGTCTAGCCATGGGTTGGGCTATTGGTGCGCTGAACCGCTTTGTTCCTAACCTGGCCGCACGTAGCGCCGCCACCTTGGTGGCCCCCTACGCGGTGTACATGATCGCTGAAGAAGTCCATGTCTCAGGGGTTATTGCAGTGGTGGTCACCGCCCTGGAAATGGTTCGTCGTGACCGCCCTCAGGACTCGGCGGAACGCTTGACCCGTCAGGCCTTCTGGGAAGTACTGGAACTGCTCGCCACCGGTCTGGCCTTCGGCTTGATGGGCATCGAAATGAACCAAGTTATTCAGGAGGAAGGCAGCAACCTGATTGGCTACATCCCGGGTATTGCCGCCATCTGTTTCGTAGTAATCGCGATACGTGCACTGTGGATGTTCGGCACGTATTATTTGCCTAACCGCAGCAAGGCCAAAATCCCCGCACGCAAGGACTCACTGGTACTCACCTGGTGTGGCATGCGCGGTCTGGCAACCTTGGCCCTCGCCTTGGCGCTACCTCATGTACGAGCCGACGGAACGGTCATCGAAGAACGCAACTTTGTTGTGGTGACCGCGTGCGCGGTATTGCTGTGCACCTTGGTGGTGCCAGGTCTGACCCTTCCAGCTCTCATGCGTGTACTGAGGCTGCGCAATAACGAGCAGGACACCAAACGTGCTCGTCGTGCTTTGGCCCGTCGCGCTGAAGCTGTTGCAATGTCAACGCTGCGCAAGAACGTTGACTTGCAGGAGTTACCGGAGAACTACCAGCAGGCAGTACGCCGCCGCATGAACTCATTGCATTCAATCTTGTCTAAAGATCCGGACCCGCACGATGCGATCTCTGATGAAAAATACACTCAGATTCGCGCCGTGATCGCCAAGGCAGATTCGATCCAGGCCATTGCCTTGGAAGCGGCCCGCGACGAGTTGCTCAAGGCTCGCCGCGAACCGAATATTGATCCGCATTTGGTGGACGAGATTGTTGTCCGCTTGGACCGACGCACCGCCACCTTGGACCGCTAGGAGCTCTTGCGCTCCAGCTTGACCATGACTTCGTAGTGGTCAGTCTGCGGGAACATGTCCATTACACGGGCCACCTGAGGCGTGTAGTTTTCTAGACGCTCAAGGTCCCGGGCCAAGGACTTGGCATTGCAGCTGGAATAGATCAGGTGCTGCACATCAGATTTGTTCAGCCACTGCGAAAGTTCAGCTGAGATCCCTCGTCGCGGTGGGTTCACAATCACTGCGTCCGGGGCCCAGCCTGCGTTCAGTGCAAACTCGGTGGCATCTGAGACAACAAAGTGCGCATCGGTGAAACCCATTGATTCAGCGCTGATCTTTGCGGCAGCAACTGCCTCTTCGCTAGTTTCAATTCCGTAGACGGTGCGGCCTTCGCCAGCGGTATGCAGGGCAAAGCCACCGACTCCGCTATACAGGTCCCACACGCTTTCAGGTTCAACGTCATCAATCCATTGGCGTGCCTGACGATACAGGGCCGCAGCGATCTCGGTATTGGTTTGGAAGAAACCTTGTGGACGCAGATGCATTGGCACACCGTTGAGCCCAAATTCCAAGGTGGTGCGACGGGTAAGGATAATTTCTTCCTCACCTTCCAGCACTGCCTTGTGCTCCGGAAGGAAGTTCACCGAAACCTCACTGTGGTGCGGCAACAGTTCCAAGAATTGTGGCAGCGAATCGCGCAAGGCCACAAAGTGCTTCTTTGTGCGCAAGACCCAACGCACCATCACCGCTCCGGTGTCCGAAAGTGTGAGGATTACATGCTTGAGCTCACCCTTGCGCTTGGGAACGTCATAAGGGATGAGTTTGAGTTCTTTGATGAATCGCTCAATCACCGGCAACAGTGTGCGCAAGGTTGGCGCAATGACGCCACAGTTGCGCAGGTCCACGCCGTGCCCCTCGGTATCGAGGATGCCGATGGTCGGAGCCTGGGTCGTTCCGGAGATGACCATTTTGGCTTTATTGCGGAAGCCCTGTTCATTGCTTGGTTGAGCGGGCAAGAATTTCAGTGTGTCAAAGTCGGCAAGCAGATGTTGGCAATCCTCAACTTTTGCTTGCAACTGGCGGGCATAAGGAACCGTCATTTGTGTGCATGAGCGGCAACGGGAGGCAGAAAAGTAGAGGCATTCCATGATGTCTACGATTTTAGCGAAGATCTGCTACAACAAACGCCAAGAATTTTTGGCGCTGATTGACCGTAAATTTTCAGCTTCAGCCGATATGCTCACAAAGGAAATCGAAAGTTTCCAAGCGAAATCCCCTATTGGCATTAATTGTCATGGGAAACGGTTGCCGAAACCGCGAAAGGACAGATGGCACTTCTAACCGGGCTCTCCACGCGCCGCCGTGGCATCGCGTTAATTGCGCTTCCATTGGCAGCCGCGATCGGTGCATTCACTGGTTGCGCCCCGTCCTCACCGCAAGCCCAAGGAACGCAGTCCAGCAGCCCTTCGGCAAGCAACGCCCCTAGTGCCTCCAGCGCCACGCCAGCTCCAACCGTCGCTCAAGAATCTTCGACAGCTTCAAAATCCTCAGCGCTACCGTCTAGTTCCGCTTCGCAGGCACCAGTTCAAAGCACGGCGGCCACACCGTCAGCTACCCCCGCAGCCACTAGTGCTCCAGCAACTGTTGCTTCAGCAATTGCTACAGCTAGCGCCACCCCAAGTAGTGCAAGTTCGCAGAGCACCCTCTCACCTTTGGCTTCCGGAGCCGGATCCGGCGAGACTCTGAAATCAGTGGAATCCACCGTGGCGGCTCTTCCCGCCGAATCAAGCAAGCTATTTGCTGCCATCAAGGCCAATAATCTGAAGGGCGTCAAAAAGGTCCTGAAGTCCGGCGTTAATTTGGCAGTCAAAGATGGCTCCGGACGCACGGCACTGATGCAGGCAGTCATTGCCAAAAATGAGCCCATCATCAAGACACTCTTTGATGCCGGCTCCAACCCGAACATCAAGGACAATTACCAGGAATCCCCGTTCTTACGCGCCAGCGCTAACGGTCAAACCGGTGCGCTGCAGATGTTTATCAAGGGCGGCGCCAACGTCCAAGAGGTCAATCGGATGGGTGGCAGCGCCTTGACTGTGGCCAGCGAAAACGGCCAGGTTGCGGCCGTACGAATTCTGTTGCGCACTAACATCAACATTGACCACGTGAATGATCTGGGTTGGACTGCCTTGCATGAAACTATCGTGCTGGGCCAAGGCACCAAGAGTTCAGTGAATATCGCCGAGTTGTTGGTTGCCAACGGCGCAGATCCACGACTCAAAGACCGTACCGGAGCCGACGCTTTCAAGATGGCCCGTGATCGCCAGCAGACGCAGATGTTAACCATGCTGCAGACTGCTAGCCGCCGCTAAAGCTCACAGGGCGTTAACGTAAAACCAAGCATCAGCTTCGCGGACAAAGGTGCTCACCTCATGTTGCGCAGCTGCATTGCCCCCATCAACATAGTGCGCGGCAAATTCCACAACACCACGGGTGGCCTGAGCACCACCAGCACGAGTGGACAGGATTTCTAAACCCGCCCAGCGCATCTGGGGGTCCAAATCCAATTCTTGAGGGCGAGTACTCTCATGCCAGGTGGCCAGAAGATAGGGAACCAGGCCCAGCACAAATCCGCTGTAGCGCGAACGCATCAGTTCTTCAGCGGTTTCAGGCAATACCGAACCGTCCGCCCGTCCGTCATGAAAGCGCTGGCAGCACTGAGCGTAACTGAGCTTGACCGAGTCCAATTCACGGCATGAACACGTTGTCTGACTAGAGTTTTTCACGCTTTCAGAATACGCGTCGCACACAGTTTTGCGCCCCGTGAGCCAAAGATCACATGACTTATATCTAGGGATATCGGCCCGATCAGGCACAGGCACGTCTGGCCGGTCACATTCACGGGTAGACTGTTAGGGCAAGCTCGCGGAGCGCCAAATCCCCCTGGTGTGAGACGGCATCTCCGTGTGGCATTTAACTTAACCTCGCCAACAGGAGATATGCCGGATGCCCCGCATCGTTGTAGATGTCATGCTCAAGCCAGAAATCCTTGACCCTCAGGGCAAGGCCATCGCGGGAGCACTTCCCCGCCTAGGCTTCACCTCCTTCGAAGCTGTCCGCCAGGGCAAGCGCTTTGAACTTTCCGTGGACGGCGAGGTGACCGAAGAAATCCTTGCTCAGGCTCGTGAGGCAGCAGAAACCCTGCTCTCCAACCCGGTGATCGAAGATGTCGTCAACGTCGAGGTAGTCGAAGACTAATGAGCACCGAACTCCCCCTGATTGGCGACTACTCAGCGCCAACAAACGAATTGTCAGGAGCACGCGTCGGCGTGGTGACCTTCCCAGGCACCCTTGATGACCGTGATGCCGCCCGTGCAGTGCGCGCCTCCGGTGCCGAGGCAGTGTCCCTGTGGCACGCCGACACCGACCTGCAGGATGTTGACGCCGTGGTAATCCCTGGTGGCTTCTCCTACGGTGACTACCTGCGGGCTGGCGCGATCTCGCGTTTTGCTCCAATGATGGCCAAGATCGCCGACGCTGCGAACTCCGATGCCAAACTGCCTGTACTGGGTATTTGCAACGGTTTCCAGATCCTCACCGAGTCGCATCTTTTGCCTGGCTCGATGATCAAAAACGATCACCTGAAGTTCATCTGCCGCGATCAGCTGCTGCGTGTGGAGAACAACCAGACCGCTTGGACCAATGGTTTTGAAGCTGGCCAGGAAATCACCATCGTGCTCAAAAACCAGGACGGCCAGTACGTGGCCGACGAGAAGACCCTGGATGAGCTTGAAGCCGAGAACCGCATTGCGTTCTCCTATGTGGGCTGGAACCCGAATGGTTCGCGCCGTTCGATCGCTGGCGTCAGCAACAAGGCTGGCAACGTGGTGGGTCTTATGCCTCACCCGGAGCATGCCATTGAGGTTGGCTTTGGCCCCGATGCCCGCGGCACCGATGGGCTAACCTTCTTCACCAGTGTTCTGACCCACCTTGTTGGAGGAAAAAAGTGAGCCAGGAAGTCACCAAAGAATTCAACATCGACACCGTCGATAACGCCGCCGGCACCCCAGATGTAGAACTGCCTTGGGCAGAGCTGGGCTTGAAGGACAACGAATTTGCCGAGATCGTGAAGATCTTGGGCCGTCGTCCCACCGCTGCTGAATTGGCCATGTACTCGGTGATGTGGTCCGAGCACTGCTCGTACAAGTCCACCAAGAACCACCTGCGCCAGTTTGGGCAGAAGGTCACCGATGAGATGAAGAAGGACCTGATGGTCGGCATGGGCGAAAACGCCGGTGTTACCGACCTGGGCGACGGCTGGGCCGTGACGTTCAAGATCGAGTCGCACAACTCGCCTTCCTACGTTGAGCCATACCAGGGTGCTGCTACCGGCATTGGTGGCATCGTACGTGACATCATCTCCATGGGTGCCCGTCCGATCGCCGTGATGGATCCATTGCGTTTTGGCGCCATCGATCACGAAGACTCGCAACGCGTGGTGCACGGCGTAGTTTCCGGCATCGGCGGCTACGGCAACTCGCTGGGCCTGCCGAACATCGGCGGCGAAACCGTCTTTGATCCGATCTACCAGGGCAACCCACTGGTGAACGCCTTGGCTGTTGGCGCACTGCGCCACGAAGACCTGCGCCTGGCTAACGCCTCGGGTGTGGGCAACAAGGTAGTGCTCTTCGGTGCACGCACCGGTGGCGATGGCATCGGCGGCGCTTCGGTGCTGGCTTCCGAATCCTTCGATGACACCAAGCCTTCCAAGCGCCCTGCTGTACAGGTCGGTGACCCGTTCGCCGAGAAGGTACTGATCGAGTGCTGCCTGGAACTGTTTAAGGCTTCACTGGTTGAAGGTATCCAGGACTTGGGTGCTGCAGGTATTTCCTGTGCAACTTCCGAGCTGGCTTCCAATGGTGAAGGCGGCATGCAGGTTGAGCTGACCGACGTGCTGCTGCGCGACTCCACCCTGACCCCGGGCGAAATCTTGATGTCGGAGTCCCAGGAACGCATGATGGCAGTTGTCACCCCTGAAAACGTTGACGCGTTTGAAGCTGTTATGGCCAAGTGGAACGTGGAGTACTCCTGGTTGGGCGAGGTGACCGATACCGACCGTTTGATCATCACCTGGAAGGGTGAGGTCATCGTGGACGTGGACCCTAAGACCGTGGCCCACGACGGCCCGGTTTACGACCGCCCTTACGCTCGCCCAGAGTGGCAGGATGCTCTGCAGGCTGACACCTTTAAGTCTTCGGAGGCCGGCAAGAACTTGCCAGCAACCGGTGATGAGCTCAAGGCTGCCGTGCTGGAACTGATTGCCAGCCCAAATATGTGCGACAAGTCCTGGATCACCAACCAGTACGACCGCTACGTTGGTGGCAACACCGCATTGGCCGCCCCGGATGATTCCGGTGTGGTGCGTATTGATGAGTCCACCGGTTTGGGTGTGGCCATCGCTACCGATGCCAACGGCCGTTACACCTATCTGGATCCATACGCTGGCGCTCAGCTAGCACTGGCCGAGTCCTACCGCAACGTTGCTACCTCTGGTGCAATCCCTGCGGCGGTCTCGGACTGCCTGAACTACGGTTCCCCAGAGAACCCAGATGTCATGTGGCAGCTAGCCGAGGGTATCCGCGGCCTGTCTGATGCTTGCATGGTGCTTGGTGTTCCAGTCACCGGCGGTAACGTGTCGCTGTACAACCAGACCGGCGACAAGCCGATCCACCCAACCCCAGTGGTTGCTACCTTGGGTAAATTTGATGACGTTGCTCGCCGCACCCCTTCGGGCTGGCGCGAAGAGGCCGACGGTCAGGCGATTTACCTGATCGGTCACACCAAGGATGAGCTTGATGGCTCTGAGTTCGCTAACCTGCGCGGTCACCTCGGCGGTGTACCGCCGGTAGTTGACCTGGAAGCGGAAAAGGAACTGGGCGCGATCCTGATCAACGCTAGCCGCGATGGCATGATCGATGCAGCTCACGACTTGTCAGAAGGTGGTCTGGCCGCAGCATTGACCGAGATGGTTCTGCGCTTCGGCGTTGGCGCTCGTGTAGCACTGGATGAGATCAAGGAACGTGACGGCGTAGATTCCTTCACCGCTTTGTTCTCGGAGACTCAGGCCCGCGCCATCGTTGCTGTCCCACGAAGCGAAGAAGTTCGTTTTAAGGATATGACCAGCGCCCGCGGTGTGACCGTGGCTCGCTTGGGCATCGTTGATGCGCAGTCCGGTTCTTTGGAAGTCCAGGGCGAATTCACCGCTTCGTTGGAAGAGCTTCGTGAGGCTAACGAAGGCACCATGAAGAAGTACTTCGGCTAATACCCACCGGTTGAAGCCTGATTGGCCCGCCTCCCTTTTCTGGGAGGCGGGCCAATTGCTTTGATGGCCCATGGCTGGGACCCCGCCTACCCGTCAGCCGCACACGACGCCCAGACGCGCGCCTTTCCGCAGTACATTATTTATATAGTTGACACGTCAACAATATTGAGTCATGATTGATGCATCAACTGAATTCGTGGGACGAGGAGCGGGTCATGGACGGCATCGAAAATATCGAATTCGGCATCGACACCTTTGGTGATGTACCTAGCGGAGCCAATGGCCAGATACTAACTCAAGCGCAAGCCATTCGTGCCACCGTCCAAGAAGCCATGGTTGCTGATCAGGCAGGCGTTGACGTCATCGCTGTTGGTGAGCACCACCGACCTGAGTACGCTATTTCCAGCCCGGAAACCGTACTGGCTGGCATTGCCACCGCAACGGAAAGTATTCGCCTCTCCTCCGGCGTTACCGTCCTATCCTCTGATGATCCGGTGCGCGTTTTCCAACGTTTCTCCACCGTAGATGCGCTATCCAACGGACGCGCTGAGGTCATGCTGGGGCGCGGCTCATTCACTGAGTCTTTCCCACTCTTTGGGCACGATATGGCCGACTATGAAATCCTCTTTGATGAGAAAATCGACCTCTTCCACAAGCTGCTCGACGAGAGGCCTGTTACCTGGCAAGGCACCAAGCGTCCTTCACTAGCCGACATGGACGTCTTCCCAAAAACTGAATCCGGCCGACTGCGCACCTGGGTAGGCGTCGGGGGTTCCCCACAGTCCGTGATCCGCACGGCGCACTACGGTTTCCGAATGATGCTCGCAGTTATCGGCGGCTCACCGGAACGCTTCGCACCTTATATCGACCTGTACCGCCGCGCCAATGAGCAATTCGGCCACCAATCGACTCCGGCTGGTCTACATTCCCCGGGCTTCGTAGCTGATACCGATGAACTGGCCCGCGAAGCAATGTTTGACGCCTACAAGGAACAGCGCGACCGGATCGGCGCCAGCCGAGGCTGGAGCCCAATGAGCCGCGAAGAATTTGAGCATGAAGCAATCGAAGGCTCGTTGTACATCGGATCGCCTGAAACCGTTGCCCGCAAGATCGCCAACACGGTGAAGTCCCTTGATATCGGACGCTTTGATTTGATCTACTCCGGCGGAGCCGTGGATGCAGGCGCTCGACTTCACGCTGTGGAACTGTACGGAAGCAAGGTCATCCCAATGGTCCGCGAAATGCTTGCCCAAGCATAATCACTTAGCATCACCGACTTTGCAGGAAGGCACGAACATGGAACAGCAAACTATCGGCATTCTAGGTGCAGGAAAGATTGGCACCGCACTGGCTCGGCTAGCCCTCAAGGCCGGCTACAAAGTGCTCATTGCAGGTTCCGGTGACCCCAGCGCCATCGCACTCACCATTCAAATCCTCACGCCAGGTGCAGTAGCCGTTGATGCGCATACCGCGGCTAAAGACGCCGACATTGTGATCTTGGCTCTGCCGCTGGGAAAGTACCAGAGCATTCCGGTACAGCAGGTGGCCGGAAAACTGGTTATCGATGCCATGAACTACTGGTGGGAAACCGACGGTATCCGCGAAGACCTGAACGGACCAGGAGTTTCCACCAGCGAACTGATTCAAGAGTTCTTGCCCGGCGCCCGTGTAGTGAAAGCCTTCAACCACATGGGTTATCACGAGATTGAAGAGGAATCTCGTGCAGCTGGCGTCACTGGGCGCAAGGCCATCGCAGTGGCCGGCGATCTTGAAGCAGATCTGGAAATTGTTGCACGAATTGTGGACGAGTTTGGATTTGATCCACTGCGCATCGGCTCGCTGAGTGAAGGTCAACGATTGCAACCGGGGCAGCCAGCGTTTGGCGCCAACCGGCCAGAGGCGCAACTGGCCGATCTCATTGGATCGGCTCAGTTGGCGACCTCCGCCTAACTAAATCAAACTACGCAGGGCCCTCACTGGCTTTATTAGAGCCAGTGGTGACTACTGTTCGGTGCGCCCTCGGGCTGCTGATTCAATAAGGTTATCCCCGGCTAATGCACTGCCGGATTCAATCGCGCTGACCCATTCGGCGCTCGGTGCCACGGCAGCCCAATTGGAGTTCAAAACAGCCATCAAGGTTTCGTGAACTTGCTTGGCGGGGATTGAACCAGCGGAGTTGACGATATCAATAGCGCCGGTGGCATCGGAGAGCACCTCGACCGCGAATCCCAGTGGTTCGGCGGCAGCGGCCGAACCGATCACGCAGTTGTTGGTCATGTAGCCAACAAGGGTCAATGTGTCGATCTCTCGCTCGCGCAACCAAACTTCAAGTCCGGTGCCTTCAAAGATGCTGGCGAAGTTCTTAGTGATGCGCAGAGCTGCCGATTCAAGCCGGTCATGAATCTGTGGCTGAAGGGCGAAGGTTGAAGATTCAGGAGCGAAAACCGGTGACCCTGCAGGACTCTGGTGCTGGACTACAACAACAGGGGTATCGGCTTGTTGTGCAGCGTCCATTAGCTGCGCAATGGCTGCTACGGACTTCTCACGCTCAGGGTATTGGATCTTGAGCAGGCCTTCAAAATATTCTTGCTGAGCGTCAATGGCGACTAGTGCACGACGTGGTGTGGACATGATGTTCTCCTTTGATTCGGTATAACGGTGGCACCGGTTGGTGCCGTTTTTCAAGACTTGCTGGCGGGCTTGTAGTGCTCTGCCATCAGTTGCACGGTACCTAGCGCGGCGTTCCGCACGTGAGAACCAGTCACTAACATCAGCTAATCGGCGCCAGTTCGCTCTTGCAATTCTTCGAGCCGCCGCGCAACCTGTTGCGATGTTCCTGCGAAGGTACGGTTGGTGTACATCTGAATGATGGCTCGTTCGTTGAGTGTCGCCGAGTAGTCGGCCACCTCTTGAGGGCTCAGCAATTTATAGGATTCGCCCTTAAACATCCGCAGCATAGCCATGGCCCCGGATGCTGCCTGTGCCCCGGCAAATTCGATATCTTCGAAGGCAATGGCACTAAGACTGACCAGGACGTAGGGGTGCTCCAACTGCGCTGATGGAACAAAGTTATCTCTGTAGATACGCAGCGCAGTTTCAATATCAGCGTCACCAAATTGCAGGGCAAACGCATATGGCCGGCCCAGACGCGCAGCTAATTGCGCCGACTAGGGCGAAGAACCCAAGATCCACAGCGGGGTTTGATGCTGCGCTGCCGGCACTTGGTTCTGCTGGTTTTGCCATGGCCCAGGAACGGCGTGCACGGTGCTGTATGGGTGATTCTGTGGAAAGTCGTCGGCCAAGAATCCAATAAGTTCGGCTAGCTGCTCATCAAATGATTGCGCGCTTCCAGTTCCCCGACGAAGCGCTGCTGCTGTTGCGCCATCGGTACCGGGCGCTCGCCCCACCCCAAGGTCTATCCGCCCTGGCGCCAGCGCTTCAAGCATTCCAATCTGTTCAGCAACAATCAACGGTGCATGATTTGGCAGCATGATTCCACCGGCACCGAGCCTGATTTGGCGGGTATCGGCGGCGAGCCTGGCCATCATCAGCGGGGGCGAGGCCACGGATAGTGCGGGCATTGCATGATGTTCCGACATCCAGAATCGGTGGAAGCCCAGTTGATCCGCTGCCTTGGCAAGATCGATGGTGTCACTCAATCCATCTTGAGCTGTTTGCCCGACGCCTGGTCCGCCACCAGTGTGTACAGACAGAGCGAAAGGCGCAGAGCCAAATCGTGGCGCTGGCTGCAAAGCAAATCTCATTTCTCATGTTTATTTTGACTTTTACCGTGATACTCACCCTAACAGGAAATCACGTTAAAACAAGACTGATACCATGAGAGTATGACTCAGATGCCACTTCCCCCGAGCCCCGGTGCGCAGCAACACAGCAGCATCGATCTGGTCAACAGTGAAATCCAGCTACCCGGTAACAAGACATTCGACGCGCTGGCCTCACCAGAATCCACCACTGACTGGCTGATTGACAGAGAACTCGTACCTGAAGATGCGCAGCTTCAGGAGTATTGCCAGAACCGGCTCGTCACCTTGCGCCAGTACGTGCGCCAGGCTTTTTCGGCAAGCACTTCGGGTACACCAATTGATGAAGTGGCGCTGCAAGGAATCAACGCGGCCTTGTTGGCAGCACCAAATACGCCTTTGCTGAAGCAAGAGGGCGGTAAGGGATTTTTCCGCGCGCTGGAACACCCCGCCACGCAGCTAACTGAACATGCGTTAGCCACACTGGCCGAAGATGCGGCTTCCCTGTTGAGTAGCGACGAGGCCACTCAGTTAGCCCAATGCGAATCAGAGCCTTGCACCAGATATTTACTGCGCACCCACGGCCGCCGGCACTGGTGTTCAACCCGCTGTGGCGACCGGGTCCGCGCTGCGCGAGCCTACGCGCGGAAGAAAGAACGGCAAAACTAAGCCCGCTACTCGTTCGAGATTACGAGAGCTGGCCAAGGACCTCGTTCAAGGCCTCAGTGGATGATGGGTGAGTAAAAATCTGATCGCGTAGCGAGCTGGCGGTCATTTTCTGGCGCATGGCTAAAGCCACAAGGTTGATCACTTCTTGGGAATCAACGTGCATTAGCGCTGCACCAAGAATCTGGTCGGTGTGCGCATCAACGACAAACTTGATCACACCTCGCGGGTCACCGACTATTTTTGGCCGTGGCATGGCGGCAATCTCTGCGACTTTCTTCACCGCAATCTTGATCCCTAAGCCCTGCTCGATAGCTGCAGCTTCACTTAGCCCAACCCTCGACAATGGTGGCGTAGTGAAGATGGTATAGGGAACAGCCACGCGATCTTCGGTGCTACGCGAACCATCACCTAAGAGGTGATTGGCCAGAACTCGATGATCATCCAGTGATACATAGGTGAATTGCGGGCCACCGTTCACGTCACCCAGAGCATAAATTCCCTCGGCGCTCGTGGCCAAGAATTTATCTACGACGATTTCCCCTCGCTCACCGACTTTTACTCCGGCAGCTTCAAGACCCAGATGACTGGTGTTTGGGGTTCGGCCTAAGGCAATTAATACTGCGTCAGCTTCAAGTTGCTGCGCTTGCCCGTCGAGTTCAAAACTGACCGTTGCGCTGGATTGATCCTGGCTAATCTTAGTGACTTGAGCAGAGCTGATGATAGAAACTCCAGCGTCAACTAATGATGACTGAACCTCGCTGGCGATGTCCTGATCTTCTTTGGACAGCGCACGCTCACCACGATCCAAGACGGTAACTTTAGCGCCAAACTGCGCAAACATTGACGCGAATTCAATGCCGACATAACCGCCACCCACAACAATCAGGGACTTTGGCATCTCCGCATGCTGTAACGTCGTGGAGTCATGGACGCGGCCACGAATTTCGACTCCCTCAATTTTTGGTTGGGCAGGAACCGAACCGGTGTTGATGATGATCCGCCGCGCACTCAATTCCAGCTCTTCAGTTTCGGTACTGACCTTTATGGTTCGAGGTCCACTGAAGGTAGCGTGCCCGGTGAGGACCAAGACCGACTCAAGATCATCAAGCATCGAGAAGTTCTTGGCGCGCATCATCGAGGTCAGCTTGTCTCGGCGTTGCACCGCGGCTTCAAAGCGTTGCGGATCAAAATCAGAACCGTGGGCTTGCTCGGCTTCATGAATCAAGATCTTGGTGGGCACACACCCAATGTTGATGCATGTTCCGCCATACATTTGGGCCGACTGTTCAACCATCGCCACTCGTTCACCCGAGCGAGCTAGCGTGCCAGCCAGCGTTTTGCCACCTTTGCCCCAACCAATAACGATGGTGTCGAGCATGCCTGCCGTGTTTTCTGCGCTCACAATAAACCCTTTGCTGGTGCTTTTGCCTTCTAGCTAGAGTCTTACGCTAAATTGGCGTTAGAGTCAATCGCCATTAAATTCCCACAATTTTTGTCAGGTTAAAAACTGAGGCGGCCAGCTTCCTCGAAGGAAAGCTGACCGCCAGTATCACCGTGGTGAAGTATTAGATCTTCTTCACGATGGAAGACTTGAGTTCCATGTGGCCGAAGCCGTCCACCTTTGCGGCGATATCGTGATCGCCGGAGCCTGGCTCTAGGCGAATGTTGCGGACCTTAGTGCCGGCTTTCAGTGCACTCTGGGCGCCCTTGACCTTCATGGTCTTGGTAATGCTGACAGTGTCACCATCCTGCAGAACGTTGCCCACTGCGTCCTTAATGACGGTCTCGGTTGGTTCCGATTCCTCGGTTTCAGCGCTCCATTCATGTGCGCATTCAGGGCAAACCAGCAACGCATCAAGTTCGTAGGTGTACTCGCTGGAGCACTTTGGGCACGGAGGCAACGAATCAGACATGGGGCTAATTTTAGTTACTCAGAACTCCTATTGTCGAATGAATCGAATATCGAATACCGTTGCCAGCTTCGACCCTCAATTCATGTCCTCAGCACGGCTACCCAAAGATGACATCTAGGTATAAGAACACTTGTTTTGTTTCCTCAATCTCGCTCATACTCAGCCTTAGGAGCCAAATACTGCGACAGCACTTTGAGGGGGCAGCGCACCAATGTCTAAACACTACAAGCATCGCGGGCACCACGTTTCAAGCGCGATCCCCGCAGGTGAGCGACTGACCTTAGAAGTATTGGCCATCGCCGAAAAAGCTGGGGCCAAGGCTGGATATGCGGTGGCAAAAGAAGAGCTCTACCGCAGCATTGGTAACAACAACGAGATCCTCAACGAACAAGAGACCGAAGAGTTGCTGGCAGCAGCTCAGCGCGCCGGATCAGCAGCTGCGCTGCTCGCCGCCCGTAAGGTGATCGACAAAACGCTTCGAAGTTCTTTCCGTTCAAACGCTGAGCCACAGCTGTCCGCTGATCCTGAAACTGTTGCTACTCAAGTTTCTCCAAAGAACTATGAAGAACCTCTGGCCCAGTACTCCCCGTCGCTCGGAAACTTCCAGGCACCTCGCAAAAAAGTTGAGCAACATGTCCTGACCATCACGCGGATAGAACAGCTCTCTGCCAATATGGTTCGCATCATTGGTGCCGCCCCAGACTTAGCTGGCTTTCGTTCCAACTCGGCGTTAGACCAATACGTCAAGGTCTATGTAGCCGACCCTGAACTTGGCTTAGTACCGCCCTATGACATCCATGCCTTGCGTCACCGACTGCCGCGCGAACAGGTACCCCGCTCAAAGTCTTATACGATCCGTTGGGTCGACACCGCGCTCAACGAGCTCTCCATAGATTTTGTAGTTCATGGAGATCCAGGGACGGTTGGGCATTGGGCAGCACATGCAAAGCCGGGAGAACCATTAGTTATTTCTCCAGCTCGCAGCAAGTCCTCCCCTTCGCTGGATGCTCAATACTATGTGCTTGCTGCCGATGAAGCGGGGTTGCCTGCGATTGC
The DNA here is from genome assembly GCF_052446055.1 of Glutamicibacter sp. AOP5-A2-18. Lineage (NCBI taxonomy): Bacteria > Bacillati > Actinomycetota > Actinomycetes > Micrococcales > Micrococcaceae > Glutamicibacter > Glutamicibacter sp. AOP5-A2-18. The sequence goes on along the minus strand of NZ_JBQSVW010000001.1, from coordinate 307,631 downwards.
CAAAGTTCTAGAAGCCCTACCGGCACAGGCACAAGGGGTGGCACTGCTCGAAGTTGCCGAGGCAACTTCAATGTTTGACGTGAAACATCCCGAAGGGGTTGTTTTAAGCTGGCTTCCGCGGAATCAAGATCCAGCCGGGCGCAGTCACGTTATCGCCGAAGCGCTACGCACTTTGCCGTTACCAACGGCACCAATCGGGGTAATCGCTCACGCCGAGCGTTCAACGGTCAAGGCCATTAACCACATCACCAAGTACGGGAATCTAGATAAACGAGCAACGCATATCTCTTCATACTGGACCCTTCGCGAAGGCAGGCTAGGAGTCAATCTCCCGAGGCACTCGACCCAGCTATTCTGAGGACCGATTTAGTCGTAAAATGCTATCTCGTAGAATCCGCGCGTCTCCGGGCTAGGTTGTTCTATGATCGTTACTTCAGGGCCGGCCGGGACATCAAATTCCATGCTAAGCTCATCGGCCGGGATTGCGCATTGCGCGGTATCTTCAGCGATCATTTCCTGACCCACCTGCACTTGAAGTTGAACCGCTCCGGTGCCTTGGCAGGCATACCTGAGAAGATTTTTGTCCCGGATTGAACTCGATAGATCAAAGTCTCCGGCAGCGCTTCACCCTCGTCGCTAAACCGAAATGTGTTTACCGATGACGCCACCGAGTGGTCACCGTTGACTGCCATGAATTCGCCACCCTGATCATTTTCGATATTCAGCAAACCATTGTCCGCTAGAATCGTGTGGCCAAAATTGGCCATTGGCGGAAACCATGACGGGTCAAGCCCGGACGATTGTTCTTGCGTGGTCTCTTCAACAACGGACACGGTCGGTTCTTGCGAAGGTTTCAGCTTCGAGACCGGAGTGGTGCACGAGGTGAGAGCACAAACAAGCACAACAGCCACTGGCACAATCCGCTTCATATATTCTCCGAGTCACCACACTGCAAAACTTTCTTTGACCCTATGCCACGACGCCAAGTTAAACAACGGATATTGGCGCACGTAGAGAGCAAGTAATTCGCAGTCAACGGATACTTCACCACAAATTTCCCATAGATCTCACACTGAAACACGTCGCGCAGCCGTCTAAATGGTCCGCTGCGATCCATATAGTTTTCTAGGGGGGCTCTCCCCTACTTTTCGTCGCCCTAGGAGTCGTACCACCGCATGCGTTTGCTGCGCCGCACCATTGCTTTTGCCCTCATCGCTTCATCTATGGTCATGAGCGGTTGCTCAACCTTGGATTCCATCGATCTTTACACAACGCCGGATGCTCAGGCGGCCCCTTCACAAGATTCTGCCAAGCAACGTGCCGGCTACGCTGACTCCCTGGATCTGTTGGCGAACATTGACATTAAGGGCCGTGCGCCAAAGACCGGGTACGAGCGAGAAAAATTCAGTAATGGTTGGAAAGATCCGGATCACAACGGATGTGATGCCCGCAATGACATTCTGACCCGCGATCTGGAAAACGTGAAGTACAAATCAGCGTCAAGGCCTTGCGTAGTGCTCAGCGGAATCTTTCACGATCCGTATACCAATACAACTATCAAGTTTGTTCGCGGTCAGAACACCAGCACTGCAGTTCAGATTGATCACGTTGTTCCCCTATCCGATGCCTGGCAAAAGGGTGCACAGCGCTGGAGTGAAAAAGCACGCTTCGAATTTGCCAACGATCCGCTAAACCTCATGGCTTCGGACGGACCGACCAACGGATCCAAGAGCGACAAGGACGCAGCTTCCTGGCTCCCGCCCAACAAAAGCTTCCGCTGCGAATACGTCTCACGCCAGACACAGGTCAAAGCCAAGTACGGCGCGTGGATGACAAAGGCAGAACACGACACCATTGAGCGCATTCTAAAATCCTGCGTGTAATTAATGGCTATCGACCCATTGTGCAGACACAGAACTTGGCTATGCGGAGAAATATCCTCCTTAAGACCTATAGTCAACCTGATCGATTTGTGGCATCATGGTGTTTATCAAGCTAATGGTCATTATGTTTTGTGACTGCCAGTAAAATTCTCTGCTGCTAAGGCGAACAATGAAGACTAAGTTGTCAGCTGCCCTTCTGCTGCTAGCAAGCGTCTGCCTTTTTGCGTTTGCCTTGAATACTTCCCATCGCGATGCAGCCATGGGTTGCTGGGTGCTTTCAACAATATTCTTCATTGCTGCAGCGATGCTGCTGTTGGGAATTATCTTGGGTTCTTCTGCGGTCACGTCCCCGGAACCACGAAAAAAACGTCGCCGCTAGAGCCCCAAATTCATTTCGAAGCAATACGTCAGCCCACCGCTGGTGTATTGCTTTGACTATTTAATCGCCAGAAGTCGTAGTCCTTCACGGCAATTTAACACCGAGGCATCGACAGGTTCATATAGATGGGATAGATATGTAAGTAGTCACACTCGTCACTCTTTAGGAGCATCTATGTCTGCATTCAAGCAGATGAGAAAACTCAGTCTCGCATCATTGGCAACACTTTCGCTCGTAGCTACCGGCACCGCTCTTGCGCAGGCAGCTTCCACCGAGGAGCCAACCAAAAGCTCAGCCTCAACCGCAGCAGCAGATCCGGTGACCTTGGACCTTGTGGGAATCAACGACTTCCACGGCCGGATTGCAGCCGATAGGGATTCCGCCGGCGCCGCTGTTTTGGCCGGAGCAGTTACCCAGCTTCGAAGCGAAAACGAAAACACACTTTTCCTCTCCGCTGGTGACAATATTGGAGCTTCGACCTTCGCCTCCGCATCCCAGCAGGATGCTCCTACAATCGACGCATTGGGTGCAGCTGGCCTGGACGTATCGGTAGTTGGTAACCACGAGTTCGATAAGGGCTACGAGGACCTCAAAGGACGGGTAGTTGACAGGTTCGCCAAAGCAACGGGAAAGCCAGGTGCGGACTTCGCGCTAGGCGCCAACGTCTACAAGGCCGGCACCAAAACTCCAGCTCTGAAAGAGTACGCAATCCGTGAAGTGGGCGGGCTATCCGTTGGCTTCATCGGCACAGCAACCGAAGACATTCCGTCCTTGGTTTCACCTAGCGGCATCTCAAGCTTGAGCATCGGAAGCGAACTTGAGGCAGCCAACCGTGTTGCTACCCAGCTCAGCGACGGCGACAACGCCAACGGCGAAGCCGACGTGATTGTGTTGTTAACCCACAATGGTTCAGCCAATGCCGAATGCCCAAGCATCGCGGCCGAAGACACTGCGTACGGAGATCTACTGCGCAAAGCCAGCGGCAAGATCGATGCGATCTTCTCCGGGCACACTCACAGCTCCTATGACTGCTCCATTGCTGGCCCTTCCGGCGAGCGACCAGTGATTCAATCGCACCAGTACGGTTCCACTCTGGGCAAGGTCAGCCTCGATGTTGATCCTGCTACCGGTGAGGTTTTGAAGTCCAGCAGCGAACGTCTTCCGCTGGCCACTGAAGATTCCGAGGGAAACTGGACGGCAAACTACGCGGCGGATCCAGCTGTGGCGAAGATTGTGAAGGACGCCGAAGACCAAGCTGAAGTTGTTGGCAGCAAGAAGGTCGGCGCAATTTCGGAAGATATCTTGCGTGGTGGGCAGACCCCAGGCTCAGACCGCGGCGTTGAATCTACCTTAGGCAACACCGTGGCAGATATTCACCTCTGGGCCACTTCCAATGAAGACTTCGCTGGCAAGCCAGCTCAGATTGCCTTTATGAACGCCGGCGGTCTTCGTGCTGATCTGCTGTATGGCAAGGACGGAACCGTCACCTATCAGGGCGCCGCAGAGGTCCAGCCTTTCGCTAATACCCTTGTGACTTTTAACCTCACGGGAGCTCAGATCCGTGAAGCCTTAGAACAGCAGTGGCAGCCTGAGGGCTCTGAACGTAACAAGCTGCAGCTGGGTATTTCTGAAGGTCTGGCTTACACCTACGTTGAGGATGCCCCAGCAGGCAAACACATCAAGAAGATCACCTTTAACGGCAAGCCGCTGGATGAGTCGGAGACCTTCCGCGTAGCCGCCAATGCTTTCTTGGCTGGCGGTGGCGATAACTTCTTGGCCTTCGCTGAGGGCACCAACCATTCTGATTCTGGTCAGGTTGACCTTGATGCCACCGTGAACTTCTTCAAGGCTCACGATGTAGTCTCGCCATCTCCACTAGGCCGTGCAGCATTGGCTGGCACCGACTGGGCCAAGGTTGCGCTTGCGCCAACTGAAGCAACCGCTGGTGAAAACGTTACGGTGACGGTCACCGGTTTGGAAGAAAACGCGCAAATCTCGGCTTCTGCTTTTGATGGCGCCGTTGAGGTTGCTGGCATCCCGGCTGCGGATGCATCCGGAACCACCAAGTTCCAGCTTCCAGTCAAAAGCTCTGTAGCCCCTGGCGACTACCAGCTGATTGTTTCGCAGGTACAGCATGAAGACATTACAACTGACTTCTCGGTCGTTGCAGCGCCAGTACAGCCGACCCCGTCGGCTTCGCCGTCAGCTACGCCTTCGCCGTCCGAAGATGTAACTGAAACACCGGAACCTTCCGAATCTGATTCTTCAGATGATCCATCCTCACCATCTGAGGATGACTCTGATTCTCCGGAGCCGACTAATAGCTCAGCGCCAACCAGCGACTCATCTTCCCCGTCAGAGGACGATTCGAAGGATAACTCCTCGGATGATTCTCAGCAGCAGGACACCGAGGATTTGGCCGATACCGGTTTCACCGCTGGCTGGATTGGCATCGTTGCAGGAGTCATTGTCTTGGCAGGCATCATCTTGCTACTGATCCGCCGCTTCGGCAACAAGGCCGGACGCTAGAAACAGCCGGACATGAACGAAGGGACGTAGCCACGAATTATCTCGTGGTTACGTCCCTTCACTGTTTGGGAAATTAGTCGATGACCAATTCGCCCATGGAATCCCAATCGTCGCCTTCAACCTTGCGCGAGATGATCTTTGGAGTAGAAACTAGCAGCGGACGCATGGACTCGATGCCAGCTGCGAAGTGTGCGGAATTTACGTGGGCAGAAGCTGCCTCGTCATCACGGAAGGCTTCAACAAGAACGAACTCGTTGGGATCCTCCACGCTCACGGACCAATCGAACCAGAGGTTACCTTCTTCGGCGCGGGTGGCCTTGGTGAACTCTGCAACGTGATCCATGAAGTTCTCGGTGTTTTCTGGCTTTACCTGATATTTAACAACGATGAAGTACATGCCTCTAGTATAGGGCTCCGTGGCTAATGGTGTCTTGCAAACGAATGTATTCTTTATCCCTCACCGACATGCCCTCGACCACAAGATCATAGCTATCTTCAATGAGTTCTCGCATCAGTTCAAGGTCTAAACCAGATCTGACGGTATTCCAATGCTTTTTGTTCATATGGTAGCCAGGCGTGATTTCCGGGTGCTCGCTGCGTTGCTGATCTGACAACGCTGGCTCGCATTTGAGGTTCAACGCTGGCTCACCTTGCAGGCTTATCACCATCGCGAACATTTTTGCCTTGCTCGTGTCCCGCCCCGAAACTTTAAAGACGGTGTATTCGGGACCGAAAGGATAATCAGCGAAGGAACAAGGCAGGCTCAAACACAGCTTCGCCCATGCTTGTTCGAGTACTTCTTGGCTTTTATCGTTTGTCATTCTCGCCTCGACTACTGAAACGGGTACTCAATTTTGGGGCAGGTATTCATGACAACATCGAGCCCAGCACGCTTGGCACGTTGGGCAGCGTCTTGATCAATGACACCTAGCTGCATCCAAATAGCTTTGGCCCCGATCTCAATTGCCTGGTCGACGATATCGCCAACTTTTGACGAGTTTACAAAGCAGTCAACAACATCAACAGGTCCTGGAATGTCGGCAAGCTTTGAATACCCTTGCTCCCCCATCACATCCTGAGCATCTAGTGAAACCGGGATGATTTGCATAGACAGTTCATCACGCAGGAATCGTGCAATGGACGGAGCTACTCGGGTGGGATTGTTGGTGAGTCCAACTACTGCCCACCTGCCCGGGGTACTCAAGAGCCGACGAATCACCGCGGGATCATTTACGTGACTATTGTGCATACGCGCCACATTACTCGCTCCACCTGCGACACTGCATAGTTTGATAATCCTCAGTTGGTCAGCAGCGATCCTTGACCTGAGACTGCTGACCTCACTGACGTGATCCTTCTACTTCTGCAGTTGGACGCCTGCCTCGGTATCTGCTGCGCTCAGCGAGGAAAATGCTCCCCGATACTGCGCCGCAGGATGGTTCTGTGGCAGGTAGTCTCCTCGTCCAAAGATTTTTTGTCGCAGGCTACCCTGCTCATATTCGCTTTGTGCCAGACCTCGTCGGCGCAACTCAGGGATAAGTCCTTCAATGAAGTTGTCGTAGGAGCCAGGCAGCACATGGTTCATGATATTCAAGCCGTCAATTCCTGCATCCTGCCAGCGTTCAAGCTCATCAGCGATACTTTCTGGGGTACCCACGATTTGCTGCGCCTTGGCCCGGTAATGGGCCAAGTCCTTCAGCGTAGGATTGCCGCCCGGGACAGAAGCTTTGATCGCTTCAAGTACGCCTTGGGCACCCTGGGTCTGAATGTCTCCCAATGGGGTGTCCAGATCCAACCCGCCTAGATCTACTCCCAGACCGCCACCAATGTGCGCGACAATCGCATCTAGATCCAAGTACTCGTCGTATTCGGCTTCCAAGGCTTTGGCTTCAGCCTCGGTGGATCCAACAACAAAGGACAACCCTGCGAAGACTTTGATGTCTTCTCGCTGGCGTCCTGCAGCAACGAGATTTTCAGTTAGCTGAGCGTTTTTCTTTGCAACATATTCTGCGTGCGGTGCGAAGAGGAAGGTTGCTTCTGCGTGCGTTGCTGCGAACTGCGAACCGCGCGCTGATGATCCAGCTTGGAAGAGGAACGGCGTGCGTTGTGCGCTGGGCAAAGCAAGATGTGGGCCATCAATTTGGTAGTAGTCCCCACGGTGATTGATCTTGTTGACCTTGGACGGATCAGCATAGATTCCGTTGACCTTGTCGGCCAGCAACGCGTCCTCTTCCCAAGACCCCTCCCACAGCTTGTAGGCAGCTTCCACATACTCTTCAGCCCACCCGTAGCGGTCATCGTGAGCTACGAGGTCCTTGCCACCAAAGTTGCGGTGTGCATTTTCTAGAACGCTGGTCACGATATTCCACGCAACGCGGCCCTGCGAGAGGTGGTCAAGGGTTGAAATCTGTCGGGCAAATTGGAAAGGGTGACTCTGAATGACAGAACTGGTCATGGCCAAACCAATATCCTTGGTGCTTGTTGCCAAGGCAGAGAGCAGTACCAGCGGATCATGGCTAGGAACCTGTAGGCCCTTGCGTACGTGGGATGCCCAACCACCCTCATGATCTCCATAAAGGCCCACAACATCGGCAAAGAACAACGCATCAAATTTGGCGTCTTCCAGCTTCTTTGCCAAATCCACCCACAAATTCAGTTCATTAAAACGGTGCTGCTGCGCTTCTGGGTGACGCCACATGCCACCAAGAATGTGGCTTGAGGTATTCATTAGGAATGCTGAGAGCAGCAAACGTGGACGTGATTCAAAAGTTCCCATGATTACTTCCCTGCTTTTGCTTCGCCGATAGAGTTCAGGCCATTTGGCACAGTGCCGTTGATGAAATAGTCGCCCACAGAGCGAGCCTTGAAGGCTACCGGGTTGTGGGTCGCAACTGTGCGTGCATTGCGCCAGAAACGATCTAACGATTTAGAGGTCGATACCGCTGACGCGCCGGTGACATCAAAGAGTTCGCTGGTGGCATCCAAAATCAGCTTTGGTGTGGTTACGTGAGCTTGTTGAACTGCCAACTCTGCACGCAGGTACGCAGCATCAGAATCCAAAGCCAGCTGCGGATCTAGGGCCGCGTCTAATTCGCGGGCTGCTGTGGTGACTATGCATTCAGCAGCAAAAACATTCGCCGCCAAGCGTCCAACCAACTCTTGAATCTGCGGATCATCCTTGAACAAAGAACCCGAACCGGTGTTAAAGGTGCGGGTACGCGTAGCTACGATCTGTGCTGCCTCATTGCGGGCGGCCTTACCGATGCCTACAAGTACCGACAGTAGACACAGTTGGAAGAACGCAGGTTCCAGAGTAGATGCGATTTTACGCTGAATAATGTTCTCGGCCTGAACCGGAACATCAGTGAATATGGCAGTACCGGTACCGGTCAATGGCTGGCCAAACCCATCCCAATCATCCAGGATTTCCACCCCGTCAGCGTTCCGGTCAACGATGGCGTACTGACGCCCTTCAACACCTTGCGTACTGGTCATGACCACAACCCAATCAGCAAAAATCGATCCGGTGGTGTAGTACTTTTCACCGCGCAAGACCCAGCCATCAGCGTTCTTCACGAGCTTGGTATTCGTGGTGCCTAATGCGTTGCCGCCACGTTCAGTTGCAGCGTTGCCAAAGATCTGACCATCCAGCACCCGTGGGAACCAACGGTCCTGAAACTTCTCGGGTTGCAATGCGATGGTCTCTACAAAGGCGAAATGGCTGCGCAACAAATGAGCCACATTGGAATCTGCCGTGGCAAGTTCAATCAGCAAACGGAAGAGGTGCTCGTGACTGACTGGTGTGCCACCGTGACTTTCAGGTACGCGCAACGTGGTAAATCCTGCGTCCTTGAGCCACTGCACCTGCTCAAATGGCAGAACACGGTTTTGTTCGCGTTCTCGGCTTCCCTCAGCTATTCGTGCGAAAACTTCACTGAAACGCTTGAGCAGTTCCTGGTAGTGGCTCTCTGTTGTTGCCGCGGCGATTGTCGTCATTGCTTCTCCCTGCAGGACATCGGTATCTAAGTTCAGTATCAAAAAGTAGTGGCCCCACGACGCGGATCAACTATCGTCGTGGGGCCAAGGCCTACTTATTCCAGGTGGCGAAATCTGCTTCCAGGTCGCGGTCCCATGGGGTGCCTAGAGCGCCGTCAAGGTAATCTGCGTACCACTTGCTTGACCTCATCTGAGTGATAAGCCTCTTCAAGGACTTTGCCCTTCTCGGTATCCATGAATCCAGGTTTGGCACCAATGATGTTGATGTATGGAAGTGCTTCTTCTTCCTTTTCAAAGAGCAACGCGTCGTCTGGGTTCAGACCAATCTCGGCGCCGAGGCGAGCAAAGAGGAATCCGGCGTCAACGTCCGGCAGAGTCTTGGACAATGACTGCTGATCAACTTCAACAAACTTGAAGTTCTTTGGGTTCTCCAAAATGTCATTCTGCGACAGGCGAATCACGCTCTTGTTTGGCGTGACCTTCAATACCCCTGCCTTATCAAGCAGGGCCAATGCGCGACCATTATTAGCGGTATCTACAGGCAATGCGATGGTGGCACCGTTAGGCAGTTCCTTGATGGAATCGTACTTTTTCGAGTACACGCCGGCTGGTGAACTGTACATGTAGAAGGCTGGATCCACATCCACGTTCTGGTCCTTCTTGAACTGCTCAAGGTAGGCACCGTGCTGGAAGAAGTTCGCATCATACTCACCGTTAGATACCACGTGGTTTGGCTGCACGATATCGGTGACATACGTGGCATCCAGCTTCCAACCCTTCTCAGCCAGTAGCTTCTGAGCGATCTTGGTGGGCTCCTGTGACGGAGCCGATTCGGTGACAATGATCTTGATGGTCTTGTCCCCAGTTCCGGAAGCTTCTCCGCCTCCGACCAGACCACATGAGGTTAGTCCTAAGAGTGCTGCCGAGCCAGCGGCGAAGGTCAAGAAAGTACGACGAGATACTGCCATGATGTTTTCCTTAGATAAAGTGCGAGTTGAGAAGAAGTGTTTAGCGTTTGTCTGCTGCACGCGAGAGCCGAGTACCAACAAACTGAACTGCGTGCACCAGCAAGATCATCAGAATGATCGCTAGGAGCATGACGCCGGTTTCGTAACGGTAGTAGCCGTAGCGGATAGCAAAATCGCCAATACCTCCGCCACCTACCAGACCGGCCATCGCTGAGTACGAGATGAAACTGACCGTCATGATGGTGACAGATGAGAGCAGTGCAGGTCTTGCCTCGACAAGTAATACTTCGCGAATGATCTGTCCGCGGGTAGCACCCATGGCCTGCGCAGCTTCAACAACTCCATTGCCAAGCTGGCTGATGTTCTGTTCCACAAAACGTGCAAAATAAGGAATCGCGTTAATCGTCAGCGGAACAATGACGGCAGCAGTTCCAATGGTCGTTCCCACCACAAACCGGGTGAACGGGATGATGGCAATCAGCAAAATAAGGAATGGGAAGGAACGGATGGTGTTCACTATTCCGTCAACAATCTGGTGCAACCGCGGACGGGGACGCAGACCATTAGGCGACATGGAGAACAGCCAGATCCCCAGTGGCGTTCCGAGCAAAATTGCAATTGGAATGGCGACCAGAAGCATGGCGAAAGTTTGTGCCATGGCCACCCAAATTTCCGGGGCCAGTTCAACAATTCGGTCAAAGTTAAAAGCTGCTGCACTGCCGTTGCTCGTGCCCAGCACTAGTGAAGATAAGTTCATTGGTAATCCAGGTTCTTTATACGCGCGCTACGTGGGCAGCTGATGAGGATGAAACGGGTTTTGGGCTGCGGTTCAACGTAATTTCATCGCTGATCAGATAGCGTCCGATAGGCGTCGTGGGTTCAAAGCCAGGCTCTTGCAACTCATTCAGGGCGAACTCTTCAACTACTGAACCGTCTTCCATTACCGAGACGCGGTCTGCGATGGCCTTAATAACGTTCATTTCGTGCGTGACAATAACTGTGGTGATTCCGAGGCTGGCGTTGATGTCGCTGAGGTACTGCAGCACCGAGGTCGTGGTTCGCGGATCCACTGCACTGGTCGGTTCATCGCACAAGAGGACTTTTGGCTCGGTCACCAACGCTCGTGCAATGGAGATGCGTTGCTTCTGACCGCCTGAAAGCTGTCCTGGGTATGCGCTGGCCTTGTCAGCCAAATCAACAATGGCCAAAGCTTCCAAGGCGCGTTCGCGACGCTCGTTTTTTGCTACACCAGCAAACTTCAGATTCAGTTCCACGTTCTGCAACGCGGTGCGATTGTTCAGCAGATTGAAGTGCTGAAAAATCATTCCGATTTCATGTCGTTGCTTACGCAAATCGCCATCGCTGAGTCCGGTAAGTTCCACGTCATCGACAAAAACCTGACCGGAGGTTGGGCGCTGAAGTAAGTTGATGTTGCGCAACAGCGTTGACTTGCCAGCACCGGAGAAGCCGATGATCCCGTGAATGCTTCCGGCTTCAATGTTCAGGGTCACGTCTTTAACTGCCGTGAATTGATCCTGGCCATTGCCAAATGTTGTTGTTACGTTCTCAAGACGAATCATCATCGCTCCTTTACTGCTTGGTTATACGGAGCGTTCTTCACGAGGAAAACCTGTCTTTAAACAGACTTTCCCGTCGCGAAGTGAAAGTACTCCATCGGTCCTGGCTGTAGCACCGCTCCCTTACGGGTGGTTGCTGCGACGTCGTTGAGCCAGATCTCTCAGTCGCTCTGGATGGTGTGTGTTCGGTTGTACGGTCCGAACGATTTAAGTCTGTCTTCCATGGCCATGACCGAACAATAATTACGTAAACGGAAGTCATGAAGTCACCAAAACTTACTCACAACGTCAAAAAATTGCTTTGGTTTGCGTAGCAATTCTTCACTTTCCTCAAAGGTTTCGAATCAAGACGACGACCCTTGACGTATTGATTCCCCTTTTGGTTTCATGCGCACGACTGACCGTCGGGAATTGAACCGCGAGGGACGTGGTTGTATTAGTTTGCAGACCAACGAGAGGACAACATGAAGATTGCAATTGCAGGAGCCACCGGACAGCTGGGCCAACTGGTTATCAACGCACTATTAGAGCGCGGTGCAGATCCTGCACAACTGGTTGCCCTTGGACGTTCTGAAGAAAAACTCGCTCCTCTGGCGGGCAAGGGTCTGGAGACCCGCGCCGCTGACTACAACGTCGAGGCAAGCCTGGTGTCAGCTCTCGAAGGCGTAGACAAGTTGCTTCTGATTTCAGGTAGCGAAGTTGGCCAGCGCATCACCCAGCATGAGAACGTCATCAACGCTGCCCAGCGCGTGAACGTATCGCTGATTGCTTATACCTCTATTGCCAATGCCCTGACCGGCAACATGAAACTGGCGCAAGAGCATGTGGCTACCGAACAGTTACTGGCGGGCTCCGGCATTGAATACGTCTTGCTACGCAACGGTTGGTACACCGAAAACTACACCGATCAGCTCCTGGGCTACCTCAACAGCCGCGTAGTTCTCGGCGCCGCAGGTAACGGCAGGATCAGCGCCGCCCCACGTGCCGACTACGCAGAAGCAGCCGCAGCGGTATTGCTCTCCGAAGAAAATGAGTCCGGCAAGATCTACGAACTTGGTGGCGACAAGGCCTTCACCCTGAGTCAGCTGGCCGGTGCCGTGGGCGCCGCCGCCGGCCAAGAGGTCAATTACCAGGAAGTTGAACCAGAGAAGCTCGTTGCGATCTACACCGAATCCGGCGTGCCAGCACAGTTTGCAGACATCCTGGTTGATACCGACGTGCAGGTTCGTGACGGTGCCCTGGAAGTGAACTCGGCAGATCTTTCCCAGCTCATTGGCCGTCCAACCGCATCGTTGGGTAAGACCATCAAGGAAGCTCTGGCTCAGTAAACTAACCAGCTGCACCAACGCTGAAGTGGGCAGTGATCCCCGACTGACTAGTCGGGGATCACTGCCCACAGTTCTAACGTCATAACTATAAATATTGTGATCACTTGCGCGGAATTACAACGCTTCTAAAAAGATGGCTCGTGTCACACCCCTAGCGCTTCGAGCACTTCCCGTAAATTGACGCATACTTCATCCCCACCTCTTTCAGGAGATCAGAGTATGCAACGATCAAGTTTGCGCGCTTTGGCTGGCGCAACGATTCTTTCTTTGGGACTAGGAGCTTTCACAGTCCTCCCGGCGAGCGCTGACCCAAGGCACACAGAAAAGACCCCGACTGCTACCGGTACCGGAGGCGCAGTAGCTTCCGTGGATCCAGAAGCTTCGGCAGCAGGACTCGAAGTATTGCGTAAGGGTGGCAACGCTGTTGATGCCGCGGTGGCTACCGCTGCAGCCCTAGGTGTCACCGAACCCTACAGCGCTGGCATTGGCGGCGGCGGCTACTTCATGTACTACGACGCGTCCACGGGCAAGGTCAGCACCATCGATGGGCGTGAAACCGCGCCGGCAGCAATACCGCATGATGCCTTCATCGATCCGGCTACCTCAAAGCCCTATAACTTCACCCCCGAACTGGTCACCAGCGGTGTAGCAGTAGGCGTTCCTGGCACCGTGGCCACCTGGCAACGGGCGCTAGATAACTGGGGTTCACAAAGCCTCAAGCAGGTTCTCAAACCGGCAACTCAGGTCGCCTCGCGAGGCTTTGTGGTGGACAAGACCTTCCATGAACAAACTCAAGATAACAAGGAACGCTTTGCTGCTTTCAGCTCAACCAGCGACCTCTTCTTGCCTGAGGGTGATGCCCCAAAGGTAGGCACCATTTTCAAGAATCCAGAGCTGGCCGACACGTACCGGCTGTTGGCAGCCAAGGGTCCAAAAGCTTTCTACCAAGGTGATCTCGCCTCAGAGATTTCCCAGACCGTGCAGGCTCCACCCAAGGTGGAAGATACCAAACTGCCAGTACCCGCTGGCTACGTGAGCACCGAAGATCTTGCCAACTTCAAGGTCGCGGAGCAGGAGCCCACCACGGTGAAATACCGTGGACTAGATGTTTATGGCATGGCCCCATCCTCTAGCGGTGGAACCACCATTGGTGAATCACTGAATATTCTGAGCAATTTTAACCTTGCATCAATGGAACCAACCGACGCGTTGCACCACTACTTTGAGGCCACCGCGTTGGCTTACGCTGACCGTGGTAAGTATGTGGGAGATCCTGCCTTTGTCGATGTTCCCACCCAAACCTTGACCAGTAAGCTCTTTGGTGCCGACCGTGCGTGCGAAATCGATCCAGCTAAGGCCGCCACTAAGCCGGTGGCTCCGGGTGATGTCGCAAACTTTGATGGTCAGTGCCCAGCAAGTACTGCTGAGCCAGCTAAGGAGCAAGACACCGAGAACATCTCCACCACCCACCTGTCGGTGGTTGACCGTTGGGGTAATGCGGTCGCGTACACGCTGACCATTGAACAGACCGGTGGTTCGGGCATGGTAGTTCCAGGCCGTGGGTTCTTGCTGAACAATGAGCTCACCGACTTCTCCACCGTTTATGATCCGCAAGATCCAAACCGTCTTGAACCAGGTAAGCGTCCGCGCTCTTCGATGGCGCCAACGATTGTTTTGCAAGACGGCAAGCCAGTTATGGCCATCGGTTCCCCTGGTGGTTCCACCATCATCACCACGGTGTTGCAGACCCTGCTCAACCGCTATGATCTGGGCATGAGCATCAGTGAGGCGATTGCTGCTCCTCGTGCTTCGCAACGCAATACTGCCGCGGTCACCGCGGAACCTGAGTTCATCTCCAGGTACGGTTCAGCGATGGAAGCCTTCGGTCATAAGCTCACTCCTGCCGGAGATTCTTTCACCCCGCAGGCAGAAATTGGTGCGGTGGAAGCCGTGGAAATCAATGCTGACGGAACGCTGACGGCGGCGGCCGAACCAGTGCGCCGTGGCGGAGGTTCTGCCCTGGTACTTAACCCAACCAAGTAAGTTTCTAACGCAAAAGCGTGGAGGCGTTGTTCACTTGAGTGAACAACGCCTCCACGCTTTGTAGCTAGCTAGGCCTTAGGAACTTTAGCTCTTGGCAGCCAAGCGATTGCTGATCTTGTACTTCGCGGCGCGGTGAGTTTCCTTCACGCGGTCCCCGGTACCGAAGAGCTTGTTACGCAGCGAACCGTCGGCGTATTCGGTCTTGTAGGCACCACGAGCCTGTAGCTCAGGAACAACATACTCAACAACATCTTCGAAGGTTGCCGGGGTCACGGCGTAGGCGAGGTTAAAACCATCAACGTCGGTGTAGTCCACCCAGTCAATGAGCTTGTCTGCAACCTCTGGGCCCGAGCCAACGGTGATTGGTCCGAAGCCGCCAACACCAACCCATTCAGCAAGCTGACGGATGGTCCATGGGTTGCCGTCATCGCCGCTGGCCTTCTGGAAGGTCTCCACCGAAGACTGGATGGCGTTGGACTTGACGTTGGAACCCAGTGGCTCATCGGGATCCAGCTCTGAGAGGTCAACGCCCATCCAACCGGAGATCAGTACCTGTGCACCTTCGACGTCCGCGTAGGACTTGTAGTCTTCGTACTTGGCCTGAGCCTTTTCAGAGGTCTCATCGGTGATGATGGTCTGCATGGCGAAAATCTTCACGTCGTAACGGTCGCGGCCAGCAGCCTCAACAGCGTCACGAATCTTGGTGACCGTAGCCTTGAGGATTTCGCGGGTAGGGCTGGTAACAAATACTGCTTCAGCGTTCTGTGAGGCGAACTTGATGCCACGTGAAGAAGCGCCGGCCTGGTAGATCACCGGGGTGCGCTGGGTGGACGGCTCAGTGATAGCAATACCGGGCACCTTAAAGTACTTGCCCTCGTGCTCAATATTGTGCACCTTTTCCGGGTCCGTGTAGATCCCGGTTTCCTTGTTGTTCTGAACCGCGTCATCTTCCCACGAGCCTTCAAGCAACTTGTAGACCACTTCGAGGTATTCGTCGGCGTGGTCATAACGCTCGTCGTGTTCCATCTGGTCTTCTTGGCCCATATTGCGGGCGGCCGAAGGCAAGTAACCGGTGACCACGTTCCAACCCACACGACCATCGGTGAGGTGATCCAAGGTAGCCAGACGACGGGCAAAAGCATATGGGTGCTCATAGGCGGTTCCGGCGGTGACGCCGAAGCCCAAGTTTTCAGTTACTGCAGCCATGGCCGAGACCAGCATCATCGGGTCATTAACCGGTGCCTGTGCGCCCGAGCGCAGTGGGGATTCGTTGGTGCCGTTAAAGACATCGTAGGTACCTAGTACGTCGGCAATAAACAGGCCGTCGAACTTACCCTTTTCTAGCACCTTCGCTAGGTGGGTCCAGTAGCCGATGGTGTTGTACGTTGAGGCTTTGTCATCTGGGTGACGCCACAGACCTGGCGACTGGTGCACCACGCAGTTCATGTCGAATGCGTTGAAGAGAATTTCGCGCTTCGTGCTCATAGGTGTTCTCCTTGCCGTGAATCTGTATTGGTGAAATTAGAAATTAGGCGCTTAGGCGCCGTAGTTTTGGTGGTTGCTGTCTTCGCCGGTGACCAAGAGACGTTGAGGCTGAACCGCATTGATTTCGTAGTCCCCCACGATGCGCGCCTTGTACATGGCCGGGTTGTGGGTGGCGATGGTTCGTGCGTTACGCCAGTGCCGATCTAGGTTGCACACAATGCTGGTTGATGAGGCCCCTAAACCGTCAAAGAGTTTGCTGGTTGCTCCGAGCACCAACGGTTGCACGATGGTCTGGGCGCGGTTAGCCGATAGTTCACAGACCGCGTAGCGTTCCTCGTCGTTCAGTCCTGGGTCTACCAGTGCTGCTTCAACTTCTAGTACTGCGCCAATCACTACCGAGTCGACGGCGAAGGACTCTGCTGAGACTTCGCCGACCAGCTGAAGTACCTGTGGTTCGCGGTAGGCAGGAACGCCTGTGCCGGTGGTGAAGATACGGGTACGGTTCTGGACCGACTGGCGCAGATCGTTCAGCGCGGCGCGGGCAATACCTGCTTGCACTGCGGTGAGGACCAGCTGGTAGATCGCAGCTTCGGAGTCGTTAGTTGCCTGTGGGATAAAACAGTCCACGGGCACCTGATGGAACTCGGTGGTGCCGGTACCGGTCAGCCCCTGACCAAACCCATCCCAATCGTCAAGGATTTTTACGCCACTGCGTTGGGTGGAAACGACGGCAATCTGCCGGCCAGCCTTTTCTGGATGGGCCACTGCCACTGCGGTCCAGTCGGCAAAGATGGTGCCGGTGCAGTAGTACTTTTCACCGTCAACTAGCCAGCGGCCATCAGACTCGGTGACCTTGGTGTTCAGCGTACCTAGTGCGTTGCCGCCACGTTCGGTGTACGCATTGCCGACAATCTGACCGGCAGCAATACGGGTAACCCACTTGTTGCGCAGCTCTTGATCTTCAAGAATCAGAATGCTCTCCACAAAGGCGATGTGTGCTCGCCAGAGCTGGCCAACATGGGAATCAGCCTCGGAAAGTTCAATCAGCAGGCGGAACACGTCAACCAGACGTGCGCCGTAGCCGCCCTCAGAAACTGGAATGCGCAGCGCACCAAAGCGGTCGCGGTTCAGCAGGCCTACCTGTTCAAAAGGTAGCACGCGGTTGCGATCGCGGTCCCGTGCGGTCGACGCGATCTGAGCGAATACCGGACGGAAAATTTCAGCCAAACGGTCATACTGTTCGTCCGCGCCCGGACCGGGAGTGACTTTGAGTAGTTGCCGCGTAGACAGTTGCTCTTCGAAGTCATCTAGTCCCATGGCGCTAGCCTGCGAAGGATCGCTGAGCTGGTTGAAGTCCAAACCGGAAGTGTTCGGCGACTCGCCAAATGACATTGAAGTCCTCAATTCTTTCCATCGGTCCTGGCGGTAGCACCGTCCCGCGATTCGGGTGGTTGCTGCGGCGTCGTCGAGCCAGATCTCTCAGCCGCTCTGGATGGGTTGTCATTCATTTGTAGCCGTAACAAAGCAATCATTCCAAGCCACGAAGTCACATTTCATTGTTCAGACCAGGTGGCTTGACAGTTGCGTTGCACAGTCAATGACGCGTCATATCGAAGATGACTTGCCAAGAATCCCCAACTATCGATTAAACAGCCTTCTAATGAAATAAATAACGAAATAACCCGCGCATGTGACGTAGTTATCGAAGATTTTTCATGTTACGCAAGATTTGCTTTCAAATCGTTCGAAAGCCTGTAATGGACACGTAACCATCCCGAGCGGCCGAGAGATCTGGCTCAGTGACGCCGCAGCAACCACCTATGGATGACACACTCCATAGGCCGGTGCTACCGCCAGGACCGATGGAGATGATCATGGCTCTTAGCCTTGCACTGCCTCAAGCGCACACCTCGACCGCTTTAGACGTGGAATTCAGCAATGTTTCGCGCACCTTCACCACCAAAAGTGAAAGCCGCGCGGTCCTCAGCGATATCAACTTGCAGATCCCCGCGGGCCAAGTTGTTGCGATCCTTGGAGCTAGCGGCTGCGGCAAGTCCACACTGCTTCGCGCGGTCTCCGGGTTGGACCAACCATCCACCGGATCCATCCGTACCGGAAAACGCAACGTAGATGGCATCAACGAACTATGTGCGGTCGCATTTCAGGAACCACGACTACTACCGTGGCGATCGGTCCGAGAAAATATCGCTTTGGGCCTCGCGCCAGGTACCAGCAAGGCCGACGGTGCTGAACTGATTGATGAATTAATCGAGCTGACCGGGCTCAGCCACGCGACAGATCTTCGCCCGCGCGAAATTTCAGGTGGTATGGCTCAGCGCGTCTCGCTGGCTCGTGCCTTGGCACGGCGCCCTGGAGTGCTGCTACTTGATGAACCCTTCGGCGCACTGGACGCTTTGACGCGGCTGAAAATGCAAGATCTATTGCTCTCCATCCATGCTTCCTTCCCCACCACAATTCTTATGGTCACCCACGACGTGGACGAGGCGTTGACCTTGGCTGACCGAGTCATCGTCCTGGGACGTGAGGGTCAAGATACCGCGGCCACCGTCATTAAAGAACTCTCAATGAGCGCTTCTCATCCTCGCAAACACAACGAAGATCAGTTCATCGCTCACCGCGCAGGATTGCTTCGACTTCTTGGTGTGGACCCGACTAACCATTGACGTTTAACACCGATTCCCCCTGATCTACTCCATCAGCGACATAGCTGTCGCTTACCCGCACGCACAATTTAGAGGATTATTATGCTTTCGCACCGCTTCACTCGACGTACCGCACTTGCCACCGCAGCACTGTTGATCGGGGCTACTGCCCTGACCGGTTGCGCCGGAGAAAACGCTACGGCCTCAGGATCAGATAAGACCCTGTCCATTGACTTCGCCACCTACAACCCGCTGAGCCTGGTCATCAAAGAAAAAGGTTGGCTCGACGACGCCGCTAAGGATCAAGGCGTCAAGGTGGAATGGGTTCAGTCCGCTGGCTCTAACAAGGCCAATGAAGCATTACGTGCTGACGCAGTGAATGTTGGCTCCACCGCAGGATCCGCCGCTTTGTTAGCCCGGTCCAACGGTTCACCGATCAAGACTATCGACCTGTATTCGCAGCCAGAATGGGCCGCTCTGGTGGTTGCTAAGGACTCCAAGATCAAATCGGTGAAAGACCTCAAGGGCAAAACTGTGGCCGCCACTAAAGGCACCGATCCTTACTTCTTCCTGCTTCAAGCACTAGAGCAGGCAGGTCTGAGCGAAAAGGACATCACCGTACAGAATCTGCAACACGCGGACGGTCGTACCGCGTTGGTCAACGGTTCGGTTGACGCTTGGAGCGGACTAGATCCCATCATGGCCGCAGCCGAACAAGACGGTGCGAAGCTGCTGTATCGCAACCTAGATTTCAACACCTACGGTGCACTTAATGCTCGCGAAGACTTCATCAAGCAGAGCCCCGAACTAGCCCAGCTGGTCGTTGACTCCTACGAGAAAGCACGCGAATGGTCGGGCAAGCATCCAGAAGAGACCGCCAAGATCTTGGCTGATGTTGCCGGTCTAGATCCTAAGGTTGCCGCCACTGTCATCGAAGAACGTTCCAACTTGGACGTATCGGCCGTTCCCGGAACCGAGTACACCAAAGTCTTGAAGACTATCGCGCCCACCTTGGTCGCCAGCGGCGATGTCTCCAAGCAGGAATCCGTAGACGAGGCCCTAGCAACTTTGGTTGATGACCAATTTGCTACCAAAGCTGACCCAACCAAAATTTCCGGAGAGTAGTCAGCAATGAGCACCACCGTCTCCACGAGAAATCCGAAGAAGGCTAAATCCGGAGTCTCTGCCACCATCTTGCGCGCTCCACACTGGTTGTTATCCCTGATCTTGCCGGTTATTGTTCTGGTGATCTGGCAGGTCGTGACGTCCACTGGAATCGTCGCTCCTTGGACTTTGCCCACCCCCACTTCTGTAGTCACTGCAGCAGTTGAGCTATTGCGTGACGGAGATCTTGGCAAACACATTGGCATTTCCACGCAACGTGTATTGCTTGGATTCTTCTTTGGTTCCTTGCTCGGTCTACTGCTTGGCGCACTGGTCGGCCTGTCCAAATTGGCTGATGCTCTGTTGCGTTTGAGCATTAGTGCGTTGCGTGCGGTGCCATCCTTAGCATGGGTCCCGCTGCTGGTGCTGTGGATGAAAATGGGTGAAGACTCCAAAGTCACCCTAGTGATCATTGGTGCATTCTTCCCCGTCTTCACCACCGTGGCCTTGGCTCTTCGTCATGTGGATGCCCAGCTGGTAGAAGCCGCCCGATCTTTCGGGCTGAACGGAATCAAGTTGCTGCGTACGGTGCAGCTTCCTGCGGTGGTGCCTTCGATTTTCTCCGGGCTGCGCCTAGCCCTAGCGCAGTCTTGGCTCTTCCTTGTTGCCGCTGAATTACTCGGCGCTTCGATGGGTCTGGGCTTCCTGCTGACTGATTCGCAGAACAACGGCCGACTGGACCGACTGATCATGACCATCATCTTGTTGGCCATCTTCGGAAAAATTACCGACGCCCTGCTCTCGATAGCAGAACGCTGGGCCATTAAACGTTGGACCTAAGAGTTCCCGCTGTCCCAATTCAACTTCGCCAACCAAAAAACACATCAAGGAAATTTTCTGTCATGACCATCGAATCGGCATCCACCTCAACGCTGGCCTCAGAGGAAGCACGCCAAGCATTCTGGGACGAAGCGGCAAACCTCCTCGATTGGGATACCAACTGGCACACCACTAGCCAAATCGTCCCAGCCGACGCAGCTGCCAAGCGTGGTCCAGAAATCTCGTGGTACTTAGGTGGCCAACTCAACGCTGCGGTCAACTGCGCTGACCGCCACGTCGCTGCTGGCCGCGGAGACAAAGTCGCGCTGTACTTTGAAGGCGAACCCGGTGACCGACAGACCGTCACCTACAAAAACCTGCAAGAGCGCATCAGCCAAGCAGCCAATGCTTTGGAAGCTCTGGGTGTAGTCAAGGGCGACCGTGTCGTTATCTACCTGCCGGTGTTGATTGAAACTATCGTCATCACCCTGGCCTGCGCGCGCATCGGAGCCATTCATTCATTGGTCTTCGGTGGCTTCTCGGCCGAAGCGCTGAAGTTCCGAGTAGAAGACACCAAGGCCAAAGTACTGGTCACCACCGATGGCCAGTACCGACGTGGCACCACAGTTGCGGTTAAGGCCAATGCCGATCAGGCGGTCTCCGGTGAGAACAATATCGAGAAGGTCTTGGTCATTCGCCGCACCGGCGATGAGATCCCTTGGACCGAAGGCCGTGACGTGTGGTGGCACGAGGCCGTAGAGACCCAGTCCACCGAACATCAGGCACAGTTCTTTGATTCAGAAACGCCGCTGTTCATCATGTACACCTCCGGCACCACTGGCCAACCCAAGGGTTTGGTTCATACCACCGGCGGTTACCTGACCCAGGCAACCGCGAGCTACAACTTGCTCTTCGCCAACCCTGATGCGTCCCAGCGAGACAACGACGTGCACTGGTGCACTGCTGACTTGGCGTGGGTTACCGCGCACACCTACGAGATCTACGGTCCGCTGTCTAACGGCGTCACCCAGGTGATCTACGAGGGTGTGCCCAATGCGCCGCACCCGGGACGACACTTTGAAGTGATTGAACGCTACAAGGTCACCAGTTACTACACCGCACCAACCTTGGTTCGCTCGCTGATGGGTTGGTTCCCAGAAGGTATTCCAGCCAAATACGATCTGTCCACCATCAACATTGGCGGCACCGTGGGCGAGGCTGTTAACCCCGAAGCGTGGAAGTGGTTCCGCGAACAGCTCGGCCGCGACACCACTGCGGGTCTGCCCATGGTTGATACCTGGTGGCAGTCCGAATCCGGAGCTACCATCCTCTCCCCGTTGCCCACCGATGACTACTTCAAGCCAGGGTGCGCCGCTCGCGCCCTGCCCGGAGTCAGCGTAGATATCGTGGATGCTCAGGGGAACAGCGTTGAGCCGAATACCCAAGGCAATATTGTCATCACCCAAACCGGCCCATCAATGGCACGTACGGTCTGGGGCGACCCGGAACGTTATTACACCAGCTATTGGGAGCAGTACGTTCAGCAAGGATGGTTCTTGGCTGGGGACGGTGCTCGCTTTGATGACGATGGAGATATTTTCATTCTTGGCCGCACTGATGACGTGATCAACATTTCTGGTCACCGACTATCCACCATTGAAATTGAATCAGCGTTGGTTACCAACCCAGGCGTGGTGGAAGCTGGCGTTTGCCCGACCCCGGATGCAAAGACCGGTCATGCCGCTACCGCTTTTGTGGTGCCACTGGATAAGTCCCTGATTGCAGAACACCCTGATGAGCAGCTCGCTGCCCGACAGGCAGAATTTATTAGTCAGCTGCGCTCCACGGTAACCACGCAAATTGGGCCGATTGCTAAGCCACGCGATGTGGTGCTGGTTCCAGACGTTCCCAAGACTCGTTCTGGAAAAATCATGCGCCGCTTGCTCACCCAGCTCTTTGAAGGCACCGCTTTGGGTGATACCACCAGCCTGCAAAATGAACCGTGCATCCCTGAAATCAATGCGATCTGCCGGGCACGCAACTAGTTTGGCAGGTAGTCCTGCTTCAGAACACAAAGTGCGTTAACGTAAACAAGCCTCGTCTGGCAATTGCCAGACGAGGCTTGTTTACTGTTTAGCTACGAGCTTCTAGCTACGAGTCCTTGGACTGATCCAATGGTTTCTCATCAGCTTCAGTAACAAATACCTGTGTTGCTTCCCCGGTTGATTCACCAGGCTGTTGTGCCGGCTGAACGATAGGAATTTCGGTGGTCATCAAGCTGAACTGGCTACCTTCATGCCGGTCCACGCCCTGGGTCACCGATTGCTCCAGCACGGTACGTGCCACCTTGCCGCGCAAGATCAGCGGATCTCGGCTCAGGTCCTTCCACAGTGCAACGCACAGTAGCAGCATCACGATCACAAACGGTAGTGCCGAAACGATGGTGATGTTCTTCAGACCATTCAGTGCCTCGGCCGGATGATCACCACCGGCTAGCAACATCACTGCTGCCACAGCACCGGTAGCCACACCCCAGAAGATCACTGCCTTCTTGCTTGGTTCCTCTGCACCACGTTCGCTCAGTGCACCCATCACGATGGATGCCGAGTCAGCGCCGGTGACAAAGAAGATGGCAATCAGCAAGACCGTGACGATCATGAGGATCGTTGCGACCCAACCGGAGACCGGAAGCTTATCGAGCAGGTCGAAGAGGACCAGGTCGAAGTTGATGTCCGGAGCTCCGTCCGCCATCTTGGTCAGCATGTCGCCGGTGTTACCTGCACGCTCTGCACGTTCCTGCAAACCAATGGCGCCGCCGCCGAAGATCGAGAACCAGATCAGCGTTACGGCTGATGGAACCAGAAGAACGCCGGTGACAAACTGACGGATGGTGCGACCGCGCGAGATGCGCGCGATGAACAAGCCTACGAATGGGCTCCATGAGATCCACCAAGCCCAGTAGAAGACGGTCCAGGAGGACAGCCAGCTAGACATGGTGCTGTCACCCGAGGCAGCCGTGCGTGATGCCATCTGCGGCAGGTCACCAATGAAGGCACCTACTGCGTTAGGAATAACGTTCAGGATGAATAGGGTTGGTCCACCGATGAATACGATCAGTGCCAAGATCACTGCCAGAACCATGTTGATGTTCGACAGCCACTGAATGCCACGCTCAATGCCGGAAACGGCCGAGGCAACAAACAGTGCGGTAAGGATAGCGATGATGACCACCAGTACACCGGAGCCAACCTTCTCCATGATTCCAGCGGACTGGATACCGCCGCCGATCTGCAGTGCGCCCAGGCCCAGGGAACAGGCCGAACCGAACAGGGTGGCGATAATAGCCAAGATGTTAATGGTTCGTCCGCCCCAGCCGTGGATGATGCGCTCACCGAAGATCGAGGTGAACATCGCTGAGAATAGCTGTGGGCGTCCCAAACGGAAACTACCGTAGGCCATACCCAAACCAACGATGGCGTACATTGCCCAAGGGAACAGCGTCCAGTGGAACAGCGTGGTACCCATGGCGGTGCTTAATGCTGCGTCCGTGGAACCTTCAACAGTTCCTGGTGGAGGCGACATGTAGAAGAACAGTGGTTCTCCTACGCCGTAAAAGACCAGGCCGATACCCATACCCGTAGCAAACATCATGGAGATCCATGAAACTGTGCTGAAGTGTGGTTTTTCGTCGTCCTTGCCTAGTGGGATGCGCCCGAAGTTTTTCGCGGCGACCACAATGACAAAGAGTGCAAAGACCGAGGCTGCAATAACAAACAGCCAACCGGTGTTGGTGATGACCCAGTCAAGGGCTACATCTGAGGCTTTGCCTAGGCCCTCAGGGGTCACAAAACCCCACACAATAAATGCCAGCGCTAAGGCGCCGGCGATACCAAATACCCAATAGTCGGTTCCTGAAACCGAATATTTCTTTGGTCGTCGTTGTCGAGCCGAATGCAGCTCGCCGACGAGGTCTTCAAAAGATTGATCCGTCTGCTCCATTGCGTTCTTCCTTCACTGGTGAGGCTCTGCGGATGAAATCCGGCCGGAGCCCGACAAACAACCGTTCCCGCGGGAAGTGGTTGCCGTGCAGTGTGCTTGATTGCGAATTGCTTATCGGTGTAGATTTACTGATTCCAAATCTAGCGTCAGCGGGCGCTGATTGGTACAGCGACCCTGTGGGAATGACCGGGCAATTTCTCCGGTGACCCGACGCTATTTCTTCTCGGATTCTCACAATAAATCGTAAATAGTCCTTTTTAAGCATGGTCGAACGACACCCATTGGTCAAACCAGAGTGCTGATTTTTCGCGGTTCTTGACCCAAGATGGCCCGTTTTTCGCGCAGTATGCCTAAGGGATTGCAAACCTGTGAGCTCCCTCTCGTGAGCGCAATTCCCCGTGAGAGCCACACCTATTTCTGACTTCCAGGACCCGAATTCTAGCCCTGAGATTCTGGAGCAATTTGCAATTGTGTGGAGCAAGAATTGCCTCATCTGCACACGATGGGCCCTGATTCAGATCCAGCAGAACATATTCTCCATTCGGAATATTCACTAACCAGCCAGTGAAGTGGCGATTAACCAGCAGGTCTTTGTGACGTAACCTGAAATACATTGCGACTTATCTTGACTCGTTCAAAATAAGCAGGCATGCTGAAGATATGACATCACAGGACGGGGTTGAGCAAGTGCTCAAAGCGGCATCCATGCGAGTGACGCAACCGCGCGTTGCTGTCCTCGCAGCAGTTGCAGCAAACCCTCATGGTGACACCGAAACAATTATTTCGGCGGTCCACCGCGAGCACCCCGCAGTGTCACACCAAGCGGTCTACGATTCACTCAAACTCTTCACTAGCTTGGGTGTTATCCGTCAGATTCAGCCACAAGGACATATTGCGCGCTACGAAACCCGCGTTGGCGATAACCACCATCATGTGGTTTGTCGCCGGTGCGGAAAACTCGCAGACGTCGACTGCGCCGTCGGCGGAGCGCCATGTCTACACGCCTCGGATGATCACGGCTTCAAAATTGACGAAGCCGAAGTCATCTACTGGGGCACCTGCCCCGAATGCCAGGCTGAGCTGATCAACGAGTAACCGCAAGGCCCTTACGCTTTGTCATCGAGCGTTACTTCTCGCGCGATGAGCATCGATCCCTAAACCCAAGAAATCCGGAAGGAAAAGCATATGTCTGAGACAACAGCAGGTCAGTGCCCGGTTGTAGGCAACACTGGTCGAGTACACCCGACCCAGGGCAACGCCAACACCGAGTGGTGGCCAAATAAGCTAAATCTAAAGATCCTTGCAAAAAATCAGGAGGCTACTAACCCTCTGGATGCAGACTTCGATTACATCAAGGCTTTTGAAGCTTTGGATCTGGCAGCGGTCAAGGCTGACCTAGCTGAGCTAATGACCAAGTCTTACGACTGGTGGCCAGCTGACTTCGGTCACTACGGTCCATTCTTAATCCGCATGGCTTGGCACTCCGCCGGCACCTACCGTTCACACGACGGTCGTGGCGGCGGCTCCGCAGGCCAGCAGCGCTTCGCTCCACTGAACTCCTGGCCAGATAACGTGAACCTGGATAAGGCTCGCCGTCTGCTGTGGCCAGTAAAGAAGAAGTACGGCCAGTCGATCTCCTGGGCCGACCTGATGATCCTTGCCGGTAACGTGGCTCTGGAAGATATGGGCTTCAAGACCTTCGGCTTCGCCGGCGGCCGCAAGGACGTTTGGGAATCAGACGACGACGTTTACTGGGGTCCAGAAAAGGTATGGCTGGATAGCGAACGCTACACCGGCGCCCGCAACCTTGAGGCTCCACTGGCTGCAGTCCAGATGGGTCTGATCTACGTCAACCCTGAGGGTCCAGACGGTGTTGCTGACCCACTGGCCTCCGCAGCTGATATTCGCGAAACCTTCCGCCGCATGGGCATGGATGATGAAGAGACTGTCGCCCTGATTGCCGGTGGCCACACCTTCGGTAAGACCCACGGTGCCAGCGCAGAGTCGCACAAGAGTGGCGACCCAGAAGCTTCCCCATTGGAAATGCAGGGCTTGGGCTGGAAGTCTGACTTCGGTACCGGCAGTGGCGATGACACCATCGGTTCCGGTCTGGAAGTTACCTGGACCTACCACCCAACCCGTTGGGATAACGAGTTCTTCCACATCCTCTTCGCTTACGAGTGGGAACTGTTCCACTCTGAGGCCGGCGCACAGCAGTGGCGTCCAAAGGATGGTGGCGGTGCCGACTTGGTTCCTATGGCTCACAACGCTGCAGCTCGCCGAGAACCACGCATGCTCACCAGCGACCTGGCACTGCGCGTAGATCCTGCTTACGAATTGATCTCCCGCGAGTTCAAGGACAACCAGGAAAAGTTCGCTGACGCCTTTGCCCGTGCTTGGTTCAAGCTGACCCACCGCGACATGGGCCCGAAATCCCGCTACTTCGGTCCAGAGGTTCCAGCAGAAGACCTGCTCTGGCAGGATCCACTGCCAGCTGCACCAGTAACCACCCTAGGCGCTGCAGAGATCTCTTCGCTGAAGGAACTGATCAAGAACTCCGGTCTGAGCGTTCAGCAGCTGGTTTCCACCGCATGGAAGGCAGCGGCAACTTTCCGCTCCTCGGACAAGCGTGGCGGCGCCAACGGTGGCCGCATCCGTCTGGAACCACAGGTTTCCTGGAGCGTAAACCAGCCAGAGCAGCTTAAGATCGTCATCGCAAAGCTGGAAGAAATCGTTGAGAGCTTCAACGCCACTTCGTTGGTCAAGGCTTCGTTCGCTGACGTTGTGGTTCTTGCCGGCAACGTAGGTGTTGAGTTGGGCGCTGCAGCTGGCGGTCAGCAGATCGAGGTTCCATTCACCCCGGGCCGTGTTGACGCAACCCAAGAGCAGACCGACGTTGAGCAGTTCGCATGGCTGGAGCCAGTAGCTGACGGTTTCCGTAACTACGACTCAGGCTTCTTGAACCTGCCTTCCGAGTACCTGCTGTTGGATCGCGCTAACCTGCTGGGTCTGACCGCACCGGAAACCGCTGTACTGCTTGGTGGCCTGCGCGTACTGGGCAACAACTGGGATGGCTCGAACACCGGCGTGTTCACCGAGACCCCAGGTGCACTGACCAACGACTTCTTCGCTAACCTGCTGGAACTGGGCCTTGAGTGGACCCCAGATGCAGAAGAGAAAACCTACGCAACCACTGACGGCCGCTGGGTCGGCAGCCGCGTAGACCTAGTCTTCGGCTCGAACTCCGAGCTGCGCGCACTGGCCGAGGTTTACGCTTCGGACGACGCCAAGGAGAAGTTCGTCAAGGACTTCGCCGCAGCATGGGCCAAGCTCATGGATGCAGACCGCTTCGAGCTGCGCAAGTAAGCAGCCCACGGCGCACAACGGTGGCCGCCACCTTCCGATTGATTCGGAAGGTGGCGGCCACCGTCGTTTAAACAGGTAGACCTGAAACAGCGCGCTTACGGAACAGGGTTTCCTAGCTCCCGCAGTTCGGTCTTATTAGTTTCGCGCGCCCACAGCGCACCGATGACTGCCAGAACAGATGAACCGGCAACGATCCACGCTGCGGGACCCCAGTTCGCGGAGACCCCGCCAACCAATGCAGTGGCGAGCATCGGGGTAAAGCCTGCGCAAAGGATGCCGACCTGCAATCCGATAGCCATTCCTGAATAGCGCACCTTGACATTGAACAGCTCCGAGAACCAGGCCGGGTACACCGAGTTTGAAGCAGCGTAGGTACCAGCGGTAATCATCATGCTAGAAACAAAGATCATCGCCAGATTTCCCGTGGAAATCGTCATGAAGTACACAAAGATCATGACCCCGGATCCCACTACACCTGAAACAAAGACCTTCTTTCGCCCAAAGGAATCCGAGAGTCGAGCAAAGAATGGCTGGCTGGCGATAGCGATGATATTTCCAGCGATACTCACCCACAACATTGTGGATGCCGAGACTCCCACGGAGACCGCATAGGCCAGACCGAATGACTGCATGAAGGTACTGGTGACCACCTGGAAGGACATCAAGGCGACTTGGAAGAACTGAGCAGGGTGAGTGGAGATCATATTGGTAAACGGAAGCTTGACCAGTCCGTCGCTTTCCTGCTTTTCTTCAAAGATTTCTGGCTCATCCAAGGAACGGCGAACTAGGTAAGCAGCCAGCAAGACCAGAAGCGAAAGCCAGAACGGGATACGCCAACCCCACGCCAAGCGTGCCGACTCGTCCATTGCTGCCACCGGCAGGAACGCCAGCGAAGCTAGGACGATGCCAAAAGAAATCCCGCTCATGGCAAAGCTTGCGAAGAATCCTCTTCGCCCTTCCGGAGCCTCTTCCGTAGATAGTGCAGAAGCACCTGCGGTTTCAGCGCCGGCCGATAGACCCTGCATCAGTCGCAAGACCACCAACAGTGCTGGGGCCCAGTATCCCGCCGTACGGAAATCGGGCAGGACACCAATAAGGAAGGTGGCTGAGCCCATCAGCACCAGAGTCATCACCAAAGTGGCTTTACGTCCAAGCTTGTCGCCAAGGTGCCCGAAGAACACCGCACCAAAGGGGCGGGCAATATAGGCGACACCAAAAGTCGCGAAGGAAGCAAGCATCGCAATGGTCGCATCTCCAGTAGGGAAGAAAATCTTTGAAAAGACCAAAGATGCAGCCGTCGCATAGATAAAGAAGTCGTAGTACTCCAATGCGCCGCCAAGAAAACCAGCGAGCGCAGCCTTTTTAGCCCGTTTCAACTTGCGTTCTTGTTCGGAGTCAATGCTGACTCCCGTATTGGTGATGGTCTTACTCATGGGTTGTCCTTCCACGACGGCGGGGATGTTTCGCTCATGCACTAAACCTTTTGTGCGGTATGCGCACTATCGTGCGATATTCGACAATGAATAGAGTACAGCAAGGTGAGGCGTGTCACAAGGCATATGAAGCAATCAATTGACCGCTGCACTCGTTTACGCCGAAAGGAAACTATGAACCGCCCAGAGAAGACCACGCAACTTTTTATCATTGGTTCTCACGCCTCGACCACGATGTCTCCAAATCTTTGGAACCCAGTGTTCGAAGCCTTGGGAAACGGTTGGAACTATCAACCGTGGGATGTTCCTACTGGAAGTGAAATGCAGCCTACGCGTGATGGTCTTTTGGATCCCACGGTCATAGCAGCCAATGTGACCATGCCCCATAAACAATGGGCTGCCAGCGCCGCCGATACATGCACTGAACAGGTCGCCCTCAGCGGGGCTGCGAACCTACTGATCCGCAACAACGGTCAGCTTGATGCCTACAACACCGACATCAGCGCGGTGGAAGAAAAGCTAGCCACCAAAACCCATCAACACGTACTACTCCTCGGTGCAGGCGGCGCGGCACGCGCAGCCCTGATTGCCCTCAAGGAGCACATCACCGAGGTAACCATCACCGATCAAGACATCGAAGTGGCTCAGCAGCTATTAGATCTTGCAACCCGCATGGGAATTTCCGGAACCGTCGTCGACTGGTCTGCGGCTTCGCAGGTTGCTACCAAAGCTTCACTGATCATCAATGCCACACCCATCGGGAAGTACCCAGAGGACGGCGCCGCGTGGGGAACCACAACCCTCTCCCCGGGGAGTTACGTTTACGATTTTGTTTACGCTGAGCACACCACCGGAACCATCAAGGCCGCGATCGCACAAGGCCTTGAATATACCGACGGTTGGGAGCATCTCTTACTTCAGGCAGCGGCAATGGTTCCGCTTCTTGAACTTCCTGAACAAACCGTCGCAGAACTGCGTGAATCGCTCAGTGGCATTCGAGAAAATCAGTAGGCAGGTTTCTGAACCTAGAACAATCGCTGCGCTGAACTTCCAAACGCAGGATTCTCTAGCTTCAGCAGCTGCGTCTTTGCATCCAATCCACCCAGATAGCCGCCCAGCGAACCGTCGGTGCGCAGCACTCGGTGGCAGGGTAAAACGATGGGGATCGGGTTGGTCGCGCAGGCCGAACCCACCGCACGAACGGCCTTGGGATTACCAATCCGCTCAGCCATCTGCGAATAGCTCCAGGTTTGTCCGTAATCAATCGCAGCCAGTTCTTCCTGCACTTGGCGGCGGAAAGTTGTTGAGAGCTTCAAGTCCAAAGGCACATCAAAACTGTGCCGGGCACCAGCAAAGTATTCATCAAGCTGCCGGGCCACCGCATCTAAACGCGAGGCATCTTTGAGGATTCGTGGACTAAGTTTCGTAGCGAGCAAAGACAGTATTTTATCGTGATCTTCAGATTCAAAAGCCACCCGAACCAGTCCCGCCGGGGTGCTGGCCAAAAGCAGTGAACCCACCGGAGAATCAACCACGCGGTAGGACACATCAATCAAGTCTTTAGCACGGGCCTTAATCATCAGTTGTCCGCCGAGCTGTCCCAAAAGCGCAGCTTCTTCGTTGGTCGCTTGGGAAGTAGATGTTGCATCAGTCATGACTGCTCCTGCCACAGTGTGTCATCCTCGAGCATTCGTCGAAGATTTTTGATCCCATCAGCACCTGCCCGACGCGCTGCCGCTTCCGTTCCAGAAAGAATGTCTGCGATTTGCGCATAGTCCAGTCCTCCCAAGTACCTGTAGGCGACAACCAAGCGTTGCTTGTGCGGCAACCGTCCGACTTCTTGCCACAGCACTAGATTCTCTAGCTGCGCTTCGGGTTGCTGTCCCTCATCAACCTGTTCCCAGGATTGAAGGTCATCAAGAATTTCTGGCTTGTTCTTGCGCAGCTCGTCAATAGCCTTATTTCTTGCGATACGCACCAGCCACGCTAGAACGTTGGCTTCTTCAGGAAGTTTTGGATAGGCACTCAGTGCAGATAAAAATGTCTCAGACCATGCGTCCTGGGCACGGTGTTCGTCCAACAAGGCACGGCAAACACGTAATACGTTCAGTCCATAATCTTGGACTATCCGCTCAAACGGCACTTGCATGGCTCTCCTGAGAATTGGCACCTTTTAGGGCTTTCACCATGTAAACGTTGTGTGCGGCAAAAGTGTGAGCAGGTAAAAGGAAAAACTTTTCAACTTTAGAGAGTGACCAGATCAAGTTCGCGGGCCAAGGCCTGGAGCCGGTCCAGATCAATGTGGATCAGTTCACCGTTTTCTACTCCGTAAGGTGCCTTGGTCCCGGTCAGCGCATCACGAATCACGCGCATTGTCGCTCCGTGGCTAACCACCGCAATCTTCTGTCCGGCGTACTTGACCGTTAAGTGAAGCAAAGCTGGAATGGCACGGCGTAGGATCTGCTCAATTGGTTCCAGCTCAGGCTGAGCAGCTGCCGATTCTTCGTCGCTGACCTCAGCCAAAATCCGGCCTTCTAAAGGCCCGAAGCTACGTTCAATTAGTTCAGGTACAGGTGGGCCTACTTCCGCTCCCGCTTCCTGGGCAATGAGGGCAGCAGTTTCCTGCGCACGCCCCAACGGGGAGGCAAGGAAAAGTGACCATCCGGCGCCTTGAAGTTCACGTCCAACTTCGCGGGCTTGTTCGCGTCCGATGTCGTTCAGCGGAATGTCGGTACGGCCTTGGAGGCGTCCCGCCAGATTCCAATCTGTCAGTCCGTGTCTGATCAACGCCAACGCAGTATCCATGACTCAAGCGTACCGGGGTGCATAGATATCGAAGAATCTCCGATATTACGTCTAATACGCAACGTTACGACTCATAGTTAGGTCACGATCGGTCATGTTGCGAAGATTATTACACCATCCCGAGCGGCTGAGAGATCTGGTTCGATGAAGCCGCAGCAACCTGCCACATCCGGTGGTTACGGTGCTACCGCCAGAAACGATGCAGCCGCTTTTCTTGTTTAATCACAACAAGAAGCGACATTGATTCCGGGATTCCTGCCTCGATCGCACCACCGCTGAGCGGTGAAACGCGAAAACCCAATCGACAAGGAGTCGTAAGCCATCATGGCAGATCATAAATTTGGATTCCGCACCCGCGCATTGCACGCCGGTGGCACCCCCGACGCCGAGCACGGCGCCCGCGCAGTACCCATTTACCAAAGCACTTCATTTGTCTTTAAAGACACCGACGATGCAGCGAACCTTTTTGCGCTGCAGAAGTACGGCACTACCTACTCACGTATTGGCAACCCAACCGTCGCGGCCTTTGAAGAACGCATGGCCTCCTTGGAAGGTGGCATCGGCGCAGTAGCTACCGGTTCTGGCATGGCTGCCGAATTTGTCACCTTCGCAGCTCTCGCCCAAGCTGGCGACCACATTGTCGCTTCCTCCAAGCTCTACGGTGGCACCATCACCCAGCTGGATGTTTCCTTGCGTCGATTTGGCATTAACACCACCTTCATTGATTCCAATGATCCAGCCGACTTTGACGCCGCGATCCAGGAGAACACCAAGGCCGTATATACCGAGGTGATAGCCAACCCATCCGGTGACATTGCCGATGTGAAGGGCTTGGCCGAAGTGGCACACCGCCACCAAATCCCACTGGTAGTTGATTCCACGCTTACTCCCCCATACATCCTGCGTCCCCTTGAGCACGGTGCCGATATTGTCATCCATTCGGCAACCAAGTTCATTGGCGGCCACGGCACCACCCTGGGTGGCGTTGTTATTGAGTCCGGAAAGTTCGACTGGGGCAACGGCAAGTTCCCTGCCATGACCGAACCGGTGGCCAGCTACGGCAATGTTTCCTGGTGGGCCAACTTCGGTGAATACGGGTTCCTGACCAAACTGCGCAGCGAGCAGCTGCGCGACTTCGGCCCGGCACTGCCGGCCCAGTCAGCTTTCCAGCTTTTGCAGGGCCTAGAAACTTTGCCACAGCGCATGGACAACCACTTGGCCAACGCCAAGCAGGTTGCTGCTTGGCTCGAAGCAGATCCCCGCGTTACCTACGTGAACTACGCCGGTCTGGAATCCCACCCGCAGTTTGCTCACGCCAAGGAACTGTTGCCCATGGGAGTGGGTTCAGTGTTCAGCTTCGGCGTGAAAGGCGGACGCAAAGCCGGCACCAAGTTCATCGAGGCCTTGCAGCTGGCAAGCCACCTTGCCAATATCGGCGATGCCCGCACCTTGGTGCTGCACCCTGCCTCCACCACGCACCAGCAGTTGAGCCCAGAGCAATTGAATGCTGCCGGCGTTCCTGAAGATCTGATCCGTTTATCAGTGGGCCTAGAAGATGTTGAAGACATCCTCTGGGATCTGGATCAGGCATTAACCGCTTCGCAAGAAGCAGTCGCTTCTTCCGCCGATGATTTTGCAGAACCGACCTATGATGGTGCGGCTTGCACCATCAACGCAGCACCGAAGGGAGCTAACTAATGAGCACCACCGAACGCACCTGGGAAGGTCCGG
Organism: Glutamicibacter sp. AOP5-A2-18; assembly: GCF_052446055.1. Classification (NCBI taxonomy): domain Bacteria; kingdom Bacillati; phylum Actinomycetota; class Actinomycetes; order Micrococcales; family Micrococcaceae; genus Glutamicibacter; species Glutamicibacter sp. AOP5-A2-18. Next base: position 273,523 of record NZ_JBQSVW010000001.1, on the reverse strand, counting down.
GAGCTGCGCAGCGCCTGACCATCCTGCGCGATACCAAGACCATTGCCATTGTTGGCGCATCCAATAAGCCTTCACGGGCCAGCTACTTCGTGGCGACCTATTTACTTTCTTCGTCTAAGTACAAGGTGTACTTCATCAACCCGGTACTCGATGAGATCCTGGGCCAGCCGGTCTACAAGTCGCTGGCAGATCTGCCAGAGACTCCAGATCTGGTGGAGGTCTTCCGCAAGCACGATGACATGCCGTCAGTTTTAGATGAGGCATTGGCCGTTGGCGCAAAGACCCTGTGGCTCCAGTTAGGTTCATGGCATGAAGACGTGGCCCGCCGGGCCGAAGCGGCCGGCATGAACGTAGTAATGGATCGCTGCGTGAAGATTGAGCACGCGCGTTTCCATGGCGGACTGCGCTTGGCCGGCTTTAATACCGGTGTAATTTCTTCGAAGCGTCAGGTTCTCGCGTAAACAGTCCTGATCAGCTAACGCCGCTGGCGGGCAACCTTTTGGTTGCCCGCCAGCGGCGTTAGCTGTCTATTGCGGTTCAGCATACCCAGATTTTTCTGGTCCTAGGTTCTAGAACTCACGAGGTAAACGTGCCCACCAAGACCCGTGCAGATCAAAGTTTTAAGACCGATTTTTTCGGGCAACTGGCTCCCCACTCGGCAAAATGCCAACTATAACCACTTTCAGATGTCCGAATGGTTAATTTTCCCTCACAGTTCACTTGACGTTCCCACTCATTCGGGCATAAAGTCATGGAAACACAGATTCATGTGGTGCATGTCATGAAGAATTGCGGAGGCAATAAATGTTCGCCGAAGAACGACACCGGCTGATCGTCGAGCAGCTTGAGAAGGACGGAAAAGTCTCCGTCGCTCAGCTCGCCGAACGCTTTGAAATCACCCGGGAAACGGTGCGCCGCGACCTGGCCCAACTGGAATCAGAGAACTTCTTACGCCGTGTCCACGGCGGAGCAGTGACCATCACTGAAGCCAGCACTCGCGAAGAAAGCCACCTAGTGCGCACCGCAATTCACGCAGACGCCAAATCCCGGATTGCGCAGCGCGCCTTGAGCCTGCTGCCAGTCTCGGATGCCTCGGTCATCATTGATGCCGGAACGACCACCGAATTCCTCGCCGAACGCATGCTGCGCACCAACGCAAGCGCCGGACTGGTGGTCATCACCCACGCTTTGCCCATCGCCTCGGTACTGGTCCAGAGCCCAAGTGTCATCCTGGAACTGATCGGTGGCCGCGTACGTGGACTCACCGGTGCCACCTCCGGAGCACAGACCGTCGAAGAATACTCCCGTCACCGCGCAGACATCGCCTTTGTTGGCACCAACGGTCTGCACGCCAGCTTCGGGCTGAGCACCCCAGATCCACTGGAAGCAGCCGTCAAGCGTGCCTTGGTAGCCAGTGCCCGCCGCGTGGTTCTCTTGGCCGACAGCTCCAAGTTTGATCAGGAAACCCTGGTCTGCTTTGCCGGCCTGGATTCCATCGACACTCTGGTCACTGACCAGCAGCCCGGCGATGAACTCGCCGCCACCTTGGACGCTGCTGACGTAGAAGTGGTGATCGCATGATTGTGACCCTGACCGTCAACCCGGCACTGGATAAGACCATTGAACTTGGTGAGCCACTGTCCCACGGGTCCGTGCAGCGCGCCAAGGCAAGCCACGTGCAAGCCGCTGGTAAAGGTGTTAACGTTTCGCGCGCCATTGCCGCAGCCGGAGTTCAGACCCTGGCCGTGTTGCCCGGGGCGAGCACCGATCCATTGATCACCGCACTGGCTCTTGATCAGCTGGCGCACCGTAGCTTGTCTATCGACGAACCACTGCGCACCAATATCACCCTGACCGATCCTGATGGCACCACCACCAAGATCAACGAGCCGGGCCCGACACTGGACGCCGCACAACTTGAGGCACTCAGCCAGTTGGTGGCCGACGCCGCAGCCGGTGCACAGTGGCTGGTCTTGGCCGGTTCGCTGCCGCCGGGAGTCCCCGCCGACTTCTACGCACAGCTCACCGCACAGCTTCGCGCCTCACTGGGTGAAAAGTGCCCGAAGATCGCAGTGGATACCTCCGGTGCTCCGCTGATCGAACTTTTTGCGCACTCTGAGCAGCACATCCCGGATCTAATCAAGCCCAACGCTGAAGAGCTGGCTGAATTAGTGGGCGACTGCGATGAAGAAGCGCTGGAAGGCTCCACGCAACTAGCTACCGAGTGCGCCACCAAACTACTGGAGAAGGGGATCGGCGCAGTTTTGGCCACCCTAGGCTCCAAGGGTGCACTGCTGGTGACCAAGCAGGGAGTATGGTACGGATCGCATACCCCGATCACCCCACGCAGTACCGTCGGAGCCGGCGATTCCTCGCTGGCCGGCTACCTATTGGCAGATGTTGCCGGGGCCAGCGCCCCGGATCGACTGAAAAACGCAGTGGCCTACGGGGCTGCTGCCACACAGTTGCCCGGGTCCAGCATCCCCACCCAAGCAGATCTCACCGTTGACGCGGTCAGTGTCAACGAACTTTTTTCAACCCAAGGAACCGAGTCATGAGTGAACTAATCACAGAAGAGCTCGTGTTGCTCGATGCCGACCTCGGCAGTAGCACCACGGAAGTCATCGATCAGCTGGCGTTGCTGGTTGCCAACCAGGGCCGCGCCACCGACGCAGCCTCGCTGGCTGCCGACGGTAAGGCTCGCGAAGCCAAAACCGCTACCGGTGTACCCGGCGGCATCGCTATTCCGCACTGCCGCTCCGCCGCGGTGACCGAGCCAACCTTGGCCATGGCCCGGCTGAACCCGAAGGTCAACTTCGGTGCCAAGGACGGCGAAGCTGACCTGGTGTTCTTCATTGCTGCCCCAGATGGCGCCGACCAGGCGCACCTGAAGTTGCTGTCCAAGCTCGCTCGCGCACTGGTGAAGAAGTCCTTCACCGCCTCCTTGCGTGAAGCAACCAGCCCAGCTGAAATTGTGGAACTGGTTCGCGCTGTGACCTCAGATGCCCCAGCTCCAGCTGCTGCTGCGCCGGCTGCACCAGCGGCTGCCGTAGCTAGTGATGCACCAAAGAAGAAGTCCATCGTTGCTGTGACCGCTTGTCCTACCGGTATTGCGCACACCTACATGGCCGCCGATTCCTTGGCACAGACCGCCGAGGAAATGGGCGTGGACTTCGCCGTAGAAACCCAGGGTTCCTCGGGTTCCACCCCACTAGATCCAGCCGTCATTGCCGCCGCTGACGCGGTAATCTTTGCGGTGGACGTTGACGTGCGTGACCGTTCACGCTTCGCTGGCAAGCCAGTGATCCAGGTTCCAGTCAAGCGCGGTATTGATGAGCCAGAAAAGCTGATCAACGACGCCATTGCTGCTTCCGAGGATCCATCGGCCCGCCGTGTTCCTGCCGGTGCTGCCACCAGCACCGAAGAGAACAAGGACAATGAGTCCTTCGGCGCTGGCCTGAAGCGTGCGCTGCTGACCGGTGTCTCCTACATGATTCCTTTTGTCGCCGGTGGCGGTTTGCTGATCGCCTTGGGCTTCCTGTTCGGCGGTTACGACATCACCGGCGTTGCAGACAAGTACCTGACCGAGAACACCCTGTTCAACCTGCCTGATGCTGACTTCATGTCCTACATCGGTGCAGTGGCGTTCAAGATCGGTAGCCTCTCCATGGGCTTCCTGGTCCCCGCGCTAGCCGGCTACATTGCGTACGCCTACGCTGACCGTCCGGGTATCGCCCCAGGCTTCACCGCCGGTGCGGTGGCAGGCTTCATGGGCGCAGGCTTCATCGGCGGTATCGTCGGTGGTTTGATCGCAGGTCTGGCCTGCCGCTGGATCGGCTCCTGGAACGTGCCACGCTGGATGCGCGGTTTGATGCCAGTAGTGATCACCCCACTGTTGGGTTCGATTATTGCCTCGGGTCTGATGTTCCTGTTCCTTGGTGGCCCTATCGCTAAGCTGACCGAAGCCTTGAATAGCTGGCTCTCGGGCATGTCCGGTACCGCTGCCGCAGTGCTTGGTCTGATTCTTGGTCTGATGATGGCCATCGACCTCGGGGGACCGGTGAACAAGGTGGCCTACTCCTTCGCAGTTGCTGGTCTGGGTACCGCTTCACTGGCAGATAACCCTGCACCAATGATGATCATGGCCGCCGTGATGGCTGCCGGCATGGTTCCACCTCTGGCCCTGGCTTTGGCCACGACCGTCCAGCCGAAGCTGTTCAGCGAAGGCGAACGCGAAAACGGTAAAGCTGCCTGGTTGCTAGGTGCAGCCTTCATCTCTGAAGGTGCCATTCCTTTTGCTGCCACCGACCCGTTGCGCGTCATCCCAGCCTCCATGGTTGGTGCTGGTGTAACCGGTTCGCTGATCATGAGCTTCAACGTCATCAGCCAGGCACCACACGGTGGTATCTTCGTCTTCTTCGCTATGAATAACACCTGGCCACTATTCCTGTTGGCTACCTTGATCGGTGCGGTAATCTCAGCAGTACTGGTTATAGTTTTGAAGAAGTACGTACGCAAGGCTCCAGTTGGAGCCGCTGAGCCGGCAAAGGTCGCAGCATGAGCAAGAAATACACTGGAGTAGGCGTCAGCGCCGGACGTGTTATTGGACGCGTACGTCGCATGCCTGAACCAATCCTCGCACCGGCCGACGGTGCACCACTGCCACAGGGTGTCAGCGCTGAAGAAGAAACTCAGCGTCTGGCCGATGCCTCCAAGGCCGTGGCTACCGGGCTCAAGGAGCGCGCAGCACTGGCTACCGGAGATGCTCAGGCCGTGCTGAAGGCCACCGCGTTGATGGCTAGCGACCGCTCGCTGATCAAGTCGGCGACCAAGCTGGTTGCCGGTGGCACGTGCGCCGAGTCGGCCATCTGGGAAGCTGCCGACGCGGTAGCCACCCAGCTGACCGCGCTGGGCGGCTATATGGCCGAACGCGCTGGCGACGTGCTGGATGTTCGCGCCCGCATTGTTGCCGAACTGCGCGGGGTGCCTGCCCCAGGTATCCCGGACTCCAATGAGCCATTTATCCTTGCTGCGGTGGATTTGGCGCCCGCTGACACTGCAACCTTGGATCCAGCTAAGGTGCTGGCTTTGGTCACCTCCGATGGCGGACCGCAGTCGCACACCGCGATCATCGCCCGCTCGCTGGGGCTGCCAGCCATTGTTGCCGCTCCGGAAACCACCGAGCTGGCCGACGGTGACTACGTCTTTGTCGACGGCATCGACGGACAGGTCATCACCGACCCCACCGAAGCCGAAGAGCACCTGGCCTCCACCTACGCCAACCGCGAGGTCCTGCCGGACTTCTCGGGCACCGGCGAGCTGGCCGATGGCTACCGCGTTCCGCTGCTCTCCAACGTGGGCAGCGGCGAGGACGCCCAGCTGGCAGCCGAAGCCGGCGCCGAAGGCGTGGGCCTGCTGCGCACCGAGTTCTGCTTCCTGGGCAAGGAAAAAGAACCAACCCATGAGGAGCAGGTTGCTGCTTACGGCGCCGTTTTTGCCGCCTTCCCAGGCAAAAAGGTTGTTGTTCGCACCCTGGATGCAGGCGCGGATAAGCCATTGCCATTCTTGACCGATTCCAGCGAGCCAAACCCGGCACTGGGTGTGCGCGGCTACCGCACCGACTTGACCAGCCCAGGTGTGCTCGACCGTCAGCTTAAGGCTATTGCCCAAGCTGCCAGCGAGCATGAGGCTGATGTTTGGGTGATGGCTCCGATGATCTCCACTCCAGCTGAAGCGCAAGACTTCGCCACCATGGCTAAGGCAGCTGGCTTGGCCATCGCCGGCACCATGATTGAGGTCCCCTCAGCTGCAGTGCTGGCGGGCCAGATCCTGCAGCGCTGCGACTTCGTCTCCATTGGCACCAATGACCTGACCCAGTACACTATGGCTGCGGATCGCCAGCTGGGCACCTTGGCCGAGCTCAACGACCCATGGCAGCCAGCCGTGTTGCACATGGTCGCTGCCACTACCGCAGGCGCCCAGAGCGCCGATGGCAAGCCAGTAGGCGTTTGCGGCGAGGCCGCAGCCGACCCTGCGCTGGCCGTGGTCCTGGTGGGCTTGGGTGTCACCACCTTGTCGATGAACAAGCGCGCGCTGGCTCCGGTCTCCGCAGTACTGCGCACCGTGGACTTCGCCAAGGCCCAGCGCCTGGCCAAGCTGGCGCTTGATGCGCCGTCTGCCGAGCTGGCCCGCAGCGCTGTTCGCGCCGAGCTGAGCGAACTGGACCGCTTCGGCCTGTAGGCCACTAGAATTTATCTTCAACGACCGTTCACAAGATCCTGAAGGAGCCATCATGGCAGAACGTAAAGCAATTATCGGCAGCCGCGTCGGCCTGCACGCCCGCCCGGCAGCAATCTTCGCCGAAGCAGCAGCAGAGCTTCCGGTAGAGGTCACCATCGCCCTGGAAGGCGAGCCAGCAGATGAGGCAATGGACGCTTCGAGCATCCTCTCGCTGATGGGCCTGGGCGCTGAGCACGGCACCACCGTGGTCCTGCGTGCCGAGGGAGAAGGCGCAGAAGCTGCCCTTGACCAGCTGGTCACCATCTTGGAGACCGACCACGACGCTGAGTAATCCTTAGCTCGAAAATCCGGGGAACAGGCTACGGCTTGTTCCCCGTTTTTTGTGGCCAAATTACCGATTGACAGAACTCAATCACTTAGCGGATGATGATACTTACGCACTAACGTAGGAGTTTGCATGAGCGCACTCAAGACCTCCGCGCTGCGCCTCATCAAGCCCTTCGCCATCCGCGATTACGCCCTGCTGGCCAGCGCCCTTGTTTTCTCGACCTTTGCCGCGGGCATGTGGAGCGTGGCCATGGTCTACCAGGTACGCAGGCTGGATGGCGGACCGGTAGAACTGTCCATGGTCGCGACCGCCAACGCCGTGGGCCTGCTGTGCTTTGTGCTGTTCGGCGGCATCATGGCCGACCGGCATTCATGCCGTCGCATTGTACTGCTGGTGGAGACCTTTTCCTTTGCCCTGATGAGCATCACCGCGATTCTCGCAATTTCCGGCGCACTGGAACTATGGCATCTGATGGTGGCCGGATTCCTCATGGGTGCCGGATCAGCATTCTTCTACCCGTCCTACTCTGCGCTGCTGCCCAAGATGCTGCCCAGCGATCAGCTTCTGGCCGCCAACGGGTTGGAGGGCACCGTGCGCCCCGTGGTGCATACCGCACTGGGCCCCATGGCCGCCGGCTTCCTCGTCGCCACGCTGTCACCGGCCCACGCGATCATTGGCGTGGCCTTGGTGCACTTCTCTGCTTTGCTGATGCTGCGCAGGATCCCCAACCGGGATGCCTATAACGCCGCAGCGGTCGCTGACGGCGAAGCGAAACCGGGCATTGTCCGCCAATTGCGTGAGGGAGTCGGCTATACCGTGCGCACCCGCTGGCTGTTATGGACCCTGTTGTTTTCGGTCATCTCCGTATTCACCTTCATCGGCCCCTTCGAAGTGCTCTTGCCTTTTATCGTCAGCGACAACCTGCATGGCGATGCGAAACTTTTCAGTTTTGCATTGGCGTTCTTCGGCGTCGGATCAGCGCTGGGTTCATTGCTGATTGCCTCGGCTAAATTTCCGCGCCGCTATCTGAGCCTGATGACCGCTTGCTGGTGCTTGGGCACCTTGCCCTTGGCCATGGTTGGCTATGTTGATGAAGCATGGATGCTGTTCATTATCCTCTTGGCCTTCGGCATCACCGATGCGGTGGGCATGGTCATCTGGGGAACGCTCTTGCAGCGCAGGGTTCCCAGCCGGCTACTGGGCCGGATTTCCAGCCTCGACTTCTTCGTTTCGCTGGCGCTGATGCCGCTGTCCATGGCGGTCGCAGGACCCCTTACCCAGGTTCTGAGCCTGCAATCGATATTTGTCATCGCGGGCCTCGCCTCGCCGGTCTTCGGAATCATCGCTTGGTGGGCTGGAAAGTTCGCTCGAGACGAAGTGGAACATCCGCTGGTGGATGAGCCTTTGCCCGTAAGCGAGGGGTGAGCCCGGCCGTTGCCGAAGTTCACCCCTCGGCTTGCTCTTGCATCCCTTCGCACCGCAGTTGAACGGATGGGTAATTTTCGGCCCATTCACTGTGGCGCTCTGTACCAATCTCGCCACCTCGGATAACACTAGAAGGATGAGCCGACAACTTTCCCGCTGGATCATGCTTGCCATGGCGCTGCTGGGCGCTACAAGTGCCGCGTCCTGCTCTGCCACCACCGGGGCGGAGCCGCAGGCCCAATCCCCCAGCCAGTCCGCCAGCGAACAAGTTGATTGCTCCGTGCAGCGCTGCGTCGCGCTCACATTTGATGATGGCCCGGATCAGTTCACCGATGAGTTGCTGGATACCCTGAAGGCCACCGAAACCCCTGCCACGTTCTTCCTCATCGGAAGCAAGGTCCAGAAGCTCCCTGGCACGCTCCAGCGCATGGCAGCTGAAGGCCACCAGATCGGCAGCCACACCTGGGACCATTCGGATATCACCAAGCTGTCAGCCCAGCAGCTGAAGCAACAGCTGGATCGCACGGATGCCGCCATCAAAAAGGCGACAGGGCAGAGCCCCAGCGTTTTCCGTCCGCCGCTAGGACATCACGACAAGGCGCACAATCAGCTGGTCCCTTACCCACTGGTGCTTTGGGACATCCACACCCATGATGGGCGGCTGAAGAATTCCGAAAAGATCGTGAAGGTCACGATGGATACCGTCCAGCCGGGGTCCATCGTCCTGATGCACGATCCTCGCAAGACCACCGTCCAAGCCATTCCCGAAATGGTGTCGCAGCTGCGAGCCAAGGGCTACACCCCGGTAACCGTGGACCAGCTCTTCGCCGGGGAAATGGAGAATTCCGTGGTGTATTCATCGGCGCCGCACGATCCCGCGCAGCAGTAATTATCAAGGCGCTTGTTCAGCATAAAGACGCAGCTGATCCAGCTTGTCCCCCTCGCTTTCGCGAACGTTCGCAGCGAGTTCCTCGCACTGTTCCACGCTCAAATCAGGATTGATGATCGCCACTTGCAATACCACTTCGGTGTACCCGGCGTCGTCCTTCAGGTCATACCGATAGGACAGGCCATCCGGGTTTTCTGAGGTGTGGAGAATGAGCAATCGATTGTCGATGAGTTTATGGACGCGATAGACGCGTTCATGTCCGGAGACCCGATAGACCAGATTGGTGCCCACCTTCAATTCGGGGTCATCTGAATGCATGGAACCAATCCCATGGATCCACAAGGGAGCTGCTGCCCAGTCGGTCAGCAATTCCCAGACGCGGTGCACCGGAAGATGAATGAGAACGGTGCTTTCAAAAACACTGAACTGGCTCATACCGGAATCGTTGCACTCCCATGGGTGAATGGGAATAGCTTTCAGAAGATTCGGGTAGAAAAAAGCCGGCGCCAAACAGTTGTCCTGTTTGGCGCCGGCCAGGGGCGTTATTGGTGTTTACCAGTCTTCATCATCAACGTCGGCCTCCGAGATGCCCAGCTCCGGCTCCTGCTCCAGGTCGAAGTTGTACCAGGCCTCGGTGAAATCAGCCATGGAATCCAGCGCTTCCTGCGCATCACCGTCCAAAACCTCAAGGGCTTCGGGGCTGTTAAGCACTGCAGTCATCGCAACGAATGGGTGATGCTCAAAGTAATCGGTTGGGGTGGCATCTTCGTTAAACGTCAGATTCTCGCTCTGCGCAAAGAGTTCGACGTACTGAGCCACTGCCTCGGGCAGACGGCTCAGGTTGATGCCAGTCAAGGACTCATTGTAGATTTCAGCAGTTGCGTCAGCCCACTGCTCAATGAGCTCTTCGCTCATCATTGCCATCTGATTATCCACCTCGTGGTCGGGGTTTTTGCTTCACGTAATTCGGTAGCAATTCATCTTATTTCTTCAGCGCGAGCATGCCAAGACAGAATCTTCAGTTGGATTGTGATCTTTTCGACCGCGTGATTTTCGACGGCTGTTACTGATCCAGAGAAGGGACATCAGGCAGTTCAGGCATAGGTGAAAAGCTGAAGTCGTCGAGCTTCGGTGCAGGTGATTTGGTCAGCTGGTCAAGCTGTTCGGGCGTCAGCTCGACCGGCCCGCCAGGCCCATCTTCCACCGGGCCGCCGGAATCTTCCGAGGGCTGAGGGACGCTGCCGAGCAGCGAGAGGGACACTGCGAAGGCGATGAGCCCGAACACCAAATGCACGGCAATGAAGTACAGTCCACCAAGGTTGCCTCGGAGCAAGGCGAATCCCCTCAATTTTGCAGAGGAGCTCACTGCGAGCCCGTACGCGAAGGCGTTGTCCTTGAATCCCAAACGGAATTGGCAATAGGCCAGGACTGCGCCGATGACCAAGAGGCCAAGTCCTGCCGACCCCAGGGGCACTGCGGCCAGCTGGCTTGGATGCGCCATGCACACGCCAAAAAGAATCAGATGGGCCAATACCAAGAGGACACGTTTCCAGAACCCAGCAGCGTATCCACCGCTCAGGCGCACCAGGTGTATCCGGCGTTCTTCAGGATCCTGGCGATCTTCCGGAGGACCCGAAATCTCGCGGAAAATCAGCGCCGCACCTGCCCGGCCCGCCGCGGTACCAAGAATCATCATGATTGCTCCCGCCATCGGGGCAAAGCAACCTGCAATCGCTCCGATGAGGGCTGCGGCCCAGCTGATCTTGTACGCGCGGGCGGCTTTGGGCAGGCTCGGAAAACGGGCATGAATATCTTTGATATATCCAGCTGGGAGGGACTTCTCGCTCTTCCTGTAGGTGCTGATACTCCACCAGGCAAAGAGCCCGGCGCAAACTGACACCAGCGCAATGGCAATAAGGAGAACCGGCAAGCTGGCGCCAACCCCGAAAGAGGAGATGGCCGCAAGAAGAGGAATGAACAGCCACCAGCGGTTCGCATAAACCGCCTGCTTGGCGAGGAAGTTCTCTGCGTAGTCCTCGTGCAGCTTTTCATTCATGGGGTCGCTGGCCAGCATGCCACGCAGCAATTGGCCGTGGTCCCCCACGATCTTGTGGCCTTTTTCAATGCTTCCAGCTGAACGCAATAGGCCCTGATGATGCGGGTCGATGCGCAGTCCTGCTTCGAGGTGCTTCAACGCGCTGCGCTGGTCCCCGGCCATATCGGCTGCAAGTGCAGCGCCTTGATAGAAGTCAGGGTTTTCCGGCTCCAGCATCAGCGCATGTTCGGTGGCCTGGCGGGCCAGGATCCGCTCGTCATTATTCTGCACATTTCCCAGCAGGATCATTCCCAGCAGGTGATGGCCACGGGCATACTCCGGTTCCACGGCAATGACCTGCTGGATCGTCGCCAAGGCTTCATCGCGGCGGCGCAGCCTGGAGAGCGCAACCGCCAGCTGTTCTCCGGCTACTGGATGTTCAGGGTTCAGACCTAGCGCCGCCCGTGCGGTACCTTCGGCTTCGTCCCACTGTTCCAGGTTCAGATGGCAGGCCGAATAGAGCATCCAGAATTCGGCAACCTGCTGATACTCGTTGAGATTATCCTTGAGCAGGCTGATGGCTTCGGTTTCCCTGCCGGTCGCCAGGTGGTGGCTGATTCTGGTGTAGAGGACGTCAAATTCCATGCGGCGCCTTTCCTGCTTGGGCTAGAGCAGTTTCCTGGCGACCAGGTAATCAGCCAGCTCGTCGTATCGGCCGTTCTCGTTGCTGAAGCGCACGACGTTGCGAGCCGATTCCAGCCATGGCAGGGTCGATGGCTTCACTTCTTTCATGGCCGTGTGGATATGCGCCATATCCACGGGCAGCACTTCATTGCGCTGGATGGACTGCATCATGGCTTTCTCGGCCGCGGTGGTGCACAAATGCTCCAGGTCGGCTCCGGAGAATCCGTCAGTTTGCTCGGCAATCCATTTCAGATCGATTCCGGCGATAGGGCGGCGCTCCAGATGATAGCGCAGGATGGATTCACGCGCTGGCAGGTCCGGCGCAGTGACCAGCACGGTACGGTCCAAGCGGCCAGGACGCAGCAACGCCTCATCCAGATCCCACGGATGGTTGGTTGCGGCCAGTACGTAGAGCCCATCATTGTTCGATGAGAGCGAATCCATCTCCATGAGAAGCTGGTTGACCATCTGGCGTAGCCACGAGGCGCTGCCAGTCAAAGACCCACGGCGCAGGCCCAGGGCATCAACCTCATCAAGGAAGAGAACGGTTGGCGAATTGCTGCGGGCCTTTTCGAAGATGGCCTTGATGTTCTTTTCGGTTTCTCCGATGTGCGAGTCGAGGATATCGGTCATGGTGACCGCCATGAAGTTGGCTTGGAGCTCGCCAGCCACAGCACGTGCCACAAAGGTCTTGCCGCAACCCGGAGGGCCATAGAGAAGAAGCCCGCCGCGCAGGGACTTGCCGAAGGCCTTGGCGATGGCGGCGTTGCGCATCGGCGCCAGGAACGATTCGTTGAGCCGGTCCTTCACGTTCTGAAGGCCGCCTACATCGGCCAGGGTGATGCGCTGGCCCGCCGGTTCTACCGGGGCGACGGTTTCCGTGCTCTCGCCCATCTGGATTTCCGGTTCTGCAAAGGGCGCTGGCACGGACTGCTCGAATTGCTGCGCCGCCGCGTCCCAGTCAAAGCCTGGCTGCTCGGTGCTTTGTGGCGTGGCTGGAGCCGGTTCTGAAGCCGGTTCGGGAGTTGGCTCTTCCCCCGCGCCGCCCATGAGCGCTGCGCTGACTTGGCCGAGCAATTGCAAGGCCGCAGTATTTCCGGGGTCTTTTTGGACCACGATATTGATATGCGCCAGAGCTTCAGCCGCTCGGTTGGCTTGGTGCAGTTGCGGGGCCAGATGAAGGCGCAATTCGTGTTCCTCTGGCGCCGCTTCGACGGCACGCAGGAGGCTGGCGATCAGGGGATCATTCATATTGTGAGAGCTCCACTATTGCAAGTTGTTGCTGGCAGACTTCTTCTGACCACTCTGCCACTTAAGGCATCCAACGGGTACCGCATAAACGATACCCGTTGGAATTATGTGTTTGCTCTTAGCCTCGCCCTTAGTAGGCCTTGACGCCCTGCTCCACGATCAGGTGGATCAACGCAAAGGTCTTGTTCTCGTCGACAGCCTTCAATGCGGCTTCCAGGGCCGCTGGAACATCGGCGTCCTTTTCGACCCGGACCCCGAAGCCGCCAAAGGACTGGGCCATCAAGGCGAAATCAGGATTCTGCAGCTGAGTGCCGGAAACACGATCGGGGTACTGGCGTTCCTGGTGGGTGCGAATGGTTCCGTACTGCTGGTTGTCCATGATGACCACCAGCGGCGTGGCGCCGTATTGTGTTGCCGTGGCCAGTTCCTGGCCGTTCATCAAGAATTCTCCGTCACCTGCGATGGTCACCACTCGGCGCCCCGGGTAATTCAGCGAAGCAGCCACTGCCGATGGAATGGAGTATCCCATGGAGCCATTGCGCGCGGAGAGCATCGAGGCATATCCGTTGGTCGGGAAGTAGCGGTGGGCCCAGTTGGTGTGCTCGCCAGCACCGAAAGTAACCATGGCGTCTTCAGGCAATGCATTGACCAGGTTCGACATCAGGGTTGCCATCTTGGCTGGCCCGTCGGCTGGTATCGGAGTTGGCAGCGCCGCGAATTTCTCCTGCTCGCCGCGCATCCGCGAGGTCCATTCTTTCCAGGAGTCCTTCACGGGCAAGTCCATCAACAGCAGGTCGCGGACAAATACGTCGGGCTTGGCCACGATCTGGTGCGAAACCGGACCGGAGCGACCGCGCAAGGATGGGTCGATGGTGACCAGGAAGTTTTTCTTCTCCCAGTTCTGACGGACGTTGAAGCCGTCGGTGATCACGTCGCCTGGAACGGTTCCAACGAAGATCAGCAGATCTGTTTCTTCCAGCAGGTCATAGGTTGGCTTGGGGCGGCCGTAGCCGATGGGGCCGACATAGGAAGGCGAATTGAATGGAACGGTGCCTTCGCAACGCCATTCGGCAGCGGCCGGGAGGTCATGCTCTTCGAGCCAGCGGGTGAAATCGGCTGCGCCCTGCGGCGACCAGTCGTTGCCGCCGAAAATGAACAGCGGCTTGTCCGCCTCCTGCAGGGCGGTGTTCAGCGCCTTCCAGTCCGTTACGGTCATGCCGCCGGTGGCAACCGGAATCTCCGGGTGCAGTTCGGCAGAAATCTCGTTGCGGATGACATCTTCTGGGAGGCCAACCACCACGGGGCCGGGACGGCCGGACATGGCTGCGAACATCGCTTCTGCGACTACTTCACTGGCGCGGTCCGCATGGTCCAGGATCATCACGCGCTTGGCTCCTGTGCCGAACCAGGCCTTCGGGTCGAATTCCTGGAAGGCTTCCTTTTCGCGGTGCTCAAAAGGAATCAGGCCGACAAAAAGCACCAGCGGTGTGGAGTCCTGCCAGGCGGTGTGCAGCCCGACGTGCGCGTTGGCGGCGCCCGGGCCTCGGGTCACCATGGCAATGCCGGGACGCTGGTGCATCTTGCCTTCGGCTTCGGCCATGTAGGTAGCGCCGCCCTCGTGGCGGCATACGACGGTCTCAATGGATGAGTTGTGCAGTCCATCGAGGACATCCAAGTAGCTTTCGCCCGGAACAACGTAGGCTCGTTCAACGCCGTGTGTGGCAAGTGTATCGACAATGACATGTCCGGCTGACTTCTTTGTCAGTCCTTGGGCATTTTCACTCATCTGTAGGCGTCTTTCTAGTTGCGGGAAATTGTCAGACGCAACGGAAATTGACGGCTCTAAAGCCAGTGATGCAACGTTGCGTTGTCGCAAAACAGTACTAAAGAAGACCCAATTGCGCACTGTGAATGCCTATTACTACGCAACTATGACACCATGCGCGCCGTGATGCATATTTCTAGGCAAATTGTCTATATTTTTTGGAACCGTAGAACAGTAATGTTTATCACACCTCTGAGCGGGCCAGTTCACAGACACAAAGCCGGAAAGCATTGACCTGTGTCAGCTCACACAAGTAGCCTATTGAGAAATAAAAGTTTACTGATAGTAAGCATTCTCACTCGCATCGGGGAAGTCCATGGAATTCATCAATGGGACCATTGTCGCGTTATATCTCGCCGCAATGCTCGCGTTCGGATGGTGGGGCAAGTCCCGCACCAAAAACAGCAGCGATTATCTAGTCGCCGGCCGC
The DNA here is from genome assembly GCF_052446055.1 of Glutamicibacter sp. AOP5-A2-18. Taxonomy (NCBI): domain Bacteria; kingdom Bacillati; phylum Actinomycetota; class Actinomycetes; order Micrococcales; family Micrococcaceae; genus Glutamicibacter; species Glutamicibacter sp. AOP5-A2-18. The sequence goes on along the minus strand of NZ_JBQSVW010000001.1, from coordinate 258,416 downwards.
CGCCTCGGCCCGTTCCTCTACACCGGGACCATGGCCGCCGTCGTGCTTGGCGGCGCCTCCACCGTGGGCGGCGTGGGTCTGGGATACAAATGGGGCATCTCAGGCATGTGGCTCGTGGTCGCCATCGGCGCCGGCGTCATTCTCCTTTCGGTGTTCTTCGCGCCAACCCTGCAGAAGCTCAAGGTCTTCACCGTCTCGCAGATGCTCAGCCTGCGTTACGGCAGCGCAGCGGCTACCAACACCTCCGGCATTGTCATGCTGGCCTACACGCTGATGCTCTGCGCAACCTCCACCAGTGCCTACGCCACCATCTTCGTGGTGCTCTTCGGCTGGGAAAAGTGGGTAGCCATTGCCATTGGCGGTGCGATCGTGGTGGTCTACTCGACCATTGGCGGCATGTGGTCCATTACCCTTGCGGACCAGGTCCAGTTCATCATCAAGACCATAGGCATTTTCGCCCTGATGCTCCCATTCTCCATGCACGCAGCTGGCGGCCTGGACGGCATCCGTGAACGCGTGGACGCTGAGTTCTTCAGCTTCACCGGCATCGGCTTGCAGTCGATCATCACCTACTTCGTGGTCTATACCCTCGGCCTGCTCATCGGCCAGGACATCTGGCAGCGCGTCTTCACCGCCAAGACTCCCAAGGTAGCTCGCTGGGGCGGCATGACTGCTGGCATCTACTGCATCTTCTACGGCGCAGCAGGTGCCCTGATCGGCATGGCCGCAAAGGTAGCACTGCCTGAGATCGCTGGTGCTGCTGATAATAAGGACGTCGTTTACGCGGAGGTCGCCACACAGCTGCTGCCAGTAGCTGTGGGCGGTCTGGTGATGGCCGCGGCTGTTGCCGCCATGATGTCCACCGCTTCGGGCGCATTGATCGCCGCCGCCACCGTGGCACGCACCGACGTGACTCCATTTGTGGCTAGCTGGTTCGGCAAGCAGATCCAGGTCAACTCGAATGAGAACCCTGAGCACGATGTTCGCGCCAACCGCATCTGGGTCATGGTTCTAGGCGTCGTCACGGTCACCTTGGCCATCCTGGTGGATGACGTGGTTGCCGCATTGACTATCGCATACGACATTCTGGTGGGCGGTTTGCTGGTGGCTATCATCGGCGGCCTGCTGTGGAAGCGCGGCAACGGTGTTGGGGCTACGGCCTCCATGGCTGCCGGCTCCCTGGTAACCCTGGGCACGATGATCATCTTGGAGATCCAGGCGGAGAACAAGTTCGATGGCGTCTATGCCAACGAACCTATCTACTACGGCCTGATCGCTTCGGCAGTAGCGTTCATTATTGTTTCGCTGCTGACCAAGACCACGGATCGACAAGTGATTGAGCACTGGAACCTGCGCGTTGCCGGCAAGGCCCAGGATGCCCCGGTGAACGCAACGGCACAAGAGCCTACGCTCTAGTGAGCTAGTAGTACCGAGTCGAACCCATGAATTCGAGCCCAGTGCCCTGCGGTGCAAACTGCTGGGCACTGGGCTCGAATTGTTCCTCGTGCTTTAGTTCTTAGATCCTGCGCTCCATTTGGCCGCCGAAGCCTGCCACGAGGACAGGGCGTCCAAAAGCGCTTGTGGTTCGCTGGCCACCACCAACGAGTCTCGGAACTGCGGAGCCAGGAATCCCTGATCAGTCATGTGATCCAGCATGCTCAGCAGAGGCTGCCAGAATCCGTCGACGTCCAGAAGGGCTACTGGTTTCGCATGGATTCCCAGCTGCTGCCAGGTCCATACTTCAAAGAGCTCTTCCAAGGTTCCGGCACCACCGGGCAGCGCGACAAAGCCATCGGCTAGTTCCGACATGCGGTGCTTGCGTGCATGCATGTCCGCAACAACTTCGAGGCTTGTTAGCCCCGGATGCGCCAGTTCGCCATCAACCAGGACCTGTGGCATGACACCGTAAACCTCGCCACCAGCCTTGCGCGCCGCATCAGCAATTGTTCCCATCAAACCCACGCGTCCGCCGCCATAAACGATGGCTCGCCCTGAGTCGGCAACGGTACGTGCGAAGTCTTCTGCCGCCTGCTCATACACAGGTGACTTGCCCGAGGCCGAGCCGGTGAACACCGCTAAACTCTGGATCATTCGTGGGCCAGCGAGCGACGCCGGGAAGACCACGTCTTTGAGCAACGGGGCGAGCTCATCTAATTGCGCTGCAGGGTCGATCCACTGCAGCTCTTCGATTTCAGCCAGCGGCTCACCAATCGGCACCAGAGGATGTTCAAATACGGTGGCTTGAACGCTATGCCCGGCTTCATTGGCTGCCGGGGCAGTGAAGGTCCCAACGAGTCGCAACAATGCTGGATTCAAATTGACGCCCAGCTCTTCGCTTACTTCACGCACCGCCGCGTCAATAGCCGACTCCCCCAGTTCTGGCTTGCCCCCGGGAAACATGAATAACGTTGTATCTCGTTTGCGAACTGTCAGAGCCTGTCCCGCTTCGTTTCTGATGATGACGGCGCTGACATTAATCTGCTCTGGCATTCCGTTTCCTTCTTGTTCCGTCCATGTGCTGGTCGCGCCCGCTTTGATACATATGACAGGCGCAATTCATTCCTAGGGCTTTTCTGAGAAACGGATTGAAAGGTTTATTTGGGCGATGGGTTCTGAATGCGCAGCTAAGTCCTTTGCCGAGAGACAGAACCGACAGTCTTGGAGGAATGAGCGGGCTATCAAATGTTTCGCTGGCGGGGAAGATTATTGCATCCGCCCAGGTGGAAAGTTGTCGACCCCTTAGAGGGCCCGAAAATTACTGTTTCACGCGACAGCTGCAGGACGGATATTAAGTTCGTCGTTTCAGGGATCGCGACCCCTTGTCCTTGCCCTCTGAATGGACAGTACCTGTACGAATGTTTTTGGAAAACTACCTTGTCTTCCGGGTGCGTGGAACCTAGCACCGAGCACCTGGCGCTGGTGGTTTTATCACTTGTCCTAATAATCAGAAGGCGACTAGGACTCTAGCAAATATGATTATCAAACTGCGACTCACGACGGAGCTCACCTGATGAATCTGGGCTAGGCTATCTTGCATGATTACACATAAGCGGCAATTGCTGGTCGATTTCCTGAACGATCAGCCTGGCATTAAAGCGAGTTTGAGCCCTTGGGGTATTTACATAGAACTCCCCGCTGCACAGGAAGACCATTTGGCAGTCATCGAATGGCGCCTTGCCGACCACGACGTTCCCTATGCCCCACAAGACGACCTAATATTGGGCGCCCTTTATAATTTCTCCGGAAAACGCGGACTAATTCGCGGAAATTCGTACGAAATCGAAACTCTGCAATAAATCAATAAGACGCAATACAGTCAGGCTAGATTGAAAATTATAGGCTGCACGAGTAGCGACCATCCCTCGGGTAACTAGTGATTACATTCTGATCCTTTGCGCCAACCACTACATAGACTGCAAACCTCCTGATGACCCGATCCCGGCTATCGCGAATCTGATATGGAGCAACATACTTGGCCTTGCCTTGAGACTTAAAGTATCCCTTCTTACAAGAGTGATTCAGAGCCTCGTTCGTAGCCCAGTCCGCCATTTCACGCCAGTTGGCACGGAGGAAAACGGCCTGATTCTCCCACTGGCTCATGTGACCAGCTTTAATGTGCCGAAAGCCTACGCCCGTTGCTTTCGTGCTTCCTTTTGCGTTTTTATGCCACCCGCAACGTAAGTTACCCGTTTTCCCGGAAAGCCCTTTGATTGCTTGACGGTTAAATTTCCGGACCATCTTGTTATTCTTGTCGAAAATTCCACATGGTGACCAGTAATTCGCTGGAGTGCCGACAAATTTCAACGACGCCGACAGGCGGTCCGGATAGAATCTATCGCCGCTTGGGCCAACGACATATAGTTCATCCGCCTGCGCTTCTCCGAGAATTTGACGTTCATTCGTACTAAATTCTGTAATGGTAGCCCCCGCGGGTTGACCCACAATCGTGCTGACAATGAGAATTGCGCACACGGATAGCGCAACGTTGATTTTTTTGAATTGAATTCGAATCTCCAGTCAGATCTACCGCCAATTACATCACCTAATGTCACGAAACACGCTATATCTGAGCAGCATTATTTCCAAACGCCTGAAGTAACATCACATATCAGAACGTAATTATTAGCATCCGAGTAGCTCATCAATTATATAGACCGTTGGACTAGGTATTCGAAATCAATGATCGTGCGCGTCCACCACCGAATGCAATTCTCAAACGCAATGACACTTGGTTCAAGGTCTTCACCCTGCGTGATATTTGTTGCATGCCTGCTGCCTCTTGGACTTGAGTGGCACACAACGGTTAAAGACCAAACTTCTGGGCATCAATCGCCACCGTGTACCAATGCACAAGATTCCTCGCATTAAGGCCATCAGCCGACTAAAGTTCAAAAATCAGTGCATTACACTCCTTTGAGGGGTAACGCCGGTGCGCATATCGACGACGTCAACGGAAGGCGTCTGATGGATGAAGCAGCTTCTTGGGGTGCGCCCCCGAAAATTGCCGCCAGACAGATTCGTACCACCCTGGAAGCGCTGCTGGATGCGCTCCCGGCGCTCATCGAGCAGTCGCACGCAGAAGGCTGGTTCACCCCCATGATCCTCGACGTTGCCAATGACACCAGAAAACGCATCGACCGGCTCACCCGCCAAGTGCATAGCGAATAGGGAGCTGAACCTCAGTTCCTCGCTCACTTCGCGCACGCTGGCATCAATAAGAGACTCGTCTGATTGAGACCGCCACTCTAGAACATGAATGATGCCGGATCTGGTTTGCCGACTGCCAGGATCTGCCCGCCTCTTGCACGGCAATGCCCGCTGACAAATAATCTGTTCCGGCATTCGGGTTTCTCCGTGATCCATCCACATGCTGGTTGTGCACGTCCTAGGTTCGAGCGCACGAAAAAGGAGCTATCACAGTTCATTCAATGAATGAACTGCGATAGCTCCCTAATGTCTAGGAACTAGTCCTTGATCAGATCATGACGCACGATGGTCTGATCGCGGTCCGGGCCCACGCCGATGGCGGAGATCCGAGTGCCGGAGATCTTTTCCAGAGCCAGGATGTAGTTCCGGGCGTTCTCCGGAAGATCTTCCATGGTCTTGGCGCCCGAGATGTCCTCAGTCCAGCCTGGGAAGTACTCGAAGATCGGCTTCGCGTGGTGGAAATCGGTCTGAGTCATTGGCATCTCATCGTGGCGCACGCCGTCTACGTCATAAGCAACACACACTGGGATCTGCTCAATGTTGCTAAGCACATCCAGCTTGGTCACGAAGTAGTCGGTGAAGCCGTTCACGCGCGAAGCATGGCGAGCCAAAACTGCGTCGTACCAACCGCAACGACGTGGGCGGCCGGTGTTCACACCGAACTCGCCACCGGTCTTCTGCAGGTAGATGCCCATCTCATCAAAGAGCTCGGTCGGGAATGGACCGGCACCCACACGGGTGGTGTACGCCTTGATGATGCCGATGGAGCGGGTGATGCGGGTTGGGCCGATGCCCGAGCCCACCGATGCGCCGCCAGCAGTTGGGTTGGATGAGGTCACGAATGGGTAGGTGCCGTGGTCCACGTCCAGGAAGGTTGCCTGGCCGCCTTCCATCAGTACAACCTTGTCCTCATCCAGAGCCTTGTTCAGCTCATAGGTGGAGTCGATAACCAATGGGCGCAGGCGCTCAGCGTAGGAAAGGAAGTACGAGACGATTTCCTCGACCTCGACGCTGCGGCGGTTGTAGATCTTCACCAGCAGTTCGTTCTTCTGGCGCAATGCGCCTTCAACCTTCTGGCGCAGGATGGACTCGTCAAAGACGTCCTGCACGCGGATGCCCAGGCGTCCAACCTTATCCATGTAGGCCGGCCCGATGCCACGTCCGGTGGTGCCGATGGCACGCTTACCTAGGAAGCGTTCGGTGACCTTGTCCATGGTCTGGTGGTACGGGGCAACCAGGTGCGCGTTGGCCGAGACACGCAGCTTCGAAGTGTCGGCGCCACGGGATTCCAGGCCATCGATCTCATCAAAGAGGGCTTCAAGGTTCACCACGCAGCCATTGCCGATAATCGGAGTGGCGTTCGGGGACAGGATGCCGGCCGGAAGGAGCTTAAGCTCGTACTTCTCGCCGCCAACGACTACGGTGTGCCCGGCGTTGTTACCGCCGTTTGGCTTCACTACGTAGTCAACTTTGCCACCGAGCAGATCGGTAGCTTTTCCTTTACCTTCATCGCCCCATTGGGCTCCGACGATCACGATTGCTGGCATGGGATCCTCCCCCTTGCTTAAAGCAGTGGTTACGGCGTGCTTAGCGCCGTCCCGGCACGGTGCCGGGCAAAAAATATGCCCCTGTCCTGCTCACTAAAACCCAAAGGTTCGTTGCAAGAGTTAGGGGCTCTTACGACCAAAGTTTACCGAAACGATTAGCGAATCTCGAGTTGTACGTCACGGTGTCGCCCGCGACGTCCATAGGCGAGCACAAGAAGCGCGATTCCAGCGAAGAGCACAGCAATGCAAAAGACGTACAAGGCAATAACCCCATACCCTTGGTCTGGGCTCAGGAATGGGTAGGGAACCCAGCCATCGGTCGCTCCACGCACCAGAACAACACCGGTCCACAGCAATGGGTAAATCAGGATCGGGAACACAGCGCTGTACGGCAAAAAACCGCGTTCCTTATCCAAGAGCCAGTCGCCAAGAACAACGAGCGGTCCGAAAATATGCATGACCCAGTTGGCCCAAGGAAGTGGCACTCCCCCTGCTGCTCCTAAGGGCGCCAGCAAGGTGATGTAGATCAGCCCGACCACAACCATGCACACGCACGCCAAGGCTCGCAGGCCCACAACCCAGCGAGGCACCGCGGCACCCTTGGCTAGGCCCATCAGCCCTGCGATAAGCCCGACAATAACCACCACCAGATTTGACTGTATGGTGAAGTAGCCAAAGAAATTCAGCGGTAGCACCGGACCCCGCGATGCAGTGTCGGCGTAGGTCGCCACGATAGCGCTCAAGGTGAGTAGCGCCCACAGTATTCGAGCCAGGTTGAGATAGCGCATGGTGACTTGAGAGATCTTCACCCTCGAAGACTATAACCAGTGGCTACCGCATCCAATGATTTAAGCGTTGCGACTTGAAGATTTGTCAACATTGTTGGCCGTCAAAATCGCGCAGGCGGACCCCCACAATGCAACAATTGTTCCAAAACCAGCGAAGAGCTTGACTCTGACACAGTGTGAGGGCGGAGAACTGAAGAATGTTATCCATCGGGATGTTTGCGCAGATTGGTCAGGTTACCCACCGCATGTTGCGGCATTGGGATACGGCCGGTCTGCTCACCCCTGCCCATGTGGACCCGTTCAGCGGTTATCGTTCCTATGATCCGTCCCAGCTTCAGCGCTTGCATCAGATTGTTGCTCTGCGCGATTTGGGATTTGGGCTCGAAGAGGTCTCTTTGATTCTGGCTCAGGGAGCAACTGCTGGAAAGATCTCCGAACTTTTGCTCATTCGGCAGGCGCGGGTAGAGGCTGAACACCAGCTGGCCACGCAGCGCCTACGCGAAGTGCAACGACGTCTACAACTGATCTCCAAGGAGAACCTCATGTCACGCATTGAAATCATCCACAAGCCATTGCCCGCGGTGCGCTTGGCCGCCGGCCGTTTCACGGTGGCCGAACAGCCTGAAATCGCCGGACGCATCGGCCCGCTTTTCGACAGAATCACGCAGTCCATTCAGGGCCAAAGCCTTGCCACACCCATTGCGCAATACAACGGTACCGAGGATGGAGTCGAGGTCATCGCCGGGTATGCCACTAGCGCCCAGAGCCTGGCCGGTGTCGAGATCATCGAGCTTCCCGCGGTGCCCGAGGCCATCTGCGGAGTACACCTTGGAGCCATGGACACCATCCATGAAAGCTGGCAGGCCGTGCACGAAGAAGTCCTGGCCCGCGGTCTAGTCCCGTCCGGTCCGTGCCGCGAAGTCTACGTGCGTGCCGTGTCCGATGACCAAGCGGATTGGGTGACCGAACTTCAGCAGCCGGTCGGCGCTCCCTAATCCACCAGCTGGTATGGAGCTTCCAGCAGGTCTCCCACCACGCTACGTGCCGCACCGACCATCGCACCGGTTTGGCCCAGAGGCGAACACAGCAGCCGCGTCTGTCCGACAATGCTCGGCGCATGCATCTGGAGGCTGGCTTCCATCGCTGGACGCATCCATTGTTCAAGGGCGGCGAAGTGCCCGCCAAAAACGACAGTGGAAACGTTGTAGAGTCGCAGGGCCGAAGCCACCGCGATTCCCAAGGATTTTCCGGCCTCGGCTACCGCTTTCGCCGCGGGTTCAGTTCCGGTTTCCAATGCTTGGTAGAGCTGGCTGATTCGCTCTTGGCGCGGCGCGCTGTCGGCGCCAGCGCCGAGGTTGGCAGCGGCCAGAATGGCTTCCTGCCCGGCAATGGTCTCCAAACAACCGCGTCCGCCGCAGCTGCAGGTTTTGCCATCGGGTGCGATCACCACATGGCCGAGTTCGCCGGCGTGGCCCTGAGGCCCGACAAAGAGTTCAGCGTCGATGATCAATCCGCCACCAATGCCCACTTCCCCGGAAACGAAGAGGAAGTTGTCCTCTTGCGCGTCCATCAATTGCTGTTGGGCCAGTGCTGAGGCGTTGGCTTCGTTAAAGAGCCGGAAGCGGGTTTTGGGTTCAGGCAACAATGCTGCCACGTCCAGTTCCTGCTGAACCCACCCAAGGTTTGGTGCCTGCAGGACGGTGAAATGTTCCTCGTTGACCAAACCGGGAACGGCTAATCCTCCGCCGAGGATCATCAGACCCTGGGCCTGGGCAGCAGCTTGGAGCCTCTGGCTCAACTCCCCCAGCGCAGCGAGCACTTCGCTTGCTGTTGAGCTGTGGTTGGCACGAGGTAGGACCTCGTGAGTCAGCAGTTTGCCGCTGAGGTCCACCAGTCCGGCGGCGATGTAGTCAACGTTGATTTCCATGCCCATGACACAGCGCGCGGGGTTCAGCACTAGTCCTACCGAGGGGCGGCCGCGTTCCCCGTCGCGGTGCACGCCAATTTCAATAACCATGCCGGCGCCCAGAAGGTCGGTGACCAGGCTGGAGACCGAGGCCTTGGTGAGCTGGCTGAGTTGCGCGATATCGGCGCGCGATAACCGCTGGTCTTCCCCTGCCGCCGCAATCACCGCCAGAACTCTGGCCAGGTTGGCTTTGCGCACATCACCGACGGTGCCCGGGGCCGAAGATGTTGCGGCTCGGGCGGTAGTCGCTGGCTGGCGCATGCCTTCTCCTTGGGAATTTTTTTGAATGAATCGTTCATTGCTCGCTATTGACTCTAGCGCATCACCACCCATATAGTTCAGGACATAAACTAAATGGCGTCAGCCATTCCGAACGATCCAAGGATGTATCACCATGAGCGTTACCCCGACCCCTGAAGACCACTTCACCTTTGGCCTCTGGACCGTGGGATGGACCGGCGCCGACCCATTCGGTGTCGCCACCCGCAAGAACCTGGACCCGGTAGAAGCCGTGCACAAGCTCGCTGAATTCGGCGCCTACGGCATCACCTTCCACGACAATGACTTGATTCCTTTTGACGCCACCGAGGCTGAACGCGAAAAGATCCTGTCTGACTTCCGCGCAGCCCTGGAAGAAACCGGCTTGAAGGTCCCGATGGTGACCACCAACCTGTTCAGCCACCCGGTATTCAAGGACGGCGGCTTCACCTCCAACGACCGCTCGATCCGCCGTTTCGCACTGGCCAAGGTCCTGCATAACATCGATCTTGCCGCCGAGATGGGCGCCGAAACCTTCGTCATGTGGGGCGGGCGCGAAGGCAGCGAATACGACGGCTCCAAGGACTTGGCCGCAGCACTGAACCGCATGCGCGAAGGCGTGGACACGGCAGCTGGCTACATCAAGGACAAGGGCTACAACCTGCGCATCGCACTGGAGCCAAAGCCGAACGAACCACGCGGCGACATCTTCCTGCCAACCGTCGGCCACGGCCTGGCGTTCATCGAGCAGTTGGAACACGGCGACATCGTCGGCCTGAACCCGGAAACCGGCCACGAGCAGATGGCTGGCCTGAACTTCACCCACGGCATCGCCCAGGCACTGTGGGCCGAAAAGCTGTTCCACATTGACCTCAACGGCCAGCGCGGCATCAAATACGACCAGGACCTGGTCTTCGGCCACGGCGATCTGACCAGCGCATTCTTCACCGTTGACCTGCTGGAGAACGGCTTCCCCAACGGCGGGCCAAAGTACACCGGCCCACGCCACTTCGACTACAAGCCATCGCGCACCGACGGCTACGACGGCGTGTGGGACTCAGCCAAGGCCAATATGTCCATGTACCTGCTGCTCAAGGAACGCGCCCTGGCCTTCCGCGCGGATCCAGAAGTACAGGAAGCCATGAAGACCTCGGGTGTCTTCGAACTGGGCGAAACCACCCTGAACGCCGGAGAAAGCGCAGCGGATCTGATGAATGACTCCGCGAGCTTCGCAGGCTTTGACGCCGATGCTGCCGCGCAGCGCAACTTCGCCTTCATCCGCCTGAACCAGCTGGCCATCGAGCACCTGCTCGGCTCGCGCTAAACCCCGCCAAAACCCACCGTAGAAAGCAGCCACACTCAATGACGCTTGTAGCCGGCATCGACTCCTCCACCCAGTCCTGCAAGGTTGTCATCCGCGACGCTGACACCGGAGCGTTGATCCGCTCCGGACGCGCCAGCCACCCGGATGGCACCGAAGTGGACCCGGAGTTCTGGTTCGCCGCCCTGCAAGAAGCGATCGCCCAGGCCGGCGGCCTGGACGATGTGGCTGCGATCTCGGTGGGCGGGCAACAGCATGGCATGGTCGTGCTGGATGCCACCGGTGCGGTGATCCGCCCTGCGCTGCTGTGGAACGATACCCGCAGCGCGCAGGCGGCCCGCGACATCATCACCGAGGCCGGCGACGGTGACAGCGAGGCTGGCGCCGCCTACTGGGCGCAGCGTACCGGCACCCTTCCGGTCTCCTCGATCACCCTGGCCAAACTACGTTGGCTCAAGGACCATGAACCGGACAACGCGGCCAAGGTCGCCGCGGTCTGTCTGCCCCACGACTGGCTGTCCTGGCGTCTGGCCGGTTATGGCCCGGGCAGCGGTGTCGAAGGCTTGGCCGCTCTAGGCACCGACCGCTCCGATGCCTCGGGCACCGGGTACTACCGGGCTGCCGAAAAATCCTATGACCTCAAAGCCTTGGAGCAGCATCTGGGGCACGCCCCGATTTTGCCTGCGGTGGCGGGACCGCTGGAATCCATCGGCCGCACCGCCACCGGCGCGCTGATCGGTCCCGGCGCGGGTGATAACGCCGCCGCCGGACTGGGGGTTGGCGCCACCGTTGGTGATGTAGTGATGTCCCTGGGCACTTCCGGCACGGTCTTCGCCGTCGCCGACGCACCCAGCGCAGATGCCACCGGGCTGGTGGCCGGGTTTGCCGATGCCACCGGCAACTACCTCCCGCTGGTATGCACCTTGAACGCCACCCGAATTTTTGATGCCACCGCCAACCTGTTGCAGGTGAGCCTGACAGAGCTCAATGACCTCGCCCTGTCAGCCAACACGGGCTCCAATGGCCTGACCCTGCTCCCTTACTTCGACGGCGAGCGCACCCCGAACCTGCCAGATGCCACGGGTTCGCTGCACGGAATCACCCGTGCGAATTACACTGCGCCCAACTTGGCTCGCAGCGCGGTGGAAGCAATCATCTGCTCGCTAGCCGATGGGCTGCGCGCGCTTGAGGCCCAAGGGGTTCAAGCCCAGCGCATCATCTTGGTGGGCGGCGGAGCGCAGTCCACAGCGGTGCAGCAGATTGCAGCCCAGGTGCTGGGCCTGCCGATTATCATTCCGGCCCCTGGCGAGTATGTGGCTGATGGCGCGGCACGGCAAGCTGCCGGTGTGCTGGCCGGAGCATTCCCGCAGTGGACCCAGGACTCCACCGAAGTCCCTGCGGCAGAAGCAACACCGCATGTTTTGGAACGCTACCGTTCGCTGGTTTCCAGCCAGTGGCTAGAGAAGTAAGGATCTGCCGTGGAGCTAGAGACCAAGGAACTCAACTGGGCTGGAAACCTTGAGTACCGGGCCAGCGAACTGCTGTACCCCACCAGCATTGAGCAACTGCAGGAACAGGTTCGCGCCGCCAGCAAGGTGCGCGTGCTCGGTTCCCGCCATTCATTTAATGACATTGCCGATACCAGTGAAACCTTGATTTCCTTGAGCAAGATGCCTGAAGTCATCGAGATCGATGCGCGGGCCATGAGCGTGCGCGTCAGTGGCGGAACCACTTATGGCGCGCTGGCTGATGCTCTTCAGCAAGTTGGTTTTGCGCTGCACAACCTCGCTTCCCTGCCGCATATCTCGGTGGCCGGGGCGGTAGCCACCGGCACCCATGGCTCCGGCGAAGCCCTCGGCAGCCTTGCTACCGCGGTCAGCGCGGTGGAACTGGTACTGGCCGATGGCTCGCAGCTATCCGCCAAGCGGGGCGACCCGGAGTTCAACGGCTACGTGGTGTCCCTTGGCGCCTTGGGTGTAATGACTCACCTGACCTTGGATATTGTGCCGAGCTTTGATGTTCAGCAAACCGTGTACGAGCAGCTGTCTTGGGACAAGGTGCTCAACAACTTTGCTGGCCTCCAGGCTTCTGCCTATAGCGTCAGCCTGTTCACCGACTGGAGCGGGGAGCTGGTAGGCCAGACCTGGCTCAAGCGCCGTGTTGGCGACGGCCTGGTCGATGATATTGACCAGGGCAAGTTCGGCGGATTCCCGGCCACCGCCGCGATGCATCCGCTGCCCGGGGCCGACGGCGCCATCTGCAGCGAACAGCTCGGAGCGGCTGGGCGGTGGTCCGACCGCCTCTCCCATTTCCGCATGGACTTCATGCCCAGTGCCGGTGATGAGCTGCAGACCGAATACCTGGTCCCGCGCGAACACGCGGTTGCGGCCATGGCCGCGATGCGACAGCTATCCCCCGTGCTCACTCCCTTGCTGCTGGTGGCCGAGGTGCGAACCATCGCCGCCGACGATTTATGGCTCAGCGGCAACTATGGCCGAGACGGCATTGCCCTGCACTTTACGTGGAAGCCGCAGCAGCAAGCAGTCGAGGCCATCCTCCCGCAGGTTGAATCCGTCCTCGCGCCCTACGCACCTCGCCCGCACTGGGGCAAGCTCTTTGCTTCCACCGCAGCAGATCTGCGTGGAATGTACCCGAAGTTCAACGACTTCATCGCATTAGCTCGGCGCTTGGATCCTGACGGCAAATTCCGCAACGAGTTCCTTCAGCGCAATATTTTTGGTGCGTAGTCACCGAATTACAACAAGTTCGGCCCAATGGGAGACGCAACAGGAAGGTTTCCTTTTCAATCCTGCATCGATCGCAATCGATAGGCCGCAAATCATCTCATTGAGGGCTGTTCCCCTGTTACGAAGATGCCTTTTCCACGATCGCCCGCGCTGCCCTCTCGGCCTGGATCAGCTTGGTATTGCTAATGGGGTCAAAGCCATATCCCGCCCGGGTCTTCATGTGCAGCAGGGTGTCTAGCAATTTTGCAGCTGCGGCATCCGCAGTTGCCAGCAACTTGACGGCATCTTGGTGACTGTCACCCTGCGCATACTTGCCAAGAGAGACAGCACAAATAACGTCAGCAGCAGCAATCCCCGCATGAACGTACAGGGTCACCGCAGTGTCTGCCACGACCGAGTCATCCTCATAAAGACTACGAAGATCGTCCGCAGATTGAAGGAATTGCCGAGCTTTGCTTAGTCGGCCCTGACGCTCAGCTTTCCCTGCATCTACAGTCTTGATTTTGTCGTGTTTAGGGGTCACGGCGAAACCTTATGCCCACGTGCCATTCGCCGCAGCCACGCCGGGTCTCCCGCAACATCCACCCCGTCTTTGATAATGAGGTCAAATATCGGGGCTGGTTTTACCTCGGCGGCGCGATAGAGCAACGGCCGTACGTCATTGCCCGTCCACCGTGCGACCTTGCTGGCCAGGGCACCAGCCAATTCGTCGTCCAGCCCTTCCGGTGTTTCATCGGGCATCACGATGAGGATGTCAATGTCACTGTCCGACCGCATTTCACCTCGGGCCGCTGAGCCAAAGATCGTCGCCGTCACAGGCTTGACTGGCCAGCTGTTGATGACATCTTGGATTAGCGAGGTCAGCTCTCTTCTGGAATTGGCGATTTTCAAGATGACATCCGCCAGCAGATGTTCCCGATTCAGGGCATAGGAGTGGGTCCTGCCCGTTATTTGCTCGAGGACGACGCCCTGCTCCACCAATCGAGAGAGCGCCTTGCGCGCCCCTGTCGATGACCCCTCCTCGGGGAGCAGCCGATGGATAGCGGGAATGGTCAGATATTGTTCACTGCGCGATAGGACAGCGAGTACCTGCGAGTCCATTCCCGTTGATCCCAGGGCAGCGAATGGGTTCTGCAGCCGCATAGATGCCTCCTTTATCGACAACAAGTACGCTCTCCTGATACACGAAAGTGTACTTGAATTGACGGAAGAACATCTATGCGCACGAAAGTGCATATGTGATCTGGCCCACTTCCCCCATCTTTTGCGAAGTCAGTAAGCGATTCCCTAATTGATCAACGACAGCACACGCTCAGAATCATGCCGCAGCTTTCGTGGACGCGATGGCTTTGCCGTTCATATTATTTGGAAACCACAGCGACAAGCCGAGGAGACGATCCTGCCTCGCGCCCTGCGCACCTCGCCCGCACTGGGGCAAGCTCTTTGCAGCCACCGCAGGGCAGCTGAGCAGCATGCACTCGAAGTTCTACGACTTCATCGCATTAGCTCGGCGCTTGGATCCTGACGGCAAATTCCGCAACGAGTTCCTTCGGCGCAATATTTTTGGTGCGCAGTCGCTGAAACGATTGGACCTATATTCCGCGGGCTCCACACCAACAGGATCAATAGCGCAACAGCAATCAGTGCCATGCCCGCCCAGCCCGTGAACCCCAAATGCTCCGAGAGCAATCCGACGGCCAATGCGGCGGCAACGGCTGGCTCGCTCAGCGTCACTGTGGTGGCGGTGCTCGCCGGCACCTTGGCCAGCGCCATGCCAAATGCGAGATAGCCCAGGAACATCGGAATCAGTGCCAGATAAGCAGCGACCATGAAGTTCTGGGCGCTGTCCAGAAGTGGCGCGCCGGAGAAAAGCAACACCGGCATCAGCAGCAAGCCTCCGACCCCGAAGACCGAACCCACGGCACCTTGTCGGCCAATCCCAGCCCGGATCAACCGTCCGGTAGCCCATGAATAGCAGGCGTAGCTGGCGCCGGCGACAAGCCCGAGCAGGCACCCTGCCACTACGCCAGTGCCGCTGCCACCGCTCTCCGCGGCTCGCGAGAATCCAAGCAGGGTGCTTCCCGCGATCCCCAGGACCGCCGCGGCATGCCAGCGCACCGTCAATCGTGCACCGTCAGCAAATCGTTCAAGGATTCCAGAAAAGAGCGGGGCCGTGCCCAAGGAGATCACGGTGCCCAGCGCTACTCCTCCCATGGACATGGAACTGTAGAAGGCCAGCGGATAGATCATGACGGCCACCCCGCCGAAGATCACCAGGCCCTTGTTATCAACCAGTGCGCTGCGGTCGCCCCACACCCGGCGTGCTCCCACTGCGCACTGCAGCAGTCAGCCAATTCCCAGCGAGGCAGCACCGATGGCAAGTGGCGAAACCTCTGGTGCTTGTGCCGCCACGGTGCCGGTCGTCCCCCACAAAATGGAGGCGAGCAATAAGAGCCCGATAGCTCCCCCTGCACCATTTTGGCGCGGCCTGTTCACAGTGCTCCAACCATGTCGCTGATCATGGACCGCGCTCGCAAGAGCAACGCGCTGCTCCCCTCCAGACCGGCACGCGATATTGCGCCTTCCAGCAGGAAGGAAATCTGCCCGGCCAGCAGGGCAGCCTGTTTTTTCGCAGTCAGGGTTTCCAAATGGCCGGCAAGAAGTTGTTCCACCTGGGACTTGTGAGCCGCGACAATCGCACGACCCGGATCTCCGGCTGGCAGTTCAGCGGCGGCATTAAGCAGGCCACAGCCGCGGAAACCGTGCTCATACCCGGCTTCCGCGTGGTCAATGTAGGCGTCTACAACGGCGAGCACTCCACCGGCTCCAGCGCTCGCCTTTTCCAGGCGCCTTTGATAGAGCGCCAGCCACTCCTGGTGACGGGCCTGAAGATAAGCGAGAACCAATCCGGTTTTTGACTCGAAGTTGTTGTAGAGGCTCATCTTGGCCACACCGGCCTTGGCGATCACCGCATCGATTCCGGTGGCCGATATCCCGTCGGCATAAAAAAGCTGTGCGGCCGCGTCGAGAAGCTTGGTGCGGGCTGTGATGCGAGGTGACATGAAAACTCCAAAGTAGACCGTTCTGTCTACTTTAAGACAGTAGCCAACTTATACCGATCGGTCTAGCTGTTGCCCGCCCTCGAGATCAGCTTCAAGCAAGCACTCCTGGAAAGCCGTGGCTGCAGGATTTTCAACGCCCGTGCCTGCATAGAGCCGCGTCTTCGGCTCGCCCGACAAAGGATGGAATGAGACTTCGGGCATCTGGAAGCGCGAAACCGATGCTGGCAGGATTGAGACTCCCAGCCCGGCAGCAACCAGCCCGAGGATGGTCTCCTGGTGGATCGCCCGTTCCACAATTCGAGGGGGAGTATGCCCATCAAACAATGAGTGCACCAGAGAATAGAAGCCGCTCATGTACTTGTAGGGGAACAGGACAAAGTCTTCGTCCGCTAACTCGCTAGCGTCGATCTGATCCTTGCTGCCCAGGCGATGCCCTGCAGGAAGCGCCACCACCAGCGGCTCCGAATGGATTTCCCGCAGTTCGATACCGGGCACTCGCGTTGGGTCACGCAGAATCCCAAGGTCAAGACTGCCCTCCAGCAACTTTTCTATCTGCTCGTCCGTAGTCAGCGGGTTCAGCACCAACTCCACATTCGGACGCAGCTCACGGAACCTGCGCAGCGCCGAGGGCATGGTGGCATAGCTCGCCGAGCTGACAAATCCAACATTGAGCCGCCCGCGCAACCCCAGTCCGGCTTCCGTGAGTTCCCGATTGGCCTTGTCCAGGTCGGACAGCAGCGGCTTGATCCGATCCAGGTACATTCGCCCAGCAGGGGTAAGGCTCACGCTGCGGGTAGTTCGATCAAAAAGCTGGACCCCCAGCTCTTGCTCCAGCTTTTTCACAGCCACCGTCAGGGGTGGCTGGGACATGCGGAGCTCTTCGGCGGCGCGGCCGAAATGCAAATGTTCTGCAACAACGAGGAAGTAGTGGAGGTGGCGCAGTTCCATGCAGTCTATTTTTGCACAAAGACTAATAATGTCTAGGAAAATAGTATTGGACTACCTAATAATTCGCGTGAGTTACTAGAGGTAGAACAACAAAGATGCCCAGATCAGGAGCAAGCCATGAGCACCTCGTCCCAGTCCCCCTCCGCAGAATACGTCGTCATTGGGGCAGGTCTGGCCGGCTCTTCAACAGCCTGGCGACTAGCTCAGCGAGGCTACGAAGTCGCATTGCTTGAACGCAAGGTACCAGCGGCAGCCGATGCCAGTTCGCATGGCTCCGCACGAATTTTCCGCTACGCCTACCCCGACCAGTTCTACACGGATCTTGTTGTCCGCGCCCGTACCGCTTGGGACGAGCTGGAAGAAGCCAGCGGCAGCCAGCTGATCGCCCCGCATGGCTCCGTCGACTACGGCCCTTTGCGCAATCCCCGGCACCTCGCCGAAATTCTCGCAAACTCCGGCGTGGAGCATGAACTGCTCTCGGCCGCTGAGGCGCGCAACCGCTTTAACGGAATCAACTTCGATACCGAGGTTCTCTGGCACCCCGGGGCCGGGGTGTTGGATTCCGAACGCTCCGTCCAGGCGATGGTCGCACAGGCAAAGATCCACGGAGCCAAGGTTGAAACCCAATGGCCCGTCGCCTCAGTCGAGGCAACAGCTAATGGCTACAAGCTCACCTCCAGCGACGGCCGCACCTATCTCGCTTCCAAGATCATCGTCACCGCAGGTGGCTGGCTGCCAGAACTGCTCGGCAATCTGCCATTGCCCTCCGGCTTCCTGCGCAGCATCCCCACGATGGACATCTATCAAGAGAATGCCTACCACTTCCCCTACCGGGACCAGGATCCCGAGGCCCGCCTGGCATGGCCCACCTACATCCACAAGGATCCTGCTTTCAAGTCCTACGGCCTGCCCGGTGGACGCGACGCAAGCTTCCGCGGCCAAAAGGTAGCAGAGTACATGGCCGGGCACCGCATGGACACCGCCAGCCAGCAGAACGGCCAGATCGATCCGGCCAACCGCGAACGCGTGATCGAGTACGTGAAAAAGTACCTTCCCGGACTGGAACCCACGCCCTATGCGGAGACCACCTGCATCTTCAGCGCAACCCCCACCGAGGATTTCATCATGGATGAAGCGGATGGCATCACCATCCTCTCCCCTTGCTCGGGGCATGGCGCCAAATTCGGTCCGCTGCTCGGCGAACTGGCGGCGGACCTCGCCACCGGGGCGCGCGAAACCCCCGAGCTTTTCCGCCTGGCATCCCACGCCAAGGCCATGGCCTAGAAGACCGAGCAGAAAGCCCTTTTGGAGAATCCCTTGTTCAACATCCCGCTAGACCTGCCCACGACGACGGTCACCGAGCTCATGGCAGGCATCGCTGCAACCGGCCAAGACCAGCTGCGAGGCGGCTACTCCCGCACAGTGTATTCCAGCGCTGAAATTGATTTGCGCACCTGGTTCATCGAGCAAGCCACTCGACGACAACTGAGCGTTGAGGAAGACGGCAACGGTGCACTATGGGCATGGTGGGATTTGCCGACCGGCGTCCGCACCAACGCTGTAGTTACCGGTAGCCACCTTGATTCGGTTCCCGGCGGCGGACCCTTTGACGGTCCGTTGGGTGTAGCCAGCGCGCTAATTGCCTTTGACCTGATGCAGTCACGCAATCTTGTGCGCACCCGAGCCATGGCCATCGTGGTCTTCCCGGAAGAAGAAGGCTCCCGCTTTGGCGTGGCTTGCCTGGGTTCGCGCCTGCTCACCGGAGCCATCGACCGGGACAAGGCCCTGAACCTGAAGGACCCCGACGGCAACAGTTTTGCCGATATCGCTACCAGAAATGGCCTTGATCCACGCTTCATCGGCCCGGACCGCCGCCTCTTGGGACAGATTGGCGTCTTCGTCGAGCTGCATGTGGAACAGGGACTCGGCCTGGCAGACCTCGATCATCCGGTAGCCATCGGCGGATCCATCCTCGGCCACGGCCGCTGGAAGCTGAGCATGCGCGGGCAAGGCAACCACGCCGGAACAACGCTCATGTCCGACCGCAAGGACCCAATGGTGGCCGCTGCCCGGAGCATTGCCACGGTGCAGCATATTGCCCGCTCGCGAGATAACGCACGAGCTACCGTGGGCCGGCTGCAGCCGGTGCCAGGCGGAACCAACGTCATCGCCTCGCGCGTGGACTACTGGCTGGACGTGCGGCATCCAGATGATGCGGTGACCGCCAGCGTAGTTCAAGAGATTCACGAATCAGCGCGGATCATTGCCGCTGAAGAGGGGTGTACGCTGGAATTTTCCCAGGAGTCGTTGAGCCCGACGGTAACTTTTGATGCAGGGCTTTCAGGGAAACTAGCCCTGGCGCTCCCCAAAGCACCGGTACTGGATACCGGTGCGGGACATGACGCTGGAGTACTGGCCGGACACGTACCGAGTGCCATGATCTTTGTCCGCAATCCCAACGGCGTCTCCCACTCCCCCGAAGAATACGTGGAAGACGCTGATGCTGAGCTCGGTGCGGCAGCTCTGGCCGACGCCTTGTCATCTTTGCTGTCATAGCTGCTCCGCAGCTAAAAGCGCAGTGCCGGATACCGGTGCTGCGCTTTTGCGTGTTTTGAAATGGATGGTGCTTATCACCTGGGATTCAGAGGCGCTCTTCCCAGAACATTATTCATGCCTATCGCAAGAGAATAGTCGTTCCATGCAACGCTGCACTCGATGCAACCCGGCACTGGTAGAGAACGGGAGCCGACAAGTCTTCCTAGCTTTCTAGCTTTCTAGCTTTCTAGCTTTCTAGCTTTCTAGCTTTCTAGCAAGCATTTTTGCCCGCAGGCACTCAATCGCTCTCCCAAATTGGCTCTTCAAGTTTTAGCGTGGTGACCCCGAAAAAGAAGTAAGGCCCGCAGTCCTCTGCGAAGATGAGTGTTGTCTAGACATACATCAGCAAGGAACTACGAGCCGTGTTCAAGGATACCGGGCCAATCGATGCTGCGTCGATTCTGTTGAACCTCAACGACTACCGCGTCATCAGCGCCACCCACGAAGCAGACGGACGACAAGCCCTCATCGAGCCCAAAGCTACCGAAGCAGCATGCCCCACCTGTGGAGTGCTCACCCAACGAATCCAGGCCAGACCAATACATCGGGTGAAGGACGTGCCAGTCGGCGGCACCGACCTGCAGGTATTGGTGCGCAAACGCCGTATGGCCTGCCAGGAATCGGCCTGCGAACGCCGTTCATTCGTTCAAACCACCGAGCAACTCCCGTTCCGTGCCAGGATCACCACACGACTCTCCCAACAGTTCGTGGACGAGATGAGTTCCGAACTCAGGGCAGTGTCCCGGGTCGCTGCCGCGCATGGGGTGTCTTGGCCTACGGTCATGGCCCGGCTAACCACGATCGGTGAACTGGTCGGGGACGTGGACCGCATGTTCATCCGCCGGCTCGGCATTGATGAGCACCGGTTTCGCAAAGTCCGCTACGCACGGGGCCGGACCGGGAAAGTAGTGCGGATTGAGCCGTGGTCGATTGTGTTTACTGATCTGGATACCGGAAAGATTCTGGATATCGTGGACGGACGCCGCGGCACGGCGGTGAAACGGTGGCTGAAGAATCGGCCACGGTATTGGCGCCAACGGGTGCAGTACGTCGCGATCGACATGTCATCGGAGTTCCGCAAGGCGGTGCGGGAGAATCTGCCGAAGGTAAAGGTTAGCGTGGATCATTTCCACGTGATTCAGCGGGCGAATCTGATGATCACCCAGGTCCGCCGACGTCGCTCCCACGAAGTCTTTGATCGTCGTGGCCGGGCTGCTGATCCGGCTTACAAGTACCGGAAATTATTGACTTGCAATCTGGAGAACTTGTCGATCAAGCAGGTTGAACGGTTGAAGCTGATCTTGGAATCAGACCCGGAACTCGGAGTGATCTATGCGATCAAGGAGCATGTGCGGGAACTATTGAAAGCTACGAATATCCATGAGTTCCAATCCCGGTGGGCGGTGCTGGAAAAGTCCGTGCGAGCAACAACAATGGTTGAGGCGAAGTCGCTGTTCCGGACGTTGACCGGATGGCGCAGGGAGTTGCTGGTGTTCGTTAGAACCAGATTGACGAACGCCAGGAGTGAGGCAGCGAATCTGACGGCGAAGAACTTGAAACGCATTGGCCGGGGTTATCGGAACCATGCGCATTACCGCCTTCGGATACTGTTATATACGGCAGGGCTGCGCCCGTGCTGAACACTCTGCACCACGCTTAAGTTTTAAGAGCCCCCAAATTCCACTGACGATTCCTGCACCTGTCTCAAGCCCAGAATCCGTTGGAAACGCCCACTCAATCTACTCCGGACATGGCAAATCCCCGGAAAGCGGCCACACTCCGCTTTCCGGGGATCTGCGTTTAGCTAAGTCCGGCAAGCCGGACCTAAAACTCTAGGCGAGGACCGGGGCGTCCCACAGGTTCAGGACCTGGCCAATGTTCTTCTCCTCGGCCGACTGGTACAGATCGGTAGCCCATGCCACGTCTTCAATCGGCATGCCACCCACCGAGTAGAGGATGATTTCTTCATCATTGCGGCGAGCCGGGATCTTGCCGGTAGCGACGTCAGCAATCTCTTCCAGCTTGGATTCGGGCAGCTTGCCTTCACGCATCAAATCATGGAAGTGAGTGCCGGGAATCCCCAGCAGCTGATAGGCCTGGGTGCCGTACTCCTCAGCCCACGCATCGTACAAGCCGCGGGCATCGAGAATCAGCCGAGCGTCGTTGATGACAAAGTCATCATCAAAACGTGCAGCCGCGGGCAGCAGCAAGAGAGCTCCGGGCTTGATGGCTGCGGTTGGGAAGTAAGGGAACGCCTCGGATCCCTTGATGTCGGTGCTGGTGGTCGCCATAATGACGTCCGCATCCTTGATCGCTTCCTCAACAGTGTCAGCGGCCACAATCGACTTCACCTGCGGGAAGTTGTCACGAATGTACTGCGCAAAGGTCTCCACGCCAGCGGCCGAACGGCCCTTGACGGTCACGGTGTCGATGCTCGGACGCAGTGACAGGGTCGCGTCAATCACGGACTTGGCAATCACACCTGGGCCAACGACGGCCGCAACCTTGGCATCCTGCTTGGCCAGGTGCTTCACGCCAACCCCCGGAACGGCTCCGGTGCGGTAGGCACTGAGCAGGTTTGCGCTCATCACAGCCATCGGGGCGCCTGTGTCGGTGTCGTTAAGGGTGAACAGGTGAATGGACCGGGGCTGGCCCTTGGCCCGGTTCGCGGTGTTCGAGCCGTACCACTTCACGCCCGTGGTCCCGAATCGTCCACCGAGATAGGCCGGCATGGCCATGAAACGGCGGTCAGGGCCATCGCTTGGCATGCCTTCGTGAACAGGGTTCTGCGGGAAGGTGATCATCGCTCCGTGCGAGTTTCCGTTCTCGCCGGCCATCCGGTAGTCCCCATTGCGCAACAGGATCAGCGCTTCTTCCATCACGTCGGTGCAACGGGTGATGTCGGTGACTCCTGCTGCGATCATGTCCTGTTCGCTGAGGTAGCGGAAGTTGATAGTAGTCATGTGGTGCTCCTTTGCTGGTTTTTCTAATCGATCAATGCTCAGATGGCTGCTTCGCCGGTTTCGCCGGTTCGCACGCGGATGATCTGTTCCAGTGAAGAAACCCAGACCTTGCCGTCGCCGATTTCGCCGTCCTCGCCGGTTTTTGCAGCGCTGACAATAAGGTCCAGGGCGCGTTCCAAGTCCGATTCTGCAACCAGCAGTTCCAGGCGGATCTTGGTCCGGAACTTCACGGAGAATTCTTGGCCTCGGTAATACTCGGTGCGCCCGCCCTGGGCGCCCCGGCCCTGGACTTCGGTGGCGGTCACTCCCGAGAAGCCGGCCTTCTCCAATTCGGAACATATGGATTCAAGCCTGATGGGCTTGATAACTGCGGTGATAAGTTTCATGGCAGAGCCTTTCTGTTCAGGCTGCTAGAGCTGACGGCTGTCGTAGGCGGATTCGGCATGGATGGAGTTATCCAACCCAGCCTCTTCTTCCGCCTCGCTGACGCGGATTGGGGAAATCTTGTTCATCACCCAGGCGATGGCGAAGGTCATGGCGAAGCTGTAAATCAAGGTGGCGGCAATCGCGATCAGCTCGTGGCCCAACTCGGCGAAGTGGCCACCGAAGAAGATGCCAGCCATTTCACCTGGCGCTTTCGGATTGGCGAAGAAGGTCGCGAACAGCGAACCGGTGATGCCGGCGATGCCGTGCACCGCAAAAACATCCAGCGAGTCATCAATCTGGTGGCGACGCTTCCAGGTGATGGCCCACGCGGCAGCTGCGGCGGCAAGGAAACCGACCATCAGTGCGCCAATCGGACCCACCACGTCGGCCACCGGGGTGATGCCGACCATTCCGGCAATGGCTCCGGTACCCAAACCCAGCATGGTGGCATGGCCATCACGGACACGCTCGATCGTGATGAAACCCAGCATGCCACCGCACAGGGCCAGCAAGGTAGTGAGGATGACGTATTGGGCCATGAAATTCGCTCCGCCGGCGGTGCCGCCGTTGAACCCCATCCAGCCAGTAGCAAGCAAGCCCACGCCGATCATCATCAGCGGCAAGTTATGCGGACGCCCCGGGTGCATTTTTCGCTTGCCCAAGACCACGGCCAGCGCCAGACCCGCAGCACCGGCATTCATGTGCACCGCGGTGCCACCGGCAAAGTCGTGGAAGCCCAGCTTGTTGCGCAACCAGCCGCCGACGGCGCCGGTCTCTGGATTATCAAGCGCAAAGACCCAGTGTCCCAGCGGGCAGTAGACCAAAATGATCCACAGGGCCACGAAGACCAGCCAAGCACCGAATTTCATGCGCCCGGCAGCGCCGGAAGCTACCAGCGCCACGGAGATTGCGGCAAAGAGGATGTAGAACGCACCCCAGAAGGTTCCTCCCGCCTCGTCGTCGGACATGAAGTCGGAGAAGAAGGTGTAGTCGAAGGGATTGCCGATGATTCCTGCGCCCCCGAGCGAATCACCGAGAACCAGTCCATGGCCGATAACCACGTAGACAACGCCGGTCACCGCCAATGCACTGAGCACCATCAGCATCATGTTCAGGACGTTGCGTCCGTTGAGCATGCCACCGTACAGCATTGCCAGTCCTGGGAACATCAGCAGGACCATGGCGAATGCCGCCAGGAGCCATGCCATGTCAGCGGCTTCCATGATGGGCGCCCCTTTCGAAGTTTGTGTTTGCGAGCAATTTCAAACTATCGATGCAACATTCCGCTTCGCTTTCGAATCCATTTCCAGCAAGCAACATAATGTTTCGTTTCACAGCCCAAATATCGACCGTGTGAATTCTTTGTAAAAGGCCGGTCATCAGCGGACTTCTTGTAGGTTGACGGGCACCTCGAAGATATTCTGGAAGGCAATTATTAGCGGTCGACATGGCTTTATTAGCCAGTCGCTATAGATGAACTTCGGGAAACATGCAGGAAACATCCGCGATTCCACTACGAAATCCGGGACTTGTAGCTTAGGTTTCATCAACCCTTATCGGCCATTTTCACAGGCCCGAAATGCATTAGTTGGAGCTGGTCTTGGCACCTTTGAATTTCACGGTTCTGCACATACGCGAATCCCGACCGCATAACCCCCTATTCCAGCAGGAACTTGATGAGCTCAACGAAAACACTGTAGGTCAGATTATTGATGCCGGACACAATGCGTCCTTAGTGCCCTGTAATGATCTGAGCGTCGAGCAGATGCTGCAGATTGTTGATGCTTCTGACGCCGTGATCATCATGGGTGGTGAAGATGTTGAACCTTCGCTGTACGGCCACACCTCTGCTTACCCGGGCGGTGGTTATCATGAGCTTGCAGCGGATCGGAACCAGATCGCCGCCATCCAGCATGCCATCACTACCAAGACCCCACTGTTGGGAATCTGCCGAGGGTTGCAGTTATTAAACGTTGCTTTGGGTGGCACATTGATTCAACACTTGGAGAACGCAGATGCTCACCGCAGCACCGGCAGCGATCCATTTGTTGATACCTGTCTGGACTCGGTCAGTACTGAGCTTCAGGAAGATCTATCTTCCAAGACCAGCCACAAGTGCACACACCATCAAGCAATTCACGAATTGGGCACAGGTCTGCAAATCGCTGCCATGTCCACCGATGACATTATTGAAGCCGTCATTCATGAGTCAGCGCCAGTGACCGCCGTGCAATGGCACCCGGAACATCCGCAGACCGCCTCCACCCAACTCCGCATGTTGATTCAGCGCTTAGCTACGCAGCACGAGCAAGTTTCCGGCATACTTCCAGAGCTCATCAACAGCTAACCTCCAGAGTCAAAGGGTTCCGGAGGCTAGACTTGGAATTATGGCATTGACCCAAAATACGGTGGTGGACACCGCAGTCACTATCCTGCAGCAATTCGGGTTAGCTGACTTGTCGATGCGTCGTTTGGCCAAAGAGCTGGATGTTCAAGTTGGGGCTCTCTACTGGCATGTGAAGAACAAGCAGGAACTGCTAGCTCAGGTGGCTGCCAAGCTGCTTAATACCCCGCAGCTCTCGGTTAATGCTGAAGATTTTAACGCTCCTGCAGATGCGATTCTTCAACTCTCGCGCCGTCTTTATCTCGCGTTATTGCCGATACAGGACAGCCCTGAAGTCATCGAAGTTGCAACCGCGATGCAAGTCACCGAATTGGCGCCAGTATTGCAGTTGCGTGACCTTTTGGAATCTTCAGGGCTTTCCACCGAGCAGGCCCGCTACGGACAACAATTACTGCTCAACCACATCCTGGGGTCTGTTGCCTTCCGACAGAACCTCGTGCAATTGGACGTTGATGCACCATTAGCGGATGGGTTCGACTGGGGACTGCAACGGGCTGTTGCGGGACTGATTAGCTGACCGCTGGGAAAATAGCTTTATACTGAATTCTGAAGAAACGGAACTGGCACCGGCCTCTGGCTTTGTAAAGGTTGCGGGCTCCCGGACTCTGCTGCGGCAAAAGGGAGCTTCTTCACTTACATAGTTTGCAAGAAGCCCATCGCATCGAGGGTTAGCTGAGTTTCCCGCCGGAAGCTTCGAGGTAGCACGAGGCGCACAGCGATTCGTACCAAACGTCTTCGCCATCGATGGCTACCTGATCCCCGTCAAAGACCACAGCTTCGCCGACCCGTCGGGTGTTAAACATGGCCTTGCGTCCACAACGGCAAATGGTCTTCAGCTCTTCCAAAGAGTGGGCAAGCTCCATCAAGCGTGCCGACCCAGGGAATGCATGGGTGCGGAAGTCAGTGCGAATGCCGTAAGCCAAGACCGGCACGTTATCCAGCACGGCGATACGCAACAAGTCATCAACCTGCTCGCTCGACAAGAACTGCGCTTCATCCACCAAAAGGCAGGCCACGGGTGGAGCATCTACATGGGTGAGCAATGCATCCGGGTCATCACCAGAACTTTGGGCTGCGAACTGCTCCCGGACGTTATCCTCCGGGCCAATGGTGAAGTCCGCGATGCGCTTGATCCCCAGTCGCGAAACGATGGAGTTCTCACCCTTGGTATCAACACCAGGTTTGGCCAGCAGGATGCGCTGGCCACGTTCTTCATAGTTGAAAGCAGCCTGAAGCAAACTCGTGGACTTGCCAGAATTCATTGCTCCGTAGCGGAAATACAACTTGGCCACTATCGCTCCTTGAAGAATCGTTGCGCCTACCAACTAGCGGGCACCCTACGATCTTAGTGCCAGCTCCGTTATTCAACGGTAGTTACACTCGGTGCAGCGCCCAATCCAACTCAACTCACAGCTGGCGTTGGAAGTTCGAATTACCGAAATCTAGAGGGTGTCCTGCTTTGGCTTTCTAGCAAAGACCACCCAGTACAAGACTGACATCACCACAACAAATGGCACGCCGAAGATCAAGGTGTACTTGAACTGAGGAACAAAGAAGGAAGTCGCCAGCAGCGCCGCCAATAACAGAGCACCCAAGATGGACGCAGTTGGATATCCAGGCAATTTGTACTCCAAAACCACCTGCTCCTTCTTCACTCTGCGACGGAAGGACACATGGGTTATCAGAATCATGAACCACGTGGCCAAGGCACCAAAGGTGGCCAAGGACAGCATGATGCCAAATCCTCCATCCGGAACCAGCGCATAAACAATAGCTGCGACTCCAATGCCGCCGGCAGACATCCACACCGCATGAATCGGCGCCCCGGAACGGTTAGTCCGAAAAGCCATGCGTGGCGCGTGGCCCGAGTCAGCTAGAGAATGCAACATCCGTGTGGCGGCATAAAGCTGTGCGTTCATGGCCGACAGCGCAGCAATGATCAACACAAAATTCAGCACGGAATCAGCAAAGGGAATACCAACTTGGGACATCACCGTGACAAAGGGTGAACCACCGGAAATCAGTTCGCTGGTTGGTGCCACCGCCAGGATCAGAGCCATGGTGAATACGTAGAACAGCAAGAGCCTGAGAAAGGAAACCTTGAAGGATTTGCGCACCGCAATCTTTGGATTGTGAGCCTCGGCTGCGGCAATCGAGATGGCTTCAATTCCCATATATGAGAAGATCGCAACAATCACCGCGCTCCAGGTGCCAAACAATCCGTTGGCGAAGAATCCGCCTTCAGCGCTGTAGTGATGCACCCCAAACTGATCTTGAGAATTATGGAAGACCAGCCACAGGGCAATGATGATGAAGGCAAGGACGGCAAAAACCTTAATAGCCGAGAACCAGTATTCGGTGGTTCCGAAGATCTTCACGCTGGAGAAGTTCACCGCTAGGAGCACGGCGGAGAAAATGGCTACCCACCACAGTCCGGGAATCTGTGGGAACCAGTACTGCATATATTCGCCTACCGCGCTAACCTCGGTGCCTACCGCAAAGATCAGTGCAGACCAATACAAATATTTGGTCAGGTATCCGGCAAATCGACCCAGATAGCGTTCAGCGTAAACGCCGAAGGATCCAGCCACCGGCTGCTTGACCGTCATTTCGGCGAGCGCACCCATGACCAGCAAGGCAACCACACCACCGATCACGTAGCTGAGGATTACCGATGGGCCAGCCATCATGATGGCCAACTTGCTGCCAGCAAAAAGTCCGGTGCCAATGGCACTGCCCAGGGCGATCATGGACATCTGCGCAGGGGTCAGTGATTTTTTCAGACCCGACCCGACGTCAGTGGCGCGTACCGGCTGCTTGCCCAACAATGCTCCTTCAAATCTCATACAAACAGCACGGCATCAGAACATACCGTGCTGCGTATAAGCGTACTCTGGCCATTGCTGGCCAGAGTCTAGAGCCCCCAAAGTAGTGGCTACCGGTTTCCCGGTTAGGTCACGGCATTTCGTACGGCGTACTCTTCGCGCTGCCACAAGTCGGTGTGCAGAATTTCACGCAGTTTCTCCACGGCATCCCAAATATTGGTGCGCGTTAGGTACAGCGGGGTAATGCCAAAGCGCAGGACCTCGGGCTCGCGGTAGTCCCCGATCACCCCTTGGTCGATGAGCGCCGCGATGATTTCATAACCGTGTTCGTGGCGGAAGCTCACGTGGCTACCACGTGCGGCATGCTCTCGTGGGGTCACTAGTTCCAGTCCGTAGCCAGCGCATCGCGTCTCAACTAGGTTGATGAACAGGTCCACGAGTTCCAGCGACTTGGCACGCAGCTGAGCCATATCTGCTTCTATGGCAATATCGAGCCCCACCTCAACCATGGCCAGTGAGGTCATTGGCTGGGTACCGCACATGAATCGGCGGATGTCATTGGCAGGGGTGTAGCTTTGGGACATTTCGAACGGCCTGTTGTGGGACCACCAACCCGACAGTGGCTGCCAGAAACGTTCATGGTGGCGGGCATTAACCCAGATGAAGGCCGGTGAGCCTGGTCCACCATTGAGGTATTTGTAGGTGCAACCCACCGCGTAGTCAGCGTCTGCTGCGTTCAGATCTACCGGTACCGCACCGGCGGCATGGGCCAGATCCCAGATAACCAGCGAACCAGCAGCATGAACCGCCGCAGTGATTTCATCCATGTTCCACATGGCACCGGTGCGGTAATTGACGTGCGACAGCGCTACTACTACCACGGTATCGTCCAATGCGGCACGCAGTGAAGCCTCGTCATCAATCAGCTTCACTTCATAAGCGACACCAGTCTCCTGCGACAGCGAGTTGACCAGGTCAGCCAGACCTTCGGCGATGTAGATATCGGTGGGGAAATTATCTCGTTCGGTCAGAATCACCCGGCGCTCAGGAGCGTCAGCTTTTTGCGTGCGCAAGGCTGAGGCCAACGCCTTAAACAGGTTCAACGTAGTCGTATCCGTGATGGCAGTTTCATTTGGCTTTGCACCAAGTAGGCTGCCTAGCTTGTCGCCTAATTTGAGTGGCAAATCGAACCAGCCAGCAGTATTCCACGAACGAATCAGCCCCTGGCCCCATTCTTCGCTGACCACTTGGGCTGCTCGTTCTGATGCCCCCTTGGGAAGGGCACCCAACGAGTTTCCATCCAGATAGATGGTGTCCTCAGGCAAGATGAAACGATCCCCAAAAGCGGTTAAGGGATCCGCCTCATCCAGCTGGGCTAAAGATTGGCGGGTCAGCTCGGCAGGCATTGTGCTCCTAAGATTTCAGTTCTCTACGCTGTAGACATCGTAGAATCAAACACGAGATCATGCGACCAAATTCGAACTTTGATAAAGAATGAGATGAGATACCCGTGGATAATTCCCTCTGGACGGTGCAAGGTGATGCCGTTCCGAATCCTGTTCGCGTTGATGCCACCGACCTAGCGATCCTCTCGGAACTGAGCAAAGACGC
This sequence comes from Glutamicibacter sp. AOP5-A2-18, assembly GCF_052446055.1. Taxonomy (NCBI): domain Bacteria; kingdom Bacillati; phylum Actinomycetota; class Actinomycetes; order Micrococcales; family Micrococcaceae; genus Glutamicibacter; species Glutamicibacter sp. AOP5-A2-18. The sequence continues at coordinate 228,248 of NZ_JBQSVW010000001.1, read as the reverse complement.
CCGGATTGCCAACAACATTCTCGCTGCCAAGGTTGGTGTGGCTCCTTCTACCTGCTTGGGCCGGGTCAAAGCCTTATCCTCCGCTGGCATCATCACCGGATACCACGCAGCGATCAACGAAAAACTCCTTGGTGTCACGGTCAATGCGATGATCTCTGTACTCGTTTCTCCAGCCGCCCGGGACCGGCTGCTTTCTTCGGCGAAGTCCCTGCAAGAACTGCCTGAAGTTAAAGAAGTCTTTGTCCTAGGTGGCTCCCCCGATCTACTGGTTCGAGTAGCCACCCGGAGCATCGATGATCTGCGTACTTTTGTCGCTACGCATCTGGGATCAAACAGAGCGTTTTCTTCAACCCAAACAGTGATCATCTTTGAGCATCTACGCTAATCCTGCCCTCAGCGTCGTCGCGTGGCATCTCTCATCTAGATCTCATTTGCGTCCGGAACAATGAGTGGCATGGGAAAGGAAACATTGCGCCGCGTCGTGGCTTCAATCGCTGTTGTAGCGCTCATCTGTCTAGGAGCATTTGGAATCAGCCGTGCACTAGGTGGCCCCTCCGATCAGGATCTAGGCGAAGGGTTTATCTTCAAGGAAGATTCGCCGTCCCCCACCACCGATGCACCCCGAGGACCAACCCCCTCATCCACTCCAGCAGAGTCCAAAACGGCCAAACCAACACCAACGCCTAGCCCTACCCCCAAGCCAAGTAGCTCTACCAAGAAACCTTCGCCCAAGCCCACCGCGACGCCAAAGCCCAAACCAAAACCTGTGACTCCCGCTCCGCCTAAAAAAACCGTCACACCTTTGCCTCCATCAGGCAACCAAAACTACGATGACGACGACGATGATGACGATTACGAGTCTGATGATGATGACGATGAGGCCGACGACGTAGATGACGATGACTAAAGCGCCCGAACGCCGATGGTCCATTCGCGCTCGTGTGCTCACCGGCATGTTGCTCTTGGTCGGCTTGGCGCTTGTGGCCGCCGGAGCGGCGAGCTTCGCCGTGCAACGCCACGAACTTAATGAACGTCTGGATGAATCACTCTCCCGGTCAGTCAAAGAATTCGGTGTCCTGACCGAAACCGGCGTGGACCCGCGAACCATGAAACGTTTTGAGCACGCCGAAGACCTGCTCTATATCGCCATGCAGCGCACCCTGCCCTCGCCTAAACAGGGAATGGTCTCCCTCGTTGGTAAAGAGGTTCGCTGGACGGCACCGGATATCGTGGGCACCCGGTTGGAAGATGACCCCGAATTCCTGGAATGGGCCTTCCAGGTACAAGAAAGCAACCACATCCGGCTGGGTACGGTAAAAACGGATATCGCCACCTATCGTGCGGTTGTTGTTCCGGTCAGCTTGCCGGCGGACCACGAATACGGTTCTTTTGTTTTGGCCTACGACTACTCGGCCGAAGCCATTGCCAATGACCGGAATTTCATGATCTACAGTGCCGTGGGTGCTTCGGTCATACTTGTTGCTGCTTTAGCCGCTTGGTTGCTTGTGGGCCGGATGCTGGAGCCGATTCGAAGATTGCAAACAACCGCTCAGCAGATCTCCGAAACCGATGTTTCCCAGCGCATTGAGGTCTCCGGCAATGACGAATTTGCGGACTTGACCGTCACCGTTAATGAAATGCTTGACCGTCTTGAAGGTGCGCTCAAAGCCCAACGCCAGCTACTGGACGATGTGGGACATGAGCTTCGCACCCCGGTGACCATCATCAATGGACATCTAGAGCTCATGGATCCTGCGGACCCACAGGATGTAAAACAGAGCCGCGATATTGCCATGGATGAGCTGGGCCGAATGTCGTTGCTGATCAATGATCTGGTGACCTTGGCCAAATCCAACCGTACGGACTTCCTGCAGATTGAGCCGGTCCAGGTGGGCAAGCTTCTTGATGACATTCTGGATAAGGCTCGTGGGTTGGGCCAACGCCAGTGGCGTATCGACTACCGCACCGAGGCCACGGTCAGGCTGGACCCGATACGCCTGACCCAGGCCATGCTGCAGTTATGCGCTAACGCAGTGAAATTCTCCAAGGACGATAGCCGTATTGCGTTAGGCAACGAGATCCTGCGCAACGGGCAGGGTGAAACTACCTTGCGTTGGTGGGTCTCCGATGCTGGCCTTGGCATTCACCCCGATGATCTGGAACGAATCTTTGAACGCTTCGGACGTGGACAGAATTCTGCCCGCTCTTCCGGATCCGGTTTGGGACTAAATATTGTGCAAGCCATCGCCGAAACTCACGGTGGACGAGTCTGGGTAAGTTCGGAGCCAAACAAGGGTTCCACGTTCTACATTGATCTGCCGCTGTCGACTGGAAATAAGGAATCATGAGCCAAATATTGATCGTTGAAGATGAACCGCGCATCAGTTCTTTTGTGGCCAAGGGACTACGGGCTGCTGGGCTGACCTCTTCCATCGCTGAGACCGGGCACGAGGGATTCACTCAAGCGCTCGATGGTGAGCACGAGTTGATCATCTTGGATTTAGGCCTACCAGATGAAGATGGCTTCTCGGTCCTACGACGACTGCGCGCAGCGCAGATCTCTACCCCGGTAATCATCCTGACCGCGCGCGGAAGTGTCGAAGATACCGTAGCCGGACTGCAAAATGGTGCCGATGACTATATGGCCAAGCCGTTCCACTTTGATGAGCTATTAGCCCGGGTCCGCTTACGCTTGCGGACCGAAGACAATGCTCCTGAAGTCTCTTCACTGAGCCATGAAAATCTGCACATGGATCTGCTGCGCCGACGGGTCACCGTGAACTCAACGGAAGTGGATCTTTCTGCTCGCGAATTTGCTCTGGCCGAGGCCTTTTTACGCAACCCTGGTCAGGTGCTCAGCCGTGAGCAGCTGCTCTCCCGAGTCTGGGGCTACGATTTTGATCCCGGTTCCAACGTGGTTGATGTATATGTGCGGTACCTTCGCAATAAGCTCGGCTCAACACGCTTTGAAACCGTGCGAGGTTTTGGCTACCGGCTAGCCACCTCAAAATAGCTCGCGGTGCGCGGCCTAGCGAAGGGTCGGGTCCGGGACAAAGTTCTGCTGCAATAATCTGCTCCACCGGTTGGCCGGAAGATGCGGATTCAGTAGAGCCACACCGATGCAGTATTTTGACATGAATACTTCTCTAATGCCCAACTCTGCAAGCGCACGGTCAGAAGCCCCTCGTCCATCAGCAGACTTGGTCTCAACCACGATCAAATCCGGTCCGTTGATCTTCCTACCCGAATTGGCGTATTCCAATTCGACATCGCAGGTCAGGCGTTCAGAATCCACCGGGTTCACGAAGGTCGCCCGGGTATAAGAACTGTCCAGCACCGGTTGCAGTTCAGGGACTTGCTGACCGTATTCGCTCTCCAGCACGGATTCCAGGAACTGCAGGTTATCTTCGGTTAGCTCTCCGGCCTGATCCAGATCCTGCTGGATCCGATGTTTCACCGTTGCCCCGCGCAAGCCTTTGGTCTTGATCTCAAACATCGACAGTCCGGTGTCAGCGTATGTTCGTGAACGAACCTTATAACGCCTGCGCCGCCCTTGGCGGTGAGCCCGATACTGGTCAAAGTCCTCGGTATCGAAATACACGGATTCGTACCGGAAGGTACGCAGACCATCAATCTGCATGATCTTGAACTTCTCACCTAGATGCTCTGACAAAGCGGTGAACTGCTCAGGGGTGAGAAGAAATTTCTTATCAACACGGGTCTGCAAAGCAGCCTCGGACACCACTTCGTCCAAGCTGATTGGTTCTCGGTAGGCAACGGCTTCTTCCAGTGCAGCACGGGCCGTTGTTGCCCTTGCTGTGTGGCTGCGACTATCAAGCACAGTTATTAGGACCACGTCTCCTGCTTGGCTCCGTTCTGTACGGAGGAAGCCGAGGACGGCGTCTGCCCCTTGGCCAGTTCGTACGTTCCGGGGAAGGACTCTGCATTTCCAGGATCGCCCGTCGGCTTCGCTAAGGCGCCCGCGTTAGTGCGGAACCGGACGTCAACGATGGTTAGATCTCGAACCATGTCCAGCTCAATAACTACGGTGCGCAAAACCTTGGCATCTAATAGCTGCTCAAGCGCCGCCTGAAGTTCTGCCTTTTTCGGGTAGGCCTTTTCTAAGGTGACGGTTTGGCGTTCGGTGCGAGGGGCAAAGCTCGGGTGATCAGCTACAAACATCACCAGCACAAGAGCCGCGGTGGCAGACGGAGCAAGCCAGGCTGGGTCTGGGTGTAGTCCGTTGACCAAACCGATAGCCAGCGAAATGAAGTAGTAGGCAACTTCTTCTTGAGTCAGGGTGTCAGACCGCAGGCGAATGATTGAAAGGATGCCGAAGAGGCCTAGGCCTAGTCCCATGCCTGCCCCGCTGCCTGAAAGTAGCAAGGTGACCGCAAAGATGCCCATGCTCAACGCGATGTACGCAAGTACAAGGTCTCGGCGGAAGTGGCGACGGAAGTATACGAAGTACACCAGCACGGTAATGCCGATGACGTTTGAGGCTAGTCCTGTCCAGAAAGACAACATTCTTATCCCTTTCAAAAAGCGTGAGGCGATGATCCCTTCTAAGTGTACTGTAGGTGAACAGGATGAAGACAAAAGTAGAACTGGATGAGAATGCCCTCATATTTCTGAATGAGACTTGACCTGATGTTTCGGTTGGCTGCCTGTCGAGCCAGACTGGCCCTTGATGGCTTTCAACAGATGATATGGAAACCAACCGATAGGCTTACTGGCAGTAGCAATCTCAAAATTGATTTGGTGGCCAACGCAAAGCATGAAGACAAAAGTCCTAGAAATGCTCAGATCGCTGCACAAGTGGTGGACCAAATTCTGGGAAGCAAAAGGCCATGGGATTAAGGGGCTCTTAAAAGTTAAGCGTGGCGCAGGATGCTCAGCACGGCCGTAGCCCCGCCGTATACAAGAGTATCCGCACCCGGTAATGATCATGATTCCGGTACCCTCGACCAATACGTTTCAGGTTCTTCGCCGTCAGATTCGCCGCCTCACTCCTAGCGTTGGTCAACCTCGTACGCACGAACACCAACAGTTCCCTTCGCCAAGCCGTGAGCGTGCGGAATAAGGACTTCGCTTCCACCATTTTCGTGGCCTTCACGGATTTCTCCACCACCGCCCACCGGGCCTGGAACTCATGGACATCCGTGGCATTCAACAACTGCCTGACGTGTTCTTTAATCCCGTAAATCACACCCAGTTCAGGATCGGATTCCAGGATCAACTTCAACCGTTCCACTTGCTTGATGGATAGGTTCTCCAGGTTGCAGGTCAATAATTTCCGATACTTATACGCCGGATCAGACACCCGGCCGCGACGGTCAAAGACTTCGTGGGACCTGCGTCGGCGCACCTGAGTAATCATCAGATTCGCACGCTGGATCACATGGAAATGATCCACGCTGATCTTCGCCCTCGGCAGATTCTCTCGCACCGCTTTACGAAACTCTGATGACATGTCGATAGCAACGTATTGGACGCGTTGACGCCAATACCTTGGCCTGGATTTGAACCACTTCTTCACTGCTGCGCCGCGGCGTCCGTCCACGATGTCCAGGATCTTGCCGGTATCCAGGTCCGTAAACACAATCGACCATGGCTCAATGCGAACGACTTTTCCCCTCCGACCTCGGGCGTAGCGGACTTTGCGGAATCGGTGTTCATCGATGCCTAGTCGGCGGATGAACATGCGGTTCACGTCCCCGACGAGTTCACCAACACTGTTAAGTCGGGTCATGACCGTAGGCCAAGACACCCCATGCGCCGCTGCGACCCGAGAAACAGCACGTAACTCACTACTCATCTCGTCCACGAGTTGTTGGGAAAGTCGTGTGGTGATCCTGGCCCGGAAGGGTAGCTGTTCGGTGGTTTGCACGAAGGAACGCCGTGAGCAGCCAGTTTCTTGGCAGGCCATCCGTCGTTTGCGCACCATGACTTGCAGGTCTGTGCCGCCTACTGGCACGTCTTTCACCCGGTGTATTGGCCTTGCCTGGATCCTAGTGGTTAGCACCCCGCAGGAAGGACATGCCGCTTCGGTGGCGGCGGGCTCAACAAGTACCTGCCGTCCGACAGGTGCTTGGGTCACGGTGATGACGCGGTAGTCGGTGAGGTTCAACAGAATCGACGCAGGGTCGATTGACCCGGTATCCTTGATCACGGCTCGTAGTTCCTTGCAGATGAATAGTTTTAGTCGACATCCATCTTCGCAGAGGACTGCGAGCCTTACTTATTTTGGGGTCACCACGCTAAAAATCGAAGAGCCCCTTATCGTACGGGACGGACATATCATCAACGCCACCCCAGCCCGCGCGAACAAGCCCACTCAACTGCTTCTTTAGATGCAGGATCTCAAGTGAATCAGTTGTTCCTTCTATGGCTTCCTTGAATTCTTTTAAAGCTTCCGCCCAGTCGGGTTTGTCTATTTCAAGAAATGAATCAATAGCTATCTCAAATGCTTCGTTCGACTTTTTATCTATTTTCATTCCAAGCCCCAAGGGTCGCTAATTTCAACTAATTTCTCCTGATCGATTTGCCACTCTTCACGTTCTGGATATCCGTATTTCCTAGGTATGTGCACCTGTCCACCGCCACCTTCAAAGAGCTCACCAGTCTTCGCATCGCGTTGTGGCGCTACCCAGCCTGAATATTTTGCAGCACCCGACTCCCAGCGACCTTCAAATCCAAGATCTACTGTATTGCGGGTCAGCGGCTTTCCATCTTTACGCGGCCAATGGTACGGAATGGCCTTATCATGACGCACCGCCATCTCGTCCATGGGACGGTCTCGCGACCAGAACCCACCGTATTTATATCCTTTTTTGAGCGCGCCAGAGTCTCCTGCTCGGAACAGAATCTCTCCTCGTTTCGTGTATCCCGATCGATAGAACCCAGCCGTAAACGTCTTCCTCATTTCCGCATTCAACCATTTAGGCTTATAGGCAGTCACGCCACCCGGCAGCGCGCCAGCAAGCGTTGCATCTCCAAGTTCACTCAGGCTAAAGTCACCATCATTGTTGACCAGCTACTCCACAGTGCTAGATGTCGCGCCCTCAGCCGCTCCGCTACCAGCACCGATAGTCGCCCTAGCACCGAGGCTCAACGATTTTCCAGCAGTCTTCGCTGCAATAAGCGCTCCCGACCCCCTGTTTCGTGCCATGTTTTGAAATCGGAAAACCGATATGAATGTTGACTTGCAGCTTTAGGTGGCACCAAAGCGTGATGTGGTTACTAAAAATAGGTATTTCGGTACGCTGAAGAGCATGGGATCACGATTCATTCGCAAAGTTCGCACCGCATCCGGTGCGATAGCAGTGCAAATCGTGGAGAAAAACGGCAGAACCGTGATCGGCATTGAGCATCTCGGCTCCGCCAACACCGACGAAGACCTTGCCGTCCTGCTTGCTTCAGCCAAGGAACGGCTGCTTCCTGGCCAGGACACCTTGGATTTCAGTGTCGAGCAAAAACCCGTCGCAATGGGTGATCTTCCGAACTGGACCGCTCAAGAACTACCCGCAGAAACACGCTCCGCAGGCAGGCCACGCAGCGCACCGGTTGCTGCCGACGCGAAGGTAATCGCTTCGCCAGCCACTGAGCTCTGGGAGATCCTCGAAGCAGCTTACGACCGGCTGGGATTCAACATCCTTGATGACACTGCATTCAAAGCCATGGTGCTGGCGAGGCTGATCGAACCCACCTCGAAAGCCCAGAGCATTCGAGTGCTCCAACAGATCGATGCACCCCACCCGTCCCTGCGTACGCTGTTCCGCAGCCTGGGCGCCTGCATCGAGAAGGACTACCGCGACCAGCTGGCCAAGGGCATGGTCGCCTACCGGTCAGCAACCGCAGGCCTGGCATCCTTAGTGATGTATGACGTGACCACCTTACATTTCGAGGCGAAAGACGAAGATAAGCTACGCAAAGTCGGGATGAGCAAAGAACGCCGCGTCGACCCGCAAATCCAGGTCGGGCTACTCGTGGACCCGGCAGGATTCCCGCTGGAACTGCACATGTTCGAAGGCAACAAGGCCGAAACGACCACCATCATTCCCGTGCTTCAAGCATTCCAGGCACGCCACGGAATCACCGACTTGGTCGTAGTCCCTGACGCGGGCATGCTTTCAGCAAACAACCTGAACGCGATCGAGGATGCCGGATTCAAGTTCATTGTCGGCTCCCGGCTGACCAAGGCACCCTATGACCTGCAGGAGCATTTTGATACGAAAGGCAATCGGTTCACCAACGGGCAGGTCCTGGAATCCACGCGGGTGATGGGCACCGGGAAAAACGCTCGGGAACGTCGGATTGTTTATCAGTGGTCGGCCAAGCGTTTTGCTAGAGATAACCGCAATATCAACCTCATGGAGCGCAAGGCTTTGGCGGTCGCCGAAGGGAAATCGCCGATGAAGAAAGTGCGGTTCTTGAAAGTGTCAGGGGCAGAGAAGGAGCTGGATGAGAAGGTCATCGAGCGGGCCAGGATGCTGGCCGGGCTGAAGGGCTATGTCACTAATATGCTCGTCGATTCTGTGCCTGCCACGCTGGTGATCAGTGCTTATCACGACTTATGGCAGGTTGAGGCGTCGTTCAGGATGACGAAATCGGATCTGCGGGCCCGACCGATTTTCCATCGTGAAAAGGATTCCATTGATGCGCATTTGACGGTGGTGTTCGCGGCGTTGGCTATTGGCCGGCATTTGCAGGAATTATCTGGTGTGCCGTTGAAACGGCTGATCACCGATCTGAAAGCTATCCGCTCAGCGAAAGTACTGATCAATGGCCAAGTGTTGACCTTTGCAGCGCAGGTCCCCGAAGGGTTGGAAGAAGTGCTTACGAAGCTTCGTGGTGGTTACTAAGGCATTTGGCACGACACAGGTCCGGAGACGGGCAGCTCGTTTCAGCTCAGGACTGGTCAGAAATTTTCATAAATTTCACTGATGCGGTGTGCCGGGTTGTGCTCTTTTAGCTCGATCAGAAGCGAAACGAGAGTCCTAAATGCATTGTGGAGTTCGGTGTCTTTTTAGGTTCTCGCTTGCAGGTGGCATTCACTCGTGCGGGGCCATGTGGCTATTGAGTGCATCCCGGACAAATGTTGTCATGATATTTGTCGCGACACTGCGTCAACATCGTACTTCTATTCATTTCTTTACACTCTTTAGGCTTCATCTAGTGGCGCATATACATATGCTATTAGACAGGGCACCGGATGCGTCTTGCTAGTTTTCCAATGTGGAAAATGGTGGCGGGCAACCTGTCAGAACTTCAGCGCATGCCCGCGGCTTCCGCAAAGATCTCCAAGAACTTCAATTCTCCAAAAACGAAACCTACACCGAGCAGGAAGTTTACAAGAATAAAAATACGCATTGATACTTTTGATTCTTTAACCTCGTCAGGTTTCCTCTTATTTTCAGCAATACCCTTCCTTAGCTGTCTTAGTAGAACTAATGAAGCAATGGGCATCGCTAGTAGCGCGTATATTCCGAGTCCGTTTCCGTGTCGCCCGGCACCTTCGAGACGCGTGCCAAGGGGAATGGTTAGAAAACCAAAGATGGCCAGAATGCAAGTCACGATGATGGAAACTAATAAAATTTTAGTTGCGTTTTTTCCATTATTTTCTACCTCCGTGCCATTCACCTGATATTTTTTCTTTGAGGCTGGCTCGTTCATGTATGTCACTTTTCGTTATGTTGTTCACTTAGTTGGTCGACAGTCTGCTCAGTCGCAAACTTAAGTCCTTCCAGACCGGTGCCTGCCGACTGACCAGCTGCACCATACCCAAAATACTCGAAAAGTGACGGATCGAGGTGACGCCAATTTTCTGGAACTGAAGCATCATCAAACTTCGCTCCAGGGAAATGAGTCATAGCGGCGCCGGTCCCGATATTCCATAGGTGATCTCCGGTCGTGATTTCTTCACCGTTTATACCCTTCTCGGTATAAAGCGCTGCTTCGCTGCCCGCCGCACCAAGTCCATAACCCACGTATCTTGAATAAGTCGCGTTGGGTATGAGCTTAGTGATTGGTCCAGCCCCGCCAAGAGTACCGCTTACCAATCCGCTACTGTAGGCTCCAAGACCTTCTCGGAACGTAAAACCACCGTCAGGTTCACTCCTGTCATCCGTCAAGTATGCCCACCCCAAGTTCCCAGCACCCTCGACTTGGGAATTGGCCACACTCGTCTTCCACATGTCCGACCAATTTTCCTTAACGAAGTTGGACGTCCCTGTCCTCACGCGATTGGTAGCCGACTGCGCTCGGGACCGGACCTGACTTGATAGCCCACGATAATATCTAGTGACGTCGTTCCTAATATAGCCAGCACCGTTCCTCACGTGTCGGAGCTCTGATTTAGCAAATTCAGCAATACCTCGATAGGTCGTTGTAGCTCTTGCTTTCAGAACCTGAGCTTGAGCGCCGATACTCTGCCGCGCACTTATCAGTGCTCCCTTAGCATTCTGGGCAACACCGGGAAGTTTGGAAGCAAGGTTTTTCGCTGCGTTAGTAACACCGCCAATTGCCTTTTTGCCAACATTGGCTATGCGACCTGTCAGCATTGATAACGGTTTGGACCCGAATTTCATTAGAGGGCCAGTGACAGCCCCAATCAAAGCATCTGTTCCTACCTTTGACCAGTCAGTCGCCCCCGTCGTGAGCTCCTGGGTGGCCATAGAAACACCACCACCAATCATGGCACCAGAAGCTACCATTAGGGCGACACCTGCTGGTCCTCCAACACCAGTACAGGTCAAGGCGACACCAGCCACCGCGAGACCAACGCCAGCAATAACTTCCCAATGCTCCCCAACCCAATGGCTAGCCTTATTAAGCCAACCTTGATTCGCATCAGAATAAGCCTTGAGCTCCTCAGCGCTCACCGGTGACAAACCCAGCGGGTCAATCTGATGTACCGGATCATTACCCGCATACGAATAAGGATTCGAAGCCCACCCAGCACCAATAGTCGACTCCAACGGATCCGTGCTCAAAAAACCTCGGGTAGACGGGTCATACAGACGCGCGCCAAGCCAATCCAAACCCCGCACATTCAACTGCCCATTACCCGTGAGTTGAACATGCTCAGGCAAACCTGGAATACCGGCCAACGGGCTAACAGCCATTGCTTGCTGTGACCATGGAGTTGCAGGATGCGAGGAATGCTCACTGCGCCAGCCAGAAACCTGTAGCTGACCATCAATGATCGTGTTTCCTGCTGGTCCGTGCGTGAGCGACGTTTCCCCCACGGTGAGCAGTTGCGGCGTCGCAGCGTTGGTGTCCCACCACAAATCAGTACCATCAATTTGGGCGAGGTCACCTAAAGCATCGACCCAAAGATCCTGCTTTGTAGACGCGCCCGTACGTGCACCCGTCGCAGGATCCAATAGTGCAGTGGTGATCGAGGACAAACGGCCCGACGCATCCCAAACGAATACTCGTTCCTGAGCACCATCGTGTTCACTGACTCGACGTCCAGCGCCGTCGTAGCTGTAGGACACCGTTACAACATCACCATCAGGTGCCGTTGACGTACGTGAGATCAGCTGGCTCGCAGCGTCATATACGTAGTCGGTGGTGATTCCCCCATTGGATTCACGGATCAAACGACCGGCAGTGTCATACACCCACTCAGTATTCTGTGAACCCGAAGTATCGGCAGCAGAACCTGCCGCCTCCGTTCCGTTCGCCGCATAGGCTCCAACCAGCTGATGCGCCCCATCAAAGGCGTAGCGCGCCTCGACGCCATCAGAACTTTGAACACCAGCGATACGTCCCAAATCATCACGAGAAATATTGGTGGCTACTGGATCCTGGCCATCGCCAGAGACCTCATGGCGGCTAATCGCACCGTAGGCGTACTCCCACGACTGAGTCACCGAGGGATGCGAAGCATCCTTCGGTTGTGCAGTAGCTGAAGTCAGCTCCCCCTCGTGGTTATAGGTGTAAACAACCTGACCGAACACGGGATGCTCCACCAACGTCACGCGACCAACAATGTCATGACCATACGAGATGCTCACACCCGTCGGATCGGTGACCGAAACGATCCGACCCTCATTGTCATAAACCCACGATGGGCCCTGACCGTCACGGGTATGTGAGAGAAGATTCCCTACACCGTCATAACGCAACACATGCTCAACAGAGCTGTTTTCATTCTTGGTGTGATCAGTGATGGTCACGCAACGGCGGGAAGCATCACGCGCGTACTCAGCCAAAACACGAGTTGGGGTGCCTACTGTTTTCAGGTTGCCGGCATTGTCGTACGTCCAGCGCACTTCTTGTTCATCACCGGTGCGCTGCCAGATCAAACGACCTGCAGCATCATAACCAGCTGAGGTCTTACGTCCTAGCGGATCAACCTGCGCAACCAGGCGTCCTGCAGCATCGTATTCTCGCGTGGACACGTTGCCCAGAGGGTCAATGGTTTTCACCAAGTTACCCGTCACGTCATACTCGTACTGCGTGACTCCACCAACACCATTAGCAACGGCCGTGAGCTGACCGGCAGCATCATATTGGAAACGTCGTGTACCGTGCAGCGGATCTTGCAACGCGGTAATCCGACCGCACGCGTCGTACTGGAAGCGGGCAGCACCCTGAGCAATCACGCGGCCTAGCCTGTCGTAATAGGTGCGTTCGCTCAGCCAACCATCTACAGCTTGCGGATCTTCACTACTGAAGTGACGGGCAACCACCCTGGAATCAGCATCGTATTCCAAACGGACTTGAGCACCGGAAGGATCAGTCATCACGCTCGGACGTCCGGCAGCATCATACTCATACCGGGACGCTGCGCCACTTGGTGAGGTCTCTTCGATCATGCGGCCAGCTAGGTCATAAGAGAATTTGGTCAGGTGTCCTTCACCGTCCAAGAATTCAACAACACGACCAGCTAGGTCATAGACCATAACTTCTGCTGAACCGTCACTAGCAACGGATTTAACCGGACGCCCAAACTCATCAAATTTGATGGTTTCTTTGCTGAACGCATCAGCCACCGTCAGCGTCTTAGCCTTCTGATCAATCGAGGCTGATTCACGCACACCTGTCGGATCTACGGTGGCCGTCAAATCACCATTCACACCGTATTCGTTACGCCACAATCCACCGAGCGGATCCGTGACTGAAGTCAGCTGTGAAAGTAGGTCGTGTTCGAAATTCCACTGTGCACCATTAGCTAAGGTGACCGTCTCTACATGCCCTAGGTCATCGTAGGACTGTTCAGTGGCACGGCCCAACGGGTCAACAGTGGAGACAAGCTGACCATGGACGGGATCGTATTCATAGGCTGTTCGGCCACCGGTCGGGTCAACGCTGGCACAGATTCGGCCATTAGTGCCGTACTCATACTGCCAAGTTCCACCTTCTGCGTCCGTGAGTCGGACCAAATTTCCTACGGAATCGTAGGCGAAAGTTGTGATCGCGCCGGAGGGACTAATCGCCCGGATAAGTCGTCCAGCGCTATCGCGTTCATAAGTGGCGGTGTTGCCAAATGCGTTGGTGACCGTGGCCAGATCACCGAATTCGTCATAGCCCAAGGTGACGGTGACGCCTGTTGGGTCAACAACTCGGGTGAGCTTTCCGTGCTCCCAAGTCATCTCGGAGCGACCTCCCATTGGGTCAATGACCACCGTCGGGTTGCGTGTCACCCCAAAGGCCGAACCGGAGCTTAAGTCTTTGTCAGAGTATTCAAACTCAGTGGTGCCGCCATTGCCGGCCACCACAGCAGTAATACGGTCAAATTCATCGTAGCCGTAGGTTAGTTCTGCGCCGTCGCGGGTTTTGGTACGGATTCGGCGTCCACGGTTGTCGTACAGATGGCGAGTCACGCCACCGTCACGCTCAATAGAGTTGAGCAAGTTGCCGTGCTTGTCATAAGACATGCGCTGCTCTTGATCGTTACCATCGGTGATGCTGATTAGGCGGCCTTGCGGATCTGAAATATAGGTGTTCGAACGTGAACCGTCCACATCAGAGACGCTAGTGACCAGACCCGGAAGGTACGCGAAACGAGTGGTACGACCGAATTCAGAGACGCTAGTGACCAGACCCGGAAGGTACGCGAAACGAGTGGTACGACCGAATTCAGAGACCTGAGTGGTGACACGGTTTTTCTCGTCATAGGTGTTCTCTGCTTCAACAACGCCGTGGGCATCAATGACCTTGTAAATCAGGCCAGTAGCATTCCACTCATAACGTCGGGTACCAGCACCGGTAGCAGTAACCGAGATGAGCTGACCGGCGGTGTTGTACTCATAAGATGCCGTGCGTCCATCGCTGGAGGCTAGTTTGGCAATGCGTTGCTCTGGTGCTTTTGGAGGCTCTTCGATTTTTAGCGTGGTGACCCCAAAATAAGTAAGGCTCGCAGTCCTCTGCGAAGATGGATGTCGACTAAAACTATTCATCTGCAAGGAACTACGAGCCGTGATCAAGGATACCGGGTCAATCGACCCTGCGTCGATTCTGTTGAACCTCACCGACTACCGCGTCATCACCGTGACCCAAGCACCTGTCGGACGGCAGGTACTTGTTGAGCCCGCCGCCACCGAAGCGGCATGTCCTTCCTGCGGGGTGCTAACCACTAGGATCCAGGCAAGGCCAATACACCGGGTGAAAGACGTGCCAGTAGGCGGCACAGACCTGCAAGTCATGGTGCGCAAACGACGGATGGCCTGCCAAGAAACTGGCTGCTCACGGCGTTCCTTCGTGCAAACCACCGAACAGCTACCCTTCCGGGCCAGGATCACCACACGACTTTCCCAACAACTCGTGGACGAGATGAGTAGTGAGTTACGTGCTGTTTCTCGGGTCGCAGCGGCGCATGGGGTGTCTTGGCCTACGGTCATGACCCGACTTAACAGTGTTGGTGAACTCGTCGGGGACGTGAACCGCATGTTCATCCGCCGACTAGGCATCGATGAACACCGATTCCGCAAAGTCCGCTACGCCCGAGGTCGGAGGGGAAAAGTCGTTCGCATTGAGCCATGGTCGATTGTGTTTACGGACCTGGATACCGGCAAGATCCTGGACATCGTGGACGGACGCCGCGGCGCAGCAGTGAAGAAGTGGTTCAAATCCAGGCCAAGGTATTGGCGTCAACGCGTCCAATACGTTGCTATCGACATGTCATCAGAGTTTCGTAAAGCGGTGCGAGAGAATCTGCCGAGGGCGAAGATCAGCGTGGATCATTTCCATGTGATCCAGCGTGCGAATCTGATGATTACTCAGGTGCGCCGACGCAGGTCCCACGAAGTCTTTGACCGTCGCGGCCGGGTGTCTGATCCGGCGTATAAGTATCGGAAATTATTGACCTGCAACCTGGAGAACCTATCCATCAAGCAAGTGGAACGGTTGAAGTTGATCCTGGAATCCGATCCTGAACTGGGTGTGATTTACGGGATTAAAGAACACGTCAGGCAGTTGTTGAATGCCACGGATGTCCATGAGTTCCAGGCCCGGTGGGCGGTGGTGGAGAAATCCGTGAAGGCCACGAAAATGGTGGAAGCGAAGTCCTTATTCCGCACGCTCACGGCTTGGCGAAGGGAACTGTTGGTGTTCGTGCGTACGAGGTTGACCAACGCTAGGAGTGAGGCGGCGAATCTGACGGCGAAGAACCTGAAACGTATTGGTCGAGGGTACCGGAATCATGATCATTACCGGGTGCGGATACTCTTGTATACGGCGGGGCTACGGCCGTGCTGAGCATCCTGCGCCACGCTTAACTTTTAAGAGCCCTTTTGGATCCTCGGAGGCTACTCGCTGCACGCTGATCCAGCGACCAAATTCATGCACAAGTCGGGAGACACGAGCGTTCTCATCGCGTTGCACATCGACACGAGTGCCTTCGCCCTGGGCGCTATACAGCCAGTGGCCAGCGTTGTTGAATCCCCACTGCGCCCCCTCATTGGTGGAAACAATAAGAAGTTCTGAGTCATTGATAGTGTGCTTGGTTAGCCAGTAGCTGGCAGCATTGGCGCGACCCCAGCCGTCACCTTGACGGGGGAAGAATAGTTCACGCCCGTCAGACATGACGCACGTAGCACCTTCAGCATCCAGTACTAGCCGAACGTTGAGGACGCTGTCCCAACCTGGGCCAAAAGACCCATTGGTCTCGGAGATGCTGTTGTACATGCGTTCAATGCGCAGCGACCCGGCGGCTCCGGCAAAAGCTAAATCGAGCTCAGGCTCAATGAAGTTACCGTTGGCGGTATTGATTGGGTCAGAGGCGTAACCGGTTGTAGTCTCGCCGCCTTTGACTTGGGCCGCGGGGATTTTCAAATCTGTGCGGCTGGCGTTCACTCCGGCGTTCTTCAGCGCAGAGAACAGGGAGGCGTTAGAAACGGTGCCGACATTGCCTTCGCTGCCAGCCGCCTCGAAAGCATCAGCCACGGTGCGAGCCCAGGTGACGTCGTTTTTGTTTGCAGCCATCCAGTCGTTGAAAGCTTTGATGACTCCGTTTGCATTCAGTGAGACAAACTGACACTGGCTAGCGAAGTTGGAAAGTTGTGTGCTCAGCGCTCCAGGAAGGCTCGACAGATCTTCGTTGAGACCCGCGGAACCGTTGGCGTAGGAGCGAAGATTTTTGGGATTCCCTGAGGAGACACCGTTAGAGGCCGTAGCAAGTTCCAGAGGACTCTGACGCGCCAGGCCTTTTGATTCGATGGCCTTAGGTGGCGACATCGGACTTGATTTAGGTCCAGTCGGGGCGGGTCCCTCGAGGTGGAAAAATTCTTCAACTTTCCCTCGCCACGAATCTTTGTGTTCGTAGTACTCACGAGCGACTTTTCGCCGTTCGTTTTCTTCCTTTGCCTGGCTCGCCAAATCATCGGCGGCTTCGGCGACTTGATCAAGTTGCGTCGCAAGCTCAGTACCGTCGGCTGAGGCGGTCTCCGCGTTAAAGGCGAACCCTTCCGCGAATCCACCCTTAAAGTCTTCACTACCCGTGGAGACGAAGGATTGCCTACTGGAGTGTTGATCCCTCACGCTTTGTGCTGCTGAACGGAATTTTCCGGCAACTGTATCGGCAGTACTGAAATTAAAAGTGAGATTTTCAGCTGCGTACCTCGCCTGCTTGCAGAACGCTCATAATGTTAGTTTCTAATTTCCTTTACTACTCAACTACGCACCAAACGGCGGTTCTTCCCCAAAAGGGAAGAACCGCCGTTTGCAGAGTCAAAATACTTACTTGCCGGCTTCGATTTCAGCCTTGGCAGAAGCATCCGAATCGTTCAGGAACTTGCCGATGCGATCAACTTCTTCAGCTTCACCGATGGCTGCAGCCGCACGGCCCAGCGCATACAGCGAACGCAGGAAGCCGCGGTTCGGCGCGTGGCTCCAAGGAACTGGTCCCTGTCCGCGCCAACCGGCTTTACGCAGCGAATCCAGACCACGGTGGTAGCCAACACGAGCAAACGCGTAGGACTCCACAATGCGGCCTTCGCCGTGCGCTTCATCAGCCAGCAGTGCCCACACCAAAGAGGATGATGGGAACTTGGCGGCCAGGTCCGTTGGCTCATCGCCAGCTTCAAGGCGAGCCAAAACCTCAGATTCCTCAGGAAGCAGAGTTTCTGGAATGCCCAACAGGTTTTCGCCAGCCATATTTACTTCAGCGACTTTCCGGCCGAGCCCAGCTGACGAGCAGCTTCAACGATGCGAGCTGCCATGCCCTCTTCAGCCTTGGCACCCCAAACGCGTGGGTCATAGGTCTTCTTGTTGCCAACTTCGCCGTCAATCTTGAGCACGCCGTCGTAGTTGCCCAACATGTGGCCAGCTACTGGACGGGTGAATGCGTACTGGGTGTCGGTGTCAATGTTCATCTTGATAACACCGTAGGAAACAGCATCCGCGATTTCCTTATCGGAGGAGCCCGAACCACCGTGGAAGACGAGGTCGAATGGGTTAGCCTTGCCGATCTTGCCACCAACCTGAGCCTGGATATCCTTCAGGATCTCCGGACGCAGCTTCACGTTACCTGGCTTGTACACGCCGTGTACGTTACCGAAGGTCAGTGCGGTGATGTAGCGGCCCTTTTCACCGGCGCCCAAAGCGTCGATGGTAGCCAGTGCATCTTCAACGGTGGAGTACAGCTTGTCGTTGATAGCGTTTTCTACGCCGTCTTCTTCGCCGCCCACTGCGCCGATTTCAACTTCGAGGATCTGCTTGGCAGCAGCGGTGCGTGGCAGCAGTTCTGCAGCAATACGCAGGTTCTCTTCAAGGGTCTCAGCCGAGCCATCCCACATGTGGGAGTTGAAGAATGGGTCGCGGCCTGCAGCAACTTCTGCTTCAGATGCAGCCAACAGTGGCAGCACAAAGCTATCCAGCTTGTCTGCTGGGCAGTGGTCGGTGTGCAGGGCGATGTTGACGCCGTACTTCTTGGCTACTTCGCGAGCGAAAGCTGCGAAGCCCAACGAGCCAACAACCATGTCCTTAACGGAGGCACCGGACCAGTAGGCGGCACCGCCCGTGGAGACCTGAATGATGCCGTCAGACTCAGCTTCAGCGAAGCCGCGAATAGCGGCATTCAGGGTCTGCGAACTGGTCACGTTTACTGCTGGGAAGGCGTAGCCGCCAGCCTTGGCAGCGTCGATCATGGCATTGTACTTATCGGGGGTTGCGATAGGCATGCTTCACTCCTGGTGATTAGCGAGGTTTCGCGTCTCCATTGACGGCGGTTCGCCATCCATCCTATCGCCTAGGTCACTATCTCAACCTAAAATCTCATATCGTGACACGGTAAAGAACCTGTATTTGCAATGCAGAGCGCCACCACCTCACGGATGGTTGCTTATTGGGTTATCGATGCTGAGCTGCTGGCGCTACCTGTTGTACTCGGGGTAGCACTGCCACTCGAGCCTTCTGAGCCTGTTGGCGAGCTAGCGCCACTCTTCTTTTCCTGCGTGCTGCTCACCGTTGGCGCGGGCGTAGTCGGCTTTTTATCCGGGGAGCTTTGAACCGGTGGCACCGAATTCGAGGTGGTGGGTTCAGGCGCCTTAGTTGTAGGCGTCGGCGAAGGAATCTTTGTTGGCGACGTACTAGGCGCTGGCTTCGCACTAGGTGAAGGCGCCTTGGTGGTGCTTTCGGGCGGCGCAGTTGAGGTACTAGGACTCTTTGTTGGGGTAGGAGTCTTAGCCTCGCTGTGGGTCGGTGTCGGCTTGACCGTCTTAGTTGGCACCGGACGCGGCTTGGGAGCTGGGCTAGGAATGTATGGAGTGTCGTTCTCCGGAACAATAATGTCCGGATCCGGCTGATTGGTAGAAGGTGCGGAGCTTCGTGGAGCACCACTCTTTGGAGCAGAGTTTGCGCCGACGGTCAGACGCTGGGAATTGATCATTGCCTGACGCTGGCCAGGGATCAAAGGCAGGTAGTTGCGTGGATCGTGCCACCGACCATCAATGATGACTTCAAAATGCACGTGGCATCCGGTGGAATTACCGGTGGTACCGGCCAAGGCGATCAACTCGCCCTGTTGTACGTGCTGCCCCACCTTAGCGATGAGCTTCGAGTTGTGGCTATAGCCGGTTTGGATATTTGATCCGTGATCGATGCTCACACGCATGCCAGAGTGGCCTGCCCATCCCGAAACGCTCACCGTTCCATCTTCAGAGGCGTAGACAGGAGAGCCACAAGATACTGGGTAGTCCTGACCAATGTGGATCTGGTTTCCGGCACCGGTAGGGTTCGAACGCCAACCATAAGGGCTAGAAATTCGGCGTGAAGTCACCGGGTGCATCAACTGCAGGTCTCCCGGGAGCTTGCCAATCTCGCCTACCGTGCCAGCCAAAAGTGCAGTACTGGCGGTATTTTCTTCTTCGCTTTCGGCACTCTGTTCCGCGTCCACGGTCTCAGCTTCTACCACTTCGGAGGCATCTAAGGCACCGGCCACCATTCCGATGGGACGTCCGTCGATGGCAAGTTGCCTACCCGAGGCCCCAAAAGCATTCAGCGGAGCATCAACACTGACAAACACCGGCCCGTAGGCCAAGGAAGCGTCAGCGACGGCGTCCATGGACACCTGGACGTTCCCCTGACGAGTATCAGCTGGCTGGGCTACCAATGGGATTGCTAATGCGCCGGTCAATCCCAGGGCCGCAATCACCGAGGCTGACCACACAACTGCTGGTCGTTTCGTTCGGTGTAACCCGGGCAGAAGTAAGTCATGATTCACTTGATGACGACGTTTCACAGCCACTCGCTCCCAGATCACATTTCCATAACTGGATTCCAGAGTAAGCTGAAAAAAGTAACTAATCCAGATGCTCGACTAATACTCATGAGTATTAATTTCTCCGTTACCCCACCTGTTGCCCAAAAACGTGTCTGCGGATCCATGCGTGCATGGCAATTCCAGCGGCCGAGGCCGCATTGATAGAACGCGTTGAACCGAACTGTTCAATTGACAAGGTGTCTTTGGCTGCCGCATGAACTTCAGGGCTTAACCCGGGTCCTTCCTGGCCAAACACCAAAACACAATTCTTTGGAATGTCGTAGGTTTCCAAAGGTACGGAGTCAGGGAAGATATCGATCCCCAAAATGGTCAGCCCCTCGGATTCCGCCCAGGTAACAAAATCATCGACCGTTGGGTGATGACGCACGTGTTGGTAACGATCGGTCACCATCGCTCCCCTGCGGTTCCACCGGCGACGACCAATAATGTGGACCTCTTTGGCGAGGAACGCGTTGGCACTTCGCACCACCGTGCCGATATTCATGTCGTGCTGCCAGTTTTCAATGGCGATATGGAAATCGTGGCGACGCTCATCCAAATCCGCGATGATCGAGTCCATGTTCCAGTAGCGATACTTGTCAGCAACATTGCGACGATCACCGTTGGCTAGCAGCTCAAGATCATACTTTTCGTCGGTTGGATGCTCCCCTTCCCAAGGGCCCACTCCAATGACATGCTGCTCGCTGGGGTCGTTTACTGGTTCCTGCGTTTCTTGATTCACGTTATTAAGCGTAGTTCTTTCTAATCGTGCCCTTGTTCACGGCGCAATTCTCCAAGGCTGTGTAGTCTTTTTAGTAGCAGGGGATTCTTTCAACGCAGATAGCTCCCACCACAATTTCATCAGGGAGGACTTCACCTCGTGACGACTACCAACCGCGCTGCCCGCACTGTCCACGACATCAAGTGCTGGCTTACTGACATGGACGGCGTTCTTGTCCATGAAAATCAGGCTGTTAAGGGTGCCGCAGAGCTGATGAGCTACTGGCGCGAAAACAACCTGCGTTTCCTAGTCTTGACCAACAACTCCATTTACACCCCACGTGACTTGCGTGCCCGGTTGCTGGCTTCCGGCTTGGACGTCCCTGAAGAAAACATCTGGACCTCCGCGATGGCTACCGCTGAATTCTTAGCTCGCCAGCGTCCGGGTGGACGCACCTTTGTTATCGGCGAAGCCGGGCTAACCACCGCGTTGCACGATGCCGGATTCATCATGACTGACCAGAATCCTGACTATGTGGTTTTAGGCGAAACTCGCACCTACTCCTTCGAAGCGATCACCAAGGCGATCCGACTGATTGAAGGCGGCGCCAAGTTCATCGCAACCAACCCTGACGCTACCGGCCCATCGGCAGAAGGTCTGCTGCCAGCCACCGGTGCCATTGCTGCGCTGATTTCTCGTGCAACCAACCGCGAACCATATGTAGTTGGCAAGCCCAACCCGATGATGTTCCGCTCTGCTTTGAACCGCATTGATGCACACTCGGAAACCACTGCAATGATTGGTGACCGCATGGACACCGACATTGTTGCTGGCATGGAAGCTGGTCTACTTACCGCTTTGGTCTTCACCGGCATCACCGCCCGTGAAGATATGGATACTTTCCCATTCCGTCCGGACCTTCAGTACCCATCCGTGGCGAACCTTCACGCAGAACTGGCCAAGGACGCGGTAGTTCCTGAAGCCAAGGAAGCTAAGAAGTAACCAAATCCAGAACCATAAAGAAGCGGCCGGAATTTTCCGGCCGCTTTTTTCATCGGTGTTGTAACCGGGATCAGCCTCACTCCGTTGACCATGGGCCGCCGCGATTTCGCATCATGCTCAGCTAGCTACGGTCATGGTTTATCCCCCCGCTCAGAGCACTTGAGCCAACGAGCGACCAACTGTTCTGCCGGTGAAAATACAGCCACCAAGGAAAGTACCTTCCAAAGCGTTGTAGCCGTGGGCCCCTCCGCCGCCAAAACCGGCGGCTTCACCAGCGGCAAGGAGTCCGGGAATCGGTGTTCCGTCTAAACCGAGCGCACGACCCGCAAGGTCAGTCTGGATTCCGCCGAGAGTCTTGCGCGTAACGACCCATAGTCTGACCGCTATCAGCGGACCATGTTTCTTATCCAGGATCTTATGCGGTTTTGCCGTGCGGAAGAGCTTATCGCCCAGGTACCTGCGGCTGTTCTGAATACCGATGGTCTGCGCATCCTTGGAGTACGGATTGTCCACCTCGTTATCCCGAGCCTTCAGGATGCTGGCAATCTCATCAAGATCAAGCAGATGGTCTCCGCTCAGCTTGTTCATGGAGTCAACCAGCTGCTCAAGGGTATCGGCCACTGCGAAGTCCTCACCATATTTTTTGAAGTCCTCCACCGGACCGGTAGCCGAACGGCCAAGCCTGCTTTTTATGAGCAACTTCACGTCTCGGTTGGTGATGTCGGGGTTCTGTTCTGATCCGGAGAGTGCAAATTCCTTTTTGATAATTGACTGGTCAAGGATGAACCAGGAGTAGTCGTAGTCACGGATATCTTCTGTTGTGCGCAGGATCTTTAGCGTGCCAAGAGTGTCATAACCTGGCAGCCCTGGAGCGGGAAGTCGGCGCCCACGGGCATCAAGCCAAATCGATGATGGCCCAGGGAGGATCCGGATGGCATGGGAAGGCCAGATTGGGTTCCAGTTCTGTAGCCCTTCGGTGTAATGCCACATGCGGTCGCGGTTTACTAGCCGAACTCCGTGCTCATTGGCAATATCAAGCATGCGCCCATCAACATATTCGGGTACCCCGGTAATCATCTTTTTAGGCGGAGTTCCCAGAGACTGTGGCCACCATTTTCTGACTTGTTCGTGGTTGCCACCAATCCCGCCACTAGCAATAACTACTGCCTGTGCGGTGAATTCGAAAGTGCCGATTGCTTGACGGTTCGAAGGTGCTCCGCGCTTGGCCGTCTCTGGAGCCAAGACTGTTCCGTGCACGCCGGTGACCTTATCTGCGGTGAAGACTAGCCCATCAACCTGATGTCGGAAGGCAAACTGCACAAGACCTGATTCGACCGCTTCACGTGCCTTATTGGCAAAAGGTTCTGAGATTCCGGTGCCAGTGCCCCATGGGATGTGGAACCGGGGTACAGAGTTGCCGTGACCATTGGCAGCGAAGCTGCCACGTTCTGCCCAACCGACCAAGGGAGTGAACTTCACCCCCTGCTCTTGGAGCCACTGGCGTTTGTCGCTGGCAGCAAACTCAACATAGGCGCGCCCCCACTTCTGCGCCCATTGATCTTCGGGATGTTCACCGTCCAAGCGATCCCACCCGGCTGACCCTTGCCAGTCTTGTCAAGCGAGGTCAAAAGAATCATGTACCCCGAAGCGGCGCTGCATCGGGGTATCAACCATGAAGATTCCGCCAAAAGACCAGAAGGCCTGACCGCCCAGGTTCGCGGCGTTCTCCTGCTCAACGATCAGTACTTTCTTGCCGGTCTTGACTATTTCGTTGCTCGCAACCAGACCGGCAAGACCAGCACCAACAATAATGACGTCCGCGTCCATCAAATCCACCCCAATTATTCTGAGGCCGATTGATCACCTCAGGCTTTGGATTCGAACTGTACTCACTAGAAAATGAATTGAATACTGCTGGTGGCTACTCTCAGGCACATCGCTACGGCCTCAAGGCCTGCCTGGAGCTAGTCGATTCTCACCGGAGTATCCATGACTCGACCTTCTTTGAGCTCACGGACGTGGCCAACAATCCGGAATTGTCCCTGAAGGCGCAGGTCCTCACTGCTTGAGCCAACCGTCGCGATGAAGTTGCCCGGTTCCACAATTCTGCGCCCAGCTAATCCAATAAATGATGTTCTATCCGCATGCACGTCGAAGGTGACCCGCGTCGAAGCACCAGCTTCCAACTGAACTTTGGCAAAACCAGCTAACCAACGTCGCGGACGCACCACCTGTGAGACCTCATCCGACAAATACAGTTGGACTACTTCCGCGCCTGCAAATCCACCAGTGTTTGTGATCGTCGCACTGATCTCCAGGTTTCCTTCGGTTGAGATTTCTGTGTGGGATAGCTGCAGCTCGGATATCTCAAATTCTGTATAAGAAATGCCGTAGCCGAATGGATAGAGCGGACGGGGATCAAGATTCGAAACTCCGTCAGAGTGCCAACCCAGCTTGGGCGTCAGGTAGGTTCCTGGCTGTCCGCCCACATGGTCAGGAATCTGCACCGGCAATTTGCCTGATGGATTCACTTGGCCGGTCAGTACCGCAGCGAGTGCGGGGCCACCTTCGACACCCGGCATGAAGCACTGAACGATGCCTGCCGCACGATGGGCGAACTGTCCGAGCGAGTAGGGGCGGCCGGTGACCAAGACCAGCACGGTAGGTGTTCCGGTTTCTAAGACCGCTTCAACAAGTTCGGCCTGTCGCCCAGGCAACTTCAGGTCCACCACGTCACAGCCTTCACCCGAAGTTCCACGCCCAAAGAGTCCGGCTAGATCTCCAACTGTCACCACGGCAACTTCCGCGTTACGGGCGGCCTGAACGGCCTGTTCAATTCCACTGTCATCGAGGTCGGTGAAGTCCACGCCACGAACATACTCAATGTTGCTTCCGGCGAGCGCTGGGGAGTCCTCAAGCGCTTGGAGAATGGATACCATTTCGACGCCATAGTCCTCGTGTTCAGCGAAGCGCGAGTACACGTGGTTGGTAAAGGAATAACAACCGAGGTGGGTGCGTGGCTGTGTGGCGCTGGGGCCGATGACCGCCATGCGTGCCGGACTTTTGAGTGGAAGGATCTGCTCATTACGCAAAAGAATAATGGATTCTTCGGCCATGGCCCGGGCATGCTTTCGATTCTCGATCGAGTCCAGTTCCGTATCATCACCTAGCCATGCACCCCGCGGGTCATAGTCAGGATCCAGCAACCCGGCTTCAATCTTTTGTGTCAGCACCCGGCTCACCGCGGTATTTAGCACGTCTTCATGTAGTCGCCCAGCACGTACCGCCTCAGCCAGATTGGCGAAGGAGATGGTTTCAGGTAGCTCCACGTCCATGCCGGCCGAAAGCGCTAGCAGCCCAGCAGCATCTTCGCTCTCGGCAATTTCGTGCATGCTGTGTAAGAAGCTCACGGCCCAGTAATCGGCCACCACGGTGCCGGTGAAGCCCCAGCGTTCACGCAGGACTTCGGTGAGTAGCCGGCGGCTCGCGGCCGGTGCTTCACCATCAATATCCGCGTACGAGTTCATTACTGACGCCACTTGTGCTTCACGCACTGCGCGTTCAAAAGGTGGGAAGACCACATCTTCCAAAGCACGCGGACCAATTGATACCGGCGCGTGGTTACGTCCAGCTTGGGAGGCAGCGTAACCGGCGAAATGCTTCAAGGTGGCGTTGACTCCAGAGCCCTGAAGTCCTTTCACGTAGGCGACCGCTAATTCTCCGACTAGGTGTGGGTCTTCACCGATGGTCTCTTCAACGCGTCCCCAGCGGTAGTCACGCACTACATCCAAGACCGGAGAAAGACCTTGATGTACACCCATCTTTTTCATATCTGCACCGATGCGTGCGGCCATCGATTTGATGAGTTCCGGGTTAAAACTCGCTCCCCACGCAATAGATGCCGGATAGCAGGTAGCCCCCAAGGTGGTGAATCCGGTAAGACATTCCTCGTGGGCGATGGCCGGGATGCCGAATCGGTTGGCAGCAATAACTTGTTCTTGGAGTTCAGCCAACCGGTCTCGCCCCTGGCCCGGATCTACGGGGACAGTGCCAAAGGCACGGGTGATGTGCCCCAGCCCGTTCTGGATCGCAGTATCAAAGCTCGGGCCGCCGCTGAAGGTATCAGCCATGGGTGCCACGTTGGCTTCACTATCGTGGTTTTCTTCCTCTGGACGGATCCAGTAGGAACCAAGTTGCCCCGCTTTTTCTTCGAGGGTCATCTGCTCCATAAGAGCAGCTACGCGCTGTTCGGTTGGCAATGCGGTATTACGCCAAGTCTGCTCGGCAGTTTTCATGAAAGTCCTATTCTTCAAAAAGTGGGCAGGCGTGTTTTCGCCTGGACGCATTAGCCTTTGACTGCTCCCTGTAGCCCGTTGACGATGCGCTTTTGCATGGCAAGGAAAAAGATCAGTGCTGGAATCATTGCCAGTGCGGTAAAGGCGAAAACGCCGGCAGTGTCCGCCGAGTGCTCCGATGAGTAATCTGCGACGCCCAAGGGAAGGGTCCGCATATCTCCTTGTAATAGGAGCAGTGGAAGTAGGTAGGCGTTCCACGAGCCAACAAAGGCCAAGACACCCACGGTGACCATGCCCGGTCCCGATAGAGGCAGCAGGATGCGCCAGAAGAATCCGATTCGGCTGGCGCCATCGAGCTGGGCGGCTTCTTCCAATTCTTGTGGCAGCGCCATCAGGAACGGGCGCAGAATGACCACCGTCATCGGCAAGGCGAATGCCGCCTGTGGCAGGGCAACACCCCACCAGGTATTACCCATATGCAGGTCCCTGGTAATCATGATGAACAGTGGAACGATGGCCACAGTGGCCGGGAAAAGCAGACCCAAAACGAAGACCATAAAGATCGGTTCGCGCAGTCGGAACTGATACCTCGCCAGCGGGTAGGCCGCCATCACTCCAAAGATCACCACGATCAGGGTTGTGATGACCGCGATCATTGATGAGTTCAGTGCGTAGTTCCAGAAGTCCGGGTTTTTTAGCACGCCTAGGTAGTTATCCAACACCCATGGGGCCGGCAGCCCCGCAGGGTTTTGCGCTAACTGAGCGTTGGTGCGAAAGCCACCAAGCACCCCATAGAGCACCGGGCCGAGTGTTAGAGCGACTACGGCGAGCGCAAGGGCATAAACCAGAACGTTTCCGCCTTGGTTTTTGGAACGTTTTTTAGCGCGCTTCGCTTGGGTTGGGGTGTGCTGTGGTCCGGTGGCCAGGATGGTGCTCATGCTTTGACCTTCTTCGGCTTGGTTCGTTCGTCATCTGGCTGCGAGTCTCGCTTAAGAACAAACTGCTGGTAGGAAACTGCGAGGATCAAAGCAACGACAAACAGGATCACCGAGGCAGCAGCTGCCACACCGAAGTTCTGCCGTTTTGTTCCCTCAGAGACTAGGAAGCTGGCCATCGTGGTCGTTGAGTTGGCCGGTCCCCCGCCGGTGAGAATCCAAACCATGTCAAAGAGCTGCAGTGAACCAATCATGGACAAGAATCCCCAAGTGCGCAGGGTCGGCCCCAACAATGGAATGGTGATTTTGCGTTGGATCTGCCACCAGGACGCTCCATCGATTTGTGCTGCTTCGTAAAGCTCCGAGGGAACCCCTTGGAGTCCTGCCAAGAACAAGATCACCGCCAGCCCGAGGTACTTCCAGGTCAGTACGGCCAGTACCGTCCACAGCGCCAGCTCGGGAGTGCCGAGCCAGCCTTGGGCAGGACCTTGGATGCCCAGCTTGGAGATGATGGTGTCCACGACCCCGTACTGGGGTTGCAAGAGTTGGAACCAGATCACCCCGGCGATGACTTCGGAGAGCACATAAGGAACAAAGATGATGGTGCGCAGCAATGATTGGATTTTCATCTTGCGGTTGAGCAAGAGAGCAATCCCTAAACCAATGGGCAATTGCAGAGCGATAGATCCACCAATGATGATCAGGTTATGAATCATCGCATCGGTGAAAACCTCGTTTTGCAGTACGCGGGCGTAGTTTTTCAGCCCTACAAAGTCCACCAGTGGGCCGAAGCCCTTCCAGTTGTACACCGAGAAGCGCACAGCTTGGATGATGGGCAACAGCATAAATACTGCGATGAGAATCAATGCCGGACTGATGAAAAACAAGATTTCTAGATTCTTGCGTTTATCTGCTGGTTTGCGCCGACGCTCTTTGGCCTTGACCGACTTGATTCTGGTCGGTTGTGTAACGCTCACCGGATTTGGGTCAGCGTCATCGGTACGCGAACTTGATACAAAACTTACTTCTTGAGCCACGGTAGGGATCACTTCTCTAGATCAGCGGCATCTTGGCTGGCATCAACGATCTTCTGAGCATCGGACTTGCCAGCAAAGAGCAAGGCGATTTGATCATTCATGGCTCCACCGACTGAAGCACCAAAAGCGGTGTCGAAGTACAGCTGGAAGTAAGGCGCCTTATCCCGAACGTCCATCATGGATACCAAGGCTGGGTCTGCAACGGAGTCTTTGGCCTTGGGGTTAGTAGGCAAGCCCATGTCCAACTCGGCAAAGCCCTTCTGGACTTTCTCGGAGACCATGTACTTGGCAAACTCGACTGCTTCGTCTGGAGCGTCTTGAGCTACCGCCCAGGCATCGCCGCCACCTAACTGTGCTTTCGGATCACCCTGGCCACCTTCAATTGCGGGGAAGGAGAACCAGCCGGTGTTTTTGCCTAGACCTTTACCGTCTTCGGTGAGCCCCTGCATTACGCCCGGTTCCCAATGACCGGCCAGTTCCATGGCAACTTTGCCGGTGGCTAGGAGGCCCGAGGCTGAGGTTGGACCGGACTGAGCTGGAGTGGAGAGGAATCCTGGGTTGAACGGCTCGGTCTTGATCAGCTGATCTACGTCTTCTCCAGCTTTCACAAAACACTGGTCGCTGAAATCCATATTGGTGACCGAGTCAGCCAAGGTTTGCTGGGCACATTCACGCACCGCAGCGTAGTACCAGTAGTGAGCTGCCGGCCATTTGTCACCCGCTCCTACGGAGATTGGGGTGATGCCAGCTTTTTTGAGCTTGTCACTGGCGTCAAGAAGGTCCTGCCAGGTTTCGGGCGCCTTGTCGACGCCGGCTTTTTTGAACAATGCTTTGTTGTACCAGAACCCTGCAGCGCCCAATGAGTACGGCAGGGCGTAGGTCTTGCCATCGATCTGCCAGCCGCCGGCGGTGTCTCCGAGGAATTTTAGTTCTTCTCTGGCTTGCTCGCTGAGGTCTTTGGTCAGCCCGGCTTCCACGTGCGCGGCCAGTTCCCCGCCACCGCGTTCCATGTACACATCTGGGGTGTCACCGCTTTGGAAAGCGGCGTCGAGTTTGGTGAGCATGTCTTCGTGCTGCATGGCGTTAACCTCGATGTCCACGCCTTGATGTGTAGCCTCAAAATCTTTGGCGACCTTTTCGTAGTAGGCCTTGCCTTCTCCGTTGTTCGAGTTGTGCCACCAAGTGATGGTGGTGGTTCCGTTTGTCGAGGCTTCAGGAGTATCAGAGCCTGAGGCGCAGCCGGAGAAAAGTAGCGAGCCAGTGGCTGCCAGCGCCAACATTTTCGCAGTTCGGGACTTGGACAACATACGTGTGCTCCTGTGCATTGATGATGTGATGACCCGTCGACTTCCACGCGGCAGGCACTTGGCTCCACCAAGAATTGCACTGTGACGCACATCATGTCAATCGTTTTCGATAACGTTTTCGAAATCCTTAGCGAAAACGTTATCGAAAATTTGCTAATCACCGGTCACAAGTCCACAAACACCACTGTTTTCGCGGATTTATGAGCTACTGTTAGTCGGGTGATGACCCCTGAGACCCAACACCACGTGAATGCCACCGCTGGGCAGTTTCCAACGTCTGCCGAAAAGCCAGCGGAAGGCCGAGTGACCATCAATGATGTGGCACGCGTTGCCGAAGTTTCGGTGTCCACCGTTTCCAAAGTTGTTAACAGTCGTTACGGCGTTGCACCAAGAACCATCACTCGCGTGCATCAGGTCATCAATGAACTCGGTTACGAAACTTCACTGGTCGCATCCTCGATGCGCAACTCTCAAACGAACATTATCGGCATCCTGGTTGCCGAATTTGAGCCCTTCGCCCTGGAGCTTCTCAACGGAATATCCGCCACCCTGCGCGGCACCAAATATGACCTCATGGCCTACGCTGGCAACCTGAGCCCAGAAGGGCATATCGGCTGGGAACGTCGTTCACTCTCACGCTTGGGTGGAACGCTCATTGACGGGGCCATCATTGTCACCCCAACCGTAGAAATCCCGCACAGCTCAGTGCCTGTTGTCGCCATCGACCCGCAGGCCGGCACCGATATGCCCAACACCGTAGACGTGGACAATTCTGGTGGCGCATATACGGCCACCAAGCACCTCATTGATCTGGGCCATCAACGCATTGGGCATATCCGTGGGCGCGATGATTTGAATTCCGCACACCTACGCGAAGAAGGCTACCGGCGAGCGCTGGATGAAGCCGGCATCAAATTTGATGAGCAGTTGATCCACGCTGGCGATTACCAATGGGACACCGCGACGCAAGCGGCCGAACAACTCCTCGCCCTACCGGTGCCACCCACCGCAATTTTTGCGGCCAACGATATCTCCGCCTTGGCGGCCCTAGAGGTCGCCTCCGCACGTGGACTCGCCGTTCCGCAGGAACTATCCATTATCGGCTTTGACGATATTCCCGCCGCTGCCCAATCCGCCCCCGCGCTCAGTACCGTGCGCCAGCCGCTGCATGAAATGGGTAGTCATGCGGTGAGCATGCTCTTGGCTTTGCTTCAGGGTGAAGAGGTCACCGAGCCGCACCAGCTACCTGCCGTGTTGGTTCCGCGCGATACCACCGCTGCCCCACCGCAGAGCTAAAACAGTTCAGAAAACAGCCAACCCGCTATTCCGAATGATTCGGAATAGCGGGTTGTGAGACCAAAAAAGCAACTACTGGTTACAGGCCCAGCTCCTTTTTGCCGTAGGCAAACAGGTACGGCACGCCAGCTTCAGATTCAATACGTTCCTTGGCACCGGTGTTACGATCTACGATCACGGCTACGGCAATCACGTTGCCGCCAGCTTTGCGCACACCTTCAACTGCGGTCAGCGCCGAGCCACCGGTGGTGGAGGTATCTTCAAGCACGATGACGTCGCGTCCCTCAACGCTTGGGCCCTCAACCTGACGACCCATGCCGTAGGACTTCTGCGCCTTGCGGACCACAAACGCATCAATGGCGCGGTCCTTGGCGCGAGCGGTATGCATGATGGCGGTGCCCACTGGGTCAGCGCCCATGGTCAAACCACCAACATTGGTGAATTCCAGCTTGGCTTCATCAAGCAGGTCAAGCATGACCTCGCCGATCAAACCCGAAGCTTCCTGGTGCAGACTTACACGACGCAGGTCGATGTAGTAATCGGCCTCCTTGCCCGAAGACAAGATGACCTTGCCACGCACAATGGCTAGTTCTTGGATCAGTTCTTTTAGTCGCGCACGGGCGCCGGTTTCGCTCATACCCTCGATTCTAGTCGGCATCATCGCTAGGCTGATTTTATGAACGCACAACGCCCCTTGGGTTACTGGTTAAAATTGGTGGATTCGCTGATTGACGAGCAGTTTGCAGCGACTCTAGAAGAACACGGTGTGACACGCCGGCAGTGGCAGGTCCTGAACTTGCTAGAACATCAACCTGCCAGCGAAGCGCAGCTAAACACCGGCCTCTCCCCCTTCTTTGCGTCCGAAGATGAACCGCAGTCGCTAAGTGAGCACTTGGCCGAGCTGGTGGAATCCGGGTGGGTCACCGTACATAACGGTGAGTATTCGATCACTGGACGTGGCCACACCTCACTGCTGAAGCTCAGCGAGCTAGTGGAGAAGATCCGCACGCAGTTCGGTCAGGATCTAGATGGCTCAGAATATGACGCTGTTATCCAGACGCTGGAAAAGATTGCGCGCAGCCTGGGCTGGGAACCGGAGCAAGAGCCACAGACTCCCTAACCACTGATCAACGCGTATGTTGAGAACAGATTAAATTTCGCGGCAAACGCCACCGTAGTTGCCCTGCGCCCACCCCCACTGCCTAGGATTAAAGACATGCGTGAATTGCAAGCACAGATCATTGAAGAGTTGGGCGTACGCCCTGAAATTGACGCCACGCAGGAGATTCGGCGTCGGGTCGATTTCCTCAAGGAGTACCTCGCCGCAACCGGCGCCAAGGGGTTCGTGCTGGGGATTTCTGGAGGCATTGATTCCACCTTGGCCGGTCGCCTAGCCCAGTTGGCAGTACAGGAAGTCCGAGAGGCCGGCGGCGAAGCTCGCTTTGTCTCGGTGCGCCTGCCTCATGGAGTACAGCAAGACGCCGCTGATGCTGCCGCAGCCATGGAATTCATCGCTGCGGATGAACAGTATGAAGTCAACATCGCAAAGCCCGTCGCCGCACTGGATGAAGCAATTGCCGATGCCGGTTTGGATAAGATCAGCGACTTCAACCGTGGTAACGCTAAGGCGCGTACCCGCATGATCGTGCAGTACGCGTTGGCTGGTGACCGCGGCCTGTTGGTACTGGGCACTGACCATGCTGCCGAATCCGTCACCGGATTCTTCACCAAGTTTGGCGACGGCGGAGCAGACCTCTTGCCACTGGCTGGCTTAAACAAGCGTCAAAACCAGTCCCTATTACGTGAGCTCCAGGCTCCTGAGTTGCTGTGGTCAAAGAAGCCTACCGCTGACCTTCTTGATGGTCAGCCGCAGCGCACCGACGAAGATGAACTTGGACTGACCTACGAGCTGATTGATAACTATCTTGAAGGTCGCGAGATTAGTGAGTCTGCTGCCCAAGCCATCGAGAAGCGTTTTGTGAATTCTCGTCACAAGCGTGCAGTCCCAGCTACCTATTGGGACAAGTGGTGGCGGGCCTAAGGTTCACGCCAATCCGGTGATTTCCTTCAACGCCTGAACATGTTGTACAAAGGCCTCTTGCCCGCTCGAAGTTAGCTTCGCCCAGGTACGGGGCCTTTTGCCTACGTAACCCTTTTTGATACGCACGTATCCAGCTGCCTCCAACGCGCTCAAGTGCCTAGAAAGCACCGAGTCGGAAATTCCCACCGTTTCCTTCAGGGTTTTAAAGTCAGCCTCATCTACAGCTCGCAAAGATCCCATGAGCGAGAGTCTGACCGGATTTGAGAAGTCCTCATTGAGTCGTTCGCGAGCGTGGCCACTCATTTGCGCACCATCACTATTCCAGTGATACACAGCGGCGCAGCAACTACCATCCAGGTCAACGCGGTAACACCCCAACCCAATTCACCTGCGCTAAGCATGGCAACCGCAATCATGTACAGGGCCATACTCCCGAAGAATCCGCGAAGATATAGTTTGGAAAATCCCCGCGGTAGTGAACGGTATAGCTTCGCGTAGGCCAACGATATTGCTACAACGGCTATGGCAAAAAGTGCGGTAAGAACAATGAATCCGGTGAAGTTTTTCTCGGGGCGGTAGACCTGCAATAGGGCCGCTAGTGACCCGATGAGCAAACCCAAGATCACGCAGTAAACGCCCATGAGTTTGGCGCCGTAGCCGGAGGCGCGCTCCATGCGCTGTTGCGCCACATTCAGGGCGGCCAGTTGCTCATCGGCATTCAGCTGCTCTTCGGAACTCATTTGCCGACCACCTTGCGAGCTTTGTTCTGACGCTGTGCGTAAGTAGAGGACATCGTCACGGTGACCGCGGTAAAGAAAACGATCCCCCCGCAGAGCAGGTAGGAATGACCTGTAACGTAGGCGGTCATCGCCAAGGCGAGGAAGATCAGGCCTCCCGCGCTAATGATGGCGACGTACCAAGAATTGAAGGTCATCTTCATTGCCCTACTCCTTTGCCTGCGAACCTAACGAATAACTTCAGACTAACAAGTACTTTCCATATTGGAAAGTACTTGTTGAAACATTCTTTGAGCTACCGCGACCATCAGGTCGAGCGAGCGCTCTTTCCATTCCCTAGGAAGTCCAAGTATATTGTTGGACTAAGTCTACTAATTTAGGGGTATCTCAATGGCTTCACCTTTGTCCCGCGATCCGATCGCCCAAGCGCGAGAACAATGGATCTCACACGGGTGGGAAGCTGAGGCCGAACCGATGGCAGCAATCACCGCAGTGATGCGTACTGCCTCAATTTATTTACAACGAGCCGACTCCATCCTGAAGCCTCATGGCCTGACCTTTGCCCGCTTTGAGGTGCTTGCACTGCTGGGATTCTCCAAGCGCGGTTCCCTGCCTATGAGCCAGGCCAGCGAGTTACTACAGGTTCACGCCACCAGCCTGACCAACTCGGTAGACCGGTTGGAATCCACCGGTTTGGTTCGGCGCATGGCGCACCCTACCGATGGGCGCACGCGTTTATTAGAACTGACCAAACAAGGTCAGCAGGTATTAAACGCGGCCCGCGATGATCTTAACGAACTGCTCTTTGCCCAGAGCAATCTCTGTGCTTCGGACGCTACCGAATTATTTGAGATCCTCTCCCGCTTCCGCAAAGCCTCCGGAGACTTCGTCTAAAGTCTCAAACCATCAGCGCGAAATTTAGTGCTCCAGCAATGCAAAATTCAGCTCCGCCCCGGGAAGGGGACCGAGCTGTTTTGCGGTGCGTTGTTCGTGGCTTAGGCCCGGCAGGTATTCAACCCAGTGTGGCGTCCGGTCCTTGTCGATAACCGCAGCCCGGATACCCTCAGCAAAATCAGGATCATCTAACCGGTGAACCACTGCACGGAATTCACGCTGGAGATCCACCCGAAGATCTCCTCCGGCTTGTTGTATCAGCTCATCGGTCAGTCGCACCGAACTTGGGCAGGCAGCTTGCAGCGCCTTCGCCATCTGTTGCGCTTTCGCCATCTGTTGCGCCTTCGGAGCCGATTCTTTGTGAAGTTCAAGCAACACTGTTCGCAGATTCTGATGGGTGAAAGCCTGCACCCATTCTTCGTGCATAAACCCCTCGGCTGGCTCTTCAGCGAAATGCCCCAATAATGCATCCACCGGCTCACTGGCCAGCTTCTCTAGCAGTTCTGCTAGCCGCGCCTGCGGAACATAAACATCGGCCAGGCCGAGCAGCATGGCATCGGCTGCACCAAATTTGGTTCCGGTCAGGGCCGCAAGGCGGCCTGCTGCTTGAGGCGCCTTGGCTAGAAGGTGCGTTCCACCAACGTCTGGGAACAGACCGATACCCACTTCAGGCATGCCACAAAGACTTGTCTCCGTGACAATTCGGTGACTGCCATGGGCGGAGATTCCGATGCCACCGCCAAGTACGATTCCGTCCATGATGGCGATATATGGCTTGGGGTATTCACTGATCAAGGCGTTGAGTTGGTACTCAATACGCCAAAAATTCTCCGAAGAACCGGTGCGTTCCTTGATGTCTCGGTAAATAGCCACGATGTCGCCACCGGCGCACAGTCCCCGCTCCCCTGCACCTTGCACCGCCACCTGAACAATTTCAGGGTCATCTCGCCACTGCAACAAAGCTTCAAGAGCTAACTGGCACATTTCGGCATTAAGCGCATTCAGCGCTTTGGGCCGGTTCAGCGTGATCAAACCCAAATGCCCACGTCGTTCAGTCAAAATTTCAGGCAACGTTGCCTCCTTGGAATGAATGGCGCCACAGTTTGACTAAGAATATACTCGGGCTTCCAAGTAAATTGAAGTGGCACACTTCCGCAAACTTGATAGGTTGAACTAGTGAAGATTGCAACTTGGAATGTGAACTCGCTACGAGCCCGCGCTGACCGCGTGGAGGATTGGCTGCAGCGCTCAGATGTAGATGTCCTGGCTATTCAGGAAACAAAATGCAAAGACGATAATTTTCCGTGGGAATTGTTTGAGAACAATGACTACGAGGTAGCCCACTTTGGCGTGAACCAGTGGAACGGTGTAGCCATCGCCTCCCGTGTGGGACTCGAAAATGTACAACGAACGTTCCCGGGCCAGCCAGAATTTGGCAAGGGTGGCAAGAACCCGATTCAAGAACCGCGCGCCATTGCCGCGACGTGTGGCGGAGTCCAGGTGTGGAGCCTCTATGTTCCCAACGGTCGCGCCCTAGACGATGAGCACATGGCCTACAAACTTCATTGGCTTGATGAGCTGAAGCAGCGTTCTGGCCAGTGGCTCAGCGAAAACCCCGAAGCGCAGATCGCTTTGATGGGTGACTGGAATATCGCACCGAAAGATGAAGATGTCTGGGATATCGACTTCTTCTTAGAGAACAAGCTCACCCATGTTTCCGCACCCGAACGCGCAGCTTTCAGCGCCTTTGAGGAGCTTGGATTCAAGGATGTAGTTCGCGACTACACTGAGGGACAATTCACCTACTGGGATTACACCCAGCTGCGCTTCCCAAAGGGTGAAGGTATGCGCATTGACTTCTCGCTAACTTCCCCGGCCCTCACCGCGCGAGTGACTTCTGCGAGCATTGACCGTGAAGAACGCAAGGGTAAGGGCGCCAGTGACCACGCGCCTGTCATCGTGGAGTTGTCGGACTAACTATGAACCCAAAATTGACTGGGCCCACCAGCGAACTTACTTCGGCCACAGCACTTCTTCGTGTCTACGAACCACTAGATACCTTTGAAGATTGGGCCCAGTCGATGATCTTGCGTGCGCCGGCACGCACCGCTGATCAATGGGATGAGTTTGAGAACGCACGTCTATGGCAGCGCACCTTGCGTAGCGTCTCAGACCCGTTCCCACACAACGAGCCCGAATTCTTCCGCAGCGTGAAGACCTTGGACTATCAGGGCACCGAACATACCCGTTACTGCCCCGGGCAACTGCAAGCCCGCAGCTTCCTGGCGACAGAACAAGCCGAAGAAGCCATTCGCCCCGAGGTATTCGATCTATTGGTTCCGCCGGTTTCTCGTGAAGCCAACTCACAGCGGATCGATCCAGATCGTTTGGCTGCAGATCTAACACACCTACATACCCGTACCTCTTCGTGGGGAATTCCGCTGAGCTGGTTTGCGCTGTTCCGTGAAGACGACGAATGCGAAACGGTGCACGAGGGTGAACGCCTGAAGACCGTGCGCATGTATATCGGTTTTGAACAGGCCGTAGAGCGCCTAGCCTGGGCCGTGCAGACTTTAGTTACCCATGCGCCGCAGTCCCAGCTTTTTGAAGAGCTAGGAGACCTCGGCAGTTGGCTCGAGTCCTTTGATAGCCGCTCGGTAATTGAGCTGGACTATGGGCTACTGGCTGAGATTGTTTGGCCCGATGATTCCGCCAGTGATCTCTTGGATGGCCTTCAAGCAATGGAAGATGGTGACATGACAGGCGCAGCTGCGGCATACCGCCGTTTGAGCAACCGATGGTTGGGTCCGCGTCACCTTGGTCGAGCGAACTGACGTGCTGTAGATACAGCAAAAGCTCCGGTAATCAATCCGGAGCTTCTGTTCATATGCGACCCTGACGGGACTTGAACCCGCGACCTCCGCCGTGACAGGGCGGCGCGCTAACCAACTGCGCTACAGGGCCTAGTGTTTTGAATTTATTTCAATACACACAGTAAAACCCTCGGTAAACCGAGGGCCTGCGTGGCTCCGACCGGCGTCGATCCGGTGACCTTTCGATTTTCAGTCGAACGCTCTACCAACTGAGCTACAGAGCCTGGTACCACTAAGTGGACACCAAATTTACTAATAGATTAGTAAATTGAGCGACCCTGACGGGACTTGAACCCGCGACCTCCGCCGTGACAGGGCGGCGCGCTAACCAACTGCGCTACAGGGCCTTGCTTTCGCAAGCCAATGGATTTCTCCATCTAACAATCATAAAATGATTGCTTGTACCCCCAACGGGATTCGAACCCGTGCCGCCGCCGTGAAAGGGCGGTGTCCTAGGCCGCTAGACGATGGGGGCCTAAGTTCGCTTCGGTTTCTTGCTTCTCCGTAGCGGACTCCAATAACTATACGTGGGGTTTTTTGATTTCGCAAAATCGGCTCCTGATCCAAATTTGCGATGCTCAACTCAGCGTCCTCGCCTAGGCTGAAAACATGCTTTTGAACATCAGCGACGACGAGTTTGAGCAGCTAGTTGAACAGGCCATCGACTCCATTCCGGACTCCGCCATAGACATGATGCAAAACGTCATTTTCTTCATCGAAGACGAGTACACGCCACGTCCAGGCGAGCCAGAAAACCTTGAAATCTTGGGGCTTTATGAGGGTACAGCCCTCACCGAGAGAGATTCAGGATGGGACGCCGGAGCGCTGCCTGACCACATTACAATCTTCAAAAATCCGACCCTTCGGGCCTGCGAAACTTATCAAGACGTGGTGCGTGAAATTCGAATCACGCTCATGCACGAAGTGGCCCATCACTTTGGAATCGATGATGAAAAATTGCATGCTTTGGGGTGGTCCTGAGGCAAAAAACGCAAAAACTTGTTTTGAGATCTGCCTCACAAAGTTCAACGAAGCTGGTGGCCAGAGACCGAATAAAAGAGAGGCGGACCACACGCCTGGCTCGCGCGGATATTTGGGAACACGCCTGCGTCCATCTTGCCGCTTTCCACTACGTGCCAAACGCTCCCTATTAACGCACCCACTTTTTACTGTCGTTAGGAATCACCCCCGGGACGTGCTGCCCGCGTTACCAACGCTTCACCTTTAGTTCAGTGCACCAAGCCTCGGGACATAAATTCAGAAAATTTTTCCAAGGTTTCTTTCAGAAAGTTCACCACGCGCAATTACACGTTCCCGCAGATCACGCGCTAAAACCGCAGATGAATTACACGTTTGGGATTCATGTGACTGATGTGAACAGTGTTGCCAAGGGTGTCACGATTAGCCTAATGTGCTAATTGGAGTCTTATCCAAATCGTGATCTTTCTACCTCAGAGAGTCACGTTTTCAAGATTCCACGTCATCCAAGTACTTAGTGAGGAACGATATGGCTACTCGCCACACGCTCAGTGTTGCCGCAAGCACGCTGGCCCTAGCAGCATCCTGCCTTGCAGGTGCTCTACCTGCTTCCGCATCAACCGCTGCTACGTTCCCTGCATCTGTGTCCATTGCAGCTGCACCAAGCACTTCCGCGTTGCCTACTGACGCAGAGATCAAAGAAGCCAAGAAGAATAAAGACTCGACGAACGCGATGATCGCTCGCATCGAGGAATCCTTGGCTTCCAGCCGCGCTGAAATGCAGCGAGTAGAAAACGAAGCTGCTCAGGCGCAAGAGTCACTGCTATCGGCCGGCGAAGAGCGCGATCTGCGCACCGCTGATGCCAAGAAGGCAGTCCAGCAGCTGGATTACGCAAAAACCTACCTTGCACAGAGCCGCAAGGATCTAGGCGCTATCGCCTCTGATATTTACCGCAACGGTGCAGGCAACTCGACACTGGG
Organism: Glutamicibacter sp. AOP5-A2-18; assembly: GCF_052446055.1. Classification (NCBI taxonomy): domain Bacteria; kingdom Bacillati; phylum Actinomycetota; class Actinomycetes; order Micrococcales; family Micrococcaceae; genus Glutamicibacter; species Glutamicibacter sp. AOP5-A2-18. The sequence continues at coordinate 188,942 of NZ_JBQSVW010000001.1, read as the reverse complement.
CCTGTTGCTGGATGACAACCAGGATGGTGACCTGTTCCGAAAGGCCGCCACCATTGACGCACTGAGCGAACAGCAGGTGAAGTCGGTCAACACCGCTTCCGAAGCTGAAGCACTGGTTTCGGCATGGCAGGAATACGCTGACGCAGCACAAAGCGCCGCTGAAGATGCCGCCGCAAATTACGACTCCGCCGCAGCTACCGCCAACAGCACTCTTTCCACCTATGAGAACGCTGTTGATCCGGAAAAGAAGCTTCGCGATGAACTAATCAGCAACCTTGCTACTTTGCAGCAGAAGGAAAAGGCTGAAGTTCGCAAGGCAGTTGAGAAAAAAGAGAACGAAGAGCAGCAAGCAGCCCTCGAAGAGGTTATCGCTACTGCAGACACTGCCGAAGCTCCAAAAGAAGCACCTGAAGCTATCAAGCCACTTGCTGTAGCTGCGCCACAGGAACTTGAGCCAACTGAAGACTCCAAAGAAGAAGCCACGGTTAAGCCAAAGGCCGTAGCAGAACCAACGGAACTTGAGACTACCGAGGACTCTGAAGAAGAGGACACGGTCAGGCCAAAGGCTGTAGAGCTCGATACGGTAACTCCTACCCTCGCTCCAGAACCTCCTAAGTCGGCTGATCCTGAGCCAACCAAGACTGCAGAGCCAAAACCAACTAAGACGGCCGAACCAAAGCCGACTAAGACTGCAGAGCCAAAGCCGACGAAGACTACAGAACCTAAGCCGACCAAAACGGCCGAACCAAAGCCAACCAAGACCGCTGAACCTAAGCCGACCAAAACGGCCGAACCTAAGCCAGCTCCAAAGCCACAGCCAACCAAGACTGCTGAGCCAGAGCCAACCAAGACCGCTGAGCCAGAGCCAGAGTCTTCAGGTAAGAGCTACTCGGCTGCTTTCGCTTGGGCGCTAAAGACCGCTGACGATCCAAGCAAGTACTACGTCTACGGTGCCAACGGTCCAAACGCATTTGATTGCTCGAGCTTCTCGCAGCGTGCTTTCGGCCAGTCGGGCATCAACCTGCCACGCACCTCGACCCAGCAGTTCTTCAGCGCACCACAGCACGTGTCGCTGAGCAACCTGCGCCCAGGTGACCTGGTGTTCTCGTCCTCCAACGGTGGCGCATCGTTCTACCACGTTGCGATCTACATCGGTAACGGCAACGTAGTACACGCCCGTAACCCAAGTGTTGGTATTTCGGTAACGCCATTGAGCTGGGTCAACAACCTGTACTCACAGGCAGCTCGCTACTAAGCAGCAGCCAACATAGACTAACGGCCACACACCCTTGGGGTGTGTGGCCGTTAGTCTATGTTCATTTAGTTATTTCTACTGTTCCTGGGCGCGAGTATCGAACTTATGACGATCAGCCAAGCGAGGATCCTCCGAGTCAGGGACCACCATCACCGGCCCCTTGGAGTGGTGCAGCACGCCCTGAGACGTGGAGCCCAACAGCATGCCGGTAAATCCGCCACGACCTCGTGAACCGGTCACCGTGAGTACCGCGTGCTCAGACTCGCGAATCAGCACCTCCACCGGTGGCCCAGAAACCACGTCGGTTTCAATCTGCAAATCTGGGTAGTGGGAATTAAGCCATCGGGTTCCAACGCCCATCTGATAGCGGACATCTTCTAGCACTGCCTCCTGGTCGATGGTCGCTGGCATCCATGCCAGCGCTGCACCCACCGGCGGCACCGCACAAATCAGTCGGATCGGCAGGCCGATGGCCATCGCAGCATCAGCGGCAGCTAGCACGGCCGAACGAGCTCGGTCCGAACCATCAATACCAACCACCACCGCCTTGCGCTCATTTGTGCTCGCGGCTCCGGCTTCTTGCTCCTTGGACATGCACAAAGGCACCACGACGGTAGGGCACTTGGAGTGTGCCGGAAGCGCCGAAGACACCGAGCCGAGCAAGCGACCAACAAAGCCACCACGGCCTCGGGTGCCAACAACAACCAGCTCCGCATCCGCGCTAAGATCCAGCAATACACCGGCCGGATCCCCGGATTCGATATAGGTGCGGATCTGCGCCTGGCTGCCTTCAAGATCGGCCCGCGCCTGCCGGACGATTTCCTCGGCTCCGCCGCGAATCAAATCATCGTCCAGGGTCGAGTAACCAGCATCCATGGAGGACGCGGCGAAGACCGGGATGGTGTAGGCGGAAACGATATTCAGCACGCTTCCGCGGCGCACCGCCTCGCGTTCGGCCCACCGCAAAGCGCACTTGCTTTGCTGCGAACCATCAACACCGACAACAATTCCTTCGATCTTTTCTGCTGCGACTGGCGCTTCATCACTCATCTGAATCGCTCCTTCATAACCTCAGATCAACATGGGTGTGATTTCCCTTACCTCCAATGTACTTGCTTTGGCAGTTACTAGGTGTGAGTTGGGTCTAAAGTTTTCTGATTGTGCCTAGTTAGTTAGAAGTTAGATATCGATACGCAACAAAAACAACATAGAATTTTTCCATGTCCTCCTCCACCAAAACTGCTTCCGGCACGTCTGCGGCCGCGCGGATCGACCGGTACTTCAAGATTTCGGAACGGCGCTCCACGTTCTCCACCGAGGTTCGCGGCGGCATCGCCACCTTCTTCGCGATGAGCTACATCGTCGTCCTCAACCCGCTGGTGCTTTCCGGCGCCGACTCCTCGGGCGGCGAGTTGGGCATCCAGCGCGTTGCCGCGGTGACCGCTTTTGTGGCCGGCATCCTGACCATCCTCATGGGCATCTGGGCCCGCCACCCCTTCGCCATGGCCACCGGCCTTGGCGTTAATGCTTTTGTGGCCATCACCGTAGCCACAAACCCGGAACTTACCTGGCCAGATGTTATGGGCCTAGTGCTCATCGCCGGTGTGGTCATGTTTGTCCTGGTGCTGACCGGCTTTAGAACCGCGGTATTCAACGCGGTCCCAGCAGGCCTGAAAACCGCCATCGTGGTGGGCATTGGTATGTTCATCGCGCTGATCGGTCTGGTGAACGCCGGCTTTGTTCAGCGTGTGCCTGACGCGGCCAAGACCACCGTCCCGGTGGGACTGGGCTTTGATGGTGAACTGATGGGCTGGCCAATCCTGGTCTTCATCATCGGCTTGCTGCTGACCATGGCTTTGGTTGTCCGCAAGGTTAAGGGCGCGATCCTGATCGGTATCGTCGTCTCCGCGGTAATCGCCAACATCCTTGAATCCATCTTCCACATTGGCACGTTTAAGACCGGCACCTGGTCGCTGGTTGTTCCGTCCTTGCCAAACTGGACTTTGCCTGACCTGTCGCTGATCGGGCACGTCAACATCTTCGGCGCCTTCAGCAAGCTGGGCTTCACCGCCGCCTCGCTGCTGGCCTTCGTGATCCTGCTATCGATCTTCTTCGACGCCATGGGAACCATGGTTGGTCTGGCTTCTGAAGCTGGCACCATGGATGAAAACGGTAAGATCCCAGACGTGGATAAGGTCCTGATGGTTGATGCAGCCGGCGCTATCGTCGGTGGCGGTACCTCGAGTTCCTCGGCGCAAATCTTTGTGGAATCCGGCGCCGGCATCGGCGAAGGCGCACGAACCGGTCTGGCTTCGGTGGTGACCGGCCTGCTGATGATCGTGGCTATGTTCCTGAGCCCACTGATCTATCTGGTGCCTTTCGAAGCTGTGGCTCCTGCACTGGTAGTTGTTGGTTTCATGATGATCACCCAGGTCTCAAAGATCGATTGGAACGACTGGGGCATTGCGCTGCCAGCCTTCCTGACCTTCACCCTGATGCCATTCACCTACTCGATCGCTAACGGCATCGGTGCAGGCTTCATCTCCTACGTCTTCATCCGCGCCACCCAGGGCCGCGCCAAGGAAATCCACCCATTGATGTGGGTAGTTTCCGCGGCCTTTGTGCTGTTCTTCGGCATTGGCTTGATTGAAATGTGGGTTGGGGTCTAATACTCACCACTTGTCTTCACAGCCCGTCATGACCTAGTCATGGCGGGCTGTTGTGCACCCAGAGCAAAGGCAGAAAATGGTTAGACTGTTGCTCATGAGTCAACAACAGACCAATGAGTGGATTCAGGTTGCTGCCGGGCTAAAAAACCCTTCAATGCGTCAGCTTCTTGGTGCAGTGCTTTCCGGGTCCGACCTTGCTGAGCAACCAGCCAAAACCCAACGCAAAGATTTAGCGCGCTGGGTGAAAATCGGTTTGTTATCCGAAGCGGATGACTGTTGGGTACTCAACGAGCAGTTCCTGGAGCGAACCCTAGCCTCGACCGCGGCAACAAAGCCGGCGTCCAACGGCATTCAGCGCTTTTTCACCGGTCACCGTTTGGATACCTTGCCGGCCAAGCCAGCGGACCGCCACGAGGTACTGGTCTACCTTCGTGATGCGATCATCGGCCAGGATGAGCAACTGCGCGAAGAACAGGTCAATGAGCGCCTGCGTGTCTTTCACCCCGATGTGGCACTGCTGCGCCGTTACATGGTTGACCACGGCCTATTGCTGCGTGCTGCTGATGGCTCCAGCTACCAGCGCGGTGCCGCTAACTAGGCCAGAATTGCGCTGGTGCCGGTAGCGAAACGCTGCACACCTGCCCCTGCAACCAACTGCGCCGGCAAGGGTGCGGTGCGCAGATTGCGTTCAAATCCGGCCCCAAGCTTCAACGGTTCGTCACTGGCCAAGAACACGATGTTCCCGTAGCGACGGCCCTTAAGCATTGGCGGGTCAGCGATCATGGCCACATGTTCAAAGACCTCTAATAGGGTGGCGGCCTCAGCCTTAGCTCCGGCCAGATCAGCGGTGTCACCACAGTTGGTGATGTACACACCATTCGCGTCCAGAACCCGCTGGGCATCTCGCGCATACTCCACCGTGGTCAGCTGTCTCGGGGTGGTGCTTCCAGCAAACACGTCGCGGATGATGACATCGCGGCTGTCATCACTCAGGGTTGGCAATACCGCGGCGGCATCGCCCACACGAAGGCGCACCAGCGGAGCACGAGGCACGTCGAATGAGGTACGGACCAGCTCGGCCAGCTTGGCATCGAGCTCCACCACCACCTGGCGAGCGTTCTCGTAGCTCGCGGCCACCCAGCGGGCCATCGAGCAACCGCCGCCGCCTAGGTGCAGCACCCGCAGTTTTCGGGCGCGGCCGTCAAAGTCTTCGGCAGGGAAACCATAGGTGAAAATCGGTTCCATCCAGCGCATGTACTCAAAGTCCAGGTACGTCGGGTCGTCGAGGTCAATATGCGAGGACGGGACCCCGTTGACCTTGAGGATGTACCGGTTTCCGCCGTAGGGATCGGACTCAATAATGGCTGTGCCCGTATCAATGGGGAATTCGCCGAGCAATGAGTCCTTGGAGTCCCTAGCCATGGGCGCGTACCATCCGTCTTTCAATCAATCCCTGCCAGGTGCCCACCAGTGACTCGGTAGTTCCATCGGCTTTAAAACCCTGCTTTTCAAAGAAGGCCTGGGCTCGCGAATTACCTTCCAGCACCCAAACCAGCGCATCACGCTGACCGAGCACCACGTCCATCAGGTGTGCACCCAGCCCGCTGCCGTAGTACTGCTTTTCTACGTAGAGCATGCCCAGCTCGATCTCAACGCCGGTGTCTTTGTCTTCTTCAATGGTTGGGGTACCGCCGGCAAGGCCAATGATCTTGCCCTGCTCATCTTCGGCGATAAAAAATTGCGCGCCGGAAGCCAAGCCCCGCTCCCACCAAGCTACTTGGCCTTCGAGCTGTTCTTGGTGATGGGCGAAGAAGGAGGGCTCGCGTAACGCAGCATAGGCTTCGCGCCAGGAATCAAGTTTCATTTCCAAGGCTGGGCGTACGTCGTTTTCGGTCGCCAGTCGGATTCGGTAGTCGTTCATTTGTGGCACATTTCTAGCCTACGGCAGTGCTTGGGCTTATTTCTTTCAACGCTCCCGGCACCCCTCCTACTTAAGTAGCATTGCGAACTGTCCAAAGGTTTGAAAAAATACATGTATCGCATCAAATCAAACTGGAGCAGAAAAGGGAGAAGGCTTGCATCAAAATACGAAGTACGCCTATCTAACCGCGGGCCTAGTCGGCTCGCTGACCCTGACTATCAGCCTTTCATCAACGCTCTGGGTCATCCTGCTCGGATGCATTCTTTTGGCCGCCGGCTTCAGTCTCATCTCAAAACTCGAGCGTATTTGGGGCCCGGCCACACCGCAGCATTACTACTACATCGTCCCGATGCTCATTGGCCCGGTTGTTGCAGGATTAGTGCGCAACACCGAATACGCCCTATGGATCGGAGCCCCGGTCGCCGTGATCTGCGCTGTGGCAATGTACGTCTTGATTATCAAGGCCCCACCTTTTGCTCCGGAGGCCGACGAGGAACCCGAACGCAGCTTCAGCGAACACCACTCGGCACGCTAGTACCGTCTCCGCATTTTTACAGCACCCTGGCCAGCGCAAACCCGTCCCAGCCCTTGGCGCCCACTGTTTGCAGTGCGGTGGCTGAGACCCGCGAATGATAACGTAGCCAGATCAGTGCCTCTTGGACTCCTCACACGTCGGCTTCTTGGCTTCCCAATTGGCCCGAATCATCCAAGATCGCCCCGCCTCGCACCACGTTGTCTGAGACCAGCACCGTTCCCGGGTGCGAGAGTTCCAGCGCTCGTTGAAGATAGATCACGTTATTGCGCTTGTCGGCATCGATAAAGATCAGATCAAATGCCTCGGTGCGTTTGGTAATCAGTGAGTCTAAGGTTGCTTGGGAGGCACCTAATTTGATTTCTACACGGTCGCCAAGCCTGGCCCGTTCGAGGTTTCCTCTCGCTACGCGGGCATGCAAGGGCTCAAATTCGCAGGTAATCACCTTGCCCGATTCACCAACACCAAGGGCCAGCCAGCTGGTGGAGTAGCCACCTAAGGTCCCGATCTCTAGCACTCGGCGAGCGCCAATCATCTGCGCTACTAACTACAGAAATTTTCCCTGCCCCGTGCTGACTTCAATGGACGGCAGCCCCGAGGCCCGATCATGCTCACGGCCTTTTTCCAGGGCCTGGACCTGAAGCCCGAGGGATTCTTCCAGATACTGCTCAACCGCACCGGCCTCACGTTCAGCCCTATGGTGAATCATGGCGACGCACTCTCCTAACTATCCTTGATAGCCTTCTCAAGCCGTTGAATCTTCGCGTCAATTTCGCCCTCGTAGCCGGGACGAATATCGGCTTTGAGCACCAGCGCAACGCGGGATCCGAACTTTCCAGCGGCCATCGTGGCCTGCTTAACGACCTCCATAACCTCGTCCCATTCACCCTCAATTTCTGTGAACATGGAGCTGGTGCGATTAGGCAGACCGGAATCACGCACGATCTTCACGGCTTCAGCCACGGCATCGTGGACTGAACCGTTGGGGTTGTCGTTACTTGGGGCTACAGAAAAAGCTACAATCATGCCTCTACTGTCCCACTTACTTGGCTTAGGCCGCTAGCCCGGTGGCCCGCAAGAGCACCGCTGCCAGTGCGCCAGCCAATACCACCACCAGGTAGGGCGCTTTGAAGATCAGCGCAATAATTGCCGCTGCCAAGGCGCCAATGCGGGCATCAATTTTCAGTTCTTGGCCCGAGGTGAAGGCGTTTACTGTCACCAAGGAGGCCAGCAGGGCAACGGTCAAGGTGGAAGCCACATGGGACATCATCGGCGAATCCAGCACCTTGCGCGGGACAAAATAGCCGCACAATTTGATGGCATAGGCCGTGAGGCAACTGGCTAGAACCCACCAGCTTAATTCACTCATTGTTACTCCCCGTCCACACGGTCTAGATCACCGTGCTGGGTAGCAGCAGGCTTTTGTCGCGCCGAAAGCACCGCATAAACGGCGGCACAAATAGCAGTTAAAAGGATCGGTAAGCCCGGTGCAACCACCGGCACCGCGAGCGCAGTAACGATCGCCGCCGCGAGCGCGATCAGTATCGGTTGCATCGACTTGAGCCTCGGCCACAGCAACCCAATAAACGCGGCCACCGCGGCACCGTCGAGGCCCCAAGCGGCAGGATCCCCCATCTTCTCACCCAGCAGTGCTCCCACCAGGGTAAAGAGATTCCACAGCAGATAAACGCCAATGCCCGCGGTGAAAAATCCGCGACGCTTTTCGCCGATTTCTGCTTGTCCTAGGCTCACGGCCGTGGATTCGTCGATGGTTATTTGGGCCATTCCCGGCACCTGCGCTGTGCGCGGACGCAAGGATTGTTTAATCTGCATTCCGTATACCGCGTTGCGGATGCCCAATAATGAAGCCGCGGAAAATGCCGCCGATGCGGCCCCGCCGCCAGAGATCACGCCGATAAAAGCGAACTGCGATCCGCCGGTAAACATCAGCGCGCTCAGCGCGAGTGTCTGCCACAGGTTCAGCCCCGCGGCGATGGATAACGCACCAAAAGAAATACCGTACAACCCGGTCGCGACCGCGATGGATAGGCCCATCTTGGTGGCCGGGGTCAACCATTTATTCACTTGTATCGCTCATCTTTTAATGCTGTTCCAATTCCCGGCGAAGCTCCACTGGCCGGTTGCTGGTTAGCTCACCAACCCCAAGGTCAATCAAATACTGTGCATCGGCAGGGCGGTCCACCGTCCAGATGCGAGCATGTCGCCCTTCGGCCAACCATTGGCGCACCATCGGTTCATTGGCACGCGTCCAGGCAACGCCCGAGCCGATAATCCCGGCTCCACCGGCGTTGATCAGTTCAATGCCTTCGGCCACCGAACGGTACAGCACCGAATACACACCGGCCCGGCCCACCTGCCCCGAATCTACAAGCTCCTGAATGTAATCGGGATTCACCTCGGTCATCAGCTGGCAGAGCAAGTCCGGATTCACCTTGCGGCCAAGGTAGCGCAATGAGCCAGGATCAAAGCTCATCAGTGTCACCGCGATCTGCCCCGCGCTTCCGGCCCGCCCGGTTTGAGGATCAAAACCGTGAGCAGCAAGGACCTGCATGACCCGGTCTTCAAGTAGATACCCATAAGGGCTGGGGTGTTTGATCTCCACAGCCAAACCCACCGGTTTGCCGCGTTCTTCGATCAGCGTCAAAAGCTCATCAAGGCTCAGTAGCTGCTCATTTTCCGTGCCGTACTCTGCCGGTACTTCGGTCGGTACAACCCCGGTGAAGTCCATGGCTTTGAGCTGCTCGAGGGTAAAGGTAGATACCAGTCCCGAGGCATCAGAGGTGCGATCAACGGTGGGGTCGTGGTGGCATACCACTTGACCGTCCAAGCTCAAATGGACATCGCATTCAATACCGTCCGCACCCTCATCAATGGCCTGCAGGTAGGCGGCCCGGGTGTTCTCCGAATATTTGTGGGAACTGCCGCGGTGGGCGAAAAAGAGCGTATCCATAGTCCCTACGCTACGCGATCTGTCGCTTATTTCCACCCCTTAGTGTCATCACGCAGGCGTGCATAGTTCGCATAAATTTCTGGACGGGATTGCGCCTCATAGGTAGTGGACTCGGCGCTATTCCATACCGGCGGTTGATCCTGCCCGCTCAGTGCCCAGGCCGCTTGCCTCGCAGCACCCAAGGCCACGTACTCTGCTGTTTGCGGGACCTGGACGGCGACGCCGAAGATCTGTGGGGCGATCACTCGCACCGCTTCGGACTGCGCTCCCCCACCGATCAGCAAGATGCGTCGGGTTCTCACCTTGGTGCTCGCCTCCAGGGCAGCCACCGCATCTTTCATGGAGCACAACAGTCCTTCCACATACGCGCGAGCAATCTGTTCGCGGGAAGTGCTGGTGCGTAACCCCTGTAATAGACCGGTGGCTTCGGGCCGATTGGGGGTACGTTCTCCGCCAAAGTAGGGCAGTAATACAACCCCGCCCGAGCCCGGTTGTGCAGCCAACGCGAGGTCTGAAAATTCTTGTTGTCCCACCCCGAGCATGCGGGCGCCGAAGTCCAGCACCGGTGCCCCGTTTAGCGTGCAGGCCAGTGGCAAAAATTTGTCGTTGGCGGCCACAAAGCCGTTAACCATGCCCGATCCGTCATGCACGCTGTGTTCTACCACTGCGGAGGCCACCCCGGAGGTGCCCATGGAAATGCAGACGTCACCGGGCTGCAGATCCAGCCCCAAGGCGGCCGCCATATTATCTCCGGTACCCGCACCGATTACCGCCCCGGTGGACGTTCGACCGACCACCTCGTTGCCCTGCGCTAGGCGTGGCAATTGCACCTGGTGCCCCAACGCTGCGGCAGCTATTTCGGGTACAAAGCGGCGCTGCGCTGGGGAATAGTATCCCGTACCCGAGGCGTCCCCATGATCACTGACCGCCTCTTTGCGTCCACCTAAATGCCAGGTGAGGTAGTCGTGTGGCAATAAGACCATCGCTGTGCGTTCTGCGTTCTCCGTTTCCTGATCACGTAGCCAACGTAGCTTGGTCACCGTCAGTGAGGCCACCGGTACGCTGCCAATCTGCTGCGCACAGGCCAGCTCGCCGCCGAGCTCTTCGGTCAGCTCCCTTGCTTGTTGCGCCGAAGAAGTATCATTCCACAGCATCGCGTCACGCACCGGATTCCCGTGCTTATCAAGGGCGACCATGCCGTGTTGTTGGCCGGCAATGGACACCGCTGAGGCCCGCTGAAGTAATCCATCGGTGGCCGCTTCAAGTGCGGTGATCCACTCTTGCGGGTCAACCTGTGTTCCCTGCGGATGCCCATGGCGTTGTTCGGCCACTACTTCACCACTGTTCGCGTCGACCAACAGTGCCTTACAGGACTGGGTGGAGGAATCGATGCCTAGTACATAGGTGGGCTTCATGGCTGCGCCTTTGCAGAGGTGGTGGCTATGTGAATGCGTGGGCCCAGCTGCTGCAGCTGGGTCATCAGTGCGTCATCAAGTTGATCATCGATCACCACATCGTCGAACTCGGACAGGTTCATCACATGATAAATGCCTGCCGATTCATATTTGCTGGAGTCCACCACCAGGATCTTGCGTCGCCCCATCTGTAGCAGGCTGCGTTTGGTGCGCGCTGCCTCGGCATCCGGGTGTAATAAGGCGTTGTTCTTGATGGCGGTGGTGGAGACAAAAACTGCGTCGGCGGTCAGCCGTTGTGCTTGTTCGACCACGATGGAGCCGAGGAAGGAATCGGTTTCGGCATAGTACTGTCCACCGAGGCCCACCATGTCGATATGTGCCATGGCCGAGACCGCGCCCATGAGCGCCAGCGAGTGGGTGATTACCGTGGAAGGCTCGCGCTCTTCTAGGTGCGCACCGAGCGCCCCAACCGTGGTGGAGTCATCCAGCGCAATCACCGAATTGCGTTCGATCAGCTTGGCGGCGGTGGCGGCAAGCTGACTTTTTAGCTCAGCGTTCAGGTGCCGACGCAGGCGTACATCGCGTTCGGCCAGCCGGGCGGTAATGGCTCGTGCTCCACCGCGGATGCGCTCGAGCCGGCCTTCCTTGGCCAGGTAGTCCAGGTCGCGGTGGATGGTCATGGCGCTGACCGAGAAGAGCTCGGCCAATTCCTCCACCCGTGAAGTGCGCACCTTATTAACGTGCCCGGTGATTTCGTCCCGGCGGGTCTCTGGAGGCAGCCCCTGACTTAAGCCGGGACCATCGTTTTCAACATCGAATTCGTGATTTGCCACATCTCTGATGATAGATGCTGCGTCTCAAGTCTCAAAACATCACTTTCTTCAAGTTTTTAACAGAAAATCTGTTGAGTTTGTTTGTTTGGTGTTAGATTGGTTCAATCGATCACACCGGCAAGGCCGTCGCAAAGGAGCGTCATGACCACAAACTCAACGCCAACACACCCCTCGATCTTTGATCGCCTAGGGCTACCGCGTCCGCTCCTATGGGGTTTTGTGGGCCTGATGATCTTCATGATCGGCGACGGCGTGGAAACGAACATCCTCGCCCCGTACCTCACCGGCGAACATGGCTTCTCCATCCCGCTGGCCGGAACCCTGGTCACCGTCTACGGCGTGGCCGTAGCCATCGCCGCCTTCCTCTCCGCTTCGCTTTCCGACCTCTGGGGCCCGCGCAAGGTGATGTTCATCGGCGCCGGCATCTGGGTGATTTTTGAACTGCTCTTTTTGGGCATCGCGCTGAACACCTCGAGCACGCCGCTGATCTTCATCGCCTACGGACTACGCGGCTTCGGCTACCCGTTCTTCGCCTACGGCTTCCTCGTCTGGATCTCCGCCACCGCCAACGCCAAGCGCCTGGCCGTGGCCATCGGCTGGTTCTACGTCGCCTTCAGCTCCGGATTGCCCACCCTCGGCGCGCTGACCGCCAGCGCCAGCCTTGAACTCTTCTCCCTGAGCTACTACCAGACCCTCTGGGTCTCCCTGGCCCTGGTGGTCATCGGAGCGGCCATCGCGCTGATCGGCGTGAAGGAAAAGACCGGACGCGCGCCATTGGTGGCCAATCCCGAACAGGTTTTCAGCACCATGAGCTTCGGCCTGCGCCTACTGGTGAGCAACCGCAAGGCCCTGATGGTCATGCTCACCCGAACCATCAACTCGGTCCCCACCTACGGCATGGCCATCTTCTTCCCGGCCCTGTTCGTGGACCGCTTCGGCTGGAGCGTGGGCCAGTTCCTGATCCTGACCACCGTGATCTACGCGGTGAACATCCCCTTCAACCTCTTCTTCGGCGCCCTGGGCGACAAGCTGGGCTGGTCCAAGGTCGTGGTGTGGTTCGGCGCGGTGCTCTGCGCGATCTCCATGGCAGGACTGTACCTCGTACCAGCGTGGGCCACCGATCACGGTTACCCCTTCGCCTACCCACTGACCCTGATCATCGGGGCGATCTTTGGCATCGGGCTGGCAGGTTTTGTTCCACTCTCGGCCATCGCCGTGTCCCTAGCTCCCGAACATCCAGGGGCAGCCATGGCCTCCTATAACCTCGGCATCGGCGCCGCCGTCTTTGCTGGCCCACTGCTGGTCGCCGTGCTCTACAACGTACTTGGTGCTGCGGGCATGGTCTTCCTCTTTGCAGCCCTCTACCTCGTCGCGGCCCTGATGTCCCACGCACTGCGCGGCACCCAGCCCGGCTTTCAGGGTGTCGCCCAACCCGCCGCCGTCAGCACCCACTAATCGATCCTGACTAAGGAGCATTGAATAATGAAACTGAGCAACCACACCCTGAACCAGGTTGACCCGCAGGTTCGCACCCCACAGTACGACCGCAAACAAGCCAGCGCCGGCATTGTGCACTTCGGCGTAGGTGGCTTCCACCGCGCTCACCAGGCCATGTATCTGAACCGGCTGATGAATCAGGGCCAGGCGTTGGACTGGGGAATTATCGGCATGGGCGTTATGGAGTCCGATCAGCGCATGCGCGATGTACTCAAGGACAGCGACGGGCTCTACACCCTCGTAGTGAAAAACCCTGATGGCTCCCGCGAGGTTGAAGTCATCGGTTCGATCCTCGACTTCCTCTACGCACCAGATGACATAAACGCCGCCATCAACCAGCTGGCCGATCCTGCGATCCGCATCGTCTCACTGACGGTCACCGAAGGCGGCTACAACGTCCACCCAGTCACCGGGGAGTTTAATACCGCCAATCCGGCCATCGCCGCCGACCTTGCCAACCCGCAGGCACCACGCACCACCTTCGGGTTGATCAGCGCCGGGCTGAAGCTGCGCCGAGCCCGTGGCATCGCCCCCTTCACCGTGATGAGCTGCGACAACATCCAAGGTAATGGCGAAGTGGCCCACAAGATGTTTGGTGCTTTTGCTTCCGCCCTCGATGCCGAGTTCGGCCAGTGGGTCCAAGAGAACGTGTCCTTCCCAAACTCCATGGTGGACCGCATTACCCCGGTCACCACGGATGCCGATCGCGCCGACGTCACGCAGCGTTATGGCATCGAGGACGGCTGGCCAGTTGTCTGCGAAGATTTTGAGCAGTGGGTGCTGGAGGACAAGTTTGTTGCCGGCCGCCCACCCTACGAAGAAGCTGGCGTGCAATTGGTTGACGACGTGGTGCCCTACGAGCTGATGAAATTGCGCCTGCTTAACGCCACCCACCAGGGCCTATGCTACTTTGGCCACCTCGCCGGCTACCAAGCGGTGCACGACGTGGCCCGCAACAAGTTGTTTGCAGACTTCTTGCTTCGCTACATGAAAAACGAGGCCGAGCCGACCCTGCGCGAACTGCCCGGCGTTGATCTGGACGCCTACCAGCATAAGCTCATTGAGCGCTACAGCAATGAGTACGTTGCTGATACCGTGGCCCGCCTCTGCGCGGATTCCTCCGATCGCATCCCCAAATGGCTCATGCCAGTGGTTCGCGAAAATCTTGCCGCCGATCGTGAGGTCACCTTATCCGCAGCCATCGTCGCCAGCTGGGCTCGTTATGCCGAGGGCACCGATGAAGCGGGCGAAGAGATCAGCATCGTGGACCGCTTGGCCGAAGAGGTCAAGGCTGCCGCGGCTAAGCACAGCGAAGATCCGCTAGCCTTCTTGCGCCAGCGCGACCTCTTTGGGGACGTTATTGATGATGAACGGTTCACCACCCCGTATCTGAAGACCTTGGAGTCGTTGCATCAGCAAGGCGCTGTGGCCACCCTGGCGCAGCTCACGGATCAGCAGGTCTCCACCCGCTAGCCAACTGGCCTCTGACAGCCGGCCCGCTCGTGCACCCAATGCATGAGCGGGCCGGCTTTATTGTGCGCGAGAATAGTGCACCGCGATCACGCCGTTGCATAGTATCTTGGTATCGAGCAGCTGAAGATGACGCGCATCAGGTAGCCCCGCATCATATAACCGTGGCCCATGCCCAGCGATGAGGGGTTGCACTAAAAAGCGATACTCGTCGATCATCCCTAGCTGATCCAATGCTGTTGCCAGCTTGCAGCTGCCCACCAGCACCCCGTTTGACGTACGATCCTTGAGCGCCTGAACTGAGCTAGCCAGGTCACCCATAAGGTGGTGACTGTTGTTCCATGGATACTCGGTTCGAGTGCTAGAAACTACGTATTTGGGCTTGTCCTGCAGCTGGATCGCCCAATCGCGCAATGCCTGGGGTGCGGCAACTTCCCCGCTAGCCACCAGTGGCCAGTAGTCTTCCATCATTTCGTACGTGGTTCGTCCCCACAGCATAACGCCATGCTGGTTCATGAGGTCAGTGAAGTAGTCGTGCGTCTCTTCGTCAGCGATGCCGACCCTATGGTCGATACACCCGTCAAGAGTGACATTTATAGCGAACGTTAGCGGCTCTTCAAGTTTTAGCGTGGTGACCCCGAAAAAGAAGTAAGGCCCGCAGTCCTCTGCGAAGATGAGTGTTGTCTAGACATACATCAGCAAGGAACTACGAGCCGTGTTCAAGGATACCGGGCCAATCGATGCTGCGTCGATTCTGTTGAACCTCAACGACTACCGCGTCATCAGCGCCACCCACGAAGCAGACGGACGACAAGCCCTCATCGAGCCCAAAGCTACCGAAGCAGCATGCCCCACCTGTGGAGTGCTCACCCAACGAATCCAGGCCAGACCAATACATCGGGTGAAGGACGTGCCAGTCGGCGGCACCGACCTGCAGGTATTGGTGCGCAAACGCCGTATGGCCTGCCAGGAATCGGCCTGCGAACGCCGTTCATTCGTTCAAACCACCGAGCAACTCCCGTTCCGTGCCAGGATCACCACACGACTCTCCCAACAGTTCGTGGACGAGATGAGTTCCGAACTCAGGGCAGTGTCCCGGGTCGCTGCCGCGCATGGGGTGTCTTGGCCTACGGTCATGGCCCGGCTAACCACGATCGGTGAACTGGTCGGGGACGTGGACCGCATGTTCATCCGCCGGCTCGGCATTGATGAGCACCGGTTTCGCAAAGTCCGCTACGCACGGGGCCGGACCGGGAAAGTAGTGCGGATTGAGCCGTGGTCGATTGTGTTTACTGATCTGGATACCGGAAAGATTCTGGATATCGTGGACGGACGCCGCGGCACGGCGGTGAAACGGTGGCTGAAGAATCGGCCACGGTATTGGCGCCAACGGGTGCAGTACGTCGCGATCGACATGTCATCGGAGTTCCGCAAGGCGGTGCGGGAGAATCTGCCGAAGGTAAAGGTTAGCGTGGATCATTTCCACGTGATTCAGCGGGCGAATCTGATGATCACCCAGGTCCGCCGACGTCGCTCCCACGAAGTCTTTGATCGTCGTGGCCGGGCTGCTGATCCGGCTTACAAGTACCGGAAATTATTGACTTGCAATCTGGAGAACTTGTCGATCAAGCAGGTTGAACGGTTGAAGCTGATCTTGGAATCAGACCCGGAACTCGGAGTGATCTATGCGATCAAGGAGCATGTGCGGGAACTATTGAAAGCTACGAATATCCATGAGTTCCAATCCCGGTGGGCGGTGCTGGAAAAGTCCGTGCGAGCAACAACAATGGTTGAGGCGAAGTCGCTGTTCCGGACGTTGACCGGATGGCGCAGGGAGTTGCTGGTGTTCGTTAGAACCAGATTGACGAACGCCAGGAGTGAGGCAGCGAATCTGACGGCGAAGAACTTGAAACGCATTGGCCGGGGTTATCGGAACCATGCGCATTACCGCCTTCGGATACTGTTATATACGGCAGGGCTGCGCCCGTGCTGAACACTCTGCACCACGCTTAAGTTTTAAGAGCCACGTTAGCTGCCCCATCTGCAGATTCTCCTCTGACAACGGCAAGTGCGTGCGTTGACTGTAGAGCCGCTGTCAGCGCAGCGTCAAGGGATCCCAAATGATCTTTGTTCTTAAACAGGAAAAAGGGGGTCGAGCTTCAGCTCAACCCCCACCAACCAGCAACCAGCAGTCTCAACTGGTTAAACAGGTGAGGCCCCAACCAAAAGGTTAGGGCCTCAAACCAACATTCATCTTTATTAAGTTAAGTCCGGCGGTGACCTACTCTCCCACACCCTCACGAGTGCAGTACCATCGGCGCAGTGGGCCTTAGCTTCCGGGTTCGGTACGGGACCGGGCGTTTCCCCCACGCTATGACCGCCGTAACAATCACGAAGCACACAAACCAATTTTCTGGTGTTGTATGAAACGATGCGACAAAAACTACTTGTCAAGTCTCATGTTTAGTTTCGGTTGTCGAGTTGTTGTCTCGTAACCGCATAGTGAACGCGAACAGCAATGATCTTATTAGTCATTATTGTATATATTGTGTGTTGAAAGTCATCGGCCTATTAGTACAGGTCAGCTACACAAGTCTTTAGTCCTTGCTTCCACATCCTGCCTATCAACCCAGTGGTCTAGCTGGGGGCCTCACACACTCAAGGTGCATGGAAATCTCATCTCGAAGCAGGCTTCCCGCTTAGATGCTTTCAGCGGTTATCCCTTCCCAACGTAGCTAATCAGCGATGCACTTGGCAGTACAACTGACACACCAGAGGTTAGTCCGTCCCGGTCCTCTCGTACTAAGGACAGCCCTTCTCAAATTTCCAACGCGCGCAGCGGATAGGGACCGAACTGTCTCACGACGTTCTAAACCCAGCTCGCGTACCGCTTTAATGGGCGAACAGCCCAACCCTTGGGACCTACTCCAGCCCCAGGATGCGACGAGCCGACATCGAGGTGCCAAACCATGCCGTCGATATGGACTCTTGGGCAAGATCAGCCTGTTATCCCCGAGGTACCTTTTATCCGTTGAGCGACGGCCCTTCCACGAGGTGCCGCCGGATCACTAGTCCCGACTTTCGTCCCTGCTCGAGCTGTCACTCTCACAGTCAAGCTCCCTTGTGCACTTACACTCGACACCTGATTGCCAACCAGGCTGAGGGAACCTTTGGGCGCCTCCGTTACATTTTAGGAGGCAACCGCCCCAGTTAAACTACCCATCAGGCACTGTCCCTGAACCAGATCATGGTCCGAAGTTAGGTGACCGGTACAGCCAGAGTGGTATTTCAACGATGACTCCACCTGAACTAGCGTCCAAGCTTCACAGTCTCCCACCTATCCTACACAAGCTGCACCGAACACCAATACCAAACTATAGTAAAGGTCTCGGGGTCTTTCCGTCCTGCTGCGCGTAACGAGCATCTTTACTCGTACTGCAATTTCGCCGAGTTCATGGTTGAGACAGCGGGGAAGTCGTTACTCCATTCGTGCAGGTCGGAACTTACCCGACAAGGAATTTCGCTACCTTAGGATGGTTATAGTTACCACCGCCGTTTACTGGGGCTTAAATTCTCAGCTTCGCAACAAGTTGCTAACCGGTCCTCTTAACCTTCCAGCACCGGGCAGGAGTCAGTCCGTATACATCGTCTTGCGACTTCGCACGGACCTGTGTTTTTAGTAAACAGTCGCTTCCCCCTGGTCTCTGCGGCCCACACCCGCTCACAACTGCAAGAGCTGATCACGGGGCAGGCCCCCCTTCTTCCGAAGTTACGGGGGCATTTTGCCGAGTTCCTTAACCATGATTCTCTCGATCGCCTTAGTATTCTCTACCTGATCACCTGTGTCGGTTTGGGGTACGGGCGGCTAGGACCTCGCGCCGATGCTTTTCTAGGCAGCATAGGATCACCGAATCACCCACCAAAGTGGGCGCCTATCAGGTCTCAGACATCATGAACCGCGGATTTACCTACGACTCGTCCTACACCCTTGGACCAGGTCAATTCCATTGCCTGGCTCGGCTACCTTCCTGCGTCACACCTGTTAATACGCTGACCTCACTGCATCGGTTCCCACCACATCAACCAACAAAAACACCCGAAGGCATCAACAGTTGGAATCCATCATGGTTAGCATCAACAGCTCAGTATGGGCGGTCCTTCGCCGGTACGGGAATATCAACCCGTTATCCATCGACTACGCCTGTCGGCCTCGCCTTAGGCCCCGACTAACCCAGGGCAGATTAGCTTAACCCTGGAACCCTTGATCATTCGGCGGACGGGTTTCTCACCCGTCATTCGCTACTCATGCCTGCATTCTCACTCGTATAGCGTCCACCGCTGGTTTACACCGCGACTTCACCCGCTATACGACGCTCCCCTACCCATCCAAACGCCCAATCCGAAGACCAAGCAAATATTTGAATGACGCAACTTCGGCGGTGTGCTTGAGCCCCGCTACATTATCGGCGCGGAATCACTTGACCAGTGAGCTATTACGCACTCTTTCAAGGGTGGCTGCTTCTAAGCCAACCTCCTGGTTGTCAAAGCAACTCCACATCCTTTCCCACTTAGCACACGCTTAGGGGCCTTAGTTGGCGTTCTGGGCTGTTTCCCTCTCGACTATGAAGCTTATCCCCCACAGTCTCACTGCTACGCTCTCACTTACCGGCATTCGGAGTTTGGCTAACGTCAGTAACCTTGTAGGGCCCATTAGCTATCCAGTAGCTCTACCTCCGGTAAGAAACACGTAACGCTGCACCTAAATGCATTTCGGGGAGAACCAGCTATCACGAAGTTTGATTGGCCTTTCACCCCTACCCACAGCTCATCCCCTCCATTTTCAACTGAAGTGGGTTCGGTCCTCCACACGCTCTTACACGCGCTTCAACCTGGCCATGGGTAGATCACTTCGCTTCGGGTCTAGATCACGCCACTCAAACGCCCTATTCAGACTCGCTTTCGCTACGGCTTCCCCACACGGGTTAACCTCGCGACGTAACACTAACTCGCAGGCTCATTCTTCAAAAGGCACGCCATCACCCAGGAACAAGTCCCAGGCTCTAACGGATTGTAAGCGCACGGTTTCAGGTACTATTTCACTCCCCTCCCGGGGTACTTTTCACCATTCCCTCACGGTACTGATTCACTATCGGTCATCAAGTAGTATTCAGGCTTACCAGGTGGTCCTGGCAGATTCACACAAGGTTTCACGGGCCCCGTGCTACTCGGGTATCAACACTAGAACGGCAGACACGCATTACACCTACGGGACTATCACCCTCTATGGTCCGGCATTCCAACCGATTCACCTATACGCCTGCACCTCATCCCACCAGCAAGATAGCGCTGGTACATGTCAACCCCACAACCCCGATGATGCAACGCCTATCCGCTATCACACACCAACCGGTTTAGCCCCATCCGCGTTCGCTCGCCACTACTAACGGAATCACTATTGTTTTCTCTTCCTGCGGGTACTGAGATGTTTCACTTCCCCGCGTTCCCTCCACACAGCCTATACATTCAGCTGCAGGTCACACCACATAACATGGTGCGGGGTTCCCCCATTCGGAAATCCTGGTCTCAACGTCCGGTTATCGACTCCACCAGGCTTATCGCAGATTCCCACGTCCTTCATCGGCTCTTGATGCCAAGGCATCCACCGTGCGCCCTTAAAAACTTCAACACAAAACAAAGTTCTCAGAATTGAGCAATAAAACAATCTAACAAAATCACACAGACAAGACTCAAACACCCTACAACCCAAGGAAAAAGGGTCATAAGACTCATCTCATCTGCAAGATGCTCGCGTTCACTATACAGTTCCCAAACAACAACCCCACACCCCCACAAACACACCCACCAACAACAACCCAAAAGGACTATTGCTCGTACCGAGCATGCCTGCAGCAAACACAGGACAAACACCGAAACACCAAGAACCCCGCCACCCAAGAAGACAATCAACCAACCATCACAACACCAACCCCAAAAGGCCAGCACCACAACACTTGATCAAATCATCCACCAGGGACGGAGGCTTGTTGCCTCAAAACCCAACAGCATGCCAAACCATACAAACCACACACCATCAACACCCACATTCCAACACCACCACCACACACCAACAAACCCACCCAAAAGGACGGATTCACTCATGTGAAGTAACAATGCGTACTCGCAAGCACCAACACCATACAGCCACAGCCAATACCCCGACACACACCCCAACCACTCATAATGAGGACCAGCGTGCGCACGTTTTCCAGTATTGAGTTCATTGATATTCCACCCATGAGCAACCCACCCGTACAACACTCGTGCACAGACATGGGCAACCATAATAATGGTTAGCTCCTTAGAAAGGAGGTGATCCAGCCGCACCTTCCGGTACGGCTACCTTGTTACGACTTAGTCCCAATCGCCAGTCCCACCTTCGACGACTCCCCCCACACAAGGTGGTTAGGCCATCGGCTTCGGGTGTTACCAACTTTCGTGACTTGACGGGCGGTGTGTACAAGGCCCGGGAACGTATTCACCGCAGCGTTGCTGATCTGCGATTACTAGCGACTCCGACTTCATGGGGTCGAGTTGCAGACCCCAATCCGAACTGAGACCGGCTTTTAGGGATTAGCTCCACCTCACAGTATCGCAACCCATTGTACCGGCCATTGTAGCATGCGTGAAGCCCAAGACATAAGGGGCATGATGATTTGACGTCATCCCCACCTTCCTCCGAGTTGACCCCGGCAGTCTCCCATGAGTCCCCACCACTACGTGCTGGCAACATGGAACGAGGGTTGCGCTCGTTGCGGGACTTAACCCAACATCTCACGACACGAGCTGACGACAACCATGCACCACCTGTGAACCAGCCCCGAAGGGAAACCCCATCTCTGAGGCGGTCTGGCACATGTCAAGCCTTGGTAAGGTTCTTCGCGTTGCATCGAATTAATCCGCATGCTCCGCCGCTTGTGCGGGCCCCCGTCAATTCCTTTGAGTTTTAGCCTTGCGGCCGTACTCCCCAGGCGGGGCACTTAATGCGTTAGCTACGGCGCGGAAAACGTGGAATGTCCCCCACACCTAGTGCCCAACGTTTACGGCATGGACTACCAGGGTATCTAATCCTGTTCGCTCCCCATGCTTTCGCTCCTCAGCGTCAGTAAATGCCCAGAGACCTGCCTTCGCCATCGGTGTTCCTCCTGATATCTGCGCATTTCACCGCTACACCAGGAATTCCAGTCTCCCCTACATCACTCTAGTCTGCCCGTACCCACCGCAGATCCGAGGTTGAGCCTCGGACTTTCACGGCAGACGCGACAAACCGCCTACGAGCTCTTTACGCCCAATAAATCCGGATAACGCTTGCGCCCTACGTATTACCGCGGCTGCTGGCACGTAGTTAGCCGGCGCTTCTTCTGCAGGTACCGTCACTTTCGCTTCTTCCCTACTGAAAGAGGTTTACAACCCGAAGGCCGTCATCCCTCACGCGGCGTCGCTGCATCAGGCTTTCGCCCATTGTGCAATATTCCCCACTGCTGCCTCCCGTAGGAGTCTGGGCCGTGTCTCAGTCCCAGTGTGGCCGGTCACCCTCTCAGGCCGGCTACCCGTCGTCGCCTTGGTGAGCCATTACCTCACCAACAAGCTGATAGGCCGCGAGTCCATCCCCCACCGATAAATCTTTCAACAACCCACCATGCGGTAAGAAGTCATATCCGGTATTAGACCCAGTTTCCCGGGCTTATCCCAAAGTCGGGGGCAGGTTACTCACGTGTTACTCACCCGTTCGCCACTAATCACCCGTGCAAGCACGGGGTCATCGTTCGACTTGCATGTGTTAAGCACGCCGCCAGCGTTCATCCTGAGCCAGGATCAAACTCTCCATAAAAAAATAAAAAGCCATCAGCAACCCCTCGGAAAATAAGGGCGAAACCAATGAAGTCCTGGCGAATAAAAAACACTCAAGAACATCACACGGGGGTGCAATGCCTCAAGCAAATGTTATGTATTCACCAAATAAAATAAATATTCGGTATCAACAAACTTGGCACACTATTGAGTTCTCAAACAACAAACACTTACCGGTTCTTTACCGACCATTTCAGGCGGTAATTTCGTCCAGCGTTATATTCAAATCTTATCACCGTGAATTTCTGAAAGTCAAATCAATTGTTTGTGATTTGAATCAGTATTCATGGTTCCCATTCTTCAACATCTTTTCCACAGTGACCTGTGCAAAACCGTTGATATTCTGGGGTTTTGCCTCCGATTTACATCCGGTTATTTCTTCCGTTTTGCTCTCGGCGACAAGGAAAAACTATACACAGGTTTGGGGGGTCGTGCAAATCGGTGAGGTGGTTTGTGGCGGTGACCGTGCACACTTAATCCGCTGCAACCAGTTTAAACCGCGACATCATGCGGTTTAAACTCAAAAAAACACCCTGTAAAACAGTTAAAACTGTTTTACAGGGTGTTTAGTAAGCGCCGTCATCGGCGCCAAAACCTGTTAACCGTCTAGTCTTCGACGATTTCGGCGTCCAGAACGCGTGGGTCATCTTGCGACAGTGCGCTCGGGACAATCGTTGGCATGCCGGCGAAAGCTACGTTCGCATTCTCGATCACGCGCTTTGCCATGAATCGGTTGCCAGCCCCACCAATCACCGCGCCAACACCGAACGGAACCAATCTTCCCATCATGCTGGCAGCCTGGGTGCCAATGATCTTATGCAGAAACTTCTTCTGCAAGGTGCGCTGCATGCTGGAGTAGAGGCTGGTATTCTTGTTCGCCCCGAAGGCTTGGGCCCAACCCTTCACAGGTCCTCCACCACGGCCAGCGGCCTGAGCGGTAAGCCCTGCAATCATCGAGCTTCCTTCTTCACCCATGAGGATGCCCATCACCAAGACTCGTGACTGGTCTGGATCTTCGATGGCGATGCCGTGTAGTTCGGCCAAGCTCTGCGCATAGAGTGCAGAAGCTTCAAGGAAGCCCAGGGTCGCCGCAGCTGAAAGACTCAGTGATATCACCGTGCCAATAGCCGGTACTGCTGCAGTACCACCGACGGCAGCTCCGGAACCGGTGACAACTAATAGGTAGTCACGTTCCACGATGGCGGCCAGTTCGGTCGAGTCCGCTTGGGGGCGCCTCTTACGCAGTCGATTGATGTACGCAAGTACCAGTGGCCGCTGCACGCCAATGCCCTTCAAAATAGCTTGCTGCACATTAGGGCGTGGCTTGCCATCTTTGCCAATGAAAGTCATCGAGATTGGATCTTTTTTCATGATGCCTCCAGCTTTCCGCAAAACCCTGAGAGTTACCTTGAGTCTGCCGTGCTTTGCTCGGGTTCGCTGCCATTGAGTGGATGGTGCATTACTTGCTTGTGGAACTTAATCTACAGATAACTTCAGACCAGTGACGGTTACGGCACGTTCAGTTGCGGGATTCTGCAATGCTAAGGCGAGAAAATACAGGGATGATCGCCCTGCGCGAACGGGCTAGAACTGAATGTCAGTCCAGATTAATGACCCAGGTTCATCAATGATCGTTGGTATTGCTTCATCCAGCGGTGGCTGGCTCTGCTCGATAAGGCCCTGGCCAACAACCTGCCACGAAGTATCAGGTACCAAGTAGCTTCCGGACTCGTTGAGCGCATCTTCGCGGCCCAGTGACTTAAGGAACGGTTTGATGCGTGACTCGCCGGACTCTTGTAGGTTCAGGGCTCCGGCGATGACAAACTTCTCGTCGCCCACACCTTTGGCTTGGCGCCCCTCATCGATATGAACGTAGTCCTTGCCGGCTAGATAGTCGGAGATAACTTTAAGTTCATCACTCTGGCGAGCTGCGGCAAGGTCTTGGTTCTGATCTTCGGGTTCAGTCTGTGTGGCTACTACGTGCACACGCTGACCGCGGTACTCAATAGGAATGTCCCATAGTCCGGTGTTCATCACTGGAATTGATGCGGCCAGTACACCGTCGAGTTTGGTGTGGTGCAACTGGTTGTTGGCAACGTCCTGCCATTTGAGCTTGGAGACCGCGGTGATCTGATCTTCATCAACCGGGTACTTGGAGAGCACGACTACCGAGCCCTGCTCTTCAAATTCGCCCTGACCCCAGGCATCTTGTGCCCCACCAATGACACCGTCAGCGTTCAGATCCGCGCCACTCTGCAACCCCTTGGAACCAACGGCTAGATAGGAGTACTGATAGTCAACATCTGGACGTTCATCCTCGGTGTTGTTCAGGTACTGGTCGCGGAAGGTATCTAGGGCTGCCTGGTCCGCATCCACATCGGTAAGGACAACTACGTCAGCGTTGGACTGAGCGATGCTGTCAGCGACATGCCCTGCCTGCAGGTTGCTTGCCCCCATCAGGTTTTCGTTCAACTTACCCGGCGCATCCGCGGTGAGGTTCGCTTCGATGGTGGCAACACGCAATGAGGTCTGCGACAGTGCTTGGGTTGGGATGCCAGCTACATCAGTGGCTCCGGCTGGGACAGCAAGGGCCGAGGCTGCGGGGAACACTAAAAGCGTCCCTAGGCTCACCCCTGCTGCTCCAACTAAAAACTTTCGCACGGATCAACCCTACGCCGTACCCCAACCGTTTTTCCAGCACCTTAATCGGATTGTAATGCGAGCTTCATCGTCGCCTTCTTGTTGGCCTCGAGAATCTCTTCCATATAAGGGGCACGAATCCGCATAGATACGCGGGCGTCAACCAGACATACTCCATGGGCACCGGCACTTACCCAGTCGCCAACAGCGCTCAAGTCCTCAAGCTGATCAACCCGCACGCCAGTGGCACCCATGGACCGAGCGATGCCAGCGAAGTCCACCGTCGGAATCAGCATCGGATCCTCATGCAGACCGATCGAACCGTACTGGTGCACCTCGGCGCCATAGGCGGAATCGTTGTAGATCACGATGACTCCGCTGTTGACCGTGCGGATGATCGACTCCAGGTCTGCCAAGCCCATCAGGAAGCCGCCATCGCCGGCAGCCAGCACCACGGTTCGCCCCTCGGCCGCTGCGCCAGCGCCCACCATCGAAGCGATGCCTAGTCCGATGGACTGGTAGGCGGTTCCCACACAGCTCAGCGAGCGGGCACCGGTGGTGGACCAATACATTGGTCCCCAGCCGATGAAGTGACCACCGTCTTGAACCAGCACACGGTTGGCCGGCAGAATCTTTTCCAGTTCGCTAGCCACCCGGCGCGGATCAAGCAAGCCGTCCTCAGCCACGTCGTCGCCGGCCGGACGGGTGCGTAGGTCCTCCAGATCTAGGCTCGGGCACCAGGTGCTATCGGCGGTGTGCACTGCATGCAGCAAATCTTCGAGGGCAACCTGCACGTCGCCCTGGGCAAAGATGTCCACGCGCGCGTTGGTGGCATTCGGCGCCAGATCAATTTGAATCAGCGTCGTCGACTGGTCAATCAGCTCGCCGAAGCGCATGGTGAATTGGTTCAGGGACGCACCCAAAACCAGCACGGTATCGGCCTGGGCGATAATGCGCGCGTTGGCTCCGGTGCTGAAACCACCGGTGATACCTAGATCAAATGTGTAGTCCAACAAATCGCGTGCCAGCAACGTGCCCGAGGTACTCGCATCCAACTTCTGCGCCAGTTCTCTAACTTGCTCGGCGGCGTCGATGGCACCGCGACCATAAAGAATGTGCGTGCGTTTGGAGGCGTCGAGCTTTTGAACGATCTGCTGCAGTGTGGCGGAAGCAAGCCGGGGCTTGGGTGGCGCACAATTCATCGAAGCGAGTTCTGGAAGTTCTTCCTCAGCGCTTTCGGCCGCGGCCAGATCGTAGGGAATGGCCAGAACCACTGGAGTCTGCTCACGCAGCGCATGCGCGGCGGCTTGAAGAGCGGTGCTTCCCGGAGTGTGGCGGTCCACTACATAACGAGGTGCTCGCACCCCAGCGTCGATGGCGACTTGGTCTACGTCCCAGCCGCGCAGTCCAGTGCTCGGCGCATCGCCGGTGACAAAAAGCAACGGGGTGCCAGCGGCGGCAGCTTCGGCCAGCGCGGTCACCCCGTTGGTATAGCCGGCACCATAGGTGGTGGTGGCGATGGCCAGCTTATTTGAAATCCGGAAGTACGCGTCAGCTGCTGAGACAGCGGCCGATTCATGGCGCACCGCGGTGTAGTCGAATCCCGCGCGAACGGCGGCATCAAGGAAGTGGGCGTTGCCGTTGCCCATCAATCCGAAGATCTGTGGGGCTACCGGTTTTAGGGCATGGGCAATGGCTGCGGAAACGCTAGACATTATGGACTCTTTTCAAGAAATGATGATGAAGAAAATTCCATATATGTCTGCCGTTACCAGTTGCTACGGCAACGGGTATCGCCCCTTTTGAGAGCGCCGGAATCCACAATACTGTGACCCCTGACTCAATGATGATAGGGCACTGGGAGCAGTTTGCGCTAGAGCGCTTTGTCCTCAGGCTGAACGCCTAGGCAGTGCGCGAGCGCCTCATCCAAGTGCGGCGTGCGGAATGCGTGCGAGCGTTGAAGCAGTTTTGCAGGTGTCACGCGCTGGCTGGCTAGGGCCAACAAGTCTGCTCCTTGCGCGCCCAGAAGAAGTTTGGGCGCCAACGTCGGAACGGGAAGCAAGTCCAATCGGTGAAGTGCTCGTGCCAAGGTCTTTGAATACTCTTGATTCCTTACTGGGCATGGTGCCACCGCATTAACTGGGCCTTCCAAAAACACATCCCACAACGCACGATGATAGATCTCGACCAAGTCGTCTAGGCCTATCCATGACTGCCACTGCTGCCCTTGACCAATTCTTCCGCCAAACCCCGACAAGTACAGCGGCCTAAGTAAGCCCAGCACCCCTGACTGAGGGCTTTGAACCAGACCGGTGCGCACCTGCACACGGCGCATACCCTGGGCTTGACCCTCGCGGGCTGCAGCCTCCCAGTCTTGGACCGTTTGGGCTAGAAAATCGGTTCCGTGTTCGGCATCCTCATCCAACAGCTTCTCTCCAGCGTGTGCGCCGTAAACGCCGATGGCTGAGGCTGAGACAAAGGTCTTCACCCCGGCTGCTGCGGCGGCCCTAGCCAACTTTCTCGTGGGATCGATTCGACTGTCGCGAATCCGCTCACGATGTTTCTGCGTGAAGCGTCCGGCGATCGTGGCACCAGCAAGATGGATGACGGCATCGCACCCAGCCAAGCTCGCTACATCCGGGTCCTCGGGATTCCAGAAGCGCTCATTGTCCGCGCGCGCAGTGCCGCGGACCAGGCGATAGACCTTGTGACCTCCGGATTGCAGAAAAGCTACCAACGCGGTCCCCACAAGCCCGTGAGATCCAGTCACCGCGATAACCATAGGCTCCATACCGTGCCGGGCCGCACGCTGGTGAGCCGTCAGATCTTGGGCAAGCTGCACATGGCGGTAGGTGAGCATTCGCCGTACCATCCGTGCCGGTAAATTGGTTTCGACCTCATCGCGCATGAGGCAAGTGTTCGCGCTTTCTGGCACAACCTCGTGTTTGTGTCGCCACCGAAGCGGCCGCAAAGGTAGCTGTCGAGACCCAACGGGCGCGAGCTCATCGGTGAAGAGTCGGAAACGTTCGTAGTCTGCAACTTGATGTTCCGCTCGCCACCGTAGACCGATAGGCAAACCAATGACCGAGGCACCATGGGCCAGCGAGTCCGCTTGGTGCACCGCGCGCACCGGTTGCCAAGGTGGTAGGAGCCGCTGCATGGCTCCAACACGCTCGTGCCAAGTGAAGACTTGTTCTGCACTGAAAGGCATGGACGACTCATGGATTATCCGCATATTTCACACTATGACCTAATGGCACGTTAAGCACAAGAACTTCAGCAGTTCAAAACGACCGCTGAAGTCCTCATGTTTAAGCCACGCCTGGTGCAAAAATATCCCGCTATTTAGCCTGCACTAGCGTCAAAACCTTTTTGTAGTCGGCTTCCTGCTTGGTCCAGAATTTTCCGTATTCCGCCGAATCTTGGTAACTAGTTGTCAGGCCAAGATTGTCCATCTTTGAAACCACGGACTCATCTTCGATAGCAGCCTGCAACGCGGCCTCCAATTTTTTGGCCACATCTTCAGGCAGGCCCGCTGGCGCAGCGTAACCGCGAGCAGTTGCTGCCACCACGTCATAGCCTTCTTCACTGAAGGTTGGCACGTCCGGCAAGACCTCGGCGCGTTCCTTGTCCATCACTCCGAGCACCTTGGCTTTGCCCTGTTCCTGAAGATCAATCACTTCACTGATGTTTCCAACCAACACGTCAACGTGCTTGCCTAGGAAAGCAGTAGAGGCCTGCGAGGCTCCCTCCGAGAAATGAACTGGGCTCAGTTCAGCCCCGGTGGCATCGTTGATCTGTGCGATGGCAAAGTGCTCGCCACCCATCTGACCTGTGGTCGTGGCGTTAATAGACCCAGGTTTGGCCTTGCTGTCCTCGAGCAGGTCCTTGAGATTTTTGTATTTGCTGTCGGCCTGCACAGCAATCACCATCGGATCAACTACCTGTCGCGCCAGCGGCTGAAGGTCTTCACGTTTGAAGGCCGCTCCGCGTGCCTCGTCCATTGGGATGACAACAATTGATGGTGAACCCACGGCTCCAATGGTGTAGCCATCAGGCTTGGCATTGGCCAGTGATGTGTAGCCGATTTGCCCACCAGCACCCGGCTTGTTGACCACTTCGACATTGGTTCCTAGCTCTTTTTCCAGTACGGGCTGAATCAGGCGAGCAGCGGTGTCCACTGGTCCGCCGGGCGAAAATGACACCAGCAGTTCTACGGACTTACCATTTTTTGGAAAATCGGCTCCTGCATTGGACGTGGATGCTCCACTGGCTGAACAGCCGGCAGCAGCCAGGGTGAGAGCACCTACAGCAACGGCGGTGATGATGCGTTTCATGTGTTTTCCTTCGTTTTCGGTACAACTTATTGCGAGTGTTTAGCTTTCAGGGTCTTCAGCCACCAGCGCGGCTGGCTTGCGCAGCTTCAGTAGCGGACTGCAGACAATAACCAATGCGATGAGCAGGAGCACCATCGTGATGGGACGGTCAAAGAAAATGGAGAAGCTACCGTGCGAAATGTCCAAGGACTCGCGCAGGGAACGTTCCATCAGTGGGCCCAAAACCAGGGTCAGGACCATCGGAGCCAGAGGGATGTCCAGACGACGCAGTCCCAAACCGACCAGGCCGAAGATGATCATGACAAATACGTCGAATACCGAGAAGTTGATCGTGTAGGCACCAACAACCATGAACATCAAGATCAACCCGGCCAGGATTGGGTAAGGCACCTTCAAGATCGAAGTCCACAGGCCGACCAGAGGAACGTTGAGCACAAGCAGCAGAACGTTACCGATGAACAGGCTGGCGATAATCGTCCATGCCAGCGTGCTGTGTTCGGCGAACAACGTCGGGCCTGGGGTCAGGCCCTGCTGCAGGAAAGCTCCCATGAGCACTGCAATGGTCGGCGAGGCGGGAATTCCCAAGGTAAAGAGCGGGATTAGTGCACCGTTTGCGTGCGCATTGTTTGCGGTCTCGGGACCGGCGACACCTTCGATGGCTCCTCGTCCCAGTTCGTTGCGATACTTGGAGAATTTCTTTTCCGCTCCGTAGGAAAGCAGGGAGGAAACCGATCCGGTCATTCCCGGAATCAGTCCCATCGCGAATCCAATGCCGGTACCGCGAGCGAAAGCTGGCGTGCTGCGTTTCCAGTCAGTTCGTGTGGGAAGTAGGGCACGCAGTCCAGGTGTCTGCGTCACCGTCTGGTTCTTTCCCGGGCGGTAAGACAAGATTTCCGACAACCCGAAGATGCCAACGATAACGGCCACAAATGAGACGCCGTCAAGCAAACGGTCCATGCCAAAGGTAAAACGTGGTGCTCCCATGACCGGGTCAATACCAATCATTGAAATCAGCAGACCCAGGGCACCGGAAATCAGCGCCCTGACCATGGAGCGTCCTGCCAAAGCAACAAGCAGAGAAATTCCAACAACTACAAGAGCGAAAAATTCTGGTGGACCAATGAGCAACCCCAGACTTCCGAGCGGTTTGGCAGCCAGGACCAGACCCACGGTGGCGATAGTCCCGCCGATGAATGAACCAACCGCGGCGATGGTCAGGGCTACGCCGGCACGGCCGACTTTAGTCATTTGGTAACCATCGATGGCGGTAATCGCAGAAGCGGCTTCGCCGGGCGTATTAAGCAGAACGCTGGTGATGGTTCCGCCGTAGGTTGTGCCATAAAAAATCGCGCACAGCATGATGATAGAACCGGCAGGATCAAGATTGAGAGTCAGTGGAATTAGCAAGGCGATGCCGGCGACCGGTCCGATGCCAGGCAGTACGCCAATGACCGTGCCCAGCAGGCAGCCAACGAAGGCGAAGAGCAGGTTTTGCCAGGTCATCGCCTCGGCAAAACCCATCATGAGTTCATTAAGAACGTCCATATCAAATTCCAATCATGCTCAACGGCAGCAACGTTGCCACCGGAAGAGAGACGTGCAGGACGGTCGTGAACAGGTAGAACACACCGACGCTCCCGCAAAGAGAAATAACTACGGCTTTCACCCACCCGATCCGAGCCCGGAAGCCAAGGTGATACATGAGGAAGGCAAATACGCTCAGCTGGAATCCGAGGAATGGCAAAGCGGCAGCCAGTATCACCAGGCTGAGGATGACAGCCCCTACTTGCGCCCCGTCGAACGACTCTGCCTCGGTTTGCTCTGTTGGCGTCGCGCGTCCCTGCAGGAACCACAAGACGGCAAGCGCCATCAGGAATATGCCAAGTACCGCGGGGAAAAAACCGGCGCCTGGGCCCAAAGCGCTCCAGAGTCCAAGCTTCAATGAACCCAGCAGCGCATACAGGCCGATAAGCGCGATGACTGCTTGGCCAATGAGCAGTGGCCATCGCCCGGAAGGAACCGAGCTTCCCGTTGCATCATTCGACACAGCATCCTCCAATTGCATAGTTTGTTCGTAAATTTCATACAGTAACATTATCTAGCGTTCCATGAAATAGTGACATGGGACACAAGAGGTCGTCAAGCAAGTGCATCAAATTACAAATTAATTGCATAGAATGAAATCATGGCGGCAGAAAACGAGAAGTCCGAGACACCCAATGGCATGAGGTCATTAACCAGAGCTATTGCCGTATTCGAGCAGATTCAGCGCTATGAGCACCCTCGGCGCCTGAGCACCATCGCTGCCGATATGGGCATGAGCTCGCCAACCACACTTCGGATCTTGCGAGTGCTTCAGGAAGCAGGCCTCGTCAGCCAGACCGACAAGAGCTACCGATTGGGCCCAGCGGTGCTCCCTGCGGCCCGCGTCTTCCTGGAAAACGATCCCTTGCCGCGAGTTGCCCAGCCGATCCTTCAGCAACTTTCTCAAGCCACGAAGCTGACAGCTTCGCTGTACACCCGTCTGGGCAGTGAGCGAGTTTTGGTTGAACGCGTGGTGGGCGAAAGTTCCCTAGGTTACAACCTCCCGCAGGGACGACGCCTTCCACTAACGGCCGGCGCGGCCGGACGCATTTTCTTGCTTGGCGCAGACGACGATGAGCTAACGCAGATTGCCGAGACGTCTCGACGCCTGCATTACGAAGCAGAGGACTTTGACCTCTTGGCCATCAAGGACCGCGCCCCCAACACCGATGCCAACTACGCCATCTCCGAGGATGAGCGTGCCCTTGGCATTATCTCGATTGCCGCCGCCATTCCTTCTCGCCAAGGCCCACCAACCGAGGCACTCTCCTTGACCGGCCCCATCCACACGCTTACCCGCGAAGCCCTGGAAACTCGGGCTCCGGAACTCCTTCAGGCCGCTCGTCGCTTGTCCGATCTTCTAGCAAGCAGCGTCTACTAAGGCAATAACCAACCCAATCAGGCGCGTGAATCACGCGCCTGATTGTCGTGCCCAGAATTTCCGACACTTTTGGCGCCCTCTGCGCGAAACACAATTTCCCACACCTTGACACTGTGACGCAGCCCATGCCATGATTCCGTACATCATCAAGAAATTGCGTAGTGTGAAACTATAGAACGTCTACTGAAATTAACTCAGTTGTTTCACGCTCACCCCAGATTTGGGATAGGTGCCCCATGAATCAATCGACACAGTCTCTTTGCGTCGCACAATCTGTCATCAATCGACTTGCCGCGCTTCCTGCCGCCAACATCGGCGATGCCATGCAACGACTAGGAATTGCTTCGGCGGACATCCAAGCAGTGTGGGATGGCGCTAAAATTTCCGGACCTGCCTACACGGTATGGGTGGCCCCAGGCGACAATGCCGGAATCCATGAAGCGCTCAAACATGTTCAGCCCGGCGAAGTCATCGTTGTCAACGGCGGTGGTTATACCGACCGCGCACTGCTCGGAGAGCTTATCGGCGAGCGCGCAATATCCAAGGGTGTCGCGGGATTTGCCGTCGACGGGGCGGTTCGGGATGCGG
The DNA here is from genome assembly GCF_052446055.1 of Glutamicibacter sp. AOP5-A2-18. Taxonomy (NCBI): domain Bacteria; kingdom Bacillati; phylum Actinomycetota; class Actinomycetes; order Micrococcales; family Micrococcaceae; genus Glutamicibacter; species Glutamicibacter sp. AOP5-A2-18. The sequence goes on along the minus strand of NZ_JBQSVW010000001.1, from coordinate 155,941 downwards.
TGGATCTCGGCGAAATCAATCTTCCGGTCTTTGCTCGAGCTACTAGCCCCGCCGGCCCCTACAAGAATGGTCCCTTCGAAGTTAACGGAACCATCGCCTTTGGCGGTGTTGCCGTCTCGCCGGGAGACATTGTCGTCGGAGACTCGGACGGATTGGTCATCATCCCGGCAGAACGCGCCAAGGACATCGCCACCGCTGCCGAAGCCGTGAACCTTGACGAGTCACAGCGCCGCGCAGCCATTCTTGCTGACCGCAAAATCTCCCATTCCTAATAATCTAAGGTCCTCATACTATGAAATGTGCACTCATCGGACTCGGTGAAGTCGGACAGACTTATGCTGCCGCGCTGCTCGAAGCTGGTCACGAGATCACCGGCTACGATCCGTTTATCAATCATGCCCCGCAGGGCGCGCAATTAGCGCAGTCAGCTGCCCAAGCAGTTAAGGATGCAGACATGGTTTTGGTTCTGACCGGCGCCGGCGCCGCACCAAAGGTCGCGCAGGAATGCTTACCGGTGATGAAGCCAGGATCTGGTTACGCGGATCTGACCAGTTCATCCCCCAAGGTCATGGAAGACTTGGGTGCCACCTCGGGCCAGGTCAACTTCATCGATGTCGCCATCCTTGGACCCGTTATTGCCCAGGGTGCAAAAACTCCGCTGATGGCTAGTGGCCAGGGAGCTGAGGACTTTGCCGATCTGCTCAAGTCTGTGGGAGCACCGGTCGAAGTCGTAGCAGGCGGACCGGGCAGCGCCATGGCCCACAAGTTGCTACGCAGCGTCTTCACCAAGGGTCTTGCATCCGTGGTGATTGAAGCCGTTCACGCAGGCGCCGCTGCAGGACTTGAACCATGGATCCGAACAGAAATCTCTACAATGCTCGCCGGTGACGGACAGGCAACCATCGACCGGTTCCTTAGCGGCACCGCCAAACACGCGGTACGGCGCGCGGCAGAAATGCGCTCGACCGGCGGGTACTTGGAAGACCTAGGCGTCCCACACGAAATGTCTGACGCCTCGGCCAGTGCAATGGAGCGCATGGCCATCGATACTAAAATGACAGCTGGCTAGCAGCGACGCTAGCAAGCTTGGAAGGAAACAGCATGATTGGCATCTGGGCGCTAGGCGTCTACCTCGCGGTCATCATCGTTTGGACGGTGCTAATGCGCCGTAACGTCGGTGAAGCGATGATTCTTGGCTTCGTTGTGGCCGCAGCGTTCAGTGGCAGCCAGATGCTGTCCGTTGGTTGGGCCGCACTCTATGAGGCGCTCACCGACGAAATCGTCTATGCAACAGTGATCTTCGTATTCATGGGCTACCTGCTTGAACGAGCCGGAGTCATGGAACGCATGATCAACCTGCTGGACTCGTTGATCGGTGGCAGTAAGGGCGGAGCCGCCTACGTGTCCACGGTATCCTCGGCCGGTTTGGGTAGCATCGTGCACAATCAGGCGGCCATCGCCGCAACCGTTGGATCGATTACCATCCCGTGGATGGAACGCTCAAAGATCGACCGCCCTACCGCAGCCACCATCGTGGCCGGTAACGCGGGCATGGGAATCACTTTCCCGTTCAGTGCTTCAATGTTTGTTCTTGTTGGTTCCTCCACCGTTGGCCCGTTGCTCTCAGCCAATGAGTTGCTGGTCCCCTTGATTTTTGGTGGGCTCTGGTGCGTGGCGCATCGACTGGTTGTGACCTATCTATTGGTTCGCCGCAGCGGAGCCCAAGCCACACCCACCGAACAGCGCCAGCAACTATCGGTGGCTTTTAGGCAAGGCTGGAGCACCCTGCTGCTCTTTGTTGGTGTTGCCATTCCGATGATCATCACCAGCGGTGCCATCGCCGAGGCACTGAGCAATTACACCCAAACCAACGTGACCAAAGCGATCAGCCCGATCTTCTGGATCCCCATCGCGTTGATCGTCATGGGATTGCTGCTCGGATTGAGCAAATTGCCACGCAGCCTCAAGGCCTGGTCATCCATGCTTGAGGACTCTATCCCCCGCTTTGGCATTGTCGGAATTACCGTGCTCTTCGCCTTTGCCGGCGCCAACGCCCTGGCCAGCACCGGCTTGCCGGAGCAACTCACCACAGTGTTGAACCAACTTTCACTGCCGGTGTGGCTGCTCGCCCTGGTGATTGGGTTAATCGTCATTGCTGTGGCGGCTCCGTTGTCCTCAACAGCAACTATGGCCGCGGTGGGCACCGTGGGAGTGGCCGCCCTTGTGGCCGCCGGAGTCCCGGCGCCGACAGCTGCCGTTGCTGTGCTGGTATTTTCCTCCTGCGAAGCGGCGGTTCCCCCGGGTGGAGCACCCTTGTACGTTGCCTGCGGTATTGCCGGGGTCAACCCGTACAGCACCTTCCGTTCCATGATGCTGTTCTACGCACTGCCGTTGCTGGCCATTGGTGTGTTGATCGCATCCGGAATCTTGCCGGTCTAAAAGGAAACGAAAAATGTATCAACTTATACTTCGAAAAACCTTTGTCGTCTCACTGGCGCTGGCCCTGTGCGGCGGAATCGTTTTTGTCCTGTTACAGCTCGCCGGAATGATCTTCGGCAGTGCGCTCTTGCTGACCGGCCCCAACACGGTGTTCAAAACGGTACTTTGCATCTGTGCATCTATTGCCTCGATCGCCGCCTATCTATTGCTCCATGTGGGCTCCACCCCGGTGAAATATGCACAGGAGAACTCATCAAAATGAGCAAGTACCCCACTCGTGCCGAGCTAAAACAACGCCCGGGAATCCTTGCCGGTACCTCATGGGACCTATTTAGCTCCCCGTCTGCTGGCGCCCCCGACAAGATTGATGCGGCCAAACGTATTCAGGCGGCCACATCGGTCCGCTTGGGAGAAACCTTTGGGCTGGATTATCCGATCGATGCGTTTTCGCCTGGCATGTCCAAAACCCGAGGCGCTCCAGAGCACCACATTTTTGGCAATCATCCGGCCCATCGTGATGACTACCTGGACAGCTTTTACCTTCAAGGCTCCTCGCAGATCGATGGACTGCGCCACCGCCGTTCGGATGAAGTCGGCTTCTACAATGGTGTGCCCGACGAAAAAATCATTGTAGGTACCAGCGAACTGGGCATCCAATACTGGTCGGATCGGCCCATCGTGACCCGTGGCCTTTTGATCGATCTGGATGGGTTTGCTCAATCCCACGGCCATCAACTTGATCATGCCAACGGGGAGCAGATCCCGCTTTCCCAGCTCCTTGAGGCCATAAGCCACCAAGGAATCTCGTTGGAACAAGGGGACTCGCTGATGGTTCACACCGGCTGGAGCGAATGGTTCTTAGCGCTATCCCCGGAGGGAAAATCCCGGCAACGTGATGGTGGCAAAGCCACCGGGTTGGTGCAATCCGAAGAACTACTGGACTGGGCGTGGGATTCGGGATTGAGCATCCTGGCGGCCGATAACTTCGCCGTGGAGTGCCTGCCACCGGTGGCCAACTCCCCCTTCATCAGCACAGCCCCCAATGATCGTGGAATGATGCACCAAGAGTTTTTGGCAAAGCTCGGCCTCCCGCTCGGAGAGCTTTGGCGATTGGGACCATTGGCCCGACGCATGAGCCAGCTGAAGAGGTGGGATTGCTTACTGACCATCAAGCCCCTGAATGTTATTGGCGGCACCGGCTCCCCCGCCAACGCCACCGCGGTCCTTTAAACCCAAAAGTCTCGCGCACCAACCGAAGCAGCGCACGAGACTTATGATTTTTGCTGGTTCTAACTACAGCGCCTTGGGCCCGAACTCGGCCAAGAACTGACCCGGACCCGGGTTGGCTGGCGCGTCCGATCCGCCAAGGTGCTGAAGCACGCCCCACACGGCGTTCAGTCCGGTGGTCACCGCGCCTTCGGCCCAGCCAGCGGTCCACGACACGTCGTCTCCCGCAAGGAAGATGCCGCGGTGACCGGCAGCCATCTTTTGCTGGTCAAAGTGCGTGTAGAGACGCTGCTGGTAGCGGTAATGGCCCGGCAGGTTGGCCTTAAACGCACCCATGAAGTTCGGATCGGACTCCCACGATACGGTGATTGGCTGGCCCACAATGTGGCTACGGATATCCACACCCGGGTAGATCTTCTCCAGTGAGTGCAGCATCAGTTCCATGCGGCGCTGCGCCGACAGGGAGAGCCACTTGAGCGCATCATCGTTCCAGGTGTAGGAAAGCAGGATGACCGCGGGCTGATCCTCCCCGTTATCTAGCAGGTAGGTGGCGCGGTTCAGCCGGTCGGTGAGCGTCATGGACATCAGGTGCTCCCCGGTCACCGGGTCGCGGTCCTTCCAGAACGGGCGGTCCACCATCACGAAGGTTTTTGAGGACTGCATGTAGTGGCTGCGCTCGATCGCGGTCCACAGTTCGGCTGGGAAGAGCTCCTCGTCGGTGTCGATCCCGGTGGACAGCAACCAGGACTGCACGGTGGACACCACGGCGCCAAATTCTGCGGTGCGACCAAATCGTTCGGTCACCTCAATGGTGTTAGCCCCGTTAAAGCCTGGGTTTTGGGTGCGGTACACCTTGGAGACCGCACCGCGTGGCGCGCCGCCGTGCAGCGAGGACAGGGAAGTGCCTTCTGGCCAATGCGCCATCTTTTGTGGTGCGTGATTCCATAGCGCCTCGGGCAGTTTGGCCGCGCCGCCGGTGATGCCGCGGTGGTAGTCATCGGCGTCGGTATACACCACGCGCAGGATTTCCAGGATCGAGTTGGGGAAGTCGGTGTCCCAACCGCCTGAGCCGAAGCCCACCTGGCCAAAGGCTTCGCGGTGCTCAAAGCCGGCCTCCTTGAAGGCCTTGGAGTTGGCGATGAAGCCGTAGAAGCTTTCCTCGTCGAACTCTTCAAGCGTCGAGTCCCACAAGGCCTTGATGGTGGCGGTATCGCGGTCGCGGATGGCCTGCTGCATCTGCTCAAAGTGGGCGTCTTCGCGCAGGGCCTGCTTCCACGCCTCGGCCACTTCTTGGTAGAAGACCGGCAAATCGGCGACGTCTTCTACGTAGATTTTCTGTCCCTTAAGCTCGATCACCGTGGAGTCGGTGGGCTCGGCCAGCGGGTTCGGGAAGTCGTAGGTATCCAGCTCAAGCAGCTCGATGTAGTGGTACAGCGCCTTGCTGGAGACCGGGAAGCGCATGCCGCCCAGATCGCAGGTGATCTGCGGGGCTGCAGCAAAGCTGGCGGTGCGCAGTCGCCCACCGATCGAATCGGCCTCATAAACTACTGGCTTCAGGCCCAGCTTCATCAGTTCATAAGCGGTCACCAGACCCGAAAGTCCGGCGCCGATCACGGCCACCTCGGTGCCGTACAGCGCTTCGGGCACTGAGCCCAGCCCGGCTTCGTTGGCTACAAATCTGTCGTAACTGAACGGGAAGTCGGGGTTAAGCATGGTGATGGGGTTGCTGGTATTCATTGCTAGTCCTGAGGTAGTTTCGAAAGGTGGCTGTCGATATAGGCCTGCTTGCTTAGTTTGCCCAGCGTTGATCGGCGGCGTCCATAAGCCAGGTAGAGCACGATGCCTACCAGCATCCACGCACCGAAGACTACCCAGGTGTGCCAGCTGAGCTGGGTCATCAGGAACAGGCAGGCGAGCACGCCCAAAATCGGGGTGATTGGGTAGAACGGCACCTTGAAGGTACGCGGTGCCAGTGGCTGCTTGCGGCGCAGGTACATCACCGAGACGCCCACCAGCGCAAAGGCGAAGAGGGTGCCGATGCTCGTGGCGTCGGCCAGTGCGCCCAGCGGGATAAAGCCGGCGGTGATCGCCACCAGCACACCGGTAATCACGGTGCCCAGCACCGGGGTGCCGGTGTGGCGCGAAATTTTGCCGAAGGCCGCCGGCACTAGTCCGTCGCGGGACATGGACAGCAGGATGCGGGTCTGTCCGTAGAGCACGGTCAGTACCACCGAGGCGATGGCCAGCACCGAGGCCAGCGCAAAGACCAGCACCATCCATGGCTGCCCGGTGATTTCGCCGACGATCTGCACCAGGGCAGCTTCGGAGCCTTCAAACCAGGTCCACTTTCGGGCGCCGACCGCGGAAACCGCCACCAGCACATAGGCCACGGTGACGATCAGCATCGAGAGCATAATGGCTCGTGGCAGATCACGCTTGGGGTTTTTGGCTTCTTCGCCGGCCGTGGAGGCGGCGTCAAAACCGATGTAGGAGAAGAACACGCTGGAGGCTGCGGCGGTGACGCCGGCTGCGCCCATCGGCAACAGCGGCTGGAAGTTGCCCGCATCAAAGGCGCTGAAGGCGACGATCGAGAAGAAGATCAGGATGCCGGCCTTGATGATGACCACCACGGTGTTCACGATGGCCGATTCGCGCGCTCCACGCATCAAGAGCAAGGTGGCGAGCACCACGACGATCAACGCCGGCAGGTTCACTACCCCACCTTCAGCCGGTCCCCCGGCCAGTGAAACGGGTAGTTCCAGGCCAAAGGCGCGCAACGCTTCGTTGACATATTCGCCGGCGCCCACGGCCACGGCGGCCACGGACACCGCGTATTCCAGCACCAGACACCAACCGCAGATCCAGGCGATGCCTTCACCCATGGTCGCGTAGGTATAGGAGTAGCTGGAACCTGCCACCGGCACCATTCCGGCCATCTCTGCGTAGGACACCGCCGAAAGCAGTGCGGTGATGCCAGCGATCACAAAGGAGATCCAGATGGCCGGGCCTGCGATCGGCACCGTGGCGCCAAGAATCACCAGGATGCCGGTGCCCAGGGTCGCGCCGACACTGATCATGGTCAGCTGCCACATGCCTAGGGTTCGGCGCAGTGTTCCGCCCGATGAGTTGGCTTCGCTCTCGGAGACCATCTGCGTGATCGACTTGCGCCGTCGCAGCTGCGGACCGAGGCCGGTGGCTGGCTTGCGCCTGGCTTGTGTCGTGCTGTTCATCTCGGGTCCTCGCTGCACAGTGGGTTTTCTTCTGCCTTCAAGCCTAGATCTGTGATCCGGCTCTCAGCATGGAAGTTTTGAACTAAAATATTTTCCTATGGGACATTTTGCACCGCCGCCATCCTGGTCGAGCGTCGACACCCCGGGCATCACCTTAGGTCGTTTCCTGCGCCAACTGCCACCGGAAATCACGCTGGTCAACGACGCAGGTGATCGGCCGCTGCGCTGGGTAGAAGCCAGCGATATGGATGACCCCACCGATTACCTACTGGATCAGGAGATGATCCTCACCAGTGGCTTCCCCCTAGTCGGCCACAGCGATGATGCGCAGGTGGTCAACGGTTTTATCAGCCGGCTGGCCAACGCCAAAGTCAGCGCCCTGGGTTTTGGGCTGGAGCCATATTTCACCCAAATCCCGAGAACGGTGCTCGACGCCTGCCGCAAGCACCAGATGCCCCTGCTACAAATTCCGGCCAGCGTGCCCTTCGCCGCGATCGGCATCGCCTTTGCCAAGCTCACCGAGGCCGACAACGCCGCGCAGCTGCATGCCAGCGCCGAAGCCAACCGCGCACTGATGCGCTGCCTGACCCAGAGCGATCCCGAAAGCGCGCTGGTTTCCGTACTCTCCCAGCGCCTAATTGCCAGCGTGCGACTGCTGGGCACCGAAGGCGCCATCCGCTACCAGGCCACCATCGGTGACACCGCTGAGCTCAACGAGGAGCTGAAGTTAGAGCTCTTCACCCAGGCCACCACCGCCGCTGGGCAGTTCGCCCTGCACCAAGAAGATTCCTTGGTCGACCTAGCCTTCCCGATCCGCGCCACACTTCCCACCGGCGGCCGCGCGCCACTTCTTGGGGTGCTTTCGGTCGGCTTCGCCCGTACTCCCTCGGCTTTTGACCACAACCTCATCACCACCGCGCTGGGTCTACTCGAAGTCCTCGCCCGCGAGCGCGCCGCCAGCTCCTCCACCGCAACCCAGCTGGCCACCGCGCTGCTTTTGGGCAATCGCGGTCCGCTGGATGACTCGATGCTCTCCCTGCTGAATCTCAACCTCGGCGGGAACCGCACAGACCCCGCCCGCGTTGTCGTAATCACCGCGCTGTCGCATCAACCCGGCACCGAGGCCAACTTCCACCTCACCCACCTGCAGGCTCTGTTTGATACCCGACTGGTCATGCAGCACGACGATTACTTTGTGGCCCTCACCCGTTGCGAATCCACCCAGACTAGGTTCGATCGGCTCAAGTCCTCCGGCTACCTCGCAGGCTTCAGCACACCAGCGCCCGTCGACCATCAGCTCGGCGAAAAACTGCACGACCTACTCGCCCAGGCAACCGGCTTACTGCCTCGGATGCGCGAACAGGGCCAGAGCCTTGATGCTCAAGTGATTCCCCGCTCGTTCCTCTCCCTACTACCCAGCCAGGCCGGAAAGCAGCTAGCACAGGAGACCCTGGCACACATCCTTGATTTACCCGAAGCGCGTCGCGACCTGTATCTAGAGGTGCTGCAAGGCTGGTTGGAAGCCAACGGTTCCTGGGACCAAACGTCGAAAAACATCGACCTGCACCGCAATTCCGTGCGTCGTCACATCGCCGCCATCGGCGAGGTTCTTAACAAAGACCTCAACCGCGCCGACGTCCGTCAGGAGCTATATCTGGCCTTAACTTTCCGCTCCATGAGCTAAGCCCAGCGCCCGAGATTCAAGAAACTTTTCCACAACATTCGAAGACATATTCTAATTAATGAAGTATAATTAGAATATGTCCGAAGCAAAGGTGCACGGAGATGCCCTGCCCCAGGCGGTAGAGCCAGCGGAATTCGAAAACCACTGGCTCGCATTGCAAAGAGACCTGACGTGGATACAAGACCACGGCAGTAAAGAGGACTGTGTCCGGGGCATCGAGTTACTCGAAGGGCTCATAGCGTCTGCCAACTTCCAGCAGGCCGGCCTCTCTCACCAGCTGGAAAAGAAATTCGTTTCCGACCATGAGGAACGTGGCGTCAACCTTGACGACCAGACTCGTGGTGCCGCTGCTTGCGTAGCCATTGCCCGCAAACAGTCCCCAAATGGCTACCGCAATTACCTAGTCAACTGCCGCATCCTCTTTGAAGACACACCAAATATCGCTGCAGCCTTTTCCCGGGGCGAATTTACCGAACCTCAAATTTTCACCATCCTCAACGAACTGCAGACTGTCAAAGCGCAACGTCGCACCGAATTTGATGATCTCTTCGGCCAGAATCCGAACATGTTCGAGGGCATGGGGCGGAAACGGATCAAGGATACCGTCCGAAATTTCACGCTTTCCTTCAATTCCGACCCTGTATCCAAAGAGCACAAAACTGTCGAAGAGTCTCGTTTCGCTCGCATGACTATCGACGAGAAAAAGGGCTGCGTGAAGCTGACCGCACAGTTCCCACTACTGTCGGGAATGGGACTCAAGAACTACTTGTACAAGGAGTCCCGCAAGCTCAATAAGAAGGGCGACAAGCGCACCAAGGACCAGATCCGGGCCGACATTCTCTTTAGCTACATGATGATCGGTGAGCCCTCAAAGATGCCCATCAACTTGCAGGTTGGCGTCATCATGACCGAGCGAGCACTCTTCCAAGGCGAACGTGAACCCGCTTTCCTCGAAGGCTACGGATACATTCCCGCACAAGAGGTGCGTGAATGGATCGGCGGGCACCAGATCGACAACGAATTAACCTTCGAAGAGATGGAAGCAAAGCTCACCCCGGAACATATTGAAGAAATCGAAGTGCTCACCGAACTCGCGAGAATATATACGGCTCCCGGCAACCAAGACTTGATAAGCATGGATTCCAAGGCCCGGATCTTCCCGGAGAAGCTCAAGAAATTCGTCAGCATTCGAGATCGACATTGCCGCACACCTTTCTGCGATGGAATCGTTGCCGAAACTGACCACGTGGAGCAGTACGCGCGGGGTGGGAAGACCAACGTGCACAATTCCTGCGGCCGTTGCGAAAACTGCAACAAGAATAAGGAAGCTTACGGTTGGATTGAGCTCACGGCCATGAAGGGTCCGCACACGATGCTCATCAGCCCGGTATCCGGAATGTCTTATCAGTCCACGGCCCCACCTGCGACCGGATATGTGCATAAGCCTTTCCCACAGTTGGCGACCGATGCAACGTGGTTCAAAGACTTCAAGGGCAGGCTGAGCCGGGGCGATCCGCCGGCTTCCAACACATCATGACCGCAAACCTAAGGTGTTTCCGCGCAGCACTTCGCTGCGCGGGCATACCCTATGGGTCAGTTATTTCTCCATTAGCCATTGCGCGTAGAGATCCGTCCGAGCTTCGGCAAGGTACGGAACTTCCGATCTAATCTTCGCCAAAGAACTCACGTCGATATCCGCAGCAAGAATCTCGGAACCTGCACCGGCTTGAGCCAGGATGGTGCCATCAGCACCGGCGATTACGCTGGTGCCTGCCAACTCAAATCCAGCTTCAGTTCCGCTGTGGTTTGCGTAGGCAATAAAAAGCTGGCTCTCCATGGCGCGAGTTGGAACAAGTTGAGTGCACACTTGCTCGTATCCGCGGCCCATGGCAGTGGGAACAAGTAGCAACTGCACTGAACGTCGCGAGGCTTCCCGGACAACCTCCGGGAATTCCACGTCAAAGCAGATCACCATGCCCAGCGTGATGCCCTCATATTCGAAGGAGGCTGGAGGGTTGCTGCCAGCGATAAAGACTTCATGCTCTTCAGTACCAAAGAGCTGCACCTTTTGATAATGGGCCAGCTTCGCTCCCCGATCATCAACAAAAGTAGACGTGATCAGCCAACCGTGATCAGTGATCTCGGGTAGGGAGTAGACCAGGGCAATCGAATGCTTGGCGGCAATGGCCGACAACCGCTCACGCGCACCAGGCAACAACGAAATATCCAGCGAATCGCGCAGGACGTAGGGCGCATAGCCGACGGTGAAAAGCTCGGAAGTGAGCAGGATTTTGGCGCCATCGGAGGCAGCACGTTGCGCAGCATGATCGATGGCAAGAAGATTGCGCTCAATCTCCAATACCTCTGCCTCGGCCTGCATTACTACGATACGCATTTGGTTCCTTCCAAGCATCATCGATGGCTAGGTTTAACCATATTCTGAGCGCACCCTGATATGTCTAGGTTATTTGGCACCGCGAGTGCAGATCTGCGTACTTTTCGCACCAACAACAAAGTCGTCCAGAAAAGCTTTCTGGACGACCTCATTGCGATTACTTGCCGACGGCCTCAGCAAGAAGTTCAACCACGTGGCGGTACTCTTTGCCGGTGGCGCGGGACATTCCAAGTTCGCACGTGCGGTTGCACGACGCATGGGCTTGCGCATCCAGCTCGCGAACTTCGGCAGCTTCGCGTGCGGTGGCCGAGTCAGTCAGCTCGGGGTGCAACATGCCACGATCCCCCGCAAAGGCACAGCAACCCCAGTTCACTGGAGTGTTCACCTGCTGCGCCACGGTCTGTGCAATTTTCTGCAGATCAGGGTTCAGACCCATTTGGGTGGACGAGCAGGTCGGGTGCAACGTGATCGAGGAGATCTTCTGAATTTCAGGCAACTTGTCCAGCAGGTGCTTTGAGGTGAAAGCCAACAGGTCAACCACTTCATACCCCTGCTCTTCGAGGGTGTGGGCAAAGCCCTCGGTGCAGCTGGAAGCATCAGAAATGATCGGCAGATTTTTCCCCGGCAAGGCTGAACGAACTTCTTGAAGGACGCGCTCGGCCATCGCCTCGTGCCCCTCCGCGTAGCCCTTGGAAGTCCAAGGGGTACCGCAACAGGTGGATTCAATGCCTTGCGGGACATATACCGAAACGCCAACGGCATGCAGCAACTTGGTGAAGGCCGAAGCCACACCTTCGCCTTCACCGGTCGGGCCAAACATCGAGTTCACACACGCAGGAAGGTAAATCGCCAGCGGCTCGGTGCCAGCAGCGCCTAAATTCCCAGCCAATAATTTACGTGCCTTGCCTCCCCCGGGAAGATCCGCATCATAGCGTGGCATAACATCGGTGCTCACGACCTTGCGGGCCACATCGGTGACGCCTCGTACCAGCGGTGCCGGGAGTTTATCGGCAACACTGAGCGCAAGGGACCCCGCACGAGTGGCCGGTCCCCAGCCCTTGGCGGCGGCCTTAAAACCGGCAGCCAAAACCGGGTGAGTATCTTCGCGACGCAGGCGCTTGACCAGCAGACCGGTATTGATACCGACCGGGCAGGCGGTCACGCACATGCCATCCACGGCGCAGGTCTGTACGCCGTTATATTCGTAATCGCGTTCCAGCTCCGCAGCCAGTTCAGTGTTGCCTTCGGCTTCAGCCTTGGCAATGGCGCGACGCACCACGATGCGCTGGCGCGGGGTGAGGGTCAGGTCCTTGGAAGGGCAAACAGGCTCGCAGTAACCACATTCCACGCAGTGGTCGGCCTCAACTTCGATGGTTTCGTTGAGCTTGATATTGCGAATGTGGACCGCGTGGTCCTCGTCGATGATCACCCCTGGGTTCATCATCAGCCGCGGGTCACAGGCAGCCTTCAATTCAAGGTGCACCTCGTAGAGTTCGTCGCCGTACTGCGCGCGAACAAATGGGGCCATGGCGCGGCCGGTACCGTGCTCAGCCTTCAGGTTCCCGTCCTTGGCCAGGATCAGTTCAACCATTTTGTCGTTAAACGAGTTGTAGCGGTTTAGTGACGCATCACCCTCAAAGCGGTCGGTGAGCATAAAGTGGATGTTGCCGTCCTTGGCATGGCCGAAGATCACCGAATCTTCGTAACCGTACTCCGTGAACAGGCCTTGCAAGTTGTCGCAGGTTTCAGCCAGTGATTCAACCGGGACAACGACGTCTTCTAGTAGGGCGGTGGTCCCGGATGCGCGAGCGCCTGCCACCGAGGCGTAGAGGCCCTTGCGGAATTTCCAGGCAGCCTGCCGGCTCTTGGCATCGTCAGAGAGCAGTGCGGGGGCGCGTAGCGCCGCGGTGTCCAGCAGACGTTGGCCAGCGGTTTGCAACCCGGTAAGTTCTTCGGCGTTATCCGCGTGGTATTCGATCAGCAGCGCCGCCTGTTGATCCACCTCAAAGCCCATAATCGCCTCGGGCACACCGGGCAGTTCTTGACCCACACGCAGTGAAGTGGAGTCCATTAGTTCAAGGGTCGCCGCCCCGGATTCCAACAGTTCAGGCAGGGCACGGGTGGCCAAATCCAGGTTTTCGAACACGGCCAGGGTGGCGATGGCCAACTTACGGATCGGCACGGTACGGAACACCGCTTCGGCAACAAAGGCCAAGGTTCCTTCGGAGCCGATGATTAGGTGCGCCATCAGATCCGCCGGGGTGTCATAGTCCAAAAAGGCGTTGATGCCGTAGCCCATGGTGTTTTTTAGGGCAAAGTGCTTTTGGATTTTGGCCACCGAGGCCGGGTTGGTGCGCACGCGCTTGAGCAGCGTGTCCAAGGTGGCGACCAGTTCCGGTTCCGCGGCGGCTAGCTGACGGTCGGCATCCGGATCGGCGGTATTAATCATGGTGCCCGAGGGCAGCACAAAGGTCATCGATTCCAAGGTGCGGTAGGTGTTGAACTCGGTGCCGCAGGCCATGCCAGAAGAGTTATTGGCGATCACTCCGCCGATGGTGCAGGCCGCTTCGCTCGCCGGATCCGGACCGAGCTTGCTGCCGTACACCGCCAGACGCGCGTTAACTTGGCGGACGGTGGCGCCGGGCTGCACCCGCACGCGAGCACCGTCGTCGAGCACCTGAATGTCGCGGAAGTTGCGGCGCACGTCGATCATCAAACCATCACCGCTGGCCTGGCCAGCCAGCGAGGTGCCGCCCGAACGCAGGGTCACCGGTTGGTTATTAGCGGCCGAGGCGCGCAGCAGGGCTGCGACTTCAGCGGCATCTTTGGCAAGGATTACGGCCTGAGGGGTGTACAGGTAATGCGAGGCATCCGAGGCGTAGGCGACACGGTCGATGGATCGAGTTTTAACGCGCCCCGGATCGCCCACGAGGTCGAGAATACTGGATGGAACCCTAGGTTCACCGAGTGCCGGCGTGCTCAATGCCATGGTGCGCTCCTGTGTTGCGGGCAGGTGGTTACTGCCCAAGAAGAAAATTGTCTAACAAGAATACATGCCATGATAGTACGTTTCATGGGATACTTACATAGTTATTTTCTGCCGGCGCGAAAGGAAATCACGTGGCAGCCCGATTAGGAGTGGTTTCGGTGGTGCAGGCCGTCATCGCCTCACTGCGCACCCGCATATTCAGCGGCGAGCTGGCCCCCGGCACCCCCTTGGGCGAAGTCGATGTGGCCACCCATTATGAGGTGGCCCGTCCCACCGCCAAGGCCGCGCTGGAAAACCTCGTGGCCAGCGGCCTGCTCACCCGCAACGCCCACCAGAGCGCCCGGGTCACGCGCCTGACCTCGGCTGATGCCCGCGACATCTACAGCACCCGCGCCATCATCGAAGCCGAGGCCGTGCGCCTACTGGCCAGCACCGGCCAGGTTCCGCAAGCCGCTCGTGCGGCCAACGAAGAAATCACTGCCCTGCGTGATGCCTCGCCGATCCAGATCGTGGACCCGGACGTTCGCTTCCATACCGCCTTGGTTCAGGCGCTAAATTCGCCGCGCACCAGCGCCATTTACGGCCAACTCAGCGACGAGATCCGCTTGTGCATGACGCAGGCGCAAGATGCGACGTTGCTAAACACCACGGATATCGCCGACGAACATGCCCGGTTACTGGAAATGATCACCGCCGGCGACCAACAGGGCGCCGCAGAATTATTAGCTCAGCATTTAGAGAATGCGAGCGAACGACTAGCCGCGCACCTAGATAGCTTGTAGGCAACAGCGCGGCCGGAGAACCCTCCCGCAACAAGCCGACTTTCACTGGACGCACGCATACCCCCGCCCGTATTCTTGACATACCCCAGGGGGTATGTATAAGCTCGTACTACATCCGTCCCGAAAGGAATCACCATGTTGCTTGAACGCCTCTACGATGAGGACCTCGCGCAGGCCAGCTACTTTATTGGTTGCCAAGCTAAGGGTGTGGCCCTTGTGGTCGATGCCCGTCGCGACATCTCCGACTACCTGGCTCTGGCTTCCAAACACGGCATGCGCATCACCGCCGTTGCCGAAACCCACATCCACGCCGACTACCTCTCCGGCACCCGCGAACTGGCAGCTGCCACCGGCGCCACCAGTTACGTTTCCGGTGAAGGTGGAGAAGACTGGCAGTACGGTTTTGAAGCCCAGCGACTCTACGACGGGGATGAAATCGCCTTGGGCAACCTACGCATCGTC
Organism: Glutamicibacter sp. AOP5-A2-18; assembly: GCF_052446055.1. NCBI lineage: Bacteria > Bacillati > Actinomycetota > Actinomycetes > Micrococcales > Micrococcaceae > Glutamicibacter > Glutamicibacter sp. AOP5-A2-18. The sequence continues at coordinate 140,733 of NZ_JBQSVW010000001.1, read as the reverse complement.
GCTCGCCACACCCCGGGCCACACTCCAGAACACCTGGCCTATCTGGTCACCGACGGCGCGTTCAGCAGCTCCCCGGGCTACTTGCTCTCCGGAGACTTCATTTTTGCCGGCGATCTGGGCCGACCTGACCTCCTAGACGAGGCCGCCGGAGGCGTAGACACTCGTTTTGAAGGCGCCCGCGATCTCTATGCGTCCCTAAAGAAGACTCTCGCCGAACTGCCCGACTACATCCAGATCCACCCGGGTCATGGGTCCGGTAGCGCCTGCGGCAAGGCACTTGGCGCGGTTCCATCTACTACGCTGGGCTACGAGCGCAAGTTCGCTTGGTGGAGCACCTACCTGGCCACTGATGATCAGGACGGTTTCATCGCCGAACTGCTCAACGGCCAGCCAGATGCCCACGCCTACTTTGCCCGTATGAAGCGGCAGAATCGTCAGGGACCAACTATCCTTGGTGAGCTTGAACAGCTCACAGAGCTCGATGCCGCACAGATCCTTGAGCAGATGGAAGCTGGCACGTCGGTATTTGTTGATACCCGCAGTCACATCCAGATCGCTGAAGGCACAGTTCCTGGCGCACTGTCGATCCCCGGCAAAGCAAAAACCGCGAGCTTCGGCGCATGGGCCTACGACCCTGAAGAGGATCGTCGTTCAATGGTGGTGCTGGCGGAATCTGTTGGGCACGCAGATGAAATCCGTGCACACCTGATGCGCGTAGGGATCGACGCCGTGAAGGGTTACGCACTCTCCCTTGATGGCCTCCCAAGCTACAAGCCGCAGTCAATCACACCTGCACAACTGACTGATTTCGACCATGACTTACTGCTAGATGTGCGCAACAAGACCGAATTTGCCGCCGGGCATATCCCTGGTGCCACACAGATTTCCGGTGGTCGAGTGCTGTGGCAGCAGGACCAGTTGCCAACGGATGGCACCATCGTGACCTACTGCCAGAGCGGCATGCGCAATGCAGTGGCTGCCAGCGCCCTACGTGATGCCGGATTCAACGTGATTGAGCTCGAAGGTAGTTACCTCGGCTGGTCCAAGCTAGACAACTAATCATCGACAGTACCGAAAGCTGAACTGAATTTTATGACTTCCCCTAAGACTGTGCTGGACGCTGAAGCACTCAAGTGTCTGGTAGCTACCCCGGATAGCGAGCTCGCGCTGATCGATGTACGCACGGCTGGTGAATTTGAGACCGTCCACATCCCCGGTTCCTACAACGTACCGCTGGATGAGTTCCAAGCGAACGCTGCCGAGGTGCTGAACAAGATTCCTGGCCGCCCGATACTGATCTGCCACAGTGGTAGCCGGGCCACTAAGGCGCAACACGTTCTGCAGGAACTGAATATCACCGGTAGCACCGTTCTCAGTGGTGGTATCACCGCCTACGAATCTGCAGGTGGCACTATAGTGCGCGGTACACAGCGCTGGGCCTTGGACCGCCAGATGCGCATGACCGCCGGTTCTTTGGTATTAGTTGGATTGCTCGGCGCAAAGTTCATCTCCCCGAAGTTCGCTTACCTTTCGGCGGGGATCGGCGGTGGGCTTGCATACTCGGCTGTACGCGATAGCTGCCCGATGATCAACGTCCTGAGCATGGCACCCTGGAACAAGGTAAAGAAGTAGACCATGGAAATTGGACCTCTGCTGATCATGATCTTGGCCCTAGCGGGCGTTGTCGGGCTAGCCCTGGGAATGTTCGGTGGCGGGGGTTCAATCCTGATGGTTCCGCTACTGAGCTATGTAGCCGCGATGCCCACCAAAGAAGCAATTGCCACCTCTCTACTTGTGGTGGGAGCAACCTCGGCGGTCAGCCTGTTGCCACATGCGCTCAAAGGTCATGTGCGCTGGGTACAAGGTCTGATTTTTGCAGCCACCAGCATGGTTGGCGCCTACGGAGCCGGGTTATTGGCCCAAGGAATTCCTGCTCAGCTCCTCATGATCGGCTTTGCAGTGATCATGGTAGGTAGCGCCCGCGGGATGATCCGTGGACGGAAGGAGCGTGCCAACGCCAGCCTTCCTTTGAGGTTCTTCGTCCCTGTGGGTCTGGGCATTGGAATGGTGACCGGACTGGTGGGCGCTGGCGGTGGTTTTCTGATCGTTCCGGCGTTGGCCTTATTAGCTGGCCTGTCCATGCAGCATGCCGTGGGAACTTCCTTGTTGGTGATCACCCTGAATTCAGTTGCCGCCATGTCAGGGCAGCTTAATGCCCTCTCAATTAATTGGACGCTAGCATTGGGCTTGGCGGCAGTAACAATCGTTGGATCTTTGATCGGGATGAAAATCTCTCAAAAAATCAACGACAGCGCGTTGCGTCGCGGATTTGGTTATTTTGTTTTAGCCATGGGGGTATTTGTACTCAGCCAAGAGCTTCCAGCTCCAGGCGGGCTGATACTCAGTTGGACAGCGGTGACTGGCGGTGCACTTCTTATCTTGTGCCGCATGCTTCCAACGCTCGACATCCGATGCCCGCTTGTGGCCAAAGGCGGCGGCCTATGAAGCCGATAGAACTCACCGCCTACAATTTTGCGACATTCATTGAGAACAATGAGCTGGTGCTTGTGGATTTCTGGGCACCTTGGTGCTCTCCTTGTCGCAGCTTTGCACCGATCTTTGACCTGGCCAGCGTGCGACACCCGAAAATCGCGTTTGCGAAGGTTAATACCGAAACTCAAAGTGAACTGGCACGAGAAGCCAAAGTTGCTTCGATCCCGACACTTAGGGCCTTCAAAAATGGGATACTTGTACATTCAAAACCCGGCGCGTTAAACACTGGCGACTTGGAACAGCTGATCGAACAGTTCAAGACGCTTACACCGAACGATCACCAGTCCGATGGCCGGCCAGCTAACAAGGAGACAACGATGCGTACCGCTGACGAAGCAACCCGCAAGCGAATTCTTAACCGACTCAAGCGCGCCCGTGGCCAGCTTGATGCAGTCATCAATGCGGTGGAAACCGACGGATCATGTCGTGAAGTTGTCACGCAGCTCTCGGCAGTGTCTACCGCCTTGGATCGTGCAGGCTTCGCCATCGTCTCCACTGCAATGCAGTACTGCATTGCAGATCCAGAAAAAGCTTCCAAAGAAGAAGATGGACTGAGCGTCGAAGAACTCGAAAAGCTATTCCTCTCCCTGTCCTAACCACACCACTAAACACCAAGGAAAATTATGTGCCGTCAAGTTCAATGCAAGATTTGCCAGAAGACCACGTGGGCTGGCTGCGGCCAACACGTTGATTCAGTAATGCGCAACGTTTCGGCCAAGGACCGCTGCCAAGGTCACGAAGCCGAACCTAAAAAGGGTTTCTTCAAGCGGTTATTCGGCTAGGCCGATTCAACCTCGAAGCCAACCAGCCAGTGAAGGCCAAAACGGTCGCGGACCTGGCCATCTGTAGCACCCCAGGGTTTGAGTGACAGTGGGTCGATGACCTCACCGTCAACACACAGTTGCTCAAACCACTGGCGCATAATTTCTGGCTTAGCGCTCCCCAGCAGGGAAAGCATTAGGCCTTGAGTCTTCACCGCACTCTGCCCTGCCGCAACATCTGCGCCGCCTAGGTTCACCACCCCACGCAGCTCGGCGTGCGCGATCGCCTCAGGCGTACCTTCGTCGCGATTGAACTGCTCATGGGTAAAGAGCCGAAGCTCTCCACCAAAAATCTCCGCATAAAAGTTCATCGCTTCGCGTGCATTGCGCTCGAAGAGCACGTAAATCATTGGGGAAGACATGTTTCCCTAACTGGTTGGAAATTCGATGAGCTGACTGCGGATCAAAAAACGTTTGCCTTCTGGGGCTTCAACAGAGAAGCCGGAGCCACGACCCGTGACCACATCAACGGTCAGTTTGGTGTGCTTCCAGTATTCAAACTGCTCTTTGGACATCCAGAATTCGATCTCTCCCAAGGCTTGCCCGTTGGCATCATCGAGGGGAAGTAATCCGAGCAAAATATCCGAGTCACCGGTGCGGAATTCCCCGGCCGGGTAGCACATGGGCGAGGAACCATCGCAGCACCCGCCGGACTGATGGAACATCAGCGGACCATGGATGCCCCAGAGTTTGCGCAACAGGTCTAGGGCCTCGGACGCGAAGGCTACTCGGGAGAAGCCTTCCCCGGCGATGGTTGCCTTGGTTTCAGTTACGGATCTCATGGTTCACTCCTGCGTGAAGTTGTTGTTGCCAGTGTCCTCCATTTCATCCATGCAGTCCACGGTGTTGCTGAAGTAAAAACCTCGGGCTTGCCCGCCACAATGTTGCGGCGGGCAAGCCCGAGGTTACACGTAAATTATTTTGTTCCGGTGTAGTCGATGACCACGCGTCCATCGATCTTTGCATGACGCATTTCGTCGAAGACCGCGTTAATATCTTCCAGCGGACGAGTGTGGAACGTCGGCTTGATCTTGCCTGCAGCGTAGAAGTCCAGTGCCTCAATCATGTCTTGGCGTGTACCAACGATCGAGCCGCGGATGGTCAGCCCCTTGAGCACAATGTCGAAGATGGGAGCTGGGAAGTCACCAGCGGGCAAGCCGTTGAACACGATGGTTCCACCACGACGAGTGATGCCGATCGCCTGGCCAAAGGCTTTAGGGTGGACCGCGGTGACCAGCACACCGTGGGTGCCTCCGACCTTCTCCTGAATAACTTCAGCTGGATCCTGCGCGAAGGCGTTGACGGTAATTTCCGCACCGTGCTTGGAGGCCAGCGCGAGCTTGTCATCGGCCACGTCAATGGCGATCACACGCATCCCCATGGCCACAGCATATTGCACCGCAATGTGCCCCAGACCACCGATGCCGGAGATCGCAACCCATTGACCTGGCTTAACCTCGGTCATTTTCAGCCCCTTGTACACCGTCACCCCAGCACACAGCACCGGCGCGATCTCATGCGGATCAGATCCTTCAGGGATGTGGGCAGCGTAGCGTGCATCCACGAGCATATACTGCCCGAAGGAACCATCCATGGAGTACCCACCATTGGACTGCTCTTCACACAATGTTTCCCAGCCGGTGCGGCAATACTGGCAGTGCCCGCAAGCACTGGCTAGCCACGCGTTGCCGATCAGATCACCCACGGCAACTTCGGTGACACCTTCGCCGAGCTTTTCGACGGTACCTACCCCTTCATGCCCGGGGATCAGCGGAAGTTTGGGCTTGACCGGCCAATCCCCCTCGGCAGCGTGAAGGTCGGTGTGGCAGACGCCGGAGGCGATCAGTTTGACCAGCACCTGCCCGGGGCCGGGCTGGGGAATGGTAGCATCTTCGACTTCTAGTTCGTCGCCGAAACCTTTGACTACTGCAGCTTTCATCGTGCTCATGTACTTTGTCCTTTGCAAGAAAAACGACAGTGCTGGGCAGAAACCACCGTTGGGAAAATAAAACCAATCGCGTCCCTGACGTTTCTTAAGTCGACCCGCACCTTTGGGTTTTTGTGAATACCTTTCGGTTTAGAAGAAGCCGAGTTTATCTTCCGAGTAGGAGACCAGCAGGTTCTTGGTCTGCTGGTAGTGATCAAGCATCATCAGGTGATTCTCACGTCCGATGCCCGAAGACTTGTAACCGCCGAAGGCCGAGTGGGCCGGGTAGGCGTGATACTGGTTGACCCATACACGGCCAGCCTGGATGGCGCGTCCGGCACGGTAGGCGACGTTGCCGTTACGACTCCAAACACCGGAACCCAAGCCGTAGAGGGTGTCGTTGGCGATGTTAATGGCATCGTCGTAGTCCTTAAACTTGGTCACCGCGACCACCGGCCCGAAGATCTCCTCCTGGAAGATGCGCATGTCATTGGTGCCTTCAAAGATGGTCGGCTGCACGTAGAAGCCACCGGAGAGCTCCCCACCCAGGTCTGCGCGGCCACCGCCGAGCAGTACCTTGGCACCTTCGGCCTTACCAATGTCCATGTAGGACAGGATCTTTTCCAGCTGGTCATTGGAGGCTTGGGCACCCATCATCACGTCGGTATCCAGCGGGTTGCCCTGCTTGATGGCCTTGGTTCGGGCCACCACATCGCCCATAAAGCGGTCGTAGATGCTTTCCTGAATCAGCGCACGCGATGGGCAGGTGCAGACTTCACCCTGGTTTAGCGCAAAGAGGGTGAAGCCCTCTTGGGCCTTGTCGTAGAACGCGTCGTCCTTCGCGGCGATGTCCTCAAAGAAGATGTTTGGTGACTTGCCGCCCAGCTCAAGGGTGACCGGGATCAGGTTCTCGGAGGCGTACTGCATGATCAGTCGGCCCGTGGTGGTTTCACCGGTGAACGCGATCTTGCGGATGCGCTTATTGCTGGCCAGCGGCTTGCCGGCTTCCACACCAAAACCGTTAACGATGTTCAGCACACCTGCTGGCAGTAGGTCACCGATCAATTCCATCATCACCAAAATGGAGACCGGGGTCTGCTCGGCTGGCTTGAGCACAATCGCGTTGCCGGCAGCGAGGGCTGGGGCCAGTTTCCACACGGCCATCAGGATGGGGAAGTTCCAAGGGATGATCTGCCCAACCACGCCTAGCGGTTCATGATAGTGATAGGCGGTGGTGTCATCATCAAGCTGGGACAAGCTGCCTTCTTGAGCGCGAATGGCTCCGGCGAAGTAGCGGAAGTGGTCTACAGCCAGCGGCAGGTCGGCATTCAGGCATTCGCGGATAGCCTTGCCGTTATCCCAAGTTTCGGCCACGGCCAGCATCTCAAGGTTCCCTTCGATGCGGTCGGCAATCTTGTTCAGGATGACCGCACGTTCGGCTGGGCTGGTTTTGCCCCAGGCCGGAGCTGCGGCATGTGCTGCATCCAGTGCCACTTCGATGTCTTCGGCGGTGGAACGGGCAACTTCGCAGAAGACCTTGCCGGTGACCGGGGTGACATTTTCGAAGTACATGCCCTTAACTGGGGCGACCCACTGCCCACCAATGTAGTTTTCGTAGCGCTCTTTAAAATTGACCAGCGCGCCGTCGGTGTTCGGGTTTGCATAAACACTCATGGTGACTCCTTTGTCAGTGACTGATGCCGCGAGTTTTCCCCGCAGTGCCTTGAGTGTGACTCTAGTCACATAAACGTTGCAGGTAGGTTGCAACGCACCGACAGTTTTAGACTTCGAGTTCTTGGATCTCCGCAACGATCAGCGAACGGGCCGGAGAGGTGGCCGGAAGTTCACGCAGGGCCGCGCGCAAAAGGTTTGAATCGGTGAGCTGGCGACCGAGGTTCAGTAGCTGTTGCGCGGTACCGCGGTCCATCACCAATTCACGCAGCGCGGCCTCAGCACGGTAGCGCAGTACCAAAATGCCGGGAGCTTGCGAGCGCTCAAGCATGCCCGGCGAGTAGAGTTGCAGCGCGGATTCGATGTCGCCATTTTCCAGCGCTCGACGCAGTCGTCCGAGGGTAGTTTGCAGTTCCCACTGCAAACGGTACGGGCGAGAATTCAAGGAACGCCCCGGGAATCCAGCTAAGACTTTGCGCAGTCGCACCATTTCCGCACGGACGGTGCCTTCGGCTGCGGAATCCGGCCTTTCAAACAGCTCGTCAACCAGCTGTGCGCTGGAGAGCCCATCACGATGTTGAGCCAAAAGAGTCAAGATCTCGGCATGCCTCAAAGAAATTGGGTGCGATCCAAGGTGAGCACCATCGGGTTGACCCAAATCAAGGTAATCCGGGTCAGCCACCACACCTGCGCCAGGAAGTAGCAGCTGAGTTTCTGCAGCCATCACGGAGGCCTGCAATAGCGGCATAGAGTGCATGGCGATCGCATCCGGCCCACCGGTCAGATCAATCGCGCCTATCACCTGTCCGGTGCGCGGGTTGCGAATGGGAACCGCCGAACAGCTGTATTGCTGGGCTTGCTCGTAAAGATGCTCCGCACCGGAAACTTGAGATCCTTCCCCGGTGGCCAACGCCATGCCAGGCGCGGAGGTGCCGACCGACTTTTCGGCCCAGTCGGCACCGGCCATAAAACCTACGTGCTCGGCTTGGCTCATGGAGCTGTTACTACCCGCCACCCACAACAACGTTCCTCCGGCATCCGCCAGCGCGACCAAAAGATTGGCGTCGGTCGCGGCAGGAACAAGGAGCTTTTCAAAAACAGGCCAGATCCGCTGAAGTTCACTGCGTTCACGGGCAAGGCGCAGCCGGTCGTCGCTCAAAACCGGTGGGCCTTGGAGCGAACCCGTTTGGGCCAGTGACCGTTTCCAGGATTCGCGAACATCTGTGCGCAATGGAAGCTCACCTAGAGCCGCTTCTTGTGTGGAGAGTAGCTCGCGGGCTTTTTGTGCGCGGCGAGTTGCGTTGGACCAGTCGATAGCAGACGTGCCCATACTCCCCCTTCACCCCATTAAAAAGTTGGTTCTTTGCATTTCCAACCAGACTAGGTCAATAGCGGAAGCTTGAGAAGAGATATCAAGCCCCGCCAGAGCATTCGGTTCGACAAGTCACCTACATTGAGCCCAATTTATAGTCGACAAGTACACTATCTTTCTTTTATTTTTACCGATTTCTTTACTCTACCCTCTGCGCGAGAGTAATATACAACCAAATGGTTGTATATGAGTTGAGCGAAGAACAGACGAACAAGGTCTTCCGCGCCTTGGCAGACGCCACACGAAGAGATATCGTACGGCGGACCCTTCACGTCGAGGTCAGCGTTTCTGAACTTGCCGCAAGCTACGACATGTCGTTTGCGGCCGTTCAGAAACACGTCGCCGCATTGGAAGCCGCTGGTCTGGTCATCAAAATCGCACGTGGTCGCGAACGCATAGTTCGCGGACAGCCGGACACCATCCGGCACGCACAAGAACTACTTTCTTCCCTCGAAGGCATCTGGCGCCAGCGCATCAGCAGGCTCGATGATTTGCTCGCCGATGGGGACAAATAAGGAGCATTCCCATGCCCGTCACATCCGTTGTCAAAGATCCGGAAACACTCTCGCTGACCGTCCATGCAGAATTTCCGGTCAAGGTATCCCGCCTTTGGGATGCCTACCTTGATGCCCGGCAGCTTGAAAAGTTCTGGGGTCCGGTTGAATGCCCGGCAACTTTCACCCGACATGATGCCATTGTTGGCGGTCGTTCGAATTACCACATGACCACGCCCGAGGGAGAAGAATTTCACGGTTATTGGATCTGGAACGAAATCGTCGAGCACAAGTTCTTCGAAGTTAGTGACGGCTTTGCGCATGCAGAGGGGACTCCGAATACCGATTTGCCACTCAGCCGCATGGTCTTCACTTTCGACCCGACACCCGAAGGATCAAAACTGAGCATTACCGCGGTTTTTGACTCCGTCGAGGAACTAGAACAGGTGGTGGCCATGGGCATGATCGATGGCACCCGTTCGGCGATGAGCCAGATCGAACAGGTCCTCATCGACCTGCGTGACTACGCCGAAAATTTCAGTACCGATGCACAGATTCTCTCTGATACCCAGGTACGCATCACCCGCCTGATTCGCGGGTCAGTCGCGCAAGTTTGGCGGGCTCACCATGACGAGCAGCTCATAAAGCGCTGGATGCTCGGCCCCGACGGATGGCAGATGACTGAATGTGCAACGGCGCAGGAAACAGGCGAGACCTACCGATACTGGTGGGAGCCGATTTCTGCTGATGCGGGTTCCGGGTTCGGGTTCACCGGCGCCGTGCTGGAATCCTTGCCGCAGTCCTATGAACAGACCACCGAGCAGATGATCGACACGGACTACCCAGCCACGGTGAACGAGCTGACACTGACACCAAATGACGGCGGAACCCTGCTCACCGCGCTCATTACCTATCCCGACGCGCAAACCCGCGACATGGTGCTCGCCACCGGAATGACAGAGGGAATGGAAGCCAGCTACGCCCGGCTCGAATCAATTCTCTAGATGGCGATTCGCCCCACATCCTGTCTTCGCTCGCGCGCAAATATGAAAGACTTAGCTTCATGAGTTCTCACAACGCGCGCGCGGGCCTGGATAAGAAGGCCGATCAGGTTCAGGACATGTTCGACAAGCTGGCTCCACGCTACGACTTGCTCAATACCTTGATGACCGGTGGCATTGTGAACTACTGGCGCAAGATCACCACCGAGGCTATTGCCCCAAAGCCCGGCGAGCGCATCCTCGACCTAGCAGCTGGCACCGGCACCTCTTCGGTCCCGTTGGCAGCAGCGGGCGCCAATGTCACCGCCTGCGACATGTCCAACGGCATGCTCGAAGAAGGACGCAAGCGTTACCCACAGCTGGACTTCGTCTACGGCGACGCACACGAACTTCCATTTGAAGATGACACCTTTGATGCGGTGACCATCTCCTACGGTCTGCGCAATATCGACGACACCGAGAAGGCACTCTCGGAGCTGCGTCGCGTGACCAAGCCAGGCGGACGCATCGTCGTCGCTGAGTTCTCCACCCCAACGGTTACCCCAATCAAGGTGGCCTACCAGCAATTTTTGCCACGCGTGATCCCTGCGCTGGGCTACATTGTTTCGCCTAACCCAACCGCTTACGCGTACCTGGCAGAGTCCATCGCGGCTTGGCCAAACCAGGAGGATCTGGGCGCCAAGTTCATCAACGTTGACTGGAAGAATGTGGAATACCGCAATCTGACCGGCGGCATCGTCGCGGTACACCGCGCCTGGAAGTAACCCTTCACAGTCTTACTTTTCGGCTCGCATCCTTTGCTGGATGCGGGCCGAAAGTTCGTTAACGACGAGACAACAATCTGCTGTTACACTCGTTTTCATGGATACCTACTAAGCTAGCCAATGATCTTGCGCCCCTCATATTCGGGGCGACCCGTTCATTTTGGCTACCGGCTACGGTGTCCCTTTCTTTCTAGCTCCCTATAGGTTGAGCCAGTTCTTGATTCCGCCAGTCGGCAGCCTCTTCACCATCTGTGGGAGGAATATATGTCTTTGACTCCACCAATAACCCTGCACAATCTCAGCTTCCAATGGCCTACCGGCGAGCGCGCTTTAACTAACTTGGAAGGAACCTTCCCGGCCGGACGAGTCGGACTCACCGGCAGAAATGGCAGCGGAAAATCGACACTGCTTAAGCTCATGGCCGGGCTGCTGAAGCCTACCAGCGGATCAATTGAAGCTAACGCCCAGATCGGCTACCTGCCACAAACGATCACCTCGGAAAAGAACGCAACTGTGGCGCAGCTACTTCGCGTTGACAAGTCGCTTGTTGCGCTGCGAGCCATTGAGGCTGGCAGTGTCGATCCGGCCGACTTTGATGCGGTGGGCGATAACTGGGATGTAGAAGCGCGTATTGAAGCTGAGTTGGACCGACTTGGCCTTGGGCACCTGAGTTTGGAACGTGAGGTAGGTTCACTCTCCGGTGGCGAAGCCATGTTGCTGGCCGTGCTGGGCCTACAGCTTGCCGGAAACGAGACCACTCTGCTTGATGAACCAACCAATAATCTTGATGCGCCCACCCGTGAGCTGCTCTATGATCTGGTGCGTTCTTGGAAAGGATCGTTGATTGTGGTCAGCCACGATCTGGCGTTGTTAGAGCTAATTGAGCACACCGTGGAACTGTACGCCGGGGAACTGCGCGTATTTGGCGGGCCCTACAGCGTTTACCTTCAGCAGCTGGATACTGAACAGCTCGCCGCACAGCAAGCGGCAAAAACTGCTCAAAATCACCTGAAGGTGGAAAAGCGTCAGCGCGTGCAGGCTGAGACCAAGCTGGCGCGCGCCAAACGCAAAGGCCGTGCCGAACAACTCGGCAGCGGATTACCGAAGATTCTGGCCAATAGCCTGCGTCAGAAGTCCGAAGCGAATGCTGGAAAGATGCGCTCAAATCTGGAGGGAAAGGTCGAGAGCGCTCAGGGAAAGGTTGATGACGCGGATCAAAAAGTGAGAGAGGTTGAACATATTAACCTTGAACTGCCTGATCCACAGTTGCCCGCAGGTAAGCAGGTAGCTACGGTGCTTTCTGGTCTAACTCAGCACATCATTCAGGGTCCTGAACGAGTCGGGCTGATCGGGCCTAACGGGTCAGGCAAAAGCACCTTGTTGCGGCAATTAGTTTCAGGCACAAAGCCCGAAGAGCAACTGAGCGGGACGCTGCACCTAGAGCGCGTCGGCTATCTACCGCAGCGGCTGGTGGGTCTTGATGACCAGCTCAGCGCCATGGACAACGTGGCTGCCGTAGCGCCGTCGGCAAATAGCGGGCAGATTCGCAATATGCTCGCCCGATTGCTGTTGCGTGGTGCCAGCGCAGATCGGGCACTGGGCACACTTTCAGGCGGTGAGCGCTTCCGCGTTTATCTAGCCACGCTCTTACTGGCTGAGCCCACTGCGCAAATGCTCATACTCGACGAGCCGACAAATAATCTGGATATCGACAGTGTGCGACAGCTAGCCGAAGCTTTGCAGACCTACCGTGGAGCGTTGTTGGTAGTCAGCCACGATCAGCAGTTCCTGGCACAGCTGAAGCTGGACTATTTTCTTGAACTCTCGGCACAAGGAAACCTGAGCAAGTCCTACCCCGACCCGGTTTGATCCCCAACTGGCGGTGTGCTTCCGGTTTAGACTTGAGCAAAGCACACCGCCGCGGATCTCGAAAGCAAGTGGAACATGTCATATCCCCAGCGCACCGTTGAAGTAGTAAACACCGGACTGGTCATCGACCAGTCCGCCACCTTGCTCTGGACTGATATCAAACGTGCGTTCATTTACGAAACCGGATCAGGGCAAGAAGCCCTTACCTGTGCAGAATTCATGCTGGTTGAAGGCTACAGCGTAGAAATCAACAGCCAAATGCCTGGCTGGGATCTCGCTTTGGAGCACTTACCTCAACGTATTAATAACCTCGTCGACGAACGCTAGAGACTTCTAGGAGTACTGTCATGGCAACCATTGTTTTGTTCCACCACGTCCAAGGACTAACCCCCGGCGTCCAAGCGATGGCGGGCGAACTGCGTGCGGCCGGGCACACGGTTCATACTCTGGATCTGTTTGCAGGAAAACTCCCCAAGGACCTTGAGTCCGGAATTCGTCTGGCCAATAAGCTCAGCGAAGACAAGATCCAAGAACGCGTGGACAAGCTCTTCAGCAAGCTACCCGAAGAGCTGGTGTACATCGGCACTTCGTGGGGTGCAGCCTTGGCCCAACAGTGCGCACAACAGCGCCCGGGAACCGTCGCAGCTGTGTTGCTTGAGTCCTTCGTAGACCTGGACGCCGACTGGAGCTTCGGGCCATGGCCGGAAAATGTTCCAGTACAGATCCACGGTATGGATGAAGATCCATTCTTCGCCATGGAAGGCGACTTGGAATCGGCACAAAACTTCGCCGAAGGTGAAGGTAAAGACGTGGCGCAGTTGTTCACCTACCCGGGAAACCAACATCTGTTTACCGACAGCTCCTTGCCTTCGCATGATCCTGCGGCCAGGGCGCTGGTCATGGAACGGATCATCAAGTTCTTGGAGCCTTACGTCTAGGACTTGTCCTCAACCAACGATTCATAGAAGCTGTCTTCTTCAGCTCCATGATTTTCTGAGAATACTCGGCATTTCTCTGTCGTCACTCGAATATTTGGAAGGTCCGCGTCCAGATATCGGTTGCTGAAGGCAGGGCATCGCCGAATGGGTGCATGCCCACCATCTTTTATTTGTTGCCGTAGCGGATTTGGCCACGGCTATTACGCCTTGGTCGATCATCAAAAACGCTCTGAACCTTGCAATGCGGTTCGCCGGTAAGTTCCCGGAGGACTGCCCAACTCCCGCTTAAAAGCAAGGGCGAAGGCAGCTTCCGAACCATAACCAACTTCTTCAGCGATAGTGGCAATGGTTTCATCTGTAGAGGTCAGACGGTGGGCTCCAATCTCAACGCGCCAACGTGTGAGATATTCAAGCGGACCGACCCCTACAACCGCTTTAAATCTGGCCGCCAAGGTGGATCGGGAAACATGCGCTTTATCAGCAAGAAGCTGAACAGTCCAACGCGCTGACGGGTTGCTGTGTATGGAACGCAATGCGTCGGACGCAACTGGATCAGAGAGCCCATTGAGCCAGCCAGTGCCTTGCGGATCCTGAGCCAGATAATGACGAATGATATCGATCAACAGGACAACTGCTAGGTGTGCGCCTACAACACCGGCGCCAATACGCTGGTCAGATGATTCGTGACCAATCCTCCCCAATAAGTACTGTGACATCGCAGCACCCGGAGCGTGCGCCGGTAAATGAATGACCGGCGGAAGCGAATCCAGCAACAGCTCATGCGCGTTGCGGTCAAACCTGAAGCTCCCGCCGATTAGCACTGCGCTCACCGGTTGCTCGCTGGCACCAACCTCTGCGCTACGACCGGCCGTGGCCCGGAATAGCGAGGAAGCTTGCTGTTCGGGAACCTGACCGGAAGTGGAGAGGACAAATTCTTGCGGTCGGGTAAGCAGGAAAGAATCACCTGTATTTAAGGTCAGCGGCTGAGCCAAACCTTCGGTATCCAGTGTGCAGGAACCTTCTAAAACCGAATTGAACTTGGCTCCGCCCGGAGCCGGAAATCGCACCGCCCATGCCCCACGGCCGGTGAAGGTCGAAGTACGCTCACCACGGGCCTTGAGTAATGCGAGGACGTCCTCAAGTGGATCGATCAAATCTGGATGATTTATAGGTTTTTCTGGACTCATAACGATAGATAGTCTATCTCTCGCGGGCCTATTGTGGAAGAAGTTCACAAAAGTAGCACAAATGACCAATCTAATCACCACCGAGTTCCCCCTCGCGCAACGGCAGATCACATTCTGGACGGGGTCGCACTTAATGGCAAACGCATGATTGTCACTGGCGGAGCCTCCGGCATCGGAGCACAAACGGTGCGCGCCCTTGCCAAGGCTGGTGCCGAAGTTACCGCTGCCGTCCGCAATCCAGCCGCACTGCAACCAATCATTCAAGAGGCAAAAGACAAAAACTGGCCCGGGACGATTAACGCGGCCCGGCTTGACCTTGCAGATCTTGGCTCGGTACGCGAATTTACTGATTCCTGGGACGGACCTCTGCACTCATTGGTAGCCAACGCCGGAATCATGGCCATCCCTGAGTTGCGACGCGCGCCCGGCGGCTGGGAGCTACAACTAGCTACCAACTATCTAGGCCACTTCACATTGACCACTTGGTTAGATGACGCACTGCGTGCCGCAGGCGATGCGCGAGTAACCATCGTCAGCTCAGGTGCACATCGGAATCACCCCTTAAACTATCAAGATCCCCAATTCGAGCAGACACCTTACGATCCATGGGTTGCCTACGGCCAATCCAAAACGGCAGGCGTACTGCTGGCAGTTGGCATCGCGAACCGCTGGGCGAAGGACGGTATCGTCGCAAACGCGCTCATGCCTGGCTGGATCAATACCAATCTGCAGCGGCACATCGACTTGGAAACATTGCAAAAAATGGGCGGGGCAGACGCTGAAGGCAACCGCATCGATCAGCCGCATTACAAAACAATGGAACAAGGGGCGGCAACGAATGTTCTGTTTGCGGCGTCACCGATCCTAGCGGGCGTCACCGGACGTTACTTCGAAGACAATCAGGAAGCAGCCATCGCGACAAGTGACACTGGTGCCGGCGTAGCTGCGCACGCACTTGACCCTGAGCACGCCGAGAAACTTTGGGAGTACGCCCAAAGCGTCCTCTAAGCAAAAAATGAGCCGAAAATCGAAGATCCCCTTCACCGAATCGGTGAAGGGGATCTTCTGGTTGTGCGCCCTGCGGGGATCGAACCCGCGACCAATGGATTAAAAGTCCAGTGCTCTACCAGCTGAGCTAAAGGCGCACGGCACAAGGCCAAAAACCATACTACCTGATGTAACCGCGTGAGTATTAATCGGCCGTATTAGCGCGTCGGACAACCGCATATTTGGCTAAATCCCGCACCTTGTGCGCTGCAACACCAGTTAACGAACCCTCAAGGTTCGGGGAGTATTCTTGAGCCCATGAAAGGTGCACGCGCAGGATCAAAAGTAGCTCAGGATGCCGGATACCGTCATCACAAACCACGCCCCTTCTCCCCCGAAGAATTCGAGCCCTACGAAGGTGGTGCCGACCCGGCGCGCGTTTCAGAAGCCGCTCATCTTTCAGCCCAAGCATTTGTCCGCCGTGGCATCGCCAACAATGACCCAGAGGTTTCTAACCGGCTGATTGCGGTGGCCGAAAATGAGGGTCTTGAGGTGCTCGCAGAACTGTGGAGTGAGGCACCAGCTCATTCACTGCCCGGCGCACTATGGCGTCTGTACGCAGTTCGCGCGGCAACCATGAGTAAACCAGAAGTGCATTCGGCGCGTTTCCAAGCAGGAGCGCATAGGGCCCAAGTTGAACGGATTGTCGCCGGCGTTGCCGAACCTCCTACCGCGGAAGAGCTGAAGAACATGACCGGCTCGATTCTATCCGGCGCATTTGACGGAGATTTCGCCCACGCGTTGGAGCGTACCGCGGCCTATTGCCGAGTCCTTGTGCTGGGAATGACAGAACACGCTGATGCCGCTGACCTGTCCAATAGTGATCGTGGCAGCAAGCTGACACAGCAGGCTCGTGCGCTGAGCAGGACCGCAGCCGATCTGGAAATCTGCGCCCGCCTGTGGCGCCAAGATGCATTGGATTAAAAAGCCAGTACAGAGTTCTAGGATGGATGAGGAACTAGTCCCGTAATTTTAGGCAGGTACGTGTGGTCGCTGGATCAAAAGCGAACTCTTCGGGGATCATGCGTTGGCTGGTGATACTGATTGCCACCGGACTGCTGTCCCAGGCAGCTTTAAACCTCATTCGCCCGGTGACCACCTATAAACTCATCTCCTTTGGCTCTGGCTCATTTACCGTTGGTGCGGTGACGGCCGCTTACGCAATTCTGCCGCTATTCACGGCAATGCTTTTGGGCCGGGTTAGCTCTCGAATCCGACGCATCCGGTTACTCATGGTGGCCGGTGTGGCACTGATTGCCGTGGGCGGTGTGGGCATTAACCTGTCGCCTAATGCGCTCAGCGTGGCCCTGTCCAGCGCAGTGTTGGGCTTGGGGCATTTGATGTTCACCATCGGTGGGCAGTCATCCATCGCCCGCTTTTTCCCGGACAGTGATTTGGATAAAGGCTTCGGCTGGTTCACTGCTGCGTACGCGGCCGGGCAATTTTTGGGCCCGCTAGTTGGCGGCCTGCTGCTGGGCACCGGCACGGATGCCCACTCGGCGCAGCGAATAGCCGATATTAGCCAGTCATTGTGGATCGGCGCGGGATGCGCGCTACTTGCGGTGCCGTTCTTGCTTCCCAATTGGCAGCCTCGAACCTCCAAGTCGGTCACCTCTGCGCGCCCGGAACGCTCCACAGCGTCCATCGGTTCGATCCTGAAAATCAAGGGCATGATCTCGCATATGTTTGCGTCGTTGACCTTGCTGTCTATGTTGGACATTTTGACTGCCTTCCTACCGCTGGTTGCGGAGAAACATGACGTCACACCGGCAGCAGTTGGTGTGCTTTTGGCCATTCGTGGTTGCGCTTCAGTGGTGTCACGATTGTTCATTCCGAAACTCTCCGCGCACTTTGACCGACGCCAAATGTTGGTCGCCAGCCTGTACATTTCCGGCGTTTCCATCGCGTTGGCTCCGACGTTCATCGACGTGCTCTGGGTTTCTGGGTTGGCGCTGCTCATTGGAGGCTTCTTCCTAGGTCTGGGTCAGCCGATGACCATGACCATGATTTCTACCTTGGTGCCCACGGTGGATCGTGGGTCTGCACTGGCCGTGCGGCTTATGGGAAACCGGCTCGGACAAGTAGCTTTACCGGTTATTTCAAGTTCTGTGGCCGCTGGCCTCGGTCCGGCAGGCGCCATCTGGTTCTGTTGCGCGCTGTTATGCCTGAGCGGTGCGGAAAAGAATCTGCGTCGTTAGCGTGAGAAATTACACGCACAGGTTATTACGGTTGACATCAGGGGCGTAAGGCGAGAAAACTAGGTAACGGTGTCGGGCCGCTGGTAACCCCGGGCTCCAAAATTCTGCCGCTTCGAGCGACCTTCCGCCGAGAGGCGTTCCCGGTCCGACACCTTCAATCCCCCGGCGTTAACTTCCACGTCGTAAACTGTTCTGCGTTGGTACCAAAAGCTGTCGATTTGAATGGTGCGCCCAAAAAGTGAAGTTCCAGGTCTTTCCCTCCGCCTCGCGTGGCATTGAGTTGCTTTGTGCTCTGACCACCACCATTCGGGGGTCCGTGGCTAGTGTGGCCGAAATGATCGGCAGTCCTAGCACGCGCACGGAACAATTGCGCAACCTTGCAAATGCTGAAGCCGAGGCCTCGGACTTGGTGCACGCTGTGCTCACCCACTTAAGAACGAGCTACATCAGCCCGCTGCCACGCGAGGACATGTACGCACTCTCGCGCTTCTTGCACGAGACCATGGAGCACCTGCGTGGTACCGGCGAACTGATTATGACCGTGGGTTCCACCCCGCTCTCCGAGCGTTCCTCGGAGCAGTTGGAGTTGATTGGCCAGCTTGCTGAGTTGGCCTCCGATGCGGTGCAACGACTGAACAACCTCGATGATTTGGAAGATCACTGGATGCAGATGCTTCAGTTCTCCAAACGTGCCGCACGCACCCACCTTGTGTGGGGCGATGAGATCGCTAATTTTGCTAAGGCTGGCACCATTCACCGCCATCAGCAGGTCGCCGACCAGCTGATGCTCACTGTCAACACTCTGCGCCAGTTCGCCGACCACCTCGGTCGAGTGCTGGTCAAGGAATCCTAAAACCCATGACCCTCATTACGGTCCTCACCGCTGTGGCGGTCGTCCTGACGCTGGCCTACGCCGTGCTCAACGGCATGCGTGACGCCTCCACCGCGGTGGCAGCTTCGGTGCGCACCAGGGCGTTGCGCCCGGCCATTGCGGTGTCTTTAGCGGCGGTGTTCGCCTTCATTGGCACCATGGCAACTTCGGGGTTGAGTGTGACCCTGGTGCAGGAACTGAACATCAACGTGCCCTCGGGAGTTGATGGGTTAAAACTGCTGATCAGCGGGCTGATCGTCGCCGGCATCTGGGGCATTTATTGTTGGTGGCGCGGTTTGCCGATTAGTTCCACGCACGCATTACTCTCCGCTTTAGCCGGTGGCAGTGGTGCCTCGGCGATCATGGGCGATGAGTCCACTCGCAATGTGTGGGGCTTGTTGCTGTCCTCGGTGATCATCCCGATGGTGCTGGCCTCAATCATCGCCTATGTCCTGTCCTACCTCTTAGTTTTCCCGGCAACCTGGTTCTTGCGCCACAACACATCGCGCTCCGTCAACGAAGGGTCCAAAGCGGGACAGGCGGTTGCGGCGGGGGCGGTGGCTCTGGGTCTTGGACTGCAGGACGGCCAGCGCACCGGCGCCCTGTTGAGTCTGGTGCTCATCACCGGCCAGATGATGAATCCTGGGCCACTGACCGTGGCCATTCAGCTCACGGCGGCTTCCGCCTTGAGCTTCGGCGTGCTGCTGGGCGGCTGGAGGATTACCTATACCCTGGGCCGGCGCTTGGTGCACTTTGATCCGTTGCGCGGCATGATTGCCCAGGGCGTGGCTGCTGGCATGCTCTTTGTTGGCTCCCTGTTGGTCCACCTACCGCTGTCCACAACGCAGGCGGTGACCAGCGGTATTATCGGCGCTGGCCGGAATCAGTCTTTTGAATCGGTGGCTTGGCGCAATGTGTACCGCGTGGTCTGGCACTGGCTATTAACCCCGGTGGTTTGTGTCCTCGGTGGCGCGATTTTCACACTGGCGGTGCGCCCGCTATTTGCCGGTCACTAAAGATCCTCGGGGATAAATAGGTCTTCGATACGGCAGTTGAACTGTGCGGCGAGTTTAAACGCCAGCGGCAAGGACGGGTCGTAGCGCCCTTTTTCTAGGGAAATGATCGTCTGCCTGGAGACCCCCAGCAGGTCGGCTAGCGCCTGTTGGGAGATCCCGCGGTCCTTGCGGTATTCACTGAGATTGCTCTGCACTAGCTCTGCGCCCGCTTGATCAAGAAGTAGCGCAGGATGAAATCTGCCCCGGTGAGTAGCAAAACACCGGTGAGCACCAGGCTTACAGATGCCTGCACGTTGATAAACGAAAATACCGCTGCGCCGAGACCGCAAATAATCATCAGGTCTTGGAACACTTTGACAACAGCCTCGTCATGCCATTGACCTTCAATTGAGATCTCGGGATTTCTTAGGGATCCGCGAACCGTATTTCGGTCAACCAACAAGACCCAGAAAATGACGGACAGTATCGGCCACAAGGCCGCGGCCATAATCAGTGTGGCAAAAACTGGGTTCTGTGGGGCGTTCAGCTTGGCAAAGAGCAAACCAGCTCCAAGAGCTAGGGCCGCACCTGCGATAAGGCTGATGCCGATCAACAGGGCTGCGCCTCCACCAAATCGCGAACGACCCCATCTGGTTTTGGACGATAGTTCTGCGTTCATTTTTATCGCTCTCCTTCATCGCTGTGTAAACGTTACTTTACAGACAAGGACGCTTTACAGTCAAGGGTGCTTTACCTCAGATTTTAAAAACCAGCGGCGCACCCTTGATGGTGCGCCGCTGGCGGTGATCCCCTCCAGGATCCCCGGAAGACCCCCCTTCCGGTTCGTCTACCGCCTACTAAAAAGTGGCGGCATCCGAAATCTTTATCCGAAGCGTCCGGAGACGTAATCTTCGGTGGCCTTCTGCTCTGGGTTAGAGAAGATGGCGGTGGTGTCGTTGAACTCGATGAGCTTGCCCGGCTTGCCGGTGCCTGCGATGTTGAAGAACGCGGTCTTGTCGCTCACGCGGGCTGCCTGCTGCATATTGTGAGTCACGATCACTACGGTGAAGTCGTTCTTGAGCTCGTTGATCAAATCCTCAATGGCCAAGGTAGAGATCGGGTCCAGTGCCGAACATGGCTCATCCATCAAGATCACATCTGGCTTCACCGCGATGGTGCGGGCGATGCATAGACGCTGCTGCTGACCACCGGAAAGACCGGAACCTGGCTTATCCAGACGGTCCTTAACCTCGTTCCAGAGGTTGGCGCCACGTAGCGACTTCTCAACCAGGTCCTCGGCATCCGAGCGGGAGATCTTGTTGCCGTTCAGCTTTACGCCGGCGAGCACATTGTCCTTGATGGACATAGTTGGGAATGGGTTCGGACGCTGGAAGACCATGCCGATCTGGCTGCGCACGGTGACCGGATCAACGCCGGGTGCGTAGAGGTCGTCGCCGTCAAGCAGTACCTGACCCTCAACGCGGCCGCCGGGGATGACTTCGTGCATACGGTTCAGCGTGCGCAGGAAGGTGGACTTGCCACAACCCGATGGGCCGATGAAGGCGGTAACGGACTTTGGCTCGATGTTGATCGAGACGCCCTCAACGGCCAGGAACTTGGAGTAGTAGACGTTCAGATCGTTGACGTCGATGCGTTTTGCCATGATATTTCCTTAAAACTTTGGGTGGGTCAGAGACGGAGCCTTAAGCTCAACGGCCCTTCTTGGGAGCGAAGATCGAAGCGACCAGGCGGGCGATCAGGTTCAGTGCCATCACCATCAGAATCAGCAGCAGGGCTGCTGCCCAGGCACGCTGGACCGATGGGTCAACGTTGGTTGGGCTGGTCGGGTTCATGATCTGGTAGTAAATGAAGGTCGGCAACGTGGACATCCAGTTAGCAAACACGTTCATGTTGATGTTGCTTGCGATGCCGGCGGTGACCAAGATTGGTGCGGTTTCGCCGATGACGCGGGCGATTGCCAGGGTGACACCGGAGGCGATGCCGGAGATCGCGGTTGGGACAACTACCTTCAAGATGGTGCGCCAGCGGCGCACACCCAGTGCGAAGGAAGCTTCGCGCAATTCGTTCGGGACAATCTTGAGCATTTCCTCGGTGGAGCGAACCACTGTTGGAATCATCAGTACGCTCAAAGCCACCGCGGCAACAATGCCCATTCGGGCGCTTGGGCCAAGGATCATGCCGAAGAACGCTGCTGCGAACAAGCCGGCGACGATCGAAGGAATACCGGTCATTACGTCCACGAAGAAGGTAATCGCCTTGGATAGCGTCTTGCCCTGACCGTATTCAACCAGGTAAACCGCGGTGAGCATGCCCACTGGTACGGAAATCAAGGTAGCCCAGAGGGTGATCAGCAAGGTGCCCATCACTGCGTGGTACGCGCCACCGACAACTGGTGTGCCGTTTTCCACGCCCTGATTATCTACTGCACCGGTAACACCATTCATCGAGGTGAACAGGAAGTGACCGTTCAGGCCCGGCAGGCCCTTTTCCAGCACCGTGTAGAGCACCGAGGCCAGCGGGATCAGTGCCACGATAAATGCGGCGTAGATCAGGTAGGTCCACATCGCGTTGGTGCCGCGACGCTTGCCTTCCACCACGGTGGTGATTACCGAGGCGGCAACTAAGAAGATGATGGCGGAGTAGATCGCAAAGGCGGCAATGCTAAAACCGGTCAGGGTTGAAGCTGCAGCGCCGATGATGATCGAACCGGCTGCGATGGCCCAGATGGCCCACTTAGGCAGCTTGCCCTTGGCCAGCGAATTGCGCTTGCGTACCGGTGGAACCGGGCTGTTGCCGCTGCTATGTCGTGCGTTAGTGGTTGTAGCGCTCATTAGTTAGCCCCCGAGAATTCCTTGTGGCGGGCGATGATGCCACGGGCGAAGATGTTCACAACCAGGGTGATCAGGAACAGTACTAGGCCGGCAGCGATCAGCTCCGAGAGTCGCAGGCCGAAGGCCTCAGGGAAGTTCAACGCGATTTCCGCGGCGATGGTCTGGTTTCCAGTCTTGATCAGCGAAGGGATCAGGTTGCCTGTGGAAAGCACCAGGGCCACTGCCATGGTCTCGCCCAAGGCTCGTCCCAGTCCCAGCATGACCGCCGAGATAATGCCCGGGCGGGCGAAAGGAAGAACGGCGGTGGTGATCATTTCCCAGCGGGTGGCACCCAAAGCCAGGGCGGCTTCTTCGTGCAACTTTGGAGTCTGCAAGAAGATTTCTCGGGTCAGCGAGGTGATAATCGGCAGAACCATCACGGCCAGCACAATGCCGGCGGTGAGCATGGTCTTACCGGTCTGCGAGGCAGGACCGGCGAAGATCGGGATGAATCCGAGGTTCTTGGCCAGCCATTCAAATCCGGGAACCAAGGCTGGTGCCAGGATCATGTAGCCCCAAGCACCGTAGATCACCGAGGGGATTGCTGCCAGCAGGTCAATGAGGTAGCCCAGCGGGCCAGCAACCTTGCGTGGAGCGAAGTGCGAGATAAACAGTGCCACACCCAGACCGACTGGGGTAGCTATCGCCAGGGCGATAGCCGCGGCGATGACCGTACCGATAACAATCGGCCAGATATAAGCGAAGAATCCTTGACCGCCGGAAACCTCTGCCGGATCGGCAAAGAACGTCGGCAGGGCTTGGATCAGCAAGAAGACTGCGACCGCAAAGAGCGTGATTAGGATCAGTACACCGGCGGCCAGGGCTGCACCGGAGAAGATCTTGTCGCCTAGGCGGCCTGAAGTCGATGACTTGCTTGTCAAAGCATTGGTAGTCATGGCTAGAGCCTTTACAAAACGGGGGTGATGCAGCCAATGCTGCAGGGGTGGAGGGGTGTTGCTGGTGCGGGTGGTCGAGTTCACCACCCGCACCGAGTGCCGGATTCCGGCGAGTTACTACTTGGCGACGGTGATTGCGTCGATAGCCTTGGCAGCCTTTTCTTCGATGCTGCTCGACAGTGGAGCGTTGCCGGCTGAATCCGCAGCAGCCTTCTGGCCCTCAGCGGAAACTACGTACTTACCGAAGGACTTGACCAGGTCAACAGTTGCCTGATCCTTGTAGGTGCTGCAGAAGATGTGGTACGAAACCAAGACGATTGGGTAGGTACCGGCTTCGGTGGTGTCGCGCTTCAGATCCAGTGCCAGGTCGTTCTTGGAGGCACCCTTCACTGGGGTTGCGGTCTCCAGCGCCTTAGCGGCAGCGTCTGCTGAGATCTTGGTGTATTCGTCGCCCACCTTGACGTTGACGGTGGACAGCTTGCCTACAGCCGAGAAGTCAGCGTAGGTGATTGCGCCGTCGGTGGAGGTGGTGGTGGAAACCACGCCGGAGGTGCCCTTAGCGTTTTCCGACTGGATGTCGCTTGGCCATTCTCCGGAAACTTCGTAGTTCCAGACCTTGCCAGCGGCGGCCTTGAGGTACTCAACAAAGTTCTCGGTGGTCCCCGACTCATCGTTGCGGTGAACAACGGTGATTTCCTTGTCCGGCAGGGTTGCATCTGGGTTCTGCTTGGCAATCACTGGGTCATTCCACTTGGTGATTTCCTTCTTGAACACCTTGGCGATGGTCTGCGCATCCATGTTCAGCTCGTCAACACCCTCAAGGTTGTAAGCTACAGCGATTGGCGAGACGTACGCAGGAATGTTGAAAGCGCCTTCTGGGCCACAAATCTTCTTGGACGATTCGGCTTCATCTTCCTTCAGGTAAGCATCCGAGCCAGCGAACTGAGCGCCACCAGCCAAGAATGCCTTACGGCCAGCGCCCGAGCCATCTGGCGAGTACTGTACGTTAGCGCCTGCGTTGGCAGCCTTGAAGCCTGCGCTCCAAGCTTCCATAGCCGAGGTCTGGCTGGAAGCGCCAATGCCGGTCAGGGTGCCACTGGCACCTGAGCCCGACGAGCTTGCGGAGCTGCCCGAGCTTGAGGTGGCGGTCGGATTATCCGAGCCACAAGCAGTCAGTGCGATTGCCGCTACAGAAAGGACGGCAGCTGCACTGCCAAGGCGATTAAGCTTCACGAGTTGGTACTCCCCATGTTGAATACGATGAATATGAAAACTTCCAGCGGATCTTCGCCCGCTTCATCTATGACGTTAAAGAGCCAAGGTAACCAGATCCCCCGGCAAAGATGAACAAAGGGTTAACAGCTTCTACGTATTGTCGTGATCCTGCTCACTAGAGCAATATGCAGGCAACTTCATCGGGTTAAAGCCCTGAGCGTGGGAGACTGACCCTATGGCAATTCAGAGCAAAGCGAAGTCGCTACCAACCCGGGTAACCGGCTTCCTCGCTGCGCGCAACCGCTCTGGGCTGTTACGCGCGCGCAGCTCCCTTCCAAGGATTTTGCGCATGACCATGGGCGCCATCGGCGCCTTCTGGATCGCGGAGAGCATCTGGGGACATACACAACCGATTTTTGCCGCCACCAGCGCACTGATCTCCTTGGGCTTTGGAGCCTCAACCACGATACGCAAAACCGCTGAAGTCGCTTTGGGCTGCACCTTGGGTGTGGCACTGGGCGATACGCTGATGCATTGGTTTGGCCAAGGTATCTGGCAGGCCTCGGTGGTGATGTCGCTGAGTTTGGTGGTGGCTCGTTATCTAGATTCCGGGGCCATCTTCTCCACTCAGCTCGGGATGCAGTCAGCCCTTGTGGTGTTATTGCCGATCAGCGTTGATGGGCCTTTTGCCAGATCCATTGACGCTTTAACCGGATCATTATTGGCGTTGCTGGTGATTGTTCTTTGGCCTTCGGACCCGCGGCGCACCCCGGTCTCAGCGCTCAGCGACTTGTTTAAGGAACTTTCTGAGGCAATTTTGGAATGTTCCTGGGCCATTCGTGACGATGATCGTCGTGCGGCATTCCACGCGCTGATTAAGGCGCGCGCCACCCAGAGTCACCTGGATAAGTTACCCGGCGCTTTTAGTGCTTCGAAGGAACTGGCGATGATTTCGCCGTCCGGACGCCGGCATCGCCATGAGCTCAATCGGCTTTCCGAACGCTTTAACCACTATGACTGGACGGCGCGTAACCTTCGCGTTTTTGCCCGCCGGTTATCTTCGGTCATCACCAATGGGGCGCTGACCCCAGAAGGTGCCGAATCGCTCGCGCCACTTTTGCGTGAAGTGTCCGAAGCGGTGAACGCGCTGGCGCACTCGGTTCGCGAACAGAATCTGGCCGGTCAACGAAAGTACGAACGGGCAGCTATCCGCCAGCTGGAAAATGCGGCAGCACAGCTAGACCCGCAGAGCTTAGGCGTCCAAGGTTTGCAAGGTGAAGGATTAGTCCTGTTGTTGCGCCCGATGATCGTTGACCTTCTAGAATCTGCAGGACGCAATCACGATGAAGCCATCGCAGCGTTGCCCAAGCTCTCCTGAACAAAAATGTCGGCCGGGGTCGATAGCATTAGGCTATGGCCAAAACCTCCACACGCACCAAATCTTCAGCAACCTTCAAATGCTCGGAATGCGGATGGACCACTATCAAGTGGGTGGGACGTTGCGGCGAATGCCAAGCGTGGGGCACCGTTGAAGAAGTAGGCACCGTTTCGGCGCGCACCGTCGCGGCGGCCAAGGTGGCGCATCCGGCTAAGCCAATCGCTCAGATTGACGGCTCCGAGGCAGCCTTCAGGCCCAGCGGTGTTTCCGAACTGGACCGTGTTTTAGGTGGCGGATTGGTTCCAGCTGCAGCAATCCTGCTCGCCGGAGAACCGGGCGTGGGTAAGTCCACACTGTTACTGGATGTAGCGGCAAAGGCAGCAAATACCGGTCTTCGAGTGCTGTATCTGACCGGTGAAGAATCGGCGGCTCAGGTGAAATCCCGGGCCGAACGTATCAACGCCGTGGCCGATAACCTTTACCTCGCTGCAGAAACTGACCTTGCCCTCGCGCTGGGACAGATCCAAGAGATCGACCCACAACTGCTGATTTTGGACTCGGTCCAGACCTTCTCCTCAGCGGAGATTGATGGGGCTGCCGGCGGCGTCTCCCAGGTACGCGAGGTGGCGGCCTCTATCATCAACGCTGCCAAGACCCGGGCCATGTCCACCATCATGGTCGGACACGTGACCAAGGAAGGCTCCGTGGCCGGTCCGCGCCTACTCGAGCACCTAGTTGATGTGGTCTGCCAGTTTGATGGTGAGAAGCATTCGCGCTTGCGCATTCTGCGAGCGCTGAAAAACCGTTACGGTGCTACCGATGAGGTGGGCTGCTTTGATCTGAATGAGGACGGCATTGAATCGCTCACCGATCCGTCCAAGCTTTTTGTCACCCGTACCCGCAATCCGGTACCGGGCACCTGCATCACCGTGACTCTGGAGGGCCGACGCCCGCTGGTAGCCGAGGTGCAGACCTTGTTATCACGCAGTAATGCCCCAGCTGCCCGTCGTGCCACCAGTGGCCTGGATGCTGCACGCGCCCAAATGGTCGTGGCCGTTCTACAAGCTCGGGCCCATATGGATCTTTCTTCGATGGACTCCTATATCGCCACGGTGGGCGGAGTAAAAATTGCCGAACCCGCTTCGGATCTTGCCTGCGCGTTGGCTTTGGCTTCCTCGATGAATGAGTTCCCGCTGCCCCAGGACTTTGTGGCCTTTGGTGAGGTGGGGCTGGCCGGTGAAGTACGCCAAGTTCCCGAGATCTCGCGGCGAATCACCGAAGCCCAACGGCTTGGGTTCTCCTTTGCTATGGCTCCGGCGACCCCGGAACCACTGAAAAACATTCCCGAGGGTATCCACGTATTCCAAGTGGAGAACATAGCTCAGGCACTGGATGTTGCCTTCACCCAGCGACAGAAACCAGCACGATAAACTTGAGTGTTGTCGCCCGCTGAAAGGACGCAAATTGAAAGCGCACCCATCCCCCGAATTTCTTGCCATCTTGGCCCAGATTGCTCCGGGAACCGAACTCGCTGCGGGTCTTGAGCGCATTCAGCGTGGCCGCACCGGCGCCCTGATTGTCTTGGGCCACGACAAGGTCGTGGAATCGCTGAGCTCCGGCGGATTCAGAATCAACGCGGACTACAGCCCAACCCGGATCCGCGAGCTGGCCAAAATGGACGGCGCGATCATCCTTGACGGCACGGCACGGCAGATCCTGCAGGCCGGCGTACAGCTAATGCCCGATGCACAGATTGATACCCAAGAATCGGGCACCCGTCACCGCACGGCCGAACGTGTTGCAGTACAGACTGGCTTCCCGACCATCTCGGTCTCCCAGTCCATGCAAACCATCACCCTGTATGCGGACGGCGAGCGCCACGTGCTTGAACCGGCCGAACGACTGTTGGCCCGAGGTAACCAGGCTGTTGCTACCCTAGAGCGCTACCGGCATCGTCTGGACCAGGTCACCAGCGCTTTATCGGCGGCGGAAATTGAAGACGTCGCCACCGCACGTGAAGTATTGGCGGTTCTGCAGCGCACCGAAATGTTGCGACGAACCAGCGAAGAAATCTCCCGCTACGTTCTGGAGCTGGGTATTGATGGTCGACTGCTAGCGGCACAGCACGCAGAATTGCTTTCCGGGATCCAGGTTGATAATCAGTTGCTCTTGCGTGATTATGCTCAGGCTGAAGGATCCGAACTGGATATCGATCTGGCGCTTGGGCGACTTCATGAGGTCAGTGACGCCCAGCTAATCGATATTGAAGGGCTGGCCAAGATCCTGTTCCCACAGGGAACTATTGGTCAGGATGATCAGCTCTCCCCTAAGGGTTACCGTCTGCTATCGCAGATCCGCACCGTACCTAAGGCCATCGGTGACCGGTTGGTGGCGTCCTTTGATAATTTGCAGCTGCTGATGGCCGCCTCGACCACGGCATTGATGGAAATTGAAGGTGTGGGCGAACAGCGTGCCCGGTCCATCCGTGAAGGGCTAGCTCGAATGGCTGAGTCTTCCCTGCTGGATCGCTACATCTAGCCAGTTACTCCAGTTTGAAGCTCACTGGTTCGGATTCAAATTCTCCGATGGCCGCAGTGAACTTGTAGGTACCGGGGCTCGGCTGCACACTCACGGCCTTGCAACCCGGTGCCGATCGGTCACGGTTCCAGGTGAAACGCGCGTCCTCTTTTTGTCCCGCGGCAAAGGTCAGCGGAACATCTTCACGGTTTTGCAGGCAGTCCACGGTGGAGAAGACGCGGTCGGCTCCACTGGAGATCAAAAATTCTTGCTGGCTGGTTCCCACGTTTAAGTCGCACTCGCGCTTTGAAGTGTTTTCGATACCAAGGATCAGCACCGGTTTTTTGCCAGCCGGGTAGCTTTTAGCGTCGGTGGTCGCGGTAATTTTGATCTCGTCCGACTTGCACTTCTTGGCCGCATCCTCCGAAGATTCTGTGCTTGGCGCTGCCGAAGAGCTCTGCGCCGTCGGCGAAGGAGCCGGCGCGCTCTGCGGGTCGGAAGTGAGCAAACCTGCCACGGCGACAACGCCCCAAATGATCAACCCAATCAGTACCACGGCGATTACCGCCACGGTAATACGCCGACGCCGATAGACGCTGGCTGATGGCTTGGATCCGGGTGCATTGCTCATAGCTTAAGGCTAATTCATCGGCACACCCGATCCCGGTAATGGCAGGGGAATCGAGCCAAATGCACAAGGTTGGATACAGTGGTGAGGTGCAGCAAATCCATCACAAAATCAACCAGTGGTACTTGGCGAACTCAAGGGACCTGCCATGGCGTCGTGAAGGCGCAAGCGGCTGGGAGGTTATGGTCAGCGAATTTATGCTGCAGCAGACTCCCGTGGTGCGCGTACTACCTGTCTGGGAACAGTGGATGAGTCGTTGGCCGCGGCCACAAGATCTGGCCGCCGAACCTTTATCTGAAGCGCTCAAGGCCTGGGGACGGTTAGGTTATCCACGCCGCGCGCAGCGCCTACATGCGGCGGCGATTGAAATCACCACCGAATACAACGGTGAGGTACCGCGCACCGAAGAAGCGCTACGTGCGCTGCCCGGGGTCGGAGACTATACCGCCTCGGCCATTGCTTGTTTTGCCTTTGGTCAGCCCACCGTGGTGGTTGATACCAATATCCGACGGGTACACGCCAGACTCTTTGGCGGCATGGCGCTGCCCGAACCCACCCCGCGGGCTAGTGAATTCGCCCGTGCTCGGCAAGTGCAGCCCGAAGCTAAAGACGACGCAAATTTGTGGAACGTCTCGGTGATGGAACTAGGTGCCTTGGTTTGCACCGCGCGCAGCCCCAAATGTGATGCCTGCCCGGTCTTTGACCAGTGCGCATGGATTGCTGCCGGACGCCCGGCACCGCACTACACCCCCAAAGGCCAAGCCTGGCAAGGCACGGACCGTCAGGTTCGTGGAGCCATCATGGCCATATTGCGAGAACATGAGCATCCGGTGACACAAATATCTTTCCTTGCTGACCTGTCCCTACAGGAGCACACCAGCTATGTGGCGCTAGAAGGATTGCAAGCTGAATTAGCGCAGCGTGAACGAGCCCTGTCCGGTTTGCTCAAAGACGGGCTAGCCGTGCTTGAAGACGGACACATTTGCCTGCCGTCCTAGTTATGATTAGGCCATGAACGCTTCTGTAGACCCGACCAACGCTGCCCACCAGGTAGCCCGGCATCCTTGGTTCGAACGCTTGGCCCGCCTAGGTTATGTCGCCAATGGTGTACTACATGCCACCATGGGCATCCTTGCTGCATTTGTGGCCTCCGGCGGGCACGCAAAGGCAGATCAAAGCGGTGCCATGCGTGCTTTGGCAGCACAACCCTTTGGCATAGTTCTGCTCTGGATCTGCGCGGCCGGGGCACTCTTACTGGGTCTGTGGTCGCTGGCTCAGCTCTTCCTTCCCGAGAAAGAGCTACGGGAGCGACTGAAATTTGCGGGAACGGCCGTGGTGTTCTTGGCCGTTGGTTTCACCTTTGGTCGATTTGCCGTGGGCAGCCCGAGCGATTCGGGAAAGACTACCTCTAGCTTCAGTGGCGAATTGATGAAGTCCTTTGCCGGACGGGCCGTGATAGTTATCATCGGGCTGATCCTGTTGGGTATGGCTTGTTACTACATCTATAAGGGTGTCAGTAAGAAGTTTCTGAAGGATCTGGAAAATTCGAGCCGCCGGGATATCTCCAAGGCGATCACCTACACCGGCATGATTGGCTACCCAGCTAAGGGTCTAGTCCTCGGCGCGCTGGGAGTGCTGTTCATCGTGGCCACCGTACAGGGCGATCCCAAAGAAGCCAGTGGCATTGACGGTGCGCTGAAGGCTATCCGTGATCAAAGTTTCGGCCCCATTGTTTTGGGCGTCATTGGAGTGGGTCTGGTTATCTACGCGCTGTACCTGATCTTGCGTGCGCGCTACGACCAGATGGACTAGAGGCTACTGCTCCAATGAGATGATCATGCGGGTATTGCCCAAGGTATTGGGTTTTACCCGCGCAAGGTCGAGGAACTCGGCCACGCCTTCGTCTCGCGAGTGCAGGATTTCTTGGTAGACAATGGGATCAACTGCGCTCTGATCCGCCATAACGCTAAATCCGTGGCGTTCAAAGAATGCCACTTCAAAGGTCAGACAGAACACCCGTGTTACACCCACAGCCTTGGCCCGGCGGATTAGCTCTTCGAGCAATAGGTGTCCGATGCCTTGGCCGCGCACCTGTTCAGAGGTGGCCAGCGTGCGAATCTCGGCAATGTCTTCCCAGATCACGTGCAAGCCGCCGCAGCCAATGACATTTCCGTCCGAGTCCTGAGCCATCACAAATTCCTGAATGGATTCGTAATAGGTGACTGCTTCCTTGTCCAGCAGGATCCGCTTTTCAGCTAGCGGTCGCACAAGCTCGCGGATCGCTGCGACATCACTGGTTTTTGCTGAACGGACGGTAAAAGTATTCACCTGATAAATCCTATGCCCGATAGTTCGCAGAGTTTAAGTCGATGCCAGAAATGTCATAGAACGATGCGCCTGGTTGCGACTATGCCAAACTGAGCTAGAACCGCAGTTCGACCAGTTTAAGGATGAGGATGTCAGTCAAGGAAGTACGCCCAGGGTTTGGGCTGCTGGCCATCCTCTTATCCGCTGTCGGCATTGCCCCACTGCTTAACTACGGGCTTAGCGCCACAAGTGATCTGGTGATTCGAGATCTGGGCATCACCGAGTCCCAATTTGGTCTGCTGGCTACCGTTTGTTTTGGGTGCGCCGCGATAGGTAATGCTGCGTTTGGTAAATTCTCGGATCGACAACCAGATACCCGGTTGATGCTGATCATTTTTGGTGCCGCCACGCTAGCTATGGGGCTTGCCGCCGTAAATGCCGGCTACATTCTTTTGTTGGTGGCTGCCGGTGTTTCTGGGCTCGCCCAGTCATTTCCCAACGGTGTCACCAATCGTATTTTGGTCCAGCGAGTGCCTAGCGAACAACGGATCAACTGGACCGGGATTAAACAGTCTGGTGTTCAGGTCTCCCAGTTGATAGGCAGCGTGGGGTTCCCGCTTCTGGCCGCCGTCATTGGCTGGCGGGGAGCATCGCTGACCGGAGCCGTACTGGCTGCGGTGCTGGCCATTCTTGCAGTACGCATTCTGAACAGCACACCTCTGCTTCAAGCTCCAGAGTCGAGCCCCAGTAAGCAATCCGGGCCGAAGTCTGAAACCCCGATTGCACAGGCGGCACCTTCTACCCGGTACGTCATTTATGCGTTAACCCTCTTTGGGTTTATCAACGGTGTTGGGGTTCAGGCCACCAATGTGTATTTGGCGCTGTTTGCGGTGCGCGAACTGCACTTCTCGCTCATCGCCGGCGGCCTGACCGCTGCAGTGGCCGGTGTGGTCGGAGTCAGCGCACGAGTGGGTTGGGGCAGGATGATGTCCCGCGGCATCGCTGCACCAAAACTGCTTCTACTACTGGCCTCGCTTGCCACCTGCGGGGCCGTGAGCTTCCTGCTCTCCGAACAATGGCACTGCGCGACGCTGCTCTGGGTTGCGGTGATCTTGCACGGCGCCTCGGCCTTAGGCGTCTCGGTGGTTCTTATGGCTGCCTTGCTCCGCGCGGTTCCTGCTAACCGATTGGGCAGCGCCAGTGGCATCGTCTCTGCTGGGCAATTTGGTGGATTCACCGTTGGCCCGCTGGCCATGGGCCTGCTGGTCGGATCCGCAGGCGGCTTCACCGTTGGTTGGATCTGCGTGATCGGTGTTTATCTTTGCTGCACAGCTCTGGGACTGGTCTTGGTCTTGCGCTCGGCTTCCCGGCGTTAAAGCAAGGCGTTAAAGCAAGGCGTTAAAGCAACTAGCCGTGGAACCAGATTTCTCTTGTTCCACGGCTAGTTGTTACAAACGGTTTGAGCTTAGCTTTCCAGCGCTGCTGGTGCCGGCTCGCCTTCTAGCTGACCTGGGCCGCCTTCGGCGCGGAAGACGAACTTCTGCAGTTCACCCTCGCCCTCAACGTCGACGGTGACATGCTGTCCAGCAACAATCTGACCGAATAGGATCCGCTCGGAGAGCTGATCTTCGATGTCGCGCTGAATGGTACGACGCAGTGGACGAGCGCCCATTGCTGGGTCGTAGCCACGCTGTGCCAACAGGCTGCGAGCACCCTGGGTCAGCTCGATGGTCATCTCGCGTTCCTTCAGACGCTTGGCCAGGCGGCCAACAAACAGGTCGACGATCTCTTCGATCTCGTCCTGGTTGAGCTGAGGGAAGACCACGGTGTCATCAACACGGTTCAAGAACTCAGGGCGGAAGTGCTGACGTAGCTCTTCTTGCACCTTGGCCTGCATGCGCTCATAACCGGTCTTGGTATCCGCGGCCGACTGGAAGCCGGTCATTACACCCTTAGAGATGTCACGGGTACCGAGGTTGGTGGTCATGATGATGATGGTGTTCTTGAAGTCCACTACGCGGCCCTGGGAGTCAGTCAATCGACCGTCTTCCAGAATCTGCAGCAGCGAGTTGAACAGGTCAGCGTGGGCCTTTTCAACCTCGTCGAAGAGCACTACGGAGAATGGACGACGACGGACCTTTTCGGTCAGCTGTCCACCTTCTTCGTAACCGACGTAGCCTGGAGGGGCACCGAAGAGTCGGGAAACGGTGTGCTTCTCCGAGTATTCGGACATGTCCAAGGTGATCAGTGCGTCTTCTTCACCGAAGAGGAATTCCGCCAACGCCTTAGCCAGCTCGGTCTTACCCACACCGGTTGGACCGGCGAAGATGAACGAGCCACCTGGGCGGTTTGGATCCTTCAGGCCTGCACGGGTGCGGCGGATGGCCTGGGAGATGGCCTTGATAGCCGAATCCTGGCCGATAACACGCTTGTGCAGTTCTGCTTCCATGTTCAGCAGACGTGAGGACTCTTCCTCGGTCAGCTTCACAACCGGGATGCCGGTGGAGTTAGCCAGAACTTCAGCAATGAGCTCTTCGGTGACCTCGGATACTTCATCCATGTCACCGTTGCGCCACGACTTTTCCTTTTCGTTGCGCGCTTCAATGAGCTTGGACTCCTTATCGCGCAGCGAGGCTGCTCCTTCGAAGTCCTGTGCGTCGATCGCCGCTTCCTTCTCCAGGCGTACGGTCGCGATCTCCTCGTCCATTTCCTTCAGGGCAGGAGGTGCGGTCATCCGCTGGATGCGCAGGCGGGCACCGGCTTCATCGATCAAATCCACTGCCTTATCTGGCAGGAAACGGTCCGAAATGTAGCGGTGAGCCAACGTTGCGGCAGCCTGTAACGCGCCATCGGTGATGGTCACGCGGTGGTGTGCCTCGTAGCGGTCACGCAGGCCACGAAGGATCTGCGTGGTCAGCTCAACAGTTGGTTCCTTGACCTGAATCGGCTGGAAGCGACGCTCAAGCGCTGCATCCTTCTCGATGTTCTTGCGGTACTCATCAAGGGTGGTGGCACCAATGGTCTGCAACTCGCCACGAGCCAACATAGGCTTGAGGATGGAAGCAGCGTCAATAGCACCTTCGGCCGCACCAGCACCCACCAGGGTGTGGATCTCGTCGATGAACAAGATGATATCGCCACGGGTGCGGATCTCCTTGAGGACCTTCTTCAGGCGCTCTTCGAAGTCACCACGGTAACGGGAACCGGCGACCAATGAACCGAGGTCCAAGGTGTAAAGCTGCTTGTCCTTGATGGTTTCTGGTACGTCGCCGCGAACGATCGACTGGGCTAGGCCTTCAACTACGGCAGTCTTACCAACGCCAGGTTCACCAATAAGAACTGGGTTGTTCTTGGTACGGCGCGAGAGGACCTGCATGACGCGTTCCATCTCGTGCTCGCGACCGATCACCGGATCCAGCTTGCCTTCGCGGGCAGCTGCGGTGAGGTTGCGACCAAACTGGTCCAGTACCGCCGAACCGGCCGGGGTACCTTCCTGCTGTCCGCCCGAGCTAACACCAGCGACGGCAGTTTCCTTGCCACCCTGGTAGCCCGAGAGCAGCTGAATGACCTGCTGGCGCACGCGGCCAAGATCAGCACCCAGCTTCACTAGAACCTGAGCAGCAACACCTTCGCCCTCGCGGATCAAACCGAGCAGAATGTGCTCGGTGCCAATGTAGTTATGACCCAGCTGCAACGCTTCGCGTAGCGACAATTCCAAGACCTTCTTGGCGCGAGGAGTGAACGGGATATGACCGGAAGGAGCCTGCTGGCCCTTACCGATAATCTCCTGAACCTGCTCACGTACGGCACCCAACGAAATATTCAGCGACTCGAGCGCTTTAGCGGCTACGCCATCACCTTCGTGGATTAGGCCGAGCAGCAGGTGCTCGGTGCCGATGTAATTGTGGTTGAGCATGCGCGCCTCTTCTTGGGCGAGCACGACAACTCGACGGGCACGGTCGGTAAATCTCTCAAACATCTTCGGCACACTCCTTGCTTACCAATAATTCGATGCTACGCACCAAGCGCCCGCAATTCGCCCTTGTTCGCCACGGGGATAACCCGAAACGTTACTTCAATACTGCTTGGTGGACGTCGCTTACCGGGACAAACGCCGTTGAATTCTCATGTGAGGGAAAACAGTAGGTCAATTAAATTGATAGATCACGGTCATCGTTATAAGCAAATGAGTCGGCGCATTGAATGTGCCGACTCATTTGAAGTCTTTGACTAACCGAGCGAATTACTTCGTGCGGTTGCGTCCGCCCTTACGCATTGCAGCGTTGTAGGATTCTACAACCTCTGCATTAAGGCGCCCACGAGCGTTGACCTTGATATTGTTTTCTTTTGCCCAAGCACGAATTGCTGGGGCTTCGCTAGTCGCCGTCTGCTTCGACGAACGCGCAGCTTCTACATACGGATCAATGGCCGCGTGGAATTCTGCAGCATGTTCGTCGTTCAGGTCGATTTCGAAGTGCTGACCAGCAATGCTGAATGCAATTGATTCAGTTGCTTCGCTGCCATCAATATCGTCAATCAGGGCGATTTGAACCTGACGTGCCATCTGGGGATTCCTCCGAGCTTGAATGTACCGAACTAGGCGTCAAATGAGACACCAGTCCTTTTCAATGTTCAAGCCTATACAAATAGCATCAGAAAATTCTAATTCTGATCAATATTCACAAGGTTCTATCAGGAATACTCTAATTCTCGTTCGTTGGATTATTGGAATCCGCACGATTTTGAATAAGCGCATCTGCTTCAGCTTCGGCCTGACGCTCTTTTCGGTCCGCGTTAGTAATCGCTTTCATCACGTACCAAAAAAGCAGAGCCAGGGCGATTGTTGGAACAATAGCCTCGACGTACAACATTATTTATGCCTCCGGCTTTAGCAGTGGGAAGAGAATCGTTTCGCGAATACCCACGTTGGTGAAGAGCATTACCAATCGATCGATACCCAGTCCGATACCACCCATCGGTGGTGCACCGTATTCCAGGGCACGCAGGAAGTCCTCGTCAAGCTGCATTGCTTCAGGGTCGCCGCCAGCGGCCATCAGCGACTGCTCGGTGAGGCGTTCACGCTGAATGACTGGGTCGATCAGCTCCGAGAACGCGGTACCGCGTTCCATGCCACCGATGATGAGGTCCCATGCTTCGATAACGCCTGGCTTCGAGCGGTGTGGACGAGCCAGCGGCTGAGCCAGTGGCGGGTAATCACAAACGAAGGTTGGGTCGATCAAAGTTGGCTCGACAATTTCGCCAAAGAGCTCGATAACTAGCTTCTGAGCTCCCCAAGCAGGATCGATCTTTACTTCGTGCTTGGCCGCAACTTCGCGCAACACCGAAGCGTCGGTATCTGGAGTGATCTCCACACCCACAGCCTCAGCCAGGCCAGGGTACACGCTCAACCAGCGCCATTCGCCGTCCAGGTTTGCGGTGCCCTTAGGGGTTTCGACGGTTCGGCCAGCGCCAATGGCGTCGGCGGCGTTAAGGATAATTTCCTTCATGCGATCGGCCATCACGTACTGATCTGCGTAGGCTTCGTAGCATTCTAGGGTGGTGAATTCAGGCGAGTGAGTTGAGTCCACGCCTTCGTTGCGGAAGATGCGTCCGACTTCGAATACACGGTCCACGCCACCAACAACACAACGCTTGAGGTACAGCTCAGTGGCGATGCGCAGGGTCATTTCCTGATCAAAAGCGTTCAGGTGAGTCTTGAATGGACGGGCCGATGCACCACCGTGAACCAGCTGCAGCATTGGGGTCTCAACCTCAACGTAGCCATGGTTTTCTAGGGTGTTACGTACGGCGCGAACAATGCCGGCACGCTTGTAAACCATTTCGCGAGCTTCATTGCGCACGATCAGGTCCGCGTAGCGCTGACGCACACGGGTAGCTTCATTCAAATCCGCGTGCAGCACTGGCAGCGGGCGCAGTGCCTTGGAGGCCATTTCGTAGGTATCGGCCATGATCGACAGCTCGCCGCGGCGTGAAGAAATCACCTTGCCGCTAACAAAAACGTGGTCGCCGAGGTCAACGAGGGACTTCCACTGGGCAAGGCGTTCTTCGCCGACGTTAGCCAAGGAAAGCATCAGCTGCAGGCGCACACCCTCACCATTGGGGCCGCCTTCCTGCAAGGTGGCGAAGCACAGCTTGCCGGTATTGCGCATAAAGACGATACGGCCAGCGACGCCTACTACGTCTTCGGTTTCTTCGCCGGCTTCAAGGTGCTCGTACTTATCGCGGATTTCCAGCAGCGAGTGGGTGCGAGCCACACCTACAGGGTAGGCTTCCTCACCCTTGGCCAGGAACTGGTTTCGCTTATCAGTGCGAACCTGTCGCTGGTCGTTGGTATCAATGGGCTGTGCGGCATTATTTTCGGAAGTCACAATTACCCATTCTACGTGTCATTGCGTGCCCGCAATGCCGTTCATGATCAGACTTACACCCGCTAATTTCCCACCGGGTACACCAGAGCACCGGCAAAGCGAAGTTTGCCGGTGCTCTGGTGCGTGATCGGTGGTGATTTACCAGATTTCGACGCGGTCTTCTGGGTCCAGCCACATGCCATCGCCTGGCTTGGTGCCAAAGGCTTCGTGGAAGGCGCTCAGGTTCTTGGGAACCTGGTTGCAACGGAATTCGCCCGGTGCGTGTGGGTCGGTGCGAACGCGGACCACTGCGGTTTCCGGACGGATCAGCGTACGCCAGCATTCAGCCCACGAGTAGAAGAAGCGCTGGTCACCGCTGACTCCGTCGATCACTTCATCCTCGGTGATGCCACGAGCGGCAAGCTCGAGCTTGTACGCCTTGTAGGCGATGCCCAGTCCGCCAAGGTCGCCGATGTTTTCACCTAGGGTCAGCGCACCGTTGACCTGGTGCTTGGGTGCTTCGGTGGGAGCCAGTGCGTTGTACTGCTCCACCAGCTTGCCGGTCAGCTTCTCAAATGCTTCGCGGTCCTCATCGGTCCACCAATTGGTCAGCTGGCCGGTGCCATCGTACTGCGAGCCTTGGTCATCAAAACCGTGGCCGATCTCATGGCCGATCACCGCTCCGATCGCACCAAAGTTCGAGGCGATATCGCGATCTACATCAAAGAATGGCAGGCGCAGGATGGCTGCCGGGAATGCGATTTCGTTCAGCAGCGGGTGATAGTAGGCGTTGACGGTCTGTGGGTACATGAACCACAGTTCGCGGTCCACCCCGTCATCGATCTTCTTCAGCTCGCGCTTAAACTCAAACTCATTGGCCGCGGCCAAATTGGCAATCACATCAAGCTCATTGGTGGTGATCGACGAGTAATCGATCCACTGATCCGGGTAGCCAATCTTTGGCCGGAACTTCGAAAGCTTATCCAGCGCCTTTTCGATCGTTGCCTCGCCCATCCAGGACAGTTGGACGATAGAGATCCGGTAGGCCTCGGTCAGTCGCTGCACCAGCTGATCCATGGCATCTTTGGCCTCTGGCGGGAAATTCTTGGCAACGTAAAGTTGGCCGATGTCTTCACCTACGGCGCCTTCGGTGAAGGATACGCCGCGCTTCCAGCGATCGCGGATCTGCTCCACACCGCCGAGCTTGGCGGAGTAGAAGGAGAAGTTTTCGTTGACGAAGTCACTGGAGAGGTACGGCGCGAAGGAACGCAGCACCTGCACGTTAAGCCAGTTCCTCCATGCGTCTAGCGGCTGGGATTCGATGAGGCCCGCCAGACCTTCAAGGTAGCTGGGCTGCCAAACAACAACTTCGCCGTAGTACTTTGCTTCAATCCCTGCCCCGGCCAGCCAGGACTTCAGACCGTCAAAGAGTTCAAAGAGCGATTCGCCGGTCATAAGGTTGTAGCGTGCCTGAGCATCGCGTACCTTCACCCGATCCCAGTGGAATTCGGCGATAGCCTTCTCCAGCGCAACGACGCTATCGGCTGCCGAGCCCGCATCACTAATCCCGCCAAGGCTTAGCAGTCGCTGCAGGTGGTCCCGGTAATCAGCGAGGGTCTCGGCCAATTGCTCATCGTGATAGTAGGACTCATCGGGCAGGCCCAATCCACCTTGCAGAAAGGTCAAAAGGTTTCGCTCTGGGTCCCCTGCGTCGTTCATCGCGCCAATTTCGAGGAATCCGCTAATACCCTTGCGGTAGAAAGATCCCGAGAGCTTCAGCAGTGACTGCACGGAAGTAACTTCATTAATGGCGTTGAGGTAGCCAGCGATCGGCTCTGCGCCACGCTCTTGAATCGCCGCTTCATTCATGAAGGAACCATAGAGGTGAGCGATGCGCTTAGTTGCCTCATCGGTAGCTGAGCCCGATTCGTAGGCCTTGACGGCTTCTTTGATGATGGCGTGAACGGCATCTTCGGCCTGGTCACGCAGTTCCATGAACGAACCGTAGATCCCTTGATCACCTGGGATGGTGGCCGTTTCGAACCACTTACCGTTGCTATGACGGTAAAGATCATCCTGGGGACGAACCGAATCGTCGCGGTAACGCAGCGGGCTCGTTGTCTCAGTGGTCAAGGCATGACTCCCTCGGTAGCAGAACAAGTTATTTC
Organism: Glutamicibacter sp. AOP5-A2-18; assembly: GCF_052446055.1. Lineage (NCBI taxonomy): Bacteria > Bacillati > Actinomycetota > Actinomycetes > Micrococcales > Micrococcaceae > Glutamicibacter > Glutamicibacter sp. AOP5-A2-18. The sequence continues at coordinate 100,657 of NZ_JBQSVW010000001.1, read as the reverse complement.
TACTACACACTGTAGCCAGTTCTCCGAGAATAAAGAGCTCGAGCGCCTTAGGTGCGCGGACGGCTTAACCATGGTGGTTAAACAGGTGAGGCCCCAACCAAAAGGTTAGGGCCTCAAACCAACATTCATCTTTATTAAGTTAAGTCCGGCGGTGACCTACTCTCCCACACCCTCACGAGTGCAGTACCATCGGCGCAGTGGGCCTTAGCTTCCGGGTTCGGTATGGGACCGGGCGTTTCCCCCACGCTATGACCGCCGTAACAATCACGAAGCACACAAACCAATTTTCTGGTGTTGTATGAAACGATGCGACAAAAACTACTTGTCAAGTCTCATGTTTAGTTTCGGTTGTCGAGTTGTTGTCTCGTAACCGCATAGTGAACGCGAACAGCAATGATCTTATTAGTCATTATTGTATATATTGTGTGTTGAAAGTCATCGGCCTATTAGTACAGGTCAGCTACACAAGTCTTTAGTCCTTGCTTCCACATCCTGCCTATCAACCCAGTGGTCTAGCTGGGGGCCTCACACACTCAAGGTGCATGGAAATCTCATCTCGAAGCAGGCTTCCCGCTTAGATGCTTTCAGCGGTTATCCCTTCCCAACGTAGCTAATCAGCGATGCACTTGGCAGTACAACTGACACACCAGAGGTTAGTCCGTCCCGGTCCTCTCGTACTAAGGACAGCCCTTCTCAAATTTCCAACGCGCGCAGCGGATAGGGACCGAACTGTCTCACGACGTTCTAAACCCAGCTCGCGTACCGCTTTAATGGGCGAACAGCCCAACCCTTGGGACCTACTCCAGCCCCAGGATGCGACGAGCCGACATCGAGGTGCCAAACCATGCCGTCGATATGGACTCTTGGGCAAGATCAGCCTGTTATCCCCGAGGTACCTTTTATCCGTTGAGCGACGGCCCTTCCACGAGGTGCCGCCGGATCACTAGTCCCGACTTTCGTCCCTGCTCGAGCTGTCACTCTCACAGTCAAGCTCCCTTGTGCACTTACACTCGACACCTGATTGCCAACCAGGCTGAGGGAACCTTTGGGCGCCTCCGTTACATTTTAGGAGGCAACCGCCCCAGTTAAACTACCCATCAGGCACTGTCCCTGAACCAGATCATGGTCCGAAGTTAGGTGACCGGTACAGCCAGAGTGGTATTTCAACGATGACTCCACCTGAACTAGCGTCCAAGCTTCACAGTCTCCCACCTATCCTACACAAGCTGCACCGAACACCAATACCAAACTATAGTAAAGGTCTCGGGGTCTTTCCGTCCTGCTGCGCGTAACGAGCATCTTTACTCGTACTGCAATTTCGCCGAGTTCATGGTTGAGACAGCGGGGAAGTCGTTACTCCATTCGTGCAGGTCGGAACTTACCCGACAAGGAATTTCGCTACCTTAGGATGGTTATAGTTACCACCGCCGTTTACTGGGGCTTAAATTCTCAGCTTCGCAACAAGTTGCTAACCGGTCCTCTTAACCTTCCAGCACCGGGCAGGAGTCAGTCCGTATACATCGTCTTGCGACTTCGCACGGACCTGTGTTTTTAGTAAACAGTCGCTTCCCCCTGGTCTCTGCGGCCCACACCCGCTCACAACTGCAAGAGCTGATCACGGGGCAGGCCCCCCTTCTTCCGAAGTTACGGGGGCATTTTGCCGAGTTCCTTAACCATGATTCTCTCGATCGCCTTAGTATTCTCTACCTGATCACCTGTGTCGGTTTGGGGTACGGGCGGCTAGGACCTCGCGCCGATGCTTTTCTAGGCAGCATAGGATCACCGAATCACCCACCAAAGTGGGCGCCTATCAGGTCTCAGACATCATGAACCGCGGATTTACCTACGACTCGTCCTACACCCTTGGACCAGGTCAATTCCATTGCCTGGCTCGGCTACCTTCCTGCGTCACACCTGTTAATACGCTGACCTCACTGCATCGGTTCCCACCACATCAACCAACAAAAACACCCGAAGGCATCAACAGTTGGAATCCATCATGGTTAGCATCAACAGCTCAGTATGGGCGGTCCTTCGCCGGTACGGGAATATCAACCCGTTATCCATCGACTACGCCTGTCGGCCTCGCCTTAGGCCCCGACTAACCCAGGGCAGATTAGCTTAACCCTGGAACCCTTGATCATTCGGCGGACGGGTTTCTCACCCGTCATTCGCTACTCATGCCTGCATTCTCACTCGTATAGCGTCCACCGCTGGTTTACACCGCGACTTCACCCGCTATACGACGCTCCCCTACCCATCCAAACGCCCAATCCGAAGACCAAGCAAATATTTGAATGACGCAACTTCGGCGGTGTGCTTGAGCCCCGCTACATTATCGGCGCGGAATCACTTGACCAGTGAGCTATTACGCACTCTTTCAAGGGTGGCTGCTTCTAAGCCAACCTCCTGGTTGTCAAAGCAACTCCACATCCTTTCCCACTTAGCACACGCTTAGGGGCCTTAGTTGGCGTTCTGGGCTGTTTCCCTCTCGACTATGAAGCTTATCCCCCACAGTCTCACTGCTACGCTCTCACTTACCGGCATTCGGAGTTTGGCTAACGTCAGTAACCTTGTAGGGCCCATTAGCTATCCAGTAGCTCTACCTCCGGTAAGAAACACGTAACGCTGCACCTAAATGCATTTCGGGGAGAACCAGCTATCACGAAGTTTGATTGGCCTTTCACCCCTACCCACAGCTCATCCCCTCCATTTTCAACTGAAGTGGGTTCGGTCCTCCACACGCTCTTACACGCGCTTCAACCTGGCCATGGGTAGATCACTTCGCTTCGGGTCTAGATCACGCCACTCAAACGCCCTATTCAGACTCGCTTTCGCTACGGCTTCCCCACACGGGTTAACCTCGCGACGTAACACTAACTCGCAGGCTCATTCTTCAAAAGGCACGCCATCACCCAGGAACAAGTCCCAGGCTCTAACGGATTGTAAGCGCACGGTTTCAGGTACTATTTCACTCCCCTCCCGGGGTACTTTTCACCATTCCCTCACGGTACTGATTCACTATCGGTCATCAAGTAGTATTCAGGCTTACCAGGTGGTCCTGGCAGATTCACACAAGGTTTCACGGGCCCCGTGCTACTCGGGTATCAACACTAGAACGGCAGACACGCATTACACCTACGGGACTATCACCCTCTATGGTCCGGCATTCCAACCGATTCACCTATACGCCTGCACCTCATCCCACCAGCAAGATAGCGCTGGTACATGTCAACCCCACAACCCCGATGATGCAACGCCTATCCGCTATCACACACCAACCGGTTTAGCCCCATCCGCGTTCGCTCGCCACTACTAACGGAATCACTATTGTTTTCTCTTCCTGCGGGTACTGAGATGTTTCACTTCCCCGCGTTCCCTCCACACAGCCTATACATTCAGCTGCAGGTCACACCACATAACATGGTGCGGGGTTCCCCCATTCGGAAATCCTGGTCTCAACGTCCGGTTATCGACTCCACCAGGCTTATCGCAGATTCCCACGTCCTTCATCGGCTCTTGATGCCAAGGCATCCACCGTGCGCCCTTAAAAACTTCAACACAAAACAAAGTTCTCAGAATTGAGCAATAAAACAATCTAACAAAATCACACAGACAAGACTCAAACACCCTACAACCCAAGGAAAAAGGGTCATAAGACTCATCTCATCTGCAAGATGCTCGCGTTCACTATACAGTTCCCAAACAACAACCCCACACCCCCACAAACACACCCACCAACAACAACCCAAAAGGACTATTGCTCGTACCGAGCATGCCTGCAGCAAACACAGGACAAACACCGAAACACCAAGAACCCCGCCACCCAAGAAGACAATCAACCAACCATCACAACACCAACCCCAAAAGGCCAGCACCACAACACTTGATCAAATCATCCACCAGGGACGGAGGCTTGTTGCCTCAAAACCCAACAGCATGCCAAACCATACAAACCACACACCATCAACACCCACATTCCAACACCACCACCACACACCAACAAACCCACCCAAAAGGACGGATTCACTCATGTGAAGTAACAATGCGTACTCGCAAGCACCAACACCATACAGCCACAGCCAATACCCCGACACACACCCCAACCACTCATAATGAGGACCAGCGTGCGCACGTTTTCCAGTATTGAGTTCATTGATATTCCACCCATGAGCAACCCACCCGTACAACACTCGTGCACAGACATGGGCAACCATAATAATGGTTAGCTCCTTAGAAAGGAGGTGATCCAGCCGCACCTTCCGGTACGGCTACCTTGTTACGACTTAGTCCCAATCGCCAGTCCCACCTTCGACGACTCCCCCCACACAAGGTGGTTAGGCCATCGGCTTCGGGTGTTACCAACTTTCGTGACTTGACGGGCGGTGTGTACAAGGCCCGGGAACGTATTCACCGCAGCGTTGCTGATCTGCGATTACTAGCGACTCCGACTTCATGGGGTCGAGTTGCAGACCCCAATCCGAACTGAGACCGGCTTTTAGGGATTAGCTCCACCTCACAGTATCGCAACCCATTGTACCGGCCATTGTAGCATGCGTGAAGCCCAAGACATAAGGGGCATGATGATTTGACGTCATCCCCACCTTCCTCCGAGTTGACCCCGGCAGTCTCCCATGAGTCCCCACCACTACGTGCTGGCAACATGGAACGAGGGTTGCGCTCGTTGCGGGACTTAACCCAACATCTCACGACACGAGCTGACGACAACCATGCACCACCTGTGAACCAGCCCCGAAGGGAAACCCCATCTCTGAGGCGGTCTGGCACATGTCAAGCCTTGGTAAGGTTCTTCGCGTTGCATCGAATTAATCCGCATGCTCCGCCGCTTGTGCGGGCCCCCGTCAATTCCTTTGAGTTTTAGCCTTGCGGCCGTACTCCCCAGGCGGGGCACTTAATGCGTTAGCTACGGCGCGGAAAACGTGGAATGTCCCCCACACCTAGTGCCCAACGTTTACGGCATGGACTACCAGGGTATCTAATCCTGTTCGCTCCCCATGCTTTCGCTCCTCAGCGTCAGTAAATGCCCAGAGACCTGCCTTCGCCATCGGTGTTCCTCCTGATATCTGCGCATTTCACCGCTACACCAGGAATTCCAGTCTCCCCTACATCACTCTAGTCTGCCCGTACCCACCGCAGATCCGAGGTTGAGCCTCGGACTTTCACGGCAGACGCGACAAACCGCCTACGAGCTCTTTACGCCCAATAAATCCGGATAACGCTTGCGCCCTACGTATTACCGCGGCTGCTGGCACGTAGTTAGCCGGCGCTTCTTCTGCAGGTACCGTCACTTTCGCTTCTTCCCTACTGAAAGAGGTTTACAACCCGAAGGCCGTCATCCCTCACGCGGCGTCGCTGCATCAGGCTTTCGCCCATTGTGCAATATTCCCCACTGCTGCCTCCCGTAGGAGTCTGGGCCGTGTCTCAGTCCCAGTGTGGCCGGTCACCCTCTCAGGCCGGCTACCCGTCGTCGCCTTGGTGAGCCATTACCTCACCAACAAGCTGATAGGCCGCGAGTCCATCCCCCACCGATAAATCTTTCAACAACCCACCATGCGGTAAGAAGTCATATCCGGTATTAGACCCAGTTTCCCGGGCTTATCCCAAAGTCGGGGGCAGGTTACTCACGTGTTACTCACCCGTTCGCCACTAATCACCCGTGCAAGCACGGGGTCATCGTTCGACTTGCATGTGTTAAGCACGCCGCCAGCGTTCATCCTGAGCCAGGATCAAACTCTCCATAAAAAAATAAAAAGCCATCAGCAACCCCTCGGAAAATAAGGGCGAAACCAATGAAGTCCTGGCGAATAAAAAACACTCAAGAACATCACACGGGGGTGCAATGCCTCAAGCAAATGTTATGTATTCACCAAATAAAATAAATATTCGGTATCAACAAACTTGGCACACTATTGAGTTCTCAAACAACAAACACTTACCGGTTCTTTACCGACCATTTCAGGCGGTAATTTCGTCCAGCGTTATATTCAAATCTTATCACCGTGAATTTCTGAAAGTCAAATCAATTGTTTGTGATTTGAATCAGTATTCATGGTTCCCATTCTTCAACATCTTTTCCACAGTGACCTGTGCAAAACCGTTGATATTCTGGGGTTTTGCCTCCGATTTACATCCGGTTATTTCTTCCGTTTTGCTCTCGGCGACAAGGAAAAACTATACACAGGTTTGGGGGGTCGTGCAAATCGGTGAGGTGGTTTGTTGCGGTGACCGTGCACACTTAATTCCGGAGGTGTTGCTTCGGCCCTGAATTTAGGCTCAGTCACTGCCCATAATTGGCGTGGTCGCGCTCAGCAGTTAGTTGCTGGTTCATCGAGGCGTAGCGCATCAGATTTCTGAAAAGGTCGTAATCGCTGTCCCATAAGACGGACCGGCATACTAGGAGCGCTGTATCAGTGGCAGCACACCCGCCGTAGCTATAACTGCACACGCAGGAGCGTGACCGGGCAAGACTGTCACCCAAGAAAGTAGCGAGCTCGAAGACGGTGCTCGCCCTACAACCACCTAGGTCTCAGCAGACTACCAACACGGTCCGGCTGTCCCTGATGACCTAGCCCATGACAAGTCATGCGGTTCTACGCAGGTACCCACCCGTCCGATACGGTGTAGGAGCAGTGCACTCCGAATCCAAGGAAGCCGCTAGTAGTAACCGGCCAGAACACTGCAGCTGCCTTGGTGATCAACGGAAAGCGGGATGAAGTCTTTGAAGTACACCGTGTTAGAACGATACTGCCTCCTCACCGGGCAAGAGCACAGTGAGGTGACTGCCGAAGAGCAGCACAGCGATTACCAAGCCGGGGTCACCGAGATCGACGGACAACGGTGGAGAATTCGGACCGCAAGGATCACGCCAACGAAGTCAGGTGGGTTCGTAGCCATATGGCAACGAGACGCAACCGGGGCTACCGTGCCCTTCGAGTCTGAAGTCGGACTCCATGGAGTCATGGTTTTCATCGAAGAAGCCGAACACTTCGGAGTCTTCCGGTTCACTCAACAGCACCTGGAGGCTCTGGGCGTCTTCGCCTCAGCAAACGCTCCAGGTAAACGCGGCTTCCGTGTCTATCCATCCTGGACCACTGGGCTAAAGGGCCAACCGAAGAAAAGCCAAGACGAGCAGCTACCCGCATTCTCGGTACTAGCAGACTAACTATTAGTGCCTAGAGACCTACTCCAGCTCCATGCGCCGGAACCTCAGCTCTCGTTGAGCACCCCGAAGAGGCGACCCATCAAACGGGAGTTCTTCGAGATCCACCGCCATGGCCGCTTTCATGGCAAGCTGGTTAGCCGATTGAGTTGCACGCTCAGTTAGTCCAAGCTCGGCTGCAAGTTCCGTCCAGTGCTTCTTCTTGAGGTTTTTTGCTTTACCCGCAACCGTCAGCGCCATAGTGTCATCGCCGTAGACCAAGGTGCAGGGGATGTCATAGATGGGCGCAACGCTAAACCGTCCATGCTCATCGGCCAGGATCGAAGCATTCTTTCCATGCAAGTCGCCGTTGCCAGTCAGCCAAGCAAAGAGGAACTGGATGTAAAGATTGCGTCTGGCGAGCACCGGGGCCTGGCACTGACGCGCTAGTGCATCGATAACTTGTTCCGTACTCACGGCATACTTGCTCGCAGGCGGAAGGTTTAGTACCTGCATGGCATCCTCGAGCGCTAAGCGAAGCGGATTATCCGGTCCCCCACTGGCTTTGCGGTCGAACCGCTCAACCAACAGTCCTGAGTTGCCCACTGAGTCCCGAACGATCCGGTGATTTGCCACCGGAAGTTTGAGCGCCCGTGCAGCATCTAGATGTTGTGCCTCATTCACCACCAGATACGGGTGGTCTCGAGGATCAAGCTTGAGCAGATAGGCGTTGCTCTTGAAGTTCACTGGCGTTGTCAGCATCGTTGCGCTGATCTTATCCTGCACGCCAGGTATGGAATGTCGATCAAGAGTATGTGCGAGAACAGAGAAGTCGAAGTTGGCTGCGTTACTGAATTCAGCAACCACAGGAGTCTGTTCTAAGGCAGAGCCTGTTGGGACTATACGAACATTGCCTGGGGTGTCAGAACCAACGGCCATCAACAGCGTCAGCTCGTCAGACAGGCTGGTCTTAGTCGCGTCTTTGAGGACAGTGAGCCGGTGGCCTTCTGGCAATAGACCAGAGAAGAACGCCGGCAGCGCACCGCCGGGTCCAACGTACGAATCCGAAGAAACCGGCAAAGATGTAGCAATCGCCGAACCGCCACCTGCCAGATAGGTTTCGCCATAGCTGAAGGCGACACTTCCGTCGGTTTGCCGGACCAGATAGCCAGCCAGACTTTCGTTGCAGTAGACATCGGCTTGGGTGACAAGCTTGAGTTCCTGGAGTTGCGGGGTCATTTGGCCACGGCGATCCGCAGGCCGAGCACATTCGCTACAGAAAGCACAGCTTCTATGGATGGGTTTCCTGCTCCGCGTTCTATGGAGCGCAGCGTACGTTCAGAGATGCCGGCTAGCTCGGCCAACTGCTCCTGAGTCAGACCATTCTGTTTTCGTGCGCGTTGCAGTTCGGCACCGAGTTCCGTCACTGAGTTCATGAATGATCCTCTTTCGGCAGTATCTCGCCGATTGGCGACATTCTGCTCTCTATCATTCATCAAGTCGCCCAATTCGGCAAGAAATTACCGAAATTCCAATAGAGCGACGGTTAGTGCCCATCAAAAGATCCGATAGGCAGGATTATGCCGATATGAGACTGCCGAGCACTGGATACGGATATCTGCAGAGTAGTAATTGCGGCACCACCTGGTGCCTGTTCCGTGTGCTACCTGGAACCTGCCGGCCCCTCATCCTCGTCGGCGGCTGTAGACGGCAGCCCAATCTAGTCGTTAAACAGGAAAAAGGGGGTCGAGCTTCAGCTCAACCGCCAACTACCAGCAACCAGCAACCAGCAACCAGCAACCAGCAACCCACGATCAGCGGCCGACAATCAGCAACCAACCCACCGTTGGTGGTTAAACAGGTGAGGCCCCAACCAAAAGGTTAGGGCCTCAAACCAACATTCATCTTTATTAAGTTAAGTCCGGCGGTGACCTACTCTCCCACACCCTCACGAGTGCAGTACCATCGGCGCAGTGGGCCTTAGCTTCCGGGTTCGGTATGGGACCGGGCGTTTCCCCCACGCTATGACCGCCGTAACAATCACGAAGCACACAAACCAATTTTCTGGTGTTGTATGAAACGATGCGACAAAAACTACTTGTCAAGTCTCATGTTTAGTTTCGGTTGTCGAGTTGTTGTCTCGTAACCGCATAGTGAACGCGAACAGCAATGATCTTATTAGTCATTATTGTATATATTGTGTGTTGAAAGTCATCGGCCTATTAGTACAGGTCAGCTACACAAGTCTTTAGTCCTTGCTTCCACATCCTGCCTATCAACCCAGTGGTCTAGCTGGGGGCCTCACACACTCAAGGTGCATGGAAATCTCATCTCGAAGCAGGCTTCCCGCTTAGATGCTTTCAGCGGTTATCCCTTCCCAACGTAGCTAATCAGCGATGCACTTGGCAGTACAACTGACACACCAGAGGTTAGTCCGTCCCGGTCCTCTCGTACTAAGGACAGCCCTTCTCAAATTTCCAACGCGCGCAGCGGATAGGGACCGAACTGTCTCACGACGTTCTAAACCCAGCTCGCGTACCGCTTTAATGGGCGAACAGCCCAACCCTTGGGACCTACTCCAGCCCCAGGATGCGACGAGCCGACATCGAGGTGCCAAACCATGCCGTCGATATGGACTCTTGGGCAAGATCAGCCTGTTATCCCCGAGGTACCTTTTATCCGTTGAGCGACGGCCCTTCCACGAGGTGCCGCCGGATCACTAGTCCCGACTTTCGTCCCTGCTCGAGCTGTCACTCTCACAGTCAAGCTCCCTTGTGCACTTACACTCGACACCTGATTGCCAACCAGGCTGAGGGAACCTTTGGGCGCCTCCGTTACATTTTAGGAGGCAACCGCCCCAGTTAAACTACCCATCAGGCACTGTCCCTGAACCAGATCATGGTCCGAAGTTAGGTGACCGGTACAGCCAGAGTGGTATTTCAACGATGACTCCACCTGAACTAGCGTCCAAGCTTCACAGTCTCCCACCTATCCTACACAAGCTGCACCGAACACCAATACCAAACTATAGTAAAGGTCTCGGGGTCTTTCCGTCCTGCTGCGCGTAACGAGCATCTTTACTCGTACTGCAATTTCGCCGAGTTCATGGTTGAGACAGCGGGGAAGTCGTTACTCCATTCGTGCAGGTCGGAACTTACCCGACAAGGAATTTCGCTACCTTAGGATGGTTATAGTTACCACCGCCGTTTACTGGGGCTTAAATTCTCAGCTTCGCAACAAGTTGCTAACCGGTCCTCTTAACCTTCCAGCACCGGGCAGGAGTCAGTCCGTATACATCGTCTTGCGACTTCGCACGGACCTGTGTTTTTAGTAAACAGTCGCTTCCCCCTGGTCTCTGCGGCCCACACCCGCTCACAACTGCAAGAGCTGATCACGGGGCAGGCCCCCCTTCTTCCGAAGTTACGGGGGCATTTTGCCGAGTTCCTTAACCATGATTCTCTCGATCGCCTTAGTATTCTCTACCTGATCACCTGTGTCGGTTTGGGGTACGGGCGGCTAGGACCTCGCGCCGATGCTTTTCTAGGCAGCATAGGATCACCGAATCACCCACCAAAGTGGGCGCCTATCAGGTCTCAGACATCATGAACCGCGGATTTACCTACGACTCGTCCTACACCCTTGGACCAGGTCAATTCCATTGCCTGGCTCGGCTACCTTCCTGCGTCACACCTGTTAATACGCTGACCTCACTGCATCGGTTCCCACCACATCAACCAACAAAAACACCCGAAGGCATCAACAGTTGGAATCCATCATGGTTAGCATCAACAGCTCAGTATGGGCGGTCCTTCGCCGGTACGGGAATATCAACCCGTTATCCATCGACTACGCCTGTCGGCCTCGCCTTAGGCCCCGACTAACCCAGGGCAGATTAGCTTAACCCTGGAACCCTTGATCATTCGGCGGACGGGTTTCTCACCCGTCATTCGCTACTCATGCCTGCATTCTCACTCGTATAGCGTCCACCGCTGGTTTACACCGCGACTTCACCCGCTATACGACGCTCCCCTACCCATCCAAACGCCCAATCCGAAGACCAAGCAAATATTTGAATGACGCAACTTCGGCGGTGTGCTTGAGCCCCGCTACATTATCGGCGCGGAATCACTTGACCAGTGAGCTATTACGCACTCTTTCAAGGGTGGCTGCTTCTAAGCCAACCTCCTGGTTGTCAAAGCAACTCCACATCCTTTCCCACTTAGCACACGCTTAGGGGCCTTAGTTGGCGTTCTGGGCTGTTTCCCTCTCGACTATGAAGCTTATCCCCCACAGTCTCACTGCTACGCTCTCACTTACCGGCATTCGGAGTTTGGCTAACGTCAGTAACCTTGTAGGGCCCATTAGCTATCCAGTAGCTCTACCTCCGGTAAGAAACACGTAACGCTGCACCTAAATGCATTTCGGGGAGAACCAGCTATCACGAAGTTTGATTGGCCTTTCACCCCTACCCACAGCTCATCCCCTCCATTTTCAACTGAAGTGGGTTCGGTCCTCCACACGCTCTTACACGCGCTTCAACCTGGCCATGGGTAGATCACTTCGCTTCGGGTCTAGATCACGCCACTCAAACGCCCTATTCAGACTCGCTTTCGCTACGGCTTCCCCACACGGGTTAACCTCGCGACGTAACACTAACTCGCAGGCTCATTCTTCAAAAGGCACGCCATCACCCAGGAACAAGTCCCAGGCTCTAACGGATTGTAAGCGCACGGTTTCAGGTACTATTTCACTCCCCTCCCGGGGTACTTTTCACCATTCCCTCACGGTACTGATTCACTATCGGTCATCAAGTAGTATTCAGGCTTACCAGGTGGTCCTGGCAGATTCACACAAGGTTTCACGGGCCCCGTGCTACTCGGGTATCAACACTAGAACGGCAGACACGCATTACACCTACGGGACTATCACCCTCTATGGTCCGGCATTCCAACCGATTCACCTATACGCCTGCACCTCATCCCACCAGCAAGATAGCGCTGGTACATGTCAACCCCACAACCCCGATGATGCAACGCCTATCCGCTATCACACACCAACCGGTTTAGCCCCATCCGCGTTCGCTCGCCACTACTAACGGAATCACTATTGTTTTCTCTTCCTGCGGGTACTGAGATGTTTCACTTCCCCGCGTTCCCTCCACACAGCCTATACATTCAGCTGCAGGTCACACCACATAACATGGTGCGGGGTTCCCCCATTCGGAAATCCTGGTCTCAACGTCCGGTTATCGACTCCACCAGGCTTATCGCAGATTCCCACGTCCTTCATCGGCTCTTGATGCCAAGGCATCCACCGTGCGCCCTTAAAAACTTCAACACAAAACAAAGTTCTCAGAATTGAGCAATAAAACAATCTAACAAAATCACACAGACAAGACTCAAACACCCTACAACCCAAGGAAAAAGGGTCATAAGACTCATCTCATCTGCAAGATGCTCGCGTTCACTATACAGTTCCCAAACAACAACCCCACACCCCCACAAACACACCCACCAACAACAACCCAAAAGGACTATTGCTCGTACCGAGCATGCCTGCAGCAAACACAGGACAAACACCGAAACACCAAGAACCCCGCCACCCAAGAAGACAATCAACCAACCATCACAACACCAACCCCAAAAGGCCAGCACCACAACACTTGATCAAATCATCCACCAGGGACGGAGGCTTGTTGCCTCAAAACCCAACAGCATGCCAAACCATACAAACCACACACCATCAACACCCACATTCCAACACCACCACCACACACCAACAAACCCACCCAAAAGGACGGATTCACTCATGTGAAGTAACAATGCGTACTCGCAAGCACCAACACCATACAGCCACAGCCAATACCCCGACACACACCCCAACCACTCATAATGAGGACCAGCGTGCGCACGTTTTCCAGTATTGAGTTCATTGATATTCCACCCATGAGCAACCCACCCGTACAACACTCGTGCACAGACATGGGCAACCATAATAATGGTTAGCTCCTTAGAAAGGAGGTGATCCAGCCGCACCTTCCGGTACGGCTACCTTGTTACGACTTAGTCCCAATCGCCAGTCCCACCTTCGACGACTCCCCCCACACAAGGTGGTTAGGCCATCGGCTTCGGGTGTTACCAACTTTCGTGACTTGACGGGCGGTGTGTACAAGGCCCGGGAACGTATTCACCGCAGCGTTGCTGATCTGCGATTACTAGCGACTCCGACTTCATGGGGTCGAGTTGCAGACCCCAATCCGAACTGAGACCGGCTTTTAGGGATTAGCTCCACCTCACAGTATCGCAACCCATTGTACCGGCCATTGTAGCATGCGTGAAGCCCAAGACATAAGGGGCATGATGATTTGACGTCATCCCCACCTTCCTCCGAGTTGACCCCGGCAGTCTCCCATGAGTCCCCACCACTACGTGCTGGCAACATGGAACGAGGGTTGCGCTCGTTGCGGGACTTAACCCAACATCTCACGACACGAGCTGACGACAACCATGCACCACCTGTGAACCAGCCCCGAAGGGAAACCCCATCTCTGAGGCGGTCTGGCACATGTCAAGCCTTGGTAAGGTTCTTCGCGTTGCATCGAATTAATCCGCATGCTCCGCCGCTTGTGCGGGCCCCCGTCAATTCCTTTGAGTTTTAGCCTTGCGGCCGTACTCCCCAGGCGGGGCACTTAATGCGTTAGCTACGGCGCGGAAAACGTGGAATGTCCCCCACACCTAGTGCCCAACGTTTACGGCATGGACTACCAGGGTATCTAATCCTGTTCGCTCCCCATGCTTTCGCTCCTCAGCGTCAGTAAATGCCCAGAGACCTGCCTTCGCCATCGGTGTTCCTCCTGATATCTGCGCATTTCACCGCTACACCAGGAATTCCAGTCTCCCCTACATCACTCTAGTCTGCCCGTACCCACCGCAGATCCGAGGTTGAGCCTCGGACTTTCACGGCAGACGCGACAAACCGCCTACGAGCTCTTTACGCCCAATAAATCCGGATAACGCTTGCGCCCTACGTATTACCGCGGCTGCTGGCACGTAGTTAGCCGGCGCTTCTTCTGCAGGTACCGTCACTTTCGCTTCTTCCCTACTGAAAGAGGTTTACAACCCGAAGGCCGTCATCCCTCACGCGGCGTCGCTGCATCAGGCTTTCGCCCATTGTGCAATATTCCCCACTGCTGCCTCCCGTAGGAGTCTGGGCCGTGTCTCAGTCCCAGTGTGGCCGGTCACCCTCTCAGGCCGGCTACCCGTCGTCGCCTTGGTGAGCCATTACCTCACCAACAAGCTGATAGGCCGCGAGTCCATCCCCCACCGATAAATCTTTCAACAACCCACCATGCGGTAAGAAGTCATATCCGGTATTAGACCCAGTTTCCCGGGCTTATCCCAAAGTCGGGGGCAGGTTACTCACGTGTTACTCACCCGTTCGCCACTAATCACCCGTGCAAGCACGGGGTCATCGTTCGACTTGCATGTGTTAAGCACGCCGCCAGCGTTCATCCTGAGCCAGGATCAAACTCTCCATAAAAAAATAAAAAGCCATCAGCAACCCCTCGGAAAATAAGGGCGAAACCAATGAAGTCCTGGCGAATAAAAAACACTCAAGAACATCACACGGGGGTGCAATGCCTCAAGCAAATGTTATGTATTCACCAAATAAAATAAATATTCGGTATCAACAAACTTGGCACACTATTGAGTTCTCAAACAACAAACACTCTCGACACCACAACCACCATTTCTCAGTGACTGCTTCGCTCCGGAGCAACTTTTCTAGCCTACCATGTTCCGTGACCCGGTCAAAACCGGTCGAAACGCTTCAGTGAAAAGTGATTTGCTACCGGGTAAACAACTCGTATATTTCGTGTTGTTTCCGTTCCGGCAACAGATAAAAACTATACAGAGGTTTCCACGATGTTACAAATCAAGGGGCCGCGTTCTAGGTCACATTAACCTTGCTGTCCTACTGAGGCACATGAACGAACTTCAACGCACCTATGGCAGGAGCTGCCGGTGGCGCTTTGGCAGCGGCGGTTTTGTTAGCTGGCGGAGTCGGCATGATCGGAGTATCCGGTTCCTCAAAGGAAGAGTGGATCCAGGAACAAGTTGGGCACGTTGCCTCCCCTTGATACACCCTGGGGTGTTGGCTTTATGGCGTGGTCTCTGAAAACGAATCTATCCCCGCTGGAAATCTTCCTCGAATACGGTCCGTCGCTGGTGTCTCTAAGTTTTGGCGACGTCAGCCGTGGTGCGCCCCTAGCTCACGAAGCCGGAGTGCTGACCGCAATGCAGGTAGACAACGCAGCGGAGCTTGAACGGGCCATGGACGATGACATCGACATCATCATCACCCGTGGTAGTGAAGGCGGCGGGCATGGGCGCAATCAAGCCGGAACCTTGCCACTACTACAGCTGGCCACACAGCAACAGCTGAAGCCAGTAGTTGCTGCCGGTGGCGTTGGCACGGCCAGTGGGGTTGCGGCAGTGCTGGCCGCGGGTGCCCAGGCGGCGTGGGTCGGCACCCGTTTCTTATCTGCAACACAATCGTTGGGACATGAAAACGTCAAGCAGGTAGTGCGAGCATCCGGGATGGATGACACCACCTACACCCGGGCGTTTGATATTGCCCAGCAACTTGCTTGGCCCGCGCAGTTTCGCGGTCGAGCCCTGCGCTATGAGTTCAGCGCATCCCACGAGGATTTGTCCTCTTGGGATGCGACCGAAGAACTACGCGAGAAGATGGTGACCGCTCGCGCAGAGGCTGCCGTCGATATTGCCCCGGTGTATGCCGGGCAGGCGGTTGAGTTTGTTACCGCGCCGCAGTCCGCCCAAGAGATCATCGCCGAGCTGGCGGGTTTCCGCCAGGTGCTTGCCGCTGCTTCGCGGCGTTTCCGCTAAGAACGCTTCGGCTAAAAGCTAGGCAGAGATCGTCTGGTTGTCGATCAAACGCACCTTGCCAACGGTGGCTGCCACAAGGATCAGGCCTTCACCGGTGAAGGGAGTGTCCTGGCAGTTAAACGCCAGCTCTTCTAAGGTGTTGGGATCAACCACCGTGAAGTAGTCAAGCTGAACCAATGGTTCCATTTGGAACAGGCCAATGGCGTCCTCGATGTTTAGTGGCTCATGGTTGGCCGCACGATCGGCGATGAGCTGGATGGAGCGGTGCAACACCAGGGCCGCTTCCTTCTCTGCCTCGCTGAGCAAGGCATTGCGGCTGGAGAGGGCCAGGCCCTTTTCACTGCGTACGATCGGCACCGAACGAAGTTCAACCGGGTAGTCCAGGTCGCCAACCATACGACGGATCAACACCACCTGCTGGGCGTCCTTCTGCCCAAAGTAGGCGCGGTACGCACCCTGGCGTGGATCAGCTAGGTGCAAAAGCTTGGAAACCACGGCAAGCATGCCGTCAAAGTGGCCCGGACGTGAAGCACCTTCGTACAGCTCGCCCATGCGTCCCGAGGCCAGCTTTATCAATGGCAGACCTGCGTGGTAAATCTCCTGCGCCTCGGGGGCGAAGATGATGTCCACCCCGGCCTCGGCGGCCAGTTGCACATCGGCTTGGAGCTGGCGTGGGTAGCGGGCGTAGTCGCCGGCGTCGTTGAACTGCAGCTCGTTGACAAAAATCGAGATGACAACCAGTTCATTTTCTTCACGCGCGATACGGAACAGGGAACCATGACCCTGGTGCAAGGCGCCCATGGTGGGAACAAATCCCAACGATCGGGGATTAGCCTCGGCGATGGCCGCCTTCAGTTCCTGGCGGGTTTTACAAATTTTGGGGGTTTTCACCCCTCTATTCTAGAACTCGCAACAGTTCTTCGAGTGTGCCTTGTGAGATAAGCCCTCGATCGGCCGCCCGCAAGGCGGTAGCCCTCGAGAGGCTGCGGTAGGAATTGTTGGTTTCCGCCGGGTCGCTGGATAGCGCGTCGAGGTGTGCGGTGACGGTGCCGATATCCCCGCGAGCCACCGGCCCGGTCAGTGCGCCGGCTCCCGAGCGCAGGGCGTTATCTAGGCTGGCGCTCATCAGTGCGCGCAAGGTATTGGCCGGATCTTCCACCCCGATGCGACGCAGAATATCGGCGGACTGCGCGGTGATGGTGTTCAGGTGGTTGGCGGCGTGGGCCAGGGCCGCGTGGTAGCTGGCGCGATCGGCTTCTGCAATGACCACCGGTTCGGCGCGCATTTCCACTACCAGCGCTTGGGCTACCGGCAGCATCACCTCGTCGGCGGTGACCGCAAAAACGCAGTCGGTGAGCCGGGCCAGATCCATGCTCATTCCGGTGAAGGTCATCGCCGGGTGCATGGCTAGACCAAAAGCGCCAACATCTAGCGCCGGTTGTAAGATGCTGGTGCCAAATCGTCCGGCGGTGTGTGCGATCAGCTGGCCGGGTTGGATATGCCCGGCGGTGGCTAGGCCGGCCACTAATTCGCCAAGCACGTCATCGGGTACCGCAAAAAGTACCAGTTCGCTGCGTCGCAGAATTTCGGGCGGGTCCAGGATTTCAACCCCGGGCAGCAGTGCCACGGCGCGGTCCTGCGATGCTTCGGAGACCGCGTGGATCCCGGTGATTCGGTGTCCGCTGGCGGCTAAGGCGGCACCTAGTACGGTGCCAACTTTGCCGGCCGAGATGATGCCGATTCCCAATCGTGGTGCGTCCACTTCTACCTTTCGACCTGGCGTGTGGCTTGGGCCAGGGTAAATTCTGCTGCGATCTGCGCATCAACCTGATGCAGGTGGCCGATGATATTGCCGCCCGCGCAAAATAGGCGGACCCCGGCTAGTTTACGCTTTTGCTCCCATGGGCCCTGGCTAAATTCCATTCCCTGCACCCGAGAGTGCGGGACAAAGGTGGCAGTGCGGGCCAGCCAACCGTAGCGGGAGATCACGGTGGTGTCGGTGACCAAAAATCCTTGGTGCTTCCAGGCTCCCGGGGAGAGTGACTTGGCTCGGGAGGGGGAGCCGATGAAGCCGTGCTCATAACCTGTGCTCACCGCGGTGGCCAGCACCTCGCGCTGGTTAATGACGCCAAGATCGGGCAACAAAATACCCATGATGCGGGTGACCGATTCAAAGTCGCCCACGGGCAGGACCTGAAAATTATCTGCGTCATCGTTTTTGGTGCCCAGCACGTTAACTTCCACCTTGTACCAGCCGACCAAGCGCCAGAGCAGCGGGGCGGTGACGCAAATGGCTTGGACTCGACCGGCGGGGATGGAGTGTTGCCGGGTGTCGGCCAGCCCGTAACTGATGCGCATCCCGGTGTCCATGGCGCTGGCGGTGTAGTTCCAGCCTTGGTTCAGTTGTTTGTAGAACCAGCTGCCAAAACTGAGCAGCACCGGCAAAACACCGGCGATGATCCCTTGGACGCCGGTGAGCCACAAGATGACCATGGTCAGGCAGGCCAGCGTGCCGATGACTATCGGAAGCTGGAGGAACAAGGAAGCTAAGAGCCGGCCGATCGGGACCTTGGCCATCAGTGGCAGAGTTGCTGGGTTTGGGTCCGCTTGGTTTGGGGCCGCCGGATCGGTCAGGACCCTGGCTTCGCTCGGCGTTCCTGAGTTCGCGCGTTCGAGGATGAGCTGGCGCAGGGCGTGAGCGTCGGCCTTGGAGAGGAAGGCTAGGCGCAGTACCGATTCGGAGGAATCGGCCACGTCAAAGCGGAGCTCGGCTAGACCCAGTAGGCGGGCCACCAACGGTTGGGCAATATCGATGCCCTGCACCTTATCGATGCGCGCCTGTTTTTGGCTGCGAAACAGCGTGCCGGAATTAACGTAAACGTGGCTTTCGGTGAGCTTGTAGCGGGTGAAATACCAGGACAGGAAATAGAAGACGAGCACCACCAGTAGGGCCGCGCCAGCTAAGCCGAGGGTCCATAGCAGCCGGTCTCCGGCAAAGCGTTCGGCGAAGGACAGCTCATCGGTGTTCTGCCAGTAGATGTAGAGCAAACCAACGATGGCCAGCCAGCCATGAACAAATGGGCTGGCCGGGTGCACCCGTTGCCATGTGTCGTTGTTGCTCACAGCATTTTCTCTTCGCCGGCCGAGACCAGCCGTTCACGCAGGGCTTGGCCTTGCTCCGAGGGCAAGCCGTACACGTGGGCGGTGGCTCCGGCGCCTGCGGTGTTTAAGGTCAGCTGGCACAGTCCGAAACGTCGTTCCAAGGGACCGCTGTTGACCTCAACGTATTGCATCCGCCCGTAGGGAATGACCACCTGCTTGCGCCACATCACCCCGGATCGGACAATAAAGTCTTCTTCGCGCTCTAGGTAGCCAAGGGCTAACACTTGGCGGCGCAGAATCCGCAAGATCAGGAGGGCAATCACCAGTGCCAACACCGGAGCGCCGATCGCCAACCATAGGGGCGTGGAAACCCCGGCCAGTAGGAGCACCCCCGGAATCAGCGTCACCAGCAGGATTACTCCCCAGGTGATCGCCCAGGTGGTGAGCTTCACTTTGAAGTAGCTCGGGTGTGCCGGGGTGAAGCTATTCGGTGACCACGGAGTCGTTGCTGTCATCGGTATCCTCTGGGGGTAGCTTGCACAGGTGTTGGACAATGTAGCCAATAACCACCATAAGCACACCGGCCCCGGCCAGGACCAATCCGCGGCTCAGGGTGGGGCTTTGACCGCTGGCCAGCCAGAGGGTCAGGATCGATGGCAGGTGCCAGCCGGTAATCACCGCTCCGGCGTAGGCCGAGGCTTGGGCCAGCACCAGGGTGCGGGCTGCGGCGATCGGCTCAAAGTGGGATTTTCCCATCGAGGATCGTTTAACCCGGATCCCCAAAAAGAGGATCACCGCGCAGACCGCAGCCAGGGAGAACAGCGCCGAGTAATCCAGTACCGGGGCGTAGCGCCCGGCGGCGGTCAGTGCGCTCAGTGCGATCCACCCAGCCACCGCGCCAAACGCGGCGCACAACAGAACCCAACGCAGCTTCAGCTTGCTCATAACCGGATGATGTCCTTGGTATCGGCGGCGTTGGCGGCCAACCGGGAAACCAGTTGACCCTCAAGTACCGCGTCGGGGTCCATCCAGCTCCATGGGGCCAGCACAAAACCGCGGATCGCGGCCCGTGGATGTGGCAAGGTCAGCCGTTCATCGCTCAACCGCAGGTGATCGTAGGTGATCAGGTCCAGATCCAAGGTGCGTGCTTCCCAGCGAACCTCGCGGGTGCGATGGTGCTTGGCCTCAATGCTCTGGCATAAATCCAAGAGCTGATGCGCCGACAAAGTGGTGCGAACCTGGATCACCTGATTGGTGTAATCGGGCTGATCTGGTGGGCCACCGACCGGTTTGGTGATGGCCAATGGCGAGCAGCGCAGAATTTCTAGCTCTTGCGCCAAGTCTTTCACCGCAGCCGCCAAGGTGGCCTGCGGGTCACCCAGGTTAGCACCGAGGGCAATGATGGCGGTGTGCTGCTTCTGCGTGCGAGTCAGCGAGATGGTGACGTCGGTAAAAGGCACCGGAATCGGCGCCTGCGGCTTATGGACCACCACGTCAATTTCCAGCACGCTCGGGTAGGCGGCGAGAATCGCCTCGGCAATTTCACTGCCCAGCTTCTCGATCAAATCCCACGGCCCGGCCTGAATCTGTTCAACCACCAGCTCGCTGACTTCGCCGTAGTGCACGGTGTCTAAGACGTTGTCGCTGGCGGCGGCTCGGGTGATATCAACGTGGAGCACCACGTCGATGATGAACTTCTGCCCGTCGCGCTTTTCGTGGTCAAAGACCCCGTGATAGCCGGTGGCAGAAATGCCGTAGATGCTAATGCGATCCATAAGCCTGCACGACTTCAATGGCGTCGCGGCTGCCAATTACGTCGTGAACCCGTACGGCCCAGACCTGGTCTTTGGCGGCCAGCACGGTGGTTGCCGCGGTGGCGATATCGCGTTCAAGTGGCTTGCGGCTAGTACCGGCCTCGGCGAGCAGCGAACCCAAGAATCGTTTGCGGCTGGTGCCGATCAGTACTCGGTGACCCAGCTCTTCGATGGCCGCAACGTTGGATAACAGGGCCCAGTTGTGTTCCGCGTCCTTGGCGAAGCCCAGTCCTGGATCGATGATGATCTGCTCAGGCGCCACACCCATGGCCACAAATTCGTCACGCAGGCTACGTAGTTCATTGATCACTTCGGTGACAACGTCCTGGTAATTTGCTTCGGCCACCATATTCTGTGCGGTGCCGCGGCGGTGCATCAGCACATAAGGTACACCGGTTTCAGCGATCAATTCCGGCATGCCTGGCTCATAGGTCAGCCCGGACACGTCGTTGATGATGTGGGCACCGGCGTTGATGGCAGCCCGCGCCGTGCTCACGTGCATGGTATCTACCGATACCACCGCTCCGGCTTTCACCAGAGCTTCGATGACCGGGATGATCCGCGACTGCTCCAGGGCAGGGTCAACATCCTTGGCGCCGGGGCGCGTGGACTCTCCGCCGACATCGATGATGTCAGCACCCGAGTACAGCAACTTCAGCCCTTGATCGATGGCGGCATCGATCGAAAGGTACTTCCCGCCGTCGGAGAAGGAATCTTCGGTGACGTTCAGGATGCCCATGACCAGGGTGCGGTCGGTGCGAAGATCAGCCATAGTCTTCTTCTTGGACTTGCGGATCACTGGCAATGGGCTGGTGTTCGGGCCGGTGCCCGGGATAGCTCCAAGGGACAAGAGGTTCCTACCTTCCGAGGATCAGGCTCATGGCTTCGGCGCGTGTGGCGGTTTCCCGCAGCTGTCCACGCACCGCACTGGTCACGGTTTTTGCTCCGGGCTTTTGCACCCCGCGCATCGACATGCACATGTGCTCACATTCGATGACCACGATCGCCCCGGCCGGGTTCAAGTGCTCCACCAGCGAATCAACGATCTGCGTGGTTAAGCGTTCTTGAACCTGCGGGCGACGGGCGTAAACCTCAACCAAGCGAGCCAGTTTGGACAGGCCGGTGACCTTGCCGCCCTTGCCCGGGATGTAACCAATATGGGCTGATCCGTAGAAGGGCACCAGGTGGTGCTCGCAGGTTGAGTAGAACGGGATGTCCTTAACCAGGACCATCTCGTCGTGCTCGATGTCGAAGGTGGTGGACAGGTGGTCCGCCGCGCTCTGGTGCAAACCAGCGAAGAATTCCGCGTAGGCCTTAGCAACCCGGTTTGGGGTGTCTACCAGGCCGTCGCGATTAGGATCTTCACCAATGGCTTCGAGAATCTCGCGGACGGCTGCCGCGATTCGCGGCTGATCGATCTGTTGTTGTTCACTCACGCTTCGATCCTAGTCGGTCGAGGAAGCTGCGCGCTCCTTGGGGCTTAACACCGGGCCTTGTGCGTGCACTGGGCGTTCCTGATTACTCAGCCACACATCACGAATTTCGCGCTTTTGCAGATCGGTGAAGATCTCCGCGATTTCCTTCTGGTTCAGCGTCTCGTGTTCCAGCAGGGCCAGGGCCAGGCGGTCAAGCACGTGGCGGTTGATCATCAGTGCTTGGTAGGCGTCGTTGTGGGCCTGCTCGATCAGCTCGCGCACTTCCTGATCCACCAGGTGGGCCATTTCATCCGAGTACTCCCGCGAGGAAGTTCCCATCTGCTGGTCCGCGGCCGTGCCGGCCAAGCGTACTGCGCCCACCTTGTCGCTCATGCCGTATTCGGTGACCATCTTGCGTGCGGTGTCGGTTGCCTTCTCGATGTCGTTTGAGGCACCGGTGGAAGGATCGTGGAAGACGATCTCTTCAGCCACACGACCACCCATGGCGTAGGCCATCTGGTCCAGCAATTCGTTGCGCGTCACCGAATACTTATCGGACTCCGGAACCACCATGGTGTAACCCAGGGCGCGGCCACGAGGCAGGATGGTGATCTTGGTGACCGGTGCGGTCTGGTTCATCGCCGCAGCCAC
Source organism: Glutamicibacter sp. AOP5-A2-18 (assembly GCF_052446055.1). Taxonomy (NCBI): domain Bacteria; kingdom Bacillati; phylum Actinomycetota; class Actinomycetes; order Micrococcales; family Micrococcaceae; genus Glutamicibacter; species Glutamicibacter sp. AOP5-A2-18. Next base: position 77,607 of record NZ_JBQSVW010000001.1, on the reverse strand, counting down.
CAGAGCGTGTCCGCCCTCGTGGTAGGCGGTGACCTTGCGCTCGTGCTCGTCCATCAGTCGGGTACGCTTCTGCGGGCCGGCCATGACGCGGTCAATGGCCTCATCCAGTGCGCGGTCGTCAATCAGGTTGGCGTTCGAGCGTGCAGTGAGCAGGGCAGCTTCGTTGAGCACGTTGGCCAAATCGGCACCGGTGTAACCCGGGGTCTTCTTGGCTACGGCGTTCAAGTCCACGGTGGCATCCATTGGCTTGCCCTTAACGTGTACTGCCAGGATCTGCTCGCGACCCTTCAGATCCGGTGCTTCCACTGGGATCTGACGGTCAAAGCGGCCTGGGCGCAGCAGGGCTGGGTCCAGAACGTCAGGACGGTTGGTGGCAGCGATCAGGATGACGTTGGTGGTGGCGTCAAAGCCGTCCATCTCCACCAGCAGCTGGTTCAGGGTCTGCTCACGCTCATCGTTACCGCCACCGATACCGGCGCCGCGGTGGCGACCTACGGCGTCGATCTCATCAACAAAGATGATCGCTGGGGAATTGTTCTTGGCCTGTTCAAACAGGTCGCGGACGCGACTAGCACCCACACCAACAAACATTTCAACAAAGTCAGAACCGGAGATCGAGTAGAACGGTACCTGAGCTTCACCGGCGACGGCTTTAGCTAGCAGGGTTTTACCGGTACCTGGAGGGCCGTAGAGCAGCACACCCTTAGGGATCTTGGCGCCCACGGCTTGGAACTTAGCTGGTTCTTGCAGGAATTCCTTGATTTCGTGGAGTTCTTCCACGGCCTCATCGGCACCGGCAACGTCCTTGAAGGTCACCTGCGGCATGTCCTTGGTGATCAGCTTCGCCTTGGACTTACCAAACTGCATGACCTTGGAGCCGCCGCCCTGGGAGCGGGCGAGGATGAACCAGAAAATACCGGCAATCAGCAAGAACGGAACAATCAAGCCGAGCATGGAAAGCAACCAGTTGCTTTCCACCGGCTGATCGGTGAACTTATCTGGCTCGGCCTTATTGATCGCGTTAACAACCTGACCAGCACGTGCGGTGGAGTAGTAGAAGCTCACCGACTTGCCCTTGTCTACGCCATCCACCTTGAGGGGATCGCGTAGTTTCAGGTCGACTCGCTGGTCTTTGTCATACATTTTGGCGTCGGTGACGTTGCCGCTGGTTAGCTGCGACATACCCACCGAGGTGTCTACCTTGGCAGAGTTATTGCCAAAAACCATCGGCAAGAACAGCGCAACAGCGATAACGCCAAGTAAAACCCAAATGATCCAGCTGTTAAAAAGCTTCTTCGTTTTCATTGATCCGCAAGGCCCCGCGCCTCACGCATCCCCCTCACGCACTACTAAGGCGTCCGGGTCACGCCACCTTCGATACTTCTCAACGCCCTAATGGCGAAAAAAGTTCCCTACTGGTAGATATGCGGAGCCAGGGTGCCCACGCAATCTAGGTTGCGGTACTTTTCCGCGTAGTCCAGGCCGTAACCCACGACAAATTCATTAGGAATGTCCATGCCGACGTACTTAACGTCGATTTCAACCTTGGCTGCCTCTGGCTTGCGCAATAGTGCACAGATTTCTACCGAGGCTGGGCCACGGGATTCAAGGTTCGACTTCAGCCATGACAAGGTCAAGCCTGAATCGATAATGTCTTCAACGATCAAAACGTGCTTGCCCATCAAGTCCGAGTCAAGGTCCTTGAGGATACGTACAACGCCGGAGGACTGGGTGCCCGAACCGTAGGAGGATACTGCCATCCAATCCATGGTCAGGTGCGACTCGAGCGCACGGACCAGGTCAGCCATGATCATCACAGCACCCTTGAGCACACCCACTACGAGAATGTCGCGGCCCTTGTAGTCCTTGTCGATCTGCGCGGCGAGCTCTGCCACGCGTGCCTGAATTTCTTCTTTGGTGTACAGAACATGCGCCAGATCGGCTTCGACTGCAGTGGAATCCACGAGGGTTCTCCTGATTCTAGAGGTGTGGTACTTACCTAGAGTGCCACATTTAATGATGTGTTGTTGAGCCGGTACTCGTGAAAACTATCACCGAGCTTCGCCTAAAGGCGCTGATTTTGCCATCCAGTTGCACCGGACCAGCAGATTTGGACTTAGGAACGCCGATTCCGCCCAGCGCGCACAGCGCCCGTGTTCGCTCATGGCCCACATTTTTTGCGCCAGATTCGATGGCGGCTAGGCGTAACACTCGGGAAGCCACCGCCACCGGCAACCGAGCTAGTTCCTCAAGTTTGGTTCCGTGGGCTGTCTTAGCTTCCTGCGCCCAGAGATCCAGAGCCGCAGCATCAGCGGCTGCCAGCGAGGCGGTTCGAGCCAATGCTTCAGACACATGTTCGCCAAGCTGTTCGCGCAGAAATGGCAGGACGTCATGCCTGATCAGATTCCGCCGGTAACTGGTATCAGCATTGCTCGGGTCTTCCCAGTACTCCACTGCGGCATCCTGGCAGATCGCCTCGGTCTGTTCCCGGGTCAGCTCCAGTAGGGGCCGGCGGTATGGTCCACGTTCCGCTGGCATCCCGGCCAAGGACCTGGTGCCCGAACCGCGCAGCAGACCGAGTAATACCTGCTCGGCCTGATCATCACGAGTGTGGGCTAACAACAATTGTTGGGCGCCAGTCTGGGCCAGCGCCTGCTCAAACTGTTCATACCGCGCTGCACGGGCCGACGCCTCATCACTGGAGGTCGACACCCTAAACACCAGCACCGGAGCCAAGCCCAACTCTCGGCAGGTTTGCGCAGTTTGCTGCGCAACCTGGGCACTGTCAGCTTGCAAGCCGTGGTCCACGATGACCGCCCCAAAGGCGGTAGGTAGCGATGCAGCCACAATGGCTAATGCCAATGAGTCAGCTCCGCCGGAGACTCCAATCAGGCTCAGCCCCGGACCACTGACCTGGGCGACAGCGCGACGGGCATCGTGAAAGGCTTGATTCATCGGGTGCGGGCCAACCAGCGTTCTGGATGATCTAATTCGTCAGCGTTGGGGAAGAGTTCACGGGCAGCAAAGATCTCGTTGAATCCCTCGTAGCCGATTTCATCAACTATGTGCCTGACAAACTTTGCTCCGCGCTTATATTGCAAAGCCTTTTCATCCATGCCCAAGAGCTTGCCCAATAGTGTGGCCCAAGCCGAACGGTTTTCTCCGCGGGCTTCAAAGCGTCGGCGGATGGTCTTGATGCTGCGGATCGAGGTGACATCATTCATCACCACCATGGCGTGACCTTCAAGCACGGACATGATGCTGGTCAGTTCACTGACCTCAGACTTCATAGACTTCAGTCGATCACCGAGCTGACTCATTGAGTTCTGTCCGGCCATTGGCTCAAAGGCCTGAGCAAGGATAGATTTCATCACTTCAGGAATCCATGGTGCTTGCTCAAACTGCAGGCGGTGGGTCTGCTCATGGGTAGCAATCCACAGATAGAAGTCTCTGGCATTCACATTCAAGTCGCCGCGAATCTGGGTGATAGTTGGCGCGTTGAGCAATAGTCGTGGTCCAACAAACGGGTCAAACTGGCCCAGTACTCGGGTACCTAGTACCGAGAGCACTGCACCCAGTTCGGCTCCGGCTACGGCTGGCACCATGGCTGGTACATCAAGCTCAGCCGGCAGCATCGCAGCAAAGTTCTGGCTGACGGCTTTGGCCCAACCGGCTCGATCAACCACGAGGGTCTGGGACGGTGCGGTGGAGACCAGCTTGGAGATTTTCTCCGCTTCAACTAGTCCTTCGCCGGCTGCGATGCGCAGTTCTTCAACAATGCGGGCGGCATCTTGTTTAACGATTTTTGGCCCTGCAGGCATCAGCGTTTTGGCGGCGCTGGCCGCCAGTTTCCAATCAACAAGTTGTTTCATGTGCTATTCCTGCTCCTTCAGCTCTGGCAGCCACAACCGCGGATGGCGGTTACGGCTGAGTCGATGGTCGGCTTATGAGGTGCGAGTGTTCCGTTGGGTTGGTGGGCAAAAATTGAGAAGACCAGCAATCGCCCATCTTGGGTCACGGTCATTCCAGTTAGTGTGGCCACCCCGGTCAGCGATCCGGTTTTGGCGTGTACTAATCCAAGCGTAGATTCCTGACCTAAACGCTGCATCAGAGTTCCGCTATAACCGGCAACCGGCAGCGAATAAACCAACTCACGTAGTTCTGCTTTGGGACTGGTGGCTGCTGCACGCAGCACTGCGGTCAGGGCTGCTGGCGAAATTTTATTATCGGCCGCCAGACCGCTGGTATCTCTTAATTCTGCGCCTTGCGCTCCGTGCTCCGCAACGACATCTGCCACTGCTTGACCACTTTGTGCTGGTTCCAAACCACGCTTGATGGCGACCAAACGCCCCATGGTTTCGGCAATATAGTTATCGGAAACCAACAGCATATGTTTAATGATCTGACGCAGTGGCGCGGATTTCACTTCCGCAATCTGCTCACCGCCGTCATAGGCTCCGCGGCCACCTTCGTTGACCTTAACCGAGGCGCCTAGTTCTTTGCTGAACACCTTGCGTACTTGTTCGGCAGCATCAGATTGGTAGGCAGTGTCGGTGCTAAATCCGGCGCGTCCTGCATAGTGCGCTATCGGGTAGACCTCGGCAATGTTGTTTGAGGTGAACAAGGACTTGTCCCACGCGGAATTATTGTGGGCGTCACCAAACAAGGAGTCGTCAACCCACAAAGAGACTTCGCTGACCCCGCGAGATTTAAGTTCTTTGGCGGTCTGTTCGGCTAAGGTCGCTAATCCGGCGTAACCCTTGGCCTGGCTAGGATCAGACTTTCCATCCCCGAGCAGTACATCTCCCCCACCACGTAAGACCAGAGTGTTTCCGTCCAACAACACGGAGGTTGATAGTTGGCTATCGCCACCCAAGGTATCGAGGGCGGCGAGGGCAGTGACTACTTTCAGGCTCGAAGCTGGCGTACCTTTTGTGTCAGCGTTTCTGTCATAAAGAACATTTTGGCTGGCAACGTCGACAACTTGAGCATTAAAAGTGGTGCCGTCTGGATTATCGGCCAAGATGGCATCCAGTTGCGCGCCTAGTGCCGCCGAGTCCGGTACCGGGGCATTCGGATCAAGATCTGCCACCGCTGCGGGGTCTTCTTTTGCCGCTTGAGCACTAGCGGGAGTGTAAAACGCTTCAGGTTCTCTGGTGAAAAATCGAGGGGCCAACATCATGGCCAAAACCATGCCAATCACGGCCAGAACGACCACCCCCAGCGTAATCGCGCGTCGGGCGGCAGTGTTCATATGGTTACATTCCTCTCGAAGTTTTATCGAAGGGGCCCCAAGGGGCGATACGCTTATTATCGGATATCCCTAAGACTAGTTTAGGAGTGTGCTTTTCATGAGCCACGACGTGACCATCGAGATCCCTTCCGGATCACGCGTCAAGTACGAAATTGACCACGAGACCCACCGCTTGCGCCTGGATCGAGTGCTCTTCACTTCCATGCAGTACCCAACGCACTACGGTTACTTTGATGACACCTTGGGCGAAGACGGCGATCCATTGGATGCCCTAGTCTTCATCCCTGGTGTTGATTTGATCCCCGGTGTCATTGTTGAATCCCGCCCAATCGGCGTATTCAACATGACCGACGACGGTGGTGGAGATGCCAAGCTGTTGTGCGTTCCAGCCGACAAGCGCTTTGACCACATCAAGGAACTTGAGGACATTGACGAATGGCTGATCAAGGAGATCGAGCACTTCTTCACCCGTTACAAGGACCTGGAACCAGGCAAGTGGGTTAAGGCTGAAGGTTGGGAAGGTCGCGAAGCTGCTGAAGCTGAGTTGGCTCGCTCCATCGAGCGTTTTAAGGCCTAGTCACTAGACTTGAGCTGTAATGGCGGTGACCTCTTGGGGTCACCGCCATTTTTAACTTTCGGGGTCATCTTGGAAGACACGAAGTTCTTGCGCGCAGCGGCAAGCGGCAGCAAACTTTGCCGCCCAGAAATTTGCCGCCCAGAAAACCGCCTGCTCATAGGATGGGAGCTCTAACACCGCGTAGCCTCCCTCAATCTGCGCAGTCTGCGGATAGGTGCCGGGATGGATGACCCTCTGCGCATCAACCATGACTGGCGCGATGCTCTCATCAATCCCTCCGCCAAACACCCAAACCCCTGCGGCCTTCGCTTCGCGTAAGACTTCATGGGCTGCCTGCGCCACCGCCTCCAAGTCCTCCTCAGGAAATTTCATGTCCGGGCTGGGAAATGAGATGAGGTACTTGGACATGTTTTCTCCTTGGGATTACGCCGCTATTTGCGCCTAGCGTAGTCCTGAGAACACGGCTGATACTAGGCTTCGGGAAGCAATCCGGTGAGAACGTCTTCTTGAGCGGAGACTTCCATGGTTTGCACATCGCGCAGCGTCTTTTCCAGAACCCGGCTTCGCGTACCTGCTGCGCTGACGGTGTTCTGCGCCGCGGAGAGTTGCTTGCCCAATTTGTCCCAGACATCTCCGTACTTACGGAATTCTTCCTTGGCTGCCGAGAGTACCTGCCACACTTCGCTGCTGCGTTTTTCTATGGCTAGGGTCCGGAAGCCCATTTGTAGCGAGTTGAGCAGACTCATCAGGGTGGTAGGGCCGGTGACCAAAACTCGGTGCTCGGTTTGTAGCTTGCTAGCTAAGCCCGGACTGCGAACAACTTCAGCAAAGAGCCCTTCGGTGGGCAGGTACATGATGGCAAAGTCGGTGCTGTAGGGCGGGGCGATGTACTTGCTGGAGATCAGTTTCGCCTGCTCGATAATTGCCCGGTCAAGCGCCTTGGCCGCAACGTCAGTTGCCGCCTTATCTCCCGATTCTTGGGCATCAAGCAACCGCTCATAATCTTCTTGGGGCAGCTTGGAATCGATAGGTAGATAGATGGTTCCTGCCTCACGTCCAGGCAAAATCACGGCAAACTCCACCACTTCACGGCTACCCGGAACAACCACAACGTTCTGCTCATATTGGTCTGCGGTCAGAATGTCTTCAAGCTGACGTGAGAGCTGAACTTCACCCCATGAACCACGGCTCTTCACATTGGTCAGTACACGCTTTAGTCCACCGACATCTTGGGCCAGAGACTGCATTTCGCCCAAACCCTGCTGGACCATTTCCAGTCGCTTGCTGACCAGCTCGAAGGATTCGCCCAGACGCTTCTCCAAGGTTCCCTGCAGCTTTTCATCCACGGTCTCGCGCATCTTCTCCAGCTTGGCCTCGTTACCCGCGCGCAACTTCTCCATCTCTTGCTGGAGTAGATGCTGGATCTGAATATGCCGGTTGGCGTTGGATTCGCTCATGGAGCTCAGCTTCACGTCAATCTCCGTGCGCACTTCACCCATGCCCTGGCGCAGTTCATTTCGCTGGGTCCCTAGCTCTTGGCGTAACTCGGAATTTCCGGCCCGCACCGAGTCCCAGATCTGGACTTCATCGTTGCCTGCCGTGCGGCGAATCAGCAGCAATGCGACACATGCCGTTGCGAGAATATTGAGGATGACGAGGACTAAAACCGCGATAATCATGAGCACCTATCCAGAAGCTATTGATCTGACGTACACCCAAGCTCTACCAGCATGCACCGACAGTTTGGGGTCATAATGGGTTCATGCATTTTTTGGTGACCGGCTTTGAGCCCTTTGGCAACGACCAGTTCAACGCCAGCGGCGAAGCCGTGCAGCTGCTTCCCGAACAAGTTGCTGGTCACCAAATCAGCACTGCCATCCTGCCGGTTTCATTCAAACGTTCAGGAGAGTGTCTCAAAGCGCTCCTGGCTGAACGTCAGCCGGACGTTCTGATCTGTGTGGGTGAGGCTGGCGGCCGAGCTGAAATCAGTATTGAAGTTCTGGGATTTAATGAGGATGATGCGCGCATTCCGGACAATGATGGCGCCCAACCTTCCATGGCGCCCATCATCCGTGGTGGAGAGCAAGTTCGAAGTGCAACCCTAGATCCCCAGCTAATCCTGGATGCGTTGCAAAAATCTGACCACGGCACCTACCTTTCCGAGGATGCCGGAAGATTCGTTTGCAACCACGTCGCTTACCTTGCCTATGGGCAGGAAGTTCCTGCACTTTTTATCCATGTACCGGCACTTCGCCCCGAAGGGCAGAAAGCCACCGTGGGTGCCGAAACTGACGCAGGAGAAACTGCTACAAACGATAAGTTAGGTCCCGGCTATACCCTCACTGGACTAGGCGCCGCACTGACCGATGCGCTGTCGGCCCTGATCAGCCAGAACAAATAGACTACTGACATGAATCTCTTCACCCTGGACCTATTTGAGGCAACAGTTCTTTTGCTGTGGATTGCAGGAGTCATCTTCGTGGGCTGGGGCTACTTCTTGCATCGCTCAGCGAACCGCCTAATAATGCTGTTGGTGTCCCTATGCATTCCCGGATTTGGTATTTGCTACGCTGCCGTTCAGGCAGTTCAAAAACTCACCCTCAAGAAGAACTTGGGCTAGATCATGAACTCACCGACGCTTCGCTGGCTGGACTGATCCGGGGCTTGCCCGTCTCACGATCAAGGGTTAGCTCGTTTGCTAAACAGCCACCTTGTGCCATGCTTCCGCGATGGCCGGAAGCGCCTGCTCCAGTTCGACTCTTTCCTGGGCGAAGGGCAAGCGCAGATAGTGCTCCAAACCGTGGCCTTCCACAGCGAACGTAGAGCCCGGGGCGAGCAACACCGACTTGAGCTGGCGCGCCAAAGCACTAGATCGCGGCTGAGGTAATTGGCACCAGAGGCTCAGACCACCGGCTGGCTTGTTTGGTCTCCACGAAGGTAGCAATCGGTCCAGTTCATCAACCATCCAGTCCCGGTTTTCCCGCAAAGAATCTCGGGTGCTTTGCGCAAGGGTTGCGCCGGAATTTAGCAAATTAGCCAGCACTAATTGCTCCAGTACTGGCGCTCCCAAATCCATGCTCATGCGCGAGCGGACTATTGCACCAGATAGATGCCTAGGCGTGCGCAACCAGCCCAAGCGAAGCCCGCCCCAGTGCGACTTGCTGGCGCTGCCGACGGTGATCAGGTTCTTGGAGAAAGCGGCCATGGGCAGTACCTCTGGCTCAGAATCAAGCCATAGTTCGGCGCAGGTTTCATCGATGATGCCAGTGGTTCCCGCGCGGTCTAGTTCTGCAGCCCAGCGCTCACGACGGACATCATCCAACAAGGTTCCGACGGGGTTATGGAAGTCCGGAAGGCATAGCATCACAGACGGAGACACCGCCTTCAGCGCCGCGGCGATCTGTTCTATATCGGAGCCATCTGGCCCAATGGGCACCGCGGCAGTGCGGGCACCGTGGGCTTTGAGCGCAAGTAATGAGTTAGGGTAGGTCGGCGATTCAGCCAGCACACTTTGTCCGCGGGACATCACCGCACGCCCAGCGGCTGCTACCGAGGAGAGCGCACCAGAGGTGACAATGATCTGATCCGGCCCGGTGGGTAGACCTTTGCGCGTGTAGTAATCGGCCAAAGCCAGTCTTAACGGCTCAATACCCAGTGGGTAGTAACCCATGGTGGCGGCATATCTTGGCAACTGCTCTAGGGCTTTTTGGAACTCTTCGAGCATTCCCGTCGGAGCGTTCGGCGCCGCGCAGGTGAGATCAATTGCGGTACTGCCCGGCATTGGCCCAAAACCGCCTAGCGGCAATGGTTCGGCTCCACCTGCCACTGGTCCTCCAGGGATTTGTGCAACAGTTCCCGAGCCTTGGCGGGAGCTAGCGTAACCACATTCGCGTAGTTCAGAGTAGGCGCGTGAGACCGTGGTGCGGCTGAGCCCAAGCCGGCGCACCGCTTCTCGTTCACTGGGCAACACGGTGCCGTGCAGGATGCGCCCGTTGGCAATCAGCGAACGCAGGGTTTCAAAAAGCCACCGGTAAGCTGGCTGGGAAGAGTCTGCTGCTCCGAGCATGCTAGCGAGCGCAGCACCTGTGACGCGTCCCATAAGACCACCTCTTCAAAATTGGCTCTTTTTTCTATGTCCAATTTACCGGAGTATTTTATTCATGACCATCACTAACCTGACTCCGCGCCAACAGCTCGCCAGCGGACGTTTGCCACTGCGATTCTTTAACCTCTTTGTAGGTCTGTCCCTCTACGCATTAGCGATGGCCATGATCATCCGAGCGCAGCTGGGTGTGGATCCATGGGATGTGCTGCATCTGGGCATCGCGAATCATGTGCCATTGTCGCTGGGCACCATCATTATCCTAGTGGGCGCGCTGGTCTTGCTGGCCTGGATCCCCTTACGCCAATGGCCAGGACTGGGAACCATCGCCAACACGCTGTATCTCGGAATAGCACTGGACTTCTTCTTGCGCTTCCTGCCTGAAATCAACGGCCTTGGCTGGCAGATCCTCACCCTGGTGGTCGCGATCCTCGTCAATGGTCTAGGCGGAGCCCTCTACATCGGAAGTCACTTCGGCCCGGGCCCGCGCGATGGGCTGATGACCGGACTGCACCTGCGCACCGGACTGTCGCTTCGGCTGATCCGCACTGCGCTAGAACTGTCGGTATTGGGCATCGGCTGGCTGCTCGGTGGCCCGGTGGGCTTGGGCACAGTGGCCTACGCGGTCCTTATCGGACCGGCGACACAACTCTTTGTTTCACGTACTAGCGTGCGCTTGCCGCAACAGCAATAAGGTCAACGTGTCGCGCTGAACTCGCGACAAACCCGCCGGCACAGGCAATACTGGAAATATGTTTGTCGTTGCGCTCAGCCCCCGACCCCGCTCGGTCACCGATGTTCTCGATGCCAGTGAGCAGTTGTGGCATCAGCTGGCGCAGGTTGATACCCACGCATCCTTCACCGCACTGAGCGGTCAACTATTGTTTGGTGTGCCCAAAGATCCTGAAGCAGCAGTGGATGCACTAATGCGCGTCACGAGGCTGAACTTCTGCAATATCGGGCTAGGCATTGGCAGCTTGTACGAGCCAGTGCCTACCGACGCGGACTTGGTTGAAGGTAAGGCCGCACGTCGTGCCCTGGGCGCTTTGGAAGCGGCCAGTCACCGTGGCGAGCGGGTACCCATTTGTGTCTCCTCAGGCAGCGAGCAGATGGATGCCGAGTTGGAAGGGCTACTGCGCATGCTCGGTCAATGGATCCGCACCCGCACCGAAGCCGAATGGTCGGTGGTGGACCTACTCACCCCGGGAGTTCGTGGCCAGCAAAAAGCCGTGGCGGAAATCCTTGGTATTACCCCGCAGGCGGTGTCCGCCGCGATTGTGCGTTCGGGCTACAACGACGAACTCGGTGCCCGGGCAGCCATCGCCCGACTGCTGGAATTCACTGACCAGCTGTAGAACCCTGCGCGTGCTTTAGTTCGCGCTCTTTCCTTTTGCGCAGCCGACGCACTTCAGACTTGATTTGTTTTATCGGGATATAAAACGCTCCGAAAATGAAGAAAATGCCCATCAGGGCAGTCAACACCTTGAGGGATCCGTCGCGACCCTGCTCATCATCCGGTGTTATAGCCACCGGCATGTTTTTAATAGCTGGATCAAAGTACACCTGATCACTGATCTCATAAGCCGGGCAATCCGACTCTTCGCGGTCCCATGACGTCGCCCGCGTATATTTGGGCTCACCTCCGAGATACTCGGACAGCCCTACATGGAAGGGCGAAGGATGCGAAACAACGTATCCGCGCTCAGGGCGCTGATATTGCCCTGAATCTGGAACCCCAATAATTGTGTATCCGAGTGCACCAAAACCCATGGCCAGAAACATCAGGCCGACAATGCACATCCAAAACACGTAAGCGACAAAGCCAAAAATTGCTTTTCACGTGGTGCGTTAGTCCTGAAGCAATCTTTCGAGAACGATTGCCAAACCGTCCTCGTCCACACCTTCGGTCACCGCGTCTGCTGCGTCCTTGACCTCATCCGGGGCTTGGCCCATGGCCACACCGTGGCCGGCCCACTGAAGCATTTCGATGTCATTGCGTCCATCACCGACGGCCAGGGAATCAGCCGAATCAAATTTGAGGATCGCGCGCAGACGTTCCAAACCACTGGCCTTGGTAGTTCCGTCGGCGGCGATATCAAGCCAAGCTGTCCAACCTACCGAGTAGGTCACCCCGGATAGTCCGAGCCCTTGAACGGCCTTGCCAAAGTCCTCGGCGGTATTGTCCGTTGAGAAAACAACAACGCGCACTGCCTTGTTGCTCAGCAGTTCTTCAAAATCTACTACCTTGGTTTCGGCGCCAAAGCTGGCGTCACCAAAAGTTTGGTTGGAAAGAAATTCGCCGCGCTCATTTTCTAGCGCGTACTTGGCCTTGGGCAGCTGCTTCCACAGGGCCTTGAGCGCCACCGAAGGATCAAAGACTTCACGGTGGATCACTTCGACCTCACCGTTGCTGACCTTGGCCAGCACTCCGCCATTGCTGACCACTACGTAGCCGTGATCGATGCCCAGCTCTTCCATCACTGGAAGCGCGGCCCCGAGGGAACGGCCGGTGGAAATAACCACCTCATGGCCTTGCTCCACTACCGCTCGGGCTGCTTCGCGTACCCGCTGGCTCATCTGTCCCTGATGGTTGACGATCGTTCCGTCCACATCAAGGCAAATCATCATTTTCTGCTTATCTAGTCGGTCGTCGTTGCCGATCTTTGTCATAACTGTCATAGCTCAAGTTAACCATCACCACCATATTTTCGCGATGACCCAAGGCACAGGGGAACCTGAATAGCTGGTTAAATGCAGTTGCCGGTCACCCTGAGCGGATGACCGGCAACTAGTTGAGCCCTGATTTACTTGAGGACTTCGAGTCCGCCAAGGTAAGGCTGCAGGGCCTTTGGTACGTTGACCGAACCGTCTGCGTTCTGGTGGTTTTCCAGAATCGCTACGATCCAGCGGGTGGTAGCCAAGGTGCCGTTCAGGGTAGCTACTGCACGGGTCTTGCCTGGCTTGCCGTCAATGATTTCACGTTCGCGAATGTTCAGGCGGCGGGCCTGGAAAGTGGTGCAATTTGAGGTGGAGGTCAGCTCGCGGTAAGCGTCCTGGGTAGGAACCCAAGCTTCACAGTCGAACTTGCGGGCAGCGCTCATGCCGAGGTCGCCAGCGGCGGTATCGATCACGCGGTAAGGAAGTTCCATGCGTCCAAGCATTTCTTCTTCCATAGCCAACAGGTTCTTGTGCTCAGCTTCAGCGTTCTCAACGCTGGTGTAAGTGAACATCTCCAACTTGTTGAACTGGTGCACTCGGATGATGCCGCGAGTGTCCTTGCCAGCCGAACCAGCTTCACGGCGGTAGCACGAGGACCAGCCAGCGTAGCGGATTGGGCCTTCGGACAGATCCAGGATCTCGTCCGAGTGGTAACCGGCCAAGGCCACCTCAGAGGTGCCAACCAGGTACATGTTGTCACGCTCGAGCTTGTAGATCTCGTCGTCGTGGGCCACATCGAAGCCGGTGCCCTGCATGGTTTCGGGACGAACCAAGGTCGGGGTGATCATCGGAGTGAAGCCGCGCTCCAACGCCACGTCCAGGGCCATGTTCATCATCGCGATTTCCAGGCGGGCGCCGATGCCCTTGAGGAAGTAGAAACGCGAGCCAGATACCTTGGCACCACGTTCCATGTCGATGGCGCCAAGCTTCTCACCGATCTGCAGGTGGTCCAGCGGTTCAAAGCCTTCAGCCTTGAAGTCGCGGATGGTACCCACATGCTTTACGACGGTGAAGTCGTCTTCTCCGCCGGCAGGGATGCCGTCGATGATCAGGTTAGGGATCAGGCGCTGCAGTTCGGTGCACTTGGCAGATGCCTCATCAGACTGAGCCTGAGCAGACTTGACCGAAGCGGCCAGCTCTTTGACCTCGGCCAGCAGCGCAGAGCGCTCCTCGCCTTTGGCCTGGCCGACCTTCTTAGAGAACGCATTCTGCTCGGCACGCAGGCGTTCGTAGGTGGCCATGGTTTCACGACGTGCCGTGTCAGCTGACAAAAGCTGGTCAATTAACGACTCGTCGGCACCGCGCGCGCGTTGCGAGGCACGGTACAAATCCGGATTTTCGGTGAGCATTTTCAGGTCGATCACACGTTAAGCGTAGCAATCATGAGTACGATGAAAGCACTATGCAGACAAATCGTGTGATCGTTTTCTCTGCCGTGGCCGCTGCAGCTGCCGCCGCGGCAACCAGTTGGTACTCGGTGCGTAAGCTTTCGCACTACCGAAAGCCATCAACTAATCAGCCCGTTGCGGCCGAACAGGCCAGCCCCGGCAAGGTGGCACTTGTCATCAATCCATCCAAGTCAGGCGCTGAAGAAGCACAGCAGGCTGTGGAGCGTGTTTGTGCTGAAGCCGGCGTTGAAGCGCCTCTAGTTTTGCACACCACCAAGGAGAACGCAGGCCAAGATGCGGCCCGCGAAGCTTTGGATGCGCAATGCGACACAATTATTGCCGCAGGCGGTGACGGAACGATTCGTGCTGTCGCAGAAGTACTTGAAGGCACCGAAGCTACGCTTGGTGTGCTTCCGCTAGGCACCGGTAACCTGTTGGCGCGCAATGTGGATATCCCACTAGATGACCTGCACACCGCAGCCTTGGCCGCAGTGCGTGGCATGGTCCGCCGAATCGATGTGGGTCATATGAAGCTGAAGCTGCTTGATGGCACTCAAGCTGACCACGCATTCTTGGTGATTGCCGGAGTCGGCACCGACGCAGATCTTTTTGATGACACCAACGAAGAACTGAAATCCAAAGTTGGCTGGCTAGCTTACTCAGAAGCTGGCCTGCGCCAGTTGCCCGGGAAGCGCAAGAAGATCAACTTCAAACTTGATGGTGATGAAAACTGGCAGAACCGTAAGGTTCGCTCGGTGCTCTTTGCCAACTGCGGCAAGTTGCAGGGACTGGATTTTGTACCGGATGCCAAGATTGATGACGGTGTCTTGGACGCCGTGATTCTTTCACCACGTTCGGCCGCTGGCTGGATGTGGATCTTGCTCAAGACCGCATTCCGCGCCAAGAACAAGATCCCGGTCATGAGCTTCTACCAAACACCAGGTATCGCCTTGCGTTGTACTGAGCCAATGAATACTCAGATCGACGGGGATCCTACTGGCCAGGTCAACGAGCTGGAAGTAAGCATTTCGCCTAGTTCACTGCGCCTGCGCACCCCATAAGCGCGAGCCCCAAAGGGTTAAGCGAAGGACCAATCAGTTCTGAACTGATTGGTCCTTCGCTTTATTTTTTTGCAAGACGTGATGCTTAGAGTCGGTCGCGCAGCGACTGAACCCAAGCGCGAGCCTGACTAAAGGCCTCATCAGAATTGTGCGTGTCCACAAAGGGTTGTGTGCCTTCGGCCGCCGGGTAGGAACCGAGGAAGCGCATTTCTGGACACAGTCGGTGAAGCCCAGAGAAGGCCGCGGCGACTCGTTCATCCGCAACGTGCCCCTGGATATCCACGGAGAAGAAGTACTGCCCCATACCCTTGCCGGTGGGGCGCGACTCAATGCGGGAAAGGTTCACTCCGCGTGCGGTGAACTGTTCCAAGATTTCCATCAGCGCACCGGGTCGGTCTTCGGTCAGTGGCAAGATCAGCGTGGACTTATCCACGCCGGCCGGTGCGGGGATCTTTCCCGGGCGGGTGACCAGAATAAAGCGGGTGACCGCTCCAATATTGTCTTCTACCCCGCGCACCAATACGTTCAGCCCCCGCTCTTGGGCCACCAGCGGGTTGCAGATCGCTGCATCGTGCTGCGGTTCGTCGTCTGCTAGGGCCAAGGCCGCCGCAGCGGTAGACGAGGCCGGGGTGAAGGCCGCACCGGGGATATTGGTTTCTGCCCATAACCGGCACTGTGCCCACGCATGTCCATGGGTGGAGATGAGGCGGATTTGATCCAGCTGCGTGATGCCTGGGCGCACGGCCAGCACAAAGCTGATTGGCACCAGGACTTCGGCAATGATCTGCAATGCCTCGCCCTGAGCAATGGCGTCCAGTGTGGCTGAGACGCCACCTTCAACCGAATTTTCGATTGGCACCATCGCAGCATCAGCACTGCCATCTCGCACCATGGCTAGGGCAACATTGACATTCGCAGCGGGGAGTCGCTGTGAATCAAGTGCCCCGGGAACCTGCAGCAGCGCCGACTCGGTGAAGGTGCCGGCAGGTCCCAGATACGCGTATTTCATCGGACGGTAGGCTCCTGACCGTTCTCCGCTTCCATTGGCAGTCCACCTTCGATCCATGCATCGGATCCACCGGCGATATTAAACGCGGTGTACCCCATACCGGTCAGCCATGCTGCGGCCTGGGCGGAACGTCCACCGGTACGGCAGATCACGTAGGTGTCTACGTCTGGGTCCAATTCGCCAACGCGCTCCGGCAGGGTGCCCAGCACAACGTGGGTGGCGCCGGTAGCGTGGCCAGCTTCCCACTCAAAGTCTTCGCGAACGTCGAGGATGAAGGCATCCTTAGGGACATCATTGACGGTAACAGTCTCAAAATCGCTCATGGCTAGCATTCCTCACTCATAGGGTGTTTGCTTATAAGACTAGTCATTTCCTGCGTCGAAAGCTGACATGTTTCCCTCCAGCGCCCTGAAATTGCGTGACGACTTGGCCCGCGGTGAGCTTTCAAGCCGTGAGCTCACCGAGCACTACCTCAATCGCATTGAACAGCAACAAGACTTGGGCGCTTTTGTACACGTTGCACAAGATGCCATGGCTCAGGCCAAGGCAGCCGACGAGGCGCAGGTGCGCGGTGAGTTGGGACGCCTGCACGGCTTGCCGACCGCGTTTAAGGATCTTAATGATGTGGCGGGAATGCCCACCACCTATGGATCAGCGGCCATCGATCACCTGGTAGCCAGCAGAGATCATTCGCTAGTTGAGCGTCTGCGTGCTGAAGGTGTAGTCATTCTGGGCAAAACGCAGGTGCCCGAATTTGGGTTGAGCAGCCATTCAGAAAATTTGGTGGGTGCCCCCTCGCGCAATCCATTTGATCCACAACGCTCCTCGGGCGGTTCATCGGGCGGACAAGCTGCTGCGGTGGCTGCGGGGATGATTCCGGTAGGTGCAGGCTCCGATGGTGGAGGTTCGGTACGTATTCCCGCCGCAGCCTGCGGACTGATTGGTCTCAAGCCGTCGCTGGGTCGAGTTCCCTCGGATGTGTTGGACGGTTATGTTGATCCGCTGGGTGCTCCAAAGCTCGCAGTCTCCGGGCCGTTGGCCAAGGATGCACTAGATGCTGCGCTATTGCTTGACGCGATGCGCGGCAAGGACCACTATCTGCCACTGTTGCAAGGTAGCTACCCACAGAGGCTGAACGGGCTGAACATCGGCTTCAGCACCCACTCGCCCTTTGAATCGGTGTACAACATCTCGCTCTCGCCCGAAGCGCGCACCGCCTTTGAGCAAGGGCTCAAACTGCTTGGAGAACGCCATCGAGTCCATCCAGCCCAGTTGGACTACGCCTCGGACTACCCAGAAACCTTTGCCACGGTGTGGACCAATGGGCTGAAAAACGTTCCGGTCAACAACGAGTCCATGCTGGGCGAATTGGCTCGGGACTTCCGCCGCCGGGCCGCAGCACGCTCACTGGAACAGAACTTGCAAGGCAGCTCCCGGCTCAAGGCGATCGCGGCGGACTTTGTGCGCCAGTGGTCTGCCTATGACGTCATTGCTACTCCGGCCATGGCCACCATTCCGCCGCTGATCGGGCACTATACACAGGCCGGTGCGGATCATGATTATATGTTGCAGTGCCAGTACACCCCGTACACCTCCATGGTGAACGTCGCCTCAGTTGCTGCCATCACCATTCCGGTCACCACCACCTCCGATGGGTTACCTATGAGTATTCAGCTGATTTCTCCACGTTCTGACGAAGGACTTTTGCTGGCACTGGCCGCCCAGATGCAGCTGTGAGCTTTGACATATAAGTAGGTACTCGCGTGGGCAAAAGCGAAAAATATTACGTATGTCTACTGCAACAACGAGCACTTCTAACACCGGAAGGGCCTTCTTTGGTCACCCCGGTGCGCTCGCAAGCCTATTCAGCGTGGAAATGTGGGAGCGATTCTCTTTCTACGGCATGCAGGGCTTGCTGGCTTACTACATGTACTACAAGGTCACCGACGGTGGCTTGGGAATGGATCAGGGCCTAGCCCTGTCCCTGGTCGGCGCCTACGGTGGCGCTGTTTACCTATCCACCATCTTGGGCGCATGGCTCTCTGACCGTCTTTTCGGTTCCGAGCGTGTGTTGTTCTTCTCGGCCATCGGCATCATGATCGGCCACATTGCCTTGGCACTGCTGCCCGGTTACGTGGGCCTGATCATTGGTCTGATTCTGGTTGCTATCGGTTCCGGCGGCCTAAAGGCCAACGCCGTGGCCCTGGTTGGCTCACTCTATGCCAAGGATGATCCACGCATTGATGCTGGCTTCTCCCTGTTCTACATGGGTGTGAACATCGGTGGCCTGATTGGCCCACTACTGACCGGTTGGCTCCAGGTGACCTACGGTTTCCACATCGGTTTCGGCGCAGCCGCCATCGGCATGGCCATCGGCTTGGGTATCTACGCTGCCGGACGCAAGAAGCTTCCTGCTGGCGGGAACATCCCAAATAACCCGTTGCCTGCCTCCGAGCGCAAGCGCTACGTGGTCATCTTTGCGGCCGTACTGATTCTGATCATTGCCGCATTCGTGACCAAGATTGTCACCCCAGAAAACCTGGCGAGCACCATCGCCTACGTGGTTATCGTGGCTTCGGCCGTCTACTTTGCACTGATCCTGCGTAGCAACAAGGTCAATCCGACCGAACGCAAGCAGGTCTGGGCGTTCATTCCGTTCTACATTGGTTCGGCTGCCTTCTGGGCACTGTTCCAGCAGCAGTTCACCTTTATCGCTGCGTACTCGGATCAGCGGCTTGACCGTCACTTGGGTAGCTGGGAAATGCCACCAAGCTGGGTTACTTCCATCAACCCGGTCTTCATCATCGTTTTTGCTGGCATCTTTGCAGCGCTGTGGACCAAGCTGGGTAAGCGTCAGCCACACACTGCCATCAAGTTCGGCTTGGCTTTGGTGATTGTGGGTGCTGCTTTCCTATGCTTCATCCCACTGGAATCCTTCGCTAAAACTCCACTGTTGGCCATGGTCGGAATTTTGCTACTGTGCACCTTTGCTGAGCTCTTGCTCTCGCCAGTGGGTCAGGCAATTGCTACCAAGCTGGCTCCGGCCGCGTTTGGCACGCAGATGATCGCGTTGTTCTTCCTGTCGGTTTCGCTGGGCACCACCCTTTCGGGTGTGCTTGCCGGTTACTACACTCCGGGCAACGAGATCCCTTACTTTATCGCCATGGGCGGCACGGCCGTCGTCTTGGGCGTAGCCATGATGGCTGCGACCCCAGGGCTAAAGAAGCTGATGGGTTCAATTCACTAACCCATCGTTTCCTTGACTGCAGGCCTCCACCTTGGTGGAGGCCTGCAGTGTTTAACGCAAAACCAGCAGGTCGCCAATTTCGCAGTTCAGTGCCTGACAGATCGATATCAGGGTGGAAAATCTGATGGCCTTGGCACGATCGTTTTTAAGGATGGATAGGTTAACCGCCGACACGTCTACAAGTTCGCTGAGCTGCACTAGGGTCAGTTGTTGCTCAGCCAAAATCTCACCGAGTCTACAATGAACGTGCTTAAGCTGCATAGATCTAAACCAGTCCTTCGTGATCTTGCTGAAGCTGCCTATTTTCGTTGGTCAGCCGGATGCCCACGGCGACCAGTTCAACAACTACCAAGATCACTAGGGCCATAAAGATCTCGGAAAATTCGATGTTCAGCGCAAAGGTAGGTTCCGGCCAAGGAGCCGATGCCGAGGAGATACCGTCGGTGGAGAAGCCATCCACCCGCAGTGTTTCCTCGCCGGCTCGGCTTGCGCCGATGCCGTTGAGCACCTGACCTAGGAAGCTAGCAATACCAAGGACAAACGCTACTCGATAACCCAACCGGCGCAGTGATTTCGTGAACGGTTCTGCCGAGGTGACCCGTCGGCATAATGTCGCAACGCCTAACAGCACCGCAACAGTGGCGCTGGTTTGGAACAGCACTCCGGCGGCGAGCAGAATCTTCGTTGGCCACGAGAGCGCGTCACTGAAGATCTGAACCTCGGTAATCTGCGCATCTACCGTGGCAAAATCTTTCGGCTCTACATCGGTGATGTTTGGATGCTCCGGCCAGTAAGGTTGCACCGGCACACTGACCGGAACGTTTGCCCCGCCAAGAGTCTGGATCATCAACCAGAGGCCCACACCGCTGAGGATTATCGCCATCAGCAGGGCCACAATGTGCACGACTCGTGTAACGCCAGACAGGGTTGGACTGCGACGCACAACAAGCAAAACGATCAGGGTTGCGAGCACCAGAATCAGCATTAAGACCACAAGAGAAGCAACCTGGAACATCGGAAACCTATCGATAGTCGTTAACAACGAATATCGATAGGGTAGAGCAAGAAATCAGCTAAGGTAATGGCTTACGCGTAGTCGAGAAGTGGGAAAAAGTCCGCGTTCTGGTTAATAGTGTTGTAACTATCCACCGAAAACCAGATGACCCAGATGATCAATGCGTAGAGCAAAACCGCGAGAACAAGCCCAATCCATGACAAAATCAGCCCTGCAAGGGCCAGTGCGCGACTTGCGGGTTCACGACGATAACCCAGATGACCGGTGATGACACCGGCAAGTGGAACTAGGATGAGAGTACAGAAGCCAAGCATCGAAAGGATGCCCAGCACCAAAGAGGCCACGGACAAACCGCTGGACTCACGCGGGGCCTGGTATGGATTCTGTGGATACGGGTAATAGCTCATCGTTTTCCATTGTTCTACGAACCCATACGAATTGCACAAATGAATGAGGGGACTCCCATGGCTCACGAACGCGCCGGACAGCCGGCCATCGAAGCAGACCTAATTGATCTGGCGGCCGTACTCGACGCGTACAGCGCGATCGTTCCTTCCAGCGATAACCCTGACCAGGCAGTCATCTTCGGTACCTCAGGACACCGCGGTACCTCGCTGAACGGTACCTTCAACGAAGCACACATCGCAGCCATCACGCAGGCTGTTGTGGACTACCGAGTGGGCGCAGGGATCACCGGGCCAATGTACGTGGGCAAGGACAGCCACGCGCTCTCTGAGCCTGCCTACCAGACCGTCTTGGAGGTCTTGGCTGGGAACAACGTTGAGGTATTGGCCGAAGCTGGCCTGACCCCGACCCCGGCTGTCAGCCACGCAATCCTCGTACACAATGCCAAGGGTAAGGATCAGTCCGATGGCCTGATCATCACGCCATCGCACAACCCACCCAACGACGGTGGCATCAAGTACAACCCACCTCACGGCGGTCCGGCAGAATCCGAAATCACCGGACCAATCGCTGCACGCGCCAATGAGCTGTTGGCCAGCGGCGAGATCAAGCGAGGCGAAGCGGCAGCGAAGCCTTTTGACTTCCGCGAAATGTACATCACGGATCTGGCTGAGGTCATCGACTTTAAGATCATCGCAGACTCAGGAATCTCCATCGGCGCTGACCCACTCGGTGGTGCTTCGGTGCACTACTGGGGTGAAATTGGACGCCGTTACGGCCTGAACTTGGAAGTAGTCAACGAAGGTGTTGACCCTCGTTTTGGCTTCATGACCCTGGATAAAGATGGCAAGATCCGCATGGACTGCTCTTCGCCACATGCCATGGCCTCCTTGGTAGCCAACCGCGAGAAGTACGACATCGCTACCGGCAATGATGCGGACGCAGACCGCCACGGCATCGTCACCCCGGACGCAGGGTTGATGAACCCGAACCATTTCTTGGCCGTAGCCATCGACTACCTACTGACCCACCGTAAAAACTGGCCAGCAGACGCCGAGATCGGAAAGACCTTGGTCTCGTCGGTACTCATCGACAAGGTAGTGGCCTCCCATGGTCGAACCCTGCGCGAAGTACCGGTTGGATTTAAGTACTTTGTTGAACCATTAGCCTCAGGCAAGGTGGCCTTCTGTGGCGAGGAGTCCGCTGGTGCGAGCTTCTTGGATCTCTCGGGCAAGGCATTTAGCACCGACAAGGATGGGCTGATGCTCGCCTTGCTGGCTAGCGAGATGCGCGCCGTCACCGGCAAGAGCCCTAGCCAGTTGCACGCGCAGCTGGTGGAACGCCACGGCGGAAGCTTCTACGACCGCTTTGATGCCCCGGCTACCCGCGCGCAGAAAGCCGTGCTGTCCAAGCTGGATCCGTCGATGGTCTCTGCCACCGAATTGGCTGGCGACGCGATCACCTCCAAGGTGACCGAAGCTGCCGGTTTTGCCATTGGTGGACTGAAGGTTTCCAGCGAGCACGCATGGTTCGCGGCACGCCCCTCGGGCACCGAAGACATCTACAAGATTTATGCAGAATCAACTAAGTCAGCAGATCACCTGCAGCAAGTGCTTGCAGAAGCTCGAGTGATTGTTGATGCTGCTCTAGCGTAAACCAAAGAGTAGTTACCCTAGTGGTGGCCCGGTCGCGGAGAATTCCGATGCGACCGGGCCACTGCTAGTTTGGGGTGATTGATCATTAGAACGGTGAGACAGCGCCAGTAGTACGGCTTCACCATCTGAGCAGTGAACCCTAAAACGCACTGGCCATCTAGGCGGCGCTTCTCAGCAATCCGCAGCACCTCGGTTGGTTCCGCCCGCATGATCGGCGAGGCCGGACACAACAAAGCCGACAGCACCCACGGTCAACGTGGGTTCTGCCGGCTTTGTAGGTTTAAAGAAACGCTAGTTCAGCTTTGCTGTCCAAGGGTCAATGACCTCAGCTGGCTGCTTCCGGGTAATTAGCCAGTGGCCCAGCCACAGCAGGAGGAAGATCGGCAGACCGACGTAGCTTGATGCCATCTGCAAGAGGTTGCCATCGACAACAGCCTGATAATTCTGTCCGGCAATGACAACCAGCAGGATGACAAAGGCGAGGATTGGACCCAAGGGGAACAGTGGCGCCTTGTAGGGAAGGTCTGCCAAGCTCTGCCCGCTGGCCAGGTACGCCTTGCGGAATTGATAGTGGCTCACCGCAATACCAACCCAAGCGATAAACCCGGAAAGTCCCGAAACGTTTAGTAGCCAGGTGTACGCCTCGCCCTGACCAATAATGGCCGTCAGGAATCCGAAAAGTCCTACCGAAGCGGTCAAAAGCATGGCCGGTACAGGCACGCCACGCTTGTTCAGACGAGCAAAGATCTTTGGCGCTTTGCCATCTTTGGCCATGGAGTAAAGCATGCGCGCTGAAGCATATAGGCCCGAGTTACCGGCCGACAGAATAGCTGAGAGGATCACTGCGTTCATCAAGGCGGCAGCAAAGGCGATGCCAGCTCGCTGGAAGACCAAGGTGAATGGCGAGGTGGCGATATCCGAAGCTTCAGCAGAAAGCAGGGACGGATCCAAGTATGGGATCAGCATGCCGATAACAAAGATGGCGCCGATGTAGAAAAGCATGATGCGCCAGAAGATTGTTTTGATGGCCTTCGGAACATCGCGCTGAGGGTTTTCTGCTTCACCGGCAGCAACACCGACTAGCTCAGTTCCCTGGAACGAGAATCCAGCGATCATGAATACCGAGACGATGGAGAGCCAGCCGCCAACAAATGGGGCGTCACCGTCGGTCCAGTTACTGAAGCCAGGAGAGGTTCCGCCGATGATGCCGAAGATCATGGCGAAGCCACAAATCAGGAAGACGATAACGGTGATGACCTTGATGGCCGAAAGCCAGTACTCGCCTTCACCGAAGGCCTTGGCCGACAGTGAGTTGAGTCCAGTAAGCAACACCAGGAAGATAGCAGCCCAGATCCATCCTGGGGCATCTGGGAACCAGTAGGACATCACGATGCCCGCGGCGACTAGCTCAGCGGCGACGGTGATGGCCCAGTTGAACCAGTAGTTCCAGCCAATCGCGAAGCCGAAGTGTCGGTTGACGAAGACCGTGGCGTAGGTCTGGAATGAACCTGCAACCGGAAGTCGCGCGCTCATCTCACCAAGCGACTGCATCAGCAGCAGTACCATGATGCCAATCAGTGCGTAGGCTACCAGTGCACCGCCGGGACCAGCCTCAGAGATGGTGCCGCCGGACGCGACGAATAGTCCGGTACCAATTGAGCCGCCGATAGCAATCATCTGCATGTGGCGAGCTTTGAGGCCACGCTTCAGGCCGTCCTGGGACGGTGCGGGCTCAGTCATGCGTTACATCTCCTGATGCTTAGAAAAAATCCAACCTTTCCATCCAAGCACTCTGACCAGTCTCAAAGCTATGAACCGCGCTACAGTAAGCGATCAATAATCTTTCGCTTAGCCCACGAATACGGAGGATAAATTGCGCTCAGCGTATCCACCACCGTGGTTTTGTTGAGTTCCGGGCGCATTTGTGAAAGCCGGTCAAAGCCGTGCTTGCCATGATATGAGCCCATACCGCTGGCTCCCACCCCACCAAATGGCAAAGTTGGAATGACCATTTGGGTCAGTGGAGCGTTGTGCACAATGGAGCCAGCGCGCACTCGATCCGAGAAGATCGACTGCAACCGTGGGCTCTCGCTCATCAGATAGGCGGCCAGTGGCGACGGGCGTCGGGCAATGAACTCTAACGCTTCTTCGAAGCTCTGCACCTCAATCACCGGAAGAATCGGACCGAAGATTTCTTCGGTCATCACGGTGGCTTCAAGATCCACATTGCGCATGATGGTCGGTGCGATGCGTAGAGTCTCTTCGTCGTACTCGCCGCCGAACACTACCTCACCCTGTTCCAGCATCGCTAACAAGCGGTCAAAGTGCTGTCGGCTAGCGATGCGTCCGAAGTCAGGATGTGTCAACGGCTCTTTGCCGTAGAAGCTGTTGATGGCTTGGCCAAGGCGACCAACCAGGGCGGAAGCATCACCGATGCAGAGGATGTAGTCCGGAGCAACGCAGGTCTGTCCCGCGTTCATGAACTTGGCGTAGGCCAAACGTTTGGCGGTAGCCAGCGAGTGATTATCCACCACCGCTGGCGACTTGCCGCCCAGTTCCAAAGTGGTTGGGGTCAGATGTTGAGCCGCTGCCATGGCGATGATCTTCGCAACCCGTTCACCGCCGGTGTAGAAGATGTGGTCCCAGCGTGCCGCCAGCAATTCCGTAGCCGTATCTACTCCACCCTCAATGACAGCAAATACTCGCTCATCGAGGTAGAGCGGAAGGAATTTGGCTAGGGCACCTGAAGTGGCCGGAGCAAGCTCTGAGGGTTTAACAACTGCCGCATTTCCTGCGGCAATGGCGGCCACTAGGGGTGCGAGTACAAGTTGCAATGGGTAGTTCCAGGCACCAACGATCAAGACAACACCCAGGGGGCGTGGCTCGATCTTGGCCATTGCCGGCTGAAGCGCCAGTGGCACCTTAACTGTGGTGCTGTCCATCCATTCGGCCAGATGCCTCAGCGCAAAATCAATCTCTGCGCGCACCACATCAACTTCAGCGAATTTGGCTTCGGTGGCACTCTTACCCAGGTCATCGTTTAATGCCTGCAGGAAGTCATCAAGATGCTCTTCAAGCATCTTCTCCAGCGCGCGTAGCTGTTGGATTCGGAAGCGACGCGGGTGGGTGATTCGAGTATCAGCTGAACGGCGCAGATGACTTAGTACCGAAGCGATACGTGAAGGATGCTCGTCCACCGGAGGAGCGGAATCGCCGACCGGTTCTGGCAACGGAGTGGAAGTAAACAGACCCATGATCTGAGCGTACGTTACTTGGCAGATTTTCTACCGATTAATTCTCAAGGAGATTCATTATGTATCAAGTGTTTGATACATTAAAACCTATGGATCAGATCTCGGCGAGCGCCTTATCGATAGCTATTGCGTCATCAGTAATCTACCTATGGTTACGCTCAGTAGCTGCACGCCGCGGATCCTCAGCGTTACTCAGGGCTCAATCACATTCATTCTGGTGTGCCCTGATTGCGTTTTTTGCCTCGACTTCTGGCGACCTATCTCGGGTTTGGTCCATTCAAGCACCATCAGAGTCACCGACAACGCGCGTCATCATTGCACTGGGTGCCGCCGGTTGGCTGACTTTGGTCTACGTCATCGGGTTGTTTACTTGGCCTGGAGAACTGCGCTCAGTTCGCGTCGCATCTTTGGAACCACGCACGTTGACCACGCCCTTTCCACGTAAGCTAGGTGCCCTAGTTGGCTCACTGGCAATCTTTGCATGTTGCATGTTGTGGCCGATATCCCGGGTCGCCGGCCACATCCCTGAAGGCAAAAGTACTGAATCCTCAGCGGCTGACTTCGAAGACGCAGTTGCGCCTACATGGGACAGCACATCCGGGTGGATTTCAGGCGCTGAAGTAGCTCCACTGTTTGCGCTGTGTATTTTCGCGGTTTTACTGGCCACTGCCGTGATCAGTGCAATCATCCTCAAACGCAGGCCCTTAGCCGGGATCTCCGCAACCCAAAACCAAGAACTACGCTCAATTTGGCTCAACCGGTTGCTACGAAATTGTGGTTGGCTGCTGACCAACATCATCGGTGCCGCAATCACCTACGCCGATCCGGTTCTGAGTTCCGGGTGGAACAAGGTGTCCATGTTTGCCGTCTTGGCTTTGGGCTTCGTGCTATTCGTCTGGGCTCCAAAGCATGCCGCACCGGAGGCCAATAGCCTGCGTAGCACCGCCTTCGCCCGGATGCGCAGCCACACGCTATCCGTTTCCTATTTTGCGAATACGTTCTTGATTATCGCCGCGTTGATTATCTGGCTTGCGGCCAGTGAACTCGTTGACCAAACGCCAGAGCCATTCGGTGAAGCCGGGGCCCGTGCTGTTGGCGCTTCCTTTGCGCTGCCATGGTCAGCGGCGGCGGTAGTCCTGTACCTAGTAATCTCTGCCGGCTTCGCGCTCTATGCACATTCACGAGCAAAGCTGGGGGCACTTTCTGAACCGAAGAGCCAAAATCTTCCGGTTTGGGTGTACACGATTGCAGCGCTGTTCATCGTCAGCGGGAGCATCTTGCTTTACGCCCCACAAACACTGAGCCCAGGGGCACAACAGCTACTCTCGCCATGGGTCACCTCGGCAATAATCGTGGGAACGTTGGTAGCCGCGGCCGGTTACTTCTGGTGGATCCGCCATTGCGCAGTCCCCTGGGACCTCACGGACGAACAGGAAATCTGGTATCGGCAAATCTTGGAGTTCCGAGCCTTACGAGTGCTCTGCAGTGCGTATTTCCTCTTGCCGGGCTTGGTCTCTTCCGATGAGCCAGCGGTGCTAGCCATAGGCATTGGGCTCTTCTGCATCCCAGCCTTACTAGTGGTCAATCGCCCGAAGGCGCGCCTGACCACGAGCGTGCGCGCATGAGCACCCAGATCACGGTAGATCTTGAGGCGGCTACCGCTCCTTATGAGCAGATCCGTTCGCAGATCGCGTCGCTGATTAACCTCGGCGAATTAGTGGCAGGTAGCAAGCTACCCACGGTCAGGGCGTTGGCCACAGATCTTGGGGTAGCTGCCGGAACAGTCGCTCGTGCCTACAAAGAGCTGGAAGCCGAAGGGCTCATTTCTTCAAGACGCAGGGCCGGCACGATAGTTAATGAACGCGCTACCCCCATCGAAGAGCATGAAGATCTGGTGGCGGCCGTAGACCACCTTTGGAAGCTAGCAGCAGCGCAACATGTCGATGCGGCGACACTTAAAGCGTTAGTGGCGAGACGTGAACGTTAAGAATTTGTTCTAGGCATTGCCACTGCGTACGCTCTAGATCAGTGACACGGGGTGTCGGAGAAGCCGACTGAGATGAAACCCGTCGAACCTGATCTAGTTCACGCTAGCGGAGGGATGTCGCATGACTCTGCCTACCGTTGCCCAAAAATACCGGCAACACTCCCCTTTAGTTTTTTGCCTGACGAATACCGTCGTCACCAATTTCACCGCCAATGTCCTACTGGCTTCCGGCGCTTCACCAGCCATGACTAATCTGCCTGGCGAAGCTGGCGGGTTTGCTGCCTTGGCTTCTGCAGTGCTGGTGAATCTAGGCACGCCAAGCACCGAGCAAATGGTGGCCATGGAGGAAGCGGTGCTCTCGGCGAGCGCAGCAGGCACCCCGTGGATATTGGATCCTGTGGCTGTCGGCGCCCTGTCGGTACGCACCGACTTCGCCCGACGCATAGTTCAAGAACATCCCACCTTGATCCGTGGAAACGCTTCGGAAATCCTCGCCTTGGCGGGCAAGGATGCCAGTGGCCGTGGTGTTGATGCGGCAGATACCGTGCAGGCTGCCCTCGATGCAGGACGCGAACTGGCGCAAGAACACGGCTGCGTTGTTGCTATCTCCGGCGAAGCCGATGCGATCATCGACGCTACCCGTACTGTACTGGTACACACTAACGGTATCGGGCTGACCAGAATCACCGGTGGCGGATGCGCACTAGGTGCCTTTAACGCTGGAATGCTCGCGGTGCACGAGGACCCCTTTGAAGCATCCATCGCCGCCCACGGTTTTTACGGTCTGGCCGCCGAAAAGGCACTGGCCGCAAGCACCGGACCGGGAAGCTTTGCGGTGGCGTTCCTTGATGCGCTAGCCGCCACGGAACCTGAAGAATTACAGACTTTGAAGTACGAGGAACTGAACCATGGATAATATCGGCGCCTACCTAGTAGCCAACACCGCCAGCTGCACTCCACGCACCACCCTGGAAGTCATCCAAGGAGCAGTAGCCGGCGGCATCGAATGGATTCAGCTGCGGGCCAAGGATGAGTCTGCCCGCGAATTCTTCGAACTGTCCTGCGCTGCAGCCCAACTAACCAAGGGCAAAGCCAAACTATTGATCAATGACCGGATTGACGTCTTCTTAGCTGCTCGCGCGGCCGGAGCTGCGGTCAACGGTATCCATATCGGGCAAAAAGACATTCCGGTGCGACTTGCCCGTGAGATTATCGGCGAAGGCATCATCGGTTTGAGCGCTTCCACCGATGAACAACTGGCCCAGGCGAATCTCGACGCGGAGGTCATCGACTATCTGGGTGTTGGTGCAGTGCGTGCCACTCCTACCAAAAAGGATCACCCAACCCCGTTGGGTCTTGACGGTTTTATCCGTGCAGCATCCTTGACCGAACTACCGTGTGTAGCCATCGGCGCCATTACCGCTCAGGACGCAGCTGCGATTCGCGCTGGCGGAGGGTCGGGCCTAGCGGTGGTTCGTGCCATCTGTAATGCCGAGGATCCGCAAACGGCCAGCGAGCAGCTCGTTTCAGCTTGGACGGTGGCACAGTGAAAAATATTCTCTCTATCGCCGGCTCTGATCCTTCCGGTGGTGCCGGTATCCAGGCGGATCTAAAAGCCATTGCCGCTAACGGTGGTTATGGCATGTGCGTGATTACGGCATTAACCGCGCAGAACACCCAAGGGGTCAGCGCAGTACAAGCCATTGATGGTGACTTTGTCCTAGCCCAGTTGGAATCCGTTAGCGCTGATATACAGATTGACGCCATCAAGATTGGCATGCTGGCCAATGCTGAAGTAATCCGCGCGGTCAGTAGTTGGCTGGATACCGTAGATGCGCCGGTCGTTCTAGATCCGGTGATGGTAGCCACGAGCGGAGACCGATTACTAGAAGATGAGTCGGCACTCGATTCACTGCTGGACCGCGCCTGCGTCATCACCCCTAACCTGCTCGAGCTCGCAAGCTTGCTACGCGAGGCTGCTGCCACACAATGGCCACAAGTCCTAGAGCAGGCACAGCGACTGGCCGCCAAGCACGACGTTCTGGTTTTGGCCAAGGGCGGGCACCTGGCTGGAGACCTCTGCCCTGATGCGCTAGTTAGTTCCACTGGAGTGCTGGCCGAGTTCAGCAGTCCAAGACACCAGACCAAAAACACCCACGGCACCGGCTGCACCCTCTCCAGCGCCTTGGCCACTATCTACGCCACAGACGGTGACTGGATACAGGCTCTTGAGAAGTCCAAGGCCTATCTGGTGCGCGCTATCGGCGCAGCCGACCAACTCACTGTGGGTAGCGGGCATGGCCCGGTGAATCACTTTGTGGACTTCTTCAGCGAAGCAGATCCCATGCAAGAGTGGTGGCAGCAAATTGATGGACTACGCGGGTCTATCGATGGGCTGGAATTCATCACCCAGTTATCCGATGGCACATTGGCCTCAGCAGACTTTGAGTACTACCTGTCCCAAGATGCCTTCTACCTTCAGCGTTACGCTCAGGTATTGGCCGAGGCCAGTGCCTTGGCCCCAGATCTCGAAGCGCAACGCTTCTGGGCTAGCTCAGCCAGTGCAATCTTGGAAGGTGAATTGCAGCTGCATCGCAGTTACCTCGCTGAAGGTACCGCGAACCCCAGTGCGATCACGCTGAACTATGTGAACCACCTGGCGGCGTCCAAACAAAGCTACGGGGAACTGATTGCCGCAATCCTCCCCTGCTACTGGCTATATCAAGACATTGGCAAGCGCCTAGCCGCAGCCAATCACGATCAACACCCCTTTGAAAAGTGGTTGAGCACCTACGCATCAGAAGAATTCGACCTAGCTACCGAGCAGGCCATCAACATGGTGCGCATGGCGTGGAAGCAGTCTGATGGTGCTCTGCGTGAGCGGATGAGGGTGGCATTTGTGCGATCTTCAGAACATGAGTTGGCCTTCTTCGATCAAGCACGACAGAACCGAGTAGAATTTTCTACGGTCTGAAACGCGCGGGCCACGATCTGGAGGATTGTATGAGCTGGAGCATTCACGGCAACGGAAAGACCATCAACCCGGGCGAAGTTGTCGCCCCGGAAGAACGGTTGCACTGGCCACAAACCATTTCCATTGGTGCCCAGCACATCCTGGCGATGTTTGGCTCCAGCATTCTGGTGCCAACCCTCACCGGCTTCCCGGTCACCACTACCTTGCTGTTTACCGGCTTGGCCACCATCATCTTCTTGCTGATGACCAAGAACAAGGTACCTAGCTACCTTGGCTCATCCTTCGCGATGATCGCTCCGGTCATTTCCACCACCCAGTCGCACAGCATGGCTGGTGCCCTTGGCGGCATCGTCATGACTGGCGCGTTGCTCTTTGTGGTGGGCCTGATTGTGCAGGCTACTGGTACCGGGTGGATCCACGCTTTGATGCCACCGGTAGTTATGGGCACCATCGTTGCGCTGATTGGCTTGAACCTCGCCAGCGCTACCTTGGCACCGATGACCGATTTCCCGCTGACTACATTCTTGACGGTGATTTTCACGGTACTGGCTACCGTGGCCTTCAAGGGTCTACTTGGACGCCTGTCGATTCTGGTTGGTTTGGTTCTTGGCTACCTGTTGGCATTGGTCCAGGGCCAGGTTGATTTCAGTGCCGTGGGTGAGGCGAGCTGGGTTGGTCTGCCACAGTTCACGACCCCAACTTTCCATCTTGATACCGCATTGATGTTCCTGCCGGCTGTTTTTGTGCTGATTGCCGAGAACATCGGGCACGTACGCACCGTGGGTGTGATGACCGGACGAGATCTCTCGAAGTTCAACGGTCGCGCACTGATGGCTGATGGTGCGGCCAGCGTTGTTGCCGGACTCGGTGGCGGTTCTGCCACCACCACCTATGCCGAGAACATCGGCGTAATGGCTGCATCTCGCGTGTACTCCACTGCCGCCTACTGGGTAGCGGCCATTGTGGCCATGGCGTTGGCCTTCCTGCCGAAGTTTGGCGCACTAGTGGGCACCATTCCGGTCGGAGTTATCGGCGGCTTGGGCATCGTGTTGTACGGCATGATCGGTATTGTTGGCGCGCGCCTTTGGATCGAGGCGAAGGTTGATTTTGGTAATCCGATCAACCTGATGACTGCTGGCACCGGACTGATCATCGCTATTGCTGTGACCAGTGATATTGCCTTTGGACAGTTCCAGCTTGGTGGTATCGCCTTGGGTTCCATCGCTACCTTGGTGGTCTTCCACTTGATGCGCACGGTGGCGAAGCTGCGTGGCAATGACCTCGCTGACACTTCGAAGGAATCCTGAGAGTTTAAAAATATTTTTCAGCCGGCCGGTGTTGCGAGTTTGCTCGTGACACCGGCCGGCTTTTCTTTGCAATCTCCCTACTGGTTAGGCACGAGAGGTGAGTAGGGGAGGTCAATTCTGAGTGGCACATGTAAGGACTCCTTCCAAAATGTGATGGTTATCCCATCAAAAACTGAAAATTACGGATTTTGACCCCGTCTAAATCAGATAGCATGGCTCATTGTGACTGCGACAACATCAGACGGAAAACTCTCCGCGCGACTCATCTTCATCGCCCTTGGGGCGGCATTAGGTGGGTTCGTTTTTGGATATGACTCATCAATCGTTAACGGCACCGTGGACGCTGTCGAGCACGAATTCGGGCTCAACGCGGTAACCATCGGTTTCACTGTTTCCTGCGCCTTACTCGGCGCAGCTCTAGGCGCATGGATTGCAGGTGTGGTCTCCGAACGTGTAGGCCGCGTTCGCACCATGGTCTTTGCTTCCGTCCTTTTAATCATTTCAGCCATCGGCTGTGGCCTCTGCTTCAGCGCAGCTGACCTCATCGTATGGCGCATCGTCGGCGGTATCGGCGTGGGCTTCGCTTCGGTGATCGCTCCGGCCTACATCGCCGAAATCTCCCCAGCAGCCCACCGTGGCCGCTTGGGCACCATGCAGCAGATGGCCATCGTGCTTGGCATCTTCGTAGCCTTCCTGATCAGCGCCCTGCTGGTCTTCGTTATGGGCTCGGCAGACGCTACCGGCTGGTTCGGTCTGGCTGCTTGGCGCTGGATGTACCTCTCGCTGGTAGTCCCAGCGGTGATCTACGGTGCGCTGGCTTTGCGACTTCCAGAATCCCCTCGCTACCTTGTTGAGCGTGGACGCTTGGTTGAGGCCGCTGCGGTTCTGACCCGCGACATGGGCATGAACCCAGGGGTAGAAACCGAAAAGAAGATCGAAGAGATCCGTTCCACCGTGCACGTGGAGCGTCGCCAGAAGTTCAGCGACCTGCTGGGCCGCTTTGGCTTCCACCCACTGGTGTGGGTTGGCATCTTGCTCTCGGTCTTCCAGCAGTTTGTTGGTATCAACGTGATCTTCTACTACTCCACTACGCTGTGGAAGTCGGTAGGCTTCGCCGAATCGGATTCATTCACGATTTCGCTGATCACCTCGATCACCAACGTGGTGGCCACCGTCGTGGCAGTACTGCTGATCGACGTTCTGGGACGCAAGCTGCTGCTGACTATTGGTTCGGCAATCATGACCCTGTCATTGGGCATGATGGCTATTGCCTTCGCTCAGTCGGTCACCATCGACGGCGCCGTGTCCCTGCCAGGTAGCTGGGGCATCATCGCCTTGGTTTCGGCAAACCTGTTTGTGGTCGGCTTTGGTGCCACTTGGGGTCCAGCCGTATGGGTATTGCTCGGGGAAATCTTCCCGAACTCCATCCGTGCAATGGCTCTGGGTGTGGCTGCTGCTGCACAGTGGATCGCCAACTTCATCGTTTCCACTACCTTCCCGGCACTTGCCGATGCTGGTCTGGCTCTGGCCTACGGCATCTACGCGGTCTTTGCCTTGCTCTCCTTGATCTTCGTGATCTTCATGGTCAAGGAAACCAAGGGACGCACCTTGGAAGACATGAAGCTGTAAAACAACAACGCTCAAAGCTGAGTACAAAAAATGTGGCTAGAACCAAACGGTTCTAGCCACATTTTTTACCTAAAGAGAGGTGCTACCAAGCCTTGCGTGGCACATCGACTCCGGCCTCGCTTTGGACTTCAAGTACCTTTTCCAAGGTCGGACGTCCCTGACGTACCGGGCCTTGGTCGGCGAGCGCAATGGTGATCGACTCGCCAGGAATCAGGTCTATCTGCTGACCACGCACCCAGATGGGACGTGAATGAGCCCCATCTAGCGTGAACTCGATGGATTCACTTTCCAAGCGCACCGCAATGCGCATGCCGTGCCAAGCCAGCGAGAAGCTAATTGAACGCCAGCTTTCTGGCAGGCGCGGGTCAAAGCAGAGCCGGTCATCATCATCACGAAGTCCAGCAAAACCATAAATCAGCGCGGACCAAACACCACCGGTGGAGGCCACATGCACCCCGTCTCCGGTGTTGCCGTGCAGATTCTCCAGATCCACATTCAGTGCATGCTCAAAGTACTCCCACGACAGTTCTCGGTAACCCACCTCGGCAGCCAGAATCGACTGCACCGTGGCCGAGAGCGTGGAGTCACCGGTAGTCAGTGGGTCATAGTAATTAAAGTCGGCAAGCTTTTGCTCGGCGGTGAAATCACTAGAACGCAACCACAGTGCCAGTACCGCGTCGGCCTGCTTGATCACCTGGAAGCGATAGATCACCAGCGGGTGATAGTGCAGCAGTAGTGGACGCTTATCCGGGCCGGTGTTTTCCAGATCCCACACTTCACGGTTTAAGAAGTGCTCGTCCTGCGGGTGAATGCCTACCGATTCCGAATACGGAATATGCATGCAATCCGCGGCCTTGAGCCACAGGCTAATCTCGTCCGCTTCTAGACCCAATTGCTCAGCGAGCTTGGCGTAGTGCGCCGGACGTCGCTGGGAGAGCTCGGTCAGCAGCTGGGCGCTGCGGCGAAGGTTAAAGCGGGCCATGACGTTGGTGTACAGGTTGTCATTAACTACCGCGGTGTACTCATCCGGGCCGGTCACACCGTGGATGTGGAATCGTTCGTTGCCTTCGTGGCCACGCCAGAAACCAAGTGAGGCCCACATGCGAGCGGTGCCGACCAAGATCTCGGCGCCGCCGGCAAGTAGGAACTCGTCGTCCTCCATCACGCTCAAATAGCGATTCAGTGAATATACGACGTCCGCATTGATGTGATACTGCGCGGTGCCCGCAGGATAGTAGGCACTGGCCTCTTCACCATTGATGGTGCGCCATGGGAAGAGCAGACCGGCTTCATTCATGATGCTGGCCCTACGGGTGGCGGCCGGAAGCATCGCGACCCTGGCACGCAGTGTATTACGAGCCCACTGTTGGTTGGTGTAGGTCAAGAACGGCATTACATAGATTTCGGTATCCCAGAAATAGTGCCCGGAATAACCGTTACCGCTCACGCCCTTGGCGCTGATGCCCAAACCGTCAGCACGCCCGGCAGCTTGCGCCAGCTGGAACAGGTTCCAGCGGATCTTGCGCTGCATGCTGGTGTCATCACAATCCACCAGCACATCACTGCGTTCCCAGTAGTCCGCCATAAACGCACGCTGGGTGCGTAGGTGCTCGTCCATGCCCTGGGCTACCAGGTGGTCCAAGGCTCGATCCGAACGTAGCAACATTTCTTGTGCCGGGTGGCGGCGCGAACAGTTGTACACCGCAAACTTCGAGACGCGGATTCCTTGTCCTGCTTTCAGACGGGCGCTGATGACCTCATCAGCACGCTCGTCGGCGCTGCTGCGGGTGATGAGCAGTTCTTGCTCTGCGCCGCCTGTGGTGCTCACCTGGTGCTCAACGACCGCGGCCACCGACATCCCGGAACCAGGAACCTGGTATGAGACTCCAAGTCTGGAGCCATGCACCGAGTTTCCGGCCGGGTGTAGCGAGTTGACGCTCGCTTCCTCACTCTTTCGCGGATCGGGCACACCAGCCGTTGAGGCATCGGTCTCTTCAGGTGAAGCCACCGTGCGCTGGGAGCTGTAACCAATAACCGAAGACTGCACGAGCACTCGAGCCGGAGCATCAAGCAGGCGTACGTGGACATCCTGAAGGGCTAGGTGCCTGTCAGTAAAGGAAATCATGCTGCGAGCCATCACAGCCACCCGGTGGCCTTCTGCGGTGCGCCACAGTGTGCGTGCGCACAGGGTGCCGTCGCGGAAGTCCAGGCGCAGCTCATCGTTCAGCATTTCGGTACGCCCTACTTCAAGGGCCTCATCGTTAATAAAAACGCGAAGAGTCCTGAAGTCCGGGGCGCTGATCATGGTCTGCCCGGTTTCGGCTAGGCCGAAGGCACTTTCTGCGTGCCGGATCTCCCATGCCTCATGCAGTCCATTGATGAACGTGCCCCCGGATTGGTCCCCCAGCCCCAGCTGGGCTGCGCGCGCACCGAGGAAGCCGTTGCCTAGGGAGAAAACGGTGTCCTGAGCCCCATCGGAGTCGCGCTGCTCATCGCGTAGCAGCGACCAGGAATCGGTATCCCAGGCTTGTGCCGAATCTTCGGTAGCCAGCTCGGCGAGGTCTTCAATCACAAAGTGCGCGCCGGCAGCGAGCAGCTCTTCTTCGTTATCTTCACGGGCTACGCCGATGACCCCAAAGCCTCCGGCGCGTGCCGCGGCCACACCACTGGTGGCATCTTCAATGACCACGCACTCTTCGGGACGCCAGCCTAAATCAGCGGCGGCAGCCAAGAAAGTATCCGGAGCTGGTTTGCCGGCCAACGAGCGGGCTGCGGCTTCTTGTCCGCCCATCACCAGCGGGAAGTGCTCATCAAGGCCCGCGGCGGTAAGCACCATCCGGGCATTTCGTGAAGAGGACACCACGGCCACATCTAGCCCGGCGTCGAGCACCTGGCGTAAGAAGGCCACGGAACCTGCATAGGGTTCGATACCGTCGCGCACCAGCACTTCAGTGAACTTGTCGTTTTTCATGTTGCCCAAGGCGCAGACGGTATCTTCACCGGCAGGATCATCCGTGCTGCCCCAGGGCAGTTCTATTCCGCGAGAAGCAAGGGTGGCTTGGACCGCGTCATAGCGCGGGCGTCCGTCGAGCAAGCTGAAATAGTCTTGGTCGGTGTAGCTGGCCACGCCCGGAAATTTGTCAAAAAAGGCAGTGAAAAGTTCATGCCACGCCTTGCGGTGAAGCAAGGCCGTCGGGGTGATTACACCATCCAGATCAAAGAGGACGGCTTTGTAATCACGGTGTCGGTACTCAGGTCGATAAGCGTTCACGATCGAAATCCTTCGAAAGAAGAGCAAATTACTAGCCGTAGTCCATACGGTAGCAAGTGAACGCGTTTGCATCGACATACTACGATAAGAATGTGGCACAGTGGATAGATTTGTTCAACAGCGATACTTGGCGTGAGTCGACCGCCGCATGGATCGACTCGGCCTGCGAGTCCTACGGGATTAAGCGCACCGCTCCCCCGGAATTCTGGCCTGCCCAATTACACCAGATTCAGGCCTCGGTGAAGACCGACGCCGCTGATCTGATTTTCAGCGCCAACGCGCCCGGGCTGGCCGCTGAGCCAGCGATCACCGTATCGGCCGGCCAGTTTTTGCCCGACCGTGTGGTGATGCCACTAGCTGTTGACCGGAGCGCCGGCTACATGCTCTGCCCCGACTTTGGCCACTGCCTGGCTGATCTGGGTGACTCGGTGGAGCACTGGGAGATGGCGTTGTCCTCCTTGGGTTCCTTCCAAGTAGCCCTCATGGGCCGCGAAGACGATTTTTTTGACTCCGGTGTGACCGTAGTGGATCCGCAGTTCTTGCCAGAGCAGTTTGAACAAGCGCTCATGATGCATGTTTCGTTGCCAGTAGAGCACCCACTGCACATTGATGGGGCCCACGCGGATCGCTTGGCTGGACACATTGATCAGCTCACCAGCGCCTGCGCCACACTCCACGAGGGACCGGTACCGCTGAGCCTTGAGCACGGAAACTTTGATCTGACCCAGGTAGTAGTTCCCGGTGAAGCTGGGGAACACGGTCGCATCTTGAATTTGTCATCAGCGCACTGGGCCCACCCATTCTCCTCGCTGAAGACTGCGCTTGAAGCAATGACCGAGGCGTGGAATTGTGACACGGGTGATGAGCGGGTCATGCAGGCCTTGTTCGCCTACCTGGATCAGTTTGCCGCCTATGGCACTGCCGATGAGCTTTACGATCTGATCGATCCAGCGTGCCTGGTTGCTCCGCTGTCTCAGCACGAGACCTGGCTACGCCTACTGCTGGATGCCGACGATGAAAAGTTGCGCGAAAACGCTCCAGCCGTTTTGGCAACGCTGGATCTTGCCTAGTTCAGAGGCCTCAGGACTTCTGTGACGCCAGAACCTTCATCAGCAGCTCAGCTTCATCGGAAATGATCGCGTCAACTTCGCGTTCAACCAATAGCCTCATGGTTGGCTCGTCGTTGACGGTCCACACGTGCACCTGCGCTCCGGCGCGCTGTATGGCCTTAGTGAAGCGGTTGGTAGCCACCGGCAGTCCGTGTAGCTTAAATGGAATCTGAACGGCCCAGTACCCCTTGACCAGCTTTTTGGGTACCCAACCCAAAAGATGGGCGCTGATCCACATCACAGTGATTTCCCGGCGTCCCGGCGAGCGCTTGATGGGTGCTGAGAGCAGGTGTTGCACCGCGTGGGTGCGTGCACTTTGGAATGCGGCAATCGCGATTTGTTCGTGCGCCCCACGGCGTTCAATCAGTTCCGCCAGTGGTCCAATGACCCGATCATCTTTGACATCAAGGTTGAAGATAGCTTCGGGGAAAGCATCCAGCACCTCATCCAGGGTGCATAACGGCTGACCGCCAGCAAGGACTTCAGCCAATTCTGCGTCGGTGCGCTCAACAAATTTTCCACTGGCATTGGTGACCCGATCCAAGGTCTCATCGTGGAACAGGAACACGGTGCCATCGGCTGAGGCATGCAGGTCTGATTCCAAATGCGTCACGCCCAAGGCAGCTGCACGCTGGAAAGCGATGAGCGTATTTTCTTCATCCCCGGTGCGGACACCACGATGTGCAAAAGCGAAAGTCATTTCAGTAGTCCCTCAATGATTTGGGCGACGCCATCCTCGGCAAAGGATGGTGCTTGGTAGCGGGCACAAGCCAACGTGGTCGGGTGCCCCGAAGCCATGGCGTAGCCATGTTGGGCAAATTCGAGCATCTGAATATCGTTGGGCATATCCCCAAACGCCATAACCTCATCAGGGGTGATACCCAAGCGTTGGCAATACTCGTTCAACGTCTTGGCTTTGTTGATATCCACGTGGGCCATCTCTAAAAGGGAAACGTCAAAAGCCGAATGAGTGATTGATACTAGTTGATGTAATTCAGGCTGCACCGCAGCATAAAAATCATCCATCGTCAGTTTTCTTGAGCGAGCTAGGAACTTAACGATGCCTTCTTGATCAATTTCATCCGACGTTAGATCCAATTCCGCACAGTCATCAAGTCGGTGATGGGGTTCGGCAAAACCGTCCGAGAGGTGCAAGCCCTTGGTGGTTTCGGCGGCAAAGCTAGCTTCCGGGTCCACCTGCAAAATGATTTCTGCAGCTTTACGTGCCAAAGCAGCGCTGAGCGTGCGTGACCAGATCACTTCGTCTTGTTCTAAGTCGTAGAGCACCGCGCCGTTGGAACAGATCACCGTGCCTAAGCCACCAAAGGCTTGGATGATCGGACTTAGCCAGCGAAACGGTCTGCCGGTGACAAATACGATCTGGATTCCGGCTTCTCGAGCGTTCAGGAATGCGCGTCGAGTACGCTCGGAAATGGTCCCGTCAAGGGAAACGATGGTCCCGTCCAGGTCCGAGGCGATCAGCTTGATCACCCTAGAGCTCCTCGCGTCGTGGCGGGTTAGCGCCAGCTCGCTGCACCGTAACCGCCGATGCTTTGGCCGCAAATTCTAGGGCCTGCGAGAGTTCGTTGATCTGTAGTTTGGCCAGTTTCTCGCGGTTGGATGCACCGATCATGCCGTGCTCGGCAAGCCAGCACAGCAACGCCGCGGTGAAGGTATCGCCAGCGCCCACGGTGTCGGTGACTTCCACAGGTTCCGCGGTAAATTCTGCATCTCCGGCCCGGACGATGCCCCATGACCCACGTGATCCTGCGGTGGACACAACGATGGCCGGGCCCATGTCTAGCCAGGCTCGCGCAGATTCCTTAACCGAACGCATCGGGTACATCCACTTTAGATCGATGCCTGAAACACGCACCACGTCTGCTTGCGCGACAAAGCGTTCCACCTCGGCCACGGTCTGGGCATGGTTGGTCACCAACGAGGGGCGCAGGTTCGGGTCATAGCTGGTGGTCGCGTGAGTGCGGGCCGCCGAGAGCAACGGCAACAGCTCTTCCGGGCTAAAGAGGGTAGCGATGGAACCGGTGTGCACCAGCTCAACATCTTGAGGCAACTCAGGGCCGATGGTTGGCATCTGCCAGTAAGCGTTAAACGCGAACGCCGCACCGCCGGCCGGGTCCAAGATACCGTGGGCAATGACGGTGGCCTCGTCATCGGCGCCACCGATGTACTTCACGTTGTTTTCTTCGAGATAGACCTCGATCTTGCGGCCCTTATCGTCAGCACCCCAACGGGAGATCAGCGTTCCGGGATAACCCAAACGAGCCAGTGATACCGCGACGTTCAGTGGGCTTCCGCCCACAAATTCTTGGGCGGGGGTAATGCCGGAGGCCAAGACGTCGACCAGTGCTTCACCGATCACGGTCGGGTTCATGCTGCTCCTTCAATAGTGCAGGGGTGACAAGGCGGCCACGCAGGCAGCCCATTGGCTACTGTGCGGATCAATCCAAGTGTAATGATCTGAGGCAAACAGTGCGAAGCGATACTCCTGCCCCACTGCCGCTGCTTTGTCGGCAGCCCGTCGAGCAATTTTCACTGGAACATCTTGATCGTCTCGCCCATGAAAGATTACGACACGGGCGGTACTTGGCCATAATTCCACCGGACTGTACATAGCCATAGGTGCATCGGCCAACAGTTCATCCACTGCCCCGTCGCTGAGCTTTAGCCGGCGGGCCCACTCTAGGTCCAGCACTCCTGCCTGACTGATCACCTGCGACACCCGAGGATCACTCGCAGCCAATACGCAAGCCAGCTGGGCTCCAGCGGAGTGGCCGATCACGGTGATCGGCCCTTCCTCTTTAATCAGCCCCAGTGCCAACTTGGCATCGGCCAGCATCTTTGCCGCACTGCCCGGACCACGCCGGTACTCCAAGTTATAGGCGGGGATCCCGCGCTGCGCTAAGTCTTGAGCCAGTGGCAGTCCTAGATCTGCACGGTACTTTTCACGCCAATAGCCACCATGGATGATCATCACCGCCCCCTGGGCCGTGGTGTGCTCTGGTTGGCAAAACTGCAAGTATTGATCCGGGTGCGGCCCGTAGTGCATCACACTAGTTGCCCGGGAATTTCGGCGAGCGCTTTTCCACAAATGCTGAGCGGCCTTCAACCGAGTCATTGGTAGCAAAGGCACGCTGGAAGGATTCGCCTTCCACCACGAGTGCGTCATGAGTGTTCAGTGCATCCATGG
This sequence comes from Glutamicibacter sp. AOP5-A2-18, assembly GCF_052446055.1. Taxonomy (NCBI): domain Bacteria; kingdom Bacillati; phylum Actinomycetota; class Actinomycetes; order Micrococcales; family Micrococcaceae; genus Glutamicibacter; species Glutamicibacter sp. AOP5-A2-18. The sequence continues at coordinate 36,437 of NZ_JBQSVW010000001.1, read as the reverse complement.
TTACCAACGCGGACTTGGCATTGGCTACGGCGGTGGGGGCGACAGCGGCAATTTCCTCGATGGTAGCCACCGCCTGATCGATCAGTTCCTCGGCCGGGACAACACGGTTAGCTAGTCCGATGCGCAACGCTTCCTCGGCCTTGATCCGTCGGCCGGTGAAGATTAGTTCGCGGGCCAGCGCGTTGCCAACTCGACGTGGCAGGCGTACCGATCCACCAAAGCCGGGCACCAAACCTAGGGTGACTTCTGGCTGGCCAAAGCTTGCCTTCTCGGAGGCGTAAATGAAGTCACAGGCCAGTGCTAACTCGCAGCCGCCGCCTAAGGCAAAGCCGTTGACCGCTGCAATCACCGGGACCTGCAAGGCTTCTAGCCGTTCGGTGACAGCGTGCATTTGACGTCCGTACGCCAAGGCGCCCTGGGCGTCCATCGCATTCATCTGCACGATATTGGCGCCGGCAACAAAGGACTTCTCGCCAGCTCCGGTGATGATCACACCACGGTATTCAAAACCGGTGGTTTCAAACCAGTCAACAAAGGCTTCGAGGTCATTAACCACCTCTTGGGCCAGTGCGTTCAACGATTTGGGCTGGTCGATGGTCAGGATCAGTGCTGGGCCACGCGCAGACAGCGCGAGCGTATCAAATTGCTTCATGACTTCACTCTACCCATGCACCCGAGAGGTTCCTAGCGTTTTTTGCGACCCTTGGATCCGCCTGAGCGCCCCGGCTTGCCACCATTGCTTCGCGCCTGCTTCTTGGCCAGTTCCTTTTGCCGTTTGGCAGCGGCCAGGGATTTGACCTTGGCGTCCAGCTTCGCCTTGTCGTTAATGCGCTTGGCTTTTTGTTCTTCGTTGCGCACCGAGGCTTGGCGGGAGGAGTTAGCGCGGCGTCCGCGGACAATCCCAATAAATTCTTCTAAGAGTACGGTGTCTTCCACCGATGATGGCCAGGCGATGCCTACCTGGGTCGGGGAACCGTCTTCGATGAAGCGGCTGACTACGTCCTTGCGGGCGAAGAGTCGCGCGATGCTCTGCGGGACGCGCAAAACTTGGGCGCCGGAGGCCACTACTTCCATGGCGGTGGGGATGCCACCCACGGCTTCTGGGTAGTCTGCGAGGTCTAACTGTGCAAAGCCTTCCACCACACTGGCAGGGATGGATTCCTCGTAGTATTCAACCTCGTGGTCTTTAGCTGCACAGACCACTTCGAGTTCTTCATACAGCGGGATCACATGGCGGGTTTCGTCTTTAGGTGACTCGCCGCGGTAGCGCACGAAGACCGCGTCGGCCTCGTCGTTGGCCAAAAGGTCAAGAATCGATCCTTCGTCCTGGCGCCAGGCTTTAAGTTCCATGTCCGGGTAGCGCTCCTGGAAGCGATCCATCCATTTGCCGGGGGTGACGCCGGTGGCGTAGGCGATTCGAAGTTTTTGCACCCCTTAAGCCTACGCTGTAGCGGGTTAAATACCGCAGGCGGGCACCGAAGAATCGGTACCCGCCTGATAAGTAGGCCAGAAGTGGACTTACTTGTCGGTCTTTACAACCAAAACGTCGCACGGTGCGGAGTGAGCAACCGAGGAAGCAACGGAACCAAGCACTCGGCCCAGACCCTTCATGCCAACGTTACCGACAACGATCATCGAAGCCTTGCGGTCTTCAGCGTCGGAGATCAGAACGTCGCCTGGCTTGCCGTGACCGGCAGCAGCGGTGATCTTCACGCCTGGAACGGCGTTCTTCACGTCGTTAGCTACACGCTGTGCGAGCTTGCGAGCCTGCTCTGCGTCATCCAGGATCCAGGTATCGGAGCCGATGGAAACAACTTCGGTATTATCCGATGCGTGGGCGGTGATGACCACCAATTCGGCGTCGAGCTTCAATGCCAATTCAGCAGCACGACGTGCTGCGCGCTGAGCGGTTTCCGAACCGTCGACACCTACGATGATGGTTTCTGACATATTGTGCTCCTTTATTGTGAGTGATGCTGTTAAGTGATGGATAACACTTTATGGCCTTTAGGCCACTTTATCCTGTAAAAAGCGAACGGCGCGTTCCCAAGCTATAACTGCCTGCTCAGGGTCGTAATTTCCCGCGGTGTTTTCGTCATTGTGGAAAGCATGCTTGGCGTCGTAATAGAAGTACTTCACCTGAGCGCCCGACTGCTCACGGATCTGTTCTTCTTGAACTCGCGCCTGTTCTGGCGGGTACATTTCGTCAAAGTTGGCGTAGTGCCCCTGGATCGCGGCGCGTACGCCGGAGAAATCGTTGGGCACACCTTGACCTACCCCGTAGAACGGGACGGCGGCCGCAATTTTTTCTCCCTGCTGCGCGGCGAGCTGCAGAACAAAGCCGCCACCCATGCAGAAACCGATAGCGCCAAGCTTCTTGCTGGTGACATGTTCGCTGGCCAGCAGGTAATCCACCGCTCCGGCCAGTAGCTTTGCACCCTTGTCTTCGGGAAGTTCGGACATCATTTGCCCGGCTTCTTCCCCGTCATGGGTGATTGATCCGCCGTAAAGATCTGGTGCCAGCGCAACAAAGCCGAGCGCTGCCAGACGGTCTGCCACGTCGCGAATGTGGTCCGTTAGTCCCCACCATTCCTGAATGACAATGACCCCTGGGCCCTTGCCTGAAACAGGTACTGCGAGGTAGCCGTGTGCCTGCGCACCCGAGGATGGGAACGTCACGTTCTGGTGTGGTGTTTTTCCTGCCATTACGCCTCCTGATCTTCGTGTGACACCAGTTTATGCAGGTCTTGCCCCAAATAGCATTGACTTGCCCCACATTAGAGCCAAGTTGTTCTACTTTCCGGGTGTGACCTCGCCGATGCGCACCAATGCGTCGGTGACCAGGTTCCAGAATCCGTCATGGTCCAGATCTACCGCAACCGAAGTATTGCAGTTCTCATCGGCTGGGGCGCGGAAGTCGGTAACGGTCATACCTAAGGTCAGATCTCCGCGCAGTTCCACGTTCACCGGTGCCTTGACGGTCCGCACGATCCGCGGGTCAATGACATAGGCGACGGCGCAGGGGTCGTGGACCGGCGGAGCGTCGAACCCCTGGTGATCACGGTAGGCCTGAGCGAAGAAGTCCATCAGTTCGCGGACAAACTTTGCCGGGGCGGTGCCGATGTTTTCAATGCTCGCCACGACCTCGGCAGTGGCCAGCGCCTGATGGGTCAGGTCCAAGCCCACCATCACTACCGGCCATTTCTCGTTAAAGACGATGTGGGCCGCTTCCGGATCAACCTTGATGTTAAATTCTGCAACCGCACTCCAGTTACCGGTGTGGTAGCCGCCGCCCATCAGCACCACTTCGCGAACACGAGAAACGATGCGTGGTTCTTTGCGTACAGCTAAGGCGATATTGGTCAGTGCGCCGGTGGGCACTAGGGTGATTTCTCCAGGTTCGTGACTCATCACCAGATCGATAATGACATCTACCGCATGGCGCGAGTCCAACTCGATGGTGGATTCGGGCTGTTCTGGTCCGTCCATGCCCGAGTCACCGTGAACGTCGGCTGCGGTTTCAACTTCGCGCACCAGCGGCCGGGAGCAACCGGCGGCAAATGGAACCCCGGTGATACCGGCGATAGTTCCCACGGCCAGCGCGTTGGCGGTGACCTTATCTAGGGTCTGGTTTCCAGCCACGGTGGTTACTGCCAATAGGTCAATGGCTGGGCTGCCGTGGGCAAGGATCATGGCTACCGCGTCATCATGGCCTGGATCGCAATCCAGAATGATCTTTCGGGGCGTAATGCTGTCCTGAGCCATGGTGCCATCCTCATATCTACCAGCAGGGGGCCGGTTACAGTGTGCGGTGCGGAGATGATTGTGAACGGAGACTTGTTGCAGACAAGTTCGCTCGAGCTAATTCTTTCCTGTTAGCTCGTTTACGTCAAGCGCTTAACCATGGGAGTGCTCGGGGAACTAAGCGACTACGATGGTGCCATGACCTATGGCGAAAAGACCGGCAATTCCCGCGAACCGCGACGCGTCACCGCGGCTATGGTTGCATCGCATGCCGGCGTTTCTACTGCAACGGTCTCGCTGGTTGCCAATGGAAAGTCTGCCGGGCGGGTCTCGGCAGTTAATGAACAGCGTGTGCGCGAAGCCATCCGCGAGTTGGGCTACTTTGTTGATAGCATCGGCAGCTCACTAGCCAAGGGTGTCAGTTCTCTGGTCATCATGGTGGCCCCAGATATTTCCAACCCCTTTTTCGCCAAGGTGATTGCCGGCGTTCGCTCGGTACTGGCCAACGACTACCAACTCATGCTCTCGGTCACCGATGCCGGCGTCTCCCCCAGCGCCAGTGAAACCCGAAAGATCATGGGCCTGCGCCCTGCCGGTTTGCTCGTTCACGCGCCTAGCCAAGAATTTCTTGATGAGATCTCCGGCAATCTACCGATGGTGGCCCTCGACGCCCCGGGCATTAGCAAGCAATTCCCCGCGGTGAACATGGACGTGGCCCAAGGCGCCCGCGATGTTGTTGCTCATTTTGCCGCGCTGGGACATCGCAAGGCCGCCTATTTGGACGCAAGCACCGGAACCGAAACCCTCTCCGTACGTCGCGAAGCATTTTTGGCAGCCGCAGCTGAATACGGCATTGAAGTCTTACCCGGCTCGGTAGCCAGCTCGAAGATCGATGTCACCGCAGCCTCCCAGGTCTTCAGTGAGAACTGGGAAGCATGGGAAAAAGCTGGTGTCACCGCACTGGGCTGCGCCACCGATAATCACGCCTTTGGCGTGCTTCATGCAACCCGTGCGTTAGACATCCGTATTCCTCAGCAGCTCGCGGTGGCAGGTTTTGATGACCTTCCGTATTCCGCAACATCTAATCCGGCCATTACCTCGGTGCAGCTCAACGCGCAGGAGGGTGGGCGACAAGCCGCGCTCAAATTGCTGGGTTTGATCAACGGCCAGAGCCCCGAGCCATTGCAAAGCATGCTCCCCAGTTCCCTGATTGTCCGCGGATCAACCCAACCTGAAGAGCAAAGCTAGCTCAAGGCTCACTATTCGATGAGCTTGCCGCTCTTTGCCAGTTCCGGATTGGTGCACGAGGACAGGTCAAAGCAGCAAGGCCGACGCTTTCCATCGCGCAGCTTGGAAATGCTCACTTCTACCCGGCGTTGACGAGTTGTTGGAGCCTTGGTAGATCCAACCCATCGGACCCACTCCCAGCGGGCCATCGGGGTCAAACTAGTCCAGGTCGATTCCAGATCGGTAGCCTCATCCAAGGCCTGCGCCAAGTCATCAGGAATTGCGGTCTCAGGCCATACCGAACTTGGCTGCATCTCCAGGTGAACGCGCTCCCCTAGCGCAGCATCAATGTCCGGCGCGTGTTCGTTCGCCAGATCAATCCAATGGCCACGTCGCCCATCGGGGTCGATAACGATCGTGCGGCCCGCAAACTCTCCGAGCAGATCAACCGCCACCTGGCCGCGGCTTGAGAGCAGGTCGCTGGATTCTTGGTCCAAGCGCAGGATCCGATGTTCATTAATGGAGTCAATCGTTCCGTGCACTTCAAATGGTTCTTTAGACGCCGCCACAATGTTCTGCCTTTCGAATTCTCAAAGGAAGTCTAATACAGTAATGGATCCACGCTGCCGAACGAGGTGCGAATTCAACACGCGGTAACTACGTATAGTCACGGCATTCTCGTGCACGTGCAGTGTGATTTAGGACGGCACGCAGACCGGGCGCGTAGTAAAGGACAAAGACGTTGCTGCCGATTTGTTCAACGCTGCCAGCGTTTAGTCACGAGTTACGGCTTCATCATCTGGTGTTGCACCGAGACCGTGTGCAGGCGCGGGCTGCCCGATGGCGGCCGCCGTAGAAAACAAAATAACCCCTGACATGAACTTTAATTCATTGTCAGAGGTTATTTTCATATGTGCGCGAGGGGGGACTTGAACCCCCACGACCTTGCGATCACTGGCACCTGAAGCCAGCGCGTCTACCAATTCCGCCACTCGCGCATATGTAATTTTTGTTGCCACGTGCTTTTGCAACAAGAAATAGCTTACACACAGATTTTGTGTTCGCCTAATCGAAACCTTTGGCTGTGGTCAGAGACACACGGTCTAGCCTCTGACTACTACGTCATTAAGCGGTCCATACTTCTATCACTCACGTATTTTTCGGCATTTCCACAGCTGAAAACAGTAAGATCAATAATGAAGTTCTGTGTTCACTGCTTTTGAGCTTGAATGCGAGACACTTAGATAAGCAATGGACCATCAAGGAAGGGGCACGAATAATGGGCTTTCTCGACAATGTCGAACGCGGCTTAGAGAAGGTCGTCACAAGCTTCTTTCGTGGAACCAGCACCGCAGACCTGAAGCCAGTTGAACTGACCAGCGCCCTGCGTAACGAAATGGACCGCGGAATCCTTCCAATCAGTGAAGGACGCAGCCTTGCTCCGAACGACTTTGTCGTTTCGTTGAGCAGCAAAGACTTCTCGACCGCAAAAACCTGGGGACGTGCCGTAGTCAACGAGATGGCTAAGGTCACCGCGGAACACGCAACCGTCCAGGACTACACCGTTCACGGTGACATCATGATCCACTTTGTCTCCAAAGATGATTTTAAGCCTGGTGAGATGGAAATCAGCGGATCCGTCAAGGAATCCAGCTCCAATGTAGCGGCTTCCGCTCCGGTAAAGATGCCAATTGGCAAGCCGTCTTCCTCAGCTTCTTCAAGCGCCAATGGGCAGTCGCGTCCAACCGTGCGCCCAATTGAAGAAATCCCCAAAGTTCCTACGCAGAAGCAGGCAATCCTCGAGGTTGCCGGCCAGCGTTACGCACTACACCATCACTCCATCGTGCTGGGACGTTCGGCTAGCACCGACATCCCAGTTGATGACACCGGAGTTTCACGCCAGCACATCCGCGTGGAAACCCGGGGCAAGACTAGCTTTGTCGTCACTGATTTGGGTTCCACCAACGGAACCTACGTCGACGGCAAGAAGATTTCAGCCGAAACTCGTATTTTTGATGGCTCGATCATTACTATCGGTCAGACAAAAATCGTCTTCCGACTAATTACCTCGAATAATGGAGGTCGCGCGTGAACGATCTGGTTCTAAGCCTGTTCCGACTAGGCTTTCTGGTACTCATCTGGCTGCTCGTTTTGAGCGTTGTCGGATCGATGCGCCGTGATTTGGCCGTCGGAAAACGAGATCGCACCGGCAAGCCAAGCGCCCGTCAGCTCAAGAAGCACCCCGAGCTGGCTGAACCGGAAGCTCCAGCACGTAAGCCGGCTACCACCTTGGCCATCGTTGAAGGTCCGCTGGCTGGCAACAGCATCCCACTAAACGGTCAGCCGATCATGTTCGGCCGTGCTCAGGATGCCACCGTTGTCTTGGATGACGATTACGCTTCTGGTCGCCACGCACGCCTTTTCCCCCAGGGATCTCGTTGGTTCATTGAAGACCTGGGCTCCACCAACGGAACTTTTGTCGGTGAAACCCAGCTTTCACGCGCCCAAGCAGTAGAACTAGGACAGCGGATCCGCATTGGAAAGACTGTCTTGGAATTGAAGGCCTAGCCTATGGCCCTCAAACTCAAATTTGCCGCAAAGTCTGATGTTGGGCGGATTCGTAAGAAAAACGATGACTCCGCCTATGTCGGTGAATACCTTGCGGTACTCGCCGATGGCATGGGCGGCCATGTCGGTGGCGACGTCGCCTCGGCATCTACCGTCCTAGATTTAGTGCACCTAGATCATTCAGACATTGAAGATCCCCAAAACGCGTTGCCTGATGAAATTCAGGCCGCCAATCTGGTCTTGAACGAACTTGTTGGTTCCAATCCGAAGCTTTCGGGCATGGGAACCACGGTCACTTCATTGCTGCTTTCTGGCACCACTTTGCAGATGGCCCACATTGGTGACTCGCGAGCCTACCGGCTGAAGCACGGCACTTTTGAGCAGATCAGTCGCGACCACACTTTTGTGCAGCGACTTGTTGACGAAGGTCGGATCAAGCCGGCCGAGGCTGAGGTCCACCCCCATAAGAACGTTCTTTTGCGCGTTCTTGGTGACTCGGATGCCTCACCAGAACTTGATGTTCAGCAAATCGAAGCTGAGCCCGGCGAACGCTGGATGCTCTGCTCCGACGGTCTGACCGACGCGGTGTCACTGCCGGTGATTGAACAGATCATTCGCAATACCGCCAATATGGATGAAGCCGTCAACGATCTGGTGGCCATCACCCTGAAAAACGGTGCCCCGGATAACGTCACCGTCGTAATGTTTGAGGTCATTGAAGACACCGCCACTGACCACAGCGAACCAGCTGTCTTTGAGCCTGCGCCAGACACCGCCCAGCTAGCTATTGCTGCTGAGGGCGATGTTGAGGCTAGCGCTTCACTGCTTCGCCACGAGATTTCCCAGCGCCCACACTTGCTTGTGGGAGCGGCTCAGTTGGCCACGCAGACCGGGCAGATTCCGGTGGTCACCCAGTACACCGGTGAACGTCGTGCCGCGGCACTGCTCACTCACCGTTCACCAGCCGCAGGCCAGGTGCTCGATCCACTGGAGAGCCCAACTGCTCACCGTCGTTGGATGATGCCGATCCTGCTGACACTGGCTGCTTGCCTCGCGGTGGCCCTGGTCGTCTGGGGTTACATGTGGACGCAGACCCAATACTTTGTTGGCACCGTGGATAACAAGGTCGCCATTTACAAGGGTGTTCCGCAAGAGCTCGGACCGATTTCACTTTCGGAAGTCGACACCGTCTCTCAGGTTCCTGTTGAATCTCTGCCTGAGTATTCGCGCCAGCGAGTTGAAGCCAATATTTCGGCCGATAACCGTGAGCACGCGCAGATGATCATTCAAGAACTGTTGGTCACTGCCAAACAAAACTGTCCGGTGCAAGCCCCCGGAAGTTCCGAATCATCAAGCAACCAAGCCAAGTTGCCCGCCTATTGTCTGGAGATCATGCAGTGAACGAAGTGCAGACCGCCCCGGTACCACGGCGCAATCTTGAGCTAGTCCTGCTCATCCTGGCTCTCGGCGTCGGCGCCGCGGCCTTCTACTTGGTCGGTAGTACCACCGAGGGTGTCGACAACTCCGACTTCTACGTACAGATGAGCATCATGGCTGCACTAGCTCTGGTTGTTCACGTATTGCTACGCATCTTTGCTAAATATGCCGATCCGGTAATACTTCCAATTACCATTGCTTTGAATTCTCTTGGCCTAGCCATGATTCACCGTATTGACTTGGCTAAAGGCACTTCTCAGTCGGCCCGTCAGCTGCTCTGGACCGCTATTGCAATCGTCATTGCGGCCGCCGTTCTGTGGGCCGTAAAGGACCACCGACTCCTGCGCCGCTTTACCTATATTGCATTGCTGGTATCCATCCTGTTGCTGTTGTTGCCTTTGATCCCTGGATTGGGCGTCACCATCAACGGTGCGCGAATCTGGATCCGCATGGGCAGCTTCTCGCTGCAGCCTGGCGAATTGGCAAAAATCACCCTGTCGATCTTCTTCGCAGGATATTTGTCCTCAAACCGCGACTTGATTCTGATGGCCGGCCACAAATTTGGCCCACTGCAGCTTCCCCGTTTGCGCGATATGGCGCCAATGTTGATCGCTTGGTTGCTGTCCATCGGCGTGCTGGTGGTCCAGCGTGACCTAGGTTCGGCCATCTTGTTCTTCGGCCTGTTTATCGTCATGGTCTACGTTGCTACCGCACGTATTTCTTGGGTACTGATTGGCCTGCTGATGGTCGCTGTTGGCGGTATAGTCGCCGGGCTAACCATGAGCCACGTGACCCGCCGTCTTGATGTTTGGCTTAATGCTTTTGACCCAGCGATCTACCAAGCCACTGGTGGCAGCATGCAGATTGTTGAAGGCCTGTTCGGTATGGCCGATGGTGGACTCTTTGGCACCGGCCTTGGCGCTGGTTCCCCTTACCGGGTTCCACTAGCAAACTCGGACATGATCATCGCTTCCTTCGGTGAAGAAATCGGTCTGGTTGGCGTCACTGCCATTGTGCTGCTGTACATGCTGCTGGTATCCCGCGGTCTGCGCGCAGCCTTGGGCTCGCGTGACACCTTCGGCAAGCTACTGGCGGCCGGCCTGTCATTCACATTGGGCCTGCAGGCCGTGGTCATCATCGGTGGTGTCACCCGATTGATTCCACTGACCGGTTTGGCCACACCATTTATGGCTGCAGGTGGTTCGTCATTGTTGGCGAACTGGATCATCATCGCGCTGCTGCTCTTGATTTCCCACAATTCACGGCGCCCAACGTCAGGCGTCTCAGGACCCACCGATGAAATTGCAACGCCCACAAAACCTAAAACTTCAATCACTAAGGCGGTGAAGAGCAAGTGAATCAGGCTATTAAGCGAGTATGGATCGCACTGACCATGCTCTTTATCGTTTGCCTTGGCGGGCTGAGCTACATCCAGTTCTTCGATGCTGACAAACTCACCGACAACGCGCTGAACAAGCGCCAGCTGTTCAGAGAATTTGATCTTCCTCGAGGCGCCATTTTGGTTGATGGCAAGCCAATTGCCGAGTCGGTCCCAACCGACGACGGACAGTTTGAGTACCAGCGCAAGTACAACGACGCTGAACTGTATGCACACCTCACCGGCTACTACTCGCTGGCTAACGGCACCACTCAGCTGGAGTCCTCGCTCAACGATTGGCTCACCGGCACCAGCTCGGATCTACTCTACGACCGCCTGCTGGCGATGTTCACCGGTAAGAAGACCGAAGGCGCTTCGGTGGAGCTCACCCTCGATGGCGACCTACAGAAGACAGCTTTTGATGCCCTTCCTGATGGCGTCAAGGGTACCGTCATTGTCACCGATCCAAAGACCGGCGACATTCTGGCCATGGCTTCCAAGCCGACCTATAACACCAACGATCTTGCGGTGCACTCCACCAGCCAGGCCGCAGCGAACTTGAAAAAAGTTAGCAAGATTCCTAATCTGAGTGCTTACCAGAACCCAGCGATCAGCGATCTTCAATTCCCCGGGTCATCCTTCAAGATCTTGAGTACTACGGCGGCGTTGGAGTCTGGAAAATACGATCTGGACACTCCGATCGACAACCCGAGCTCGGTGCTATACAAGAATTCAACAAAATCGATGAGCAACTTCGGTGAAGGTGTTTGTTCCCGGGAGCCTCGTGCGAAGCTGGCCTTCATCTTCGCCCAAAGTTGCAACACTCCGTTTTACGGAATCAGCAAGACCGTCGGAAACAAAGCCTTTGGTGATGTTGCAGAGCGCTTTGGCTTCGGTCAGCAGCTGAACATTCCGCAGCGCGTGACGCCAAGCCAGTTCCCTGCTCAAGATGCTGACGAGGCCGAATTGGCTCGTATGGCTATTGGTCAGGGCAGCAACAAGGTCACCACATTGCAGATGAACATGGCCGCCATGGCCATCGCTAATGATGGTGTGATCATGAAGCCGAACATGATCGACAAAGTGATTGCTCCGGATCTTCGAGTCATCGAAGAACCAAAACCTGAGAAGTTCTCCACCGCAACCTCCAAGGAAGTTGCATCGCAGGTCAAGGAGCTCATGGCAGGGCCCGTTACCCGAGGCACCGCAATGAATGCGGCCGTGCCGGGTGTGGACTTCCGCGCCAAGACCGGTACCGCTCAGCTACGGACGGACCCGGATACGGGAGTCGCCTACGTGAACTCGTGGATGACCGGTTTTGCCCCGGCAGATGATCCTCAGGTAGCCATCACGGTCACCTTGCAAAACGTAGATTACAACACTGGTCACACCCAGACCGGTGCAATCATGAAGAAGATGTTAAAGGCGGTGTTCAACAAGTGAGGCCAATAACCGGCACCACCTTGGGCGGTCGTTACAAGCTCACCGATCGCATTGCAATCGGTGGCATGGGCGAAGTTTGGAAAGCTCGTGACCAGGTACTTGGACGCCTCGTGGCGATCAAGATCCTCAAAGAGGAATACACCGACAACGAAAGCTTCCTGACGCGTTTCCGTGTTGAAGCCCGACACACCGCACTGCTGAACCACCCTGGCATCGCCGGCGTCTTTGACTACGGCGAGGAGCAGGGCTCGGCATACCTAGTCATGGAACTCGTTCCTGGCCCGCCGCTGTCCACCATCATCGAGCGCGAACGCAAGCTCGAGGTAGATCGCACCCTCTCACTGATTGCGCAGACCGCTCGCGCGTTGGCTGCCGCTCACGAGCACGGTCTAGTACACCGCGACGTGAAGCCGGGCAACATCTTGGTCATGCCTTCTGGCGTTGTGAAGATTACCGACTTTGGTATCGCACGCCTGGCCGACCAGGTGCCGTTGACCGCCACCGGTCAGGTGATGGGCACCGCCCAGTACCTCGCTCCAGAGCAGGCCACCGGACAGAACGCTACCGGCAGCTCCGATATCTATGCCTTGGGTGTCATCGGTTACGAATTGCTGGCTGGGCGTCGTCCGTTCACCGGCGAATCGCAGATCGCCATCGCACTGGCACAGGTCAATGATGCTCCCCCGGCATTGCCGGAAACCATCCCTGCTCCGGTTCGTCAGCTGATCATGTCGATGTTGGCCAAGAACCCATCGGATCGTCCAAAGAACGCCACCTCGCTGGCCAAGGCTGCCGACGCATTGCGCGCTGGCGATACCAACACCGCCACCATGGCGGTTCCTGGCATGCTGGCCACCGGCATTTCTGAGGACGCCACCCAGGCTTTGAACCTGGACGCTGACGCTACCCGCGCAATGAATCGCGCGGACCCTGCACCAACGATGACTAACTCCATGCCTACCGTGGCTGAACCTGTGCGTACCGCCAGTGGCTTCACTGCGGCCGCACCTCTGGGTGCCAGCGGTTTTGATGACGAAGATGCTGACGCTCAAGATCCTGCACCGCAGGAATCAAAGCGCAGTCCTTGGTTGATCCCACTGATCGTAGTTATTGTTCTGGCTGTAGTCATCGGTCTTTTGGCGTGGCTAATCCCTGCCATGAGCAGCAACAATGACCCTGCCGCGTCTTCCTCGACGGAAAGCTCCGAATCAATTTCTGAGTCTGCCAGCGAGAGTGAAAGCGAAAGCCCTGAAACTGTTCAGGTATCCTCGTCGCTGGTGGGCAAGGACATTGACGAGGCCACCGCGCAGCTCGAAGGCCAAGGCCTGAAGGTAAACGCAGTTGCCGAGGAATCTTCCGATACTGATCCGCGCAAGGTTATTTCGCTGACCCCCACCGGAAACGTAGAAGTTGGCGAGACTATCACTGTCACCTACGCCAAGGCCCCAGAGACCGTTGAAGTGCCATCTGTTGTTGGCATGAGCTACTCCGCTGCCCAGACGCAGATTCAGAACGCTGGATTGGCTGTATCCAAGGGTGAAGAACGCAGCGATTCCTCGGTGGCTGGCACCGTGCTGAGCCAGAGTGAGGCCGCAGGCAGCCAAGCTGAGCCTGGAACCACCGTGACCTTGGATGTATCCAGTGGTCCGAAGGAAACTGAATCGACTACTCCAACTCCATCGGAAACCCCGTCAGAGACTCCTTCAGAGACTCCGTCTGAATCGGCTACTCCAACCCCATCGGAGACGCCTTCAGAGACCCCGTCTGCTTCGGCTACTCCGACCCCGTCGGAGACCCCATCTGCAACCCCGTCCGCTTCGGCAACTCCGAGTGAATCGGCTCAAAGCGAAGCGCCATGAGCGAAGTTGACGCACTGCCGCCAGGTCTGCCGCGACTAATCAATGAACGATACGAGATCGAATCGCTCATTGGTCGTGGTGGCATGGCGGATGTCTACCTCGCCACGGACCACGTACTCTCTCGCAAGGTTGCCGTTAAGGTCTTGCGCCCTGATACCGCCAGCAATCCTATGGTGGTCAACCGTTTCCGTCGTGAAGCCAAGGCAGTCGCGGCGCTCGGTCATCCCAACATTGTCGCCGTATATGACACCGGCGAATTACCTGCCACAGACCAGCAGCGTGAACGCTTGCCGTTCATGGTCATGGAATATGTCACCGGCAAAACACTCAAGCAGGTTATTGCCCAAGGTGACATCCAGCCAGAGTTTGCTGTCCGCATCACCCGTGGTGTTGCTGAAGCCCTAGGCCATTCCCACGCCAATAATGTGGTGCACCGCGATGTTAAGCCGGCCAACGTCATGGTCAGCGATGCCGGGCACGTCAAACTCATGGATTTCGGCATCGCACGTGCGACCGATAATTCGGCCACGATGACCCAGACTGCTGCAGTAGTGGGCACCGCCCAGTACTTCTCCCCTGAACAGGCTCGAGGCGAGCAGGTAGATTTCCGCTCCGATATCTATTCGACCGGTTGCCTATTTTATGAACTGATGACCGGACGCCCACCCTTCACCGGAGACTCCCCGGTTTCGGTGGCGTACCAGCACGTTGGTGAGATCGCTACGGCACCCAGCGACGTCAATCAGGATCTAGATCCCATCTATGATCCGATTGTCGCCAAAGTTCTTGCCAAAGATCGGGCTGACCGTTTCCAGTCTGCTGATGCGTTCGCAACGGCCTTGGAAAACGCCTTGCACGGGATCGAATTCCACGAAGATCAGGCTCAAGCAACCCCATATACTTTGCCTATTTATGGCATCCACGACAATACCGAAGCTGGTTTTGCTGCTGAGTCGGCTCCGATGACCAATGAGCACCCGGTATTCACGAGCGAACATGAGCCGGTACAAACTACACGGCACAAGTCGAACCGCGCTTTGATCATCTTGCTTTCGCTCATCGCTTTGTTGGCGGTAGCCGTTGCCAGTTTCTTGGTTGTCCGTTCGATTCAGGCGGATCAAGAGAAAAACGCTCCGGTAGCAGTCCCTGACGTAAAAAATATGTCAGAAGATGATGCCAGCAGCTTGTTGCGTGACGCCACCTTCAACGTCAAAGTTGAACACGAATTCGATGAAGATGTAGATACTAATAAGGCCACTCGTACCGACCCCACGTCGGGTACCGAGGTAGCCAAGGAATCTACGATTACTCTTTACCTTTCCAAGGGTTCAGAACAGCGCGAAATCCCCGACAATCTGGTCAACCAGTCTGAGGCCACCGCTCGAGACGCTCTGAGCGAGGCTGGTCTGGAAGTTGGAAAGATTACCCGAGAGAACTCAGCGACCGTGGACACTGACCGGATTATTGAAACCAATCCAGAGCTAGGTTCTAAGGTTAAGGCCGGTTCAAAGGTCGATCTGATTCTGTCGACCGGAAAAGTCGACGTTCCTGACGTAACTGGAATGACAGAAGACGAGGCCACAGAAGCTCTTACAGCCGAAGATGTGGGCTTAAAACCCCGATTTGATCACGTAGAAAACAACGACTACAAGGCAGGAACAGTTTTCGATCAAGATCCGTCGTCTTCATCGGAAGCTGCGCCAGGCGATGAGATCAAGCTAAAGCTGGCCGAGACGGAAGCTGAGCCGACCCCATCGGAATCCGAGACTCCGAGCCCGGACGAAAGCGAAGAACCTTCTGAATCGGACAGTGCGGATCCTTCTGAGGATCCGACTGAATCGCCTTCTGCAACGCCGTCCGAGTCTGCAAGTGAATCCCCTAGCGAGTCACCTAAGTCGACCAAAGGTCCGAAGCAGGGCAAGCCGTTACCCTCACCAGGAAAGCCCGGTGAGGGCAACAGGTTCTAGTGGTTATTCGCCACTGAACAATGGGCTCAGGGTGGAGGCCTTCTCGGCCGCTCCCTGCAGTCCTAAGAATTCCAGCCAGTTACCAAGCATCTGGTAGCCCTGCTCAGTCAGAACAGACTCAGGGTGGTATTGCAGGCCCCATAAGGGCGCCTCGCGGTGCGCCAGAGCCATGATGACTCCCCCAGCGGTCTGTGCAATGATTTCCAGCTCTTCTGGGATGCTCTCGCGTACTGCAGCCAGCGAGTGGTAACGGGTAGCGGTGAATGGGTTGGCCACATTCTTGAAGACCGGGTGGTTCTCATGGTGGACGAGCGAGGTCTTGCCATGCATCAGTTCTTCGGCATGGGTTACCGTTCCACCGTAGGCTTCGGCCAGTGCCTGATGACCAAGGCAGACGCCCAACATCGGCTTATTCTGCTGCCCGCACCACTTGATCAAATCGATGCTCACCCCGGCACCAGCTGGATCACCGGGACCTGGAGAGATCAGTACACCGTCGTATTCAGAAGCTAATTCGATTGCTTCTTGCACACTGAGATCGTCATTGCGATGCACCGTGGTCTGCGCGCCAAGCTCCTGCAAATAGCCCACGAGGGTGTAGACAAAACTGTCGTAATTATCGATCACTAGGATCTTGGTGCTGCTCACGGGGTACTCTGGCCAATCGTTGAATCGGTAAAGGGGCTGATGTATTGATTCAGCCACGGAAAAACGTACACCATCAGTAATAGCACGATGGCGGCAATGACAATCAATGCTTCAAAAATGCGAAGCCATAGTGGACCGGGTAGGTTCCGAAAAATCCAGGCGTACATTTGTTCCTCCTAGCTCGTTGCTTCGATAACCATGTCGCGGATTTCCTTGGGTGGACCAGCGTCAAGGGGCTGCCAATCGGTCAATTCCGAATACGCAATCATTCGCTGTTGCGTCGTATATTTCGGATGGCAGGTAGTCATCGTCAAGATCGACTTGGTTGGCTCCACTCCCCATTTGTGCGGGGTAGGCAGAAGTACGTCGCCGTTGGATGGAGCAACCACTTCCGTGGCGTACCAGGTATAGGTGTAATAGCCTTCTGCTGTCTGCAGGTAGATCTTGTCGCCCTCTTGCAGCTTGTCTATGTCCCAGAAAACCTGACCGTGAGTTTGACGGTGCGCGGCAACGGCAAAGTTGCCTTTCTCCCCCGGTTGTTGGGTCGACGGGTAATGGCCGATACCCAGATTATCGATGACGTAGTCTTCGACTCCGGAGGTCACCGGGTGATGAGATCCATGGCTACCAAAACGTGGGAAATACATGATTCCAAAAGTGCTACCTGGCGCTATTTCGGTCACCGGCGCCGGCCCGTAGTCCTTGGTCTCTTCCTTTTCCTTCTCGGAAGAGTGTTCAGACGAATTCTCTGAGGAATCCTCTGGTTCATCCGGAATGACCACGTCGCCAAATTCTTGGATGAGTCCCTGAGTTACTTCTTTCTGAGCCTGCGCGGAATCAATATTTGTCCACCACAGTTCCCACGCAACATAGAGCATGAGCAAAATTCCTATAGTAATGAAGAGTTCACCGAGGAATCCTACGATGACATTTCCCGCAGACCGAGGGCGGCGCTCTGCGCGGCGGCCTTGTGCTGTGGCAACTCGATTCACTGCTCTGCGACTCCTCTGGGAATTCCTTTATCAGGATATGTCAATCTACATGGGGCCTCACAGGCCAAAACCCGGTAGTTCTCATGGGTTACGGCTAGTATGGAAGCTACGTAGGAATGCAACAAGCAGTTCTCAGCATCCTTGTGCCCAAGCCTACCGGGAAGACCTAACGTCTCCCACATTTACTACATTAAGCAGATGAAGCCGAGGGAGCATTCGAGTGCCGGAGTCAAAACCACGACGCAAGAACAAAACACAGGCCGAAACCGAGCGCCAGCGCACCCACTCCATTGATGCGCCAATGCCAGGTTGGTACAAACCTGTCATGTTTGGTTTGATGCTCCTTGGCCTAGTGTGGATCATCGTCTACTACATTTCTCAGACCCTGTTCCCAATCCCCAACATTGGTGGATGGAACATTGTTGTTGGATTCGGCATTGCGATGGTCGGATTCTTTATGACAACAGGCTGGAAATAGCACTACGCCGATCCCTATGGGGATCGGCGTAGTTCGTTGAATCGATCAGTTCTTTAGTGGCTTACGGCCTTGAGTCCGATAACGCATCCGACCAGACCAATGATGAACACCACCTTGAGCACCGAAAACGCTTCTTGTCCGGTGGTCATTGAGTAGATCACCGCGAGTGATGCTCCGACACCTACCCAGATTGCGTAGGCGGTGCCAACAGGAATCTCTTTCATGGCATAGGCAAGGCCAGCCATGGAAACTAGCAAGCCAGCAAAGAAGACGATGCTTGGAACAAGTTTCGACAAGCCTTCACTCATGCCCAAGGCAATGGCCCAAACGGCTTCGAAAACACCAGAAATAATAAGAACGGCCCAATACATGCCGGAATCCTTTTCTGGCCGTCTTGTCGCTTTCCGGGTACGGCTCCCTCGTCCGGGTACAGACATTGATTGCCTGCAACGAGCTCAGGCTATCAAATGCAGTCCGAATTGGCGGGCGGCTGTGACTAATATGCCATCCAGCTTTCTAAGCAGCTCTGAATCCACTGCCCATCGCTGCAGGTAGAGCGGAACATCGGCGAACCAATCTTCGTGAAGTACCTTCAGCCCCTTGGCATCAGCGAGTTGTAGTTCGGGGATCATCCCCCAGCCCATCCCTGCTTCAACCGCACTGAGGTATCGCAGCGAGTTAGGAACGTGGTGCACTTGGGCTTCGGGCCGTCGGTCCTGGCCAGCAAGCCGTGCCACCATGCTGTATTGCAATGGGTCCTCGCGATCAAAAACGACCATCGGTGTTTTAACTAGGGCTTCTGGATCCACGCGGGGCAGGTACCGTTCAACGATGCGTGGTGCTGCAGCTGCGCGATATCGCATGGCTCCAAGCTTTTTGCTGACGCATCCTTGAAGCGCTTGGGAAGTCGTAGTGACTACGGCGCTGACTCGTCCGCTTCGAAGTAGCTCCAATCCCCTGTTTTCATCGGTACGCAGAATCTCAACAGACAGATTCTCGATGTCTGCCAACTGTTCAAAGACCGGAGAGAACCATGTGGACAAGGAATCAGCGTTGACACCGATGGCTACATTCAAGGGTGCGTCAGCAGAAATTTCCCGGGTGAATTCCGCGCTGAGCAACGCCATCTGCCGCGCATACCTGAGCACCCTATATCCCTGTTCGGTAGGAATGACCGGACGGCTCCTGATTACAAGGATCGCCCCGATTCGATTCTCCAAAGCCTTGATTCGCTGGCTGACGGCAGAGGCCGTAACGCCTAAGTCGATGGATGCATCATCAAAGCTTCCGGCATCCACCACAGCCAAGAGGGTCTCGAGGTGCTCAACGTCGATATTCACATTAGGAACTCTAATCTAGATGCAGAAAGTTAAGTTCGACTTAGCCTGTAGATTTTCATACGGTTTTCTCATGACTCCTGCACCATTTCTCTTCGGCATGACCACTGGACTATCGCTGATCGTGGCCATCGGCGCCCAGAACGCCTTCGTACTCCGTCAAGGAATCAGAAAAGAGCATGTCTTCACCACCGCGCTAGTCTGCGCCCTGTCTGACGCCGTCCTCATTTGTGCTGGAGTCAGCGGAATGGGCGTCTTAGTTGAGCGACTCCCCTGGCTACTGGTCATCGCTCGCTTGGGTGGCTTCCTATTCCTTGCAACGTATGCGGCGTTCGCCTTCCGCCGGTCGTTCAAACCAGAGTCGCTGAAAATCAGCGATTCAACTCGTTCGGTGACGACCCTGTCAATAATCGGAACTACGCTGGCGCTAACTTGGCTCAATCCCCACGTATATATCGACACGGTTCTACTACTCGGATCGGTTGCCGTAGCCCAAGGCGACGGTGCTCCATGGTTTGCGTTCGGAGCCATCGCTGCGAGCTTCATCTGGTTTTTTGTTCTTGCCTACGCAGCGCGACTACTCGCCCCACTGTTTGCAAAACCCAAGGCCTGGCAGATCCTCGACTTCATCATCGGCATCCTTATGCTTTTGTTCGCAACCTTCTTGATCTGGCCCCTTTTCGCCAACTAATCCACAAGTTATCAACGTTATCCACACGCAATGTGCACAACTTTTACCAACAGTTGTTCACAAACTTATCCACAGCTGGGGACAAGGTGTCGATTCTTGAGTGGATATGCGCGTTATAACTTGTCAAGCGTACTTTTCGTTAAACAAATGACATGCTTGTAAGTTATTAACACTGTGGATTTCGACTGTGGATAGCGCTCGATTTTCGCTTATTCACAGCCACTCGCGCTAATCGGTTAAACTTTCGAACCTCAAGTTATTAACAGTTCACTGGTTCGTATATGCGCTATCTACAGGGGTTGTTAAAAAGTTATCCACAGCTGGGGACAAGGTTGTGAGTATTGCTTAGCGTCCTCGAAATATCCTTGAATACAAGGGTATCCACGCCTGTTAATATCTCCGAAGCTCCGGAAGTTACACGGATGTAAGTTATTAACAGTGTGGATAATCTGTGTGGATAACGAATACTGGGATTTTCGAACTATGCTCCGGTCACTTTGCACCCTGGGCTGCAAGGTACACAGCGACAAGCAGAAGTATTGATAACGTGCTGAGCAGTACTAGCTGGATTCGCGAACGCTGTGGATTACTTCTAGGGATGAGCACGATACATGCTGAAGCAATAATGCCGGTTACGGCGCCACCCAAGTGTCCTTGCCAAGAGATTCCGGAAACGACGAAGCCAAGCACGATGTTGAGCACGAGAATGATGCCCATCTGGCGTAAGGCTTGCTTGTTGGAGCGGAAGACAACAAAGGTTGCTAGGAAGAGGCCTGCCAATGCGCCCGAGGCACCGAGTGTGGCGCTCATCGGAGCGCTGAGCAATAAGATGCCCAAGGATCCGCCGATGGCGCTGAGCAGATAAAGTCAAGCGAAACGCAGCCTGCCTAGTCGGGGCTCTAGCAATGTGCCGAAGATGTAGATGCCGTACATGTTCATGGCCAGGTGCAGGATTGACCCGGTGGAGTGAGCGAAGGCGCTGGTGATCAAACGCCATGGTTCATAAGCGGCGATCACGGGCGCTAGGACCAATGAATTGGTCAGCCCCGGGATGATCCACTGGAATAGGTATACAAGGACGTTCAGTGCGATCACGGCGTAGGTAATCACCGGAGCACCGGAGCGTAAGCGCCCACCAAACTGTGTTTGCTGTTGCGGCAGGCGCCTGCTGGCCTCCGCGACACATTCCACACACTGCACGCCCACTGGGGCAGAGACCTGGCATTGAGGACAGATCGGGCGTTCGCACCGATTGCAAGAAACGTAAGCTACCGTGTCCGGGTGTCGATAGCATGTCGGAGCTGCTTGGCCCTGAGGGTTAATTTGCCCGTAGGACATCGGTACCTGCCTTGTATAGGGTTGGGTGCTTAAACTTCAGGCCCCGACAACACCACATGGTGGATCGTCGGGGCCTGCGGTTTTGGAGTCGGTTGTTACAGGGTCTCGATATCGACCGAGTTGATAACAACGTCTTCCAGTGGCTTGTCGCGGCCGTCGGTTGCAACAGCGTTCAGCGCGTCAACGATCTTGCGTGAATCTGCGTCATTAACTTCACCGAAGATGGTGTGCTTGCCCTGCAACCAAGTGGTTGGCACGGTGGTGATGAAGAACTGCGAACCGTTGGTTCCGCGGCCCATACGGATACCCGCATTAGCCATGGCCAGCTTGTAAGGCTCGTTGAAGTTCAGTTCTGGGTGGATCTCATCATCAAACTGGTAGCCTGGGCCGCCGAAGCCCTGACCCAGTGGGTCGCCACCCTGAATCATGAAGTCAGAAATGATGCGGTGGAAGATGGTTCCGCTGTACAGCGGGGTGTTGGTCTTCGTGTCACCGGACTCTGGGTGTACCCACTCCTGCTCACCGGTCGACAGGCCAACGAAGTTCTTTACGGTCTTAGGTGCGTGGTTGCCGAAGAGATCGACAACGATATCGCCCAAGGTAGTGTGAATCGTGGCTTTATGAGTTGCGTTTGCGGTCATGCCTACATTGTTCCATGATCAGGGCGTGACCCACTAAAAACTGACGTACGCGTTGAGTGAAAATTTAGAACAATCTCTGATGGCATCACAGCTAACACTGGCTTGCAAGACCGTATCTGCATAGTCTTGAACTGTCGGAGACCGAGATCGACTTTGAGTCTGGAGCAATGCATGAGCAAGAAGAGCAAAGTAGGAAAAGTACTAGCCGTTGGCTTGATTGCCGGAGTCGTCGCCATTTTGGTTGCCGTATGGAAAGCCTCGAAACCAATCGAAGATCCATGGGAAAACGAACCTACAACGGCCCTTCCACAACAGCCCATTGATTCACGAGAAGCCAGTGTGGAAGAAATCCGCGAAATTATCGAAGATGACAAATAAAAACTAACTACGCTTCACTTTTGGTTGGGCTTGTCCTCGTATGACGAGGGCAAGCCCAACGAGTATCACCACTAGGCCGGCATAGGTTGCCGGCGATACAACCTGCCCCAAGAAAATTGCTGCCAGTAATGCAGCACCTGGAATCTCGAGCAAGATCAGCATTGAAACCGTCAGGGCTCCCAATACATTGAGCAGATGGTTCATTGCGGTGTGGCCAAGAATCTGCGCGCAAACCGTCAGCAGAACAATGCCCCACCAACCATGAGCATCAAAACCCCACACAGGCATGCCGGTGGCAAAGCAGAGCACCAATAGAGCCAGTGCGGTAATTGCGTAACAGCTCGAGGTGTAGCTCACGGTGCTCATTGTTTGTCGAGCGACGGATCCTGCAAGGGTGTAAACAGCCGCCAAGACGCCACCTGCTAAGGCCAAAAAGTCACCGAGCAGAGCCTGCGAACCCAAGCTCATGTCGAACCCGGTGATCACAATCGCGCCACCTAGGGCAACCGCCATTCCGACAAAAACCTGTGTTCGATACTGAACCTTGCGCATTACTTGGAAGACCGCAATCCACACACCTTGGATGCAGACCAAGGCAGTACCGGCAGCCACGCTAGTGAGTCGCATCGAGTACATAAAGCAGACGAAGTGAAGAGCCAGTGCTGTTCCCGCAAGACCGGTGAACGTCCACTCACGAGCTGTCATACTCAGATACACCCGAGGGTTTTTTCGCAACGCCGGCACACTCAAAATTGCCGCTGCTGCACCATTGCGCCAGAAGGCCATGGACAGAACCGGGACACCCGGGAAAGCAGCAATAATGGGTCCGGAGGCAGAGACTCCGAGGATGCCGACCAAGGCGAGAAGGAACGTCACGAGCTAAAAACACCTTCGTTTCTTGTAGCTGTTTTCAGCTGGGACAAATCACGTTTTTTGCCCGTGGTTACGTATCAATATCCTACATTCCTCAATGGGAATATATCTTATTTGTCGGCCAAATTCCCCGTGTTTACGGTCTTTTTGCGTCGCCAGTAAGCAGCGATCATCGCTCCGGACAAGTTATGCCATACGGAGAATACAGCAGCGGGCAGAGCTGCTTCTGGGGTGAAATATTGCTTTGCTAGTCCACCTGCCAACCCTGAATTCTGCATTCCTACTTCGATAGCCATCGTTCGGCGGGCATCGGCAGGCACGCGCATCAGCACGCCGGCTCCGTAGCCCAGCAGGAGCCCCAATCCGTTGTGCAAGATGACGGCAACTAATACCAGCAGTCCTGCATTCATGATGGCTTGCGAGCTGCCGGCCACAATAATTGTCACCACAACGGTGATGGCGAGAACTGAGATCCATGGAAGAACTCCGGTGACCTTAGTGACCAATCGGTTAAGGACCATCCGGATCGCAATTCCGAGCACCACTGGAATCAGAACAATCTGAACAACACTGAGCGCCATCGATCCGGCATCAACAGGCATGTACTGGCCAGCCAGCCACAGAGCCAACAGGGGAGTTAGCGCAGGGGCAATCAAGGTCGATACAGAGGTCATGGCTACCGACAGGGCAACGTTGCCTCGAGCCAGGTAGGAAACGACGTTTGACGCTGTTCCACCCGGAGCGCAGCCAACCAAGATGAGGCCGGCCGCCAGTGCTGGATCTAGGTGAAGCACGGTGGCCACCAACCAGCCTGCGCTCGGCATCACGACAAACTGGGCAACCACACCGCCAAGGACTGGCAGCGGGTTTTTCACCACCAAGGCGAAGTCAGGCAAGGTCAACGTCAAACCCATGCAGAACATGATGATCATCAATAAAGGATTGATCCACCCAGCCAAGCCAACAAAAGCTTGGGGGAGCAACATGCCACACAGTCCACCCAGCAGAATCAATACAGGAAAGAGGAGGACCGCTATGCGCGAATCTTTGTCGATCTTTTCGCTCTGAACTGCGCCGTCGACGTCGCCGGAATTTTCGTTTACCACTTACGGTATCTTGCCACCAATGGCCTAAAACCAACAATAAACAACAGAAGTTAATGAACTGCCCCAGTCGTATTTACTTTGATGTCACCGTGGATCGCCATCCTGAAAGTGTGAAGGTCGCAATCGTCGCTGAATCGTTCCTGCCCCACTTCAACGGGGTTACCAACTCTATTCTGAAGACCCTGGATCATCTGGCTCTGACCGGACATGATGCAGTGGTCATCACGCCAGCTGGCTCATTGACCGGCGAACTGACGGGCCACGGGGTGCCGAAGCACTACCGCGGTTTCCGTATCCACACCGTGCCCTCAATGCCGTTGGCTAGCTACCCTGAGGTCAGGGTGGCTACTACCAGTGTGGGTCGACTTCGTAAGATCCTGGCGCGTGAGCGCGTAGACGTAGTCCATCTGGCTAGCCCATTCATCTTGGGATGGCAGGGGCTACGTGCAGCTCAAGAACTGAATCTACCTACGGTAGCCCTCTATCAAACCGAGGTTCCCAACTATGCAAGCCGCTATAAGATGCCGTGGTTAACCCAGCGTCTGTGGGAGCATGTCCAAGCCATCCACACGGCTGCTGATCTATCGCTAGTTCCCAGCACCTTTTCTTTTCAACAGCTCAAGAATTTGGGGATTGACAGGCTCAAGATTTCGGGCAGGGGAGTCGACACCGTCCAATTCACCCCACAACGACGCAGCGAGCACTTCAGGCAGGCTGTGGCTCCGAATGGGGAAGTCATTATCGGATATGTTGGGCGTCTGGCCGCAGAGAAGCAGGTTGCCGATCTGAAGGCTTTAGCTGACCTGAAGAACACCAGACTCGTCATCGTAGGTTCTGGCCCGTTAGAGGCCGAATTACGGGCCTTACTGCCTACCGCACACTTCACCGGCTTCCTCTCGGGTGAACGATTGGCAGAGGTCATGGCTTCTATGGATGTATTTGTTCATCCCGGCTCCTCTGAAACCTTCTGCCAGACCATTCAAGAGGCTATGGCCTGTGGTGTCCCGGTGGTGGCTGTGGGCCGTGGAGGGCCACTAGACCTCGTGGATTCCTCGCACACGGGCTGGTTGTATCAACCGGGGAATCTTACTGAGCTACGAAGCCGGGTCAGTGACCTTGTTTACGATGATGCCAAACGCTTGGCCTTTGCCAGTGCGGCGCTAGCCAGCGTTCAGGGTCGTTCCTGGTTCAACATTGGTGAACAGCTCGTCGACCATTATCAATTTGTCCGAATGGCCCGAATCAGCCGCTGATGTTCTGCGGCCTTGTGCCTTGGAAATGGCGAAGGACGGAAAGCGAATGCTTTCCGTCCTTCAATACTGTGGAGCCTAGGAGAATCGAACTCCTGACATTCTGCTTGCAAAGCAGACGCTCTACCAACTGAGCTAAGGCCCCTTATACAGTTTTTGGTGTTCCACACCGATCAATCCGAAGCGGATCAATCAAAAAGAATTAGCGGAAAGCTGATGCTTTCCGCCAGTCTTTTTTGTGGAGCCTAGGAGAATCGAACTCCTGACATTCTGCTTGCAAAGCAGACGCTCTACCAACTGAGCTAAGGCCCCAAAAGCTTTAGGAAACTTCATCGGCTACCTGATGCCAGGTTTCCTTTGTTTCCGAAGAAGCCTTTACTTTCTTGACCAAGACTACCGTAGCAGTCGCAATCGTTGCGAGAACCAGGAACTTTTTCATTACTTCCTCTTTCTCTCTAGCAAGGTTTCCGTGGGCGTACCAAGACTTGAACTTGGGACCTCTTCGTTATCAGCGAAGCGCTCTAACCGCCTGAGCTATACGCCCTTGCTTTTGTTTGTTCCCTTTGGAACGAAATAAAACTCTACCGGGGATTTCCAGAACTTACAAATCGAGCCCGGGTGTCATGCATCACAGCATGAATCCCGGGCTCGACTAGGGGTGTTTCTAGTCGTCGGTGAGGGTTACTCCGATGCCGCCAACCAATGAAGCAGCGATGTTGTACAGCACCGCTCCAAGGGTGGAAACCACCGAAATAACTACAACATTCACCACGGCGATAATCGTTGCGTAGGAAGCAACCTGACCCAGCGACATGGTCTGTCGTAGGTCGAAGCTGCCCTGAGCAATCGCATCACGGATCAGCTGGTTGAACGCATCGAAGGTTCCCATCAGGTCAAGCAGGGCCCAAATACCCACGGAAGCAACTACGGTGATCACACCGAAAGCTACCGCGAACAAGAACGCGAGCTTCAGAACCGAGAACGGTTCAACCTTGGAGACCAGCAAGCGTGCCTTACGCACCTTGGCCTGAGGCGCCGGGCGAACCAGACGCTCCTGGGTGGTAGCCGGGCGCTGCTGGCCACCGGTAGGCCGTTGACCTGTTGGGCGGCTCTGGCCGCCTGCTGGTCGGGCACCGCCGGCCGCTGGGCGGCTACCGGTGTTGCTAGTTGCCGGACGCTTTACCTGGGCAGGTCGCGGCGCTTCGCTCTTCGGGGCACTGCCGTTGGGGCGTGGCGTCGAGGGCGTGCTCATGCGTTACCTCCGTTAGTGGTGTCATCGTCCTGTACGTCAGTTTCGGTTTCTGGCGCAGGTGATGACTGATCGATCGTGTTTTCTGCGTCCAACGTTACGGCATCTTCCTCCAAGTTCTCTTCGAGCTGAGTCTCGGAGTTCTTGGCCACCGCAATAATGCTGTCCTTCTTGTCCGGCTTTGCGAAGATCACACCCATGGTGTCTCGACCCTTGGCAGGAACCTGCGATGCGGCTGAGCGCACCACCTTGCCACCGCTCATGACAACCAAAACTTCGTCGGTTTCATCAACGATCAACGCACCAACCAATTCGCCGCGTTCCTCGTTCAGCTTGGCAACCTTAATGCCCAAGCCACCACGGGATTGAACGCGGTATTCAGCAACATCGGTGCGCTTGGCGTAACCTTCGTTGGTCACCGTGAAGACGAAGGAATCTTCGCGGACCACATCGGCGGCCAACAACTCATCACCTTCACGGAACTTCATGCCGGTCACACCAGAAGTTGCACGACCCATTGGACGCAGTGCGGTATCGGTCGCGGTGAAGCGGACCGACTGACCCTTGCGCGAGACCAGCATCACATCATCGGATTCGCTAACCAGCTGTGCGGAGACAAGCTCATCATCGTCGCGCAGGTTGATAGCGATCACGCCGGCGGTGCGGTTGGTGTCGTAGTCTTCCAGACGGGTCTTCTTCACCAAACCATTGCGGGTAGCCAACATTAGGTAGGCAGCATCCTGGTAGGTGCGTAGATCCAAGACCTGGGCGATGTGCTCGTCGGGCTGGAATGCCATGACATTTGCCACGTGCTGACCCTTGGCGTCACGACCGGCCTCGGCCAGTTCGTAGCACTTGGTGCGGTACACACGGCCGTGGTTGGTGAAGAACAGCAACCAGTTGTGGGTTGAGGTGACGAAGAAGTGCTCCACCACGTCGTCCCCGCGCAGGTTAGCGCCCTTGATGCCCTTGCCGCCGCGAGCCTGCGAGCGGTAGTTGTCAATGCGGGTGCGCTTAACGTACCCACCGCGGGTGATGGTGACGACCATTTCCTCTTCAGGGATCAGGTCTTCAACGCTCATGTCGCCGTCGTAACCCATAAGGATCTTGGTGCGACGATCATCGCCGTGTTTGTTCACGATCTCGCCAAGTTCTTCGGCGACGATTTCTCGCTGACGTTCAGGCGAAGCGATGATGGCCTGGAATTCGGCAATCATGCGCTCGAGTTCAGCGTGACGATCCTGAATCTTCTGACGCTCCAGAGCGGCCAGACGACGCAGCTGCATATCAAGGATGGCGCGGGCCTGATCCTCATCGATGCTCAGCAGTTCCATCAGTCCGTCGCGCGCTGCCTCGGTGGTTGCCGAACGGCGAATCAGCGCGATGACCTCGTCCAAAGCATCCAGTGCCTTGAGCAGGCCACGCAAAATGTGCGCTTCTTCTTCGGCCTTCTTCAGACGGAACTGGGTGCGGCGTACGATGACTTCGATCTGGTGGGTGACCCAGTGACGGATGAACCCATCCAGTGGCAGGGTGCGTGGCACCCCGTCAACGATGGCCAGCATATTGGCCGAGAAGTTGGTCTGTAGCTCGGTGTGCTTGTACAGGTTGTTAAGCACAACCTTGGCCACGGCGTCGCGCTTGAGCACGATGACCAGGCGCTGGCCGGTACGGCCCGAGGTTTCATCGCGCATGTCGGCGATGCCGGCGATCTTGCCGTCACGCACTAGCTCGGCGATCTTCACCGCGAGGTTATCCGGGTTGGCCATATATGGCAGTTCGGTAACTACCAAGCAGGTGCGACCCTGGATTTCTTCCACGTTGACTACCGCGCGCATAGTGATGGAACCACGGCCGGTGCGGTAAGCATCGGCGATGCCCTTGGTGCCAAGGATCATCGCGCCGGATGGGAAGTCCGGGCCCTTGACGCGCAGCATCAGCTCGGCGAGCAGCTCTTCACGTGTAGCTTCCGGGTTCTTCAGGTACCACTGCACACCCTCGGCAACTTCGCGCAGGTTATGTGGCGGAATGTTGGTCGCCATACCCACGGCGATGCCCGAGGAACCGTTCACCAACAGGTTAGGGAAGCGGGCTGGAAGAACCGTAGGTTCCTGGTTCTTACCGTCGTAGTTGTCCTGGAAATCAACGGTGTTCTCGTTGATGTCGCGGACCATTTCCATGGCCAGTGGGGCCATTTTGGTTTCCGTGTAACGCTGGGCAGCAGCACCATCGTTACCCGGGGAGCCGAAGTTACCCTGGCCCAGGGCCAGTGGGTAACGCATAACCCAGTCCTGGATCAGGCGAACCAGGGCATCGTAAATCGCAGTATCACCGTGCGGGTGGTACTGACCCATCACTTCGCCGACAACGCGGGCGCACTTGTTGTAGGCGCGCTCCGGACGGTAGCCGCCGTCGTACATCGCGTACAGCACGCGGCGGTGCACAGGCTTCAGGCCATCGCGCACATCCGGTAGGGCACGGCCAACAATAACGGCCATGGCGTAGTCCAGGTAGGACCGCTGCATTTCGGTCTGCAGGTCGATCTGGTCAACCCGGCCGCCTTCATGGATTGGCTCGATGACTTCGCCGTCCATGGGTTCATTCTCAGGGGTTTGCTCGTCGCTCAATGTGTTCCCTTATAAGTCAAAAAGTCTTCAGTGGATTTCGTCTTGGCCTAGGCCGATCAGATATCCAGGAAGCGCACGTCCTTGGCGTTCTGCTGGATGAAGTTACGGCGGGACTCCACGTCCTCGCCCATCAGCACGGAGAAAACTTCGTCCGCGGCTGCGGCGTCATCCATGGTGACCTGGCGCAGCGTACGGAATTCCGGATCCATGGTGGTGTCCCACAATTCCGAGTAGTCCATCTCGCCCAGACCCTTGTAGCGCTGGATTCCGTTGTCCTTTGGCAGGCGCTTGTTGGAAGTCTGTCCAGCTAGCAGTGCGTCATCGCGTTCCTTATCGGAGAACACGTAGTCGTGCGGCGCATTGGACCACTTGATGCGGTACAGCGGGGGAGCAGCGAGGTAAACGTAGCCGTGCTCGATCAGCGGACGCATAAAGCGGAAGATCAAGGTCAGCAGCAAGGTGGTGATGTGCTGGCCGTCGACGTCAGCATCGGCCATCAGCACAATCTTGTGATAACGCAGCTTGGCCATGTCGAACTCTTCGCCGATACCGGTACCAAAAGCGGTGATCATGGCCTGAACTTCGGCATTGCCCAACGCACGGTCCAGACGAGCACGCTCCACGTTCAGGATCTTGCCACGCAACGGCAGGATTGCCTGGGTGTGTGGGTCACGTCCGCGCTTGGCCGAGCCGCCTGCGGAGTCACCCTCCACGATGAACACTTCGCACTCGGAAGGATTCTTCGAGGAGCAGTCCGAGAGCTTACCGGGCATACCGAAGGATTCCATCGGCGACTTACGTCGGGCATTATCGCGCGCTTTGCGGGCGGCCATACGCGCCTGGGAAGCGAGCTGTGCCTTGCGGATAATGTCGCGGGCAACGTTGGGGTTGCGCTCGAACCAGTCGCTGAGTTCCTCGTTGACTACACCCTGGACAAAGCCACGGGCCATCGAGTTGCCCAGCTTGGTTTTGGTCTGGCCTTCGAACTGTGGTTCGGAAAGCTTCACCGAAATCACCGCGGTCAAACCTTCACGGGCATCTTCACCGGTGAGGTTGTCATCCTTTTCGCGCAGGATCTTGTTATCCCGGGCGTAACGGTTCAGCAGACCGGTCAGCGCAGCGCGGAAGCCTTCTTCGTGGGTACCACCCTCATGGGTGTTGATGGTGTTCGCGTAGGTGTGCACGGACTCGGCGTAGGCGTTGGTCCACTGCATCGCAATTTCCAGGCTGATGCCTCGAGCAGCATCTTCAGATTCGAAGGCGATGACCTCGTCGTGAACCAGTTCTACCTTTTTGGCGGCGTTCAGGTGCTTGACGTAGTCCAGCAGGCCGTCCTTGTAGAGGTAGTCCACAGTTTTTGGCTTGACTACCTGGTTTTCGATCTCTTCAGCGACTTCAGCTTCTGGTTCAGCGTTGACCGGGGTGCGCTCATCGGTCAAGGTGATGCGCAGGCCCTTGTTCAGGAAGGCCATCTGCTGGAAGCGAGCACGCAGCGTCTCAAAATCGAATTCGGTGGTCTCGAAGATTTCCGGATCCGGGTAGAAAGTCTGGGTGGTGCCGGTCTTATCGGTCTCTTCACCCTTTTCCAGCGGGCTGGTGGTCACACCACCATTGCTGAAGCCGATACGCCATGCGTTGCCCTGGCGGCGAACGACGGTATCCACCTTGCGCGATAGCGCGTTAACCACGGAAATACCCACACCGTGCAGGCCACCGGAAACAGCGTAACCGCCGCCACCGAACTTGCCGCCGGCGTGCAGGATGGTCATAACTACCTCAACGGTAGGCTTGCCCTCAGTGGGGTGGACATCCACGGGGATGCCTCGACCATTGTCGACACAACGCACGCCGCCATCGGCTTGCAAGGTGACGTTGATGGTGTCGCAGTATCCAGCCAAGGCTTCATCGACGGAGTTGTCCACGACTTCGTAAACCAAGTGGTGTAGGCCGCGAGGGCCGGTGGAACCGATGTACATGCCCGGGCGTTTACGTACCGCTTCGAGTCCTTCGAGGACGGTAATATCCTGGGCGCCATAGGTATGTTCGACTTTGGAAGTCATCGATTCCGCGGGAACCTGGCTTTCTGCCGGATCCTGCGGTGAAGCATTTTCAGTAGACACGGGTGCTACGAACTCCTCGAATTAAGCGCGCGATCACCGTTGCGCCGCAAAGTGCGTCTCGGGTGATCATGGTCTGGAGGGACGTCGCCGCGGGGTTGACCCACAGCAAAATCATTTCACTGCTTCTAATTCTACCGCGCTGAGCAAAATAATCGGTGCTTCTGTGGCCTAAATCGGCCACATAAAGCTAGCAATTGACCTTCTGAGGCAGTTGCGGAGCATAAGTGAGGGGGGATCCACCCTCCGGGTGCGTTAGCGCGCCATATGCCGTGCCAGCTATTTTTATCCGTAGGTGTCTCTTGGACCGCGTCCAGCGACCGAACGCATGCCGTGACGCCACGACGGAGCATTGGGTCCTAAGACCTTGAGCACGGTAACAATTCCGGGGCCCAACTCTGCATCAAATTTTTTCAGAATATCGTGGCTCATTAGGCGCATCTGTGCCGCACGTGCGGTCGTATCACAACGCATCACCACCACCGTATCTTCAAAAGATTCGGGTTTACAGTGCTCTGCATTTTCCGCACCAATGATGTCAGCCCAGCGCCCCAGCACCGAGCCCACGGCAACTTGGGTGTTCCAGCCGCGAGCCTTGGATAGCCGCGAGACAACTTCACCGATAGCTCGAGGGTCGCGCACCACTCCAGGTTCGGAGGTTCCCTTTTGGTCCATGAAGCCGCGACGGGCGGACTGACGTTTGCGAACTTTTTCCATTCGCGCTGCATCTACGCGGCGTTCGCCGCGCTCTTCCGCGAGCCTACGCATTCGGTTCAGCAAGGCCTTCGCTGAGTCGATTTCTGGATCAAAGCGGTGTTCGTCCCGCTCTTCAGGCTCACGCATCGACAACCTGGCCAGGGGATACCTGGAAGAAATGTCCCTTCAGTGCTTCGGGAACATCTTCCACTACGGCCGCCGTGACCAAAACTTGCTCTGCGCCGGCAACAATATGAGCCAGCCGATCTCGACGAGTGGTGTCTAGTTCGGCAAAGACATCATCCAAAATCAAAATTGGTCCCGAACCCGCTCGAGGATCATCATCACCAAAAACTCTGTAGGCTGCCAGACGCAGAGCCAAGGCAAAGGACCAGGTTTCACCGTGGGAGGCGTAGCCCTTGGCGGGAGTTGGGCCTAGGATCAGCGCAAGGTCATCACGGTGGGGGCCGAATAGCGAGATGCCGCGGTCTAGTTCACGGCTGCGGTTCGATTCGATGGCACCAAGAAGAAGATCTTGGATCTCTTCTTGGTTTAGCTCCTCCAACGACGTCACCGGAAGGCTGTTCTCGTCGGTTTCGCCTTCCAACGAGGAACGGTAGATCGCCTGTGCCGCTTTGCCGCCATCAGCAAGATCCGCGTAGGCAGCCTGCATATACGGCCTGATGAGCATAAGAACATCAAGGCGACCACGGATGAGTCGAGCCCCGCAGGTGGCCAGTTGCAGATCCCATGCTTGCAAGGTGTTCTCTTGCGAAGCGGTGAGTTTGGATTTTCCACGAATGGATTTGAGCAGTGCATTGCGCTGCTTGACGATTCGTTCGTAGTCATTTTTGGTTCCGGCTTCTACCGGTCGCAAGGCAATGAGCAGTTCGTCAAGGAACTTGCGGCGATTTGATGGATCGCCCTTAACCAAAGCCAAATCTTCAGGGGCAAACAAAACCGTTCGCACCATGCCCAAGATTTCTCGAGCACGTACCGGGTTAGCTCGATTGATCCTTGCTCGGTTCAGTTTCCCGCTAGTGATCTCCACCTCGAGCGTGGTCTTTTGGCTTCCGCGGTGCAAAGTACCGCGAATCAAAGCTCGTTCTGCACCAAAATTCAGCAACGGTGCATCGTTGCTGACGCGATGAGACGCCAAATTAGCTAGGTAACCAATGGACTCAACGATGTTGGTCTTGCCCACCCCATTGGGGCCGATTAAAACGTTGATGCCAGGAGCTAGGTGCACGTCAGCCTGCGCATACGAGCGGAAGCTCGTGAGGGAAAGCTGCGAAATATACACCGAGGTCCTGACAACGTCGTGGTGGCGGATGAAATGTTCATCCGCCAATTTGCGGGTTTAGTTCGAGTTTGGCAAACGTACTGGCATCACAAGGTAGCGGTACTGATCCTGATCAGCTTCGTCCAGCTTCTTCTGACCGGTCAGCATCGCCGGCTTTGGAGCACTAGTGAACGAGAAACGAACAAAGTCAGTGGTGAACGAGTTCAAACCTTCAGACAGGAAGGTTGGGTTGAACGCCACAACAATGTCTTCGCCGCGCAAGGAAGCAACGATTGCTTCTTCAGCCTGTGCGTCTTCGCCGGTACCAGCATCCAAGGTCAGCTGACCATCGGTGAAGGCCATGCGAACTGGGGTATTTCGTTCTGCAACAACCGATACACGACGTACCGCTTCCATCAGTTCGCTCGTGCGAACCGTTGCATGGATCGGGGTGTCGCTTGGGAACAGCGATCGAATCTTTGGGTACTCGCCATTAATCAACAACGAGGTGGTGCGACGGTTGGAGCTTTCGAAGCCAACCATGTCACCGTTTTCGCTGATTGCAAGCTTCAGTTCGCCTGCACCCGAAAGAGTCTTAGCAACTTCGCTCAAGGTCTTGGCCTTGATCAAGAACGAAGTGGAAATCTCCGAAGTGTTTGGAGTCCAATTCAGTTCGCGCAGTGCCAAACGGTAACGGTCAGTTGCCAGGAAGGTGATCAGGTCGTTTTCAATTTCAACCTTGATGCCGGTGAGCACTGGGAGAGTGTCATCCTTCGAAGCAGCAACGATGACCTGAGAAACAGCAGCAGAGAAAGCCTGACCATCGATGGTGCCGGCAATTGCTGGAAGTTCTGGAAGCGTTGGGTATTCATCAACTGGCATGGTGGCCAGGTGGAAGCGTGAGCGACCACAAGTCAAAGAGATCTTGGTGCCATCGGTTTCAAGAGTCACCGTTGAGTTTGGCAATGAACGAGTGATCTCAGCCAAGAGCTTGCCTGATACCAGGATCGAGCCTTGCTCTGAGATGTCCGCAGGGATCTCAATGTGTGAGGAAATCTCATAATCAAATCCCTCGAGGCGAACTAAGCCTTCATGGGTAGTGATCAAGATGCCAGCCAGTACTGGTGAGGGTGGGCGTTGTGCCAAGGACCGAGCGGTCCAGGATACGGCGTCTGCCAATACATCCTTTTCAACGCTGAACTTCACGAAAAATCCGCCTTTCGGAACCCTTTGAAACTTAAGTCAGGCCAAGAAGGTTTTTCCCTCGCCAAGTTCTTAAGCATAGAGCAGGTAGTTGCACGTTCTCTCCATCTTAATCTTGCCACGTCTTGTTGATGCAAAGTCATCGCTCGGTCTCGGTTGTTGATGAGAGCTGCGAGAAAAAGATTTGAACAGGTTTGGCTCGAGGTTCAGGAGTGGACTCGTTATTTGGATGAATAAGTGTTTAAAGGAGAAGTGTTAATAACCCCTGTGGATACTGTGGACAACCACCATCCACCGTGAAATGACGGCGATTGTGCATGTGAACAATCTGTGGTTGAAACTGACACTCAGTTCCAGCACCCTGTTGAAACTCAGTTCCACGATTTTTAACGTCCACATGGGTACCTATGTTTATCCGCAGGTAGTCACCAGATCATCCACAGTTTTATCCACACCTGTGATTTCTTGGGATTAATGCTCCCGCTGGCTCTGCTTAATGCGGTTAGTTAGCTCTGTGACTTGGTTAAAGATGGCTCGACGTTCCGCCATGAGCTCACGAATCTTACGATCCGCGTGAATCACGGTGGTGTGGTCGCGTCCACCAAGTTCGGCACCAATTTTTGGCAGCGACATGTCAGTAAGCTCACGCAAAAGGTACATAGCGATCTGACGGGCGGTGACCAAAGTACGGGTTCGGGACTTGCTGTTGAGCTCATCAATAGACAGCCCGAAGTATTCGGCGGTCTGCTTGATAATCGTTGACGGCGTGATTTCTTGGGCACCGTCTTCGCTGATCAGGTCCTTGAGTACGGTTTCTGCCAAGGCCAGATCAACGGACTGGTTATTGAGCGAAGCGAAAGCGGTGACTCGAATCAACGCACCCTCAAGTTCGCGGATGTTGGTGGAGATGCGTGAAGCGATGTACTCCATGACGTCTCCTGGAGCCGAAAGGTTCTCAGCATCGGCCTTCTTACGCAGAATCGCGATACGAGTTTCCAACTCAGGTGGCTGGATATCGGTAAGTAGGCCCCACTCGAAGCGTGAACGCATACGATCTTCGAACCCTTGCAGCTGCTTGGGAGGTAGATCAGAAGTGATCACAACTTGCTTGTTGTGGTTGTGCAGCGCATTAAACGTATGGAAGAACTCTTCCTGCGTTGCGTCCTTATTGGCCAAGAACTGAATATCGTCAATGAGCAGGATGTCTACGTTGCGGTAGGTCTGCTTGAAGCTGGCGCCTTCGTCATCACGGATGGAGTTGATGAAGTCATTGGTGAACTCTTCTGAATTCACGTAGCGAACGCGAATACCTTTGTACAGGTGACGAGCGTAGTGGCCAATGGCGTGCAGAAGGTGAGTTTTTCCTAGCCCGGAATCGCCATAGATGAATAGCGGGTTATAAGCCTTGGCTGGTGCTTCGGCTACTGCCACTGCTGCAGCGTGGGCGAAGCGGTTCGAGGAACCAATGACAAAGGTGTCAAAAATGTACTTGGGGTTCAGCCGGCCGAATTCTTGCGAGTTCGATGGGGGCGTTGGCTGTGGTGCTGGCTGCGGCCGCGGACCTGGGGTCTCAGTAACGGCTGGTGCCGCGGGAGCTGGAGCAGTTGTTTCTGGAATTTCTTCTTCCAACTCGTCCGAAAGAGACAGATCAACGCTGACGGCACAGCGGATATCGTCTTGGAATACTTCGCGTAGGGCCTCATCTAGAGGTTCACGAAGTTGAGTCTGCAGGATGTCTCGCGTCAGGTCATTGGGAACTGCCACTAGCAGCGTAGTTCCGATCAATCCTTGCGGCTTAGCCAACGATACGAAGGCACGGTAGCGGGCTTTGACGCGATCGTCGTCGTCGATCTTGCGAATGACCTGGCGCCAGGAGCTACCAATGCTATTGGTTTCGTCGCTGCTCAC